>JAUJNQ010000010.1 GCA_030448025.1 Acidimicrobiales bacterium | reverse complement strand
GAGCGGGTGACGAGAATCGAACTCGCGTTCTCAGCTTGGGAAGCTGATGTTCTGCCTCTGAACTACACCCGCGTGGGAGGGAGTGTACCTCCGGGGCCGAACGCGTGAGGATCGTTCACACGCGGGAAACAGGCCGGCAACAGAGGCTTCCTAGGTTACGGCTCCATGAAGGTGGCCCACATTCGCTGGCCCCATGAAAAGGCCCGGCGCGAGCGGCTGCGTCGTCAGCGCTGGCCCCGGCTCCTCCTGCTCGACGAGGGGACACCTCCACCCAACGAAGTGGACGAGCTCGAGGACTGGATAAGGCTCCCGGCCGATGACGTCGACGTGAGCGCCAGGTCCGAGCAGCTCATCGTGCGGTGTCGGCGTCACCTCGGGATCACGCCGGCGTTGGATGGGGGGGTCCTGCGGGTGGGGACCGAGTGGGTCTCGCTTTCACCGTTGGAGGCGCGTCTCACCGCCATCCTGCTCGATCGCATGGGTGCGGTCATCTCCCGTGATGCGCTGGTCCGGGCCGGGTGGCCGGCCGGTACCAATGCCCGCAACACCCTCGACGTGCACCTCGTGCGGCTCCGACGCCGCCTGGCGGCGGTGGGACTGTCCATCCACACCGTGCGCTCCCGGGGTTACCTCCTGGAAGTGTCGGCTTTCTGTGAGCAAGAGGTGTAGGACGTGTAACACCTAGACAACGGTCGGGAAACGCCGGATACCTACGTTCATCTCTGAGTCAGAGTTCCTGGGAGGAACCACATGCAACTCATTACCGCCATCATCAAGCCCCACATGCTCGATCAGGTCAAGGATGCGCTCAAGGGCGTCGGCATCCAAGGCCTCACCGTGAGCGAGGTGAAGGGCTTCGGCCGCCAGGGCGGCCACACCGAGACCTACCGGGGCACGGAGTACAGCATCGATTTCGTGCCCAAGATCAAGGTCGAGGTCCTCGTCGACGCCGACCTCTCCGACAAGGTGGTCGACACCATCACCGGCGCGGCGCAGTCGGGGAAGATCGGTGACGGCAAGATCTGGGTCGTCGACGTCGAACGATCGGTGCGCATCCGCACGGGCGAAGAAGGGGTGGACGCCATCTAGCGCCATCCTCTGCGGCGCCTACTTCACCCTGGCCGCGCCGTTGGGCGTCCTCGTCCTCGACATCGCCGCCGGCCTGGTTGCCGCTCGCATGTACGGCTTCGGTGCCCTTCCTGCCGCCGACCTCGGTCTCCCCGTGCTGGGGCGAAGCGAGTTCCCGCTCAGCCTCGACGCTGGTGACTCGCATGCGTCGGACGGCGTCTTCTCCATATGGGTGGAGGCCACCTGACCCACCGCCAACCCTGCGGTCGGAGCCTCGGAGCGGGTAAGGTCGGAACCGGAGTGCCGGGAAGCCTGGTCGGCGAGCCCGTCCGCCGCGCCTGGAGGCCCCCATGCCGACCCTTCCCCCCGCCGCCCTGCCCGGCCGCCGCTTGCCCCGGGCGGTGCAGCACTTCCTGCACACGGAGTCGGCGGGCGGCATCGTGCTGCTCGTCGGCGCCCTGGTCGCCCTGGTGTGGGCCAACTCGCCGTGGCAGGCGTCCTACGAGGAGCTCTGGCGGACCGAGTTGACCCTCGAGCTGGGCCGGTTCCGCCTGACCGAGGACCTGCGCCACTGGGTCAACGACGGCCTCATGGCCCTGTTCTTCTTCGTCATCGGCCTGGAGATCAAGCGCGAGCTGGTCCACGGCGAGCTGCGCGATCCCCGCACCGCCGCCCTGCCGGTGCTGGCTGCCCTCGGCGGCATGGTGGTGCCCGCCCTGTTGTACCTGCTGGTCGCCGCCGGCGGACCCGGAGGCCACGGCTGGGGCATCCCCATGGCCACCGACATCGCCTTCGCCCTCGGCGTGGTCGCTCTCCTCGGTCGACGGGTGCCCGCATCCCTCAAGCTCTTCCTGCTGACGCTGGCCATCGTCGACGACATCGGCGCCATCGTGGTCATCGCCGTGGCCTACTCGTCGGGCCTCGACCTCGCCGCCCTGGCCGTGGCCGGCGCCGGGTTGATGGTGGTGGTGGCCCTCCGCCGGGCCGAGGTCACCTGGGTTCCGATCTATGTGGCCGTGGGCGCAGGGGTGTGGCTGGCCACGCTGGCATCGGGGGTGCACGCCACCATCGCCGGGGTGGTCCTGGGCCTGTTGACCCCGGCGTCGCCGCTCACCCCGGCCGCGGTGGCCCGGGACTGGGCCGGCGATCTGGCCGACGAGCCCTCACCGGAGGAGCTGGTGGGCATGACGCGCCTGGCCAAGGAGAGCGTCTCGGTGGCCGAGCGGCTGGCCCATCAACTCCACCCCTTCACCAGCTTCGTGGTGGTCCCGCTCTTCGCCCTGGCCAACGCCGGAGTCGTCCTCTCGACCGGCGCCCTGGCCCCCACCGGGGCGGCCGCCGTGGCCGCCGGAGTCGTCGTGGGGCTGGTGGTGGGCAAGGTGGTGGGCATTGCCGCCTTCTCCTGGCTGGCGCTGCGCCTGCGATGGGGCACGCTGCCCGTCGGGGTGGGCTGGGGTCAGCTCGTCGGCGTGGCCACCCTTGCCGGCATCGGCTTCACCGTGTCGCTGTTCATCGCCGGTCTGGCCTTCGACGACCCGGCCCTGGCCGACGCGGCCAAGCTCGGCATCCTGGCGGCGTCGGCCATCGCCGCCATCCTCGGCAGCCTGATCCTGGTCCGCCGGGCCACCGAGTAGATGGCGAACCGACGAGCCTTCGGTTCGGCGGCGACATGTCAGGCGTCGGCCGGGTCGTCGGGCTCGTCTTCGGGCGGGGCCGGCGCCTCGGCCTCGGCGGTCGTGCCCAGGTAGGCGAAGTGCACCGGCGCCAGGGTGGCGTCGAGCTCGAAGACCAGGGGGACCCCGGTGGGGATCTCCAAGCCGACGATCTCGTCGTCGGGGATGCGGCGCAGGTGCTTGACCAGGGCCCGGAGGCTGTTGCCGTGGGCCGCCACCAGCACCCGGCGGCCGACCAGGAGGTCGCCGGCGATCACGTCGTGCCAGTAGGGGAGCATGCGAGCGACCACGTCGGCCAGGCACTCGCCGGCGGGCAACAGGTCGGGCGCGAGGGTGGCGTAGCGGGGGTCGTGGTAGGGATGACGGGTGTCGTCGTGGGTGACCAGGGGGGGCGACACGTCGTAGCTCCGGCGCCACACGTGGACCTGCTCGGGGCCGTAGCGCTCGGCCGTCTCGGCCTTGTTGCGGCCCTGGAGGTCGCCGTAGTGGCGCTCGTTGAGACGCCAGTGACGCCACTGGGGGACCCACAGACGGCCGGCCTCCTCCAGCGCCAGGTTGGCCGTGGTGATGGCCCGTTGTAGGAGCGAGGTGTGGACCACGTCGACCGCCACCTGGGCCTGGGCCAGGAGCTGGCCGGCCCGGCGGGCCTCCTCCCGTCCGAGGTCGGTGAGGGGGACGTCGTGCCATCCGGTGAAGCGGTTCTCGGCGTTCCAGGTGCTCTGGCCGTGACGGAGCAGCACGAGGATGGGCATGCCCCCGACGGTAGAGCACGGGCCCGCCAGCACAAATCGACGTTAGCCTCTTCCGAGGGCGTGAGGTTAGTACATTCATTGAGCATCACGCACTCAACTTCGGTGTTGGTCCTCGTCGGGGGCGCTACCCTGGGCGGCGACCAGCGCACGCTTCTTCCAGGAGGACCATCACCATGCCCAGAGCCGTCGGCATCGATCTCGGCACGACCAACTCGGTCGTCAGCGTCCTCGAAGGCGGTGAGCCCACCGTCATCCCCAACTCCGAGGGAGGACGCACGACGCCGTCGGTCGTCGCCTTTGCCGTCAAGGGCGGTGAGGTGCTGGTCGGCGAGGTGGCCAAGCGCCAGGCCATCACCAACCCCGACCGCACCATCCGTTCGGTCAAGCGTCAGATGGGCACGGCATGGCGCACCGGCGACATCGACGGCAAGCGTTACACCGCCCAGGAGATCTCCGCCCGCATCCTCCAGAAGCTCAAGCGCGACGCCGAGGCCTACCTGGGCGACGCCGTCAACCAGGCCGTGGTCACCGTGCCCGCCTACTTCAACGACGCCGAGCGCACCGCCACCAAGGAGGCGGG
>JAUJNQ010000005.1:262227-298163 GCA_030448025.1 Acidimicrobiales bacterium | reverse complement strand
TCAACACCTTGGCCGACCGTTCCGGTTACGGGCAAGACTTCTGGTACCAATACATCCCGCGTAAGAAGGGTTGGTGGGGCGGAAACGGCTCCTTGGGCGTCGAGCGTGCCGCTGCCGCTCCGCCTTTGGCCATCGAACAGCTCGCTATGTGACGATCGCCCCACTCCGGCACCGTTGCAGCGCATGAATTCAGCGCCGTCCCCACGCGGTTCGGCTAGGTGCGCACCTCGTCGAAGGTGACGCGGCCGACCTCAGCGCTGCGCCGGGCACGAGCAGGCCCCGGAGAACAGTGGTGTCGGCTCGACGGTCGCGAAGCAGGCGCCCGCGCCGACCGCAATGCAGGTCCGTCGATCGGATCACAACGAGCCGGATCCCGTGCAGGGGAAGCTCACGTTCTCGCACAGCGTCGTAGCGTCGCCGTTGCTCCCCGCGCCCGACACCGCTTACGGTCTCGCGCCGGTCAAAGAACGGGGTCGCTTCGTAGTGCTGGCGCTCCCGATACTCGATGACAAGGGCCTCATCGGGGTAGTAGGCGTCGACCGGTAGGCAAGCACGAACGCCTGACTTGCCGGGGTCGCCGACAAGCCATGAGAACCGGTGTTGCCGAAGAGCTCTCCGTCCGAGGAGCTCGTCAGAGAGGTCGATGACGTATGCCTCATCGCTTCGATCGCGACTACGAGGACGCGACGGATGGTCGTCCGAGGCCGCGGGACGCCGAGATGGGGCGCCACGCCTGTCGCTAAATCTCTCGCGAGCCAGCGCCTCTTGCTCGGGTGTGAGATCCCACGGAGCGTTGTGCTCGTGAGTAAAGTTGTCCCGGAGCCACTGACGTAGTCGCTTCGGATCGACGCCGAGCTCTCTCGCAAGGTCAGCCGCACGCACGTGCTTCAGCTTGCCAGCCGCCTGGCGCGAGCGCCGACTCGAGAGCGCTCGGGAACGGCACTTTCTTCGGACCCGATAACTTTCTTCGGACCCGATAACAGACGAGGTCCTCGATGACCCGCGGGCCATCCTCGGCCCCATGGCGCTGAGTCGCGAGAATGACGTGCGGCGGGCGGGTGGCAGAGGGGACACCATCGCGCCCGATTCGGCACCGTAGACACTGAGTCCCCCACTGCCCGACATCACTCCCCCCGAGGAGCGCGGAATGCCCTGGAGCGTTCTCGCCTGCAGGAACGGGTCGCTCACCGGTGCCAGCGACTGGCGGCGACGGGGGAAGTCGCCACCATACTGTGACGTTGAGAGCAGCGACACACGGTGATCAGGCACCGTTACAGGTCGATGCCGAGATCCATACCAAGGTCGGGGCCGAGGTCGGGGCCAAGTTCGAGCCCCGGAGCAGGGCGAAGCCCGAGTTCAATGGTGCGCAGGTCGAACCCGTCGGCCAGATCGACGCCGTTTACTGGGAGCTGCGAATCCAGGGCAGCCAGCTCCGCGTCGAGGCGGTCCAGGCGGCGGCTGGCCTCGGGGTGGGCTTCCAGCCAGTCCTCCCGCTCGACCTTGGCCGAGGTCAGCTCGTCACAGCGCTCCTCCAGTCGGGCAACCTCGCCAGCCAGGCGGTCGCGTTCGCGTCCAGCCAGGCGCTCGAAGCGCTCAGAGGCATCAGCCTCCCGCTCGGAGCGGATCTCAGCCTCCCGCCGGTAGGCGCGCCGTTCGCGCCATCCGGTTTTCGGGAAAGCGGCGTAGGCGCTCGGCGTGTGCTCGGTTGATCCGGGCCGTCATTAGTTCAGCGGCAGCCCGGCCTATGTCGGTCCGCTCGTAGCGGCCCCGGCCGGCCCGAAGATCCTTGCCGGCCTGCTCGGCAGCAGCCAGGTCGATCTCCACCCCGAGCAGCTCGGAGCTCGCATCGGCGGGGATGGCGGCCGCCACGGCGTGGCGCTCAGCGCCGAGGCGAGCCCGCTTGAGTGACGTGCGAAGCTCGGCCGGGGCCGCCTCGTCTCGCTCCACGGCCAGCGGGTGGGTGGCCGGGGTGCCCGAGTCGATGGCCCAGCGCTGGCGGCGCTGGGCGCTCCAGTCCCGGACCAGGTCTTCTCGGGCCTGGTCGACGTCGTCGGCCACCACGTAGGCCACCGAGCGCTCCCGGGCCCGGCTCATGCCCACATACGCCAGCTCTCGTCCCCCGCCGTCCTCGAAGCGATGCGCCGTGTCCACCGTCGCTCCCTGGCTGCGGTGTACGGTAAGGGCGTAACCATGGGCCAGGCGGTCCGGTGCCAGGTCCTCGGGACCAAAGGCCTGGACCCTCCCGTCGTCCATGCGGGCGGTGAGGAAGTGGTTGGCGGGATCGACGGCGATGACCTCCCCCTGCTCACTGGTGACCAGCTGACCCTCCGCGCCCGGAGCGAGGGTCACGATCCAGTCGCCGGTGGCGTAGTGGCGCTCCCCCACCTCCACCTCGGTCTCTCCCAGGTAACCCCTGGATGCCATGGCTTCCCGGCCCCGGGCGTTGAGCTCGGCCACGTTGGCCCGCCGCCAGGCCAGCATGGCGGTATCGGCCCCGGCCTCCACATCGGCGGCCCAGGCCTCGACCACGGCGTCGAGGGCCTGGTCGCGTGTGGGCCAGGCCAGGATGCGGTCATGGGCTTCGTACCAGGCCACGGCTGCCTCCACCCCCCCGGAGCGCAGCTCGGCCAGGGCGGAGCGCTCCTCGGGGTCGGCCTGGCGCACGTTCTCATGGAGTACATGCACGGCGTCGGGGTGGCGCTCGAGGAGGGCGCCCAGCGCTCCGCCCGGTCCCACCGAGCCCAGCTGGCGGTCGTCTCCCACCATGACCACCTTGGCCCCGGCCACCTCGGTGGCCACAAGGAGGCGCAACATGTCGGCGTCGTCGGTCATGGCCGCCTCGTCCAGGATGACCACGGAGCGCTCGCTGAGGCGAAGCCTTCCGTGGTCCAGGCGCCACAGCAGCGAGGCCAGGGTCCGGGACTCGGAGATCCCGGCCTGGCGGCCCAGCGTGCGAGCGGCCTGGCCCGAGGTTGAGGTGCCCACCATCTCATAGCCGGCCGCCTCGAAGGCGGCCCGGGCCACGTTGAGGGTGGTGGTCTTGCCCGAGCCGGCCACCCCCACCACCAGGTCCAGGCCCCGCCCCGAGGTGCACATGGCGATGACGGCGTCGCTCTGGCCCATGGTCAGTGCCCGACCCCCGAGGGCACCCTCGGCCTCGGACATGGCCCGGTCCAGGACGGGGAAGGCCACCGCGGCGGCGTCGCATCGCCCCGCCTGGGCGGCCACCCTGTCCGCGATGGCGGCCTCGACGGCGATGACCGAGGCGCACGCATAGGCCCGCTCCCTGGGCCCCGGCCACGTGCAGCAGGGGGATGGTCTCGGGGTCGGCCACGACGGCGTCGACCACCCGGTCGAGCTCAGTGGCTGGGCGCCGAACAAGGCGGGGGCCACGGCCACGATGACGTCCTTGCGGGAGAACACCTTGCGGGTGGCGAGGGGGCCGTCTGGCGCAAGGCCCTCGGCCACGAGCTCGGCCAGTTCCGCTTGCCTGAGGCGCTCGGGGCGCAGGTCTCGCTCGGCTCCGGCCCGCTCCACGGAGGACAGGAGCTCGGCCACGGGGTAGCCGGCGTCGCCCAGCTCGGCCTGCCAGTGCGAGACCAGGTCGGCAACCGGGGTGTGGGCCTTGGTCCCGCGGGTGTTTCGGGCCGCCACCTGACGGGCCTGGTAGGTGTCGTATCCCTTGGCGGCCACGGCGGCGTTGATCTCGACAGCCCGCTTGGAGTGGACGTCGAGGGCCTCCTCGGGGATGCCGTCGATGACCCGCGCATCACCCCCGAAGGCCGGGAGCTGTTGCTGCGGATGACCACCGGCGACCTCGTGGACGAGTTCCAGGCCACCCTCGACGCCGACCTGGCTGCCGACCCGGCCCTCGGTGGGCACGGCCCCGACGACGACGCCTGACCCGACGGCTCTGAACGGTGCAGGTGATCGTTGGGTAGCTCGCCATGCGCGTCCTGGTCGGCGCTCGGCCCGACGAGCTCCCCGACAACGAGCCGCTCGCCTTATCCGCCTACCGCCACTTCCGGCTGCTGCTGCGCGTCCATCAACCCGGCGCTGGTCAGCTCTCCGGGCCGTTGCCGATTCGGACCAGCAAGCCATCCGCCGCCCCCACCCCGATGTCCTCCGCCACCTCGGGGTGTCCGAAGGACGGGCAGCCATGGTGAACGCAAGCCCGATCGGAGGCACAATGGAGCCCATGAGCATGACCGTCGAGGTTCCCGAGCCGCTCGCCGGGCGTCTCGCCGCCGAAGCTTAAGTCCGTGGCGTCACCGCTGAGCAGGTTGCGGTCGAAGTACTGACCGAACGTTTCGGGCAGCCACGACGCAAGCTCAGCTTCGCGGCGCTCGGATCGTCTACGTCGGGCCGGCGGGCCGCGGATGCCGAGCAGACCCTGGCTGAGGGCGGGTTCGGCATCGACAGTGCCGATCGTTGACACCGGCCCCCTCGTCGCCACCGCCGACAAGGCCGACCCCGATCACCAGAAGTGCCTGGCGTTGCTCCAAGCCCACCCCGGCCCGCTCGTTACCACCTCACTCGTGGTCACCGAGGCCGGTTGGCTGATTCGCCGAGAGCTTGACGCCACCGCTGAAGCGGCTTCTACCGCTCCATCGCGGATGGCGAAATCCAGGTCGATGCCCTCACCAGCCAGGACTGGGCACGCATCAGCGAGCTCATCACCGCCTACGCCGACCTGGGCCTCGACGCCGCCGACGCCAGCGTCATCGCCGAACGCCACCACCAGACCGCCATCGCGACGCTCGACCACCGCGACTTCCGCGTGGTGCGCCCCGCCCACTGTGACGCGTTCGAACTGATCCCCGAACCGGCCACCTAACTAACACACACGCACACCGCCCAATGATCACAGAATGATCACCAACTGCCGGTAAAGGGGCGATACCAGGCGGCATCAGCCGGACAAGGAAGACAGCAAAAGCCCTGCTCAGCGGCACGTTCCGACACTGGACACCACAGGACGACACGGCTCGTGGTTGCATGACGCGCAAGAGGTCGGGGGTTCGACTCCCTCACGGCCCACTGGAGAAGCCGACGTCAGGCGCCAATGCGGCAGAGGGACCCTGCCGAGGTGCCGCTTGGGCGGCCACGGGGCCGGGGAGCACGAGCTGGTCAGCTGAGCGGACCTCGAGCATGGGCTGGCCTGGTCATGCCAGCGGTCGTCGGCGTCGGCCACAGCCACGAGCACGCCGGTGTCGACCAGGACCCGCCCGGCGCTCATCCCTCACGTGAGCGGCGCTCGTCGGCCATCTTCTGCATCTTCTCCCCGGCCAGCTCCCGGCGCAGCTCCTTGACACGCCCGGCCACCTTGTCGTCGACCTCGATCGTGAGCTTCGTCATCGCGTCTCCAAGTGTAGGAAAACCGTCGTCCCGCCACCCGGGTTGTCACGCTCCGGGCCCCCTCCGCGCCTGGGCTTCGCCGGTGCCCAACGCCCTTGCTGGACACCAAGACAACATCGACAGAGCGCACAGCGTGGGTGGGCGGGGGCAACGGATCGGATACCGGTGGCGACCACTGAAGCTTTCCACGGGTACGGGAGGGAACTCAGGTTCGGCGCCTACGTGCCGACAACACCGGAAGGGTGGCGACATCCCACCCTCGTGCTGGTTCACGGATGATGCCTGAGAGCTTCTCGGGCGGCCTTGGTCGGACCAGGTCAACAGATCGTCACGTAGGTGGGACAAGTCCCCCTTCGACGGCGGTGCTGCTGGTGGCGATGCCCAGCCCTCCTTCGTACGAAACGAGCTCTTTGATGACTACGCACGTTGCAGTGGCCCGCCGGAAGAGCGCAGCCCTGATCGCATTCACGGTAGTGGCGGCGGTACTGCTCCTGGTCGGAACCGGTGCGAACGCGGCGATCGTGCCGACCGTTCCATTGGCGACCGCGGCCAACTACTCGGTCCTGGGAGCCTCGACGGTCACCAACACCAACGCCACCGTCCTGAACAACAGTCTCGGGCTCTGGCCGGGAACATCGATCACGGGGTTTCCACCAGGGATCGTGGTTCCTCCGGCAACGACTGACACGACCAACGCGGCCGCGCAGCAGGCACAATCCGACCTGACTGCCGCCTACGTGGATGCCGCCGGCCGGCCGCTCAACGCCACCACCACCGCCGATCTGGTCAACCTCAACCTCCAAGGAGGCGTGTACGCCGGACCCAGCAAGGGAGCACTCGGCCTCACGGGACCACTGACCCTCGATGGGGCGGGCGACCCGAGCTCGGTGTTCATCTTCCAGACCAACTCGACGCTCATCACCGGGTCCGGGAGCACCGTGAACCTGATCAACGGTGCCCAGGAGTGCAACGTGTTCTGGCAGGTCGGCAGCTCCGCCACGCTCGGTTCCGGCTCGGTCTTCAGGGGGAACATCCTGGCCCTGACCTCAGTCACCGTGGAGAGCGGTGTGACCGTGCACGGGAGGGCCCTCGCCCGCAATGGTGCGGTGACGCTGGACAACGACACCTTCACCACGCCGACCTGCGCCCAGCAGGTGCCCCCGACTACGACCACCACGGCGCCCCCGACGACGACCACGGCGCCGCCTGCCACCACCACCACCACGGCGCCGCCTGCCACCACCACCACGCAGCCGACGACGACGACCACGGCGCCGCCTGCCGCCGCCACCGGAACCACGCCGAGCGGCGGCACGCCGACGGCAGTCGCGCTCCCGGACATTCCCACTGCGTTGACGCCTGGCGTCCCGGTTGCCCCGGTCCCGCCGGTTCCCGACGCCCCGGTTGCCATCTCCGGGGGTCCGGCCGTGCCGGTTGCCCTTACCGGGGGTCCCGCCTTCCCGAGGGTCGTCGGCCCACCTCGGACCGGCGCCGCGCCGTTGCAAGCGGAGGGTTTCCCGTGGGTGGCGGTGCTGCTCGCCAGCTTGTTCGGTGGGATCGCCACGGTAGGCGCGACCCTGAGGCGGCAGGCGCGATCTCGCCGCCCGGCGCTGGTGGAGCGCTGAGCCGCTCGTGGCAACGAGGCGGCTGACATCGACCGGGAGCCGCCTCACGGTCCTGATCGTCGTGGTAATCGGGATGGCGCTCCTGACCGGGCCGGTGGCCTCACCGCGAGCGAAGGGCGCTCGTGCGCCCGCTCCTTCAGCGCCGACCGCGCGAACCGACGGGCCGCAGCCCGTCGCGCCCCTCGCCGTTCCAGCCTCGCTGGTCGACCCCGAACTCGACCTGCGGGCCGGGCCGGTGCCCGTCGCATTGGAGCTGCAGCTGCCGTCGCTCGGCGTGCGTGCCTCCGTGGCGGGGGTAGGGATCACGGCGAACGACGTCATGGACGCGCCGATGGGTCCGGCCAAGGACCCCGTCTGGCAGCAGGCGTTCTGGTATCGAGGCGGCGCTGTCCCCGGGGCGCTCAGCAACGCTTTGATCGCTGGCCACATCAGCGGCCCCGGTGGCCGCCCGGCCGTCTTCGCTCAGATCGACAGGCTCGGGCCTGGCGACTCGATCGTGGTCCGTGACACGCGCAGCGGACTTGACGTCCGCTTCTCCGTCACCAACTCGGAGACCTATTCGCTCGACGAAGCGGCCGATCCGGCCGTCCTGAGCCGGATCTACGGCGCCGGCCCCGTCGCAGGCACCCGGCCCGAACCCTCCGCTGACGGCTTGTCCCACCTGACGCTCATCACCTGCGCGGGGAGGTTCAGGAACGGCACCCACGACCACCGACTCGTCGTCTACGCCACCCGAACGGGCTGATTCGAGCCTCAGCCGCCGTGAGGTTGGGCTTGCTCAGGTCGGTTTCCTCAGGGCGGGTGCTGGGCCACACCGTCCAGGCGGCCGAGAGGATCGATCAGCAGCGATCGGAGCCTGACCATGGACGGCCGGCGGGGCGGACCGCTGAACCCAAAACGCACGGGCGCGATGAAGGGCCGCTGCGGTCCGAGATCGATCCCATGCAGCGAGGCTCGAGCCTCTACCACCGGGCGGTACTCCTGGGCCCGGTACCACTGGCGAACTCCGGTGGCGCTGACCCCGTAGGTGCGGACGCCCAGCAGTGGTCGGGCGATCCATCCCTCCACCCATCGCGTGAACCAGGGTGGGCGTATGCCGGCCAACGGCAGACGCCATCCGGCCCCTCCCCGCATGGTGACGGCCACGTCACCGGCCTCGAGCTCCAGACTTCGCCCGTCGAAGGTGGCGGTCAGGGCCACGACCTCGACGCGGTCGAAGTGGTAGACGCCACCCACGAAGTCAGCCACGTCCTGCCTGCCAGCCAGCAGGACTCGCTCTCCGTCAGGCCGCGCCCACATGACGTCGCTCATCGGCCCGAGTGGTGAAGTGCGCCAGTGGCCGACCACGAAACGATCCCCGGATGCAAAGGCGGCGCTGCAGATGCTGCCTTCGAGCTCGTACCGCCTCGTTCTGCTCACTCTCGCAGTCAGGGACGTCGGCCCCGCTTCGTGCCGTCAATGGGGGAAGGTGACGTGGCGCCGTGACAGGTGCACCATGGCAGCTTGACCTCTTCCCCTGGTTCGGCGCCGGCCACCGCTCGCCTCCTCGTAGTCGTGCCAGGGCTAACACTGTGGCCGGCGGGAGGCAAGACGGGTCTCCGGCCTGGCGACGCGGGTCCGGCTCAATGACGCCGGTCTGGTCCCGACGGAGGACGCTGGCCATGGGCGCGGGCACCTTCGCCGGACTGGCCGCCTGCCGGCTACCCGGCGGTCCGGGAACCGGGGAGCCACGGGCCGCCGACCGCAAGGAGGATGACGACATGGCCGAACGGGGACGCCTCAACGCCCGCCCCGGGGACCATCGGGTGGCGATGACGGCGACGCCCGGTCTGCAGACCCTCGGGCTGGGCGGGGCCCGAGACGGCCTGGTCTACGTGCCGCGCGTCCGGCAGGAGGGCGAGCCTTCCGCCCTGGTGGTGGCGCTGCACGGAGCGGGTGGTGACGCCCGCGGTGGTCTGGCTCCACTCATGGCCCAGGCGGACGAGACAGGGCTCCTCCTGCTCGCTCCCGAGTCCCGGGGACGAACCTGGGACGGCGTGCTGGGGGGATTCGGGCCCGACGTCGAGTTCGTCGACCGTGCCTTGACGCAGGTCTTCGAGCGTCACGCCGTGGACCCGGACCGGGTGCTCGTGGCCGGCTTCTCCGACGGCGCTTCGTACGCCCTCTCCCTCGGCATCACCAACGGCGACCTGTTCAAGGCGGTGATCGCCTTCTCACCGGGCTTCGCCGCGCCAGGGCGGTCTCGGGGCTCGCCCGGCCTGTTCATCAGCCACGGCACCGCCGATCCAGTGCTGCCCATCGACAGGACCAGCCGGCGCCTGGTGCCGCGGCTTCGCGGTGAGGGCCACGAGGTGCGCTTTGAGGAGTTCGAGGGAGGACACGTCGTTCCGGCCGAGATCAGCCGGGCTGCGGTCTCCTGGGCGCTCGGCTGAAAGCGATGTCGGCCCCTATTCGCCCTCCACCTCGATCCGATCGAGGTCCTTGACAGCCGGCCCTTCGAGGACCCGGCCCTCGGCGCTGAAGCGGGACCCGTGGCAGGGACAGTCCCAGGTGGTCTCCGCGTCGTTCCAGCGCAACGTGCATGCCAAGTGGGTGCAGGTGATGTTGACGACATGCAGGGCGCCGGCCCCGTCCCTGTAGGCGCCGACGGAACGGCCTTCGATCTTCACCACGCCGGCCTGGCCGGGCACCAGATCGTCGACCGACGGAGCCTGGCGCCGGGCGACGTGGTCCTTCACGAAGTCCTTGCCGACCTGCAGGTTCTGCTTGACGGCCTTGGCGATGCTCTGGGCGCCTCCGATCCGGGTGGCATCGAAGACCTCGGTCCATGGGTTGTCCCGCCCACCGATGGTGTCGGTCAGCAACATGGCGGCGGCGGTGCCGTTGGTGATGCCCCACTTCTTGAACCCGGTGGCCACGAAGGTGCGGGCGGCCCGAGGCGAGCGGCCCACGTAGGGGACCGAGTCGAGCGTCGTGTAGTCCTGAGCCGACCATCGGTAGTCCACCGCCCGGACGTCGAAGGTGGCCCGGGCCCAGTCCTCGATGTCCTGGTAATAGCCGGAGGTCTGCTCTTCGCGGCCGGTCTGGTGGCTGGCCCCTCCGAGCACCAAGCCCGTGGTGTCCTGGTAGTGAGCCGGCCGCAGAGAACGGGTGGGTGAGTCGACGGAGAGGTACATGCCCCGAGGGACGTCACCGCCGATCCTGACGGCCATGGCGTACGAGCGCATGGGATGGGCCTTGGCGAAGAAGCCACCCCTGTCCACGAAGGGCAGGAGGGTGGCCACCACCACCTGGTTGGCGCTGACCACACCGTTCGAGGTCCGCACCACCACCCCGTCCTGCTGCTCGTCCACGCCGAGAGCGTCGGTCTGCTCGAAGACCGTGGAGCCGTCCCCGTCGATGGCGGCGGCAAGGGCCAGGCAGTACCGCCGGGGGTGGAAGTGGGCCTGGTTCTCGAAGCGCACCGCGGCGCGCACCGGATAGGGAAGGTCGGTCTGGTCGGTGTACGAAGCGGGCAGCCCGAGCCGCACGGCCGCCTCCACCTCCGCTTCCACCTGGCCGACGTTGTCTGCGCTCTCGGTGTAGGTGTAGGCCGCGGCTCGCTCGAACTGGCAGTCGACGCCGAGCTGGTCGACCAGGGAGGCAATCTTGGCGATGGCGGCCTGGTTGGCCTCGCCGTAGAGCCGGGCCACCTCCTCACCGCGCTTGTCGACGAGCTGGGCGTAGGTCAAGGAGTGGAGCGACGTGACCTTGGCCGTGGTGTTCCCCGTGGTGCCGGTGGCGACGCGGTGACGCTCGATCACCGCGACCCGGCTGCCTGCCTGCTTGAGCAGATAGGCGGTGGTCAGGCCGGTGATCCCGCCGCCGACGACGACCACGTCGTAGCGGACGTCTCCGACCAGCGGCGGGTACGCCGTGTCCGGCGTCGTGTCGAGCCACAGCGACCCGCCGCCTCCGTCCCCACCCGCCTGCCCTGTGTCATCACCCGCGGACGCCATTGCCTGGCCATGCCTCCTTCGTCAGCGACGGCCGGTCAGCCGGCCCAGAACCGCCCCGTACACGACGTGCGACAGCAGCTGCATCGAGCGCCGGGCCGGGCCTCTCCGGCTCAAGGGCGGCGCGATGCCCATGGCCGGGATCCACCCCTGGTAGCTGGCGCCACACACAGCCAACCCGTAGAGCGGCCCGGTGAGGAACGGTACTCGTGGCAGGCGGGGGCTCACCAGCCCGTAGAGAGCGCCGACTCCGGTACCGAAGCCGACGTGGGCCAGGGAGGAAAGGAAGTTCTGGCTCCTCTCCGGCGCCTCGACGCCTGCAGCTTCGAGGCCGGCCTCGGTGATGATCTCCGGGTCCAACTCGTCGACCGGTCCCAGGCGCTGGGCGGCGAACATGACCAGGCTCATGGGGACAGTGGCAACGAGCCCGGCTCCTGCTCCCCTTGCGGCCCGGTAGATCGCACGACGCATCCGGTGAGTCCTACCCGAGAACGGCGTGGCCAACCTCCCACCCCGGCCGCAGCGAAGCGGGACTGTCCCATCGCCCGACCCTGACCCGCCGATCCTGGCGCTTTGGCTCGCGGTGGCCAGTCCCATACCGTCGGGACATCCCCGGATCGGCTCACGACCCCGGCAACAATGGCCTCGTGAACGAAGAAGAGCCCCCCGCTCCGGGCGACGGCACTGGCCGCATGGGAGCGGAGCCAGTGGCCGCCCACCACGACCTGCCGGTCCCCAAACGGACGCTCCAGACACTGAACGTCGTGGCCGCGGTGCTGGCGGTGATGACCCTGCTCGGCCTCGTGGTCTGGCGTCCGGGGAGCAGAGCGGCCCGACCGAACATCGAACAGGCCGGGGCCCCGTCGAGCTTCTACGACGCCGAGGTCGTCGGGCTGCGCGGCGGCGCGTGCCAAGGCACGCCGCCGGAGTCGGGCATCGAGTGCGATCTGGTGACCCTCCGGCTGCTGGAGGGACCGGACGAGGGGCAGTCGATCGACGTCGACTTCCCCCAGTCCCAGACCACCCCCGATGTGAGCCGCGGGGACAAGCTGGTGCTCAGCTACACCCCGTCGGCCCCGAGCGGCTTCCAGTACCAGTTCGCCGACCGCCAACGAAAGCCCGTGCTCTTCTGGTTGGCAGCGTTGTTCGCGCTGGCCGTCGTGATCCTCGGCCGCCTGCGCGGCTTCACCGCCTTGGCCGGCCTGGGCGCCAGCTTGGTGGTGCTCCTGGCCTTCGCCGTCCCCGCCATCATCGACGGCAACACGCCGATCGGGGTGGCCGTGGTGAGCGCCGCCGCCATCTCGTACTTCGCCCTCTACCTCGCCCACGGGTTCACGGCCATGACTACCGTGGCCCTGCTCGGAACACTGGCCAGCCTGGGCCTCACCGCCCTCCTGGCCGTTCTGTTCGTGGAGCTCGCTCAGTTCTCCGGTTTCGCCAGCGAGGAGGCCACCTTCCTCGCCGCCACCGCGGGGTCGATCGACCTGCGCGGCCTGCTGCTCGCCGGTGTGGTCATCGGCGCCCTGGGTGCCATCGACGACATGACCGTGACCCAGGCATCCGCCATCGCCGAGCTCCACGCCGCCAACCCCACCATGGGGAGGCGACGGCTGTACCTGGCGGGCATCCGCATCGGCCGTGACCACGTGGCGTCCACCGTCAACACGCTGGTCCTCGCCTATGCCGCGGCGTCCATGCCCTTGCTGGTGCTGTTCGTGCTGAGCAAGCAGTCCCTCGCTTCGGTGGCCAACGGCGAGGTGGTTGCCATCGAGCTGGTACGAACGTTGGTGGGCAGCATCGGGCTCGTTGCCTCCGTACCCATAACCACGTGGCTGGCCGCCACCTGCATCTCGCCGAGACGACCAGGATCGAGTGACGTCGAACAGGAGCTGAACTAGCCTCCGGCCGTGGTCGAACCCCTGGTCGTCGCCACGAAGGTGAACAAGTGGTTCGGTCCCCTGCATGTCCTGAAGGACGTCGACCTCACCGTGGAGAAGGGTGAGGTCGTGGTGGTGCTCGGCCCATCCGGGTCCGGGAAGTCCACGCTCTGTCGAACCCTGAACCGCCTGGAGCCCATCCACAGCGGAACCATCGAGATCGACGGGGTGGGCCTTCCCGAGGAGGGCAAGGCGCTGGCCAAGCTCCGCTCCGACGTGGGGATGGTGTTCCAGTCCTTCAACCTCTTCGCCCACAAGACCGTGCTCCAGAACGTGACCCTCGGTCCTGAGAAGGTGCGCAAGATGCCCAGGAGGGAAGCCCGCGAGCGGGCCATGGCGCTGCTCGAGCGAGTGGGCATCGCCGAGAAGGCCGATCGCTACCCGGCCGAGCTGTCGGGCGGCCAGCAACAGCGAGCTGCGATCGCCCGAGCGCTGGCCATGGACCCCAAGGTGATGCTCTTCGACGAGCCCACGTCGGCACTCGACCCGGAGATGATCAAGGAGGTCCTCGACGTCATGCTGGAGCTGGCCCACGAGGGAACCACCATGATCGTGGTCAGCCACGAGATGGGGTTCGCCCGTTCGGCCGCTCGACGGGTGGCGTTCATGGACGAAGGCCGGATCGTCGAGGTGGCACCGCCCGAGCAGTTCTTTCACGACCCCGAGAGCGCCCGCGCCAGGGACTTCCTGGGCAAGGTCCTGGCTCATTGATTCGACTGCGACAACAGGAGGGAACATGAGGAAGCGACGCGGACATCTGGTGGCCCTGATCCTGACGGCGGTGCTGGCTGCCTCGTGCGGGAGCGACAGCGAACCGAGCGGCACCAGTGAGACCAAGCCACCGCCCACTCATCCGGCCGGGAGCACCATGGCCAGGATCCAGGCCAAGGGAAAGCTGGCCCTGGGCACCAAGTACGACCAGCTCGGCTTCGGCCAGCAGAACCCGACCACCGGCAAGGTGGAGGGCTTCGACGTCGAGATCGCCAAGCGGATCGCCGTCGCCATCTTCGGTGGTGACGTCAAGAGCGCGGAGGCCAAGATCGAGCCCGTGGAGACGGTCTCCAAGAACCGGGAGCCCTTCATCCAGGACGGCAAGGTGGACATCGTGGTGGCTACGTACACCATCAACGACGCCCGCAAGAAGGAGGTGGACTTCGCCGGCCCCTACTTCGTGGCCAAGCAGGACCTCATGGTGAAGTCCGACGACAGCAGCATCAAGTCCGTGACCGACCTGAACGGCAAGAAGGCGTGCACGGTCAAGGGGTCCACGTCGGAGAAGAACCTCCGGGCCAAGGCCCCGCAGGCCGAGGTCTTGCTCTTCGACACTTACTCGCAGTGCGGTGAGGCTCTTCGGGACGGACGGGTTCAGGCCGTCACCACTGACGCCCCCATCCTCGCCGGCCTGGTCAGCAGGTCCGACCGTGCCTTCAAGCTGGTTGAGGCGCCCTTCAGCGAGGAGCCCTACGGCATCGGCCTCAAGAAGGGCGACGACGTCTTCAGGAGCTTCCTCAACGACGTGCTGGAGGAGATCTACGCCAACGGCGAGTGGCAGGCGGCGTTCGACTCGACGCTGGGCGCGCTGGGGCTCAAGAGGGAACCGCCGCCGAAGGTGGACCGCTACGCCTCGGCCGGTACCAGCAGTCCCACCAGCACCAGCACTCCCACCGGCGCCGGCGGTTCGACCGCCACCACCGCTTCGACGACGAGCACTTCCACCAGCACCAGCACCTCTACGAGCACCAGCACCAGCACGAGCACCCCGAGTACCACCCCGAAGCCCTAGCAGTCCTCGCAGGTCGGACCGTGGGGGTCGTCGTCGACAACGCCGGCCAGTACCTGGCCGGAATGGCGATGACGGTGGCGCTGACCCTGGTGTCGTTCTCCGCCGCGCTCGTGATCGGGACTGTGGTTGCGGCGTTCAGGGTCAGTCCGGTGCCACCGCTGCGGACGGCTGGAACGCTCTGGGTGGAGACCGTACGGAACACGCCCCTCACCGTCCTCATGGTCCTGTTCTTCTTCGGGTTCACCAAGCTCGGGATCCAGTACTCGGCCTTCACCTCGGCGGTGATCGTGCTGTCCGCCTACACCAGCACCTTCGTGGCCGAGACAGTGCGCTCGGGCATCAACGCCGTGGCCAAGGGCCAGGCCGAGGCGGCCCGATCGCTCGGCCTCACCTTTCCGCAGGTGCTCGGACGCGTGGTCCTTCCCCAGGCCTTCCGGACGGTCCTGGCCCCGCTCGGGAGCGTCTTCATCGCCCTCATCAAGAACTCCTCGATCGCATCCATCATCTCGGTGGTGGAGCTCACCGAGGTGGCCGACCGCCTGAACAACGAGACGGCGCGGCCGGTGGCCGTCTTCCTGGGGGCCGGCATGGCCTACCTCTTGCTCACCCTCCCGTCCGGCTTCTTGGTGGGCGTCCTCGAGCGACGCGTGGCCATCAAGCGATGAGGGGCAAGCGATGAAGAGCCGGCCGTGACCGTCCCAATGCTGGCGGACGCGCTCGGCCCTCGCGGTCGGCGACGCGTGAGGCTCGTCTCGGTGGGCGCCATGGCGGTGATCGCCGCCGTCCTCGTCATCGCCTTTCGACGCCTGGCCGACACCGGCCAGCTGGACGCCGCACGTTGGGAGCCGCTGACAGAGGGAGCGGTGATCCGCTTCCTCCTGAACGGCCTGCTCGCCACGCTCCAGGTGGCGTCAGTGGCCATGGCACTGGCCATGGTGATCGGGGCGGCCCTGGCCCTCGGGCGCCTGGCCAGGACCCCGGTCCTACGACTGGTGGCCGGCGCCTACGTCGAGTTCTTCAGGGGGTTCCCGCTCCTGTTGCTCGTGCTCTTCGCCGGCCTCGCCCTGCCCAAGTACGGCCTCGACCTGCCCGTCTTCTGGTACCTCGTTCTGGCTCTGGTCGTCTACAACAGCGCGATCCTCGGAGAGATCTTCCGAGCCGGCATCCTGTCGCTGGACAAGGGACAGACCGAGGCCGCCCATGCGTTGGGCTTCAGCTACTGGCAGGCCATGTTGACGGTGGTCGTCCCCCAGGCCGCCCGCCGCATGGTGCCGGCCATCGTGAGCCAGCTGATCACGCTGCTCAAGGACACGTCGTTGGGATTCGTGATCGCCTTCCCCGAGCTGCTTCGCCGGGCTCGCAACACCGGCGAGTTCTATCAGAACCCTTTGCAGTCGTACTTCGCTGCTGCCCTCCTCTACATCTTGGTGAACCTCGTGCTGAGCCGGGTGGCTCGTCGCCTCGAGATCCGCCAGCGCAGGCGCTACGGGGCCGGCGCCATCACCGTCGCCGGGGCCGAGGATCTCACCGTGACGGCGGTCCAGGCCGAGGCCGCCAACCCCCGGGCCAGGAGTAGGCGGGCCCCTGCTTCCCGGTCACAATGGACGCGATGGAATACCTGGTGGTGGCCAGCGGCAAGGCCGGCTCAACGGTGAACGGCACCAGGTCGAAGCCGTGACCGGCGTCCTCGCCGGCCACGGGAAGACCGAGCTGGTGCGTATCGCCGAGGCCAAGGAGCTGGACCGCGCCCTGGACCGCTTGGACGGCCGGACCCTCGTGGTCGCCGGAGGCGACGGAAGCCTGCACTTCGCCGTGCAGCGGCTGTGGGACCGCGGCGAGCTGGGCGAGGTCACCCTTGGGCTGGTCCCGCTGGGCACTGGCAACGACTTCGCCCGTGGCCTGGGCCTCCCCCTCGACCCACGGGAGGCCGCCTCCGTGGCCGCCACCGGTAAGGCTCGCCGGCTGGACGTCCTGGTGGGCGACGACGGGGGTGTGGTGGTGAACATGGCCCACGCCGGCCTCGGAGCCGAGGCCGCAGAGGACGCCAAGGCGCTGAAGAAGCGGCTCGGGCCCGTGGCCTATCCCGTCGGAGCGCTGATCGCCGCCGTACGAGATCAGGGTTGGGAGCTGGAGGTGAGCGTGGACGGCGCCGCCGTCGGAGGTGACGCCGAGCTGATGGTTGGCGTGGGGAACGGGAAGACCATCGGCGGCGGCACCCCTCTGTGCCCGGACGCGAACCCAGACGATGGCCTCCTCGACGTGGTGGTGGTCAACGCCACCGGCCCCGCATCGCGGGTGGCCTTCGCCAGCGCTTTGCGCAAGGGCCGGCACCTTGGACGCGACGACGTGCACCACGCCCGGGGCCGCGAGGTGCGCATCAGTGGCGACCCCGTCCGTCACAACGTGGACGGTGAGATCGGCGGAGAGCTCTCGGACCGGACGTACCGGGTGGTCCCCTCGGCCTGGTCATTGCTCATGCCCTGACCGAACCGGGTGCCGGTAGCGTTGGGCCGTGAACGTCGACCTTCGCCACAACCCTTCCTTCGCCGCAGCTCGAATCAGTCTCGAGCCCAACGAGCAGGTCAGAGCCGAGTCGGGCGCCATGATGGCGACCTCCTCCGGTGTCTCGATCCAGGCCAGCACCCAGGGTGGGGTGCTCAAGGGGCTGAAGCGTTCGGTGCTCGGAGGCGAGAGCCTCTTCATCACCAGCTTCACGGCACCGGCCTCGGGTGGATGGGTCGATGTCGCCCACCACCTGGCCGGCGACATCGTCGTGGCCGGAGTCACACCCAGCGAGCCCATGTCGGTCACCAAGGGCTCCTGGTTGGCGTCGTCGGCCGGTGTCGAGCTGGACACCAAGTGGGGAGGCTTCAAGAACCTCTTCGGTGGGGAGGGGGGCTTCCTTGTGCGCGCCACGGGCAGCGGCACCATCCTGCTGGCCTGCTATGGCGCTCTGGACACAGTCGTCTTGGCCGAGGGGGAGTCTGTGACCATCGACACCGGTCATGTGGTGGCCTTCGGGGAGACGGTGAACAGCCAGATACGAAAGGTCGCCGGCGGTGTGATCCAGACGCTCAAGTCGGGCGAGGGGCTGGTGTTCGACTTCACCGGGCCGGGTTGGGTGATGACCCAGACCAGGAACCCCGCCGCTCTGGAGGCGTGGATAAAGCAGATCATGCCCGGCCAGACCGGCGGCAGTGGCGGCGCGGCGCTGGGCGGCCTGCTCGGGCGCTGAGCCGTCGCAGTTCACCCCACGCCGGCCCGCCTTACATGGTGATGGTGCTTGTGTAGGTGACGGTCTGGTCCGGTCCGGTACGGCCGAGCAGGCGCTGCACCACGCGGTCGTGGTGGACCGACACCAGGCCCACGTTGGCCTCACCGACGATGAGCATCGAGGGTCGTTCCTGCGGGGGGGCGTAATGACGGACTTCCTCGTAGTCGGGGGGCTGGTCGATCTTGAGCCAGCCCGCCACCCGGGGGGACAGGAAGACGGGAGAGTCCCCCCAATCGTCAGTGTTCACCGGGCGGCGAAGGAGACGCTCGCCCAGGTTGGCCGCTCCCTCGCAGCTCGGAGCGTGCTCCCAGCCGATCCGGCGGTGCCGGCGCCGCGCGAGGCGGCCGAGCAGGTGAAGGCCGTGCTTGGCCAGGGCGCCGCTGTGCTTGAACGAGCTGCTCACCAGCTGGGCCATCCGCAGCTCGTGATCGCCCACCTTGAACGTGATGTCCACGCTCATCCCGTAGTGGACGTCACCCGAGAGCATCAGGCAACGGGTGAGGCCGATGTCCGCCGCCAGGCAGCGCATGAGGTCGGTCAGGCCCTTGAGGTTCGAGTGCCATTCCTCGAAGTCGATCTCGTAGGGACCGAGCTTGCCCTCGAGGAACTTCTGGCGACGCTCCTGCAGCTCGAGCCCGAACACGGGCACCGGTGAGACGAAGATGGCGGGACCCGATGGCGCCACTCCGGCCTCCCGCACCAGAGACTTCACCCGGGTCAGCTCGTCAGTGCCGATGAGCCGGGCCGCGCCCCGATCGCTGTCATAGGAGCGCTTTGTCCGGGTGTCGAGCACGATGGTCGGGGGGTCGGTGGGCGCGCAGTAGCTCCAGCGATCGAACGACAGCAGGGCGTCGTCGAACGACTCGTCTCGTGTCGAGCCCGCCTCCGGTCCTCCGGCCACGGCGTTCACGAAGCCGTCGTCGAACTCCCCGGGATCGTTTCCCCATCCCTGGAAGGCCCAATAGGCGCCCAGGGCGTTGGCCACCACCCGCCGGCCCGTCGGCGACCCCTCCATCCTTCGCCGCCACTCGGCGGTGATGTTCCAGTCGTCGGTCACGTCATGGTCGTCGCAGATCATGTAGACGGGCACATTGGCCAGCACTCGGCGTACGGCGGGCAACGCCCGGCGAGCCGCTTGCAGACATCCGACCTCGCTCCGGTACTTGCGTCGCAGCCGGGCCAACTCCCGTCCTTCGGCCCGGTCCTCGGGCACCGCTTCCTCGGCGGGAGTAAAGCGTGCCGGCCAGTTGGCCTCGTCCCACGCCACCAGGTAGGCGGCCGCGAACTCGCCCAGGCTGAAGAGGTGGTTCGACGCCTTCTCCGAAGTGAAACAGGCCTTCTCCCCGGCCAGGTCCTGGCGCCCGTAGATGGGGACGTCGGAGAGCGGAGGCACGGCGGGGATGGCGTCGTCGTCATCCGGTCCGAGGAGCGCCGCCCCCAGCCGGGTGTAGTGCCCGATCAGCGGGCCGGCCACGTCGTCGCCGTAGATCTGGTCACCCGTGAGGAACATCACCGACGGCCGCTCGGCGAGGTCGCGCGCCGTCGCCGCCAGCGCGTCGTCGGCGGCGGGGAAGGCATCTTCGCCCTTGCCGTGCAGCAGCCGGCAGGAGCCGTGCAGCAGGTGGAGGGCGGGCGTCGACTCGCCGCGCAGGAAGAAGGTGGGCAGCGGCATGCCCGAGTAGGCAATCGAGCGCCGGCCGCTCAGCAGATGGAGGTCGGCCAGGCGGCGGGGCGGCCCGTCGCCGGCTACCTCGATGTCGTACCCGAGCAGCTCGTCGACAGGGAAGCGCTCGGTGTCGGGAACGGCGATGACGAGGTGCACGTACAGGCTGGGCCCCAGGCGCACGCGGTGAGCGCCGCCGCCCCCAACGCGGCGAGGGTGCCCGGACTGGAGAGAGAACACCTCGGCGCTCACGTCATCAGCGGCGCTCGTGGCGAGCCAGATGCAGACTCTCTCCGGCTCGGCCCGCCGAAGGATGGGCCCGGCGAGGACGTCACGAAGGTCCATCCCCAGCCGAGGATACCGGCAGGAGACGACGTTTTCAGATTGCCCTTCGTGGGCATAGGCGATCCATGATCACGCTGCTGCTCCTCTTGTTGATTCTTGGTCTGGTGGCCGGAGCCTTGGCCCGTCTCCTCGTGCCCGGACCGGACCCCATAGGCATCGCCGGCACCATCCTGCTCGGCATCGTGGGGAGTTTCGTTGGCGGCTTCCTCGGCTAC
Source organism: Acidimicrobiales bacterium (assembly GCA_030448025.1). Classification (GTDB taxonomy): domain Bacteria; phylum Actinomycetota; class Acidimicrobiia; order Acidimicrobiales; genus YB1-3. The sequence continues at coordinate 277,968 of JAUJNQ010000005.1, read as the reverse complement.
GTGCTCTTCGGCAAGGACTTCGGTAAGGGCGCACTCCAACCGTCAGGCCTGATCGGGTCGATCATCGGTGCCGTGATCGCGCTGTTGATCTACCGCGCCGCCACAAGGGGCCGCGCCAGGGCGTAGAGATCGGGTCCGGCCGGCCTCGCGCCGTGCGCGGCCTGGTACAGGGCGCGAAGCTGATCCTCCGTGAGGGCCATCGCGGTGAACCCCGGCAGGCGCTTCGTCGCCATCGTCGAGCACGATGTGCCGGAGGTCGCCTCGGCCACCGAGGTGCTCCTCCGGATGCTCGAGGTCGGGGTCTGTGGCACCGACCGGGAGATCGCCGCCTTCGAGTACGGTGAGCCACCGGCGGGATGCGATCACCTGGTGATTGGTCACGAGTCCCTGGCCGAGGTGGTGGACGTGGGCCCGGGGGTCACGTCCTTGCAGCCCGGCAACCTGGTCGTCCCCATGGTCCGCCGGCCCTGTCCCCACGCTTCTTGCCGGCCGTGCCGGTCGGGCCGCCAGGACTTCTGCTCCACCGGTGACTTCAGGGAGCGGGGCATCAAGCAGGAGCACGGGTACATGGCCGAGCTGGTGGTGGACGACCAGGAGTACATGAACACGGTCCCGGAGGCGCTCCGCCACGTGGCCGTGCTGGTGGAGCCCCTCACCATCGCCGAGAAGGCACTCGAGCAGGTCGAGCACATCCAGCGGCGCCTGCCCTGGGGCACAGAGGACCACACCGCGGTGGTGCTCGGAGCCGGACCGGTCGGCCTGCTGGGCGCCATGGCCCTGGTCGTGGCCGGGTTCGAGACCGTCGTGTACTCACGCTCGCCGGCCCCCAACGACGCCTCCGAAGTGGCCGAGGCGGTCGGTGCCCGCTACCTCAGCTCCGAGACCCACTCGACCGATCAGCTGGGTGAGGAGGTGGGCAACATCGACCTCGTCTACGAGGCGGTGGGCGCGTCGAAGCTGGCCTTCGACGTCCTTGGCATCCTCGGTACCAACGGCGTCTTCGTGTTCACGGGCGTGCCCGGCCGCAAGGCGCCCATCGAGGTCGACACCGACCGGCTCATGCGCAACCTCGTTCTCCGCAACCAGGTGGTGCTGGGAAGCGTCAACGCCGGCAAGGGCGCCTTCGAAGCGGCCATCCGCGACCTTGGCGAGCTCGACCGGCGTTGGCCGGACGCGGTGGAAGGCCTTGTCTCGCATCACCCCATGGAGGCCTACGAGGAGCTGCTCGCGGGGCGCGCCGGCGGCATCAAGCAGGTGGTCGACATCGCAGCCCAGGCGCCATGACCGAGGCTCCGTGAGCGAGGTCGGGGGTAGGGCGACCTCGGTTTCCGGCGCCGGAGACCAGCAACTGGGTGCCTTCGTCACCGACAGGGCGGCCGGCGCCAGCCCTTTCCCGCCCATCGCCGAGTACGGGTTCCTCTCCGACTGCGAGGTCATGGCCTTGGTGGCGCCGAGCAGCAACGTGGAGTGGCTCTGCTTGCCGCGACCCGACGGGCCCAGCGTCTTTGGCGCCATACTCGATCGGGCCGCAGGCGGGTTCCGCTTCGCGCCGGCCGGCGTGGACGTGCCCGCCGGCCGCCGGTACCTGCCCGGCACCATGGTGCTGGAGACCACGTGGCAGACGAGGACGGGCTGGCTGATCGTGCGGGATGCCCTGTGCGTCGGGCCCTGGTATCACCGGCGCGACCGAGTGGGGAACCAGCGGCGGGTTCCCACGGACAACGAGGCCGAGAGCCTGCTCGTGCGCACCATGAAGTGTGTCCACGGCACGGTGGAGGTCAGCCTCGACTGTGAGCCAGTGTTCGACTATGGGCGCGTGGCGGCCCGATGGGACTACCACGGTGAGGGGTACGGGGTGGGCCGAGCCACGGCACCCGGCGTGGACCTCGAGCTGCGGCTGGTGAGCGACCTGCGCCTCGGCTTCGAGGGCCGGCGCGCGAGCGCCCGCACCACGCTGCGCGAAGGCGACAACGTGTTTGCCGCCCTCTCCTGGGGCGACTTGGCGCCGCCGGCGAGCTACGAGGAAGCCTTCGACCACATGGAGCGCACCTCGGATTACTGGCGTGAGTGGTTGAACCACGGCGACTTCCCGGACCACCCGTGGCGAACCTACCTCCAGCGCAGCGCCCTCACCCTCCGAGGCCTCACCTACGCCCCAACCGGGGCCATGCTGGCGGCGTCCACCACGTCACTCCCCGAGACCCCGGGCGGCGAGCGCAATTGGGACTACCGCTACACCTGGATCCGGGACTCCACGTTCATGCTGTGGGGCCTGTACACCCTGGGCTTCGACTGGGAGGCCAACGACTTCTTCTACTTCGTCGCCGACGTGTGCGAGCACGACGAGGCTCTCCAGGTCATGTACGGCGTGGGCGGGGAGCGCAAGCTCGACGAGGTGATCCTCGACCACCTGTCCGGCTACGAGGGGGCCCGACCCGTGCGGGCGGGCAACGGCGCCTACGACCAGGATCAGCATGACGTGTGGGGGGCGGTGCTGGACTCGGTCTACCTGCACACCAAGTCGCGGGACCACCTGCCCGAGCGAGTGTGGCCCATCCTCGAACGCCAGGTGGAGGCGGCGCTGGCCCACTGGCGCGAACCCGATCGCGGCATCTGGGAGGTGCGGGGCGAGCCGAAGCACTTCACCTCCTCCAAGCTCATGTGCTGGGTGGCCGCCGATCGGGGCACCCGACTGGCCGAGATGCGCGGCGACGAGGAGCGGGCGGCTCGCTGGGGGGCGGCGGCCGAGGAGATTCACGCCGACATCTGCGCCAATGGCCTGGACGCACGGGGCGTGTTCACCCAGCACTACGACACCGAGGCCCTCGACGCCTCCCTGCTGCTCATGCCGCTGGTCCGCTTCCTGGCGTCCGACGACGAACGGGTCCGCAGCACGGTGCTGGCCATCGCCGAGGAGCTGACCGTGGACGGCCTGGTCCTGCGCTACCGGGTGGAGGAGACCGACGACGGCCTCTCGGGCGAGGAGGGCTCGTTCGCCATCTGCTCGTTCTGGCTGGTGTCGGCGCTGGCCGAGATCGGCGAGATGCGCAGAGCCCGCCAGCTCTGCGAGAAGCTGCTCAACTACGCCAGCCCGCTCGGCCTCTACGCCGAGGAGATCGACCCTCGCTCGGGGCGCCACCTCGGCAACTTCCCCCAAGCCTTCACCCACCTGGCGCAGATCAACGCCGTGATGCACGTCATCCGTGCCGACGCCAGCGCCCACACCCGCCGGCCGTCCGAAGGCTTCCGTCCTGCTCGCTCGAACCTCGAGGACGGCGGCTGAAGCGACGTGCTCAGAAGTTGGTGCCGGGCTTGGTCGACATCAGGAAAACGGCGAGGATCAACAGGCCCAGCTCCACCCTCGAGACCAGGATCAGCTTGTTGACCCGAGTCATCACCGCGGGGGACTCCGGTCCCTCGGCTTCGGTCAGCTTCTGGATACGCCCCAGCTCGGGGCCGAAGAAGGCGATGCCGAGGACGGTGGAGACGAGCCAGATGGCGATGCCGCCCCCGATCCAGGGCTCCCCCCAGCTCCACTTGGCGTTGAGCACGAGGAAGATGCCGAACAGGAGCAGGATCCCCGACGCCGGCGTGAAGACTCGGGTGCCCATCCATTCGAGGTCGCCGGCGAGGGCGGCCTTCCGACCGGCGTCGCCCGCATTCAGGACCCGAAAGGAGATGATCTGGCTGGCGACGGCCCCACCCACCCACACGATGGCGGCCATGATGTGCACGAAGAGGAGCAGCTCGTAGATGGACATCGTTGCCTCCTAGGCGTCTCGGCTAGAGGGGAACGCCCCGGTTCCTCCGAGGCGGGACAGCGTGGTGAGCCAGCGGAAGCGCTGGGCGTTGTCGAAGCTGGACTCGGCGGCCAGCTGGCCGATCGATGTCGACAGCGTGGGGTACACGTGGATGAGCTTGGACAGCTCGCTCAGCCGGCCCTTGCGACTCACGACGTAGGCCAGCTCGTGAATCATCTCGCCAGCGTGGGGGGCCAGGATGTGGGCGCCCAGCAGACGGTCGCCCGGCCCGCACACGGCCATGAAGCGCCCTAAGGACTCGCCGTCGGCGCGGGCCCGGTCGGAGTGGGCCAGGTCCAGCCGGCGCACCCGAATCCTGTCGCCGTGGATCTTGCGGGCCTCGGTCTGGGTGAGGCCGACGTGGGCCAGCTCCGGATCGGTGAACGTGCACCACGGCACCAGCTCGCTGACGACGCCCTTTCCGGGGAAGAACATGTCCCTCACGGCCCGCACCGTCTCGTGCCCGGCTGAATGGGTGAACAGGAAGCGGCCGGCGACGTCACCGCCGGCATAGATCGAGTCCACGTTGGTGCGCATGCGCTCGTCCACCTCGATGCCTCGGCTGCCCACGCTGACACCGGCGGCATCTAGGCCCAGGTGCTCGACGTTGGGCTTGCGACCAACGCCCACCAGGAGCTCCTCGGCGACGAAGCGCACCTCATCGCTCCCCCGGTGACCATGGACCACCTTCTGCCCGTCCTCCACCGTCACCCGGTCGACGGCGACGCCGAGCTGGAGGTCGACGCCCTCCTCCCTCAGGACCTGGGTCAGCAGGGCAACCAGCTCGGGCTCGTCCTTGCCGAGTATCTGGTCCTCCCTCTGGAGGACGGTGACGCCGAGCCCCAGGCGCCGTAGGGCCTGGGCCATCTCGATGGCAATGGGGCCACCGCCGATGGCCACCACGCTCCTCGGGGCCCGTTCCAGCTCGAAGATGTTCTCGCTGGTGAGATAGCCCGCCTCCTCCAAACCCTCGATGGGGGGTTGGGCCGGCCGGCTCCCGGTGCAGATCAGGATGTAGCGCGTCCAGAGTGTCCGGCCGTCGACCTCCACGCTGTGAGGGCCGGTGAGGCGGGCGTCACCGTGGACGACCTCCACTCCGAGGGCTCGGTAGCGCTCGGGGTTGTCGTCGGTGGCGGCGATCTGGGCCTGGGTTTCACGGATGCGCTTCCACACCAGCGACGTGTCGATGTCCAGCGTGTCCAGTGCCGGCAGGCCCCACCGGTCGGCGGTGCGGAGATGATGGGCCACCTTGGCTGATGCCAGGAGTGCCTTGGAAGGGACGCAGCCGGTCCAGAGGCAGTCGCCTCCGACGCGCCCTCGCTCGACCGTGGCCACCCTGAGCCCGAGGGATGCGGCGAACTCCGACGCCACCATCCCGCCCGACCCCATCCCCACGATCACCAGGTCGTAGCCACGCCTCACGCCGGTCAACGTAGCGTCGGGAGGGTGTCCGCGCAGGGTCGGTCGAACGACTTGCGCAGCCTGTCGAAGCCGGCCCGGCTACGGCAGGAGCTTGCGGATGGGCTCCACCCATTGCAAGGGCTCGAGGTCGGGGCTCAGGGTCTCGTCCGCACCGAGGGGCAACTCCTCGTTGGTCAGCGCCACCACGGGGAGGAAGCGACCGCAGGCGTCGGCCCTGAACTCCATGATGAACTCCTTGCCCGCCTCGCTCGTGGCATCCACCAGGACCAGGGCGGGACTCAGGGGGCCACACGCTCCCGGCCCCGCGCCCAGGGGCACCGCCTCCCAGCGGCACTCGGGGATGGCCGGCTGGAGCTGGCGGAAAGCGACGGGGTCGAGACCGACGCCCACGATCACCGAGGGCGGCAGCCCGGCCAGCCGCCGGGCTCCCTCGAGCTCGGCGCTCAGGTCCGTGATCTCTTCCGGTTCTACGACCTCCATCAGCTCGCTGTCCTGCACGTATGAGTCAGGGTCCACCCGAGCCGCCAGGGTCGACTCCCCCGAGGCGCGGTCGGTGGCCCACAGGCCCCAGGTCACGCCGGTGCTGAGCTGCAGCTGGGCGTACGCCAGCGCCGTGGTCAACGGCAGGTCGTCGGCCACGTGGACAAGTCCACGAGCCGTGAGCTCGGCGACGAGATCCTCGAGCGTGCCGGTGTGGCGGGGCGGCTCATCGGTGCGGACCATGAAGGTATCGGGTGCGACTCGAAGGGCGGCGTGCCACCACCCGTCGAGGAGGAGAGCGTCCCTCTCGATGTTCAAGGTCAGGCCGAACCCCTGCCGGGCCCCGTCGGCGACGAAGGCCCGCACCACCTCCCGATCGTCCACTGCGCTATGTGTTCTCGCGATCCGGCGGCGCCCACGTGGTGGCCGCACGGCCCTCGCACGTGCACACACCGGTGGCCACGTTGCAGCCGTCGCACACGAGCGTGCCCTCTTCACCGATGCTCACGCCGGCTCCACACTTCTCGCAGACGCCTTCGACCGCGTCGGTCATGGTGCGCTCCTTTGTCCCGAATGCTGGTGTACCGATTGCTGGTGTTCGAATGCTGGTGTTCGAATGCTGGTGTCCCAGGATGCGGCCCCATGCTTACTCGTTCTGCCCATCGCGTGCAGTCAGGCCTCGAGACTGCACCTCGAGCACGTGGTCGATGAGGACCTCGGCATCGACCAGGGGGAAGCCGGGAACGGTGATCCGCAGCGACGTGACCCCGTGCACGACCGCCCACAGGCCCATGGCCACCAGGAAGGGGTCCCCCGGGGCGAAGGCTCCAGCCTCCATGCACGCCTGCACGCTGGCGACGACCTGGCCGAAGGCCTCCATGCCCGGCAGGGTTCCGGACTCGAAGTCCTCCCGGGATAGCTCCCGCTTGCCCATGAGGAGGATGCGGTACTGGGCGGGGTGCTCGGTTCCGAACGCGATGTACGCCCGTCCAAGGTTCTTGAGGGCCTGCACCGGGTCCTCCACCCCCCGGCCCGCCTCCTCCATGCGACGGCCGAGCTCGGCGAACTCGAGCTGGCAGACGGCGAAGACCAACTCATCCTTGTCGGCGAAGTGCAGGTAGATGGACGGGGGTGTCACTCCGACGGCATCGGCGATGGCGCGAATGGACACGGCTGCCTCGTCCCCCGTCTCGATCAGCAGGTGTTCGGCGGCGGCGAGGATCTCGTCGCGGAGGCGGTCGCCCTCTCCCTTGGGCGCCCGCCGCCGGCGCGCCGGGGCGCCCATGGTTACGGCACCCGCTCGGCCGTGGGGGCCAATCCGGCGAGGTCGTCGGGAGCGGCCGCGGCCTCGCGCAAACCCCACCGCTCGTGGAACCGCCGCATGGGACCGGGCGCCCACCAGTTCGCCTCGCCGGCCAGCTTCATGAAGGCCGGCACGAGCGTGGCCCTGATGAGGGTGGCGTCCATGAGCACCGCCATGGTAAGGCCGACGCCGAACAGCTTCATGAACGACACGCGCGAGGTGGCCATGGCCAGGAACACCACGCCCAGCAGGGCGGCGGCTGCGGTCACGATGCGCCCGGTGCGCTCGAGCCCGATGGCCACCGATCGTTCGTTGTCACCCGTGCGGTCGTGCTCTTCCTTGATGCGTGACAGGAGGAACACCTCGTAGTCCATGGAGAGGCCGAAGGCGATGCAGAACATGAGGATGGGCATGGCCACGACTATGGAGCCGGTGGGGGTGAAGTCGAGGAAGCCGGCCAGGTGGCCGTCCTGGAAGATCCACACCATGGCCCCGAAGGTGGCCGTGAGGCTGAGCAGGTTGAGGACCACCGCCTTGAGCGGGACCAGCACGCTGCCGAACATCAGGAACAGCAGCGTGAACGTGATCACGGTGATGATGCCGGCGGCCAGGGGCAGCCGCCCGAGGATGGCGGCCTTGCTGTCCACCAGCTCGGCGGAGAGGCCGGCAACCGACACCGGGAACGGACTGGGCGCGGCGCGGATGTCCTTCACCAACCGCTCGCCCCGCGCCGAGACCGGTTCCACCGAGGGCACCACGGACAACCAGGTGCCGTCGCCGGAGCTGAAGCGGGCCGACGCCGGTCCGGGTGGTGCTACCAGGCGGCTGCCGGCGTGGGCGCCCACGTCGGCCTGGCGGGAGGCCGAGGAACCGGTGCCGGTGGCAACGACCAGCGCCGCCCCCGCCTCCCGCGACGAGAAGTTCCGCCTGACCTCGTCCTGGACCTGGCGGCTGCTGATGTTCGGCGGCAGCACCCGGTCGTCGGGGTTCCCGAACCGGATGTGGAGGAATGGAAGCCCGAGCAGGAGGAGGAGGGTGACGACGGCGGCCACCGTCACCAGTGGCCGACGCATGACTCTGACCGCCATGCGATGCCAGAAGCCCTCACCCACGTCCTTGTAGGGGCGGTGGAAGAGGGCCAGGCGGTCGATGTTGCGCCCGAGCCCGGCCAGCGCCGCCGGCAGCACCACCACCGAGGCCACGGCCGCCACCGCCACCACGGCCATCCCTGCGTAGGCGAACGAGCGCAGGAAGGCGAGGGGGAAGACCAGCAGGGCGGCCAGGGAGACGGCCACCGTCCCGGCGCTGAAGAGCACCGTGCGGCCTGCGGTCTGCACCGAGCGCGCCACGGCATCGGCCGGCTCGAGGCCCCGCCGCAGCTCCTCTCGATAGCGCGAGATGACGAACAGGCTGTAGTCGATGGCCAGGCCCAGACCCATGAACGTGGTCAGGTTGAGCGAGTAGATGGACACCTGGGTCAGCTCGGCCAGCACCCGCAGCACGAAGAAGGTGCCCACGATCGAAAGCACACCGATGCCAACCGGCAGGCCGGCCTCCACCACGCTGGCGAACACCACGACCAGCAGCACCAGCGTGATCAGCAGGGCGATGCCCTCGTCCTTCACCAGATCGGTCTCGATGGTCTCACCCCACCTGGCGGAACACCTCGGCGTACCCGCTCACCCCGACGGAGAAGGCGTCGTTCTGGCGGGTGAGGGCCGGCGACAGCTCCTCGACCCGGGCGTTGACGGTGTCCTCGTCGCCGCTGATGCGAGCCAGCACCAGCGCCTGGCTGCCGTCGGTGCTCCGGAGGGGTGGTGGCGACCCGAGGGTCCAGTAGGACACCGACTGCTGGATGCCCGGGGTGTTGGCCAGCTCCTGGGTGAGAGCGGCTGCGCCAGCGGCCACGGCGGGGTCGTCCACGCTCCCGCTACGGGCCGTGACCAACAACACCAAGTTGGGGTCGCCGGCGCCGAACTTGTTCTCCACCACTCGCTTGGCCCTGATGGACTCGGCGCTCGGGTCCTCGAAGCCACCGGAGGAGAGGTGGTCGGCGACCCCGCCGCCGACGGCCCCTGCCACGGCGAAGGCCACGAGGGTGGCCAGCAGGATCGCCGATGGCGCCGGACGGTGAAACGTCCCAGTCGATCGAGCATCACGGCCTCCTTGTTCGCTAACAACGACAACCTATCGCCGTTAGCTTAAGGATGATCAGGCTCTTGTCAAGCGACTCCCTGTCGCTCGTCCGCCGAGGGCGTACCAGACTGCGGCCACCACCAGCCAGCCCCCGTTGACGGCGACGGGGCCGGCTCTGCCACGGAGCAGCCAGCCGACGACCACCGCGGCCACGCCCACCTGATGGGCGGCAAACCATCGCCATCGCCGCTCTCGCACCACAGGGACCCAGCGGGCGATGACGACCAACGACACGGGATAGCCGGCCAGGTGCAAGAGGTTGGAGACCACGTGGCTCACAGGACCCGTAGTGCGTGGACCGGGTCGCGCTCCCGGCGGGCCAGCGCCCGCAGGACGGCGCCGTCGCCGTGGCGAACGCGCCCCACCCCGACCAGGGTGGCGATGGCCACGTCGGTGACGCCGGCTCCCAGCCGGGGGGGCTCCACTCCCACGCTCACCGCCAGGTCGTCGACGTGGACGGCGATCTCGACGATTCGGGTACGCAGGTACTCGTCGAGCAGCAGGATCAGGTCATAGGCCACGCGGACCCGCCGCCCCTCGGGCTCGGCACCGAGCCGGTAGGAGAGCCGCGCCGTCACGGCGTCGAGCTCGTCAACCAGCGCGGCGTGGCCGGCAGCGGCGCGCTCTTCTCCCCGTTCCCGTACCGCCCGGTGCACCGGTGCCGAGATGTCGTCGGTGTCGACGACGGTGGCGAAGTACTCGGCGGCGCTGATGGTGGGGCCGTTGGGCTCGGGGCGGTCGAGGTACGTCTGGACCTGGACCGGGGAGCGCACCAGGTGCCCGGCCAACCCTCGGACGGAGAGCTCGGGCAGGGCGCTGGGTTCCGCCCATCTGCGGGCCACCTCGGGCGTGCGAAGCAGTCCTCCGCCGACGGTGACTGCCTCGAGGAACACGTCCCTGACCGAAGGCGAGGACGTAGGGTGCGGCCGAGCGCTAGCAAGCACACCGCACCCTATGTCCTCCACACCACCGCTCGACCGTGCCGACTTCCCCGTCACCGATCGTTGGGCTTACCTGAACCACGCCGGCATCACGGCCCTCCCTGCTCCGGCGCTGGACGCCCAGCACCGATGCGCCCGAGACCTCGTGAGCGACGGGGGCCTGTCCTATGCCGGCCACGCCGAGAGGGCCGAGGAGGTGCGGGCCAGTGCGGCGGCCCTCATGGGCGTTCCGACCGACGACGTGGCCTTCGTGAAGAACACCACCGAAGGGCTGGGCTTCGTGGCCAACGGACTGGCATGGAGGGAGGGTGACCGGGTGGTGGTGCCCGATCTGGAGTTCCCTTCCACGATCTACCCCTGGCTGGGGTTGCGGGACCAGGGTGTGGTGGTCGATCTGGTGCCGCCGGTGGGAACCGGTCGCTGCCTGCCCGTGGGTGCCTTCGCCGAGACCATCGCCTCCGGGCCGCCTCCCAAGGTGGTGGCCACGAGCTGGGTCCAGTTCGCAAGGGGTTGGCGCACCGACCTGGCCGGCCTGGCGTCGGTGTGTCACGACGCCGGAGCCCTGTTGTGCGCCGACGTCATCCAGGGCCTCGGGGTGGTGCCCGCCGACCTGGAGGCCTGGGGCGTGGACTTCGCCATGGCCGATGCCCACAAGTGGCTGCTCGGTCCGCTCGGCATCGGCGTGTTGTACGTGCGCCGCTCGTGCCTGGAGGACCTGCGACCGCTGGAGCCGGGATGGGCCTCGGTGGTCCACCGCGAGCAGTGGGACAACCTCGACCTCGTGTGGGACGACTCGGCGCGCCGCTTCGAGGGCGGCAGCCCCAACATGGTGGGCATCCACGGCATGGGCGCCTCGCTGGACCTTCTGCTGGGCGCCGGCATCGAGACGGTATGGGATCACGTCTCGGACCTCACGGACCGGGCATGCGCGGGCCTGGCGTCCGTCGGGGCCACGGTGACCTGCGACCGCTCGGCGCACGGCCGGTCCGGCATCGTCACCTTCATCGTCGACGGTCAGGACCCCGTCACCGTCAACGAGCTCCTTGCGGCCCGGGGCGTGGTGTGCTCGGCGCGCGGCGGTGGCGTGCGCCTTTCGCCCCACGGCTACAACACCTACGAGGAGGTCGACCGCCTCGTGGCCGCCGTCGCCGCGCTGACGGGCGCCGCCTGACGCCCGGCCTCCGGGCGGTCGAGCGGGAACCAGCCGATCCGCTCCCGCAGCCGCACCACGTCCCCGATGACCACGATCGCCGGGGAACCGATCCCCGCGGTCGCCACCGCATCGCGAAGGTGGCCGAGGTCGGCATCCACCACGCGCTGGGTGGGAAGGGTCCCGTCCTGGATGACCGCCGCCGGCGTGTTGGGGGGCCGACCGCCGGCCAGCAGCTCATCCACGATGTGAGTGAGGTTGGCCAGGCCCATGAGGACCACGATGGTGTCGACGGCGGTGGCCAGAGCTCGCCAGTCGACGGTCTTTTCCGGCGAGCAGTGACCGGTGACCACGGCGACCGAGGAGGCGAAGCGCCGGTCGGTGACCGGGATGCCGGCGTAGGCCAGCGCGGCAATGGCCGAGCTGGGGGCGGGCACGACCTCGAACTCGACGCCTTCGGCGGCCAGGGCTTCGGCCTCCTCGCTTCCCCGGCCGAACACGAACGGGTCACCTCCCTTGAGGCGAACCACCCGCTTGCCGTTGCGGGCCAGGTCCACGAGGAGCTTGTTGATGTCGGCCTGGGGGACGGCATGGTCACCGGCGCGCTTGCCCACGTACACGGCCTCCATGCCGTCGATCAGCTCGGCCGGAACCAGGCGGTCGTAGACCACCACGTCGGCGGCGAGCAGCGCCGCCCTGCCCCGAACGGTCAAGAGGCCGGGGTCACCCGGTCCGGCACCCACGATCCACACCCGCCCCGGCGGCGGGGTCGACGTTGCTCCCCGCAGGGCATGAAGGACCAACCGCTTGGCCTCGTGCACGCGGCCCTGGCGTACGAGGCCGGCCAGGTCGTGGTCGAGGGCGTCCTGCCAGCGGCGGGCCCAGGAGGCGAAGTCGCCCTCTCTGTCGGCGATGGCCTCCGCCCGGGCCTCGCCCAGCAGGTTGACGAGGGTTCCGTACTCGGGCCCGAATTGATCGGCCAGGCCCATGCGGAGGCGCTTGGCCAGCGCGGGAGCCTTGCCACCGGTGGAGACGGCGAGCACGAACTCGCCCCGGCGCACCACGGCGGGAACGGAGAAGTGGCAGTGGTCGACGTCGTCCACGGCATTGAGGAGCACGCCGCGCCGCTCGGCCTCGGCGAAGATCTCGGCGTTGACACAGGTTGCTTCGGTGGCGGCGATGGCCAGGAAGGCGCCTTCCAGGTCGCCGTCGGCATAGGGTCGCTCCACCAGCTGCAGTCGAGCCTCTGCCGCCAGCCGACGGATTCCCTCGGTCACGGGGGCGCCCACCACGGTGACGGTTCCACCCGCGTCCAGGAGGGCGGCGATCTTGTCCTCGGCGACGTCGCCGCCGCCGATCACCACACACCGCCGCCCCTCCAGCTCCAGCGACACCGGGTAGCCGAAGGCCATCAGGTGTCGCCGTTCCCCACCCAGGAATCGTGGCCCTGGGCAAAGACCTCCTTCTTCCAGATGGCCACCTCGCTCTTGGTCCGGTCGATGAGCTGCTGGGCGGCGGCGAAGGCCTCGCAGCGGTGGGCGGCAGCGGCGGCGACCACCACCGCCGGCTGGCACACGTCGACGGCTCCCACGCGGTGCACGGCCACCACGCCGCCGAGGGCGAAGCGCTCCGCCACGTCCTCGGCCAGCGCCCGGAGCTGGGTGAGGGCCCGACGTTCGTAGGCCTCGTACTCCAGCCTCAGCACGATCCTGCCATCGCTCTGGGCCCGAGCGGTGCCTTCGAAGACCACCAGGCCGCCACAGTCGGGCCGGCGGATGGCCTGGACGAGCCCGGCCACGTCGAGTGGATCGTGCTCGAGGCCAGTGACGATGATCGGCCCGCCAACATGGGCCATCAATCCTGGGCCGCCATCAGGCCGGGTCATCCATCAGTCCGAGTCACCCAGTCCGGGTCCGCCATCAGCCGACCAGCTCCACTCGAACCGGCGCCCCTGCGGGCAGGCCACCCGGAGGGACGATGGCGAACCCGTCGAACTGGAGCAGGTGGGACAGGGCGCCCGAGAGCACGGGCAGGGGAGTGGCCCGGCCGACACCGTGGCCTGCCTGCATCTTCACCGGACAGAGCAAGGTGCGGTTGGGTTGGCCGGCCACATCTGCGGCGAGCTCGGACGCCAACCAGGCCGGTTCGGGATCGCCGCCGGCGAGGGCGCGGATGGCGGGGGCAACGAAGGCGTGGGCGCAGGCCAGGGCGCTGCCCGGGTTGCCGGGCAACGCCAGCACCGGCACACCGCCAATGCGGCCGAAGGCCACCGGCTTGCCCGGCTTCATGGCCACCCGCCACATCGTGAGCTGGCCCTCGCGGGAGAGCACCTCGCGCAGCCAGTCGTGCTCACCCACCGACGCCCCGCCGCTGGTGACCACCAGGTCGGCTTCGCCTTTGGCGACGTTGACCCAGTCCGCAACCACGTTGGGGTCGTCGCCAACCATCCCCGTGGCGCTCACCGTGGCGCCGGCCACCAGGCACACTGCCGACAGCAGTGTGGCGTTGCTGTTGTAGACCTGGGCCGCGGCGAGCTCCTGGCCCGGTGAGACCAGCTCACTGCCGGTGGACAGCACGGCCACCCTGGGGACGCGAGCCCGCACGTGGGTCCGACCAAGGGAGGCAAGCACACCGAGGTGGACGGGACCCAGCGTCTGGCCGGCCTCCATCACCACCTGCCCGGCGGTCATGTCCTGTCCCCGAGGCCGGACGTGCGCACCGGGCGGGACTTCGGTGAGCACGGACGCGGTGCCGGGGCCCGGGGTCGTGTCCTCCCAGGGCACGACGGCGTCGGCGCCGTCCGGGATGGGGGCGCCCGTCATCACCTTGGCCGCCAGGCCGGGCGAGAGCGGAACCGACGGCGCCCGACCCGCAGGGAGGTCTTCGACGAGATGCAGGAGCGCCGGTTCGTTGGGCGAGGCCCCGGCGGTGTCGGCGGAGCGGATGGCGTAGCCGTCCATGGCCGAGTTGGCGAATCCGGGCACGTCCACCTCGGCCATGACGCGCTCGGCGATTCGCCGGCCGAGGCCCTCGACCAAAGGCACCGCCACCGGCGGCAGTGGCTGGAACGCCTCGATGACCACGGCCCGCGCCTGCTCGTAAGCCAGCAGCGGCGTGGCCAGCTCCTCGGCCGATACCGTGCGCGGTGACACCGTGAGCGGAGGGTCCCTGCGCGGAGCCACGTCGGCGGCGTCGGTCACTCAGCCGCCGATCATGGACATGCTGCGGGCGGGCCGGGTGAACTCCGCCGCCCCGATGGCGTGTCCGGCCCACTTCCCGCCCACTGCGTGCCTGATCGCTTCGGCGATCTCGTCGTCGCCGGCGCCGGCGCGGAGCATGGCGCGCAGATCAGTCTCACCGAGCGAGAAGAGGCAGGTGCGGAACTGCCCGTCGGCGGTGATCCGGACCCGGTTGCAGCTGGCGCAGAACGGGGCCGTGACGCTGGGGATGACCCCGACGCTCCCGGGTGCTCCGTCGGCGAACCGGTAGACCTGGGCCGGCTCTGCAAACGTGCCCACCGCGACCAGCGGGTAGGCCTGGTCGATGGCGGCCAGCACCTCCTCCGACGGGACCACCTGGTCCCGGCTCCAGTCCTCGTCGGCGTCGAGGGGCATGAACTCGATGAACCGGGCTTCGTATCCGGTCGTGCGGGCGAAGCGGGCGAAGTCCAGGATCTCGTCGTCGTTGGTGCCCCGGATCACGACGCAGTTCAGCTTCATGGGCGCCATCCCCGCCCGCCCGGCGGCGGCCAGGCCCTCCATCACCGAGTCCAGGGCGTCACGGCGGGTCATCGCCTTGAAGCGGTGCCGGAGGAGCGAGTCGACGCTGACGTTGATGCGCCGCAGCCCGGCCGCGGCCAGAGCGTTGGCCTTGCTCGCCAGGAGGAACCCGTTCGTCGTCATGGACAGGTCGGTCACGCCCGCAGCGCTCAGCTGGGCCACCAGCTCGTCGAGGCCCCGGCGCAGCAGCGGCTCGCCACCGGTGAGGCGAACGGTGCGCACGCCGAGGCCGACGAAGACGCCGACGAGGCGGGTGATCTCCTCGAACGACAGCACCTCTGAGCGAGGTAGCCACTCGAGGCCCCCTGCGGGCATGCAGTAGGTGCACCGGAAGTTGCAGCGGTCGGTAACCGACACGCGCAGATCGTCGGCTACCCGGCCGAACCCGTCGACGAGCGCCGTCACGGTCGTGATCCTCCTACAGGTGCTTTGCCGGCGTGTTTCCGGGTGGAGTCAGTCATGCGAACAAGTCCAGGCCAGAACCATAGATGGCGGGCCGGTGCCGCTCGGGCGCGCTCCGACGTGCCGAAGTGTCACCGATGGGCGCCGAGGTCATCCTGGAGACCCTGGCGGCCAGGCTCGAGGGCGGCGGTGAGGTCCGGGCCGGACAGATTGCCATGGCCGAGGCGGTGGCGCAGGCGGTGCGCGACGAGCGGCCACTGGTGGCGCA
>JAUJNQ010000005.1:224840-262127 GCA_030448025.1 Acidimicrobiales bacterium | reverse complement strand
CCATGGCCGAGGCGGTGGCGCAGGCGGTGCGCGACGAGCGGCCACTGGTGGCGCAGGCCGGCACTGACACGGGTAAGACGTGGGCCTACCTGACCGGGGCCCTGCTGGGCACGGCCGGGGGCAAGGTGGTGGAGTTCAAGCGACGTCGGCTGTTGTCATCGGCATGCCGGGCCCATTGGTGCCTTTGGCCGCTTCTTGATCCAGGTGTCCCTCCGCCAGGCCAGCCTGGGCGTCTCCGACCTTGGTCAAGGCGGCCAAGACCCCGGCCGAGAAGGTGGCCGTCGCCGCCGCCCACGCCGACCGCTCGGTTCCCGCCCTGTGGGCCGTCTACCTACCCGAGAGAACGCCTCGGACAAGGTCTCGAGCAATGGCCACGCCTCGGTGTGACGATCCGAGCGTTTCACGGGCGCTCGGTCGGCGACGCTGCTGCAGACCGGGATGTGGAAGCACGCCCTTCTTCCCACCATGTTCGCCCGGTCTGGCGTCGTTTCTGCGGTCACTGATTTCTCCAGAAGCGAACTGAATGACCGGAGAACGGCGGCTCGGCTGCCTGGCTGGGTCAGGTGGGTCAGCCCGGCCATCGGCGGCGTCCCGAGAACTATCAGGTCGCCATGTGGTCGGGGCCAACATCGCCTCCACCTACCCCCTCTGGGTCCCGAGGCTGTTGGACAAGGTGCGCCGCTACGGGCGCGTCATCGTGGTGGACCCACGCGGCGGCCGGTTCGTGGCCCGCACCGACCTCCATCTGGCCCTGAAGCCGGAGCACCGACCCCATCCTGGCCAACGGGCTGCTCCGGGCCGTGGCCGCCCTGGGCCTGGTGGACGCCACTTCGTGGACGAACGCACGGCCGGCTTCGAGGAGGCTCTTGCCGCGGCCGAGCCTTGGACTCCGCACCGCCGCGACACGTTGTTCAGTCCTACCACTGGCCCGTCGCCAACCTGTTGACCGCCGACGACCTGGACCCGGTGAGCCGCATCCCGGGCCTCAAGTACACACCGGTCCGGCTGGAATCGGCGCCCCGAGTCAGCCCTTGACGGTGAGCTCGGCGACCATGCCTCGGCTCGAATGGGGCGGGCCGCCCGGCACTTGCGGGGGTGCGCCGCGGGAGGTTCGAGCCGCTTCCAGGTACGCGTTGGGCTCGGCACCGGTGGGGATGTTGCAGACGAACAGGTACCGGCCCGGTTGGGACAGCGTGCCGTCACCGACCACGGCGCCGGGAACGTTCCCCCCAGGAGCGGCGACGATCACGGCTGCCGGTGGCCCCCCGCTGAAGAGGGCGCCGACGGCGGCGGGATCCTTCACCAGTTCCTCGGCGCTGCGAGATTCTCCCTCGGGGATTCGTGCGGCGACCAGCTCGTGCACCTCGCCCTTCGACTCGTTGACGAGCGTCAGGCGGGTGCCGGCGGCCACGGTCTTGGGGACACCCTTGTAGGCGTAGTCCACGGCGGTGATCTGCTTCGTCGAGGCGCCACTGTCGTCGTCATCACCGCAGGAGGCCCCGGCAAGGAGGAGGACGGCGCAGATGGCGCCGACCGCCGTGGCGGGTCGGTACGCCCTCATGCCGCTGCCCAGCCCGAGCTCGGCGCGGCGACGGCTCGCGCCGTGCGCCAGCGTCCGGTCAGGACCGACCAGCCGATGGGAGCGAGCCCCACCAGGAGCACGACGTCGGCGATGACGGCGAGGGGCTCGATGCCGGGTATCCGGGACATCGGGAAGAGCAGGCCGCCCAGGGCGAGGGTGAGCGCTGACCAACGAGCGGTCACGCCCGTCATGGCCAGGCTGAGCCCGATGCCGATGAGGGCGAGCGGGTAGGTGATACCGGGGAGGAAGAGGGCCAGGCCGGCGGCGGCGCTCTCCTGCTCGGACAATGCGGCAACGGGGTCATCGGCATAGACGATGCTGTCGATCCCGAACGCAACGCCCCCGGCCACGCCGAGCATCCCGAGGATGGTGAGCACCGCCGACACCCGTGGGAGGGGTGCCTCCAGCAGCCGGGTAAGCCCGACGATGGCGAGGGATGTGGCAACGAAGGCGTAGACCTGCACGCTGCCTCCGACGGGGTCGGCGCCCATCCCGTCGCCGGCTGTGTAAGCCAGCGTGCTGGCCAGAGTCAGGACCGGGGCGGCGATCATGGCGCCGCCCAGCACCCGGGTACGTGGTGACGGGCTCTCTGTCATGTCGGTCATCAGACAACGCACGAGGCTGACTTCCATCACCCAAAGGAGTGATCTGCTTCTCCCTGCCGGGTGACCGGGTACGCAGGGCTCAGATGAGGTGCTCGGTCCGAGCCCGCGCCGCGGCCCCGGCCCGTGAACGGACGCCCAGCTTGGTGATCACGTGGCTCACGTGCGTCTTCACCGTGTTCAGGCTGACGACGAGCGTCTCCGCGATCTCCCGGTTCGACGCTCCCTGGGCCACGAGGCGAAGCACCTCGACCTCCCGCGACGAGAGCACCTCCGGGGAACCGGGAACGGCGACTGGCTGAGGAGATCTCCGTTCGCCGAGGGCGGAAAGGGCGGCAGCGGCCGCCGTCACTCGAACGCCGCGCTCGACGGCCAGCTGCAAGAGGGGGACGACTGCCCAGCCGGCCTGGGCCACGAGGCCCACCGCCCCCCGTTGCTCGACGACGCCGAGGACGAGGGCAAGCTCTCGCAGGGCCTCGTCGCTGCTGCCGGCCTCGGCGAGAACCATGGCCAAGTCGAGCCGCGGGCTGCCCACGAAGGGCACCAGGCGCACCTGGTCCTCGATCTCCAGGGCCGAGCGCAGGATGGACGCCGTGCTCCGCAGATCACCGGCCGCCCACGCGGCCTGAGCCCCGACCGACATCCGGGCGAGCTCGAGGTGAAGCGGGGACGAGAGTCCGTGCGGATCCCAGACTCCGATGTCCTTCAGGCGGGCGACCTCGCTCTGCCTTCCTTGGGCGCGCAATACCCGGGCCCAAAGAGGGATCTGAAGAACGTTCAAGGAGCGGTCGAGGTCCGTGGCCGGAGCGCCGCGCTGACGTTCGCCAAGCAGCTCGTCGGCAGCGCCGAGGTCGCCTCGGGCGAAGCAGGTCCAAGCGGTCACCCAATCGAGGGTGGTGCGCAGGAAGGGCAACCCCCCGAGCCTCTCCAGAAGGGCTCGGCCCGCATGGGCCGCGGTCAGGGCCTCGTCGAACCGACCTCGGAGGAACGACGTGATCGCCCGCTGGTGGTGCATGCCAAGTTCGACCAGAGGTGTGCCGTCCGTGAACCGGCCCTCAGTCCACTCCAGGTAGGCCTCGATCCGGGAGAGGGCACCTTCGGCAACGGCGACCAGAGGGCTCACGTGCTGGGCCAACACCTCGACCGCGGCGGGCTCGTCGCTGGCCATGGTCAAGTCGATCGCCGCCGCCAGGCGGACGGCAGCGTCGTCCCAGCGCGTGGCGAACATGGCCCCGTAGGTAGAGCCCACGTAGTGGTCGACTCGGGCCGCGGCGGACAGCTCGGCGAAGCGCGGGGACGCCTCGAGGCGCGACAGGCGAGGAACGAAGCGGTGGTGGTCGTTGGTCGTCAGGTGCAGGTACCTCGTGGCCATCCACTCGCCGACGAAGTCCCCGGCGGCCGCCATCGGCTCGAGTACCGGTTCCAACCAGCGGGCTGCGACCGCCATGTCCCCCCGCCCGGCGGCAGCCACGCCGGCGAGCAGCCCCAGCCAGGGCCGGCCACTACTGACCCCGTCATCGAGGCGCTCGACCCAGGCCGCCACCCTTTGCAGCACCAGGTACTGGGGGAAGGCGGCTCTTCCCATCTCCTCGATCAGCCCGGCGGCCTCGTCCTCCTCGCCGGCGGCCAGGAGGTGCTCGATCCGCGGCGCCGGCTCCTCGACGACGCTGGCGGCCCGGCGGTGCAGTTCGGCTACGCGGGCGGGGCCTTGGGAGGCCAGACGACGCCGGAGGAACCCGGCGAACAGATCGTGGTAACGGTAGACGTCGACCGCCTGGTCCACTGCCACCACCAGGAAGTGATGGCGGCGGTGCAGATCCGCGAGGAGCGCTCCGGCGTCGGGTCGCCGTCCGACGCCTCGGCAGGCGCTGGGCGTGAGCACGCCGAGCACCGACGTGTCGAGCAGGAACTGGCGCACGTCCTCGGCTTCCTCGACGAGGATCTCGTCGGCGAGGTACTCGTAGAGGGCGGCCGGTTCGCCAGCCAGGTCAAGATCGGGCGCCGACGGCAACACCGTGCCCCGTTCGAGCGAGCGGCCGAGCAACCGCACGCCCGTCACCCAGCCGGCGGCGGCGACAAGGACACGATCGATCTCGGCCCGAGTCAGGCGAAGGCCGAGGCGACGGTTGAACAGCTCCTCGGCCTGGTCGATGGTGAAGCGGAGGTCGTCGCCTCGTAACTCGGCCAGCCGACCTCGGGCCCGTAGCCGGGACAGCGCCATGGGCGGGTCGACCCGCGAGGTGGCCAGGAGCCTCAGCTGTGGCGGGGCGTTGGCTGCGAGGTAGTCGAGAGCCTCGATGGCGGCGGAGTCCCGGATGACGTGCAGGTCGTCGAGCACCACGAGGAACGCCGGCGGATCGGCTGCGAGCACGTCGTTGACGAGCACGCCCACGGCCCGGCGCGGGTCAGCCGCCGCAGGGAGACCGGTCCGGAGCAGCTCGGTGAAGGAGGGGCAGCCTCCCGGGACAACCGACTCCAGGGCCACGCCGAGGAGGTGGAACAGGCTGGGGAGGGTGTCATCACCCTCGTCCAGGGCGATCCACGCGCTCGGCAGGTCGGCAGCCCCGGCGACGAAGGCCGTCGACAGCGTGGTCTTGCCCGCCCCCGCCTGGGCGGTGATGAGGGTCAGCGGTGTGGCGTCGACGGCTCGGCGCAGGGCCGAGAGGACATCTGGGTCGACGACGACGTCCGGCGCCACCCCGGGTCGCCGGAACTTCGTGAGCGGCGCCCACGCCGCGCCCGGGAGCTCTGCCAGCGGCCGCATGCGTCGTCCCACCGGGGCTCATGATCCCATCCCAGCGCGCTCGCCACTCGTGCCTCTCGGTCCTCGACCCGACGGCGCGCCCGGGTCGGCCGGGTCGCGGCTAGGGCTGGCGGACGAGCTCGGCTAGGGCGGCGTCCACGGCCGGCTCGGGGATGGGCTCGGGCGCGGCCGTCACCGGCTGGGCCGGTCGGCCGATCCAGGAATACGCCAGGCCCACGAGCATCCCACCGCCCACGATGTTGCCCGGAACGGTCCACAGGAGGTTGCGGGCCAGGTTGGTCCAGGTGGCGGTGCCTTCGAACACGCCCAGGCCGAAGATCGTCATGTTGGCCACGGAGTGCTCGAAGCCCGAGGCGATGAAGGCGAACAGCGCCCACCAAATCACGGCCAGCTTGGCCGTGTCGCTTCGCGTCCGCCCTGCCATCCACAGGGCCAGGCACACGAGCAGGTTGCACAGGAGCGACCTCCAGAAGAGCTGAGGACCGCTGGCTGCGTTCTTTGCCTTGACGATGGAGGCCACCAGGGCCTCGCCGGGACCGGGCTTGCCGCCCTGGCCTCCGAGGGCAAGGGTCCCTCCTGCGTGCACCAGGGCGGCGAAGCCGATGGAGCCCACCAGGTTGCCCACGAGCGACGCCACCCACACGGCCATGAGCTGGCTCATGCGCACGCTGCGAGCGCTCAGGCCCTGGAGCATGTACATGACGTTGCCCGTGAACAGCTCGGCCCCGGCGAAGACCACCAGGGTGAGGGCGATCCCGAACACAGCGCCCTGCACCAGCTTGGTGGCCGCCGAGCCCGACGCGGCCAGGGGACCGGCCACGCTGACCAGCAGCACGACGGCCACGCCCACGTATCCGCCGGCGAACGCCGAGCTCAACAGGTATCGGGGCAGGAGGCGTACCTGCTCCGCCTTGGTGCGGGCCAGGTTGGCGGATTCCGCGAGGGCGTCAGGAATGGGGATGGGCATGGCTCTCCTTCTGGTTCTGGCTAGGCGTGCCCGGCGGGTCGTCACCCATCGGCCTCACCACTTGCGATAGGGCAGGAATTTTCCGTTGTAGACGATGCGAACCCGGTCGCCCTTGGGGTCCTCGATCCGGTCGATCTCGAGCTCGAAGTCGATGGCACTCATGATCCCCTCGCCGAACTTCTCGTTGATCAGGGCCTTGATGGTGGTGCCGTAGACCTGGTTGATCTCGTGGAAGCGGTACAACAGCGGGTCGACGGGTACCACGTCGTCGAGGGATCCCCGCATGGGGTGTCGCTGGACGGTGGCCGTGACCTCGGGGCCCAGCTCCAACAGCTCGCTCAGGGCCTGTGCCTCGGCAGGATCCATCTGGGCTTGGCCGAGGATGGCTGCCGTGGTCCACACCTCGTGGCGCCCCACCTTCTCGGCGATCTCCGCGAACGTCAGCCCTGCGGACTCCTTGGCCGCCAGGATGGCCTCGGTGCACTCCTTGCGGTCCATGTGCCCGCCTCCTGTCATCCGTCGATCCCGGCCAATACCACGCCCTCGGCGGCGGCCACCTTGACGGCGCCGTCCTCCACCTTCACCGGGTAGGCGATGGCATCGGTCAACGCCGGACCGCCCAGCACCTCGCCACTGCGTATGTCGAAGGTTGCGTCGTGGAGCGGGCACTGGAGGGCCCATCCGTCGAGCTTGCCCTCGCCGAGAGACGCGCCGGCGTGAGGGCAGGTGTCCTGGATGGCGCAGAAGGCGCCCCCCACGTTGGCCAGGGCGACGGCCTTGCCGCCGGCATCGACGATGGTGACCTGTCCCGGCGCCAGGTCCGACTCCCGAGCCACCTCCACGAAGGAGCCGGCGGCCACCTTCACCACGTCGCCTTCGACCTCCACGGCGTAGGTCCGTGCCGGCTCTCGGGTGGGGCCGCTCAGGGCCTCGCCGCTGCGGACGTCGAAGGTTGCGTCGTGGAGCGGGCACTGCAAGCCCCATCCGTCGAGCTTGCCCTCGCCGAGAGACGCGCCGGCGTGAGGGCAGGTGTCCTGGATGGCGCAGAAGGCGCCGTCCACGTTGACCAGGGCCAGCGTCTGTTGGTCGATCTCGATGGTGGTGGCCGTCCCCGGAGGCACGTCGGCCACCCTGGCCACCTCCACGAACGGGCCGGCCGGGTCCGAGGGCGGGACGGCCGCCTCGGCGGCCAAAGTGGGAGCGGTGGGAGCGGCTTCGGTGCTCGGCTCCGGCCCGGTGGCCCAACGGTCTGCCATCATGGCTTCGACGTGGGCGGCAAAGGCGTCGTGGCCGATCCGGTTCACGGCCTGGCCCAGCGTCTCCGAGCCGTGGCGCAGCGACTCCCACGCCCCCACCACGGCGTCCACCGCGGTGGGCACGTCTTCGGCGGCCACCCGCCCCACGACCTCGCCCAGCCGCTGCTGGTCGAGGTCGGCGCCGAGGTACACGTGGTAGCCGTCGCGGGCCTTGCCCCCTACCTTCACCTTGGAGCCGGAGAGGCCGATGTCCCCGACCTGGTGCTGGGCGCAGGAGTTGGGACACCCCGAGACGTGCACCCGCAGCGAGGAGTTGCGGCCGAGGGCCGCGCTCTGCAGCAGCGACACTCCGGCGGCGGGCGCGGTGGTGATGCCGAGGGCGCAGACGGCCGAGCCGGTGCAGGCCCGCACCGACGCCACATGGGCCTCGCCCAGGAGGTTGAGGCGCCGGTCCACCAGCACCTGGCGCACACGGACCACGTCACCGACGGGCACGCTGCGCAGCACCACGTTCTGGTCACGGCTCAGGTTGAGGGCGCCGTCGCAGTGGCGGTCGGACATGTCGGCCAGCAGCTCGAAGTCGGCGCCGGCCAGGTCTCCCATGGGCACCTCGACGGTGAGGTAGGCCCGCCCCGCATCGCGCTGGGGGCGCACGCCCGCCGACCAGCCGCGGGGCGGTACCACCTTCAGGATCTCCACCCGGTCGGCGTCGGCCAGCACCTCGACCGGCACCGGTTCGGGGTGGGGCCTGGCCCGGGCCTCGGCGAAGGCCTCCTCCCAGGCGGTGCGGAAGCCGTCGTCGCCGAGCTCGTCCACCACGTACTTGAGGCGGCCCTTGGCCGGGGCGTCGAAGTTGCCGTGGGCCACGAACACGTCGATCAGGGCCTCGGCCGCGGCCAGGGCGTCGGCCCGGGGCACGAAGTCGGCCAGTTTGACGGCCAGGTGCGGTGCCTTGCCCAGGCTGCCGCCACCCCACAGCTCGTAGCCCGCCTCACCGTCGCGCACCACGGACACGAAGCCGCCGTCGTTCAGGAGGGCGTCGTGGCGGCAGCGAGGCGAGCCGCCGAAGGCGAGGTTGACTCGACTCGGCAACTCGCAGTTGAGCGTGGCCGAGCGGGCCAGGATGGCGTCGGAGACGGCCCGGGCGTCGGGCAGGCAGTCGAACGGCTCGTCGAGGCTGGCGCCCGCCTCCTCCGAGGACATCACGTTTCGCATGGTGTGGCCGCATGCCGAGCGGGTGCTGAGACCCAGCTTGGCCAGCTTGTCCAGCACCTCGGGCACCTTGCGGTCCTCCACCCAGTGCAGCTCCACGTTCTGCCGGGTCGTCAGGTGCAGCCAGTCGTGGCCGTAGGAGCGAGCCAGGCGGGCCAGTCCCCGTGCCTGGTCGGCGGGGAGCACGCCGCCCGGAACGCGGATGCGAACCATGAACACGTGGTCCTGCTCCTGAGTGCACACGCCGTAGGTCTTCAGGGCGTAGCGCTCCTCAGGGCTCAGCCAGGAGTCACCTTCTGTGGCCAGGCGGGCAAGATCGACTGAGAGGCCGGCCCGCTTGGCAGCGGGGATGTCGGGTGGCACCGAAGGGAACCTAGAAGGCCATTGTTTCGTCTCCTTTCGGGGGTTGTTGCCGGCTCGTGAACGTCTGCTTGACCCAGTCGTACAATCGACGGGCATGGACGCCCCAGATGCGGACGCCCCAGACGGAGACGGCGTAGAGCTGAAGCCCGCCGAGCTGTGCGACGTCTGCGGTGGTGAGGTCGACCCGACCGAGGCGGTCAAGGCCGAGCTGGCAGCGGCCAACGCCATGTGCCCCACGCCCATGACGTTCCACCCGCAGTGCTACCAGCAGGCGTCCACCATCTGGGAGCCCGACGCCGACTCCTACTGCACCACCGACCCGGAGTTCCCCGAGACGTCCCAGTGGACCACGCCCGCCTGAGGCCGTGAACGGGACCCGGCCCGCCGGTGATCCGCTGGTGGGCTGGCGCTACTGGCAGTTGGTGACCGGTGGCCGTCGGTTGCGTTCGGTGTCGCTCCGCCGCTTCGTCTGGGAGCCCGGACATCCAATGCGGGCGTCGTGCATGACCGGTGGCCACCGCGCCCCGGCCGAGGACTGTGAGTGCGGCATCTACGCCGCCGCCGACCTCGGGGCCCTGCGAGAGCACGGGCTGTGCCTCTCCCCGGGAGGCCTGGTGGTCGGGGAGGTCGCTCTGTGGGGCGACGTGGTCAGCGGCGATGAAGGCGGCTACCGCGGCCAGTACGCCTCGCCCCGCAGGCTGTCGCTGGTGGAGCAGACCGTGCCTCGGGACTTGCGGACCTCCGCCCTGGCGGCACTGGCCGCCTACGAGGTGCCGGTGAGCACCACGGGCCTCGATGAGGCGGTGGGCGAGCTGTCGGCCGCCGTGCTGGCCAACCAGATCATGTCGCTTCGCACCGACGGCACCGCCGGCACCACAGGCTGAGAAAAGCGCGAACCGAGCTCGGCTCCGTGGGGTTGTAGAGAGGGATGACGGACACCGCCGAGCGGCTGGAGGGCTGGGTGAGGCAACATCAGGCGATCGTGTACCGGGCCGCCTGGCTCATCCTCCGGGACGAGGCAGCGGCCGAGGACGTGGCCCAGGAGACCTTCCTCCGGGCCTATCGCAACGCCCACCGCCTGGAGCCCGAGGCCGACGCCCGGCCGTGGCTCTACCGCATCGCCGTGAACCTGGCCCTGAACCGCATCCGGTCGCGCCGGCGAGAGGACCGGGCCGTGACCAGGCTCGGTCCCCGGGTCGCGCACTGGGAGGACGCCGCGTCTGAGCGGGGCGCCGGAGACGATTCGGTGGCCGACGCACTGCGGCGCCTACCCGATCGGCTGCGCGTGCCGGTCATCCTCCGCTACTACCTCGACCTCTCCGAGAAGGAGATCGCCAAGGCGCTCGGGGTCCGCCCGGGAACCACCAAGTCGCGCCTGCACGAGGCCCGCCGGCTGCTGGCCGCCGACCACTCGATCGCCGCCGCCGCGGGCGGGCAAGGGGTGAGGCCGTGACTTCCGACGTGACACCAGAGATGGCGCCCGACGCCCTCGAGACCGAGATCCGCCGTGCGCTCCAAGCGGATGCCCTGGCCTGCGAGCCGCCCGACGATCTGGCCGAGCGCACCCTCGCCCGAGCCCTCGACCCGACAGCTCTGGCCCCACGGGCACAGTCGGGGACAGGTCCCGGCCGCATGCCGTTGCTTCTTTCCGTCGCTGCCGCCGCCGCCGTGGTGGTCGTCTTCTTCGTGGTGGGAACGGTTGCCACCTTCCAGGGGCCGACCGCCGACCGTGCGACGTTCGTTTCCGGTGCCGGCACCAGCACCGCTGTCACCACGGTTCCGGGGCCTTCGGTCGGCGGCTCAACTGGGATGCCCTCTGTCGCCCGCGGCTTGGCTGAGGGCTCCTCCGACGCCCGCCCCTCGATCCAGGACCAGCCCACGATCTCCGACCCCGAGAGCGGTGGGACGGTCGTTGAACCGGGTTCCTCGTCGCTGATCGGGCCCAGGATCGCCCGCACCGCCAACCTCGAGGTCCGGGTGGAGAAGGGGCGCTTCGACGAGCGGTGGCGGCAGGCCGAAGCTGTCGCCGCCACGTTCGGGGGCAACGTCGCCTCCTCTTCGGCCCAGGAGGTCGAAGGCCGTCTGGCCAGGGGCAACCTCACCATCCAGGTGCCCGCCGACAAGCTGCAGAGCGCCCTCGACGAGCTCCGCAGCCTGGGCACGGCGGTGGCGCTCAACTCCACGGCGAACGACGTCTCCGGCCAGATCGTGGACTACGACGCCCGGCTGCGGGCGGCCCAGGCCAACGAGGCGGCCCTGCTCGACCTGGCCCGCCAGGCCCGGACGGTGGAGGACAACCTCGCCATCCGTCCCCGCCTGCTTGAAGCCCGGCGGGAGATCGAGACGCTGCAAGCCCGGCGCGCCTCGCTCCAGGGCCGGGTCGACCTGGCCACCATCACGGCGTCGCTGTACGAGCGGGACGCGGGCCCTTCCCGCCCCCGGCCCGAAGGCCGGGTGGGCCAGGCGTGGGGCAAGGCCGGCGACGCCGCGGCGGCCACGCTGGCGGGAATGATCATCACCGCTGGATACCTGGGACCCTTCGCCGTCCTCGCCGCCGCGGTGTGGGCCCTGGCCACCACCGTGCGCCGCCGCCGCTTCATCTGACCGACCCTGTCCCGAGAATGCCGCCGGGCAGGTCTGGCTGCCGCCGGACCGGGTCGAGCCATCGCTCGCCGCGGCGCCATGCCCGGCCCATCTGGTGCGGTCGGAGGTCGAGATTTGGCTCGCCGCCCATGAGGGACGCGAGCCCGACACCGAGCGCTCGACTGTTTTGGGCGCCATCAACGGCGCACTCCAGGCCCGCCACAGCCTCCGGGGGCCCCCAGGCCAAGCCGCTCCGGCGGGCGCTCCGCAGCTCCTGGCTTCTTGAGGGAGGCTCATCCCTGCTCGACCTGGCCCGCCAGCCCAGTCACCGGAGGACAACCTTGCCATCCGTCCCCGCCTGCAGGACGCCCGGCGGGACATCGAGATGCTGCAGGCCCGGCGCGCCTCGCTCCAAGCGCGGGGTCGACCCTGGCCACCGTCACGGCCTCGCGTACGAGCGAGAGGCGGGCCCTTCGAGCCCCCGGCCCGGGTCGAGCCATCGCTCGCCGCGACGCGCTGCCTCTGGCCTCAAGGGGCAGCCTGTCCAGCTCTACTCGTAGCCATCCCGGCCGCCGAGACCCTCGTCAGCGCCTGGCGATGCCTCGGACCGTGATTGCCGGGCTCCCCCCCGAGAGCTCTGCGAGGTCGCCGGGATCGGCGGTGAGCACCAAGCCCCCGCCTGCAGCGGCGCAGACGGCAACTACGGCGGCATCGACGTGGTGCTCCGAACCGCGTGCTGCGGCCGCCAGGAGATGGCCGATGCGGCGAGCCAGGGAGCGGTCGGTGGGGGCCACGGCTATTCCGCCTTCGCGGGCCAGGCATGCGTCCACCATCTGATCGTGGCCGCCGCCCCGGTACAGCTCGGCCAGGACGGCGGCGGGAACGACGACGTCGGAGGCCTCGGCCAGGGCCGCTGCTACGGCGGCCCGCACGGTGCGCTCGT
The DNA here is from genome assembly GCA_030448025.1 of Acidimicrobiales bacterium. Lineage (GTDB taxonomy): Bacteria > Actinomycetota > Acidimicrobiia > Acidimicrobiales > YB1-3. The sequence goes on along the minus strand of JAUJNQ010000005.1, from coordinate 249,855 downwards.
GGGGCCCGCTGCGGGCGAGGGACGACAGGGCCTCGGAGTCGAGGACGAGGGCGCTCACCGCAACAGACGGCGAAACTCCGCGACCTCATCGGGGTCGACAGGGCCTCGCTCCTCTTCGAGTCGGGCGAGCAGATCACCCAGGGCGGCAGCCCGCTGGCGTCGCTCGACTTCTCCGCGCAGGATCTCGTTGATCGTTGTGGACAGGGCCACGTCGTCGCCCCCCAAAGCGTCGATGATCTCGGGGTCGAGGGTGAGGGTCTTTCGCACCTTGCCTTGTGTCACATCACGATCTTACGAGGCTCATACTGACTGCGGGTTCGTGCGAGGGGGGCGGCCGTCGGTAACGCGGTGGGTGTTGGCCACGACCGTGCGCCGGCGTCCTTCATCTGACCGACCCTGTCCCGCTTCTCTTATCCAGAACGACACGACTTCGATGTCGTCCTGGCTACGAGAATGCCGCAGGCAACCGGTTGCCGAGCGAGGTCGCCCGGCGGCTGCGGGCGCGTGCCGCTTCGGACGGGGAACCGGTGTCGGGTTTGGCCAACGTCTTGTCGACGAAGGGTCGCGGATTGGACGCTCACCCTGGCATCGCCTTTCGTCCCGGTCCGAGTGGCCGCCGCGCCGCATTGGTGCAGGGGCCGGACGTTTGGGAGGTCGGGGGCCTGGTCCGTTCGCTTGCCCGCGGTGAGGCGGTCATTCGGGAGGGACTCTGACCCCCTGGCTCAAAGGGTGACCGAGACGGGCTATACGCCGGTCGGGAGCCGGGCGGGGTCCCAGCCGAGGAGCTCCACCGCCATGGCGAAGGCGTAGCGGTCGGTCATCCCGCTCACGTGGCGAACGGCCGTCGCCACCGGGTCAACGCCACCGGAGCCGTTGGCGGCGGCCCCCTCCTCGATGCCATCGGGATGGGCGGCGTACCACTCCACCAGGGCCCGGAGCACGGCGCCGAACCGCTCACCCTGGGCCACGGAGTCCGGCCGGAGGTAGATCCGCTCGAAGTTGAAGGCCCGGAAGGCGGCCAGGGCCTCGGCCTCGGGCTCGGCCATGCCCACCCGGCCCGTCTCGGCCACGGTGGCGAGCATGGCCGAGATGAAGGCGTTCAGCTGCGCGGAACGGGTCCGGCCCACGACATCGCCCACCGCCGCCGGCAGGTCGTCGGCGCTCACGACCCCGGCCCGCACCGCGTCCTCGAAGTCGTGGCAGACGTAGGCGATGCGGTCGGCCCAGGACACCACCTCTCCCTCCGGCGTGGCCGAAGCCGGGCGGTTCCAGGAGTGGTTGCGCACGGCGTCGAGGGTCTCGACGCAGAGGTTGAGGGGCGCCAGCACCACGTCGGCCCCGTAGACGGCGTGGTGGTACCCGCCTTCCACGAACGGGGAAAAGGCCGGCTCCGAGGCGTGGCCGCCCGGCCCGTGCCCGCAGTCGTGCGCGGTGGCGGCGGCCGCGGTGAGGGCGACGTTGAGCCCGGCGGGCCGGGCGATCCCCACCGCCACCTGGGCCACCTCGATGGCGTGGGTGAGGCGGGTGCGAAGGTGGTCGTCGGCAGGGGCAACGAACACCTGGCACTTGCCGGCCAGGCGCCGGAAGGGGCGGGAGTGGTGGATGCGGTCGAGGTCCCGCTCGAAGCACGTGCGGTAGGCGTCGGGCTCCTCGGGCCGGGACCGGTTTCCCCCGCCCTCGGCTCGGGTGGCGCCAGGGGCCAGGAGGCGGCCCTCGGCTTCCTCACGGTCCAGCCGCCCGAGCAGGCCAAGGGGTGGCGGGCCCACCTGTGTCCCCTCACGGGAGACGGCATAGGCGAACGACGTCATGGGGACCACGGTACCGGTGGCAGGTGACAACCCGGTCGGACCCCTCATTGGTGGCTGGCAGACTGGGGGAGTGTTCGAACGCTTCACCGCTCGGGCCCGCAGGGTCCTCGTGTTGGCCCAGGAGGAAGCTCGGCTCCTCAACCACAACTTCATCGGCACCGAGCACATCCTGCTGGGACTGATCAGCGAGGGTGAGGGGGTGGCGGCCAAGGCCCTCGAGTCCCTCGGGATCTCCCTGGAGGCGGTCCGGGACAAGGTGGCGGAGACCATCGGGCCCACCGACGCGGCCCTCAGCGCATCCCCACCGTTCACGCCCCGAACGAAGAAGGTGCTCGAGCTCTCCCTCCGAGAGGGCCTCCAGCTGGGTCACAACTACATCGGCACCGAGCACCTGCTCCTCGGCCTGGTGCGCGAGGGCGAGGGAGTGGCCGCCCAGGTCCTCGTCGCCCTCGGGGCCGACCTCTCCCGTGTCCGCCAGCGGGTGGTCGAGGTCCTGTCTGGCTCCTCCGTCTTCGATGAGAGGGTGGGCGTGAACCCCGAGGCGGTGACCCCGGCCGAGCTCCCGGCCGAACCGAGCGCCCTGGTGACGTGGGACGACGTGGACGCCGTGATGCGAGCCGAACCGCACCTGAAGGGTGCCGAATCCGAGGAGCACCACGCACCCCCCATCAGTTACCGCACCTGCACCTACACCCCCCGTGCCCTGCCCACGGTGTTGGTCACCGTGCTAGGTGCCGAGGTCACGAGAGAGGCGTTCGACGGCTTCGCCGAAGGGAGTAGGTGGACCGACGTCGACGGCCTCGGCGACGCCGCCAGCTTCAACTCGTCCACTGGTTCCCTGCGGGTCCTCAAGGGCTCGACGCTGTTCGTGGTGTCGGTGTACGGCGGCCAGGAGGACCAGCTGTCCATGGCCACCGCACTGGCCCGCAAGGCCCTCGAGCGCCTGTCCGAGGGGCCGCCCGAGCACCCCGTGAGCTAGAACGGTGGGCGTGCTGGCCGCCATCGCCTACGACCCGCTCGTCCGCATCGAGATCGGCCCTCTTTCGATCTCTCCCCACGGCATCGGCATCGCGGTCGGGTTCCTGATCGGCGCCCGCCTCATGCTGCCCATGGCCAGGGAGAAGGGGATCGACGAGGAGCAGGTGTACCCCCTCCTCACGCTGGCGGCCATCGGGGCCATCATCGGGGCGCGGCTGGCCTACGTCTTGAACCACGCCGGCGAATACGACTCGCCCCTCGATGTGTTCAAGGTGTGGCAGGGCGGCATCTCCCTCCTCGGTGGCTTCATCGGCGCCATCGTCCTCGCCGGCTTGGGCATGAAGAAGCGGGGCATCTCGTTCTGGAAGCTCATGGACGCCTCCGCTCCGGGCATGGCTCTGGGGGTCGTGGTGGGGCGGGTCGGCGACCTCATCGTCGGCGACCACCTGGGCAAGCCCACCGATCTCTTCTTCGGCTACCGCTGTCCGGGGCTCGACGTGGACACGGCCTCTCCCTGCGACCCGGGCGTCGTGGTCCACCAGACCGCCCTCTACGACCTGCTCCTCACCGCCGTGCTGCTCGCAGTGCTGCTCTGGCTGCGGCGCAAGCCTCGCTACGACGGCTTCCTGATACTCACCTTCGCCACCGTCTATGGGGCACAGCGCATCTTCGAGGACTTCCTCCGCGACGACGTCCGCCGCCTCGGCCTCACCGGCAGCCAGATCACCTCCGTCGTGCTGGTCCTCGTGTGCGGCGGGTGGTTGCTGTTCAAGAGGCGCACCCCGGGATGGGGCCGGTGGGACGGGGCAGAGCCGTTCACCCCTGTGGGTGGGCCGCCTTCTCCGTACGGGCCAGGACCGGCCCCGGGCCAGCAGGTGCCCCAAGCCGGCCGGCAGGCGCCGGCGCCTACCATGGCCCGTCCGTCACCACCCCGAAGGGAGTAGCCACACGTGGTCGTGCGCATCGGTGTCACCTATACGGCGAAGGAGATCGAGGTAGACCTCCAGGACGACGCCGACGGCGACGAGGTCGTGAAGCAGATCGAGGAGGCGCTGGCCGACGAGGCCAAGGTCCTCTGGCTCACCGACCGGCGCGGCAGGCGAGTGGGCGTCCCGTCGGCGAAGGTTGCCTACATCGAGATCGGCGGCCACGAGGACCGGCGGGTCGGCTTCGGCGTCTCCTGAGTGCGGGCTGCACTGAGCCGGCGCCGGTGAGCGGCCTCCTCGAGCGCAAGCTCCTCTTCGTCACGGGCAAGGGTGGGGTCGGCAAGTCGAGCGTGGCCGCGTCACTGGCCCTGCTCGGCTCACAGCGGGGCAAGAAGACCCTTGCCTGCGAGCTGGACTCCAAGGGCAACCTGGCCGAGTTCCTGGAGGCGGGGAAGATCTCGTTCAAGCCTCGCAAGGTCCAGCCCCGCCTGTACGTCTCATCCGTCGACAGCGAGGAGTCCCTGAAGGAGTACCTCGCGGTCAACCTCCGCCTGCCGGTCATGAGCCGCCTCGGCCCGCTGGCCCGGCTGTTCGACTTCGCAGCCGTCGCCGCCCCAGGCGTTAAGGAGATCCTCACCGTCGGCAAGCCGGTGTACGAGGTGCACGAGGGGAACTACGACCTGGTCGTGGTGGACGCCACCGCCACGGGCCACGTGCTGTCCCAGCTGGCGGCTCCCCGGGTGATCAACGAGCTGGTCCAGGTGGGCCTCGTGCGCCAGCAGACGACGTGGATGCTCGAGGTTCTCTCCGACGAGGCCCAGACCGGCGTGGTCATCGTCACCACCCCCGAGGAGATGCCCGTCAACGAGACCATCGAGCTGGCCCCCCGGGTGGAGGCCGAGAGCGGAGTCCACCTGGCCGCAGTGGTGGTGAACCGGGTGTTGCCGGAGCTCTTCGGTCGGGGAGAGGAGGAGGTCTTCGAGCGCCTCGGGGAGCCGTCCTGCACCGCGGCGGTGTCCGAGGCCGCGGGGGGTGACGTGGCGCCCATCTTCGCCGCCGCCGGCCTCGCCGTCACCCTGCGTCGCACTCGGGCCGAGCACCTCGAGCGGCTGCGGAGCTCGGTGGCAGCCGGCGTCCCCGTCCTCTACCTGCCCTACCTCTTCGCCCGCGCCCATGGTCTTCGCTCCACCCACCAGATGGCCGCGGCGCTCGGGGACGAGCTTGGGTACTGACGGGCGCGCCGAGATGAGGCCCTGATGGACGGCGAGCGAACGGGGTCCGGGTCGGTGGAGACCCTGCTGGCAGCCAAGGAGATCCTGATCACCTGTGGAGCGGGGGGCGTGGGCAAGACCACCGTGGCCGCAGCGCTGGCGACCATGGCCGCGGTCCGCCACGGCGGCAAGGTCCTCGTCCTCACCATCGACCCGGCGCGCAGGCTGGCCGACGCCCTCGGCCTCGATGGCCTCGGGGACAAAGAGAAGCAGCTGTCACCCGACGCCTTCCGCGCCGCCGGCGTCACGCCCCGAGGCGAGCTCTGGGCAGCCATGCTCGACACCAAGCAGAGCTGGGACGATCTGGTGCGCCGCCACGCCCCCAACCGGCGCACGGCCGAGCGCATTCTCGCCAACAAGCTGTACGACAACGTCACCGGGCGCTTCGTGCAGAGTCACGAGTACATCGCCATGGAGCGGCTGTACCAGCTGCACACCGACGGCAACTACGACCTCATCGTGGTGGACACGCCACCCACCCGCAACGCCCTCGACTTCGTGGAGGCGCCCGTGCGCATGGCCGAGTTCTTCTCCAGCCGGTTCCTGCGCATCCTCTCCGCGCCGTACCGCTCCAGCGTGGTGAGCTTCGCGTCCAAGCCGTTCCTCTCCGCCGCCGACCGCATCCTCGGCTCGCAGTTCCTTCAGGACATCGCCGAGTTCTTCTCGCTGTTCCAGACCATGGCGCCTGGCTTCGTCGAGCGGGCAGAGGCCGTGAACCGCGTCCTGCACGAAAGGCGCACCACGTTCGCCGTCGTCACCACCTTGGAGACGGCACCGGTGCGGGAGGCCGAGTACTTCATCGACGTGCTCACCACAAAGAAGTTCCACCTGGGGGCGGTGGTGCTCAACAAGGTCCTGCCGTCCTACCTCCTCGACGAGAAGGCGGCGCGCACCGCCACCACCCTCCAGAAGAACGCCGACAGGGTGGCCGCCGATGCCGGTGAGGGGGTGGGTGAGGTGGCGCAGGTGAGCCGGGTGCTCACCGAGGTGGCCGAGAGCTTCCTGCGCTTCCAGGTGGTGGCCCAGCGCGAAGCCGAGCAACGGGCCGAGCTGTCCGTCGGGCCGGGCGTGGTGGCCACGGTCCCGTTCTTCGACACCGACATCCACGACCTGGCCGGGCTCCTGCGCCTCGGTGAACAGCTCTGGACGCCATGACCGAAGTCGTCGATCCCGCCATCGATTCCTACGCCCTGGCTCACACCACGCCTCCCTCGCCGCTCCTCGCCGACCTGGCCGAGGAAACCGAGCGCAGCCTGGAGCTGCCCCGAATGATGGTCGGCCCTCTGGAGGGCCGTTTCCTCGAGACCCTCGTCTTCGCCACCGGCGCTTGGCGGGTGCTGGAGATAGGGACCTTCAGCGGCTACTCGTCACTGTTCATGGCCTCCGGCCTTCCCCCCGGTGGTCACATCGTCACCTGCGACCTCGACCCCGCGGCGCTGGCCGTGGCTCGGCGCTTCGTGGCGGCCAGTCCCCACGCCGAGCGCATCGAGATCCGTGAGGGTCCGGCCCTTGACACCGTGGCCCAGCTCGACGGCCCGTTCGACCTGGTGTTCATCGACGCCGACAAGACCAACTACGCCAACTACTACGAAGCGGTGCTGCCCAAGCTGGCCGAGCGGGGTCTCATCGTCGTCGACAACACCCTTTGGAGCGGGGCCGTGCTCGACGAAGCCGACCAGAGCGCTGACACCGTCGCCATCCGTTTGTTCAACGACGCCGTGCGCAACGACGAGCGCGTGGTCTGCGTGCAGCTGACCATCCGCGACGGCGTCACCCTCATCCGCAAACGGGGCTGACTTGCCCCGGGCAGGAGGGGGAGTGGGGACTCAGGCGCCTTCGGCCAGGACCAGCTTCGGGCGGATGGTGGCGAGGTAGATGATCGACATCATCACGCCCAGGGAGCAGAAGAAGATGCCCACCGCCCTGCAGCGCGATCCACAGCGCCTTGCTCTGCCCGGCCTGTTGCCACGCCCATTCGGGGTGACGGGCGCCCGTCGACGATGGCGAGCACCGTGACCGCCAGGGCGGCGAGCGGGATCAGCACGATCACCAGTTCGGTCGGGCCCAGGTTTCCCACGGCTGGATCGTAGATCGCTGGTCCTCAGGCGGAGCTCCGGGCTATTGGGCGTTGCGGGCTCCGACCTGGCCTCGCTCGATGAGGATCACCTGCTTGTTCCCGGCCAGCAGCGCGGTGTCCACTGGGGCGGCCACGGCGATGATGAGGGCAGCGATCACCGCCGGCCGGCGGGCGCCCGCCACCAGCCGTCTGGGCAGCGGTATGACCTCGACCGTCGAGATGTCTGACGGGGCCTCGCGGTCCTTTCGGAGCCGCCGGCTGGCGCCCTCGATGAACGGCACCAGGGCGCAGACCACCGTCAGGCTGGACAGTATGGCCACCTTGATGGCGAACTCGGTGGGCTGGAAGAAGATGAGCCCGGCCGCCAACGCCGCTGTGGCGGCGCCGTAGATCACCCGTCCCTCGGGCGCCTTGGGAGCGGTTTGGGGGTCGGAGATCATGAAGAAGACGAACACCAGCACCTCCGGCGAGGCGGCGATGTTGAGCCAGTAGGACAGCCCGCTGATGGGCCCCTCGTGCCAGATGGCGATGAAGCTGCGGCCGCTCAGGGCGAAGACGCCTATGAGCACGGCGAAGGTGACCAGGAAGGACGCGGCCATGGGGACCATGCGCACCGACCTCAGGATCCACACTGCGCCGAGGAGGATCACGGCGTAGGCCAGCGCCACGCCGACGCGGTTCGGCCCCCACCACAGGTACTGGGCGAAGACGTGGTTGGGCCCGATCACCAGCAGGCACCACACGATCCCGACATTCGAGGGGTTGAACAGGTGCCGCCCGCCGGGGCGGATCAGGTGCTTGGACAGGAGGGAGATCACCCCGGCCAGCACGAAGAACTGGATCCCCCGCAGGCTCCACCAGTCCCCGTGGGCGGTACCGGAGGCCCGGAGTATGAAGGCCACGCTGCTACCCGTGAGGATCCCGCTGGCGGGCCACACCAGGATCCGTTGGCTCCGGTACGTCACCACCGCCTCCACGACGGCGCAAACGACTATGGAAACGATGATCTGGGCGATCGAGACCTTGAAGTCGAGCAGGGTCTGGCCCAGGACGTGGAGGGTCATGATGACGGCCGACAGCTTGAGGCGGGGATCGCCGCGCTTGGGCAGGACCACAGGGATGTCCCGTCCCCGGAAGGTCAGATGCGGTCCGGTCGGTGCCGGCGGCGCCACCGCGGCAGTGGCGGGGGCGGTGGCGGTCATACGGGTCTAAGCGTGGCTGCGGCGTAGGCGCTGAACAGCCGCTCGCACCAGATCACCACCGACTTGTGCTGGGTGGGGTCGAGCCCGGGAGGGACCTTGAAGTTGAGCGAGCCGGCGGTCACGTCGAGGGCCGATACCGTCCTCGACCGGGCCTTGCTGACCTGGTCGGTGCTGGTTGGCGCCTCCAAGGGACTGAACTGGACCTCGAGGTCGCTGTTGGCGGTGACGAAGAAGTCGTCGAGGCGCAGGGCGTGGCTTCCGTCGGCCAGACGGTAGACGGTCACGGTCCCGGTCCCGACCTGGTCGATGCGGTAGAACGAACCGGTGGCCACCGCCACCGCGCCGGGCGCGGTCATGGCCGGCAGCGGTGGCTCGCTGAGGGGGACGTCGACCTGCTGCTCCACCTCCAGCCGCCAGGGCCCGTCCGCCTCGACGCGAAGGCTCATGGCCCCCGGCTTGGTGGCGTAACCGGTATCGGGCCCGGGACAGGCGGCGTCGACCAGCGGGCGGGGCCGGTCAGGCGCCCGGACGACCAGGCGGCCGGTCTCACAGGTCCACCTGGCCCGCCATTGCACGGCCTCGCCGGCGATGGTGAAGGGCGACGTGGTCATCGCTCCCACGCCCTCCAGCTTGGTCACGCCCTGCCACCACGGCTGGGATCGGAGCACCGTCCGCTTCGGCTCCGCTGTCACCGGCGTCGACGCGTCAGCGGCCCGGCTCACCGCCGCCGGCGCGGCCTCGGGCGTCTCCGACCCCAAGAAGCGCTCCCGCACCCCGTAGGCGTTGCCTCCGAACAGGGCACTGCCAAGGAGTGCCAGAAGGCCCAGAGCGGTGAACACACGCCTGGGCCAGCCCGCGGGTGGCGCGCCCGCGGCGACGACATCGGTCGCGTGAGTTGCACCGGGGAGCTCTTCCTCCCCAACGCTTCCCGTAGCACGGTCAGTGGTCGTCATTCAGCCGCCAGCATCGTCGCTTGACCTGCCCGCCGCCACCCACCCGCCGGCGGGGGCCCGGCTGAGGCTCAACTCCTCAGCGGTGATGGCTTCGAGCGGGCGCCGACGGGTCTCGACTCCGACCATGGCCATGGCGACGGCTCCGAGGACCAGGGGAATGGCACCGATCAACGCCGTTCTGGCGATGGAAGGCGGCGTGGCGCCCGCCACCACCAAGGCGATGACGGCCACCCCGCCGATCTTGCTGGCCCCGGCGGCCAGGCCTGTGCCGCGGGAGCGGATGCGGGTGGGAAAGGTCTCCGACGCGTAGGCCACGAGGACGGCCAGGATGGAGCTGATGCCGGTGATGGGGAGGATCAGCAGGAGGTCGAGCTGGGTCCGGTTGTCGGCCACGCGATCGCCGAGGACCACGAAGCCGAGGAGCGAGGCGGCCGTCACCAGGCCGAGGAGGATCATGGTCTTCTTGCTGCTCCAAAAGCCATAGAGCCAGGCGATGACGAAGGTCGCCGGGAAGCCGAGCAGCGCCGAGTCCCGCAGCACGGTGGCGGAGCTGACCTCGTCGAGCCCGAGCCTTTGCAGGTTCGAAGGTATCCACAGCTGGAAGCCGAACGTGACCAGGCCAACGCCGAGGCCGAACAGTGCGATCACCGTCGACAGTCCGAGGAAGGGCCCGGCGAAGAGCTGAGCCCATCCGCCCCGTACCTGTTCTTCGACCTCGAGCTCCGAGTGCTCCTCTTCGACGATGGTGGCGTTGTAGCGCGCCATGACCGCCCGGGCCTCGGTGTCGCGGCCGTTCTGGATCAGAAAACGCGGTGACTCGGGGATCCAGCGGTTGAGCAGCAGCAGGAGGACCCCGGTGGGCAGCCCCAGGAGCCACAGGATCCGCCAGCCGTAGGTGGGCGTGAGCTCGGCCGAGAGCCAGCTGGTGATGATGTAGGCGCCGGCCACGTCACCGCCGATCAGCACCATCAACCAACCCCGGTGGCGGGCGGGGATGGCCTCGGCCAGCAGGGCGAAGGTGATGGGCAGCATGCCACCCACGCCCAGGCCCATGATGAAGCACATGGCGAAGTTCCACCTGTAGTCGGGCATTGAACCGCAGACGGAGGTGGCGATGAAGAGCACCCCGGCCAACAGGATCGACGCCCGCCGGCCGATCCGGTCGCCCAGCCAGCCCCAGATGAACGAGCCCAGCACCGTGCCGGCGATGCCGGCAAGCGGGAGGAAGGCGACGGGGACGCTGCCGCCAGGGTTGAGCGCCGACTTGAGCCCGTACTCCTTGCCCATGCCGGGAACCACGAAGCTGAGGGTGACCGGCTTCATGACGTCGATGGTCACCGCCGCCGCCATCACCAGCAACAAGGCGATGTGAGCAGGAGAGAGCTTGGCGTCGTCGAGGGCCCGCACCCGCAACATGGAGGCCGGTCGTCGAGAGCGCGACAACGGGGGGAAAAGACCGTAAGACGTGGCGGCCAGGCCGATGAGGATGAACGCCATGCCGGCCTTCATGGGGCCGTCAACCGCCATCCCTGCGAGGTGGTAACCCATGTCCCGGGCACCCAGGTACATGGGCAGGTGCAAGACCACACCAGCCGTGACCGCCACCGTGCCCAACCAGAAGGCCGCGGGGTGATGGAACGTGATCCCCCCGCGGGAGTCCCCTGGGTCCGCGTCGCTTACGAACCTGGCAAACAAGGCGTATATGTGGCGTCAATCTAGCCGACGGGGGCACACGCTCCTGAGCGTCGGACTGGTCACAGCCCGCTGCTATGCTCGAACATCAGTTCGCATCGCTTCCCCCTCGATGTCCGCGTCGGTTCGAGGTCTTGCTCATGTGCCAGAGCCGCTCGCTTCGACGCCGACCTGATCACTGTTGGCGACGCTTCTCGTGCGGTGGAGGAGGCGTCGGCCATCGAGAAGATGGCGGCCACGGTGAAGGCTCTGGCCGCGGCGCGGGTGGCGCGTACCGACGTGTGGAGGCGGCGAGGGGACCGCTCGGCTGCCCATGAGCTGGCCCGGCGCACGGGCACGAGCGTGGGCCAGGCGGCCCAGGCCCTGGAGACGGGGAGGCGTCTGAGCGCACTGCCCGAGACCGCGGCGGCGGCCAGGCGGGGCGAGTTGTCGGCCCAGCAGGCCTCGGCCATCGCCGATGCCGCCGGTGCCGACCCCTCGGCCGAGGCCGAGCTCTTGGACCAGGCACGGCGCTCCTCACTGCAGGAGCTCAAGGACCAGTGCGCCCGCACCAGGGCGGCGGCGCTTCCCGACCCCGAAGCTCGGCGCCGGCGCATCCACGACCGCCGCTACCTGCGCACCTACAACGACTCAGAGGGAGCGTGGAACCTGCACATGCGGGACAACCCCGAGGTGGGGGCCGAGATCATGGCCGCCCTGGCTCCCATCAGGGACCGCCTGTTCGCCCAAGCCAGGGCCGAGGGGCGACGCGAGCCCCTCGAGGCCTACGCCGCCGACGCCCTGGCCGAGCTGGCCAGAGACGCGAGCAATCATGACGCGAGCCCCGCCGAGCCGAGTGCCACTGAGACGGGTGCCACCGAGACGGCTGCCACTGAGACGGCTGCCACTGAGACCAGGCCCGACGCGCCGGGCCCTGCCAAGCCCAAGAGGTCCAGTACCAACGCCAAGATCATGGTCCGGGTGGACCTGGAGGCCCTGCTGCGGGGCTACCCGGCAGAGGGGGAGTGCTGCGAGGTGGTGGGCTACGGGCCGGTGGCCGTCTCCGCCATCGACGACATGATCCGAACCACCGACCCCTTCCTGGTGGCCGTGGCCACCAAGGGCAAAGAGGTGGTCGGGGTGGCGCATCTGCGAAGGCGTCCCACCGCCCACCAACAGAGCGCCCTCGAGTGGCTCCATCCCACCTGTGCCGCCGAGGGCTGCTCGGCCCTCGGCCGGCTCGAGATGGACCACCGCCTGGACTGGGCCAAGAGCCACGTCACCGTGTTCGATCTGTTGGACCGTCTCTGTGGCCACCACCACGGCCTCAAGACCCACGAAGGATGGGCCCTGGTGGAGGGCACGGGCAAACGGGCCTTCGTGGCCCCCGATGACCCCCGCCACCCTCGCCGTGCCAATGCGCCACCGGGCGCCGCCTGACCTCCAAACGACGGAGAGTGTCCAGCGGTAAGAGCAACAGGAGGACTCCGGTGGCCGGCGGCGATGGCCTCGGCCCAGCGGGGCGCCGCGCCGCCCGATCCTGTCGCCGAGCCGCCCCAGGACAAAGGCAGAGCCGGGACATCCGGCGGCAACCGAACCGCGGACCGCTCAACCGTGGACTGCTCAGAACGACACGGGGTTCTCCCACCGCAGACCGGGGAACCTGGCGAAGTCACTGTCGCTGCCCATCAGCGTGAGTCCGTGTTCGACTGCGATGGCCGCCAGATGGGCATCGGGCACGAGATCACCGCGAACACCCTCCACGGCTAGCAGCCGGCTCAGTACCTCGTCGTGGCGGTCAGTGGGTTCTGGCACCCAGGCCGTGGGCCGCTCCAGCCAACCCTGCACCTGGGCCATGGCGTCGACCGTGGATCGAGGAGTCCAAAAGACTCTGGGATTGGTGACCAGTCGGAGGTATGCCACCAGGCTTGCCCACGGCAGTCCCACTCGGGCCGTCCCCGCCAATTGCCCGTCCAGCCATGCACGGGCCTGATCGTGTGATCGAAACCGGCGACGTTGGCATCGACGAGAAGGTTGGCGTCGACGACGATCACCGGCGATCGTCGCTCTCCGCGATCGACAGGACCTCGCCGATGTTGTCAAGGGCACCGATCAGGGACCCACCCAAGGAGACAGACGGCGTGCGGTAACCGCTTCGTCCTTCCTCTCGACGCCCGCCCATGACCTCGAGGCCGGCGCGCAGCGCTTCGTTGACGATGTCCTTGAACGGTCGGCCTTGGACTCGTCGAAGCTGCTCGAGCCGTGCCGCCACGTCCTCGTCCAGACTCAGGGTCGTTCGCACGCATCACAACATAAGCCTCAGCGGTTGATGCCTCAGCGGGAGCCGGTCGTCGGAAGGCTCCTACCATGGGCTTCCTGCTCGACTACCACCTGCACCTGTGGCCTCATGGCCAAGCCGACTCCAAGGTCACCGTCGACCACATTGCCGCCTACTGCGAACGGGCGGCAGCGGTCGGGGTGAGCGAGATCGCCGTCACCGAGCACCTGTTCCGCTTCGCCCAGGCCGACGCCGTTCTGGGGGGGTTCTGGGACGACGACCGCGATCCCACCCTCCGCGCCAACATGGGCACCTACTGGGCCGATCACGCTCGGGCCGACCTCGACGCCTATGTGGACACGGTGCTGGCGGCCAAGCACGCCGGGTTGAACGTGGTGCTGGGCCTCGAGGTCGACCACTACGCCGGGCGCATGGACAAGGTCGCCGCTCTACTCGACGGGTATCCCTTCGACGTGCTCCTGGGCTCCGTGCACTGGCTCGGGGCATGGGGCTTCGACAACTACGAGGACCCGGTCGTGAGCGCGGAGTGGGATGCTCGCAGCGTGGAGGACGTGTGGGACCGCTACGCCATGGCCTTGGAGGAGCTGGCTGCCTCGGGGGTCTGCGACGTCCTGGCCCATCCGGACCTGGCCAAGGTCACCGGCCGCACGCCTGCCGCGCCCCACGAATACCACGACCGCATCGCCGAGGCCATCGCCGGCAACGGGCTGGCCGCCGAGGTGTCCTCCGCCGGGTGGCGCAAGCCCGTTGGCGAGGCCTACCCGGCCCCTGCCCTGCTGGCCCGCCTCGGTGCCGCCGGCGTGCCCGTGACCACCGCCTCCGACGCCCACGACCTGGCCGAGGTGGGAGCGGGCGTGGAAGAGCTGCGGCCCCTCCTGGCTGCGGCCGGCTATGGCTTCCTCACCGCCTACCGGGCCCGCCGGCCCGTTCCGGTGGCGCTTCGGTGAGCCTGGTCCAGGAGCCCGCCCACGGTCCCGACGACGGCCCGGCCCATCTGCAGCGGCTGACGGCATCCTGGAACATCCTGGCCGACCTCTGCTTCGCCGACCTGCTGATCCTCGTTCCCGCTCCGGGCGCCAGGCCCCGCGATGGCGCCGACCGCTTCGTGGTCTACGGACAGATGCGCCCGACCACGATCCAGACGATCCACAACGAGGACCTGGTGGGCAGGGTCATCGACCAAGAGCAGCTCCCGCTCGTGGCCCGTGCCTGGCGCCTCGGCCAGATCGTGGAGGGTGAGATCAGCATCGCCGGTCCGGGCGAGCAGCGAAGGGTGCAGTGCATTCCCGTGCGGTGGAAGAACGAGCTGGTGGCGGTGCTCACCCGGGAGGCGCCCCTGGCCGTCGGCGGGCGCCGCCACGGCCAGCTGGAGCGGATCTACGTCGAGGTCTTCGACCGTCTGGCCCGCATGATCTCCGGTGGTGAGTTCCCCTTCGCCACCGAGGACGCTCCCACTGCGGAGTCACCGCGCGTGGGTGACGGCGTGGTGATCCTCGACGCAACCGGCCGCGTGGAGTACGCCTCGCCCAACGCCGTCAACGCCCTTCACCGGATGGGCATCTACACCAGCCTCTACGGCGCACGCCTGGACGAGATCGGGGTGGAGGAGACGGCGATCCAGAAGAGCTTCCACGAGGGAGTCCCGGTCACCGAGGAGATCGAGCGCCATCCGGCGGTGATCGTCCTGCTGCGATGCATACCCCTGCTCGAGGCCGGCCAGGTGACCGGCGCGCTCGTGTTGTCCCGGGACATCACCGACTTGCGCCGCCGGGACCGCCTGCTCCTCTCCAAGGACGCCACCATCCGGGAGGTCCACCACCGGGTGAAGAACAACCTGCAGACCATCTCGTCACTGCTGCGGCTCCAGGGCCGAAGGCTCCCGCCGGGCGAGGGGAGGGTGGCGCTCTGGGAGGCGGAGCGGCGCATCCGCTCCATCGCCCTGGTGCACGAGATCCTCTCCCGTGACCCGACCGAGCAGGCGGCGTTCAACGACATCGTCGAACCCCTCGTCCGCCTGGCCAAGGAAGGGGTGCTGTCGCCGGACCGGCCGGTGAAGTTCTCGGTGGAGGGCGACGCCGGCGAGGTGCCGGCCGAGCTGGCCACGCCGCTGGCGGTGGTGATCACCGAGCTGCTCCAGAACGCCGTAGAGCACGCCTTCCCCGAAGCCATCGGCGGCGACCGGGAGCGCCGGGTGCGCATCGTGCTGCGCAACGACGGGATCGTGGTGGCCGTCAAGGTCCACGACAACGGCCGCGGGTTGCCGCCGGGCTTCAGCATCGAGACCAGCGAGGGACTCGGGCTGTCCATCGTCCGCGACCTGGTGATGGGCCAGCTCGGTGGCAGCATCGAGATGCACCACGATGCGGGTACCCGGGTGGAGCTGCGGGTGCCGCTACTGCGCTAGTACGCCCGGGCCTCTTCGCTCAGCAGGCTTGGCGCCGTCGGGACAGCCAGGCCTTGCGGAGCTTGCGGCGCTCCTCCTCGGAGCTGCCTCCCCACACACCGGCTTCCTGGTTGGTGGCGAGGGCGAACTCCAGGCAGGCGGGCTGGGCTTCGCACTGGCGGCACACGGCCTTGGCCGACTCGATCTGCTCGACGGCCGGACCGGTGTTGCCTACCGGAAAGAAGAGGTCGGGATCGACGTGACGGCATGCCGCTACGCCGCGCCAGTCTTCGCTGTCCCAGTCGATCGGCCTGTTCCAGGTGAGCGCCACTTTCACCCCTCTTCTTCGTGAGTGTCGGTCAAGGCCTTGGTGATCGTGTGGTTGTGATTTCGTTCACATAGGCCTATATGACTCGACCTGAATGCCATGTTACCAAGGCCCGTAGGGTCCGGCAAGGAACCCTCGGTCCGGTTCAGGGCATCACGATCTCGAGGCAATCCGGCTCGTAGCCGACCTCGAGGGTGCCGACCCGTCCCAGGTACTCGCCGTCGACCTGGTAGGGAAAGGGCTCGTTCCCCGTCACGGTGACCGCCTCCACGTCGGTGCGCACGGTGACGCCCGGCTGGCGGCCCAGGTCGTGGCCGTCGCCGAGCACGCAGCTCATGGCCCTTCTGAGCGTCGCCAGCTTGACGTCGCGGAGCACGGCCACGGAGAGGCCGGTGCCGAAGCCGGTGCCCGGGGCCACGTTGAGCGGCCTCCGTCCGAGGTAGGTGTACGGATTGGTGTTGAGGCACAGGATGAACGAACCCCCGTAGGGGGTGTCGTCACCGGCGATCTTCACCCAGAGGTGGGGTTTGGTCCGATCCTCCTGGGTCAGCCACGTGACCACTGAGGAGTAGACGAAGGCCGCCTGGCCGAACGTCCTCTTGAGTGAGCCCCCCTCCACGTGCCCCACCACCTCGGCGTCGAAGCCCACGCCGAGGTTGAACAGGTAGCGCCGCCCGTTGGCCGTGCCCATCTCCACCCGCCGCCGCGACCCGCCCCTCAGCGCGGCCGACAGCTCCTTGGCCGCGACGACGAGGTCGTTGGTGTAACCCACGGTGCGGGCGAAGACGCTGGTGGACCCACCCGGCAAGGCGGCCAGAGCGGTGGAGGAGCCGGCCAGGCCGTTGGCCGCCTCGTTCATCGTCCCGTCCCCGCCCAGCACCGCGACCACGTCCATTCCGTCGTCGGCCGCTCGGCGGGCCAGCTCGGTGGCGTGGTTCCGGCGCTTGGTCACCACCACGGAGAGCTCGTGGTCGGCTGCCAGTACGTCCTCCACCGCGACCCGCCGGCGAGCCGTCACCGACGAGGCCATCGGGTTGACCACCAGCAGGAGCTTCATGACTCGCTGGCCGCTGCTCGGAGCTGGTTCAAGCTTCGGGCCAGAAGCCGGGACACGTGCATCTGGCTGATCCCGAGCTGGTCGGCGATCTCCGACTGTGTCATCCCGACGAAGAAGCGAAGGTGGAGGATGGTCTGGTCTCTGGGCGCGAGCCGTTCGATCAGGGGAGAGAGCGCGGCGCGGTGCTCGGCTTCGAGGAGCCGCGGATCCTCCCCGCCCAGGTGCGCCGAGAGGCTGTCCCCGTCCTCGTCGTCCCCGCCGCCCGGGGCGTCGAGCGACGAGAAGCGGTAGGCCTGGCCCGCTTCCAGCGCCTCGAGCACCTCTTCCTCGGAGACCTGGGCCTCAGCGGCCAGCTCCGGGATGGTGGGGGAGCGGCCCAGCTCCTGGCTGAGGGAGCTCACCACCTTGCCCAGGCGCAGGTACAGCTCCTGCATGCGCCGCGGTGCTCGCACCGCCCAGCCCTTGTCTCGGAAGTGGCGCTTGAGCTCGCCCACGATGGTGTGGGTGGCATAGGTGGAGAACTCAACTCCCCGGCTGGGCTCGAAGCGGTCGACGGCCTTGAGGAGGCCGAGCGACGCCACCTGCACCAGATCGTCCAGGGGCTCGCCACGGTTGCTGAACCGGCGGGCAAGGTACTCGGCCAGCCCGAGATGGCCCTCCACCAGCTGGGATCGAAGAGCAGGGTCACGGTCGCCGGCGTACTCGTTGAACTTGCGGCGCAGCTCCTCACGCTGGTCGGGCTCGAAGCTCATCGCGAGCCGGACCTTCGCTTCACCAGGCGGAAGGAAGGGCTCCCATGGGCGTCGTCCGTGGACACCGCGTGCTCGTCGACGAGGGCATCGAGCACGGCCCCGGACAGTTCGCTGAGAAGGGGCTCGGCGCCTGGGGCCGCGAAGGATGCCTTCCCGTGGACCTCGAGGGTCTTGGCATCACCGTGGACCACATAGCGCATGAGGACCCGCCCCTCCTGGCGCTTGCCCCCGGTGACGGCGAAGCACAGCTCGTCGATCGCCAGGCGCAGGTCCTCGACCTCGTCATAGCTGAAGCCCAGGCGGCTGGCGACGCCCGAGGCGGTGACGCGTGCCAGCCGGAGCAGTTCCGGCGTGGCCGGCACCGTCAGGCGTACCTCCTCTTCGGCGGGCACAGGCTCCTCTCCCTCGGGCTCCTCTCCCTCAGGCCATGGGGGGACGCTAGCCCGTGGGCCGCCGGCACCGCCGGTGCGCGGTGCTCAGGGAAGGCTGATCACGGGCTCGGACACCGGTCTGGGCCACGGTGCCGACCCGTATACGGCCACCACCAGGGCGCAGGCCGGCTCGTCGCGGCAGACCGTGCCCTGCACCGCGTACTCCCCAGAGCCGAACACCTCGTCCCGAGATCCGGCGATGGAGGTGAGCGTGGCCTCGAGGTCGTGGCGGACTTCGGCGCCACTGTGCCCTTGGTGCTCCACGAAGAGCCCCTTGCCGGACTCCTGCTCCTGGGCCCAGCCCACCCCGGCCCACGCCTGCTGTCCGGGTCGGTCGACGCGCATCTGGGCCATCACCACGTAGAGGCGGTCGCCCCACTCGGCGTCACGGTGGGTCAGGGCGACGTCGACCGGCGTCACCGTGGTGCCGGGAGGGATCACCGAGCTCAGGATGATGACGTTGAAGTTCCCCACCCCGGCGCTTTGCAGGGCAGCGTCGAACGCGGCCAGCTTGGTGGGCCCGAACCCCACGCCGCTCGCCACCTCGATCGTGCGCACCGGGCTGGTCGCCGACAGGTGTCCGCGGTGGACCATGCGTGCGTCGGTGGCGACCCGACCGACGGTGTTCACCGCATCCCGTTCATGCCGTAAGCGAAGTAGTGCTGTTGATCCAACTCCTCGGGCTCGAGGTGGACGAGCCGGCCAGCGACTCGGGCGATCACCTCGGGCAGCCGGGCGTTCCTCACGGTATGCCCGCAGCAGTCGAAGGCCGCCACTGCCCGTATTGCGGCCATCGCTCTGGTCAGCTCCTCGAGCATGAGCCGAGCCCACGGACCGCCCTGGAGCTCCGGGCGAACGAGCAGGGCGTGGAAGTAGTAGATGGCCCGGCGCCCATGTTGGTCCGGGTAGCGGGCTGCGAAGTAGGGGACGCTCACCCAGGGCACGGACGACAGATCAGTGGCTATGACGGCCATGGCACAGGCCATGTGTTCCTTGTCCCACCCGACGAACTTGATCACCGACTCGTCGTGCATGGCCGTGAGGAACTCGTCGTCGGCCAGCACCTGGCGCGCCGGCGAGAGAAGTTCCAATGGCGAGAAAGCACCCCGGTAGATCGCGAGGAACTCGTCGGCCAGGTGAGGGGCGACACTGCTCAACGCCTCGACCGTGCCTGCCCTGTCGCGCTTGGCCACGGGTTTTAGTGTGGTCACCGGGTCTCCCGCACTGGTGGGCGCTCGCGCTCGGAGGACGGAACGGCGATCGCCTTGCTGGGCCGTCCAGCATCGGCAGCCTAGGCCCCAAAGAGGCGAATGGATAGTGAACGCTGTGTGTTCATCGCATGTATGGCAGCGACTATGGGTTAGGTCGTAACCCGGCGCCAACCCCCGGTGACCACTCAGCGTCCACGGTCCCAACGCGCACCGTGCAAATATGCTCTGACCAGCACATACGCTCAAGTTGGCTCTGCAACTTGCCGAGTATCGCCTAATGAGGGAGTCGAACTGGATTCGCTTCCTCACGGTCGGCGGGCTGGGTGTCGCGCTGTTGTGCGTGCTGCCTTCGGGCGCGCAGGTGCTCGCCGCCCAAGCGGTGGGCATCATGTCCGTGGTCGTTGTGGTGTGGGTGGTGCAAAAGCGCCGTCCGACCCATTCCCGCGCCTGGTACTGGTTGGTGGCTGGGGCGGGGCTGTTCCTCCTCGGCAACCTGGTCCATTCCGCCTACTCCGCCGCGGCCTCGGAACCAAACCCCTTTCCGTCTCCGGCTGACGCCTTCTACGTCCTCGGCTACGTGTGCCTCATCGCCGGCGAGGTGCTCATGGTGCGCCGTCGCTCGGCCGCGATCGAGGGCGACAACCTGATCGACTCTCTCATCCTCGCCACTTGCGTCGGCGTGCTCGTGTGGGCCTACGTTCTCGTGCCCTACGCCAAGGACCCAGGCCTGGCCCTCACCGAGAAGCTTCTCAGCGGCGGCTACTCGGTGCTCGTCCTGGTCCTGATCGCGGTGGCCGGTCGCCTGGCCGTTGGTTCCGGCAGGCGGAGCCAGAGCTACTACTTCCTCGCCGCGTCGTTGACTTTCATCCTCGTCGCCGACGTCTTGGCGACCATGGGCACGGCGTCGGGGACTCGGAACACCATGGCGCTCGTGTCGTCGGTCCTCGGCTACCTCCTCTTCGCCACCGGCGTCCTGCATCCCTCGATGATCAGTCTCATGGATCGGCCCGCGGACCGGGAGATCCAGCTCACCCCTCGCCGCCTGACGATGTTGGTGGCTGCGGTCCTCTTCGTGCCGGGACTCCTGGTCTTCGACGCGGTCAGTGGCGCGGGAAGCAACGTATCGGTCATGGCCGGCGGCTCGGTCCTGCTCACGGTCCTGGTGCTCGCTCGACTGGCCGGGCTGGTGCGAGCCAAGGAGCGCAAGGCGCAGCGCGAGCAGGTGCTGAGGGAGGCGGGGAGCGCCTTGGTGACGGCCACCACGACCGAGCAGATCCACCAGGGGGCGCTCGTGGCTCTGCTGGCGCTGATCGGCCCGAGTCATCCGACTCGAGTGAGCATCGCCTCCGGGTCGTCGGAGACCCTCACCGTTGTGGCGGCCGATGGGCCGGCGGCCGAACCGGCGATGGGGACACGGGTCTCGGTGGCGGCACTTCCCACCGATGCCCGGGACGAGTTCCTCCGCGGGCGCACGATCGTGCTGGACAGAGCCGAGCCCCTGGACGTTCCGGCGTCCTCCGTCGCCGGTGAGGCACGGGTCGTGATAGTTCCGTTGTCCACCAGGAGCGAGGTGCGCGGCGGCGTGTTCATCACCGTCGACCGCCCCCTCGAGCTGGAGGCCATCGTCAGCGTGGAGATCCTGGCCAAGCAGGTGGCGATGGCGCTGGAGAGCGCGGCCCTCGCCGAGGAAGTCCACCAGCGCCGGCAGGAGAGGCGATTCCGGGCCCTCGTGGAGAACTCCTTCACCCTGATCATGGTGGTCTGCTCGGACGACACGACCAACTTCGTGAGCCCGGCGTCCATGCAGATGCTCGGAGTGCCGGAGGCGGAGATGACGGGGACGGATCCCTTTGCCCGTATGCACGCCGAAGACGTCCCTCGTGCCCGAGCCATGGTTGGCCGTGCCCGCTCCGAGCCGGGGGCCCAGGAGCCCATCGAGGCTCGGTACCGCCACGGCAACGGTGAGTGGCGTTGGTTCGAGATCCTCGCCGCCAACCTCTTCGAGGAACCCGGGGTGGCGGGCATCGTGCTGAATGCCCGGGACATCACCGATCGCAAGGAAGCCAGGGTGCGGATGGAGGAGAGCGAGGCCCGCTTCCGCTCCCTGGTGCAGCACGCCAGCGACGTGGTGATCGTTCTGGACGACGAGCTCACCATGACCTACGTGAGCCCGTCGGTGGCCCGCGTCCTCGGCCACGCCCCCGAAGACCTGATGGCCACGTCGTGGTTCGACCTCGTTCATCCCGACGACGCCGTCCGGGCCGGCAACCTCACCGGTGACACGCCGTCACAACACGACGTGGAGCTGCGCGTGCGCCACCGCGACGGGTCGTGGCACATGGTGGACCTCACGGTGAGCGACCTCCGCCAGGACTCGGCCGTGCGCGGCATCGTCCTGAACGGGCGTGACGTCACCGAACGCCACGTGCTGGAGGGCCAGCTTCGTCACCAGGCGCTTCACGACGAGCTGAGCGGTCTGGCCAACCGGACCCTGTTCGCCGACCGGGTGGGCCATGCCCTGTCCCGCCGGGCGGGGCAGGTCGGAGGTGTGGTGGTCCTCTTCATCGATCTTGACGACTTCAAGACCGTCAACGACAGCCTGGGACACGCCGCCGGAGACGAGTTGCTGAAGAAGGTCGCGTCGCGGCTCACCGGGGTGCTTCGCACCGGAGACACCGCTGCCCGCCTCGGGGGTGACGAGTTCGCCATGCTGCTGGAGGACGTGGCCGATCTGGAGACCGTGCTCGAGATCGTCACCAGGGTCCAGGCCGCCTTACGGACTCCTCTCGTCGTCGGCGGCCTGGCACGGGAGGTCACGGCCAGCATCGGCGTGGCCCGCGACCAGGGAGGGCCAACCGAAGCCGATGTCCTGCTCCGCAACGCCGACGTCGCCATGTACCAGGCCAAGAGCAAGGGCAAGAACCGCCACGAGCTGTTCGAGGCGGGCATGCACACCGTCGTCCGCGAGCGCTTCGAGCTGAAGAGCGAGCTCGGGAAGGGCTTGGAGCAGGACCAGTTCCACGTCCTCTACCAACCCATCGTCAGCCTCTCGAGGGGCGAGATCACCGGCGTGGAGGCGCTCCTCCGCTGGCAGCACCCGACCCAGGGGCTGGTCTCACCGGACATCTTCATTCCCCTGGCCGAGGAGACGGGCTTCATCGTCCCCCTCGGCCAATGGGTGCTCGAGGAAGCTTGCGCTCAGCTCCGGCGATGGAGGGAAGAGCACCACCTCCGGGAGATGGCCATGAGCGTCAACGTCTCAGTGCGCCAACTGCAGGCCCCCGGGTTCTCGACTCAGGTGGAGCGTGTCCTCCGGGACTCCGGGATACCGGCTCAGGCGCTCACCCTGGAGATCACCGAGAGCGTCCTCATGGACGACGTGGACATCGCCTGCCGGCAACTCGAAGAGCTCAAGGGCCTCGATGTGAACCTTGCCGTGGACGACTTTGGGACCGGGTACTCCTCGCTGGGCTATCTCCAGGGCTTCCCCGTTGACGTGGTCAAGATCGACCGGAGCTTCATCCAGGCACTGGGCCGGCGTCCACAGCAGACCGACCTGATCCGGGCCATCATCGACATGGCCCGGTCCCTCGACCTCGGCACCGTGGCCGAGGGCATCGAGGAACCCGAGCAAGCAGAGATCCTGCAGACGCTCGGATGCGAATCGGCTCAGGGCTTCTACTTCTCGCGACCGGTCACGGCCAAGGCCATCGACGCCCTGCTGGCCGAGGCATCAGTCCAGCCCGTCTTCGGGTAGAGGGCCGCGCGCGGCTAACCGTGCCGGGGAAATGATCCTCGTGGTCCACCGCCCCTCGGCATCGGGCGGGACTGCGTATCCAGTGTTATAGCGCTGCTCTGCTCAGGTTCCCTTCGTACGGTTCGTCCTGGCGCTCATCGACAACCTGGCCGCGGTAGGACCCGAGGCATCCGTCCGCCGGGAGTTGGTAGCACTGGCTCGAGGGTTCCTATCGGCGGGCACCACGCCGCCGGAATGTTTCACTGCCGCGGTGTCCAGCCTTGTCCCCTGTTTCGTCGTCACTCCCCCTGCACCCATCGACAGGCTCCTTGTAGCTTGGGAGGGAGATTGAGGAGGTGAAGAGGATGGTCCATCCCCGTGACCGCAGCGACTCCAGCGGACTGGTCCCACGTAGCACTGGGGCAATCAGCGCTGAGTGGCAGCCTGGTGTGGCCGCAGCGCAGATTGACTACGTTGAGCGGAGCTATTCCATGGAGGAGAGTTGGCGGCTGCTCTCGCCGGAAACTCGAGACTGGGGTCAGCGAGTAGCAGGTGAGCCGATCCTGGACCCATTGTCTGGTAGTCCTCTCATCTACTGGTACTGCGACGTAACGCCGTCCGGGCAATCTGGGCCAACGGGGGCAGCCGCTTCAGCTGAGTACCGCCTCATGATGTTCGGCATGAGGGGGCTCGCGGTAGCGACCGGCAGCTGTTCGAACTTCCGCGCCGGACAGACGAACAGTTGGCGCAACCTCCGCTGGACGATGCTCATCGATCCGCGGGGCGTTCGCAACTACCACCGGCGAGGTGCCCGCGCGGGCGAGACCACGCGAGGCAATGATCAGGAAACGGACTCCGCAGCGGATCAAGAGTCATGGGGGTCACGGTACCTGCCGCTCCGTGCCAGACAGGGATTTGGGAACCTCCCTGTCGAAACTCAACGGTTTCTCTTGGATCCGTTCATCAAGGCGGGTAGAGCTCCTCAAGACGGCGGCCTTGAACCAACGACCGAGGTAAAAGGCGGCCAATACGTGGAGACGTACTTGTGCTACCTGTTCAACAAGAGGTGGGTAGCTTTCGCCTGCGCCCGGCGTTCGGTGCTCTACCGGGGGGTGGCCCAGGGAGCTGAGCTCTGGAATGACTCACCAGAGGCCCGGGCGCTCCGCTCGGCGCCTTGGGACGTCGCCGCATGGGTCGCCCCGGTGAGATCTCCTGCCAGCGATGTGGCTCGGTCCCGGACCGGGTTGCATTAGCGACTGAGCGAGGCGGGGATGGACGAGAGCCCCTACGAGGTTCTCGGTGTCGCAGAGGCCGCTCCACGGGAGGTTGTGCATGCCGCCTTCAAGGCGATGAGCAAGCTCTATCACCCTGATAGCGGCACCAGTCCTGATGCTGAGCGGATGAAGAGGATCTCTGCGGCCTGGGAACAGCTCAAGACGGAAGCCGAGAGAGCCAACGTCGACGCACAACTGGCTCGACAACGCGATGCAAAGAGCGGGTCTGATTCAGAAGAATGGTTGGAGGACATCAGCGGCGAAGCGGGCTGGGGAACTGTCGTTACCGATAGCGCCTCCCCCCCTCCTCCTTCTTCTAATCCTCCTTACGGAACACCTCCGCCCCCGCCTTCTAGTCCTCCGCATTGGCCGCCGCCGCCTCCTCCACCGAGTTGGCAACAACAGCCGCCGGTGTACGAGTCACCCCTGGCCCCTGACCCCTCAGCCGGCCGGCGCTTCACCATCGGCGGCTTGCTGAGCGCCTTCATGAACGCCGGCAGGCCGGCGCAGACCTGCCCCCAGTGCAACGCTCAGATCCCCTTCTTCCCCTTTTGGTGGCCCCGCAATCTGAAAGAGTGGATGTTGTTAGTTTTCATGGTCCCTGGCGGATGGACCTGTTGGCAGTGCGGAGCCGAGCTGAACCGCAAGGGCGCCCTCC
>JAUJNQ010000005.1:202793-224740 GCA_030448025.1 Acidimicrobiales bacterium | reverse complement strand
GGCGGATGGACCTGTTGGCAGTGCGGAGCCGAGCTGAACCGCAAGGGCGCCCTCCGGAAGACGCGTTAGCCGCGGCGAATGGCGGTTCTCACACCAGGGGCCAGGGGTAGGACCGGCGCGCGGCCCCGGGGTCGGGGAACGTGCCTCGCTCGGCCACCCTCCTCGCCCGTCTGGCCAAGGTCGCCAGCTCGTCGGGGGCCAGGAGCTCGCCCAGCCCCTCGCTGTCCGCCACCGTGCCGGCCACCCGCTCCACGTCGGCCCGCAGCCGTGCGGGCAGGGGGAGGCCCGAGAACTCCCAGATCACGGTGCGGAGGTTGGGCTCGACGTGGAAGCAGAGCCCGTTGTCGATGCCCCAGATCCGTCCCTCGTCCCCGAGCAGGCAGTGGCCGCTCTTGCGGTCGGCGTTGTTGGCCAGCAGGTCGAAGGCGGCGATGGCTTGCAGGGCCTCGTGATGCTCGGGGCGCTCGAAGAGGGTGAAGTAGTGCTCGGAGAAGTCGGCCGGCACGAAGCGCTGGAGCGAGCCCGGCCCGAGGGGGGCGTCGGCTCGGGCCACTGTCTCGGGGACGATTCCCCAGCCCAGCTCCTCCGAGAGGCGGTAGGCGGCCACCTCGCGCAGGAATAATCCTTCGGGGAAGTCCCACAGCGGGCGCTCACCCCTTCGGGGCTTGTACACCGCCGGCATGGTGGTGCCGTCATGGCAGACCTGCACCAAGAAGGTGGCGTTCGAGCTCCAGGGCAGGCGTCCCTGGAGCTCGACCTGTCCCCGCCCGAGGACGGTCAGAGCGTCGGCGGCCGGTGCCCGTTCGCCCGTGGGCACGCGTGTCCCGCAGGGTCGAGTGGATAGCCGCAGAGGGGGCACGGCGGCCGACCGGACTGGACCAGCTCGGCACCCCGTCGGGCCAGCGCCGTCACCTGCTCACGGGTGGCCGAGATGCGGGCCCGCGCTCCGCCCTCGTCCTCGTCCACGGCCTCCTCGGCCACCAGCACGAGGCGGTCGAGGGCCTCGTCGTAGGCCACGCCCAGGCTGCCGATCACCCATTCGGGCTCG
Source organism: Acidimicrobiales bacterium (assembly GCA_030448025.1). Classification (GTDB taxonomy): domain Bacteria; phylum Actinomycetota; class Acidimicrobiia; order Acidimicrobiales; genus YB1-3. The sequence continues at coordinate 223,692 of JAUJNQ010000005.1, read as the reverse complement.
GTGGGCTCCTCGAGGTCGAGATCCTCGGGGAGGTCGAGCCGGGGGTCCGGGAGATCCTCCAGCAGCCGGTCGAGGTAAGCCGCCAGGGCGGCGGTCTGGCTCTTCTCCAGCTTGAGGGTGACGACCTGCGACGCGTGGCGGGCCTGGAGCACGAACACCCGTCTCCCCGGTTCGCCCACGGCACCGACGGTCAGCTTGTCCACGTCGACGAGGTCGAACGACTCACTCATCTTCGGTCCTGACTCAGGACGCCTTCAGCTCGGAGAGGTCGCCCTGGGAGTTGACGGTGAGCACCGCCGCGCCGCCCTCGGCGTAGGAGATCGCCGTCACCGAGCAGGGCGATATGACGAAGCGTTGGAACTGGTCCAGGTGGGTGCCCGCGGCGTGGGCCACGGCCGCCTTGATGGGGTCGGCGTGGGAGACGAACACGACCGTCCCTCCCTGATGGTGGGAGCGAAGGCGCTCCACGGCGCCGACGACACGGGCGTACATCTCGAGGAAGGACTCCCCTCCGGGGAACCGGAAGCCGCTCGGGTAGCTCTGGACCACCCGCCACTGGGGCAGCTTGGCCAACGTCTTCAGCTCCGCGCCGGTCCAGTCGCCGAAGTCGCAGTCGGCCAGCCCCTTGTCCACGCGGACCTTGAGCCCGTGGCGCTTGGCGATTGGCGCAGCCGTCTCCCGTGCCCGCTCCAGGGGCGAGGCGTAGACGGCGTCCACCTTGTCGATCACGGAGAGCCGCGCCGCCACCTTCTCGGCCTGGGCGTTGCCCTCCTCGGCCAGGTGCAGGCCCCTGGCCTGCCCCGGCAGCACCTTGCCGGTGGTGGGAGTGCGGCCGTGGCGCACGAACAGGGCGAGCGTGGGCGGCGGTGGCTTCGGGCGTCGGGGCATGGCCGAGTGGCCAACCTAGCCTCTTGCCGTGGCTGGTCGGTCTCCACTCGAGCGCATCACGGCCGAGGTGGTGGAGTGCCGGAGGTGCCCCCGGCTCGTGGCTTGGCGGGAGGAGGTGGCGGCGGTGAAGAGAGCTTCCTACGCCGGCGAGGAGTACTGGGGACGACCGATCCCGGGCTTCGGAGACCCGGCGGCCACTCTGCTGGTGGTGGGCCTGGCGCCGGCGGCCCACGGTGGCAACCGGACGGGAAGAGTGTTCACCGGCGACCGCTCCGGAGACTGGGTGTTCGCCGCCCTGCACCGCGCCGGCTACGCCAACCAGCCCACCAGCACGTCGGCCGGTGACGGCCTGCGGCTCGCGGGCGCCTACGTCGCCGCCGCCGTGCGTTGCGCCCCTCCGGCCAACAAGCCGACGCCGGCCGAGCGCGACGCCTGCCTTCCCTATCTGGTTCGGGAGATGGAGGTATTGAGCTCGGTCCGGGTGGTGGTGGTGCTGGGGCAGTTCGCCTACGCCGTGGTGACCGGGATCCTCGGCGTGCGGCCCCGGCCGCGTTTCGGGCATTGTGCGGAGGTTGGCCTGGTGGACGGTCGAACGGTCATCTGCTCCTACCACCCGAGCCAGCAGAACACCTTCACCGGGAAGCTCACCGAGGAGATGTTCGACGCCGTCTTCACCCGGGCCCGCCGGCTCACCGGCTGAGGGCCAGGATCTCGCCGATGGCGTAGACCACGGCGACGACGCCGAGGAAGCCGGCTACCGCCAGGCGAAGGCGCCGGATGCCGGTGCGGATGGCGAGGGCGGCGCCGAGGCGGGCGCCCGGAACAACGCCGAGAGACAGGAGTCCCGCCGTCAGCCAGTCGATGTCACCGAGGGACCAGTGGGTGAGCGTGGCCGGTACGGCGAAGATCCCCACGCACACCAGCGAGCAGGCGATGGCGGTCTTCAGCGGGATGCGGGCCAACTCGGAGAACCCGGGGACCATGATGGTCCCGCCCCCGACCCCGAGCAGCCCGGAGAGCAACCCGGCGGCCGCTCCCACCGCGACGAGGAGGAGGGGATGGGCGCGCCGCCGCGACCGCGACCGAGAAGCGTCGGAGACGTCGCCCGCAACGTTCGACGGGCGGGCCATCCGCCACGACGTGTAGCCCAGGAGAGCGGCGGTGGCGATCATGAGCCAGTGCCCCTCGCCGGGCACCCGGCTGGAGAGCAGCGACCCGAGGACGGCGGCCAACACGCCTACCGGCGCCGCCCAGGCCACCACTGGCCACCAGACGAGCGACTCCCGGACGTAGCGGATCGTTCCCGCCACCGCGCTCGGAAGGATGGACGGGAGGGTGGTCCCGACGGCCAGGGCTGCGGGCACGCCGAGCACGCGGATGGCCGGCGTGGAGAAGGCCGCGCCGCCGATTCCGAACGCTCCCGACAGCACGCCCGTGAGGACGCCGGCGGCCAGCGTCAGCAGGACGTTGAGTGGCGTCGTGTCCAATGATCCGTTCCCACTACCGGCAGCGAAGCCCGGCGGTTATCGTTCGGGTGCCGATCGGCGATCGGGAGTTGAGCCAGACAGTCAGGGAGGATGACACCGTGGCCCGAAATGTAAATGCCCTTGTGCTCTTGTCCAACGACCACCGAGCCGCCGAGGAGCTGTTCTCCCGGTTGAAGAGCCAGCGGCACTTCAACAGGGAGGAGACGATCGACCGCCTCATCCAAGAGCTGACCGTGCACGCCCAGATCGAGGAGGAGTTCGTCTACCCCGCCGTCCGCCGGAACGTCGAGGGAGGGCGCCGGCTGGCCAACCATGCCGAGGAGGAGCATCAGCAGGTGAAGGAGATGCTGGACGAGCTGGGCCAGATGGATCCCGACAGCCGCGAGGCCGAGGACCTCATCGAGGAGCTGCACCAGAACATGCAGGCGCACGTGGCCGAGGAGGAAGGCCCCGACGGGCTGTTCGACCAGCTTCGGGCCTCGATGGACGACGACGCTCTGGCCGAGCTCGGACCGCAGATCTCCGATGCGAGGATCTCCATGACGGTGAAGAACCCCGCTCCCGAGGGGGGCGCAAAACCCACGCGCAAGGACGCGGGCGGCAACATGTTCGCCGGTCGGCGGTAACCCCGGCTGCCACTGGTCAGACGATCAGCTGGGAGCCGGCTGGGTCTCGGTCTTCTTGGGCGACCCCTTCTTGGGTGGCACGCCCAGCTTGGGCTCGGGGACGGCCGTCTCCGGCCAGCGCCGGCGGCTCACGATGGACAGCTTGCGCAGCAGGGCGATGGCACCGGGGTCGTCGTCACCGGGACGGCCCTCGATGGTGCCGTCCTGGAGCATCTTGACGATGATCTCCCGGCCCAGGTCGGTGCGCACGATGGTGAGGGTCCAGTCGTTGAAGGCGCCGATGCCGCCAGTGGAGATGTCGGCGTGCTCGGCGGCGAAGTCGGGGCACAGCTTGCAGCCCTGCCGGGTCCAGGCGTGGCACTCCTTCAGCGGGATCTCCTGGTAGTCACCATTCTTCATCCAGATCTGGAACACGCCCTTGATGTTCGTCTTGGCCATGTCCTGCTTCTTGATGCCGTACTGGGCCTCGAACAGCTCCTCGTAGATGGCGTCGTCGAATGTCTTCGAGCACAGAAGGCCGATGTTGAGGGCGAAGCGGCGGGCCACCTTGCCGGCTTTGCGCACGTCCATGGCCGGGGGCACCGAGGACTGGCAGCCCATCCCCACGAGGCCGATCTTCTCTGCCCCGCCCCCCACTGCCTCCGAGTAGGCCATGGTGTTGGCCGAGTAGGTGTAGCGGCTGCCCGCGGAGTCCAGGATCTCCTGTCTGGTCCGGGCCACCCCCGGCACGGCCTTCCACGACGTGCCGTCCCCCTCGAGGTACGACACGAGGGCGGCGTCGATGTAGCCGTGCTCCAGCGCCCACAGCAGCATGGTCGACACCAGACCCCCGTCCTGGCCCCGTTCGTGGAGCTCGGGATCGGTGGCGCGGGCCAGGATGATGTCCTTGGAGATGCCCTCCATCTCCTCGGGGCGACGAGTGCGCCCGAACAGGTGGTTGTCGATGTCGGGTTCCCACGTCCGGAAGCGGGGGCAGGCCCGAGTACAGGAGGTGCAGCCCCGCTCGCCGTGACCGCACCCGCCCGGACCGCCCTCCTCCTCGAGGTGGAAGGGCCGGTACACGCCTTCGGTGTCCTTGTAGCCGAGGACGTCGTGGGGGCAGGCGACCACGCAACCTGCGCAACCAGTGCACAGACCGGTGGTGACGACCTCGTCGAAGAGCTCGGCCCAGTGGGCCCTCCACCGTCCCCCGTTCCCGGCCACGGGGGAAACACTAGGCCCTGCCTCATCGGGGCTCCGCCGCCCCGGCCGACAGCCGGGGCCCTGCGCAGCGCCGCTACGTTCGTGCTCGATGCCCGAGTTGCCGGAGGTCGAGGCCTACCGTCGCCTGGCGGAGAGGGCACTGTTGCGGCCCATCACGGAAGTGAACGCACCTGACGCCTGGTTCCTCAAGCAGGGCCTGAACGCGGCCACGGTGGTCGACGCCCTGCGAGGCCGGTCGCTCGTCGCCGCTCGCCGGACCGGCAAGGTGCTCCTGATCGACACCAGCGACGACGGCCCAGTGCTCGGCCTGCGTTTCGGCATGACCGGGCGGCTGTTGGTGGACGGGCGCGCCGGGGTGGAGCACCTCGTCTACGCCAGCCAGCGCGACGAGCGGGCATGGGACCGCTTCGCGCTCCGCTTCGAGGACGGAGGCGACCTGCGGCTTCGGGATCCCCGTCGCCTCGGAGGCGTGTTCCTCGACCTCGACGAGGCCGGGCTCGGAACCGACGTGGCGGACCTCACCGCGGCCGGCCTGCGGGACGTGCTCGGGACCAGCGTCATCGCCTTGAAGGCGCGCCTCATGGACCAGGCCAGAGTGGCCGGCGTGGGCAACCTGACCGCCGACGAGGTGCTGTGGCGGGCCGGTCTCGATCCCCGCCGGCCCGCCCGCTCGCTCTCCCCGGCCGAGGTGAGGCGCCTGCACCGCCATCTCGGAGCGACGGTGGACGACCTCGTGGACCGGGGTGGCTGCCACACCGGCGACCTCATGGCCGCCCGGCTGCCGGGCGGCAGCTGCCCGAAGGACGGGAGGCCTCTGTCGCGAGCCACGGTGGGCGGGCGGACCACCTGGTGGTGCCCCCACCACCAACGCTGAGCGGATCGATGCCTGCGGTCGATCTCCGGCTTCGGTCAATCTCCGGAGTCCGTCCCGTCCACTCGATCGAGCAGGGCCCGCAGGGCTCCGACCTCGGCGGCGAAGGCGGCCCGACCGTTCTTGGTGGCCGAGACCCATGTGCGCGGACGCTTGCCCTCGAACGTCTTGGTCACCTTCACGTAGCCGGCGCCCTCGAGCACCTGGAGGTGGCGTGAGAGGTTGCCGTCGGTGAGCTCCAGGCTGTCCCGCAGGTAGGCGAAGTCGGCCCGCCGTGCCTCTGAGAGCACGGCCAGCAAGCCGAGTCGAACGCGCTGGTGGACGACGTCATCGAGCTGGTTGGTGGGATGGGTCACCCCCTCGCACCCGTCCGCAGTCGATGGGCCATGCCGGTGAGGAGGGAGGCGGCGCCCGTGGTGAGAGCGAGGACGACGGTGGCGGGTTCGGCGCCCAAGCCGGAGAAGGCCACCCCGACGGCCAAGGCAAAGATGACGGCAGCGAGGGCGGCCAGGGTGGTGCTGCGCTCCAGGCGGGCGAAGACGAGGTAGCCGGCGGCCACCACCATGCTCGGCCCCACCGCGCCCGCAAGGCCGGAGCCCCCCGGCTGTGATCCCAGCCCGCCGGCCAGCACGGCTCCGATCGTGATGGCGACGGCAGTGGCCACGTAAGCCGCCGCCGGTCCCTTCAGACCGAGCAGGCGCTCACGGTGGCTGCAGTAGTAGCCCGTGAGGACGCCCCCCGCCGTTCCGGCGATGGGCCAGTAGAAGGCGAGGGCCTCGCCCCCGAAGAAGCCCACCACTGCGGCACTGACGAGGGTGATGCAGCCGAACACGACGAGCGGGAACCAGAAGGCCAAGAGGTCCGAGCGTGCGCGCCGCCGGACGTCACCGACCCGCTGGAGTGTCTCAGCGGCCAAGTGGTGATCCATGATCTCCTCCTCATCCATTTTGGGGGTACAAGTTCTTTGTACCACAAAGTCGCCCTGCGAGCGAGCGCCTGTTTGATCGGGGGGATGCTCGGACAACGCGGTCCAGCGAACAGACGCGCTGTCGAGCGGGGTTAGGGTGGCCGCCATGATGAAGCAATTGCGGAAGAAGCTGACACGCCTCACGCTGTTGGGGGCCATCGGCGGAGCAGTGGTCTACTTCCTGGACCCCCGGAGCGGCCAGGGGCGGCGTTCCAAGGCCAAGGACCAGATCCAGGCCAAACTCCGAGGCACGAGCGAGCAGTTCGACTGGGCGGGGCAACAGGCCGACAGCGCCGACAGTGCGGACAGCGCGGCCCAGAGCTTCGCCCCCACCGCGGCCCAGCCGAGCGGGGAGCCACCCGACGACGACAAGACCCTGGTCGACAAGATCAAGAGCGAGGTCCTGGGCCGCACGGACTACGTGGGCCAAGACGTGGTGGTCGATGCCGTGGGCGGGGTCGTCACCCTGCGGGGCCAACTGGCGCGGCCGGAGCAGATCGACGACCTGGCCGCCGCCGTGGGCGCGGTGCCCGGCGTGAGCCAGGTCGAGAACTACCTCCACCTGCCTGATGCGCCGGCGCCCAACAAGCAGGACTCGATCGACACCTGAGGGACAGAATGGAGGACTACGACGACCGCACCGCACTGGTGGTCGTCGACGTCCAGAACGACTTTGCCGACCCCGGCGGCGGACTGGTGGTGCCCGGCGGCCACGAGGTGGTGCCGGTCGTCAACCACGAGGTCGAGCGGGCCGTACAGTCGGGCTCCCTGGTGGTGTACACCCAGGACTGGCACCCGCCCAGCACACCCCACTTCCGGACCGAGGGGGGGCTCTGGCCCGTGCACTGCGTGCAGGGCACGTGGGGTGCCGAGCTGCATCCAGATCTCGACGTGGTGGGTCAGGTGATCCAGAAGGGCGCGGGAGGCGAGGATGGCTACTCGGGCTTCAGCCTGCGCGACCCCACCAGCGGCGACGAACAGGACACGGCCCTCGAGAGCGTCCTGCGGAGGGCGTCGGTGGAACGGGTGGTCGTGGTCGGCCTGGCCGCCGACGTGTGCGTCAAGGACACCGCTCTGGACGCCGCTCGGCGGGGTTTCCTGACCACGGTGCTCCGCGAGGCCACTCGGGCCGTGGAGCTCGAGCTCGGCGACGGCGCGCGGGCCGAGGAGGAGCTTCGCTCTGCCGGCGTCGACGTCGCCTAGTCCGAGATGTTCCGTTAGCCCCGGTGCCGACCGGCAGCCCCGCCCTCTTCACCGATCTCTACGAGCTCACCATGGCAGCGAGCTATCACGCCCGTGGCCTCGACGAGCCCGCAACCTTCGATCTGTTCTTTCGCAAGCTGCCCGAGCAACGCCGCTTCCTGGTGTCGTGCGGCCTGGAGCAGTGCCTCGACTACCTGGAGAACCTGTCCTTCGACGAGCGAGCGCTGTCGTACCTGGGCACGCTCGACCTCTTCGACGACTCGTTCCTCGATCGTCTCCGCGAGCTGCGGTTCACCGGCGAGGTGTGGGCGATTCCCGAGGGGGAGGCGGTGTTCGAGACCGAGCCCGTCATTCGGGTGACGGCGCCGCTCATCGAGGCCCAGCTGGTGGAGACGTACCTGCTCAACTGCCTCTCGCACCAGACGATGGTGGCCTCCAAGGCAGCCAGGGTGGCGCTGGCCTGCGGGACCCACGACTTCGTGGACTTCTCCGCCAGACGGGTCCAAGGCAGCGATGCCGCGCTCCTCGGGTCCCGGGCCAGTCACGTGTCCGGGGCCTCGGCCACGTCGCTCGTGCTTGCCGGGCAGGTGTTCGGCATCCCGGTCAGCGGCACCATGGCCCACTCCTACGTGATGCGTTTCCGGCGCGAGGCCGACGCTTACCGGGCCTTCGCCCGCGACGTCCCTGAGCGAGCCGTCCTGGTCATCGACACATACGACACGGTGGAAGGCGCCCGCCGAGTGGTGGAGGTGGCGGCGGAGCTGGCCACCGAAGGGGTGCGGGTGCAAGGCGTGAGGCTGGACTCCGGCGACCTGGGCCAGCTGGCGCATCAGGTGCGTTCGGTGCTGGACGAGGGCGGCTTGAGCGGTGTGCGGATCGTGGCTTCCGGTGATCTCGACGAACACCGCATCGCCTCCCTCGTGGAGTCCGGTGCCCCGATAGACAGCTTCGGGGTGGGAACCAGGATGGGCGCAAGCACCGACGCCCCCAGCCTGAACGCGGTCTACAAGCTGGTGGAGGACGCCGACGGCCCGAAGCTCAAGCTGTCCCCGGACAAGGCCACCCTGCCGGGCCGCAAGCAGGTGCACCGGGCCCACGGGGAAGCGGGAGTCGAGGGCGACCTCATCGCCCTGCACGACGAGGAGGTGGTCGGTGGCGAACCACTGTTGGACCGCGTCCTCGTCGACGGTGCGCGCACCTGGCCGTCCCCCTCCCTCGGTGCTGTGCGCCGGCGCTGCCGGGAGACACTGGGCGCGCTGCCCGAGAGGCTGAGGGCACTCGGCCCGGAGGAGTTCGAGCCCTTCCCCGTGGGCATCTCGGAGGGCCTGCAGGACCTACTCGCCCGGATCGGTCAGGACCCCCACCACTGAGGGCGGGAGGTCAGTGGATGCGAAGGACCGCCTTGCCCACCACCCTTCGCTCGCGCAGGGCGGCGATGGCGGTGGCGGCGTCATGCCAGCTGGTTTCCAGGTCTACGGAGGTCTCGAGGCGTCCGCCGGCCGCCAGCGCCGCCAGCCGGGCCAGGTCGTGAGCGCCCGTACCGAGGCGCTCCAGCTCGGGGAACAGGGTGAAGGCGTAGAGGCGGGCGCCGCTCTTGGAGAAGAACGAGCCGGCATCGAAGGTGGTGGGTTCCTTGGACGAGTTGCCGAACGACACGACGGTGCCCCGAGGGGCGACCATCCCCAGCGCCGCAGCCAGCGACGCGCCTCCTATGGACTCGAGGATGATGTCGAACTCCTCTTCGACGGGCATGCCCACGACGACGCGCACCGCCCCCAGCCGCTCGAGATCGCCGCCCAGCTCGAGCCGGCGGACCACGGCGGTCACGTCCGCCCCCTCATGGGCGGCGAGTTGGACGGCGAAGCGGCCCACACCACCGGAGGCCCCGGTGACGAGCACCCGGTGGTCGGCCATGAGCCCACCGGCGTGCAGGGCCCGCAGAGCGGTGAGACCGGCGACGGGCAAAGTTGCCGCCCGGGCGGGGTCCAGTCCCTCCGGAGACAGCGCCATGTGCTCGGTGGGCACGGCGGCCCGCTCCGCCCAGCCGCCGCCCCGCGCCAACGCCACCACGCCGGCGCCCTCGGGCGACCCGCTCCCGTCGGCGGCCGGCGACACCACCACGCCCGCCACGTCCGACCCCGGCCGCCAGCCTTCGCTGGCCGACGCGAGGGTGCGGACCTCGAAGGGGTTGAGGGAGACAGCGTGCACGGCCACCACGGCCTCGCCGGGCTCCGGGCGGGGCTCGTCCACCTCCCGGAGCGCGACGCCGCCCCGGCCGTCGGCGACCAGCGCTCTCACCGCCGGTAACCCTCGCTGACTCGACCGGGCAGGTCAGTGTCGTCCATGGCCTCCTCCGTGCTCGACTCGCCGTCTGCAGCCTGCACCGAAGTGACGCCGCCGGCAAACTCACTCCGCGTCCGGCTACCCACCCCAGGTGGGGTAGGGTTACGGTCATGATGAAGGACGAGCACCAGCGAGCGGTCCTCAACCGGCTGAAGACGGCGCGGGGCCATCTCGACGCCGTGGTCCGGATGGTGGAGGACGACACCTACTGTCCCGACGTCATGAAGCAGCTGTCCGCTGTCCAGGGCTCGCTGGAGCGGGCCAGCCGTGTCGTCCTGCGCAACCACCTCGAGACCTGCGTGGCCGCGGCCATGGTGGCCGGTCGCACCGACGAGATCGTCGACGAGCTGATGGAGGCGCTTCGCTACGACCGCGTCACCACCGGCCCCGGTCCGGAGGCCAGGGCCACCAGAGGAAGGCGACAATGACCGACACCAGGGCGCGTCCCCGGACCGAAGAGGTGGAGTTGGCCGTCTCGGGAATGACCTGTGGGTCGTGCGCGGCCAGGGTGGAGAAGGTCCTGAGTCGTCAGCCCGGCGTGGCCCATGCGGGGGTGAACTTCGCCACCGAGCGGGCCACCGTGGTGCTGGACCCGGAGGAGGTGAGCGTCGAGGACCTGACGGCCAGGGTGGCCAAGCTCGGCTACGGGCTGGTCCCCATGACGCCGTCCACGTCGGAACAGGCGCCAGGCACGGAGGCCGGACCGCAGGCCATGTGGCTGCGCCGGGTGGTGGTGGCCTGGCCGCTCGGGCTGGTCGTGCTGGTGCTGTCGATGGCCTTCATGCACGACCCCTGGGCCCGCTGGGGAGCCCTGGCTCTCACCGTGCCCGTGCAGTTCTGGGCCGGGTACCCGTTCCTTCACCAGGCTGCGGTGCGGGCCCGGGCGCGCCAGGCGAACATGGACACGCTCATCGCCATCGGCACCCTGGCCGCGTTCTCGTTCTCGACCTACCAGGTGGTGTTCGGGGAGGCACACAGCGATCACTACTTCGACACCGCAGCGCTGATCATCGCCTTCCTCCTGCTCGGCCGGTACTTCGAGGCCCGGGCCAAGGGACGGGCCTCGGGCGCCATCCGCCGCCTGCTCGAGCTCGGCGCCAGGGAAGCCCGCATCGTGGTCGACGGCGAGGAGCGCAGCGTTCCCGTCGAGCAGGTCCGGGTGGGTGACCTCGTCCGGGTTCGGCCGGGCGAGAAGATCCCTGTGGACGGCGCAGTGGTGGAAGGCGCGTCGGCCGTGGACGAGTCGATGCTCACCGGCGAGTCCGTCCCCGTGGAGAAAGGACCGGGGGACCGGGTGGCGGGCGCGACCGTCAACACCCATGGTGTCCTGGTGCTGCGAGCGACCGCCGTCGGCGCCGGCACCGCCCTGTCACAGATCGTTCGGCTGGTGGAGGAGGCGCAGGGCACCAAGGCGCCGGTGCAGCGGTTGGCCGACCGCATCGCGTCGGTGTTCGTCCCCGTCGTGCTGGCCATCGCCACCCTCACCTTCGCCGGGTGGTGGCTGCTGGCCGGGAGCGCCACCCAGGGCCTGGTGGCGGCAGTGGCGGTGCTCATCATCGCCTGTCCCTGCGCTCTGGGCCTGGCCACCCCCACCGCGATCATGGTGGGCACGGGCCGGGGCGCCTCCATGGGCGTGCTCATCAAGGGCGGCGAGGTGCTGGAGCGTTCGAAGCGTGTGGACACGGTGGTCTTCGACAAGACCGGCACCCTCACCACGGGCCGCATGGCCCTCACCGACGTGGTGGCCGCCGAGGCCACGCCTGAGCATGAGCTGCTGGCTCGGGCCGCAGCGGTGGAGGACTCGTCCGAGCATCCGGTGGGGCGGGCCGTCGTGGACGGTGCCCGAGCACGCGGCGTCACCCTTCCCGCCGTGGAGGACTTCGCCTCGGTGGCCGGCCACGGCGTGAGGGCGGCTGTCAACGGCGCCGTCGTCCACGTGGGGAGCCGCAGGCTGATGAACGAGGCCGGCCTGGAGCTGGCGGCGGACCTGGAGTCGGTCGCCGAGGGCTTGGAGAGCGACGGGAAGACGGCGATCTTCGCCGGGTGGGACGGTCGGGTGCGGGGATTGCTCGCGGTCGCCGACACGGCCAAGGAGGATGCCGCCGCTGCGGTGGCGGAGCTCGGCGCCATGGGAATCGAGGTGGCCATGATCACCGGTGACAACCGCCGCACTGCGGCGCGCGTCGCCTCCGAGATGGGGATCCGCAGGGTGCTCTCCGAGGTCCTGCCCGCCGACAAGGTGGAGGAGGTGCGCAGGCTCCAGTCCGCCGGCCGTGTCGTGGCCATGGTGGGCGATGGCGTCAACGACGCCCCCGCCCTGGTGCAGGCCGACCTCGGCATCGCCATCGGCACGGGCACCGACGTGGCCATCGAGTCCTCCGACATCACCCTCCTGTCAGCCGACCTCAACGGCGTCGCCACCGCCATCCGCCTGTCCCGGCGCACCTTCGCCACCATTGTGCAGAACCTGGGTTGGGCCTTCGTCTACAACGTTGCCCTGATCCCCATGGCCGCTCTGGGGCTGCTCAACCCCATCATTGCCGGAGCGGCCATGGCCTTCTCCAGCGTGTCGGTGGTCACCAACAGCCTGCGCCTGTACCGGTTCGCCCCGCCGGCCAGCAGGTGAGGATCCCCGCCGGCGCCCGCCTGTCCGCCGCCGTTGCCAGCGTCCTGGTCGTCGTCGTCCTCGGCGCGTTCTTTTACAGAGGGGGAGGGAGCTCGCCCGGTGCGAGCGAGCAACGCATCGCGCCGGCCATCTCGTTGCCGGACCTACGCGACCCCTCGGCCAGGGTCGAGCTGGAGAGCCTCCGGGGCAGGCCGGTGGTGGTGAACTTCTGGGCGTCGTGGTGCGTGCCCTGTCGCAAGGAGCTGCCCGGCTTCGAGGCCGCCCACCAACGGTTCGGTGACCGCGTGGCCTTCCTGGGCGTCAACCACCAGGACGGGCGAACGCCCGCCCGCGACCTTCTCCGCCAGAGCGGCGTCACCTACCCGTCGGGGGCCGATGCCGAGGGCAAGGTTGCCTCCGACTACGGCCTCCGTGGCATGCCGAGCACGGTCTTGGTCTCTTCGAGCGGCCAGATCGTGGCCAGCCACACCGGCGAGCTGAGCCGGTCGCGGCTCGAGGACATGATCGAGAACCTCCTCCTCCCCGACGGCTGATCTCGGTGGGCGCCCCCTACCATGGCGCTCGATGACGGACCAGGACCCTGGGGGAGCCACCGTCCTCGTGGGAGGCAGCACGCTGGAGGGCAGTGGGAAGGCGGACGAGGCAGCCCTCCTCCACGACTTGGAGCGCTTCCGGTGTCACGTCGCGATCATCGCAGCCGGACCTCCCGGCGGCGCCACGACCCCCGGACGAAGAGAGATCTCCGCAGCGAGGCCGAAGTGATCGGAGGCGACGAGGGGGGGCTGCCTGTCATCAACTCGGTCGAAGGTGACCCACGCGTCGTGTACCTCGATGCGGTCGTTGACGAACAGGTAGTCAATGACGACGCCTGGACCGGAACCGCCGCCCAGAGGAGTGGGTATGGTCCTGGGCGGTTCGGTGCCGTGCACGGCGGAGTAGGCGGAGCGAAGGCTCTTGGCAACGAGCTCGATCGTCGGTGCCGAAGGCCGCGAGTTGAAGTCCCCCACGAGTACCTGTGCAGCCCCGCTCCGACGGTCCATCCACCCCAAGAGCTGACTGGCCTGTCTGGTCCGAAGCTCCTCGTTGGCGAGTCCCGACGCCAGATGGACGTTGTAGAAGTCGAGCAGTTCGCCGTCTTGAAGGCGGAGCCGTACCACGTTGGCGACTCGGGCTTGGCCCTGCAGGCGGAGGTGATCCCGTTCGACCACGGGTAGCCGGGTGAGGACCGCGATCCCCTCCCAAAACCACCACAACCCGCTCTTGTAGGTGGGATGGACACCATAGGTCTGCGCCTGATCCTCGGCGCCGGCGCGCTTCGCCATCCAATGCGCCTGCCGCGGCATGAAGTGGCGCAGCTCCTGCAGTCCAATGACGTCGGGCTGGAGCTCGACCAGCTGAGATGTCAGCAGGGGTGCTCTGTCCCTCCAACGGTCTGCAGTGTTGCGGCAGTTGAGCGTGCCGATCCTAAGGGTCCTTGCGGTGATGCGAGCCCCCTCCCGAGCCTGCGGGAGAAGCTACTGCACGGAGCCCAGGAAGAGGGCCACTCGACCCGATTAGGTTCGGGTCGTGGCCGAGCCCCGCGCCGAGCGACCGCACATGCCCGACTACGGGGTCGACACTGCCTCGTGGGCGCCCCTGCCGTGGTCGTGGGCCGCCGAGCGACTGATCGCAACCGCAACTTCTGGGTCGTCACCGTCTCGGCCGGCGGCCGACCGCACGCCCTGCCTGTCTGGGGCGTCTGGGACGACGACGATGGGCGTTTTGCCTTTTCCTGCGCACCACGGGCGCGCAAGGCTCGCAACCTGGCCGCCAACCCGCGCACCGTGATCATGGTCGACGACACCGTCGAGTGCCTCTCGGTGGAGGGCCGGGTTGCCCCGGTACACGGAGACGAGCGCCGGGCGCTGTGGATCGAGCGATACCTCGCCAAGTACCAACCGATCTCCCCCGGCATCAGCGCCGACTTCCTTCGCCAGCACCTCATGGTCGAGTTCCAGCCCGAACGCGCCTTCGCCATCATCGAACGTGAGGAGGAGTTCTCGACGCGGGCCACCCGTTGGGTGTTCGGTACCTGACGAGAGAATTGAACGCATGCGATGAGTAATCACCTTCTCCTTCGTCTTGATGGGTGCGGTCGAGAAGAGGAGGCGCTCGGATGAGCATGTTGAACAAGCAGTTCACGGCAACGCTGCAGAAGAGCCCGAACAAGGGTGGGTGGACCTTCGTGGTGATGCCCGGCTCGGCCGAGTACTTCGGCACCCGTGGCCTCGTGAAGGTCAGCGGCACGGTGGACGACCATCCCTTCCGCAGCTCGTTCATGGCATTGGGCGACGGCAGGCACAAGCTGCCCATCAAGGCCGATGTGCGCAAGGCCATCTCCAAGCAGGCGGGCGACACCGTGACCGTCTGCCTGGAACAACGGCTCGACGACTGAAGCGCGGCGCTCCACCAGGGCGTGAGGGGAGGGGACGAGAAGCGTCTCTACGGGGGCGAAGTACAACGCCCGGGGCGCCTTCGCCACATCCGCGCCGGGTCGGGCATGGGGTCCGCGGTCCACGTACGGCAACGGCGCGTATCGAGAGTACGTGGACGACGCCGCCCTGGCTTCATGGCGCCTGCCCAAGGGCGTGCCGGTGAGACGGGGCGCATCGTCGTCACGCCCTCGTTCCTGGCGACCCTGGCCAGGGCGCTGACCGCCCACCTCACCCTGGCCGAGGACGTAGATCGCCGCTGTCGACGACGTGTGGAACAGCTCGACGTCGACTGTCCGCAGCGGCGAGGTCCGGCGTCGAGGAAGAGGCGAACGGCTGGCCCGCTTCCTCGGGGGGTCGCTGGAGCCGAGCTGGCGGTAACGCCTGGCGCCGGACGAGAAGCGCGCCCTCGGCAGGACTCGAACCTGCGCACCCGGCTCCGGAGGCCGATGCTCTATCCGCTGAGCTACGAGGGCTGAGCGGACCCATCTTAGGGCCACCCTCAACTGCTTCTGGTAGCCAATCGCTCTTTGCAGCGTCGGTCTGCCTACCAGACACCGGGGCGAGGAAAGGCCAGCCTACAGGCGGTCGGGGGTCTGGATGCCGAGCTGGCCGAGGCCCGATCGGAGCACCCGGGCCGTCATGTCGCAGAGCACAAGCCGTGAGCGGCGCTGCTCGGCGGTGTCGGCCCGCAGCACCGGGCAGCGCTCGTAGAAGGTGGTGAAGGTGCTGGCCAGGCCGAACAGGTAGTTGCACAGGCGATGCGGCGCCGAGAGCTCGGCGGTGGACTGCACCACCTCGTCGAACGACAGCAGGTCGAGGGCCAGGGCCCGCTCCGCCCGCTCGCCGATGGTCACGGGCGCCCCGTCCGGTTCGGGAGCGTCCTCTCCCGAGCGGCGGAAGATGGACCGGACACGGGCGTGGGCGTACTGGAGGTAGGGGGCAGTGTTGCCGTCCATGGCCAGCATCCGGTCCCAGTCGAAGACGTAGTCCTTCACCCGGTCGTTGGCCAGGTCGGCGTACTTGACGGCGCCGATCCCCACGGCCCGCGCCACATCGGCGCGGCTGGCGTCATCCAGATCGGGGCTCTTCGCAGCGACCACCGAAGCGGCTCGCTCCACGGCTTCGTCGAGGAGGGCGCCCAGCTTCACCGTCTCCCCGCTGCGCGTCTTGAACATCTTGCCGTCAGGGCCGAGGACGGACCCGAACGCCACGTGCTCGGCTCGGGCGTGCTGCAGCCAGCCGGCCTGACCAGCGGTGGCGAACACCATGGCCAGGTGCTGGCTCTGGGGCGACCCGACCACGTACACCAGCCGGGTGGCTCCCAGCTTCCCCGTGCGGTGACGGACGGCAGCCAGGTCGGTGGCGGCGTAGCCGTAGCCGCCGTCGCCCTTGCGAACGATCAGCGGCAGAGGGTCACCGTCGCGCCCCGCGAACCCGGGGGGAAAGGCGCACAGCGCTCCGTCGTCGACCCAGGCCAGTCCCTTGGACTCCAGCTCCATAGCCACATCGTCGAGCATCGGGTTGTAGAAGCTCTCCGGGCACAGGTCCCTCTCGGTGAGAGTGACGCCGAGCCGCTCGTAGACGACGGCGAAGTAGCGGGTGGACTCGCGCACCAGGAGTCGCCACAGTTCGAGGGTCTGCTGGTCGCCGCCTTGGAGCGCCACCACCCGCCGCCGGGCCCGCTCGGCGAAGGCAGGGTCGGCGTTGAACTTGGCCTGGGCCTGGCGGTAGAAGCCGTCGAGGTCGCCCACCGACAGCTCGTGGGCCCCCTCCTCCTCGCCGAGGTCCACCAGGTGCTCGATGAGCATCCCGAACGGGGTACCCCAGTCGCCCAGGTGGTTCTGGCGGATGACGCGGTGGCCCAGCATCTCGAGGATCCGCACCAGGGCGTCACCGATGATGGTGCTGCGCAGGTGCCCGACGTGCATCTCCTTGGCCACGTTCGGAGCCGAATAGTCGACGACCACCGTCTCCGGCGCCTCGGCCCAGAGCACGCCCAGGCGGTCGTCGGCCGCCGTGGCGCCCAGCTCGGTGCCCAGGTAGTCGGCCCGCAGTGTGAGGTTCACGAACCCGGGCCCGGCCACCTCGACCGCCTCACAGACGTCGTCCACGTCGAGGTTCTCCACGATGGCCGCCGCCACGTCTCTGGGGTTGGAACCGAGGCGCTTCGACAGGCTCATGGCCACGTTGGCCTGGTAGTCCCCGAAGCGGTCCTGCTGGGACCGGCGCAGCAGGGGGTCGGTGCCCGCGTGGTCGGTGCCGAAGGCGGCCACGATGGCCTCGTCGAACCGGGCTCTCAGGGCGTGGCGGGGATCACTCATTGGGCACCGGAGACCATGGCGACTCATGGTCGATGCCCTCATCGCTCACGTCAAACGCGCCGTCAAACGCACCGCATAGCCTCCATGACCTTGACGCCGCTGCCCCTCCATCTGTTGCCGATGACGTCGCGGGTCAGCGACGAGGGACTCCTGTCCGTGGGAGGCGTGGACGTGCTCGATCTGGCCACCGAGCACGGCACGCCGCTGTTCGTCTACGACGAGGAGCACCTGCGTCGTCGCTGCCGGGAGGCGGTGGCCGCCTTCGGGGACGGGGTGGCCTACGCGGCCAAGGCCTTCCTGTGCCGGGCCATGGCCACCCTGGCCCACGAGGAGGGCATGTGCATCGACGTCTCCACCGGTGGCGAGATGCACGTGGCCATGGCGGCGGGCGTGCCGGCCGACCGCCTTGTGCTGCACGGGAACAACAAGTCGGCCGATGAGCTGGCGCTGGCCCTCGACGCTGGGGCAGGGCGCATCGTGGTGGACTCCTTCGACGAGATCGACCGGCTCGAGCACCTGGTCTCCGCCGCCCGAAGCCGGAGGCGTCCCCAGGTGCTGTTGCGCATCACGCCGGGGATCGAGGCCCACACCCACGAGTACGTGAGGACGGGCCAGGACGACTCCAAGTTCGGCTTCACGGTGGCCACGGGGATGGCAGCGGAGGCGGCGCGGCGCCTGCGGGAGTCGGCGTCGGTGGACCTGGTGGGCGTGCATGCCCACATCGGCAGCCAGATATTCCTGCTGGCGTCGTTCGTGAAGGCCGTCGAGGTGATCGCCGACTTCTTCGTCCCCCTCGAGCTGGCCGAGCTGTGCGTCGGTGGCGGGCTGGGCGTGGCCTACGTGGAGGGCGAGGAGGCGCCCACCATCGGGCAGTGGGCGGAGACGGTGAGGTCGGCGTGCAGCTCGGCCGGCATCGCTCCCGAGACTCGACTCACCGCCGAGCCGGGCCGAGCGGTGGTGGCCGCCGCCGGCCTCACCTTGTACAGGGTGGGAACGGTGAAGGACCTGCCCGGGATCCGCACGTACGTGTCGGTGGACGGCGGCATGAGCGACAACCCGCGCCCCGTGCTGTACGGGAGCGGGTACGAGGCCTTCCTTCCCCGGGCCACCGGTGGGGAGCGTTCATTCCTCGCCACCGTGGTGGGAAAGCACTGCGAGTCGGGTGACGTGGTGGTGCGAGACGCCTGCCTGCCCGCCGATCTGGGCGTGGGCGACGTGCTGGCCACACCGGTAACCGGGGCCTATGGCCACTCCATGGCCTCCAACTACAACAAGGTGCCCCGCGCCCCGGTGGTGTTCGTCCGGGACGGTGAGGCTCGGGTCGTCGTGCGGCGGGAGACCTACGACGACCTC
Source organism: Acidimicrobiales bacterium (assembly GCA_030448025.1). Taxonomy (GTDB): domain Bacteria; phylum Actinomycetota; class Acidimicrobiia; order Acidimicrobiales; genus YB1-3. The sequence goes on along the minus strand of JAUJNQ010000005.1, from coordinate 205,330 downwards.
CTCCGGCTGGACGCCTGAGCGCAGCTCGACGGGCTGCATCGATCGTCCTCAGAGGGGCGCTGCGTTACCGTGAGACATGAGCTCGGTGCCCGTACGGGTTGGCGTCCTCGGTTACGGCAACGTCGGCGCTGCGCTGGTCCGGCTGCTGGCCACCGACGGCCCCACCATCGCCGCTCGCACTGGGGTCTGCCTCGAGGTGGTCAAGGTGGCGGTGCGCGACGTCACCGAGGATCGCCGTGCCGCCCTGCCCGACGGGTGCCTCACCGATGACGCGGAGTCGGTGGTGACCGATCCCGGCATCGACGTCGTGGTGGAGGTGATGGGTGGCGTGGAGCCGGCCCGCGGCCTGGTGCTCGCCGCCCTCAAGAGCGCCAAGCCCGTGGTGACGGCCAACAAGGAGCTGCTGGCCGACGCCGGCGCCGAGCTGTTCGAGGCCGCGGTGTCATCAGGCGTCGACCTCCTCTTCGAGGCCTCGGTGGCCGGGGCCATCCCGCTGATCCGGCTGCTGCGGGAGTCCTTGGCCGGCGAGCGCATCACCAGGGTCATGGGCATCGTCAACGGCACCACCAACTACATCCTCACCCGGATGAGCGAGGACGGGGCCTCCTACCTCGAGGCGCTCGAGGAAGCCCAGCGACTCGGCTACGCCGAGCGCGACCCGACGGCCGACGTCGATGGCCTCGACGCCGCCGCCAAGGCCGCCATCGTGGCCAGCATCGCCTTCGGCACCAGGGTGGTGGCCGGCGACGTCCACCGGGAGGGCATCACCCAGGTTTCGGCCGACGACATCGCCGTCGCCGCCCGCCTCGGGTACGTGGTGAAGCTGCTGGCCGTCGCCGAGCGAGCCGGTGACGAGGTGGCCGTGCGGGTGCATCCGGCCATGGTCCCGGCCAGCCACCCGCTGGCCTCTGTCCGCGGCTCCTTCAACGCCGTCTTCATCGAGGGCGAGGCGGTGGGCGAGCTGATGCTCTACGGCAGGGGGGCCGGTGGCACGCCCACGGCCAGCGCCGTCCTCGGTGACCTGGTGGACGCCGCCCACAACCTGCGGGCGGGGGGAAGCGGTCGGACCTCGGCCCTGGACCGGGCGGGCGTGTGCCCCATCGACGAGCTGTCCTCGGAGTACTACCTCAACATCGACGTCGTCGACCGCCCAGGCGTGCTCGCCAGGGTGGCCACCGTCTTCGGGGAGCACGGGGTGTCCATCCGCTCCATGGAGCAGGAAGGGCTGGGCGAGGAGGCGCGGCTCGTGTTCATCACCCACACCGCCCGGGAGGGTGACGTGCAGGGAACCATCCGTGACCTCCGCCGGCTGGACGCCGTGAAGCGCATCGGCAGCTTGCTGCGGGTGGTGGCGACGTGACGACGACGTGACGACGTTGACCTGGCGTGGCGTGGTGGAGCAGTACCGGGACTTCCTGCCCGTGAGCGGGGCCACGCCCGTGGTGACCCTCCACGAGGGGGGTACGCCGCTGCTGCCCGCCCCCCGGCTGAGCGAGCGGGTCGGAGCCAGCGTGTGGCTCAAGTACGAGGGCCTGAATCCCACCGGCTCGTTCAAGGACCGCGGCATGACCCTCGCCATGTCCAAGGCGGCCGAGGACGGCGTGAAGGCCGTGATTTGCGCGTCCACCGGGAACACCTCGGCGTCGGCGGCCGCCTATGCCGCCCGGGCCGGCCTCACCTGCGCGGTGCTCATCCCCGAGGGCTACATCGCCCTCGGAAAGCTGGCCCAGGCCCTGATCCACGGCGCCCGGGTCCTGCAGATCCGGGGCAACTTCGACCAGGCCCTCACCATCGTCCGCAACCTCGGCGAGAAGGCTGCGTTCACGGTGGTGAACTCCGTGAACCCCTTCCGCATCGAGGGCCAGAAGACGGCCGCCTTCGAGATCGTCGACGTCCTGGGCGACGCTCCCGACATCCACTGCATACCGGTGGGAAACGCCGGCAACATCACCGCCTACTGGAGGGGGTACCTCGAGTACCGGGAGGCCGGCCTCTCCTCGAAGTTGCCGGCCATGCTGGGTTTTCAAGCCGCCGGCGCTGCTCCCATCGTGGAGGGCCACCCCGTCGAGGCGCCCGAGACGGTGGCCACGGCCATCCGGATCGGCAACCCCGCTTCGTGGTACGGCGCCACGGCCGCCGCCAGCGAATCCGGAGGAGCGATCACCGCCGTCACCGACGGCGAGATCCTCGAGGCCTACCGCTTCCTCGCCGCCATGGAGTCTGTGTTCTGCGAGCCGGCGTCGGCGGCCTCGGTGGCGGGCCTGTTGAAGACGGGGGTGCCGGAGGGCTCAACGGTGGTGTGCGTGCTCACCGGTCACGGGCTCAAGGACCCCGACGTCGCCGTGGGCCAGATCCCCGTGCCGACGACCGTGGGCGCCGACGACGACGCCATCCGGGCCGAGCTCGGCCTGTAATCGGCAAAGGCCGGCTCTCGGCAAGGGTTTTGCCCTTGACTCGTGGGGAGGGGTATCATAGCGGTCGCATCGCTCGCCGACCCCGGCGCGAGTGTCTCCTTTGGGAGAACCCCCTTTGGGAGA
>JAUJNQ010000005.1:149422-202693 GCA_030448025.1 Acidimicrobiales bacterium | reverse complement strand
ACCAACAGCAGCAGGGTGACCAACAGCAGCAGGGTGACCAACAGCAGCAGGGTGACCAACAGCAGCAGGGTGATCAACAGCAGCAGGGTGATCAACAGCAGGCCCGCCAAGGCGACCAGGCCCGGGGCGATCGGGGACCGAGGGAGCCGCGCCCGCTCGATGGCGGGAGCCAGCTCGACCAGGGGAATCGCCGCCGCCGCCGCCGTGGCCGCGATCGCGACAGGGACCGCGACCGTGACCGCGAGCGGGGTGAGCGTGACCTCCAAGGGGCGAGTCAGGACCAGCAGTTCCAGGGCGAGCCCGTTCCCGTGGCCGGCCTCTTGGACCTCACCGACCAGGGCTACGGGTTCCTTCGGGCCAAGGGTTACCTCTCCAGCCCGGACGACGTGTACGTCTCCATCAGCCAGGTGCGCCGCTTCGGGCTCCGAAAGGGCGATCACGTCGAAGGCGCCAGCCGGCCCGCCGGCAGCAGCGAGAAGTACCCGGCCCTGCTGCGGGTCGATTCGATCAGCGGGCTCACGCCCGACCAGGCTCGGGAGCGGCCTCGCTTCGAGGACCTCACCCCGCTCTTTCCCGACAGCAAGCTGCGGCTGGAGGTTCCGGGTGACTCGGCCAACATGGTGGCTCGCATCACCGACCTCATCTCGCCCATCGGCAAGGGTCAACGGGGGCTGATCGTGTCCCCGCCCAAGGCGGGCAAGACCACCGTCCTCAAGCAGATCGCCCACTCCATCGAGGCCAACAACCCCGAGGTGCACCTGATCGTGCTGCTGGTGGACGAGCGCCCTGAGGAGGTCACGGACATGCGCCGCTCGGTGAAGGGCGAGGTGGTGTCCTCCACCTTCGACCGGCCCTCCGACGAGCACACGGCGGTGGCCGAGCTGGCCATCGACCGCGCCAAGCGCCTGGTGGAGATGGGCAGGGACGTCGTCATCGTGCTCGACGGCATCACCCGCCTGGCCCGCGCCTACAACCTGGCCGCCCCCGCGAGCGGGCGGATCATGTCCGGTGGCATCGACGCCGCCGCCTTGTACCCGCCGAAGAAGTTCTTTGGCGCGGCCCGCAACATCGAAGAAGGTGGGTCGCTCACCATCCTGGCCACCGCCCTGGTGGAGACGGGCTCACGCATGGACGAGCACATCTTCGAGGAGTTCAAGGGCACGGGCAACATGGAGCTGCGCCTCGACCGCAAGCTGGCCGAGCGCCGCCTCTACCCCGCCATAGACGTGAACGCCTCCTCCACTCGTCACGAGGAGCTTCTCTTCGAGCGGACTCAGCTCCAGCAGGTGTGGAAGCTGCGACGGGTGCTCAACGCCCTCGGCAGCGAGGGAAGCGGTGCGGCCGGTTTGGAGTTGTTGATGGAGAAGATCAAGAGCACCAAGAGCAACGACGAGTTCCTGGCCGAGATCGCCAGGGGCCCGACGCCACCCGTCTGATCGAACGCAGTGTGATCGAACGACTCGAGGAGCAACGGAGCAACCATGAAGGCTGACATCCATCCCGACTACGTGGAGGCCACGGTGAAGTGCTCCTGTGGCAACTCCTTCACTACCCACGCCACCAAGGCCGACCTGCACGTGGAGCTGTGCAACGAGTGCCATCCCTTCTACACCGGCAAGCAGAAGCTGGTGGACACGGGTGGCCGCGTCGAGCGCTTCGAGCGCCGCTACGGCCAGCGGGCGAAGAAGAAGTAGCCGAAGAAGTAGAAGTCAGCTCGGCCCCACCCGGTCCTTCCTTGAGCCGGGCATTCCCATGAGCACGGTCGACTCCGTCCGGCGCCAGGCACTCCTGCGGACCAAGCTGCAGGCCCTTGTAGCCGAGCACCGCGGGACCAACTGGCCCGAGGCTGTCGACGAAGCCGTCACGGGCACGTTCCCCGGCGGCGCCACGTTGCGAGCAGGCACCGCCGGGTGGGTCCTGGCCGAGGACCGGCCCGAGCGAGCGCTCGGCGGTGCGCTGGTCTGGTCCCGGCGGCACGGACTCTCCGAGGTCCACGTCATGGCCGAGAAGGCCGCGGGCCTGCTGGCCCGCCGTGCCGCCACCTTCGTCCGGCCGCCCCCCGTTTGGCGCATCGAGGGCCGTTCCCTTACTCCGGCCGAGCCCGAGCCGCCAGTGCCGGAGCCGCCCCTGCCTCCGGAGGTCGAGGGCTTCGCTGACTTCCTCTCCGAGGCCGGGGTGGAGCCGGTGATCGAGCACGGCGTGCTCACGGGCGAGGTGTTGGGCCTCGAGGTGGCACGCGTCGTGGTCGACGAGCTGGGCGCCTTCCTGGAGGTGGGGGTGGGCAAGCACGACCGCCATGCCCAGCGCCTCATGAACCAGGACCGCCCGCCGCTGGAGACACTGGTCGCCGCCGCCAAGGCGGTGCGGGCGCTGCGCAACCCCGAAGCCCCGGCGCACCAGGTGAACCGGTTGTCGCGGGAGCGCTGGCTCCGGTCGGTGCTGGTGGCCCGCCCTGCCGTGGTGGGAGCCTCTGCGCTGGCGCCCGTCCCTTCCCCCGCGGCTCGAACCGACCTGCGCCAGTCCCTCCCCGCTCCCGCCGCCGGGCTCGACACCGAGGGAAGACCCGTGGTCGTGGTCTGCTCCACCGGCATCGATGTGGACCTCGTGCCCGCCGCGGCCGACGTGCGCCTCACCGACGGGCGCCAGGCGCGCCTGATCCTCGCCGTCCCTGAAGCCGACGACCACCCGCTCATCCGCGACCTGGCAGGGGCGCTGGCCGAACCGGCGGAGATCGTCGCCATCCCGGGCGACTGGCGCCGCCTGGCCTGATCACCGGCCGGCCCCTGGGACGTGCCTATCTGGGCCTGATCGTACAATCCGCGACGTGTCCAAGGCATCACCGTGAGCGAGGCCCGAGCCGCTCTTCCCCCAGATACTCGACCGAGTTCTTGCCGGCGAAGAGGCGACCCTCGCGTGCCATGGCAAACCAGTCGCCGTCGTCGTTCGCCCAGACACACTTCCCGTGCGCCGAGCCAACGAAGCATTCGCCGTCACGGACCGCCTACGGGATGTCCTCGTTCGGGGCAGAACGGGCCGAGTCCGAGCTCGGCCGACGCTCAGCGCGGAACAAGCCGAGGCTCTTGTGGTCGACGTGCAAGCCGCTCGGGGGACCCGCTGAGGCTCTGGACGTGGACGCGTTCGATGCGGACGTCTTGTTCTATGCCGCCCTGGTCGACCATGAGCTGTGACGGTGCGCGAGGCTAAGACGCGGGTCGAGCTGGCGACAGGTGACCAGGCGACGGATTCGGGAGAAGCCGGGTGACCTTTTCGGAAGTTCGCGGCCGCGGTACGGGCGCACTCTGCTGGATCGGTAAGGCGCACAGAATGTTTGACCGGCCGGGTGCCCCTGAACCGGACGGCGCGCGTCACATCAGGCAATGACGCCACGGTGATACGGCTTGCCTGACTCGCTATCGTCGCCCTGTGAGCGGCCCGCGAGTGCCCGGGGGGGTGGTGCACAAGCTTCCAGGAGACCTGCGCAAGGCGCTGATCGCTAACCCGACGGCGCTCGATGCCTGGAAGGACATCACACCCCTGGCCCGCAATGAGTTCATCTGCTGGGTGGAGGATGCCAAGAAGGCGACGACCCGAGAACGCCGCCTTCGTCGGACCCAGGAGGAGCTGGAGGAAGGCCAGCGTCGGCCCTGCTGCTGGCCAGGGTGCAAGCACCGCGAGCGCACCGGCCGATAGCAGTCGGCGCCGCTCACTCGGCCTGAACATGGCGGAGCTGCCCGCTCCGAAGTGATGCCGTTAGGGCCGCGTAGCCAGGAGTGCCCCCGAACGCCCGAAGCGAGCCTCGACGATGTCGGAATCGGCGCTGGCCTTGACCCTGAGGGGGAGGCGTCGACGTAGGTCAAGACCATTCGATACGACCCGCCATGCCGCCAGGGCCTCGGGATCAGCGGAGCGGCATAGACCCGGTCGGGGGGCGGCGATCACCCGCGACGCCGTATCCGTGCGAGGCATCGCGTGATGCTATGCACGGCGATGGAGCACAAGGGGCGGTCGCTCGGTGAACAATGTCGGCGTGGACCCCGTGAACAGATTCGACGAGAGAGCGGCCACCTGGGACGACGACCCTGCCCACGTCGAGCGTGCCCAGGTGGTCGCCGGTGCCATTCGCGACTCGGTGCCACTCGACTCGTCGGTTCGGCTCCTCGAGTACGGCGCCGGGACCGGCCTTGTGTCGCAGGCGCTGAGTGACACGGTCGGCCCGATCACGGTGGCGGACACCTCGGCGGGCATGCGCAAGGTGATGGAGGACAAGGTCGCAGCAGGTGTGATCGCGGACGCGAGTCTGGGATCTTGACCTCGCGTCGGCGCCGCTGCCCGCGTCGGAGGAGCGGTTCGACCTCATCGTCACGGTCCTGACTCTGCACCACCTCCGCGGCTGGAGGCGGTGCTGTCGAATTTCTCCACGCTGCTCGCCGAGGGCGGTCACCTGGCGATCGTCGACCTTGACGAAGAGGACGGAACATTCCACGGAGACGGCTTTGACGGCCACCATGGGTTCGATCACGATGCGTTGGCCAAAGACCTCCGCAAAGCCGGCTTCACCAACATCTCCTTCCAGCGATGCCACCAGATCGTTCGAGACGGGCGCACCTACCCCCTCTTTCTCGCGACCGCCACACGCACGTAGGGCACGCCCCGAGCACGGACCCGCGCCGGCTGCGCCAACAGCGCTGCTCTCGGGCGATCCGTTCTTCCGCCCGGCGTTCCATACCGCTGGCCAGGGGCATACTCCGACCGCTTGGTAACCGGCGATAAGTGGAGTGCGTCGACCACCCCCATAACGCTCGAGGAGGCAGGGATCGGCTGGTAGCCGTGATGTGCCCGATTCGTGCCGGTGCTTCTCGACGGCACGCACTCACCCGGCTCACGCCCCGACGACGCCCACATGAGCGAGTCATGGCTCGGGTTGGCCGTTTGCGGGCTCTCGCCGGTGACCGTCCAGCACCCTGAATCGCGCTGGGCCGGGACATCAAGGTGACCAAGGTTGCCCCGAAGGGCAAGAGGCATGACCAGCGCAAGGTCCGGCTTCCGCAGATCACCCGGGTGAGCCCAGAAGAAAGGCCGTCCATCCCCACTTCGGTAGGTTGTCGGGCCATGAGCGGTGCTGACGGACCACAGGGGGCGAACGAGGCAGAGAACGCCGCCGACGAGGGCGTCTGCGTCGACGTCCTGGTCGAGACCCCCAAGGGGAGCAGGAAGAAATACGAGTACGACCACGAGCGCCACACCATGCGCCTCGACCGGAGGCTGGCGTCGGCGGCCCTCTTCCCGGCTGACTACGGCTACGTCCTCGACACGTCCGGCAACGACGAGGAGGAGCTGGACGTCCTCGTCCTCGCCGACGAGCCCACGGCGCCCAACACCTTGGTCGGCGTGCGAGCCGTGGGCGTCTTCTGGCTCGAGACCGATGAAGGCCCGGAGGCCAAGATCGTCGCCGTGCCCGACGGTGACCCCGTCTGGAAAGAGATCACCGACATCGAACAGGTGCCGTCCCACCTGAAGGCGGAGATCGAGAATTTCTTCGAGGTCTACAAGCTGCTCGAGCCGTCCCACAACCCTTCGTCGGGCGGCTTCGAGGGCAAGGACGCCGCGGTCAAGGCCGTCGAGGAGGCTCGGGCCCGCCACGCCGCCGCTTAGTCGACCGGAGCTCGGCCCGCGGCCCGCCGGTAGCCTGGCGCCGATGCTCGAGCGTCTCCGGGGCCTGGAGGATGAATACGACCACGTTGGGCAGCGACTGAACGACCCCGCCGTGCTCGCCGACCACCAGGCGGTCCGAGTAGCCAGCCGGCGGCTCAAGGAGCTGGAGGCGGTGGTGGGAGTGTGCCGGCGCTACCGGGAGGTCATCTCCGACATGGAGACCGCCGAGGGAATGCTCGGCGAGGCCGACGGAGAGGACCGCGACCTCATGCGCGCCGAGATCGAGGAGCTCGAAGCCACCAAGGCCGGTCTGGAGGACGAGCTCAAGGTGCTGCTCCTTCCGAAGGACCCCAACGACGAGAAGAACGTGATCGTCGAGATCCGCGGCGCCGAGGGCGGGGAGGAGGCCAACCTCTTCGCCAAGGACCTGTTCGACATGTACGCCCGCTACGCCGACCAGAAGGGCTTCCGGCACGAGGTGCTCGGCGCCCATTCGTCGGAGAAGGGCGGCTTCAACGAGGTCAGCTTCCTGGTCAAGGGAGACGAGGTGTGGAGCCGCTTCAAGCACGAGGGCGGTCCCCATCGTGTGCAGCGGGTGCCGGCTACCGAGTCCCAGGGGAGGATCCACACTTCGTCGGCCACGGTGACGGTGCTCCCCGAGGCCGAGGAGGTCGACGTCACCATCGCCGCGCACGAGCTGAAGGTGGATGTCTACCGCTCTACGGGGCCGGGGGGGCAGTCGGTCAACACCACCGACTCGGCCGTGCGGATCACGCACCTCCCCACCGGCATCGTGGTGAGCATGCAGGACGAGAAGAGCCAGCTCCAGAACAAGGCCCGGGCCATGCAGGTGCTGCGGGCCAGGCTGCTCCGTGCCGAGCAGGAGCGCCAGGCCAGCGAGCAGTCTGAGCGGCGACGCAGCCAGGTGGGAGGTGGCGGGCGGTCGGAGAAGATCCGCACCTACAACTACAAGGAGAACCGGGTCACCGATCACCGGATCAACAAGACGATCTACAAGCTCGACAAGGTCCTGATGGGTGATCTCGACGAGCTCGTCGAGGCCCTGATGGCCGACGAGCGTTCCCGCCAGCTGCGAGGTGACGACGGGTGACGGTCCCCGCGGGCGCATCCGGTGCTGCTCCGTACCCCAATCCGCGTGGTCACGGGGTGGCCACCACCACTTGGCGCGTCCTGCTGGCCGAGGCGCGGGCCCGTCTGGGCTCGGCCTCCGAGGCTCGGCGCATCGTGGAGCGAGCGTCGGGCTACGAGGGGACGGAGTACCACTCGGGCCTCGACGAGGTGGTCACCTCCGGGCCGGCCGCTCACTTCGACGACATGCTGGGGCGCCGCCAGCGCGGTGAGCCGCTCCAGTACGTGCTTGGGGCTTGGGGTTTTCGATCGCTGGACCTCCTAGTGGACCGCCGGGTGCTCATCCCCCGGCCGGAGACCGAGGCCGTGGTGGATGTGGCGCTGTCCGAGCTGCGCCGACTGGACCTGGACCGGCGTGAACGCCACGAGGTCACCCGGCGCCATCCGGTCGTAGTCGACCTCGGGACGGGTTCGGGGGCCATCGCCCTCTCCGTGGCCTCCGAGGCACCGACCACCCAGGTGTGGGCAACCGACCGCTCGCGCCAGGCGCTGGCCGTCGCTCGGGCCAACCTCGCTGGAGTGGGGCGGGCCGCCACCAGGGTGAAGCTGGCCGAGGGCTCGTGGTTCTCCGCCCTCCCGCCCATCCTTCGGGGCCAGGTCGACCTGGTGGTCTCCAACCCCCCCTACGTTGGTGAGCACGAGGTCCCCGACCTGCCTCCCGAGGTGGCCCGCTGGGAGCCCCGGGAGGCGCTCGTGGCCGGACCGACGGGCCTGGAGCAGCTCGAGGCCATCGTGGGCGAGGCCCGGCGATGGCTGTCCCGGCCGGGCGCGGTGGTCCTCGAGATCGCACCCCATCAGGCCCAAGAGGCTGTGGCGCTGGCATACGCCGAGGGCTATGTGGAGGCCGAGGTCCGGCCCGACCTGGCCGGCCGGCTCCGGGCACTCGTCGCCAGGGTGTGAAGGCCACAGTGGACGAATCGAGCACCGTGGAGGTCGACGCCCGAGGCATCGAGGCGGCAGTACGAGCGCTGGCCTCGGGCCGGGTGGTGGCCATCCCCACCGACACGGTGTACGGCCTCGCCGTCGATCCCCTCCGGCCGGGCGCCACCAACCGGCTGTTCGCGCTGAAGGGCCGGCCTCGAGACGTTCGCCTTCCGGTGCTGGTGACCGGCGAGGAACAGGTCCTCCAGCTGGCAACGGGCGTGCCCGACCTCGCTCGCCGCCTGATGACCAGGTTCTGGCCGGGCGCGCTCACGGTGGTCCTGCCCCGGCGCTCGGGCTCTTCGGCCGACCTGGGGGCCGACGGGGCCACCGTTGCCGTTCGCTGCCCCGCTCATCCGGTTCCCGTCGAGCTCTGCCAGATCACCGGCCCACTGGCCACGACCAGCGCCAACCCGCACGGCCAGGAGCCGCTCACCACGGCGGAGGCCGTCAGGGCCGCGTTCGCCGACGCCGTGGCCGTGGTGTTGGACGGGGGCATCTGCGCCGGCCTCCCGTCCACGGTCGTGGACTGCTCCGGCCCTGAACCCCAGCTGTTGCGCCAAGGCCGCATCCCCTGGGAGGAGGTGGTGGCCGCCGCAGGCGCCTGACGGTCTCGGACAACGCGGTCGTCCGGGCGCCTTGGTCGTAGACTCGCCTCCCTGATCGACATCCTCACCCTGTGCACCGGCAACATCTGCCGCTCGCCCATGGCCGAGGTCTTCCTCGCTCGCCGCCTGGAGGAGTTTGGCGTCGCAGCTCACGTCCACTCCGCCGGGCTCCTGGACGACGGACGGCCGGCCCAGGGAGTGAAGGTGCTTTCCGCCATGGGCTTCGACACCTCGTCTCACCGCAGCCGGCGCATGACCGCCGAGATGGTGCAGGGCGCCGACCTGGTGCTTTGCATGGCCCGTGAGCACCTTCGCGAAGCGGTGCTCCTCTCTCCGACGGCGTGGCCCAAGTCGTTCACCCTGAAGGAGATCGTGCGTCGGGGCGAGCAGGCGGGGGCCAGAGCCGGCGGCCAGCCCTTCGACGAGTGGGTGGCCAAGCTTCATGCCGGGCGCGCCCGAGCCGGCCTGCTCGGGTCCTCGGACGAGGACGACATCGCCGATCCGATCGGCGGCAGCCGCAGCCTGTACCAGACCACCGCCGAAGAGATCCAGACGTTGACCGACCGCCTGGTCGAGCTTGCCTGGGAAAGGACCTAACCGCACATGCGAATCGCCATAGGGTCGGACCACGCCGGGTTTCCGCTGAAGCAGCACCTCGTCTCCACCCTCGAGGACCTGGGTCACGAGGTCGACGACCAGGGGACCCACAGCGAGGAGTCGGTGGACTACCCGGCAATCTGCGCAGGGGTGGGCAGGACCGTGGTCGAGGGCAGGGCCGACCGGGGCATCGTGCTCGGTGGCACCGGGCAGGGTGAGCAGATCTCGGCCAACAAGGTGCACGGCGTGCGGGCCGCCCTGTGTCACGACCTGTTCACCACCCGCCTGTCGCGCCAGCACAACGACGCCAACCTGATCGCCATGGGCGCCCGCGTGGTGGCGCCGGCGCTGGCTGACGAGATAGTCGGGCTGTGGCTCGAGACGGAGTTCGAGGGCGGCCGCCACGAGCAGCGCCTGGCCCAGATCACCGAGATCGAGAAGGCCCAGATCGAGGGCGGCCAGATCGAGGGCCGCCAGTGAGCCCCGCGTCCCGGGACGAGGAGCTGTTCTCCATCCTCGACCGTGAGCTCGACCGCCAGAGCACCACCCTCCAGCTCATCGCGTCGGAGAACTTCACCTCCCGAGCGGTGCTCGAAGCCACGGGATCGGTGCTCACCAACAAGTACGCCGAGGGGTACCCGGGCAAGCGCTACTACGGCGGGAACCAGCTCGTGGACGAGGCCGAGGAGCTGGCTCGACGCCGGGCCATGGAACTGTTCGGCGCCGAGCACGCCAACGTGCAGCCTCACGCCGGCGCCAACGCCAACATGGCCGTCTACCTGGCCGTGCTGAAGCCGGGCGACACCGTGCTCGGCATGCGCCTCGACCAGGGCGGCCACCTCACCCACGGCTCGCCGGTCAACGCCAGCGGCCAGCTGTACCGGTTCGTGTCCTACGGGGTCACCGAGAGCGACGAGCGCCTCGACTACGACCAGATCCGAGATCTGGCCAAGGCCGAGCGGCCGCGGCTCATCGTCGCCGGCGCCACGGCCTACCCCCGGGTCATCGATCCTGAGCCGCTACGGCGGATCGCCGACGAGGTCGGGGCCCTCTTCATGTTCGACGCCGCCCACGTGGCCGGCCTCGTCGCCGGCGGTGCCCATCCGAGTCCCGTGCCCGAGGCCGACATCGTCACCTTCACCACCCACAAGACGCTCCGGGGGCCCCGCGGCGGCTGCATCCTGTCCACCGCCGAGCACGCCAAGGCCATCGACAAGGCCATCTTTCCCGGCCTGCAGGGCGGACCGCTCGAGCACGTGATAGCGGCCAAGGCAGTGGCCTTCCGGGAAGCGGCCCAACCCGAGTTCAAGGAGTACGCGGCGCAGATCGTCCGCAATGCCCGGGCCCTCGCCGAGGCCCTTGCCGCCGAGGGCTTCCGCATCGTCTCCGGCGGCACCGACAACCACCTGATGCTGTTGGATCTGCGGTCGTTCGACACCGAGCTCAGCGGCAAGGAGGCCCAGGAGAAGCTGGACCGAGCCGGCATCACGCTCAACAAGAACCAGATCCCGGGAGACCCTCGCTCGCCGTTCGTCACCAGTGGCCTTCGGGTGGGCACTGCGGCGGTGACCACCACGGGCATGCAGGAACCCGAGATGGCCCAAGTGGCCGCCTTCATGGGCCGGGCCCTTCGAGGTCGCAACAGCGACCAAGAGCTGAGCGCCGTACGCGAAGAGGTAGCCGTGCTCTGCAGCAAGTTCCCGCCCTACCCGAACTGATGTCGCCTCGCGAGGCGAAACGCTGATGCTGGCTTATCTGGTCGTTGGAGCGGTAGCTGCTCTGGCGACCTATGGGCTGTGCTTCGTGGTGCGCAGGCTGGCGGTGCGCTTCGGGGCCGTCGTGTTGCCCGACGACCGCAAGGTGCACGCTTCGCCCACCCCTACGGCCGGCGGGGCGGCAATGTTCGCCGCCTTCCTGATCGCCATGGCCGTGGCCTGGCGCCTCCCCCAGTTCAGGGACGCCTTCGAAGGCTCGTCGGAGCCGCTGGGGATCATCTTGGCCGTGGCGGCCATCTTCGTCGTGGGCCTCGTGGACGACCTGCGGGAGGTGTCGGCGCCGGCCAAGCTGGCGGGTCAGGTCCTGGCCGGCAGCGTCCTCTACTTCCTCGGCGTGACCATGTTCTTCTTCCGCGTGCCATTCGGGGACCTGCTCTCGCTGTCGGCCGACCTCCAACCCCTGGTCACGGTCCTTTGGGTGGTGGCCATTGCCAATGCCGTCAACATCATCGACGGCCTCGACGGGCTGGCCGCAGGAATCGTGCTCATCGCCGCCGGCGCCTTCTTCGTGTACTCCAACCGGCTGTTCGACGCCGGCCTGATCGGGAGCGAGAACGTGGGCCCCTTGGCGGCGGTCATCGCCTGCGGGATCTGCCTCGGATTTCTTCCCCACAACATGCACCCGGCCCGGATCTTCATGGGAGATGCCGGAGCCATGGTGCTCGGCGTGCTCATGGCGTCGTCCACCATCGTGGTCGGGGGCCGGATCGACGACCAGTTCAGCGGCCAGGCCTACTTCTTCTTCGCCCCCATGGTGATTCCCATCTTCATACTGGGCGTCCCCATCGTGGACACCGTGTTCGCCGTGGTTCGCCGAGCCGTCAGGCGAACGGCCCTGTCCGTCGCCGACAAGGACCACCTTCATCACCGTCTCATGCGCCTGGGCCACGGCCACCGCCGGTCCGTGCTCATCCTCTGGGCCTGGACCGCCGTCTTGTCGCTGCTGATCCTCTTCCCGCCCTTCACCGGGAAGGCGAACGCCCTGATCCCCTTGGTCGCAGCGGGGCTGGGTGTGGGCCTGTACACCGTGTTCATCCCCGTCCGCCGATTCGGCGACGCTCCTGCGGTCGAGCTCCCCAACGAGCGCGGAGAGGGAGATGAGGAGGACGAGGGCTGGCCCGACGACGAGCCGGAGCCGAAGCGGGCGGCGGCCTTCGGTGCCCGAGCGGAGCTGGCCGACGTGGTGCACCTGCCCGAGCGGCAGCGTCGCGCCGGGAGGGGATGAGGGTGCGATCCGCGAAACTTGCGGCTCTCCCAGGTGGCTCCTAGATTTCCAAAGCCGCTCACGACCAGTCCCAGTTGCGGGAATCCCACACCGGGCCGTGGCGGCAGAAGGGCAGACGGGTTGCACCCGAGCGGATTGGACATTGGCGAGAGGCGCGAGCTGTACGGCGGGTTCGGGAACAGCTTGGTGATGGCGTTCGAGTTCGCCGCCACGCCTTTTCTCTTCGGTTTGATCGGAAACTTCGCCGACGGTCGTCTGGGCACGCGCCCCTGGCTCACCATCGTGCTCGTCGTCTTCGCCCTCGCCGGTCTCACGGTGCGCATGTACTACGGCTACGTCGCAGCCATGGAAGAGCACGAAGCCGCTGCGCCATGGAAGAGGGTTTCGCCGCCAAAGCAGAGCTTGGCTGGCGAGCTGGATGGTGCCTCCGCCGACCGGCCCAGCCGCGACCTACAGAGCCGGATCGGCTCCGGCGCTCAAGAACCGCCGCTGGGCGCCATATGAGCGTGTCCTCCGGCCCCGTGAGCGCGTTGGACAGCCCGCCGGTGGAGCGGCAGGTTGCCGGCGACATGATCCGCCGGGCGCTGCCTGTTGCCCCGGTGCTCGTGATCGTCGCCGCCTTGATCTGGGGTCTGGACGGTGGGTTCTCGGCTGCTTACGGGCTCGCCATCGTGCTGGCCAACTTCGCCCTTGCGGCCGCTGCGTTGAGCTGGGCCGGCCGCCGGTCGGTGGTCCTGCTCATGGGTGTGGCCATGTTCGGCTACATCTTCCGCCTGGCCCTGGTTGCGGGTGCGGTGCTGGCCGTCAAGGACCTGGCCTGGGTCGAGCTGGTGCCTCTGGGCCTCACCATCGTGGTCACCCACCTCGGCCTGCTGTTCTGGGAGACCAGCAAGGTGTCGGCATCCCTCGCCTTTCCGGGGCTCAAGCCGGACCAGCGGTCGGCGTGATGGCGATGCTCGGCGCACTCAGCTTCCCGCCCATCGAGGAGCTCCTCGAATGGAAGGACATGTTCGGGATTCCCGGCTTCAACAAGGTTTCCCTCCTCTGCGTCCTCTCCAGCCTCATCGTCATCGTCTTCTTCCTCATGGCCGGTCGCCGTCGCGAGCTGGTTCCGAGGGGGGTCCAGAACATTGCCGAGTCCACGGTGGAGTTCGTCGAGAACAGCATCATCATGCAGACCATGGGCCCGCAGGGCCTGTACTGGCTGCCCTTCCTCCTCACCATGTTCACCTTCCTCCTGGTGGCGAACCTGTTCGAGCTCGTCCCAGTCATCCAGTTCCCCGCCACCGCCCGCATGGCCATCCCGTTCCCCCTGGCCATGTTCGTGTTCGTGCTGTTCATCGCCATGGGCGTCAAGCGCCAAGGCGTTGGCGGCTACCTCAAGGCCACCCTGGTGCCGCCCGGTGTCCCGAAGGGGCTGTACGTCCTGGTGGTGCCCATCGAGCTGTTCTCCACTTTCCTCATGCGGCCGTTCTCCCTGGCCGTCCGGCTGTTCGCCAACATGCTGGCCGGCCACCTCCTGCTGGTCACCTTTGCGCTGCTGTCGGCGGCCTTGTTCACCAAGAGCATCATGATCGTGCTGCTTCCCCTGCCCGTGGCCATGCTGGTCGCCGTGACCGTGTTCGAGCTGTTGGTCGCCGTCCTGCAGGCGTTCATCTTCACCATCCTGGCCGCCGTGTACATCGGCGAAGCCATGAATCCCCAGCACTAGGAGGAAACTTGAGGAACCTGTTCGAGCTCGCCCTTGTCCTCGGGCAACAGGAGAAGGGGTTGGGCGCCCTGGGCGCCGGCATCGGTTACGGCGCCGCCGCCATCGGCCCCGGCATCGGCATCGGCTACGTGGTGGGCAACGCCATCACGGCCATGGCCCGCCAACCCGAGGCCGCGGGCATGGTGCGCACCACCATGTTCCTCGGCATTGCCTTCACCGAGGCCCTCGCCCTCATCGGCTTCGTCGTCTTCATCCTCCTCAAGTTCACCTGATCTCCGTACGGCTTAGGAAGGAGTCGCCGTGACCGGTGCCGGCTCGCTGGTGGTCGCAGTAGCCAAGAACCCGATCCTCCCCGAGACGAAGGAGATCTTCTGGTTCCTGATCGCCTTCATCATCCTCTTCGTCGTCATGTGGAAGAAGGCCCTCCCTGGGGTGAAGAAGACCATGAACGAGCGCTCGGAGAAGATCCGCGGCAACCTCGAGGAGGCCGAGCAGGTTCGCAACGAGGCCCAGGACGTGCTGAAGCAGTACAAGCGCCAGCTCGCCGACGCTCGCGAAGAGTCCAACCGCATCATCGAGGAGGCCCGCGAGACGGCCGAGAACCTGCGGCGGGACATGCTGCAGCGGGCCGAGACCCAGGTGGCCGAGCTGCGTGAGCGGTCCCGCGAGGAGATCAAGGCCGCTCAGGAGCGAGCCACCTCCGAGCTCCAGTCAAGGGTGGGCACCATGGCCATCGAGTTGGCCGAGAAGGTCGTGGAGCAGAGCCTCAACCGAGACGCCAACCTGCGCCTCATCGAGCGCTACATCGAACAGGTCGGGTCGAGGAGCTGAGAGCGGATGGCCGATCGCAACGACGCCTATGCCGCGGCGCTCTTCGCCGTGGCCGTGGCCGAGGACGCGTTGGACCGCGTCGAGGAGGAGCTGTTCCGGGTAGCGCGCACCCTTGAGGGCAACGACGCCCTGCGCTCAACCCTCACCGACGAGGCCGTCCCCGTCGATCGCCGCCAGGGCATCGTCGAGGATCTCCTCGGGGACCGCGCCCACCATGTCACCACCGCCCTGGTGTCCTTCCTCATCGGTGTGGGCAGGAGCCGCCAGCTCCCGGCCATCATCGACAAGCTCGTGGAACGCGCCGCCGAGGAGCGGGCCGAGGTCGTGGCCGAGGTGCGCACGGCCATCCCCATCGACGACGACCTACGGGGGCGCCTGGGCCAAGCCCTCTCCAACGCCACCGGCAAGCAGGTGAGCGTCAAGGCGGTGGTGGACCAGAGCGTCCTCGGTGGGGTGGTGGCCCAGGTCGGCGACACGATCATCGACGGCACCGTCCGTCATCGCCTCAATCAGCTCAGAGCGGCGCTGTGACGCCGCTTCGCCCTCGCAAGCGGAGCTTGCTCGGCGAGCTTTCGCCCTTGGCGCGGAGCGCCTCGTGCGAGCTTGATCGTGCTCCGGGTGGGCGGCGGAGCCGCCCACCCTACGCCGCTTCGTTACTCGCGGGCAGCCGGGCAGGCCGCCTTCGGCGGCTCGGGCGGCCGCCCGCCCAATACGCAGGAGAGGCTTAATGGCAGAGACTGACGCCGACACCGAGAACGAGGATCAGGAGGCCGGGAACGGGGGCAAGGCTCCTGATCCGGAGATCGACATCTCCACCGACTTCAGCATCAGTGCCGACGACATCGCCTCCGCCCTGGACAAGCGCCTCGGGGACTACGACCCGTCGATGTCGGAGTCCCAGGTCGGCAAGATCGTCGAGGTCGGCGACGGGATCGCCCACATCTCCGGTCTGCCGAACCTCGGGGTCAACGAGCTGGTGGAGTTCGAGGGTGGCACCCTGGGGCTGGCTCTCAACCTCGACGAGGACTCCATCGGCGCGGTGGTGCTGGGCCAGGTCGACGACCTCAGCGAGGGCCAACCGGTCAAGGGCACGGGGCGAATCCTCTCGGTCCCCGTGGGTGACGAGCTCCTGGGACGGGTGGTGAACGCCCTCGGCGAGCCCATCGACGGTGAGGGCGAGCTCAACACCGAGGAGTTGCGCCGCCTGGAGATCCAGGCGCCGGGCATCACCGGTCGCCAACCCGTGAAGGAGCCGATGCAAACCGGCATCAAGGCGATCGACGCCATGACGCCCGTGGGCCGGGGCCAGCGGGAGCTGATCATCGGCGATCGCAAGACGGGCAAGACCACCGTCGCCATCGACACGATCATCAACCAGCGCGGCCAGGGCGTGAAGTGCATCTACGTGGCCATCGGCCAGAAGGGCTCCACCGTCGCCCAGACCGTGGCCACCCTCGAGGAGAACGGGGCCCTCGAGTACACGGTGGTGGTGAGCGCTCCGGCCTCGGACCCCGCTCCCTACAAGTACCTCGCTCCCTATGCCGGGTGCGCCATCGGCCAGCATTGGATGGACAACGAGCAGCACGCCCTGGTGATCTACGACGACCTTTCCAAGCAGGCCGAGGCCTACCGCCAGCTCTCGCTGCTCCTACGCCGCCCACCCGGCCGGGAGGCGTACCCGGGTGACGTCTTCTACCTCCACAGCCGCCTCCTCGAGCGGGCGGCCAAGCTGAGCGACGAACGGGGGGCCGGATCGCTCACCGCCCTGCCCATCATCGAGACCAAGGGCGGTGACGTCTCGGCCTACATCCCCACCAACTGCATCTCCATCACCGACGGCCAGATCTACCTGGAGACCGACCTGTTCAACTCGGGCGTCCGCCCTGCCATCAACGTGGGCATCTCGGTGTCCCGGGTGGGTGGCTCGGCCCAGATCAAGGCCATGAAGAGCGTGTCCGGGGGGCTCAAGACCGACCTCCAGCAGTACCGGGAGCTGGAGTCCTTCGCCACCTTCGGCTCCGACTTGGACAAGTCCTCGCAGGCCACCCTCGACAAGGGGGAGCGGCTGACCGAGCTGCTCAAGCAGCCGGCCAACTCCCCGATGGCGGTGGAGGAGCAAGTGGTGGTGATCCACGCCGGCGTCGAGGGCTTCCTGGAAGACGCCCCGGTCGACGACGTCCGCCGCTTCGAGCGGGAGTTGCTCGAGTACGTGCGCACCCGCCACGGGAACCTCCTCGACGAGATCCGGGACAAGGGCAGCCTGCCCGGCGGCGACGCCTTGAAAGAAGCCATCAAGGGTTTCGCCGATCAGTTCCAGCCCAGCGAGGAGGCCGACTCGTCCCCCAGCAAGGACGATGACGAGGAGGACAGCTCGTCCGACGACGAGGGTTCGAGCTAGTCCCGTGCCCGGTGGTGACGAGAAGCAGCTCAAGCGGCGCATCAAGAGCGTGGAGAACACCAAACAGGTGACCAAGGCCATGGAGATGATCTCCTCGGCGCGCCTGCCCAAAGCCCAGGAGCGGGTCGCTGCCGCCCGCCCCTACAGCGAGCAGATCACCGAGGTGATCCGCAGCCTGGCCGAGGCCGGAGCCGATCTCGACCACCCCTTGCTGGCGCAGAAGGAAGAAGACGAGATCCAGAAGGTGGCCTACGTCGTCATCACCTCCGACCGTGGCCTGGCCGGCGGCTACAACAACAACATCCTGCGCGCCGCCACCCGCGCTCTGGAGGACGACCGGGCCAAGGGCCGCGACTACTCGCTGGTCCTGGTGGGAAAGAAGGCGGCGAGCTATTACCACTTCCGGGGCTTCGAGATCGACGCCTCGTTCACCGGCATGAGCGAGCAGCCCACCTACGAAGACTCCCGCACCGTGGCCGCCGCCGTCAGCGAGCCCTTCGAAGAGGGCGACATCGACCTGGTTCGCCTCATCTACACCCAGTTCCTCTCGGCCGGGACCCAGCGGGTCGCCGTTCGTCAGTTCCTCCCCCTCGACACCGAGGCCTTGGCCGACGACGGCGATGACGACGACGAAGGCCTCCAGCCGGCTTATGAGTTCGAGCCCGCCCCCACGGAGATCCTCGAACGCCTGCTGCCCCGCTACGTCGAGGCTCGTCTCTACGCCGCCATGCTGGAGGCCTCCGCATCGGAGCTGGCCGCCCGCCAGCGGGCCATGAAGGCGGCGAGCGAGAACGCCGGGGAGCTCATCGACAACCTCAACCGCGACATGAACCGGGCCCGCCAGGCCACCATCACTACCGAGATCATGGAGGTCGTGGGCGGCGCCGAGGCCCTCCGGGGCGGCAAGAAGAAGAAGGACTACCTGCCGGACAACCTCGTTACCCACGACTACCTGCCCGACCATTACGACCGCGCCCGAAGCTAGGAGCTCCCTGCAATGAGCGACACCAGTACGGAAAAGGACGCCCGAACGAGGGCCGCCGAGGCAGAGGACCGGGCCAGAGAGGCGGAGGAGCGGGCCCAGCAGGCAGAACAGCGCGCCGCGAAGGCCGAGGGAGGCGACGGGGACCAAGAGGAGCAGAACCTCAAGGACGGCAAGGTCGTGGCCGTGGCCGGGCCGGTCATAGACGTGGAGTTTCCGCCCGACGCCATCCCCGACATCAACCATGCCCTCACCTTCGAGATCGAGCAGGAGGGCGAGACCATCAAGGTCGTCGCCGAGGTAGCTCAGCAGATTGGCGAGTGCCGGGTGCGCGCCATCTGCATGAAGCCCACCGACGGCCTCCAGCGTGGCTCCAAGGTCAAGAACACCGGCAAGGGCATCACCGTCCCGGTGGGGCGCCAGATGCTGGGGCACGTGTTCAACGCCATCGGTGAGCCGCTCGACACCGACGAGATCGAGGAGCCCGAGGATCACTGGGAGATCCACCGGCCTCCCCCTCCCTTCTCCGAGCTCGAGCCCAAGACGGAGATGTTCGAGACCGGGATCAAGGTCATCGACCTTCTGGCGCCCTACTCCAAGGGCGGCAAGGTCGGCCTCTTCGGTGGTGCCGGGGTGGGGAAGACGGTGGTCATCCTGGAGATGATCCGTCGCGTGGCCCAGGAGCACGGCGGTGTCTCCGTCTTCGGCGGTGTGGGTGAGCGGACCCGCGAAGGCAACGACCTGTGGCTCGAGATGCAGGAGTCCGGCGTGCTCGACAAGGCCGCGCTCTGCTTCGGCCAGATGGACGAGCCCCCGGGGGTCCGCCTCCGGGTGGGCCTGGCCGCCCTCACCATGGCCGAGTACTTCAGGGACGTGGAGGAGCAGGACGTCCTCCTCTTCATCGACAACATCTTCCGTTTCGTGCAGGCCGGCATGGAGGTGTCCACCCTGCTGGGCCGCATGCCCTCGGCCGTGGGGTACCAGCCCACGCTGGCCGACGAGATGGGCGAGCTCCAGGAGCGGATCACCTCGACGCGTGGCCGCTCGATCACGTCCCTCCAGGCCGTGTACGTGCCCGCCGACGACTACACCGATCCCGCCCCCTTCACCACCTTCACCCATCTGGACGCCACCACCGAGCTCTCCCGCGACATCGCCGCCCAGGGCATCTACCCCGCCGTGGACCCGCTGTCGTCGTCGTCGAACATCCTCATGGAGGACGTGGTGGGGGAGCGTCACTACCGGATCGCCCAGCAGTGCAAGGAGATCCTCCAGCGCTACGACGAGCTGCAGGACATCATCGCCATCCTCGGTCTCGACGAGCTCTCCGAGGAGGACAGGGATGCCGTCAACCGGGCCCGGCGCATGCAGCGGTTCTTCTCCCAGCCCTTGTTCGTGGCCGAGAACTTCACCGGTATCGAAGGCATCTACGTGTCGGTGGAGGAGACCCTCGACTCCTTCGAGCAGCTGCTCAACGGCGACCTCGACGACCTGCCGGAGCAGGCCTTCTTGAACGTGGGCAACGCCGACTCGGCTCGGGAGAAGGCCAAGAGCATGGAGAAGGAGTAGAGGCGATGGCTCTGCAGGTGGAGCTGGTCTCGCCCGATCGGATGCTCTTCTCCGACGAGGCGGAGATGGTGATCTGTCGCACTCCGGCAGGCGAGATCGCCTTCATGGCCGGCCATGTCCCCTTCCTCGGGGCGCTCGGCATCGGGATCGTTCGCATCCACAAGGAGGGGGGCGACGTCGAGCGGGTGGCGGTGCACGAGGGATTCGTGCAGGTCAAGGACGACCGGGTGATCATCCTCTCCGACGTGGCCGAGCGAGCGGACCAGATCGACACTGATCGGGCGCGCAAGGCCAAGGACGCAGCCGAAAGCGACCTCAAGGGTGCCGGTGACGACGACGACGAGGCTGACAGGCACAAGGCCCGCGCCCGCCGGGCCGAGGTGCGCCTGGAGCTGGCAGAGAGCTGATCCCCCTCGGCGCGGAGCGCCTCGGGCGATCTCACCTCGCAAGCGGAGCTTGCTCGCTGAACTCAATCGTGCTCCGGGCGACCGGCGGAGCCGGACCGCCCTTCGCGCTGTATGACATTGTCGGGTCGTGCCTAAGGTTCGGCTTGGGGTTGCCTTGCTCTTGCCTTCTTCTCTGGCGGCGGAGGTGGACGGGCTGCGACGGGCGCTGGGGGACGGTGCCCTTGGTCGCATCCCTCCCCATCTGACGCTGGTCCCTCCGGTCAACGTGGCCGAGGGCCGCCTGCCCGAGGCACTCGGCGTGCTCCGTCGGGCGGCCGCGGCCACCCGCCCCTTCGGCGTGGAGCTGGGACCGCCCCGGACGTTCCTGCCCGACAGCCCGGTTCTCTACCTGGCCGTGGAAGGCGACGTGGCCGACGTGCATGCCCTACGTGGGCGGGTCCTGCGTGATCCGTTGGCTCGTACCATCTCGTGGCCGTTCGTACCCCATGTCACCCTGGCCGAGTCGGCCTCCCCGGAGGTCATCGAGGCCGCCGTCGCCGCCCTGGGTCGCTACCGGGCCGAGGTCCGCTTCGACCGAGTCCACCTGCTCCGGGAGAGCGCCGGCCGGGTGTGGGAACCGATCGCCGAGGCACCTCTTCGCCCCCCGGCGGTGATCGGCAGAGGCGGCCTCCCGGTGGAGCTCGGCGTGACGACCCACCTCGACCCCGAGGCGGCCGGGTTCTGTGAGCAGAGCGAGGGCGCTGAGCGCTCTTTCGCCGTCACCGCTCGCAGAGACCAGCAGGTGGTCGGTGTGGCGACGGGCTTCGTGCGAGGTGGGCTGGCTCACCTCAGCCGCGTCCTGGTGGACGCCGGTCGGCGACGACAAGGCATCGGGTCCCACCTACTCGCGGCCGTTGAGAGCCTGGCCGCGGAGGAGGGCTGCCCGGCCATCGTGACCGACGTGGCCCTCGACGGGGCGGGAGAGGCGTTCCTGTGCAGCCGGGGATGGGTGGCGTGTCCCGCGAAGCACCGCTTCCGGCGGGAGCTCGCCTGATTCGTCCCCCTCACTGTTCTGGGAGCCCGGGATCAGGGGTTGGGGGAAACCGACAGGGAGCAGCGAACTACCTGGCACACCCAATCGGGGCGGGGGAGCAGGTCGTCCCAGCCGAAGCGCAGCGCGCGCCACCCAAGGGCCGCCGCCTCGTTGTCCCTTGAGCGGTCTGCCTTGGTGCTTGCCGGATTGGTGTGCCAGCGCCGACCGTCGCCCTCGATGAGCAGCCGCCGGCACGGGTAGGCGACGTCCACCCGACCGCTGCCGGCCAGGGCGGGGAGAGGGTGCTGGCGGACGGGAGCAGGCAGGCCGCCCACCCGCAGGACGGTGAGAAGCCTGCGCTCGAGCTCGCCCTCGGGCGGCACATAGCCCGGCCCGCGCTCAGCGAGAACCTGGCGCAGGGCGGTGCTTCCCTTCTTCCCCGACGGGCGTAGACGCCGGCGGCCGTGATCACCTCGGCGAGGGCGAAGGCGAGGGCGAGGGCGCGGGCGGCGACCAGGTCGTCCAGAATGGCGGCGAGCGTCGGGGGCGAGACCACCGCGGCCAAGTCGAGCACCGTGCGAAGCCTCTCGGTGACGGGAATGCCCTTACGACGGTCACGTCGGTCGACGCCAGGTCGGTGGCCCGGCGGATACGACCGTGCCCGTGGTGGGGTCGCGATCGTCCAAGGAGCAGTGATCTCCGGTGCCCCCTGCCAGCAGTCGGGGAACCCGTGCAGGGCGGCGACCGCCCGGTGCGAGAGGACGGCGCCCGGACCCGCCGCCAGGCAGGCGGCCGCTTGGCGCCGCTCCCAGCCAGGGGCACACCCGGGATTCCGTACACGCCGTGAGCGATCACGAGCCATCGCCCGGAGGCCAGGCGGCGCTGGACGAGTGACGGGCTGGCACCGTGGGCGAGGACCTGGCGGCGAGAGAAGACCCCCTGCTGTCGGCTCGCCAACTGGGCGACGGCCTGGTCCATGTCGGTGTGGGTCACGGTTCACCAGTGTTTCCATGACCTGTGACATCGATGTTCTCGGTGCGTTTGGCTCCGGAAACCGGAGCTGACCGCACCCAGAACAGGAAGAAGGAGGGACGATCTCAGTCGAAGTCGACGGCGCTGAACTGGCGTAGCTTCTGGAGGCGGTGGCGGGCGTCGATGCGCCGCACCGTCCCTGACTTGGAGCGCATCACCAGCGACTGGGTCGTGGCGCCGTTGCTGTCGTAGCGCACGCCGCGGAGCAGCTCCCCGTCGGTGATGCCGGTGGCGGCGAAGAAGCTGTTGTCACCCTTCACCAGGTCCTCGGTGGTGAGCACGGTGTCGAGGTCGTAGCCGGCCTCGATCGTGGCTCGGCGCTCCTCGTCGCTCCTCGGGCAGAGCTGGCCCTGGATCTCGCCGCCCATGCACTTGAGGGCGGCGGCGCTGATCACGCCCTCCGGCGTACCACCGATGCCGAAGAGGATGTCGGCCCCTGCCTCGGGCCACGCCGTCGACATCGCCCCGGCCACGTCGCCGTCAGGGATCAGGCGGATCCTGGTGCCCGCCCTGCGGATCTCGGCCACGAGCTCGTCGTGGCGGGGCCGGTTCAGGACCACCGCCGTGAGATCGCGCACCGACACGTTCTTGGCTTCGGCCACCGACTCGAGGTTCTCGGTGGGGGAGCGGGTGATGTCGATGGCGCCCACGGCGTCGGCACCAACGGCGATCTTGTTCATGTAGTAGCAGGGGCCGGGGTCGAACATGGTGCCCCGCTCGCTGACGGCGATGACCGAGATGGCGTTCTCCTGGCCGAGGGACGTGAGGGTCGTTCCCTCTACGGGATCGACGGCGATGTCGGTCTGTGGAGGGGAGCCGTCGCCGATCGTCTCACCGTTGTAGAGCATGGGCGCCTCGTCCTTCGCGCCCTCCCCGATGACGACGAGCCCATCCATGGGCACGCTGTCGAGCACCACTCTCATGGCGTCCACGGCGGCGCCGTCGGCACCTTCCTTGTCACCGCGGCCCATCCAGCGGGCAGCGGCCATCGCCGCCGCCTCCGTCACCCTCACGAGCTCGAGGCCCATGTTGCGGTCGGGGATCTGCCTCTCACCTTCGGCCATGCCCGGACCCTAGCCCTTCGGTTCCAGCCGGCTGCCGGATCGATTCCCCAGCCGAGCAGTCCTCGACCTGCCTCGACGTCTGTCTTCGATGGTGCGGGATTACCGTCGCGACTCAATGATCCTCGCCGAGCTCGAGGTGCGTCACTCCCGGGTCATCGCTCCCACCCGTCGGGTGGCCCTCGGCTACCTCTACCTTCCCGCCGAGCCCAAGCCGGGCTACGGGCCGCTTCTGCTCGCCGCCGTCCTCGCAGCCCAAGTCGCCGCCCTGAGCGACGAGCTCCGCGACGACCTGGACCAGCTGCTCTGGGACCTCGAGCTCGGCGTGCGGATCGCGCAGCCCCGGCTGCGGCATCGCTACCAGACCGACGTGGTGGGCCTGACCCGCAGCCGTCATCGCCTGCTACGGGTCGGACGGGGAGTCGTCCTGGAGCTGGACGACCAGGGTGGTCACCTGCCCCAGGTGCTCGGAGCGCTGTACGCCGCCACCACCCTCGATCCCGACCACCGTCCCGGCGCCTTCAAGCTGTTGCGCCGGGCCACGCGTTGGGACGGGGGAGCGGACGAGCGGCTGATGCACTACCTGGCGAGGGAGGACACCGTTCTTCGGTCGCTGGCGGCGTCGGGTGACGAGCGGTGGGCACGACACGTGCTGGGCTTCGGCGCCGAGACCGAACCGCTCCGCAGCGAGATCGTCGGCCGGTTCCGTCGGCTCGTACGAGAGGCCCATCCCGACCATGGTGGCGTTCCGACCGAAGCGGGCGCTAAGATCCAAGAGCTCTCCGAAGCGAAGCGCATCCTCCTCACCGGGGTATGAGCGGGCGGGGATATGAGGCGGGTTCTCTTTGCTTCAGGCTGGGTTTTCCCAGAGTGCCAGCGGTCGGCCAAACCGACACTAGGTTTGGGGTCGCTCCTCTCGCGGAGAGGATGTTCTAGGGTCAGGGCGAGTAAGCAAAAATTCTCGCTGATCACGTATTGTTGTTGACCACCACGCAGAGTGACGCTACCCTGCAATCATTCAAGGCCCACAGGCGGAGGAAATCATGACCTACACGAAGAAGCTTGCCATTGCAGGGGCAGCGCTGGTCAGCTGGTTGGCGGTTCCCATCGCTGCCGGGGCCCAGGTCGGGTACACGGGTACCCCCCCCGAGGTGAGGGGCAACGAGCTTCAGAGGGACCCCAAGGTCCTCGGGACCGGGGTGTCGTCCGAAACCCAGAGCGATACGGCGAGCGAGAGCTCCTCGAGCGAGAGCTCCTCGTCAGACACCCTCCCGGTGACCGGCGGCGACCTGCTCGGGCTCACGGCCATCGGTTTGGGCGCCGTGGGTGTGGGCAGCGTGTTCGTGCGCCGGAGTCGTCGCACCGCCTGATCGGCGGCTCCCACACGGCCGGCCGTCCAGACCACGGCACTGAGCTGAGGCCGGTCAAGTGAGGACTCCCGGTAGCCGAAAGTCTGCCATGGACCTGGTTTCCGCCCCCCCCGGCTCGACCGGTGTCGATCCACCCGAGCAGCCGGCGGGCGAGTTGATCGTCATCGGAGGTTCCGGGACAGGATCGGCTACTTCGGTCGTCCAACCCATCCGGCCGTTGCTCGCTGTCGAGGACGCCGGCGAGCCTCTCGACGGGGGCCGGGCTCGGCTGGGCCTGGCCCGGGTGGCCCGGGTGTTGGTGGTCTGCGCCGACGGCCTCACGGTCGCGGGCGCCATGGCCGGCGCCTACGCCATGCTCCCGTCGCTGTACCTCGACGCCGACAGCGTGGCGAGCACCGCCTACCAGCGAGTGGGCCTGCTCTCGGTGCCGCTGTGGCTCATCGTGTTCCGTCACTACCGGCTCTACAACGCCCGCCATGTCACGGAGCGACGCGACGAGGTCGGGCGCGTGGTGCACGCGGTGGGGATGAGCGCGCTGCTCACGGCCCTGGTGGCGTACTTCCTCGACCAGCCGGTGGAGCGCAGCTGGTATCTCATGCTCTTCGCGGTAGGGGTGGCGGCCATGCTGCTCGAGCGCGAGCTCGTCCGCTTCGGCTTCGCCGCGTTGCGCCGCAGGGGACATTGCCTGCGCTCGGTGGCTGTGGCGGGGACCGGTGCCGAGGCCCTGGCCATGGTCAGGACGTTCAAGGAGAAACCACAGCTCGGATACTCCGTGGTAGGGCTGATCGGGGACCGCGATCAGGCCGTCCCCGAGCTGGCTGACCAGTACCCGCTGTTCGATCCGCGGAGCAAGGTGGTCGAGGAGCTGCGGATGGCGGGAGCAGCCGGGGTGGTGGTGGCCACTACCGATGTGGACGCCGAGACCTCCAACCGCCTGATCCGTAGCCTCACCGATGCCGGCATCCACGTGGAGATGTCGTCGTCGCTCCTCGACATCGACGCCACCCGCCTGTCGGTGCGGCCGCTCGGGGGATTCGCCATGTTGTACGTGGAGCCCGTCAAGCGCGACGGCTGGCGCCCGGTCGCCAAGCGGGCGTTCGACCTCGTGGTCGCAGGCTTCGCCCTCATGCTCGCTTTGCCCGTGCTGATCGTGGCCGCCGTCGCCACCAAGCTCACGTCGTCGGGCCCGGTGCTGTACCGCCAGGAGCGCGTCGGCTACCGCGGGCGACGGTTCCAGATACTGAAGTTCCGCTCCATGTACGTGAACTCCGACCGCCTCCTTCAACAGATCGTCGACGAGATCCCGGCCGGCCCGGTGGTCAAGATCCGCCGGGACCCGAGGGTCACGCCGGTGGGTCGGGTGCTGCGCCGGCTGTCCATCGACGAGCTGCCGCAGCTGATCAACGTGGTCCGGGGCGACATGAGCCTGGTGGGGCCTCGCCCGGAGCAGCCGTCCGAGGTTGCCTTGTGGACCCCGCAGCTGTTCGACAGGCTGCGCGTCCGTCCGGGCGTGACCGGCGTCTGGCAGGTGAACGGCCGCAGCGCCGCTCGGAACACCAAGGACCGCTGGGATCTCTACTACGTCGACAACTGGTCGGTCTGGCGGGACCTCACCATCCTGGCCAAGACGGTTCCCGCCGTCATCTCCTCCAAGGGCGCGTACTAGGCACTGGGGCTGTCCGGGGTGGCGTCCTCGGGGTTCAGCCTCTCGAGCTCCAGGTGTGCCGTCTCCGGATAGGCGACCACGACCACCACGGCGAGCACGGCGGGGCCGAGGGCTAGCAGGGCCATCGTCGGCCCCAGGGTGTCCCATGTCGTGCTCAGGAACCCCACGGCCAGCAAGCCGGCCACGCTGCCCAGGCGGGCGGGGACGGTGATGAGGCCATTGGCCCGGCCGCGAAGCGACGTGGGGAACAACTCGGGCCCGTAGACCCCCAAGGCAGGCACCGTGGCCGCGCCGAGGATCGATGCTGTCAGCGACCACGCCCAGAGGGGCCAGCCGTTCACGAGGAACATCAAGACGGTGGCGCCAACGCCACCTACCACGCCGATGGCCGCCACCACCCGCCGCCCCCGCTCGGCCAGCCGTCCGCCGACGATGATGCCGATCGACCCCGGGGTGGCGGTGACCAGGGTGAACAGGGCGATGCGCCCGGCCGAGAACCCTCGCTCCGTGCGCAGGTACTCGTTGCTGAACTGCGCCGCGGGGGCGACGAAGAGATTGAGCAGGAAGCCGGAGGCAGCAAGAAGGAGGAATCGCCGACCGTGGCCGGCCATCGGCGCCTCGGGGTGGGCAGCCCGGAACCGGCGGCTCTCGGGCAGGCGGCGGGAGACCGCGGTCACCAGTGGGATGCCGCACAGGGCGAGGGCGAATAGGAGTCGCCAAGCCTGCTCGCTCACGTCGGCCACGGGCAGGAGGAACACCGCCGCCAACCCTGCGCCGAGCCCTGCCCACATGGCCAGCAGGCTTACGGCGAAGGCTCGGGAGCCGGCCGGCATCTCCTCGGCGGCCACGATGCCCACGGTCACCACCGCAGCGGTCACCAAACCACGGGCCGCCACCTGGCTCGCGGCCAGCACGAACAGAGAGGGCGCCAGAGCTCCGGTTGCTGTCACCGCGCAGCCGAGGGCGCTGGCCAGGACCAGGGCCCGGCGTCGACCCCGCCGGTCGGACCACGCCACCAGACCGACGGCTACCACGACGTCGGCACGCACCATGGCGAGGGCCACGCCCTGGGCCGACTTGGGGGCACCGAACTCCGCAGCGGCAAAGGTCATGGTCTGGGTGAGGAGGGTGCCGAGATAGCCGAGCACCACCGACAGGACGCTCAGGGCGGCCAGGGCCTGAGCCGCCTGGGCGTCCAGGCGCTGCGGCGGGCTCCACCAGGGAGGTCGAGGACGCGGGCGGAGCTCGCCCAAGTGGCGGCGGGCCAGAACCTCGAGGATCCTGCCGAAGAAGGCGACGTCGGCCCCGTACTCCACCACCTGGCGCACGCGGTGCATCCCGTCTTCGGTGGCCTCGATCTCCACCGTCCGCCGGTAGGGCCGGAAGGGCCCGTCCTCGGCCTCGAATGCCGGTGCTCCACCGGGCGAACGGTGGACGGATCGTTCCAGGACGAGGGTGTCCCGAGGAAGAAGGGCCAGCCCAAGAGCGTCAGCGTCGAGCAAATCCTGAGTGACGACCCGCAAGTGAGACAGTCTGCCCATAATTCCGGGGGACGCAGGAGCGCCCGGAGGCGCCCCAATGAGCCGGGGGCCGCAGGAGCGCCGAAGGCTCCCACGGCAACCGGGCAGGAGAATGAGAGCGAAGGGCGATCCGGCAAGGCCGGTCGCCCGAGCACCATGAAGCTCGCCCGAGGAGCTTTGCTCCGAGGGCGAAACCAGGCCAAGCCGTAGGCTTGGCGAGTGGATCGTTTCGTGGTGCGTCCCGGCCGGCCGCTCCAAGGCAGCGTGCCAGTGTCAGGCGCCAAGAACTCCGTCCTCAAGCTGTTGGCCGCCACCCTTCTCGCCGAGGGAGAGCACGTCCTGCGCAACGTGCCCGCCATCGCCGACGTGGCGACCATGTGCGATCTGCTCACCTCCATGGGCCTGGCGGTCATGCGCGGTCCTCACGAGCTCGTGGTTCGCCGTCCCCCCGAGATCGTTCCCGAGGCGCCCTACGAGCTGGTCGAGCGCATGCGGGCCTCCGTCGTCGTCCTCGGTCCCCTTCTCGCGGCCACGGGTCGGGCCAAGGTCCCCATGCCGGGAGGTGACGACTTCGGGTCCCGGCCCGTCGACGACCATCTGGGTGGGCTGGCTCAGCTCGGGGCCAGCTTCGAGCTCCACCACGGCGTCATCGATGGCAGGGCGGATCAGCTCCTCGGGACCCGTGTCCTGCTCGAGGTGCCGAGCCATACCGCCACCGACACCTTGCTCATGGCCGCGGTGAGGGCCAAGGGCGTCACGATCATCGAGAACGCAGCTCGTGAGCCCGAGGTCGCCGACCTCGCCGCCTTCCTGATCCGCATGGGAGCCAGCATCGTGGGGGCCGGCACCTCGACCATCGAGATCGAGGGCGTGGACGAGCTGAGCCCGGTCGAGCACGAGGTGATCCCGGACCGGGTCGAGGCAGCGACCTTCCTTGCCGCGGTCGGCCTCGCCGGCGGGGAGGTCACCGTGGAAGGAGCCCGCCCCGACCACATGGACATGTTGATGCTGAAGCTGGGTGAGATGGGCGTGCGCACGTCGCCCACGGGTACCGGCATCTGGGCCTCGGCTTCAGGACGGCTGCGTTCGACGGACGTGTCCACCCTGCCCTACCCCGGCATCGCCACGGACTACAAGCCCCTCCTGGTCACCATGCTGTCGGTGGCCAACGGGGTCGGCATCGTCACCGAGAACCTCTACGGGCCCAACCGGTTCCGTTACGTGAACGAGCTCGTGCGCATGGGCGCCGACGTGCGGATTCAGGGCCATCACGCCGTGATCCGTGGCGTGGAACGGCTCTCGGGCGCCCCCGTGCGAGCCCCCGATCTCCGGGCCGGTGCCGCTCTGGTGCTCGCCGGCCTGGTAGCCGAGGGGGAGACGGTGGTGAGCGACGCCTCCCACGTGGAACGCGGCTACGACGACCTGGCCGGGAAGCTCTCGGCTCTCGGGGCCGACATCGAGCTCATTGGCTGACGGCGGGGAATCGAGGGTGCTGCCGGGCGGTTGTACGGTGGTGCCATGCATGCACAGCTGCTCGAAGCGGTCGACGCCATCCGTCCCGCCCTCCAGTCCGACGGCGGTGACATGCGCGTCCTCGAGTTGGACGAGGAAGGCGGTGTGGTGGACATCGAGCTGCTCGGCGCCTGCGGTGGGTGCCCCATGTCCACCATGACCCTCAAGGCCGGCATCGAGCGCATCCTTCGGGATCGGGTACCCGGGTTGAACGAGGTCCGGGCCAAGGGCATCGACTTCGACGTGGTGGACCAGCCGGAGGGCTGAGCCCTTCGGGTCCGCTCGTTACGAGTGACCCCGCCAGAGTCGAAGGCCGGCCAGGCTGACCGCTCCCAGGGCGGCGAACCCGGCCATCTGGACGAACCACCAGGCGCCCACGGAGTGGTGGCCCGAAGCGGGGCACATCACTGCACCGAGAAGGGCGATGCCGCCGGCGATCGCCGAGGCCGTGAACCCTGCGCGCCGGCGGCGGGCCAGGCCCACCCCGGTGGCGACCAGAGCCCCCAGCATGGCCATCTCCCAGAGGCCGGCCCACAACGGCTGAGCCGTCTCCGGCCTGGCCGGTGCCGGCTCGATGGCGATGGCGAGGGCGATGAACGCCACCCACGCCGCCAGCAGGCCCCAGTGCGCGCCGGAGCCCGGAGCGCTCCGCACGCCGGGCGCGGACCGCCCGGCCGATGCGCGATCGAGCCATACTGTCCGAAACTCTTCCTTCCGCAGCTCCCGGAGACGTCTCTTGGTCAGTGCCATGGATCCAGGGTAACTCGGCGAGCAACCTCTGGTTGTGAGGCGGTCAGGCCCAGGCCACCAGGCCCGTCTCCGCCGGGTGGATCAGGCCGGGGTGGGCGGGGACCAACCTGGCGGTGTAGCCGTAGTGCCCGGCCCGCTCGCACGTGAATCGGCCCGCGTACCGGTGGCGACCCGGTTGATCTCCCGGACCCACCGGTTCCATCACGACGGTGGACGACGCCATGGCGCCGTCGGCTCCCAGCGGCCCATGGACCAGCTCCACGACCACGTCTTCAGGGGAGAGGGAGCCAAGGTCCACCACGACCTCCACGTTGCGCTCGGCACCGAGGTCGGCGGGCGCCGCATCACCGTCCACCAGGCTGATCCCAACCCGGGACCAGGCGTCGTGCACCCGTTGCTTCCACGCGCTGAGCTCTCTGGCCAGGCCACGTTCGGAGGCCGTCATGGCCACCTCGCGCCGCGCCATGGGCTCGTACAGCAGGTTGACGTAGTCGTGCACCATACGTCCGGCGACGACCTGGGGGCCGAGGGACACCAGAGAGGCCCGTACCCGCTCGGCCCAGGGGTGCGTTCCCCCTCTCCTGTCGTAGAAGAGCGGGGCGACGTGGCGCTCCAACACGTCGTAGAGGCTGTTGGCCTCGGTCTTGTCCCGCCGGTCCACGTCCTCGGAGGTTTCGGCGGAGGAGATGGCCCAGCCGTTCTGGCCATCGAACATCTCGGCCCACCAGCCGTCGAGGATGGAGCAGTTGAGGGCACCGTTGAGGGCCGCCTTCTCACCACTGGTACCACACGCCTCGAGAGGACGGCGGGGATTGTTGAGCCACACGTCGCAGCCCTGGTAGAGGCTACGGGCCACGGCGATGTCGTAGTCGTCCACGAAGACGATGCGGTGGCGCACCTGGGCTCGGCGGGAGAACTGCACCACCTGGCGGATCATCTCCTTGCCCAGGTCGTCGGCGGGGTGCGCCTTCCCGGCGAAGACGAGCTGGACCGGCCGCTCGGGTGAGAGGAGCAGGGACTCGAGGCGGTCGGGCTGCGAGAGCAGCAGGGTCGCCCGCTTGTATGAGGCGAAACGGCGGGCGAACCCGATGGTGAGCACCGCCGGATCGAGGACGTCGTCGCACCACGCCGCGTCCGACGCAGTGTCCCCCCGGGCCAATGCCGACGACCGGAGCCGCCGTCGTATGTCCATGACCATCCGGTGCCGGCCCTGGTCGCGCACACCCATCAGCTCTTCGCCGGTTGCCTGCTTGAGCCCTGCCCATGCGGAGGCGTCGGCATCGGGCCAGGCCGGCGAGACGTAGCCGGAGAGCAGGTCGTCCATCTCAGGCGCCACCCAGCTCGGGGCGTGCACCCCGTTGGTCACCGACGTGATGGGCACCTCCTCCACCTCCAGTCCCGGCCAGAGCGGCTTGTACATGGCCCGGCTCACCTCGCCGTGCAGCTTGGACACCCCGTTGGACGCGCCGGCCAGGCGAAGACCCATGACGGCCATGTTGAACGGCGCGTCCGCCGGTTCACCGGGGAGGTGGCCCAGGGCCATGAGGTCGTCGAAGGCGATGTCGCACTCGTCGGCCAGCGACGTGAAGTAGAGCTCCATCAGCTCTCTGGGAAAGCGGTCGATGCCCGCCGGCACCGGCGTGTGGGTGGTGAAGATGGTCCCGGCCCGAACTGCTTCCACCGCGTCGGCGAGCGTCATGTCCTCCTCGGTGATGAGGCGCCGGATGCGCTCGAGCCCGAGGAAGCCGGCGTGGCCCTCGTTGGTGTGAAAGATCTGGCCCTCCTCGCCCACGGCGTCGAGGGCCCTCACGCCACCGATGCCGAGGAGGATCTCCTGGCGGAGCCGGTGCTCGCCCCCTCCGCCGTACAGGCGGTCGGTGATGAGGCGCATCTCGGGGTCGTTCTCGTCGACGTCTGAATCGAGCATGAGCAGACGTACCCGGCCGACGTCGACCCGCCACACGTGGGCGGTGAGCGTCCGGCCCGCCAGGTCCACCTGGACCCGAGCCTCTTCCACACGACGCAGGGCCATGGCGTGGGGGTCGAGGGCGGGGTAGCGCTCCACCTGCCAACCCTCGCTGTCGAGGCCCTGGCGGAAGTACCCCTGGCGGTACAGGAGACCGACGCCCGTGAGGGGCAGGCCGAGGTCGCTGGCCGTCTTGAGGTGGTCGCCGGCCAGGGCGCCCAGGCCGCCCGAGTACTGGGGCAGAGCCTCGGTGAGCCCGAACTCCGGTGAGAAGTAGGCGATCGACCGCACTTTGGTGTGGGGCCGTTGCTGGAACCACCGAGGCTCGGTGCAGTAGCGCCGGAGCTGGTCGTGCACCTCGGCCAGCTCGGCTAGGAAGTCGGGATCCCGGGCGAGGGCGTCCAGTCGCCTCAGCGACGTCAGGGCGAAGAGGGCGCGCGGGTCGCCCTGGCCGGCATCCCACGCTTCGGGGTCCATGCGCCGGAACAGCGCTCGGGTTCGGCGGTCCCACGACCAGCGCAGGTTGGTGGCCAGCTCTTCCAGTGCCGCCAGTGGTTCAGGCAGCTTGTATCGCACGGTGAAGGTGCGCAGGGCCTGCATGGCGCCGAACGCTAGCGGTCACGAGCAGTCGGCTCGATTCCGTGCGGCTTCTCTTCAGGCGCTTCAATGGAGTGCACTCATGTCCCCGAGCACCACGGGCCGCTGGTCGACGGCCACAGCGACCATCTCCCGTCGGGACCCGGCCATGGGCGTCGCGGCCGAGGCGGTCGGCGCGTGCACCCTCACTCGGCGAAGGCATCCCGGCGGCACCTTCGGTGCGCTGGCCAGGTCCATCCTGTACCAGCAGCTGGCCGGACGGGCGGCCGCCGCCATCCATGCTCGTTTCGTGGCCCTGTTCGACGGCCGGCCCACGCCCGACGCAGTGCTGGCCACGCCCGTCGAGAGCCTGCGGGTGGCCGGCTTGTCGACCGCCAAGGCAGCCAGTGTCAAGGATCTGGCATCGCATGTGAACGACGGCAGCTTGCGCCTCGATCGGTTGTCCCGCATGGAGGACGAGGAGATCGTCACCCGTCTCTCCTCGGTGCGGGGCATTGGTCGGTGGACGGCCGAGATGTTCCTGATCTTCCAGCTCAACCGGCCCGACGTGTGGCCGGTGGGGGACCTCGGCGTGCGCGCTGGGTATGCCCGCATCCATGAGATGCCGGTTCAGCCCACGCCCGCCGAGCTGTCGGGCCTGGGCGAGCGCTACCGCCCGTACCGCACCGTGGCCGCTTGGTATTGCTGGCGCATTCTGGATCTTCGGACACCGACGCCGAAAACCAAAGACGCCGAGCTTTGGTGACCGTCCAGACCGGCGGGGTCGGACCAGCCGGAACCGGGGAAGCGGGCGAAGCCATGATGGGCGGGCGCACCCGCCAGCCATGGGCGGCGGCCAAGGGCTGCGAGTGGGCGTAGGCACGTTGATGGTCGTCCCCAAACGGATCAGCATGCGGCCGGGTCTCGGTTTCGCTGCCGCCGGGGACGTGGTAGTCAGGGTCAGATGACCGCAAACCTGGGACGCATCGTCATCGACGACATTCGCCCCAGCACACCGCGTGGCCACCCGGCCAAGGCTGCCGTGAGCGAGGCGGTGCGGGTATCGGCCGACATCTACAAGGACGGCCACGACGTGCTCGCCGCCCAGGTGCAGTGGTCCGGGCCGGATGGCAAGTGGTCGGCGGCCCCACTGCGCGAGCTGGGAAACGACCGATGGGAGGGCGTGATCGAGCCCACCACCGTCGGGCGCCATGAGTTCGTCGTGGAGGCGTGGACCGACGCTTACGCCACCTGGCGGCACAAGGCCACGGTCAAGCTCGAGGCCAAGCAGGACGTGGGGCTGGAGCTCGAGGAGGCGGCCCGCATGTTCCAAGCCCGCCAAGGCGAGGTCACCGAGGAAAGCGGCGACCTCCTGGAGGAGGTCGTGCGCTCGTTGCGGGACCAGAGCATGAGCCCCCATGACCGCCTGGCGCCGGCCCTGGAGCCCGAGGCCGCCCGGTCGGTGTCCGGGCCATCCGGAGCCCCCGATTGGACGGAGTCGGGGCCGATGCCTCTCTGGGTCGATCGTGAGCGGGCCCTCGTGGGCGCCTGGTACGAGTTGTTCCCGCGCTCGTTCGGGGGGTTCCGCGGCACGATCCACCGCCTCGATGCCGTCGCCGCAATGGGATTCGACGTCGTCTACCTCCCTCCGGTCCACCCCATCGGACGCCAGCACCGCAAGGGTCCCAACAACACCCTGGCCGCGGGGCCCGACGACGTTGGTAGCCCTTGGGCCATAGGGGGGCCCGAGGGCGGCCACACCGCCATTCACCCCGACCTGGGCACCGTCGAGGACTTCGCAGCCCTCGTGGACAGAGCCGTCGAGCTGGGCATGGAGGTGGCCCTCGACTACGCCCTCCAATGCTCTCCCGACCACCCCTGGGTCTCGGAGCATCCCGAGTGGTTCCACCACCGCTCCGACGGTTCGATCGCCTACGCCGAGAACCCGCCCAAGAAGTACCAGGACATCTACCCGATCAACTTCTGGCCGGAGTCCGAAGACGCTCGAGTGGCGCTGTGGGAGGCGTGCAAGGAGATCCTCGACGTCTGGCTCGACCGCGGCGTGCGCATCTTCCGCGTCGACAACCCGCACACCAAGCCCGTCGCCTTCTGGCAATGGCTCATTCCCGCCGTGCAGCAAGAGCACCCCGACGCGCTCTTCCTCGCCGAGGCGTTCACCCGGCCCAAGGTGATGGCCAAGCTGGCCGAGGTGGGGTTCAGCCAGAGCTACACCTACTTCACCTGGCGCAACACCCGCCAGGAGCTGGAGGAGTACCTCGACGAGCTGGCCAACGGCCGCGCCGCCGACTACATGCGGCCGAGCTTCTGGCCCAACACGCCCGACATCCTGGGTGGTCCACTGCGCAACGGCCCGCCGTCGGCCTTCAAGCAGCGCGTGGTGCTCGCTGCCACCATGACCCCCTCCTACGGCATCTACAGCGGCTACGAGCTGTGTGAGAACGCGCCCTTCTCCGACGCCAATGAGGAGTACCTGTACTCGGAGAAGTACGAGATCAAGGAGCGCGACTGGGACCAACCGCACTCGCTGGCGCCGTTCGTCACTCGGCTCAACGACGCTCGGCGCCGCCACCCTGCCCTGCAGCGCCTGCGCACGATCCGCTTCCACCACACGAGCAATCCAACCGTCATCGCCTATTCCAAGCGCAGCGACGACGGCGCCGACGTGGTGCTGACGGTCGTGAGCCTGGATCCGCACAACGTCCAGGAGTGCACGCTCTCACTGGATCTCGCTCACCTGGGCATCGGCTGGCACCGGTCCTTCGAGGCCCATGACGAGCTGTCGCAAGAGACGTTCACCTGGAGCGGCCCACACCCCTACGTCCGGCTGACGCCCGACCAGGTGGCCCACGTCCTGCACCTGCGCACCGGCCCCGGTGATGGCCCGCCATGAGCACCGACCAGAGCAGTCCTGGGACGACCAGCACCGACAGAACCAGCACCGACAAGACCAGTGCTGATCCCCGGTGGTACCAGCGGGCCGTGTTCTACGAGGTGCTCACGCGAGGGTTCTACGACTCCAACCACGACGGCACCGGGGACCTCCAGGGCATCACCGAGAAGCTGGACTACCTGAAATGGCTGGGCGTGGACTGCATCTGGCTGCTGCCCTTCTACCAGTCACCCTTGCGCGACGGCGGCTACGACATCGCCGACTTCTTCACCATCCTCCCCGAGTACGGCGACCTGGCCGACGCCGTGCACCTGGTGGAGGAGGCCCACCGCCGGGGCATTCGCATCATCGCCGACCTGGTCATGAACCACACCAGCGACCAGCACCCGTGGTTCCAGGAGTCCCACCAGGACCGCACAAACCCTCGGGCCGACTGGTACGTCTGGAACGATGACGACCTGCGGTGGTCCGAGGCGCGGATCATCTTCACCGACACCGAGCGATCGAACTGGTCGTGGGACGCCCACCGTGGTCAGTACTACTGGCACCGCTTCTTCGGCCACCAACCCGACCTCAACTACGACAACCCCGAGGTCCAGACGGCCATGCTCGACGTGGTCAAGTTCTGGCTGGACATCGGCCTCGACGGCTTCCGCCTCGACGCCGTCCCCTACCTCTTCGAGCGCGACGGTACCAACGGCGAGAACCTCCCGGAGACACACGAGTACATCAAGCGCCTGCGCAAGGAGGTCGACGCCACCTTCCAGGGCAAGGTCCTGTTGGCCGAGGCCAACCAGTGGCCGGCCGACGTCGTCGACTACTTCGGCGACGGCGACGAGTGCCACATGTGCTTCCACTTCCCCCTCATGCCGAGGATGTTCATGGCCATCCGGCGCGAGCAGCGCATGCCCATCACCGAGATCCTTGCTCAGACCCCTGACATCCCCGACGGGTGCCAGTGGGGCACCTTCCTCCGCAACCACGACGAGCTCACCCTGGAGATGGTGACCGACGAGGAGCGGGACTACATGTACAACGAGTACGCAACCGACCCCCGCATGCGCCGCAACATCGGCATCGGCCGTCGCCTGGCACCCCTCGTGGACAACGATCGGCGGGTGGCCGAGCTGCTGCACGCCATGCTCTTCTCCATGCCCGGCAGCCCTGTCCTGTACTACGGCGACGAGATCGGCATGGGGGACAACATCTACCTGGGCGACCGGGACGGCGTGCGCACGCCCATGCAGTGGTCACCGGACCGCAACGCCGGCTTCAGCAGGGCCGACTTCGCCCGGCTCTACCTGCCGCCGCTGATGGATCCCGTGCACGGCTTCCAGTCCGTCAACGTCGAGGCCCAGATGCGCGACCGCAGCTCCATGCTGTACTGGATGCGCCGCATGCTCGCTGTCCGCAAGCAGCATCCCGTCTTCGGCACCGGCAGCTTCGAGGTGATCCCTTCGGAGAACCCGTCGGTGCTGGCGTTCGTGCGCCGGCAGAGCTCCGACATCGTGCTGTGCGTGTACAACCTGTCCCGCTTTGCCCAGCCCGCCGAGCTTCCCCTTCAGCGCTTCGACGGCAAGGTCCCCGTCGAGCTCCTCGGGCGGGTGCCGTTTCCGAAGATCGGCGAGCTGCCCTACTTCGTGACCCTCGGCCCCTACGACACCTACTGGTTCGAGTTAGACGACTCGTCGTGAACGACCCCGTCGGCACCATCGAGGAGCTGCTTCCCGAGTACCTGGGCCGCCAGCGGTGGTTCGCCGGTGATGCACCTAACGAGGTGCGCATCGTGCAGCACGAGGAGCTCGACGAGGGCTTTGGCTGGATGATCGTGGACGCCGACGGCGCCAGGTACCAGGTGCTCGTGGGCTTCCGCCCCGCCCACGAGCCTCCCGAGTTCCTCCATGGCAACGAGAACGCCGTTCTGGGCACCGTCGACGGCACGCTTGCCTTCGACGCCGTCCTCGACGCCGGCCTGGCCCGCAGCCTGCTGGCTCGGGTGGCTCCCGGCGAGAAGGTTCACCACGTGCGGCCCATCGGCGTCGAGCAGTCGCACACGTCGCTCATCTACGACGACCGCCTCCTGCTCAAGATCTTCCGGCGTCTGCACGAGGGAACCAACCCGGAGATCGAGATCACCGACAAGCTGGCCGCCACCGGCTTCACCCACGTGGCCGCTCCCCTCGCCACGTGGACGTGGGGCGACTCCCATCTGGCCGTGGTGCAGCCGTATCTCGTCGGAGGGGCCGAGGGCTGGGCCCTGGCCCTCACGTCGCTGCGGGACCTGTACAGCGCCGACTGCGACGACCCCGCCCAGTGCGGTGGGGACTTCGCAGGAGAGGCCTGGCGTCTGGGTGAGGTGACCGCCGCCATGCACCTGGCGCTGGCCGAGGTCTTCGGCACCAGGGACGGTGACCCGGCGGCGTGGGCGGCCATGGCCGAGGCCCAGCTCGCCCGCCTCGAAGAGGAGGACGCCGACCAGGCGAGGGCCAAGGACTTCGTGGACAGCCTGCGGGCCGTCCAGAGTCCGGGGTCGGCCATCCGCATCCACGGCGATTACCACCTCGGCCAGGTGCTGCGAACCGACACCGGCTGGTTCGTGTTGGACTTCGAGGGAGAACCTGCCCGACCCCCGGACGAGCGGCAGGTCTTCTCCTCACCACTTCAAGACGTCGCCGGCATGATGCGCTCCTTTCAGTACGCTGCGGCCGTGGCGCTGGCGGAGAGGGGCGAGGCGGAGCACGACGACCTCGTCCCCATGGCCGCGGCGTGGGAAGGGCGCAACCGGCGCTCGTTCCTCGAGGGCTACCTGCGTACCGAGGGCATCGACGCCCTCCTCCCCAATGTGGACGACCGCCCCACCGTGTTGAGCGCCTTCGAGCTCGACAAGGCGATCTACGAGGTCGTGTACGAGCGGTCCTATCGCCCGGGCTGGCTGGACATCCCCCGAGCCGCGATCGCTGCGCTGCTCGAACCCCGCGACCAGAGCTCCCAGAGAGGACCCCTTTCCCTTGGTTGATCCGGGCGTCGACGCCACCGCCCTCACTCGACTTGGCGAGGGCACGAACACCGCTCCTCATGAAGTGCTCGGCTTCCACGACGGCGTGGTGCGGGCCTTCCGCCCTGGCGCGGCGTCAATGAGCGTGGTGCCCAAGGACGGCGATCCGATCACCATGGACCCGATCGACCCGAGCGGTCTGTTCGAGGCCAAGGCCCCCGCCGCCGCCGACGGCTACGAGCTCCGCGCCGAGTACGAAGGCGCGGCCACGGCGGGGTTCACCTACGAGGACCCCTACCGGTTCTGGCCCACCCTGGGTGAGGTCGACCTCCACCTCCTGGGAGAGGGCCGCCACCGGCGGCTGTGGAAGGTCCTGGGCGCCCACGTGCGCACCCACCAGGGCGTGGCCGGCACGTCCTTCGCGGTCTGGGCACCGAACGCCCGGGCGGTCCGGGTGGTCGGCGACTTCAACTACTGGGACGGACGTGTCCACCAGATGCGCTCCCTCGGGTCCTCCGGCATCTGGGAGCTGTTCATCCCCGGCGTGGAGGCGGGTGCCAGGTACAAGTACGGCATCGTCGACCAGGGTGGCCACCTGGCCCTCAAGGCCGACCCCGTCGCTTTCGGGGCCGAGGAGCCGCCGGGCACGTCGAGCGTGGTCAGCGACCTGAGCTACGCCTGGGGTGACGAGGAGTGGACCGCGGCTCGGGACAGCCAGGAGCCGCCCATCCACCGGCCGATGTCCGTCTACGAGGTGCACCTGGGATCGTGGCGGCGCAACCCCGAGGAAGGCCACCGCCCGCTCACCTACCTCGAGCTGGCCGAGCAACTCCCCGACTACGTCGCCGACATGGGCTTCACCCACGTGGAGATGATGCCGGTGGCCGAGCACCCCTTCACCGGCTCGTGGGGCTACCAGGTGACGTCGTACTTCGCCCCCATGGCCCGCCATGGCCGCCCCGAGGAGCTCAAGGTGCTGGTGGACGCCTTCCACCAACGGGGCATCGGCGTCATCGTGGACTGGGTGCCGGGCCACTTCCCCAAGGACGACTGGGCCCTCGCGAACTTCGACGGCACGCCCCTCTATGAGCACGAGGACCCACGCCGGGGCGTGCAGCCCGACTGGGGCACGCTGGTGTTCAACTTCGGGCGCCACGAGGTCCGCAACTTCCTCGTGGCAAACGTCTTGTACTGGCTGGAGGAGTTCCACCTCGACGGCATCCGGGTGGACGCCGTGGCCTCCATGCTCTACCTGGACTACTCCCGCAAGGAAGGCGAGTGGCTGCCCAACGAGTTCGGTGGCAGGGAGAACCTCGACGCCATCGCCTTCCTCAAGGAGATGAACGAGGCCGCCTACGGCGACCACCCCGGGGTCGTGATGGTCGCCGAGGAGTCCACGGCCTGGCCGTCGGTCTCACGGCCCACCTACCTCGGGGGCCTCGGCTTCGGGTTCAAGTGGAACATGGGCTGGATGCACGACACCCTCGAGTACTTCACCAAGGACCCCATCCACCGCCGCTACCACCACAACGACCTCACGTTCGGGCTCCTCTACGCCTTCACCGAGAACTTCGTGCTCCCGTTGAGCCACGACGAGGTGGTGCACGGGAAGGGCTCGCTCTTGTCCAAGATGCCGGGCGACCGCTGGCAGCAGCTGGCCAACCTCCGTTCCCTGTTCGCCTGGATGTGGGCCCATCCCGGCAAGCAGCTCGTGTTCATGGGGGGTGAGATCGCCCAGGAGACGGAGTGGTCGCACGAGCGCAGCATCGACTGGCACCTGCTCGAGCGAGACGGCCATCAAGGGGTGAAGGACCTGGTGCGCACGCTCAACCGGGTTTCGGCGACCCTGCCTGCGCTCTGGGAGCGCGACACCGAGTCCGAGGGCTTTCGCTGGATCGACGCCAGCGACGAGGAGAGCAACGTTCTCTCCTTCCTGCGCATCGGGGGCGACGGCAGCACGCTGGCGTGCGTGGCGAACCTCTCCCCGGTGCCACGCCAGCCCTATCGCGTGGGCCTGCCGGCGCCCGGGCCGTGGCAGGAGGTGCTGAACACCGACGCCCCCGAGTTCGGGGGCGGCGGGGTGGGCAACGGGGGACAGGTCGCCGCCAGCGGCGAGAGCTGGCACGGCCAGCCCTTCTCGGCCGACCTGGCCCTGCCACCGCTGGGCGTGCTCTGGCTGGTCCCCGCCGGCTGACCGAGCGCTTCGTTCTGGTGGCGTTATCTCACGCGCCGGCGTGAGTTACCGCCACCAGAACGCTCGTCCCGGGTCAACTGCCTTCGATCCGGCGCTTGAGGTTGACCAGGTTGCGCTTCCAGATGAGGTGAAGTACCTGACCGCCCACGAGTGAGCCCGCCGGCCCCCCCATCCACCACGGGAAGCTCAGCTCCTCGTCCCAGGTGAAGCGGGTGCGGCCTCCGGTGATCGGCTCCAGGCTGAAGCGGCCGGTCCCGGTGACCACCCCGCCGTGACGGATGCCCATGGACCTGACCTCCTCCCCCTGGCCCTCGTCCCATTGGGTGATCTCCATGGGGTCGCTGAGCCGGAAGGGCCCGACCTTGGTGTCGGCCACGAATGTGGTCCCGACACCCTCTCGTTGTTCGGACGTGAACCGGATGGCCACGGCGTCCTCCATCCACTCCGTGTGCGAGGCGATGTCCCGGAGGTCGTCCCACACCTCCGAAGGCGAGGCGTCGATCAGCGTGGCGACGCGAACGCGGCTCACTCCCGAGACATCGACGCGCCGCTCAGGGTGAAGAACTGAAGCACCTGTGAGACCAACCGAGAGGTGACTGAGGCGCTGCTACCGATTGACTCTCGTCGCCCTCCGAGAGCACTGGTGCGCAGAATTCAAGGCCAGAGCCGTCCCCACCGCGAAGACGAGGGGTGCCAGCGGGTTGGCACGCAAGCTCTGGCGTGGCTTCAAGCGGAACATGTATGCGACCCCGCGAGTCATGCCACAGCCGGGACAGCGACAACCGGTCAGCCGACGAATGGGGCAGCCAGGAAGCTCCACGCCACGAAGCGTCAACGGTCTGGTCGGTCCATTGACCCGGACTGCGGCTGCCAGCGCCGCTGCAGCGAGGAACAGAGCGAAGGGCACGCCTCCTGTCTCGGAGGTTGGCTCCCAACCTCGCCGTGCGACCGGGTTGTGTGGATCGTAAGCAGGCACTCTCTCGGGTCTTCCCCGGCACTAACTCTTGCCCAGATGCTGGACGTGAACGTTGCCAAATTCGTCCACCAGGAGCAGCTCCCGCTTTTCGCCACCGGTGAGTCCCACGATCAGCCAAACTATGCCCCACAGCAGGCAAGTGAAGATTGTCAGGATCGCGTGGAGCACATGGTTGACCGGCTTGCCCAGGACCATGACCGCTTGGAAGTCTGACTGGGATTCGACTCGTCGCCTGCTCGCAGCCGCCATCTGGATTTGCCGAGCAAGAAGGGCTTTCCGCTCCTCGGCACTCCGGCGCCTGGTGTCGATCGCGGCGGGCAGTTGTTGCGAGTGTCCGTCGGCAACCGGGTTGATGCCTAGCTGGGATGCGTGCTGGCCGACGGTTCCCCAGTCTGATTCACCTCCAGGATGATCCGACTGCCGTAGTTGAGGACCCCTTGTTGAACGAGGTTCCGCAGCTCCTGGTCCTCAACCGGCCCATGGGTCTGGCCGCTCTTTTCGTAGTACCAGCGCATGATCGGGCATTCTACGGGACGAGTGCCGTCTTTGGGCCCGGCGGTTCCGCATCGAGGCGGCTCGCCCTAGACGACGGTCGAAGCGCTGCCCTTGCGCCCGATCGGGCCGCTCAGCAGGCCCATGACTACAGCCAGGACAGCCGCGATGCCGGCGATCGCAGCCGCCTTCACGGTCGGTATGGACACGTCGAGAACACCTCCCACGAAGAGCGCCCCGAGGAAGGTCTGCAGGAAGGTGCGAACGACTCGCTCGGCCAAGTCGACCCAGAACTTGCCACTGAAGATCGAGGCTCCGCCGTTGTCGGCGGCTTCCCCAGTGGAAGGGGTCGAGGCCGCGTCAGGCGTCGGCGCACCGTAAGGCGGTTGCGCAGGAGTGCCGTACTGACCCTGTGGTGGAGCCGAAGTTTGGACGGGCTCGGTCATCGGGGCGCTGGTGTACCTCGGTACGTATCCCGAGGTGGGTGCCGCCGCAGGGCTGCCACCGGCACCAGAGCTGAG
Source organism: Acidimicrobiales bacterium (assembly GCA_030448025.1). GTDB lineage: Bacteria > Actinomycetota > Acidimicrobiia > Acidimicrobiales > YB1-3. The sequence goes on along the minus strand of JAUJNQ010000005.1, from coordinate 160,314 downwards.
GCCGATGCTCGACGCCTCCTGGGCCACCGTGGTCCATTCCGAGGCACCCTCCTGGATGACCTGGCTGGTCTGGTCGAGGGTGCCCTGCTCGACGAGGTCGCGCAGTTCGCCGTCATCCACGGGGCCGTTGGTCTGACCGTTCTGTTCGTACCACCATCTCATGAACTGCATGTTATGGACAGAGGATGGTGTTTGCACTCCATCCCCTAGCCTGGGCCTCCGGATGCCCGCATATCTCGACCACGCAGCCACCACCCCGCTACGCCCCGAGGCACTGGAAGCCATGCTCCCCTACCTCACCGAGCACTATGGCAACCCCTCCGGCGCCCATGGGATCTCCCGAGCGGCACGCCTGGCCGTCGACGAGGCGCGCGACACCGTGGCCGAGTGCCTCGGGTGTGAGCCGGGCGAGGTGGTGTTCACCGCCGGCGGCACCGAGGCCGACAACCTGGCGCTCTCGGGAGTGCGGGCTCGGCGCGGCGGGATCGTCATGTGCACCGCCGTCGAGCACCACGCCGTCCTCCACACCACCGAGGTGCTGGGCGGGACCGTGATCGCCGTGGGGCCCGACGGCGTGGTGGACCTCGATCGACTTGGCGATGCGCTCCACGACGAGGTCTCGGTGCTGTCGGTGATGCTGGCCAACAACGAGGTGGGCGTCGTCGAGCCGCTGGATATGGTCGCCTCCGTTCTCCGGGACAAGGCGCCCGGCGCCGCTCTGCACACCGACGCGGTGCAGGCTTTCCTGTGGCTCGACGTGGCCGCCCTGGCGGCACCGGCCGACCTGGTGGCGGTCAGCGCCCACAAGTTCGGAGGGCCGAAGGGTGTGGGCGCGCTGGTGGTGCGCACCGGCACGGAGGTGAGCCCCATCATCCACGGCGGCGGCCAGGAGCGCGACCGCCGCAGCGGCACCCACAACGTGGCCGGCATCGTGGGCATGGCGGCGGCCATGCGGGCCACGGTGGCCGAGCGGACGGCGATGGTCGAGCGCGTGAGCGTCCTGCGCGACCGGCTGGCCGACGGCTTGGCCGAGGCCGTCCCCGGCACCACTGAGACCGTGTCCCGTGACCGCAAGGTGGCCGGTAGCTGCCACCTCCGCTTCCAGGGCGTGGAGAGCGAGGCCCTCCTCGTGCTGCTCGACGACGCCGGTGTCTGCGTCTCGGCCGGCTCGGCCTGCACCAGTGGCGCCATGGAGCCCTCGCACGTGCTGACGGCGATGGGAGTCAGCCGAGTCGACGCCCTTTCCAGCCTCCGGCTGTCGCTCGGCGCCACCACGACCGACGACGACGTGGACCTGGCCCTCAAGGCAGTGCCCGACGCAGTGGCCCGGCTCCGGGAGCCCTGAATGCAGCGCCTGCGCGTGCTCGTGGCCATGTCCGGAGGCGTCGACTCCTCGGTGGCCGCCGCCATGCTGGTGGAGGCGGGCCACGAGGTGGTCGGAGCCACCATGAAGCTGTGGGGCGGCGACAGCGATTCGGGGTGCTGCTCGGTCGCCGACGTGGACGACGCCCGGCGCGTGGCCCAGCAGCTCGGGATCGTCCACCACGTGTTCAACTTCGGAGAGGACTTCGAGACCCGGGTGGTGGAGCCCTACGTGGCCGCCCACGCCGCCGGGCGCACGCCCAACCCGTGCGTGGAGTGCAACCGCCATCTCAAGTTCGACCGCTTCCTGCACCGGGCCCGCCGGCTCGGCTTCGCCGCCGTGGCCACCGGCCACCACGCCCGGGTGGTGCCCGATGGTGGGCGCTGGCAGCTCCGGCGCGGGCTCGACGGGGCCAAGGACCAGTCCTACGTGCTGTCCATGCTGGGCCAGGAGCAGCTGGCCCAGGTCCTGCTCCCGGTGGGGGAGCTCACCAAGGACGAGGTGCGGGCCCGAGCAGGCTCGCTCGGCCTGCGCACCGCGGCCAAGCCCGACAGCCAGGACGTGTGCTTCGTCACCGCCACCGGCGGGCGCCGGGCATTCCTCGGGGAGCGGATCGGCTTGCGCCCGGGTCGCCTGGTGGACTCAGCCACCGGTGAAGACGTTGGGGGCGTCCCGGCCGTTGAGCTGGTGACGGTGGGCCAACGCCGGGGCCTCGGCGATGGGCCGGGAGGCGAGCGACGCTATGCCCTGTCGGTCGACGTGGCCTCGGCCCGGGTGGTGGTGGGGCCGGTCCACGAGCTGGAGACCGAGGAGGTCCGTCTCACCAGCCTGGGCTGGGTGGACGAGCCCGTGGTCGCCGGTCGGCAGGTGGAAGTGCAGTCCAGCGCCCATGGGCGCCCGCACCCCGCGGTGTTCAGGGGCGACGGCATCCGCTTCCGCGAGCCGGAGCGCCGGGTGGCGCCCGGCCAGACGGTGGTGCTCTACGAGGGCGACCGTGTCCTCGGCAGCGGCATCGCCGCCTGATCAGCCCTGCGCCTGACCAGCCCCTCAGCCCGTCGGCACCCGCCTGGTCCCGGCCTCGCGCAGCACCGCGCCGGGCCGGGTGGGGGTGAACAGGAGACGGTCCACGGTGGCACTGCGGCCGGAGCGGTTGCCACGTTCGTTGAGCATCAGCACCGCCTCCTCCCGGAGCACCAGCTCGAGGGCCAGCCCCGGGGCGCGCTGGGTGAGGTCCAGGGACTGGCTCTCCGCCCGTGCGGGGCGGAGGGATTCGATCATCTGGCGGCGGAACAGCACCGGGTCGGTGAGGGACAAAGGGTCGTGGAGCACCATCCCTGCGGGCACGAACACCACCCACCGCCGGGCCAGGCCGTGAAGCGAGCGGAAGAGCGTGGCGGCCAGCGCCAGCCCCAGCGCCAGCACCACAGCGCCCGGTACCCACCTCCGGGCAGCGAGCAGGAACAGGCCGGCCGTCGGCGTGGCCACCGCCAGCACCCAGGCGCCGGGGATGATCCCGAACAGGAGGGCCCCCGGGACGCGAAGCGGCAGGCGCCGCTCGTTCGGGTAGGCGGGGCCGTTGACGAACAGCGCCCCCGTCTCGGGCAGGAAGGCAAGGGCCATGAGCAGCCCTGCGGTTCCGAGGGACCCTGCTGTCCCAATCGACACAGCCGAGCCGCGCCCGCCGGCGGCCGCCGCCACCGCGGCCACGAGCGCGGCCGGAGCGGCGCTGCGCAAGGCGGTGAGGCCGATGGGATGAGGAACCAGGGTGGCCAACAGGACCACGGTCCACGTTCCCCAAAGCAGGACCGAGGCCACGGCCTGGACCGGCCGGCTCCGGCCGTCGAGCGCCGCGGCCAGGGCCGGCCCCACCGTGAAGGGGAGCGAGGCCCAGACCGCTCGTAGGAGCCAGGGAAGGAGGCGTTCGAAGTTCGCTGACATGGGGGTGCGGGGCAAATGCCAGAGCCTAAGGTCGAACCGATGCCGTGCAGCGACGATCCCGCCCGCCGGGCCGTGGGCCTGCGCAGCCAGATCGAGCACCACAACGTCCGCTACCACCAGCTCGACGAGCCCGAGGTCACCGACGCCGAGTACGACGCCCTGGTGCGAGAGCTGGCCCTGATCGAGGAGGCCCACCCCGACCTCGTCACCGCCGACTCGCCCACCCGGACCGTTGGCGCCGCCCCGTCCCCGCTCTTCGCCGAGGTCGAGCACCTGGTGCCCATGATGTCGCTCGACAACGCCGTGTCGCTCGAGGAGCTGCTGGCCTGGGGCAAGCGCATGGAGCGCTTCATCTCCGGCGACGTGGACTACGTGTGCGAGCTCAAGATCGACGGCGTGGCGGTGTCGCTCCTGTACGAGGACGGCCGCTACGCCCGCGCCGCCACCCGGGGCGACGGACGACGGGGTGAGGACATCACTCCCAACGTGGCCACCGTCGATGCCATACCGGACTGCCTGGACCGGGCGGGCGACGAGCCGCCCCGGCTGCTGGAGGTCCGTGGTGAGATCTACATGCCGCTCTCCGCCTTCGAGCAGCTCAACCAGCGCCAGGCCGAGGAGGGTGGTCGGCTCTTCGCCAACCCCCGCAACGCCGGGGCGGGGTCGCTCCGCCAGAAGGACCCCGGCATCACCGCCTCCCGCCACCTCGGCTTCTGGGCCTACCAGGCCGGCACCATCGAGGGCGGCCCGGTCCTCACCCGCCACTCGGAGACGCTCGACTACCTGAGGAGCCTCGGCCTCCCGGTGAACCCCGAGGTCACCACCGTCGCCAGCCTGGACGACGTCTATGGCTTCTGCGGTCGTTGGCTCGAGCACCGCCACGACCTCGACTACGAGATCGACGGCGTGGTGGTGAAGGTGGACGACCTGGCCCAGCGCCGGGAGCTCGGTGCCACGTCCAAGGCGCCCCGGTGGGCCATCGCCTTCAAGTTCCCCCCCGAGGAGCGCACCACCCTGCTCAAGAACATCATGGTCTCCATCGGCCGCACCGGGAAGGCCACGCCGTTCGCCGAGCTGGAACCGGTGTTCGTGGGTGGCTCCACCGTGGGCTTGTCCACCCTGCACAACGAGGACCAGGTGCGAAAGAAGGACGTCCGCCCCGGAGACACCGTGATCGTGCGCAAGGCCGGCGACGTCATCCCCGAGGTGGTGGGCCCGGTGCCGTCGCTGCGTCCCGAGGGGCTGCCCGAGTGGACCTTCCCCACGGCGTGCCCGGTGTGCGCCCATCCGCTGGTGCGCCTTCCCGGGGTGAGCGACACCTTCTGCACCAACGTCGAGTGCCCGGCCCAGCGCTACGGCCGCATCGAGCACTTCGCCTCACGGGGCGCCATGGACATCGAGGGGCTCGGGGAGCGCACGGTGCGCCTGTTCGTGGACCTGGGACTGCTCGACGACGTGGGCGACATCTACACCCTCGACTTCGACCGGGTGGGCGAGCTCGAAGGCTTCGGCGAGATCTCGGTCCGCAACCTGAGGGATGCGGTGGAGCGCGCGAAGCAGCGCCCGCTCGCCAACCTCCTGGCCGGACTGAACATCGCCCACCTCGGCGTCACCGGCTCCAGGGCCCTGGCCCGCTCCATGGGTCACCTCGACCGCATCATGGCCGCCTCCACCGAGGAGCTGGCCGCCGTGGAGGGGGTGGGGCCCACCATCGCCGCCAGCGTCCGGCAGTTCTTCGACAACGAGGCCAACCGGGCGGTGGTCGAGAAGCTGCGCGCCGCCGGCGTGAACTTCGAGGGGCCCGGTGCGCCGGACGTCCCTCAGACCCTCGCCGGTGTCTCCCTGGTGGTCACCGGCACCCTCGAGCGGTGGTCGCGAGAGGCGGCCGAGGAGGCCATCAAGGCGCGCGGCGGCAAGGCGCCGGGAACGGTGTCCAAGAAGACGGCCGCCGTGGTGGTGGGCGAGTCGCCTGGGACGGCCAAGCTGGCCAAGGCCAGCGAGATTGGCCTCCCGATCCTGGACGAGGACGCCTTCGAACGGGTCCTGGAACACGGGCTGGAGGCGGACGGTTGAAACCGCCGAGGCTGCGCCGGCCCCACCGCTACTGGCTGTCGGCGCTCATGATCGGCACCGGCGCAGGGCACTTCCTCAGTCCCCGGATGTACCAGCGGATCGTCCCCGATGTCCTCGGGAACGCCGGCTTCTGGGTCTCGGTCAGCGGGGCGGCGCAGGTGGTGGGCGGGGTGCTCCTGGCCACGCGGCGTACGCGCAAGCTCGGTGCCTGGTGGGTGGCCTGCCTCATGGTGCTGGTGTTCCCCGCCAACGTGCAGATGGCCCTCGACGGCGGTCTGGAAGGCTCGCCGTGGCCGCTCGACTCATCTGTGGCGGCGTGGCTCCGGCTTCCCTTGCAGATCTCGCTCGTCCTCTGGGCCGTGGCTGAGGCGAGGGATCAGCCGGGTTCGAGGGGCAGGGCGCGCGCCACGTCCAGCACGGCGTCGGCCCAGAGCCCGTAACCGGCCTGGTTCGGGTGGTAGCGGTCGAGGGCGAAGTACCGGTCGGGATCTCGGCGCATGGGAGGACCGGTGCGGCCGGCGATGTCGACGTACCCGGTGCCGGCCCGGCCGGCCACCTCGTCCCTGATCTGTTCGTCCAGGACTCGGCCTCGCCATCCGGCGATGGCCCGGAGGGGCTGGGCGAAGCGTGGGCGGCGCCCATGTCGGGGACGCCGAGCACGATCACCGGGGTTGCGCCGAGCTCGTCCAGGAGGCGGCGGTACCGGCTGGTGAAGCGTCCCTTGGAGGTGAGGTGCACCACGTCGTTGGCTCCGACGCTGATGACCACCACGTCGGGGTCGAGCGCTGCCACCCTCGGGAGTTGGTTCTCGATGACGTCGTCCACTCGGGCACCGGACTTGGCCAGGACCGTCAGCTCCACCGGGCGTCCGAGCCCGGCCGCCACCTGGCGCGGCAGTGCGCCGTCCGGATCGTCGGCGCCCACTCCGGCGGCTGTGGAGTCGCCGAGCCATACCATGCGCAGCGCGCTCGTTGTCGGGGCGCCCCCGGATGGCCCACCGCCGACGGTGGCGTCGAGCACCAGCGGAGTGGACGCGGGAAGACGCCGCTGCGTCCGCGCCAGCTGGACCTGCACCGCCAGCACGATGCCAGCGACCATGAGCAGCCCGACGACGACCGACAGTCCCGCGGCAAAGGCGCAACGCCCGGGACCTGGGTGTCAGCGAACGAGGCGTGGAGCGGGCTCGGTGAGGCGGAGGTGGAGCCTGGCGTCCACGGCGGAAACCTCGAGTGCCTGGGAGAAGCGCCGCAGGGCCTCCTCCTCGATCTTGGTCCGCAGGGCGGGACGTCGGCGTCGTCGTTCACGTCCACCCGCACGTCGACCTCGGGTCGATCACCGTCCTCGATGAGACGTGCCGACGCCGAGGTCACGCCCCGGTAGGTCTCGATGTCGGTGGCCAGGGCGTCGGACGCACCTGCCGCCCGGAGGTGGGTGGACCCCTTCGAGCCGTCGCCGGTGAGGTCCATCTCCGTGAGCCGGGGGAGCGGAACTGGGCCACGAGCCAACGCAGGGCGAGGTAGGCCACGATCAGGCACAGGCCAAGGACGACGATCCAGAACCAGGTCTGGTAGCGACTCACGAAATCGCGCACGGGCTCGAGGAGGACCTCGTCGTCCGCCGGTTCGGCGCCGAAGGCCTCGTAGCCCCGAGCCAGGGCGTACCCACCGGCACCGAGGAGGAGCAGTGACAGCAGCACCAGCACCCGCCGGTTGAGCCGGTCGGGGCCCCGGTTGTCAACGGCCTGGCCCGTCATCGCTGGCCCGTCATCGCTGGCCCCGGCTGTCCAGCCTCACCGACAGCGGTGGCGGACTGGCCAGTCGCAGCGCCGACAGCCGCTCCTCGGCCGCTCGGGTGACCCGCGCCTCGAGGTCGCCGGGCAGGCGGCGGTTGCTGCTGGCCGTGACGCGGGTGCGCTTGCTCGAGATCCTGGCCTTGGCCGAGGCCACCCCGTCCACGCGGCTCACCGCCCGCACCAGGGATCGCTCGACGCCTCGGCGGTTGAGGTCCGCGGCGTGGGTCGAGCCCCCATCTCCATGGCCAGTGCCGTGGGGCGCCGCCGCGCCAGCTGGAGGAGCAGGAGGAGCAGACCGGCCACCACCAGCGCGAGGGCGAGCCGCCTGGTGGACGGCGACGACCAGGCGTTGATGCGTGCGCTCTCATACCACTCGTCGTAGGGGATGACCCAAGGCTCGCGCCCGATCTCGGCGAACACGATCTCCACCGCCACCACGATCCCGCCCACGAAGAGGCCGAGCGCCACGGCCAAGGCGATGAGCCGGCTGAGGACCCGCACCCGTGCGCTACTCCACCCTGCGCCGGCCATCGCGAGGCTCGACCACCAGCTCTTCGACCACGATGTTGACCTCGGTGGCGGTGAGCCCGGTGAGCGCAGCCAACCGCTCCGTCACCCGGTCCCGGACGTTGCCGGTCACCCTGCCGACCGGCTCCGGGTAGCGCACGTTCACCGTGAGGTCCACCGACACCGTCTCCCGGTGGACGTCGGCGGCGGCCCCAGCCGACGAGTCGTTCGAGACCCACGGCAGCAACCGCCCGAGCCCGGTGCGCACCACGCCGCTCACGCCGTCTACCTCCGTGGCCGCCCTGGACGCGATCTTCTCGACCACCAGCGGCGCGATGGTGGTCTCGCCCCGAGGGGTCCGCAGCCCTGCGACCCGGCCTGGATCGGTGGCAGGGAGAGGGTTGACGTCGCGAGTGGTGTCGGCGGTGACGTCCTCACCGGTGCTGGCCACTGTTACTTCTTGTTCCTTCCGCCCAGGTAGTCGGTGAGGTCGATCTCACCCTCCACCACCTTCATGGCCAGGAAGCCGAGTGCGCCGAAGAAGGCGACGATGAGCATGGCGCCGAAGCTCTCGAGCACGAGGGCCAAGCCCAGGATGAGCCCGACGAAGAGGCCGACGATGGTGGTCTGCTGCATGATCCTGCATTCTCCTTCTAGGAATATGAGCTATTGACCGGAGGCACTAGGTCACACGAGCGCGACGGTGACGCCGGTCACGGCGGGCCTTCCATCCGGCGGTGAGGACCTCGAGCCCCCGCGGCCGCCGGTGGAAGACCACCTCGGCCCCCGACGATGGCGCTCGCAGCCCGGCCAGGCGCTGGTAGGCCTCGAGCCCGGCCCGGAAGGCCTCCTGGTTGCCGCCGAGGTCGGGGTGGTGGAGCCGGGCGAAGCGCCGGAAGGCCGCCCGCACGTCGTGTGGCGGGGCGCCGGCACTGACCCCGAGCACCTCATGGTCGAGCGCCACTGCCGGCTCCTTGCTCAGCGAGCACGTCTGACTGGCCAGGCTCGTCCGGCACCTCGATGTCCTCCACGTAGACCGAGACCCGCAGGCCCCCGGTGACGGGCTTCACGGCCCGGCGGACGGCGTCGGCCACCTCCGGGAGGTTGGCGCACCAGCGGGCGACGATGTGGATCTCGACTTCGTCATCGGTGATGCGCACGCCGGCCACGCTTCGCCCCGGTAGGTACGTGGCCACTTCGCCCACGAGGCCTCCCGACAGCCCTGCCACCTCCGGGCAGGAGAGTGCCGCCGCAGAGACGGCATCGGGATCGACCGGCATCACTGCACTCGTGCGGGTTCGGGCTCCTCTTCCTCGTCGTCGCCCCCCAGGTACACGTCGTCGACCGAGAGGTTGACCTCGGTGACCTCCAGGCCGGTCATGCGTTCCACCCGCTGGATGACGTTTCGCCGCACGGCCTGGGACACGTCGGGGATGGACACGCCGTACTCGACGACCAGATCTATGTCGATGGCGGCCTGGCGCTCTCCGACCTCCACGGTCACGCCCTGGGACGGGCTCTGCCCGCCGGAGCCGGGCATCTTGTCCCTGATGGCGCCGAAGGCCCGTGCCCCGCCCGAGCCCATGGCGTGGACGCCGTTGACCTCACGCGAGGCCACGCCGGCGATCTTCAACACCACCGAGTCGGCGATCGAGGTGCGGCCCTGCTCGGTGACCAGAGCGCTCCCGCCCGCCGGTTGCACGTCGGCAGAAGCGCTGCGTTGCTGACTCATAAGGCATTCCTCCAAGACTCGTGAGGGTCACCACTGGCTCGGGTGGGTACTCAGTGTCCCCTTTCTAGCCGATCAAGAGAGAAGACCTTCGAGCGCCCGTTTGATGACGTCCGAGCACCGGTGATCTTCGGGCACCGGGCTACTGGACGCTGAAGCACCAGCGATAGCTGCCGGGCTGCCCGCTCGTACCGGCAAGGGGGCGGAACCTCACGACGGCACAGTTGCTGCCCGCCGGCAGCACCTCGATCTCACGGCCGATTCCTGGGGTGTAAGAGATGCGGTTCAGGCCCGGTATGACGGCGAGCTGGTCGTCGGGAATGGCCGTCCCGTTGATCGCCAGCTCAGCGGCGTAGGTGCTGTCCAGCTCCACCTGGACCTCCGTCTGGCGAAGCTGGATGCTGCCGGGCCGGGGTGACACCGACCGCACGACGCCTGAGCGGACGCCGGCCGTAAGGGAGTCGTCGTGCAGGGTGGTGGCCAGGTAGAGCGACCCGCCGGCCACCGCCAGCAGGATGACGAACACCGCGCGGCGCAACGTGATCGGACCGAGGCGCACCGGCTCATTCTTGCCGCGAGGCGCCGGCTCATTGGTGCCGCCGGACGGTCCCCGGATCGAGCACCCTCAGCCACTACCCTCGACCCGTGGCCACGTCGCGCATGGCCGACCAGGTCGGCAGGGTCCTGGGCGGCCGGTACCGCCTGGTGGCGGCCATCGGAAGGGGGGGCTCGGCCAACGTCCTCCTCGCCGAGGACGCCACCCTGCGCCGGCGCGTGGCGGTGAAGGTCCTCCACCCCGGCCTGGCCGAGGACAAGGTCTTCCTGCGCCGCTTCAAGGCCGAGGCCGAGCAGGCGGCGGCCCTCAACCACCCCAACATCATGCGGGTCTACGACTGGGGCGAGTCCGACGACGGCCCCTACCTCGTGCTGGAGCTCCTCGAGGGAGGCAGCCTGCGCGACCTGCTGGACCAAGGCCACCTCCTCTCCCCGTCCCAGGCCCTCCGGGTCGGGCTCGATGTGGCCCGGGGCCTGGACTACGCCCATCGCAAGGGTCTCGTCCACCGGGACATCAAGCCCGCCAACCTGCTGTTCGATGACGAGGGCCGCCTTGCCATCGCCGACTTCGGGATCGCCCGGGCGCTGGCCGAGGCAACCTGGACCGAGCCGGCCGACGCCATGCTGGGGACGGCTCGCTACGCCTCGCCGGAGCAGGCGCAGGGCTCCCCGCTCGACGGGAAGACCGACGTCTACGCGCTGGCCCTGGTGCTGGTGGAGGTGGTCACCGGTGCGGTGCCGTTCGTTCACGACACCGCACTGGCCACGCTCATGGCTCGGGTGGGCGCGCCTGTGGAGGTTCCGCCCGAGCTCGGGGCACTGGCCCCCATCATCGGCCAGGCGGCCAATCCCGACCCACGGGACCGGCTGGATGCTCGCCGGCTGAGCCAGGCCCTGGACCGGGCAACCGAGGTCCTGCCCGCCCCGGCCCCCAT
>JAUJNQ010000005.1:119865-149322 GCA_030448025.1 Acidimicrobiales bacterium | reverse complement strand
GCCGACCTCACGGAGTCGCTCACCCGGCCCGTGCCCTACGACGTCGAAGCCGACGCCGACCAGGACGCCGAACCCGAACCGGGGCCCGAAGCGCCGGCGAGGAAGCGCCGCCGCGTCCGGCCCCTATGGGTGGCGGCTGTGCTCCTCGGCCTCTTGCTTGTGGCCGGAGGGTCGTATGCCATCGCTCGCTCCCGCATCCCCACGCGTCCCGTGCCCCTCCTGCGCGGCAACACCCTGGACCAGGCCCGGGCCATCGCCTCCCAGAGCGAGCTCAAGGTGAAGGTGGTAGCCGAGCGCTTCGACGAAGCGGTGGGGCGCGGCGTGGTGATCGAGCAGGAACCCGCTCTCGGGGAGTTGCGCGAGGGCAACACCATCAAGGTCGTCCTGTCCAAGGGCCCGCCCCCCCGGCCCGTGCCCGACCTCGCCGGTCTGGACCAGGGCGGTGCCGAGCAGCGGCTGACGCAGAGCGGTTTCGTCCCCAAGGTGGCGCGCCAGTTCAGCGAGGACCAGCGCGCCGGTGCCGTCCTCGACTGGTCTCCGAAGGGCGAGCAGCCCAAGGGTGCCGAGATCGGGGTGACGGTCTCGGGTGGTCCCGCGCCCCGGAAGATCCCCGACGTGTCCGGGCGCAGCTACGAGGAGGCGGCCAAGGCTCTGGCTGCGGCGGGCCTCAAGGCCACCAGGATCGAGGCCTTCAGTGAGACGGTGCCGCCGGGCAAGGTGGTTGGCTCCAGGCCACCGTGGGGCGCGGAGGTCGCCCGGGACTCGTCAGTCGGGGTCGTGGTGTCCAAGGGCCCCGATGTCGTGCCCGTACCGAACCTCACCGGGAAAGCGGTGCCCGAGGCCCAGGCGGCCCTCGGTCAAGCCGGCCTCACCGTGGCCAACGTCTACGGGCCGCTCAACAAGCCCGTCTTCACCACCGACCCCGCCGCGGGCGCCACCGTGAAGCGGGGCGCAGGGGTGAGCCTCTACACCAAGTAGTTCGTGTGAGGTCCTTCCTCAGGGGGCGTGGCCGGGCTTCAGGTCCCGGGCCTGCTGGAAGCCGAACTGGCCCTCCTCGGTCCCGGACGAGGCGGCGAAGGACTCGATCAGGAAGCTCGTGTGGTCACCGGAGTCCACTTGCTGGAGGACTCGGCCGGCGAACCAGCGGGTGCACCCGGACAAGAGGGGAGTAACACCGTCGGGTCCAGGCTCCCAGGGGACACCGGAGAACTTGTCGATGTCGTCCCCCGTCTTCTCGCCGAAGAGCTCCGCCAAGCCCCGATCGTCCGGGCCCAGCACGTGGACCACCATGGTCTCGGCCCGCACCGCCACCTTCCACGTGTGGTTGGCCTTGGAGATGCAAGCCCAGTAGCGGGGCGGGTTGATGCTGCACTGGGTGGCGAACCCGATGAGGCACCCGGACCGCTCGCCGCCGGTGGCCACGGTGACGATGAACAGCGGGTAGTCGAGGTCGGCGACCAGCCGCTGGAATTCCTGCTCGGCGCCTTCCTCTCCCGGTGTCAGGCGGTGATGTCCTGGATGCGCTTGTGGAGCTCGGCGGCCCTGGGGTCGGGGGTGATCTGCTCCTGCTGCATGGCGAGCAGGAGCTTGGTCATGTCGCCCTGGACCACCACCTTGCCGGCCATGAAGGCCTGCATGCCGGCGTCACGGTTGCCCTCGATGAAGACCGACCTGGCCGTCTCGTAGTCGAGGGTGACGGTGACATCGGGATCCTCGAGGTGGCCGGTCTCCATCTCCATGGACCCCGACGAGCTGTCGATGTGGGTGTGGAGGGTCCCGTCACCGAAGGGGACCTCGGTGATGACCTGGTTCATCCTGATGAGGTACTCGCCGGCGTCGAGCTGGCTGGCGTACTCCTCTCCCATGCGGCGCGCCTCGGCCATCCACTCGTGGCTGAGGAAGGGATGCTTGTCGGCCATGGTCGAACGCTAGCGTCCTGGAGATGGCGGCCAAGGACGGGAACCCCAAGGCCAGAGACAAGGGCATCACGCCTCAGGGCGAGGACTTCTCCGCCTGGTACAACGAGCTCGTCCTGAAGGCCGAGCTGGCCGACCGGGGGCCGGTCAAGGGCACCATGGTGATCCGGCCCTACGGCTACCGGATGTGGGAGCTGCTCCAGGCCCGCCTCGACCAGATGTTCAAGGAGACGGGCCACCAGAACGCCTACTTCCCGCTGCTCATCCCCGAGAGCTACCTGAAGCGAGAGGCCGAGCACGTGGAGGGCTTCTCGCCCGAGCTGGCGGTGGTCACCCATGCCGGCGGCAAGGAGCTGGAGGAGCCGCTGGTGGTGCGGCCCACCTCGGAGACGGTGATCGGGGAGATGTTCTCCCGCTGGATCTCGAGCCACCGCGACCTTCCCCTGCTCGTGAACCAGTGGGCCAACGTGGTGCGCTGGGAGCTGCGGCCGCGGCTGTTCCTGCGCACCACCGAGTTCCTCTGGCAGGAAGGCCACACCGCCCACGTCGACGGGGCCGACGCCATGGCCGAGACCATGCGGATGCTCGGCATCTACGTCAGCTTCGCTCGCGACGTGGCGGCCATACCGGTCATCGAAGGAGAGAAGACGCCGGGGGAGCGGTTCGCCGGCGCCCTTCGCACCTTCACCATCGAGGCCATGATGCGCGATCGACGGGCCCTGCAGTCGGCCACCTCGCACTACATGGGCGACAACTTCTCCAGGGCCTTCGACATCACGTACGCCAACGAGCGGAACGAGCTGGTCCACTGCCACACCACGTCGTGGGGCCTGAGCACGCGGATGCTGGGGGCGGTGATCATGGCCCACGGTGACGACCGGGGGCTCGTCCTTCCGCCTGGCCTGGCGCCCCACCAGGTGGTGATCGTCCCCATCGGGAGGGGCGACGAGCGGGCCGCCGTGGACGAGGCCGCCGCCCGGTTGGCCACCGACATGGAGGCCCGAGGCGTGCGAGCCCACGTGGACGGGCGTGACGCGTCGCCGGGCTTCAAGTTCAACGACTGGGAGCTGCGGGGCGTGCCCCTCCGGGTGGAGCTCGGTCCTCGAGACCTTGCCTCAGGTCAAGCCGTCGTGGTGGCCCGTCTCGGCGCCGAGGGCAAGCAGGCGGTCGGCCTCGACTCCCTCGCGGCCTCGGTTCCCGACCGCCTCTCCGCCTTTCACGCCGCGTTGCTGGAGCGGGCCACCTCGTTCGGCGACGAGCACACGGCGGCCGCCGACGACTGGGACGCCTTCGCCGCCCAGGTGGGCGAGGGTTTCGCCAACGCCCTGCACTGCGGACGCGCGGAGTGCGAGGACGACATCAAGGCCGGGACCGCGGCTACTCCCCGCTGTGTGCCGAGCGACGGTGAACCGGAGGAGGGCACCTGCGTGCGCTGTGGCCTGCCGTCCGCCTACGGCAAGCGCCTGGTGTTCGCCCGGTCCTACTGAGACAGGGCTCAGCTGGGGGCCGGGGAGCGCCGTCCCCCCGACGGTGAGCCACCTTCTATCCGATCTGCTGAACGGGACCCGCAGCGGCCATGCCCTCGGTGAGTTTGATGTCACCCACTCCGTCGCCCAACGGTCCGGCTTCGAGGCGAACGATGTCGGCGGTCAGCTCCGAAAGCTCCGGCTCGCGGACGGTCTCCCGCTCCACCAGATAGGCGGCCAGCCTGTCCAAGGTCACCCGGTTGGCCTGCAGGACGTGGGCGGCCAAGGAGTACGCCTCTTCGGTGATCCGTCTGACCTCGCGGTCGATCTCGGCTGCCATGGCGTCGGAGTAGTCGGCCTTGTGGACATCGCCGCCCAGGAACTGGCTGCCCGCCTGTTGACCCCATGCCAGACGCCCGAGTGACTCGCTCATCCCCAACTCGCACACCATCTCGCGAGCCATGGCGGTGGCCTCACGCAGGTCTTCTCGGGGGCCACTCGTGCTCTCTCCGAGGACCAGCTCCTCGGCGGCCATGCCCGCCATGGCCACGGCGATCAAGCTCTTGAGCTCGGTCTTGGTAAGCAGGACCTTCTCTTCCTCGGCCGTCATCCAGGTACGGCCCCCGAGCTCCTGGCCCCGGCTCACGATGGAGATCTTGGTGACGGGGTCGGTGCCGGGCAGACCCCAGGCCACGACGGCGTGGCCGGACTCGTGGTAGGCCACAGCCCGCTTCTCCCCTGGGGTGAGCACCCGGGCCCGCTCGTTGCCGGCGATGACCCGGTCGACGGCCTCTTCCACCTCCGAAGGGGTGATGGCCGGCTTGCCTCTCCGGGCGGACAGCAGCGCCGCTTCGTTCATGACGCTGGCCAGGTCGGCCCCGGTGAGCCCCGGCGTCTGGCCCGCCAGCCGTGCGAGATCCACGCTGGCGTCGAGGCGCTTGCCTCGAGCGTGGATCTTCAAGATGGCGAGCCTGCCGGCTCGATCGGGAGCGTCCACCACCACCTGCCGGTCGAAGCGCCCCCGACGCAGAAGAGCGGGATCGAGCACGTCAGGCCGGTTGGTGGCCCCGAGGATCACCACGCCGGCGAAGCGGTCGAAGCCGTCCATCTCGACCAGCAGCTGGTTCAGGGTCTGGTCCCTCTCCTCCTGACCGCTGCTGGCGTCGGCGGCGCGGGTGCGTCCCGCGGCGTCCAGCTCGTCGAGGAAGAGAATGGCCGGTGCGCTCTGGCGAACCTCTCGGAACAACTCCCGGACACGAGCAGCCCCGACGCCCTGGTACATCTCCACGAACTGGGTGCCGGAGGCGGAGAAGAACGGTACTCCGGCCTCTCCGGCGATGGCTCGAGCCAGCAGCGTCTTCCCGGTCCCCGGAGGACCGACCAGCAGGATGCCGCGGGGAGGCTGGGCCCCGATCTCCGCAAGCCGCTCCGGGTGCATCAGGTAGTCGCGCACCTCCCGGACTTCGGCCACCGCTTCCTCGCTACCGGCTACATCGGCAAAGGTGACCGACTCACCCTTGGACTTGCGCCTCGTGATCTCCTTGGTGCCGCCCTTGTCGGCCCGGGTCAGCAGAAACGTGAGAACGAGGATGCAGCCGATGAAAAGGGAGGGGACCAGGTACTGGGTGGCGGGGAGGATGATCCGCTTGAGGGTCTGCTGGTCCACCTGGACACGGAGATCCTGGTCGACCGCAGAGTTGAGGAATCGCTCTCGCGTCGGATCGGTGGGAAGGGTTGCCCAGTACTCCTTGCCTCCGCTCTTGAACAGCACCCGGCGGTCTTCGTTGAGCAGGAGCGGCGCGGCCACATCTCGCCTCTCCAGGCGTCTGATGAACGACGTGTAGCTCATCTCGTCCCCCCTGGACTCGGGGAGGATGGAGAAGAGCAGAGCGGCGTAGAGAACGAGGACGGTTGGGATAGCCAGGGCGAACCAGAAGATGGGGCTGCGCCACGGGGCTCGGCCCTTCGACCGTTTGGCCAAACTGGGTCCTCCAGTCGAGTGGATAGATAGCCGGAAACACTTATTGTCTCGGGCCGGACTTCGAAATTATACTCGCCCGATCGTGGCTGCTCCTACCGACGTGACCGAGCAGCCGAGCGGGTCTGTCAATCCCAGATCCGCCACCAACCGCATGCGCGCTGCGGTGCTGCTCCTCGTGGGCGGATTGCTGGGTTTGGTCGTCGTGGCCCTGCTGGTGTTCGCCAAGGAGGATGGAGGCCAGCCCAGGCCAGTTCCTCTGCAGAACGTGCAGGTGGGCGAGGAGACCGACGAAGCCATCGTTCGAGCGGCCAGCTCGCCCACGGTGGCCGTCAACCCCACCAATGTCAGCAACCTCGCGATGGGCTACCGGATCGAGCGCCCCAGCTTCTCCTGTGGCGTGGCCATCAGCTATGACGCCGGAAGGAGCTGGGACCCGAGCGGCTTGACGCTGCCCCCGGACACCGAGCGGTGCTACACCACGTCACTGGGCTTCGCCAAGGACGGTGCCCTTCACCTGGTCTTCATCACCCTGGCCGGCCCCGGCAACGTGCCGTCGGCGGCGTGGCTCACCCGCTCCGTCGACGGTGGGCGCAGCTTCGAGCCGGCCAAGAAGGTGCTGGAGCAGGAGAAGTTCATGGTCCGACTGGCCGTGGACAACAACACCTCGCCGGCCCGGCTCTTCCTCACCTGGGTCGAGCCCGCCAGCGTCGGCCTGTTCCAGATGGCGCCCCCCAGCTCGGTGATGTCCATTGTTTCCACCGACGGGGGCGCCACCTTCGGCCAGCGGGTGCGGGTGAGCGACGCCAAGCGCGAGCGGGTCGGCGCGCCGGTCCCGCTGGTGGGCAGCGGCGGGGCCTTGCACGTGCTCTACCAGGACTACGGCAAGGACGTCTTCGACTTCCAGAACGTGCAAGGTCGCTACGAGGGGACGTTCGAGAACGTGCTTGCCACGTCGAGCAACGGGGGCGGCACCTTCTCGGAGACGGTGGTCGACGCCAACGTTCGCCCACCGGAGCCATTTCTGGTGTTCATACCCCCCTTCCCCGCCATTGCCGCAGACCGGGAGAACAACAAGCTCTACGTCGCATGGTCCGACGCCAGGGGCGGCAAGGCTGCGGTGCTGCTCAGCGTGTCGTCCGACGGCGGGAAGAGCTGGGGACCGCCCAAGCGCGTGGACGACGCACGAGGTGAGGCGTTCCTCCCTCAACTGGCCGTCGCTCCGAATGGCCGACTCGACGTCGCTTACGTGAGTGTGGCAGAGGGAGCGGGCGGGCCCACCGAGGTCAACCTGACCTCGTCGGGCGACAACGGGAAGACGTTCGGACCGGCCCAGGCCATGAACCGGCCCTTCTTCCGGGAGCTGTTCCCGATCAGCCCTCGGCGAGAGGCGGGACGGGACCTGGGCAGCGCCCTCGCCCTGGTCTCGAAGGACTCGGAGGCCTACCTGGCCTGGCCCGATACCCGGCGGGGAGGTAGCGACACGCTCAGGGTGGACATCGTGGGTGCTCCGGCCTCCATCGAAGGCAACGGCCCGGCTCGACGCCCGCGGCCGGTAGGCAGCCAACAGGGCAGCTAGCCGGATCGTTCAGGAGGACGGCATTTGAGTGGTCGTGGAGATCACTCGAGTGAGTCAGACGCAACGTCCGAGACGGCCTGGTGCGAGGCGTTGTTTGCCGGGCGCACTCAGGAGAACTTGGGGTGGGAGGCGTCTGCTCCCTTGTTCGCCGACGTCATGACCGACCGGCCGGCACGACTCGCCGGACGCCGGGGCTGGCCAGGACCAGGGCGACCGTCCCTGCGATTGCCGACCTCCCGGCGTCGCCCTCGGTTGTAGACGCAGGTCGCCCGGGATGCGACTCGAATGCTAAATGCTGTGACCGGGGTGCCGCCGTCCCGGTCAACAGTCGGGGGATGGGCTGGCTCATGTGCGGGTGGCTCGATCGCTGACCACGACCAAGGCCAGAGGTCGACCGATGGGGTGATGCCTGCTGAGAAGGCTCTGCGAATAGCGGGGCGAATAGGTCGAGTCGTTGCTCAACGCCAAAGGGGGCGCCCTTGCGAGCGCCCCCTTTGCGTCCTTCGAGAAGCGGGTGGCTTCAGGCCCTGACCCGCGTCCGCTTGCGCTCCCTGAGGAAGATTCCCGTACCCGCTCCGAGGAAGCCCAGCGACAGCAAGGCGAGCGGAGCCAGGAGCCAGGCAGGGGCACCGCCGCCACTGGAGCTGACCGCTTCGCCGGCGCCGGCCGGTGCCGGAGCGGGAACCGGCGTGCGGAACGCCTCCTGTGAGCCGGCCGGCTGTTGGGCCGCGGCGCCCTGCTGCGCCTCAGCGGCGGGGGCAGGCGGCGGAGCCTGCGGGCCTGTCTGCGTGCCTACGGCGGGTCCGGGAGCCGCGCCTCCGGGCTGTGCCGGAGCGCTGGCCTGGGCCGGGGCGGCCGCAGCACGGGGAGCAGGCTGAGCAGCAGCCGCGGATTGGGTGGCGGGCGCCTGAGTCGTGACTCCGTCAGGCTGCTCGGGCTGGGCCGCTCCCTGCTGGTTGGCAGTATTTCCCGACCGGGTGCCCGACATCTTGAAGGCCCGGTTCACCGGGTTGTAGGCCAAGCCGTTGCGGTCGAGCTGGGTAGCGCTCACCACGTGGCTACGGCCGTCCTCGACTCCGGGGACGGCGAACGTGAAGCGGAAGGTGCGATCAGGCTGTACCTGGGCCTGACCCATCAGTTGGCCTGCGGTGCCGTCCCAGTAAATGTTGACCGGGCTGCCCTGGGAGTCGAACGTGCTCCCCGTCACTGTCACATTGGTCCCAGGTCCGCCAGTGGGCGGAGCCAGGGTGATGCTCGCTCCTGGCACGCACGCCCAAGCCGCCCCGCCTATGAGGGCTGCCGCCCCCAGTGCAACAGCAAAAATCGAAAATCTGGCCTTCATGCGTCCTCCCCCTTGAGCCCCTCGAGGCTCGCTAACTAGCTTTCGACGACAGGAGATCCTACTCCTCGGGAACCAACGGCACAATAGCCGCTGCTGCCGAGTAGGTGGAGACATCACATAATCTCAGACGACGCAGGACAGTTTGCCTCGCCTTGGAACCGGGGACTAGCGTCCGCCCAACTCGCAGCGGGTGCTTGGCTCACAGGGGTGAGGAGAACCGCGGCTGATTGCGCACACACAGGCCGACGTAAGGGGAGACACCGCTCGATGGCACTTCGACTCAAGCTCATGACCAGGAGACGGATGCTGGCGTCGGGGCTCACGGTGGTGTTGGGAGTGGTGATGCTCATGCTGGCGGCACCGACTCAGGCCGCGGTGACCTGCGCTTTTGACTCGGCCTCCGGTGACGTCACGCTCACCTATGACGCCGCCAACCAGGAGCTGCGGGTGACGAGGTTGGCGGACGGCTCCATCCGGTTCGACCAGAAGACCGCCCCGGCCACGGATTTCACGGTCATACCTTGTGGGACGCCGGCGCCCACGGTGACCAACACCGAACGGATTCTCGCCACGGGGACGGCCGCCAACAACCAGGACCTGCGCATCGATCTGTCCGGTGGTCCCTTCGCCCCGGGGAAGACCGCCGAGGCCACGGGAACCTCGGAGATCGAGTTCAGTGTCAACCTCGGTGAGGCGCCCACAGGTCAGCCGGCCGACTCCGGTGACGGGGTGATCGTCTCCGGGACCACCGGTGCCGACCTCCTCTCCGTGGGAGCCAACGGCTTCAACCTCAACGGCGATGACGACGTCGACGTGACCACCGCCGGCGTAGACGACGCCGCCGGCGACCGCCAGCTCCTGGGCGGCGACGGCGACGACACCCTGACCGCGGCCGGCGACGCGGTGACTGGTGCAGGGACCGTGGCGGCCACTCTCAACGGCGGCGCCGGTGTCGACATCCTCACCGGCGGCAGCGGCGCCGACACACTGACCGGCGGCGCCGGCACCGACACCCTCAGCGGCGACGGAGGCAACGACACGCTCACGGGTGACGCAGGTGCCGACATCCTCACGGGCGGCGCCGGCAACGACACGCTGACCGGCGGCAGCGAGGATGACACGCTGACCGGCGGCGAAGGCAACGACACGCTGAGCGGTGGCGACGGAACCGACGTGCTCAACGGCGACGCCGGCACCGACGTGCTCAACGGCGACGCCGGCACCGACACCCTCAACGGCGGTGCCGGCAACGACACGCTGAGAGGCGGGGCTGGCAACGACGTCGAGAACGGCGAGGCCGGCGACGACGCCTTCGAGCAGTTCGAGAGCGGGCTGGGCAACGGCGCGGACCTCTTGAACGGCGGGGCGGGTACGGACGAGGCTAGGTACTACGGCCGTGACCGGGCCGGACGCGAGCGGGGGGTGACCATCACCCTCGACGGTGTGGCCAACGACGGTGAGACGTTCCCTGCCCTCGAAGGCGACAACGTGGGTGCCGACGGCCAGCTCGAGAACGTGGTCGGAACTTCCCGGGCCGACACCATCACGGGTAGCGCGGCCAACAACGTGCTCAGCGGCGAACCGGCCAATGACACCCTGAACGGGGGCCTGGGCAACGACACCCTGCGAGGCGGCGCCGACGACGACACGCTCAACGGCGGCGACGGCGACGACACCTTCGACGAGGAGACGGCGGCCAACGGCGCCGACGTGATGACCGGCGGCGCCGGCACCGACACCGCCGACTACTCCAAGAGGACCAACTTCGTGAGCGTCACCAAGGACGGCGTGGCCAACGACGGCGAGGCGGGGGAGAGGGACAACGTGGCCGACGAGGTGGAGACCACGCCCGTGCCGGGCACCGTCCCCACCCCGGGCGGCGGCGCCCCCGATCCGCGCAATCTCAGGCTGGTGGGCAGCAGTGACCTCGGAGGCCGCGGTCTGAACGGCGAGGTGGCCGTGGTGGGTAGCACGGCGGTGGTGGCCGGCGGCTACGTCCCGCAGAACACCCAGTCCAGCGCCCACACCAAGATCGCCGCTCAGAACACGGCGCCGCCTTGCGTCACCGTCCCCGTGAAGGTGGTCGACCTCTCCGACCCCAGCCGGCCGCGGGTGGCCTCCACCATCCCGGTGGCGGAGGGCCAAGCCGCTCGAGACGTGGACGTGCTCAGAGTCAACACGCCGTCCTTCAAGGGGGACCTGGCCGCCGTTGCCCTGGCCACCTGCCGCTTCGACGAGCAGGCGCTGCGGGAGCGGGGCCTGGCCATCCAGGGCAGCTACGCCCATCGAGGGGTGCAGTACTACGACGTCACCAACCCGGCCAGCCCCCGCCTGCTCGGCCATTACCTGGCCGACTTCGACAACTTCGTCCCCGCCACGCCCGGCGTCCCCGCACCGCAGTGCAGCCCCGGAAGCGACGCCAACTGCGCCAAGGATCAGTTCTCGGTGCAGCTCAAGCGGCTGCGGGACGGGCGCATCCTGTCCGTATCGAGCAAGCAGGACGCCGCTGACCTGGGGACACCCACGAGCGACGTGCGCCTGGTGGACGTGACCAACCCCGCCCAGCCCAGACAAATAGGCGACTGGCCGGTCCTCGGTGAGGCTCCCCCCCGCACGTCCAACAACGGCTGCTACCCCCGGGCTGGTAGCCGCTCGGCCACGTTCAGCCCCGACGGCACCAAGCTCCTGGTCCCCTATCTGGACGGCGGGTTGTTCATCCTCAACGTGGAGGACCTGGCCAACCCCACCGCAGACCCGACCAAGGGGGGCGGTCAGTGGAACTACCCCAACGACTGGAACGTGGAGGCCAACGGCGCCTACGTCACCCCGGCAGAGGTGGGAGGGCGCCAGCTTGCCCTCTTGGCCGACGAGGACTGGTGGTGGCCCACCTCGGCCTTCAGGGTGGACCTGCCCAACACCCTGGCCGGCGTCAAGACCGGCTGCTCCGACCTGTTCACCACCATGGATCAGGGCTTCGACTCCCAGATCCACCGCAAGCCCGGCGGCCAGATCCAGGGTGAGTTGGTCTACATCGGGCGGGGATGCCCTCGCCGCCGGTCCGCCGGCGGTGACACCTTCTTGCCCGAGGACCCCTACCTGGTCGGCCCGAACGACCTGAACGGCAAGATCGCCTTCGCCGATGCGGCGGCCAACCCCGGCACCCAACCTGGCCTTCCCGCTCAGGGATGCACTTTCAACAGCCGGGTGAGGAGGGCCCAGGACGCCGGGGCCACCGGGCTGGTCCTTCGGACCGGGGCAGCCAGCGAGTCCGTTGCCGGTTTCCCCCGCTCGGCAGTCCCCGCACGCCCGTCGACCAGAACCTGGCTCCCACCGGTGACCTGTCCATTCCCGGCTTTCAGATCAAGAAGCCTGCCGGCGACGCCATCCGCACCACCATGTGCCCGGCCGTGACCGGCACGCCGGCCCGCTGCACCGGAGGCAGCCCGGTGGTGGGAGCGCTGGTGGACCTGGCCGGTGAGTGGGGAGGCCTGCGGATCCTCGACGTCACCAACCCGGCCAAGCCGAGCCAGACGTCGGTGTACCGCACCCCCAACTCGCAGGTCTTCCCCCCTCCCGACCCCCGGGGCATCTATTCGGTGCACCACGCCGTCGTCCAAGGCGAGACGGCCTACGTGGCGTGGAACACCGACGGGCTCCGGGTGCTCGACTTGAGGAGTGGCCGGACGAGGGAGACCTTCTCCTTCGTGCCTCCGGACACCAACGACCCCACCGGCACGGTCCCGGCCAAGGCCTTCGTGCAGGGCGTGGCCGTCTCGCCGAACTTCGTGGTGATCAGCGACGTCAACTCCGGCCTCTACGTGTTCTGCTTCGCCGGCCAGCCCTGTCCCCCGCCGGCGCCCAACCCGGGTGCATCCCCGGCGGCCAACCAGGTGGCACCGGCTTCGGCCGCCCAGCCCTCGGCGGCGGCTTCCCCGATCAGGAGCCAGCGAGGGAGTAACAGAGGCCAGATCCGCGGACCGCTGCCCGCCACCGGCGCCAACTCCTGGAAGCTGGTGCTGTTGGCGTTGATCCTCATCGTCGTTGGAGCACTGGCGACGATGGCGGCCCGCCGCCGCAGCGCGGTTTCCCAGCCGCCTGGAAGTAGGGGAGCGGGCTAGTCGTCTCATCCCGTGTCGGTTGCGGGCAACAGGCGGGCAACTGAGCGCCTTCCCGGCCCACGCGTAGGCTGCCAATATGTCCGAGCGTGACCGGATCACCTCCTCCGACGTCGCCCATGTAGCCCGTTTGGCGTGCCTCGACCTGACCGACGAGGAGGTCGAGGTGTACACCGACCAGCTGCGCGACGTGTTGGAGTACGCCGACGTGGTGGCGGCTCTGGACACCAGCGGCGTCCCGCCCACCGCCCACCCGCTGCCGCTCGTCAACGCCCTCCGCGAGGACGAGCCCCGGGCGAGCCTCGACCGTGACGAGGTCCTGGCCATGGCTCCGGAGGTGGAGGACGGCCGCTTCCGCGTCCCCCGCATCCTGGGCGACGCCCCGTGACCCGCCTCGCTGGCGAGATCGCTGCCGCCGTCAGAGGCGGTGAGCAGTCGGCTCGCCAGGTCGTCGAAGAATGCCTGAGCGCCATCGCCGATCGTGAGCCCGAGGTGCACGCCTTCAACCTCGTGCTCGAGGACGAGGCGCTCGCTTCGGCCGACGCCATCGACCGCCGCGTCGCCGCCGGAGACGACCCAGGTCCTCTGGCCGGCGTGCCCGTGGCGGTCAAGGACAACCTGTGCACCCGGGGCGTGCCCACCACGTGCAGCAGCAGGATCCTCCAGGGCTGGAGGCCGCCGTACGACGCCACCGTGGTGGAGCGCATCACCAGTGCCGGCGGTGTCATCGTGGGCAAGACCAACCTCGACGAGTTCGCCATGGGTTCGTCCACCGAGAACTCCGCCTTCGGCCCCACCAAGAACCCGCTGGAGGCCTCGCGCGTGCCCGGGGGCTCGAGCGGTGGGAGCGCGGCGGCCGTGGCCGCCGGCTTCGCCCCCCTGGCCCTGGGCTCGGACACGGGCGGCTCCATCCGCCAGCCCGCCGCCTTCTGCGGCGTGGTCGGGGTGAAGCCCACCTACGGAATGGTGAGCCGCTACGGCTTGGTGGCCTTCGCCTCCTCGCTCGACCAGGTGGGCCTGCTGGGCGCCACCGTGACCGACGCCGCTCTCCTCCAAGAGGTCATCCACGGCCACGATCCCATGGACTCCACGTCGATCCCGCAGCCGCCGCCGGTCCTCTGCGACCGTCTCGCTGATGGGGTCGAGGGCGTTCGGGTGGGCGTGGTGCGGGAGCTCGTGGAGGAGGCGAACAGCGACGTGGCCGGGCGCCTCCGAGCCGCAGCCGCCGCCTTGGGAGACGCCGGCGCCAAGGTGGACGACGTGTCGGTGCGAGCCCTCGCCTACGGCGTGTCGGCTTACTACCTCATCGCTCCTGCCGAGTGCTCGAGCAACCTGGCCCGTTACGACGGTGTCAGATATGGCCTTCGACTCCCGGGCCCGGACATCATCTCCACCTATGGCGCCACCCGGGCCCACGGCTTCGGCCCCGAGGTCAAGCGGCGCATCATGCTCGGCACCTATGCGTTGTCGGCCGGCTACTACGACGCGTACTACGGCCAGGCCCAGCGGGTGCGCACCCTCATCATCCGCGACTTCGAGGCAGCGTATGAGGACTTCGACGTCCTGCTGTCGCCCACCGCTCCGAGCACCGCCTTCCGGTTCGGGGCCAAGACCGAAGACCCGCTGTCCATGTACCTCTCCGACGTGTGCACCATCCCCTCCAACCTGGCGGGCGATCCGGCCATGAGCGTCCCCTACGGCACGGGGGACGACGGCCTCCCCGTCGGCGTGCAGGTCATGGCCCCGGCACTCGGCGAGGTGGTCATGTACCGGGTGGCGAAGGCGATCGAGGCAAGCTGTGGTTGAGTCCCCCGCCCCCTGGGAGACGATCGTCGGCCTCGAGGTCCACTGCGAGCTGCGCACCCAGACCAAGCTCTTCTGCGGCTGTCGCAACGCCTTCGGGGACGAGCCCAACACCAACGTGTGCCCGGTGTGCCTGGGACTGCCCGGGTCGCTCCCGGTCCTCAACCGCCGGGCGGTGGAGCTGGCCATGAGCATCGGCGAGGCCCTGCACTGTGAGATCCGGCCGAGCCTCTTCCACCGGAAGAACTACTTCTATCCCGACATGCCCAAGGACTACCAGGTCAGCCAGTACGACGAGCCCATCAATGTCGACGGCTGGCTGGAGCTACCCGACGGCACCCGCATCGGGATCGTTCGAGCCCACATGGAGGAGGACACGGGCAAGACCACCCATGTCGGCGGCGGCGGCGGGCGCATCCACGACGCTGCGTACTCCCTGGTCGACTACAACCGGGCGGGGGTCCCCCTGGTCGAGATCGTGAGCCACCCCGAGCTGCGCAGCGGCGAGCAGGCGCGCGACTACGTAAGCGAGCTGCGGGCCATCCTCATGGCCACGGGCGCCTCGGACGGAAAGATGGAGGAGGGGTCGCTCCGGGTGGACGCCAACGTCTCCGTGCGTCCTGCCGGCACCGAGGCCTACGGGACCCGCTGCGAGGTCAAGAACCTCAACTCCCTGCGTTCCCTGGGCCGCGCCATCGAGCACGAGGCCGCCCGCCAGGCCCGTGTGTGGGAGTCGGGGGAGGCCGTGAAGCAGGAGACGCGCCACTGGGACGAGGCCAACGACCGCACCAGCTCCGGCCGGTCCAAGGAGGAGGCCAACGACTACCGCTACTTCCCCGAGCCCGACCTCTTGCCGCTGGCACCGGGCGAGGACTGGAGAGGCCAGGTGCGCAGATCCCTGCCTCAGATGCCCGCCGCTCGCCGAGCCCGGCTGGCCGAGCTGGCGGGGACAGGCCGCAGCGACGTGGCAACCGTCGTCGACCTCCAGCTCGACCACCTCGTCCTCGCCGTCGCCGACGCCGGGGCCGACGCCGAGCTGGCCGTCAGGCGCGTGACCAACGAGGTGGCGGCCGACCCGATGAGAGCACAGCAGCTCGACGCCACCGCCTTCGCCAAGCTCATCGTCCTCGAGGGCAACGGCACCCTGACCCCCACCCAGGCCAAGCAGGTGCTCGCCGAGATGTTGGATGGTGGCGGTGACCCCGAGACCATCGCCCGGGCCAGGGGATTCGAGGCCATGGACGCGGGCGCCCTTTCGACTGTGCTGGACGAAGCCATCGCCGCCCACCCCGGCGAATGGGAGCGCCTCCGCGCTGGGGACCAGAAGCTCATGGGCTTCTTCGTGGGCCAGGTGATGAGAGCCACCGGGGGCCAGGCCGACGGCAAGGCCGTGAGCGCGCTGCTTCGCCAACGGGGGCGCTGAGGACCCTTTGAGCGACTGCCCTCTGTGTCGAGCGGAGTTGTAGTCCATGTGGGCAGGCTCACGGCGTGGTCAGGTCCTTCACTTTGTTTGAGAACCCGTTGGTGAGCCCAGTGAAGCGGTCCGCATGCTCCTCCTGGTGGTTGCGCTACCGTGCTGCGATCCTGGGCTGGGTCAGTACCGGCCGCCGGATTCGGGGGAGATCCATGGGCCTCACGCACGGTGTTCGCAATCTGGTCATTGGCTCGGCGCTGACCGCCGGCGCGGTGGCGGTCACGCAGGGCGTGGCGGCTGCCGACGGCGACCCGCCGCCCAACGCGCCGAGCTCGACCAACGCCCCGCCGCCAACCAACGCCCCGAGCTCGCACCTCGCCCGGGCCGCCAGGCCCGCCGGCGAGCAGGCGGTGAGCGGCCCGCCCACCGCGACCGCCGAGGAGCTCGTGCAGCCGCCGCCGCCCCCGCCCCCGCCCACGGGCACCTCTGCGTCCGGCTCCGTCTCCCGCAGGCCGGCGGCTCAGGCCACCGGTGCCACGATCACCACGCCGGGTCCGCTCACCAGGATCCAGACCGGCCCGGACCTCAACTGCGCCGTCAGTCACCGGTCCGACAGCTCTCCTGCCTTCTTCACCGACACCGCCTGCGGGACATTCGTCGCCGTCGAGGACACGCTGTTCGGACCCGACCTCCTGCGTCCCGATACCACCGCCCCCAAGCCTCGGAGCACCTACACCCGGCTCCGTCAGTCCCCGGTCACCGGGAGCGGTTCGTTCCTCGACCCCCACAAGGTGATGACCGAGGTGAGCCTGGGTGCCACCGGTCTGTCGATCACCCAGACCGACAGCTACGTGGCGGGCCAGGAGTCCTACCGGACCGACGTCACCGTGGCCAACGCCGGCCCGGTCGCCCGCACAGCGCAGCTGTACCGAGCCGGTGACTGCGTCGTCGGCGACAGCGACGAGGGCTTCGGCAGCGTCGACATCGCAACCGGAGCGGTGGCCTGCGTCGGCGCCGTGTCCAACCGCAACCACCCCGTGCCCACCGCCCGCACCCAGCAGTGGTACCCGATCTCCCCGGGCAGCCACTACTACGAAGACGTCTACAGCGAGGTCTGGGCGCGGATCGGCGCAAGGCTCCCGTTCCCCGACCTGTGCGCCGCGTGCGCCACCTACGAGGACAATGCCGCCGGGCTGAGCTGGCAGATCACGGTTCCTTCCGGCGGGACCGTCACCCGCTCGCACCTCACCACCTTCTCGCTGCTCGGGGTGATGCCCCTCACCGTCACCACCACCCCTCAGGCGCCCACGGCCGCGCCCGGCTCGGTGGCCACCTACACGGTCGTCGTCTCAAACCCAAACGGTGTGACCGTCAACCTCGACTCCATCGTCGACATCCTGCCCGCCGGCTTCGCCTACATCCCAGGTTCGACCTCGCGCATCACGACCCTCGACCCCACCATCACCGGACAGCTCCTCACCTGGAGGGGGCCGATGGAGATGTCCCCGTTCAGCCTGCTCGCCCTCGACTTCAGCGTGAGGGTGGCAGCCGTGCCCGGCGACTACCTCAACCAGGCCGGCGCCGACGCGGGGCCCTACGCGGTGGCGCCCGGCACCGGGAGCACCGGGATCACCGTTGTCGCCGGCCTGGAGGAAGTCCCCCCTCCGGTGAATCCGACCTCGGTGGGCGGCGTGGCGCTGGCCCGGGCGTCGGCCAACGCGCCGGCGCCCCTGGCCCCACGGGTGTTCCAGACCCGATCTCTGGTGGCACCGCGAACGGGGGGAACGCTCCCGGCCACGGGCTCGGACGCACAGGGCCTCTTGATGCTGGCCACCTTCCTCCTCGCCGGCGGTGGCGCCCTCACCACGGCCGGTCACAGGGGCCGCCTCAGCTGACCGCCGTTTCCGCCCCCTCCTCCGTTCCGGCGACGATTTCCGCCAGATCTGGCGGGAATTGTCGCCAGTTCGAGTCGGAACCGGCGACGTCGGCTGGCCTATCCTCACCTGCATGTCGCGCGAGCTGAAGCCTCGGTCCTACGAGGTCACCGAGGGCTTCCAGAGGGCGCCGGCTCGGGCCATGCTCAGAGCCGTCGGGATGACCGACGACGACTGGGACAAGCCTCAGATCGGCGTGGCCTCGTCGTGGAACGAGGTGACGCCGTGCAACCTCTCGCTCGACCGCCTGGCCAAGCAGGCCAAGGAGGGTGTGCGGGAGGCCGGCGGGTTCCCCTTCGAGTTCGCCACCATCGCCATCAGCGACGGCATCTCCATGGGCCACGAGGGCATGCGGGCCTCCCTGGTCAGCCGGGAGGTGATCGCCGACTCGGTGGAGACGGTGATGCATGCGGAGCGCTTCGACGGTCTGGTCACCTTCGCCGGCTGCGACAAGACGCTGCCTGGGATGCTCATGGCCGCCGCCCGCCTGGACCTGGCGTCGGTCTTCCTCTACGGCGGCACCATCCTCCCCGGCCGCATCCCCGGCGACGACCGGCCGCTCGACATCGTGAGCGTGTTCGAGGCGGTCGGGGCCCGCGCTGCCGGCGCCCTCACCGATGAGGAGCTGGCCCTCGTCGAACGCCACGCCTGCCCCACCGAAGGCAGCTGCGCCGGCATGTTCACGGCCAACACCATGGCCGCGGTGGGCGAGGCCCTCGGTATGTCGTTGCCGGGCAGCGCCTCCGTTCCCGCCGTCGACCCCCGTCTCGACGACCTGGCCCGCCGATCGGGAGAAGCGGTCGTCGAACTGTTGCGCTCGGGGATCCGGCCCCGCCACATCCTCACCAAGGAGGCGTTCGAGAACGCCATCGCCGTGGCCATGACCCTCGGCGGCTCCACCAACGCCGTGCTCCACCTGCTCGCCATCGCCAACGAGGCCCGGGTCGACCTCACCCTGGACGACTTCGACCGGGTGGGTCGGGCCGTGCCCCACCTTGCCGACACCAAGCCCCACGGCCGCTACCACATGGTCGACGTCGACCGCGTGGGCGGGGTTCCCGCCGTCATGCGCGAGCTCCTCGAAGCGGGCCTGATCCACGGTGACTGTCTCACCGTGACCGGAGCCACGGTGGCCGAGAACCTCGAAGCCCTCGACCCCCCCCGTCCCGACGGGTCGGTGCTTCACCCGATGTCCGATCCCATCCACGTCGACGGTGGCATCGCCGTTCTGAGCGGTTCGTTGGCGCCTCTGGGCGCGGTGGTGAAGGTGGCGGGCATCGACACCCAGCGCTTCGAAGGCCCGGCCCGGGTCTTCGACGGTGAGGACGGGGCCATGGACGCCATCGTGAACGGCACCCTCGAGCCGGGCACCGTGGTGGTCATCCGCTACGAGGGCCCCAAGGGCGGCCCCGGCATGCGTGAGATGTTGGCCGTCACCGGGGCCATGAAGGGGGCGGGCCGAGGCAGCGACTGCGCGCTGATCACCGACGGCCGGTTCTCGGGGGGCACGCACGGTTTCTGCATCGGCCACGTGGCCCCGGAGGCGGTGGACGGGGGGCCCATCGCCTTCGTCGCGGACGGCGACCGCATCGTCATCGACGCCGATGCCCGGACCATCGACCTGCTGGTGGACCGGTCCGAGCTCGACCGGCGACGGCAGGGCTGGGAGCTGCCGTCGCCCCGCTACACCCGAGGGGTCCTCGCCAAGTTCGCCAGCTTGGTCACCGGTGCCGAAAGAGGCGCAGTCACCGAGCCCTGGCCAATGAGACACTTGCAGCGATGAAGCTCGCCGAAGCGCTGGCCCTCCGCAGCGACCTCCAGCGGCGCTTCGAGCAGCTACGGGCCCGGGCCCAGGCCGCATCGCGATACCAGGAGGGAGAGGAGCCGGCGGAGGACGCCTCCGCGCTGCTCCAAGAGGCGGACGAGGTTCTCACCCAGCTGCAGGACCTGATCGGCCGCATCAACCGCACCAACTCTGCTGCCGAGCTGGAGAGCGGAGTGACCGTCACCGACGCCATCGCACGAAGGGACGTGCTCCGGCTGCGGCGCATTCTCTACGCCGGTGTGGCCGACGCTGCCTCGGGACAGGTGGGGGCTGCCATCCGCCAGATGCGCTCCGAGCTGCGATACATCGCCGCCGTGGACGTCCGCCAGCTGCGTCGGACGGCGGACGGCATCGCCAAGGAGTACCGCGAGCTGGATACCAGGATCCAACAGGTGAACTGGGAGGTGGACCTGGCCGACTGAGGTCATGTGGCTGAGAGTTGGTAGCCGCTGTCGACGGGGGCGAGCACGATCCGGGCTGACGGACAAATCAGTCAACTTCAAAGGTGGGCGCGAGGGGCAGCGCCTCCGGGGAAACCCCCCGGTGCACAGTCCAGCCCAGCATGGGGTACATGTGATCGGGCACGGGGAACGGAGCATCACCGAGTGCTGACCCGTCAGGGCGAGCGAGGGTGGGAACGGGGACATCTCAGCGCCCGGGCCGGCAGGAGCGAGCAGGCAGTTTGCGGAGCACGCCTTGGTCCTGGCAGACTCGGGCCCGCATGTCCCGACCCCGCACCCTCGTACTCGTCACCTAGCGCACGCCGACCCCTCGCGCGTGCGCCACGACCTCCCAGCCGGGAGGTCGTTTTCATTTCCGAGCCAAACCGTCCGAACGCCGTACCTCTTCCGAACCAAGGAACGCCCATGAAGCTGACCGGGGCCCAGGCCCTCATCAAGAGCCTCGAGATGGAAGGCACCGAAGTCATGTTCGGTCTGCCGGGCGGTGCCATCCTGCCCGTCTACGACCCCATCATCGACTCGAGCATCCGCCACGTCCTGGTGCGCCACGAGCAGGGGGCGGGCCACATGGCCGAGGGCTACGCCCACGTCACCGGGCGGCCGGGCGTGGCCATGGTCACCAGCGGGCCGGCGGCCACCAACATCGTCACCCCGCTCTGCGACGCCTACATGGACTCGATCCCGATCGTGGTCATCACCGGCCAGGTGGCCTACTCCGCCATCGGCAGCGACGCCTTCCAGGAGTGCGACACCACCGGCATCACCATGCCCGTCACCAAGCACAACTGGCTCGTCAGCGACCCCCAGGACATCCCCCAGATCGTGCGGGAGGCGTTCCACGTGGCCACCACCGGCCGCCCCGGCCCGGTGCTGGTCGACGTCCCCAAGGACATCTCCAACCAGACCATGGACTGGTACTGGCCCGAGTCGGTCGACCTGCCCGGGTACAAGCCGACCTCGTTGGGTGAGCCGGAGATGATCCGCCAGGCCGCCCGCCTGATCGGGGAGAGCCGTCGACCGGTGATCTACGCCGGAGGGGGGATCTTGAAGGCGCACGCCGCCGAGACCCTCCGCTCCCTGGCCGAGATGACCGGCATCCCCGTGGTCACCACCCTCATGGCGCGCGGCGCCTTCCCCGACAGCCACGAGCTGTGCCTGGGCATGCCCGGCATGCACGGCAACTACACGGCGGTCACCGCCATGCAGAAGGCGGACCTGCTGATCGCCCTGGGCTCGCGCTTCGACGATCGGGTCACGGGCAAGGTGTCGGCCTTCGCCCCCGACGCCAAGATCATCCACGTCGACGTCGACCCCGCCGAGCTGGGCAAGGTGCGCCGGCCCGACGTGCCCATCGTGGGGGACTGCCGAGCGGTCATCGAGGAGCTGGTGGCTGCCATCGAGGCCATGGGCGGCGCCGACGCCCAGCCCGACCGGAGCCAGTGGCTGGCCCAGGTCCGAGCCTGGCAGCAAGACTTCCCCCTGCACTACGAGCAGTCCTTCGACGAGGGCAGCGCCCTCAAGCCTCAGTACGTCCTCGAGCAGCTGCGTGACTCCACGCCCGACGACACCATCGTGGTGTCCGGCGTGGGCCAGCACCAGATGTGGACCTCGCAGCACTGGAGGTTCGACCACCCCTACACCTGGGTGAACTCGGGGGGCCTCGGCACCATGGGCTTTGCCGTGCCCGCCGCCATCGGGGCCAAGGTGGGCCGCCCCGATCGCATGGTGTGGGCCGTCGACGGCGACGGCTGCTTCCAGATGACGGCCCAGGAGCTGGTCACCGCCACCGCCGAGCGCATCCCCGTCAAGGTGGCCATCCTCAACAACGCCTACCTGGGCATGGTGCGCCAGTGGCAGGAGCTGTTCTACGAGGAGCGATACTCCGAGGTCTACCTCTCGCCGGACCTGCCCGACTACAAGATGTGGGCCGAGGCCATGGGCTGTGTCGGCCTGCGCGTCGAGCATCCCGAGGAGGTGCAGCCCGCCATCGACAAGGCCAACGAGATCGACGACCGTCCGGTGGTGATCGACTTCCGCACCGACTCGACCGAGAAGGTCTACCCGATGGTGCCTGCCGGCGGCCCCAACGACGCCATCATCCTCGACCCGTCCCAAGGCGAAGGGGGCCGCTAGACATGGCGCCAGGAGCGACGATGGCGGCCAAGCACCACACCCTCTCCGTCTTGGTGGAGAACAAGGCCGGTGTGCTCACCCGGGTGGCAGGCCTGTTCGCCCGCCGCGGCTTCAACATCTACTCGCTGGCCGTGGCCCCCACCGACGACGAGCGCCTCAGCCGCATCACGGTGGTGGTCGATGTCGAGTCCAAGCCCCTGGAGCAGGTCACCAAGCAGCTGTTCAAGCTCATCAACGTGGTGAAGATCGACGAGCTCGCTCCGGACGAGTCAGTAGAGCGGGAGCTGGCCCTGGTCACGGTGCGGGCCGAGACGGGTACCCGAAGCCAGGTCATAGAGCTGGTCCAGGTCTTCGAAGGCAAGATCGTGGACGTGGGCCACGACGAGGTCACGGTGATGCTGGCCGGCCACCCCGACACCATCGACGACTTCGAGGACCTCATGCGCCCCTTCGGGATCGACGACGTGCAGCGCACCGGCAGGGTGGCGCTGCCCAAGCTGGAACGCCAGGCACCGCGCCTGCGCAGCGTAAGCGGAAAGGTGGGATGACCCGATGACAGCACGGATCTTCTACGAGAAGGATGCGGACCCCGGTCTCATCGGCAGCCGGAAGGTGGCCGTGATGGGGTACGGCTCGCAGGGCCATGCCCATGCTCTCAACCTGCGGGACTCGGGCATCGACGTTCGCGTGGGCCTAAGGGAGGGCTCGTCGTCGAAGGCCAAGGCCGAAGCAGCCGGCCTCAGCGTGCGTTCGCTCGCCGAGGCCGCCGCCGAGGCCGACGTGATCATGATGCTGCTGCCCGACACCGAGCAGAAGGCTGCCTACGAGGAGTCGATCGCCCCTCACCTGGAGGACGGCGACGCCCTGCTGTTCGCCCACGGGTTCAACATCCGCTTCGACCAGATACACCCGCCGCCCGGCGTGGACGTGGCCATGGTGGCGCCCAAGGGGCCCGGGCACCTGGTGCGCCGAGAGTTCTCCGCCGGTGGCGGGGTGCCGTCGCTCGTGGCCGTGGACCAGGACGCCTCGGGGAAGGCTCGTGAGCTGGCTCTCTCCTATGCCCACGCTCTGGGAGCCACCCGAGCCGGGGTGCTCGAGACCACCTTCGAGGAGGAGACCGAGACCGACCTCTTCGGCGAGCAGGTCGTGCTGTGCGGCGGCATCACCGAGCTCGTGATGGCCGGCTTCGAGACGCTGGTCAACGCCGGCTACCAACCCGAATCCGCGTACTTCGAGTGCCTGCACGAGCTCAAGCTCATCGTCGACCTCATGTACGAGCACGGCATCACCGGCATGCGCTACTCGATCTCCGACACCGCCGAGTACGGCGACCTCACCCGCGGTCCGCGCATCATCTCCCCTGCGGTTCGCGAGGAGATGGCCCGCATCCTGGAGGAGATCCAGAGCGGCAAGTTCGCCGAGGAGTGGATCGCCGAGAACCGCGCCGGGCGTCCTCGATACAACGAGCTGCGGACCAAGGGCGCCGAGCACCCCATCGAGAAGGTGGGAGCCGAGTTGCGACAGATGATGCCGTTCATCTCCGCCGGCAAGGAGCGCCCCCAAGACGTCAGCGGCGGCTGACCCGCCCCTTCGTTCTCGGGGACATAGCCCGCGGATCCAACGGGTGATGTCCCCGAGAACCTGTGTAAGGCCGCCGGTTCTCAGGAGCGGTCCATGGTCGATGATGTCCTCGCCGAGCTGGCGAGTCGTCAGTGCGGGATCTTCTCTCGGGACCAGGTGCTTGCCGCCGGTGGCGACGACGACCTGGTCTGTCGGCGTCTAAGGGGACGTCGCCGGCTCCGGCTGGCTCCCGGCGTGTACGTACAGCCTGCCGGGGTGGAGGACGCGCACGTTCGGGGCCTGTGCCGTCAGGGTCCTTCGCGGGGGCGGCCTCCCCGCTCCGAGTCCGCAGTACACCCTCCCATGGCGCCTCGGAGCCATCGGCAGGGTCGTCCTCGCATATCCCGACGCCAAGGTTCTGATCGAGGCGGACGGGCGGCGATGGCACAGTCGCATGGACCGGATGGCCGACGACAGGCGCAGGGACAGAGAAGCATCGAGCGCCGGCTGGAGGCCCTATCGGTTCGTCTGGGAGGAGATCACTCGACAGCCGGAGATGGTCTGTGCCACCGTCCGGGCGGCTCCCCGAGAAGGTCAGTCACGGGGCCGTCAGGACAGGCGTTCCACCACGTGGTCCACGCAGGCGGTGAGCGCGGCAACGTCGTCGGGCTCGATGGCGGGGAACATGGCGACGCGCAGCTGGTTGCGGCGCAGCTTGCGGTAGGGCTCGGTGTCCACGATCCCGTTGGCCCGCAGCACCCGGCACACCTGCTCGGAGTCGACCGAGGCGTCGAGGTCGATGGTGCCCACCACATGGCTGCGCTCGTCGGGCTTGGCCACGAACGGCGAGGCGTAGGACGCCGAGTCGGCCCAGCCGTAGAGGTGCTCGGCCGAGCGGTCCGACCTTGACGCCGCCCAGTCGAGCCCACCGCCGGCCAGCATCCACTGGATCTGGTCGGCGAGGAGGTAAAGGGTGGTGAGGGCGGGGGTGTTGTAGGTCTGGTCCAAACGGGAGTTGGTGATGGCCGTCCGCAGGTCGAGCGTGGCCGGGACCCACCGACCCGACCCGCCCACCCGCTCCGCGCGCTCGATGGCGGCCGGAGACAGCAGCGCCAGCCAGAGCCCGCCGTCCGAGGCGAAGCACTTCTGGGGAGCGAAGTAGTAGGCGTCGGCCTGGGAGACATCCACCCGCAGGCCGCCGGCGGCAGAGGTGGCGTCCACCGCCACCAGAGACTCGCCGTCGGCCCCCTCGGGGCGGATCACGGGCATGGCCACTCCGGTCGAGGTCTCGTTGTGGGTGAGCGCGTAAAGGTCGACGCCGGCCTTTCCCAGGGGGGAGGGGTGCGTCCCCGGTGCCGACTCGATCACCTCCGGATCCTGCAGGTGGGGGGCGGCAGCGGCGACCGACGCGAAACGGCTGGAGAACTCGCCGAAGGACAGGTGCTGGCTCTTGTGCTCGATCAGGCATGAGGCGGCCACGTCCCAGAACGCCGTCGCACCGCCGTTGGCCAGCACCACTTCGTAGCCGTCGGGAAGGGAGAAGAGGCTGGACAGTCCCTCCCGGATCCATCCGACCACCGAGCGGACACCTTCCCTGCGGTGACTGGTCCCGAGATAGCCCGGGGCGGCGGCGGCCAGGGCGGCGACGGCCTCGGGCCGCACCTTCGAAGGTCCTGAGCCGAAGTGGCCGTCGGAGGGCAGCAGAGACGGCGGGATGCGGATGGCGGGCGGCATCTCTTGTTCTTGGGGGCTCGAGGTCACTGTGACAGCATGGCAGCCATGGCACGCATCTCCACCCGCATCGCGGCAATGGCCGAGTCAGCCACCCTGGCCATCGACGCCAAGGCCAAGGCTCTCAAGGCCGCCGGCGAGGACGTGATCGGCTTCGGCGCCGGCGAGCCCGACTTCCCCACACCGGCTCACATCGTGGAGGCAGCCGTCGCCGCCTGCCAAGACCCGAAGAACCATCGCTACACCCCTGCCGCCGGACTGCCCGACCTGCGAGCCGCCTTAGCGGCCAAGACGGCGCGGGACTCCGGCTTCGAGGTGGAGGCCTCACAGGTGCTTGTGACCAACGGTGGCAAGCACGCCATCTACAACGCCTTCGCCACCCTGCTCGACGATGGTGACGAGGTGATCGTCCCCGCGCCGTACTGGACGACGTTCCCCGAGTCCGTCGCCGTGGCCGGCGGCGTGCCGGTGATCGTGGAGACGGACGAGGCCACCGGCTTTCGCGTCACCGTCGACCAGCTCGACGCCGCCTGCACGCCCCGGACCAAGGTCCTGCTGTTCGTGTCGCCGTCCAACCCGACGGGGGCGGTGTACCCCGCCGACGAGGTCGAGGCCATCGGGCGATGGGCCGTGGATCGCGGACTCTGGGTCGTCACCGACGAGATCTACGAGCACCTCGTCTACGCGTCGGCCACACATCACTCCATGCCGGTGGTGGTGCCGGAGCTGGCGGAGCGCTGCATCGTGACCAACGGCGTGGCCAAGACCTACGCCATGACCGGATGGCGGGTGGGATGGATGATCGGCCCGCCCGACGTGGTGAAGGCGGCTGCCAACCTGCAGTCCCACGCCACCTCCAACGTGGCCAACGTCTCGCAGCGAGCGGCGCTGGCGGCGGTGTCGGGCGACCTGGGGGCCGTGATCGAGATGAGGGACACCTACGACCGGCGTCGAAGGCGCATCCACGAGATGTTGAGTGACATCCCCGGCGTTTCCTGCCTCGAGCCCGAGGGCGCCTTCTACGCCTTCCCGTCCATGAAGGGCGTGCTCGGCGCAGAGCTGCGCGGGCGCCACCCGAGCACCACGCTCGAGCTGGCCGAGATCATCCTCGACGAGGCCAGGGTGGCCATCGTGCCCGGCGAGGCCTTCGGCGCTCCGGGCTACGCCCGCTTCTCCTACGCCCTGGGCGACGACGACCTGGTGGAGGGCGTCACCCGGATCGCCAAGCTCCTCACCGGGTAGGCGCCGGCACATGGCCAAGAAGGGCAAGAAGAAGCGCCCGGGCGGCGGACGGCCCCAGGCCACGAAGCGGGTCACGTCGAAGTCCGCTGCAGGCCCGGTCAAGTCACCGGCCGCAGGCGTCAAGGGCGAGGCTCGACCCGCCAAGGCTCAGGCGACGAAGGCCCGACCCGCCGAGGCCCGACCCGGCAAGGCCCAGTCCACCAAGGCCCAGCGGCTCGAGGCGGCACGGCGGGCTCGCAGGCGGAAGAG
Source organism: Acidimicrobiales bacterium (assembly GCA_030448025.1). GTDB lineage: Bacteria > Actinomycetota > Acidimicrobiia > Acidimicrobiales > YB1-3. The sequence continues at coordinate 122,574 of JAUJNQ010000005.1, read as the reverse complement.
CCTCGCGGTGCGCCTGGCCGTGGCCGGCATCGCCGGGGTCTTGGTGGCGGTCGTCGCCATAAGGGTCCTCTCCGGTGGCGGTGACGGGGACGGAGTCCGGGCCCAGCTCACAGCCGGCTCGTGTACCTACGACACCAAGGCCGACCGCACCGACCCCGCCCCTCGGAACCACGTGGCCAGTCCCACCTACAAGTTCGACCCACCGGCCGGCGGCAACCACGCGGCACAGGCGGCCAGGCCCGCTACCTACCAAGAGGGCCAGGTGCCCTCGGACGGGCAGGTCGTTCACGCCATGGAGCACGGTGACGTGATCCTGTGGCACCGCCCGGACCTCTCGGCGGAGGATCGCAGCGCTCTGGAGAAGGTGTCCGACACCTATGAGCGTGACGTGCTGGTCGTGCCGAGGGCCACGCTTCCCTCGCCGGTGGCGGCCACCGCCTGGGGCCGGCGCCTGCTCTGCCGAAGCGTGGAGCCGGCTGCCCTAGACCTGTTCGCCCGCACCTACCGCGACCAGGGGCCGGAGAAGTTCCCGGACTAGGAGTTTGGCGGGTCCTTGAGGTTGGCGGTCACGGGTGCGTGTCGGCCAGCATGAGCCGATGGCTCGAATCCTGATCACCGAGAAGATCGCCGAGCGAGGCCTTGCCGCCCTGGCCGACGCCGGCCACGAGGTCGACGAACGCGCCGGGCTCAGCGGCGACGAGCTGGCGGCCGGTCTGCGAGGTGCCGAGGCCCTGATCGTTCGCTCGGCCACGCAGGTTACGGCTCCCGTCATCGACGCCGCCGACGACCTGGTGGTGGTGGGTCGGGCCGGCATCGGCCTCGACAACGTGGACGTGGCTGCTGCGACCCGGCGGGGCGTGATGGTGGTCAACGCTCCGCAGTCGAACGTCTTGTCCGCCGCCGAGCACGCCATGGCCCTGCTGCTGGCCCAGGCCCGCAACGTGCCACAGGCCCATGCCGCCCTCCGGAACGGGCAGTGGGAGCGTGCCCGCTGGGAGGGGGTGGAGCTGAACGGCAAGACCCTGGGCGTGGTGGGCCTCGGGCGCATCGGCGCCTTGGTGGCGCAGCGCGCTCAGGCGTTCGGCATGCGCCTCATCGCCTACGACCCCTTCGTCTCCCCCGACCGAGCCCGGCAGCTCAACGCGGAGCCGGCGGCCAGCCTCGAGGACCTCATGGGCAGGTCCGACTTCGTGACCATCCACGTGGCCAAGACGCCCGACACCATGGGCTTGTTCGACAAGGAACTGCTCGCCGGCGCCAAGCCAGGGGTGCGCATCATCAACACCGCCAGGGGAGGGATCATCGACGAGCAGGCGCTGGCAGACGCCGTTCGGAGCGGGCAGGTGGCGGGGGCGAGCATCGACGTCTTCGCCCAGGAGCCCACCACCAGCTCACCCTTGATGGACCTGGACGAGGTGGTGGTCACGCCCCACCTCGGCGCCAGCACCAGGGAAGCCCAGGACAAGGCCGGGATCACCATCGCCGAGCAGGTCATCCTGGCTCTGGCGGGGGAGTTCGTGCCCTTCGCCGTGAACCTCAGCGCCACCGAGGCGTCCGAGACCGTACGACCTTTCCTGCCCATCGCCGAGCGCCTGGGCCGGGTGTTCGCCTCGCTGAACCAGGGCATTCCCTCAGTCCTCGAGGTGGAGTACCAGGGAACGCTGGCGGACTACGACACCCGCATCCTCACCCTCTCGGTGCTGAAGGGTCTGCTCTCGGCCGGGATCGAGGAGCCGGTCTCCTACGTCAACGCGCCCCAGTTGGCCGCCGGCCGCGGCCTCGAGGTCAAGGAGTCCAAGACCTCGACGGCGCACGATTACGTCAACCTGGTTACGCTTCGGGGTGACCAGCACTCGGTGGCCGGAACGCTGGTCGGCGTGCGGGGCGAGGCCCGGCTGGTGATGGTGGACGACCACAAGGTGGAGGTCCCCCCCACCCGCCACATGCTCGTGATCCACAACGACGACCGCATCGGCATGATCGCCCTCGTCAGCGGAGCGGTCGCCGAAGCGGGGGTGAACATCGCCAACATGGCCATCGGCAAGTCACCGAGCGGGGAGACGGCGCTGATGGTGATGGCCACCGACGGCGAAGTCCCGCCGCCCGTGGTCGATCGGCTGGCCGCCACCGCGGGGATACTCGACGTCTCCGTGGTTCAGGACTAGGTCCGGCGGTTTCCTAGCGCTTCGACCTGGTCAGACCGTCGCCGACGGCGGACTCCTCGTCGGCATAGCAGCGGTCGGCTCTGGTCCGGGCGTAGAAGGCCATTCCCGGCAGGTGGAAGAGCCGGCTCGCCAGCTTGGCCTTCACCGGGTGCGACGGCGGGCAGGCGCCGTCCACGGCCTCGACCCAGCGCAGCGCTGGTGGGGCGACCGCCTTGATCGCCTTCTTGGAGGTCTTCCCAGCCTTCTTGGCCGTGGCCTTGACCGCCTTGGCGGCCGTGGCCTTCCTGGGCGACGCTTTTCCGACCGCCTTCTTGGCCGTCTTGCCGGCAGCTTTCTCGACAGCCGCTTTGTTGACCGTCGCCTTCCTCACCTTCTTGGTGGCGACGGCCTTCTTGGCCGCCGGCGCCGGAGGGGGGGGCTCCACCGTCTGGATGACCTCGACCACGGGCTCGGCCACCGGCTCCGGGACGTCTACCACCGGCTCCGGGACGTCGGCCACCGGCTCGGCCACCTCCCGCGGCTCGGGGCTTTCCAGGAATGCTTC
>JAUJNQ010000005.1:106301-119765 GCA_030448025.1 Acidimicrobiales bacterium | reverse complement strand
CGTCGGCCACCGGCTCGGCCACCTCCCGCGGCTCGGGGCTTTCCAGGAATGCTTCTACGAGCTCGTCGTCGCTCGGAGGAAGCGGCAGACCACCGTCCGCCAAGGGGGCCACCTCGGCCGCCGGAGGGCCGGGGGGTGGGAGGTAGTCGAGGGGCGGGGTGGTCTCTGGCGCCGCAGTTTCCACGGGGGGCCACTCCGCGGATCCCGCGTCCCACTCCTGGTCCTCCCTCCGGGACTGCGTCATCTTCACCACGGCCAGAAGGATGCCGGCCAGCAATCCCAACCACAGGCCCGTCCGGAATGATCGGCGTACCACCCGAACACCGTACCTTGACGACTCCACTGCCCGCCTGCGACCATGGTCGAGCCATGTGTCGCCCGGTCCGCACTTCCGTCTACATCAGCCTCCTCCTTAGGTAACGGCGAGCTCCATCCAGAGCTCGCCCCAACCTCCTGCGCCGCAAGGCCAGGAGGTTTTTTCTTGCCCCCAAACCGTCATCAGAGACTCGACCAGCAAAGGACACCAGTCATGGCCGACCGACTGACCATCTTCGACACCACCCTGCGGGACGGCGAGCAGTCGCCCGGCATCTCGCTGGACGTCGCGGAGAAGCTCGAGATCGCCGAGCAGCTGGCCCGCCTCGGCGTCGACTATTTGGAGGCGGGGTTCCCCGTGGCCAGCCAGGGTGACTTCGAGGCCGTGGAGGCCATTGCCAAGGAGGTCGGAACCAGGGGCGACGACGGCCCGGTCATCACCGGTCTGTCCCGCACTCACCTGGCCGACGTCGACCGTTGCTGGGAGGCGCTGCGCCACGCCGACCGAGCACGCATCCACGTCTTCATCTCCACCAGCCCAAACCACATGGAGCACATGCTGAAGATGACGCCGGAGCAGGTGGTGGCCGAGACCCGGTCCGGTGTGGCTCGGGCCCGTGAGCACACGAGCGACGTGGAGTTCAGCCCCCAGGACGCCACCCGGACGCCGCTCGACTTCATGATGGAGGTACTCCAGGCCGCGGTGGACGCCGGCGCCACCACCTTGAACATCCCCGACACCGTCGGCTACGGCATCCCATGGGACTTCGGTGCCCTGATCCAGTACGTGCGCCGGGAGATCGTGGGTGACTTCGTCGTCTCCACGCACTGTCACAACGACCTGGGCCTGGCCACGGCTAACTCGCTCGCCGGCGTACAGGCCGGCGCCCGTCAGGTGGAGGTGTGCGTGAACGGGATAGGGGAAAGGGCCGGCAACGCCGCTCTGGAAGAGGTGGTCATGGCCGTCAACACCCGGCCCGACCAGTTCCCCGGCGTGGAGGTGGGTGTGCGCACCGAGGAGCTGGCGCGCACCAGCCGCCTGGTTAGCCGCCTCACCGGCTATCCCGTGCAGTTCAACAAGGCCGTGGTGGGCCGCAACGCCTTCGCCCACGAGTCCGGCATCCACCAGCACGGGGTTCTGGCGGACACCAGCACCTACGAGATCATCGAGGCCAGCTCGGTGGGCCAGCAGGGCGCTCAGATCGTGCTCGGCAAGCACTCCGGCCGCCACGCCTTCCGGGACACGCTGCAGAAGATGGGCCTGTCCGTCGAGGGCGACGCCCTCAACGCCGCCTTCAACCGGTTCAAGGAGCTCGCCGACCGCAAGGTGCAGATCACCGAGGCCGACCTGGAGGCCATCGTGGCCGAGGAGATCGGCGGCGTGGGCACCGAGCCGGCCTTCATCCTGGAGTCGCTCGAGGTCACCGGCGGCACGGTGGGTGTGCCCACTGCTCGGGTGGTGCTCACCCGTGACGGCGACAAGGTGGAGGCGAGCTCTGACGGCGACGGGATGATCGACGCCGCCTGCGCCGCCATCAAGGCCGCCTCGGGCGTCGAGGCCACCCTCACCGACTTCAACGTGTCCTCGGTCACCGGCGGCATCGACGCCCTGGGAGACGTGGTAGTGCAGGTCGATTGCGATGGCGTGAAGGTGTCAGGGCGGGGCGTGTCCACCGACGTGGTGGAGGCGTCGGCTCGGGCGTTCCTCAACGCCACCAACAAGATCATCCGGGTGCGGGCCACCAAGGACCGCCGCAGGCCCATCGACCAGGTGACCCCCTGACGCTGCGTCCTACCCGGCCAAAGAGGGGAGCCAGCCCGGACGGTGGCGCTCGTAGGCGTCGATGGCCTCGTCGTGGCGGAGGGTGAGGCCGATGTCGTCCAGGCCCTCGAGGAGCCGCCAGCGGGTGAAGTCGTCCAGGGGGAACGGCGCCTCGATCCCCGCCGCGGGCGCTCGCACGAGGCGTTCCTCCACGTCCACGATGACCTCCAGGTCGGGGTCGGCCTCCACCGCCGCCAGCAGGGCGCTCCCCGCTTCCTCGCTCACTTGGGCCGGGACCAAGCCCGCCTTGGTGCAGTTGGTTCGGAAGATGTCCCCGAAGCGGGGTGACACCACCGCTTCCAAGCCGTAGTCAGTGAGGGCCCACACCGCGTGCTCCCGCGACGAGCCGGTGCCGAAGTTGGCGCCGGCCACGAGGACACGGGCGCCGGCATGCTGGGGACGGTTGAGCACGAAGTCGGGATCCTGCCGCCACGCCGAGAACAGGCCCGCCCCGAAGCCGGTCCGCTCCACGCGCTTGAGCCACTCGGCGGGGATGATCTGGTCGGTGTCCACGTCGGACCGGGCCAGGGGGACGGCCTTGCCGGTGATGGTTCGTATCGGCTTCATGAGCTCGGCTCCTTGCGCTTGTTCGGTGCACCGCGGCCTGCACCCGTGGGTTTGTTCAAACTGTGGCTGAGGGGTGGCGACCGGCTACAGGTCCTGAGGGGTGGCGAAGTGGCCGGCGACGGCGGTGGCGGCGGCGACGGCGGGCGAGACCAGGTGGGTACGCCCGCCGGGGCCCTGGCGGCCCTCGAAGTTGCGGTTGGATGTCGAGGCGCAGCGCTCGCCGGGCGCCAGCTTGTCGGGGTTCATGGCCAGGCACATGGAGCACCCGGCGTCACGCCACTCGAAGCCGGCGGCCTTGAACACGGGTCGGACCCTCCGACTCGGCCTCGTGCTTCACCAGCATCGACCCCGGCACCACCATGGTCCGCAGGCCGGCCTTGACCGTCCGGCCCTCCACCACCGCAGCCGCCGCCCGCAGATCCTCGATGCGGGCGTTGGTGCACGAGCCGATGAACACCGTGTTCACCGCGATGTCTCGGATGGGGGTGCCGGCCACCAGGTCCTGATAGGCGAGGGCCCGGCGGGCGGACTCCCGCTGGTCAGGGTCCAGGAAGGATTCGGGGTCGGGCACCAAGGCGTCGATGGGCGCCACCTGCGCGGGGTTGGTCCCCCACGAGACGTGGGGCAGTAGGGCGCCGGCGTCGATGTCGACCACCTTGTCGAAGGCGGCGTCGGGATCGGTGACCAGAGAACGCCAGTCCTCGACGGCCTGCTCGAAGGCCTGACCCTTGGGCGCGTGAGGGCGCCCCTCGAGGTAGGCGAAGGTGGTCTCGTCGGGGCCGACGAGGCCGGCCCGCGCTCCGGCTTCGATGCTCATGTTGCACACCGTCATGCGCCCTTCCATGGAGAGGCTGCGGATGGCTGAGCCGCGGTACTCGATGACCGACCCCACGCCGCCGCCGGTGCCGATGCGACCGATGACGGCGAGGATGACGTCCTTGGCCGTGACGCCGAGGGGGAGCTCGCCCTCCACGTTCACGGCCATGGTCCCGGGCCGTCGCTGGGGCAGCGTCTGGGTGGCGAGCACGTGCTCCACCTCACTGGTGCCGATGCCGAAGGCGAGGGCCCCGAAGGCCCCGTGGGTGGACGTGTGGCTGTCCCCGCAGACGATGGTCATCCCCGGCTGGGTGAGGCCCAGCTCGGGCCCGATGATGTGCACGATGCCCTGGTTGCGATGGCCGCGAGGGAACAGGCGGATTCCGAACTCGACGCAGTTGGCGGCCAGCACCTCCATCTGCCTCTGCGAGATGGCGTCGGCCTCGCCGGTCCGCTCGGTGGGGACGTTGTGGTCCATGGTGGCCACGGTGAGATCAGGACGGCGCACGCCACGACCGGCCAGGCGGAGCCCGTCGAAGGCCTGCGGGGACGTCACCTCGTGGACCAGGTGGAGGTCGATGTACAGCAGGTCGGGCTCTCCGTCGGCGGTGCGCACCTCGTGGCGCTCCCACACCTTCTCGCTCAACGTCTTCCCCATGGCTCCTCACTCTGGCCGCTGCTGCTGCTACTACGTCTACTGCTGGCGTCTCAACATGTGAGACGGTAATATCACCAAGTGGACAGCGTATCGGGCGTGGGCGTCCTCGACAAGGCGGTGGCCATCCTCGACGCCCTCGAGGGCGGTCCACTCGGCCTCGCAGGTCTGGCCACCGCCACCGGGCTGGCCCGCCCCACCGCCCACCGCCTGGCCCAGGCCCTCGAGCACCACAAGCTGGTCGGCCGCGACCAGGAAGGTCGCTTCGTGGTGGGTGCTCGCCTGGCCCGGCGATCGCTCGAGCAGGTGGCCCGCCCGGCCCTCGAGGAGCTGCGTGACGCCACAGGCGAGAGCACCCAGCTCTACGTGGCTCGGGGCGGTGCGCGGCTCTGCGTGGTGTCCCTGGAGTCGCTCCACAGCTTGCGCACCATCGTGGCCGTTGGGGCGACGCTGCCCATGGACCAGGGCTCGGCGGGCAAGGTGCTCAGGGGAGGCGCCGCGGTGCGGCGCAAGGGCTGGGCGCAGAGCGTGGAGGAGCGAGAGAAGGGTGTGGCATCGGTGAGCGCACCGGTGTGGCGGGACGGCGAGGTGGTGGCCGCCGTGTCGGTGTCCGGCCCGGTGGAGCGCACGACCCGATCACCGGGCCGGCGCTACGCCGAGGCCGTGGTGGCTACGGCTCGGCGCATCGAGGACGCTTTGGACTGGTCGAGGTGAGTCGACGGGAGCGGGACCGGCGCATCGTCGCTCTGGCCGTCCCCGCCCTGGGCACACTGGCCGTCGAGCCGTTGTACCTGCTCGTGGACACCGCCATCGTCGGCCGCCTGGGCACCGTCCCGCTCGCCGGCCTGGCCGTGGCCTCCACCGTCCTGACCACACTGATCACGGTGTGCAACTTCCTCGCCTACGGCACCACGGCCCGGGTGGCATTCCTCTGGGGACGGGGTGACCACCGCGGCGGGGCCACCGTCGCCGCCCAGGGGCTGTGGCTGGCAGCCGCCATCGGGCTCGTGCTGGTCGTAGCGGTGGGGCTGGGTGGCCGGTGGCTGGCCCGACTGGTGGGTGGCGAGGGGGCCGTTCTCGAGGTCGCCACCACCTACCTGCGCATCAGCGCCTTGGGGATCCCCCTGGTCCTCGTGGCTTTGGTGGGCAATGGCTACCTCCGCGGCGTATCGGACACGCGGACCCCGCTCCTCGTCGTCGTCGTGGCCAACGCCATGAACCTCATGCTCGAGGTGGTGCTGGTCTACGGCTTCGACCTGGGCGTGGCCGGCTCGGCGTGGGGCACGGTGGTGGCCCAGCTGCTGGCTGCGGTCTGGTTCCTCGTGCTGGTGGGCCGCCGTGTCGCCTCCGAGGGAGTGGCCGTGTCGCCGGTTCGAAGCGAGATCGTCCGCCTCCTGGTCGCCGGGCGGCACCTGTTGATGCGCACCGCGGCCCTGCTCGGAACCTTGGCCCTGGCCACGTCGACCGCGGCACGGGTGGGTGCCGCCACCCTGGCCGGCCACCAGATCGCCCTCCAGGTCCATACCTTCCTGGCCCTCGTCCTGGACTCACTCGCCATCCCCGGCCAGATCCTCGTGGCCACTGCGCTGGGCGCGGGGGAGGTGGACGAGGCTCGTGGCGTCTCACGCCGGCTCGTGCGGCTGGGAGTCGTGATCGGCGCCAGTGTGGGCCTGGGCGTGGTGGTGACCTCGTGGGCCCTGCCCCATGCCTTCAGCGGCGACCCGGCCGTCGTGGACCGGGCCACGCCGGCCCTGGTGCTCGTGGGGCTGGCCCAGGTTCCCGCCGCCATCGCCTTCGTGCTCGACGGTGTGCTCATAGGGTCTTCGGACTTCCGGTTCCTCAAGTGGAACATGCTCGCCGGCTTGGTGGTGTTCCTGCCCTTCGCCCTTGCCGTGCTCCGCTGGCACCGGCTCGGCATCGCGGGGATCTGGACCGGGATCGTGGTGTGGATGCTGTTCCGGGCCGCCGTCAACGGTGCCCGATTCCGAGGCCACGTGTGGACGGCGGCGGCTTCGACCTGAGTCGTCAGCTCATCAGAGCGGCCCGGCGGGCCACGGCGACGCAGGCGTCCACCAGGACGGGGACGAAGTCCTCTGCGTGGGTCACCACGCCGGCATGCCCGGCGTCGACCACGTGGGTGGTGGACTCCGGGATGGCTGCGGCCAGGTCGAGCTGGCGCTGCGGGCTCACCACCTGGTCACGGGTGTTCACGATCACGGCGGCGGGGACGTCCAGGGCTCCGATCCAGGGCTCCGAGTCGAACTTCCCGAGTGTCCAACCGGCGTGGAGCAGTGTTGGGCTGTCGCTGCGCTCGAGCTCCTCGAGCCCCCACTCGTCCAGGACGCGCTGGGCGCGGCGGCGGACGACCTTGGCCACGATCCGGCGGAGCACCGGCTTGGGGGTGAGGCGCGCCGCGACCGACAGGCCGAGGAGGCTGGTGAACCACAGCTTGGAACCGGGAGCCTGGGCCGAGAAGCTGCGGCTGGTGGCACACAGCACCATGCCCGCAACGGCGTCGGGATGGCGCTGCCACAGCAGCTGGGCCACAGCACCGCCCATGGAGTAGCCGACGGGTATCACCGGGCCGGTGCCGATCTGGTCGAGGAGGGCGGCGGCGTCGTCAGCACAGTCCTCCAGCCGGAAGGGCCGCCACGTGCGGATGCCGCGGCCATGGCCACGATGATCTAGGGCCACCACGCGGAACCGCTCACCGAGTGCTGGATAGCAGGTGAACCAGTTGAGGTCGGCGGTCACCATCCAGCCGTGGAGCAGCAGCAGCGTGGGAGCGCCCGGTGGGCCGGGCATCTCCCGCACGAACGTCGTTCCCCGGTCGTTCAGTGTCAGGGCTCGCCCCATCGGCAGAGCTGGCGGGGGGCTCAGGACCATGAGGGCCAGAGGCTACGGCAGTGCGGTGATCAGCGGACGCTGACCTCGATGGAGGTGATCAGCGGACGCTGACCTCGATGGAATGGTGGCCGGTGGCAGCGCCGGGGCGGGGGCTGCGCTGCTCGGACGTCTGCACCTCACCCCGGCCGTCGGTGGTTCTCACGGCTATCCGATGACGTCCCGGTGCGGCCTCCCAGTCGTGGCGCCACGGGCGCCAGGTGTCGGCGCCGAGGGCCTCGGCGAGGGTGGTCTCCTGCCAGGATCCGTTGTCGATGGAGACCTCGACGCGGGACACGCCGTGGGTGGGCGCCCAGGCCACGCCGGCGATGCTGCGCCGTCCGGCGGGGACGGTCTGGTCGTCGCCCGGGACGTCGATCCGGGACTGGGGTTCCACCGGACCCAGCTTCGACCACCCGCGCGGCGCCCAATAGGCGTCGTAGTCGAGGGTGGTGAGCTCGATCTCCGTCAGCCACTTGGTGGCCGACACGTAGCCGTAGATGCCGGACACCACCAGCCGGGCCGGGAAGCCATGAGCCAGAGGGAGGGGTTCGCCGTTCATGCCCACGGCCACCAGCGCGGCCCGCCCGTCGGACACCATCTCCGTGGGAAAGCCTGCCGTCCAACCGTCGACCGAGCGCCCCACCACCTGGGTCGCCCCCCGCCGAACCCCGGCTCGTCGGAGCATCTCTTGCAGAGGGACGCCCTGCCAGCGGGCACTCCCGACCAGCTTCCCGCCGACCTCGTTGGACACGCAGCTGAGGGTGATGTCCGCCTCCACCTGGGGCATCGACGCCAGCTCGGCGTAGGAGACCTCGAACGGCCGGTCCACCATGCCGGTGACCCTCAGCCGCCATCGGTCGAGGTCGACGCGCGGCACGACCAGAGCGGTGTCGATGCGGTAGAAGTCTCGGTTGGGAGTGAAGAGGGGCGTGAGGCCGGGGGTGGCGTCGAACGATGCTGCGGCCGGCGGGGGTGGAAGGGCCCGGACGGGCCGCGCCAGCACGACGTCGGGGGGCAAGGAGCCTTCGCTGAGCAGCCGGGCCAGGAGTCGCCCGGCTCCGGCCGCCACGACTCCGAGGCCCGCCGCTTGAGCCAGCAGCCGAAGGGCCATCCTCCGGCTCTCGTCTACCTCCGCCGCACCGGTGCCAGGTTCCGGCGCGGGACGCAACAGGAGGCGGAGGGTGATCAAGCCGGCTGCCGTTGCGGTGATGCCGGCGACCGCCGTGAGCACCGGCGCGGCCGTGGAGCGCGACAAGGCGGCCAGGGTGCCTAGGCCCCCGGCCAGCGGGAAGGCCAGGGCTGCGGGCCAGTACCGCCATTGCGCGGACCTGCCCACCAGCGCGCCGAGGAGGAGGGCAACAAGGGTCATGGCCATGACCAGACCCAGCTTGTCGCTGGTTCCGAGCAGGCCGATGGCCAGGCTCTCGGCGGCCGGCGGGGCCCGCTCGATCACCCACTGGCCCACGGACAGCAGCAGCGAGGGCCCGCGGCGAACGAGTCCGCTGACCAGCTCGCCCGTCCCGAGGGCGACGGCGGCCGCCAGGGAGCCGGCGATCGCCGGCCTTCGGCCCCTCAATGGCGTGGCTCGCCGCTACTGCACTTCGAAGGAGACGGGAACGCTGGCGGCGGCCTTGCCTGGCTCGGCAACCGTGACCGCGCCGACCCACGGGCCCCGCATGGCGAACTTGGTCTCCACCTGGTAGCGCCCGCCGGACATGTGCTTGGCCTGACCTCCTGCCGGGGTGTGGGACATGCCGCTCATGCCGACGTCCAGGCACACCTTGGCGTCACTGACTGCCTTGCCGTTGCGCGTCAGGGCAAACGTCACGGCCTGGGCCTCCACTTTGGGCTGATCCTCGACCATGACCGAGTAGGAGGGATCGGCGACGGCGTTGGTGGCGCATCCGGCCCCGCTCTGGCCGCCGGCCTGAACCCGGGAGTCCTCGGACGAGTCGCCGCGGAATGCGAGAAAAGCGCCACCGAAGGCGACGACGGCGACCACGGCAAGGATGATGATCCTGTTCCTGTTCACTGGTGCCCCGTCTTCTCTCCGCGAGCTTCCTTCTGACGCTCGTAGGCGTTCTTGTACCCCTCGTAGATCACGAAGTTCATGAGACCCCCGGGTTCGACGGTGTCGTTTCCGATGTGATGGAGGATATGGCAGTGGAACATCCAGGCCCCGGGGTCGTCGGCCAGGAACTCGAAGTCGTAACGCTCCCCGGAGCCGACCAGGACCGTGTCGGCCTGGTAGGGCGCCGGCAGCGGGGCGCCGTCCTTGGCGACCACCAGCATGCGTTTCCCGTGCAGGTGCATGGGATGGGCCTGATAGCCGGCGTTGATGACGCGGACCCGCACCCGGTCGCCCTGCTTGACCATCATGTTCTCCGTGGCCGGGAAGGACTTGCCGTTGATGGTGAACCAGTTGTACTCACCGGGGTTGTGCCCGGCATGGCCCACGCCCTCCCAGCCGTTGCGCCCGTCGGGAAGGCGGATCCACTCGTCGAGGAGCTGGACGAAGTCCCGGTCGTACTTGGGCTCCGACTTCCCCTTGATCATGAAGGCTCCGGAGAGACCCATGTCGAGTTGGCGAGCGGAGTCGTTGTGGGAGTGGTACCAGAAGGTGCCCGAGGGCTTGGCCTCGAACTCGTAGGTGAAGCTCTTGCCCGGATCGATGGGGTCCTGGGTCATCCCGGGCACCCCGTCCATCTCGTTGGGGACCCCGATCCCGTGCCAGTGGATGACGGTGGGTGCCGGCAGCTTGTTGGTGAACTCGACGCGAACCTTGTCTCCTTCGTTCACCCAGATCTCAGGGCCGGGGACCTGACCGTTGTAGCCCCATGCCGTGACGGTCTTGCCCGGGACCAGCTCCCATTGGACCGGCTCGGCGGTGAGGGCGAAGACCTTCACCCCGTCGGCGATCGTTGGCTCCAGCCGGGGGCCGGCCTTGCTCCGCACCGGGGTCTTTGCCCGGTCGGTCTCCAGTGGGACGGCGGCCGCTTGCTCACCCTTACGGCCCTCGTCGGCGTGGCCATCGCCCTCGGTTGCGGTTGAGCGGGTGGGAGCCGCCTGGGACGGGCCGGTCTTGTCGCCATCGCCATCGCTGCCTGCGGCCACCTTGGCCACCGCCACTGCAGCCAGAACGACGACGACGACGGCCACGACGAAGCCCGTCTGGGAGCCCCTCCCCTTCATGGAGTGGCTCTTTCCTGCCAGCTGGACTGAGGGTGCGGCACGCGGCTCACCCTACTAGTCCGCTCCGCCACTATCGCGGCGTCGAAGGCTGCTTCTCGACCATCGGCTCGGGGCCCGGAAGCACGGACGTCGCCTGGCGCTGCGTCGAAGGCAGCCGGTTAACGTCGGAGCCGAGCCGTGCCTGAACAGGGTAGGCCAGGACGCCGGCCACCAGGGCGGCCACGGCGCCGAGCCCGAGTCCGAAGCGGGGGCCGAAGTGTTGGCCGACCCATCCCACGATGGGGCCGCCCACCGGAGTGGACCCGAGGAAGGCCACCGACCACAGCGCCATGACTCGTCCTCGCATCTCCGGCTTGGCGGCCAGCTGAAGGGCGGTGTTGCCCGAGGCGATGAACATGATGCTCACCGCCCCTACCAGCACCAGTGCGGCGAGCTCCAGAGGCAGCGTGGGCGCGAGGGACGCAGCGAGCAGTACGGCGCCGAAGATCAGAGCCAGCAAGGACAGGGCGGCGGGGGAGCGTGGCCGGCGCGATGCGGCGTAGAGCCCGCCCACCACCGCTCCACCACCCATGAACGAGGTCATCAGCCCGTAGGTCCCGGCGTCGCCGTGGAACGTGAACCTGGCCATCAGGGGGAGGATCACCTGGAACTCGTAGGCCAGTGTGCCGATGACCGCCATCATCAGGAGCGGCGTGCGCAAGGCCGGCGTCGAGCGGACGTAGCCGAAGCCTTCGCGGAGCTGGCCGCCGGCGCGGGGTTGGGGAGTGCCCCGCTGGAGCTCGTTCACCTGCATTCGGGCCAGCGCCACCACCACCGCCAGGTAGGAAGCGGCGTTGATCAAGAAGCAGGGCCCCAGGCCCACCGTGCCGATCAGGATGCCGGCGGCTGCGGGGCCCAGCACCCGGGCCAGGTTCACCATCACCGAGTTCAGGGTCACGGCGTTGGGGAGCTCCTCTGCCCCGACCATCTCCAGGACGAAGGTCTGGCGGGTCGGGTTGTCGACGGCGTGGACGCACCCGAGACCAGCGGCCAGCGCGTACACCATCCAGAGCCGGATCAGGTCCGTGCTGACGAGGATCCCGAGCGTCAGGGCCAGCAAGCCGGCTGCGGTCTGGGTGACGTAGAGGAGGCGTCGCTTGTCGAAGCGGTCCGTGATCACACCGCCGAACGCGCCGAAGAGCAGAAGGGGCAGGAACTGGAGGGCGATAACCAGGCCCAGGGCCGTGCCGCTGCCCGTGAGCTTGAGCACCAGCCACGCCTGGGCCACTCCCTGCATCCAGGTCCCCGACAGCGAGACGGTCTGGCCCAGGAAATAGAGCCGGAAGTTGCGGACCGCCAGGGACGAGAGCGTGCGCCGCCACGCTACGGCCGCCGGGGTCAGGGTGTCGGGCACGTCACCAGCTTGGTCAACCGAAGGCGCCGCCGTGAATTCCCAAGAGTCAGCTGGTGGCTCGGCGGGCGAAGCCGCGCACTCCGAGGGCACCGAAGAGGGCGAGGGACACCACGATCCCGAGGGCGATGGCGGCGGTGGAAAGGTGATGCACCGGCGTGAGCGCGGCCCGCATGCCCTCACTGACGTAGGTCAGCGGGTTGGCGAGGGTTAGGACCTGGAACCACCGCAGCCGAGCTAGCGCGGCCCAGGGATAGAAGGTCGAGCCGGTGAAGATCAGCGGGGTGAGGACGACGGCAAAGGTGACGCTGATCCGGTTGGGCGGTACGGCGGTCCCGAGCACCATGCCCATCCCGGCTCCGGCAACGGCTCCGAGCACGAGGATCACCACGAATCCCAGCCACGTCGTCTGTCCGAGGCTCACTCCACCCGGGAGGATGAGCTGGCCGAGCGGTAGGATGAGCAGCCCTCCGATGACGCCCCGAGCGGCGGCCATCAGCATGGTCTGGACAGCCACGGCCTCCACGGGGAGCGGAGCCAGCAGTCGGTCTTCGAGCTCCTTGGTGAACGAGAACCCGATCACCAGGGGCAGTGCCGTGTTCTGGACGGCAGTGAGAACGACGGTCAAGGCGATGATCCCGGGTAGGAGCTGTCCGCCGTAGGCGTTGCCGGCGGCGCCGATCTCGGGCAGCACGCGGCCGAACACGAACAGGAAGAAGATGGGCTGGAGCAGTGCCTGGCTGAGAAAGGCGACCGGCTCGTGTCGAATGGTGGCCCAGAGGTCGCGCTGGCAGAGGCCGAGGAACGCTCGCCATGCGCTCATGCGTTGCCCACCGGCGGCGACATCTGATCGGGTGATTGGCCTCATCGCAGCTCTCGGCCCGTGAGGTGGACGAACACGTCCTCGAGGGTGCCTTCGATGCGGCGCAGTTCCACGACACGCCAGCCGGCTCTGCGCGCCAGTCCGGCGGCATGCTCGGTCAGGCGTTCGTCCTCGCCGTAGATCCGCACCCGGCAGCGGTCCTCACCGGCGGAGTGGGCCTCGACGCGCCGGCCACCCTCGATCCCCGAGAACAACTGGCTCGGGTCACTGCCACCTTCGATAAGGAGCTCCAGGCCGGCGTCGGAGGGCAGGAGTTGGCGGAGCCGCCGAGGTGTGTCCAGAGCCACCACCCTGCCGTGGTCGACGATGGCGATCCGGTCACACAACAGGTCTGCCTCGTCCATGTCGTGGGTGGTCAACAAGATGGTGACGCCGTCGCGTCGCAGCTCCCGGATGGTGTCCCAGAGGAACAATCGGGACTGCGGGTCGAGGGCGCTGGTCGGCTCGTCCAGGACGAGGAGCTGAGGTCGGTGCATGAGGGCCCGGGCCAGCATCAGGCGCTGCGCCATCCCTCCGGAGTAGTTGTTGACCGCATCGTCCTCACGACCCTCGAGGCCGAAGCGGGCGAGCATCTCGCGGGCCCGATGCCGTCGGTCGCGGCGGTTCGAGCCGAAGTAAGCGGCGTGAAAGCTGAGGTTCTCGGCGGCGGTGAGGGTGCGGTCGAGGTTGCTCTGCTGCGGGACCACGGCGATGCGACGCTTGACTGCGACGGGGTCCCGGCTCACGTCGATGCCGTCGACCAGCACTCGTCCGCCGCTCGGATGGACTCGGGTGGTGATGACGCCGATGGTCGTGGTCTTGCCCGCCCCGTTGGGGCCGAGGAGCCCGAACAGCTCGCCCCGGCCCACGGCGAAGCTGATTCCGTCCACCACGTCCGGCCCATTGGGGACGAAGCGCTTGCGCAGCTCGTCGACGACCACGAAGGGGCCGGAGTTTGC
>JAUJNQ010000005.1:65381-106201 GCA_030448025.1 Acidimicrobiales bacterium | reverse complement strand
CCACCACGACGTGGGGTCCCTCGCTCACCGCCGCGCCCCCTGCCGCCCGCGCTCAGGACCTGGTGCTACGGGCCAGGCCAAGGCCAGTCCCACCACCAGCGTCAGCGTTGCGGCCAGCGCGGGGACGAGGTGACCGAAGTCGGCGTAGCTCCCCGCCCCGTGGGCGACGAGGCCGGCTGTCAAGGGACACGGCGCCCGCCACGCGATGCCTTGGTGGAGGTGGCCAGAGGGCCCGGCGCACCAGAGGCAGAGTGGGTCGGTCAGCAGACGCTTCGCGCGCACCATGCCGGTGACGAAGACGGGCAGCAGGAGCAGGGTTCCGGCGCCGTTCCCTTCGGGGCTAGGAGCCGACCTCCACGATCTCCACCTTGAGCATCCCGCCCGGCGCCTGGTACTCCACCGTGTCGCCCGGCTGGCGCCCTAGTAGGACCTGGCCGAGGGGCGACCCGGGTGAGATCACCGACAGGTCATGGCGGCGCTCCTCGATGGACCCGATAAGGAAGCGCTCGACGTCGTCGTCGCCTTCATAGCGCAGCGACACCACCGAGCCGGCGGCCACCGCGTCACCAGCGGCGACGGGCTCGACGATGTCGGCGTGGGCGAGGAGGTTGTCGATCTGGCGGATCCGGGCCTCCATCTTTCCCTGGGAGTCCTTGGCCGCGTGGTAATCACCGTTCTCCTTGAGGTCACCGAGCATTCGAGCCGCCTCGATGGCACGGGCGATGTCCACTCTGCCCCGAGTTACGAGATCTTCACGCTCCGCGGCCAGCCGGTCGTAGGCCTCCTGCGACAGCTGCGTCTGGCTGATCTCCTGAGCCTGACCGATCTCCGACATCGGTCCAGGCTAGCGCCAGGCGACCAAAGCCCGGTACACTCAGTGGGCTGTGTCCACCTATCCCGTGATCATCATTCGATAAGCGCACGCCTTCCCGGGTGTGCGCCTCTGACCGTCCACAAGAGTGGGCGGTTTTTCTTTGTTCAAGGAGCGATTGAGTTGTCTCACAAGGTCGGCGTCATCGGTGGCGACGGCATCGGCCCCGAGGTCGTCGCCGAGGCCCTGAAGGTGGTCGCCGCCGCCGGCGTGGCCCTCGACACCGTCGACTACGACCTCGGCGGTGCCCGCTACCTGCGCAGCGGCGAGGTCCTGCCCGACGCCGTGCTCGAGGAGATCGCCGGGCTCGACGCCGTGCTGCTCGGGGCCGTGGGCATGCCCGACGTTCCTCCCGGGGTGTTGGAGCGCGGCCTCCTTCTGCGCTTGCGCTTCGAGCTGGACCTCTACGTCAACCTCCGGCCGCTCCTGGGCGCGGGCGCCGACCTTCCTCGCATCGACTGCATGGTCGTACGGGAGAACACCGAGGGTAGCTATGCCGGTGAGGGTGGGTCGCTGCGCAAGGGCACTCCCCACGAGGTGGCCACCCAGGGATCGGTCAACACCCGCATGGGCGTGGAGCGCTGCGTGCGCTTCGCCTTCGAGCTGGCAGAGAGTCGCCACCGCCGCCACCTCACCCTGGTGCACAAGACCAACGTGCTCACCTACGCCGGCGACCTCTGGCAGCGCACGGTGGACGAGGTCTCCGCCGAGTTCCCCGACGTGGGAACCGGCTATCACCACGTCGACGCCGCGTGCATGTACCTCGTCGGCTCACCCGAGTGCTACGACGTGATCGTCACCGACAACCTCTTCGGAGACATCCTCACCGACCTGGGCGGGGCCGTGGCCGGGGGCATCGGCCTGGCCGCCTCGGCCAACCTGAACCCCGCTCGAACCGGCCCTTCGCTCTTCGAGCCGGTGCACGGTTCGGCACCCGACATCGTCGGCACGGGTACGGCCAACCCGCTGGCCGCCGTACGATCTGCGGCCATGATGCTCGACTTCCTCGGCGAGACCACCGCTGCCGAGCGCGTGGCCAAGGCGGTGGCCGAAGCCTCCACCCTCACGGGCACCACCAAGCAGCTCGGCGACGCCGTGGCGGAGAGGGTCTGACCGCCATGCCGCTGCAGAAGGTCGACAAGATCTGGATGGACGGGGAGCTCGTCGACTGGGACGACGCCAACGTCCACATCCTCACCCACGCCCTGCACTATGGCAGTGGCGTGTTCGAGGGCATCCGCGCCTACGCCACCTCCGAGGGCCCGGCCGTGTTCCGGCTCACCGACCACATCAACCGCCTGTTCAACAGCGCCAAGATCTATCTGATCGACATCCCCTACAGCGCCCAGCAGCTGATCGAGGCCACCAAGGACACGGTGCGGATCAACGGCTTGGAGTCGTGCTACATCCGCCCACTGGTCTACCTCGGCTACGGCGAGATGGGCCTCAACCCGCTGCCCTGCCCGGTCCAGGTGTCCATCGCCGTGTGGCCGTGGGGCACCTACCTCGGCGAGTTGGCCCTCAAGCGGGGCGTGAGGGTGAAGATCTCCTCGTGGCAGCGCCCCGACCCCAACTCCATGCCGCCGGCGGCCAAGGCCACGGGCATGTACCTCAACTCCTCGATGGCCAAGGTGGAGGCCCTCAAGGCGGGCTACGACGAGGCCATCCTGCTGTCACCCCAGGGGTACGTGAGCGAGTGCACGGGCGAGAACCTCTTCATCGTGAAGGACGGGCGCATCATCACGCCGCCCATCAGCGCCGGTGCCCTCGAGGGCATCACGCAGCGCTCGATCATGACCATCGCACGGGACCTCGGCTTCGAGCACGTGGTGGCCAACATCCTGCGCTCCGACCTGTACACCGCCGAGGAGGCCTTTCTCACCGGCACGGCGGCCGAGGTCGTTCCCATCAGCTCGATCGACGATCGCGAGGTGGGCGAGCCCGGGCCCATCACCCGCAAGGTCCAGGACACCTTCTTCGCCGCCGTCAAGGGTGAAGCCGACCGCTACAAGGATTGGTTGGAGCATGTCAACACCTGACCCACACACGTTCGAGGCGTCCATGCCCAGGAGGGTGGACGTGTACGACACCACCTTGCGCGACGGCAGCCAGCGTGAAGGGCTCTCCCTCACCGTGGACGACAAGCTCCGCGTCGCCGAGCAGCTCGACCACCTGGGCGTGCACTACATCGAGGGCGGCTGGCCCGGCGCCAACCCCAAGGACGACGAGTTCTTCCAGCGGGCGCCCATGGAGCTCAGCCTCGGCACCGCCACCCTGGTGGCCTTCGGCTCCACGAGGCGCGCCCGGGGCCGGGCCGACGACGACGAGATCCTGCGCCGCCTGCTGAAGGCGGAGACGTCCACGGTGTGCATCGTGGCCAAGGCGTGGGACTACCACGTCATCGAAGCGCTCCGCACCGACCTGGACGAGGCCGTGCGCATGGTGTCCGACTCGGTGGAGTTCCTCCACAGCGAGGGGCGGACCGTGTTCCTCGACGCCGAGCACTTCTTCGACGGCTACAGGCGCAACCCGGAGTTCAGCCTCCGGGTCCTGCGCGCCGCCGAGGACGCCGGCGCCGAAGCCCTGGTGCTGTGCGACACCAACGGAGGGTCGCTGCCCCACGAGGCCGAGCGCATCGTGAAGGAGGTGGTCCCACGCTTCGAGTCGGCCATCGGCGTGCACTTCCACGACGACGGTGGTTGCGCAGTGGCCAACACGCTGGCCGGTGTGCGCATGGGAGCCACCCAGGTGCAGGGCTGCATCAACGGCTACGGGGAGCGCACGGGCAATGCCAACCTGTGCACCATCGTCCCCGATCTCACGCTGAAGATGGGTGTCGAGACCATCCCCGTCGACCGGCTCGAGCGACTCATGCCCGTGGCCCATCACGTGGCCGAGCTGGTGAACATCGTCCCCGATCCCCAGCAGCCCTACGTAGGGGCGTCGGCCTTCGCCCACAAGGCGGGGCTCCACACCTCGGCGCTGGCTCGCGCCCGCGATGCCTACGAGCACGTCAATCCCGACCTGGTGGGCAACGGCACCAGGTTCGTGGTGAGCGAGCTGTCCGGGCGCTCCACCCTGCAGTTCAAGGCCCAGGAGCTGGGTCTCGAGGTGGACGGGGCCGCCCTCGGCGGCGTGCTGGAGCGCCTGAAGGAGCTGGAGCACCGGGGCTACCACTTCGAGGCCGCCGACGGCTCCCTCGAGCTGCTCATGCGAGGGGCCGGCGGGTGGGAACAGGGCTTCTTCCGGCTCGAGTCGTTCCGGGTGATCACCGAGCAGCGCGAAGACGGCCGCTTCGTCACCGAGGCCACCATCAAGGTGCACGTGGGTGACGAGCGGATCGTGGCCACCGCCGAGGGCAACGGTCCGGTGAACGCGCTCGACGCCGCCGTGCGCCAGGCGATCGGGCCCAGTCACCCCGAGCTCGCCAACCTCCACCTCACGGACTACAAGGTGCGCGTCCTCGACACGGCCAAGGGCACCGGAGCCGTCACCAGAGTGCTCATCGACTCCACCGACGGTGAGCGCTCGTGGTCCACGATCGGCGTCTCGGAGAACATCATCGAGGCGTCGTGGCAGGCTCTGGCGGACAGCATCGTTTACGGCTTGCTGCATCAAGGAGAGGGCGAGGGCGGCAACGGGCGGACCGGCCGTAGCGGCGACGGGAGGCTGTGATGGCCCAGCCCGACTACGTGCCGCTGTCCTCTGTCGATCGCGTGCGACCCGCCGATCGCCTCCCTCCTGCCCGTCAGTGGTTCCAGGACCGCCCGGCCGAGGTGGGCGGCAGGCGGGGGCACCCGACGGGTGGGCGTTTCGGCTCTCCGGGCCCGGACCAGGGATACGGCATGCTCTTGGCCGGGCAGTTCGAGGAGCGCCTCGAGCTGGCCGAGGGCGAACGGGCCGAGGATGCCATCGCCGGCTGCCTCGGGGTCGGCCTGCGCCGAGCCTCGTTGTTCGGCCGGGCGCCGGTGAAGCCCGACATGGAGCTGGCCTTCACCGTGTGGGGGTTCCTCGGTGACGCCCCCGACGAGCTGGTCCAGATGCGCAAGCCCCTCTTCCAGGGGACGGCCAAGGCCTACCTCGACCAGCGAGCCATCGCCGACCGCGTCGCCGTATCAACGCTGCGGAGCACGCCGGCCCGCGTCCGGGAGCAGTTGGGCTCGGACTGGCGCAGCCTCTTCGTCTGGTAGCCGACCGAGCACGATCCCCTTGTCCATGGAGACGATCGAGGTACCCGTCGGCGCCTACCGGTTCAGCGCCCAGGTGGCGGGCCCCGCTGACGGCCGCCTGGTGCTCCTCCTCCATGGGTTCCCCCAGAGCTCGTTCGAGTGGCGCCATCAGTTGGCCACCCTGGCCGAGGCCGGCTACCGGGCCGTGGCCCCCGACCAGAGGGGTTACTCGCCCAAGGCGCGTCCCAAGGGCGTGGAGCACTACGCCACCGATCACCTCGTGGCCGACGCGTTGGCCATCGTGGACGAGATGGGCGGTCACCAGGTCGACGTGGTGGGTCACGACTGGGGCGCCTGGGTGGCATGGCATCTGGCTGCCCGCTATCCCGAGCGCCTTCGCACGCTCACCGCCGTGTCCCTGCCCCATCCGGCCGCCTTGTTCGAAGCCATCGCCTCCGGCAAGGGTGACCAGGCCGTGCGATCGGCGTACATCGGTTTCTTTCGCCAGGAGGGCATCGCCGAGAAGACCCTCTTGGCAAACGACGGTGACGGCCTTCGCAAGACGCTGGTGGCCGCCGGGCTCCCGGAGAAGGAGGCCGACCCCTACGTCGACCTCATGCGCCAGCCGGAGGCCTTGACTGCGGCCCTGAGCTGGTACCGGGCCGTCTCACCCGAGGAGGCACTGGGAATCGGCCCCATCACCACCCCCACGATGTACGTGTGGAGCGACAAGGACGTCGCCCTGGGGCGCGACGCCGCCGAGGCCACCGCCTCTCACGTGGAGGGTCCCTACCGCTTCGAGGTCATCGAAGGGGTGAGTCACTGGATCCCCGAGGTGGCCGCCGATGAGCTCGACCGGCTCCTCCTCGAGCACCTCTCCTCCTGGGGCTGAGTGCTCTGGCTCGGAGAGGTGGCACCGATGACTCCGAGCCGGTGGGAGACTGTCCCGGTGGAGGGCGATTCGGCGCCGGCGAGCGCACCCGTACGCGTCCGCTTTGCCCCCTCGCCGACGGGCATCTTCCACGTCGGCGGCGCCCGCACCGCCCTCTTCAACTGGCTCTTCGCTCGCCATCACGGAGGCAGCATGGTGCTGCGCATCGAGGACACCGACGCCGAGCGCAATCAGGAGCAGTGGACGGTGGGCATCGTCGACGCCCTGCGGTGGCTCGGCCTCGATTGGGATGACGGTCCGTACCACCAGTCCGAGCGGTCCCATCTCTACGCCGAGGCCGCCGAGAAGCTCTTCGCCGACGGCCGGGCCTACTACTGCGACTGCTCCCGAGAGGCGCGGGACGAGCGAACGCGCCACATCCCAACGCCTGGATACGACGGTTACTGCCGCGACCGGGGGTTGACGCCGGGGGAGGGGCGAGCCCTGCGCTTCCGCACGCCGGACGAGGGCAGCACCACCGTGATCGACGTCATCCGGGGAGCGCCCGTCTTCGAGCACCACACCGTCGAGGACTTCGTCATCCTCCGCTCCAACGAGACGCCCATCTTCATCCTGGCCGTCGTCGTGGACGACATGGCCATGGGCATCACCCACGTCATCCGAGGTGAAGAGCACCTCCCCAACACTGTGAAGGCCCTGCTGTTGTGGGGCGCGCTGGGAGGCGGAGACCCACCCGTGTTTGCTCACGTTCCGGTGCTGGTGAACCAGGCCGGCAAGAAGCTCTCGAAGCGGCGGGACAAGGTGGCCCTCGAGCAGTACCGGGAGCAGGGATACCTGCCCGAGGCCATGCGCAACTATCTCGCCCTCCTCGGATGGGCGCCGCCGGGCGGTCGTGAGGTCGTGAGCCTCGACGAGATGGTGGCCGCCTTCCGTCTCGAGGACGTCAACTCGTCCCCCGCCTTCTTCGACGAGCGCAAGCTGCTGCACTTCAATGCCGAGTACATCCGGGCGCTCTCAGCGACGGAGTTCGTGGGGGCTTCAGGGACATTCCTGGAGCACGGTTCGTGGGCTCCGGGCGACTTCGACTTCGCCGCCTTCGACGTGCTCGCCCCTCTGGTGCAGGAGCGAGTACGCACGTTGGGCGAGGTGCCGGCGATGGTGGAGTTCCTGTTCCTCCCCGAGCCCCGCATCGACGAGAAGGCCTGGGACAAGCGGGTCGTCCGAGGCCCTGCGGCCAAGCAGATCCTGACCGCGGCCCGCGAGGAGTTCGCATCCTGCGCGTGGACTGCAGCGGCCCTCCATCAGGTCACCGCCGCTGTCGGCGAGCGCCACCAGCTCGGCTTGGCCAAGGCCCAGTTCCCGGTGCGGGTGGCCGTCACCGGTCGCGACGTCGGGCCGCCGCTCTTCGAGTCGCTCGAGGTGCTGGGAAGGGAGCCGACGCGCGAGCGGCTGCGCCGGGCCCTCGAGCGACTGGAGGCCTAGGGACCGTGCTGCGCTGGCCCTCGCGCATCGGGGCCGGGGCCCTGCTGTTGGTCATCGCCTACCTCGGCGTCACCTTCGTGCAGGTGTTCCAGGCCTCGCGGCGCGACGACGTTGAGCGGGTGCAGGCCATCGTGGTGTTCGGGGCCGCTCAGTACAACGGCACGCCTTCCCCGGTACTTCGCGCCCGTCTAGACCACGCGGCCAAGCTCTTCGAGCGGGGTTACGCCGACCGATTGGTGGTCACCGGGGGCCGCCTGCCGGAGGACCGGTTCAGCGAGGCCGGGGCTTCGGCGAGGTACCTGAGGAGCAAGGGCGTTCCGGACTCCTCGATCCTTCGCGAGGTGCAGGGCCGAACGTCGTGGGAGTCACTGGCCTCGGCGGCCCGGTTGCTGAAGCGGCGAGGAATGACCGACGTGGTGCTGGTCTCGGACGGATTCCACGCCGCCCGCATCGAGGCCATGGCCTCCGAGCTGGGGTTGGAGGCTCACACCTCGCCCACCACGACATCTCCCATCACCGGCACCGAGACGCTGCCCTATCTCGGGAAGGAGACCCTGGCCGTGGCTGCTGGGCGCGTGCTCGGCTTCCGCCGGGTGAGCAGTGTGGGCCACAGCCTGGCGAGCGACTAGCCTGGTTCCGGTCGATCGGGGGTGGTGTAATCGGCAACACGACAGGTTCTGGCCCTGTTATTGGGGGTTCGAGTCCTCCCCCCCGAGCCAAGGGGTTCCCGATTCATCGAAGTGGGTGGTCCTGGTAGCGCCAGCCGAAGACGAACCGGCGGAGAATCTGTTTGCTCGCTTCCTCGAGCAGCTGCCCATCGCCGTGCTCGTGGTGGATCACACCGGGCGGCCCTTCTACGCCAACGCCATTGCCGAGAAGCTCCTCGGCAATGGCGCCAGGGCCGAAGCGCGTCCGGGTGGCCTGGCCGAGGTCCACCAGGCCTACGTGGCGGGTACCGACCGGGCGTACCCGACCGGTCGAATGCCCCTGATGCGGGCTCTGGAGGGCGAGGCCGCGAGCGTGGACGACATGGAGATCGCTTGGTCCGGCGCCCGTGTGCCTGTCCAGGCGTGGGGTGTACCCATGTACGACCGGACCGGCGAGCTGGCCTACGCCATCGCCGCCTTCGAGGACATCAGCGACCCCCGGCAGGCGGAGTCTGGGTACCGAGCCAGCGAGTCGCGGTTCAGATCCGCGTTCGACCACGCCCCGATCGGACTGGCCCTGCTGAGCATCGACGGGACCTTTGTCGACGTTAACCCGGCCATGTGTGAGATCACCGGACACAGCGCCGAGCAGCTTCTGGGGACCAGTTGCCATGCCCTCACCCACCCCGACGACCTCCAGACAGATCTTGCTCTCATGGACCGGCTCGTGACGGAGGAGATGGCGAGCTACCGCCTCGAGGAGCGTTACCTCCGTACCGACGGGAGCTCGGTGTGGGTCCTGCAGGCTCGGTCGTTGGTGACCGACGCCCAGGGAAAGCGGTTCTTCGTGACGAAGGCGGAGGACATCTCCGGTCGCAAGGCGTTCGAAGACCAGCTCGTCCAGCGCTCGCTGCACGACGAACTCACGGGCCTGGCCAATCGAGCGTTGCTCCGCGACCGCCTCAGCCACGGTCTGGCCCAAGCCGAGCGCCAGGGAGCGGCGCTCGCCGTGCTGTATCTCGACCTCGACGGCTTCAAGGCCGTCAACGACCGCCTTGGTCACGCCGCCGGTGATGAGCTGCTCATCGAGATGGCGAACCGGCTCGGGGCCAGCCTTCGCACCAGCGACACCGCGGCGCGGGTGGGTGGCGACGAGTTCGTGGTGCTATGCGAGTTCCTGCGGGACGACGAGGAAGCGGACCAGTTGTCGGAGCGGATCGCGTCGGCGGTGGCTCAGCCCTACGACCTCGCCGGGGGCCGAGCCTTCGTGACCGTCAGCGTCGGGCGCGTCGTTTCCCGCGATGGCGACGACCCCGAGGCGCTGCTGGCGCGGGCCGACGCCGCCATGTACGAAGTCAAGGCCCGGCGCGTCAGCCGGCGGAACCCTCGGTAGGCAGCCAGAACGCCTGGGGTTCCTCGCTGGTTTCAGGGCGCGCTCACGGCGGCGCTCACAGGACTGGTCAGTTCTCGACGATGGTGCTCTTGCGAATCGGGTAGCCGCTGCTCAGGCAATCTGCCTCTGAGCGCAAGGCGTTGGGCTCATACTCCGGCGGGACTATCACGTAGTTGAACTGCCAGAGCGGGGAGTAGTTCTCCATGCCTGGGACGGAGTCGTAGATGTTGTACTGGCCCTCCACCCGATCGGGCTCGGTTCCGTGCTCGAGCTTGCCGTGCTCGTCGAGGTCGACGGCGTGGACGATCTGGTATTCCTGGGCGACCTTGTTCCTCACGGCAGTGCGATTCTCGTCGAAGTCGACCGCGACTTCGCCGCTCTCCACGGCATAGACGATCCTCTGGTCGAACCAGACCCGCTCGATCTCCAGGGCATAGGGGTTGTTGTAGGTGAGGTTCTCCACCCCGTCGGCGCGAAAAGTTTCCGGTGGGCGACGCCCGACGGGATCGCCGTCCGTGATGCACCAGACGCCTTCCTCCTCTTCGGGGGGAACCCGCTCCTCGTCTCGCGCCACCGGTCCACCTCTCTGCCGCCGTCTCGGGGTTGAGCTTAAGGGACTGGGTCCCCGCCTCGGAGGTCATGGGCTGACGTTGGCCTCCTATGATTGGGCTGCACCAAGAGTTGGGCCCCATCGTCTAGAGGCCGAGGACACCACCCTCTCAAGGTGGAGACACGGGTTCGAATCCCGTTGGGGCTGCTTCGCCTGCCTGCTGCTAGTTGGAGTCCAGGTCAGTCCCACATGCCCTCCTGGCGTAGGGCACCCGTGGGGATGAAACTCCTGGCGTGCCGCCCGCCGAGCCCGGAATCGCACCCGGAATCGCATTGGTGCCGCGACCCCGAAGTCACACTGGTGCCGGGGTCTGCAGGCACCCTTGATTGTTGCTGCGAGCACGTGTCTCAGAGTCTTGAGCGATGCGACCCCTTGGGCGGTGCAACAAGAACCGACCAATGAGGAAAGCGATGGACGTCATTGTTGATCGCTGCGCTGCGTCGGATGTCCACAAGAGGACCGTGGTGGCGGCGGTGCGAACGCCGAAACCAGGTGGCGATCGCCGCCAGCAGGTGAGGGAGCTCTCGACCTTCACCGCCGAGCTGATGCGCTGTGGGACTGGCTAGTGGCCGAGGGCGTGACCCAGGTGGCAATGGAGGCCACCGGCGACTACTGGCGGCCGGCGTGGCACATCCTGGAGGAGGTGGCCGGCTTGGAGTTGCTCCTTGTGAACCCTCGCCATGTCAAGAACGTG
Organism: Acidimicrobiales bacterium; assembly: GCA_030448025.1. Classification (GTDB taxonomy): domain Bacteria; phylum Actinomycetota; class Acidimicrobiia; order Acidimicrobiales; genus YB1-3. Next base: position 95,443 of record JAUJNQ010000005.1, on the reverse strand, counting down.
CCCGGGCGTAAGAGCGCCGCGGGCGACGCCGCCTGGCCCCCACCCTTGCGAGGCCCCGCCCGCCGCCCTGGCGTCAGTGGTTCGAGCGACGCCTCAGCGCCCTCCGTCTTCTCCTCGCCAACCAACGGCATGTCTCACTGGTGATACGGTGACCGTCATGGCAGAGGTGACCATCCGGGAGCTCCGCAACCACGGGGGCGAGGTTGTCGATCGTGTGGCGCGCGGCGAGAAAGTCACCATCACCCGTTCGGGCAAGCCGGTGGCTGAGCTGCGTCCCTTGGGCCAGCGGCCCGTTCCCGCCACCGTGCTGGTCGAACGCTGGCGAAAGCTCCCCGTGGTAGATCCAGGGGCTGTCCGTGCCGACCTCGATAGCGTCCTCGACGCCGCTCTTTGACCAACAGCCCTCAGGTGACACGGGGAGTGCTCGACACCAGCACGGTCATCCTCCTGCCGCGTCTATTCCACCCCGACGTGCTCCCCGACGAACCGGTCATCACGGCGGTCACGCTCGCGGAGCTCTCGGTGGGGCCACTCGTTGCTGACACCGACGACGAACGGGCCGTCCGCCAGGCCCATCTCCAGCAAGCCGAAGCCGACTTCGATCCGTTGCCGTTCGATGCCGACGCGGCTCGTGCCTTCGGACGCGTGGCTGCCTCACTCCGACGGGCCGGGCGCAAGACCTCAGCGCGTACTTACGACGCCATGATCGCGGCGACGGCGATAGCCAACGATCTGGCCGTCTACACGTGCAACCCGTACGACTTCGAGGGAATCGATGCACTCGTCGTGATCGAAGTGCCGCATCCCGACGCCACGTCAGAGGAAGACGAGCCGGCCCGACGCTGAGCGTCGGAGCGCCCGAGTGGGCTTCCGCGTGCATGGTTGGGAGCTGAATGATCGGGGCCAAGTGGTGATTGCTAGATGTTGCGGACGGGCCGCTTGCGCAGGCGCTTGCGGTGCACGTCGTCGGCTGCCATCTTCCAGGTCTCGCGCATCACCTTGGCCCGTGGCTCCGAGCCTTGTCGAAGGAGGCGGGCGGTGGCGGTGAGGAGCCGCGTCGGCGTGAGGACGTCGGAGGGCGCCAGCCGGTGGCTCAGGATGTCGAACCAGGGGTCGAGGCCGTCGGGATGGGAGGCGAAGGCACGGACCATCTCGAGGAAGGGACGCGGTACCGGTCCGGCTGCCCCCATGTCGCTGCAGAACCAGTGCATCTCCAAGGCATCGTCGTCCCGCCAGCGCCACCACTCTGCCAAGGCGACGTCGAGGGCCCGGCTCCCACCCAGTCCTTCCACGATTGCCTGAGCCAGGGTCTCTCCCTGACGTAGGGCGTCCGAGATCCCCTGACCGGGCGTGGGGTCCTTGAAGTGGCCGGCGTCGCCAACGAGCACCCACCCCGGGCCGGCCGAGTCGCGGAAGAAGCCTGGGTAGCCGGCCATGCCCCGGGGCCGACCCGTGCGCCCGGCTCCATCGATGACGGCGCCGACCAGGGGCGATGCTGTGACGTGGGCGTCGAAGCTGGACTCGAGGTCGGCGGTGAACGACGACAGCCGCGCCAAGGGAGGCAGCGCCATGGCGATGTAGAGGCCACTGTCGGTCGGCAGTCCGATGACCAACTCGTCGTCCCACCGCTCGAAGGAGATGGCCGCGGGAGCTTCCCAGTGAGCCCCCTCGAAATAGGCCCAATAGCCGAAGCGCTGATTTGGAACCACGTGGTAGCGGCGGGCGCCCACCAGTCGGGCGACGGTAGAGCCCATGCCATCGGCGCCCACCACCAGGGGAGCACGAAGCTCGACCTGGCGACCGTCACCCCCAAGCGCCCGCACGCCGCACACCCGGCCGCCGTTCTCCACCAAGCCGGTGACACGCATGGAGGTGCGCACCTCTGCCCCTGCCTCGCGGGCCCGATCGACCAGGATGGTGTCGAGCAGCGGGCGCCTCACGCACAGCCCGGGCCCGGCGTCACCCGGCCGGCAGGGAAGGCGCTGTGACACGGAGATGTCCTCGACGCGCATGGAGATCGACTCGATCCACGGCGCACCCGTGGCCAGGAGACGCTCGATCACCCCCAGGCGGTCGAGGACGGCAACGCCCTCGACCTGGAAGAAATGGGTGGAGATGGTGTCGCTCGGGAACTCGGCCCGGTCGACCACGCAGACACCCAGACCGGATCGGGCGAGGTGGGTGGCGAGCGGCGACCCAGCGCAGCGGGCCCCAACCACCACGACGTCGAACTCCTCGACACCTCCCACCGCCCTCCCGGCGGCCGACGCATGGGGTTCTGCGGCCTCGGTCACGCCCATGAGACGAGTCTCGCGTCCAGGGCTGAGGGCGTCCCGGCGAACCTCCTTCAGGGGTGCGATGCCCGCGCCACCTCTTGACGCGGTTGATCTCCCGAGGTCTACTGACTGGCCGTTGCGATCAGGGACGCGCACATGGGGCAGCGCCACGCCGGAGCTGCGGGGCCCCCTCCGGCGGTCTCGGGCCGAGGTTCACGGTGGCGGCGCCACCAGAGGCCGGCGCACAGCACGAGCGCCTCGACGACGATCCGAACCGAGAGCTTGGACGCGCCGCGGGTGCGGTCGCGGAAGGTGATGGGGACCTCGACCACCTTGCCGCCCGCACTCATCACGCGCGCCGCCATCTCGATCTGGAAGCCGTAGCCCTCGGAGCGCACGGAGGAAAGGTCCGTGGCCTTCAGAGCCTCGGTCCTGTAGGCCCGAAAGCCGGAGGTGAGGTCGCCCACATGGGTCCCGACGGCGACCGTGGCCACGTGATTGCCCACCCTCGAGAGCAGCCGGCGGTACGCAGCCCAGCGGGGGATCACCCCGCCGGGGACGTAGCGAGAGCCGATGGCGAGGTCGGCGCCCGAGTCGAGCTCTGCGAGCAGCGTGACGAGGGCCTGGGGATCGTGGGAGCGGTCGGCGTCCATCTCCACGGCGGCCCCGTACCCGTGCTCCATGGCCACCGCGAACCCAGCCAGGTAGGCGGTGCCGAGGCCTGCCTTGGCCGGCCGCCGCAGCACCTTGACCCCTCCGAGGCGGGCAGCCGCCTCCTCGGCCACGGCAGCGGTGTCGTCGGCCCCCGCGTCGTCGACCACGAGGACCTCCGCTCCGGGGACGGCGGCACGAAGGGTCTCGAGGACCCAGACGATGTTCTCGGCCTCCTCGTAGGTGGGCACCACCACCAGGGCACGCGTCGAGGGAGGACCTGCCGCCGTCAACGCCCCTGGCTGTGCGCCGTCGAGGCTCACCTTTGCATGTCGACGGCTCGGCCCGGGAAGAGTACGACTGCCCCGCTACTGCGTCTCCCCATATCGCCCTTGTCGGTGAACAGGTGCCGATGTCACGTCTTGGCGCCGGGCCGATGCGGGCTTCGCCCTCGTCACGGTCTGGATGAGGATCCTCACACCCCTCGCCAGCCGGGGCTCGTCTCGGCGGCGGTGTCACCTGAGTCCTCGGTACGTGAGACGCTGGAGTCAGTGGCCACATGGGTTGAGTCCAGATGACGACAACGACAGCGCCGCCACCCGTCGTCCCTCAGCGAGCCTCGGACCCGACCACTCCGCTGAGAAGCCGTTACTGGTCCGCGGTTGAGTTCACCGGTCTGGTCATCTACCAAACCTTCCACCAGATGGAGCACACGCTCGCGGTGGCGAACCAGAAACTCGGAGCGAGGCATGTGCATCCGGTCCTCGGCGGGATCGACTTCGAGTGGCTCCACCTCGGGTTCAACGCCATGCTCATGTGGGGATTCGTCGTGGTCCTGATCGGTTACGGCGCCCCCGGCCGAGCGGCCTGGCGCGCCCTGCATCGGACCTACTGGCGGATCTTCGTGCTCGGCGTCGCCGTGCAGGGTTACCACCTGGTTGAGCATGTGGTACGCACGATGCAGTACGTCGCCAGCGGGGGCGAACCTCCAGGCATCGCCACCCGGGTACTCGACCCGGCTTGGTTTCACTTCGGCATCAACCTTGCCGTGCTGCTGGCCATGGTCACGGCGTTCTTCGGGCTTCGGATCCCTTCTGACCTCCGGCGCAAGCCCCGCCGGGTCCACGCTTCTGCCGACCAGGCGTGAGAGGCGTCAGAGGCGACGGCGAACTCCGGTAAAGCCGTCAACCGACTCGAGAGCCTGCCCTGCCGGCGGCGGGCGCGTGGCGGCGGGAACCGGGCAGACTGGCCCGATGGAACACTCAGGCGCTAACCCCCGTGTGGCCGTGACCGCCCCCGAGCTCACCGAGCTCGTGCTGGGCGACGGCCCCTTCCTCTCCGTGTACCTCACCACCGAAGCGGAGATCGACAACGCCGCCCAACGGGCCGAGCAGCGCTGGAAGTCGCTGCGATCGACTCTGGCCGGGGAGGGTGCCCCCGAGGGCGTGCTGGAGGCGGTCGACCCTCTCGTTGCCGACGCCCATCTGATGGGGCAGTGCATGGCGGTGTTCGCCACCCCCGGCGGTCTGCTCCAGGTGGAGCATCATCCCGACCCGCCCGCAGAGGACCTGGGGCGATGGGCGCCGTTGCCTCTCTTGACGGGGGTGCTGAGGTGGCGCCAGGCGTCGCCGCCCCACGTGGCCGTCCTGGCCGACAGCCGGGGAGCGGACCTGTTCGGCTTGCGGGCCGCTGCTCCCAACATCCAGCGAGAGGCTCGAGGGGGACAGGACCTGGTGGGTTCGTCGGCCCCCCATGGTGAATCGCAGCGGCGCAACCACCACCGGGTGGAGAGTCTCTGGGAGCAGAACGCCAAGGCCGTGAGCGAAGAGGTCGTGCGGCTCTTCCACCACGTCGACGCCAGGCTGGTAGTGACCGCCGGCGACGTCCGTGCCATCGAGCTGCTGAAGGAGGCGTTGCCCAGGGAGGTGCTGGACAAGCTGGAGGTCGTGGATGGCGGGCGGTCCGTGGACGGTTCCATAGATGACGTGGTCACCGACGTGGACCGGCTGGTGGAGGCCGCCGTGGCCCATGACACCGACGTAATGCTGGCCAAGTTCCGGGAGGAATCGGGCCAGGACGACAAGGCCTCCGACGGCCCGGCCCGCACCCTGGAAGCACTGGCCATGGCCCAGGTGGAGACGCTCCTGGTCCACGACGACCCCGCTGACGACCGCCAGGGCTGGTTCGGCCCCGAGCCCACCCACGTGGCGCTCACCGAGGACACCATCCAAGCCATGGGTGTGAACGAGCACCAGCGGGCCCGGCTGGTGGACGTGGCCGTGCGCGCTGCCCTCGGCACTGGCGCGAGCGTGCGTGTCATCCCGGGCCAGACTGGCGCCGACGGCCCCGCCGACGGCCTCGGGGCGATTCTTCGTTGGAGCTCCGGGCCAGTGGCGTCATCATGAGCGTGGGAGCGTCATGAGCAGAGTCGCCATCGTCACCGCTTCGGACTCGGGCATCGGCAAGGCCACCGCCGTGGCCCTGGCCGAGGCCGGCTGCGACGTGGGCGTCACCTGGCACGAGGACGAGGCCGGCGCCACGGGGACGGTGGAGGAGATCGAGGGGTTGGGCCGGCGAGCCGAGCTCCGCCGCCTGGACCTCACCCAACTTCCTGAGGCAGCCGGCGTGATCGACGAGCTGGCCGATGCCCTGGGGGGCCTCGACGTGCTGGTGAACAACGCCGGCACCGGCGTCTCGGCGCCGTTCCTCGAGCAGAGCTTCGACCAATGGCGCCATGTCCTCGACATCAACCTGAGCGGTGCCTTCCTCTGCTCCCAGCGGGCCGCCCGGCGCATGGTGGGCTCCGGCCGGGGAGGCCGGATCGTGAACGTCACGTCGGTGCACGAGCACGTGCCGCTCGAGGGGGCGGCGGCCTACTGCGCCTCGAAGGGCGGACTGGGCCTGCTCACCAAGGTGATGGCCCTGGAGCTGGCCGAGCACGGTGTCACCGTCAACGCCGTCGCCCCGGGCGAGATCGCCACCCCCATGACCGGCCAGCACGACGAAGACCCGACGAAGAAGGACCGCCCCGGCATCCCCCTCGGCCGGCCGGGCGACGCCAGGGAGATCGCCCACGCCATCGTCCACCTGGCCAGTCCCGAGGCCTCCTACACCACGGGCGCTTCGTTCGTGGTGGACGGCGGGCTACTGCTGATGGCGGCCATGGCCAACGCCATGAGCTGAGCAGTCGCGCACGCCCTCTCGCTAGAGCCCCACCAGCTCCTTCTCCATCTCCTCGATCTCGCGCTCCTGAGCGCGCTTGATCTCGGCGGCCAGCTTCTTGACCTCCTTGTTCTCGCCCTTGTGCTCAGCCTCCTCGGCCATGGTGATGGCGCCCTTGTGATGCTCCACCATGCCCTTCAGGAAGAGCTTGTCGAACTCGACACCCCTGGCCTCCTCCAGCTCCTTCAGCTTCGAGTCGGACAACATGCCCGGATGCATGGTGCCGGCCCCTCCATGGGCGTCGTGTCCACCAGCCTTCTCCGGCTTGACCCCCCACTCGTGGAGCAGCGTCTCCATGGTCTTGATCTCCTCCTCCTGCTTGGTGGTGATGGTGGAGGCGATGGTCTTCACGTCGGGGCTGTTGGCGTGCTTGGCCGCCAGCTCTGACATGTGAAGGGCTTGCTCGTGGTGGGGGATCATGCCCTGCACGAACTCGATGTCGGCCTCGTTGTGCTTCTTGGCCTCTTCCTTGCTCGCGCACGCGGCCAGGGCCAGACCCAAGAGGGCGAGCACGGTGAGGAGACGCTTCATGTGGATGGTCCTCCTTGTCGAGGCAAGGGGAGGAGTATACCCTCCCAGGGTAAAGTTGTCATGGCGTGAATCACGAGGAAGAGGTCCGGGATGCAGGGCTACACGGTGCAGCGAGACGACTACATCAAGCGGCTCCGGCGCATCGAGGGGCAGGTGCGGGGCCTGCAGCGGCTGATCGACGAGGACACGTACTGCATCGACGTCCTGACTCAGATCTCCGCCGTGAACAAGGCCCTCCACAGCGTGGCCGTCGGGCTCCTCCACGGCCACTTGGAGCACTGCGTCACCGAGGCCGCGGCCAAGGGCGGGGCGGAGGCATCGGCCAAGGTCACCGAGGCCACGGCGGCCGTAGAGCGACTGCTCAAGTCCTGACTCAGGCATCTTCGGCAAGGACGATCAGCGAGTCATCGAGACCGAGCGTCAGAGAGCTGGACTTGGGCGGGTTGAGGAAGACGCCGAAGCTCTCTTCCTCCGAATGGGCGAGGGAGGCGATCCGGTACCCGAGGACGACCTCCTCCCGCCTCCCGCCTGCCTCGACCAGCGAGGAGAACTGGACCGTCTCCCCTGGGACCAGGTAGTGGCTCGCCGGTCGGAGGTAGATCTCCGCGCCCTCGGCATCGAAGAGATCGGTGAAGACGCCGAGCAGCTCCATGTTCTCAGACAGCTGCACGAGAAGGAGGCTGCTCAGCCGCTCGCTCACCACGAAGTGGTCGGCGGTGGTCTGCGGTGCCAAGCGGACGTCGCGGACGTCGAGCAGCTCGGTGATGACGTGGACGGATCGGTCGAGCCTCTCCGACGTCTGCAGCGTCTGCAGCAGCGTCATCAAGGCCCTGGCATCGGCCTGGGCCTCGGTCACACCGTGCCGGTAGCAAAGGATCATCACGTTGGCGTACCCGTCCTCGCGGAGAAGCCGGTCCACGTCGTCGTGGTCCTTGCCGGCATCCTCGAACTGAACGGAGAGGTTGGTGAGCTCGTGGGCGAGTTCGGTGGCCCCGACCCCTACCAGCTCCCGGTCGAGGGCGATCTTGGCCTTGGACCCGGGGGCGACGTAGCGATCGAGCTCTCGGAGAATGAGCGGGCCCAGATCGTTCCAGCCCAGCACGAGAATGCACTCGGGCGTGGACTGGGTGAGGGGCTCGCGGTGGAGCGGCGTCGGCGGCTCCACGCCCGTGATCCCGGTCATGGCAATCATGTCGTCGTCCTCGGCGATGGCGATGATCTCGTCACCGGGAGCGAAGACCATGTTCATCGGCGGTTTCAGCCGTACACGTCCGTTGGCTGAACGCACGCCCATCACGGCGGACGACTCGAAGGCGTTCAGGCAGTCACCGAATGTCCTGCCCACTAGCCCCGCTTCATGGTGGAAGTAGATCTCGTCGCCGTCGAAGTCGAGCAGCTCCTGGTAGACGACGCTGAGGCCTGGTTGGCGGGAGATCTGAGCCGTGATGTGGGCGATGATCTCGGAGGGCTGGATGACGACCACCTGATTGCCGGTGGCGGCCCGCAGTGCGTCGGCGTTGCGGCGGTGGGTGACCTCGGCCACCACGGGCACGTCCCGGGGAACGAGCTCGTTGCCCACCAGCGCCAGCACGGTCTTGATCACTTGGGCGTCCTGGTCGACCTCGTCCGAACCGAGGGCGATGATCGACTTGGCGTACTGAGCATTGGTGATGCTCAGGTCGGCATGCTCGAACGGCACGCCCGTGCGGCAGAGGATCCGCACGTTGCGTCGGGTGCCGACCCGGGAACGGATCTGTTCGTCCATCTCGCTCTTGGCCACGGGAGCGAGTACGACGATCGAGGCCGACCGTTGGTTGGCATTGGCCAGTAGCAGCTCCGACAGGATGGGGAAGATCTTCGGGGACCAACCGAGCACCAGCGTGTGACCAGCCTCCAGCACCAGGGTCTTGCCCCGCTGGAGCTCTTCGACCTTGGCGCTGATGGCGCTGGCCAGGAGCCCGATCAGTGAGCTGACGATCAAGATGCCGCCGAGCGTGGCGACGAGGGAGATGATCCTGAACGGCCACCCGACGTCGGCGCCCATGGTCCCGGGGTCCAGGGTGCGCAACATGTTCAGCCACAGGGACTCGATGAACCCGACGCCCTCGCCCTCGGGGCCGATCCCGGCCACCGTGGCCAGGGTGGTGGTCACCAGGATGAGGCCGAGCGTGGCCACGCCCAGCCAGGCCACCATCCCAGTGGCGCCACGGGAGAACAGGTTGTCCATTCGGTAACCCAGTCGCTGTCGCAGCGTGTACCGAGCACGTCGTTGGGTGCCCATCGGTGAGAATCTACGGGCGTGAGCGGTCCATCGACGGTCGGAGGCTCGAACGGCGCCGGCAGGGAGAGGCCGGCCCGGGTGGCTCGGCGTTGGATCACTGCGGTTATGGAGGACGGCGACTGGGAAGAGGCCTGGCAGCTGACCGACGATGCCTTCCGCCTGGCCCAGGTTCAGGCCTGGCTGTGGCCCCAAAGAGGCGAACCCGACCTGGTCGGCGAGAGCCTCGACGACGTGGCCGCCTCGATTTGTGACGAGGGGCCGGCCCACCCTTTGTGGGATGACTTCGCCGACGTGGTCATCGCGACGTACCACCAGACCTGGCAGGAGTTCGACCTCGGGCGCTGGAGCGTTGCCAACCGCGGTCGTGCCATGGGCCCGGATTACGAGGTCGTCGTGTACTCGCGCGAGGAGGAACCGGTCATCGCCACCGACGAGACCCTGTACGTGGCCCGGCCGTTCCTGATGCACAACACCGAAAGCGGATGGCTGGTGGCCCACGCCGGCAGCAACAAGCTCCCCATGCCGGGATGGCCACCGGAGTTCCCCGACGCTTCCTGGAGCGAGTGAGGGCCAGACGGCGCTACCGCAGCACGATGGCGTCGCCCTCGACGTCGACCTTCACCGTGCCGCCCTCCTGGTACTCGCCCTCGAGCAGGGCCAGGGCCAGTTTGTCGGACACCTCTCGCTGTATGACCCGCTTGAGCGGACGAGCCCCGTAGACCGGGTCATAGCCCCGCTGCGCCAGCCAGGCCAAGGCGTCGTCGTTCAGCTCCAGGGACAGGCGCCGCTGAGCCAAGCGGCGGCGCAGGTGCTCGAGCTGGATGGTCACGATACGGGCGATGTCGTCCTGGGTGAGAGCCCGGAAGCGGATGATGTCGTCGATGCGGTTGACGAACTCGGGCTTGAAGAAGTCGGCCGGCTCGCCCTGGAGGTTGGACGTCATCACCAGCACCACGTTGGTGAAGTCCACGGTGCGGCCCTGGCCGTCGGTGAGGCGGCCGTCGTCGAGGACCTGGAGCAGCACGTTGAACACGTCGGCGTGGGCCTTCTCGATCTCGTCGAGAAGCACCACGGCGTAGGGACGGCGTCGAACGGTCTCGGTGAGCTGGCCGCCCTCCTCGTAGCCCACGTAGCCGGGAGGGGCGCCGACCAGGCGGGCAACGGTGTGGCGCTCCTGGTACTCGCCCATGTCGATGCGCACCATGGCCCGCTCGTCATCGAACAGGAACCCGGCCAGGGCGCGGGCCAGCTCGGTCTTGCCCACGCCGGTGGGCCCGAGGAAGAGGAACGAGCCGATGGGGCGGTTGGGGTCGGAGAGGCCGGCCCGGCTGCGGCGGATGGCTGCAGCCACGGCGTGGACGGCGTCGTCCTGGCCCACGACCCGCTCATGGAGCACGTCCTCCATGCGCACGAGCTTGTGGACCTCGCCCTCCATTAGCCGCGAGACGGGGATGCCGGTGGCCTTGGAGACGACCTCGGCCACGTCCTCCTCGTCCACCTCCTCCTTCAGCATCTTGTGGGTGGCCTGCAGCTCGGCCAGGCGCGCCGAGGCCTCCGCCACGGCCCGCTCCAGGTGAGGCAGCTCGCCGTAGCGGATCTCGGCCGCCTTGGTGAGGTCTCCCTCCCGCTCGAAGCGCTCGGCGTCCTCGCGACGGGACTCGAGCTGCTCCTTGAGCGACTGGATCTCGGCGATGGCCTCCTTCTCACCCAGCCAGTGGGCCTTCATGGACGACGACTGCTCCTGGAGTTCGGCCAGCTCCCGATCGAGGGCCTCGAGTCGCTCCTTGGAGGCGGGGTCGGTCTCCTTGGCGAGAGCCACCCGCTCGATCTCCAGCTGGCGCATGCGGCGCTCCACCACGTCGATCTCGGTGGGCATGGAGTCGATCTCGATGCGCAGGCGGCTGGCCGCCTCGTCCACCAGGTCGATGGCCTTGTCGGGCAAGAACCGCGCCGTGACGTACCGGTCGGAGAGCACGGCAGCGGCCATCAGGGCGGCGTCTTGGATGCGGACCCCGTGGTGCACCTCATAGCGCTCCTTCAGGCCCCGCAGGATGGCGATGGTGTCCTCCACTGTGGGCTGGCCAACCAGCACCTGCTGGAACCGCCGCTCCAGGGCGGGGTCCTTCTCGATGTGCTTGCGGAACTCGTCGAGGGTGGTGGCGCCGATCATGCGCAACTCACCGCGGGCGAGCATGGGCTTGATCATGTTGCCGGCGTCCATGGCGCCCTCGGCTCCCCGGCCCCCACCACCGTGTGCAGCTCGTCGATGAAGGTGACCACCTCGCCCTCGGAGTGGGCGATCTCCTTGAGCACGGCCTTCAGGCGCTCCTCGAACTCGCCCCGGTACTTGGCCCCCGCCACCATGGACGACAGGTCCAGGGCGACGAGGCGCTTGTTGCGGAGGCTCTCGGGGACGTCTCCCTCCACGATGCGCCGGGCCAGGCCCTCCACGATGGCCGTCTTGCCCACGCCCGGCTCCCCGATGAGCACCGGGTTGTTCTTGGTGCGGCGGGAGAGAACCTGGATGACCCGGCGGATCTCGTCGTCCCGGCCGATGACCGGGTCCAGCTTCCCGGCCCGGGCCGCATCGGTGAGATCCCGGCCGAAGCGCTCGAGGGCCTGGTAGGACTGCTCGGGGTTCTGTGACGTGACCCGATGGCTGCCCCGAACCTCCCGGAGGGCGGCCAGCAGTTGCTCACGGCCCAGGCTCAGGCGGTCGGCGAGGGCCAGCAAGAGGTGCTCGGTGGACAGGTACTCGTCCCCAAGCTCCCCCCGTGCGCCGTCGGCCGCACCCATGACCTCCCGAAGCGCCCTGCCGACCTGCGGGTCGGCGCCGTAGGCCTTGGGGAGCCGGCCCAGTGCCTCCTCCACGCGGTTGCGCGCCGCCAGCGGGGCCACGCCCACCTTTTCGAGCACGGGAAGCACCACCCCCTCCTCCTGGCCCACCAGGGCGCCCAGCAGGTGGTCGGGCGTCACCTCGGGATGGTTGCGGGCGCGCCGTCTCCACCGCGGTCTGGAAGGCCTCTTGGGTCTTGAGGGTCCACCGGTCGGGGCTGAAAGCCATGCTCACGTCACCATTTCTCCTTGCTCGCCGCTGCCTGCACGATTTGAGGGAATAAAATTGAGTGCCTAGTTGTCAACTACTCTGCCTTTGCTACATTCCCTCAGACACGAACCGAATCAGAGAAGAAAGGAGCAGGCATGTTGATGCGTTTCGATCCGTTCCGGGAGCTGGACCGCCTGAGCGAGCAGGCGGCGGGAGGCACCCGCCCGATGCCGGCAGTCCTTCCGATGGACGCCTATCGTCGCGGTGATCAGTTCGTGGTCCACCTCGACCTGCCGGGGACCGACCCGGGCTCGGTGGAGCTCACAGTCGAGCGCAACGTCCTCACCGTCAAGGCCGAGCGCTCTTGGGCACGGGGACAAGAGGACGAGGTTCTGATCTCCGAGCGGCCCCAGGGTGTGTTCACCCGCCAGCTGTTCCTGGGGGAGAGCCTCGACACCGACGCCATCCAAGCCAACTACGACCAGGGTGTGCTCACGCTCACCATCCCGGTGGCCGAGCAGGCCAAGCCCCGCAGGGTGTCAATCTCGAGCGACTCCCAGGGGCCGACGGCCGTAGAGGCCAATTCGTCAGTAGCGAGCTAGAAGTCCTGGTCAGGAGCTGAATGGGCATCGGCGCCGGTCCGGTTTGCCGGTCGGCGCCGATGCCGCACAGCTCGCCGAGCAAGCTCTGCTTGGGAGTGCGAAGCACTACGGTTGCTCTATGAAGGCGACGATGCTGCTGTGCGACGCAGCCCAAGTGGCCGATGGCAAGCTCTACGTCCTCGGCGGCGGATGGAGCATCACCGGCCCCGATGCCACCCCCTCGGCCATTGCGATCAAGGTGGAGGTCGACTGGCACGAGGCCACTCAGCCCCACCACTGGGAGCTCTTCCTGGTCGACGCCGACGGGCAGCCCGTCGGGCTGGAGACCCCCGAGGGCACCCAGCTGATCGAGGTTCGCGGCGACTTCGAGGTGGGCCAGCCCGAGGGCATCCCCGCCGGCAGCCCCGTCGACCTGCCCCTCGCCATCAACATCGGACCCGTCCCCTTGGCCCCCGGTGGGCGGTACACCTGGCGCCTCAGCATCGACGGTGAGACCGACGCCTCCTGGGTGCTCAGCTTCACCACCCGCCCGGCCGACATCGCCTGAGTCACTGAGCCGCCTCCGGGGACTTCAGGGCGTCGAGCCCGGACGTGAGGAGAAGCGGAGTATGGCGGCCCCCAGAAGAGCGGCGACCAGCGAGGCGGCCAGGATCCCCAGCTTGGCCGCGTCCACCAGGTCCGGCCTCGGGAAGGCGAGGTCGGCGATGAACAGCGACACGGTGTAGCCGATGCCCGCCAGCGCTGCCACGCCCACGATGTGGGGCCAGCGGACGCCGTCGGGAAGCCTGCCCACCTTGGTCCGGACCGCCAGCCAGGCCGCGCCGCTCACCCCGAGGAGCTTGCCCACCACCAAGGCCAGGCCCACACCGGCCGCTACGGCGCTGGCGCCAGGCGCCTGCAGCGATCCTGCCTGGAAGACCACCCCTGCGTTGGCCAGGGCGAACAGCGGCACGATCAGGTAGCTCGTCACCGGATGGAGCGAGTGCTGGAGTCGTTCGGTGACCGACACCGTCGACTTGGCCAGGGTGGTCATGGTCTTCAGCTCTCCGGCGTTGGGCTCCTCGGCCAGGTCGACGCTCCACTCCTCGACCACCACGTCCGGCGCCAGAGGGCGGCCCGGCGCCAGGAGGCCGAGGGCCACTCCGGCCAGGGTCGCATGCACGCCCGACTCGTAGAACGCCGCCCACGCGCCCACTCCCAGCAGGAGGTAACCAGGCGCCCAGAAGACACGCGCCCGGCGCAGGCCGGCTACTCCGGCCAGGAGCGCGGCCGCCACCAGCAGGGCCGGCCAGTGGATGCCGCCGGAGTAGAAGATGGCGATGACCATGATGGCCCCCACGTCGTCGGCGATGGCCAGCGTGAGCAAGAAGACCTTGAGCGAGCCTGGTATGGACTTCCCGAGGAGGGCCAGTACGCCCAAGGCGAAGGCGATGTCGGTAGCCATGGGGATCCCCCACCCTCTGCTCCCCTCGCCGCCCAGGTTGATGGCGGTGTAGATGGCGGCAGGGACGACCATGCCTCCCAGGGCAGCGAAAACCGGCAAGGCCGCGGTCCGCCAGCGCTGCAGCTGGCCGGCCACCAGCTCGTGCTTGATCTCCAAGCCGACCACGAAGAAGAAGATCGCCATCAGCGCCTCGTTGACGAGGTGGCGCAGGTCCTCGGTGCGCACGACATCGCCCAGCCCGAGGGTCAGCTTCGTGTGCCAGAGCGTCTCGTAGCTCGCCTTCCACGGCGAGTTGGCCCAGGCGAGGGCCACGACGGTGGAAGCCAACAGGACGACCGCGCCGGAGGACTCGGTGTCGAGGAAGCGCTGCAAGGCCCTCGGCAGCGAGCGGCCGGGTCGGGGCGAGTCACTGGTGGGCGTGCTCTCAAGGGTTGTGGGCATCTGGCCTCCAAGTCGCGCATGTCCTGTCGCCGACCAGGCTTCCCGGCACCCCGCCGGCATGGTAGCGACTTCGATCGAGCCAGACGCCGTGCGCCCACGCCGCCGTGCCAGCCTCTAGCCTCTGTGCGGTGACAACGGGGTCCCGTCTCCGCACAGCGGTCTTGGTCGGCATTGGTCTTGCGGCCACCGTTCTGGCCTCCACCGCCGGGGCTCGCCCTTCGTCGCCGGTCACACCGGTGGAGACCAACGAAGCCATCACCGCCATCAGATCCGGCTTGGAGCCGGCGGCGGTCCCCGCCAAGCCCCAGTCGGGAATCCGCATCTGGGCCAAGCACCACGGGGGAAGTGGCCCCGACCAAGCCGTCTTGGCAGGTTTGGCCATGGTCGTGGTTCTCGCACTCGGCCATGTCGTGATGGTGGGCCAGCCGTGGCCGGGGCCGACGCGTCCACGCCGGCGCGCTTGGGCGGAGCGAGCCCCACCCCTTCTTCCAGCACACCCAGTCCTGTACTGACCGGAGCCGCCTTCAGGGTGGTCGAGCTGGAGGATCAACGTTGTCGAAGTCGTTTGGCTGGCGCGCGGTCGCGGTCGTCGCCGTCGTGGCGGGAGCAGTGGCCTTGGCCGCGAGCCGTCCCGTGCGGCTGGGCCTGGATCTCGAGGGCGGCACCCAGATCGTGCTGGAGGCCCAGGACACCGAGCGCCAGAAGGTTGACGCCGACACGGCGTCTCGCACCCTGGAGGTGCTGCGGCGCCGGGTGGACGCTCTCGGGGTTTCTGAGCCGACGCTGCAGCGTTCCGGCGACCGGCGCATCGTCGTGGAGCTGCCCGGGGTGGCAGATCCCAAGCAGGCGGTGGAGGTGATCGGGCGAACGGCGCAGCTCGCTTTCCGGCCGGTGTTGGGGACAACAGAGCCGGCCGCCCCCACCAGCACCACCACCACCGCCCAGGGTCCCAACGCCGCCCCGGCGGGCGAGGAGGAGCTGGTCCTCACCGACGAGGACGGCTCCAAGCTGCGGTTGGGACCGCCCAGGCTGACCGGCGAAGCGGTGGGCGGAGCGAGGGCGGCACTCGACACCGAGCTGATGAGCGAGTGGCGGGTGGCGGTCGACTTCCGGGGATCGGGCGAGCAGGAGTGGGCCAAGCTCACGGGAGAGGCGGCGTGCGCCCCGGCCGGCGACCCGAAGCGACGAGTGGCCATCGTCCTCGACCGAGACGTCATCTCCAGCCCCCAGATCGACCCCTCGGTGGCCTGCGGTGAGGGCATCACCGGCGGGGAGACGGAGATCTCCGGTGGATTCACCGAGCGCCAGGCCAAGGACCTAGCGCTGTTGATACGCGCCGGCGCTCTTCCCGTACCGGTCAAGATCGTGGAGCAGCGCACCATCGGCCCCACCCTGGGCGACGCCGCCATCCGCTCCAGCGTCCAGGCCGCCCTCATCGGCGCCTCGCTCACCATCCTCTACATGCTGGTCTACTACCGCCTGCTCGGGGGCCTTGCGGCCGTGGCCCTCGTCACCTACGGGCTCGTCTCCTTCGCCGTGCTCCTGGCCCTTCAGGCCACGCTCACCCTGCCCGGCATCGCCGGGTTCGTGCTGGCCATCGGCATGGCCGTGGACGCCAACGTGCTGGTCTTCGAGCGGGCCAAGGAGGAGCACGCCAAAGGAGCCAGCGTGCGATGGTCCGCGCTGGCCGGCTTCCGCAAGGCCTGGAGCGCCATCGCCGACTCCAACGCCACCACCTTCCTGGCCGCAATCCTGCTGTTCTTCTTCGCCTCGGGGGCGGTGCGCGGCTTCGGCATCACCCTCACCGTGGGCGTGGCCGTGTCGATGTTCACCGCCCTGGTGGTGACCCGGACGCTGGTGGAGCTGGCCCTGCGCAGCAGGCGCCTGGCGGCGCGTCCGGGGCTCCTGGGCTTCGAGGTGGGCGGCGGCTTTCGGGCGTGGCTGGCCGAGCGAGGCCCCGACCTGCTGGGGCGGTCCCGGCTGTGGCTGTGCCTGTCGGCCCTGGCCGTGATCCTGGCTGTGGCCGGCATCGCCACCCGGGGCCTCAACTATGGCCTGGACTTCTCCGGGGGTCGCCTCCTCGAGTACTCGACCGAGCGGCCTGTCGACCTTGACCGGCTGCGTGGGGAGCTGGCCCAGGCCGGCCTGCCTCGGGCGGTGGTGCAGGAGTCGGGTGAGGACAACGTGGCCGTCCGCACTGCCAGCTTGTCCGAGGCCCAGGCGGCCGACGTGGCCGAGGCCGTGAGGGGGTCGGCGGGCAGGTCGAGGTGGTGCGCGACGAGTTCGTCGGTCCCACCATCGGCGACGAGCTGCGCCGCAAGGCTTTCATCGCCCTCGGCCTGGCCCTGGCCGTCCCAGCTGGCTTACCTGGCCGTGCGCTTCCGCTGGACCTACGGAGCCGCCGCGGTGGTGGCCATGTTCCATGACGTGGTCATCCTCCTCGGGGTGTTCGCCTGGCTGGGCAAGACCCTGGACGGGATCTTCGTGGCCGCCCTGCTCACCGTCATCGGCTACTCCATCAACGACACGGTGGTGGTCTTCGACCGCATCCGTGAGCAGCGCCGGGCCCGGTCCCGTGAACCGCTGGTGATCGTGGCCAACGACGCCTGCCTGCAGACCATCCCCCGCACGGTGAACACCGGCCTGGGCGCCCTGTTCATCCTCCTGGCCCTCTACCTGCTGGGCGGCGACACCCTCACCGACTTCGCCCCTGGCCCTGCTGGTGGGGATCGTGACCGGTACCTACTCCTCGGTGTTCACCGCCGCCGGTCCCGTGGCCGTGGCCCTCGAGGGCCAAGAACCGCGCGGAGGTCGAATGACCAACGAAATCGGCAAGCAGGAGCTGACGGCTGCGCCGGCCTGGACGGCCCTTGACGCCGAGCGCCGGCCGACCTTCCATCCGACCACGCCGCCTGGGCGCCATCCTGGGAGCCTACTTCAAGCCGACGTCATCGGCATCGCCCTGTACGTGCTCGTCCTCGCCGTGGGTGGGCCCGTCGCCGCCGCCCGTTCCGCCTGGCTGGCTCGAGCCAAGCAGCCGATCACCGGCGACCTGCGAAGCGTCCTGTCCGCGAGCCCTGCCAGCGGTCATGCTGCTCTGGGCCACGAACGCCCGGCCACGTCCGGCCAAGAAGCGCAAGGGAAGAGCCGCGGAGGTGAGCCGTCGTGGACGCCACTGCGAGATCCTCGACCAAGGACGCATCTGGGAGGGCGGTTCAGGGCGGATGGAAGGTCACCATTCCCAGCGAGTTCGCAGAGCGCATGCGGGCTCTATCGTCGGCAGGATGATCCTCTCCCGCCGGCGGCCTCTACCGTCGACTCCGGCGACGGCGGCAGTCGCCTGCGCCACTCCGGCCCGGTGTGCCGAGCCTCACCCGCATGGTGCTGGAGGAGCTGTTCCTACTCCTGAAGCGTCTGCGGAGATGAGCCTCCGGCATCGGCGACTGGCGACCCCGCACGCGGCTGCTTCCGGGCCGGCGCCAAGCGTTCTGCGTGCTTGGTCAGCACCGTGGCAGCTGTGGCGGTGAGCAGGACGTAGGCCGCGGCCAGGGCGCGCAGTTCTTCGCCGTCAGCAGCGGCAGCCCCGAGGCTGGCGATGACGATGGAGAACTCACCGCGGGCGATGAGCACCGTTCCGGCCCGAAGGCGACCTGGGATGGCGATACCGACCCGGCCAGCAGCAAGCCATCCCGTGGCCAACTTCGTCCCGCCGGTCACGGTGGCGAGCAGCACTGCGGGGACGATGACGTCGACCAGCGAGTCAGGGCGGATCTGAAACGAGAAGAACAAGAAGAAGGTCGCCGCGAAGAGGTCGCGGAGCGGCTCGATCAACGGTCCGACGCGCTCCTGCACGGTGCCGGAGAGGGCCAGACCGACCAGGAACGCCCCGATGGCGGAGGAGACCTGGAGCTGTTCGGCAAGTCCGCCGACGAGGAGGGTGAGCCCGAAGACCGCCAAGAGCAGCGCCTCGTTCGAACCCGGGGCGAGGAAGCCGCTGAGGCTGTGGCCCCAGCGCAACGCCACGACGAGGATGACGGTGACCGCGGCAAGGGAGATGGCGACGGTGACAGCCGCATCAGCCGCACCTGTGCCGGCCAGCAAGGCGGCCACGACGGGCAGGTACGCGGCCATGGCGAGGTCCTCGATCACCAGCAGGTTCAGGATCGCCGGGGTCTCGCGGTTGCCGAGACGGTCCAGGTCGCTCAGCACCTTGGCGATCACGCCCGACGAGCTGACCCAGCACACGCCCCCGAGCACCAGAGCCGTTGGCACCTCCCAACCGAGGAGAAGGGCGGCCACGAACCCGGGCGTGAAGTTGGCCGCGGCGTCGACGACGCCCGGGACGACCCCCGTTCGCAAGCCCTGCCGCAGCTCATCCGGGGAGTACTCGAGGCCGAGGGTCAAGAGCAGCAGCAACACGCCGATGTTCGCCGCCTGACCGATGAAGTCGGCACTGATGTCAAGAGGAGCGAACCCTCCTTCGCCCACGGCCAGGCCGGCGAGGAGGTAGAAGGGAATGGCCGTGATCCCCCATCGACCGGAGAGCCGAGCCAGAATCGCCAGTCCGATGGCGACGGCGCCGAGCTCGATGAACGCCAGCGCCGTGTCGCCACCGGCGGCGGCGAACACCGCGGTCACCCCCTCAGCAGCTCGCGGAACTGAGACAGACCGTCCGGCGTGCCGACCGCGACGGCGACGTCTCCCGGCTCGAAGGCGAAGTCGGGGCCTGGTGCAGGCACGGTGCTGTCAGCCCTGATCACGGCGACGACGGATACCCCGGTTCGACTACGGAACTCACCGCGGCGAATCGTGGATCCGGCGAACGGCGACGCTGCTGGGATGTTGACCCAGTCGATGGCGACGCCTTCCAGACGCTGCTGCACGGCGGCGAGCACCTCGCTCACCTGGGTCGCGCCAAGCAGCTCGGCCAGCGTCCGGGTGTCCTCCGGGCTCAGGTGAAGCGCCGTCAAGCAGGCGTCGGGATCATTGCGGCCGTACACCACCAGCTCGCGGCGACCGCCGCGGTGGGAGAGCACGCCCACTCGCTCGCCACCCGTCGTCGTGAACTCGTGACGGACCCCGAAGCCGGGTAGCTGTGTCTCGGTCACCTCAGGCACCGGATATGGCTCCTCTCGCTGGCCTCGTTCCAGTCTCTCCTTCTCCGAGGACTGGAGGCGAAGCGGCATCAGGTCATGAGCACGCGCCGTTCCTGGCCTCGACGGCGGCGTCGACCCCGCCGTTGTACGCGAGCCAGCCCCTGGGTCGTGGGCGAGGGGCGCACACGTGAGCGAGCACGAGTCTGCGGGCGTTTTGGTCGAGACGGGGGAGGGCGGCGACGAGCGTGGGCACGGCGTCGGCTGAGAGGCGGGTGGCGTAGCCGGCGTCGAAGCGGCCGGCGCGCTCGGCGTGAGCCACGTTGTGGCGCACCACGAGGGCTTCGGGGTTGACCACGTTGAGGAACAGCACACCGGCCAGTCCCACTCCGAGGGCTGCGGGGACGAACCACGAGCGGCGCCTGCCGGCCCCGGCCAGGCGGAAGCCCAGGAGGACGAAGGCGATGGCGATCCAGGCCGCGAAGAGGGAGCTGTACAGACGCAGCATGGTGAGCCCGAAGGCCTGTTCGTACAGCCACAGCCGGCGAAGGGCCACCACCACGATCACCAGGGTGAGGGCGATCGCCACTTCGCAGAGCAGCACGAAGATCCTGCGGGCGGTCCTCGACACCTCGCTGCCGAAGCCCGAGCTGGTTCCCAATTTCGACGTGTCCAGGGCCAGCAGGGTGGCGAGGGTGAGGCAGGCCACGGCCAGGAGCTGGAAGAAGCCGCTCCTGGCGTAGTCGGCGTAGGTGAGCCCGGCCGTCTCGATCACTCGCCGGCCGCCCGGGGAGAGGGCGACGAGCTGGGCCACCACGAAGGCGGCGTACAGAGCGTCCAGGCAGGCCAGCACGGTGAGGGTCTCGGCTGGGCCCAGGCGGCGGGCACGCACCGTCACCTCGCCGAAGGGTGTAGCCGAGGACAGGCGCAGGAGGCCGGCCATGGCCCAGCCGCCGGCGACCAGTGCCAGTACGTGCTCGGCCAGCGAGAAGGGGTCGAGCGACAGGCGGAAGAAGGAGGCGAACACGGCGTCGGCCGACGACAGCAGGAGGCCGAGAACGAGCACCAACGGAGCGGCCAGGATGAGGCCTCGGAGCACGGCCAGGTTGCGGCGGTAAGGCCCGGGCCGCACTTGGCGAAGCACGAAGGCGGGCCCGATGGCCCCGTGCAGCAACCCGTGCCAGGCCCGCCCGAGCAGAGCGAGGAGGTGGAGGTCGAGGAACGAACCGCGGCGGGACAACGACGATCCCAGGACCAGCAGGGCGGCGGCTGCGAGCACATCCAGAGCCAGGAGCCAGGGGCTGGAGCGGGCCGCCAGCCACACCCCGAACAAGGGGGCGGCGAGGACGGCGGCCTGGGCCTGGCGGTTGACGACGCGCCCAGTGGCCACCAGGGCGACGGCGGCCATGGTGACGAGGCCGGCGCCGGCCAGTCCGGTGACCCCGGCCCGCACGGCCACGTCTGTTCCCAGGGCCACGAGCAGCGCCGCCGCCAGGGCTCGGCTGTCGCCCGGCCGCTCGATGCTGAGGTCGTCCCAGGGTTGGGGGGCGCTGCGCGGCCCGGCCGGCGGAACCGGTGGCGGAGGCGGAGGCGGCGGGGGAGGAGGCGGTGGGAGGACGCCGCCGTGCACCGGCGTCATGGGTTGCCCCTGGGCAGCACCACGACCATCCGGCAACCTCGCGGCTGGCGCTGCTCGGGGCGGATCACCCCGCCGTGCAGGTCGACGATCCACCGGGCGATGGCCAGCCCCAGCCCGGAGCCGCCATCGAGGGACGACCGGGCCGAGTCGGCCCGGTAGAAGCGCTCGAAGACCCGCTGAGAATCCTCCGCGGGGATGCCGGGGCCCTCGTCGTCGACCTCGATGGTGACGCCGTTGTGGCTGGTGTTGTTCGCCCGCAGCTCCACCGTGGAACCGGGCGGTGAGTAGCGCACGGCGTTCTCCACCAGGTTGGCTACGACTTGGTGGACCCTCTCGGGGTCGCCGTGGATCCGGGGCGAGGGACTCTCCACCCTTACGTCCACGTGCACGCCCGGCGTGTGGAGGCGGGACAGGCTGGCCGCCTCCTCGAGGAGGGGCTGGACGTCGAAGACGCGCCGCTGGAGCGGCACGGCCTCGGACTCGAGCCGGGAGAGGTCGAGAAGCTGGCCGACGAGGCGGCCCAGCCGCTCCACCTGGGCCAGCATGGTGCGGAGGGCAGCCGGGTCGGGCGGGGCCACGCCATCGACCACGTTCTCCAGTCCTGCCCGCAGGGCGGTGATGGGCGTGCGCAGCTCGTGCGAGGCGTTGGCCACCAGGTCCCGGCGCAGGCGGTCGACCTCGGACAGCTGGGAGGCCATGGCGTTGAAGGCCCGTGCCAGCTCTCCCACCTCGTCGCGCGAGCTGGCGGTGACCCGACGGGTGTAGTCGCCGCGGGCCATGGCCGTGGCCGCCATCGACATCTCCCTGAGCGGTGAGGTCATGCCCCTTGCCAGCAGTTGCACCATGGCCAGTCCGAGGGCTCCTGCCACGAGGGCGCGGAACCCCGCCTTCACGTTCATGCGCAGGCCCACCTCGTTGACGAGGAGGGTGACGCCGACCGCGGCCACGATGACCACTCCCAGCTTGACCTTGATGGACGACAGGGGGTCGAGCGGCCTCACGACGCCGGCTCCGGCGCGCCAGCGTCTATGGCGTAGCCCACGCCGTGCACCGTCCGCACCAGGTCCGGCCCGAGCTTGCGGCGCAGGGCCTGGACGTGAGAGTCGACCGTGCGCGCCCCCGAGCCGCCGCCGTAGCCCCAGACCTGGGCCAGGAGCTGCTGGCGGGTGAGGACCGTGCCACCATGGCCGACGAGGCAGGTCAGCAGGTCGAACTCGGTGGGCGTGAGGTGGATCGTCTCGCCCGAGCGACGGACGCGGCGGGTGGCCGGCTCGACCTCGACGTCGCCGACGCGGAATCGTGGAGGGGCGCCGGCCTCCTCGGCCGATCTCGCAACCCGGCGGAGGATCGCTCCCACTCGGGCCACGAGCTCTCGGGGGCTGAAGGGCTTGGTCATGTAGTCGTCGGCGCCTACCCCGAGGCCCACCAGGAGGTCGGTCTCGGTGTCCCGGGCGGTCAGAATGAGCACCGGCGTGGGCCGCTCGGCCTGGATCCGCCGGCACACCTCCAGCCCGTCGAGTCCCGGGAGCATGAGGTCGAGGACCACCAGATCGGGACGGGCCCGCTGGCAGAGCTCCACGCCGGCGAGGCCGTCGCCGGCGATCTCGACCCGGTAACCCTCGCTTCTCAGGCGATCGGCGACGGCAGCGGCGATCGACTCCTCGTCCTCGACTACGACGATGCAACCTGGCGACACGAACTCAGGATACGGAGGCCGGTGTGGAGGGTTCTGCCGTCGCCGTGCGGAGATTCGGCGAAGATGTGGTCTGGAAGCGGTGTGCGCCCGCCCCGGCGAGATCAGCCTGGCCCCCCAGCCTGGTCTCACCGTACGGGCTGGAGCTGAGGGTCCGAACGGTCTGGTTGCACGTCGAGCGCCTTGGGCGGTTCATGACGACGATGGGGAGGACGAGGGTTCGGTTGCGGCCGCAGTCAGCACCAGGGCACACGGGACACCATGTTCCGAGCTCGATGCGCTGGTCGAGAACGCTCTATCAGGGCAATCTGTGCGGGTGGGAGCGTGGGTCAAAGAGCCGGACTTGCGCGTTGGCGAACGCCTGGAATGGACCACTCGCGCTAACAGAAGTCAGGGGAACCGGGCTGTTGGAGGCCACCTACACCTCACGAACGAACGGCTTGTCTTCGTACCCAATCGCCTCGACACCGGTTTCGGCGGCGAAGCCTGGTCGTGCAGGCGACAAGAGGTCGAGGACTTGGCAGTTGAACCCCGAGGGCTTCATCCCTTCTCGGGAGCTTTGCGGCGGAGGCTGCGGATCGTCTCTCCGCGTGGGGTCGAGCTCTTTGTCGTGCCTCGCGTCGATGACACGGTGCAGCGACTCAGGGGTGCGCTTCTCGCCTAGAAGTGAGCAACCCCACGCAGAGCTGCCGCTCGGCGCCGCCCAGCTGGACGGACTCAGGCGTGAGTGCCGGCGGCGCTCTGTCTTCTCCGACAAGGAGCGGCGGCCGCTCGCCAAGGCAGTGGTGGTGCGCGTTGGGAGCCGCCTTCAACCCTACGGGGTTCGCCGGGCACCTGCCGAGGAGGTGGGGCGTTCGCTGCCGGTGTGGTGTGCCACGATGACCAACACTGCCGAGCGCATGAAGGGGGCCAATGGTCAGGAGACTGACCCTCACCATCACCACCGAGCGAAGTGTTCTGGGCGATGAATTGCTCTATGTGAAAAGCCCGGAGACGAACTCCAACCTTCTTCGCGTGCCGCAAGGAAGTGGCCAGTTCCAGGCAAGCGTGGAGATCGAGGTGCTGGACACCGTCCGCTATCCCGAGGGCTCTGATCCGCCCATCGAGATTCACCACTTGACGGAAACCTGGCCGCGTGACCGGCTGAGGATCGAGTCGTCTGCCGGGCTTTCTCAACGCGCCATCCGAACGATGTTCCCGGAGCTCTACGAGAAGGCAGATGAGTACGACGCGCTGCCCACGCCAGTCGTGTCGCGGGCAGCGCGGCAGCTGGACACGACCGCGGAGGACGGCCCGGTTACCGCCTGGGAACCAGCCGACGAAAGGTGCCGGTGGTGCAGTGCCGCGCTCCTGGGCCTGCTCGACCTTGACCTCGCTTGCGCCCAGCTCGAGTTCCTTGGCGTCGTCGGCGAGCGGCTTCGGGTTCTGACCTGCCCGCGGTGCACCTGTGGCGGGAGTTGGACCTACACCGACATCGATCTCTTCGGTGGTGCGCGATGGTCCGACGCGAATAGGTGTCCCAGCTCCCGTCCGTCCGGCCCGTGGCTCGAGCTGGCGCCTGCCCGGATGGGCATCGGCGTGGAAGTTCCGCAGCCAGCAAACCTCGATGATCTCTACGAGCTTGAACTCCTCGAGGGCTGTCAGTCCCAGATCGGCGGCCGTCCGAGGTGGGTGCAGCACTGGGGTTACCCGCCGTGCCCACGCTGCGATGAACCGATGCCGTACCTGGGCCAGGTCGAGCTCGGTGACCCGCCATGGAAGGACGAGGGCCTCGGCACCTACTTCGCCTTCGTCGACCTGGTCTGCTGCTCAGCGTGCACCATCCACCAGGTCTGACGCAGGGCAACAGCCGTTGATCAAAGCGCGAACTGCCGCTCGGGGCGTTGCCCGGATGTCTACCTGCTTGACTGGCTGCCGGGGGAGGCGGGCAGTATTGGCGCCACCCGTTTGTCAGCCGTCAGCCACAGGAGCCGGCCCCAGCATTGGGCACCCAGGACAAGTACTTCAAGCTACGACCACCTGAGCCAACACCAGCCGAGGAGATCTGCGGCTGCCGCTCGAGGGGAGCGATGAAGCTCATGTTTGCGCTTGGTTTCAATCCCGTTCATTGTCTTGACTGCAATCTGGAGATCGAGCCAGAGGAGTTGGACCTCTCCACCGACGTGGTTGAAGACCTTGCCTCTTGGAACGGCATCTACGGTGCCATCGAGCGCCTTTGGCTGGATTCAAGAGGCTATGAGGATTGGGCTGCCAGGGAACTTCGTGACATGCAGAGCGAGATCAACATTCGAGGCCTTGAGCTGCGAACACGACTAGAGGCAGTAGCCCGCTGTTACTACTGGTACCACCACGACGAGTCCCAAGCCGAATACGGGCCGATATCGAGCTGCCCCTCGTGTGGCGGGGCGCTCCAGGTCTATGACGCTGGAACCTTCTCCCAGCTTCTATGTGAGGACTGCAGGATCGTTGCCGCGGGAGAGTAGGACTCACCTCAACGGGTGACCAGTGGTCGCTTCGTGGAGAAACGGGCGGTGGCGCCGAACTGCCTGATGAGCTTGTCGCTTGGGCGTCCGGTGCGTCCGCCCCCGAGCGGCACCGTCCGGACCGCGAAATCTGGGCTCGACGGCACGCGTCAGCGGAGAGACCGAATTCTTAGACCCTTCACCGGGGAGAAGTCCTGGGCGTTTCGCGTGAACAGTCCGAGGCGGTGCTCCAAAGCGGTCGCGGCGATCAGGGCGTCGGGAAGACGGATACTGCTGGTGCGGCGGATCCGACCAGCCCGCTCGGCAATGCTTCGATCTACCGAGATCTCCCGGAAAGGTGCAAGCAACCGAGCCGCCAGGTCGGTACCGGCCGTACCTGCGAAGAGCTCCGCACGGGTGATCACGCTGTAGTGGAGCCGGTGTTTGCCTGGCTTGAGCTCGTGGGCGCCGCGTAGGTGATCGATGAAGACGTCAGTGTCGACAAGGACGTCAGCCACGTTCCCACTCGTCACGGCTGGGAGCGTAAGCGGTCGAATCGGCCCCAAAGGTCTCGGCGAGGGCAGTAGAGGAATCGCGCTCCGTGTAGAGGTAGGCGTCCAAGGCGCGGCGGACTACCTCGGCGAGCGTGAGCCCGTCGGCTCGGCGGATCTCATCGATCCGCTTGCGCTGGTCGGCAGTTAGATAGACCTGCGTACGGGTAGCCGACATACAGCACTAATATACATTGCTCCCACGCCAGGAGACATACCGAACTGCGTTCCGGGCTTGTTCAGCAGAAGCTCGAGGACACGGAGTCGGGCGGAACGACAGCCGTTGCTCAACTGGCATTCGCAAACGCTCCAAGCGCGACCTTCGGTCGCGGCGGAAGCCGAGCCCCTCGTAGATCCGTTGGGCCACCCGTCATCCTCGTCTCCAGTCAGCGGGCAGACGGCCAGCATGCGCACCCCGGCCTCCCCTTCATCGAGAAGCTCGCCGAAGGGAACGCTGGGCGGGATAGTCGGCTATACAGCTGTTCTGCCGGCCGTCTGGCGCCAGGAGGTGCGGGGCGTTGATCGGGCGTCGTCAGCGGCCCTCTCAAGCCTGAAGGTGGTCGGCAGCTGGCCGGTAATGCGCCCTTCGCCGTCCTCCATCGCCGCAGGTTGACCAGCAACGGCCTCCCTTTCTAATGTGAGCAGGCGTTTGCAGTAGATCATCGTTATCCCCGTCTCATCGAGGAAGGGAAGGCGCCGAGTGAGCTTGCATCCCCTGCACTCATCTATCGCTTCGGAGCACTCGGAGCGGCATCGCTTGGGGTGGTGAAAGCCTCGAGCAGCGTCGACCTGGTCGAGGCAGAGCGGTCGGTGCGATCCCTGCTCACGGCGCTGGGCGCCGACCCCGACAGCGATGGGCTCCGGCACACTCCACGACGAGTGGCCGGCGCCTATGCCGAGTTGCTGACTGCCCGGGACTTCACGCTCACCACCTTCCCCAATGACGAGGGCTACGACGAGCTGGTCCTCGCCAGAGACGTCCCCTTCCACTCGCTGTGCCAACACCACCTGCTCCCCTTCGTCGGCGTGGCCCACGTCGGCTATCTGCCCGGCGAGCGCATCCTTGGCCTGTCCAAGCTGGCTCGGGTGGTGGAGATGTTCGCCCGGGGGCTGCAGACCCAAGAGCGCCTGACGCAGCAGGCTTCCGATTGGCTGGAGGAGCATCTCAAGCCCCGGGGTGTGGGAGTGGTGGTGGAAGCCGAGCACCTGTGCATGAGCCTGCGAGGCGTGCAGGCCCGGGGGGCGAAGACGCTGACCTCGGCCCTGCACGGGCTGGTTCGCGACGATGCCAGGACCCGCCAGGAGTTCGTGGCCTTGACGGGGCTTTGGCGCTAGGCAGGGTTGGCGTGCCGGACGAACCTGGTCGGGGCCTCGACGAGCGGCTGGCCGCCCTCGACTCGCTGCACGACCCAGTGCGGCGCTCTCTCTACGTCCACGTCGCCGCCCAACCGCATGAGGTCAGCCGTGACGAGGCAGCCAGAGCGGCCGGCATCCAGCGCTCCCTGGCTGCCTTCCACCTTGACCGCTTGGCCGAGGCCGGCCTGCTGGAGGTCAGCTACCGGCGTCTGAGCGGACGCCGAGGCCCGGGGGCGGGCCGTCCGGCCAAGCTCTACCGTCGCTCCTCGCACCACCACGACGTGAGCCTTCCCCCCCGCGACTACCGCCTCGCAGCCGAGCTGCTGGCCCAGACCGTGGAAGAGCAAAGAGCTCCCTGCCTCCGCTCGGCGCTCCGCGACGTCGCTCGCCGCTTCGGCCAAGAGCTGGGCCGCCGGATCCGGGCCCGGCTCGGGCGGCGAGCCAGCCGAAGGCGCCAGATGGAGGCCTTGGGCGAGGCCCTGGCCGCCCATGACTACCAGCCCTATCCCGAGGGCGACGACGTCCGCTTGCGCAACTGTCCCTTTCGTGATTTGGCCGAAGCTCACCGAGACCTCGTGTGCGGCATGAACCTGGCCCTCGTCGAGGGCATGGTGGACGGCCTGGAGGCCAGGCATCTGAAGCCCCGCCTGGAGCCCCGCCTCGATCAGTGCTGCGTGGCCATAGGGCCGGTCGGCCAGGAGGGCGGGCAGTCGAGCCCCTTCAAGGTGCAGCGGGCCAAGAAACCGGCGGCAGCCAACCCACGGATGAACGAGGTCACATGAGGAAGTCGCTTGCCTCCCTGCCACCCTCGGTGAGGCCTGTGGCGGGGGCGGGTGGACGCCAAAGCTCCCTGGCTGCGCTCTGGGACGATGCGTCCTCCGTCTCCTTTCGATGACAACGCCTGCTACTTCCGGCGGAGTGGGTATCGAGCGGTTCCACCACCACCAGTTCACCTCGGAAGGGCTGGCGACGGTCAAAGGCGGTCGACAGGTGTCGGTCTGCATCCCGGCACGTGACGAGGAGAAGACCTTGCCCGCCATTGTGAGCATCATCCGCTCACGACTGATGGATGAGGTCGGCCTGGTCGACGAGGTCGTGGTGGCCGACGATCACTCTGCAGACCGCACCGCCGCCGTGGCCGAAGCGGCGGGAGCCCGGGTCGTCCCCTCTCCCCCCAACGGCGATCAAGGATCAGGCAAGGGGCAGGCCCTCACCCGAGCGGTGCTTGCAGCAAGAGGGGACGTGCTGGTGTTCCTCGACGCCGACGTCCGCAACTTCGCACCGCACTTCGTGGTGGGCCTGCTCGGCCCGGTTCTGACGAACGAGAGGTTCGCCCTCGTCAAGGCCTTCTACCAACGACCGCTTGACGGTGCCGCCCAAGGTGGCGGCCGAGTGACCGAGCTCCTCGCCCGGCCCTTGCTGGCTCGGCTGTTTCCCGAGCTCGGCGACGTGATGCAGCCCCTCGCCGGGGAGTGCGCCGCCCCCCGAGAGGTGCTCAACGAGGTCTCACTCGCCGACGGCTATGGGGTCGAGCTGGGGCTCCTGGTGGACGTCACCCGCCGCTTGGGCATCTCCTCACTCGGCCAGGTCGACCTTGGCGTGCGGGTGCACCGGAACCGCTCGCTGGGCGAGCTCGCCCCCCAGGCCATGGCCGTGCTCGAGACGGCCCTGGCGCGCGCAGGTCTCGCGCTGCCGGAGCCATCGATCAGGGCAGGGAGTGGGGGCCAAGCAGCGACTCGAGCCGGAGACCTGCAAACCGATCCGTACCTCCGGTGAGCGACCTCCGCTGGATCCCAGCTGAGGTCGGGAAACGGACAGGAGCACGAAGGTGGCGCCACACATCATCGAGGACTTGGGGTGGTCCGCTGCACGACCCTAACGCTTCACGGGGATGTGGGCGAACAGCGGTGGGCGGCGAGAGTCCGGTGCTCGGTCCGAGGACCAGGGTGCGTGGGGGGCCATGGTGAGGCCGGCCAGCTCCACCAGCACGCGGTCGTAGTTCACCCGCCACCCTGCGAAATCCCGCCAGGCCTGGTCGCGGTCCGACTTGAGGGCCACTCCCACCTTCTCCAGGCGAGCGCACACATCGTCGAACTCCTCACGGGAGACCGAGATGGGCCCGTCGGGCGGGGGGTCGGGGTCGTAGGAGATCCGGAAGAAGTCGGCGATGCGGCGCAGGGCCACGTAGCCCGCTCGCACGCACAGCTCAGCCTCGGGGTCCCGCTCGTGGTCCATCACCGACGCCCGCAGCGACGCGGCGTCGAGCACGGCGCCGGCCGCGGTGATCCACGAGCGTTCGGGTCGGGGTGAGCGGAAGAAGCTGAGGGCGGGGAGGGACGTGTGGCTCTCCTCGAGGTCGGCGAACCAGGTCTCCCAGTCCTTCCAAACCTGCGTCAGCCCGCCGTCCCAGTTGATGCGGTGGTAGCGCTCGATCATGTTCGGGCCCGACGGCGGCGTACCCGCCCGCACCTCGAGCAGCGCCACCGCCACCTCCCGGCGGTTGAAGGTCGTGTACTGGCTCGGGAGGTAGGTGATGAGCAGGGCCAGCAGGCCGATGCCGCACGCCGCCTCGGTGAAGCTCAGCACATGCTCGGGCAGTGCCGTCGCCGGTTCGGAGCCGAGGGTGAGCAGTGACGAGCCCGAGAGGATGAAGGCACCACGCAGCGGCAGCGACCCGAGGCCCCAGTACATGGCCGTGTACCCGGCGAGAGCCAGGGTGAGCCACACCGCCGGGAGGAGGACCAGCCCGAGGGGAGCGAAGTACGCCATGGCCC
>JAUJNQ010000005.1:55807-65281 GCA_030448025.1 Acidimicrobiales bacterium | reverse complement strand
GGCCCTGGGCACGACCATGGTGCGGATGGCCGACGCCAGCGTGCCCACGACGAGAGCGAGGCCGGTGGCGAACGCCAGGACGTGTGCGGCGACCGCGCCCGAGCTCACCCCAGGTCCTCAGGTCGCGACGGTGTCGGTTCGCACGAACCTGGTGGCGATGGTGATGAGGAGATGAGCCACTCCGAGGACGATGAAGAAGGCGGTGGCCTTGCCGTCCTCGGAGAAACCGAACAGGAAAGAAGCGGCGATCAGGAAGACGGCGAGCACGAAGTCGAGGAGCACGTGGGCCGACACCGGGAGCTCGTCGATGAGCCCGGTGGGGCCCTTGCTGACGGCGGCCACCACCAGGATGACCACGCCCACCACGATCGACAGCGTGGTGGCCCGGGACGCCTCGAAGTCGAACAGGTACGGCGCGGCGATGAACAGGACACCGGCGAGATACTCGATGATGCCGTGGACGGCGACGGGGATGGGACCCTTGTGCAGCATGGGTCGAACATAGACCGCGCTGGTCAGGTCAGCGCTTCAGTGGGCCAAGAAGGCGGCCTCGATCAGGTGCGCCACCAGGTCGGCGCGGGACGAATGGGCGTTGAGGCCGCTGGTAGACGGCATCACGTAGGCCGGGCGGCCGCCGAAGGGCTTCGGTTGAAGCCCCGTTCCGGCCCGGCGGTCCACCGCCGCCCGCCACCCCGCCAGTCCCACGAAGCACACCGCCCGGGGCTCGAGCCAATGGACGAGACGCTCCACTCGGGCGGTCCCGGCCCGGTACTCGTCGGCGCTCAGCATGTCTGCTCGAGGCGTGGCCCGCTTGACCAGGTCGGTCATGCCCACCCCGTGCGCGGTGAGGGCGTGCAGCGGTTCGTGAGGGCGGGTGAGGATCCCGGCCTCGACGGCCGCCGGCCAGAACCGGTTGCCTGGCCGGGCGTAGCCCACGCCCCGATCGGCTGCGTACTGGCTGGGGTTGAGCCCGCAGACCAGCAACCGCATGGCCGGTCCGACAGTGTCGGGAAGGGAGCGGATGCGCGTCGCCGTGGCCACCAGGCGGCCGCCTCGCCCGTCGAGGCGTTCCAGGCCGAAGCCGCCACCCACGATCACGTCGGCGAGGGCATCGGGCTCCCAGGCGGGCTCCTCACCGCCGGCCGCAACCCGCACCACGAGCGAGTCCCCGGGCGCGCTCCGCCAGTGCAGCCGCGCCAGCTCCAGAGGGAGACCTGCACGGGGCAGCTCCCCCCACGACAGGTTCACGTCGTCGTGAGGCTACGGCTTCCTGGTGGTGGTCGTGGCGGTGGTCGTCGTCGTCGTCGTGGGCGCCCTCGAAGTGGTGGTGGTAGTGGGTCTGGAGCGGGGCGGAGCCACGATCGTCGTGGGGATGGGAGCTGGGGGCGTAGGCGGAGGCGGAGGCAGCAGAGGCGGGGCCTCCACCGGCAGGGGGATGGCGGCGTCGGGAGGGGGCGCAGCCGGTGGGGGTGGCGGTGGCGGTACACGCAGCGACAGCGAGTCGGGTGACGCGGTGAAGATGTCCTCGACGGGCAGCGCCGCGACGGCCTGGCGCATGTAGTCGGCCCAGATCTGGGCGGGAAAGGAGCCGCCCGTCACCGTGCGACCGCGGACGCTCAACATGGGCGCGACCTGGTCGGGCTGGCCGACCCACACTGCCGTGGAAAGCTGGGGGACGAAGCCCACGAACCAGGCATCGCCGTAGTTCTGGGTGGTCCCGGTCTTGCCCGCCGTCGGACGGTCGATGGCGGCGGCGGTGCCGGTACCGTCGCGCACGACGCTCTGGAGGGCGGCGTTCAACACCCCCGCCTCGTTGGCGCTGAAGGTCCCCTTCGTGTCCTGCCGGCGGCGGTAGACCTCTTCGCCGGCGGGGTTCACTATGCGCACGATGGCATAGGGCTCGGCGTAGGTGCCCTTGGCGGCGAAGGCGGCGAACGCCGCCGCCTGCTCCAGGGGGGTCACGCCTTTGCGCAGGCCACCGAGGCCGACGGCGGGCTGGGAGCCCACGTTGTCGCCTACATCGTCGATCCCCAGTGCCTCGGCGGTGCGGGTGACGTTCGAAGGCCCGGCCTCCAGCGTGAGCTGGGCGAAGACGGTGTTGATGGAATGGGTCATGGCGTTGTCGACGGTGGATGCCCCCGTCCCGCCGCCCTCGTAGTTGTCCACGGTGTAGGTGTTGCCCTGGTAGTCGAGCACCTTCGGCGAAGAGGCGTCGAACGTGGTCCTCGGGTCGATGCCGGCGCGAAGGGCGGCTAGGTACACGAACGGCTTGAAGGACGAACCTGGTTGGCGACGGCCCTGGCTGGCGAGGTCGAACCTGCGGGCCTGGTCGCGCCCGCCGTAGAGAAGGCGTATGGCGCCATCACCCGGCTGGACGGTGGCCATGGCCACCTCGGGGTCCCCGGGTGCTCCGAGGTTCTTGCCTACGGCGCCAGAGGCGGCGTCGAAGGCCTTCGGGTCCAGAGTGGTCTCGATTCTGTACCCACCGGTGAACAACTGCCTGGACCGGGAGTCCCGGGAGCCGCCGAGGGCATCGATGCCCGCAGCTTCGCGCTTCACGTACTCCACGAAATGGGGGGCCTTGACCGGGGCAGGCGGCGCTGGTGGCGCCAGCTTCAGCGGTGTGGCCAGGGATTGCTCGAGCTGGGAAGGGTCGAGCCAGCCTCGCCGCCGCATCTGCCGGAGCACCTGGTCCCGGCGCTCCTGCACGGGCTGTGGATCGGCGCGGGGGTCGAGGTTTTCGGGCGCCCTGATCTTGCCGGCGAGGAGTGCCGCCTCGGGTGGCGACAGTTGCGCCGGCGCCTTCGCGAAGAAGGTCCGGGACGCCACACCGACGCCGTAGGCGCCGTCGCCGAAGTACACCTGGTTCATGTAGCGCTCGAGGAGCTGGTCCTTCGAATACTTCTGCTCCAACCGAGCTGCGTACTGGACCTCACGCAGCTTGCGCATGACCGTGCGCTGCGAACCCGTGTAGTTGAGCTTGGCGAGCTGCTGGGTGATGGTGCTGCCACCCTGCTGGTTTCCCTGACCGGTGCGCACCACGGCCCGCAACACCGCCGAGGGATCGACACCGGAGTGATCGTAGAAGTTGGCGTCCTCGGCGGCGAGGATGGATCGGGGGATGTGTTGCGGGAGCGAGGAGAGGTTCACCTGTTCCCGTCGTTGGGCGCCGTCGAGGTCTGTCAGCACGGCCCCGTCGGCGGCGAGGATCTTGGAACCCTGCGGAAGGCTCTTGAAGTCGGCAACGCTTGGCGCCACAGGGGTGAGGGCCACGAGCACCACCTTGCTCGTGGCCAGTGCGGCGGCGCGGCGAAACGGGGGGATGACGGCGATGACGGCGATCAGGGCCAGTGCCCCGAGCGTGAATCGCCCCCAGGACAGGCGACGAAGTGAGCGTCTTCGTCGTCGAGCTCTGTGGTGCTCGCCGACGAGAACCGTGCCACCACCGAGGTCACCAGCCATGGCGGCGTTGTGCCTCG
Organism: Acidimicrobiales bacterium; assembly: GCA_030448025.1. Classification (GTDB taxonomy): domain Bacteria; phylum Actinomycetota; class Acidimicrobiia; order Acidimicrobiales; genus YB1-3. Next base: position 61,802 of record JAUJNQ010000005.1, on the reverse strand, counting down.
ATCCCCACGAACCCAAACCTTTCAGTGCGGAGCGATCGAAGCACCAGGATGGTCATCGGCAGAAGCCTTGCAAACAAAGGGATTTCTGATAGCGGCCAGCGATTCAGTCTCGTGGGGGCGACAATACCAACGGAAATGCTTGACCTGGGGTGGCACTTCCTCTTTGATTGCAGTGGTTCCCAGCGCTGGAGGTGACGGTGAACAAGGCGGATCTCGTAGAGGCCGTAAGGAGTGCAGCCGATCTCACGAGAGGCGAGGCGGAGTCGGCAGTCGACACCGTCGTCTCCGAGGTGATGTCGGCGGTGTCCTCCGGTGAGCGGGTGACGGTGGCGGGCTTCGGGAGCTTCAACCCCTCTTCTCGTGCGGCCCGCACCGGGCGCAACCCGCAGACCGGTGAGCCGGTGAAGATCGCTGCGTCCACGGGCGTTCGGTTCGCGCCGGCAACGGCCTTCAAGCAGACCCTCAACCCGAGGACGGCCAAGAAGTCGGCGGCCAAGAAGTCGGGCGGGGGCCAGAAGGCCGTAGCCAAGAAGAGCGCCGCCGCCAAGAAGAGCGCCGCGGCCAAGACCCTGGCCAAGAAGGCGTCGAGTCAGCCGCAGAAGAAGCAGGCCGCCAAGACGCTCGGCAGCAAAGGCGGGGCGGCTTCCAAGAAGGCAGCCAAGTCCACCAAGAAGCGCTAGTGACTAGTGAAAGGCGGTAGGGCATGAGTCCCCCGACCAAGAAGGCTTCGGCCAAGAAGGCACCTTCGAAGAAGTCCACGTCTCGGGCCGGCAAGATCCTGGCCAAGAAGACCAACAAGGCGGCTTCGAAGAAGTCGGCGGCCAAGACGCTGGGCAGGAAGGGCGCCGCAGCTCCCGTCAAGAAGGCGTCGACCAAGAAGGCGCCGGCCAAGAAGACGGCTTCCAAGGCAGCCAAGACTCTGGCCAAGAAGACCACCAAGGCGGCTTCGAAGAAGGCGGCGGGCAAGACCCTGGGCCGCAAGTCACAGGCGGCCAGAAAGCGCTGAGGCAACGGCGGGCGCGCACGAGGCGCCCGCCGTCACAGCTCGCGAATCAGCTTGAAGGCCTCGCCCAGCTCCAGCCCGGCGAGCGCACCGTTGTCACCTAGACGACCGAGAATCCGTTCGCTGAAGGCTTTCACCCCGGCGGCGGCATCAGCGTCTTGTATGCCCATGGTGGAGCGGAACTGGCTCTGGTGCTCCATGAGCGCGGCCAGCTTGTGCTCGGAGAACCCTTTGGCGTTCTCGACGTGATCCACCTCGTCCGCCTCCCAGAGCAACAGCGCCATGGGCCGATGGGGCTCCGCCCCCTGCTCGGGGAAGAAGTGGGGGTCCCGGGCGGCCACGATGCCATCGGTGACCAGGAAACCGGCGTGGCGATGGTCGGGATGGAGCCGGTAGCGCCGCCACGGATCATGGCCGAGGACGACCTCGGGTCGAAGTTTGCGGATCCAGTAGGCGACCTGGGAGCGTTGACGCGTCCCGGAGTCGAGCTCGCCGTCGGGCCAGCCGAGGAACACCACGTCACCCTTTCCCCCGAGGGCACGCGACGCCGCCCGCTGCTCCTCCTGGCGGACGCTCACCAGCCGAGCGGTGTCTTCGGCGGGATCCCATGAGCCTTTCGAGCCGTCGGTGCAGACCAGGTGGTGGATGGCACAGCCGGCAGCCGCCCACTTGGCCAACGTGGCACCGCAGCCGAACTCCACGTCGTCGGGGTGGGCGCCGACTGCGAGGGCGCGCTTCGGAGCAGGAAGGTCGGTGCTCATCTTCGGGGTCACGGCGGGACCCACCCGGCGCCAGCCCTGTCAGCAACGGCCCTGTCAGCGACGGCCCTGCCAGCAACGGCCCTGCCAGCAACGGCCCAGTCGAGGTCGGCGGGGACGTCGACGTCCCATGCCAAGAGCGGCTCGCGCAGCACCCGCAGCGGCAGGTCGAGCCGCGACGTCTCGGCCGTGTGGCGTGCCAGGGAGCCGGGACCGTAGGAGAAGCGGAAGCCGACGTCGCTCGGCACGCAGGCCACGTTGGTGCCGTCGTCGCGGCGGTCGGGTACGAGGGTCACACCGGAGAACCCGGCGACCAGGGCGAGGTCTGTGGCCAAGGGCAGGTCGGCGTGAGCGACGACCACCTGCGTCGCCCCCTGCGCGGCCAGTGTGGCCACGCCCTCTTCCACGGCACCGTTGAGGCCCCGCTCGGGGGCCCACACCACCGACGCACCCTGGAGCCTGGCCCAGGCCGCCACCTCGTCGTCGTCACACACCACGCTCACCGGGAGTCCTCCGGCGGCTCGGACCACGTGCTCGGCCATGGCCCGGACCAGGCGCATCCGGGCGTCGGGGTCGAGGGCCGGCGCCAAGCGCACCTTGGCCTCGGCGAAGGCCTTGACCGGCACGAGGACGGCGACGGTCAAAGCTGTCCGAGCCAAGGTCGAGAGTCGAACACGACGCCCGAGTGTAGGGAGTGCCTCGCGGTTCCAGGTCTAACGTGAGGGGCTGTGCTCGGACGGGTCGCGGTGATCGGAGCTGGCTCCTGGGGAACCACCGTCGCCGCCATCGCCTCGCTCCGCACCACCACCGTGCTCTGGGCCAGGAGCAAGAAGCTGGCCGACGAGATCGACCTGGAGCATCGCAACGGCGACTACCTGCCCCAGCATCCGTTGCCGGAGGCACTTCATGCCACCGCCTCGCTGGAGGAGGCCATGGACGGGGCCGAGCTGGTGCTCATGGCCGTTCCGTCACACGGCTTCCGCAAGATCTTGATGGACGCCGAGCCCGCCATCGCCTCCGGGACGCCGATCATCAGCCTGGCCAAGGGCGTGGAGCAGGGTTCGCTGAAGCGCATGACCGAGGTGATCAGTGAGGTCGCGCCCGGCTGCCCCGCGGGCGTGGTGACGGGACCCAACTTCGCCCAGGAGATCTCGGCCGGCCTGCCCGCCGCCACCGTGGTTGCCCTGAAGGAGGAGAGGGTCGCCGCCGACGTCCAGCAGTTGCTGTGCACCGATTTCCTGCGGGTCTACACCAACCCCGACGTGGTGGGGTGCGAGGTGGCCGGGGCCATCAAGAACGTCATCGCCATCGCCGCGGGCATGGCCGACGGCATGCACCTGGGCGACAACGCCAGGGCGGCGCTCATCACGCGTGGCCTGCACGAGATGGCGCGCCTCGGCGTCGTGCTCGGCGGCGAACCGCTGACGTTCTCGGGGCTGACTGGCCTTGGTGACCTGGTGGCCACCTGCGTGTCGGGGCACAGCCGCAACCGGTACGTGGGCGAGGAGCTGGGGAAGGGCCGGAGCATCGAGGAGATCGTCCCCGAGATGATCATGGTGGCCGAGGGCGTCAACAGCTCCCCGGCCGTGCTCGAGCTGGCCGGCCGGGTGGGTGTGGAGATGCCCATCGCCGAGCAGGTGGTGGACGTCCTCTACCACGGAAAGACGGCGGCCGAAGCCGTTTCCCTTCTCATGCGGCGAGAGACCAAACCTGAGCTGGACGGCCTCACGCCCGAGCAGGGGCGGGCCCGCCCGGTGTCGTCGGGATGATGCGGGTGGTCTTCGGGACCGACGAGCGCACGCCGGTCACCGATGTCATCGTCGAGGCCCTGCGCCAAAAGGGGTGCGAAGTCACCACCGTGGCCGACGGTGAGCAATGGGCCGACGTGGGCCGAGCCGTTGGGGAGGCGGTCGCTCAGGGCGGAGCCGACCGCGGCGTGGTCTGTTGCTGGACCGGAACCGGCGTGTCCATGGCCGCCAACAAGGTGGCCGGCGCCCGCGCCGCCCTCTGCACCGACGCGGAGACGGCTCGGGGAGCACGGCGCTGGAACGACGCCAACGTCCTCGCCGTGGGGCTGCGCCTCACTGCGCCGGAGGTGGCAAGGGAGATGCTCGACGCCTTCTTGACCACCGAGGCCGACGAGGCTGAACGCGCCCAGGTGACCCGCCTTCGCTGAGCTAGCTTCGCCTTCCATGACCGACGTTGTGACGGACCTCAAGCTCACCGAATGGACCGCCTGTGGTGGCTGCGCCGCCAAGTGGGGACCGGCTCCCCTGAACGCCCTGGTGCGGTCTCTGGCCGAGTCGACGTCGGAGCTCCTCGTCGGTTTGGCGCCCTTCGACGACGCTGCTGTGTACCGGGTCTCCGACGACGTGGCCTTCGTCTCCACCACTGACTTCTTCCCCCCGCTCGTGGATGACCCCGCCGACTTCGGCGCCATCGCCGCCGCCAACGCCTGCAGCGACGTGTTCGCCATGGGCGCTCGCGTCGTGCTGGCCCTGAACATCGCCGCCTTCCCCCCGGACCTGCCCGTGGCCGCGGTCGAGGCCATCCTGGGCGCCGCCTTCGAGGTCGTCGCCGAGGCCGGCGGGGTGATCGGAGGCGGCCACACCATCCGCTCCGAGGAGCCCATCTTCGGTCTGGCCGTGCAGGGTCTGGTTCACCCGGACAAGGTCTGGACCAAGGCTGGAGCCCGTCCCGGTGACAGCCTCGTGCTGTCCAAGCCCCTCGGCACCGGCATCATCCTCGCCGGCGGTGAGACGAGCCAGAAGGCGGGCGCCATCGTGGGCATGCGCACCCTCAACCGGGCCGCGGCCGAGGCGCTGTCGGGCCTGGGCGACGGGGCGGCCCACGCCGTCACCGATGTGACCGGCTTCGGGCTGCTCGGTCACTCCTGGGAGATGGCCGAGCGCTCGGGTGCATGCCTGCGGATCGACGCATCTGCCCTGCCGCTCTACGACGGCGTGCTGGCTGCGGCCGAGGCCGGCGTGCGCACCGGGGGCGACGCCCGCAACCGCACCCACCTGGACGGAAAGGTCACCTCGACGGCCGATCCGGCCATGGAGGCGGTGGGCTTCGACCCCCAGACGTCGGGCGGGTTGCTGGCGGCGGTCAGCCCGGTCCACGCCCAGGCCCTCATCTCCAATGGCTTCACCGTGATCGGCGAGGTGGTTCCCGGGCCGGCGTCGGTGGCGCTGAGCTGAGCCCGTTGCGTCCCTCGCTCCTACCCAAGGCTCCGTCTCTCACGCTCGAACGGGCGTCCTGGGACATGGGCCACGACGTGGTGGTGGGCGTGGACGAGGTGGGCCGGGGGGCCTGGGCCGGTCCCATCAGCGTGGGCGCCGCCGTGCTCCCCCGCGGCCGGCGCGTGTACGGGGTGAGGGACTCGAAGATGCTCACCGAGGATGAGCGCGAGCGGCTGTTCGACCGGGTGGCGTCGTGGTGCCGGGCCTGGGCCGTGGGGCACGCCAGCCAGGCCGAGTGCGACGCCCTGGGCATGACTGCGGCGCAGAAGCTGGCCGCCCGCAGAGCCGTCGACGGCTTGGGCCTCGTCCCCGACCACGTCCTCATCGACGGCCGCTGGGACTTCGTGGGCGCCACCAGCACCGAGCGGATCGTGAAGGGCGATGCCACGTGCCTGTCCATCGCCGCCGCGTCGGTCCTGGCCAAGGTCACGCGCGACCGCATCATGCGCGCCGAGGCCCACCACTTCCCCGTCTATGACTTCGATCTCAACAAGGGTTACCCGTGCCCCCGCCACAAGATGGCACTGAAGGCGTGGGGCCCCAGCACCATCCACCGCCGGACATGGGTGTTCATGGAGAGCCTGCCGTGGGGCCCGCAGAAGCCGCTCGACCCCATGCTCGACCCGATGCTCGAGGAGGTGTGATGTCCAAGAACCACGCCCTCGTGCTGCGTGCCTTCGCGGCGTGGACGGTGTACGTGTGGGGAACGCGGATATGGAACGTGATCGGCGACGACAGGCGCGGCTTTGCGTTCAAGGCGGTTCACGTGGCGCTGGCCCTGATATCGGTGGGCTTCGCCGCCGCCACCTGGGTGATCGTGTCGAAGAACCGTCACCGCAGCCGGGTCGAGGCGTGATCAGCCCGGCGTTTGAACAGCATCACGGCTAGAGAACGCGGTGGAGTGAACAGACCGGTGGAAGGGAGCGCTCCCCCGCGAGGCTGGATCCGCCGGCTGGCCAGGAGCTACCTCCTTCCCCGCCGGCGCAACG
>JAUJNQ010000005.1:51846-55707 GCA_030448025.1 Acidimicrobiales bacterium | reverse complement strand
CGAGGCTGGATCCGCCGGCTGGCCAGGAGCTACCTCCTTCCCCGCCGGCGCAACGTGATCATCGCCTTCGGGGCCGCCGTGGCGGGGATGCTGGTCGGCGCTTTCACTCCGGTGCTGGAGCGGCTCATCGTGGACGAAGTCGTTCTGGGCCGGCGCCGCCCCCTCGCCCCCTGGCTGGCTCTCCTCTTGGGAGCGGGCCTCTTCCGCTTCGGCGCCGCTCACGTCCGCCGCTACGTCGGCGGCCGGGTGGCGCTCGACCTCCAGTACGACCTGCGCAACGACATCTATGACCGTCTCCAGAGGCTCGACTTCGCTCGTCACGACGAGCTCCGCACCGGCCAGCTGGTGTCCCGAGCCATCTCCGACGTCAACGTGGTGCAGGGACTGCTGGCCTTCCTGCCGCTCGTGACCGGCAACGTCGTGATGCTGGTCGTGTCGCTGGTCATCATGGCCGTGCTGTCCCCGCTTCTCACCGTCGTTGCCCTCCTTGTGGTGCCGGCCGTGTTCGTGGTGGGGATGCGCCTGCGCACCACGGTTCTCCCGTCCGCCTGGGACGCCCAGCAAAAGGCGGGGGAGGTCGCCGGGGTGGTGGACGAGGCCGTCTCAGGCGTAAGAGTGGTGAAGGGCTTCGGCCAGGAGCAGCAGGAGCTGGGCCGCCTGGTCCAGGCCGGGCAGAGCCTGTTCGCGTCGAAGCTCCGCGCCCTGCGCATCCAGGCCAAGTTCGCCTCGGTCCTCCAGATCATCCCACCCCTCGGCCAGGTGGCCGTGCTGGCACTAGGCGGCTGGCTGGCCATCCGCGGGCGCATCACCCTGGGCACGTTCCTCGCCTTCTCGTCCTACCTGCTCCAGATGGTGGCGCCGGTGCGCGCCTTCTCGGGCCTCCTGGTCCAGAGCCAGCAGGCTCGCGCCAGCGCAGAGCGGATCTTCGAGCTGCTCGACTCCAACCCGGTCGTCAGCGAACGACCCGACGCGGTGACTCTGCCGCCCCCCAAGGGACGGCTCGACTTCGACGACGTCACCTTCGGCTACCTCCGGTCCGAACCGGTGTTGCGCGGGTTCTCCCTGTCGGTGGAACCCGGAGAGACCGTGGCCCTGATCGGAGTGAGCGGGTCGGGCAAGTCCACGGTGGCGCTGCTCCTTCCCCGGTTCTACGACGTGCAGGGCGGCGCAGTGCGGGTGGACGGCGTCGACGTGCGGGACGTGACCTTCGAGTCGCTGCGCAGCCAGATCGGCGTCGTGTTCGAGGATCCGTTCCTCTTTGCCGAAACGGTACGGGAGAACATCGCCTACGGCCGGCCCAGCGCCACCGACGAGGAGGTCGTGGCCGCGGCGCGCGCTGCCGAGGCGCACCAGTTCGTCACCGCCCTGCCCCAGGGCTACGAAACGGTGCTCGGCGAAGGGGGCCTCACCTTGTCGGGCGGCCAGCGCCAGCGCATCGCGCTGGCTCGGGCTCTTGTCACCGACCCCCGAGTCCTCGTGCTGGACGACGCCACGTCGTCCATCGACTCCCGGTTGGAGGAGGAGATCCACTCCACGCTCCGGCGGTTGATGGCGGGGCGCACCACCCTGCTCGTGGCCCACCGCCGCTCCACCCTCCGACTGGCCGATCGCATCGCCCTGGTCGACGGCGGCACCGTAGTGGACCACGGCACCCACGCCGAGCTGCTGGCTCGCTCGCCGCTCTATCGCACCCTTCTGGCCGGCCCGGCGGGCGAGGTCGGCGAGGACGTCGATGCGGCCCCGACCGGGGGTTCGAGCAGCGAACCGCTGGACGATGCGGGCGTCACGGCTTCGGCCTGGCTGCCGGTGGACGGTGAGGTGCCGCGCGCCAAGGCGGTGACTGGTGAGACCGGCGAGGGATGGGGCGCGGCCGGCTTCGGTGGGGGAATGGGCAGCAGAGGTCGCAGGATGGGCGGTGGCGATGCTCACGGCATGGGCATCGGCCACATGGCCACGCTGACGCCGACGTCCGACCTCCTGGAAGCGGTGACCTCGCTGCCCCCGGCCACCGAGTCACCGAACGTCGACACCGAGCGGGAGGCCGTGCACGACCCCCAGTTCAGCCTTCGCCGCTTCCTCCGTCCCTACCACCGCCCACTCGCCGTCGGACTCGTGCTCGTTGTGATCGACGCCCTCGCCTCGCTGGCCGGCCCCTCCCTGGTCCGGAGGGGTGTGGACCAAGGGGTGGTGGCGGGCTCGGAGCGCGCCCTGTGGGTCACCTCCCTCGTATTCCTCACCGTCACCCTGCTGCAGGGAGTCAACCTCTGGGCCCAGCAGCGTTACACCGGCAGGACGGCGGAGCGCCTGCTGTTCGCGTTACGGGTGCGCATCTTCGCCCACCTCCAGCGCCTAGGCCTCGATTACTACGACCGGGAGATGGCGGGGCGGATCATGACCCGCATGACCACCGACGTGGAAGCTCTCTCAACCCTCTTACAGCAGGGCCTCATCAACGCCGTGGTCAACTTGCTCACCTTCGCCGGTGTCGCCGTCGTGCTGGTGGTCATGAACGGCCCGCTGTCGCTCGCCACCATGGCGGCGGTGGTCCCATTGGTGGTGGCCACGGTGTGGTTCCGGAGGCGATCGGCGAGGGCGTACGACAAGGCCCGGGAGCGGATCGCCACCGTCAACGCCAACCTCCAGGAAGGCATCTCGGGCGTACGGGTGACCCAGGCTTACGCTCGAGAGGGCGAGAACCTGCACCAGTTCCGCCGGGCGTCCTACGACCATCTCGAGGCTCGGCTGGGCGCCCAGCGGCTGGTGGCCACCTACTTCCCGTTCGTGGAGTTCCTGTCACAGGTGGCCACGGCGGTGGTGCTCGGCGTGGGCTCGAGCCTGGTGGGAGGTGGGAGCCTCACCGCCGGCGAGCTGATTGCCTTCCTCCTCTACCTCAACCAGCTGTTCCCACCCATCCAGCAACTCTCGCACGTCTTCGACAGCTACCAGCAGGCGCGGGCCTCGACGGCCAAGATCGGTGAGCTGCTGGCCACGCCCTCCTCCACGCCGGCCCCGGTGAAGCCGGTGGCGCCGCGCCGCCTCTCGGGCGCGGTGCGCCTCGACGGTGTGCGCTTCTCCTACCCCATGCTGGGCGAGGAGGCGGTGACCGAGGAGGCACTGGCGGGTGTGGACCTGGTGGTGGAGCCTGGCCAGACCGTCGCCCTGGTGGGGGAGACGGGTGCGGGCAAGTCCACCATCGTCAAGCTCGTGGCCCGCTTCTACGACCCGACGGAGGGGACCGTTTCGGTGGACGGCGTCGACCTTCGCCGTGTGGACCTCGAGGCCTACCGCCGCCAACTCGGGTACGTGCCGCAGGAGGCATTCCTCTTCTCGGGCACCATCCGCGACAACATCGCCTACGGTCGCCCCGAGGCCACCGACGCCGAGGTGGAGGGAGCCGCTCGGGCCGTGGGCGCGCACGAGTTCATCGCCAACCTCGCCGGTGGGTACCTGCACCACGTGAGCGAGCGGGGCCGTTCCCTCTCGGGCGGCCAGCGCCAGCTCATCGCCCTCACCCGCGCTCGCCTGGTGAACCCCGCCATCTTGTTGCTCGACGAGGCCACGGCCAACCTCGACTTGTCCACCGAGGCAAGGGTCGTGCGGGCCATGGGCGTCGTCGCCGAAGGGCGCACCACGTTGCTCATCGCTCACCGCCTGCAGACGGCCATGAGCGCCGACCGCATCGTGGTGGTGGACGGTGGGCGCATCGCCGAGCAGGGTCACCACGCCGAGCTGCTGGCCATGGCAGGGCGCTACGCCGAGATGTGGCGAGCCTTCGACGTGGAAGCCCAGCCGGCTTAACCAGCGTCGCACATCGACGTGGAGACGCAGGTGCTCTCGTGCCGCAAAAGATGGACGGTCGAC
>JAUJNQ010000005.1:47696-51746 GCA_030448025.1 Acidimicrobiales bacterium | reverse complement strand
GCGCTAGGCGCTCGAGGAAGGGACCTCGGGTGCCGGCGACGTCCGGGGCCGTCGCCATGACCGCTGCCGAGGCTTGCCGTCGCCGCCGTCAGCGTCAGCATTCTTCGGCTCGGCACTGGCTTGGCCGTCTTCGGGCTTGGCATGCTCGCTCACCGGTACCTGCTCGGTGCCGATGGTGGGCTCGTCCTTGACCCCGCCCCGGTGGCTGTCGAGCACGTCCCGGCCGATCACCTGGATGACGCCTGCCAGCGGTATGGCGAACAGCGCACCCAACATGCCCGACAGCTCAACGCCGATCAGCACGCTCACCAGGACCACCAGGGGGTTGAGGTCGACGGTCCTCGACATGATGGTGACCTGGAGGACGTGGTTCTCGAACTGCTGGTAGATGATGAAGAAGATGATGGTGGCGATGCCGGCCGGTGTGCTGTAGAGCAAGGCCACGATCACGGCCGGGATGGCGCCGAGGGTGGCGCCGACCAACGGGATGAGGTCGGCGAAGGCCACCCACAAGGCCAGCACGGTGCGGAAGGGCACGCCGATCACCCACAGGGCAACGAAGGTGGTGATACCAGCCACGACGCTGATCAACAGGTTGCCGGCCACGTAGCCGGTGACGGCCTTGGCGCTGTCGGCGGCCACGTGTCGGACGTGCTCCCGCTTTGGCGGCGACAAGATGTTGAGGCCGCCCTGCAGCATCCTCGGCCCGGACAGCAGCATCAGGATCGAGAGCACGATGATGGTGAGGGTTGCGGCCACGGCATTGCCCACCCGGGCCAGGACGTTGACGCTCTGGGTGCCCAGCCGGTTGAGGTTCTTCCTGAGGTCGCCTTGGCGCTCCTCCAGCCGGCGGTCGAGGTCGTAGCGCTTCACCACGGAGCCGAGGGGACCCTGCCCCGCCTTGGCCTCTTGCACGTAGCGGGGGAAGTTGTCCACGAACCGTTGGCTCTGATCGACGACGGGACGGATGAAGGCATAGAGCAGGGCGGCCAGCATGGCCAGCCCGAAGAGGAAGACCACCACGGTGGCCAGGGACCGGGGGAAGCCGAGCCGGTGTTGGAGGAAGTTGACCGGTGGGCTGAGCACGACGGCCAAGAAGGCGGCGATGACGATCCACACCAGGATCCGGCTGATCTCGCGTACGACGAGGATTGCCAGCACGGTGGCCAGCACCGCCCCGATGGTGGCCAGGATGGTGCGCCACGGAACGGGTCGGTGAGACGCGGGAGCGACCGGAGCGGTCATATGGCCTCAGCGTAGCGACGCGCTAGCGTCGAAAACCGCCATGGGACAGCCCATCGTCGTCGTGAAGAAGCCGTCGTCCAAGCCGGGCGTGGTGCGCTTCGAGATCAACCGCAGCCTCACCGGCATGGGCCACGAGCGCTACCGCTCCGCAGCCGACGCCACGGGCGACCGGCCCCCCGATGTCCTGGCCCGCCATGTCCTCGAGCACGGAGGCGTGGCCGCCGTGCACGTCTACTCCAACATGATCACCGTGGAGCTCACCGACGACGGGACGGCCACGGGTTTGCAGGAGCTGATCGAGGGCCTGTTCACCCACTACCGGGAGGGTGTGCGGCCCAGCATCCCCTGAGACTCTAGAAGGGGTTCAACCTCGCCTCGGTCTGGTCGTCGTCGGGAGGTTCGGGGAGGTCCGGAGGCTCGGCATCGGGCTCACCGGCGATCACCTCGGCGGTGAGGGTCATCTCCTGCTGGAGGGCCTCGATCTCTTGTTGGATGCGGGCCACGTCCTCGTGACGCTCCTGCACCGCGGCCCGTTCCCGCTGCTCCACCAGCTCCACGATCTGCAGCTCGACGCCCACGGCATGGTTCTCCAGACGGGGATCGGTCATGGAGCCGATCTACCCGGCGGCGCCTGGTGGTATTCCTCGGCCCTCTCGATGACGGGACCTATTGCTTGTCCTGGTTGTCCTTGCCGCGGCCGGTGCGCGCCTGGAGCTCGTCGATCTTCTTCGAAGCGTCGGCCTTGGTGAGGCCCTGGGGCACCTCCTCACCCGCTTCCTGGGCCAGCAGAGTGAGGTAGGACTGCTGGGCGCCGGTCATGGGCTCCTCGCCCGTGACCCACTGGTCGGGGTCCTTCTCGAGGTTGCTGGGGGTGTCGCTGGACTGGGTGTCGCTGGGTTGGTCGGTCATGTCCTCTTCCTACCCCGGTTGACGAGTACGAACACTCGTTCGATACTTGGCGGTCCATGCTCTCCGCCCCGTCATCGAGAGAGGCCGCCCTCCAGGATGCCACCAGTCCGGTCTCGCTGGCCGGGGAACAGGTCCTGCCGGTGCTGCCTGTACTCCAGTGCCTGCTGCCGGGCGGCGTCCTGCGGCGGGGCTCCACGGTGGCGGTGGTGGGCTCCACCTCCCTGGCGCTGGCCCTGGCCGCAGCTCCTTCGGAGGCGGGGTCGTGGTGCGCGGCGGTGGGGCTGCCGTCGCTGGGCCTGGTGGCCGCGGCCGAGCTGGGCGTGAGCCTCGAGCGCCTGGCCCTGGTGGGGGATCCGGGAGAGAGCTGGCCCTCGGTGGTGGCCGCCCTGCTCGACGCCTTGGACGTGGTGGTGGTCCGCCCGCCGGGGCCGGTGCGGAGCTCCCACGTCCGCCGTCTGGCCGCCCGAGCCCGCGAGCGGGGGGCGGTCCTGGTGCCGGTGTGCTCCTGGGAGGGGGCGGACGTGTGCCTGGGAGTGACGAGGAGCGAGTGGCACGGCCTCGGAGCCGGTCATGGCCATTTGCGGTCCAGGCGGTTGGATGTGACCAGCCGGGGACGGGGGACGGCGGCCCGTCCTCGTCAGGCCGGCGTGTGGTTGCCGCCATGACGGCCACCTCACCGGTCCGCACCCTGCCGGTTCGCACCCTGGTGGTGTGGTGCCCCGACTGGCCGGTCACTGCCGCTGTTGCTGCCTCCGCTGGTGCTGCTGACTCCACCCCAGAAGGCAAAGCGGTGGCCGTGGTCTTCGCCAACCGGGTGGTGGCCTGCTCGGCTGCCGCCCGGTCCGAGGGAGTGCGGCGAGGGATGCGCCGGCGGGAGGCCCAGAGCCGCTGCCCCGAGCTCGTGGTCGTCGAGAACGACCCGGCCCGCGACGCTCGGGTCTTCGAACCGGTGGTGGTGGCCCTGGAGGCCTTCGCGCCGCGAGTCGAGATCGTGCGCGCCGGCGTGTGCGCCGTCGCCACTCGGGGCCCGTCCCGCTACTTCGGGGGTGACGAGGCGCTGGCCGCCCGGGTCGCCTCGGCCGTCTCTCGGGTGGCGGATGCCGGGTGCCGGGTGGGGATCGCCGACGGGCCGTTCGCCGCCGGGCTGGCCGCCCGGCGGGGGGTCGTGGTGGCGCCGGGCGAGTCGCCCGCCTTCCTGGCGCCCTTCCCGGTGGGGGTCCTGGAGCGCCCCGAGCTGGCCGACCTGCTGGTGCGCCTGGGCGTCCGCACCCTGGGTGCGTTCGCCGCCCTGCCGGGGCCCGACGTGCTGGCTCGCTTCGGTCCCGAGGGAGCACTGGCCCACCGCCTTTCCCGGGGCCTCGACGAGCGCCCCCCCGCCGGGCGGGAGCCGCCACCGGACCTGGCTGTGGAGATGGAGCTGGACCCACCCGCCGAGCGGGTGGACACCGCCGCCTTCGCGGCCAAGGCCCTGGCCGCCGAGCTGTACGAGCGCCTGACCGGCCGGGGGCTGGCCTGCAGTCGCATCGCCATCGAGGCCGAGACCGAGCACGGGGAGTCCCTGAGCCGCTTGTGGCGCCACGACGGCGCCCTCACGCCCGCAGCCATGGCCGATCGGCTGCGCTGGCAGCTCGACGGGTGGTTGGCCGGCACTTCGGCTTCGCCCGAGGCTCCCACGGCGGGGCTGACATTGATCCGTCTGGTGCCCGACCAGGTGATGCCCGGCGACGGTCGCCAGCTGGACTTCTGGGGAGGTGCTGCCGAGGTGGCGGCCCGAGCGGCCCGGGCCTTGGCCCGGGTGCAGGGCATGCTCGGCCCCGAGGCGGTGGTGACCGCGGTGCGCAGCGGCGGCCGGGGACCGGCCGAGCAGGTGACGCTGGTGGCGTGGGGAGAGCCGCT
>JAUJNQ010000005.1:0-47596 GCA_030448025.1 Acidimicrobiales bacterium | reverse complement strand
TGGCCGGGGCGGATGCCGCCGCCGTCACCGGCCACCGTGTTCACCGAGCCGGTGGCCGCCCAGGTGCTCGACGCCACCGGGGTGCCGGTGGGCGTCAGCGGTCGAGGGGCGGTGACGGCACCGCCGGCCCAGGTGTCGGTGGCCGGGGCGGCGTGGACCGACGTGGTGGCCTGGGCCGGGCCGTGGCCCGTGGAGGAGCGGTGGTGGGACGCGCCCGCTCATCGACGCCGGGCCCGCTTCCAGGTGGTGACGGTCGACGGCTCGGGTTGGTTGCTGGGTCTGGAAGCCGGTCGCTGGTGGGCCGACGCCCGCTACGACTGAGCCGTTGGATTCGCGTCAGCGGTTGCGCACCGCCTGTACCTGGACCACCGGGAAGGCGTCAATGCGGCCTTCGCTACTCAGCGTGCCGCTCACCGCGCCCCCGCCACCACCGGCCAGCGACCACGTGCCCGTCCAGCGCTCGAGCACCCTCACCGTGTAGGTGCCCTGCGTCGTGTAGACGTGGCGCACGTCACCGTCGGGCCATGGGCCGCCACTCGAGGTCAGCCCCCGCGACGAGGAGTCGTCTCCCCAGTCGACGTCATAGCTGCTGGCCGTTGCGGCTTCCTCCACACGGCATCTCATGATGCTTCACACTTCGAGCCGAGGCAAGGCGTCCCCGGAGAAGAGCCCTGAGGCAAGGCGAACAGGTGTTCGCTAGAGTCGTCCTCCCCTATGGGCTGGAGAAACCCCCCGATCCCATGGTCCGAGCTCGAGCGACGGCTCTCGGACGGAAGGCCGCGGCCCCCGAAGCTCGCCCTCGCCGAACAGCAACAATCATCACCCTGGCCGGCCGAGCCTCCATCCAGCACCGGGACCGTCCCCTACGCCGAGCTGCACTGCCACTCCAACTTCAGCTTCCTGGACGGGGCCTCCCACCCCGAGGAGCTGGTCCAAGAGGCAGCCCGCCTCGGCCTGGGAGCCCTGGCCCTCACCGACCACGACGGCATGTACGGTGCCGTCCGCTTCGCCGCGGCCGCCGACACGGCCCACCTGCCCACCGTCTTCGGGGCCGAGCTGAGCCTGGGCCTCACCAAGCCCCAGAACGGCGTCGCCGATCCCGAGGGCACCCACCTGGTGGTCATCGCCCGCGACCCCGACGGCTACGCCCGCCTGTGCCGGGCCATCAGTGAGGGCCAGCTCCACGGCCAGGAGAAGGGTCGGCCGCAGTTCGACCTGTCGGCCCTGGCCGAAGCCCACGGCGGCCACTGGCTGGTCCTCACCGGGTGCCGCAAGGGGACCGTGCCCAAGGCCCTCGTGGACCACGGCCCCCAGGCCGCCGCCCGCCGCCTGGGCGAGCTCAGCGCCTGCTTCGGGCGGGACAACGTGGCCGTGGAGCTGTGGGACCACGGCGACCCCGTCGACTCGGCCCGCAACGACGCCCTCGCCCAACTGGCCACCAGCGCCCACACCCAGCTCGTGGCCACCAACAACGTGCACTACGCCACCCCCGCCCGTCGGCCCCTGGCCACCGCCCTGGCAGCCGTACGGGCCCGGCGCTCCCTCGACGAGATCGACGGCTGGCTCCCCCCGGCCGCCTCGGCCCACCTGCGCAGCGGCCGGGAGATGGCGGCGCGCTTCGCCCGCTATCCCGGCGTCGTCCAACAGGCCGCCGACATCGCACGACAGTGCGCCTTCGACCTGTCGCTGGTGGCGCCCCGCCTGCCCGACTGGCCCGTGCCCCCCGGTCACACCGAGATGACCTGGCTCCGCCACCTCACCAGCGAAGGCGCCGAGAAGCGCTACGGCCCCCCCCAGGGCGAGCGGGTGAACGGCGCCTATGCCCAGATCGCCCACGAGCTCGACGTCATCGAGCACCTGGGCTTCGCCGGCTACTTCCTGATCGTCTGGGACATCGTCGAGTTCTGCCGCCGGTCCGACATCTACTGCCAGGGCCGGGGCTCGGCCGCCAACTCCGCCACCTGCTACGCCCTCGGCATCACCAACGCCGACGCCGTGGCCCTCGGGCTGCTGTTCGAGCGCTTCCTCTCACCCGAGCGGGACGGCCCCCCCGACATCGACCTCGACATCGAGTCCGACCGCCGGGAGGAGGCCATCCAGTACGTCTACGAGCGCTACGGCCGGGACCGGGCCGCCCAAGTGGCCAACATCATCACCTACCGGCCCCGCTCCGCCATCAGGGACATGGCCAAGGCCCTTGGCCACTCACCGGGCCAGCAGGACGCATGGTCCAAGCAGGTCGATGCCTGGGGACCGCTCAGCCACACGGCGTCTTCGGTCGGCCCCGATGGCCGACCCGACCACGACATCCCCCAGCCTGTCATGGACCTTGCCCATCAGGTGCAGGGCTTCCCCCGCCACCTCGGCATCCACTCCGGCGGCATGGTGATCTGCGACCGCCCCGTCACCGAGGTGTGCCCGGTGGAGTGGGGCCGCATGGCGGGTCGCACGGTGCTGCAGTGGGACAAGGACGACTGCGCCGCGGTGGGCCTGGTCAAGTTCGACCTGCTGGGCCTGGGCATGCTCTCGGCCGTCCACATGGCCGTGGACCTGATCGCCGAGCACCACGGCGTGGAGGTCGACCTGGCCACCCTGGCCCAGGAGGACGAGGTCTACGACGACCTGTGCCGGGCCGACTCGGTGGGCCTGTTCCAGGTGGAGAGCCGGGCCCAGATGGCCACCCTGCCCCGCCTGCGGCCCCGGTGCTTCTACGACCTGGTGGTGGAGGTGGCCCTCATCCGCCCCGGGCCCATCCAGGGCGGCTCGGTGCACCCCTACATCCGCCGCCGCAAGGGAGACGAGCCCGTCACCTACTTGCACCCCCTGCTGGAGCGCAGCCTGGCCAAGACCCTCGGCGTGCCCCTGTTCCAGGAGCAGCTCATGCAGATGGCCATCGACGTGGCCGGCTTCAGCCCCGCCGACGCCGACCAGCTGCGCCAGGCCATGGGCTCCAAGCGCAGCCAGGCCCGCATGGAGGCGCTGCGGGGCCGGCTCTATGACGGCATGGCCGAGCGGGGCATCACCGGTGAGGTGGCCGACGCCATCTGGGACAAGCTCGTGGCCTTCGCCAACTTCGGCTTCCCCGAGAGCCACTCGGTGAGCTTCGCCTACCTCGTCTACGCCAGCGCCTGGCTCAAGCACCACTACCCGGCGGCGTTCTGCGCCGCGCTGCTGAACGCCCAGCCCATGGGCTTCTGGTCGCCCCACACGCTGGTGGCCGACGCCCGTCGCCACGGCGTGGTGGTGAGGGGCCCCGACGTCAACGCCAGCGCGGCCAAGGCCGCCCTCGAACCCGTTCTGCTCGAGCCCGTTCTGGTGGCGGAATCGCACGCCAGAGGGCGATATTCCGCCACCAGAAGGGGGGGACGGGAGCCGGCAGTGCGGCTCGGGCTGGGGTGTGTGCGCACCATCGGCGACGACGTAGCCCGGCGCCTCGTGGATCAGCGCATCGCCGTCGGTCGCCCCTATGCCGACATGGAGGACGTGGTGCGCCGCTGCGGGCTCACCCAGCCCCAGGTGGAGGCCCTGGCCACGGCCGGCGCCTTCGGTTGCTTCGACCTCGATCGACGCCGGGCTCTGTGGACCGCCGGCGCCGTCAGCCAGTCCCGGCCCGAGCGACTCAGTGGCGTGGTGACGGGAGCCCATGCCCCCACCCTCCCGGGCATGGCACCGGTGGAGGAGGCGGCTGCGGACTTCTGGGCCACCGGCCTGTCGCCCACCTCGTCGCCCACCGAGTTCGTCCGGCCCCACCTCGAGGAGCTGGGCGTGGTGACGTCGGCGGACCTGGCCCACACCGAACCCGGCTCCCGGGTCCTGGTTGGCGGGGTCGTCACCCACCGCCAGCGCCCGGCTACGGCCGAGGGCACCACCTTCGTCAACCTGGAGGACGAGACCGGCCTGGTGAACGTGATCTGCTCGCGGGGCGTTTGGGCCCGTTACCGCCGGGTGGCCCGCTCGGCTCCGGCCCTCCTCATACGGGGCCGCCTGGAGCGAGCCGAGGGGGTGGTCAACGTGGTGGCCGAGCGCATCGAAGCTCTGGACCTGGCCATGGGCACCAAGTCGAGGGACTTCAGGTAGCGATGTACGCTCATACATCGTGAAGCGGACACAGATCTACCTGGACGAGGAGCACGACCAGAGGCTGGCGGTCCGTGCTGTCGAGACCCGTCGCACCAAGTCCGACCTCATCCGCGAAGCCATCGATCGCTACCTGCGCGATCCCGACGACCAAGCGGCGCGGCTTGCACGCTTTCGGGCCGCCTCCGAGGCGAGCGCCGGCAAGGTCCCTCGACTGCCCTCCGGCGCCGAGTACACGACCAAGATCCGCCAGGCCGATCTTCAGCGCCTGGAGGCACTCGAGCGCCAATGGCGAGAGTAGTTCTCGACACCACGGTCGTGATCGATCACCTCAGGGATGCGGCTCTCACCCAAGCCTTGTTCGCCACCCTCACCGACGCCCCCTTCTGCTCCGAAGTCACCCGGGTGGAGGTGATGCAGGGTCTGCGGTCACATGAGCGGAGCGTCGCCGAGACTTTCTTCGCCGGTCTCGACTGGGTCCCGGTGAGTGAGACGGTCGCTCGCCTGGCAGGGCAGCTCGGCCGTCGCTTCCGGCGCAGCCACGCCGGGATCGGCGTCGTGGACCTCATCGTGGCCGGCACCACCGTCCACCTCGGCGCTCAGTTGGCCACCGCCAACGTACGCCACTACCCGATGTTCCCGAGGTTGCGGGCACCCTATTGACCAGCTGCGTCCCAGGGCGCCTGCCTTCTCGGCCAACTCGGCGTCGAAGCGGCATCGAGGGCCCGACGCTCCTCCTCGGTCAGTGAGATTCTGGCTTAGGAGCATGATGTAGGGCTACGTGATGCTTGACCTTCGGGCCGTCGGATCGAGGCCCTAGTGTCGGCGCCCATGGCACGGTTCAAGGTGGGCGTCCAGCTCCATCCCCAGCACTCCTCGATCGACGATCTGCGCGCCGCATGGCGCGAGGCGGACGCCCTCGGCGTGGACAGCATCTGGACGTGGGACCACTTCTTCCCGCTCTACGGCGACGGCGACGGCGACGGCGACGGCGCCCACTTCGAGGGTTGGTCGCTGCTGGCGGCCATGGCCGTCGACACCGAGCGGGCACAGCTCGGGGTCCTGGTCACGTGCAACAGCTACCGCAACCCCGAGCTGTTGGCCGACATGGCACGCACCGTCGACCACCTGAGCGGCGGGCGCGTCATCCTCGGCATCGGAGCCGGCTGGTTCGAGAAGGACTACGAGGAGTACGGCTACGAGTTCGGCACCGCCCCCAGCCGGCTGCGGGACCTGGAGGCCTCCCTTTCCCGGATCAAGGAACGCCTGGGCAAGCTGAACCCGCCACCGCTCGGCCCCCTCCCGATCATGATCGGCGGGGGTGGGGAGAAGGTGACGCTGCGCCTGGTGGCCCAGCACGCCGACGCATGGAACACCTTCGGCCCCCCCGAGCACTTCGCGGCCAAGAGCCGTGTGCTGGAGGAGCGCTGTGCCGAGGCGGGGCGCGACCCGGCCGATATCGAACGCACCGTGGCCCTCAACGACGCCAGCGACGTGGACGCAGACAAGGTCGACGCCTACTTACAGGTGGGGGCCCAGCACCTCATCCTGGGTCGGGGTCATCCCTTCGACCTGGCGCCCGTGCGCTCCCTGTTGGAGGCTCGGGACCGCTGACGCGGCGCCCGTCGCCACGGTTGGTCAGCGTGTGAACGTGCCGACGAGCCAGCCGCCCGCCGACGCCTCCTTGCGGATCGTGCGCACCTGGTCCAGGGGTGGGGCGGCGGAGGGCAGGTCGAGACGGCGGGGGAGGGCGTAGACCTCGAAGAAGTACCGGTGGGTGCCGCTTCCGTCGGGCGGACACGGTCCGACGTAGGTGGGGTTGTCGCTGCTGCCCGCCAGCACCTTGGCGCCCGGTGGCAGCGTCTCGGGCTCGATGCTCGTCGTGGCGGGCTCGATGTCCACTGCGATCCAGTGCACGAACGTGCCGCTCGGAGCGTCGGGGTCCTCGATCACGATGGCCACCTCCGCCGTGCCCGGCGGCGTGCCCTTCCAACGCAGGGGAGGGGGCACGTTGTCTCCCTCGCAGGAGTAGCGCTCGGGTACGGGTCGCCCGGCGCCGAACGCGGTGCTGGTGACCTTGATGCCCTTGGGCTCACGTTCACCGGGCTGCAGGACGCTCGGTTTCTCGTCGCCACACGCGGCGGCCATGACGGTCATGACGGTAAGGACCAGAGCCACCGCGACCGTTCGAACCTGGATCCGACGCACCGGAGAAGCCTACGGCGAAGCTCGTCAGCGGCACGGTCGAGGTTGTAGACAGTCGAGTCATCAGAAGCGGGAGGTGACCGTAGTGGGGGTCGTTCGCCGTCGAGTGGTGGTGGAAGGAGACGTGCAGGGCGTCTTCTTCCGGGACGAGTGCCGCAAGCAGGCGCAGAGCGCCGGCGTGGCCGGCTCGGCCCGCAACCGCTCGGACGGCCGGGTGGAGGTCGTCCTCGAGGGTGACCAAGCCGCCGTGGAGCGCCTGGTGGACTGGTGCGGGCAGGGCTCATCGAGGGCCGAGGTCACTGGGATCGAGGTGTCCGAAGAGGAGCCCGAGGGGCTCAGCGGCTTCGACACTCGCTGACCACGGCCCCCACCACGGCGCCGAAGGCCAGGTGGTCGGCCAGCTGCGGGGCTGCCGGCAGGGCCCGGATGGCCGGGAAGCGACGACCCACCAGCCCCAGGTCCACCAGGGCGATGGCCCCGCCGCCGGCCGCGCCCCAGAGCACGGGCCAGCGGCGGGGGAGCGCGGTGGCGACCACCACGCCCCAGCCAAGGGAGACGACGGTGTGCACCACCAGTCCCGCCCCCAATGCGGGTCGGCCGACCAGGCTGCCGGCGGCCCGCACCGCCTCCAGGGGGTCCCGGCCGGTGACCAGGGCGGCCGCGGTGGACGGGGCGCCGCTCACCACGGCGGCCACGGCCCCGCCGACCAGCCCTCCGACGAGGTCCCGAGGGATGTGCCGAGTGACGAAGCCGAGCACGGTGTGAAAGTACCCTCGTGCCGTGCCCCTCCCTCCCGGCGCCGAAGCGCCGGCCTTCGAGCTCCCGTCGTCGGATGGCGGCGCATCCTCGCTGGACGACCTGACCGCCGCCGGGCCCGTCCTGCTCGCCTTCTTCAAGACCGGCTGTCCCACCTGCCAGCTGGCCTTCCCTGTCTATGCCGAGCTCGAGCGGCGCTACGGCGACGCCGTCCCCGTGGTGGCGGTGAGCCAGGACACCTTGGCCAAGACCGTCCCCTGGCTCGAGGACGAGGGCTTCGCCGGCCTGGCCCTCGACGACGCGAGCGACGGCTACGCCGTCTCCGACGCCTACGCCGTGACGTCGGTTCCCACCCTCGTGCTCGTCGACGCCGGCATGGTGGTGGCCACCAGCGAGGCTTGGGACCGCGAGCGGGCCAACGCCTGGGCCCGCCAGCTCGGTGAGCACACCGGCCGTGACGCCTCACCGGTGAGCAGGGAGGGCGACGGCCTTCCTGCGTTCAAGCCGGGTTGAGGGTCGAAGTCCCGCCACTAGGTCTGGTGGCTCCCTTTAGAGTGCCCGCCATGGCCGGCCCGCCGATCTACCTCTCCCGCCTCCTGCGCCTGTCGTTGGTGGGCGCCGACGGCATGGCCGTTGGCAGCCTCGAGGACGTGTTGCTCGCGCCGAGGGGCGCCAGCGAGCCGCCCCGGGTCCTCGGCTTCGTGGCCAACGTGCAGCGTCGGCAGATCTTCGTCAACGCCAGCCGGGTTGGTGAGATCGACTCGTCGGGAGCACACATGCGCACGGGAACGGTGGACCTGCGCCGCTTCGAGCTCCGTTCGGGTGAGCTGCTGGCCCGGGGATCGATCCTCAATCGCCAGGTCGACGGCCAGGTCGTGAACGACCTTGCCCTCGAGGCCACCACCGAGCCGGCCGGCTGGCAGCTGGCCAAGGTCTCGCTGGGCCCGAGCGGGCTGCTCCGGCGCCGCCGGTCCAGCCGGGACGTGGAATGGACCGAAGTGGCCGGACTCTTCGACACCGGCCCCACCGGTCGCCAGGTCGCCGCCCTCCGAGAGCTGCATCCTGCCGATCTGGCCAAGGCCATCGTCGCCCTTCCGCTGGAGCGGCGCCGGGTGCTGGCCGAGGCCATGGAGGACGAGCGCCTGGCCGACCTCCTCGAAGAGCTGCCCGAGGACGAGCAGGTGCGCCTCATCGAGAGCCTCGACCTCGAGCGCGCCGCTGACGTGCTCGAGGAGATGGACCCCGACGACGCCGCCGACCTGCTGGCCGAGCTGCCTTTGGCAGAGCGCAACGAGCTGCTCGAGGAGATGGCCGACGAGGACGCCGACCCCCTCCGGCGGTTGCTGCGCTACGAGGGCGACACCGCCGGCGGCCTCATGACACCCGAGCCCATGGTGGTGACGCCCGAGACCACGGTGGCCGAGGTGCTGGCCCGAGCCCGCCAACCCGAGGTGCCCATGGCCCTGGCGGCCCAGGTGTTCGTGGTCCAGCCCCCCACCCAGACGCCCACCGGCCGCTACCTCGGATGGGTGAGCTTCCAGCGCCTGCTGCGCGAGCCCCCCGGCAACCCCGTCGGCGGCTGCATCGAGGGTGACCCGGTGGTCGTGGAGCCGGACCTGAGCGAACTGGTCGTGGCCCGCCGGCTGGCCGCCTACGACGCCATCGCCCTGCCCGTGTGCGACGACGCCGGCCGTCTGGTGGGCGCCGTCACCGTGGACGACGTCCTGGACCGAGTCCTGCCCGAGGACTGGCGCCAGCGATGAGGAGCAGGTCATGAAGCGCCCTCAGGATCTTTCCACCCCCCGGAGGGGCATCCGGGTGGGAATCCATTACGACCCGGAGGCCTTCGGGCGGTTCTCGGAGTCCATCGCCCGCTTCATCGGCACCGCTCGGTTCCTCGTCATCCAGACGGTCGTGGTCATCGTGTGGATCTTCATAAACGCCACCGTCCCGGGCCTTCGCTTCGACGAGTACCCCTTCATCCTCCTGACGCTGGCCCTTTCGTTGCAGGCCGCCTACGCCGCGCCCCTCATCCTCCTGGCCCAGAACCGCCAAGAGATCCGCGACCGTGAGGAGGTCGAGCGCGATCGTGGGCAGGCCACCCGCACCCAGGCCGACACCGAGTTCCTGGCCCGGGAGCTGGCCTCGATACGCCTGGTCCTGGCCGACGTGGCCACCAACGCCGACCTCGACCGGGTTCTGGAGCACGTCGACAGGGCCATCGAGGGCCGCCGGGCGGACGACACCCAACGGTGAGGGGGGTCGGGGGCTACAGCCAGTCGCGCCGCTTGAACGCCCGGTAGCCCACGATGGTGATGGTGAGCATGATGCCGAGGGCGAAGGGATAGCCCAACCCCCATTTCAGCTCGGGCATGTTCTCGAAGTTCATGCCGTAGATTCCGGCCACCAGGGTGGCGCCCAGGAGGATGGCCCCCCAGCTGGTCATGGTCTTCATCACCTCGTTCATGTGGTTGGAGGCGAGGGCCAGCTGGGCCTCCACCACGTTTCCCAGCAGCTCGCGCTGCTCGTCGAGGAGCTCGGTGGCACGCAGCACGTGGTCGTACACGTCCTGGAGGTGTACGAGCGTGTCGTCGTCGATCCAACCCACCTCTCGGCGGAGCAGGGCCGCCACCACCTCCCGCAACGGGACCACCCGGCGACGGAACTGCAACAGGTCGCGGCGCACGGCGAACATGTCCTGCTGCATGGTCCGCTCGTCCGGGCGTGCGTCGGAGAAGAGGCGTTCCTCCAGGACCTCGACGTGGTCCTCCGCCTTCTCGATGACGCCGAAGTACCCGTCCACCAGCTCGTCGAGCACGACGTAGAGGAGGAAGCCCACCGTGGCGTTCTCGGGCCTGGTGCGCTCGAAGCGGGTGCGGGCGCCGTCCAACGACCAGGGGTCACCGTCGGGGTTTCGATCCCGCACCGTGACCAGCCAGTCCGGCCCGAAGAACACGTCCACCTCGGTCGGCGAGTCGGAGTAGGCCACGACGAAGGCATGGGAGGGGTACTGCTCGAGCTTGGGCCGCTGCCCGTGCTTCTTGGCGTCCTCCAGGGCCAGGTGGTGCAGCTGGAACTCGTCTGCGATGCACTCCAGGTCGGCATCGGAGGGGTCGACCATGTCGACCCAGAGGAGGCGGCCGTCCCGGCCCCGGACATCGGATATCTGAGCCGGCTCGGCGACTTGTTCCGCTGCCCCGCCGGGCCGGTAGGCGCACACCGAGATGGTCACCGGCCAACCGTACATTCACGCCGTGGAAGTACCTTGTGACCGTGGCTTCGCCGGCACCGCTCGTCGTCATCCCCACCCCGCACCTGGCGTCGGGACGCGTCCTCGGGTGGACCGCCGGCGGCTATGCGCTCCCCGATCGTTACGTGTCGGCCCTGCACCGGGCCGGGGCGCGCTCCGTGCTGCTGCCGCCCACCAGCGCCTACCCACCGGAGGAGGCGCTGTCCCCGTTCGCCGGGCTCCTCCTCCCCGGGGGTGGCGACCTGGAGCCCGCCCGCTACGGCGCGGCCGCCCACCCCGACGTCTACGGCACCCACGCCGAGCGCGACGAAGCCGAGCTGGCCCTCGTGCAGGCGGCGATGAGGATCGGCCTTCCCACCATGGCGATCTGCCGGGGCCTCCAGATCCTGAACGTCGCCACCGGGGGAACGCTGTACCAGCACCTTCCCGAGGTCGAGGGGATGCACCCGCACGGCCTCCCCATCACCGGAGCGTCGGTGTTCCACGACGTGAAGGTGGCGTCGGGAACCCGCCTGTCCGACGTCTCCGGCCGAGAGACGCTCTGGTGCATCTCCCACCACCACCAGGGCGTCGACCGCCTGGGTGAGGGGCTGGTGCCCACGGCCTGGAGCGACGACGGCCTGGTGGAGGGCATCGAGCTCGACGCCGAGGAGCCCTGGGTGATGGCCGTGCAGTGGCACCCCGAGATGACCGCAGCCGAAGACCCCTCCCAGCAGGCGCTGTTCGACGGCTTCGTCGCCCAGGCTCGGGAACACTCGGGCTGATTCGGGGCCCAGGGGCCTCAGGCGTCAGGCTCGGAGCAGCTCCGCCACCCGGAAGGCCAGGTCGATGGACTGGCGGGCGTTGAGCCGTGGGTCACACGTGGTGGTGTAGCGCACGTCGAGGTCCAGGATCTCCTCCGAGCCACCCAGGCACTCGGTGACGTTGTCGCCGGTGAGCTCCACGTGCACGCCGCCGGGCCATGCACCCTCGGACCGGCACACTGAAAAGAACGTCTCGATCTCGCTCAGGACGTCGTCCAGGTGACGGGTCTTTCGTCCGGACGGGCTGGTGAAGGTGTTGCCGTGCATCGGGTCGCAAACCCACGCCACCGGATGACCGGAGTCGCGCACGGCGCGGATAAGGGGAGGCAGCGCGTCGGTCACCCGAGCCGATCCCATGCGGGAGATGAGGGTGAGCCGCCCGGGCGTGTGCTGTGGGTCGAGACGATCGCAGACGGCCACCACGTCGTCGGGCACTGCCGCCGGCCCCAGCTTCATCCCGAGGGGGTTCCCGACCCCGGACAGGAACTCCACGTGAGCGCGGTCGACGGCCCGGGTGCGCTCGCCGACCCAGAGCATGTGGGCCGAGCAGTCGTACCAGGCGCCGGTGAGGGAGTCCTGACGGGTGAGGGCCTCCTCGTAACCGAGGAGCAGCGCCTCGTGGGAGGTGTAGAAGTCCACCTGGTGAAGGGCGGCCGTCTCCACGTCGATGCCGCACGCCTTCATGAAGCGCAGGGCGCGCTCGATCTCGG
This sequence comes from Acidimicrobiales bacterium, assembly GCA_030448025.1. Lineage (GTDB taxonomy): Bacteria > Actinomycetota > Acidimicrobiia > Acidimicrobiales > YB1-3. The sequence continues at coordinate 35,795 of JAUJNQ010000005.1, read as the reverse complement.
ACGCGATGGCCTCGTAGCGCCGGCCCTCGGCGCTCGTGGCCACGAACTCCTGGTTCCAGGTATGGACCTGGCGCAGGTCGGCGAAGCCCCCCTTGGCGAAGGCCCGCAGCAGGTTCAGCGTGGACGCCGACTGGTGGTAGGCGGCGAGGAGCCGCTCCGGGTTGGCCGCTCGGGCCGAGGCAGTCGCCATGAGGTCGTTCACGCTGTGGCCGCGGAAGGACGGGAAGTCCTCGTCACCGATCCGCTCGGTGGGCGACGATCGGGGCTTGGCGAACTGCCCGGCGATGCGGCCCACCTTCACGACCGGCACGCCCGAGCCGTAGGTGAGCACCACCGCCATCTGGAGGATGACCTTGAGCTTGTCCCGGATGGCGTCGGCGGTGAAGTCGTCGAAGGACTCGGCGCAGTCGCCCGCCTGGAGCATGAAGGCTCGGCCCTCGGCCACCTCGGCCAGGCTGGAAGTGAGCTGGCGGGCCTCCCCGGCGAAGACCAGCGGGGGCAGCGTCGAGAGGTGCTTCAGTGCCTGCTCGAGGATCGCTTCGTCCGGCCAGTCCGGTTGCTGGTCGGCCGGCCGCTCGCGCCAGGATCTCGGTGTCCACTCCCTCACGGCCTCCAGCGTAGGGGAGTGACCGCGCCGGGCAGGAACACCGGTAGCGGGCGGGCGCCCAGGCAGGCCGAGCCGTAGAGTCCCGGGATCGGCGAGCGCATCGGGGTCTTCGGGGGCACCTTCGATCCGGTGCACGTAGGACATCTGGCCGCTGCGGTCAACGTCCGCCACGCTCTCGGCCTCCGGAGCGTCCTTCTGGTCGTGGCCAACATCCCGTGGCAGAAGGCCGGAGAGCGATCGGTGACCGATGCCGAGGACCGCTACTCCGTGGTGCGAGCCGCCGCCGAGGGCCTGGAGGGCATCGAGGCCAGCCGGCTGGAGATAGACCGGGGCGGACCGTCCTACACCGCTGACACTCTGACCGAGCTGGCAGCTCGCCACCCCGGTGCCGAGCTGTTCCTCGTGGTCGGCTCCGACGTGGTGGGTGAGCTGCCCACCTGGGAGCGGGCGGACGAAGTCGGACGCCGGGCCACGCTCGTCGCCGTAGCCCGCCCCGGCGTCAACGTGAGCCCACCTCCCCCGTCCTGGCGGATGGAGGTGGTCGAGGTGCCCGCCCTCGACGTGTCGAGCACCGACCTCAGAGCCCGTGTGGCCGCCGGGCGCCCCATCGACGTGCTGGTGCCCGCAGGTGCGGTACGTGAGATCCGTCGGCTCGGTCTGTACGCTGGCTGAAGATTGAGCGCGTCCCCGGGCTTCGCTCCCGCCACCCCCCCCGAGCCGGACGAAGCCGAGCCGGACGAGGCCGAGTCGGGCAACGCTCAGTCGGGCAACGCTCAGTCGCACCCGCCAGCCACGATCTTCCCGGCCTACGACCCGTCGAACGACCAGCAGCCGGACTCAGCGTCCGGTCGGAACGAGCTGGATCCGATCCCTCTCCCCGATGTTGCCTTGAACGGGAGGATTCGCCGGCGCCGCAAGGAGCTCCGGAGGCGCCGGCGTAAGCGGATCAGCCGGGGCGCCCTCGTCCTCGCGGTTGTCGCCGTGGTGAGCGCCCTGATGGCGGGGCTCGCCGCCCCCGTGGGCCGCCTCGTCGGACGCGGCGCTCTGAGCCGTGACGCTCTGAGCCGTGACGCTCTGAGCCGTGACGCTGGGAGCGGCGATGCCGGGAGCCGCGAAGGGGCTCGCACCGGGGTGGCCCAGGGGGCGCCGCCGCCTGCCCCCACCGTGGCTCCGGTGCTCGTGGCCTACCAGGACGCCTCCGGACGGGCCTCTTCGCTCACCGTGCTGGTCCCGGCGGCGGGCGGGAAGGGCGGGACCTTGGTGCTGGTCCCCCCGGGCACCATGGCCGAAGTCGTCTCGCTCGGTCTCGAGCCCGTGCGCCAGTCTCTCGAGCTGGGTGGGCCGACCCGCCTGCGGGCCACAGTGGAGAACCTCCTCGGGGCACCCCTGGGCGGCGTGGTCGCCGTGGACGACGCCGGCTTGGCCGGTCTGCTGGCTCCGGTCGGACCTTTCCCCGTGACCGTGCCCGAGCGGGTCGAGCGGGTGAGCCCGAACGGCCGGGTCGAGGTGCTCTACGAAGCCGGTGCCGGCACCCTGGCGCCCGCCGGCGCCGGTCGCTTCCTCTCGGTCAAGGGCCGGGAGAGCGACCTGGCCCGCCTGGCCCGTCACCAGGCTTTCTGGGAGGCGTGGTTGACCCGGCTCGGCGCCCAGCCAGCGGCCGTCCCCACCCGATCGACCGAGCTCAGCGCCGCCATCGCGGCCCTGGCCTCCGGCCCGGTGCAAACCCGCCTCCTCCCGGTGGAGGCCTTCGGCACGGCCGGCGACGGTGGGGAGCTGTACAAGGTGCGCAGCGACGAGCTCTCGCGCCTCGTGGCCGACGTGTTCCCCACGTCCACCGGCCAAGGGCTCGCAGGGCGGCCGCGCGTGCAGGTGCTCAACGGGACGGGGGCCCTGGAGGTGGCCGACACCGTACGGGCCAAGCTCGGTGCGGGCTTCGACGTCCGTCTCACCGGCAACGCCGCCAACTTCGAGTACGAGCGCACAGAGATCGTCTTCTACGACCGCGACCAGGAAGCGGTGGCTGATCGTCTTCGACAGGCGCTGGGCGTGGGAGCATTGGTGCTCAGCCGCCGTCCGCTCGACGTAGTGGACGTCACCGTGATCGTCGGAAAGGATTTCCGTCCCTGAGTGCCTGTAGAAGATCGGTGACTGTCGAAGACGAGAGCGAGGGGGGCGTGACAAAGGGCGTGAGCAGCATCGGCCTCGGCGAGGTCCGGAACCGGGCGGTGGTTGCGGCTCGGGCCGCGGCGGCCAAGGTGGGCGTGGACACGGTGGTGCTCGAGGTCGGTGCCGTGCTGGCCATCACCGACTATTTCGTCATCACCAGCGCCGCCAACGCCCGCCAGGTCCGCACCATCGCCGAGGAGGTCGAGGCCCGCCTGGCCCAGTTCGCCGGGGTCAAGCCCCTCCGGACCGAGGGCCTCGACGACGCCCGCTGGGTGCTGCTCGACTACGGCGACTTCGTGGTCCACGTGTTCCTCGACGAGGTACGCCGGTACTACGACATCGAGCGCCTCTGGTCCGATGCCCCCACCGTCGAGTGGGTGGACGAATCCGAGCACCAAGCTGAGCACGCAGCCCGACACCAAGCCGAGCACGAAGCCGGACAACAAGCCGACGCCGGGGCCGTCGGGGCCGCCCAGGACGCCGGGGCCCAGGCTCGTCCTGTCCTCTCCCCCTGATCAGTCCTCTCCCCCTGATCGACCGAGCGACGGGCCCTTGACTCGGAGTGCTCGTTAGGGAAGCCTAAGGTCAGTGCCCGGCCCCACCGTCTTGCGTGGCCCTCCGCCTACCCGTCGTGATCTGGTCCCCGATGGTCGTCTGTCACTGCCGAGTCGTCACTGACCGCGCCGTGTCCGCCGCCATCCTGGCCGGCGCCCGGGACGTGGGAGCGCTGGTGGAGTGCGGTGGCGCGGGCGCCGAGTGCGGAGGCTGCTGGCCGGCGCTCGAGTCCCTGCTGGCGGGAAGCGGACGGTCCGACACGAGCAGGGAAGGCTGAGCATGCAGGGAGACGCCCAGGTCGTCGAGTAGCTCAACCAGTGCTCACCGGCCGAGCTGACGGCCCTCAAGCAGTACTTCGTGGACGCCACGATGTGCCAGAGCTGGGGATACGAGCGGCTGGCCCAGAGGTTCCGTGAGGACTCGATCGACGAGATGCGAGACGCCGAGGCCCTCGTGGACCGCATCCTCTACCTCGAGGGCATGCCCAACCTCCAGCGTCTCGGCACCGTGGCCGTCGGCCAGACGGTGGGGGAGAAGCTCACCGCCGCCCTCGGCCTCGAGGTGGCGGCCGTGGAGCGGCTGAACCGGGCATCTCCACCTGCGTGGAACACAGCGACACGGGAGTCGGGACGTGTTGCAGGCGATCCTCCGAGGTGAGGAGGAACACGCCGACTGGCTGGAGGCCCAGATCGGCCTCATGGCCCAGCTCGGCGAGGCCAACTACCGGCCCAGCAGCTACGGGCCTGACTGCGCGGGCGCCGGAGGCGGTCGCCCCAGGGCCCGGCCCTGGCGCTGGGCCCACGAGTCGAGAACCTCCTCTCGCCAAGCGCTGTACTGAACCCGCTTGTGGGACGGCGCAAGGTGTTCGTCCATGAACGGGATGACTACGTGGGCCAGGTCAGCCAGTTTCCGCACCTGAAACGCCACCTCATCGTCGTAGTGAGGTTGGCGGCGAGGCGAGTGGACAAGGTGGCCAACACCGAGGAAGGACTTCAGGAGGTTGCAGGTGTCGAAGTCCGCTGCGCCCAAGCTGACCGAGAAGGTGAACTTGGTTGGCATGCCGCTCTTCGTGAAACAGCCCTCCCCGACGACCACTCCGCCGAGGTAGTCCGCGAGGTACTCAGTAACCGGTTGCACGGTAGTAGTGCTGGCGGCATAGTCCTCGCCCGCGAACAGGTTTCTCACAGCCGAGCTCGGAGCACGCGGAACGGCCGTTCCTGTAGCGGCCTGCGTTCGCCGTCTCGTACACCCGCATCGCCTCCTTCCAGGACTCGAACTGGCGTCGCTTGGCGCTGTCCAAGAGATAGGTCTCTGCGAACGGGATGGTCGCCATGTGGTGGCCGATCAAGGATGCGATGGTGAACGTGCTCGTCGGTTGCCAGTTCGACCGGCGCGCACCGGAATCATGGATCGAGCCGCGACCCAGGAAGTCACGGAGGTTCTCGAGCAGATCTCGATCTCGGGAAGCCATCTCCACGCAGAGCCTGAACCGCAACCGTTCTCGGCCGTCGGTGAACGGCGGCAGGCGCCGGGTGACGATGAAGGAGCCCTCCCCTGCCACGAGGCCACCGAGGAGGAATCCCCGGCGATGCGACGTGGAGCTGATCGGGCTCGAACCGACGACCTCGTGACTGCCAGTCACGCGCTCTTCCAACTGAGCTACAGCCCCGAGCTGAGGGGCCAGGCTAGCAGCACGCCCACGGGTTTCGTAAGCCTGGCAGGTCGAACACACGTTCGTAGTCTAGCAGCCACCGGCAATCAGTCCGGTCGTCAGGCCGCTGGCTGAGCGATCCGGCGAGACAGGTGCACCTGAGGGCATGCTGAACGTGTGACCGTCCTCTACCGGCGAGTGGTGCTGGGGCTCGTGGGCCTCGCCGTGGTGCTCGTGGTGGGAAGCGTGGGTTACGTGATGCTCGGCTTCAGCGTCCTCGACGCCATCTACCAGACGGTGACCACCATCACCACGGTCGGCTTCCGGGAGGTCGAGCCGTTCTCCGACAGCGGGAAGCTGTTCACCATCTTCGTGATCCTCACGGGCGTGGGGACCGCCCTCTACACCTTCACCGTGGCCCTCGAGACGCTGATCGACGGCCATCTTCGCGACCTGTTCGGGAGGCGACGCATGCAACGTCAGATGGAGAAGATGACCGACCACGTGATCGTGTGCGGTTGGGGGCGAGTCGGTCAGTCCATCGCCCACTACCTGGCCAACGCGGGCCAGCAGCTGGTGGTGATCGACCGCGACCCCGAGCGCATACCCGAGATCTCCCATCCCCACGTGCTGGGAGACGTCACCGACGACGAGGTCATGCGAGCCGCCGGCATCGAGCGGGCCCGGACCCTGGTGGCCGCCCTCGACACCGACGCGGCCAACCTCTACGCCACCTTGAGCGGCCGGTCCCTGCGCCAGGACCTGTTCATAATCGCCCGGGCACACTCCGATTCCTCCGAGCCCAAGCTGGAGCGAGCGGGAGCCAACCGGGTGGTGAACCCACAGCGCATCGGGGGTGCCCGCATGGCGGCGCTGGCCATGCAGCCCCACGTGGCCGAGTTCCTCGACGTGGTGATGCACGACGGCGACATCGAGTTCCGCCTGGAGGAGATCGAGGTCCCCGAGCGCTCACCGCTGGCCGGGCACAGCCTGCGGGAGACCCACATCCGCGACCAAACGGGGGCGCTGGTGCTGGCCCTACGGGCCGAGGACGGGACGTTCAACACCAACCCGGCACCCGAGACCGAGATCGCCCCGGGCCAGATCCTCATCGCCATCGGCACCCCCGCCCAGCTGTGCGCGCTGGAGGAGCTCGCCCGCTCTTGAAGCGATGCTAATAATGAGTCCTGCTCTCTTCCTCTTGCAAAGGTAGAGGAGCGGTCAGGTCGATAACGGTCATTGACGCCGCCGCGTCACCAGCGCGCGCGTCACCAGCACGCCTGCGCTCGCGGAACACTTGTATCGGACGGGTGATCAGCTTCTCGAAGGTCTCGAAAAAGATGGCCAGGTCCAAGAGCACCGACCAATTGTCGACGTAGAAAATGTCGTAGCGGGCATACTGCTCAAAGGAAGGATGGTCGCGTGCCTCGACCTGCCATAGCCCGGTGATTCCGGGCCTGACTTGACGGCGAATCTCGATGAGTCTGGCATCGAACTGATCCGTTTCGGCCGGCAATGCCGGTCGGGGCCCCACGAGGCTCATCGATCCCTGCAGGACGTTCACGAGCTGAGGAAGCTCATCGAGACTGGTGAGTCGAAGCAGCTTGCCGCACCGTTCAGGAGGGCCTGTTCAGAAACATGAACCGGGTGGCACGTCAATCTGACGTCCTCTTCGTGCACCCGTTCCTTGACCACGCGTTTCTTGACGCTCTAGGGGATGCGGGTGGCTGGAAAGGCTTCCCAGGCCGTACAGCGGCGATGCGCTTCCTCTTTCGTGATCTCCTGCCCGACGAAATCCTGTCCCGCCGCACAAAGGCGCATTTCAACGGCGTCGCCTTCAGCGAGCACAGCAGAGCGTTCGTTGAGCGCTGGACCGGGCGCGGCGTCAACTCCGAGCTTGTGGACCCAGAAGAGCTTATGAGCGAATGGAGGTCCTCGACGCCCTCGGCAGGGACGATGGTCCTGCTCCAGGCGGCATGGCTGGCGGAGGAAGCGGCAGCTCCCGAGACCTATGGCCGGGCGTAGGCCTCGGCGTGACCGCGGACGACCAAACCGTTCGCCGTGGAGAAGTTCAGCGAAGCCCCGTCCACCGAGTTGAACATCAGGGTGCACGGCGAGACCTCGAGCTGGGTGAGCTCGGACGGGATTCCCTCTGCGCAGTTGGCGTAGTGGTGATGAGCTCCGAGCAAGTGGCCGATCTCATGGGCGGCGACCTTGGCCGAGAGGTTGTTGAGCAGGGACACCCGGCCCACCGCGAAGCGATCTGCGGCTGGAGAGAAGACCTCCGAGACGGCGAAGGCACGATCGGGGAAGGCGACTCCCCCGATGCAGTCGGCCAGCCCGGCGACGTTGTCGTTGCCCTCCTCTTCGACGTCCTTGTCGGTAAGGACCAGAACGACGTCACTACCGCTGGGGCGCCTACCCCCGAACCGGGCCTTGGCTTGTTTGATGAGACCTGACGCAGAGCTGCCACGGAACGACACCCTCTGCAAAGTGCTCCTCAAAGTGATGCCAAGGGGCTTGTAGGACCGTTCGGCCGTGGCCATGACGGTGGAAGGTGCGATCGCTGGATTGCCGTCCACGAGGACCGTGACATCGAGGGTGATCGGCCGGGGGAGCCCGGTGGGAAGTGCTGCGGGAACGGCCTCCAGGCATTTCGGGATGTGGCCGATCTCGAAGGCGTTTGCTTGGGCCCGCTGTCCCTTCGGTGCGGACCTGGCCTTGGCCCCGCCCGCACCGGCAGTCACCGGTCCGGCCACAGCCACAAGGGAGACGCAGGCAGCAAGAGCCGCCAGTCGAAACCTTCTCATCTGCCCTCCTCCAGAGTTGGCGCAGCGCTAAGGATACAAGCCCGCCGGTAGCATCGCGCGCGTGGCAGAGGGGTACGACGTCCAGGCAGTCGAGGCCAAGTGGCAGCAGCGCTGGGCCGACGGCGGCGCCTACCAGGTGGACAACGACGACGACCGTCCACCCTTCTACGTGTTGGGCATGTACCCGTACCCGAGCGGTGCCGCCCACCAGGGCCACGTGCGCAACTACACGTTCGGTGACGTGGTGGTCCGCCACCGCACCATGGGTGGCTACGCCGTCCTGTCGCCCATGGGCTTCGACAGCTTCGGACTGCCCGCCGAGAACGCCGCCATCAAGAACAAGGTTCATCCCCGCACCTTCACCGACGCTCGCATCGACGAGTTGAAGGCTTCGATCGAGCGTCTCGGCGCCATGTACGACTGGCGGCGCGAGGTGCGCAGCCACGACCCGGAGTACATGCGCTGGAACCAGGTCATCTTCGAGCGCTTCCTCGAGGCCGGGCTCGCCTACCGGGCCACCGCCCCCGTGAACTGGTGCCCCGGCTGCCACACGGTGCTGGCCAACGAGCAGGTCCTGGCCGACGGAACGTGCGAGCGCTCGGGCGACGTGGTCACCAAGCGCGACCTGGAGCAGTGGTTCTTCGCCATCACCCGCTACGCCGACGAGCTGCTCGACGAGCTGGACGCCCTGGAGTGGCCGGAGCGGGTGAAGACCATGCAGCGCAACTGGATCGGCCGGTCGGAGGGCGCCGAGCTCGACCTGGAGCTGTACCGCCGCCCCGGTGTCAACGTCCGCGTCTTCACCACCCGTCCGGACACCACCTTCGGGATGACCTACGCCGTCCTTGCCCCCGAGCACCCGCTGGTACCCGAGCTCACCACCGCCGGCCAGCGACCCGTGGTGGAGGCGTTCGTGGAGCGGGTGAAGGCCGAGACGGAGATCGACCGCACGGCCGAGGGTTCGCTCGAGCGCCGGGGCGTGTTCACCGGCTCGTACGTGGTCAACCCCTTCACCGACAAGCCCGTGCCGGTGTACCTGGCCGACTACGTGCTCATGGGCTACGGCACGGGCGCCATCATGGCTGTGCCCGGTGAGGATCAGCGGGACTGGGAATTCGCCAAGGCCTACGGGCTGCGGATCGTCCGCACGGTCCAGCCGCCCGAGGGTTGGGAGGGCGAGGCCTACACCGGTGACGGGCCCAAGATCAACAGCGGTTGGCTCGACGGCATGGACACGGCGACGGCCAAGGCGCTGGCCACCAACTGGTTGGAGGACCAGGGCCTTGGCGAGCGCAAGGTCAACTACCGCCTGCGTGACTGGCTCGTCTCCCGGCAGCGCTACTGGGGCTGCCCCATTCCCGTCGTCCACTGCGCCGACGACGGCATCGTGGCCGTGCCCGAGGACCAGCTCCCCGTGTTGGCCCCCGACGACGTGGAGCTCCAGCCCACCGGCGAGTCACCGCTCAAGGCCCACGAGGGCTTCCGGTGGACCACCTGTCCGGTCTGCGGTGGGCCAGCCGAGCGCGAGACCGACACCATGGACACCTTCGTCGACTCTTCCTGGTACTTCCTGCGCTTCTGCGACCCGTGGTCCGACGGCGAGGGCTTCGGCCACGACGCCGTCGAGCGCTGGATGCCCGTCGACCAGTACATCGGCGGCATCGAGCACGCCATCCTCCACCTCATGTACGCCCGCTTCTACACCAAGGCCCTGGCCGATCTCGGGGTCGCACCGAAGGAGCTGCGCGAGCCATTCCGCCGCCTGTTCACCCAGGGCATGATCCGCATGGACGGAACCAAGATGTCCAAGTCCAAGGGCAACCTGGTGGCGCCCTCCAAGTACTTCGACACGGTGGGCGCCGACGCCCTGCGCCTCTATCACCTGTTCGTCGGCCCGCCCGCCGAGGACGTGGACTGGACCGACCAGACCGACGAGGTCATCGACGGCTGCTCCCGCTTCTTGCAGCGCGTCTGGCGCCTTGCCACGGGCGGGGGGCCGGCGCCGGCGGCAGAGCCGGCCAACGTCGACCGCGCCGCCCACCGCCTCATCGCCAAGGTGAGCGAGGACTACGAGCGCTGGTCGTACAACACCTCGGTGGCCGCCTTCATGGAGTTCACCAACCTCTTGTACAAGGAGGGTTCCACCGACTTCGCCATCGACACCATGCTCCTGCTGATGGCCCCCATGACACCTCACTTGAGCGCCGAGCTGTGGGAGCGCCGCCGCGGTGGCAACGTCCACGCCGAGACCTGGCCCGAGGCCGACCCGGACCTGGTGGCCGCCGAGTCGGTCACCATGGTCGTGCAGGTGAACGGCAAGAAGCGGGACCTCATCGAGGTGGTCCCCGGCATCGACGCCGACGAGGCCGAGCGGCTGGCGCTGGCCTCGGCCCGCGTGCAGGAGGAGCTGGGCGCTGCCCCTCCGAAGCGGGTGATCGCCCGCCCGCCGAAGCTGGTCAACATCGTCCTGTGACCTCCCGCCATCTCGCGTCTGGAGGACATGACCGGCGGTTTCCGCCGGCTATGTCCTCCAGACGTGCCCGGTGACCGTCGGCAACATCGAGCTGGTGGCTGCCATCGAGGCGGTGGCGGCGCGCGACAACCAGTTCACCCGCCGGGCCCTCTTCGAGACGTTGCGCCAAGCCGAGCTGGTGCTAGCCGTCGAGGGAGAGGAGCTGGTGCTGGCCATCGGAGAGGACGACGAGGCCTACGTGCCCGCCTTCACCGACGTGGGCGCCATGCGGACCGCCTTCCCCGCCGCCTTCGACCCTCGACTCGAATCGGCGACGGTGGTGTTCGAGCTGGTGCTGGCGGGGGACTGCGCCGGGCTGGCTCTCAATCCCGCTGGGCCCATAGGAGGCATCCTCACCCGCGACGACGTGGCCTCCCTGATCGAGGCCGCCCCCTGACCTACAGCTCGCCGCGGAGGAAGCGCTCCAGCTCGTCGGCCAGCTCGTCGCCCGTGGGCAGCTCGGACAGGTTGATGGGCGCCACGTTGACCTCTGTTTCGGCGCTGGCCTCGAGTTGGTGCACCATCTCGGCGTGCTCCTCGCTGGCGGCGATGATGTCGTCGATCCGGCTCCTTGCCAGGGCAGCGGCGGCGTGGAGATCCTTGGCGTCGAGGTCGAGTCCGGCCACGGTGGCCAGGCACTCCACGAGGGCGGCACTGGCCGCCGGGTAAGGCATGGCCGCCACGTAGTGGGGAACCCGGGCCCACATGCCGACGGCAGGGATGCCCGCCTCTGCGAAGCCCTCCTGGAGGGCGGCGTGGATCCCGGCCGGGACCTCCAGGCTCCCGGGCATGAAACCGACCTTCTCGGCCAGCTCGGTGTCGGTGGCCACCGCCGCCAGCCGCACGGGCCGGGTGTGGGGCACCGGGGCCGGGAAGGCGCCCACACCCACCACCAGCCGGGTCCCGAGGTCGGTGGCGAGGGACACCACCGCCGCCACGAAGGCCCGCCACTTCATGTCGGGCTCCGGCCCCGTGAGGATCATCACGTCGCGGCCGGCACGGTCTTGGCCCGCGCGGAGCTCGATCTCGGGCCACGTGAGGCCTCCGAGGACGCCGTCGGTGATGCGCACGGCGGGGCGCCGGGAGCGGAGGTCGAGGAGCTGGTCCCCGTCGAAGGTGGCCATCACCTCGGTGGGAATGGCGTCGAGGAGATGGCCCATGGCGCCACCTCCTCCGAGGCCGGCGTCGATCCACCCCTCCATCCCGAGGACGAGCACGGGCGAGTGGAGCTCCGGGTTGGTCTGCAACTCGTAGAGGCCGGCCATTGGGCAAACCTAGACTGCCAAATCTAGGCTGACAGGCATGGCCGATGTCACCGACGCCACCTTCGAGCAGCAGGTCGTCGAGCGCTCGGCTCAGGTGCCGGTGGTGGTCGACCTCTGGGCCTCCTGGTGCGGTCCCTGCCGAACGCTCGGCCCCATCCTGGAGCGGGTGGTGGCCGCCACCGACGGGGCGGTGGAGCTGGCCAAGGTGGACGTGGACGCCAACCCACGCGTGGCCGCCACCTTCCAGGTGCAGTCCATTCCCGCCGTGTTCGCCCTGCGGGACCGCCAGGTGGTCAACCAGTTCATCGGCGCCCTGCCCGAGGCCCAGGTGAAGGAGTTCGTGGCCGGGCTCCTGCCGGCCAAGAGCGAGATCGACCTGTTGGTGGAGAAGGGTGACGAGGCTTCGCTGCGTCGTGCCCTCGAGCTCGACGCCAGCCACCCTGGTGCCGTCGTCGCCCTGGCCGAGGTGCTCGTCGGCCAGGGCCAGGGCGAGCAAGCCCTCGGCCTCCTCGCCCGCGTGCCCGAGACGGGCGAGGTTCGCCGGGTGGCGGCCATGGCCCGCGTCGGCGTGGGTGACGGCCAGCGCCACGGCGACACCACCGCCGAGCTGGATGCCCTGCTGGACAAGGTGAAGACCGACGAAGCCGCCCGCCAGCGCTATATCGACCTGCTCGAGCTCATGGGCCCCGACGACCCCCGCACCTCCCAGTACCGCAAGTCCCTCACCGCCCGCCTGTTCTGAACGACCGGCCAGTTCTCTGAGGGCGCCCGAACAGGGCTAGAGTGACGGCACTTCCCCCGGCGTCGTTCCCCTGGCCCTTCTCCCTCGGGGCGCCCACTTCCCCTCTGCGCTCGTCGGAAATGGGAGGCCTTCGTGGCCCAGACGGCTCCATGGTTGACGTCTTCGTGGTGGCGCGCCCGCGTGTCGGCCCGATTGTCGGGGTTGCCCCTCGACCGGCCCGGGGTCCTGGCTGCTGCGGTCATCGGCGTCGGGGCGGTGGTTGGCGCCCTGGTGGTGGTCGTGAGCCTGCGGGGCTCGCCGCCGCCGGTGGAGATGAACCTTCCTCGCGCCGGACCCCCCTCGACATCTTCGTCGGGTCCCGCCGGCCCCGAGGCCGCCTCACGTTCGGATGGCCCTGACAGCAAGGTCTTCGTCTACGCCGCAGGGGCGGTGGTGCGCTCCGGCGTGTACCAGGTCCCTGCCGGTGCCCGAGTCACCGACGTTGTGGACGCGGCCGGTGGGCCGGCTCCCGACGCCGACCTCCAGCAGCTCAACCTGGCGGCCAAGGTGGCCGACGGGGAGCGGGTCTACGTGCCCCGCCGAGGCGAGACGCCGCCCACGCCGGTCGGGCCGGGCACGGGCGACTCGGGGACGGGCGGGTCGACGTCGTCGGGGTCGGCGAACGGGCCCGTCAACCTCAACACGGCCACGCTCGACCAATTGGAGACCCTGCCGGGCGTGGGTCCGGCCACGGCCCAGGCCATCCTCGACTACCGCAAGGAGCACGGGCGTTTCGCCAACGTGGACGAGCTGATCGAAGTGCGGGGCATCGGCGAGGCCAAGCTGGCCGCGCTGCGGCCCAAGGTCCGCGTGTGACGGCGACCCACAGCGCTCGGCGTACCGACCCCGATTCACCGACCGAAACGGTGGGTGATCAGCCAACAGAAGCGGGGCGGGCGGAGCGAACGATGAGTGATCGCTGGGCCTTGGCCCTCGCCGCGTGCGCCGCCGGGGGGGCGGTGATGGCGCGCGGCGTGCCCCTGTGGCTGGGTTTGGGCGCCGTGGCCATGGCGCTCGCCCTGCGGCGGCCGGCGCTGCTCTGCCTGGGCGCTGCGGTGCTTGCCTCGGCCCTGGGCGCCCGCTCCTGGGAGGGTCTCCGGCCACCCGCGCCGGGGCGGGTTTCCGGTGTGGCCACCCTGGTCACCGACCCCGTCGCGGTGGAAGGGGCGCTGCGCGTCGAGGTCCGCCTCGGAGGCCGGCGGGTGGAGGCCTGGGCCCGGGGCCCGGCCGCGGGTCGCCTTCGCCCCCGCCTGGCCGGCCAGCGGGTGGAGATGGCCGGGCGGCTGTCGGCGGTGCCGGAGCGCCGCCGGGCCTCCCTCGCCTCCCGTCACGTCGCCGCCCGCCTCACGGTCCACCACGTCGGCGCCGGCTCGGACGGCGGTCCCCTTGCCCACGTGGCCAACGGCGTGCGCCGCACGCTCCTGCGGGGCGCTTCCTCCCTCCCTGACGACGACCGGGCCCTCTTCGCCGGCCTGGTGCTGGGCGACGACCGGGACCAGGACGTGGGCACCGTGGACGACTTCCGAGCCACCGGGCTCTCCCACCTCCTCGCCGTGTCGGGCCAGAACGTGGCCTTCGTGCTGGCCCTGGCCCTGCCACTGCTGCGATTGCTCGGGCTGCGGGGCCGGTTCCTCGCCGCGCTGGCGGTCCTCGTCCTGTTCGGCGTCCTTACCAGGTGGGAACCGTCGGTATTGCGGGCCGAGGCCATGGCCGCCGTCTCCCTGCTGGCCTCCACGATGGGTCGCCCGGTGTCCACCATCCGGGTGCTGGCCCTGGCCGTCACCGGGTTGCTGCTCGTCGACCCCCTCCTCGTGCGCTCGGTGGGCTTCTTGTTGTCGTGCGGGGCGTGCGCCGGCATCGCCACCCTGGCCGGGCCCCTGTCCCGGCACCTCCCACTTCCCTTGGCCGTCACCTTGGCCGCCCAGGTGGGCGTGGCGCCGCTGCTGGCGCCGGTGTTCGGCGGCGTGCCGCTGGCGTCGGTGCCGGCCAACCTCCTCGCCGCCCCTGCGGCCGGGGCGGTGATGATGTGGGGGTTGGCGGCCGGGCTCCCCGCCGGCCTGCTCGGAGATCCCTGGGCGAGCATCCTCCATGTCCCCACCGAGCTGCTCGTGACCTGGGTGGCCGCCGTGGCCCGCCTGGGCGCAGACCTTCCCCTCGGCCAGATGCGAACGCCACACCTGCTCGCTCTGGCCGTCTCGGTCGTCTTTGCTGTCGTGCTCCCTCGCCTGCGCCTCCCGGCCCTCGTCGTGGGTGCGGCCGCCTGCGCCTGGGTCACCGTCGTCGCCCGCCCGGTGTCGGGTGGTGGTGCCCAGTCGGTGGCCCACGGCGCCGACCTCTGGCGTCAGGGCGGTGCCTCGGTCCTGGTGGTCGACCGGCCCCGCGCTCGGGCGCTCCTCAGCGGGCTGCGGAGGGCGGGTGTCCGTCACATCGACGTGGTGGCCGTGCGCAGTCCCGGCCGCAGCGCCGGGCCGGCGCTGGCACCCGTGCTCGACCGCCACCCCGCCCGGGTGGTGCTCACCCCCGCCACGGCCACGCCGGGGAGCACCGTCACCGTGGGGGGCCTGCGGGTGGACGTGGTCAGCGTGCGGCCCCGCCTCGACGTGCGGGTCAACCCCGTGGGCCGAGAATGAACAGCGCCCTTCAGTCCTGCCCGGTGAGGCCGAACTCCTCGAATGCTCGGGAGAAGAAGGGTCCGTGCCCTCCTCGGTCTGGCCATGGCCACGCTGATGGCGTTGGTGAGCCTGAGCGAGTACGCCCCTTCGGGGCTCGCCGAGGCAAGCGCCACAACCACCTCCGAGCCTGGCTGTGACGCCCTGTGCTCCAGGGTCCGGGCCGAGCTGGCCAACTTCATCGGATGGCTTCGAACGAACGGGGCCCAGGGCTACGTCGGTGAGGTCGGTTGGCCCGACGACCGCGGCGGCGACGGCCCCGCCTGGGCGGGCCTGGCCGACGCTGTGCTCGGGCTCGTGCCCAGCGGGCCCGGCGGGGTCGCATCAAGGGCAGCGCTCGCGTCGCCAGGCGGTCGGTCCGAAGGCGCTGAGACCGCGCCCGGGGCTGCGCCGCTAGCTTCGGGCCGTGCGCCTCTCGCTCGGGCCGCGGCGCTACGACGTCACCACCCGGCCCTTGGTCATGGGGATCCTCAACCGGACTCCCGATTCGTTCTACGACCAGGGCGACCACTTCCCCTTGGACCGGTGCCTGGCGAGGGCCGACCAGCTGGTGGCCGAGGGCGCCGACCTCCTGGACTTGGGAGGCGTGAAGGCGGGTCCCGGCCCGGACGTGAGCGCCGAGGAGGAGCTCGACCGGGTGCTGCCGGCGGTGGAGGCCCTGACCGCCCGCTTCGACCTGCCGCTGTCGGTGGACACCTGGCGGGCGTCGGTGGCCGGCGCCGCCTTCGATGCCGGAGCGGTGGTGGGCAACGACATCAGCGGTTTCGCCGACCCCGACTACCTCCGCGTGGCCGCGGCCGCCGGGGCCTCGGTGGTTGCCACCCACATCCGCCTCCGCCCCCGCCAACCCGATCCCGAGCCGGTCTATGACGACGTGGTGGGGGCCGTGCGCGACTTCCTCGTAGATCGCGCCCGCCGGGCCGAGGCCGAGGGCATCGACGCCGAGCGCATCCTGGTCGATGCGGGTCTGGACCTGGGCAAGACCGCCGATCAGTCCCTCGCGCTGCTGCGGGCCTCGGACCGCCTGGCGGCCCTCGGTTACCCGCTCCTGCTTTCGGCGTCCAACAAGCCCTTCCTCGGCCTGTTGCTGGGCCTCGACATCGCCGAGCGCCGAGAGGCCAGCCTGGCCGCCGCGGCCCTCGGCGTCACCAGGGGGTGCCGGGTCGTCCGGGCCCACGACGTGCGCGGCACCCGGCGGGTGTGCGACGTCCTCGCCGCCATCCTGGAGGCTCCGTGACGGCCAAGGCGCCGGTGGCCGCCTGGTATGTGAAGGGCGACGATCCGGCTCTGGTGGGGGAGGAGGTGCGCCGGCTGACCCGTGAGCTGTCGAGCGGCGACGCCACCGCCGTGGAGGACCTGTCGGGTGAGGAGCTGGACGTGGCCGCCATCGTGGACGCCTGTCGCACGCCTCCGTTCCTGGCCGAACGCCGTGTGGTGGTGGCTCGGGAGATCGGACGGTTCCGCACCGAGGCTCTGGAGCCGCTGATCGAGTGGCTGGCCGACCCCCTTCCCACCACCGCGCTGGTCCTGACGTCGGGGGGCGGTCAGGTGAGCCAGCGCCTTCTGGGCGCCCTGCGCAAGGTGGGCCACGTGGTGGACGCCACCGTCGGCACCGGCAAGGCACGAGGCCAGTGGCTGGCGTCGCAGCTCCAGCGGGCGCAGGTGCGACTCGACCCTCCGGCGGCACGCCTCGTGGGCGAGCACCTGGGCGAGGACGTGGGCCGGCTCACCAACCTGCTGGAGTCTCTGGCCGCGGCCTACGGCGACGGGGCCAGAGTCGGGACCGAGGAGCTCGGACCCTTCCTCGGCCAAGCCGGCGGGGTGGCCCCCTGGGAGCTCACCGACGCCATCGACCGGGGTGACACAGAGGGGGCCCTGACCCAGCTCCATCGCATGGTGGAGGCGGGGGAGCGCCACCCGCTGGTGGTGATGTCCACGCTGCACCGCCACTACGCGAACATGCTGCGCCTGGACGGGACGGGCGTGGCCGACGAGCGAGGCGCGGCCAAGGTGCTCGGCATGGCCCCGTTCCCGGCCAAGAAGTCCCTCGGCCAGGCCCGGCGGCTGGGTTTCGCCGGTGTGAGCCGGGCCATCGAGCTGCTGGCCAAGGCCGACCTCGACCTCCGGGGGGCCACGGCCTGCCCCGAGATACTCGTGATGGAGGTGCTGGTGGCCCGGCTCAGCCGCCTGGGCTCGGGTCGGCGCCGCTGATCGTCAGACACATCACAGCGGCCCGGCAGGCCACGGGCAGCGCGGGCTAGGAGCCGGTGTTCGCCTGCGACAGGCGGGCCATCAGCCGGGACTTGCGGTTGGCGGCCTGGTTCTTGTGGATGATGCCCTTGGCTGCCGCCTTGTCCAGGCGCTTCACGGCCAGGCGCAGGGCCTCGGCGCTGTCCTCGGCGCCGGACTCGGCCGCGCCCACGGCCAGCTTGACCCGGGTCTTGATCTCCGACCGGGCTGCCTTGTTGCGCACGCGCCTGCCCTCGTTCTGGCGGTTGCGCTTGATCTGGCTTCTGATGTTGGCCACGGGGCGGTCAGGCTAGCAGCGCCACCCGACCGGCCATCCGGATCTGGCCATCCGGATCTGGCCATCCGGGTCTGGCCGGCCGCCGCCTCGGCCGGCCCGCAGCAAAGCGTCGGGTGCTGGAGCCGGTAGGCGCGCAGCCAGCGACGTCGGGCGGCGACCAGCGGTGCGGTGTCGGCCGTGGGCGGTACCGTGACACTCGTGAACGCACTGGTCACCGGCGTGGCCGGGTTCATCGGCAGTCATCTGGCCCAGACCCTCCTCGCCGAGGGCCACCAGGTTCGTGGGGTCGACTGCTTCACCCCGTACTACGACCCGCGGACCAAGCGGCAGAACCTCGACGAGCTGGCCGGGGAGCCGGGGTTCGAGCTCGCCGAGGCCGACCTGCGGGTGCGGGAACCGAGCGGCCTCCTCGCCGGCGTCGACACGGTGTTCCACCTGGCCGCCCAGCCAGGCGTGCGGGGGTCGTGGGCAGCCAACTTCCCCGAGTACGCCGAGCACAACCTGCTGGCCACGCAGCGACTCCTCGAGGGGGCCCGTGCGGCCGACGTCGGCCGGTTCGTCTTCGCGTCCAGCTCTTCGGTGTACGGCGAGGCCCCCCACTACCCGACGACGGAGGACGTGGTGCCCAGGCCCCACAGCCCCTACGGCGCCACCAAGGCCGCGGCCGAGCACCTCTGCAACATGTACGCCGACAACTGGGGCGTGCCCGCGGTGTCGCTGCGGTATTTCACCGTGTACGGCCCCCGGCAGCGCCCGGAGATGGCCATCCACCGCCTGGTGGAGGCGGCCATGTCGAACCAGACCTTCACGCTGTTCGGCACGGGCAACCAGGTGCGGGACTTCACCTTCGTCGGCGACGCCGTCCGGGCCACGATCGACGCCGCCACCGCCGACCTAAGCCCGGGGACGGTGCTCAACGTGGCCGGCGGGTCCTCCACCACCATGAACGACCTGGTCACCCTCGTCGGCGACGTGCTCAGCACCACCGTGCGGGTGGTGCGGGTCATGGACCAGCCGGGCGACGTGGACCGGGAGGGCGGGTCCACCGACCGAGCCACCGCCCTCCTCGGGTGGAAGCCGTTGGTGGACCTCCGCCAGGGGGTGGAGCAGCAGGCCCGCTGGCACCTGCGCCGGGCCGGCGTTCGGGTCTGACCCCGCCCCCCAGAGAAGCAGACCTCGGCGCAAGAGCAGTGCTCGCTGGGATCAGGCCCCGGCGGTCAGGCCCCGGCGGCGGCGGATGTGGCCGTCCACCTGGTTGAACACGCCGTCCACCACGATCCCGATCAGCAGCACCACGATCATCAGGGCGAGGAGGGCGGGGGCGTCGGACAGCTCCCGCGCGAATTGGAGCCGGGCCCCGATGGAGGGCCGGTTGGCCAGGATCACCAGCAGCTCACCGGCCATGAGGCTGCGCCAGGCGAAGGCCCACCCCTGCTTGAGCCCGGCCACGAAGGACGGCAGCGAGGCGGGGAGGATGACGTGGCGGTAGAGGCGTAGACCCGAGGCACCGAGCACCCGCCCGGCCCGCAAGAGCAGCGGCGGCACGTGGTCGACCCCGGCGATGAGGCCGTTGGCGATGGACGGCGCGGCCCCCAGCACCACCACGAACAAGATGGCCGACTCGCTGAGCTGGAAGAGCAGAATGGCGAGGGGGAACCAGGCGATCGAGGGCATCGTCTGCAGGCCGGTGATGAGGGATCCGACGGCGGTGCGGAGGGGGCGGACCCGGGCCACCGACGCCCCCACCAAGGTGCCCACCAGCACGGCCAGGGCGTAGCCGGTGAGCGCCCGGCGGAGCGTGATGGCGATGGCGCGGTAGAACTCCCCCTCGCCCAGCAGGTTTCCCAACTGGCCGAGGACCCGGACGGGGCTGGGCAGGACGTACTCGGGCCGCCAGTGGGACCATACGGTGAGCTGCCACGCGGCCACGGCCAGGAACACCGCAGCCAGCTTGGGCCACAACGCCGACCACACCTTGGCCAGCCGATCGACCGGCTTGTCCTCTTCCAGGTCGAGGGCGTCCAGGCCGGCCAGCTCCTCCTCGAGGAGCCGGCTGTCAATGGCCATGACGCCTAGTGCCCATGGCGGCGGACCTCGCTGCGGAGCCGGTCGGTGACGTCGGCGGCCAGGGCGGCCACCTCGCGCGACTCGATGCGGCGGGGACGGGGGATGTCCACGTCGTAGCTGGCCGCCACCCTCCCGGGCCGGCTGGTGAGCAGCACGATCCGGTCGCCCAGGCGGGCCGCCTCCCGCACGTTGTGGGTCACGAACACCACGGTGAGCCCGGTGGTGGACCAGAGGCGCTCCAGCTCGTCGTGCAGCAGGTCACGGGTCATGGCGTCGAGCGCGCCGAAGGGCTCGTCCATCAGCAAGACCTCGGCGTCCTGGGCCAGGGCCCGGGCCAGCGCCACCCGCTGGCGCATGCCCCCGGACAGCTCGTGGGGGCGCTGGTCGGCGGCTCCTCGAAGGTGGACGCGCTCCAGCAGCTCGGCGGCCTGCTCCCGCCGTTCGGTGCGGGAGCGCACGCCACGCAGCTCGAGGGCCAGCTCCACGTTGGCCCCGGCCGTGAGCCACGGGAACAGGGCCGCCTCCTGGAACATCAGGCCCGTCCGCCGCCCGCCGGTGTCGATCGTCCCGAGCGTTGGCGAGTCCAGGCCGGCCACCAGGTTGAGGAGGGTGGTCTTCCCGCAGCCCGAGGCGCCGACCAGGCAGACGAACTCGCCCGCCCTCACGTCCAGCGACACCCGGTCGAGGGCCCGCACCGCGTCCGGCCCCCGGCCGTAGGCCTTGGACACCGCGTTGATCCCGACGGCCGGAGCCACCGAGACCAGATCTTCCACCGTCAAGGTCATAGTCCCTTCAACTCCGGCTGGTTGGTGCTGCGCAGCACCTCGTTGAGCAGGGTCAGGTCGTAGATCCCCGCGACTTCGGCGTCGGCCAGCAGCCCGACGTCCTTGGCATGTCTGGCCGACGTGGAGAGCGACGTGGCAATCGGGTCGTTGGTGAAGGAAAGGTTCTTCCAGGCCCCGTCGATGACGGTGGCCGGGAGGCCCTTCCCCGTGATCTTGGTGATGCCCTGGTTCACCACCTGCTTGGCCTGGTCGGGCTGGTCGGCGATGAACCGGTTGGCCTCCACCTGGCCCTGGAGCAGGCGGCGCACGGTCCCGGGGTGCTCCTTCAAGAAGGCGGTGCGCACGACCAGGTGGGTGGTCACGAACTGCCCGTCCGGCCACAGCTCCCGCTCGTCAACCAGCACCTTGCCCCCACCCTCCTGCACCAGGCGGGTGGCCCACGGCTCGGGAACCCAGGCACCGTCGATCTGGCCTGCCCTGAACGTCTCCAGCGTCTGGGCGTTCTCCTGGGGCACGATGGAGACGTCGCCGCCGCCCTGGGGAGTGGTCTTCAGGCCCTTGCTCGCCAGCCACTGGCGGAGCGCCACGTCCTGGGTGCCCCCCACCTGCGGGCTGGCCACCTTCTTGCGCCGCAGGCCGGCGGCGTCGGCCACGCTGGGCTTCACCACCAGGGCCGCGCCGCCCGAGGTGGCCCCCGAGACGATGCGCACGGCCTTGCCGTCGGACTTCACGAAGGCGTTGATGGCCGGGTTGGGGCCGATGTAGGTGGCGTCCAGGCCGCCCGAAAGGAGGGCCTCCACAGCCGCCGGCCCGGCGTTGAAGGTCTTGACCTCGAGCTTGTCGGCGCCGAGGGAGGCGGCGAAGATGCCCTTCTCCACGCCCACGATGGCAGTGGCATGGGTGACGTTGGCGAAGTGCCCGAGCCGGACAGTGGCGGGACCGTCAGGTTCGGCGGAGGAGGCCGAGGAGTCGTCGCCGCAGGCCGTGGCGGCGACGAGCGACAACGCCGCCGACAGGGCGACCAGGCCAGCCCCCCGGCAATTCCCGACTTTCCCGATCATATTTATCAACTTAGTCAACAAGGCCCCGGTCCGAGCGTCAAGGTGGGGCCCCTAACCTGACCTCGAATGCCCGAGCCAGCCCCCGCCATCGGCCGCCGTCGCTGCCTCTCGGTCGTGGCCCACATCGACCACGGCAAGTCCACCCTGGCCGACCGCATCCTGGAGCTGACCAACGCCGTAGACCCCCGGGACATGCGCGAGCAGTTCCTCGACTCCATGGACCTGGAGCGCGAGCGGGGCATAACCATCAAGGCACAGAACGTGCGCGTGGCCTGGGGCGACCACCACCTGTTCCTCATCGACACGCCAGGACACGTGGACTTCGGCTACGAGGTCAGCCGCAGCCTGGCTGCCTGCGAGGGGGCCGTGCTGGTGGTCGACGCGGCCCAGGGCATCCAGGCCCAGACCCTGGCCAACTGCTACCTGGCCCTCGAGAACGACCTCGAGATCGTGGCCGCGCTCAACAAGATCGACCTGCCCGCCGCCGACCCCGACCGCTACGCCACCGAGATCGAGCGGGTGCTCGGCATCCCCGCCGATTCCATCCTGCGCATCAGCGCCAAGACCGGCGCCGGGGTGCCCGAGCTGCTCGACGCCGTCGTGGAGCGCATCCCGCCCCCCATCGGCGATCCCGACGCCCCGCTGCAGGCCCTCATCTTCGACTCCCACTACGACCAGTACCGGGGCGTGGTGAGCTCGGTGCGGGTGATGAACGGCACCCTGGCCGCCGGCCAGCGACTGCGCTTCATGCAGGCCAGCAGCGTGCACGACGTGGAGGAGATCGGGGTACGGGCGCCCACCCTCACGCCCGTGGCCACCCTCGGCCCGGGCGAGGTGGGCTACTTGATGGCGGGGATAAAGGATCTCTCCCAGGCTCGCTCGGGTGAGACGGTGACCACCGCGTCCCGCCCCGCCGCCGCGCCGCTACCGGGCTACCGCGAGCCCAAGCCCATGGTCTTCTGTGGCCTCTACCCCGTGGAGGGCGACGACTTCGCCGACCTGCGCGATGCCCTGGAGAAGCTCCGCCTGAACGACGCCAGCTTCACCTACGAGCCAGAGACGTCGGGGGCCCTCGGCTTCGGGTTCCGGTGCGGCTTCCTCGGCCTGCTCCACATGGAGATCGTGCGGGAGCGCCTGGAGCGCGAGTTCGACCTGGCCCTCATCGCCACCGCGCCGTCCGTCGAGTACCTGGCCCACCTGCGCGGCGGCGCCACCGTCGAGGTCGACAACCCTTCGGACATGCCCAATGCCGGAGAGGTGGAGACGATCGAGGAGCCGTTCCTCACGGTCACCGTGCTGCTGCCGAGCGAGTACACGGGCACGGTGATGGACCTGTGCCAGGCGCGGCGCGGAGACATGGTGAAGATGGAGTACCTGTCGCCGGAGCGCCTCGAGCTGGTGTACCGACTACCCCTAGCCGAGGTGGTGGTGGACTTCTTCGACCAGCTCAAGTCCCGTACCAAGGGCTACGCCAGCCTCGACTACGAGCCCCTCGGCTACGAGCCGTCCGACCTGGTGCGCCTCGACGTGCTGCTCAACCAGGTGCCGGTGGACGCCTTCTCCACCATCATCCACCGCTCCAAGGCCCAAGACCACGGGCGGCGCATGACCGAGAAGCTGCGCCAGGTCATCCCCCGCCAGATGTTCGACGTGCCCATCCAGGCCGCCATCGGTGGTCGCATCGTGGCCAGGGAGACGGTGAGGGCCATGCGCAAGGACGTGATCGCCAAGTGCTACGGCGGCGACATCACCCGCAAGCGCAAGCTGCTCGAGCAGCAGAAGGCGGGCAAGCGGCGCATGAAGAACATCGGGCGGGTGGAGGTCCCCCAGGAGGCCTTCATCTCCGCCCTCCGCCTGGACGAGTAGCTGTACCAGTGGACAGGGGCCCCCACGTTGGCTCGTCGTCTCGAGGGGTCGCTCGAAGGTCCTCACCACCGGGCGCCGGACAACCATCGAGCACCACCTAGCGATAGTCGTTGCGCTATCATCGTAGGCCGATGAACACCGCTGCAGCCCTGCGCAACGCTCGACGCCGGGCCGGGCTCAGCCAGCGCCGGCTGGCCGCTGCCACCGGCGTCGCTCAACCCACCATCGCCCGCATCGAGCGGGGTCACGAGGTCCCGAGGGTCGACACCCTGGACAGGCTGCTCCGGGCCTGCGGTGACACCGTGGAGGCCGTGCCCCTCGCTGGCGTGGGCCTCGACCGCACCGGCATCCGCCAGTTGCTCCGTCTCACCCCGGCCGAGCGGATCGACGTGGCGGCCGCCAATGCCGAGGCCCTGGCCCTCTTCGACGGGGCGAAGGTCGTTGCCCGCAGATGACGGTCCGCTTCGCTCCCCGAGCCGCCCTACGCGCGCTGCAGCGCCACGGTGTGCGGTTCGTGCTCATCGGTGGGATGGCGGGGAGGCCCTCGGGTCTCCCACCATCACCGACGACCTCGACGTCTGCTAGGCACTGTCTCCGCCGATCGAGCCTTCGGAGTCGTCGGCGGCCTGCGCCACGTGGCCCCGGGCTCACCGGAGTTGGCCACGCTCCACGGCGCCTGAGCCGAACCTCCACGGGCGCCTGAGCCTGCGCCGTGTGCGATCATCGATCGGTGATGGACACGGCGGCGGGAGCCAAGGTCGTGGTCGTCGGGCAGGGCTACGTGGGCCTGCCCCTCGCCATGCGAGCGGTCGAGGTGGGCTACACGGTGGTGGGCTACGACGTTGACGACGGCCGGGCCAAGCGGCTCTCCGCCGGCCAGTCCTTCGTGGAGGACATCTCTTCAGAGGCCCTCCAGGAGGCCATCGCCTCCGGGCGCTACCGGGCGTCCAGCGAGGCTCGGGCCTGCGAGGGCTTCGACGTGGCCGTCATCACCGTGCCCACCCCCCTCACCGACGGCAACCCCGACCTGTCTTACATCGAGGACGCGGCGCGCAACCTGGGCCGCTACCTGCGGCCCGGCGCTACCGTGATCCTCGAGTCCACCACCTACCCGGGCACCACCGAGGAGCTGGTGGCCCCCATCCTCGAGGACTCGGGCCTGGTGGCGGGCCGCGACTTCTTCCTCGGCTACAGCCCGGAGCGCATCGACCCCGGCAACCAGGTGTGGACCCTCCACACCACCCCCAAGGTCGTCTCCGGCGTGAACGAGGCCTCCCTGGAGGCGGTGCACGCCTTCTACGACGACATCGTGGAGCGCACGGTCACCGTGTCGAGCACCAAGGTGGCCGAGCTCACCAAGCTGCTGGAGAACACCTTCCGCCACGTGAACATCGCCCTGGTGAACGAGCTGGCCATGTTCGCCGGAGAGCTTGGCATCAGCGCCTGGGAGGCCATCGACGCCGCCTCCACCAAGCCCTTCGGCTTCATGCCCTTCCGCCCCGGCCCCGGCGTGGGCGGCCACTGCTTGCCCATAGACCCCAGCTACCTCTCGTGGCGGGTCAAGCGGGCCCTCGGGCAGAGCTTCCGCTTCGTGGAGCTGGCCAACGACGTCAACGACCACATGCCCGACTACGTGGTGCGCCGGCTCATGATGAGCCTGAACCGCCGGCGCCTGGCCCTCAACGGCAGCCGCGTCCTGCTGCTGGGCCTGGCCTACAAGGCCAACACGGGCGACGCCCGGGAGTCACCGGCGGTGGTGGTGGCCGACCGCCTCCTGGCCCTCGGCGCCGACGTGCGCGCTGCCGATCCCCACGTGGTGGAGGGCCACATCAGCGAGCGGGTGGCCCGGGTGGAGTGCAGCGCCGAGGAGGTGACCGGCGCCGACCTGGTGGTGCTGCTCACCGACCACGACGAGTTCGACTACGACATGGTGAGGGCCGAGGCCAAGGCGGTGTTCGACACCCGCCGCCGGCTCACCGGCGACCGCGTCGAGCACCTGTAGCCCGGCGCCCGGCCGCCTATCCTTGGCGGCCATGAAGGCCGTGATGGTCGAGGTGCCCGAAGCCCTGCTCGAGGAGCGGCGCCGGACGGGTGCCGACTGCTGGGACGAGCTGTGGGAAGGGGAGCTGCACATGGCGCCGCCACCGTCGGGGCTGCACCAGCGCCTGGGGAGCAAGCTGTTCGTGGTTCTGCTGCCCCTGGCCGAGGCTCGCGGCCTGGTGGGCTCGTATGAGACCGGGCTGTACCGGCCGGGCACCGACCGCGACTACCGGGTGCCCGACCATGTCTACGCCCGACCTGAGCTGGCCACGGAACGAGGCGTGGACGGGCCGGCCGAGGTGGTGGTGGAGCTGGCCTCCCCCGGTGACGAGACCTACGCCAAGCTCGGCTTCTACGCCGACCTCGGTGTGGGCGAGGTGCTCGTCGTCCACCCCGAAGAGCGGCGAGTGGAGCTGTTCGTGTTCCGGGGCCGAAGCGCCGTGCTGGTCCAGGGGGACGACGCCGGCGCGGTCCGCTCCGATGCACTCGGGGCCACCTTCGCCTCCGCCCCCGGCCCCCGCCTGTTCGTCAGGTGGGAAGGCGGGTCGGCGGAGCTCTGAGCGCGGGGCACTTCGTTCACGGCCCGTCTGGGAACTTGACCGACGCCACGTGAAGGCAGTCGTCGGTCCTGCACTGACAGCCATCTTCCCCACCGCACCGTTCGGGGAGAAGCGCGTCGGTAGCATTCAGCCGATGGCGGTCCAGCCGCGGACGAAGCTGACCTACGAGGACTACACCTCCTTCCCCGACGACGGCATCCGGCGCGAGCTCATCGAGGGGGAGGTCCAGGTGACGCCGTCACCGGTTACCCGGCACCAGCGGATCGCCCTCCGCCTGGCACGCCTCCTCGCCGACCACGCGGACGAGCACCACGCCGGCGAGGTCTTCATAGCCCCCTACGACGTGGTGCTCAGCCGCCACGACGTTGTGCAGCCCGACATCGCCTTCGTGGCCGCCGCCCACGCCCATATCGTCACCGAGGCCAACGTCCAAGGGCCCCCCAGCCTCGTGGTCGAGGTCGTCTCCGACCCCCGCACCGACCGGGTGCGCAAGCGCGACCTGTATGCCCGCCATGGTGTGCCCGAATACTGGGTCGTGGATCCCGACGCCGACCGGGTGGAGGTGTACCGCCTCCGGGCCTCGTCCTACCCGAAGCCGAGCATCGTCGAGCCGGGCGAGGTGCTCACCAGCATGTCGCTGCCCTTGCTCAGGGTGGACGTCGCCGCGCTGCTGGCCCGCTGAGAGAAGTTCGGGGGCCGTCAGCGCTTGGCCAGGTCGCCCACGGCGAGGGACACCGAGATGGGCCAGCTCAGGCTGACCGGCCCGGCGCCTTCGGCGTAGACCTCATAGCCGCCGTCAGCCAGCCGCAGGGCCAGCAGGTGCCCGTCACTTGGGTCCACGATCCAGTAGGCGGGCACCCCGGCCTCGGCGTAGGCCGCCCGCTTGGTGACGGTGTCGTTGATCCTCGAGCCCGGTGAGACGATCTCGACCACGAGCAGGGCCGGCCCCGCCAGGCGCTTGGACCCCACGCTGGCGTCGGGGGCCACGATGAGGTCCGGCTCCACACGCTGGCCTCCGGGCAGGTCGAAGTCGATGGGGGCGTGGAAGACCTCGTGGCCCTCGGGGCAGGCGTCCTCGATCAAGCGCAGCAGCCGGCCCGACACCCGTTGGTGAACCGGCTCGGGTGCAGGGGTCATCACGATGGCGCCTCCGATGAGCTCGTAGCGGTTGCCGTCGTCGGGGAGGGCCTCGAGATCCTCGAGCGTGAAGGCGTTGGACGTGGCGGTCGTCATCAGTATCACCGTACCCGGGCAAGGGGGCGGCCCACAGAGGAGTAGCTGACGGTTGGTGCATCATGATGTCCAGCAGTGATGCTACGGTGCGGTGGCATGCGTACAACGGTCAACATCCACGATGCGCTCCTCCAGGAGGCCAAGGAGCTGGCCGTGCGCACCGGTCGCCCGCTGGGCCAAGTTGTCGACGACGCTCTCACGCTGTTGCTGAGCAGGGTCCACGAAGGTGTGCCCCCCAATCCGGCCCCGCTCCCCACCTACGGGGGCAGCGGGCTGCAGCCCGGGGTCGACCTCGAGGACAAAGAGGCGCTGAGCGCCCTGCTCGACCCCGACGAGGACCGCCCACGTGCTGGTCTCTGACGTCAACGCCTTCGTCTACGCCCACCGGCCGGAGAGCAGGCGCCACGACGACTACCGGTCATGGTTGACGGCCGTATTGGCCGGGCCGGAGTCGTTCGGGGTGAGCGAGCTGGTGCTGTCCGGGTTCTTGCGCATCGTCACCAACCACCGGGTGTACCGGGACCCGACGCCCCCGGAGGTGGCGCTGGAGTTCTGCGAGGGCCTGTTGGCCGGACCGGCGGCTGTACGCCTGCGCCCCGGCCCGGCCCACTGGGCGCTGTTCGTTGACGCCTGCCGTGTCGTCGGTGCCCGGGCCAACGTGGTACCGGACGCATACCTGGCCGCGCTGGCCCTGGAGCATGGCGCAACCTGGCTCACCACGGACCGGGGCTTTGCCCGTTTCCGGGGACTTCGGTGGCGTCACCCGCTGCCCGACGGCTGAGACCCTCGTTCGTGGAATAGGGCGGCAGGTTGGCGACTACCCGAGGTTGGTGGTGCAGCCACCCGAGCTGCCCCTCGGGCCCGACGACGGCATGGCGGGGGCGTGCGCAGCAACTCTGGACAACTCGAGAAGCACAGGGTCGATCAGCCCAGGCGAGCGGCAGCCAGCACCAGGCCGCCCGAGCTGAGGAAGGTCCCGAAAAGGGCGAGGATCACCGTGCGTGTCTGGGCGGTGATGGCAGCGGTGATCTCACCCCTGAAGTCGGGCCCGCAGCTCGTTGGTCGCCGAGCCCAGTTTCAAGTCGAACCGCTCACTGAGGCTGTCGAACCGGACCGTGAAGCGCTCCTCGAGGCTGTCGAACCGCCAGACGCAGGGCCAGCAGGTGCCGTCACTTGGGTCCACGATCCAGTAGGCGGGTCCTGCAAGGCGCGCGGAGACGGGTGAGACGACCCCGAAGCGTCTGGGAGCGTGTCTATGGTCGCAGTCCGCACCTGATGAGGGAGCGGATCGTCGTCGCCAGCCCACGCCAGCACCGGTTCGCCAGCCCCCTGCCGCCTGTTTGCTTCCAATGGGCGTGGGTTTCGTCTAGTGTGGGTACCGCTTGTCGATACGGCAATTGCAAAGACCGGGGTTTTGGCGGGAATGGACGTGCCGGTGACGGAATCCACGAGATCTGGGAGAGCTACGTGAGACTGCGGTTTCGAACCATCATCGGCATGACCGGACTGGTTGGGCTCTTGGCCTTGGGGTCGGCCCATACCGCGTTCGCCCAGGAGTACCCGCCCGCCACTACCGCCCCCACCGTTGACAACGCAAATCCCGCTCCGGGCGAAGAGGTCACCATCGTCGCTCCTCCTGGCACCTTCGCTCCCGGCTCCGAGGTGAGCGTGGTGCTCGGAGAAGAGTTGTTGGCCAGGGTGAACGCTGACGCCCAGGGCGGGCTCACCGCCCGGGTGACCATCCCCTGCGAGACCCCGCCGGGGCCCACCACCCTGGGGCTCATTGGAACCGGGCCCAACGGTCAGCCCGCCACCTTCAGCACCGCAATCACCGTGGCCGAAGGTGAATGCCCGGGCGAGGGTGGGGCCGGCGGCGCCCGCGGGGGCGGGGGAGCCCTGCCTCGTACGGGCACCGCGTCCACCACGCCGCTCACTGCTGCTGGTGTTGGCATGGTGCTGATCGGTGCCTTCGCCGTGGCCACCACTCGCCGTCGGCGCAGCGCCCAGGCCATCGAGTCCTAGCAGTCAGCGGCGGCCCACAACGCCCGGAGGCGCCTTGGGCGTAGTGGTCGGGGCGTCTAAGGTCCCCGCATTCTGGTCCTCTCTGGTTTCGTAGCCACCGCCGCGGGGCTCGCCTTCTCCGGCATGGGCGGCCTCTACGTCCCCCGAGCGGTTCTTCGCGCCGGTGGCCTGGTGGCCGTGCTGGTGGGAATGGCCGCCTTCGGTGGCATCGTCTCCGAACCTGCCGCGACGGGCATCGCCGGCCTCGACGCCGTGTTCCGGGCCCTCCTCTGCGGGGGCTCCGTGGCCCTGGTGTCGGCCAACGGGTCCCGGTCTCGCCGTCAGCGCCAGCTCAGCCGCTGGTTGGTGGTCGCAGCAGCAGCCCTGGCTCTGGTGGCGGCCGGGCCCTCCTCGGTGTGGTTGGCCGGGGCCGGCTTCGGCCTGGCCCTCGGGGCGGCCTCGGCCCGGCTCAACGCTCCCCTCTTGCGGGCCCTGGCCGCCGGCTTCACCAGCCAGGCCGCGCTGCGCCTGGATCGACCCAGCGTCGCCTTGGGCACGGCAATGGTGGCCATGGCGGTGTTCGCTCTCCTCGCTGCGGGGGGCGTCACCGGGCTGCGCAAGCCCGCCCGCCGCCGGTCGATCCGAATGGCGCTGGCGGTGGCCGGTGTGGCCGCCGTGGGCAGCGCCATCGGGGCCCTGTCCGTGCTCTTGGCCCGTCCCCACGTCGAGAAGGGCATCGCTGCCGCCACCTCGGCAGTGAGTGGTGCCCGGGCCGGTGACACGGCCGGCTCTGGGGCCCGCTTCGACGAAGGGGCCGAGTCCTTCGCCGCCGCGTCGGCCCACCTGGGCGCCTGGTGGGCTCGCCCTGCCATGGCAGTACCGGTGGTGGCACGCCACAGCCGGGCGCTGCTGGCCATGGCCGAGTCGGGCTCGGCGTTGAGCGCGGCGGGGGCTCGTGCCGCCAACCAAGCCCAGGCCACGCCCCTCCAGTTGGCCAACGGGACGGTGCCGTTGGAGCGGATCATCTCGCTCCAGGCCCCCGCCCGGCAGGCACTGTCCTCCCTCACCGAGGCCGATGCCCGCCTCGACGAGATGCACTCACCGTGGCTGGTCCCGCCCGTGGCCCGCCGCCTCGACACCCTTTCGGGGCGGGTGAGCCAGGCGCAGCGCGACGTGGAGGTGGCCACCGTCGCTTCCGAGGTGGCGCCGGCGCTCCTCGGGGCCGATCGCCCCCGCCGCTACTTCCTCGCCCTTCAGACCCCCGCCGAGGCGCGCGGCAGCGGGGGTTTCATCGGCAACTTCGGCGAGATCAGCGCCGATCGAGGTCGCCTCAGCCTGGATCGGTTGGGTAGGACGGTGGATCTGAACACCGGGGGGAACCCGAAGGCTCGCCGGCTCGCCGCCCCTCCCGATTACACGGCCCGCTACGCCCGCTTCGACCCCGAGCTCAGCTGGCAGAACATCACCATGTCCCCCGACTTCCCGAGCGTGGCCCAGGCCATCGCCAGTCTCTACCCCCAGTCGGGGGGCCGGCCCGTGGACGGAGTGATTGCCGTCGACCCCATCGGCCTGGCCGCCCTGTTGAAGGTGGTCGGGCCGGTGCAGGTGAAGGAATGGCCGGTGCCCATCACCGCCGACAATGCCGCCCAGGTGCTCCTGTTCGACCAGTACGTGAGACTCCAAGGCGACGCTCGGGTGGACTTCCTGGCCCGGGTCACCGATGCCGTGTGGCAGCGCCTCACCACCTCCACCCCTGGTGTTGCCGAGCTGGCCCAGGCCCTCAGCCCGGTCATCGCCGAGAAGCACATCCAGGTGGCCAGCACCAATCCGGGCGAGGAAGGGGCGCTCGAACGCCTGGGGGTGGCGGGAGCCATGGCGCCGGTGCAGGGGGACTTCCTCGGAGTGGTCACCCAAAACGCCAGCGCCAACAAGATCGACTGGTTCCTGCGGCGTGCTGTGGACTACCGGGCCCGGTTCGACCCCGCTTCGGGTGAGGTCCGCTCCACGGTGCGAATCTCACTCCAGAACATGGCGCCCAGCAGCGGACTGCCCGATTACGTCATCGGCAGCGACACCAGACCGCCGATACCGAAAGGCGCCAACAAGCTCTACCTGTCGGTGTACAGCCCGTTGGCCCTCACCGGGGCCCGGGTCGACGGCCGACCTGCGGGGCTCGAGTCGGAGCGGGAGCGGGACCGCCATGTGTACTCCACCTACGTCGTGATCCCCCCTGGTGGCTCCTCGACCATCGAGCTGGACCTGAGAGGCCGGGTTCAGCGCCGGGAGGGCCGCGGCGACAGGTACCGTCTCGACCTCCATCGCCAGCCCTTCTTGGCTCCCGACGCCTACACGACCTCAGTGCAGCTACCGCAGGGTTGGAGGGCCGACGGCCGGCCCTCGGACAGGGACAGAGGCGCGCAACGCTTGGAGCTGGTGGCCGATCGCCGCATGCGGGTCGACGTGAGCCGCTCTTCCTGAGGGGGTGGGTGGGACTCGAGTCCACCTCGATGGCGGCGTCGCCGGGTAGGACCCGCACCAGCGAGGGGTGACACAGGAGGCGGTCGTCCTCCTCGACGATGGCCATGCCCGCCTTCGGAGCCGTTGGGCGCCTGCTTCCGCCGCCGCCCGACCGTGGGCTGTTGCGCCGTACCGGTCCCGAGTCCCGCCACCCGGGGGGTGGAGCTGGTGCTCGCGGGGAGGCGCTTACACTCACGATCATGGCGGTGGCGCTGCCGTGGGGGAAGCCCCTTACCTATGACGACCTGCAGTCGATGCCTGACGACGGCCACCGCCGGGAGCTCATCGACGGCGTCCTGGTCGTGACCCCGGCGCCCGGCACCGCCCACCAGGCCTGTGTGGTGCAGCTGGTGGCCAAGCTCACCGCAGGGGCGGCTGCCATGGGAGCCGTCGTCCTGTGCGCCCCCTACGACTACGTGGTGGGCCCGACCACCGTGCTCCAGCCCGACGTCCTCGTGGCCCGGCGTGAGGATCTGGGAGAGGCCCGGTTGGAGCGCTCCCCACTGCTGGTGGTGGAGGTGCTCTCACCCAGCACCCGCCTTACCGACCTCGGCACCAAGCGGCTGGCCTACGAGGCGGCCGGGGTCCCCGCCTACTGGCTGGTCGATCCGGCCGAGCCCAGCCTCACCGTGCTGCGCCTGGGCGAGGACGGCTATGTCGAGGAGACCAGGGTCGTGGCCGACGAGCGCCATCAGGCCGACTACCCCTTCGAGGTCCTCCTGGCACCGGCCGATCTGGTGGCCGGGCTGGGGGAGCGGGAGGACTGAAGGCCGGCGGCGTCTTCAGCAAGGCCATCACCTTGCCCATGGCCAAGCAAAGCTCCGGCCAGCGCTCGGGGCCGATGAGCCCGGCCTGGCGAAGCCAGATCGTGGCGCCTCGACCTCGGGCCAATGAGCGCCATCAGGTCAGCCTGCTGGGACGACTTCCACGTCGTAGCGCTCGAAGACAGCGTCTGCGGTGACTATGGCCACGCCTTCCAGTTGGGCCTGGGCCACGAGCAGCCGGTCGAACGGGTCACGGTGGTGGAGGTGGAGCGAAGCCACCCGTAGGGCGTGAGCGTGCCCCACGGCCAGGGCCTCCACGCCGCTGAGCCGCATGCGCTCCGGAACGTAGACCTCGGGAGCTTCGGGCAGGTCGAGCCGGCCGATGGAGTGCTTGACGGCGATCTCCCAGGAGCTGGCCGCGGACAGGAGGAGGCGGTTGGCGATGCTCTCCACGATGGCCAGGGCCGCCCCGCCCAGCCGCTCCGGAGCAGCCAGCATCCACAGCCACACGTGGGTGTCGAGCAGGTAGGTCACCGCTCGAAGTGGGCCAGCAACTCGTCGGGAAGGGCGGCGTCGAAGTCGTCGGGTACGGCGAACCGGCCGCTGTCCATGCCTAGCCCTCGCGACGGTTGCTCGCCGACCGGCACCAGGCGCGCCACCGGCTCCCGGCCACGGGTGATGACGATTTCCTCGCCGGCGGCCACTCGCCGCAGGAGCCGGGAGAGGGTGGTCTTGGCCTCGTGGACGCCAACTTCTGCCATCGGGCCATGGTGGACTAAGTCCTTAGCTTGGTCAAGTTAATGCCCCGGCCCATCTTGGACGCCGACCGTCCACGACGCTCCTCTTGGGTCTCAGCCGGACCGACCTGAGAGCAGAGCACTCGGCTCTGGGGAGTCGGTAGCGTCATGGTGTGCGCACGAGCATTGACAGGGCAGGGCGAGTGGTTACCCCTCGGGCGCTGCGGGACCGGGTCGGCCTGGGCGTGGGTGAGGTCGAGATCACCTACTAGGCCGCCGGCATCCGCATCCAGCCCTCATCGGTGAGGGACTGTTGGGGCCAGCTGCCCCATCGGGCTCCCGACGACCGCCCTCGGGCGCACCTGCCCACTCGGCGCTCCGTGCTGTTCGCCGGCACCATCCGCCGGCTCGAGGTGGTCCCGCCGGCGGGCCAGTCATGACGCCAGTGCGGTGCGCAGGGAGTCCAGCACCCACTGCGGGCGGAGGTTGACGTCGTCCCAGGTGAAGTGCAGGACCGTCCAGCCGGCCAGGCCCAAGTTGGTGTCACGGGTGAGGAGGTCCTGCTTGGCCACCTTTGTGGAGAGCTTGGCAAAGCCGTCGAGCTCCACCGCCAGCCGGCGGTGCGGGAAGGCGAAGTCGAGGAAGTAGCGCTCGCTGCCCGCTCGGACCTCGAGCTGGCCCGCCGGCTCGGGTACCCCGGCGCTCCTCACCAGGCGCAGCCACCGGCCCTCGAGGGCGCTGCCCCGAGGCCGGCCCGGCGGCCGGGCGGCGAGAAGCCGGCGCAGCACGCCCGAGCCTCGCCGCCCGTCCAGAACGGCCTGCAGGCGCTGCGGTGTGGTCAGGCCGAGGCCAAAGGCGCTCTCCATGGCGTCGTCGACCACCTCGACCGACACCCCCCGACGCCCGGCGACGTCGATCAGGGTGCGCTCAGGCCCGGTCACCACCAGGCCCGACACCCGGCGGGTCTCACCTGGCGCCAGCTCCGATTCGTGGACGCGCACGCCAGCACAGCGGTGGTGACCGCCGGGCGGCGCGCTGAGCTCCACCGGTCCTGGCCCGAAGTGCTCCAGCCCGAGCAGCGCCGCCGCCGACCGGTGCGAGATGGCGGCGCCCTCACCGGCCCACAGCCACGCCGCCCACAGCCGCTGCTCCCAAGTGGGTGGGAAGGCGGCGAGGCGATAGGTCTTGGGCGGCGTGAGGCGCACCCAGGCGCCCGAGCGCACCCGCCGGTACCTCGCCTGGGCGCCGGCGCCGCCCGCCATCGCCTGGCGCCCGCAGAAGGCGCCGGCCTGCTTGGAAGCCAGCTTCTCGACGACTCGGTCCAACGCGGCCATGGCCCGCATTCAACACAGACCCTGTGACATCCGACCCCACCCGGCGATCCGTGCCGCCGCCCGTCACCTTCCGCCGGCTCGCCCGATGTGGTCGGTCTGGTTCAGGGCCGCCATAGGCCCGCCCGAGTGAGCAGCCCGAGTCCCGGCCAGATCTTGGCGCCCGAACGCCGGCGCTCGCGGCCGTTGGCTTCGGGTTCGGCGTAGGCATTGGGGAGTAAGGCTGGGCCGATGCCTGCGGGATCGCACCAGCTCCCGCCCCCGCCTGACATCATGATTGCAGATCAGCTGCTGCTAAGATGCCTCTGTGCGAACCACGGTGACCCTCGACGAGGACGTGGCCGCCGCCCTCAAGCGGGTGGTGGGCGAACGGGGAGTGTCGTTCAAGGAGGCCCTCAACGCCGCCGTGCGGGCTGGACTGCGCAGTGGGGCCCCTCCGGCCCGCCGCTACCGCATGCCTCGCCGCCGCCTCGGGCTCCGCCCCGGTCTCGACCTCACCAAGGCGGTGCAGCTGGCGGCCGCGCTCGAGGACGAAGAGCTCATCCGCAAGCTCGAGCTTCGGAAGTGAAGCTACCCGACGCCAACCTGCTCATCTACGCCGCCGACACCGCCGCCCCAGCCCATGACCCTGCTCGGCGTTGGCTGGAGGCCGAGCTGTCGAGCGGCGAGACCTTTGCCTTCGCGTGGACCGTTCTGCTCGCCTTTGTGCGGCTCACCACCAACCCGAGGGTGTTCGAGGACCCGTACCCTCTGGCCGACGCCCTCGACATGGTCGACGACTGGCTGGCGCAGCCCTCGACGACGGTCATCGGCCCCACCGAGCGTCACGCCAAGGTGGTGCGGGAGCTTCTGGAGCCGGTCGGGACGGGGGGAAACCTCGTGACAGACGCCCACTTGGGCGCCATCGCCATCGAGCACGGCGCCACGCTCTGCACCGCCGACCGTGATTTTGGCCGCT
Organism: Acidimicrobiales bacterium; assembly: GCA_030448025.1. Classification (GTDB taxonomy): domain Bacteria; phylum Actinomycetota; class Acidimicrobiia; order Acidimicrobiales; genus YB1-3. The sequence goes on along the minus strand of JAUJNQ010000005.1, from coordinate 332 downwards.
TCACCGGCCTCAAGTGGCAGAACCCGCTCGCCGGGTGACCGCGTCTGGCGACCTTTGCCCAGGGAAGGCTGGGCCGGCCCCAGCTCGCAGGATGTCGACGGCGCCGTGACCTCGAGTACCCCGAGGACTTCGACGCCCTCGTCGATGCCTCGCCGCAGGAGCGGGAGAGGGTGGTCTCGGCTTCGTGGACGCCAACCTCTGTCATCGCGACATCGTGGCGATGGCAGACGGCGGCCGATCTTTCCCAAAGCCCGTCCAATGGTCGCAGTCCGAGCCTGAGGAGGGCAGCGGACTCTTCGTCGCCGTCCACGCCAGGGCGTCCTGCCCACCAG
>JAUJNQ010000009.1 GCA_030448025.1 Acidimicrobiales bacterium | reverse complement strand
ACGAGGGCGACTGAGACGGACGTCAGTTGCCGTTGATGCTCCAGTTTTGTCGACAACTCGCTTGTTGTGGGTGGGCGTGTTGCCGGCCTGGGGTGGTCATGACGGGCCGCCTTCCGAGCGAAAAAGGTGCGGCGGCGAGGGCTCTCGGTGGGTGGCGCTGAGGGCGTGGACGTTGAGCCAGCGGGCCATGGCGTCGAGAGCCTCGTTGCGACGGACCAGCTCTCGTTTGAGCTCGTTGTTGGCGGCTTCGAGCTCGGTGACGCGGTCCTTGAGCTGCTGGATGGCGGGCGGCCCGTAACGGGCGGCTCTGAGCCTGGCGTTGAAGAGATCTTTGAGGTCGGTGTGCTTGTGGGTGAGGACCCACCGTTTGACGTCGGCCTCGGTGGCGAGGTCCACGATGGTGAGCTTGCCGTCGGAACGGAGGGGGGTGCCGGCGAGAAGACGGTCGATGGCGGCGAGGATCTCCCGGCGTTCGTCGGGGGCGTTCACGGTGCCGCCGGGGCCGTGTGGAGGATCGAGCGCAGGGCCGCCACAAGCCATTGACATAGGCCCGGTTGCGGGTGTCATTGCGGCCCCGCCACGACGGGTCCCGGCGCCCGTCGGCCTGGTAGCCGCACAGCCCGACATCCCTCCACCGCTCGAACGCCCGTGAGGTCAGCCACTTCACATCGGACGTCTTGGCGCCGGCGCACCCGGCCCTCCGGGACATCAGCGAACCGGTCCTCGCCCACCGCTGCCTTGCGGACCCGGACAGGGTTCTCCGCCACCATCCCACGGGCGTGCGCCCACCGGTAGAGGTGGCCGAGCGCCGCCAGCTCCCGGTTGAACGACGCCGCCGAGATTCGGCAAGGGTTCGCCGGGTCGGCCAACCGCCAGAACCGGTACGCGTCCACGTCTGCCCCGGTCGCTGAATCCCAGCACTGGCCCCGCCGATCCAAGAAACCAAAGAACGTCGCCAACGTCGATGCGTATGACCGCGCCGTGGCCAAGCTCGATGGCGCGAAGGTCAGGAAGAACCGTGACAGTCGGCCATCAACCAACAAGTCTGGTCCCACGAGCACCGGCACCCCCTCCGGAACCCCCACCTGGGTCTCAGCCGGCCACGGCTCACCCAACTCGTCGAGGGCCGGGTGCACACCGGCCGGCACCGGGGCGTCATAGCGGACCACCACGACCCGCCACACATGCTGACGGGACCATCCTCCGGGCATCCCGCCGAAGGTAGTGCGAGACGACCCAACTGACGGTTGATGCCGAACGACGAGGCCGGGGCGCACGCGGTCGACGGGAGATCAGGTTGGGGCCCCATCACAACATCACGGAGGTTAGGCCTCAAAGTCGGCGGGCTCATGTGGGCCTTGGCTAGTCGCCGACCTACGCCCGTGGGCCTACGCGGCTCTCCCGCGGCCGCTGGCCGTCCGGGCCACCGGCGAACCGGGTCAGCCCCACAGTAATGGCCGTGGGGGCTGAGGCGTACCCTCAGCGGCGCGGCGGCGCCGCCATGACCTCGAGCTGGATATTGTCGGGGTCCCGGAAGAAGATCCTTGCCACGTCCGGGGCGTCCCGCTTCACCTCTGAGTGCGGCACCCCGCGGTCCTCGAAGAGGCGCTCGCATGCCTCGACGTCGGCCACGGTTGGCACGAGGAAGGCGAGGTGGTCGAGCCCGGTGGTCGTTTCCCGGAACGTCTCCAGCGATCCCTCGTGATGCTGGGTCAGCGTCAGGATGACGGACGTGCCCGAGTGGCGGAGACGCATTCTGCGGAACGTCGCACCTTGGATCTCTCGCTCGATCGAGAACCCGAGTAGCTGCGTGTACCACTCGACGCTCCTCATGAGGTCGGTGACCGTCAGGCTGAGGTGGTGCACCGAAGTTATGGGCGCCATGACACGTCCTTTTCACTCGCTGCCATCGGCCTTGCCGGGGAGATAGCGGAAGACGTGGCTCTCGACCATGCCGAGCACGCCGTTGACGAGCAGGCTGAGCGCACCGGCGACCAAGATGAGGGCGTAGACCCGGGCGGGTTGGAAGGTCCGTTGCGACTGGGCGATGAGCGCACCCACGCCCTCGACGTGGGTCAGGATCTCGACGAGAAGGGTGATCACCACCGCGATGGGGGCGGCCACCCGCACACCGAGGAAGACCGCCGGCAGCAGCGCGGGAACGATCACCTTGCGTATCCGCTCGACCGTGCCGAGCTGCAGGGATCTGGCAGCGTCGAGCAGCGTCTGGTCGATGCGCCGCACACCTGCCCTGGTGTTGAGCAGGATGGCCCAGATGGCGGCCAACGTGACGACGGTGACTTTCATCGTCTCGTCGTAGCCGAGGAGTAGGGTGGCGATGGGGACCATGGCCGCAGGGGGCATGGCCCGGGCGAACTCGAAGGTCGGGCTCATGGCCCGGTCGGCGCCCGGCGAGCCGCCGACGACGAGACCGAGCACGGCGCCGACGACGGTCGCGGTGCCGAGGCCGATGCAGAAGGTGGTCAACGTGGCGAGCACGGCGGCAAGCAGGGCGCCGTTCTCCCACAGGCCGATCAGGGCCGAGCCCCAGGTCGACGGCGGCGGGAAGAACGGGGAACCGGGAGAGCCGACGAGTTCCCAGACGCTCAAGAGCACCACGAGGGGCAAGAGGCCGCGCAGGCGCGGCGCCGACGTCGTCCGCTTCGTGCTCTTCGCCTGGTCCGACCCGCCCGGCTGGTGGGCACGGTCGGGATCAGCGGCCGTCGCCGCGGTCACGGTGAGCCGCCCCCGCGGCCACTAGTCGGCGAGGGGAGCATCCACGCGGCCGCCGAACGGAACACGGCGTTGAGGGTGATTCCGAGCACGCCCGCCGAAAGCACGTAGGCGAACATCTTCTCCGGTTGCAGTGCCTGCTGGGCCAGCACGAGGGCGTGGCCGAGGCCTGCAGGGTTGCCGACCATCTCGGCCACGACGGCCAGCACGAGGCACAGGGACAGGGTGAGGCGAAGCCCGACGATGATCTCGGGGATGGCGGCCGGGACGATGAGCTTCCGCACTCTGTGGTAGCGCGACATGCGCAGCATGCGGGCGACGTCGAGGAGCTCGACCGGCACACCCCGGACACCGCCGATGGTGTTGATGAGCACCGGCCACACCCCCACGTAGACGACGATGACGAGCTCCATGCGCAGGGAGAACCCGAAGATCAGCAGGGTGGCCGGCACGAACGTGATCGGCGGAATTGCCTTGGTGACCTCGAAGCTGGTCATTGAGTAGCGGTAGGCGGTGGGGGACAGGCCCAGCAGCAGCCCGAGGGCGATGCCGATCGCCGAGGCGAGGCTCCAGCCGATGAGCGTCACCAGCAGCGTGTGGAGGACATTGGGGATGAGCTCACCCGAGGTCAGCAGGGTCCTCGCGCCCTGGGCGATGGCCGCAGGCGCCGGCAGGTACTGGTAGTCGAGCAGCGACCACCGCACGGCTGCCTCCCACGCCCCGGCGAGCAGGCCCATGGTGAGCAGCCCGGGCCAGTTGATCCAGCGGAGCCGGCGCATCCGGCTAGTCATGGCCTTGCATGATCGCCTCGTACACCTTGCGGCGCAGCGTGAGGAACCCTTCCGACTGCTTGGTCTCGATCTGGTCGCGCGGCCGCGAGCACTGCACCGCGACCGACTCGCCGATCGTCGAGGGATCGCCCTGCAGAATGAGCACCCGATCACTCAGGTAGAGCGCCTCGTCGACGTCGTGGGTGACGAAGACGACCGTCGCACCGGTCTGCTCGTAGACGTGCAGCAGCTCGTCCTGGAGCGTCGTCTTGGTCATGGCGTCGAGCGCTCCGAAGGGCTCGTCCAGGAGCAACACGGACGGGCGCATGGCCAAGGCGCGGGCGAGCTGGACCCGCTGCTGCATCCCGCCGGAGAGCCGCCACGGGTAGTCCTTGGCCCGCTTACTAAGGCTGACCATGGCGAGCGCCTCGGCGACCCGTTCAGCCTTCTCGTCCTTGGAGACCTTGCCCTCGAGCCCGAGGGCGACGTTCTTCTCGACCGTGCGCCACGGCAGCAGTGAGGCAGCATAGTTCTGGAAGACGGTGATCACGCCCCTCGGCGGCCCGTCCACCTGCTCGCTGTAGTAGCGCACGGTGGAACCGGGAGTGGGAGAGAGCAGGCCCCCGAGAATCCTGAGCAGCGTGGTCTTCCCGCTACCCGAACGCCCCATGATGGACACGAACTCGCCCTCTCGGACCTCGAAGTCGATGGAGCGGCAGATGCACGCCAGGCCTCCGCTGGAGCGCAGCTCCACGCTCAGGTTCCGGCATTCGAAGGTGTTGCGCGGCTGCGGCTGCGGGCGGTCCTCGGCTGAAGCCTGTTCTGCTACCGGCTGCTCATTCGCCTTCATCCAGGACCAGTTGGCTCGCCTCCACGTCCCCGACGTCCTCGCCGAGCTCCTTCAGCACGTCGATCCAGGTGGCGAGGTCGTCGGTCCGAACCTCAAGGTTGAACGTCGGCAGCGGAACCCGCTCGGCCACCTGGGGTGGCATGTCGGTGAACTCCTGGAGGATGGTGCGTGCCTCAGGCTCGTTCTCCTCCACGAACTCGAGCGACTGCTCGAGGGAGGTGTTGAAGGCCTCGACCACGTCACTGTTCTGCCGGGCCCACTCGCCGTTGGCGATCCAGAAGTTGGTGGCCAGCGGAAGGCGGATCGCCGCGAACGGGTCGCCGAGGGATTTGTGACCGGCGGCGAGGAGCTGGCTGGCGAACGGCTCCAACGCCTCGACGGCCTCGACCTGCCCCGCGTTGAGCTGGTCGGGGAGGTTCGGCGGGGGCACTTGGACGCCGTCGATGGTCGACGGGTCGACACCCTCCTGCTGGGCCCAGTACTGGGTCGCCACGTGGATGACGCCGGTCAGCGTCGGGCTCGCCACCCGCTTGCCCTCAAGGCCGCTCACGTCATCGATCCCCGAATCCTTGCCCACGATCAGCTGCACGAAGGGGTTGTCCTCGGTGCTGTTGGTGTTTCCTTCAATCTGGACGATGTCGAGGCCGCCGTTGTTCGCCCTGATGAGGTCAGTTGCCGTCCCCAGCGATATCTCGTACTGGCGGCCCAGTGTCGGGGGGATCTCCGAGATGTTGTTTGCCGGCGTCAAGGAGACGTCGAGGCCGTTGTCCTCGAAGTAGCCCTGCTGTTTGGCGACGTGAAGGAGCAGACCGGTCGTGGCCGGCACGTAGGCGATCCTGACCTCGGTGGCCTCGGCCGCGCCGCCGCTCGGGGTCGTCTCACTCGTTCCGGCGGTTTGGTTCGTGCCCCCTGAGTCTCCGCAGGCGGCACCGAGGAGCACGAGGGCAAGGACCAAGGTGACGAGGCGACCAGGGCGGGTCTTTCCTTCGTACGACGTGGTTGGTATGCCGAGCCTGGACGAACGGCCTCGTGAGCGTGTGTGCATATCAGTGTTACCTCGCGGGTGGATCGAAGGAAACATGCGGTAGAGCTGTGCTAGCACTGCCGGGGCCACGCCGGCAAACGTCGCGGCGGCAGCTCGGCGTCGGGACGGGTCGGCTCGGGGCCGGCCCTTTCCAACCAGGCGCGGGGTCGTAGAGTTCTCATGGTGAGAACGTTTCTCCGCCCGTCCGGCGGCCACGGCCGTCACAGTCCGGTCGCCTCCGTGTGTGTTTCGGCCGGCCAGCGGGTTGCCATACCTGTCGCTGTATCGGTGGTTGGATCACTGCCAGTGACTATCGCCAGGCAGCTGTTCGTCTGCCGGGCCCGTGGCGGGCCTGGCCCCGCGCCCGTGGGGAAGAACGACTAGGGGGTCGAGAGCGGACCGGCCCCTTGAACTGTTCAAGGTGAAAGCCCACGGAAGCGAGGTCACCACCACTCCCTCTACAACACGGGCTAACTGCCGTTTGTACTCCA
>JAUJNQ010000004.1:338711-377703 GCA_030448025.1 Acidimicrobiales bacterium | reverse complement strand
GAGGCTTCGCTTGCGCTGCAGCACACGCAAGTACTCCCGCAGCCCTAGTTCCGTTGAACCTTCTTGAGCGAACATTGCCGCCTAGTGTAGTGTGTGCATCCGAAAGTCACGGGCGAGATGCGCGTGGACCAGGATGGGGTTGGCGCGCCGCAATCCAAGGGAAGTCGCAATCCAAGGGAAGTACCGTGCGGCTCGATCGTGCAGGCGACAGAGGCCACACCATGAGAACCAGGGTGGGTGCCAAGAGTCGGGTGGGGGCAGCATGATGAAGTAGTGGGATCTCCTCGCTCAGCTCCCCAGCTAGTCAGGGCTGGAATGTGCGGTGGTGACGGCACTCCTTAAGCAGTTCTTGTACTGCTTCAGAAGAAATGGCGGTTGGGTTAGTCTTGGTTCCTAATACACGACATTCCCTATGCGATAGGCGAGTGGGAAGCGGTCAAATTAGCCGGCTTCCTCAGGATACTAGCTGTCGTTCAAGGTTTGGAGACAGCGTGCCATCATTTGCATCGCCTAGGTTCCTGCCACAGAGGTGATTGATTTCGCTCGCCCTGAGATCTCTCAGGACGATATTGCCGAGGTCACTCGCGTCCTGAGGAACGGCTGGATCACGACTGGCGAGGAATGTGCGCTACTTGAGAGCGAGTTGAGCGCCTATCTGGGTTGTCCAGAGGTCGTTACCTTTTCTTCGTGTACCGCTGCCTTGGAGACAGCGCTGGCGGGGCTCCGATTGCAGTCAGGGGCACCAGTTGGCATTCCGACATGGACGTTTCCGTCCACGGCTCTTGTGGCTGTTCGCCTCGGTCTTCAGGCCGTGTTGCTTGATGTCGACCCGGATACCCTGAACTTGGGCGTACCTTCGCTTGAAGCTGGGCTGCGGGCCGGACTGCAAGCCGTGGTCGGAGTCCATTTTGCGGGAACACCACTTTCCCCTGCGGTACACGACGCGTGCAGATCATTTGGAGTGCCGCTGATCGAGGACGCTGCTCACGCCCTAGGTGCGACGGACGATCGAGGCAAAATTGGTGGCGGAGGGTCCTCCGTCGCCTGTTTCTCCTTTTACGCGACGAAGAACATTACTACCGTGGAAGGCGGCGCCCTCGCCACCGACAACGCCGAGCTAGCTAACTTCTGTCGGTCCTTCCGTCTTCATGGCCTTAGCCGGGATGCATGGAAGCGCTACGGGCAGGGAGCGTCTCCCATTTATGATGTCGTGGCTCCAGGGATCAAGGGCAATATGTCCGACGTAAGCGCTGCCCTCGGGCGTTCGCAATTGCGACGTTTCGAGGATATGCAGGAGCGACGAGCAAAGCTCGTCGCTCGCTACCGGTTACGGCTGGGTCACCACGACTCCGTTCGCTTGGTCCCCTCGGCGCCTTCACCCGGTTCTGCGCACCACTTGATGGTGGTCATCTTGCCGGACAAGGTTGCGCGTGAACGTGTAATCCAAGCCTTCTCCGCCGAGCGCATCGGTTACAGCGTTCACTTCACGCCTTTGCATCGTTACTCTTGGTTCCGCGAAAGTGCCGCTGTTCGTGTAGCTGACGTAACAGTTTCAGAGCGCCTGGCGGATCGTGTCTTGAGTCTGCCGCTCAGGCCAAGCCTGAAGGGCCAAGAGGTGGACCGTGTTTGTGATGTATTGCTCGATGCCCTGCGTCGCTAAGGGTTGGCTTAGACGCCGCCGCCTGCTCGACCGTCCCGCGGCGGCGCTCCTACTCCTGATGGTAGGCCCCCTTCTCGCAGCAGCAGGTGCGGTCACCTGGCTCGCCGATGGGCGACCTGCGTTCGTCCGAGTTAACCGTGTCGGCAGGGGTGGGCGTGAGTTCGGGATGTGGAAGGTGCGGACAATGCGTTCGGCAGCTCCAAGTGGCTTAGCGCATGGACCATCGTTGGCTGCGCTGGGTGATGTGAGAGTTACGCGCCTCGGGCGGATCCTCCGCAGTTTCCGGCTCGACGAGCTTCCGCAGCTCCTCAACGTCCTGGGTGGACAGATGTCGCTTTTGGGACCGCGCCCAGAAGCCCCAGAGTACGTAACCGATTCACCGATTTGGGCCAGGGTCCTTGCGGTTGAGCCGGGGGTGGCCGGTCCGACCCAAGTCCTTACACACGATTGGGAACTCGAGCAACTCGCCGCCGGGGGCGCGGCCATCTACCTCGAAGAGGTGCTCCCCCTCAAGCTAGAAGTCGACGAATGGTACATCAGCAATGCATCACTGCCACTAGATGTGGTGGTCGGGTTGGCAGTGATACAGCGCCTCGTGCTTCGCCAGCAAAGAACCGCATTGCACCGGTGGATAGAGCACCGAACACCGACACTAAGTTCGAGACCATGGTTTCGACACTGCGCCACAACTCGGCTAAGAGATGCGTGATCTGCATGTCGTCGTGCCGACCATTGGCCGAGGGGCGTGCGAATCAGTAGTACGACGCCTTGTCGAGCGAGAACCGCGGGTCGCGCGGATCACCGTGGTTTCCCAAGAGACCGAGTTGCCCTTCCTCGCAGCGCTAGAGAAGCACGCTCGGAGCGCTGGAGTCCTCCTTCATGAGATTCAGCTCCCTGAGCGCGCCGGGGCGGCGCGCGCCCGCCATATCGGTAGCGCGGCCGGAAGTGAGCCGTTCGTGGGTTTCATAGACGACGACGTCGTGCTCACAGACGGGTCAATGTCATCGCTGGCGCTACTCTGCGATGAGCGAGAGCTCGCTGGAGCCAGCGGGGTCATTACGAACTCGCCAGCGCCCCTCATCGAGTTAAGGCTCAGACAACTCCTGTATCGGGGTATTTTCCGGGACCCGCGGCCACTGGCGCTGCTGAGCAAGAAGGATTACGTTCCGTCACCGGTCCTCAGCGGCGGCCTCGTTGTTCTGCGAAGGGAGAACTATGAGCGCTGCTCTCATGTGCTTGAGCGGTACTCGGGTTACACGTGGGGAGAGGACTTTGAACTGTCGTTCTGTATATCCCGCCGCGCCGTGCTGGGCGTTTGTCCTTCTGTGCGGGCGTTGAACACCGTTTATGGCAGCGGAGAGAATCGGGCACCGACGGAGATCTCGGTGGCTCGGCTGAACCGATACAGTAGGTTCGCTCGTCGGTACGCGAAGACGCGGCGAGACGCTTTCCACTACCTTCTGGTGCTCTTCGCCGTCGGCGTAACGGCTACACGCGCCAGAACACGGCGCCACTTCTTTCGTCCATGGGTAGCTGAGTTGGCCTGGGCCTCACTTGCACTTCTGACCCCCAAAGGCGTGCACGAGCCGGCACGCGACCGAGGGACAACCTAGGAGCCGTCAGTTGGTCGCGGCGGCCTGAGCAGCGCGACAAAGTCATTCAGACGGATTACCGCATGACCTCTGGCCTTCAGCTGGCGAACCTGCTTCGATGTTGGCTCGCCGCGGTAGCTTCGCTTGGAAAGTTCTTGAGGCTTGCCGCTCAGGGTTCCTGACCGTAGAGCGTCCCAGACGACAGCCTCGAGGAGTGCGCCACCGCGGACGCACAGCTCATGGAAAAGGGCGAAAACTGAAGTTCGCTCAGGAATGACACTTTCCGATTGAGCCAGTATCCGTCCGGCGTCGAACTTTTCGACCATCTCGTGAACTGTGAACCCCGTGGAGCAACGACCCTCGGCAAGAACGTGGACATAAGTAGAGACGCCAGCGTATTCCGGAAGTAGCGATGAGTGGGCATTGAGGGCACCGATGCTCGGTTGCCCAAGCACGCTGGCGGTGAGCCGATACGGACATGAAAAGGAGACGAGTACGGCGGGCTGGAACGCTTCAAGGGCGGCGAATCCTTCACCGACGTTCAGGTTCCTTGTGTGCGCTACCGTGATACCTACTTCCCGGCAGGTCTGACTGACCGTGAGAGGCCGCCGCGTCAGCACACCCATCACTGTTGCTACGACGGTCCCGAGGAGTTTTAGCATTAATAGCCGGACACCCCACGTCCGGGCAAGTCTGATTCCCTCTAGGACACGGCTTCTACCCTGACGACGCAAGCCCGTGGTCAGAAAGACAAGCGTGGGAAGACGGGCCGCCGATAGAGAATGCAGGATGGGGGCCAGCCCGACGTTTGAAAACCAATTGCCATTCGTGACGAATGCCACGCGCGGCGGGCCTTCTTCTGTTCCGTCCGTCATGTCTACCGCGTAATCTCCGGTTCAAGGAGCAGGTCTCGAACCAGGCCATCCATGCGCCGAGCGTAGGCTGCGTCGCTATAACCTGTTTGGATAAAGTGGCGGAATCCTCTGCCAAATTGTGTTACTTGATGCGGGGACGTGATAAGGGCACGTATCGTTTCGGTTGCGGATGAAGTCGATGCCAAGGGCAGCAAAAATCCGCAACCGGGGCGGACGACGTCTCGGTTCCCAGGGATATCGTAAGCGATAGGGCACATAGCGGCGGCGCCGGCTTCTAGAAGGACCCGGGACATCCCCTCTGACCGCGACGGAAAATACAGGATATCGTGGACCCGGTAGGCCTGTTGAACTCGAGCCGCATCTTGCTGGCCGAGGTAGGTCAACTCGCCCTTCGCAGCCGCGGCAAGGACACTATCCCGTAACTCCGGCTCTGAACGAGAAGCTGGCCCGATTAAGGTGAAGTGAATGCGGTTATCGCCGAAGAAGGAGCGAGCCACCTCGACGAAGTCGTTAACTCCCTTCGATTCAAGGAGCCGCGAAACAAGTAGCACACGCAGCGGAAGGGTCGCTTTCCGAGCCACCGCTGGTCCGACCTGAGTTCCGCTACCAATAAACCAACATTTTGAACGTGCCCATGGGAACTCCTCGCGTGTTGTCTCCAAGTCACCATAGTTCTGAAAAAGTGCGCCCCGACTCAGACGGATTGCCGTGGCTAACAAGAGGTGGTAAGGACCACGTAGTAGACGGTAGCGCAATGACGCGTTGGAGAAAGTGCGACCAAGCCCCGTTACCGTAACCAGGCTTCGGATGCCGGCCAGTCGAGCGACCATCGGTCCGATGAGTACGAGCTTGGTAGAAAAGAAGTGTACGCAGTCAAGGCGGTGGCGCCTTTGGAACAGGACAATGGCAAGATGCATAAAATGGTTTAGGTCTCGCCATTCCACGCCCTCGCCGAACCCCACCTCGACGAATCGATCGGGAGAGAATGCGTGGGGTTGCACTGGAAGCGCAAGGAAAACATCACAGACGTCGCTTAATTCGGCGTAACGAACTCGATAATCCGACTCTGGGAGTCGGTAGTTCACGACGCACAGGAGCCGCATTCGGTGTGGAGTCATGGGGTCGCTTGGAAAGGCGGGCGAGAGCCATCTTTGCCTTCGGCCCGCCGAGCTCCGCGTAGGCTACCCTGACCGCTTGTCCCGGCACCGCGACATGGTCGATCCTGAATGCGTTCAGGAGTCGTGGGTGCCTCCCTCCGTCGCCGCTGTCATCGTCTACCACGAATCGTCCGCGACGATCCTTGATTGTGTACGTTCGTTGGCTGCGCAGACAGTACCCTCGGTGGAGACGGTCGTCGTAGCCAACTCGCCGATTCCCGATACGGTTGCAGAGGGGATTGGGGAGACCGGAGCGTCGATCCTCCACTTGGGCGGCAATCGGGGGTTTGCGGCGGCTTGCAACGCTGGCGCCGTGCGAGCAACGACGCAGTATCTGCTTTTCGTCAATCCGGACATCTGCTGTCCGAACGATCTCGTCGAGCAGCTCGTCCGTTTCGCTGGCCCGTCACGGGCCGTTGGCCCGGCGGTGCAGCTGCCCGACGGACTGCCGGAGCAGTCCGTGAAGATGGATACGTATCTTTCCGCAGCTACCCTGCTCCTTCGGGAACTTCACGTCGGCCGCTTGCTGGGGCTGGGGGCGCGCTGCCTGCCCGTCTCGGCAGAGCGGGTGGAGATTCTGTCCGGAGCCTGTGTTCTCGTTCCTCGAAGGATGTTTTGGGCGATCGGCGGATTTGATGAGCAATTCTTTCTCTATGGTGAAGACGTGGATCTGAGCCTCAGACTCCGCCAGGCCGGTTGCGAACTCGTGTACACCCCGGAGGTGTCCGTAACCCACCGAAGCGGCCGTGGAAGCGGTGGTGACAGCCCTCCGAACGAAGTTCTCCGGATAAAGGGCCGCGAGGCGCGGCGAGCTCACGCCCTTCTATTGGAGAAGCATCGCGATCTGCGAACCGCCAGACGGTATGTGCGCCTCCTGCCTATCGTGTTGCGTCTCCGCCTCAGCGTGGCCCGGCTAGCGAAACAACAATCACAGATTGCTCGGGACGAAGCAGCGCTCTTATGGCTAAGAGAAGCCCGCATATCATAGCGGTCGGCAACGGTGCCCACGCCACTGGCGCACCCCGGTCGCTACTGGCCCTACTTGAGCATCGACCTACGAGCGTGAGGGCTGATGTCTTACTAATCGGGGGCGGTCCTCTCGTCGACGCCTATAGAGAGGCGAGTGACTGCCTCCGCGTGATCCCTGGTCCTTCGACGCGGGGGCTCAATATGCGGCGCCTGACTGAAGAGCTTAGGCTCGCGGTGAACACCTGGGGAGCAACCGCGGGTGAGGCAACGTCGATTCTGCTCGTCAATAGCAGCGAACATGAGGCTGGCTTGGGCCGCGCCGCTGTATGGCCGGGCCCCGTTCGAGTCATTATCCGTGAACCCTTCTCTTGGCTCAGTGGGTTTCGGGGAATGGTCCGTCGCCTTCTCCTGCTCGCCATCGTCAAGCGTGGTGGGAGGCTCGCCTGTGTGGGGACGCAGCAGGCTGGGCAATGGTCGTCTGCGCTTAGGTGCCAAGTCGACCGCTTCGACAACATCGTCGCCCGAGCGATTCCTTCCGTCGTGCCGGCGACTGGTGACGAGATCAGGTTCCTCGTCGCAGGCGGCGGTCTTGTGAAGGGCGAGGATCTCGCTGAGGAAGCCTTTCAGAGAATGCGGCAACGGGACCTGGCACGGCTCGTGATCCTAGGTGCGCGCATCGGGCGGCGCGAAGACGCGAAGATCTTAAGACTAGGCCGAGTAGAGGACCTCCCAAGCAAGCTCGAGCGCTATGGAGACGTTCTCCTGGGTCTTTCGAGAAGCGAACCGTTTGGTCGAACCGTCGTTGAGGCAGCCCTGGCGGGTATGGGAACCATCGCTTGGGATCACGACGGGTATCGGGACACAGTGTTGAGGCTGTCAGGAGTGATGGTTCGGCCTTTCGACACCGTGGCTTTGGCGCGTGAGATGGACCGAGTCGTCTCGGACATCAGGCATCCATTTCGGACCGACCAGACGCGCATCCGCCGACTGGCGCTCGAGAACTTCGATCCGGAACGAGCGGCTAGGCGATGGTGGAACTGGGTGCTGGGTCAGTGACGCAATAGTCGGAGAAGCATGAAATCTCCGCCATCGAACACGAGTCTCAAGTCGGCCTCGGTAGAGAGCCAACCCTCGACCATCGCCCGTTCGTCACGGCGGTTGGTATCGTCGACAAGGACGATGGCGCCGGGGGCGAGTCGGTGTTGCAGGGAAGAGAAGCCCCGCCTTCTTGCTCCTCGTCCCTGAACGTTGGGCGGACCATCCACTACGAGAAAGTCGACCTGGTCTGGAACTTCGGCCGCCACGATCTTTTCGTCATACCAGCCGCCATCGGAAAGCGGAGCGTGCACAAGATGAACGTTTGAAGCGTCCAAACGGTGAAGTACTTGCCGCAGGGCAGTTAAGTAGCGCTCGTCGTGCTCAACCCCATAGAAGCGCGTGGACAAGCAAGCACGGCGGCAAGCGACGACTAGTAGGATTGTTGATGCGCCCGGTCCCAGTTCGACCAACGTGGTTGGCCGATAGGTCATGTAGGCCGTAATAAGTTGGTGGGCGGCGGCCGGACTGAGAGCCGCCCCTCCAAGCGCAGGTAGTGGCGTGTACTCATTGGAGACGAGTGGGGTGAGGCACCATAGGTGGGTAACATCGCGGTGGAGCCGGACGGCCTCTTGATGGGTCGCACTGGCCTGCCGGTAAACAGCTAGCAACAGCCCAGTCGCTATCGCCACTAGGATCGGAAGAAGGATCGGCCGTAACACGTCTATCTCAGCTATAAGAGCTAGTAGTCCAGTCGCGATTGGAACTACGACCAAAGTCCGGGAGGAACTAAGAGTATCGTGGAGGTTGCGCCTCATTCCGACCCCGGGGGTCCGGTGCTATAACCATCCGTCTTCCCCCACATCTGCCTAAGCTCAAGAAGAAATATAAAAAGATCGCCGAGTCGAGGTACAAGCAATTCCCTCGCACCAACACCAACCAAGCGACTATAGGCACTGAGCGCTACCAACAGAGCACACATATACGCGAGTGACGAAGCAAGTGAGGCCCCCACGATGCCGTGCTTGGGGATTAGCAGGATATCGAGTAACACGGTCGCAGCGGCTGCCGCACCGGCTGACAGGGTTTGCGCCCCAGGAAACCCGCGCCCGATGAGATCGTTGATGAGAACCTTCCAGAGGCCCAACGCCCAGATACCCGGAAGCAACCCGCGGATGGCCTCCGCCGCCGGTCGGAAGGCCGGTCCGAAGAGGAGGACGACCAGTGGCTCGCTGACAAGAAAGAGGGCTGCTACGGCGCACCCCAAGAGGAATGATGTGATCCGAGCCGCCGTCGGTGTGAGTGAGCGGCCAGCATTCGGCTCAGCGGCGATCCGTTCCTGCAAAACTGCTCCGGTTACTGCCGGCGCAATCCAGAGAAACTCTGCTACGAGAACTGCGGTCGAGTACTGGCCCACAGAACTTGCCCCGAGCATCGCCGCGACCAACAGCAAATCCAGACGGTAGTTGAAGCCTTGGAGGATACCGCCAACTTGCACGCGCGCTCCGAAGCGGAGAAGCGAGGGAAGGGCCGAACAGCGGACACCCTCGACATGCCTGGTGAGCCCGGCCCGTCGGACGACCAACCAGGAGCCGAGGCCGAGCCCCAGAACGCCCAGGAGATTGAATATCAAGAGGAGGGGTAGCTCAGCTCGGAAAGCAACCGCGATTATGGCCAAGAGCAACCGAACGGCGCCGCCCGCCGCCGTCACGGCTGACGCCTCCCGGATTCTGCCTACCCCGCGCATCACGGCCAAGAGGAGACTTGAAGCCAAGAGAATAGGGATCTGAGCCAGTGCTATGGCTATCCAAATAAGGAGGCCTCCACTGTCAAAGCCCACCGCATATGCAGCAATGCTGGCGAAGTACGCGGCGACGCCGGCAGTACCCGACCAGATAAGTCCCGTTCGAGTGAGCACACTTGGTGTGAATAAGCGGCGGGCCGCAAAATGTACGAGAGCCGTGTCGAGACCGATCGCCGTCAGGAGGACGGCATAATTCGCTACGGTCGTGACTGTAGCGAGCACTCCCTTACCCGCGGGGCCCGCCAGCCGAGCGATCAAGATCGCGGCAGGGAGCGTCAAGACTGAGGTAGTCACCTGTGCCGAGAACGCAAAGAACAGGTCTTGACGTGCTCGGCGGCGCACATATCCAAGGTCGCGATCTGGCGTGCCATTGCTGCGTCTACGGGCCATTGTCACCCTGTGCAGTCTCTTCTCTCGGAAGCAAGCATCCGACCGTCCGTCCGCTCCCCATCATCCCGGCCCTACCATCAACCTCTCTCTCAAACCGGTCACTTGCTTGCCCGCACATTTAGTTATCCTTGATCGGTCGATCTTGGCGCCGGTCTGCAGTCCGTTCTTTGATTGGTAGCTCCGAACTCCGCGGTGTCAGCAGTGGCCTTCGGAGCCTACCGAGGCTCCGGTTCAAGGGAGTCGGCCTCTTCGAGCTGGAGTATGAGCAAGGGCAGGCGATCACGATGAGCGAATTTCGAGTGACTGTTTTATGCCGAAGACCCCAACAGTCTCACTACCCTGACGGGTGGTGTGTGATTGAAGGGGGCCGAATCGATCGCCACGGCTGAGGTCCCACGCCAAGCAGAGCGCCAAGAAGATCCAGAGGTGCCGAAAGTGCAGTGTTTCGCGGAACACGCCACCAACCGCAATTGCACAGAGGAGACCGCGCGTAGCTCCGCCGGGAGGTGCACGGCGCCAAAACGTCGCCCCCAGACCGAGCAGACCCAGGAGACCTAACGCTCCACGCTCCACAAGATAGCCCAAGTAGTCATTATGAACCTCTAGCCCGTCGGCTGATAATTGTCGGCTTACCACCCCGTACGGTCCGACACCAAAGGGGTGCTCAGGGACAAGTTTTAGGGAGGACGTCCAGATTTCGGTTCGCAGGCTTCCACTTCTCTCGAACCGCTGGGCGTTGTTCTCTTGATTGCCGCCACTGATGTCGACCTTCTCGTACGAGAACCAGCCCAGAACCAAGAGAGATGCGACCGCGAGCGCCAAGAGCACTCGCAGAGCCCAGTCTCTCGAAACGCGAACGCGCTGGAGAAAGAAGTACACAAACCCTGCGGACAGCATGGCCATAGATCCGAACGAACCGGTACGCAGGATAGCAGCGGTGGCTAGCAGCATGGTAAGGAGGTCAGCGGATCTGGTCCGAGAACTAGTGAGCAGCAGACTGAGCGCACCCGTAGCGAAGAAATGCGCAGCGATATTGGTATTTCCGAACCATCCAGACGGCCGATAACCGCCCTGTATAAGAATTACTAAAGCGGAAACCGTAATTACGAGATGAACTGTCCCGCGCACTCGGGGTTGATACACCAAGGAAGCGCCGAACACGGCGAAGAAAAGTAGTAGCAAGAAGGCATCTCTGAGGAGCGTTGTCAGGGTCCATGCGGGAAGCCCTAGGCCAAAGAGTGAACCCGCAGCGAGCGAGGCAAGGGTCACCAGCCAGATCCAAGGGAGGGTGGTACGCACGATACGAGGACCAAGCGGATGGCGCGGTAGGACTCTGGTGATGGCGACCATGCAGAAAACGGCGAGAAACGGATCGAATGAGGCGATTCCTGCTGGCAGCGAAGGCACCAGTAGTGCCGAACCGAGCACGGCTGCTCGGATCCAGTTCGCTACGCTGGGCGAGTATGGGGCGGTCGTGCGCAAGGAGCTGTCGACAGCTACGGACATTGTTTCCTTAAGGTCAGGGGAGGCCGGCGTGATGGATGCCGGACCTCCGAAATACGGCTTGCGGTCGCCGAACTGGGCTTCCCCCCAAACCGTGGAGGTTTGGGTTAGTGGTCGGCAAGGTAGTCGGTGGATGGTCACCGGTGGGTGCCCCCCACAAGTTGGTCGTTGCTGGTGATGTCGGCCACGGCCACGGGCTCATCACAGCTGGGGCAGGAACGCCGCGGCCGATGCGCCGACACCAGGTGTTGCAGTCGTCACATCTCTGGTGGCCGATGGAGCGCACGCCGCAGCTGTCGCATTCATACACGGTGGTGGCCTTAGCCCGAATCCACCGATCGGGTTCGACCGACCGCCGTGTTGGGACGCAACTGATCCCGAATGGGTGACGACAGCGGAGAGGGCAACAACGACCAGCTCGAGCCGCTGAGCGGGCGGAGGCAGTCAAGGCCTTCGGGTGACTCTGGCGCTGGTGGTCTTCAACGGGTCGACCTTGGTGGCCGCCGTCCTCTCCACTTCGTCAGATGGCGAGCACCACGGAGCGCAGCTTGGCCAGCGCGGCGTTGAAGCGCTCGGCCCAGGGCCAGCGCCTCAGAAGGTGCAGGGTGGGCTTGCGAGCCGATCTGGTGAGGCGCCCGGGAGTTCGCAGGTAGCGCCGACGCAAGGTGTCGGTGGCGATGAGGGTCTCGCCAAGGTTGGACAACAGCTCAGGGTCAGCGTCGACGAGGCGGGGACGGCCGCCGCCCTCGCGCCGCACCCGCTCTGAAGCGCCCTCACCGGCATTCACCGCCTTGGTGCCGTTGATCACGGTGTTGCGACTCATCCCCGACGCCCTCGCCACCACCGTGGCCCCGCCCCGCCCGAACATGCGCGCGGTGGCACCGGCGAGCAGACGCCGCTGGCGCTCATTGAGGATCGGGAGCATGAACGAGAAGAAGTCCTCCAGCGATTCCTCGCTCACCTCCACGCAGGAACACTACGCCACGGCAACACCTCTACGCGCGGCTAGTTGCTGCCCGAGCCCTTACCTCCTATTCGAGGTGACCGGTCAGGTGAGGGACCTCACTTGCGACTGGCTGCAGCACGCGCTGGACTGCTGTCATGGCAACGGTGAAGCGACGAATACGGCTAGCGGGGCGGCGTCTGCTTGACGTGGCGGAACACCTTTCGGGTCGACGGGAGCCGATGATGCCGACACGTTCGATGATGTATGGGGGAAGCCCAAGCCCCACGACGTTCCGCAACAATGGACGCGAGTATCTCGAGTACTTCATCAACGTCGCCGGTTTGCGTCCGACCGACTGCGTCGTCGACATCGGAAGCGGGGACGGACGCAAAGCTGTCGCCCTAACGCGCTACCTCACGACCGGGACATACCTGGGACTCGATCCCGTGAAAGTCGGCATCGAGTGGTGCGCGAAAACCATCACACCTCGGTTCCCGCACTTCAAATTCAAGCATATCGATGTCTTCAATGGACAATACAACCCGGGAGGATCCATTCGTCCATGTGACACGCGCTTGCCGGTAGCGGACGCCGAAGCGGACTTCGTGATCGTCACGTCCGTCTTTACCCACATGCTGCCAAACGACGTCGACCACTACCTATCCGAGATCGCCCGGATTCTGTCCCGCGATGGCTGCACGTTCACCTCCTGGTTCCTGCTCACCCCAGCAGCTGCCCACCGTGTTGCGCACGGCACGGCGGCTTCGTCGGCTCCCCGGTTCGGTACGAGCAATGGCACGTTCGCCGTGGAGAACCCTGCCGTACCTGAGCAGGCCATCGCGTACGAAGAGAGCTGGGTGACAGCGCGGTGCCGGGAGCATGGGCTCATCCCCCGTGTGGACAGGGGCTGGTGGAGCGGAGCTGCAGAGACGACGGGTTACCAGGACCACGTCATCCTTTCCCGGGCGGCGCAGTAGAGCTGGCCGAGAGACCCTTTCCGGTTGACGACAGCATCTCATACTCACCGTCGACGACTTAACTTAAGCCTCGATCCACGTGCGTCCAGCAGCTCGGACGCCATCACTGCGAAGGAGCGGCCATGACCTAACCGAGCGACAAGCCCTCGATAGCCAGCCGGTGAGAGTCCGGTCCGGGGAGACGCCAGGGTCCCCGGTAGTGAAGCCGCCGGCTTCGGTTGAGAGGCCGGGGTCGAAGCGAGGTGGAGCAACTGGCCGGTCCGCAGCGTGAAGCGAAGTCTGCAGCGTCGTGAAGGGCTCCTGCGAGAGAGCAGGAACGAGAGGGAGCCGGAGCCTGTGTGGATTTGGCGAAGGCCATGGAAGGAGCCCGAGATCCTGGAGCGGGCGCCGATGGACCCTCGGTGTGGAAGCCGTGAACCTTGGCTGCGGTCCGTGCGCGTCGCGCGGATCCCCGAAAGCGTCCTCTCAGCCAACCATCACAAGGGAAGAGTGTCGCGACCCGCCCACAGGAGGGTTAGGAGAGCCGAAATCTCCACGTCGTGGCCAATCGGTCGAAATCGCACCACCGTGCCGATCCGGAAGGTCCTTACGAACGTCGTCTCATCCAGAAGCTGCCTGGCCGGCATTGACCCCCCTCGTAGGAGGAGAAGGCGCGTTGCAATTCGTCCGGATGGTTAAGGTGCATGAAGCTCCCTCCCCACAGAACCTCGAATGCTGAGTTGTAGGTTAGGAAGGCCTGCAAGAGGTACTGTTCGGTCCAGAACCGGTGCTTCTCGATGACCCATGAGCGGGGATACTCAGCGGGCAGGAAGATGTCGTGGACGTGCACCAGGACTCTACCGGCCAGGCGAGGGATGATTTCCAAGAACTCGTACTGGACGTCCCCCCCGGTTTTTAGAACGTGACTGGAGTCGATGAATAGGATGTCGTTCTCCTCGAGCTGGAGGAACTCAGAGAGCGGCACGTCCTGCACCGGGACACGCAACTGGGCAGAGAGCCCCGGAATACCCCGGCGAATCGTCTCGGATGGAAACGGCTCCACAGAGCGGAGCTCGCACGTGTAGGCGGGGTCGGCCCTGGCGTTGGCCAGTATGGCTTGAGCGGCGACTAGGGTGGAAAACCCGGAACCGATCTCGATGATCCGACGAGGCTTGAATGACCGGATCATGCAATACAGAATCTCGCCGTCTACATTCCCGAACATGCCGTTCTCGAGGTGATACTGGCGTGGGTCCGATGTTGCCGCTCTCGGAAACGCGTCGTACTCGCCCTTGAACCGAGTGGCAAAATCGTCAAGCATTGCCAGCTGATTCTCATTGTTCATGTCGATGCCGACTAGTTCCGACGGCGCCGTCCACACCTCATCCGACAAGCTCCGTGTATCCGGGATCGGCTCGTAGAAGTGAACCGGCGTGACGTGTAGTCCCAGTCGTTCCCAGATCGGGAAGGTCCGCCGCGTGATCTCCTTGAGAAGCTTAGGGACTGTCGCTTGGAGCCACGGAAGCACACGCCTTGACGCTCTAACCAAGACTGATACTCGCACGCAGAACTCTCATATCGTGGCGAAATGGGGCTGAACTTCTGAACCTAGGGCGCACCGGTGACTCAAATGACCTCAAGGACTTGAAAGTCGGTCGCAGGAACCGGCGGCCAAGGTTTGTCGATAGGAGCGTACCTCCGGTCATGGCATCAACGTACACAGCTAGCCGCTGGTCTTCACCCGTGCCGCAGCACGCCTATGGCCGACGTCGCCCGCTGCTAGGCCCGTCGAGCTCTCTCTCAGGTGGAGCGAGGTGAGGAAACGGTGTCGCTGAGACAGAGATGGGTCATGGCCTCCACGACCGCTTCATTCGCCGCCCATGGGTCAAGGGCGCGTACCTCCAGGGGGTCGAGGGGCGGGACCGGGACCTGGGAGATGGAGGGGTGGATGGGGCGTTCGTCGACCTCGTGGGCGCTGAGCAGGACCTCGTGCATCTTCTCGCCCTTGCGGAGCCCGGTGAACACCACCCGTACCGGCCGCTTGGCGTGGGACACCATCCGCTCGGCCACCTCGGCGATGCGCACCGGCGCTCCCATGTCGAGCACAAGGGCCTCGCCCGGCCGCCCGATGGCCCCGGCCTGGATGACCAGCTCGCACGCCTCCTCGACTGTCATGAAGTAGCGAGTCACGTCGCGGTGGGTGACGGTGAGGGGACCGCCCGCCTTGAGCTGCTCCTGGAAGGTGGTGAGCACCGACCCGCTGCTGGCCAACACGTTGCCGAAGCGCACGCTGAGGAAGGCTCGCTGACCCTGCTGGGCGAAGCTGGCGGTGAGGCGCTCGGCGATGCGCTTGGAGTAGCCGAGCACGCTCGCCGGGTCGGCGGCCTTGTCGGTGGAGATGTTCACGAAGCGCTCCACCCCTGCGTCGGCGGCCGCCTCCAGCACACTTAGGGTGCCCCACACGTTGGTCTTGATGGCCTCGCCCGGAGCACGTTCGAGCAGCGGCAGGTGCTTGAGTGCAGCGGCATGGAACACCACCTGGGGCCGGCGCTGGGTGAACAGGCGACCCAGGAACTCAACGTCCCTGATGTCGCCGAGGACGAGGCTGTCCGAGTCGAGCATGGCCCGTCCGTCGATGGACAGCTGCACGGCGTGCAGACCGCTCTCGTTGCGGTCCAACATGATGAGCTCGGTGGGCCCGAACCTGGAGATCTGGCGGCACAGCTCGGAGCCGATGGAGCCGCCGGCGCCGGTGACGAGGACGCGCTTGGCGGTGAGGTAGCCGGCGATGGACGCCACGTCGGTCTCCACCTGGTGGCGACCGAGGAGGTCCTTGACGTCGATGTCTCGGATGTCAGCCAGGCCCACCCCGGCGCCCAAGAGGTCCTTGACCGGAGGGAGCACCTTGACCGCCAGCTTGGCCTCCTCGGCCAGCTCGGCCAGGTCGGAGAGCAGCGGGGCATCCGCGCTCGGTATGGCCACCAGCAGCGCCTCGGCCTGGTAGCGCTCGGCCATCTCGGCCATCTGCCGGCGGGTGCCCAGCACCGGTACGCCCACGATGGAGAGGTTGCGCTTCTCGGGGTCGTCGTCGAGCAGGCCCACCGGGTAGTAGGGGCTCTCGGGGTCGCGCATCATGGCGGTGATGACCTGGGCTCCACCCTCGCCGGCGCCGAAGACCAGGAGGCGTGTTCCGTCGATCCCGGTGGGCCGCATCCTGCGGTCGAGGCGAAGCCTCCAGGCGTAACGAGCGCCGGCCATGAGCACCAGGGCCACCGGGCCGGCGGCGATTACCGCGCTGAGCGGGATGGAGCGGTCACGGACGAGGGCGAAGTCGAGGGCGAATACCAGGGCGGTGGTCAGTGTCACGGCCTGCACCAGGGCCCGGATCTCGTCGAAGCTGCCGAAGCGCCAGCGCCCCTTGTAGAGACCAAAGGCGTAACCGGACACCAACTGGGCCTCGATGGCCACCGGCAGCAGGACTGCCACCCCGGCCACGTTGATGAGGCTCAGGTGGAAGTCGAAGCGCAGCAGCGTGGCCAAGCTCAGGGCAAGGATCCAGGCGCCGGCGTCGATGACGGCATGCACCACCACGCGGCGGCTGGCCAGGCGCCGCACCAGAGCGCTCTTTGCCCGCCAGGGCACCATCTGCATCTGCTCTTGGATCTCCCGCCGCCGGCGAATGAATGCGACGGTTCCCCGTCGCAGCCGCGCAATCATAGAGAGTTCACCTTCGCCCGGACAGTGACCTGGCGTGGTCGCCAGCACCATGACCGGTTTCCGGCCTTATTTCACCGGGTCCGGGCCTGTCCGCGCCAACCTGACGGGATTACCCCGGGTCCTCGGTGGAGGTCGTCAGGCCCGACACCCTTCTTGGCCACCAAAGCGCCCGAAATTCTTAGTTCCCGAGCCCTGTTCTGTTCGGCCATATACTCGCCTCCGGCTTCCCCCCTGTTGCCAACACGACGCACAGGAGCCGACAATGGCTGTTGATGAGAGCACCCGACGCCTGGTACACGAGTGGGCCGCCCACTCCGGCGGGCCCGATGTGGCCGATGCCTTGATGGCCATGCTGCCCCCGGTCCCCGCCGGCGACCTGGCCACCCGCGCTGACATGGAGCGGATGGAGTCCGGCCTCCGCGGTGACATGGAGCGGATGGAGTCCGGCCTCCGCGGTGACATGGCTGAGGTCCGGGGTGACATGGCCGGAGTCCGGGGTGAGATGGCGGAGGTCCGGGGCGAGATGGCCGAGGTCCGGGGCGAGATGGCCGAGTTGCGGGCCGAGCTGCGCGGCGAGATGGCCGAGCTGCGGGCTGAGGTGCGGGCCGAGACGACTGAGCTGCGGGGCGACATGCGCGGCATGCTGCCACGTCTCTACTTCGCCAACGTGGCGAGCATGTTCGGCGTCGCCGGCCTGGTGCTGGCGGCCGTCAGTATCGACTGAAGAGGGCGAGACGGACGCTTCCACGACCGGGGTGGTCCCCGGACTGGTGCAGGGTCGACCGCCTTATGCGGCGGCGTCGATGTTGGTAGTGCACGGAGCGCTGCACCCATGGCGCCGCGCTGGCCAGCGGGACCCCGCGACGTTCGCCGGCATCCCGCCAGCCCACGAAACGCAGCCGTAGCCTTCAGGCGTGAAGGTCCTGGTCACTGGCGCTGCGGGTTTCATCGGCGCCCATGTGAGCGCGGCGTTGCTGGACCGGGGCGACGAGGTCGTGGGGTTGGACAACGTCCTTCTCGGTGCACCACAACGTGGACCACCCCGTCAGCCTCTACGCCGCCACCAAGAAGGCCACCGAGCTGTTGGCCCACACCTACAGCCACCTGTACGCCATCCCGACGACCGGATTGCGGTTCTTCACCGTGTACGGACCCTGGGGAAGGCCCGACATGGCCCTGTTCCTCTTCACCAAGGCGGCGCCGGTAGGAGCTGGAAGATGCCGCCTTGGAGGGGCCTCACGGCGCCGAAGTGGCGCTGGTCGAACGTCGCCACGCGCGTGGTGCGGTAGCGGTGGGCCAGAACCACGATCGAGCAGTCGGCGAGGCCGAGGTCGAGATCGTGGTAGGACCGCTCCAGGTCCACAACCACGGCATAGTCCTCTTGCTGCAGGCACGGCACCACGAATCGCCCGGACGACAGGTCGTCGAGGAAGGCCCGTCGAGCGACGGAGCCGTGCCGAGACCCAAGCAAGTAGTCGACCTCGGCCGTGACCTGGGCGGGAACGATCAGCTCGCCGTCCTCTTGGTAGAAGAGCGCCTGGACTGCCTCGCGCCGGGGATCCGCCCTGTCGGCCAGGGCGATGAGCGGAGCAGCGTCGACGACGAGGGTCACTCTCCGAAGCCGCGAAGCAACTCGTCCTCGTCGACGTCGGCGATCGTGGCTCCGTCGCCCACGACCACGCCGTCAAGGCTGAAGCGTCGTTCCTCCGGGCGTGGGGCAGCGTAGGCGGCGATGGCGTCGCGGATGATCTCCGCCTGGGGACGCCGTTGTTGCTTCGACAGGCGGGCCAAGCGCTCCGCCTGCACCTCGCTCAGATAGACGCTGGTCTTTCGCACCCTACGTAGGGTACTAGGTAGGGCAGCAGGCGGGGAAGGTTGGTGCTTGGGTAACGACCGGCATCAGCCGCCCGGTGGGGCAACCGTGGTGAGCAGGCTGAGGGCGGCGCCGTCGTGGGAGGCGGTGACCACCACCTCGTCGGCGTTCTTCGCCGCCCGCTCCAACCGGGCGGTGCAGTCGTTGAACAGGGGCACCTCGCCGTCGGGCAGGAGCACCGCTCCCAGCCACGTCCGCATGGCCTCGATGGCCGGTCGCAGTCCGGTGGGTTCGGCCTTCAGGTTCTCGAGAAAGTGGTTGCCGCCGACGTTGAGCTCGAGGTTGGCCCGCACGAAGCCGGCGTGGAGTGCGATGCCGGCGAGGAAGTCGGCTTCATCGTCGGTGCTGGCCACCAGCGGCCCGAACAGACCGCAGCGGGTCCAGGCCCGCAGCGACACGACGTACGGCGACCAGGAGTCCCACCGGCCGAATTGGGTGCCATCCCCCCAGGAGCGCCAGAGGCGGCGGAACTCCTCCGAGGCCAAGCCCCGATCGGGATGTCCGACGAAGCTCCACGCCCACTCGAAGTAGTGCCACACATGGCCGCTTCGTGGCGGATTGGTGCGGCTCTGCGACCGTGCTGCGGCGTGATCCGCTGTAGCCCAAGTAGTAGACTGCAACGTCTACACCGGAGGGACTGGCTGTGGGCAGCACGACAGTACGGATCAGCGAAGAGACCAGAGTCACGCTGAGGGAACTGGCGGCGGCCACGGGCGAGCCAATGCACCGCGTGCTGGAGCGGGCGGTCGACTCCTACCGGCGTGCTCGGTTCTTCACAGAGCTGGATGCCGCCTACGCCTCGCTCCGAGCCGACCCCGAGGGATGGGCCGAGGAGCTCCAGGAGCGAGCGGACCTCGAGGGCACCCTGGGTGACGACCTGGGCGAGGCGTAATTGGCAAACCCGGCTCGCGGCGAGGTCTGGCTGGTAGACTTCAGCCCCACCCGGGGGCACGAGCAAGCGGGGAGGCGGCCGGCCCTCGTCATCTCCGTCGACCGCTTCAACCGTGGTCTGTCCGGACTGGTCATGGTGGTGCCAATGACGACTCGTCAGCGGGGTATCCCAACCCATGTCGCCATCGAGCCCCCCGATGGCGGCGTGCGCATGCAGAGCTTCGTGAAGTGCGAGGACTTGCGTTCGGTCTCCGTTGAGCGGCTGATCGAAGGAGCATGGGGCTCGGTGTCGACTTCGGTGCTCACCGCCGTTGAGGAGCGGTTGCGCCTTCTGCTCGGCCTTTGACCATGTCATGACAGCATGGCCGCTTCCTGGCGGATCCGCTTCAGGGGCGTAGTTCGAGGTAGCCGGCGGCCGAGAAGTCGCCGTCGAAGGCGAGGGCCTCTCGGACGCGCAGGCGTCGCATGAGGGCGAAGCTCGTGGCGTCGACGAAGGAGTACTCGCGCTCGTCATGGCGAGCCAGCCAACTCCACGCTTCGCTCTCCACCGCCCCCTCGACGTGCACCAGGCGGACCCTCGCTGAGCGGAACACGGCCAGCGCGGCCATGGCGGGACCATGGCCTGCCCGCCGGCGAAGGTAGGTCCACGTCTCGCCTGCCACATGATTGGTGACCACGACCGGCTCGCGTTGTGCGGTCCAGAGCAGGACAGCATCGCCGTGGTGCCGGTCTCTTGCGGCCGCCAGCGCCACCCAGAAGCTGGTGTCTGCCAGCCTCACGGCCGGTAAACGGTCTCGTCGATGTCGCCGCTTTCGTCGGGGGTCCCCTGATAGACGCCGATCAGGGCCGCGCTGGGGTCGTCACCACGGGACCGCACCGAGACGTGCTCGGCCAGGTACCGGCGAATGAGGGCCGCCTTGGGCAAGCCCAGCTCGGCGGCCTGAATGGCCAATGCCTCATCGAGGTCCTCGTCGAGGTGAAGCTGTATACGTCTGATGGTCACCAGCATACATATCGGGTTCCGAGGCGCCGCCGTCAGCGACCTCGGGACCTCGGCAGCTATCACAGGCTGCAGCACGACAGCGCCCAGGGCCGTCGCACGGACATGCGATAAGGCTAGCACACACGTGGTAACTTGGGCGCATGCGCACGACCATCGAATTCGACGATGACACGGCCAAGGCGATCGAGGAGTTGCGCCGAGAGAGCGGACTTGGTGTGAGCGGGGCAGTGAACGAGCTGATCCGCCCTCGAGGGGGTCGAGGCGCGGTAGATGCTCGTTGACGCCAACGTCCTGCTCTATGCGGTCGACGAGGAAAGCCCGTTCCACGACGCCGGGCGGCTCTGGCTCGAGGAGGCGTTGAACGGCACGCAGCGGGTTGGCCTGCCATGGATGTCGCTGACCGCCTTCGTCCGGATCGCCACGCACCCTCGGGCGTTACGCGAGCCCCTGGCGCCCGATGACGCCTGGCGCTTCGTCGAGGAGTGGCTCGGCGCGCCGGCGGCGTGGGTGCCCGTGCCTGGCCGGTCGCACCGCGGAATCCTCGGACGTCTTGTCCGGGACCTCGACTTGCGAGGGAACCTCGTCACCGATGCCGCACCGCCCCCCTCGGGATACCTCTCATCAACGCCCACCGCCGCCTGGCCGAGGAGTGGCGTCCCCGGAGACATGGAACGGATGGAGGCTGGGCTCCGCGGAGACATGGCTGGAGTCCGGGGCGAGATGCGCGCCATGCTGCCCCGCCTTTACGTCGCCCACGTGGCCGGCATGATCGGCGTAGCCGGTCTGGTGTTGGCCGCCGCTCGCTTCGCCTGACCCGATGAGCTCGTGAGAGCGGAGTGGGAACTGTCGTAGGCGCTCCGCTCGACGGGGGAATACGAGCGGTCTTGAGTGAGCGGTATCCACCTTCATCGAACAGGCGTTCGCTAGGATGGGACGATGGCGATGGTGGCCGAAGTGCAGCACTGCGAGGAGCGTGTGGCATCGGCGGCTGACATCGAAGATGAGCTGGCCCAGGTGTGCGGAGCGCTGAATGCCACCACCGCCCGGCTGGTGTCCCTGGTGGGGAAGGCGCTCGAGACCGAGGCTTTCGCAGGCGCCGGCATCCACTCGCCCGAGCAGTGGGTGGCCTGGAAGTGCGGCGTGTCACCAGGTCGGGCCCGCCGGCTTGTGGCCATGGCCCGGCGCCTGTCCGAACTGCCGAGCACCGAATTGGCCTTCGAGGCGGGCGAGCTGTGCGAGGACCAGGTGGCGGTGCTGTGTCGCTACGTCCCCACCTATGCCGACGCCGAGGCCGCCACCCTGGCCCGCCACGCCACGGTGTCGCAGTTGACCCGCACCCTGCGCCGCTACGCCTGGCCCCCCGAGCCGGACGAGGAGGAGGAGAAGGAAGCCGGTCAGCCCGAAGAGACCGAGGCGCGACGGGTGGACTTCGGTACCACCGAGGAGGGGGCGTGGCGGCTCTCCGCCCTGCTGCCTCCCGACGAGGGAGCTCTCATCGAGCGGGCCCTCGACGTCGCCCGCCGGGGTCTGATCGACGATGGGGTGAAGGACCAACCCACCTGGGCCGATGCACTCCTGGCCATGGCCGACCGCTCCCTCGGCGCCGCCGCTGCCCGCCCCTCCTCGGATCGCCATCTGGTCGTGGTCCACCTGCGCGACGGCGAGCACGGCCCGGTGGCCAACCTCCACCTGGGCCCGCCCCTGCCCGATGCGCTCCGGCGCCTGCTGGGCTGCGACGGGCGGGTCCGCCCGGTGCGCGAGGTGTGCGGGGTGGCCCTGAGCGTGGGGCGAACACAGCGCATCGTCCCCGAGCGCACCCGCCTGGTGATCGAACAACGCGACGGGGCTTGTCGAGTCCCGGGCTGTGAGCGCAGCCGCTGGCTGCAGGTCCACCACATCATCCACTGGGAGGACGGCGGGGCCACCGACACCGCCAACCTCGCCGCTCTGTGCTCCGTGCATCATCGCCTCCATCACCTAGGACGGTTGGATATCACCGGAAACGCCGACGACCCGGACGGGATGGTCTTCACCGATTCCGCGGGCAGGCGACTCACCGGGTCCGGGCGTCCGGCCCCGCCCGGCGATCTCACCTTCACCGGGGCCTGGTCTCACCCCAGCGGTGAGCGCCTCGACCCCCGCTGGCTCCACTTCAACGAGCCGACATCAGTCACCTGAACACATCGGCTGGGTTCTCGCGGCTGGGGTGAATCACTCCACCACGCTCCCATGCCCGTGGAGCTGCTCCGAAGCTTGGTTGCGGCCGCCCGCCGTCGGTCAGCGTCGCGCAGTGACCGCCAGGTACCGGCTGAGCGCGCCTCCCGAAGAGCTGGTCAGAGCCGAGCGGGAACGCTGAGCTCTCACAGCGCCTCCCGGCACGTGGAACCCCGTCGGAAGGGAACACAGTTCGCAACCGGGGCCCAGTTTCGCCCATATTCTCCTCGGCTTCCCCCTTGTTGCCAACACGACGCACAGGAGCCGGCAATGGCTGTTGATGAGAGCACCCGACGCCTGGTACACGAGTGGGCCGCCCACTCCGGCGGGCCCGACGTGGCCGAGGTGCGGGGCGAGATGGCCGAGCTGCGGAGCGACATGCGCGGCATGCGCGGCATGCTGCCACGTCACTTCGCCAACGTGGCGAGCATGTTCGGCTTCGCCGGCCTGGTGCTGGCGGCTGTCAGTATCGACTGAAGAGGGCGAGACGGACGCTTCCACGACCGGGGTGGTCCCCGGACTGGTGCGGGGTCGACCGCCTCACCGACCGCGGGATGTTGGTAGTGCACGGAGCGCTGCACCCAATGGCGCCGCGCTGGCCAGCGGGACCCCGCGATGTTCACCGGCATCCCGCCAGCCCACGAAGCGCAGCCGTAGCCTTCGGGCGTGAAGGTCCTCGTCACTGGCGCTGCGGGGTTCATCGGCGCCCATGTGAGCGCGGCGTTGCTGGACCGGGGCGACGAGGTCGTGGGTCTGGACAACGTCAACGACTACTACGACCCCACCTTGAAGGAGGCTCGGCTCGCCTGGCTGGAGCCGCGGGGCGGCTTCGGGCTCGTTCGAGGCGACCTCATCGACCGAGCGACCGTCGACGCTGCGTTCGATCGTTCCCCCGACCGGGTGGTGCACCTGGCCGCCCAGGCCGGCGTGCGCTACTCGTTGAAGAACCCCGCGCCTACGTGGACTCGAACATCGTTGGCACGCTCAACGTTCTCGAAGCCTGCCGGCACCGGGGCACCGACCACCTTGTCTACGCCTCCTCCAGCTCGGTCTACGGCGCCAACACGACCATGCCCTTCTCGGTGCACCACAACGTGGACCACCCCGTCAGCCTCTACGCCGCCACCAAGAAGGCCACCGAGCTGTTGGCCCACACCTACAGCCACCTGTACGCCATCCCGACGACCGGATTGCGGTTCTTCACCGTGTACGGACCCTGGGGAAGGCCCGACATGGCCCTGTTCCTCTTCACCAAGGCGGCGCCGGTAGGAGCTGGAAGATGCCGCCTTGGAGGGGCCTCACGGCGCCGAAGTGGCGCTGGTCGAACGTCGCCACGCGCGTGGTGCGGTAGCGGTGGGCCAGAACCACGATCGAGCAGTCGGCGAGGCCGAGGTCGAGATCGTGGTAGGACCGCTCCAGGTCCACAACCACGGCATAGTCCTCTTGCTGCAGGCACGGCACCACGAATCGCCCGGACGACAGGTCGTCGAGGAAGGCCCGTCGAGCGACGGAGCCGTGCCGAGACCCAAGCAAGTAGTCGACCTCGGCCGTGACCTGGGCGGGAACGATCAGCTCGCCGTCCTCTTGGTAGAAGAGCGCCTGGACTGCCTCGCGCCGGGGATCCGCCCTGTCGGCCAGGGCGATGAGCGGAGCAGCGTCGACGACGAGGGTCACTCTCCGAAGCCGCGAAGCAACTCGTCCTCGTCGACGTCGGCGATCGTGGCTCCGTCGCCCACGACCACGCCGTCAAGGCTGAAGCGTCGTTCCTCCGGGCGTGGGGCAGCGTAGGCGGCGATGGCGTCGCGGATGATCTCCGCCTGGGGACGCCGTTGTTGCTTCGACAGGCGGGCCAAGCGCTCCGCCTGCACCTCGCTCAGATAGACGCTGGTCTTTCGCACCCTACGTAGGGTACTAGGTAGGGCAGCAGGCGGGGAAGGTTGGTGCTTGGGTAACGACCGGCATCAGCCGCCCGGTGGGGCAACCGTGGTGAGCAGGCTGAGGGCGGCGCCGTCGTGGGAGGCGGTGACCACCACCTCGTCGGCGTTCTTCGCCGCCCGCTCCAACCGGGCGGTGCAGTCGTTGAACAGGGGCACCTCGCCGTCGGGCAGGAGCACCGCTCCCAGCCACGTCCGCATGGCCTCGATGGCCGGTCGCAGTCCGGTGGGTTCGGCCTTCAGGTTCTCGAGAAAGTGGTTGCCGCCGACGTTGAGCTCGAGGTTGGCCCGCACGAAGCCGGCGTGGAGTGCGATGCCGGCGAGGAAGTCGGCTTCATCGTCGGTGCTGGCCACCAGCGGCCCGAACAGACCGCAGCGGGTCCAGGCCCGCAGCGACACGACGTACGGCGACCAGGAGTCCCACCGGCCGAATTGGGTGCCATCCCCCCAGGAGCGCCAGAGGCGGCGGAACTCCTCCGAGGCCAAGCCCCGATCGGGATGTCCGACGAAGCTCCACGCCCACTCGAAGTAGTGCCACACATGGCCGCTTCGTGGCGGATTGGTGCGGCTCTGCGACCGTGCTGCGGCGTGATCCGCTGTAGCCCAAGTAGTAGACTGCAACGTCTACACCGGAGGGACTGGCTGTGGGCAGCACGACAGTACGGATCAGCGAAGAGACCAGAGTCACGCTGAGGGAACTGGCGGCGGCCACGGGCGAGCCAATGCACCGCGTGCTGGAGCGGGCGGTCGACTCCTACCGGCGTGCTCGGTTCTTCACAGAGCTGGATGCCGCCTACGCCTCGCTCCGAGCCGACCCCGAGGGATGGGCCGAGGAGCTCCAGGAGCGAGCGGACCTCGAGGGCACCCTGGGTGACGACCTGGGCGAGGCGTAATTGGCAAACCCGGCTCGCGGCGAGGTCTGGCTGGTAGACTTCAGCCCCACCCGGGGGCACGAGCAAGCGGGGAGGCGGCCGGCCCTCGTCATCTCCGTCGACCGCTTCAACCGTGGTCTGTCCGGACTGGTCATGGTGGTGCCAATGACGACTCGTCAGCGGGGTATCCCAACCCATGTCGCCATCGAGCCCCCCGATGGCGGCGTGCGCATGCAGAGCTTCGTGAAGTGCGAGGACTTGCGTTCGGTCTCCGTTGAGCGGCTGATCGAAGGAGCATGGGGCTCGGTGTCGACTTCGGTGCTCACCGCCGTTGAGGAGCGGTTGCGCCTTCTGCTCGGCCTTTGACCATGTCATGACAGCATGGCCGCTTCCTGGCGGATCCGCTTCAGGGGCGTAGTTCGAGGTAGCCGGCGGCCGAGAAGTCGCCGTCGAAGGCGAGGGCCTCTCGGACGCGCAGGCGTCGCATGAGGGCGAAGCTCGTGGCGTCGACGAAGGAGTACTCGCGCTCGTCATGGCGAGCCAGCCAACTCCACGCTTCGCTCTCCACCGCCCCCTCGACGTGCACCAGGCGGACCCTCGCTGAGCGGAACACGGCCAGCGCGGCCATGGCGGGACCATGGCCTGCCCGCCGGCGAAGGTAGGTCCACGTCTCGCCTGCCACATGATTGGTGACCACGACCGGCTCGCGTTGTGCGGTCCAGAGCAGGACAGCATCGCCGTGGTGCCGGTCTCTTGCGGCCGCCAGCGCCACCCAGAAGCTGGTGTCTGCCAGCCTCACGGCCGGTAAACGGTCTCGTCGATGTCGCCGCTTTCGTCGGGGGTCCCCTGATAGACGCCGATCAGGGCCGCGCTGGGGTCGTCACCACGGGACCGCACCGAGACGTGCTCGGCCAGGTACCGGCGAATGAGGGCCGCCTTGGGCAAGCCCAGCTCGGCGGCCTGAATGGCCAATGCCTCATCGAGGTCCTCGTCGAGGTGAAGCTGTATACGTCTGATGGTCACCAGCATACATATCGGGTTCCGAGGCGCCGCCGTCAGCGACCTCGGGACCTCGGCAGCTATCACAGGCTGCAGCACGACAGCGCCCAGGGCCGTCGCACGGACATGCGATAAGGCTAGCACACACGTGGTAACTTGGGCGCATGCGCACGACCATCGAATTCGACGATGACACGGCCAAGGCGATCGAGGAGTTGCGCCGAGAGAGCGGACTTGGTGTGAGCGGGGCAGTGAACGAGCTGATCCGCCGCGGCTTGCTCCC
The DNA here is from genome assembly GCA_030448025.1 of Acidimicrobiales bacterium. GTDB lineage: Bacteria > Actinomycetota > Acidimicrobiia > Acidimicrobiales > YB1-3. Next base: position 351,030 of record JAUJNQ010000004.1, on the reverse strand, counting down.
TCGCAGAGACGTTCAGCGGTTCGAGCAACGGACGCGCCGGCTGGGCGTGAAGATCGACGTCTCCGATGTGGCGGGCGCGCTCGAAGCCCTCGAGGGGGTCGAGGCGCGGTAGATGCTCGTTGACGCCAACGTCCTGCTCTATGCGGTCGACGAGGAAAGCCCGTTCCACGACGCCGGGCGGCTCTGGCTCGAGGAGGCGTTGAACGGCACGCAGCGGGTTGGCCTGCCATGGATGTCGCTGACCGCCTTCGTCCGGATCGCCACGCACCCTCGGGCGTTACGCGAGCCCCTGGCGCCCGATGACGCCTGGCGCTTCGTCGAGGAGTGGCTCGACGCGCCGGCGGCGTGGGTACCCGTCCCTGGCCGGTCGCACCGCGGAATCCTCGGACGTCTTGTCCGGGACCTCGACTTGCGAGGGAACCTCGTCACCGATGCCGCTCTCGCCGCTTTGGGCATCGAGCACGGGCTGCAGATCGTGAGCGCCGACTCCGACTTCGCCCGCTTCATCGACATCACATGGATCAACCCCGTGCGCCGATGACGCCCAGCTCGACACGGAAGCCTTCGAGGGCGCGGGCATCCACTCGTCCGAGCAATGGGTGGCTTGAAAGTGCGGCGTGTCACGCGGTCGGGCCCACCGGCTGGTGGCCATGGCCCGCCAGCTGCCCGAGCTGCCCCACACCGCCTCGGCCTTCCACTCCGGCGCCCTGCGCGAGGAGCAGGTGGCCGTGGTGTGCCGCACGCCCCGCCCACGCCGAGGCCGAGCTGGCCGCCACGCCACCGCCAGCCACGGCCCTCTAGGAGCTTCGGTAGTCGTCCGGAGGAGCTAAGGCCTGTCTCAGGGCAGCGGCGACGTGCTGGTACTCCTCGTCGAGTCGAACCAACGTCGTCTCGATGAGCGAGTGGTCTGCGGCGGCGCAGGCTTCCTCCAGTTCTCCGCACAGGGCGGCCAGGGAAGCTGTGCCAAGGGTGGCACAGCTTCCCTTCAGGCTATGTGCCGTCCGCGCCACTGCCTCGGCGTCGGCAGACGCGCCTTGCAGCAGTGCGTCCAGGCGTGATCGGGTCTCGGTGAGGAACATGCGCACGATGGCGGCGACCTCGCCGGGGGACTGCTCATCGAGCGCCTTGAGCGCCTCGAGGGCGTCGGGGTCGAGCACCCCGGAGAGGGTCGACTCCAATGTGACCGAAGCCTGTTGGCCATTGTCGATCCATCGTTGGAGCACCCTTGCCAGCTCCGCCGGGCGGACGGGCTTCGACAGGTAGTCGTCCATGCCGGCGGCAAGGCACTTGGCTTCATCATCATGGCTGGCGCCGGCAGTCATGGCGATGATGGGAGTGCGGCGACGAGTCCCTTGTCGCCGACGGATCTCGCGAGTGGCCTCGTAGCCGTCCATGTCCGGCATCTGGCAGTCCATAAGCACGGCGCCGTAGGGCACTCCTGTCAGCGCGTCGACCGCCTCCAGGCCGTTGGCCGCCACATCGACCCGATAGCCCATGTGCTCGAGCGTGCGGGCGGCGACCTTCTGGTTGACGACGTTGTCTTCGACGACGAGCACGTGTGCCTTCGTGCGCCGCTTCGCCTCCGCTGTGGTCTGTGTCGTGATGAGCGAGCCGGCCTCTACACCGCCGGGACCCATCAGCGTCGCCAAACAATGGTGGAGCGACGACTGGCGCACCGGCTTGGCGAGGAACGCCTCGATGCGCACTTGCCGGGCCCGCTCGGCATCGCCGCGCCGCGCCGACGAAGTCAGCAAGACCAGGCGGGTCGTACGCAGGCGCTCATCGTCTCGAATGGCCTGCGCCAGCTCCAGGCCGTTCATCCCCGGCATGTCGTAGTCCAGAATGGCTAAGTCGAAGGACCCACCTGCCTCCGCCGCCGCCCGCATTACCGCCAGGGCACCGGGCCCGTCCTCCACGCAGGTGGGTCGCATCCGCCACAGACGCAAGTCCTGATCGAGGACCGTGCGATTGGTGGCGTTGTCGTCGACCACCAGTATCCGTAGCCCCGCCAGGTCGGCCACCGACGCCGGGGTCCCCGGTATCGGCGCTTCAGCCCGGCTCAGCCGAGCGGTGAACCAGAACGTGCTTCCACGACCTGGCTCGCTTTGGACGCCGATCTCACCGCCGAGCAACTCAACCAGCTGCTTGGAGATGGCAAGACCGAGGCCCGTCCCGCCGTAGCGACGCGTGGTCGACGCGTCGGCCTGCGAGAACCTCTTGAATAGGATCCCGCACTCCTCGGGAGCGATCCCGATACCAGTGTCGGACACCTCGATGCCCAACTCGACCGAGTCTCCCGTCTCACCGACCAGGCCGACCTTGACGATGACCTCGCCGGCCTCGGTGAACTTCACCGCGTTGGCCAACAGGTTGGTCATGACCTGGCGCAACCTTCCCGGGTCGCCGCGCATACCCATGGGCACCCCGGAGTCGATCAGGGCTGCCACCTCCAGCCCCTTGTCGTGAGCGGGAGCGGCGATGAGATCCATCGCCTCTTCGACCACGGTGCGCAGGTCGAAGTCGATCTCCTCGAGGTCGATCCGGCCCGCCTCGATCTTGGAGAAGTCCAGAATGTCGTTGATCACAGCCAGGAGCGCCTCCCCTGATGCCCTGGCCATCTCGGCGTACTCTCGCTGCACGGGGTCCAGGTGGGTTTCCAACAACAAGCCGGTCATGCCGATCACGCCGTTGAGCGGAGTACGGATCTCGTGGCTCATCGTCGCCAGGAACTGGCTCTTGGCTCGGTTCGCCCGCTCGGCCTCCTCCTTGGCGCCGCGCAAGGCCTCCTCCAAGAGCTCGGCTTGGCCGCGTTCGCTGGCGCCCGCCCCCCGATCGGCCGCCGCGGTGTCGCGATCGAGCTCGGCTTGGCCGCGTTCGCTGGCCCCCGCCCCCCGATCGGCCGCCGCGGTGTCGCGATCGAGCTCGGCTTGGCCGCGTTCGCTGGCCCCCGCCCCCGATCGGCCGCCGCGGTGTCGCGATCGAGCTCAGCTTGGCCGCGTTCGCTGGCGCCCGCCCAGCGATCTTGTGAGGCTCGCCTCCGGTCGGATGCGGCTTCTCGTCTGGCCAGCGCCGAGCGGCTGATGGCGTCTGTGGTTATCCCTTCACCTACCCATCCCTCGGACCGCTCGGCGGCCTGGTCCCGCTCGTCGGCGGCCTGGTCCCGCTCGTCGCCGGCCTGGTCCCGCTCGTCGCTGGCCTGGTCCCGCTCGTCGGCGGCCTGGTCCCTATGGTCGCCCGCCTGGTCCCTCTGGTCGCCGGCCTGGTCCCGCTCGTCGCCGGCCTGGTCCCTCTGATCGCCGGTCTGGTCCCTCTGGTCACCGGCTTGGTCCCTCTTGTCGGCGGCGTGGTCCCTCTGGTCACCGGCGTGGTCCCGTTCTTCGGCAACCGAAGGTCCGGTTCCGCCGCCTTCGGCCTCGCCTGAACGATCCCAGTCGACCGTCACCAACCGCCCTCGGATCGGTGGAGGCCGACTGCCGAGCTTTGGACACCAGACCACCCTTCGCTCTGGTTGGTCATCGCTGACGTGGCGGAGCGCTCCTTCGGGCGGGGATGTCGCCGTTGTGCCCCCGATGACAGCAGCGTCGCCGACCACGTATGCATCCGCTGTCGATAGCGCTTCTGTTCAGCTCTACCCGGTGCCACTTCCACGAGCCAGTCCTCTCAAAGGTCGATGTGCCCGAGCTCCGGGACCGTCCACTTGAGGCGTACCCGCGCGAGGCAAGTCGAAACACCGCCCAATGACACCGAACGACCAAAGCAACCTGTCGAGCTGGGGTCGTCACATGACTGGCCCTGCCGGCGCCCCGTTGAAGGCGGACGCGAAGAAGCGGGGCCCGAAGGCCCCGCTTGGTCGCCTGTCCGCTGGAGGGTCAGCGGCGACCCCGGCGCACCGTGCGGCGAGCCTTGACGGCCTTGCGTCCCTTGGTGGCCTTGCGTCCCTTGACGGCGCGTCCCTTGACGGCGCGAGCCTTGACTACCCGACAGACCGTCCGCCTGCGGACCTTGCGACACACCCTGCGAGCTGCCGGAGCGGCGGGTGCCGGCGGGGGCGGGGGGGCGAAGTAGTGGTGGGCAACGGCCACGGGAGCGGGGGCGGGGGCCGCTTGGGTGGCCATGAAGTTGAAGGTCACGAACATGGTGCTGCCCGACTGCACCACACCCACGCCCACCGAGTCGTAGTGGCCGTTGACGATGTTGGCGTAGTGGGAGGGGCTGGCCACGAAGGCGTTGTGCAGCGAGTCCACGCTTGGGCCCATGCCCACGTTCTCACCCAGGCGGGCCCAGTTGCCCGGAGCCTGAGCTGCCATGTTGGGGTTGTGTGAGATGGAGCCCCTGGAGGCCATCTGGGACGACCAGCCACGGGCCATGTTCACCAGGCCCCCGTGGACACCGAGGGGACGAAGCCCCTTCGAGGCCCGCAGGCCGTTGAGCTTGTTCACGAAGCTCGACTCATCCGAGCCGGTGTCGGCGAAGGCGGGGGCGGGGACCACGCTGAGCGCCATCACCGATGCCAGGCCTGCTCCCATGGCAATGCGAAACTTCTTGTTGGTGTTCATGGCTCTTTCCCTCCAGGTTGGTAAGACCCACGGAGGGCGAGGCCCCCATTCGGTAGCTCGGCTGCCTTGGGAGCGAGGTGCTCCTACAGGCCCGTGGCTTTGCGTGTTCCGGGTTTCCCCGGGTTTGCCGTTTCGTGGGATCGGTCTTGGTTGCTGTACTCATGATCGGGCGACCACTGTGAGTACTTGAGTAACACGATGGGTGAATTTATTGCCGACGTCCCATCGCCGTCGGCGCGGGCCTCTCAGTCACAGCCGGAGGTGGTCTCAGAAATTCGGGCGACCTCATCGACCGAGCGACCGTCGACGCTGCGTTCGATCGTTCCCCCGACCGGGTGGTGCACCTGGCCGCCCAGGCCGGCGTGCGCTACTCGTTGAAGAACCCCACGCCTACGTGGACTCGAACATCGTTGGCACGCTCAACGTTCTCGAAGCCTGCCGGCACCGGGGCACCGACCACCTTGTCTACGCCTCCTCCAGCTCGGTCTACGGCGCCAACACGACCATGCCCTTCTCGGTGCACCACAACGTGGACCACCCCGTGAGCCTCTATGCCGCCACCAAGAAGGCCACCGAGCTGATGGCCCACACCTACAGCCACCTCTACGCCATCCCGACGACCGGATTGCGGTTCTTCACCGTGTACGGACCCTGGGGAAGGCCCGACATGGCCCTGTTCCTCTTCACCAAGGCCATCCTCGAGGGCCGGCCCATCGACGTGTTCAACGAGGGCAGGATGCGCCGCGACTTCACCTACATCGACGACATCGTCGAGGGTGTGGTGCGGGTGCTGGACAACGTGGCCTCCCCGAACCCGTCGTGGTCCGGTGATTCGCCCGATCCCGCCACCAGCACCGCCCCCTACCGGCTCTACAACATCGGCAACAACAGCCCGGTCGAGCTCATGGCGTTCATCGGGGCGCTCGAGCAAGCCCTCGGCCGGCGCGCCGAGCTCAACCTCCTGCCCATGCAACCCGGCGACGTGACCGCCACCTACGCCGATGTCGACGATCTGGTTCGTGACGTCGAGTTCTCGCCGGCCACGCCGATCGAGGTCGGCATCGGCCGCTTCGTGGAGTGGTATGGCCAGTACTACCAGGAATAGCCGGAAATGTGGTCCGTGTCGCAGTGGCCAGAGGAGTGACCAGTCAAAGGGGTCTCCACCTTCAGTCAGCGATGTATGCTCTGTACACCATGCGCCGGACCCAGATCTACCTCGGTGAGGAGCAACATGCGGAGCTCGCTCGCCGAGCCGCGGCTGCGGGCATCACCGTCTCGCAGCTCATCCGCGGCGCCATCGACGACGTTCTGGACCAGGCCGAGCCGGACGAGCAATGGCGGTCTGGGTGGCGCCAGGCGGTTGCGGCCACCGCAGGCATCGCCCCCTACCTGCCCGAAGGCACCGTCTACGTCGATGAGATGAGGGCCGAGGAGCGTCGCCGGCGCTCCGCTCGGTGAGCGTCGTCCTGGACACCACCGTCGTGATCGACCACCTCCGCGGGCTGGCCTCTGCGGTCTCCTACGTCGGCTCGCTGTCCCGCCAGCCCACATGCTCCGAGATCACCCGTGTGGAAGTCGTCCGGGGTCTTCGCTCTCCTGAGCGCACCCGGGCCCGGCGCCTGTTCGCCCTTCTCAACTGGGTGCCGGTGAGCTCCGACATCGCACAGGACGCCGGTGAGCTGGGACGACAGTGGCGCCGCAGTCACTCGGCCATCGACACCGCCGACCTCATCGTGGCAGCCACGGCCCGGGCCCTCGAGCTCGATGTGGCAACTGTGAACGTGCGCCACTTCCCGATGTTCGCCGACGTCACGCCCCCCTACGAAGCGCAGTGGTAGGTGGAGCCAGGCATGGCCCTGGCTCACCCCCGGAGGCTTGCCGAGAAGCTTGGCCGCGCAGGCTTGGCCGGAAGGCTTGGAGAGCCGCCGAGCCCCGAACGTTCAAGCCCGTCACCAGTACCTCAGTGTCGCTGCGGAGCGAACGCATGGCCCAGACCTCGAGCCCCTGGCGCGCTCCGCCAGGTGGTGTCGGAGTACCTCCTGCGAGAGGCGACCCCCATCGCTTCCCGGCCCCTGTGGCCGATGTGCTGAAGCGGGCATCGGAGCGCGAATGGGGCGTGCCCCCGGGCCGAGCCGTCGAGGCGCTTCGCCGGCTGCGTGACGACGACCGGCGCTGAGCGGTCGTGGCCGTGGTCGATGCCTCGGCGCTCGTCGACGTGCTCCTCGAGCGACTGCGATGCCGCCTACGTGGCCTTGAGCGAGTCGCTGGGCCTTCCGCTCATGACCTCCGACCACCGCCTGGCCCACTCGTCGGGCCATGCCGCCACCGTGGAGTCGTTCGCTCGCTGACTCGGCGGGGAACGCCTGGCAGCCGGGGCTCCCGCAGCGCCCTCGGGATGACCAACGAAGATTTTGGCCCAACCCGCTAACGTCCGCATCACGAACCGAGGAGGCGGGCATGGCCGAAGGACACGAGCAGCACGACCAGTGGGAGACGCACCGCCACGAGGCGATGGTGCACGCACACCGCCACTACCACGTGACCCACAACCACAATCGCATCGCCGGCGGGTTCGACCACCTGAGCTCCGAGCACGAGCACGACCATGACCATGCCGACCTGGAGCACGCCCATCATCCCCACGAGGACTTCGATCGGGAGCACCAGAGCGAGGCCCACGACCACGACCACCAGTTCCCGGTGAGGGAGTCCACCACTGCCAAGAAGGCCCCGGCGACCAAGAAGACCGCTCCGGCCAAGAAGGCCTCGGCGGCCAAGAAGAAGTAGCGGCCCGCCGGCGAGCTTCTCGCCGTCCGGCGAGGTCTGCCGCCGGCGGTTGTCAGCGCCGCCGAGTGGTGGAGGTGGTGCGAGCTGTGGTGGGTGGCGGTGGCGGCGTCGTCGTCGTGGTGGTGGTCGGTGCGGGAGCGATGGTGGTGGGCTCGGTCTCCGTCTGCACCCGAAGCGGCGGGTCCTTGGCCGTGCTGGGCACACCGGCGATGGCCACGCCGAGCCCCACGCCCACCAGGAGCATGAGCACGTAGGCCCAGCGGGGTTTGCGCACCGGGGCCAGGCTAGTGGCCGCCGGCTGCAGACAGGGGGAGCGAGAGCCCCGTAGGATGGCGGCCCATGGGCTGGTGCCACGAGTTCGGGGTGACGGTACGCGAGGGGTGTGGGCATCCCATGGCGGCGGGGGAAGCGGCATGCGAGTGCCCCCGTTGCGGCATCGTCTGCGAGGGCCAGTTCAAGGGCTGCGCCACGGTGTGGGCCGCCGGCCCCCGCGCGGTCGTCCTCGTGCGGCCCGAGGCTCGAGCTGATGAGCAGGTTCTGGCCCCGGCATCGGCGTCGAGCGACCTCGCCCGCTCGGTGCAGACGGCATGGCCTTTGACAGACGCCCAGGAGGGGATATGGCTGAAGGTGTCTCCTCCTCCTGCTGATGAGCAGGTGGGGACGGTGGCGGAGCAGGTGCAGACCGTTGTCGAGGTCCCGGCCGCCGAGGCTGCGCCAGTGGGGCCGGCCACCAAGGGGGCGCGAGGGCAGATCTTCGAGTGGTTGCAGGACTCCTTCGAGGGTCTCAACTCCCAACTGCGAGTGCTGTCCGACAATCTGAGCCGCCAGCAGCAGGCTCTGGCCGAGATGTCCGACTCCCATGCGGCAGCCGGGCGTCTCTCGGAGCTGGCCGACGCTCTTCCCGAACGCATCGGTGCCGCCGTGCAGGAGGCGGTCACCGCCGGGAGGCGCTCGTTGGCCGCCGAGGCGGAGCAGGTCGCCGAACTAGGGGAGGGCGTCGGGCTGGGGAAGGGCTCAGGGACAGCGCCGGGCCCCGAGCCGGAGCTGACGCCGCTCGCGGTCACCGCCGAAGAGCATTGGCCGCCGCCGGAGCGGGACTGGATCTCCGCCGTGGAGGAAGTGATGATCGACCTCCGCCACCCCACCGGCCCGGAGCGCGGCGATTCGGGCGAGCGGCCGCCTGAACCTCAACGGCCCGCCGCCGCCCCCCTCGGCGAGCCCACAGCCTCCGAGCTGGTCGATGCCCGCGGCGGCGCCCCCTCCGCCGCCCCGGATGTCGAGTCCGGGTCAGGGTTGCGCACCCAGCTCAACAGCCTGGCCTCCACGGTCCAGACCCGGCTCAACCGCTCAGGGTGGCAGGAGAAGCTGCGATCGCTTAGCACTCGGTAGACTCGACTGCCAGGTGCTGCCACCGGGCGGTGCCGGAGAGTGCCGATGCTCGACGAACGCAAAGCCGCCATCCTGCGGACGGTGGTCGAGGAGTACATAGAGACGGCCCAGCCCGTGGGGTCCGGCCACGTGGTGAAGGCGGCCAGCGTGCGCGCCTCGGCGGCCACGGTGCGCAACGAGATGGCCATCCTGGAGCGCGACGGCTACCTCACCCAGCCCCACACCAGCGCCGGCCGGGTGCCCACCGACCGGGGATACCGCTTCTTCGTCGACCACCTCACGGCGGGCACCCTCCAGCCGGCCAAGCTGCGACAGGTCCGGGCCTTCTTCGCCGCCGCCCACGGCGAGCTGGAGCAGATGCTGCACGACACGTCCCGCTTCCTCTCCACCCTCACCGACTGCGCGGCCGTGGTGGTGGGCCCACCCCACCAGGCCGCCGACGTGCGCTCGGTGCAGGTGGTCGGCCTGGCTCCCCATGTGGCTCTGGTGGTGGTAGTCCTGTCCAACGGCGTGGTGGAGAAGCGCACCCTGGAACTGGTCCACCAGGCCGACGACGAACGCCTGGCCGCTGTCACCATCCATCTGTCCACCCAGCTGGTGGGCCACACCCTCAGCTCCATTGGCGACCTCGAGGCGCTGCCTCCCACCGGTGACGTGCACACCGACGCCGTGGTGGCTGCCGGCCTGGCGTCGCTCGGAGGGCGCCACGACGACGAGATCGACCACGTGTTCGTGGGCGGGGCGTCGCGCATGGCCGCCGCCTTCGACGCCGTGGAGACGGTACGGGGCGTGCTGGCCATCCTCGAGCAGCAGCTGGTGGTGGTCACCCTGCTGAAGGACGTCATCGACAAGGGCCTGTCGGTGGCCATCGGCGCCGAGCACGGCAACCAGTCACTCTCCGAGTGCGCCGTGGTGGTGGCGCCCTACCAGCTGGGCGACGGCGGCGGCACGGTGGGCGTGGTGGGCCCCACCCGCATGAACTACCCCCACGCCCTGGCGGCCGTGACCCTGGTGAGCCAGCGCCTCGGCCGTTACCTGAACGAGGGCTGAGCGCTGCCTGACGACTACTACGCGGCCCTGGGCGTGTCCCAGAGCGCCACCGACGACGAGATAAAGAAGGCGTACCGCCGCCTGGCCCGGGAGCTGCACCCCGACACCAACCCCGACAATGCCGCTGCCTCCGAGCGCTTCAAGGAGGTCACCGTCGCCTATGAGACCCTCCGCGATCCCGAGCGGCGCCGCCGCTACGACACGTTCGGCCCCGAAGGTGGCCGGGCCGGTGGCGGTGGTGACCCCTTCGGCGGCTTCGGAGGTGGCGGCGGCCTCGGGGATCTGTTCGACGCCGTCTTCGGCGGTGCCAGCCCCTTCGGCGGTGGCGGGCGGGGCCGGCGCTCCGGTCCGCCGCGTGGCTCGGATGCCGAGGTGGCCCTCGACATCGAGTTCCGCGCCGCGGTGTTCGGCACCGAGGAGGAGGTGGGCGTCCGCCTGCCGACGGCGTGCGAGACCTGCAAGGGCACCGGCGCCAAGTCCGGCACCCATGCCACGACCTGCTCGCAGTGCGGGGGCGCCGGTGAGGTGAGCCGGGTCCGCCAGTCCCTCCTGGGTCAGATGGTCACCACCCAGCCCTGCGGGCGATGCGGAGGCCTCGGCCAGGAGGTCACCTCACCCTGCTCCACGTGCCACGGCGACGGTCTGGTGATGGAGGAGCGGACCCTCATGGTGGAGGTTCCGGCCGGCGTGGACGACGGCATCACGCTACGGCTCACGGGCCGGGGAGCGGCGGGGCCGAGGGGTGGTCCCCCCGGCGACTTGTACGTGCACCTGCGGGTGCGCCCCCACCCACGCTTCCAACGCCAAGGCTACGACCTCGTCCACGAGCTGCACCTTCCGGTCACCCAGGCCGCCCTCGGAGCGTCGCTCACCTTCGAGACCCTGGACGGGACCGAGGACCTCGTGATCCCCCAGGGCACCCAGACTGGCCGCACCTTCCGCCTGCGGGGCCGGGGTGTGCCCCACGTGGACGGCCGGGGCCGGGGGGACCTGCTGGTCCAGGTGGTGGTGGACACGCCCGCCGGCCTCACCGAGGACCAGGAGGCGTTGATGCGCCAGTTCGCCGCCGACCGAGGCGAGGACGTGACCCCCCCCGACACCGGGATGCTGTCGAGGATCCGCAGCGCCTTCAAGTAGCCCGGTGCCGAGTAACCCGGGGCCATGTAGCCCGGGGTCATTGCCGGCCCTGCGCTCGGCCGCGGCGCACGCCTTCGTCGCCGACCTGGCGGCCCCGGCGTTGGAGGACGAGGACCACCACCACCTCGAGCGGGTGCTTCGCCTCCGGCCCGGGCAGGCGGTCACCGTGGCCGACGGGGCCGGTGGCTGGCGGTGCTGCACGTGGCGGGCCGATGGTGAGCTGGAGCCGGCGGGAGACGTGATCTCGGCCCCGGCGCCATCGCCCCCGGTGACCGTGGGCTTTGCCCTCACCAAGGGCGAGCGCCCCGACTGGGCGGTGCAGAAGCTCACCGAGGTCGGCGTGGACCGCATCCTGGGCCTGGTGACGACCCGCTCGGTGGTGCGTCTCGACGCCGACGCCGCCGACCGGCGAGTGCGGCGCTGGCGACGGGTGGCCCGGGGGGCGGCCATGCAGAGCCGCCGGACGGTGCTGCCCGAGGTGGCGGGCGTGCTGTCCCTGGCCGATGTCGAGCTCAATCTGGTGGGTGACGTGGCGAGTCGCGGAGTCAGCTTGGCTGAGCCCGGTGGTGATCCTCCGTCACTGCTGAGGCCGGTGGTGCTGGTGGGCCCCGAGGGGGGGTGGGCACCCGAGGAGCTGGACTCAGGCCCTCCCACCGTGGACCTCGGTCCGGGGGTGCTGCGCACCGAGTCGGCGGCCGTGGCTGCGGGGGTGCTGCTGTGCTCACTCCGGGCCGGGCTGGTGGGGGAGAAGCGCCACTGAGTGACCCGGTTGTCCGGGTTGACCACTCTGAGTGGTCCCACCACGTCGTATTGTGGTAAGATATCCTTTGCAACCAAGCGGGGGTGTGCCGGTGGCCAGCGATGAAGACATGTGGAGCAACTACGCGGAGAAGGTTGGTGAACGCTTGCGCGCCGTTCGCAAGCAGAAGAACCTGTCGCTCCAGGGCGTGGAAGCGGCGTCGGAGCAGGAGTTCAAGGCCTCCGTGCTCGGCGCTTATGAGCGGGGCGAGCGGGCCATCTCCGTGCCGCGGCTCCAGCGTCTGGCCGACTTCTACAACGTGCCCGTCGACCAGCTCCTCCCCCGGGACGTCACCGGGGCCCTCGCGGCCCGAGGAGCGGTGGCCAACGAGGGCGCCGGACCGAACGACGACGAGGCGTTCGTCGGCGTGGCGTCGGCCGGCGACCGCGACGATCGGGTCACCGTCGACCTCACGACGCTCGAGACCAGCACCGGTCCGGAGACCGAGCTGCTTCGTCGATACCTGAGCATGATCGAGGTCCAGCGCCAAGATTTCAACGGCCGCATCATCACCATCCGCGGCGAGGACGTACGGGCCCTCGCCCTTCTGTTCGGCACCAGCGCCGACGCCCTGCGCCATCGCCTCGACGACCTGGGGCTG
>JAUJNQ010000004.1:320681-338611 GCA_030448025.1 Acidimicrobiales bacterium | reverse complement strand
TCCTACTCCTCAGACGAGGCGGGCGGCGGCGAAGGCCAGGCCGGCGGCGGTGAGGGTGCTCCCGGACACGCTTCCCACCAGGGCGAGGATGAACGTGCGCTGCATGGAGCCCATCTCGGAGCGGAAGGTGGCCAGCAAGCGGTGCTCGAGGGCATCCAGCTTCAGGTCGAGGGCCTCCAGCGTGAGATCGAGGTCACGCTTGGTGGCCACGTCGGCCCAGCCCACGGGGGGCAGGTGTTCCATCAACGTGGTGGCCGCTTCGCTTCCGAGGGCTTCTTGGAGGCGGGTGTAGAGCTCGTGGCGGGAATGCTCACTGATGGTCATGGTTCACCCTTGGCGGATCGGTTTCAAGCCGGGCGGGCCGGCGGGTGGGGAACCGTGAGTGACTGGCCGGGAAAGAGGAGGTCGGGGTTGGCGGGGTCGGCGAGCCGGGGCCGGTTGGTCTCCACCAGCGCTCGCCAGTAGGGGCGGACCTCGGCGTCGGTGGGCGGGCGACCCCACGCATCGGCCAGCACCCGCTCGGCCACGGCCCAGAAGTGGTCACCCGGCCTCACGGGCCATGACCCGGAGCCGGCACGAGGTGCCGTTGGCGCTATTTGAGTCGCTGTCGGAGTCGCTGGCGTCGAGGGCGTCGATGGCGTCGCCGGCGGTCCCGGGGATGGCGACGCAGGGGCACCGTCGGGAGGCTCGTCGGGAAGGCGGCGCATCGTGATGGTGGTGTGCGCCGGGGCCGGTCCGGGAGGAGCAGCGGCCCCCGACCCACCGGCGGGATCGTCGGGGAGGCGACGCATGGTTTCCACGGGCGGGGGCGCCGATGAAGCCGCCGCCATGCCGGGGTAGGCGGTGACAACCAAGGAGAAGCCGACGGCGGCATTGACCAACCGGCGCACGCCGGGAACGGTGACCACGTCGACCACCGTGGCCACCGCAGCCAGGCGGAGCAGGCGGGCCACCACTGAGACGACGGTGACGACGAGGAGATACCACCCGAGGGCCAATGCCACCAACCTCAAGATGGCGAACGCCACCTCGGCGGGCTGACGCTCCTCCAACCAGGCCCGGGTGCCGTCCAGGCTCCAAAGCGCCGGGGGCGCCAGGCGGCCGCCTACGGCGCGGAGGACCACCACCATGGCCATCACGAAGGCGAGCCATGCCATCAGTGCAACGGCGGGCCGGAGCCGGGTCACGGTGTCACGTCCAGGCGGGTCGGCGGAGCCTCGCTCCGCAGGACCTCGAGCTCATAGCAGCCGCCGCCGGCGGGCGGTGTGGCGCGGACGCCCGTGGCTCGCTCCACCCGGCCGATGGGGCGGGCAGTGACGTCGTGACCCGGCTCGGGCCATTGGTCGAAGGCGAACAGCTCACCGCTCGACGGGCGCAGGACCACGAGGGTGGGACGTCCACTGCATGTCCAGTCACCGATGGCCGCGGCGTCGCCCGCCTGGCCCACGCTGTAGCGGGCGCCGTCGACGGTGAGCACCCCGCCCGTGAAGTCGCCGATGCCGGCGTTGGCACCGCCATCGGCGGCGCGGGAGTCGCCCGCCGCCCCGTGCGGTTTGCCCACTGACGCTCCGCCGGGGCCGACCCCGCGGGATGCGACGAGGATCCCCGAGACCATGACCACGACGGCGCACCCCACGGCGGCGGGAACGGCCAGGGACCGATGGCTGGGCCAGCGCCGGCCCTTTGGCTTTGGGCCAGGCAGCGGGCGGGCGGTGTCAATGGCCTCGGCCTGGGGCAGCTGGGCCGAGTGGGTGTGCTGGTAGATGGCGGCGGCGAGGGCTCGGGCGCTCGGCCGATGGGCCGGGTCGGCGGCCGTGGCCTCGGCGGCGAGGGCGGCCAGGGCCGGAGCCGCAGGAGGGGCCAGCATGGGGCCGAGACCCTTGCGCCTCTGGGCCCAACCGCTCGGTGCCGGCCGCTCGGGAGGCCTCCGGACCAGCATCTCCGTCACCAGCCGCCCGAGGGCGGCCACGTCATCGGCGGGCTCGCCGCCTCGCCCCAGGCTGCACAGGACGGGGCGGCCCTCGTCGGCCACGATGACGTGGGTGGCGTCCACGCCGCCATGGGCAATCCCGAGGTCGTGGAGGTCGGCCAGCGTGGTGGCTACCGCGCCGGCGACGCCGGCGATCTCCTCAGCGGTCAGCGGGCGAGTGTCGCCAAGGGCTCGGCCCTCGACCCGACGGGTGCGCACGACGCCGTCGGTGGCGTCGACCAGCTCCACCACGCCCGGATGGGCCGCCGCCCGCAGCGCGGCGGCTTCCTCGACGGCCCGGGTGCCGCTCTTGACGTGGATCACGCCAATGAGATAACACGAAAAGCATCAAGTAAAACAACTCAAGGAGGGCTTTGCCCGTTGGGCCAGCCCGGACCAGCAGCTCAGCGCCGGAGTAGTCACGAGCAGCGAGAGTCGTCCTGGTGAGTCGCCGCTGCCGGCCAGTGGCGGCCACGAGATGATGACGAAGATGACGAAGATGACGAAGAGAGGGCGATCCGGCGCCCCAGAGGCCGAGGTTCACCCAGGAGATGATCTTGGCTGCCGTCACGGGCCGAGCCTTCGGTCTGCGGCCTCGGCTGCGGGCTGTAGCCGCCGTCCGCCGGAGCCGGCGGTGGGCCCGGCTGCCAGCCCCGGCTGGCCTCAGGCTCCTTCGGGTGCCGAGGGGTAGCTCATGTCAGCGAAGCTAGCGCCCAGAGGGTGGCGAACTCATCGTTGTCGGCGAAGACGGCGGCGAGGACGACGAAGGCGACGAAGGCGAGCACAATGAGCACCGTCAGGGCGATGTTGACCCACGAGATGGCCTTGGCTGCCTTCACGAACCCCTCACCGGTGAGAGCGCCCTTCGAGGCCTCGATGTTGCGCCGGGCGGAGGGGCACAGGCACAGGGCGACGATGGCCAGGACCACGCCGAGCCCGAAGAGGAAGAAGGAGGCGATGGCCAGCACCAGCACCACGATGGCCAGGCCCTCGGTCTGGCTCTGGGGTTGCGGGGGCCGTAGCCGTACGGAGGTGGAGGGGCGTATCCCCAGGCCGGGGGCGGGCCGTAGCCGTAGGGGGGTGGGGCGGGGGCGGGGGTGCCGGCGCTGGTGGCATTTGCGGGGTCCCAGGCGGCTGTTGCCAGCGGCCGTAAGGCCCAGGGCGTGCTTCGGGGTCTTCGTCGCTCACCGCAGTCAGCCGAGGACCGTCATTGCCAGGCGAAGGCTGTAGTCGTAGGAGTCCTCCCACCACCCGGCGGCAGCCCCGATCCCGATGAGGAGGAGCACCAGGGCGGCCAGGCCGAGGTTGATCCAGGCGACGATTCTTGCCGCCGTCAACAGGCCCTCGCCGGTGACGGCGCCGTTGGAGGACTGGATCTTGCGGCGCGACGACGGGCACAGGGCCAGGGCCACGATGGCGAGGATCGGGCAAACCGGCGCCAGGATGAAGGTGGGAATGAGGGCGAAGGAGGCGATTGCCAGCACGAGGGCGGTGATCGCCGTGCCATCGGTCTGGGTGTGCGGAGTGGTGCCGTACGGAGGGGGAGGGGCGTAGCCGTACGGGGGCGGTGGTTGAGGCGGGTAGCCGTACGGGGGCGGTGGTTGAGGCGGGTAGCCGTACGGGGGCGGGGGTTGAGGTGGGTAGCCGAACGGCGGTGGCCGTGGTTCGGGACCCTGGTCCGCCGGCGGGCCCTGGTCCTCGTTGCTCATTGGGCTCAGGCTATTGCGGCAGGAACGGGGTGTGCCCCGATCAGCACGCCGGACGGTGAGCCACGGGCGAGCCGGCGGACCCGCTGACCGCGGTGGCGGTGGACCGGCCCCGGACGGCGGCGCCGTCGGCCATGCCCGGGATGGCCCTGGCGAAGACGTAGTCCACCCGTCCCCGTAGCACCACGCACACCTGGCCCCCGGAGGGATCCACGCTCACGCCGTCGATGCTCACGCCTCGAGGCACCCGCGCCGCCAGCGCCTGGTCCACCGCCCGTGCGGCCCGAGCCTCGTCGATGACGACCTCGCCGGCGGCGCCGTTCCCGCCCCGGTAGAAGCGCGCCTCGGCGATGGCCGTGGACGCGTCGTTGGCCGCCGCCGCGGCGGCGTTGGTGAGCTCGCGCTGTCCGAGGAAGGCCACGGAGAAGTCGACAGCGATCGCTCCCAGTATCACCAGCACCAGCACGCCCGCCGGCACCAGCATGAGCACCGAACCCCGCTCGAGACGCTGCTGCTGGTCCTCAGGCACCGCAAGCCGCCTCGCCGGCCAGTCCACTGCGGTAGGGGTCGACGACCTCGGAGTGGCGGGCCGCCACGGTGAAGGCCAGGCCACGCTGCCCGAGCACAGGGACGGCGAGCAGGGGGACGCGATAGCTCGCCTCGAGCGTGACCCGCGCGCAGCGGGCGAAGCCGCCGTCGATGGAACGAAGGCCCAGGCGCTCCACCTGCCGACCGTGGCCGCGGATGGCCTCTTCGGCGGCCCGCCGCGCAGCGGTACCGGCCTCGGGCGCGGAGCGGGCCTCGACGTAGCTCCTGGTGGCCTCCCGAGCCGCCGAGCTGGCGGCCAGCTTGGCGTCCACCACGGCCCAGGCGTTGACCACCACCAGCGTCCCCAAGACGAACACCAGCACGCCGAAGATGGCGCCCTCCACGCCGCCCACCTGGCCGGCTTGGTCCCGCCGCGGGCCGGTCGCTCTCATCGCACGCGCTCCGCGCACGGTCACCGTCCGCTCGATGTCGGAGAGACCCACGCTGCTCACGAGGGAGCGGGGCAAGAGCGTGGGCCTCGGTGCCTGCACGTGGAGCCGGACGGTCTGGGCGTCGTTATCCCAACCGAAGGCGGCCTTCTCCCCGTAGCGGCCGAGCTGGCTCCTGGCGCCGGCCTCGGCGTTGGCCCGCCCCGCAGCGCTGTCACCGGCGTCGGCGCCGGCCAGCACCTTGGCTGCGTCATAGGTCGCCGCCGTGACCACCGAGGTGGCATAGAGGCCCACCAGCACCTGCACGGCGAACAGCAGCAGGACCAGGAACACCGCCACGCCGGCCACCGTCGAGATGACCCCGGCGCCGCGCTCTTCCCGCCCGGTCACGTCCGGCCCAGGTGGCCCGGGTCAGCGGCCGATCTGGTTGATCTGGTCATTCACGTTGTCGTTGGCGTCGGAGAGCGTCCCCTTGAAGAGCTGCCACATGAGGACGCCGAGGAACGCCATGACCAGAACGGCTATGGCGGCGGAGATCACCCCTCGCCGGCCTCGTCCCTGGTGACGCGCTGGAGCAGGCCGGCGCGCACCACCTGCTGCCAGACGAACAACGCCAACACGTGGTCGCTCACATCTCCTCCTCGCCTCAGGACCCCGAGAACATCCGCAGGGCCTCGATGAACGGAATGCACAAGAAGATCACTCCGGGCACGAGGGTGGCCACGGTCACCGGGATCCAGACCTTTTGCTCCCGGCGTTCCATGGTCTCCACCAGCTCGCGCTGGACGTCCTTGCGGATGGCGCGCGCCTCGCCCGAGATGAGGCGGCCGAGATCGCCGGCGCCACGGTTGAGGGCGAGCACGGGCACCAGCCGGTCGAGGGCCTCCACACGGGCCACGGCGGCCCACTCCCGCAGTGCTTCCACCTCCGACAGACCCTGGAGCATCCGTCCGGTCACCCGCTGCAGGTCCCGGGCGCGAACGCCCTGGCCTCGGGTGGCGAGGCGGTTCAGGGCCGCGCCCAGCGAGAAGCCGGCCGACAGCAGCATGGCCAACTGCTCGCTGAGCACGGGCAGCTCGAGGAACAGTCGGCGCTGCCAGCGAGCCGACGCCGAGGCGACCTTCTGCTCGAGGACCAGGAAGGCCAGGACCGGAGCGCCCAGCAGCACGATCAGGACGAGGGGCCCGGGCGGGCGGAGGGAGAACGACGCCAGGGCGGCCAGGCCGATGCCGGCCACGCTCCAGCCCACCTGCCGGACGCGGAAGGCGGTGACGTCGAGGGGGAGTGGATGCGCTCGAGGCGCACGGCCAGCTCCTCGCTCACGCCGAACAGGCGCGCCACCCGCTCGCCAATGGCGAAGGACAACGGGCCTACGACCTGGCGGAAGGACTCCACGGAGAACGGACCGCTCTGTTCCGGCGCGGGCAAGCTGCCGGAGGTGTAGGGGCGCAGGCGGGCCACGAGGGGCGGACGGGAGAACCACCGAAGCTGGGACAGCAACAGCGTGGTGCCCACCCAGAGCGCCAGCCCGGAGAGAACGAACAATCTCACGCCGGCCCCTCCCCGACCGTTCTGTCAGCAGGTCTGACCGTTCTGTCAGCCGGATCCGACCCCAGCCGGCCGGATCCGGGTGACAAAACGGAGACCGGATGCGGTGCTCAGCCATGGAAGACCCGCTCTTCCTCGGGGAGCCTCATGAGCCGACCGGCCCACACCCAGCACCCGGCCACGCAGGCCAGGCCGGTGGCCACGGCCAGCTGGCCGGTAACCGTCTGGTAGGCGTGGCGGCCGGTGCCGATGGACAGGCCGGCCAGCGTCATGCCCAGGGGCACTACCAACACGAACCAGCGGGCGAAGCGCACGCCGGCCTGCTTGGCCCGGGCGTCCTTGCGGCCGTGGAGGTCCTGGAGCCGGTCCTCGATCAGGGCGGCCAGGCGTCCGTCGAGGTTGGAGCCGCCGACCTCGTGGGCGACGAGCAGCGTCTCCAGGGTGGCGTCGGCGCTGGCGTCGGCCAGGCGGTCCTTCAGGACGGCGACGGTGCGGGCGAAGTCGGTGGATAGGCGCCACTCCCGTTCGGCCGCAGCGAAGGCGGGGCGCAGTTCCTCGGGCCCTCCCCGGCCGACCTCGAACAGGGCCTGGGGGATGGAGCGCCCGAGGGAACCGGTCTGGATGCGGATCTCCTCGATCATGCGGGGCCACGCCTCGCGGGCCTCGGCCCTGCGCCGCTGGCGACGCGACCGGTAGGACGTGACGGGCAGAGTGGCGGCGAAGGTGGCGGCGACGAGGGCGGGAAGGACGCCGCCGAACAGGGCGAAAGCCAACCCCGCGCTCAGCACCACCAGCGCCACTGTGACGGCGAAGAACTCGCCGGTCCTCACCTCCTCCAGACCGGCTTGGGCCAGCCAGTCCCGGGCCCGGCGCCGGGGTGCTTCCCCGCTCACCGCTGGGCCTAGACCCACGCCCTGCCAACCGAACACCACCCCGGTGTAGACGAGGAACACGCCGTAGGCGCCCACCAAGGCGAGCAGCAGGCCCATCAGACAAGGCCCATCAGCTGGATGGGCCCCATCTGGTCTCGGGCGCGGCCATGACAACCGATGTGGCGGCGGCCATGCCGTCACCGGCAAGCAGCTGGCGGACGTCGAAGCCGGCCGCCTCCAGGGGGCGGGCGGCGCGGACGGGCAGGTTGGTGGACCACGTGAGCGGGGCGTCGAGGCGCTCCCGGCGGAAGAGCTCGGTAAGGGTGAAGGCGGTGGAGTCGGACCCGGTCTGGAGGTCCTCGACGGCGGCCACCTCCGTCACCTGCACGTGCTCGCCGATGCGGGCGCAGTGCACGACGATGTCGACGGATTCGCTCACCAGCGAGCTGAGGGCCGACATGGGCAGCTCGTTGGAGGTCTCGGCCAGCTGGCAGATGAAGCGAAGGCGGGTGAGGGCCTGGCGGGCGGAGCCGGCGTGGATGGTGGTGAAGCCCTTGACGCCCGACGACAGGGTGAGCAACAGCGGCAGCGCCTCTCGGTCTCGAACCTCTCCGACGATCGCGATGTCGGGCGCCATGCGCAGGAACCCCGCCACCAGCCGGCGCAGGTCGACCTCCTTGCGGTCGCTACGAGCCGGACGGGTCTGCATGTGGGCCACGTTGGGCAGGGGGATGTCGGCCTCGAACACCTCCTCGGCGATGACCACCCGGAGGCTGGGGTCGAGCTCGGCGGCGCAGCACGAGAGCAGCGTGGTCTTGCCCGATCCCGGCGCCCCGGAGAACACGATGGACAGGCGCGCGCCACGCAGGCCCGAAGGAAACGAGCCACGGTGTGGTCGAGCATCCCCCGCCCGACCAGCTCGTCGAGGGAACGGTAGGCGACGCCGGTGAACTTTCGGATGTTGACGAGCACGTGGTTGTCGCGGCCCACGTCGCCGTGGACGATGTGGAGTCGAGCTCCGGTGTCGAGCTGGGCGTCCTGCAGCCCCTCGGCGGCGTCAAGCTTGCGGTGGGAGCCGGCGGCGTCGTCGAGGATCTTGGTGAGCGTGCGCAGCACGTGCTCGTCGTCGTGGAAGACCTCGTCGTGATAGCCCGAGCGACCCAGATGGCGCTTGACGAAGATGGCATCGGGGCCGTTGATCATGATCTCCCACACGTCGTCGTCGTCCAGGAGGGGCGCGAGGGGCCCATAGCCGCACAGATTGCGCTCGGCCCGCTCGGCCACGCCGACCGGATCGGCCAGGTCGAAGGCCCGGAGGCTGCGCTTGTAGTCGTCGGACCAGCGGGTGACCTCCTCGTCGATCAGGCGGCGCAGGGCGGCCCGTCCCTCTACCGAGGCCATGTCGACGGAGATGTCCTTGGCCCTGGCCTGCACCGCTCGCTCCACCTCGACGAGGGGCGACACCCAGGTTTCCACGGTGTCGGTCATCCGAGGGCGGCCTCCTCGTGCTCCCCGCCACCCAGGAAGCCGAGCGAGCCGGCCTGCACCCGCGGGGGCCCGCCCCTACTAGTGACGGCCGGCACGCGGCGCACCACGGCGGTGAACGCCCCTGCCAGCGGCTGGGTCAGCGCATCGGGGAGGCTCGAGCCGAGGCGGAGGGCCTCGTCCACGCGACGCTCGGGAAGGAACACCGGCGACGGCGCTGATGCCCGCGCCCCTGGCGGCGCTGTCGCCGAGGCCGTGAGCGCGGCCAGGGCGGCGGTGATCTCAGCCCGGGCGCGGGGGTTCTTCGAAGCCCGGTTCACGACCGGCACCACGCGCTCGGGCGCCACGCCGAAGGATCGAAGGTCGTTCAGGACCCGTACGAGTGAGTGGAGGCCCTTCATGCCGGCCATGCCCACGGCGAACACCACGTCGGCCTGGCTCGCCGCCGTGCGAGCCATCACGTGGCGCTCCTCGACCTCGTAAGAGCCGCCGCTCTCCTCGCCCTCGAGATCGGCGTCGGCGTCGGCGACCACCACCCGGTAGGCGCCCCGCAGGGAGGCGAAGGCAGCCTCGAACGCACGGGTGCGGATGCTCGACCAGGCTTGGGCCCGCCGCAGGCCGAGCAGGAGGTCGTACCCACGCTCGTCGACCTCAAAGGCAAGTGCCCGCACGTCCCCGGGCGGGGGACGGCGGGTGCGGTGGGCCTCCACCAGCTCTTGCACGCCGGGCATGATGTCGCGGGCGTCGTGGAGCATCGCCTGCTCGGCGCGCAGGGCAAGGTCGGCGAGCAGTACGGGCTCGTGGCGAGGGTCTACAGCCAGCCCCTGCGCCAGGGCGATGGCCGCGGTGGACGCTCCCGTTCCTCCCGGTCCGCAGACCATCGCCACCAGGCCGCGCGACGAAGGCGCGGGTTCGGCGCCTCCGTCAGCGCCCATTGGATCACCGGGGAGGGCGTCGGCCCGAGAGATCATGACCGCGTGGGCGCCCAGGGCTGCCAGCAGAGCCTTGGGATCGAAGTACTCGGGGAGGACCTCGGCGACGCCCAGCAGCCCCCAGTCGGCGTGGTTGCGGTTCTGCGCTCGGTGGTCGGCTACCGCCATCACCGCGCAGCCGGCCCGGCGCGCCGTGTCCACCAGGTCGCGGTCGAGGCCGGCGAGGCCGGAATCGAGGAGGGCGGCAGAGAACGGGCGGCCCGATGCCAGCCTTGCTCGCAGTTCTTCCACCGACAGGCACTTCACGAACTCGGCGGGGATGGTGCCCGAGTTGGCCCACTGCGCCACCACTCGGAACCAGCTCGACCGGGCCGGGGCCAGGCCGAGAAGGACGTAGCGCTCGCCCGCCATCAGCCGGCAGGGGATGACGGCGAGGGTGTGGAGGCCGGCCCTTGATAGGTGGTGACCTCGCTGCCGGCGACCTGCGGGGGCTGGCCCGTCACCCGCACCAGCGTTACGTCGCCGGCGTTGGCCGCGTGGGCCAAGGCAAGGGTGTCGGCCCGGGTGGACACGGACAGAGTGATTACCTCCTTGCCGCCATCGCTCAGCGTGCTGGTGGGCTTGGAGCGCTCGACCACCCGGGCGCCACGGGCGACCACCATGGTCTGGCCCGAGCCGGCGGCATCGTAGGTGGCGACCACGTCCACCAGCTCGCCGACCTTCAGCCGGCCGTCCAGAGCGCGCGCCGAGTCGATGGCGAACGAAACCTGCGGGCCCGTGTTGCCCTCGCTACCGGGGGGAGCCACGTCGCTGGCCTGGATGAGCTCGCCCTTGGCCAGGGGGCCGATCACCACCGTGCCCACCAGGCGGGAGGGATCACGCGCCGCTCGGCTCCCCACCTCCGGGGGCAGGTCCATCGCCAGTGTGGCCAGGTCGGCACTCTGGATGCGATGGCCGATCGGGAGGTCCTGGCGGCTGACGAGGTACTGCTGCCGGGTGTCGGCTGTGGCACCCGTGTAGGCGGCGAAGATGCCTACTGCAGCCAGGGCGACGAGGAAGCCGCCCACCACGGCCCGCCCGCCGGGGAGGGTGCGCCGCCGGCGGAGCGGACGGCCACCACCGTTGCCCTCCACGCCCTGGCCCAAGGGCGCCCGCGTGGGTCGCTGCGCGGTGAAAGTGACGTCACTCACTGGTTGCTCCTCCGCCTCGGGAGCAAGACTCTATGAAGCGGGCGCTCTGGTTTCCAGTGCTATCTCATTATTTTTCGCTCCGTCTGCGGCTTTCGTCCGCACTCTCCACCGAACCGGCGACGGTTTCCTGCCCTAGGTGGCGGAAACCGTCGCCGGTTGGAGGAGCCGGGCGCTCGGGGAGTCAGGTGGGCGTGGTGGCCGTGCTGCTCTCGGCTACGGCGGGCTCGGCCGCGGTGTCACCCAAGACGCCCAGGGTGGCGGGGGAGAAGATGGCCAGCGCGCCCACGGCGACGATCATGATGACGGCGGCGCCGATGGTGGCGGCGGCCAGCGTGCTCACGTCGGCCACCGCCCCCTGCGCCAGGGCACCGAGGGGGTAGATGACGCCGAGGGCCATCAAGTAGAGGCCGAGGACACGGGCGCGGTACTCCGTGGGTGCCCGGAGCTGCACCACGGTGTTGAGCCCGGCGAGGATTCCTATGTAGGTGGCGCCCACCAGGCCGAGGGCCAACACCGCGGTGATCACCGACGGCGAGACGGCGTACAGGCACAGGGCGAGGGGTGCGGCCATGAGGTCGAACACCACCACTTTGTGGCGGCCGAAGCGCTCGGCCAACGGGGCCAGCAGCAGCGCGCCGACGACGGCGCCCACACCCTGAGCCGTGGTGAGGGCGCCGGTAACCGCTCCGGTCGCCTTGTCCCCACCGTCGCCGGCCAGCAGGAGGGCCTTGGCCGGGATGAGGGCGATGAAGGGTGCGGCCAAGAAGGCGGAGAGGGCGATGAGCCCGATGGCGGCGCGACAGCCGGGCTCGGCGCGGGCTGCCTTGATTCCACCGTGGATCTGAGACCAGATCCCGGCCGTCGCCTCCGCCTCCGGCGTGGCTTGTCGACCCAGGCGCATGGCCATGAGGGCCGCCACCACGGCGAAGAACGACACGGCGTTGAGGGCGAAGGTCCAGGTGTAGGAGCTGACGGCGATCACCACGGCGGCCAGTGCGGGGCCCAGCACCCGACCCAGGTTGTACTGCGCCGATCCCAGGGCGGCGGCGCCGAGCACGTCTTCCTCGGGCACCAGGTCGGGGACCATGGCCTGCTGGAACGGGATCAATAGCGCCAGCACGCAGCCGGCCAAGAACACCACGAAGGTCACGGCTGCCGGAGACGCCCGCCCGGTGGCCGACAGCACGACCAGGACCACAGCCAGGGCGGCCTCCAACAGGTTGCCCACGGCCAGCCAGCGCCGCCGGTCCAGGCGGTCGGCGAGGGCGCCACCGATGGGCGACAGCAGCCCCACCGGCAGGAACACTGCGACCGCCACCAGCGCGGCCCACGACGCCTTGCCCGTCCGGGCCGTCACCAGGGCGCCCACGGCCACCGTCTGCATCCACGTGCCGACGTTCGACACCAGGTTGGCCCAGAAGAAGAGGGCGAAGTTGCGGTGGCGGAGGGCCCGAAAGGAGGCGCGCGAAGACGGCGACGACGGCCCGCGGGCCATCAGCTGGTGGCTACTTCGTCGAGACCCTGCTGCAGGGTGTTCCAGGACAGCGTCGCGCACTTGATGCGCACGGGGAACTTCACCACTCCCTGCAGCGCCTCGAGGTCGCCGAGCTTCACCTCGGCGTCGGTGGCTGCCATCTCGCCGTCACCGTTGCCGGGATCACCGCTGTCAGGGTCGCCATCCAGATGGTGCTCGTGGATGGACATGAGGCCCTTGAAGGCTCTGATCACGGCCCGGGACTCGGCCAGCGTCTTGCCCTTGATGACGGCCGACATCATGGAGGTGGAGGACTGGCTGATGGAGCAGCCCTGGCCCGCCCACCTGAGGTCGGTAACCCGGCCGGCCTCGACGTCGAGGAACACCACGACCTCGTCACCGCAGAGCGGGTTGTATCCCTCCACCCGGTGGGCGGGGGGCGACGGCAGCTCCCCCCGGTTCCTGGGGCTGCGGTAGTGGTCCAGGATGATCTCCCGGTAGAGGTCTTCGAGCGGCATGTCGGCTCCGCAGACTAGAAGAAGAAGTCCGACGTCTTGGTCAGCGCCTCGGAGAGGGCATCGACGTCGGACTCGTCGTTGTACACGTAGAACGACGCCCGGGCCGTGGCGCCCACGCCCAGGCGGCGCATGAGCGGCTTGGCGCAGTGGTGGCCGGCCCGCACGCACACGCCCCACTGGTCGAGCACCTGGGAGAGGTCGTGAGGGTGAACGCCCTTGTAGGCGAAGGACAGCACGCCTCCCCGCTCCGAAGCCTCAGCCGGACCGTAGATGGTGAGGTCGTCGCCGTGGCGCTCGGCGAGCGTGGTGAGGGCATAGGTGGTCAGCTCCACCTCGTGACGGCGGACCTCGTCCATGCCCAGGGCCTCCAGGTAGTCGATGGCGGCGCCCAGGCCCACGGCCTCGGCTATGGGGGGCGTGCCGGCCTCGAACTTCCAGGGCAGCTCGTTGGGCGTGAAGCCGTCGGGGCGGACGTCGCGGATCATCTCGCCACCGCCGAGGAACGGCGGCATGGCCTCCAGCAGCTCCTCGCGGCCCCAAAGGACCCCGATGCCGGTGGGGCCCAGCATCTTGTGGGCGGTGAAGCCGAAGAAGTCGACCCCGAGCTCGACCACGTCGGTGGCCATGTGGGGCGTGTACTGAGCCCCGTCGGCCAGGCAGACGGCGCCGACGGCATGGGCGGCGTCGGCGATTCGCCGCACGGGAGGGATGGTGCCGAGCACGTTGGACAGCGCGGTGACGCCCACCAGCTTCACGCCGTCGAGCAGGCGGTCGAGGTCGGTGAGGTCGAGCTGGCTGTCGTCGCCCACAGGGATGTAGCGCAGCTCGATGCCCAGCTGGTCCTTGAGCATGAGCCAGGGCACGAGGTTGGCGTGGTGCTCGATCTCGGTGAGGAGCACGACGTCGCCCGGGCCCAGGTTGGACCGTCCCCAGGAGTTGGCCACCAGGTTGATGCCCTCTGTGACGTTCTTGGTGAACAGCACCTCCCGGCTGGCCTGGGCCCCGATGAAGCTGGCCGCCTTGGTCCTGGCCTCCTCGAACATGGCCGTGGCCCGCTCGGCGATGGCGTACACGCCCCGGTGCACGTTGGCGTGGGTGGTCTCGTAGTAGTGCTGCATGGCGTCGAGCACCGCTTGCGGCTTCTGCGACGAGGCGGCCGAGTCGAGGAAGACCAGCGGCCGCTCGCCCACCTGCTGGTGGAGGATGGGAAAGTCCTTCTTGACGACCGCGGTGTCTAACGCCATGCGTCGTAGCCCTCCGTCTCCAGCCGGCGGGCCAGCTCGGGACCACCGCTCTGCACCACTCGCCCGTCGAGCAGCACGTGCACGCGGTCGGCGGCCAGCTCGTCGAGGATGCGCTGGTAGTGGGTGATGAGCAGGACCCCGAGGTCGGGCCGCGCCGCCCGCACCTCGTTGACGCCCTTGGACACGATGCGCAGGGCGTCGATGTCGAGGCCCGAGTCGGTCTCGTCGAGGACGGCCATCTCGGGCTCGAGGATCGCCATCTGGAGGATCTCGTTGCGCTTCTTCTCGCCCCCGGAGAACCCCTCGTTGAGGTAGCGGTCGCCGAACGACGGGTCCATGCCCAGCTTCTCCATCCACTCCATGATCGCCAGGCGCAGCTCGAGCACCGACAGGTCGATGCCCTTGCGAGCGGAGAGAGCCTGGCGGAGGAACTGGATGACGGGAACGCCGGCGATCTCCTCGGGGTGCTGGAAGGCGAGGAAGATGCCCGCCTTGCCCCGGGCATCGGTGGCCCACTCGGTGATGTCCTCGCCCTTGAACAGGACCCGGCCCGAGGTCACCTGGTACTCGGGGGCGCCGAGGATGGTGTTGGCCAGAGTGGACTTCCCCGAGCCGTTGGGGCCCATGAGTGCATGGACCTCACCCGGCATGACGGTGAGATCGACCCCCGTCAAGATCTCCTCACCCTCCACGGACACATGGAGGTCGTCGATCTCGAACACGGGCCCGTGGGTCACGGGGACGATTCTATTACCACTACGCCGGTAGGTGAATTGCCGGCCCCGGGTCGGTCTGGAGGACATAGCCCGCGGTTTTCGCCGGTTATGTCCTCCAGACTGGATGTCACATGCCAGCGGTGTACTTGGGCGATGACCGAGCATCAGGTCCTCGAGCTCGCGAGCCGGCAGTACGGCTCGTTCTCACGTGTCCAGGCACTCGAACTCGGCGTGGACGACGACATCACGAGGCGGCGGTTGTCTGCCGGCCGGTGGGTTCGGCTCGCCCCCGGCGTCTACGGCCTTCCGGGATGGCCGATCTCGTGGAAGCGGTTGCTCTGGGCCGCCTACCTCGACGCCGGGCCGGGTGCGGTGGTGTCACACGAGTCGGCGGCGGCGCTGCACGAGCTCACGTCGTTCCGCCCGGGCCCGCTCACGCTGACGGTCCGCCATGGAGCGCACCAGCGGTTGGGAGAGGCGACCGTCCACCAGTCACGTGACATCGCCGCGGCGCACTGCACCCGGATCGACGGCTTTCAGGTGACGACGGTCGCTCGGACGCTCGTGGACCTGGCCGCCGCCACGCGGCGGTCACGGCTCGCGCTGGCCCTGGACGACGCCTGCCTCACCCGTCGGTGCCGCCTCCAGGACGTCCGGGCCCTCTACGAGGAGCTCCGCCGTCCGGGGAAACCGGGCATGCGCCGGCTGGGGCTGTTGCTGGCAGCCCGCGGTCCCGGCTACGTGCCTCCGGCCAGCGCCATGGAGCGTCGGCTGCTCCGGGCCCTGGACGGGGGCGGCATTCGACCACCTGAGCTGCAGGCGTCGTTCCCATGGCGCCCGTGGTGCCCGAACAGGGTCGACGGCCTGTACCGGTCGGAGCGGGTCATCGTCGAGTGTGACGGTCGCCGCTGGCACAGTCGCATGGAGACGATGGCCGAAGACCGCCGACGGGACCGTGAGGCTCAGCTCCACGGCTACCGGGTGTACCGCTTCGTATGGGAGGAGGTCACCAAGGACGCGGCCATGGTGTGCGCCACAGTCCGCCAGGCCCTTGATTCCGGCACCTGACGCCGCTCTGGAGGACATAGCCGGCGGTTTTCGCCGGTGATGTCCTCCAGACGTTGGGTGTTGCGATCCGCCTCACGAGTACTCTCTGACACTGGTGGGCGACCCCTGGACGTTCAGCGGCGTCAGCGCGCCGCTCGGCAGCAACGTGACCCTGGTGCAGGGTTCGGCCTTTTGCATCTCGGCGCTCTCCGGTGACGTGACCCCCGGCTCGTCCCACGGGCTGTTCTTCCGGGACAGCCGATTCATCTCCCGCTTCGAGCTGACCGTCAACGGCGGACAACCGGAGGCTCTTGCTGCGGACACCACGGACCCGTTCAGCGCCGTCTTCGTGGGCCGCACCCGCCCCCGACTGGGCCACGCCGACACCACCCTCATGCTGTTCCGCTACCGCTACATCGGCCGGGGCATGCGCGAGGACCTGCTCATCAGGAACTTCAGGGACGAGCCTTCGTACTGCTCGGTGCAGCTCGTCATCGAAGCCGACTTCGCCGACCTGTTCGACGTCAAGGAGGGTCTGCCTGCCGGCCCGGGTGACCGCTCGGTGGAGCCGGAGGACGGGGCGCTGGTGTTCCGTTACCGCAACGGCAGCACACGCCGTGGAGCCAGGGTCGAGTTCAGCCCGGCGCCTCAGATCAAGCGGGGGGAGGCGACCTTCGAGATCATCGTCCCCAGCCGGGGCGAGTGGCGCGCCTGCATGCAGGTGACCCCCATGATCGACGGCGACCACATCGAGCCGCGCTACAAGTGTGGCGAGCCGGTGGCCGAGGCCACGCCCATGGAACGGCTGGCCAAGTGGCGCCGGGAGACGCCCGACATCACCACCGACCACGAGGGCCTGCGCCGGGTCGTGGCCCGCAGCGCGGAGGACCTGGGCGCGCTGCGCATCTTCGACCCGGACTACCCCGAGCGCACGGTGGTGGCGGCCGGCGCGCCCTGGTTCATGACCCTGTTCGGGCGCGACTCGCTGCTCACCTCGTGGATGGCCCTCCTCGTCGACCCCGACCTGGCCCTGGGCGTTCTTCAGACCCTGGCTCGGTTCCAGGGAACCGAGGTCGACCCCAGGAACGAGGAGGAGCCCGGCCGCATCCTGCACGAGATGCGCTTCGGCGAGGCCGCCTCGCTCTCGCTCGGTGGGGGCCGCGTGTACTACGGCACGGCCGACGCCACCCCGCTGTTCGTCATGCTCCTCGGCGAGCTGCGGCGCTGGGGCCTGGCCACGGAGGTGGTGGACCAGCTCCTACCCCACGCCGACAGGGCCATGCAATGGATCGAGGAGTTCGGCGACAGCGACGGCGACGGCTACGTGGAGTACCAGCGGGCCACCGACCGGGGCCTGGAGAACCAGGGCTGGAAGGACTCCTGGGACGGCGTCCGCTACGCCGACGGGACGGTGGCCAAAGCCCCCATCGCCCTCTGTGAGGTGCAGGCCTACGTCTACGGCGCCTACCTGGCACGCGCCCACTTCGCCGCCGAGGTGGGCGACGTGGCCACCGTCGAGCGCTTCCGCACCAAGGCCGCCGAGCTGAAGCTGGCGTTCAACAGGGACTTCTGGCTCGAGGACCGTGGGTGGTACGCCATGGGCCTCGGCCCAGACAAGCAGCCCCTCGATGCCCTGACCTCGAACATGGGGCACTGCCTGTGGACCGGCATCGTCGACCAGGACAAGGCCGGGCGGGTGGCCGGTCACCTCCTTTCGCCGGCGATGTTCAGCGGGTGGGGGATCCGCACCCTGGCCGCGTCCATGGCCGGGTACAACCCGATCAGCTACCACTGCGGCTCGGTGTGGCCGCACGACAACGCCATCATCGCCGCCGGTCTCATGCGCTACGGGTTCGTGGAGGAGGCCCAGCGGGTGGTGCTGGCCCTCCTCGACGCCGCCGAGAGCCAGGGGGGGCGGCTGCCCGAGCTGTTCAGCGGCATCGACCGCTCCGAGTTCACCGGCGTGGTGAGCTACCCCACGTCGTGCTCCCCCCAGGCGTGGGCCGCGGCCTCGCCCCTGATGCTCCTCCGCACCCTGCTCCGCATCGACCCCTGGGTCCCCTACGGCAAGGTGTGGGTGGCTCCGGCCATTCCCGAGCAGATCGGCCACCTCCGCGTCGACCGCATCCCCCTCGGCGGCAGCCGCATGAGCGTGGAGGTGGACGGTGAGGTCGTCAAGGTGGAGGGCCTGCCGCCCGAGCTCGAGCTCATCAGCTCGCCGCGGGACCCGCTTACCGCGGGGTAGCTGGGGG
>JAUJNQ010000004.1:315100-320581 GCA_030448025.1 Acidimicrobiales bacterium | reverse complement strand
GCTGCGCCGGCCGACCCACTGGCGGGCGTACGATTGACTCCGCCGCTCGAGGTCGGGCGGTAGGCCCTCTTCTTGGAGGTGTGTGGGATGAGTTTCGTGCTTCGCAAGTCGCTTCCTTCTCTGGGTGGTCTGGTGGGGCTGCTCCTGGCGGTGGGGTTCGCCTTCACCGTCTTCGTGGGAGCGCCTCTGTGGTTCCCGATGGCGTTCGCCGTCGCCATCGTGCTCCTGCAGTACGTGGTGAACCCGTGGCTCATCCAATGGCTGGTACCGGCCACGGTGATCGACCACGAGGGTGGGCGTTACCTGACCGACCACCCCGTGGGCGAGATGGTGGCCAGGCGCTGCGCCGAGGCAGGCATTCCCCTCGTGAAGCTGGGGTTGGTCGACGACGGGACCCCCAACGCCTTCACCTTCGGCCGCACGCCCAGGGACGCCCGCATGTGGGTGACCCGTGGCCTGCTCGAGCGCCTCGACGAGCGGGAGCTGGACGCCGTCATCACCCACGAGGTGGGTCACGTCAAGAACTGGGACTTCGCGGTCATGACGGTCGCAGCCGTGATCCCCATGGTGCTCTACCTGATGTACGTCGTCACCCGTCAGAGCGGCCGGAACGAGGCCAGGGCCATTGCCATCGGGGCCTACCTGTCCTACCTCGTGTCCCAGTTCGTGCTCCTCTCCCTCAGCCGGGCCCGGGAGTACGCCGCCGACCATTGGTCGTGCCAGTGCACCGGCGACGGTGACGCCCTGGCGTCTGCCCTCGTGAAGGTGGCCTACGGCATGGGCCAGGCCTCGACACAGCAGCGCGAGCAGGTGGCGGCGCTGGTGGCCCAGGGCAAGGAGGGCAGGAAGGAGGCCAACAAGCTCCAGGCCCGCCAGCGCCGGGCCCAGTCGATGCGGGCCATGGGCATCTTCGAGCCCAAGACCGCCGAAGCCATGTCCACCGCCCTCGCCGCCGGCGTGGACCCAGAGCGGGTGCTGGGCGCCATGCGCTGGGAGTCGGTGAACCCGTGGGGTCGCACCCTCGAGCTGATGTCGACCCACCCCCTTGTCGTCCATCGCATCGAGGCCCTCGAGCACAGCGGGTTGCCGGGCGCCCCGCGGCGCTGGAGCGTGCTGCGGTCACTGTCCACCGTCTCCGACACCGAGCGGTGGTCGGCTCGCGCCGGTTTCGCCAAGGAGCTGGTCATCGCCGTCGCACCCTGGGCCGTGCTCGTCCCGCTGGTGGCCTTCGGGGCGTTCACCGGCTCGGTTTCCTCCGTCGGCATCGCCCTCGTCGCCGCCGGGGTGCTGCTCTTCGTCAAGCAGCACGTGCGCTACCCCGCAGTGTTCACCCCCGCGGGCGAGGTCACCGAGCTCCTCGGCCGCCTGGACGCCAGCCCCGTTGCCGGAATCGGCGTGGAGGTCAAGGGCCAGATCATCGGCCGCGGCTTCCCGGGCTACGTGCTCTCGCCCGACCTGGTGATGCAGGACGCCTCCGGCTTCGTCCCCCTGCTCTACCGCCAGCCCCTTCCCTTCGTCGCCGCCCTCTTCGCCCTGTTCCGGGCCGAGCGCTACATGGGCCAGGAGGTCACGGCCAAGGGCTGGTACCGCCGGATGCCCGGTCCCGTGGTCG
The DNA here is from genome assembly GCA_030448025.1 of Acidimicrobiales bacterium. Taxonomy (GTDB): domain Bacteria; phylum Actinomycetota; class Acidimicrobiia; order Acidimicrobiales; genus YB1-3. The sequence continues at coordinate 318,969 of JAUJNQ010000004.1, read as the reverse complement.
AGCTCCGCGAGGTGGTGGCGGCCGACGGCACCCGCTCCCGGGCGTGGGAGTGGGCGGCGCGCTACGCCGCCGCAGTGCTGCTGGTCGCCGCCGGCGTTGTGGTGGCGCTGTACGGCCTCTACGTCTGAGGGCGGCGTACGTCTGAGGGTGGGCGGTCTGAACGGCCGGTGCAACTGTCGTAAGTGTATCGTTGGTGTATGTCCCGCACCAACATTGATCTCGACGACGAAGCATGCGCCACCGTGATGGTGCGCTACCGCTTCGCCACCAAGCGGGAGGCGGTGAACTTCGCCCTTCGCCAGGTGGCCGCTGAGCCCTTCTCCGTGGACGAGGCAAGAGCCATGCGGGGCAACGGGTGGGAAGGCGACCTCGAGGCGCTCCGGCGCTCCCGCTCGCCCACGTGATCCTCATCGACACGTCGGCGTGGGTGGAGTTCCTGCGGGACACGGGCTCGCGGCCGTGCCTTCGGGTTCAAGCCCTTCTCGGCGGTGAGATAGCCGTGTGCGATCCCATTCGCATGGAGGTGCTGGCCGGCGCCAGGGACGAGGCCCATCTCGGCCGTCTCCGGCGGTTGATGGCCATCGCCCAGGTGATCCCAACCGGCCCGTCCCACTACGACGAGGGAGCGGCTCTCTATCGCCTGTGCCGCCTCGGGGGGGAGACGCCGCGGAGGATGCTCGACTGCCTGATCGCGGCCGTCGCCGTGGGCGCAGGGGCTGCGGTACTCCACGCCGACGCCGACTTCGATGTCCTCTCCCGTTACACCGCACTGCAGGTTGCGTGACGCGGGTCTGTGTGAGCGTGTGGCATGGCCCAGTCCAGCAAACCGCCCGCCAACGGGCCTGAAGGCGTCAGCAAGCGGTTCGGCGGTGGCAAGACCCTCGACAAGGTGGACCTCGAGGTGCCCCCGGGCACGTGTGGCATGGCCATCATCACGCCCGACTCGGGCCGGGCAGCGGCCGGGACGTGGTGACGAACATGGCCTACAGGCCTCGCCGGCCAGTACGCGGCAACGAGAACCGCCCGCCAACGGGCGGCTGCCATCACCCTCGAAGGCGTCAGCAAGCGGTTCGGCGGTGGCAAGCACCTACTCGCCATGCGGCGCCGGCTCGACAAGGTGGTCCACCAACCACCGGTCCTGTTCCTGGACGAGCCCACCACCGGGCACCGTGTTCGGCCTGCTGGGCGAGGGCCCAACGGCCTGGAGGAGGCTGAAAGACCACGGCGGTCCCGAGGGCCTCACCACCCATCATCACGCCGTGGAGATCTCGACGAGGATGAGGCGGTGAGAGCAACGGTGCTCGGCCGGGACGTGGTGACGAACGCGAGGGCGGACGAGCGGTGGACGAGCGGGACGGCTGTTCTTCGCCGGCCGGTCCTCAAATGGACGACGTGTTCTTCGCCCTCACCGGCCGGCCGGCCGAGGCGGGGGGACGCCCTCGCCGACGACGAGGCGGGCGACAGTACGCGCGCAGGAGGGAGCGCTGGACGAGAGACCGCACGGGGCGTCGAGAACCTGCCGGCCTCATCGGGCCGGGCGGAACCCACTGGTGCGGCTGCCGCAGCGGTGTTCGCCACCATCCAGCCCGACCTTCGGCGGAGCCGCACTCCGGGCCTGGCGTACGACTACCTGATGCCGGGAATCTTCGCCCAGACCGTGGCCTTCGGCTCCATGGGAACGGGAATCGGCCTGAGGACCTCAACAAGGGCCTGATCGAGCCCGATCCTGCCCATGGCCCGCACCTGGCCGGACGCATCCTGAGCGACCTGGTGCGCAACGTGCGTGGTCGTGCTCATGTGCGTCTGGGCTTCGCCGTCGGCTTCAGCCACACCAACGCGGCGCAGTTCCTCGCCGGCCTGGTGGTGCTGCTGGTCTTCGGGTGCGCCCTGTCCGCCATCTTCGCTCTGGTGGGGTTGTCCGTCCCGAACGGCGAGGCGGCCCAGGCGGCGGCCTTCCCGATGCTGGCGCCGCTGGTGTTCGCCTCCTCGGCCTTCGTCCCCATCGGCTCCATGCCCGGCTGGCTCCAGGCCTTCGCCAAGTACCAGCCCGTGTCGGTGGTGGTGGACGCCATCCGGGCCCTCTCTCAGGGTGACGCCGCCGTACGCGTCCTGTCCCAAGGCGCGTCCACGGGGAGCTACGTGGTGCAGTCGCTGCTCTGGACGGCGGGGATCCTGGCCGTGTTCGGCCCCCTGGCCGTGCGCCGCTACCGGCGAGCTACGTAGTCGTCGAGCTCAGCCCGCCTTCAGGGACTCCTTCCAGGCCCGGAAGCGGGTGTGCTCCTTCCCGTCGGGCCCAACGCCACCCCCGGTGCCGTCGGCGAAGAGTCGGAACGTGTGCCCGCAGGCCAAGTCGTCCGCCCTCACGGCCAGGTAGCGGGCTTCGGCACCGGTGGCGGGGCCGGCCCGCCACAACAGCCACGGGCCGATCCGGCGCTTGTAGGTGATGTCGTGGGACTGGCCGATGTCGTCACCCAGCTGCAGCAGCGACGCCGGAGCCTCCAGCCATGCCGTGGCCGGGATGTTGCGGTCCCGGACGGGCGTGGCCGGAAGGTCCTCGGTATGGCGGGGCGTGTGGTCGTCGGGCCGTTGGTCGTAGCGGAGACGATCGGCGCTCGTCATCGCCGCTCCCAGCGCTCCACCACGCCGTCGAACTCCGGGTCGGCGAGGTTCGGCTGGCGGGGAGGCTTGGCGCTGCCTTCGGCCGGCATGCCCAGGTAGAGGAAGCCCACGATGGCGTCGTGGGGGCCGAGGCCGAGTGCCTCCTTCACGCGAGAGTCGAAGGCGGCGTCCCCGGTGCGCCACATCGATCCGTAGCCGAGGGCGGTGGCGGCGATGAGGGCGTTCTGGGCCGCCGCCGCCGCTGCCGCGAACTGCTCCTCCCAGGGGATCTTGTCGCTGTGGCGGTGCACCGCCGCCACCACCAGCACAACAGGGGCGCGGCCCAACTTGGTGCGCTCCTTGGTGAGCTGTCCCTCGGTGGGGGCGGCTCCGAGCGACTCGCAGCGCTCCACGTAGGCCTCGGCCAGCACGGCGCCGAAGGCGTCCTTTGCCTCTCCCTCGAGGACCACCAGCTTCCAGGGCCGGAGCTCGCCGTGGTCGGGCGCGGCCAGCGCGGCCTGGAGGATGCGGTCGAGGTCGTCCCCGGCCGGACCGGGCGCCACCAGGCGGCCGATGGACCGGCGGGTCAGGATGGCTTCGAAGGTGTCCATGGCGGGGGACATCCTGACAGGGGGCGTCACCAGCCTCGCTCGACCCACTCCTCGAGGTGCGGTTGCTCGGCTCCGATGGTGGTATCGGCTCCGTGGCCGGGCATGACGACGGTGTCGGGCTCGAGGCTGGAGAAGAGGCGCTCCTCGATGGAGCGGATGATGGTGGCGAAGTGGCCCCCGGGGCCGGACGTCTTGCCCGGACCTCCGGGGAAGAGGGTGTCACCGCTGAACAGCACCGGCGAGCCTTCGACCAGGAACGACATGGAGCCGGGAGTGTGACCTGGCGTGAAGATGGCGCGCAGCCGTAGGCGACCGACCTCCGTGACGGCGTCGTCCTCGATGGTGAAGTCGGCGGCCGCCAGCATGGGGGCGTCTTCGGCGCTGATCCCCACCTCGTAGCCGGCGTCTCGCATGGCAGGAACGGCCTGGATGTGGTCGTGATGGCCGTGGGTTTCGAGGATCCGGCCCACACCGAGGCTCCGGCACATCGGGAGCAGCCGGTCTGCCTCGTTGGCGGCGTCGATGAGCACGGCCTGGCCAGTCCCCCTGCACCGGAGCACGAAGACGTTGTTGTCCATTGGTCCGACGACGACCTTGTGAACCTCCACCCGGGTGTCCGCCCAATGCATGGCGTCAAAGTGCATGGGCGTCAAAGTGCAT
>JAUJNQ010000004.1:311650-315000 GCA_030448025.1 Acidimicrobiales bacterium | reverse complement strand
GGCGTCAAAGTGCATGGGCGTCAAAGTGCATCGCTGCCCCGAGGCTAGATCGGCGATCTACCCTCGCGGCGGTGATCGTCCTCTACTCGGCCGTTGCCCTGGCCATCGTGTTCGCCCTCGCCGCCATGGTGGTGGGACGCGAGGCGCGCCGTCTGGACGCGGTGGCGCCGCGGCCCACCTTCGACCTCGAGGAGGCCGTGGAATGGGTCGCCAACAACCTCCCCTTCGAGGTCAGGGCCAGCCTCAGCCACGACGACGTGCGCCAGATCATCGACTGGAACCTCGAGTACTTCCGCATGAAGGGCGTGTCGGGCAACGGCCACTCGGCAGTGCCCGAGGGACCGGTGGTCGTGGGCGGCGCGGAGACCGTGGACTACGTGCTGACCCGGGCCGAGTCCATCGGCAGCCTCTACACCCCTCCTCAGGTCCACGCCGTGCTCGACGCCCAGATGAGCTACCTCGAGGCGATCGGCGCCATCGGTCCCGAGGTAGCTCCCGACGAAGGGCTCGACGGGGCTTGACCCCATGCCCCACGACCCTGCTGCGATGTGCTTTCATATGCGTACCGAGGAAAGGAGGTGGTCCAAACTGCATAGTCAAATTCTTGGGACCTCGGAGGTGGCTGGCCGCTAGGCGGCCGCTGGACCACCCGGCGAATTCCAGCCAGGCACCGCTCGAGGACACCGGTCGGAGGCTGGTCCCATCCGATGCAGTCGGTGCTCGATCTCATCCAGTTGGTTTCCATCGAGACTCATTCGAGCGAACGCCCGCCCTTTCAAGGGGCGGGCGTTCGTGGTTGGTGGGACCCGCGCGGGGCTCGTGGTTCGCACCGCTTGTCGGCGTGGCTACGGTGATCAGCGTGGAGACCACGATCGAATCCGATGGCCTGGTGCTCCAAGCTCACCTGGCCCGACCACCCGAGCCCGAAGACGGCGCTGCCCTGCGAGGTCTCGTCCTCTGCCACGGCTTCCCCGCCGACCCCCAGGGGGCGGCCACCGCGGGGGAGAGCTACCCAGAGCTCGCCGACCGGCTGGCGGCTGATGCCGGCTGGGCGGTCCTCACCTTCAGCTTCCGGGGCACCAACGGCTCTCCCGGTGACTTCTCGCTCGGTGGCTGGCTCACCGACCTTCGCCGGGCCACGGAGCACCTGCTCGACGCCGCCGACGTGGACGGCGTGTGGCTCGCCGGCTTCAGCGCCGGAGGCGCGCTGGCGCTCTGCGCCGCCGGCGAGGACCAGCGCGTGCAGGGGGTGGCGTCGTTCGCCGCTCCGTGCGACTTCGGGCGCTGGGCCGACGACCCCGAGGGCTTCCTCGAGCACGCCCGCAACGTGGGTGCGGTGCACACCAAGGGCTTTCCCGAGTCGTTCGCCGACTGGGCGCGGGAGTTGAGCGAGATCCGTCCGGTGGTGCTGGTGAGCAAGGTGCCGCCGCGGCCAGTGCTGGTGGTGCACGGCTCGGAGGACGACACGGTCTCGGTGATGGATGCTCGGGCGCTGGCCGACGCCACGGACGGGCAGGCCGAGCTGCGCATCATCACCGGCGCCGGGCACCGGCTCCGCCACGACCCCAGGGCCATCGCCGTTCTGCTGGGATGGCTGGAGAACCAGCGCTAGCTGGTTCCCGTGCGGCGGGCTCAGCCCGACCGGCTGAGGGCGTCGTCCAGAGCCCGGGCTAGCTCCCGGGCGTTGTCCTCCGGGTCGGGGGCATCGGTCAGCCAGCGCACCACCACGAACCGCCGGGCCCCGGCGGCCACCATGGGTCCGATGGTGGTGGGCCTCACGCCGCCGGTGACGAAGAACGGGTGGGCGGCAGCGCTGGCTGCGTAGGTGAGGTACCCGAGCCCTGTGCCCGGCCGTCCGGGCTTGGTCGGAGTGGGCTCCACCGGACCGGCGGAGATGTAGTCCACGGGCTCGGCCGCGCTGGCGGCCAGCTCGGCGGGGGCGTGAGTGGACAGGCCCACGATGGCATCGGGGCCGAGGATGCGCCGGGCCAGGCCGGGCGGGGCGTCGTCCTGGCCGACGTGGACTCCGTCGGCGCCTGCCTCGAGGGCAAGGTCGGGGCGGTCGTTGAGGACGAAGGGGACGTCGTGGTCGCGGCACACGGCACGGGCCAGGCGGGCCCGCTCCAGCAGGGGCCGGGCGTCGAGGACCTTGTCGCGCAGCTGGACCACGTCCACGCCACCTCGGATGCACGCGGCGAGGAACGACACCAGGTCGGGCCGATCGGGCGTGCACAAGTAGAGCCGGCGATCGGCTAGGCCCTCTCGGTCCTCCAGACGGGTGGACGCGTCAGCCACCGGCGACGGCTCTGACCAGCTCCAGCCGGTCTCCCTCGTCGAGGACCGTGGAACCCAGCGCCGCTCGGGGAACGGGCTCGCCGTTGCGCTCCACCAGCACCCACCGGCCCCCGAGTCCGAGGGTGGCGAGGAGATCCTCCACGGTGGCGTCCTGGGCCAGGTCCACGGCCTCGCCGTTGGCGACGACCCGCACGAGTCAGGCTCTTGACTGCCTCTTCGGCCGCTTGGCGGCCGGGGCCGGCGGGCCTGCGGCAGCCTTGGCCGCCGCCTTCTTCTCCTGCTTGTACCGACGCACGAGGGCCAGGCTCTCGGGGCCGTCGATGTCGGCCACCGACATGTGGCTGCCCGGCGCGGCGAAGTCACCCGCCGCCTCTCTCCAGCCGGGAGGCTGCACCCCGAGCTGCTTGCCGAGCAGGGCGGTGAAGATGCGGGCCTTCTGCTCGCCGAACCCGGGGAGGGCCCGGAGGTTGGCCACCAGCTCGTCACCGTTGCGGGCCGACTCCCACACCGCTTCGGCCCGGCCGTCGTACTCGTCGATCACGATGCGGCACAGGGCCTGCACCCGTTTGGCGTTCGACCCCCAGAAGCGGTGGAGGGCAGGAGGCTCCGCGAAAACGCTGGCCAGCTTCTCGGGGTCCATGGTGGCGATCTCCTCGGCGTCCAGGCGCCCGCCGAGGCGCTCCTTCAGGTCGTAGGGGCTCCTGAAGGCGCGTTCCAGAGGGATCTGCTGATCGAGCACCATCCCGATGAGCAGGGCCAGGGGATCCTCGCTCAGCAACCGATCGGCATCCTGGTTCTGAGCAAGCCGCAACTCGGGGGCCATGCCCGTAATGCTACCGGCGGTCCCTTCCACGGACCCGCTACGCGGTTACTTGCGAGCTCGCCGGAGTGCTCCCCCCCCGACCCAGAACCAGAACAGCCCGGCAATCGGAAGCGTCATGACCTTCCACCACTGACCATCGACCGTGACGCTCCATGCCGTGTCGAACGCGGCGGCCAGGGCGAGCAGCGAGAGCACCACCGCCAGCGCGAGCCAACTGGGATGGGACCAGTTG
>JAUJNQ010000004.1:294715-311550 GCA_030448025.1 Acidimicrobiales bacterium | reverse complement strand
CAGTTCGATGAGGTCTACCCGCTCAGGCCCCCCGGGGGTCGGGTGCCTCGGCGTCTATGGAGTAGCGGTCGATGGCGTCGGCCACCTCCTCCTCCTTGGCCTCACCGGTGTCGGCCAAGGCCTTGAGCACGGCCACCACCACGTGAGCCGCGTCGGTCTCGAAGTGGCGCCGGAGGGCGGGGCGGTCGTCGGAACGCCCGTAGCCGTCGGTCCCGAGGGGCGTGAAGTGCCCAGGGATCCAGCGAGCCACCTGGTCCGGCACGGCCTTCATGAAGTCGGTGACGGCCACAAAGGGGCCTTCGCTGTGGGCGGACAGCACCTGGGTGACGTGGGCGACGCGAGGTGGGTCCTGCGGGTGCAGGCGGTTCCAGCGCTCCGTCTCCAGCGCCTCCTCACGCAGCGCCTTGTACGACGTGACGCTCCAGCAGTCGGCGGCCACGTCGTGATCGGCGGCCAGAACTCGCCGGGCCTCCATAGCCGCGCCGTAGGCCGGCCCACTGAACAGGATGGTGGCCCGTCGCCCCGGCTGCGTGCCTGAACGTCCTCCGAGCCCCTCGGAGGCGGTGGCGAAGCGGTAGATCCCCCGGACGATGCCCTCCTCGGCCCCCTCCGGCATGGCCGGCATCTCGTAGTTCTCGTTGTAGAGGGTGAGGTAGTAGAAGCGGTCTTCGGGCTCTTCGCCGTACATGGCGGCCAGCCCGTGGCGGACGATCACGGCCACCTCGTAGGCGAAGGCCGGGTCGTAAGCCGAGACGTTGGGCACCGTGCTGGCCAGCAGGAGGGAGTGGCCGTCCTCGTGCTGGAGGCCCTCCCCGTTGAGGGTGGTGCGCCCGGCGGTGGCGCCAAGCATGAACCCGCGGCCCCGCGAGTCGCCGAAGGCCCAGATGAGGTCACCCGTTCTCTGGAAGCCGAACATGGAGTAGAAGATGTAGAAGGGCACCATGGGCTCGCCCCAGGTGGCGTAGGACGTGCCGGCGGCGGTGAAGGAGGCCATGGACCCCGCCTCGGTGATGCCCTCCTCGAGGATCTGGCCCGACTGGGACTCGGCGTAGGAGAGCAGGAGCTTGGCGTCCACCGGCTCGTAGTGCTGACCGAGGGCGGCGTAGATCTTGTACTCCTTGAACAGGGCATCCATGCCGAAGGTGCGAGCCTCGTCGGGGATGATGGGCACCACCCTCGTCCCGATGCCCTTGTCCCGCAGTAGGTTTCGGGTGAGACGTGCGAACCCCATGGTGGTGGACACCGCCTGGTCCCCAGAACCGGAGAGGAAGTCGGCGAAGGTCTTGTCCTCGGGGGCGGGCAGGGCCTTGGGCTCGAAGCGCCGCTCCGGGAGGGGGCCGCCCAGGGCGCGGCGGCGTTCCATCATGTACTGGAGCTCCGGTGAGTCCTCGGCCGGGCGGTAGTAGGGCGGGAACTCGGCGTCCAAGGCCTCGTCGGGGATCTGGTCCTGGAGGTACAGGCGGTCACGCAGCATCAGCAGCTGGGCCTTGTTCATCTTCTTGATCTGGTGGGTGGCGTTGCGGGCCTCCACCTCGGGGCCGAGCGTCCAGCCCTTCACCGTCTTGGCCAGGATGACCGTGGGCGTGGCGGTGTGCTCCACCGCTGCCTGGTAGGCGGTGAAGAGCTTGCGGTAGTCGTGGCCGCCCCGCGGCAGGTTCCGCAGCTCGTCGTCGCTCAGGTGCTCCACCATCTGGCGCAGCCGCGGATCGGCACCGAAGAAGTGCTCCCTGATGTAGGCCCCCGACTCGACCGAGTACTTCTGGAACTCCCCGTCGACGGTGGAGTTCATCTTGTTGAGCAGGACGCCGTGGGTGTCCCGGGCCAGCAGGTCGTCCCAGGCCGAGCCCCAGATGACCTTGATGACGTTCCAGCCCGCTCCCCGGAAGATGGCCTCGAGCTCCTGGATGATCTTGCCGTTGCCCCGCACCGGACCGTCGAGGCGCTGCAGGTTGCAGTTCACGACGAAGATCAGGTTGTCGAGCTGCTCGCGGGCAGCCAGCGAGAGGGCGCCCAGCGACTCGGGCTCGTCGGTCTCGCCGTCGCCCAGGAAACACCACACCTTGGAGCCGGAGGTGTCGACGATGCCTCGGTTGTGCAGGTACCTGTTGAAGCGGGCCTGGTAGATGGCGTTGATGGGACCGATGCCCATCGACACCGTGGGGAACTCCCAGAAGTCGGGCATGAGCCGCGGGTGGGGATACGAGGACAGGCCTCGGCCCCCCAGCTCCATGCGGAAGTGGTCCAGCTGGTCCTCGCTGAGGCGCCCCTCGAGGAAGGCTCTGGCGTAGATGCCCGGGGCGGCGTGGCCCTGGAAGTACACCTGGTCGCCGCGTCCCTCGTTCTTGCCCCGGAAGAAGTGGTTGAAGCCGACCTCGTAGAGGCTGGCCGAGCTGGCGTAGGTGGCCAGGTGGCCGCCGATGCCGTCGGAGATGGTGTTGGCCCGGGTGACCATCACCGCCGCGTTCCATCGGATGTAGGCCCGGATGCGCCGCTCCACGTACTCGTCACCCGGGAACCACGGCTCCTGCTGGGGCGGGATGGTGTTGACGTAAGGAGTGGAGACCGTGGCCGGGAAGCCCACCTGCTGCTCCCGGGCCCGGTCCAGGAGCTTCATGAGCAGGAACTGGGCGCGGGGCTTGCCCAGGTGCTCGACCACGGCGTCGAAGGAGTCCACCCACTCGCCCGTCTCCTGAGGGTCGATGTCGGGGAGATGGTGGGCGAAGCCGTCGATGATCAGCGGGTCCATGGGTTCCTATGCTCGCACCTGGCGCCCGCCCCGCGCGCCACGGGTCAGTCCAGGAGGTCGAGGAGGCGGTCGGGTGGGCGGGCGATGACGGCTCGGCCGCCGCGCATGACGATGGGCCGCTCGATGAGGATGGGGTTGGCGGCCATGGCGTCGAGCAGGCCTTGGCGGTCGGCGCTGTCCAGGCCCAGCTCGGCGTAGCGGGCCTCGCCGGTGCGCATCATGGCCCGGGGGTCCTCTATGCCGAGCATCGCCATCACCCGTTCCAGCTCGGAGAGCGACGGCGAGTCGTCGAGGTAACGGACGTAGTCGGCGCCTACACCGTGCTCGTCCAGGAGCCGGCGCGCGCTCCGGCACTTCGAGCAGCTTGGGTTGAAGTAGACGCTCACCCGCTCGTCGTCGCTCGCCCCGTCAGTCACCCCGTCAGTCTGGCGCGTTCGAGAGCTCCCACGAGCGGGCCGATTGCGCGAGAGTCGGCTGTGCCCCCTGAACCGACTGCGGCCACGACCGTGTACACCGACGGCGCGTGCCTGGGGAACCCGGGGCCGGGTGGATGGGCGTGGGCCGTGCCCGGCGGTCGCTACGCCAGCGGGGCCGACGCGGGGACCACCAACCAGCGCATGGAGGTCCGGGCCGCCCTGGAGGCGGTGACCTCGCTGGACGGACGGTTGGAGGTGGTGAGCGACTCGACCTACGTGGTCAACTGCTTCCGGGACCGCTGGTGGGAAGGCTGGCTGGCCCGCGGCTGGCTCAACAAGGCCAAGAAGCCGGTGGCCAACCGGGACCTCTGGGAGCCGCTGATCGACGCCGTGCAATCCGATCCGCAGCGCGTGGGGTTCACCTGGGTGAAGGGCCACTCGGCGGATCGCATGAACGACCTGGTGGACCGCCTGGCCGTCGAGGCGGCTCGCACGCAACGGGCCCGCGACGGGGAGGGGACGCCGGAGGGTCTCGGCGCCCCCGACCTCGTCCCTGTGGGGCCCGGCTCCGATCCCCGGGTCCCCGAGGGCCACCGGCTGGTGGTGGCCGGCCACCGCCCACCAGCGCTCGGCGGCTACGAGGGGAACCCCGTGGCCGAAGGGGTACGCGACCAACTTCGCCGGATCCTGGTCGCCAAGAGGGAGCTGCACCCGGATCTTCTGGTGCTCACCGGCCTCGGTCTGGGCGCCGAGCAGCTCGGTGCGGAGGCTGCTGCGCGCGCCAACGCCCCGTACGTGGTCGTCCTTGCCTTCCCGGGTCAGGACGAGGTGTGGCCGGCCTCGTCGAGGCAACGCTACCGACGCTTGCTGGAGGCAGCCTCAGGACAGGTGCTCCTCCAGGCCAAGGCGCCGGGATCGAAGCAAGCAGCCGGGATGGCACTCAGGCGCCGTGATGCCTGGTTGGCCCGCCACGCCCACGAGGCGGTGGTGGTGTGGGACGGCGAGGACGCCGCCGTCGGGAGCCAGGTCCGCTCGCTCCGTGACCATCTCGGTGAGGAGGAGGTATGGCTGGTGCAGCCGCTGTAGCTGCGTGCAGCACGTAGGGCCAGCAACGCGGGCGAACCACCTGGGTTGCGCCGATTTTGCGCGTGCCGGCTGACTGGGCAAAGCTGCGGCTTCGCCGGCCGCTCGGAAGGGCCAGGCCAGCTCCAGGGTCAGGTGCCGCTAGACAAACGGGAGAGCCATGCCGTTCAAGCGAACAGCTGGTGTGGCCGGGATCTTCTTCGTCGTCCTCGTGGTGGCCGGTCTCCTGCTGACGGCTGGCGCGCCCGATCCCGATGCGCCGTCCGAAGTCATCGCCCGCTACTACACAGCAGACGCAGGGCCGGCCAAGGCAGCCTCGACGCTCATGGCCCTGGCGTTGATCCCGTTTTCCGTTTTCGTCGCCGGTCTGCTGACGGAGGTGCGGCCGGCCGAGCGAGACCGGGGCGAAGGATGGTCGGTCGTAGGCGTCATCGGCACTGCGGTCACCGCTACCGCCGTGCTGGTGTCGTCCGGAGTCAGTGGGGCGATGGCCATTGGCGCTGCGGCGCTGCGAACGGCGCCCGCTCTCACCGGAACCCTTTATCGTCTGAACACGCTGATGCTCCTCGGGCTGGTGGCGCTGGGGTTCGCCCTAACCGCAGGGGCTTCAGCCTCGCAGGGGCGAGAACCCGGGCCCTGCCTCCATCTTTGTGCTCGCTCGGGGTCATCGCGGCTCTGTTCGGGGTCCTCGGCGGGATCCTCTCCGTGGCGTCGGTTCAGGGCTCGGCGCTCGGGTCCATCGGCTTCATCGCCTTTCTCATGTTCCTGGTGTGGAGCCTGCTCCTGGCCATCAGCATGGTCCGCCCGCATTCCCCGGCAATGGGGCACCAGCCGGCGATCGCCACTGACGAGGCCACCCTTGCCCTGACGCACCAGGGATAGCCGCGCCATCCGGCAAGCGTCGCTCATCCCGGGTACCACCTCGAAACGCTGCATATATGGGACTGCAGAGTTTCCGTCGGGATAGCGTGCCGGCGAAATAGCCCCTTTTGGTGAGGACAATGCGACTGCCACGACTTCGCCTTTCATCACTGCCCCCACCCATCGCCAGGCTCTCCGAGCTGTTTGGCCAACGGCCCGTCCTCGGGGGCGGCGCCATCGCCCTGGTGGTAGCGCTCCTGGGCGGCGTCCTCTTCGCCGCCGGGCGCGACGGCAACTATCCAGGAGAAGTAGCTGGAGCCGGCGCAGCCACAGAGGAAACGCCGCAGTCCGTCGCGGAGACTCCAACCACAGTTGGCACGGCCGAGGCTCCCCCTCCGGGTCAAAGCGGGGCAGCGGGCGGGAGTGCGACCAGGGGGCTCCCAGGGTGCCCGCGCAGAGGGTCATCGGAGACATCCCCTTCGCCCTCAGGCCAGTCGGCCAAGAACCGGTGGCAAGCCCCGACTGCATCAGGTTCCGGGGCAAGAACCTGGTGGTCGGTATCGTCGGGAGCGACCCAGGGCACCTCAACCCGGCCATCAGCTCCAACGGCGGCCTGCACACCAGCGGCCGAGCCGCTCTACAACGGCTTGATCGGGTTGGACGCCAACTCCAACCCCTACCCAGACCTGGCCGAGAGCTGGGTCATCGCCGACGGCGGCAAGCGCTACGAGTTCAAGCTCCGGCCCGGGGTCAAGTGGCACGACGGAAGAGACTTCAATGCCGGGGACGTCAAGTTCACCTTCGACCACGCCCTCAGGGGCCACTCGAGGACCCAGTCGTCAATGGGGCTTCCGGCAGGCTCGGCCGGCTCGCCCCTGCTGTACATCGAGGCGGCCAGGTCCGACCTGGTCGTGTTCCAGTTCAACCGGCCCTACGCCCCTCTCCTCCAGCAGCTGAACGTGACCGAGGCGCCCATCATCCCCGCTCATCGCTACCCGGCCAACGATCCCCTCACCAACACGGCGGCCAACCGGGACCCGAAGGGGACAGGGCCCTTCATGCTCAAGTCGTACGGCAACGACGTCCAGTTCGTGCGCAACCCCAACTACCACCGCCGGGACCTGCCGTGCCTGGACGGGATGGTGGAGCGGTTCTTCCCCAGTAACCAGACGGCGTCGCTGGCCCTCGAAGGTGGTGAGCTGGACTGGAGCTGGGAGGTGGACAAGTCCCGGCTGGGTGCGCTCAGGGCAAATCGGGGCCTCAGCGTGGTCGGCGTCCCGAGGGGGACGGGTGGCGGCAACTGCCTCATGACCGTGGGCTTCAACCTGCTCGCCTCTGGCGACCGGAGGGGCCAGAGACAGACCAACGGCAGCGTCATAGCCGGCGATCCGGCGCCCCATCCCCACTTCAGCGACGTCAGGGTGCGCAAGGCCGTCGCTCACGCCCTCAACCGCCAGGCCTACCTCGACCAGATCGAGTTCGGGCAGGGCCGCATCGCCGCCGCCCCGATGCACAGTGGGATCGGCTTCGCCCACGCACCTCAGCCCACTCCACCATTCAACCTGGCCGAGGCCAACCGCCTGCTGGACGAGGCCGGACGCCCACGTGGACCCGGGGGCATCAGGTTCTCGGTCGACTTCTGGGCCATCGGGCCGGGAGCTCAGGTTACCTACGGGAACCTGTTGAAGGCCCAGCTCGCCGAAGTCGGGATCAACGTCACCGTCCGCAGCGGACCGCCGGGCACGTTCGGCACGAGCGTCTTCGTGAACCGCACCTTCGACTTGGCCATCGTCTCCTACTGCCAAGGCGACGACCCCCAGATCGGCGTGCGCCGCCAGTACCACTCCACGCAGTACCAGGCCGTTCCCTTCACCAACCTGACCGCCTACCGCACGTCGGAGATGGACGGGTTGTGGGACCAGGCCAGCGCCCAGGTCGACCCCAACGTGTCCCGCAACACCTATCGACGGATCCAGGAGGTTGCCGTGCGTGACCAGCCCTACCTCTGGCTGGTCGAGACCGAGTTCATCCGCGCTCATCGCGCTGGCTGTTCGGGCTTCAACTACCCCAACACGGGCCTGTTCGCGGAGACCGCATTCTGTAAGTGAGCGCCTGGTATGTCCTGAGGCGCCTGCTTCAAGTCATCCCCGCCGTCGCCGCCATCCTCGTCGTCACCTTCCTGGCCATCCATCTGGCGCCGGGGGATCCGATCGCGGCGCTGGCCGGCGAGGGCGGCGACGTCGGCTACTACCAGTTCATGCGGGAGAAGTTCGGGCTCGATCGGCCCCTGCTCCAGCAGTTCCTCACCTACGTGGCCAACGTGGCCCAGGGTGACCTGGGCAACTCCTACGTGCAGGGACGCCCGGTGATGGATGCCATCGCGCAGCGCCTGCCCGCCACGCTCCTGCTCATGGGCGCGGCGGTGAGCGTGGCCAGCATCGGCGGAGTGGTGCTCGGCGCCCTGGCCGCCCGCCGACCATCCGGGCCCTTCGACGTCGGCGTGAGCACCACGGCCTTGGTCGGCTACGCCGTCCCCGTCTTCTGGTTGGCCCAGCTGGCCACGCTGTTCATCGCCTTCGGCACCGGATGGTTCCCCATCCAGGGTATGACCGACCTGCGGGCCAACTACAGCGGCATCAGCCATGTGCTCGACGTCGCTCATCACCTGGTCCTGCCGGCCTTTGTCCTGGCCGTGTCCGAAGTGGCCCTCGTATCCCGGTTGACGCGTACCGGTGTCGTGCAGGAGATGTCCTCCGCCTACGTCACGACCGCCCGGGCCAACGGCCTCTCTCCCAGCCGGGTGCTGTTCCGCCACGCCCTCCCCAACGCCATGCTTCCGGTGGTCACCGTCATGGGGACACGGCTCGGCTACCTAGTGTCGGGGGCCATCCTGGTGGAGACGGTGTTCGCGTGGCCGGGCCTAGGACGGCTGTTGCTCACCGCCACCCAGACCAACGATCACCCGGTCCTGCTGGGCCTCGTCCTCCTCGTCGCCTTCAGCGTGGTGGCGGCCAACTTGGTGACCGACCTGGTGACCGCCGCCATCGATCCCCGCATTCGCTATGACTGACACCGCACTGGTGCTCACCGAGGTCCGACCCCGCGTGCGCCGGCGGCGCTGGCTGCGGCGCTTCTTGGGGACCGGCTCCGGAGTGCTGGGGTTGGTGCTGACCCTGACGGTGCTGGTGTTGGGGGTCTTCGCCGAGAGCATCGCGCCCCACGACCCCTTTCGCGCCGTGGGCGGGCCGTTCCAGCCGCCGTCCGGGCAGCACTCGATGGGAACCGACGACCTGGGAAGAGACCTCTTCAGCGCTGTGGTGGCAGGAGCTCGGACGTCCATGACCGTGGTCGTGGCGGTGTCGGCCATCAGCGCTGCCATCGGCCTGGTGGTCGGCGCCGTGGCCGGCTACAGGGGCGGCCTTGTCGACGACGGTCTCATGCGGGTAACCGAGATGTTCCAGTCAGTGCCGCGCTTCTTCCTGGCTCTGCTGGTGGTGGCCTTGTTCGGCTCCGGGCTCAGCAACCTCATCCTGTTGCTGGGGGTCACCTCCTGGCCGCTGCTGGCCCGGGTCGTGAGAACGGAGACGCTGTCGCTCCGGGAGCGCGAGTTCGTGGGGGCAGCTCGGGCGCTGGGGGCCTCCAACGCCAGGATCGTCATTGGCCACATCCTTCCCCACGTCGTGCCCGCCGCCCTGGTGATCATCGCCCTAATGGGCTCCCGGGTGATCCTGCTGGAGGCCAGCCTCAGCTTCCTCGGTCTCGGAGACCCGAACGCCATGAGCTGGGGTCTGCTGGCCAACAACGCCCAGAGCTTCATGCGGGTGGCCTGGTGGATGGCGGTCTTCCCGGGGCTCGCCATCCTCGTGGCCGTGCTGGGGCTCAACCTGTTGAGCGACGCCATCAACAACGCCCTCAACCCCCACGTCCGCAGGCGACGTGGCGACCGCCCCCAACCCGTTTGACGGTCAGTTCAGTGAACGACGGTCGGCGAACGACCGTCAGAGAACCGCTTCGACGGCCGTGAAGTGGCAGGCAGCAGGGTGTCCTTGTCCCCGGTCGACGAGGGCCGGCTCCTCGACGGCACAGACGTCCTGGGCCTTCCAGCACCGAGTCCGGAACCGGCAGCCCGAAGGGGGATCGACGGGGCTCGGAACCTCTCCCTCGAGCACTATGCGCTGTCGGCGTCGCTCCAAGAGGGGATCAGGCACCGGGACAGCCGAGAGCAGCGCCTGGGTATAGGGGTGCGACGGGCGCTCGTAGATGTCGTGGCGGGTGCCGATCTCGACGATCTTGCCGAGGTACATCACCGCCACGCGCTGCGATATGTGACGCACGACGGACAGATCGTGGGCGATGAACAGGTAGGCCAGCCCGAGACGGTCCTGCAAGTCCTCGAGCAGGTTGACCACCCCGGCGCGGATCGACACGTCCAGGGCCGACACCGGCTCGTCGAGCACGATGACTTTGGGCTCCAGGGCCAACGCCCTGGCGATGGAGATGCGTTGACGTTGCCCGCCGGAGAACTCATGCGGATAACGGCCCCCTTCCTCCGACCTCAGTCCGACACGCTCCAGGAGCTGGTCGACGCGCTCCCTCACCTCCTCGGCGGGGCGCCGGTGGATGCGGAGGGGCTCGGCCACGATTTCTCTCACGGTGAAGCGAGGGTCCAGCGACGCGAACGGGTCCTGGAACACGATCTGTAGATCCCTGCGTACCCTCCGCATGGCTCGCGTGGAGAGGGAGCCGAGGTCGGTCCCCAGGAACCGCACCTCGCCCGACGTGGGCGGATCGAGCTGGAGGATGGCCCGAGCGGTCGTCGACTTACCGGAGCCGGACTCGCCAACCAGGCCCAGGGTCTCTCCGGGTCGCAGCTCCAAGGAGACGCCGCACACCGCGTGCACGTCGCCGACGTTGCGCCGGAGGAGCCCCCGGCCTCGAAGAGGAAAGTGCTTTACCAGCCCTCGGACCTCCAACAGGGCTTCGCCCCGGTCATCGGCCTCATCAGCGGTGCTGCGGTCCGGAGGCGCGGGTCGCTCAGGGGCCGCGGCCTTGCTCGGCTGATCGTCGGCCGCCAGCTCCTCGGCGAAGTGGCACGCCGCTCGGTGATCAGCGCCCTCCAGGAGGCGAAGCTCCGGTTCGCTGTGTCGACAGTCCGGACGAGACATCGGGCACCGGGGCCAGAAGGGGCAGCCCGACGGTAGGTTCAGCGGTGATGGCGGTGCCCCCTCGATCGGGGTCAGCGACCACGAGCGCTCATCGAGGCGTGGCAGCGAGCCCAGCAGGCCCACCGTGTAGGGCATGCGCGGCCGGTAGTAGATGTCCTCGACGCTTCCCGCCTCCACGGCCCTGCCGGCATACATGACAATGACGCGCTCGGCCATGCGGGCGATGACGCCGAGGTCGTGGGTGATGAGGACGATGGCCGCTCCGGTCTCTGCCTGGGCCTTCTGGAGGAGCTCGAGCACCTGAGCTTGCACGGTGACGTCCAGCGCGGTGGTTGGCTCGTCGGCGATGATCAGGTCTGGGTCATTGGCGATGGCCATGGCGATGAGGACGCGCTGTCTCATCCCGCCCGAGAACTCGTGGGGGTAGCTTCCGGCGCGCCTCCTCGGCTCGGGGATGCCCACGAGGTCGAGCAGCTCGACGGCTCGGTCCATTGCGTCCTTCCACGAGAGATCCTGGTGAGCCTGCAGGACCTCGGCGATGTGCCGGCCGACGGTGAGCACTGGGTTCAGGGCGCTGGTGGCGTCCTGAAAGATGAGGCTCATCTCCTTGCCGCGAACTGCAGTCAGCTGCTTGGCGGTCATCGCCAGCACAGTCCGGCCTCGAAAGCTGATCGACCCGCCCACGCTTGCCGAGTCCGGGAGGAGGCCCATGACGGCCAGGGCGGCAACGGTCTTGCCGGCGCCGGACTCCCCGACGATGCCGAGCACCTCACCCCGCTCCACGGTCAGGCTCAGCCCGCGCACGGCGTGAACCGTCCCCTCATCGGACGGGAAATCGACCCTCAGGTCCTTGACGTCGAGGAGCGGGTGGGACTGAGTGGTGACGGATCGGGGAGCTTCCGCTGTCACCATGGCGGGAATCGCTCGACGCCCACTTGGCGGCACATCGACGACGCCCTTTGGCACCCGCTCGAGGGCTGCATGAGGGGAGCAGCCTATGAGGCGGCCGCTGCCTCTGACACGGCGGCAAGGAGCGTGCTCAGGGGTGCGCGGTCGTCGGGGCTGGCCGGCCGGAAGGCCCGGACGACTCGGCCGTTCTTGACGACGGCATCGCCGCCCAGCTGGCGCACGTCCTCCACCGGCCGCTTCAGGCCTTCGCCCCGGGCGACAGCCTTGGCGTACCTGTTGAGCGTCCCCGGGTTGTACACCGCCCGGCGAGGGGCTCGCTCCAGGCCCAGACGTGCATAGAGGACGCGGTCAGTGTCGCTCAGGAAAGGCCACGGCCACGCCAGCTGGTCGGCCAGGGCGGCCAGGGCGTCGACGGGACTGAACCCAACGGCGACGGCAATGGCATCCATCGCCTCGATCTGGTCCCGCGCGTCCCGCACCTCCACGAGGTGCTCCTGGCACGGCAGTCAGTACCGGTGCCGGATGACGCTCATCAGGGCGAGGCGTGGCCCGGACCCGAGGTCGAAGGGTTCGCCGCTGCGGGCGTCGGGGAGGACGATCCCGGCCAGGTCGGTCACTGCGCTCTCGGTCTGGGCATAGGGGCGGATCGGCACCCTACGTCGCCCAGGGTCACCACAGGGCGGCGGGTCCGGCCGGTAGGTTCCAACGGGTGCGGGTGGGCGTGGACACCGGGGGCACGTTCACCGACGTTGTTGGCGACGACGGTCGCATCGCGAAGGTCCTCTCCACCCCCGACCAGCCGGGCCGGGCCGTGCGCCGCGGCGTCGAGGGCCTCGGGGCCGGGTCCCCGCAGCTCATGGCCCACGGCACCACGGTCGCCACCAACGTCTTGCTGGAGCGGCGGGGCGCCACCGTGGCGCTGGTGACCACCGAGGGCCTGGCCGACGTCATCGAGATCGCCCGCCAGGACCGTCCCTCTCTCTACGACATCTTCGCCGATCGCCCGGAGCCGCTGGTGGCCCGGGAGCTTCGCCTGGAGGTCGGCGGGCGGCTGGGGGCGGATGGGGCCGAGGTGGCGCCGCTGGGCGAGTCCGGCATCCCCGAGATCCCGGAGGGGGTGGACGCCGTGGCCGTCTGCCTCCTGCACGCCGACCTCGACCCCTCCCACGAGCGGCGTGTGGCCGGCGTGCTCGCCGAGCGGGGCCACGAGGTCGTCTGCTCCCATGAGGTGTCCCCCGAGTTCCGGGAGTACGAGCGCAGCGTGACCACCGTGGTCGACGCCTACCTGCGCCCGGCCACCCGCTCCTATCTCCAGGGGCTAGCCGAGGTGGCCGAATGGGTGCTGGTGATGACCTCCGCCGGGGGCTTGGTGGCGCTTGACGAGGCCGCCGACCACCCCGCTTCGCTGCTGCTGTCTGGGCCGGCGGGAGGAGTGCGGGCGGCGGCGGACGCGGCGGCCACCGCGGGCTTCCCCGACGCCGTCAGCTTCGACATGGGGGGCACCAGCACCGATGTGTGCCTCATCAGCGGGGGCGCCCCGGCGCCGGCAGCCGAGCGCCGCGTGGCCGGCTTCCCCGTTCGCCTCCCCGCCCTCGACATCCACACCATCGGGGCGGGCGGCGGGTCCATCGCCCGCATCGATCCCGGTGGGGCCCTCCTGGTGGGCCCTCAGAGCGCCGGTGCTGCACCGGGACCGGCCTGCTACGGACTGGGAGGTACCGAGCCCACGGTCACCGACGCCGACCTGGTGGCGGGGCGCATTCCCGAGGACACCGAGCTTCCGGGCATCGGCAGGCTCGACCGGGAGAGGGCAGCGGCGGCGCTGGAGCGGGCAGGCGTCGCAGCCGAGGGCGTGATCGCCGTGGTCGACGCGTCCATGGAGCAGGCGATCCGGGCGGTGACGGTGGAGCGCGGCGTCGACCCCCGCAACCTGGCCCTGGTTGCCTTCGGCGGGGCCGGGCCCCTCCACGCCTGCACGCTGGCCGCCGCCCTCGACATGACGGCCGTCATCGTGCCTCCCCGGGCGGGCGTGCTGTCGGCCGTGGGTCTGCTGAGCGCCCCTCCTCAGGCGGTACTGGTGCGCTCCTGGCCCGGGCTCGGGGACCGGCACGGCCTGCCCGCGGCGCGGCTCGACCTGGCCAGAGCCGCCGCTCGCCACGTGGTCGGCGTGGAGCCCGACACGCCGGCCAAGCTCCTGCTCAACCAGACAACGGCGACGGCCACGGTGACCTTCGAGGACGCCACGACGGTGGAGGTCGAGTTGTTGCTGGACTGCCGCTACGAAGGCCAGGGCCACGAGCTCACCGTGCCCGGCGTGGCCGCCTTCGAGGACGAGCACCGCCGCCGCAACGGCTTCGCCCGTCCGGGAGCAGCGGTAGAGGTGACGGCGCTGCGGGCCGCGGCCCGCCTGCCCCCACCGACCGAGCCCGGCCAGCTGCCGCCCACCGGGCGCCGGGAGCCAGCCAGGGGCCCGCAGGTGCTGGCCGAGCCGGACTGCACGGTGTGGGTCCCGGACGGGTGGTCGGCACAGGTGGGGAAGGGAGGATCGTGGATCCTGCGTCGCTCCAGATCCTGATCTACCGGCTCACCGGGATCGCCGACGAGATGGGCGCCGTGCTCCGGCGCTCGGCCTCCAGCCCCAACATCAAGGAGCGGGCCGACTGCTCGGCGGCGCTCTTCACCGCCGACGGCGAGTTGCTCGTCCAGGCCGAGCACATACCGGTCCACCTGGGCGCCATGCCCGCCTCGGTGCGAGCCGCCATGGACGCCTTCCCGCCCGACCAGCTCGGGCTCGGTGACCAGATCGTGCTCAACGACCCCTTTGCCGGCGGGACCCACCTGAACGACCTCACCCTCGTGGCCCCGTGCTTCGCCGCAGGCCGCCTCGTCGGCTGGGCCGCCAACCGCGCCCATCACGCCGACGTGGGTGGCATGGCGCCCGGCTCCATCCCGCCCGAGGCCACGGTGGTGTACCAGGAGGGGCTGCGCATCCCGCCCGTCCGGCTCGGCCCCGAGGTGGCGGCCATGCTCCGGGCCAACTCCCGCACCCCGAAGGAGCGCGATGGTGACCTCGACGCCCAGGCCGGCGCCAACGTGGTGGGCGTGGAGCGCCTGGCCGCCCTGGCCCACGAGCCGCTCGGGGAGGTCGTCGACTACGGCGAGCGCCGCATGCGGGCTGCCATCGCCGACGTCCCCGACGGGCGATGGGAGTTCGAGGACGTCGTCGACTCCTGCGGGCCGCGGCCCGAGCAGCGGGAGGCGGCCCGCATCGTCCTCACGCTCACCGTCGACGGTGAGACGGCCACCTTCGACTTCACCGGGACCGATCGTCAGCGCGCGGGCAACGTCAACGCCGTGGAGGCGGTGACGGTCAGCGCCGTGGCCTTCGCCCTGCGCTCGACCACCGACCCCACCATCCCCGCCAACGGCGGGGCGCTGCGCCCCGTGGAGGTGGTGGCCCCGCTCGGCACCATCGTCAACGCGCTGGTCCCGGTGGCGGTGGGCGCGGGCAACGTGGAGGTGAGCCAGCGGCTGGCCGACGTCTGCCTCGGGGCGCTGGCCCACGCCGTTCCGGAGCGGGTCGGCGCGGCCGGCCAGGGGACGATGAACAACCTCATGATCGGCGGCCAGACGGACGGCGGCCAGGCGTCAGGAGGCCGGCCCTGGGTGTACTACGAGACCGTGGCCGGTGGGCAGGGAGGCCGTCCGCCGGCACCCCGTTCGGGCACGGAGCCGGGCCGGGCGGGGATGAGCGGCGTTCACACGGCCATGACGAACACGAGGAACACGCCGATCGAGGCCCTGGAACGCGCGTTCCCGTTGCGGGTGCTGCGCTACCGGCTACGGCGGGGGAGTGGTGGAGCCGGCTCGGCTCCGGGCGGCGAGGGCATCGAGCGCGATGTGCAGGTGCTGGCGGACGCGACCGTCTCGTTCATCACGGAGCGCCGGGTATCCCAGCCGTGGGGCCTTGCCGGCGGTGGGCCGGGCGCTGTCGGGGAGAACTGGCTGCTGCCCGGCGGGGACGAGGGCCGAGCCGAGCGCCTGGCGGACAAGGTCACCTTGGAGCTGCGGGCTGGTGACGTCGTACGGATCCTCACGCCGGGCGGAGGTGGCTGGGGACGGCCCAGCTCGTGAAGGCTGCTCGCTGAGCCCTTCTCTCTCATGGCGGGCTCGCCGGCCAGGGGGCCGGCGGTCTACGCCGGTTGGCCGTCGTTCCTGGGCTCCTGCAGGACAGCGGTGGGCCACAACGAAGCGGGTCGGGTGCGGGAGCTCGACGCCAGCATGAGGCTGGCTGCATCGGCCAAGAGGGTCAGCATGTCGGCGGGGCGCTTCGGCACGAGAAAGTCATCGGCCGGGCGACTTGCTGGCTTGAGGGGCCTTTGGTCACTTTGTGTGACCAGACGGCCTGATCAGCCCGCAGCTTGCGGCCTCCTGCGTACACCAGAGCCCCAGCGCGAACTTCGTCAAGCTTTCAACCAGTCGGTGCCCAAGCGGCGACTACGCCCGCTCCCAGTCCTTCCACACGGGGTCGTAGCCGTTGGCCCGCAGGAGGTCGGCCACCTCGGCGGGTGAGCGATTGTCCGAGGTCCGGAACTGCGGCTCGGCGTCGCTCGGGTCGGCGTAGCCGCCGGGCTCGGTGTGCGACCCCGCCGACAGGTGGGTGACGCCCAGGCGCAGCACGGCGTCGCGGAAGTCCGGCTTCTCGCGGGTGGAGAGCACCAGGGCCACGTCGGGAAGCAGTAGCCGCAAGGCGCACAGGAGCTGTACGAAGTGGCGGTCGTCCACCGGGTCGGCGGGCTCGAAACCGCCGGCGGCGGGGCGCAGGCGAGGGAGTGATAGCGACACCTCGCAGCGCCAGGCCCGGCGAAGCAGGGCGTGGGCATGGGCGGCGACGGCGAGGGCTTCGTAGCGCCAGTCAGGGTGCAGGCCCAGGAGGGCGCCGAGGCCGAGCCGGCGCATGCCACCCTCCGCTCCACGATCGAGGGCGGCGAGGCGCCAGTCGTAGTTCCGCTTCTTGCCCTTGAGGTGGACGCCGGCGTACGTCGTGCGGTCGTACGTCTCCTGGTAGACGACCAGGCCCTCGCAGCCGGCTCGGACCAGGCGGCGGTAGGTGTCGGTGTCCCACACCTGCACCTCGACCGAGATCGACGGCACCTCGGGGGCGAGGATCCGCACGCACTCCACCAGGTAGTCCTTGCTCACGATGCGGGCGTGCTCGCCGGCCACCAGCAGCAGGTGGCGGAACCCGCGTGCGGTGAGGGCCCGGGCCTCCGCCAGCACCTCCTCGGGCGACAGGGTGCGGCGGGCGATCTGGTTGGCGGCCGAGAAGCCGCAGTAGGTGCAGGTGCTGACGCACTCGCTGGACAGGTACAGGGGGGCGAAGAGGTGGATGGTGCGCCCGAAGCGGCGCAGGGTGGTCTGGTGGGCGAGCTGGGCCAGGTCCTCCAGCCGCGCCGCGGCCGGTGCCGACAGGAGCGCGGCGAAATCATCGAGTGAGCGGCGGGGCGAGCGCAGCGCCCGCTCCACGTCGGCGGGCGAGGCGGCGTCGACGAGTGTCCGCAGGGCTCGGAGATCGGTGGACAGGAGGTCCGAGGCCGCCGTGCCCGCCGGCACGCCGTCGGGCCGCGACTCCAGGACCACGGGAGAGACCACGGG
>JAUJNQ010000004.1:275973-294615 GCA_030448025.1 Acidimicrobiales bacterium | reverse complement strand
GACCACGGGAGAGACCACGGGCCAGAGCGTCACTGGGGGGACAGGAAGCCCGTGAGCGGTGAGCTGGCCGCCGCCGCCCGCCGCTCCGACGCCAGCCCGGCGAGAAAGCCCTTGCGGCCGGCCTCCACCCCCAGGCGGAAAGCCGCGCCCATGGCCGCCGGGTCCCTGGCGGTTCCGATGGCGGTGTTCACGAGCACGGCGTCGGCACCGAGCTCCATGGCCTCGGCGGCCTGGCTCGGGGCGCCGATCCCGGCGTCCACCACCACGGGCACGAGCGACTGGTCCACGATGATCTCGATGGCGGCCTTGGTGCGCAGGCCCTGGTTGGAGCCGATCCACGAGCCGAGGGGCATGACCGTGGCGCACCCCGCCTCCTCGAGTCGCTTGCACAGCACGGGATCGGCGTTCACGTAGGGGAGGACGGTGAAGCCCTCGGCGCAGAGGACCTCGGCGGCCTTCAACGTCTCCACGGGATCGGGCAGCAGATAGCGGGGGTCGGGGGTGACCTCGAGCTTGATCCAGTCGGGAAGCCCGGCGGCCCGGGCCAGGCGGGCCAGGCGGATGGCCTCGTCGGCATCCACGGCGCCGCTGGTGTTGGTGAGGAGCAGCACCCCGGGTGGGAGCGCGTCGAGGATGTCCTCCTCCGCCGTGAGGTCCACCCGCCGGAGCGCCACCGTCACCATCTCCGTGCCGCAGCTGGTGATCGTGTCCGCCAGCGACGCGTTGGAGGGGAACTTGCCCGTACCGAGGAAGAGCCGAGAGCCGAACTCCCTTCCGGCGATGGCCAGAGGGTCCGTGACGTTCGTTTCGCTGACGGTCGGGTGGACAGCCATTCGTGCGCCTCCTCGGTCCGCGTTATCGGACCGGTCGTCTCGGTGAGGGTCGCAAGCTCTTCTCGCCTCTCAGCCCGGATCGCCGAGCTCCCCTGCGCTTCATCGTTAGCCTACGCCCAAGTTGACCCAGCCCCTGAACCGCTCGCCGACCCGGCCGTGAGCACCCGCAAGCTCATCATCGCCGCCCTGGTGACGGGCCTGGCCATCCTGGTCGCCTTCGCCATCCAGGTGAGCATGCTCGCTCGCTGGTGACCGCTCGGGGGCCGGGCCGGACCAATCGGTAGGCTGAGCCCCGGATCTGCCCGGGTCTTCGAGTACAGCCCTGCGAGGAGGTGGTCCCCACGGCACAGCAGTTCGACATGGTCGTGATCGGCGGTGGCCCCGGTGGCTACGCCGCGGCGTTGTACGCCTCCTCGGCGGGGCTCTCCGTTGCCGTGGTGGAGAAGGACAAGGTGGGCGGCACCTGCCTGCACCGAGGCTGCATCCCGGCCAAGGAGTTCCTGGAGACGGCGTCGGTGTACCGCACCGTGGCAGGGGCCAAGGAGTTCGGCGTCCAGGCCGAGCAGCCGGTCCTCGACTTCTCGGTCAGCCAGGCGCGCAAGCAGAAGGTGGTCGATCAGCTGCACAAGGGCCTGGAGGGCCTGATGAAGCGGCGCACGATCACCACCTTCATCGGCACTGGCCAGCTCGGCCCCGACCACACGGTGACCGTGAGCGACGGTACGGAGCTCCGGGGCACCCACGTGGTGCTGGCAACGGGCTCGGTCCCCCGCACCATTCCCGGTTTCGAGGTCGACGGCCGCTTCGTGATGTCCTCCGACGAGCTCTTGGCCCGAGAGGAGCTTCCGGCCAGCGCCGTGGTCATCGGCGGCGGCGCCATCGGCTGTGAGTTCGCCTCCATGATGAGCGATCTGGGGGTGCAGGTCACGCTCCTCGAGGCGCTGCCCAAGCTGCTCCCCGGCTGCGACAAGGACGTGGTGAACGTGGTGGCCCGGTCGTTCGCCAAGCGGGGGATCGACGTGAGGACTGGGGTCACCGTGAAGGGCCACAAACCGAGCGACGAGGCCACAACCGTGCTGTTCGGCGAGGGGGAGCAGGTCACCGTCGACGCCGTGGTGGTCTCAGTGGGCCGCCGGCCACTGTCCGATGGCTTGGTGGCCGAGGGCACCGCCGTGGAGGTCGACGAGCGGGGCTTCGTGGGCATCGACGAGCGGTGCCGCACCGCCGAGCCGGGCGTGTACGCCGTCGGCGATCTGGTGGCCACGCCACAGCTGGCCCACGTGGGGTTCGCCGAGGCCATCGTGGCCGTCAAGGACATGCTGGGGGAGTCGCCCGTGCCGGTGGACTACACGTCCGTGCCGTGGTGCATCTACTGCCACCCCGAGGTCGCCTTCGCCGGGTTGTCGGAGGAGGCGGCCAAGGAGGCGGGCTACGACGTGATGACCAAGGTGGACCCCTACGGAGGCAACGGCCGGGCCCTCATCGTGGGCGAGCCCGGGGGGATGGTGAAGGTGATCGCCGAGAAGGGTGCCGACGGCAAGGCGGGTCGCATCCTCGGGGTTCATATGGTGGGCCCGTGGGTCACCGAGCAGCTGGGCCAGGCCTACCTTGCCGTCAACTGGGAAGCGACGCCCGAAGAGGTCGCCCAGTACATCCAGCCTCACCCGACCCTGTCGGAGGTGTTCGGGGAGACCGTTCTGGCCATGACCGGGAGGGGACTGCACGCGTGAGCTCCGAGGGACGAGATCAGTGACTGACATCACCATGCCGCAGCTGGGGGAGACCGTCACCGAGGGGACGATCACCCGCTGGGCCAAGGAGGTGGGCGAGCGGGTTGACGAGGACGAGGTCCTCTTCGAGGTTTCCACCGACAAGGTCGACTCGGAGGTGCCCTCGCCCGCCGGCGGCTACCTCTCGGAGATCCTGGTGCAAGAAGGTGAGACCGTCGACGTGGGCACCAGGCTGGCGGTCGTCAGCCCTTCGGCTCCCGGCGAGGCGACGGCCGACGGCCCAGCCGATGACATCGCCGTCCAAGCTGGGGACGAGGCGACCGAGGTGGCGGCCAAGGCCGAGGAGGCCGGTGCGAGCGAGGTGGAGGCCACCGCCGAAGCAGCGAACACGGAGGTGGCCAAGGGCGAGGCCGAAGCTGCTCGGGCGCCCGAGCCCGCAGCCCCGCCCACCGGTGGCGTGGGTACGGCGGGCACCCGGTCGGCGCGGGAGGACGCCGCCTCCGGCGATCGGGCGGCCCGCTCGGGCGGGAACGGCAGGCTCCTCTCGCCCCTGGTCCGGCGCCTCATCGGCGAGCACGACGTCGACGTGGAGCAGATCTCCGGCACGGGGGCCGGCGGCCGCGTCACCCGCGACGACGTCCTGGCCTTCGTCGAAGGTCGCGGCAACGAGGGCACGGCCACGGCCGCCCCCTCGAGGAGCGAGCCCGTCACCGGACCGGCGGAGGAGACCCCGGCGCGCCGTGGTCCCGCTCCGGCCCCTCTCGCCAAGGGCCGTCCGGGAGAGCGGGAGGTGAAGGTGCCGTTCTCCAACATCCGCCGCCGGACCGCCGAGCACATGCGCCACTCCATCGAGACCTCGGCCCACACCCTGGTCGTGATCGAGGTCGACTACCAGAACGTGGACAAGGTGCGGGTGCCGGCCAAGGAGCGCTTCAAGGTCGAGGAGGGCGTGGGCCTCACCTACCTGGCTTTCATCGCCCGAGCCGTGGTGGACGCCGTCAGGGATTACCCCAACCTCAACTCGTCGGTCGGCGACGGCGAGCTGGTCGTGCACCGCTACGTCAACCTCGGGATCGCCGTGGACCTCGACTTCGAGGGCCTCATCGTCCCGGTGGTCCACGATGCCGAGGGCAAGCGCCTCCGGGTCCTGGCCCGCGAGATCGCCGGGCTGGCTACCCGCGCCCGGTCCAAGAAGCTCAGCGCCGATGAGATCTCGGGCGGCACGTTCACCATCACCAACGCCGGTGGCTACGGCACCCTCATCACCGCCCCCATCATCAGCCAGCCCCAGGTGGCAATCCTGTCCACCGACGGCGTCAAGCCCAAGCCGGTGGCCGTCGCTCTGCCGGACGGCGGTTACGGCGTGGCCGTGCACCCGGTGGGCAACCTGGCCCTGGCCTTCGACCATCGGGCCTTCGACGGCGCTTATGCCGCCGCCTTCGTGGCCCGGCTGAAGGAGGTCCTGGAGACGAGGGACTGGGCCCAGGAGCTCGCTTGAGCCGACGCCGCCCACTGCGGGTGCGGTGGCTGGGGCGCGTGCCCTTTGGTGACGCCCACGTCCTCCAGCGGGCGCTCCACGAGCGCTCGGAGGACGACCACCTCTTGTTGCTCGAGCATCCCCACGTGTACACCCTCGGCGTACGGGGCCGACAGGAGCACGTGCTGGCGCCGCCCGACGAGGTGGGGGCCGAGCTGGTGTGGACCGACCGGGGAGGCGACGTCACCTACCACGGTCCTGGCCAGCTGGTGGGCTACCCGATCCTTTCGGTGCCCGTGGCCCCGGGGGCCACCCCCGGCCACGTGCACGGCGTCGAGCAGGTGGTGATCGACGCCCTGGCCGACCTGGGGTTGCCCGGTGCGTCCCGGCTCGGCGGCTACCCGGGAGTGTGGGTGGGGGAGCGCAAGATCTGCGCCGTGGGCGTGCGTCTAACGCGGGGACGGTCGATGCACGGCTTCGCCCTCAACGTCGACCCCGACTTGTCCATGTTCTCCCGGATCGTGCCCTGCGGCATCCCCGGTCGAGGCGTCACGTCACTGGCCGCCGAGGGTGTGGCCTCCACCATGAGGGACGTGGTGGACGCCGTGGCTCGCCGGGCCGCCGAGCGGTGGGGCGGGGCGGGGGTCGAGCGCCAGGACGTGGCGTGGCGCGTGCGCAGCGAGGATCTCTCCGCCTTCACCAAGGGCGCCGTGCCGCCCAGTGCGGCGCCGGTGCGTCTCGTCGGGCGGCTGGCCGAGGCGGGGGTGGCGCCCGGTGACGGCTTGGCGGCGGAGGCCAGAAAGCCCGAGTGGCTGCGGGTCAAGGCCGACATGGGGTCGCGGTTCCGGGACCTGAAGGCCACCATGCGCTCGCTGGAGCTGAACACCGTGTGCGAGGAGGCGGGCTGCCCCAACATCTTCGAATGCTGGGCCGACGGGACGGCCACGTTCATGATCAACGGGGACCGCTGCACTCGGGCGTGCGGCTTCTGCCTGGTGGACACCCGTCACCCCGAAGCGCTCGACCAAGGCGAGCCCGAGCGCGTCGCCGAGGCCGTGGCGCGGATGGGACTGGACCACGCCGTGGTCACCGCTGTTGCCCGCGACGACCTGCCCGACGGGGGAGCGGCGGCGTTCGCCGCCACCGTGGCCGCCATCCACCGGCGCTGCCCGGACACGGCCGTGGAAGTGCTGATCCCCGACTGCAAGGGTGACGCCGAGTCACTGGGGACGATCTTCGCCGCCGGACCGGAGGTGTTGAACCACAACCTGGAGACGGTGGCCCGCCTCCAGCGGGCCGTGCGCCCGTCGGCGTCCTACGCCCGCAGCCTCAGCGTCCTGGCGCGGGCCAAGGCCGCCGGACTGGTCACCAAGTCGGGCGTCATCCTGGGCATGGGCGAGACGGAGGACGAGGTCCTTGGTGCGCTGGGCGACCTCCGGGCCGTGGGCGTGGACATAGTCACCATGGGCCAGTACCTGCGGCCCACCTCGAGCCACCTGCCCGTGGCCCGCTGGTGGCGACCGGAGGAGTTCGCGCGCCTGCGGGAGGCCGGCTCGGAGATGGGCTTTGCTCACATCGAGGCCTCGCCCCTCACCCGGTCGAGCTACCACGCCAAGGCGGCCGGCCAGGCCGTCCGGCGACCAGTGCAGGACCAGTGCGAACCCGTACCCCAGCCCTGATCGCCCGTGCCCTCCGGAGCTGCCGTGTTCCGAGCGTCCGGCTGGCAGCCGTGCTGTTCCTTATCGTCCTCGCCGCCTGCTCGCCGCGGGAAGGACGATCGAGTGACCGGGAACCCCCGCCGGGGAGCAAGGCGGGCATCGAGAAGGAGTTCTCCCCCGCGGTCGAGAGGCTCGGGCTACGCATCACTCGGGGGGGCCTGGCGAGCCGGGTGGGCAGCCGGGACTACGACCCGGCGGGGCGCCACCTGGCCGTCTACGTCGAGGCCACCGGGCCCGTGGGGGCGGACGTGTACGTGGCCAACCTCGTGCCCGTGGCCCAGGCGTTCCTGCCCGAGGTGTTCGAGCGCTTCCCCCAGCTCGACTCCTTCGACGTCTGCCAGGAACCCCCTCCGGGCGTCGACGACAGAGCCGAGCCGCGGACCTGGACCCAGGTGCTGGTCACCCGCCAGCAGGTCTCGACCGTCGACTACGACCGACTGGACCTGGTGGGTCTGCTCAGGGCCGCGTACATACCCCCGCCTGGCATGGCCCTGGCCGTCGTGCCGGGAGGCGGCGAGGTCTCCTCTCTGGGCCCGAGCGGTGAGCCAGCTCTCATCGGCGCCTCCCCCCACGTCCTCGGCGACCTCGACGACCGTGGCACCGCAGGGGCGCTGATCCGTTGTCCCGGGTTCTCTCGGCTCTGGCCGACCCCACCCGGAAGGCTCAGCGCCGCCCGGCCCACCTCGAGGCCCAGGTCTTCGACCTCATGACCAAGTGGATCGAGCGCTACCGCCGCCAGGCCGAGGAGCGCTACCGCCGCCTCGACGACCTTCAGCGGGCCATGCCTGACGACGTCGAACCCTCCCCCTCACCCCAGACAGGAGCACCGACATGATCACCCCCAGCGCCCACCAGACCGAGATCACCGCCGACCCCCACGTCCCGCTCGTGCGGATCACCCGGGCTTTCGATGCCCCGCCCGAGAAGGTCTTCCGGGCCCACACCGACCCCGAGCTCGTCGCCCAGTGGCTCGGGCCCCGCAGCACCGAGATGCGGATCGACCACTACGACTGCCGCACCGGCGGGTCGTACCGGTACCTGCACGTCAGCGGGGGCAACGAGTTCGGCTTCTACGGCTGCTTCCATGAGGTGCGCCCCACCGAGGCGATCGTCCAGACCTTCGCCTTCGAGGGCTCCCCTGACGATGTGGCGCTCGAGCGCCTCGTTCTCGAGGATCTGGGCGACGGCCGCACCCGGCTCACGGCGACCTCACTGGTCGACAGCTTCGAGGGCCGCGACGCCTTCCTCGCCAGCGGCATGGAGCACGGCGTGCGCGAGGGCTACGAGCGCCTCGACGAACTGCTGGCCGGCTGACTGAAATTCGGCACCCGCGCCGCAGGAACGACCGGCCGTTGCACCGATCCCATCCCACACCTCTACGCTCGCCGGCGTGCGCACGGAGCGTCTGGGGCGAGTACGGGCACGCATGGCCGAGCTGGGTGTGGACGCGCTGCTGCTGTCGCTGGGTGCCGACCTGCCGTGGCTCACCGGGTACGAGGCCATGCCCCTGGAGCGCCTCACGATGCTCGTCCTCCCCGCTGATGGCGCGGCCACGCTGGTGGTGCCGGCGCTCGAGGCGCCCCGAGTGGCGGAGGATCGTTCGGTTTTCTCGCTGCGCCCATGGTCCGAGACCGAGGACCCCGTTGCCATCGTGGCCGGCCTGGTGGGGCGCCGTCGCCTCCTTGCCGTGTCCGACCGCACCTGGGCCAGCTTCGTCCTCGCCCTCCAGGACCGGCTGCCCGGAACGGCGTGGCGCCCGTCGTCCGAGGTCACGGCAACGCTGCGAGCGGTCAAGGACGAGGCCGAGATCGCAGCCTTGCGCCGGGCCGCCTCCGCCGCCGACCGGGTGGCGGCCCAGCTCATGGCCGGTGACGTCCCCCTCGTGGGCCGCAGCGAAGCCGAGGTGTCGGCCGACCTCGGTGGGCGCCTGCGGGCGGAGGGCCACCAGCGGG
The DNA here is from genome assembly GCA_030448025.1 of Acidimicrobiales bacterium. Taxonomy (GTDB): domain Bacteria; phylum Actinomycetota; class Acidimicrobiia; order Acidimicrobiales; genus YB1-3. The sequence continues at coordinate 286,905 of JAUJNQ010000004.1, read as the reverse complement.
TCAACTTCGCCATCGTGGGCAGCGGCCCCAACTCGGCCAGCCCCCACCACGAGCCCGGTCCCCGCCGGATCCGGGCCGGCGAGGCGGTGGTGTGCGATTTCGGGGGCGCCTTCGACGGCTACTGCTCCGACATCACCCGCACCGTGTTCACGGGCGCCCCGCCCGCCGAGTTCGCCGAGCTCTACACCGTGCTCCAGCGGGCTCAGGCCACGGCCGTCGCCGCCGCCACCGCGGGCACGGCGTGCGAGGCGGTGGACCTCGCTGCCAGGCGCATCATCGACGAAGCCGGCTTCGGTCCCCACTTCATCCATCGCACCGGCCACGGCATCGGCCTCGAGGAGCACGAGCACCCGTACCTGGTGAGCGGCAACGCCGAGCCGCTGGTGGCGGGCAACGCCTTCTCCGTGGAGCCGGGCATATACGTGGACGGCCGGTGGGGCGCCCGCATCGAGGACATCGTGGTGGCCACCGGTTCGGGGCCGGAGGCGCTCAACACCGTCTCCCACGACCTGGCCGTCGTGCACGGATGACTCAACCGGCGTTCCAAGCAAGCTGGACTAAGCAGGCTGGACTAAGCAGGCTGGACTAAGCAGGCTGTCAGCATGCTAGCGTCATGCTGTGGGCAACCTTCAGATCAAGAACCTCCCGCCTGAGCTGCATGAGGAGCTCCGCCGACGGGCGCGCATGCAAGGGCTCTCGGTGCGTGACTACGTCCTGAGGCTGATCGAGAAGGACCAGCTGCTCCCCCCGCGCGAGGAGTGGCTCGCCCGGGTCCGTGGCCGCCAGCCCGTCAGATCCGACCTCGACGCCGCCGAGCTCGTGCGGGAGCTTCGAGAGGAACGAGTACGGGAGCTTGCCGAACGCCATCGTGGTTGACGCCTCGGCCATGGTTCATGTCCTGTGCCGTCTTCCCCTCGCAGGGAGGCTCGAGCCGCAGTTGGCCGGGTTCGACCTCCTGGCACCAGAGCTCTTCGATGCCGAGGTCATCGGAGCACTGGCTGGCCTCGAGCGGCGAGGCGAGATCTCCCCGGCACGTGCCAGCGAGGCCGTCGAGGACCTCGGCACGTCCCCAGTGGAGCGTTTCTCCCACGCCGCTCTGGTCGCCGTTGCGTGGTCGCTGCGGCACAACCTGTCCACCAACGACGCGTTCTATGTGGCGCTGGCTCGCGAGTTGGCGTGCCCACTCCTCACCACCGATGGTCGCCTCAGTCGGGCGCCCGGGTTGGGCATAACCGTCACGCTCGTGGCCTGACCTCCCTCGACCCGGTGATCCGTCTCCGTTGATCCGCCTCGACGCCGGGACCGTCCTGCTCCAGTGGGCCACCGGCATCGCGCTCTTCGGCTGGGTCACCACCCGGCGGCGCCAGGTGGGGATCGGGTACGGGTGGCTCCTCCGGGGCACGGTCATCGCCCTCGCCGCACTGGGCGTGGTGTGCGGGCAGCTGCTGGGGCCGGTGCCGGTGCGCGACGCCTGTGCCGTACTCATGGCCATTGCCGCCTCTGTGGCCCTCACCGTCTCGGTCGTGCGGCGCAAGGCCGGCGTGGCGGGAGAGCGGGCGGTCAAGGACCGGCGCGCCGAGCGGGTGGCGACCATGGTGGGGCGGGGGGACGGCTCGGAGATCCTGGCCGGGAGTCAGTCGGAACAGGGGCCTGCCGAGTTCCCTCCCTCCCTGGACCTGGTTGCCCCGCTCGTGGGATCGGTGGGCCTTGTTGCCGCTGGTATGGCCGCAGGGGGCCCGGACGTTCTGGCCGTGGCCCGGACCCTCGTGGGCGCGGCCTTCCTCGGTGTCGTCACCGACGCCATGCTCCTCGGCCACTGGTACCTGGTGCAGCCGAAGCTGGGACGGGGCCCGCTGGGCGAGCTGAACGGGTGGCTGGCACGGCTGTGGCCGGCGGAGATGGCCGTTCTCCTGTGGCCCACGGGCATGCTCTCGGTGCTGTCCGGCGCCATTGACGACAGCTACGGCGGGATCCTCGGCTGGTTCTGGGTGGCGTGCGCCGTCACCACCCTTGCTCTCACCTTCGTCACCCGGGCCGCCCTGAAGGAGCGGGCCTACTCGGCGGTGATGGCCGCCACCGGGCTGTTGTACCTCGCCATCCTCACCGCCTTCGGCACCGACCTGGTGGCCAGGGCCGTCCTGGCGGGGGTGTGACCGCCGGTCCCCGCGATCTGGAGGACATGACCGGCGGAAACCGCGGGCTATGTCCTCCAGAGCTCTTCACCGTCGGTCACGGCACCCGCTCGGCGCCCGAGCTCGCAGCCGTGGTCGCCCACGCCGGGGTGGGCCGGCTCGTGGACGTGCGCCGCTTCCCGGGATCCAGGCGCCACCCTCACTTGAGCCGGGACGGCCTGGAGCGGGAGCTTCCTTCCCTGGGCATCGCCTACGAGTGGTGCGAGGTCCTCGGTGGTCGGCGCAGCCGGGTGGAGGGCAGCCGCCATCCCGCTTGGAGGAACGACGCCTTCGCCGGTTACGCCGACCACATGGACAGCGACGAGTTTCGCAGCGCGCTCGACGACCTGCTGAGCCGGTTGCCTCTGGCCGTCATGTGCGCGGAGACGCTCTGGTGGCGCTGCCACCGGCGCCTCATCGCCGACGCCGCCACCCTGGCCGGCGCGGAGGTGGTGCACCTGCTCGACGTGAGCAAGTCCCAGCCGCCGGCCCTGCCGGCGGTGGAGGCACGATTGAGCTCGCCGAGCAAGCTCCGCTTGCGAGGCGACTAGGCGAGTTCGGAACGAACGAGCCGGGCGGCCTCGACCATGTTGCGCAGGCTGGACTCCACCTCGGGCCATCCCCGGGTCTTGAGCCCGCAGTCGGGGTTGACCCAGATCTGGTGCGGCTCGAGGACCTCGATGGCGAGCCGCAGCTGCTCGGCCATCTCCTCGGCCGAGGGCACGCGGGGCGAGTGGATGTCGTAGACGCCGGGCCCGACCTCTTGGAGGTAGCCCTCCCGCCGGAAGTCGCTCAGCAGCTCCATGCGGGATCGAGACGCCTCGACCAGCAGCACATCGGCGTCCATGGCGTGGATGGCGGCCATGATGTCGCCGAAGTCGGAGTAGCACAGGTGAGTCTGGATCTGGGTGGTGTCGTCGACCCCCGAGGTGGCGACCCGGAAGCAGAAGACGGCCCAGTCGAGGTACTCCTCCCAGCGGTCACGCCGCAGGGGCAGCCCCTCACGGATGGCCGGCTCGTCCACCTGGATGATGGCGATGCCGGCCGCCTCGAGGTCGGCCACCTCGTCCCGGATGGCGAGCGCCAGCTGTTTGCACGTCTCCGAGCGGGGCTGGTCATCGCGCACGAACGACCACATGAGCATGGTCACGGGGCCGGTGAGCATGCCCTTGACCGGCTTCTCGGTCAGCGACTGGGCGTAGATGGCCCATTCCGCGGTCATGGCTTGGGGCCGGAGGACGTCGCCGTAGATCACCGGCGGGCGCACGTAGCGGGATCCGTAGGACTGCACCCATGCGTTCTGAGTGAAGACGTAGCCGTCCATCTGCTCGGCGAAGTACTGCACCATGTCGTTGCGCTCGGGCTCGCCGTGCACCAGCACGTCGTAGCCGAGGTCCTCCTGGAAGCGGATGACCCGCTCGACCTCGGACCTCATCTTGCCTGCGTACTCCTCGAGCCCGAGGCGCCCCTGGCGCAGATGGGTCCGGGCCTGGCGGATCTCGGCCGTCTGGGGGTAGGAGCCGATGGTGGTGGTGGGCAGCAGGGGAAGGCCGAGCTTGGCCTGCTGGGCCTTCCGCCGCTCCGGGAACTTGCTGGCCCGGCGGCTGTCGGCGTCGGTGAGGGCCGCCAACCGCTCGCGCACGGCGGGGTTCTGGGTGCGCGACGACGTTCGCCGACCCTCCAAGGCGCCGGCATTTGCCTCCAGCTCGCCGGCGATGGCCTCCCTGCCCTCGTTGAGGCCAGTGGCCAGAAAGGCGATCTCGCCCACCTTCTGGCGGGCGAAGGCCATCCACGAGCCGATCTCGGGATCGAGGTCGGTCTCGGCGTCGAGGTCGATGGGCGAGTGCTGCAGCGAGCACGACGTGGAGACCACGAGGTCATCGGCGTGGGCGCCAAGGTGCTCCAGCAAGTCGAGGCTGGCAGTGAGGTCGTTGATCCACACGTTGCGGCCGTCCACCACCCCGGCGAACAGCGTCTTGCCCTCGAGGCCGCCCAGGTCGTGGATCAGCTGGTGGTTGTGCTCACCTCGGTGGAAGTCGAGCCCGAGGCCCTCGACCGGCAGCCCCCGCAGCACTGGGTAGGCCTCGCCCACGTGGTCGAAGTAGGTCTTCACCACGATCTTGGGGCGCTTCGGGGCGGCGCCAAGGCGCTCGTAAGCCGTCCCAAACGCCTCCAGGTCGGCGGGGCTGCGGTCCTGGACCAGCACCGGCTCGTCGAGCTGGACCCACTCCACGTTGGATGCGCCCAGGCGGGCCAGCACCTCCTCGTACACCGGCAGCAGGCGGTCCAGGAGGCTCAGGCGGTCGAAGTCCTCGGCCACACCGTCGGCCGACTTGCCGAGGAGGAGGAGGGAGACGGGCCCAACGAGCACGGGCACGGTCTCGATGCCGAGCGCCCTGGCCTCGGCGTGCTCGGCGAAGATCTTCTCGCTGGACAAGGCGAACTCGGTGTGGGGCCCGAGCTCGGGGACGAGGTAGTGGTAGTTGGTGTCGAACCACTTGGTCATCTCCATGGCGGTGACGTCGACGCCCTCGTCCTGGAGCCCGCGTGCCATGGCGAAGTAGGTGTTCAAGCCCACCTGACCGCCGGGATGCTCGTAGCGAGCGGGGACGGCACCGGCGAGGGCAATGGTGTCGAGGACCTGGTCGTAGTAAGAGAAGTCGTTGGAGGGGATCAGGTCGATGCCGGACTCCTTCATGAAGGTCCAGTTGGCCCGGCGGATGTCCCGTCCGACCTGCTCGAGCTCGTCCTGGGAGGCCTCGCCGCGCCAGAAGCGCTCGGTGGCGGCTTTGAGCTCACGCTCTGGCCCAATGCGCGGGAAGCCAGAGATGTTGGAAAGAGAGGGCATCCGAAACAGGCTAGCGGCGGCCCTAGATTGTCGCTCCCGATGAGGATCTACACGAAGAAGGGCGACGACGGGACCACGGGGCTGTACTTCGGCGGGCGGACCACCAAGGACGCGCCGCTGGTCGACGCCTACGGCACCGTGGACGAGGCTCAGGCCTTCCTTGGCCTGGCTCGAGCCGAGGTCGAACAGGGGTCCGAGCTCGACGACCTCCTGGTGGCCATCGAGCGTGACCTTTGGGTGCTCATGGCCGACCTGGCGACCGTCGAGGACAACCGGCACAAGCTGGCCGCGGGCCAGTCGTTGGTCACCGACGAGATGATCGCCGGCCTCGAGGTGCACATCGACGCCTTGACCGAGCGCTCCCAGGCGCGCCGCGAGTTCGTGGTGCCGGGCCAGAGCCGTACCGGTGCCCTCCTGGACGTGGCCCGCACGGTGGTGCGCCGGGCCGAGCGCCAGTCCGTGGGCACCGCCGCTCCCGGATCCCTGGCCGTGCCCTATCTCAACCGCCTGTCCGACCTGCTCTGGACCATGGCCCGCTGGCAGGAGGGTGAGTCCCTGCCCGCTCGCCGGAAGGGAAGCTGAATGCCGTCCATCACTTTCATCGCCGCTTCCGAGGTGCCCGCCGGCACGGAGGTGCTGGCCGTGCCCTTCGTCAGCGGCCCGCGCCTGGCCGGCTGGGGCGGTGCGGGCCCCGTGGTCGAGGTGGACCTCGGGTTCCTCGAGCGCCAGGGCTTCGAGGGCAAGGCCGGAGAGGTGGCTGTCCTACGGGGTGAGGACGGCACCGCAGTGATGGCCGTGGGGGTGGGAGAGGCAGACGAGGTGAGCCTCGAGGCCCTGCGCAAGGCCGCCGCCGCAGTGGTGAAGGCGGCTTGGAGGTCTACGAGGGCGGCCACCACCCTGCTCGACGCCGTCCCTCCGGAGGTCGAGCGCACGGCGGCGGCAGCCGCCGTGGCCGAGGGAGCGGGCATGGCGGCCTACGGCTTCGGTGCCTACAAGAGCGACTTCTCGCCGTGTCGGATCGAAGAGCTGGTGGTGGTGAACGGGAACGGTGACGTGGCCGACGGCGCCCTGGCCGACGGGGAGGTGGGCCGGGCGCTCCAGCGCGGGGGACGGGTGGCGGATGCGGTTTGCCTGGCGCGGGACCTGGTCAACGAGCCCGCTGGCGCCCTTACGCCGTCGCGCCTGGCCGAGGTGGCCACCGAGATCGCCGAGCGGGAGGGCCTGGGGGTCACGGTCCTCGACGCCGCCGCCATCGCCGACGCGCGCCTGGGCGGGCTGGCCGGCGTGGCCGCCGGCTCGGCCGAGCCGCCCCGGCTGGTGGAGCTGGTGTACGAGCCGCCGGGCGACAGCGCGGCTCCGGCGGTGGTCCTGGTGGGGAAGGGAATCACCTTCGACTCCGGCGGCCTCTCCATCAAGGACGCCGAGGGGATGATGACCATGAAGACCGACATGTCGGGGGCGGCGGCGGTGCTGGCCACGATGTCGGCTCTACCGGCTCTCGGGGCTCGGGTGCGGGTGGTTGGGATCTTGCCCATCACCGAGAACATGCCGGGGGGTACGGCCACCAAGCCGGGCGACGTGCTGCGCATCCGCAACGCCAAGACCGTGGAGGTGCTCAACACCGACGCCGAGGGCCGGCTGGTGCTGGCTGACGGCCTCTCCCTTGCCGCCGAGGCATCGCCTGAGGCCATCGTCGACGTGGCCACCCTCACCGGGGCGCAGGTGGTGGCCCTGGGCAAGAACATCGCGGGGCTCATGGGCAACGACGACGATCTGTTGCGCCGTGTGCAGGATGCGGCCGAGCGAGCCGGTGAGGACGTGTGGCCGCTGCCCCTTCCCAGCCAGTACCGCTCCCAGCTCGACTCCGAGGTCGCCGACCTGAAGAACATCGGCTCCCGGGGTCAGGCGGGCGCGCTGGTGGCTGGCCTGTTCCTGCAGGAGTTCGTGGACGGCGTGCCCTGGGCCCACCTCGACATCGCCGGCCCGGCCCGCTCCGACTCCAACGAGGGCTACGTGACAAAGGGCGGCACCGGCTTCGCCGTGCGCACCCTCCTAGAGCTGGTCACGAACTTCCGTTGAGCCCCTTCTCAGGCGGCGTCGGGCGGGCCGGCCGAGGCACCGGCGGCATCGGCCGAGCGATGACGCTCCCACGCCCAAGCGGTCGCATCCCGGGCCATGACCGGGTGGTAGCGCCAGTCGAGCAGCTGGCGCTCCACCGTCTCCTGGTCCTCGCCGAGCTCGAGCAGGCTCAAGGCCAGCTGGCAGCCCCGTCGGCGCATCTGCTCGGCGGCGGGCGTGCGCAGGTTGGCGTCGATGAGCTGGCGGTGCTGAGCCTGGAGGGAGGCGGGAAGGCGGAGCACCTGGCGGCGGTTCAGCGGCGGCACCTTGCGTCGCACCGAGAGCACCAGTCCCTGGGACTGGGCCAGGTCGAACTGCACGAGGCGGCCGAGGGCCCGCACGAACGGTGAGTGACGACCCCCCTTGTCGCCGAGGCCGAGGCAGCGGGCGGTGTCGGCCAGGTCGAGCTCGAAGCCCTCGGGGTTGACATCGAGCCCGGCCACCAGGCGGCGCAGCAACCACGTGGTGGAAGGACCCAGGATGCCGAGCCAGTACGTCTCGACGTAGTGGGAGCGGGGGTCGTGGCCCAACGAGTCGATGACGTCGTCGGGCCAGGGGCGGATGGTGAGGGGGCCGGCAGCGGTGCCGGCTGGGACGGATGGGGCGCTCATCGATTCTCCAACGGCTGGCGCAGTTAGCTGAGGGGAAGCAACTCGATGTATTTCATGCTATCCAGCGCCGGATGTCAAGGCGGGGCGATGGCTGGACGGACCCGCTTCCACACACCGGCCCGGTGGACCCCCCGTGCCCGCCAGCATCGAACGTCGATGCCGGGTGCTCCGGGCTGCATGGCATCCTCCGTCGACGCTCACCACCGGCCCCGGTGCACGATATCGGTCACCGGGCGACGCCCCCGCCGAAGCGAGCGCGACGGCCGATCCGGAGCGGGGTGGCCAACCGTGATGGCCCCCACCGGGGTGCGATCGGCGGGGACGGCGAACGCCTCTCGGAAAGGCGTGAGCTGGTCGGGGAAGATCCCGAAGAACGAGGCCCCGAGGCCTGCGTCGACCGCGGTGAGGAGCATCAGCAGGGCGGCGAAGCCGGCGTCGACATGCCAGTACGGCACCGGCCACCGGCTCTGGTCACGGTCGGACCAGCCCTTGTCCTCCTCGGCGTAGCGGTCGAGGTAGGCGTCCTCGTGCGAGAGGGCGACCACGATGGCGGGGGCCAGGAACAGGCCGGGCCAGGCGAAGCCCGCCCGGGACCGTCCGGCGAAGGTGGCCTCCCAGAACCGCTCGGTCTCCTGCTTGCCCTCCAGGACGAGGAAGTCCCAGCCCTGGCTGAAGCCCGCCGACGGCGCCCGGGCGGCGTTGGCCAGCATGCGGTCCAAGACGCCCGGAGGAAGAGCGCGGTCCTCGTAGTTGCGCACCATCCGGCGGCGCTGCACCACCTCTTGGAACTCCATGGCCGTCAGTCTGGCCCTGCCCGGAGCAATCGGAATGTTGACCGGCCGGGTAGGGTTTGAACACCTATGCCGACCTCTCGAGAGCTGCTCGCCCGAGTCAAGGACCAGATCACCGAGATCGACGGCGACGAGGCCGAGTCCCGCCTGGGCCAGGCCCTCGTGCTCGACGTGCGGGAGCCGGACGAGTACGAGCAGGGCGCCATCCCCGGCGCCCTGCACCTGCCTCGGGGTCACCTCGAGGGGCAGGTCGAGGGCAAGGTGCCGGACAAGTCACGACCCGTCATCGTCCACTGCGCCAGCGGGTTCCGCTCCGCGTTCGCGGCCAAGACCCTGCAGGACCTCGGCTACGAGGACGTGGTCAACCTGTCCGGCGGCTTCAACCGCTGGAAGGACGACGGCCGACCGTGGTCGGTGCCGAAGACGCTGAGCCCCGAGCAGCGCAACCGCTACCAGCGTCACCTGCTCCTGCCTGAAGTCGGTGACACCGGCCAGCAGAAGCTGCTCGAGTCGAAGATGCTCCTGTTGGGTGCCGGCGGCCTGGGGTCTCCCGCCGCCCTGTACCTTGCCGCCGCCGGCGTGGGCACCCTCGGCATCATCGACATGGACGTGGTGGATGCCTCCAACCTCCAGCGCCAGATCCTGCACAACATCGACCGGGTCGGCGACCGCAAGGTCGACTCGGCCAAGAAGACCCTCACCGCCCTGAACCCCGACGTGGACGTGGCCACCTACGACGTGCGCCTGGGCGCCGACAACGTGCTCGAAGTCATCGACGGCTACGACGTCATCGTCGACGGAACCGACAACTTCCCCACCCGCTACCTGGTCAACGACGCATCACTGGTGAAGCGCATCCCGGTGGTGCACGGCTCCATCTTCCGCTTCGAGGGCCAGGCCACCGTCTTCGCCCCCTACGAGGGCCCCTGCTACCGCTGCATGATCCCCGAGCCGCCCCCGCCCGAGATGGCACCCTCGTGCGCCGAGGCGGGTGTGCTGGGTGTGCTCCCCGGCATCGTGGGCAGCATCCAGGCCATGGAGGCCATCAAGCTGGTGCTGGGCCTGGGCGACCCGCTCGTGGGCCGTCTCCTGGCCTACGACGCCCTCGAGGAGTCGTTCCGCACCTTCAAGGTGAACCGGGACCCGAGCTGCCCGGCGTGCGGCCCTGACGCGGGGGAGATCGTGATCGCCGAGTACGACGACCTGTGCATGCCCCACCCGGCGGAGGCCCCGGCCGCCGGCTGACCGCCTGACGCCGGTCTGTTCGCTCCACCGCGGTCACGCCCCGGCCGATTGTTCAAACCGGAGCCTCAAGGCGGTGACGGCGGCCACCATCTCGTGGTCCGGCGTGCAGGCGCTGAAGTGGACGACTACCCACCCCGCTGACGCCAGGAGGGCGTCGCGCTCTCGGTCGCCGTGGAAGGCGCTGAAGGTGCGGTGGGCTTCCCAGCCGTCGAGCTCGATGCCGACACGGACATCGGGGTAGCCCAGGTCGAGCTTGAACCTCCGCCCTCCGGCCCTGACGACGAGCTGCTGTCGGGGAACGGGCAACCCGGCTGACACCAGCACGCGCAGTGCTCTGGTCTCGAGGTCGCTGTCGCCGGGGTCGTAACCGGGCAGGCGCCCGGCGAGGAGCGTGTGCACCCGAGTCATCCGCCGGCCCGGCGCCGGCGCCAGACGGCCCGCACACCTGCGGACCGCCTCCAGCCGAAGCCCCTTGCGAAGTGACTGGTCCAGAGCTTGGCCCAGCTGGCCCGTCGACAGCGAGCCGGAAAGGTCGATCAGGGTGCGGGCTTGGGACGTGGCGACGACGCCGCGCACGACGACGACATCCTCGTCGAACAGCGTCCCGCTGCGGTGGCCGAGGACACCTTCGAGACGCACGACGCGGTCGAGGCCGACGGTCACCGTGATGTGCTCGGGCTCGGCCACGCCCTTCATCTCCCAAACCCGGGCCGCGGACCCATGAGAGACCACCGCCTGGCCGCCGATTGAGAGCAGGACCGCAAGCAGCGCCTGATCCCGGCTCGGCGGCATGCCCGCCATCGCGTACACGCCGGGGCGGAGTCCCACCCAGTGGCCTCGACGGACGCGGTCTTCGACCTGGCGACGGCCGAAGCCCATGGCCAAGGCCTGTGCCCGGGTCACCAGACCGTGTTGTCGCCGGGTCAAGCGGTTGAGGCGATCCTGCGTTGTCATGCACCGATGATGCCCAAGGGGTGTGACATCAGCGTTCGCTACTCCAGTCCGCCGCGCGTTTGTTCGTTGCACCGCGGCCCGGGCGGGGGCCAGTGTTCAAACGCTTCGGGGTCGAGGAGCGCCGCGGGCGCTCAGGCGGAACACGAAGCGCAGCCCCGACCAGGTCTCGTCGATGGCGCAGATGCCCCAGCTTC
>JAUJNQ010000004.1:225516-275873 GCA_030448025.1 Acidimicrobiales bacterium | reverse complement strand
CCCAGCTTCTTCTGGAGTGGCGTCCCCGAGTAGCCGGCTTACACCGGGGAGGATTGTCGCGCAGCTACCCTCGGGCCGATGGCCGTGCGCTTCGTCATCATCGGAGGGGGCCCGGCCGGCCTCCAGGCTGCCACCCACGCGGCGCGCTTCGGAGCCGACGTCACCCTCGTGGAGCGAGACATCGTCGGTGGCTCGGCCAACCTGTGGGACTGCATCCCCTCCAAGGCCATGATCGCCACCGGGGGCGTGATGTCGATCACCCGCCGGGCTCACGCCATGGGTCTGATGTCGATCGAGGCCGCGGTGGACCTCGAGGCCCTGCGCCAGCGCATGGGGAACATCGAGAACCATCTGGCCGCCTCCTACACCGACCTGCTTCGCAGTCAAGGCGTGCGCGTCATCGAGGGCAGCGCCCGCCTGAAGGGCCCCCACGAGGTGGTGGCGGAGACGGCCGGAAGCGTCGAGGAGCTGGCCGCCGACGCCGTGCTGCTCGCGACGGGCAGCCGGCCCCGCGTGCCCGAGTGGGCCCGACCCGACGGTCAGCGGGTCCTCACCACCCGCCAGGCCTATCCACCGCCGGAGCTGCCCGAGCACATCGTGGTGGTCGGCTCCGGGGTCACGGGGGTCGAGTTCGTGCACATGTTCCGCTCGTTCGGGGCCAAGGTCAGCCTGATCGTGAGTCGCCAACAGGTCCTTCCCCAAAAGGACCCGGAGGTGGCGGCGGCGCTGGAGGAGGACTTCCTGCGCAGCGGGGTGGCCCTGCTCAAGGGAGCCAGGGCGGTCGGGGTGGATCGCGGGAACGGTGGGGTGGTCGTCCACTGCGACGACGGCCGCACCGCCGCCGGCTCGCATGCACTCCTGGCCGTGGGCGCCATCCCCAACTCCGAGTCCCTGGGCCTCGAGGAGGCGGGCGTCGAGGCCGATACCCACGGCTACGTGATGGTGAACCACCACTGCCAGTCGAACGTGCGCCACATCTACGCCGCCGGTGACCTCTCCGGGAAGCTGCCCCTGGCGTCGGTCGCCTGGACCCAGGGGCGCAAGGTGGCCGAGCACGTGATGGGGCTCCACGCCCGACAACATCGGCATCTCGACTACGACAAGGCGGCCAGCGCGGTGTTCACCGAGCCCGAGATCGCTGACGTGGGACTGCCCGAAGCCGAGGCTTTCGCCCTGGGGCGCAAGATCCGCGTGACCAAGGTGCCCTTCGCCGCCAATGCCCGTGCCCTCATCGACGGTGACTCTCGGGGTTTCGTGAAGATCCTCTCCGACCCGGCCACGGGCGTGGTCCTCGGAGGCTCCATCGTGGGGAGCGGGGCTGCGGAGCTGATCTCGGTGCTGGCTCTGGCGGTGACCGCCGACCTCAAGGTCTCCGACATCGTGGAGAGCCTGATGGTGCACCCGGCCCTGGCCGAGGCCGTGGCCGAGGCCGCCGAATAGGCTTCCCGGTCCTGCACCAGGCGGCCTGCGCGTTAGAGTTTCCAGAGGCGACATCGTCTCCTCGGCTAGTCCTCAGGTGAAGTCCACCCTCCGGTCATGAAAACCAAGGCGTGAAGAACACCACACAGAAGACCACCGAACTGGCTCCTTACGAGGTGCTCGGCGTGTCGCCCTCGGCGACTCCCGCCGAGGTGACCGCCGCATACAAGGTCCTGGCCCAGATCTTCCATCCCGACCGGTTCAACGGAGCCCCCGAGAGCGTGCAGAGGGAAGCCGAGGTGCGCATGAAGTCGCTGAACGAGGCGTACTCCTTCGCTCGCCGGGGCCACCTGGTGGACCGGCCGCCCGCCAATGGCATGACGAACTACTCAGGGGGGCCCGGGTACGTGAAGTGGGCCGGCGTTCCCTGGGAGGAGGCTTGTCGCAGGCGTGCCCAGCAGGCAGCCAAGGCCAATGCCGACCGGCTGGCGCGTGACAAGGCCGCCCGGAGCGGCAACGCCGTGCCCGTGCCCCGCCGGGGCCGCGTGTTCCCCTCCAAGCTCACCGGGCTGGGCCTCGCCGAGCACACCCAGAACATCACGTGCAGGAACTGCCGGACGTTGATGTGGCTCCCGCAGGGCTGGAAGGGACGGCTCGCCGACACCGTGTACTTCTGCTCGAGCTGCGAGCAGATCCTCCTCGCTCGGTGAGCGCAGCCCAACGGAACTACGGACACGTTCGTCTCTTGAAGAGTTCACTCCCGCCAAGGGTTCAGTCCTTCGGCGAAAGTGTCCGTAGTTCCAACGGGCTGCGCTGAGCGACCGCCGGAGGTTACGGCTCCCGGCGTCTCCTCCGCCTGACCAGTCGCCGCTCCGGAGTCTGGGCGCCGCTCGTGGGTCCCGGCTCGCCGCCCGCCCCTGCCGGCGACGCGCCCTCGCCCTCGCCCTGGTCGCCACTCGACGGTGCAGCCGCCGGGGCGGCGTCGGTTTTCCGGCGCCTCACCTTCCGCCGCCCGGACCTGCCTCCGTCAGTGGCGTGCCTCCCGCGCTCCCACTCGGCAGCGCGCTGTTCCAGCTCGCTGACCTCCCTGGCGATTTGCACGGCTGTCTCCGGCTCGACCGGGGCCCAGGGGTCGGGCTCGACCCCGGTCCCGCTGGGTGGTCGGTAGTCGACCCGGGGACGCGGCGCTGAGCCTCTCGGCGGCCGTGGGGGGGGCGGTCCGACGGACGAGGGCGGCAGCGCCCGCAAGGCCGAGCCTCCCGGCTCGCCGCCCCTGCCCTTGGGCGGGCCTATGCCCTTCTCGGGATCGCACAGGCACGAGTCGGTGGGGAGGTCGCAGCCGTCACAAGCGACGCGTCCCTCCCGGTAATGGACTCCTCTCCTGCACATGACGCAGGTGGCCCCTGTCATGAACGCGTCGACGACGCCACCCCCCCTGCTCGCGCCCGGCTCGACCGGCGGGCGCGATCGTACCCCGACCCCGGGGCTGCACTCAGGGGGTACTCAGGCGCTCTTGGTGATCAGCCGGGTTCGAGCGCCGTCGCTGGTGGCGGCGTCGATCGCGGTCCAAGCCATGGAGAGCGCTCCGTCGACCACGGCCCGGTCGGCCACCGGGGTGGCGCAGAACGCCGCGAACTCGGGCTGATGATTCACCACGGGCAGGCTGGCGAGCCCGAGCAGCGGGTGGATGGCGGGCATGGCCAGGGAGACGTTGGCCATGTCGGTGGACGCCGTCATGCGCCCGATCAGCTCGCCCAGGTCCGGGAACTGGCGGCCGGCGGCTTCGGCGTTGCGCTGGTAGATCGCCATCAGCTCGTCGTCGTGGTGGAACTCGGAGTACCTCGGAGACCGTTGTTCGACGCTCACCTGGCACCCGGTGGCCAGGGCGCCGGCCTCGAAGCAGCGCTGCACGCGGGCCTCGAGCTCGGCGAGGTGCTCGAGGGTCCGCTCCCGGATGAACCACTTGCCCACCGTGTGGGAGGGCACCACGTTGGGCACGTCGCCTCCGTGGGTCACGATCCCGTGAAGCCGGGCCGAGGGACCGATGTGCTGGCGCAGCAGGCCGATACCGACCTGGGCCACAGTGAGGGCGTCGGCGGCGTTGCGGCCCTCCTCGGGGAAGGCGGAGGCGTGGGCCTCCTTGCCCGTGTAGTGGACGTCGACGTGGGACACGGCCAGGCAGGGCATGTGGGGCGACTCCACGGGAGCGGGGTGGACCATCATGGCGGCGTTCACGCCGGCGAACGCTCCGCGCTCGAGCATGAGGATCTTGCCCCCGCCACCTTCCTCCGCCGGAGTGCCCATCACCTTCACGGTGATCCCGAGGTCGTCGGCCAGCGGTGCCAGAGCCAGCCCGGCACCGACGGCGGCAGCAGCGATGATGTTGTGACCGCACGCGTGGCCCACGCCCGGCAGTGCGTCGTATTCGGCACAGATGGCCAAGGTGAGGGGCCCCTTGCCCGCCGAGGCCACGAAGGCCGTCGGGAGGTCGCAGACGCCGTGATCCACGCTGAACCCGCCGTCGCCCAGGGCCTCCGCGACCCAGCGCGACGACCGCTCCTCTTCGAACATGGTCTCCGGGTTGGCGTGGATGCGGTGGCTCAGCTCGACCAGGTCATCGGCGGCGTCCGAGACGACCATCCGGGCGGCTGCCTTGGCGGTCGTGATCCCCATTCGACGCCTATTCGATCACGGCCACGACGTCGCCGGCGCTGAGGGTCTCGCCAGGGCTCACTCGCAGCTGGGTGACGGTGCCCGCCACCTCGGCGTTGACGTTGCTCTCCATCTTCATGGCCTCGAGCACACACACGGGCTGACCCAGCTCGACGGCGTCGCCCTCGGCCACCAGCACCTTGACCACGGTTCCCTGCATCGGGGCGACCACGGTCCCGGCCCCGGTGCCCTCCCCGCCGCCGCCCCTCCTCCGGGCTCGGCGGCGGGGCGATGCCGCCCCGGTCGCCCCGGCGGCGGCCGAGGACGGCTCGGGCACCCAAAGCCGCACCTGGTACCGCCGGCCGTCGACCTCGACCTCGACGTCCCGGCGCACCCTGGTCTCTGCGACAGCCTGGTCGCCGCTCACCGGGGTCCCCTGCGCCGAACGCTCGAACCCGGCGGGGACGTGGGACAGGTCGAGGCACTCCTCGACCCACGTCGTGAAGTGGTCGCCCGCCACGAAGTCGGGATGGCGGAGGATCGCCAGGTGGGCGGGGATGGTGGTGGGGACACCCTCGACCTCACACTCCTCGAGCGCCCGAATCATCCGCCTGCGGGCCGTGTCGCGGTCCTTGCCCCAGACGACCACCTTGGCCACCAGGTTGTCGTAGGCAGGGCTGACCTCGTCGCCGGGCTCGAAGCCGGCGTCGGTGCGAACACCGATGCCGCCGGGAAGGCGGAGCCGGCTGATGGCTCCGGGTGTGGGCAGGAAACGTCCGTCGCTGGAGTCCTCGGCGTTCACCCTGCACTCGATGGCATGCCCACGCTGGTCGACCTCCGCCTGGGTCAGGGGCAGGGGTTCACCGCTCGCGATGCGGAGCTGGAGCTCGACCAGGTCGAGGCCGGTGACCACCTCGGTTACGGGGTGCTCCACCTGGAGGCGGGTGTTCATCTCGAGGAACCAGAACCGCTCGTGGTCCCAGAGGAACTCAACGGTGCCGGCATTGACGTAGCCGCACGCCTCGGCCACCTTGACCGCGGCCTCGCCCATGGCCCGCCGGGCATCGTCGGAGAACCTCGGAGCCGGGCTCTCCTCCAGGAGCTTCTGGTGGCGGCGCTGGCACGAGCAGTCCCGCTCTCCCAGCCACACGGTGTTTCCCCGAGCGTCGGCGAGGATCTGCATCTCCACGTGGCGCGGCCGGTTCAGGTAGCGCTCGACGTAGCACTCGGATCTCCCGAAGGCGGCCCCGGCCTCGCTCTGAGCCGACTCGAGGGCTGGGGCGGCCCCGGCCGGCTCGTTCACGATGCGCATGCCCCGGCCACCACCCCCGTGGGCGGCCTTGATGGCCACCGGCCACCCGTTCGCCTCGCCGAAGGCGACAACCTCCTCGGGCGACGTCAGTGCCTCCGAGCGCCCGGGCACGCCGGGGACGCCCACCCCCTCGGCCGTGCGGCGCGACCTGGTCTTGTCCGACATCACCTCCATGGCCGCCGGGGTGGGGCCGATGAAGGTGGCGCCCGTCTCCGCAACGGCGCGGGCGAAGGCTGCGCTCTCGGAGAGGAACCCGTAACCGGGATGCACGCCATCGGCGCCGCTCCTCCGGACCAGCGCGCACAGCGCCTCGATGCTCAGGTACGTGTCGGCCGCCGTCTCCCCGACCAGGGCGTAGGCCTCGTCGGCCAGGCGGACGTGGTAGGCGGCCCGATCGTGGTCCGAGTACACCGCCACGGTGGCGATGCCGAGCTCACGGCAGGTTCGGATGACCCGCACGGCGATCTCGCCCCGATTGGCCACCAGGACCTTGTTGAACACGGTCCCTTATGGTTAGCCCATCGAGTGGAACGTGCGCCGGTTCGCCGAGATCGACTCCACCAACCGGTGCGTGCTCGACGAGGCCCGTGCCGGCGCACCCGAGGGCCTGGTGGTGGTGGCCGACCACCAGACGGCGGGGAGGGGGCGCCTGGGACGGACCTGGACGGCACCGGCCGGATCGTCGCTTCTCATGTCGGTCCTCCTTCGCCCGATCCTTCCCCTTGCTCGCCTCCACCTGGTGGTGGCTGCCATGGCCCTAGCCGCGGGCGATGCCTGCGAGGCCCAGTCCGGGGTGCGGCCGGCGCTGAAGTGGCCCAACGACCTCATCATCGACGACCCGCCGGCGGGGGAGCGCAAGCTGGCCGGCGTGCTGGCCGAAGCCGAGCTGCCCGCGGTGGTCGTGGGCCTCGGGCTGAACCTCCTCCCTTCCCCCGGTCTCCCCGCCGGATCGGTCTCATTGGACAGGGCCGCCGGCCGGGAAGTCGATCGCGACGCCCTGCTGGTCAGCGTGTTGCACCGGCTCGGGCTCCTTCTTGGCGACTGGGACCAGCTTCTCTCCGAGTACCGGCGCCGGTGCGCCACCGTGGGTCGTCGGGTGCGGGTGGAGACGACCACGGAGACGTTTTACGCCACCGCCGAAGGTGTCACGGACGAGGGCTACCTCACCGTGCGAACCGGAGGCGCCCTGCGCACCGTGTCAGCCGCCGACGTGGTGCATCTGTCCACGGGTGCGCCCGCCTCCCCTGGCGTTTGACCCCAGGAGTCTTGAATGGCCGACCAGGGCGGGACGCGGCGCAAGTGCACGAACGCTGTCCGAGATCGAGGGTGGGCGCCTCAGGGATCGATGTCGGCGACGATCAAGGCGGCGAGTGCCTCGGCCGCAGCCCGGGTCAGGGAACCGGGCACTGCGGGCAGAGGCGAGGCGTCGACGGCCCGGATGGGCTGGACCTCCCGGGTGCTGGAGGTCAGGAAGGCCTCTTCGGCACCGGCCAGCTCGGCCAGCGACAGGTCCCGTTCCACCACCTCGCAGGCCTCGGTGACCAACTGGCGGGTGACGCCGGCCAGACAGCCGGCGGAGAGGGGAGGCGTGTACAGCCGCCCTCCGAGGGCGACGAAGACGTTGGTGGACGTCCCTTCGCACAGGTCGCCGGCCAGGTTGGCGAAGAGCGCCTCGTCGGCGCCCCGGTCCCGGGCCCATGCCAGCGCCACCACGTTCTCCCCGTAGGAGATGCTCTTCAGACCGGAGAGCGCCCCCCGCTCGTTCCGGGGCCAGGGGACCACCGCGACGTCGGCGGTGGGAGGCCAGGCCACGAGGTCGGCGCCGACCACGATCACCGTCGGCTCGGCGTTGCCGCGGGCCGAGCCCATGGGGCCGGTGCCGCCCGTCACCGTGACGCGGACGACTCCGTCGACGATGCCGTTGGAGGCCAGCACGGAGTCGATGGCCCCTCGGACCACTCCGGCAGGAGGCAGGCGCAGGCGTAGACCGGCGGCGGACGCCGCCAGCCGTTCGAGGTGGCGGCCCACGGCAAAGGCCCGTCCGTCGTATGCTCGCATGGTCTCGAAGACGCCATCGCCCACGGTGAGGCCATGATCGAGGACCGAGACCCGAGCGTCGGCAGCGTCAACCAGGCGACCGTCGAGCCACATGGTTCGTGTCCCTTCCACGACGCCGAGCCTACGGGAGAGCGATCAAAGCAACGCCGGTCACCACCGGTCACCACCGTTTGACGAACCCATTGCTACCCTCATCCCCCGTGGCTCCCGAAGAGGTGTTGCCCGCCGGGCGCGCCCGTCGTTGGCCGCGCCGGGTGCTCATCGGGGCCAACGTCTTCGTCGCCCTCGTCCTGCTGGCCACGGCCGGCGGCTACTGGTACCTGAAGCGGCAGGTCGCCAAGATCGGCGTGGTCCCCGGCCTCTGCTCGGTACTCCGGGACTGCGGTGGGGACGACCGCGGGCAGCCCATGAACGTGCTGCTGGTGGGATCGGACAGCCGCGCCGATCTGGCCCCGGGAGACCGCCGGTTCGGCACTGCGAACCAGGTCGGTGGGCAGCGCAGCGACACCATCCTGGTGCTGCACGCCGATCCCAGGCAGCGCAAGGCGTCCATACTGTCCATCCCAAGGGACCTCGCCGTTCCCATCGCCGGGTCCCGCAGCGACCAGCCCCAACGCATCAACACCGCCTTCGAGCAGGGTCCCGAAGCCCTGATCGCAACCATCAAGCAGTCGCTCGGCATCGACATCGACCACTACGCCCAGGTCGACTTCAACGGCTTCCGCGGGGTCGTGGACGCCGTTGGCGGTGTCACCGTCTACTTTCCCTCGCCCGTCCGGGACAACGTCTCCGGACTGAGCGTCAAGACGCCTGGCTGCGTCGAGCTCGACGGGAACAGGGCCCTCAGCTACGTCCGCAGCCGCGAGTACGAGTACGTGGAGAACGGGCGTTGGCGGGTGGATCCCACCGGGGACCTCGGTCGGATCTCGCGCCAGCAGGACTTCATCCGCCGGGTCATCCGCAAGGCGTCCCAGGCCGGCCGCAACCCGGTCACGCTCGACAGCCTGGTGGACACTTCGGTGAAGAACGTCAAACTGGACGAGAGGTTCTCTACGGCGGACATCATCAGCCTGTCGCGCAGGTTCAAGTCGCTGGAGCCCGACTCGGTCGAGATGCTGAGCCTGCCCACCATGGACGCCCGGTTGGGTGACGCCGCCGTCCTCCGTCTCAAGCAGCCCGACGCCCGCCGGGTGATCGACCACTTCCTGGGCAAGGACCCTCCGCCACCCGCGCCGGGGAGTCCTCAGGTCGTGCCCGACATCTCCCCGAGCAGGGTACGGGTCAGGGTGTTGAACGGCTCGGGTGCCGAGGGTCAGGCCGGCCAGGCGGCCCAGGCGCTCCAGTCCTCCGGCTTCATCCTGGCCGGGACGGGCGATGCCGAGAAGGAGGGATACACCGACTCCGTGATCCGCTACGGGCGGGGCCAGGAGGACAAGGCCATGCTGCTCAAGGCCTACCTCGGGGGAGGTGCGCAGGTGGAGCAGGACGACACGCTTCGGGGCGTCGACCTCGTGCTGGTGACGGGCTCCGCCTTCACGGGAGTCCAGGCGCCGGACAAGGCCGGCGCCACCACCAGCTCGACCACGACGACCACCACACCGGGCGTAACGCCCGGCAAGTCGAAGGCCGCCGCCACCGAGCCTCCCTGCTGAGCGCAGACATGGCCGTTGGCAGCCGGGTCAGTCCTTGTTGACGCCTTGGGCCCGCACGAAGTCGTTCACCTCGTAGTAGGCGTCGATCGACTCACCTGCGTCGCCCCAGAAGCCCTCCAGGACGTCGTACTCCATCGTCTGCTGCGACACGAACCAGTTGTTGACGTCGGTGATCTCCAACTCGCCGCGACCGGACGGGGTCAGGGTGGGGATGACGTCGAACACGGTGCTGTCGTAGAAGTAGAGGCCGGTGACGGCGAAGGTGCTGGGCGGGTCCTCGGGCTTCTCGACGATGCTCACGATCCGCCCGGCGGCGTCGAGCTCGGGCACGCCGAGGTGGCGCAGGTGGCTTGGGTCCTCTGTGCGGGAGAGGAGCACGCGGGCGCCCTTGTCCTGGTCGACGAAGTTGGCTACCGAGGTATGGATGGAACGTTCCAGGATGTTGTCGGCCAGCATCACCAGCACCCGGTCGTCGCCCGCGAAGCGCTGTGCCAGCCCCAGCGCCTCGGCGATCCCGCCGGGCCGTTCCTGGTAGGCGTAGAACAGCCGGTCGATGCCGTACTCATGGCCGTTGCCGAGCAGCCGCAGGAACTCGCCGGCATGGGTGCCGCCCGTGACCACCATGAGCTCGTCGATGCCGGCCTTGACCAGAGCCTCGATGGCATAGCTCACCATTGGACGGTCGTAGACCGGCAGGAGGTGCTTGTTGGTGATGCGGGTCAGCGGATGCAGCCGGCTGCCGCTGCCGCCAGCCAGGATGACGCCTTTCATCGAAGGCACCTTAGGGCTGCACTTAGGGTCGGCGAGCGCCCGAGGTTCGCCCCTCTACCCGGCGTCCCCTAGCCTGGCTCTCCCGTGAAGCTGTTCGTGACCGGCGGGGCAGGGTTCATCGGCTCCAACTACGTCCGGCGCGTTGTGGGCAGGGGCGACGACGAGGTGACCGTCTATGACTCCCTCACCTACGCCGGAAACCTGGCAAGTCTGCGCGACGTGGAGGACCACCCGGCCTATCGGTTCGTGAAGGGCGACATCACCGACAGGGAGTCTCTGGAGGCAGCCATGCGGGGTCACGACGCCGTGGTGCACTTCGCCGCCGAGAGCGCCGTCGATCGCTCCATACTCAGCCCCGACCAGTTCGTGCACACGAACTGTCAGGGAACCAACGTCGTGTGCGACACCGCTCGGCGCCTGGAGCTTGACCGCGTCCTGCACGTCTCCACCGACGAGGTCTACGGGTCGGTGGAAGAGGGTTCGTCGCACGAGGACGACCCCCTCGACCCCCGCTCGCCCTACAGCGCCTCCAAGGCGGGGTCCGACCTCATAGCGCGCTCCTACCTGAGCACCTACGCCACGCCGGTGGTCCTCACGAGGTCGTCCAACAACTTCGGTCCTTACCAGTATCCCGAGAAGGTCATCCCCCTGTTCGTCACCAACCTCATGGACGCCATCCCAGTCCCGCTCTACGGCGACGGCATGAACGTCCGGGACTGGTGCTTCGTGGACGACAACTGCGCCGCCCTCGACCTGGTGCTGCGGTCGGGCCAGGTAGGGGAGATCTACAACATCGGCGCCGGCAACGAGGTGCCCAACCGCACCCTCGTGGACAAGCTGCTGGACCTGCTGGGCACCGACGAGTCGATGGTGCGCTACGTGGAGGACCGTCCGGGTCACGATCGCCGGTACTCGGTGGACACCACCAAGGTGCGTGCTCTCGGTTGGTCACCCGCACGCGACCTCGACGAGGCGTTGGCCGAGACCGTCTCCTGGTACCAGGAGAACCGCTGGTGGTGGCAGCCCCTGAAGGGTTCTCCGTGAGAGTCTTCGTCACCGGGGCCGGAGGCCAGTTGGGACGCGAGCTGGTCGAGGTGTTCGCCGACCACGACCTCGTGGCTCTAAGCCGTGAGCAGCTCGACGTGGCCGACCGAGACGCCGTGTTCGACGCCCTGCTCGGGGCCAAGCCCGACGCCGTGGTCCACGCCGCGGCCTGGACCGACGTGGACGGCTGCGAGGCTGACACCGATCGGGCCTGGAGGGTCAATTCGCTGGCCACCCGCCACGTGGCCGGCGCCGCCCGCCTGGTGGGTGCCTCGGTGTGCTACATCTCCACCGACTACGTGTTCTCTGGTGACGGGGTCTTTCCCGGGGATACCGGCCGGCCCTACACGGAGTGGGACCAGACCGGGCCGCGCTCCATGTACGGCCGGTCCAAGCTCGGAGGTGAGCTGGAGCTCGGCGCCGAGGACACGGTGGTCCGCACCTCCTGGCTCTGCGGGCGCCACGGCGCCAACTTCGTCAAGACGATGCTGCGCCTCGCCGGCGAACGGGATGACATCGCGGTGGTGGCCGACCAGCACGGTTGCCCCACCTTCGCCGACGACCTGGCCGCCACGGTGCGGCTGCTGGTGACCAGCCGCCTCCCGGGTACGTTCCATGTCACCAACCAGGTCCCCACGACGTGGTACCAGTTCGCCAAGGACACGCTGAGCGCCGCCGGGCTCGACGCCGACAAGGTGCGGCCGGTGGGCACCGCCGATCTCGGCCCTCCTCGCCCTGCGCCCCGGCCGGTGTGGTCCGTCCTCGACAACGCGGCGCTGAGGCTGTCCGGGCTGCCCTTGCTGGCCGACCATCGAGAGTCGCTTCAGCGTCTGGTGAAGGAGCTCGTGGATCGATGACGCGCGTGGCGGTGATCGGTGCCGGCTACGTGGGTCTCACCACCTCGGCCTACCTGGCCCACCTGGGCCACGACGTGGTATGCGCCGACGTGGTGCCCGAGCGAATCGAGGCCTTGGGCCAGGGACGGATCCCGATCTTCGAGGTCGGTCTGGAGGAGATGGTGCGCCAGGGTCTCGACAGCCAGCGGCTCTCGTTCGTCCTCGGTGCCGAGAGCGCTGTGGACAACGCCGAGCTCACCTTCCTGTGCGTGCCCACGCCGCAGGCCGCCGACGGGTCGGCCGAGATGCGCTACATCGAGGAGGCCGCACGCCAGATCGGCCCCCGGCTGCGCAGCGAGGCCATCGTCGTCAACAAGTCCACCGTGCCCGTCGGGTCCACGCGCGTGGTGGAGCAGGCCCTGGGCCGTGACGACGTCTTCGTCGTCTCCAACCCGGAGTTCCTCCGGGAGGGGTCAGCGGTGCACGACTGCCTGAACCCGGACCGCATCGTGATCGGCAGCGACGACCAGGCCGCAGCCATCCGCGTGGCCGCACTCTTCGAAGGCATCCAAGCGACCGTCGTCGTCACCGACCCGGCCACTGCGGAGATGATCAAGTACGCCTCCAACGCCTTCCTCGCCACCAAGGTGTCGTTCGTGAACGCCCTCGCCAACCTGTGCGAGGCGGTGGGTGCCGATGTCCGCGACGTGGTCTTCGGCATGGGGTATGACCCCCGCATCGGCTTCGAGTTCCTGAAGCCAGGGCCCGGATGGGGCGGCTCGTGCTTTCCCAAGGACACCCGTGCCCTGGTCCACATCGCCGACGAGGCCGGCTACGACTTCAGCCTGCTCCGCGGCGTCATCGCCGTGAACGACGAGCAGCACGAGCGGGTCGTGGCAAAGGTGGTGGCTGCCGCCGGCGGCTCGGTCGAGGGCCGCACCGTTGCCGCCTGGGGCCTGGCCTTCAAGGCCCGTACCGACGACACGCGCGACTCACCCGCCATCGAGGTCGTCCGCCGGCTCATCCAACGTGGCGCTCGGGTGCAGGCTTATGACCCACAGGCCCGGGGCGAGGTCGAGGGCGTGGAGCGCTGCGGCGACCCTTACGCGGCGTGCGATGGGGCGGCGGTGCTGGTGGTCCTGACCGAGTGGGACGAGTTCCGCTGGCTCGACCTCGAGAAGGTGAGCGGACTCATGGCCGCGCCCTCCATCGTCGACGCCCGGAACCTGCTGGACCCGGCGGCGGCGCGGCGCAAGGGCTTCGCCTACGAGGGCCTGGGCCGGCCGTGATGAGCCGCACTGGTGAGATGGCGGGGATGACGTCTCCGTGAGGGTGGTGGTCACGGGCGCCGCCGGCTTCCTCGGCTCTCACCTGTGCGAGCGACTGGTGGGGCGAGGCGACGAGGTGGTGGGCGTGGACAACCTCCTCACTGGCCGCATCGACAACCTCGCCGATCTCTTCGGCCAGGAGCGGTTCACCTTCCAGCACCACAACGTGAGCTCGTACGTTCACGTGCCGGGGCCGGTGGACGCAGTGCTGCACTTCGCCAGCCCAGCGTCTCCCAAGGACTACCTCGAGCTGCCCATTCAGACCCTGAAGGTGGGATCCCTCGGGACTCACAACCTGCTCGGTCTGGCCAAGGACAAGCAGGCCCGGTTCCTCCTGGCCTCCACCAGCGAGGTCTACGGCGATCCCGAGGTCCACCCCCAACCCGAGGAGTACTGGGGTCACGTGAACCCTGTGGGGCCGAGGGGCGTCTACGACGAGGCCAAGCGCTTCGCCGAGGCCATCACCATGGCATACCACCGCTTCCACGGCGTGGACGTGCGCATCGTGCGCATCTTCAACACCTTTGGCCCCAGGCTCCGGCCCGCCGACGGACGGGTGGTCTCCAACTTTCTCGTCCAGGCCCTCACCGGAAAGCCGATCACCATCTACGGTGACGGCAGCCAGACCCGGAGCTTTTGTTACGTCGACGACGAGGTGGAGGGCATCCTCGCCCTCCTGGGCTCCGACCACGTGGGGCCCGTGAACGTCGGCAACCCGAACGAGTTCACCGTGGCCGAGCTGGCCCGGCTGGTGATCGAGGTCACGGGCTCGTCGTCCGAGGTGGTCCACGAGGCGCTGCCGGTGGACGACCCGGCACGGCGCCGGCCCGACATCTCCTTGGCCCAGAGCCTCTTCGGATGGGAGCCCCGGGTATCGCTCCGGGAGGGTTTGGAACGCACGGCACAGTGGCTTCGCCACATCGGCGCCCACCAGTGACGGACCAGGGCGGGGTGACGGACCAGGGCGGGGTCCATCCCGGGGAGCGCGTGAGCGCCGTGATCGTGAACTACAACACCCGCCGGCACCTCCTCGACTGCGTGCGGAGCCTACGGGAGGAGGGCGTGACCGACGTGGTCGTGGCCGACAACGGCTCGGCGGACGGCTCGGTTGACGCCGTCTCCAAGGCGGACCCCCAGGTCAAGGTCGTCCATACCGGTGGCAACCTGGGCTACGGCGGTGGGGCCAATCGCGGTTCGGCGGTGGCTCGAGGTGATCTGCTGCTCGTTTGCAACGCCGACGTCAGGATCGAGCCCGGAGCCGTCAAGTCGCTCGCGGCCGCCCTGGAGGCCGACGCCCGCCGCGCCGTCGTGGGACCTCTGATCGAGGACCTCGAGGGTTCGATCTACCCCTCACCCCGGCAGTTCCCGTCGGTGGCCGACGCCCTCGGCCACGGGTTCCTCGGGCTGGTGGCTCCCGCCAACCGCTTCAGTCGCCGGTACCGGATGCTCGACTCGGAGCGGGCAGAGGCGGCCGAGGCAGACTGGGTGTCCGGCTCGTGCTTCCTCGTCCGCCGCCCGGCGTGGGAGGCCCTGGGCGGCTTCGACGAGTCCTACTTCATGTTCGCCGAGGACGTGGACCTGTGCTGGCGGGCGTGGGAATCGGGCTGGACGGTGGTCTTCGAGCCGGCCGCCCGGGTGGTGCATGTCCGCGGGGCGTCCACCGAGCTGGCTCCGTACCGAATGATCGTCACCCACCACCGGTCCCTCCTCACCTTCGCTCACCGCACGCTCACCGGCTGGCGGCGTTGCCTGCAGCCTGTGGTCGCCCTCGGGCTGGTGGTGCGGGCTGCGCTGGCCTGTGCCCAGCGGGCAGCCGGGCGCGGCTAGCTTCCGATCGTGGGTAAGGCATCGAGCGCCAAGAAGGTGGCCAGGGCGGCCACCACCGGTGGTGGCCGCACCAGCCAGGGAGCGCGGCCGTGGGGGTGGTATTCGGCCCTCGCCATGGTGGTGATCGTGGGCGTGTTCCTGGTGATCACCAGCCGCAACGAGCGCCTGAGCGCCGGCAACCCCGCCACTGCGGACAAGCCCCGGGCCGCGGCCCCCGACAAGAGGTTCCCCGGGGACCACTGGCACGCCGCCTACGGCATCTACGTCTGCGACAAGTTCGCCCCCGACATCCAGACCGATCGGGACCCGAACGGCATCCACACCCACAACGACGGGGTCATCCACATCCACCCCTTCACCCGCGCCGTCTCGGGCTCGAAGGCCACCTTCGGGGCCTTCGCCCAGACGGTGGGCCTGTCCGTCACCGAGGACTCGGTCAAGGTGGGGGACAAGACCTACAAGAACGGGGAAAAGTGCGGGGACAAGGAGGGCCGGCTCCAGGTGCTGCTCAACGGCAAGGAGAGACCGGGCGACCCCAAGGAGATCCGCCTCCAGGACCGCGACAAGCTGGTGATCGCCTTCGCTCCGCGGGACGCCAAGATCCCCGAGGAGCCCCCGTCGACCCCCAACCTCGACAACCTCAACGACGTCGAGGGCAGCCCGGGCGCCACCTCGTCCACCACCCAGGCGCCCAACCCCGAAGGGACCCCGACGCCGGCGCCGGGCCCGGGCATACCGGGGTCCGAAGGGGCTCCCGGCGTGCCCGGAGAGCCACCTGCGGGGTCACCACCCGCGGCGCCACCACCCGCTGAGCAATCCCCGACCGGGACGGCGACCACGATCCCGCCACCGCCACCACCAGAGTCACCACCAGCGCCGTGAAGGCGGTCGTGCTCGTCGGGGGAATGGGCACCCGCCTGCGTCCCCTCACCCTCACCACGCCGAAGCAGATGCTCCTCGTGGCCGAGGTCACCATGATCGAGCGGGTGCTCAGCCATCTGGCCGCCCACGGGGTGAAGGAGGCCACCCTTTCCATGGGCTACCGGCCCGACCCGTTCCTGACGGCGTTCCCGAGCGACCGTTGCGCGGGCGTCGCCCTGCGCTACGCCGTCGAGCCCACGCCGCTGGACACCGGTGGCGCCATCCGCTTCGCCGCCCTGCACGGCGAGATCGACGAGACCTTCCTCGTGGTGAACGGAGACGTGCTCACCGATCTCGACGTGAGCGACCTGGTGGCGTTCCACCGAGGCAGCGGCGCAGAGGCCACCATCCACGTCACGCCGGTGGCCGATCCGCGCGCCTTCGGCGTCGTCCCCCTCGACGAAGCGGGTCGGGTCGAGGCGTTCATCGAGAAGCCGGACGTACCCCCCACCAATCTCATCAACGCCGGGACCTACGTGATTGAGCCGGAGGTCGTGCAGCGCATCCCCGCTGACCGGCGGGTCTCCGTGGAGCGGGAGACGTTCCCGTCCATGGTGGAGCAGGGCTCCCTCTTCGCCTTGGCGTCGGATGCGTACTGGGTCGACGCCGGCACCCCCGCCACCTACCTGCGGGCCCAGCTCGACCTGCTCTCGGGCCTGCGGGTCGGCCCGCCGGCTCCGCACGCCACCGAGGGGGAGCCCGGCGTGTGGACCATCGGGGGACCGGTGGTGGACGGCGAGGTCGTGCCGGCGAGCCTGATCGGCGACGCCGCCTTCGTGGCCAAGGAGTCCTACGTGGAGGGCTCGGTGGTCAGCGCCGGGGCTCGCGTGGAGGGGGCGCGGGTGGTCGCTTCGGTCCTCCTGCCCGGAGCTGTGGCCCGCGCCGGATCGGTGGTCGAGGGCTCCATCGTGGGCGCTGGCGCCGTGGTGGGGGAGGGTGCGGAGGTCACCGAGCTGTCGGTGGTGGGAGAGGG
Source organism: Acidimicrobiales bacterium (assembly GCA_030448025.1). Classification (GTDB taxonomy): domain Bacteria; phylum Actinomycetota; class Acidimicrobiia; order Acidimicrobiales; genus YB1-3. The sequence continues at coordinate 259,080 of JAUJNQ010000004.1, read as the reverse complement.
CGTCGAGCTCGACGGCCACGCCCGGCTCGTCGGCGCCAGGGTGCCCGGTTCGTGAGAGCTCTGGTCACCGGTGGGGCGGGCTTCATCGGATCGACTCTGGTGGACCGCCTCTTGGCCGAGGGCCATGCCGTGGACGCCCTCGACGACCTGTCGACGGGTTCGCTCTCCAACCTGGTGGACGCCCGGTCGAACCCCGATCACGACTTCACGTTCCAACGTCTCGACGTCCGCTCCGAGCAGGTGGTGCCCATCATGGCCCGTCGCCAGCCCGAGGTCGTCTTCCACCTGGCGGCCCAGGCCGACGTGCGAGTCTCCGTGGCCAAGCCGGTGTTCGACGCCGAGGTCAACATCCTCGGCACCCTGCAGGTTCTCGAGGGTGCTCGCCAGGCGGGTGCCCGCAAGGTGGTGTTCGCCTCCAGCGGGGGCACGATCTACGGCGACGTCGACCCGTCGGACCTGCCCGCCCGGGAGACGCTCCCGCAGCGGCCGCTCTCGCCCTACGGCGTGGCCAAGAAGACGGCCGGCGACTACCTCGTCGCCTACCGCGAGCTGCACCAGCTGGAGTTCACCGCCCTGGCGCTGGCAAACGTCTACGGCCCCCGCCAGGACCCGCACGGGGAGGCCGGCGTGGTGGCCATCTTCGCCGGCCGGCTGCTGGCCGGCGAGCGCTGCAAGATCTTCGGTGACGGCGAGCAGACGCGCGACTTCGTGTTCGTGGACGACGTGGTGGACGCCTTCGTCCGGGCCGGGGAGCGCGGTGACGGCTTGCTCATGAACATCGGCACCGGTAAGGAGACGTCGGTGAACCAGCTCTACGACGCCATGGCCAAAGCCGCCGGCGTGGCAGAGCCCGCTGAGTACGCGCCCGAGCGCCCGGGCGAGCTGCGTCGCTCCTCACTCGACCCCGGCCGGGCCACCATCCACCTCGGCTGGAAGCCGTGGACCACGATGGACGTAGGCAGCCGCTCGGTCCTCGACTGGTTCGGGTCCGCCCGCGAGTCCTGAGCCGGTTCTTCCGGGGGTGTTGTCTTCCTTCTTCCTGGTTCGGTACTCAGTGAAGACAGTGCCCGCCGACAGCGAGATCCTCGCTCCCGAGGATCTCGCTGTACCGGTGATCGATGGTGTTCCGCTGTTCGAGATGCTCGAAGATCGCTACCCCGGCGTGGACATTGGTCTGGTGGCACCACCCTCCCGTCATTGGCTGGGCCAGCCGGCCTACGGGGAAGAGGGTCGAGCGGTCATTCTCGATGGAACCTGCGGTGTGGCCGGATGCTGTGGCGTCATGGCTTGCATCACGGTGTCCGAGACCATTGTCGGCTGGTCGGATTTCGTTGCCTGGGGCCGCCCACCGTTGCCGGACGCGCTCCATTTCGACTTCGATCGGACCGCGTACGAGACGGCGATTTCCGCCGTGTCCACCCTTTCAGCCAGCGAATGGATCTTCGATCTCGGGGATTGCTACTAACGACGGGAGCTGGACTGCTTCGCTAGAATTCCTTGTCCCACAAGGAAAGATCTTGATATAGGCATCGAACAGGTGTACGCTTAGAGACATGTTCGAGGGCCTGGCGATGGAGATCGACAACCTCGACATCCCTCCGTGCGCTGAGGCCATCTCCGAGGTGTTGGCCCTGCGGGATCGCCTCGACGCCAAGATCACCGGTGCGGTGGGCGACTTCGACGCTGCCGGCCTTTGGGACCTCGACGCGGCCACCTCCATGACCGCCTGGCTGCGCCAGCACGGGGCCATGACCAAGCGGGAGGCGGCCAGGGTGACCGGGAGGGCCAAGAAACTGCGCGAGCTGCCGGTCACCGCCGCCGCGTGGCAGGCAGGTGAGCTGAGCGGCGGCCAGGTCGATGCCATGGTTGCCGTGCTGAAGCCCGAGATGCTGGAGCTCTTCGCCGAGCAGGAGGCGGAGCTGGTGCCGAGCCTGGCTGGCCTGTCGGTCGCCGACACCTCTCGGGCCATGGGCCACTGGGCCGCCCACGCCGCTGCGCTGGCTGACGAGCCCGTGCCCGAGTCCCGCGGCCTGCACCTGTCACAGCTCTTGGACGGCACTTGGGTGCTGGACGGGACTCTGGACCCCGAGAGCGGTGAGGTGGTGGGCACCGCCCTACGCATGGCCGAGAGCGCCGACTCAGACGCCGAGCCGTCCCGTACTCCGGCGCAGCGCCGGGTCGACGCTCTGGCCGACCTGTGCCGGTTCTTCCTCGACCACCAGAACCACCGCCCGGCAAGCCGTCACCGGCCCCACGTCAACGTGGTCATCGACTTGGAGGACCTGCAGGGCGGTGGCGGAGGGCGGGTGGTGGACGGACCGGCGCTCAGCAGGGCTGCCATCCAGGCGCTTAGCTGTGACTCTGCCCTTCACCGACTGGTCATGGCGGGACGCTCGGCGGTGCTCGACTACGGCACCTCCACCCGCACCATCCCCGCCAACCTGTGGAACGCCCTGGTGCTCCGAGACGAGCACTGCCGCTTCCCCGGCTGTGACCGCCAGTCGAGCTGGTGCGAGGGCCATCACGTGGTCCACATCGCCGACGACGGCCCTACGTGCTTAGAGAACCTCGTCCTCGTCTGCTCCCGCCATCACCACCGCCTGCACCAGCCGGGATGGCACGCCAAGCTGCGGCCAGATGCCACCCTGGAGGTCACCGATCCCGACGGCCGGCACTGGACCACCGCGCCGCCACGGGCCGGGCCGCTGCTGGTGTGAGGCCCGGAGGGAGCGGTGGTCAACCGGGCATTGAGATGGCAGGCTGAAGGCGTGCGACACGGCATCGTCGAGGGTGAGCCGGGCATCTTCCCCGATCCCATCGCTCGACTCCTTCGCCTCCTGGGCCGACCCTTCGGGCGTGCCAAGCGAGGCGACGAAGCGCCTGCTTCGGGGGACCACCCGGACGGGCAGGCGGGCCGAGACGATCCGGCCTGAGCTACCGGAAAAGATCCTCGCTCGGAGGGCGAATGATCTCCTGGCTCACCGAGGACGGGCGCAGCCATGCGGGGTCGACGCCGCGCACGACGGCGGCGGCGATGCCGGCAGCCTTGCCCATCACCAGGTCGGCGGCGGAGGCCAGCTCGTCGGCCACGCACACCTCGGTGACCTGCAACGGGCGCCCCAGGGCGTCGGGCCGGCCCCGGAGGTCCACGACGGCGGCCACACCGGCGCAGCCGATGGCCACGTCGGTGCTGCCCCGCCGCCAGGGCCGGCCGAAGGTGTCCGACACGATCACGCCCAGCCCCAGCTCATGCCCCAGCCCCGTGCGGGCGCGGAGAGCCTCTCGAATGCGCCGGGCCGAGCGGTCGGCGTCTTTGGGGAGCAGGGAAGCCAGGCCGGGCTCGACGTTGGACAGGTCCACGCCCGCGTTGGCACACACGAAGCCCTGGTGGGTCTGGCTGACCACGAGGTCGCCTCGCCGGCGCAAGACCCGACACGACTCGCGCTCGACGAGGGCGGCGCGGGCATCGGCGTCGTGTGGATCGAGGGCCTCCAAGCGGCCCTCGGCCTTGGACACGACCTTCTGGGTGACGACGACCACGTCACCCTCCAGCAGGGTCGCCCGGTCGAGTATCAGCTCGGCCAGATCGTCGCCCTGCCGCACGTCGGGCAGGCCGACGACGGGGATCACGGACAGGGTCACGCTTCGAGCAGGGTCACGCTTCGAGCAGGGTCACGCTTCGAGCAGGGTATGGGCCAGCGCCGCGGCCTCGGCCGGGCCCGTCATCAGCGTGGCCGCCACGACGCAGCGCACTCCTTCTGCCTCCACGGCGGCGACGTGGTGGGCGTCGGCGTGGTCCACCACGAGGGTCGAGGCATAGGGGGCGTAGAGGCGGGCCACTCCCACCACCGAGGCTTCGTGGCCCAGCTCGGTCATGAGCCGGTCCGCCGGTCCGCGAACTGCGGCCCCGGCGATGATGGGGGACACCGCCACGACGTCCGGGCGACGGTCGGCCACGGCCTGACCCAGGCCAGGCACGGCCAGGATGGGCCCGATGGACACGATGGGGTTCGACGGGCAGACGAGCACTTTCTCGGCAGAAGCCAGGCTCTGGAGGACGGCCGGGGCGGGGGCGGACTCCTCGGCGCCGGCGAAGCGCACCGCCTCCACGGGGACGTCATGGCGCCGTCCCACGAAGTAGTCCTGGAATCCGATCTCCATCAGCGTTTCGGGGTCGTGACCCGAGACGGTCAGGCGTGTCTCGACCCGCTGGTCGCTCATGGGCAGGAGCCGAACCGCCACGTCCCAGGCTCGGGCCACCTCAGCCGTGATCTCGGAGAGGGTGGCGTGCTCGGCCAGCCGCTGCGTCCGGTAGAGGTGAGTGGCCAAGTCACGGTCTCCGAGCCGGAACCAGCTCTGCCCTGCAGAGGATCCGGGGGGAGCCAGATCCGGGTAACGGTCGAGGGCGTCCATGACCGCCCACGTCTCTCCGGCCAGGCCCCAGCCGCGCTCGGGATCGATCGCCTCGGCCAGGGTGTAGGTCACGGTGTCGATGTCCGGGCTGACGTGGAGCCCATGGAGCACCACGTCGTCGGCCGTGTTCACCACCGCGGTGATCTCGCCAGGCGCCAGAACATGGGTCAGCCCTCGCAACATGCGGGCAGCCCCCACGCCACCGGCGAGGGCCGTCAGCACGCGCTCAGCACGATCTCACGCTAGCGACAACGATCCGGCGCGGGCGTAGGCTCCCGACTACGTGAGCTCCTCGAAATGTCGCCGTCGGCGATGACCCCGTGCGCGTGGAGCCCCTTCGGGTGACGCAGCCGATCCGGTTGTCCCTCGACGTGAGCGCAGTCCCCACCAAGCCGGCCGGGGCCGGGCGCTACACGATCGAGCTCGTCGCCGCTCTCGGTCGGCGCGACGACGTGTCCATCGAGCTGGTGACCCGACAGCAGGACTCGGCCCGTTGGGAGGCATCGGCCCCCCGGGCCCACGTCGTCGCGGCCGCTCCGGAGAGGCGGCCCCTCCGACTGGCTTGGGAGCAGGTGCGCCTGCCCAGACTGCTGAAGCGCCTCGATACCGATCTTCACCACTCACCGCACTACACGATGCCCGAGTCGGCCTCGCTGCCCAGGGTGGTGACGCTGCATGACTTCAGCTTCTTCGACAACCCCGAGTGGTACGAACGGGTCAAGGTGACGTGGCTGCGCCGCGCAACGCGGGTGGCCATGAGCCACGCCGACGCGGTCATATGCGTGAGTCAGACGATCGCGGACCGACTGGCAAAGCTCAGTCCGAAGTCGACCGAGACGATGAAGGTCATCCCGAACGGCGTGGACCTTGATCGCTTCTGTCCCTCCGATGAAGGCGATGCGGCGCGGCTTTCTTCACTCGGGGTAAAGCAGCCCTACGTGGCATTCGTGGGCACGCTGGAGCCCCGCAAGGACGTCCCGACCCTGGTCCGGGCCTTCGACCGGCTGGCCTCGTCCCATCCAGACCTGTCCTTGGTCCTTGCCGGCGCCCCCGGTTGGGGAGCCAAGGCCGTGGATCAGGCCGTGGCCGAGGCCCAGCACGGCTCTCGGGTGATGCGGCTCGGGTACCTAAATCACGAAGCGGTGCCCGTGCTGCTCCGTCAGGCGGCAGCGGTCGCCTACCCTTCGCTCTCGGAGGGCTTCGGCCTTCCTGCTCTGGAGGCCCTCGCCTCCGGCGCCCCGCTCGTCACCACCACCGGCTCGGCAATGGAGGAGGTGGCGGCGGGTGCCGCCCTGCTGGTGGAGCCGGGTGACACCGACGGGCTGGCCGGGACGCTCGACATGCTGGTGCGAGGTGACGCCGGGCTGGCTGCCCGTCGGCAATGTGGTTTCTCCGTCGCGGCGCGGCATACCTGGGAGGCCAGCGCCGACGCTCACGTGGCCGTCTACCGATCCATTGCATGAGCCGTGAGGCCCCTCGGGACGGGTCTCAGCGGACCGGCCTGGTGTCGATCGTCACCTACAACTCGTCGGCCACCGTCAACGCCTGCCTCGACGCCCTCCAGGCCGCCGCGGGCCGAAGCTCGGTGGACTGGAAGGTGGTGGTGGTCGACAACTGCTCGAGCGACGACACCCCCGAGATCCTCGGGCGCCGCCGGCGCACGTCCGGTGACCTCGAGGTGGTCCTCAACGACCACAACGCCGGCTTCGCCGTCGCCGTCGGGCAGACCACGGCGGCGGCACCCGACCGCGATCTCTTGGTGCTCGTCAACCCTGACTGCTACCTGAGCGTCGACACCCTTGTCGTGTGCGAGGAGTGGCTCGTTCGCCACCCAGGTGACGCCGCCGTGGTGCAGCTCTGGAACGTGGACGGGACGGTCCAGACCTCAGCGGGGTCGGCGTGGCGGCCGTCTCGCCAGGTGTGGAGGGCGCTGAGCCAGGGTGGTCCCGCCGGCGGCGTGTACATCAACCGCCGGGAGACCCGGCTGAGCGACGAGCCGATCGTCGTCGACTGGGCCAACATGGCGTTCTTCGCCATCCGCCTTGACGTCTACGAGCAGCTCGGCGGCCTCGACCCCCGGTTCTGGATGTACTGCGAGGATCTCGACTTCTGCCTGCGCATGAAGGACGCCGGCAGGCGGGTTTGGTGGCTGCCGCAGGGGGGCGCCACCCATGTGGGCGGCCATTCCGCAGCTGGTGTCGAGTGGTCGGTGCCGGACACGGTGATCGCCGCCCACGGCGAGGTCTTCCGCAAGCGGGGCGACCGGGTCGAGCTGGCATTGCTGCGCCTGGCCATGCCCGTGCTCTACGCCGCCCGCGCCGGCCGGTGCGTCCTGGGCGGGAGGCGCCAGGATGTTCGCCGGCACCTGAGCGCCGCCTGGACGGCCCTCCGGCTCCCGCGGCCGGCACCCCCGCCTCAGTCGACGTGACCTTGGGCCGACGCAGACCGGTCTTGGACGATCAGGACGTGTCGGTTGCCTGACTTAGAGGACGAAGGCGGGGACGCACGAAGGGGTAGCGGTGGGTGGGAGGAACGCCGTGGTACAGGATCGAGTCCACGTAGGCGTCCGATACCACTCGCTTCTCCTGTATGGACCTGCGCTTTCTCATGAGGGGCCCGAAGGTCACGACGATGTGCCACAACGCAGGAAAGAGGGCGCCGAAGTCTCGCCGCTTGGCGGTGCCGGCCAGAAGGGACAGGAAGCCGACGCCGAACCGGGAGAGATACCTCACGTAGAGGCGCCCGGGCATGTTCTTGTGGAACAGGTAGAAGGCATTCTTGGTCACGTGGTAGCGACGCAGGGTGGGGTGCTTGGAGCTGGTGGCCGCCACACGGTGATGGGCCAGCGATCTTGGCTCGTACATCACCTTCCAGCCCGCCAGCTGGGCCCGGAAGCTCAGGTCGTCGTCCTCGTAGTACGCGAAGAAATCGTCGTCGAAAAGGCCGATCTCGGCCAGCATCGCCATCCGGTAGAGGCTGGCTCCTCCGCTGGCGCCGAAGACGAAGGCACGCTCGTCGTACTGGCCCACGTCCAGCTCGTCCCTCCCCCGGGGAAAGGGGTGGCCCCACACGGAGTAGAGGTTCCCGGCGCTGTCGAGATGACGGCCGTCGGTCCTCAGCACCTTGGAGGTGGCGATGCCCACCTCGGGGTGGTCCTCCATGGTCTCCAGCAGCCCCTCGAGCCAGCTGGCATCGGCCCGAGCGTCGTTGTTGAGCAGGGCCACGAAGTCGGTGCCGTCCTTGACGGCCTCCTCGATGCCCCGATTCACCGCGCCCGTGAACCCATGGTTGCGGTCCAGCTCGACGAGGCGGATTCCCGGGTAGCGGTTTCGGACCAGCGAGCCGGAGCCGTCCACTGAGCCGTTGTCCACGAGGATGATCCGGGCCGGGACGCTCTGGGCCAGGAGCGAGTCGAGGCACTCCTCCAAGAGGTGGCGCCCGTTCCAGGTCGGGACGACCACCGTGATCGACGCACTGCCACCGGAGGGGCTCACGGGCGCGATCGGACGCGTCCCAACCTGGACCGGAGCTTGGCCGCCAGCCGCCGGAAGTTGCCGGCGCGTACGTAGGCCAAAGCATTGCGCGCGTCGCGCCCCAGCCCCGGCCACAGCGCAGGGGGGATGCCACGGGGCCGGTGCAGCGGAGCCACGGCCGCGGGTTCTACCAGGTCCGGGGCACGGCGGGGACGGCGGCAGAAGTCGAGGAGGGGCTTCAGCGCCTCTGCCCAGACGAGCGTCGGCCGCAGTGCCACCAGGCGATCGTGGCATGAGTCTCGCGACGCCTGGTCGGACAGCAAGAGGAACAGTGCCTCCTCGAGCGCTTCGGTGTCGCCGGGGGGGACGCTGCTTCCGAGACCCTCGCCCGTGACGAGGTCGGCCAAAGCGTCGCCCTCGGTGGTGACGATGGGCAGGCTGGCCCAGATGTAGTCGAGGATGCGCGTCCGGAACGAGAACGCCGTCTCCAGGTGGTCGAGGTGGGTGCTGACTCCCAGGTCCGCTTCCAAGAGGTAGCTCTGACGCTTGTCGTAGGGGACCCATCCCTCGTTGAAGAAGACATGGCTGCCCACCAACCCGAGCTCGCCGGCCAACCGCCGGGCCTCGGTGGCCATGCGCATGCTCGGCACCAGTGGGTTTGGGTGGGCCAGGCCCAGGAAGAACAGCCGAACGGCGGGGCGCCGGCGGCGGAGCAGGTCGATGGCCCGGACCAGCGTGAGGGGGTCGAACCAGTTGTAGATCCCCCCTCCCCAGAGCACGACCTCGTCTTCGGGGCCGATGCCGGGGACCACGCCCTTGAGGACGGCCTCGGTGTGAGCCGGAGCCTCGGCGGGCAGCCCGAAGGGAGCCACGTCGATGAGCGAGGTCAGCGTCTCGTCTTCGTCGTAGGTACGTGGGTTCAGGCGGCCGACTGCTGCCAGCTGGCCCAACCAGAAGTCACGCTGCTTGGCGCTGGCGCAGACAAAGAAGTCGCCACGAGCGAGCTGCGCGTTGAGCTGGGCGGTGGCGCTGCTGGTCGACGCCCACCGCTCGGCTGCGTCCTTGTCCCGGGACAACTCGAGCTGCTCGAGGTGAAAGGGGTCGTAGAGGTCCACGACCACGACCTTGTCGGTGGATCGGAGCACGTCATGTCCGCCCATCACCGCCCCTTGGACGACGAGCACGTCGGCCCACGACTCGAGCTCCTTCACCGCCTGTCGGCTGCCCTGGTGAACCTGGAAGCTCGTGGAGGAGAGCTCGCAGAGGCTCGACGTGGTGAGCAGCCGGGTCTCGTGGTCGACAGCCAAGGCACCGGCGACCTCCCATGCCCGGATCGCTGGTCCGGCCATCCTTGACGTCAAGGAATCGTCTGTGATCACGCCGATGCGGTGGCGCATTGGCTCCCGTCCGTCGCCTCCGCCGGCCGAAGGGGCCGGTCGAGGGACCAGCGTATGATGCCGCGGCCATGAGCTACCCGGAACCCCGTGTCTTCCCTGGCTTCAGCTCCGAGATCTACTTCGTGTGTGAGCCCCGCTCCTAGGGCGGCGGTGTGATGCGGGCACTGGTCACCGGTGGTTCCGGCTTCGTGGGCAGGTGGCTGCGGGCTCATCTCGAGGAGATGGGTGACGAGGTGCTCACGCCCGGCGAGGAGCTCGACGTCACCGACCCCGGCACCGTGGAGCGGGTGCTGAACGGGGCGTGCCCCGACGCCGTGTACCACCTGGCCGGGCTGGCTCACGTCGGTCGGTCCTGGGAGGAGCCGGTAGCGTTCTTCGAGACCAACGCCGTGGGTACGCTCCACGTCCTCGACGCCGCTCGGCGGTCCCGGCCCATCCCGCGCGTCCTCGTGGTCAGCTCGGCCGAGGTGTACGGAGCGGTGCAGCCCAGCCAGCTGCCGCTGGTCGAGGAAGCACCACTGCGGCCGGTCTCGCCCTATGCCCTCAGCAAGGCTGCGGCGGAGATGGTGGGGTTGCAGGCGCACCTCGGATGGGGGGTGCCCGTGATCCGGGCTCGCCCCTTCAACCATCTGGGTCCCGGCCAGTCGCCGACGTTCGCCGTGCCCGCTCTGGCGGGGCGCATCGTGGAGGCTCAGAGGACGGGCAGCGGTGTCCTTCGGGCGGGGAACCTCTCGGCTCGGCGTGACTTCACCGACGTTCGCGACGTCGTGCGGGCCTACCGGCTCCTCGTAGAGCGCGGCGAGCCCGGCGCCGTGTACAACGTGTGCTCGGGGCGCGACGTGTCCATGGAGTCCGTCGTGAAGGACCTCATGGCCATCTCGGGGTCGGACTTCGGGATGGAGCTGGATCCCGACCTCACCCGGCCGGTCGACGTGCCTGCCCTTCGAGGGGACGCCTCACGTCTCGAGGCTGCTACGGGCTGGGTCCCGACCGTGCCTCTGGAGGAGAGCCTGCGGGCGGTGCTCGAGTCGATCCGAGACTCCAGCTAAGCCCCGGCAGTCAGGACGGTACGGGCTTCCCGGCCTGCCCGGTGATGTCGTCGACGTCAGCGGTGCCTGGTTGGTTGCGTCGCATCCGAAGCTGTTCCTGGGTGTCCTTGGCTGCCTTGCGCACCTGAGTCCACACCCCCCTGGCCTGCTCGGGCAGGCGTGACTCGATCTCGTCCAGAACGGGTTCGGCGCGCTGGCTCAGGTCGACCATGACCGGCTCCAGCCGTTGCTCGACCTGCCGGGCCAGCTCCGCCAGCTGGCCGCGTGTCTCGGCCAGCTGAGACTCGACTTCGGGACGCTGGTCCTGCAGCTGTTGGGCCAATGCCCGCCGGCGCACCTGGGCCTGCTGGAACCCGAGCACGCCGAACCCGACGGCCACGTAGGCGGCTTCCTTCACCGTCTTGGTCACGTCGTCCACGCCTCCACGGTACCCGACCGATTGGTGGGGTCAGGGCGAAACGTCACCGGAACCCTGACGGGAGCATGCCGCTGGCGGGCGGTGCCCCCCGGCTAGCCTCGGTTCGACATGGACTCGCCGTTGCAGGCGCCGGCGGTCGTCGCCGTGGTCGTCACGTGTGACTCGGGGTCCTGGCTGGAAGAGGCGCTCGAAGCGCTCGCAGCGCAGGACTACCCGAATCTCTCGGTCCTGGTGATCGACGCCAACAGCGCCGAGGACCCCACCTCTCGGGTGGCGCGCATCCTTCCCGATGCGTTCGTGCGCCGACTGCCCGCCAACCGGGGCTACGCGGCCTCGGCCAACGAGGCGCTCAAGCTGGTGGAGGGGGCCTCGCACTACCTCCTCTGCCACGACGACATCGTTCCCGCCCCCGACGTGGTACGGGTGATGGTGGAAGAGGCCTTCCGGTCCAACGCCGGGATCGTGACCCCCAAGCTTCTGGACTGGCACGAGCCGGCGCGCCTTCTGCAGGTCGGCATGAGCGCCGACCGCGGAGGCTCGCCGGTAGCCCTGGCCGAGCGTGGAGAGCTCGACCAGGCCCAGCACGACAACGTGCGCGACGTCTTCTTCGCCCCCGGCGGGTGTGTGCTGGTGCGGGCTGACCTGTTCGCCTCGCTCGACGGCTTCGACCCCCTCATGGGCCTCTACGGCGAGGATCTCGACTTCTCGTGGCGGGCCCACATCGCCGGTGCCAGGGTGGTCGTCGCGCCCGCGGCCCGCGTGCGCCACCTGGAGGCCATGTCCTCCGGGCGCCGCGCCCCGGGTGGCGGGCCCCCGCCGAAGAACGCCGAAGCCGTCCGTCGCCGGGTGCGGCCCCTCCAACTGCGTCACCGACTGCGGGCCGTGCTCAAGGCCTACGGCCCGTGGCACCTGGCTCGGGTCCTTCCCCAGGCAGGCCTGATCGCCCTGCTCGAGATCGTGGGCGACATCCTCACCGGTCGGGCCGGAGCGGCGCGGGACACCATGCGCGCCTGGTCGTGGAACCTGCGCCACTTGGCCCAGCTCCGCGCCGCTCGCCGTGAGGTGCGGAGCCACCGTCGCATGACCGACGGCCAGATACGCGATCTCCAGGCGAGGGACGTGGTCCGCTTCGTCAACTTCGTGCGTACCCAGGTCCTGGGGGAGAACCTTCGGCCCCGCGCCGTCGCCGGACGTATCGCCGCCTCAGCCGAGAGCCGGGACCTCCGCCTGCCGTTGCTCGTGGGCACGACGGCGACGGTGCTGTTGCTGATCGGCAGCCGGCACCTGATCAGCGGCGGCATCCCAGCCGTGAACCAGCTGGCACCGGTGTCTGAAAGCGGCTTCGGCCTCTTGGGGAGGTTCCTCACGAGCTGGCGTGAGGTGGGTCTGGGCGACCAGGGCCCCGCCCCACCGGCCTTCGTGATCCTGGGCTTGGGTGGTCTGCTCATGGGCGGGTCCACCGCTGCGTTCCAGACGCTGCTGGTGCTGGCCGCGCTGCCGCTCGGAGCCGTGGGCGCCTATCGGGTGGCCGGGCCGTTCGGTTCGTCGCGGGCCTCCCTGGCCGCCCTCGTCGTGTATGCCGCCGTGCCCCTGCCCTACAACTCCCTCGCCGGCGGCCGTGTCAGCGGGTTGGTCGCCTATGCCGCCGCGCCCTGGGCGTTGAGCCGCCTCCTCCGCGCCACGGGGATCGAGCCCTTCGCCGGCCCCGAGCCGACGCGAGACCTCGCACGGGAGATCCTCGGCCTCGGGTTGGTGCTGGCCGTGGCCGGCGCGCTGGCGCCAGCGGTGGTCCTCATGGCCGTCCTCATGTCGATCGGCATCGTCGCCGGGGCGGCACTCGGTGGCGGCGCCGGTCAGGCCCGGCGGGCACTGGTGGTTGGGCTCGGTGGCGTTGGGCTGAGTGCCCTGCTGCTGTTCCCATGGACCCTCACCTTCCTCCGTCCAGGCGCTCAGCTCTCTGCCCTGCTCGGCGGGACGACGTCACCGCCGGGCGGTTACGGGTGGGGGAGCCTGCTCCGTTTCCAGATCGACCCGCAGGGGGTCTCCCTCGGGGACGCTCCGATCGGCTGGGCGTTCGTCGCTGCCGCTGCCCTTCCGCTGCTCCTGGCACGGGAATGGCGGCTGTCGTGGGCGGCGCGGCTCTGGGGCCTGGCCTTGGTGTGCTGGGCGGTGGCGTGGCTCGGTGGCCGGGGATGGCTCCCGCTCCCGCTGCCCCGGGCCGATGTGGCTCTGGCCCCGGCGGCCCTCGCTCTCGCCCTCGCCGTAGCGCTGGGCATGCGAGCCTACGAGGTCGACCTCCGCGGCTACAGCTTCGGATGGCGCCAGCTCGCCTCCTCCACCGCCCTTCTGGTCACCCTCGCCGGCCTGCTGCCGGTGGTGACCACGGCCCTCGGGGGAAGGTGGGGCCTCCCTCGGCAGGACTTCGCCGAGCTCCTGTCCTGGATGCCCGAGCAGGGGGGGCAGGGCCCGTTCCGCGTGCTCTGGCTCGGGGACCCTGATGCGCTTCCGTTGGGCGCATGGCGGCTGGAGGACGGGTTGAGCTACGCCACGTCGCGCGGCGGGCCGCCCGACGCCACGGTGGCGTGGGCGGGTGGCTCGCCCGGTCACAGCGAAGGCCTGGCCGACGCCGTCGCGGCGGCGCGGGCAGGGGGCACGACACGCCTCGGGCGTCTGCTGGCTCCCGCCTCCGTCCGCTATGTGGTGGTCCCCGAGCGCGCTGCCCCGTTGCAGGCGAAGACGCCTCCCATCCCGCCGCCCCCCGATGTGGCGGCCACCCTCGATGCCCAGTTCGACCTGAAGCAGCTGAAGACCGACGGGGCCGTTCGGGTCTACCAGAACGTGGCCTGGGCACCGGGGCGGGCCCTGCTGCGACCTGACCAGGCGCAGGCCAGCAAGGAGCAGGGCCTGGCTTCGGTGGCAGCCGTCGACTTGGCAGGCTCACCCCTGGCCCTCCCGAGGGAGCGCTCACGCTCCCGCTACCAGGGACCGGTGCAGGAGGGCGACGTGGTGTTCCTGTCCGAAGGGGCGTCGCCGCGCTGGGAGCTTCGTGTGGCAGGCCGGACGGCCACCCGCACCGAGGCGTTCGGGTGGGCCAATGCCTTCATCGCCCCGGCCAGCGGGCCTGCCACCCTGCGGTACCGCACGTCTCCGTGGCGCTACGTGGCGGTGCTGATCGAGTTGACCCTGTGGCTGACGGTGGTGCAGCGGCTCCTCAGTCGCCGGCGTTCGACTGGGCCCGGTGGATGACGCTGCTCCCATGAGACCCGTCCCATGAGGCTGGGCCGGGCGCCGCTCGTCGGCATCGTGGCCGGACTGCTCCTCGTCGGGGCGTTCGTGGACCGCACGCAGCCAGGGCCGGCGGCGCCGTCGGGGGCGGCGGAGGAGGCTTCGGCCATGCCCACGGCCGCGCCCGCCTCGGCGCTGTCGTCCACCTTCTACTGCGCCGGCGCCACCCTCACCGCAGCAGGCACGACGGCGGGATCGGTGGTGGTGGCCAACCCGCGCAACCGAGAGGCTCGGGGCAGTGTCACCGTCATCACCACCAATGCGCCGCCCCGGGTGGTGCCCCTCGTCATCGCCCCCTCGTCGGTCGCCGAGGTGAGCCTGGGCCAGCTCGGTCCCGGCATCGCGGCCGCGGCCGTGGTGGACCTGCAGTCGGGTCAGGTCGCGGCCGAGCTGTCGGTGTCCGGACCCCAGGGAAGTGACGTGACCCCGTGCGCATCATCGGGCTCCGGACGGTGGTACTTCGCAGACGCCTCGACGGCGCGTGACGCGAGTCTGCTCCTGTCGCTGTTCAACCCCTTCCCCGAGGACGCCATCGCCGACCTGTCGTTCAGCTCCGAGCAGGGACGGGCCGCGCCGGGTGACTTGCAGGGTGTGGTCGTGCCGGCCGGCACCCTCGTGGTGCTCGACATCGGCGAGCAGGTTCGCCGGCGAGAGTCCATCGCGACGGCGTTGACGGTGCGGACGGGCCGTCTGGTGGCCGTCCAGACCATGGGCCGCACGGCCCCCGGGCGGGCGGGAGTCTCGGTGACGCTGGGCGCTCCCTCTCTGGCGCCGGTCTGGTACTTCCCCGACGGGTTGGCGACCACCGGCGTGGTGGAGCGGTACTCGCTGTACAACCCCGGCTCACGCGAGGCCGAGGTGGCCCTCGAGGTCAACCTGGACGAGGGGGTGGCCGAGCCCTTCGAGATACGGGTGCCGGCGGGGGACCGGATCACGATCACGTTCAACGAGGAGGCTCGGATACCGAAGGGCGTGGGCCACTCCACCACGGTGCGGTCCGCCAACGGGGTCCCGATCGCCGCCACCCGGACCGTGGAGGCAGCCACTCCGACCCGTTCGGGGCGGACCGACACCCTGGGGGCCCGACGGGCGGCGAAGCGTTGGCTCTTCCCCGCCGGCGGCACGACCCAGATCGTGGGCCAGACCGTCGTGGTGCAGAACACGGGCACGCAGCCCGCCTCTGTGTCGCTTGCCGGCCTGGCCCAAGGCCAGGAGATTCCGCTCCCGCAGTACCAAGGAGTCACCATCGAAGCCGGCCGCCGTCAGGCATTCGGGATCGGCGACGCCCTGCGCCGGGCTCCGATGGCGGTCGTGGTGAGCTCGACCTCCGAGGTGGTCGCCGAGCGCGCGATCTATGTCACCGGTCGCTCGGGGCTGTCCGCTGTCGTGGGCATCCCTCTGGAGTGACCGCACTGCTGCGCCGTCTGGTGGGAGGCAGGAGCGGCCAGGGGAATGGGTTGTGGACCGCCTGATCGTCGCCGCCGCCCTGGTCACGGTCGCCGCCGGGACGGCCTTCCTTCTCCGGCGACGGCGCCCGGCGCCGCCCACCCAGCCCCGCTGGAGGGTCCCTACCCAGCTCGACCGCGGGGACTTCGAGGGCGGTGCGTACGCCTGGCTGGTGGCAGTGTTCACCTCCTCGGCCTGCCAGTCCTGCCGGCGGGCGACGGAGAAGGCAGCCGTGCTGGCCAGCCCTCAGGTCGCCTACCAGGAGATCGCTTACCAGGACCGCAAGGAGCTCCACGAGCGCTACGGCATCGACGCCGTGCCCACCATCGTCATGGTCGACGCCGACGGCGTGGTGCACAAGTCGTTCGTAGGCGTCCCGAGCGCCACCGACTTGTGGGCGGCGCTGGCCGAAGCCAGGGCTCCAGGCACCAGCCCCGAACCCGACCTCGGACAGCCCAAGCCCTGAGCACGTCGTCGTAATCCGGCGGCCGCCGGCGCCGCCGAAAGGCGGCCCCACGGCTGCCGGGGAAAGGGGTGAGCGCGGAGGACGGTCGGGCTTGCCCGCCGTCCGGAGCTCGCTATTGCTCGCCGAGCAAGCTCTGCTTGCTCGGCGAGACAGGCTCAGGACGGCCGTTGGGCTGGGCCTCGGCGAACTGAGGCACGGCGTCACCGTCGGGGTAGTCGCGGACTTCCTGGCCGAAGGCCTCATCGACGATCCGCTTCACCTCGGCACCGTCGATGGTCTCGTGCTCGAGCAGGGCCGCAGCCAAGGCGTCGAGGCCCTTGCGGTACTTGGTGAGCTCCTCGGTGGCCCGCTGCTCCTGGACGCGGAGGATGCGCTCGACCTCCTCGTCGATGACCCGGGAGGTCTCGTCGCTGTAGTCGCGGGTGTGCATGAGGTCCTCGCCCAGGAACACGGCGCCCTGCGACCCCCAGGCCATGGGACCGACCCGGTCGCTCATGCCCCATTCCCGGACCATCTTGCGCGCCAGCTCGGTGTTGCCCACCAGGTCGTTGTTGGCGCCCGTGGACAGATCGCCGTACACGAGCAGCTCGGCCACCCGGCCACCCATGCGCACGGCCAGGCTGTCCTCGATGTAGTCGCGCGGGTAGATGTGGCGCTCCTCCATGGGGAGCTGCTGGGTCACACCGAGGGCCATTCCCGCCGGCAGGATCGTGACCTTGTGCACCGGATCGGCGTGACGCAGGACGTAGGCCAGCACGGCGTGGCCGCCCTCGTGATAGGCGATCCGCTCCTTCTCGTCGTCGGAGAGGGCCAACGTCTCCCGACGCTGTCCCATGATGACGCGATCCCTGGCCGCTTCGAAGTCCTCCATGTGCACGGCCTCTGCGTTGCGGCGCACGGCATGGAGGGCGGCCTCGTTGACCAGGTTGCTGAGGTCGGCGCCGCTCATCCCGGGCGTGCCCCGGGCCACCAGGGCCAGGTCCACGTCGTCGGCCATGCGCTTGTCCTTGGAGTGCACCTGCAGGATGGGGAGGCGCTCTTCCAGGTCGGGCAGGGGGACCACGATCTGGCGGTCGAAGCGGCCCGGCCGCAGCAGGGCAGGGTCGAGGATGTCGGGCCGGTTGGTGGCGGCCATCATCACGATGCCCTCGGTGGTTTCGAAGCCGTCCATCTCCGAGAGCATCTGGTTGAGGGTCTGCTCGCGCTCGTCGTGGCCACCGCCCAGACCAGCACCCCGCTTGCGCCCGATGGAGTCCACCTCGTCCACGAAGATGATCGCCGGGGCCTGCTTGCGGGCGGTCTGGAACAGGTCCCTCACCCGGCTGGCGCCCACGCCCACGAACATCTCCATGAAGTCCGAGCCGGTGACGGACAGGAACGGCACTCCGGCCTCTCCGGCCACGGCCCTGGCCAGGAGGGTCTTGCCCGTCCCGGGAGGTCCGACCAGGAGGACGCCCTTTGGGATGCGGGCGCCGATCTCCTTGAAGCGGTCCTTTGACTTGAGGAAGTCGACGACCTCGTTGATCTCCTGCTTCACGCCCTCGTAGCCGGCCACGTCGCCGAAGGTGGTCTTGGGGCGCTCGGTGGTGTACACCTTGGCCTTGGAGCGCCCGATGGACATGATCCCGCTCATCTGGCCCTGGGCCTTGCGGTTCATCCACAAGAAGAACCCGATCAACAGGGCGACGGGAAGCAGGAACGGGATGAGCGCGGCCAGCAGGTTGGGCTGGGTGTTCGAGAAGTCGAGGTCACGCACCTTCTCGCGAAGCAGGGCGTTGTCAGGGTCGGGCAGCGGGCGAGGCCCGTCGACGGTGAACAGCTCACCGTTGGAGAGCTCGCCGGTCACACGGCCGGTGTCGTTGTTCACCTCGGCCTTGGCCACCTTGCCCTCGCTGGCCCGGCGAGTGAAGTCGCCATAGCTCAGCTGGGTTCGGGGCTTGCCACCGAACAGTGGGGGCAGCACCAGCACGGCCACCACCAGGGCGAAAAGGGCGATCATGGCCCACCGGAAGGTGGGCTCCTGGCCCGAGCCCCCGCCGAGCGGCCGGTTCGAACGAGAACGGCCGGGAGGGTGCGAGGAGGGATCTTCTGGCGGAGGACTCATCGACGTCCTGGGGAGGCCGCTCCGGCAGGAACTACCCCTGGGGAGGCCGACCGGGCGGGAAAGGCCCCGGGAGGAATGGCCCCGGGAGGAATGGCCCCGGGAGGAATGGCCCCGGGAGGAATGGCCCCGGGAGGAATGGGCATGACCCAATGGTATGCGCCGTGGAGCTCCCGCGGCCTACACCCCCGGTACGCTCTGGCCGCCATGAGCGACGAGCCGGCCACCGAGGAGCGGTCGTCCACCGGGAGCCCGGTCCGCTGGGGGCTGGGCGAGGTCGTCGCCGGTTACCTCGTGGCCTTCGTGCTGCTCAACCTGGTCGGGGCCGTCTGGTACGACGCCACCGGCCAGGAGGACCCCTCCCTGGGGTCGATCATCGCCACGCTGGCGGCTCTGTGGGCCGGCCTGGTGGGAGCGGCCGTGCTCACCAGCCGGCTGAAGGGCAGCGGCTCGCTCCGGGAGGATTACGGCCTGCGAATCGAGAGGCGCGACATCCTGCCGGGCCTCGCCGCGGGGGTGGCCTGCCAGTTCCTCCTGACCCTCCTCTACGTGCCCTTCACGTGGTTGAACCCCGACCTCGACGTCTCCGGGGAGGCCAAGCGACTCATCGACCCGGTCCAGGGCCCGGGGCTGGCACTGCTGGCCGTGTGCCTGGTCGTCGGAGCCCCCCTGGTGGAGGAGCTGTTCTTCCGGGGGATGCTGCAACGGGCCCTCGGCCGGCGCTTCGGCCCCGCCTGGGCGGTCGCCCTCTCCTCGGTGGTCTTCGGTCTCACCCACTACCAACCGGTGCAGCTCCTCGGGCTCATCGTGTTCGGTGTGGTGCTCGGCCTGATGGCCCTGCGCACCGGCCGACTGGGCCTCGCCATGGTGACCCACGCCGCGTTCAACGCCACGACCGTGGTCCTTCTCGCCGTCGTGCACTGACCATCAGGCGACTGGAGGGCTCAAGGTGGACTTCGAAGCCGCCGATGGTCCTTGGAGATCAAGGCCAGCGGCTCCCGGAGCTGCCGGTGCGGAAGGGGCTCACATGAACTGTCCGAGGTGCAAGACTTCGAGGCTCGTGGAGATCGAGGTCACCCTGCGCGAGCAGCGGGTCACCATGCACAGCTGCTCTCGTTGTGACAACCGTTGGTGGGAGAGCGAGGGCCAGAGCCTGGGCCTCGCCAGTGTGGTGGAGCTGGCCACCGGCCGCTGAGTCCACGGCGTTGGCAAGCGTGACACCGCTCTTCAGCTGAGCGCTGGCCGCGGGCGCCCCGTCGTTCCGCCAGGCCATCATGGAGCGGATGCGCCGCCCAACCGCTCGAACCGTGGCATCACTGCTCGTCGTGGGTGGTTCGGCCCTCTTCGTCCTTTCCCAGCTCGAGCCCCGGCTCCTGCTCCGCAGCACCACCCCTTCGGGTGGGGACATGGGCGCCCACGTCTGGGGACCGGCGTACCTGCGGGATCACCTGCTGCCCCAAGGCCGGGTCACGGGCTGGACGCCGGACTGGTACGCCGGCTTCCCGTACCTCACCTTCTACTTCCCGCTGCCGAGCCTGCTCATCGTGCTGGCCGACGCGGTCCTGCCCTACGGCGTGGCCTTCAAGCTCGTGAGCGTGTCGGGACTGGTATCGCTGCCGGTGGCGGCCTGGGCCTTCGGCCGCCTCGCCGGGCTGCGGGACCCGGGGCCGGCGTGCCTGGCCGTCGCTACGGTCCCGTTCCTCTTCGATCGGGGCTTCACCATCTACGGGGGCAACATCGCCTCCACCCTTGCTGGTGAGTTCTCCTTCTCCATAGGCCTCTCATTGGCGCTTGTCTTCCTCGGTGTCCTGGCCCGAGGTCTTCACCCCGAGGGTCGCTTCGAAGGACGGCACAAGGCGTTGGCCGCCTCGCTTCTGGCTCTGACCCTCCTCAGCCACATCCTCCCGACCCTCTTCGCCGTGGTGGGGGCCGTGCTGTTCACCGCGCTGCGGCCGAGCGTCCGCCGGTTCAGGCACAGCCTCACCGTCGGTTTGGTGGGCGCGCTGCTCACCGCCTTCTGGGTGCTCCCGGCCATCGTGGGCGTTCCCTACGCCAATGACATGGGATGGGAGAAGACCACCTCCTACCTGTCGAACCTCTTCCCGGCCAACCTGTACTGGCTGGTCGCCCTGGCCGGCGCCGGCGCAATGGCCTCGGTGATGTTCCGGCTCCGTGTCGGCGTCTTCCTCTCCGTCATGGCCGTGGTGGCAGCGCTGGCGTTCCGGTGGGCTCCTGACGGGCGGCTGTGGAACGCCCGGTTCCTGCCCTTCTGGTTGCTCACCTTGTACCTCCTGGCCGGCGTGGGGGTGGCCGAGCTGGGCCGGGGCCTCGGACGGTGGCTGGGCGTCGACAACCACCGGTCGGAGCGCACAGGTGTCCTCCTCACGCCGGTCGTGGCACTGGCCGCGACGGTCTTGTTCGTGGCCACGCCGCTCCGGGTCCTCCCGGCTTGGGCCCAGAGGGAGACCGGCGACCGGAGCTTCATCCCCGACTGGGTCCGATGGAACTACTCGGGCTACGAGGCCAAGGCTTCCTACGGCGAGTATCGAGACGTGGTCGCCACCATGGGCAGGGTTGGTGCCGACGTCGGCTGCGGGCGGGCCTTCTGGGAGTACGAGCCCGAGCTCGATCGCCTCGGTACTCCGATGGCCCTCATGCTCCTGCCGTACTGGACGAACGGGTGCATCGGCTCGATGGAGGGCCTGTACTTCGAGTCGTCGGCCACCACGCCCTACCACTTCCTCGTCCAAGCCGAGCTGTCCAAGAACCCGTCGCGTCCGCAGCGGGACCTGCCCTATCGCAGCCTCGACGTCAACCAGGGAGTCGAGCACCTCCAGCTTCTCGGCGTTCGCTACTACATGGCCCTCACCCCCGAGGCCAAGGAGCAGGCCCGCCAGCACCCCGATCTGCGCCTGGTGGGGTCCTCGGGCCCCTGGGATGTCCGCTACGACGACGGCGTCAAGCAGCGCACGTGGGAGGTCTACGAGGTCGCCGGGTCAGAGGTGGTCGCGCCGCTCGACCACGAGCCGGTGGTCATGGACGGCCTCGACGAGGGTGGACGCACTTGGCAGGACGCGGCCGTGGCGTGGTTCCAGGACCCTGCGCGCCTCGACGTCCCTCTGGCCGCCGACGGACCGAAGCAGTGGCCGAGGATCGAGTCCTCGGCGGCGGAGGTGCCCAGACGGCCCACGGACCGAGCCGAGGTGTCCGGCATCCGAACCGACGACGACCGCATCTCCTTCGACGTGGACCGCCCCGGCACCCCGGTGTTGGTCAAGGCCTCCCACTTCCCCAACTGGCAGGCGTCGGGCGCGCGGGGACCGTGGCGGGTGACGCCCAACCTCATGGTGGTGGTCCCCACCACCAGCCACGTCGAGCTGCGCTACGGCACCACACGGGTCGAGAGCGCGGGATGGGCACTCAGCCTCCTTGGACTGGTGATCGTGGTGGTGCTCGGTGCCCGGGGTTCGGTCGGGCGCGGGCGCCGGGAGGACGAACCCGGAGCCGAACCGGGCGACGACGCCCCCCTGACCCAGCTCGACGAGCCCCTCGTGGCCCCGGACCCTGAGCCTGTGTCCGTGGGGGCCGGGCAGGAAGAGCGAGGGGCCTCCAGGGGTGGCGGACAAGGGCTTCGGGCTGGGACGACCGGTCGCGCACAGTGAGGTGACGCGCCCGGCCCTCAGTGTCGTCGTCCCCGCGTTCGAGGAGGCGGACCGCATCGGTGACGCCGTCGAGCGGCTTCGGGCAGAGCTACCGGTGCCCGGCGGCGTGGAGATCGTCGTCGTCGACGACGGCTCCCGGGACGCCACCGCCGACGTGGCGCGCCGGGCGGGGGCCCACCGGGTCCTGTCGCTGCCCGTCAACCGCGGGAAGGGTGCCGCGGTGCGCGCCGGCATCCTCGCCGCCGAGGGCCGGGCCGTGGCTTTCACCGATGCCGATCTGGCCTACTCGCCGGTCCAGCTCCTCCGACTGCTACATGAGGTCCAGGCCGGCTTCGACGTCGTCATAGGCAGCCGCCGCCATGTGGAGACCACCACCCTGGTGCGTGCTCGTCGCCTGCGCGAGGTGAGCGGCCGGCTGTTCAACCTGCTCAGCAGGGTGGTCCTTCTTCCCAGCTACGTGGACACCCAGTGCGGTCTGAAGGCCTTCGAGGCCGACGCCGCCCACATGCTGTTCAACCGGGCACGCGTGGACGGCTTCGCCTTCGACGTCGAGGTCATCTACCTGACTCAGCGCTACGGCCTCTCGATGCGCGAGGTCCCGGTCGAGCTGGCCAATCCGCAGACCTCCACCGTCCGTTTGCTCCGGGACGGGCCCCTCATGATGAGGGACCTGGTCCGGGTCCGGCGGTGGAGCCGCGCCGGCGTCTACGCCCTCGGGCCCGAGGAACGGGCAATGTTGGATCGGCGGGCCCGGGGCGCTTCTCGGTAGGCTCCCCGAGCGACATGGGAACTCTGGACGAGATCTTCAAGGCTTATGACGTGCGCGGCACGGTGCCCGACCAGCTCGACGCCGACCTTGCCCGCAAGGTCGGGGCCGCCTTTGCCCGCTTCGTGGACGCCGAGCGGATCCTGGTGGCTCGTGACATGCGGGAGTCGGGTGTCGAGCTCTCCCGAGCCTTCGCCGAGGGGGCCACGTCGCAGGGGGTCGACGTGGTGGACCTCGGGCTGGCGTCCACGGACCTGCTGTACTTCGCCGCCGGCAAGCTCGACTCGGCGGGCGCCATGTTCACCGCCTCTCACAACCCGGCCAAGTACAACGGGATCAAGATGTGCCTGCCCGGCGCCGCGCCCGTGGGCCTCGAATCTGGCCTGGCCGAGATCAAGGAACTGGTGGAGGCGGACGACTTCGCTCCTGCCGACAAGGAGGGCGAGATCGCCGAGCTGGACCTGCTCGGCGACTACGCCGACCACGTTCGCTCCTTCGTGGACCGCGAGGTGCTGCGCCCGCTCAAGGTGGTGGCCGACGCCGCCAATGGCATGGGCGGGCTCGTCGGGCCCCTCGTGTTCGAGGGGCTGCCGTTCGACGTCGAGATCCTGTTCGAGGAGCTCGACGGTTCCTTCCCCAACCATCCCCCCGACCCCATCGACCCCGAGAACCTGAAGGCGCTGAAGGAACGGGTGCTCGAGGTCGGCGCCGACGTGGGGCTGGCCTTCGACGGCGACGCCGACCGGGTCTTCCTGGTGGACGAGAAGGCCGAGCCGCTGTCAGGGTCGCTGACCACCGTCATGGTGGCCAAGTCCATCCTGGACAAGAAGCCCGGGTCCAAGATCATCTACAACCTGATCTGCTCCAAAGCCGTGCCCGAGATCATCGAAGAGAACGGCGGCGAGGCGATCCGCAGCCGGGTGGGGCATTCCTACATCAAGGGCCTCATGGCCGAGACCGGCGCGGTCTTCGGCGGCGAGCACTCGGGTCACTACTACTTCAAGGACAACTACCGCGCCGACTCCGGACTGGTGGCCGCCCTGGTGGTGCTCGAGCTGTTGAGCAAGGAGGAGCAGCCCCTCTCCGAGCTGCGCAAGCCCTTCGAGCGCTACGCCCAGTCGGGCGAGATCAACAGCGAGGTGTCCGACCAGGACGCGGTCATGGAGAAGGTGGCCGAGGCCTACGAGGACGCCGAGCAGGATCGCACCGACGGGCTCACCGTCGACCTGGGGGAGTGGTGGTTCAACCTTCGCCCCTCGAACACCGAACCGAAGCTGCGGCTGAACCTGGAGGCCTCCACCCGGGAAGACTGCGATCAGCGCACCGAGGAGGTCCTGGCTCTGGTGAGGGATAACTGACGTGGCGCTCGACCCGCAGCTGCTCGAGATCCTGGCGTGCCCCGAGGACAAGGGGCCACTCCTGTACTTCGAGGACGAATCGAGCCTTTACAACCCGCGCCTCAAGCGGCGCTACGCCATTCGCGACGACATCCCCATCATGCTGATCGACGAGGCCGAGACGGTCACCGACGACGAGCATCAGCGCCTCACCACCAAGGCGGAGACACAAGGCGTCACTCCGACCTTCGAGGAAGGATGACGCCGGTTCCCCTGGACACCGTAGGCATCTGGGAAGCCACGGCCGGCCTGCCGGAGCAGGTGGAGGAGGCGGCGCGAACGGCTCGCGACGTCGAGGGCCTGCCCGAGCACGACGCGGTGGAGAACGTCGTGGCGGTCGGGATGGGAGGCAGCGGGATCGCCGGCGACATCCTCTTGGCCAGCGCCGGGGCCTTCATGGCCGTTCCCGTCATCACGGTGAAGTCCTACACGCTCCCGGCTTTCGTCGGCGACGGCACGCTGCTGTTCGCCGTGTCATTCTCGGGCGACACCGAGGAGACCATCGAGGCAGCCAAGGAGGGGGCCGCCCAGGGCGCCAACGTGGTCATCGTCACCAGCGGGGGAGAGCTTGCCAAGTTGGGCGCGGCGTGGGGTGCGCCCATGGTCATGCTGCCCGACGACCTCCCCCAACCTCGGGCCGCGGTGGGTTCCCTCGCCATACCCCCGCTCGTGATGCTGGAGGAGATGGGGCTCTTCCCCGGTGCCAGCCGCTGGATCGAGCTTGCGGTGGAGCAGCTGAAGCGCCGGCGCGATCAGCTCACCAAGGCGGAGAGCCCGGCCGCCGAGCTGGCCCGCCGGATCGATTCCACCATCCCGTTGATCCATTCCTCCGGAGCGCTGGGTGGGGCGGCGGCACAGCGATGGAAGACTCAGATCAACGAGAACGCCAATGCCCCGGCGTTCTGGAACGTGCAGCCCGAGCTGTGCCACAACGAGGTCCAGGGGTGGGGCCAGCACATCGACGTCACCCGTGAGATCCTGAGCGTGGTGGCGCTGCGCCACGACGACGAGCACCCGCAGGTGATGCGCCGCTTCGAGATGGTGACCGAGCTGGTGCACGACAAGGTGGCCGGGATGCACGAGGTCCACGCCGAGGGTGAGGGGGAGTTGGCGCAGCTCCTCGACCTGGTGATCTACGGTGACTACGTCTCCCTGCACCTGGCGGACTACAAGGGGATCGATCCCGGGCCGGTGCCCACCCTTAGCGGCCTCAAGCAAGAGTTCGCCCCGCCCCCTGATTCCATCTCTGTCTGATCCATCCCCCCTGAGCTCATCACCGAATGTGAGGTTCCCACCGTGACCACTGCCAACTTCGACTCCGACTTCGACATCGCCGACCCCGGCTCGGCCGACCTCGGCCAACAGCGCATCGCCTGGGCCGACAGCCACATGCCGGTGCTGACCTCCATCCGCGAGCGCTTCGCCAAGGAGCGGCCGCTCGAGGGCATCACCGTGGCCGCCTGCCTGCACATCACCACGGAGACGGCCAACCTCCTGCGTACCCTGAAGGCGGGGGGCGCCGAGGTCAACGCCTGCGCTTCCAACCCCCTGTCCACCCAGGACGACGTGGCCGCCTCGCTGGTGAGAGACGAGGGGATCGCCACCTACGCCATCAAGGGCGAGGACACCGAGACCTACTTCCGCCACATGGACGCCGTGCTCGACGCCCACCCGCAGGTCACCATGGACGACGGGTGTGACCTGGTCTCCCGCCTCCACCAGCAGCGCTCCGACCAGGTGCCCGAGGTGTTGGCGGGTACGGAGGAGACCACAACCGGCGTCATCCGCCTGCGGGCCATGGAGGCAGACAAGGCCCTGCGGTTCCCCATCGTGGCCGTCAACGACGCTGCCACCAAGCACATGTTCGACAACCGCTACGGCACTGGGCAGTCCACGCTCGACGGCGTCATCCGGGCCACCAACATCCTGCTCGCCGGCAGCCGAGTCGTGGTGTCCGGGTACGGCTACTGCGGCAAGGGCGTGGCCAGCCGGGCGCGGGGCATGGGCGCCCAGGTCTACGTCACCGAGATCGACCCCCTCCGGGCCCTGGAAGCGGTGATGGACGGCTTCCGCGTCGTCCCCATGGAGCAGGCCGCGCCCGAGGGCGACGTGTTCATCACCGTCACCGGCAACCGTGACGTGCTGCGCAAGGAGCACTTCGAGGCCATGAAGGACGGCGCCATCGTGGCCAACTCGGGGCACTTCGACATCGAGATCGACCTGGTCACCTTGGCCGGCATGGCACAGGAGGTGGAAGGCGAGTCCAGCAGGAACGTCCGGCCCTTCGTCAAGGAGTACCTCGTGCCCGGGCGGAGCGGGGACCACCGGATCATGGTCATCGCCGAAGGACGGTTGGTGAACCTGAGCGCCGCCGAGGGCCATCCGGCAGCCGTGATGGACATGAGCTTCGCCAACCAGGCCCTGGCCGCCGAGTGGGTGGTGCACAACACTGGCGAGCTGGAGAAGCGGGTGTACGACGTGCCCGCCGACATCGACCGTGAGATCGCCCGGCTCAAGCTCGAGACCATGGGCGTCGACCTCGACCGCCTCACCCCCGCCCAAGAGGAGTACCTCGCCTCCTGGACCGTGGGGACGTAGTTCCTTCGCCTCGGAAGCGGAGCTTCCTCGGCGAGCTTGACTGAATCGGTGCCGACCGGCGTAGCCGGATCGGCACCGATGTTCACCACCTCTCTGGCTGCGTAGCCGTTGGGGGCGCCTTCGGCGCCTCCTGCGGCCACTGGCCATTGCGCTACTCGGCTGGGATTGGTGCCGGGATGGTCATGCGCCCCAGGAACGCTTGGACCAGGGGGCCGATGGCGAAGGCAAAGATCAGGGTGCCCACGCCGACGTTTCCTCCCAGCGCCCACCCTGCGGCCACGGCAGACAGCTCGATGAGGGTGCGCACGAGCCGCAACGAGTAGCCGCGGGCAGCCAGGCCGGTCATCAGACCATCCCGGGGGCCAGGACCGAGACCGGCGCCGATGTACAGACCCGAGCCCAGCCCCATCAGGGCCAACCCGGAGAAGAAGAACGCCCACCGGATGGCCAGGCCCCCCGGCTCGGGAGCCACCGCCAGCACGGCGTCGATCACCAGGCCGATCAGGAGGGCGTTGCACACCGTGCCGATGCCCGGACGTTGCCGCAGCGGGAACCAGCCGAGGAGCACCACCAAGCCAACGAGGATGACGAGGATCCCGATGGGCAGGCCGGTCCGCGTCGACAGCCCCTGGTGGAGCACGTCCCAGGGTCCGAGCCCGAGGCGGGCCCGGACCATGAGGGCCAGTCCTACGCCGCACGCGGCCAAACCCGGGAACAGCTGGAGGAGGCGCCGGCCCAGGTCCGCGCGGTCAGGGAGCTGGAGCACGACGGCCAACGCTACCGACCGCCACACCCCTCCCCGCTTCGTTCTGACAGAACGTCGGGAGGGGCTGATCGAGGCCCCGCCACGGCTCACTGTCACAGGGTGGCGGCATCCTGTGACAGTGCTCCTGCCAGCGTCGTGTCCGGTTTGTGGCTCGCCCGAGGGGGCTCCGTGCGCCAGGTGCCGGGCGGTGATCGGGCCGCCCCCCAGCCTGCCCCTGCCGCCGGGGGTCAGGACCTGCGCAGCGGTGATGGCCTACGAGGGAGTGGGCCGGGAGATCGTCGCCAGGCTCAAGTACCGCAACGCCCGCTGCGTGGTCCCCTGGCTGGCGACGGAGATGGCCAAGCTCGTGGAGGATCAGCGGGATCCAGCAACGGGCGCGCCCGCCGACGTCGTGACGTGGGTGCCCACCACGGCCGCCCACCGGCGGCAGCGCGGCTTCGACCAGGGTCGAGTCCTCGCCACGGCCGTCGCTCGGCGGCTGGGCGTCCCGTGCCGGTGCCTCCTGCGGCGCGAGCGGGGCCCGGCCCAGACCGGACGGTCCCGCCGCCAGCGCCTCGACGGCCCTGGCTACGAGGTCCGGAGCGAACGCGCAGTGCCACCCCGCGTGTTGCTCGTGGATGACGTGGTCACCACCGGCGCCACGCTGGCTGCTGCAGCTCGCCGGCTGCGGGAGGCGGGGGCGCAGGACGTGACCGCCCTCGTGGCCGCCCGCAGACCCTGAGCGGGGGCTGGGCTCTCGATCCCTGCTCAAGTGGGCTGTCCCGCTCGCCGAGGGAACACCAGTGCAGCGTGTCCCGGGCGCGACCTCCGTGAGCCCTGGTGCTCGCCCCAGTGGGCACGGTAAGAGACGGACATACACTCCTCCGCGCATCCGCAGACCAGGAAAGGGGGCCACGATGGACATCACCATCGCGGGCCGCAAGGTCGAGGTTTCGAGGTCCGTGCGTGACGCGGTGGAGGAGAAGGTGGGGCGGTTGGGCCGTTTTCTCGACGGCATGGAGCGGGCCGAGGTGCTGTTCACCGAGGAACGCAACCCCCGCATCTCCGAGAAGGAGGTCTGCGAGGTCACGCTCTACGGTCACGGCCACGTCGTGCGGGCTCGCGCCGCCGCCAGCGAAGCCGTTGCAGCCCTGGACCTGGTGGTGGCCAAGCTCAACCACCGCCTCGAGAAGCTAAAGGGAAAGCTCGTGGGCCGGTCACATCCCCGCCGCCCGGCGTCGGTGGACCACCTCTCCGTGCCGGGGGAGCTGATCCGCACCTCCGACGTCGAAGGCTCCGACGAGGACACGGGCGAGGACACGGACGAGGATGCGGAGGGCCACCCTGGCCTCCGCATCGTCAGGTCCAAGCAGTTCGCCATCAAGCCCATGACGCCGGAGGAAGCGGCCCTGCAGATGGACTTGCTGGGCCACGACTTCTTCCTGTTCACCAACGCCGACACCGGCGGGGCGGCCGTGGTCTACCGACGCAACGACGGCGATGTCGGCCTCATCGAGGGCTCGTCCTGAGCGACCGGTCCCTAACCACGCTGAGCGCCCAGTCAGGGCTACTCGCCGGGCCCGACGGGCCGGGTGAGGCCCTGCGGGTCCTTGTCGTCGACGATCAGCCGCTGTTCCGCCGGGGCCTGCAGCTGGTGCTGTGCACCGTGGCCGGCATCGAGGTGGTGGGCGAGGCCGCCGACGGGTCCGAAGCGCTGGACCGTGTCCGAGAACTGGTGCCCGACGTGGTGCTCATGGAGGTCCGCATGCCGGTCATGAACGGCATCGAGGCCGCTCGCCGCATTCGCAGCGAGGTGCCGAGCACCAGGATCTTGATGCTCACGACCAGTGACGACGAAGGTGACCTCTTCGAGGCGGTGAAGGCCGGTGCCAACGGCTACCTGCTCAAGGAGGTGTCCATCGAGGAGGTGTCCGAGGCCATACGGGCCGTAGGCCGCGGCCACAGCCTGATCTCACCTTCGATGGCGTCGAAGCTGCTCGACGAGTTCACCACCCTCGCCCAGCGGGCCGAGGGCAGGCTCGGACTGTCCCCTGCTGCCTTGACGGGTCGTGAGGTCGACATCCTCCGCCTGGTGGCTCGCGGCCTCAGCAACCGATACATCGCCGCCGAGCTGTCCATCTCCGAGAGCACGGTCAAGAACCATGTGCGCAACATCTTGGAGAAGCTCCACCTGCAGGACCGCATGGAGGCGGTGGCGTACGCCGTGAAGGAGCGCCTGCTCGACCTCGAGTCGTGACCCCGGCGGCTCCCACGTCGGGCAGGCGCTGCTTCGGCTTTAGGATTGGGGTGATATGAGCATTCTTTCCAAGGTTCTTCGGGCTGGGGAGGGTAAGAAGGCGCGGGCACTTCAGGGCATCGTGCCCGACATCAACGCCTTCGAGCCGGAGATGGAGGCTCTGTCGGACGAGGAGCTCGCCCACAAGACGGTCGAGTTCAGGGAGCGTCTGGACCGGGGTGAAGGTGAGACAGAACTGGCCGACCGGCTCAACGACCTGCTCGTGGAGTCCTTCGCCGTCGTCCGCGAGGCCGCTCGGCGGGTCATCGGGCAGCGCCACTTCGACGTCCAGCTCATGGGTGGCGCCGCACTGCACTTCGGGTGGATAGCGGAGATGAGGACCGGCGAGGGAAAGACCCTCGTGTCCACCCTGCCCGTCTACCTCAACGGCCTGGCCGGCCGAGGTGTGCACGTGGTGACGGTGAACGACTACCTCGCCAGGCGTGACGCCGAGTGGATGGGCCAGGTCCACCGCTTCCTCGGTCTCAGCGTCGGCTTGGTGGTGCCCGAGGTCGACGACGACGTCCTCAAGCGCCAGGCCTACCAGTGCGACGTCACCTACGGCACGAACACCGAGTTCGGCTTCGACTACCTGCGCGACAACATGGCCCGCTCCAAGGAAGCCATGGCCCAGCGCGGGCACGTGTACGCCATCGTCGACGAGGTGGACTCGATCCTGGTCGACGAAGCCCGCACGCCACTCATCATCAGCGGTCCGGCCGCGGAGTCGGCCCAGCTCTACTACCAGTTCGCGGGAATCGTGCGCGGGCTCACCCGCGAGATCGACTACGAGGTCGAGGAGAAGAAGCACACGGTGGTCCCCACCGACGCCGGCATCGAGAAGG
The DNA here is from genome assembly GCA_030448025.1 of Acidimicrobiales bacterium. Taxonomy (GTDB): domain Bacteria; phylum Actinomycetota; class Acidimicrobiia; order Acidimicrobiales; genus YB1-3. Next base: position 228,723 of record JAUJNQ010000004.1, on the reverse strand, counting down.
TGGAGGCCCAGCTCGGCGTGGACAACATGTACGACGCCGTCTCGGTGAACTTCGTGCACCAACTCGAGAACGCCTTGCGAGCCAAAGAGCTCTACAAGCGGGACAAGGACTACGTCGTCATGGACGGCGAGGTCAAGATCGTCGACGAGTTCACCGGCCGGTTCCTCGAAGGGCGGCGGTGGTCGGACGGTCTGCACCAGGCCGTTGAGGCCAAGGAGCGGGTGAAGATCAAGGACGAGAACCACACCTGGGCCACCGTCACCCTGCAGAACTACTTCCGGCTGTACGAGAAGCTGGCAGGCATGACCGGCACGGCCGAGACGGAGGCTGCCGAGTTCGCCAACACCTACGGCCTCCCGGTGGTGCCCATTCCCACCCACAAGCCGATGATCCGCATCGACGGCGGCGACGTGATCTACAAGACCGAGCTGGCCAAGTTCGACGCCGTCATCACCGACGTGCTCGAGCGACACGACAAGGGCCAGCCGGTGCTCATCGGAACGGCGTCGGTGGAGAAGTCCGAGGTGCTCTCCCGCATGCTGGAGAAGAAGGGCATCGCCCACACCGTCCTCAACGCCAAGCAGCACACCCGTGAGGCGAACGTCGTGGCCCAGGCGGGGCGGCTGGGTGGTGTCACGGTGGCCACCAACATGGCCGGCCGTGGCGTCGACATCATCCTCGGCGGCAACCCCGAGGGACTGGCCCAGCAGGAGGTCGTGGCCGAGGGCCTGGTTCCCCAGAGTGAAGAGGGTCAGGCCCGCTTCCAGGAGCTGCTGGCCAAGTTCACCGAGGTGTGCTCGACCGAGGGTGACAAGATCAGGGAGCTGGGCGGGCTGTACGTGCTCGGGAGCGAGCGCCACGAGAGCAGGCGCATCGACAACCAGCTGCGGGGCCGCACCGGGCGCCAGGGCGACCCGGGAGAGAGCCGCTTCTTCCTCTCGCTCGAGGACGAGCTCATGCGCCTGTTCGCCACCGGCGCCATGAGTTGGGTGATGGGCAAGGCCCTCCCCGACGACGTGCCCATCGAGGCCCGCATGGTGACCAAGGCCATCGAGCGGGCCCAGAACACGGTGGAGCAGCGCAACGCCGAGACCCGCAAGGACGTCCTCAAGTACGACGCGGTCATGAACGAGCAGCGCAAGGTGATCTACGCCCGGCGCCTCCAGGTCATCGAAGGCGAGGACCTACGGGAGCGGACCATCGAGGTCCTCACCAGCGCCGTCGAGGGGCTGGTGGAGGCCTACTTGCCCTCGGAGTACGAGGAGGACTGGGATCTCGACGGCCTGCTCACCGAGGTCAGGCTCTACTACCCCACGGAGTTCTCTGCCGAGGATCTCGGCCAGGCCAGCTCCAAGGCCCAGGTGCTCGAGAGCATCCTCACCGAGGCCGTGGATCACTACCAGAAGCGCGAGCAGTCCATGCCCGGCGGGGCGGAGACGATGCGCGAGCTCGAACGCGAGATCATGCTGCAGATCATCGACCAGAAGTGGCGGGAGCACCTGGCGGAGATGGACTACCTGCGGGAAGGGATCAACCTCCGGGCCATGGGCCAGCAGGACCCGCTCGTGGCCTGGCAGCGCGAGGGGTACGACATGTTCGGACGTATGATCGCCGGGCTCGACGACGACTACGTGAAGTACGTGATGCACGCCGAGTTCGTGGCTGACCAGCCCGACGTGCCGGACCTCGACCGTGCCGAGTACGTGGCCGCCGAAGAGCCCGTGCAGGACCTGTCCCAAGCCGCTGTGCCCCAAGCCGCTGTGCCCCAAGCCGGCACCGGGCCGGCGGCGGCTGCCGAGGAGGTCACCCAGGAGCCGGTGGTCAAGGCCCCCGAGGAGAAGCTCGGTCGCAACCAGCCCTGCTTCTGCGGGAGTGGGAAAAAATACAAGCTCTGCCACGGGAAGTGAATCGCCTCGGAAGCGGAGCTTCCTCGGCGGGCTGTTCGGTGCTCCGGCCGACCGGCAGAGCCGGATCGGCCTTCGCGCTCACAGATCTCACGACTGATGCGTGATCTCTCCCCCGAGCTGGGCGCCTTGAGGCAGCGGCTCTCCGACGCCGAGAAATACCTGGACCTGGAGGGAAAGCGAAAGCGACTGGCGGAGCTGGAGCCCGAGGTGGGTCGGGCCGACCTGTGGGACGATCCCGACCGGGCCCGCTCACTGACCACCGAGTTCGGCCGCCTGGCTGACGACGCCGCCCTCTTCGACGACCTCGGGGGCCGCCTGGCCGACGCGGAGACGCTGTACGAGCTGGCCGTCGCCGAGGCGGACGACAGCGTCGAGCTGGAGCTGGACACCGCGCTCGCCGATCTGGTTCGCCGCCTCGGCGACCTCGAGCTGCGCTCGCTCTTCAGCGGTGAGCACGACGAGGGTGACTCGGTCTGTGAGATCCACGCCGGCGAGGGCGGGACCGACGCCCAGGACTGGGCTCAGATGATGCTTCGGATGTACCTGCGCTGGGCCGAGACCCGGGGCTTCGCAGTCGAGGTCGACGAGGAGAGCGCGGGCCAGGAAGCGGGCATCTTGTCGGCCACCTTCATCATCAAGGGCCGTTACTCCTATGGGCTGTTGTCCGGCGAGCGGGGGGTCCATCGCCTCTACCGCATCTCACCCTTCGACGCTCAGGCCCGACGCCAGACCTCCTACGCCGCTCTCGAGGTGACGCCCTTCCTGGAGGATCTTTCCAGTGAGGTGGACATCGACGAGAAGGACCTTCGCATCGACACCTACCGCTCGTCGGGGGCAGGGGGCCAGCACGTGAACGTCACCGACTCCGCGGTGCGGATCACCCACCTGCCCACCGGGGTCGTGGTGTCGTGCCAGAACGAGCGCAGCCAGTTCCAGAACAAGGCCAAGGCCATGCAGATCCTCGCCGCCAAGCTGGCCGAGCGCCAGCGTGAGGAGCGCAGAGCCCAGCTCTCGGCACTCTCCGGACCCCAGGCCCAGGTGTCGCGCGCCGGCAGCTTCATCAGGGGGTACGTGCTGGCGCCGTACCAGAAGGTCAAGGACGAGCGCACCGGGCACGAGACCGGAAACGTGGCCGCGGTGCTCGACGGGGACCTCGACGCCTTCATGGAGTCCTACCTGCGTTGGCGCCGGGCGCACGAAGAGCCCTAGCGTTGAACCGGCTCCACTAGCCTGGGCTGTTAGCCTGGTTGGTTGGCGGAGCACCCCTGTGACCATGGCCCAAGGTCTCAAGGCATTGGTT
>JAUJNQ010000004.1:195249-225416 GCA_030448025.1 Acidimicrobiales bacterium | reverse complement strand
GCCCACGGTGGACGCCCTGATACGCCGCCAGCTGGTGATGGCCGTCATAGCAGCCGCCGTGGTGGCGGTTGCGCTGCTGATGGTGGCGTGGGCGGTCCCCGATAGCCCCGCCGGTCGGGCCGTGCTGCGGGTGGCCCCCGACGGGTCCCGGGTCGTCACCACCGCACCAGCCGAGTCCTCTCGGTGGGCCATGTGGGTTGCAGTGGCGGCCCTCGCCGCCGTGGTCGGCGTCCTCCTCATGCTGCTCCATCACACCGTCCGTGTCGCTCGGTCGGCTTTGGCAGGGTCCACGTCGAGCCGGGAGACGCGCTAGCCAATGGGATTGTCCTTCGACTACGTGGTCCGCGAGACGGTGAGCAACCTCCGCCGGAACTTCCTCATGACGTGCGCCGCGGTGCTCACCGTGGCCGTGTCGCTGTCGCTCGTGGGTGGGGCGCTGTTGCTCAAGCAGGGTGTGTCCAAGGCCAGTCTCCAGTGGCGCGGCGGGGTCGAGCTGTCGGTGTTCATGCACACCGACGCGTCGCCCAGCCAGAGCCAGGCCATCGAACGCGAGCTGGTGCAGATGCCGGAGGTGAAGAGGTTCAGCTACGTCGACCAGGAGGGGGCCTTCAGCGAGTTCCAGCGCATGTTCGCCAACTCGCCCGACCTGGTGGAGAGCGTCGAGGCCAAGGACCTGCCGCCGTCGTACCGCATCGTTCCCAAGAGGGCCGAGTTCGTTGACTCGGTGGGTGAGCGCTTCAAGAACCAGCCCGGCGTGAAGGAGGTCGTCTTCGCCCGGGACGTGGTGGAGACGCTGCTCAAGGTCACTCGTGCGCTCCAGATCGGGATCGTCGCCGTGGCCGGCGTCCTGCTCCTGTCGGCGGTCCTGCTGATCCTGAACACCATCCAGCTGGCCATCTTCGCCCGTCGCCGCGAGGTCGGGGTGATGAAGCTGGTGGGTGCCACCAACTGGTTCATCCGGGTGCCGTTCATGCTGGAGGGCATGGTGGAGGGCCTGATCGGCGCCGGCACCGCCTTCGCCGTGGTGGCCGTGGTCCGCAACCTCCTGGCCGGAGCCGTGGGAGACAACACCCTGGGCAACCAGCTCCTCCCGCCCAGTGGCGACGTCATCGGAACCGGCATCTTCGTCCTGATCGCGGGAATGGTGCTGGGGACGGTGGGATCGGCCTTCGCCGTCCGTCGCTTCCTCGACGTATAGCGTTTCGCGCTCGGAAGCGGAGCTTCCTCGGCGAGCTTGACTGAATCGGGCCTCCCGGCGAAGCCGGTCGGCCCGATGCTCACCCCCTCTCGCCGGCAGCCGTCGGGGCGCCTTCGGCGCTTCCCGCGGCCGCCGGCCCCCAGGCGCCTTCCTGCGGCCGCCGGCTCCGTCTGGCGCCGCCCTTTGCTCAAGGTCGTCTCCCTTCGGTCGATCCTCTCTCTGTGTCTCGTCGCGCCCTTGTCCTGCTGCTCGCCGGCCTCTTCTGCCTGACCGGCGCCCTCCCCGCGGCGGCGGCTCCTGCTCGGGCCAAGAAGCCTTCTCCGCGGGCCGCGGCTGAGATCCGGTCGCTTCGAGAGCAGGTCTCGGAGGCTTCGACCGAGGAGGCGGCGGTGCTGGAGCAGCTCGACGCGGCCGAGGGTCGCCGGCGGGAGCTCGATACCAGGGTGGAAGAGCTCGATCGCCGGCTGGCCAGTGTCCAGGGCGAAGCCCAGGCGTCCGAGGCTCGCCTGGAGACGGTGCAGGCGGACTTCGTGCGGACGCAGATGGAGCTCGGGGATGCTCGGGATCGGCTCACCACCGCTCAGACTGAGCTGAGGGCACAGGCGGTTTCGGCGTACCTGGGCAACCCGGCAGCCAGTGCCACCGACTCCCTGCTCCGCTCTGCCGACATGCGGGAGCTGGCCGTCACGACCAGCTACCTGGAATCGGTGGCCGAGGCGCGGGGAGGGTGGTCGAGCGATTCCGAAGCCTTCGTGACACGACGCAGGGCCTCCAGGCCTCGGTGGAGGCTCGAAGGGACGATGCCAAGGGCCAGCGTGACGTGGTGGTCGCCCGCCGGGCGGCCTTGGAAGTGGTCCGTTCGGAGTTGGATGCCACCAGGGTCGAGGTGACCCGTGAGGAGGCCGGCAGGCAGGCGGTGCTCGACGGCGTCCGAGCCCGGGTGGGGGAGTTCGAGGGCCGGATCGCCAGCCTGCAAGCGGACTCGGACTCGGTGACGGGCCTGCTTCAGGGTGCCCAGGCCGGCCGTGCACCGGCCGCCACTGCAAGCGCCGCCGGCAGCGGTGCTCTGCGCCGTCCTCTTCCCGGGGCCGCCCTCAGCTCCATGTTCGGCCCCCGGGTGCATCCGATCTTCGGAACGGTGCGCATGCACAACGGTGTGGACTTCCGGGGCGACACGGGCACGCCCATCCTGGCGGCCGGAGCGGGAACGGTGGTCTACGCCGGCGCTCGGGGCGGCTACGGCAACACCGTGGTCATCGACCACGGGAGCTCGCTGGCCACGCTCTACGCCCACCAGAGCGCCATCTACGTCTCCGTGGGTACGACCGTGGCCGCGGGGCAGGTCATCGGTGCGGTGGGGTCCACGGGATTCTCGACCGGGCCCCACCTGCATTTCGAGGTCCGCTTGGGCGGCACGCCCGTCAACCCGCTGGGCTACCTCTGAGCCTAAAGAGCTTGCGACGGACCGGTCGCCAACCCCGGGGTCAGAATGCCAGTACCGCAACGCCGCCCAGACCGTGTTCGGCGAAGGCCCCACCGGCGCCGCAGTGACGCTGGTGGGCGGGCAGCCCGGCGATCGCGAGGACCTCGAGGGCGAGCCGTTCGTGGGCCCTGCGGGCGCCCTGTTGGACCGTGCGCTGCGCGAGGGGGGATCGATCGGCGCCAGGCGTACCGCCGCCCAGGCGCTCCTCGGCCCGGCCCTTCGAGTCACCCGCCAGCGTGGCCAGTTCGTGGCGTGGGACCGTGGCCCCGGGGTCCTCGCCACCGTGCATCCGACGAGGAGGCACGGGCTCGGGAGCTGGATGCGTTCGTCGCCGACCTGGCGGTGGTGGCCGTCCATCTTCGGGAGCTCGGCTCGGGATCATGAGCCGCACGTACCGTCGACCGGGTTTGCCACAACTCGGAGATGGGCACCATCAACTCGTACCGGCCTTTCCGAGGAGGTGAAGTTATGGGCATAGGTGTCAGCATCTTTCTCATCGCAGTGGGCGCGATCCTCGCCTTCGCCGTCGAAGTGACCGTCAGTGGTCTGAACCTCCAGACCGTCGGGTTGATCCTCCTGATCGTGGGGGCCATCGGGCTCGTGGCGTCGCTCCTGTTCTGGAGCAGCTTCAGTCCCTACGGCAACCGCCGCGGCGTGGGTGGCGATCGCGTCGTGGTGCGAGATCGAGAGATCCTCTAGGGGGTTTTCCGCCCGGTTTTGGACAGAGCCGCTCCCTCGGGAGCGGCTCTGTCGCGTGTACACCCGGGCGTCGAGGTCTCTTGTTCGGCAATTCTGGGCCGAGCGGTTTGGCGACCACTGCGGTGGCCGTCAACACCAAGGACGGCAGCGACGTCTTCCGCCTGGCCTTCCACGTCAACCGGGTGGCCTCCGACACCGTGGACAGTGGCAACGCGGCGGTGGCCTTCGCCAGCTGCAGCGACTGCCAGACGGTGGCCATCGCCATCCAGGTGGTGCTCATCATGAGCGACGCCACAGAGGTGACTCCGCAGAACCTGGCCATCGCCATCAACCAGGAGTGCTCGGAGTGCGACACCCTGGCGTCGGCGTACCAGCTGGTGCTCAGCACCGGGGGCACGGTGAGGCTCACGCCCGAAGGCAGGCGGAGGATCGCGGAGATACGACGCCAGCTCCTGGAGCTTCGCCGGAGCAACCTCAGCGGGGCCGAGATCCAGGCACGGGTCAAGAAGCTGACGAACGAGCTCCGTGAGGTGGTGATCACGCAGCTGGTGGCGGTCGGTCGGGAGGACGACCAGAAGCAGGGCAGCACCCAGGCGCCATCGACGCCGACCACGTCGACCATGGCCGAGCCGACCAACTCGTCCACCACGTCCACGTCCCGGCCGAGCACCACGTCGAGCTCCACCACCAGCACCACGGCCAGTACGACCTCCACCACGACCAAGGCCCCTGATGCGTCGGGCGCGGCGGCCGGCCGGCCGGCGCGGGGGCCATCGCCGTGTTCGTGGTGGCTGTCGGCGTGCTAGTCGTTGGCGTGCTGGGCGCCGGCTGTGGCGGGGGCCGGCGTCCGTGCTCGACGACACCACCGCCAACCTGGCCAAGGTCAAGAGCGGCGATATCCGCATGGCCATGACGGCAACGGCCGGTGCCGAGGGCGAGGCCCGACCGGTGGGGTTCGAGGTGGAGGGCCCCTTCTCCGTGGCCTCTGCCGTCGGCCAGCTGCCGCTGGCCCGCCTGCGGCACACCCGTGTGGTGGGCAAGACGCTCCCCCCGACCACGTTCGTCTCCACCGGGCAACGAGCGTTCCTGGAGGTCGACGGCAAGGCCTACGAGCTGCCCCCTGACCGGGTCGAGGCGCTTCGCGCCAAGGAGGCGCCCAAGGGCGGAGGAGCCGGGCTGCAGCGGCTGGACCTGGCGAAGTGGTTCGCGGAGCCGAAGGTCAGTGACGGCGGCCGGCTCGACGGCGCGCCCGTACAGCGGGTCACGGGCGCGGTCGAGGTCGTGAACGCCCTGAACGACATCGTGGCGGTGGCCGACGAGGTGGGCACCGCTACTGGTGAGGGCCTGCAGCCGGTGGACCCCGCCGGCGCGGAGCGGGTGAAACGGGCGGTGCGGTCGAGCGCCCTCGAGGTGATCACGGGCAAGGACGACCACCTGCTGCGCTCGATCCGGCTGGACGTGACCTTCGCCGCCAACGACCTCGAGGGCCTGCAGCAGGCACTCGGCCCGCTGTCCGGGACCCGCCTCCATTTCGAGCTCCGCCTGTCGGGGCTCAACCGCAAGGTGGAGGTGGCGGCCCCGGCCTCGGCCCGGCCGTTCTCGGAGTTGCAGAGCCGGCGCTGACCACGAGCGAGGGGTACCGCTCAGGCGGTTAGAAAAAAACACTCTGCGCGCGAGTTCGCGCTCAATGGTCGCTGCACTCCAGTCGACACTGATCTCGAACCAAGAACCCACGAACAGGCAATCCCGGAGAGATCCGGAGAGCGCAAAGCCACGGACCTGACACCGGCACGACCGGAAAGGCAGCCGAGCTACCGAATGGGGGGCCTTTCGCCCTCGGTGGGTCATACGAACCGACGAGGGAGAGAGAACGAAATGAGCACGTCCCGGCCCCGCGCCATGACCAGAGCGGCAGCGCTGGTCGTCATGATCAGTGTTGCCTTGACCTCGGTGCAGTTTCTGAGGGGCCCCGAAGCGAGCGCAGAAACGCCGAAGATGGGTCAGTCGGCGGGCTTTGCCCAGACCAGCTGGATGCTGTTGTGGGGGAGCGACGCCCAGGTGGACGCCGACCTCGACGCCATGGTGGCCACAGGGGCCAAGTGGCTGCGCTTCGACTTCGACTGGGCCTCCGCCGAGCTCTCCCCTGGCAGCTACCGCTGGACCTACATCGATCGTGTCGTGCACAAGGCCCGTGCTCGGGGCCTGCGGATCCTGGCCACGCCGGCCTACACCCCGACCTGGGCCCGCCCTGCCGGCACCACTGACAAGCACCCCCCGACTGACCCGGCAACCTACGCCGCTTTCGTCGGGGCGGCGGCTCGCCGCTACGCACCCTTGGGCGTACACCACTGGGAGATCTGGAACGAGCCCAACGTCCAGCAGTTCTGGCAGCCGGCGCCCAACGTGGCTCAGTACGCGGCCATGTTGCGTGTCGCCGCCGCCGCGATCCGCTCCGCCGACGCCAACGCGGTGGTCGTGAGCGCCGGCCTCGCCCCCGCTGCCGACACCGCCGACGGCCGGTACATCTCGCCGCGCACCTTCTTGTCCCGCCTCTACCAGGCCGGTGGGGGCGCCAACTTCGACGCCGTTGGCATGCACCCCTACGCCTGGCCGTACGGCATCTCGGCGGTGGGCGACTGGAATCAGTGGAGCTCCATGCCCAAGACCTACGACATCATGGTGGCCAACGGCGACGCGGCCAAGAAGATCTGGGCCACCGAGTACGGAGCTCCCACTGGCACCAACAGCCGTTCGGTGACCGAGGCCGACCAGGCCCGCTTCGTGACCGAAGGCTTCGCCGACTGGGCCACCCGCGCCTGGGCCGGTCCTGTCTTCTGGTACTCCTTCCGCGACGCCGGCCGCGACCTAGCCGACGTGGAGGACAACTTCGGGCTCCAGCGCGGCGACGCCACGCCCAAGCCGGCGCTGGCCGCGTTCACCCGGGCAATGGCCCAGGCCGGACCGGCAAGTCCGACCGGCGTGGCACCAAGTACCGCCCCGACGCCCGTTCAGGGCCCGGCTCCGGCCCCGGTGCCCGTTCAGGCCCCGGCCCCGGCCCCGACTCCGGTCGCGGCCCCGACGGCCACTGCTCCCGCTCCGGCACCAGCCGCCGCTCACACTGCGGTCCCCGTGGCACCGGCTCCTCCGACGGCGCCCGTCCCCGTGGCACCGGCTCCGCCGGCACCCCCGCAGCCGCCGGCCCGAGCGACCTTCACCCCGCCGCCCCCGCCGCCCCCGCTCCGCAGCAGGTCTGCAAGCGAAGCCGCAGAGGTCGGGTGCTCTGCCGGCGGGTCAAGGGTCAAGGCGAGCCGCCGCACCAGGGCTCGCGCGGTCAAGGCGAGCCGCCGCACCAAGGCCCCGGTCAAGCGGTCGCGAAGGGTCACTCGGCGACGCTAGGCAAACCGGGGACCCCGGTCGTCCATCTGTTCCGCCGGTTGTCCCGGTTACACAGGCCAGACAACCGGGTCTGCAGCTTGACGCAGTCCTCTGCCGCCCGCCACTCTGGGGCCTCGGGAGATCCCCGAGATGGGCGGATGGGCGGCACCTCCGAAGAAGTCGCAGGGCCAACGCAACTGTCGAGATCGAAGCGGAGGGGTACGTTCATGGACAGCGTCGGCAAGGCTCGCCTCGGGATCTGCTTTCTTCTGGCCCTGATGGTTGGCGGGGCCACGGTGGTATTGCCCACCCCGGCCCTCGCAAGCGAGCGGGCCATGCGGGTGGACACCGTGCCGGCTCCGACAGGCATCTCGGTCAGCTCCGCCGGCACAGGCCCGATCGCCAAGTTCGCCCAGCTCGACGTGGCCCCGTTCGAGCATGGTTGGCGCCAGCTGGGAGGGACGGGAGGCAGGAGAGGCCCGGGTCCGGACTCGGTCGGGCGGGAGGTGGAGCCCATGGACGGACCTCGAGGTCGAAGACGAGGACGCACCTGACCCCGGCTCCGCGGAGAACCGAAACCCTCGCACCGTCACCCGGCCACTGTGGGCGGAGAAGTCCGACGGTTTGGAGCTCGAGGCTCCGAGCGCGAGGCCTCAAGGTGCACCTGGTGCGCCAGGACGGAGCTCGGGTCCGGGTGAAGTCCGCGCCTAACGCCGGCGCCGCCGCCCGTCCGGCCATAGGCGATCGGGGGTCGTGGGGGGCCCGTGGTCCCAAGGGGCCGGCGAGCTACGCGCCAACGTGAAGATGGCCTTCGTGCACCACACGGCCGGCTCCAATGCCTATGGCGCCGACGACGTCCCGGGGATCTTGAGGAGCGACCAGGCGTACCACATGGACGTCAGGGGCTGGAACGACATCGGTTACAACTTCCTGGTGGACCGCTTCGGCCGCATCTGGGAAGGAAGGGCGGGCGGCACCGAGAACGCCGTCATCGGCGCCCACGCCGAGGGGTACAACACAGGGTCCACCGGCGTGGCCGTCCTCGGGACCTTCACCAGCGCCGAGGTTCCGGGCGCAGCTGTCAACGCCGTGTCCCGGCTGCTCGGGTGGAAGCTCGCAATCCACGGCGTGGATCCCGAGGGCAGGAACGGCGGATTCCACAACGTGGCCGGCCACCGTGACAGCAAGGCGACGGACTGCCCCGGGGCCCGGCTGTACGACCGCCTGCCGGAGATCCGCTCCGCTGCCGGCTCCGCTGCTCGCTCCCACGCCGCTCCGGCCCTACCGCTGGTGGGGTTGCTGGCGCCGCCCCCGCCTCAAACCCAGAGCGCCGCGCCGCCTCCTTCGCAGTCACCACCTCGTCGAGCCGCAGCCAGCCGGCGCCGTGGCCGCAGGGGTCGGCGCGCCCCGGCCCGCAAGGTCAGGGCCACCAAGCCCAAGAAGGCCCGCAGCAAATCCAAAGCCGGTAGGAAGCCCAAAGCGGCGGCCCGCAACAAGTCAACAAGCCCAAAGCGGCGACCCGCAACAAGTCCAAGCCCCGCCGGCGCTGACGGCGCCGGCGAACCGCCAACGCCCGCGAGGTAGTCGTCATCGGGTCAGGCAACCGGACGGGCGGTGAAGCGCGTCCGGATCGTTACCCGTCGGCTCAGCGCAGCAGTTCAGGCCAGCTTAACCGGCTTCAGCGTAGTTGCGCGCCCGGCAGGCTGGTGGCTGGTGCCCGCTCAGCTCTTCTTGGCAGCGGTGGTAAATTTCCAGCAGGTTCGTAGCCCCAGTAGGCCAGCCCGGAGCACGCCTTGGCGCTCGTTCGGCGAGAGGAGGGCAAATGATGACGTTGGCGCGGTCGAGATGACGCACGACTCAGCGCCGCGGCGCCAGTGTTGTGCTGGGCCTGCAAGCCAGGCCATTGCCTCGCTCTCGCCTTCGGAGGTCGTTGCGTTTCCACGGTAGTCGAGCGGGTCGAGCTGAGGTGGCGCCGCGACGCCTCCTCGATCACCTCGGCATCGGCCTTCCGCCCGCGCGCGCGTCGCCTTGACCGTGGGCACGTCCTCATCCACCGTCAAGGTCGTCCGTGCTCGTCATCACCGACGCCATCGCGATGCGTTTGCCTCTCCTCAGAAAGTAGTCCACCAGCCCGCGGACTTGCCGCGCAGCAGACAGCGCGATAGCGGGTCAGGCGGCCCCGACAACCAGTGGTTGGAGCTCCAGGGCGTCGGCGCTGCAGTTCCTGGGCGGGGCGTTCGGTGGTGACGTCCACCAGGCACATTCAGGCTGGTGGTCGTCCGGTGCGCTGGCGATGAGCGAGCAGGCCCTCTTGCTCATAGGATTCCAGCGTCCTGGGCTGGAATGGCGGTGATCGCCCCGCAACAGTCCAGGAAGGCGACGACTAGGCAAGTTCGTACTGTCGGAGACCGGGTCGACAACTCCAGCCGGCCGGAATGGTCCAGTCCGACCTGGCCAACCTGCGAAACGGATCGCCGGGAAGCTGGGTCGTAGCCGGCAACCGCCCAGGCAGGGCGCGCGCATCCTGCTGAAGCGCGCGCAGCGCTGGTTTCCAGGTCGGCATCCTTCCTTTTTTGGGCGTGGATGTCGCCATCAGCGATCTGCGGGCAAATCTGAGTGAGTGGCTGCAGCGTGTGCGCGATGGGCAGGAGGTCGTGGTCACCGACCGCGGAGTACCTGTCGCACGGTTACTCGGGATAGAGGCGAGCGCAGCACTGGAGCGACTGACTGCCGATGGTGTCATCGCTCGGCCTCTTCATCCGGAGAGGCCTGCGGCGTCCGGTCGGTCTCGCCCTCGACCTCGTCGACCCGTCGCCCCGCTTGTCAGCGAGCAACGTCGCTGAAGGGTGGCGCTTGTCTACTTCGACTCGAGCGCCTTGGTGAAGCTGGTCGTGGAAGAGCCGGGAACCGCCCTCGCCGCCCAGCTTTGGGACGGCTGCGCGCGGCTGTCTCGAGCAGGCTGGCATACCCCGAGGTTCGGGCTGCTCGCGGCCGCTCGCCGGAACCGCGACCTCGATGCGGAGGGATTCGAGCAGGCCGAACAAGCCTGGGAGGAGTTCTGGGGCACAACTGGCCCGTTGAGATGAGCGAGGCCGTCGAACGCCAAGCAGGCGAACTCGCAGGCTTGCACGGGCTGAGAGGCGCCGATGCCGTCCATCTCGCCAGTGCCCTCGCCATCGCGGATGTCGACGTCGTCATGGCCGTCTGGGACCGACGGCTCCATGCTGGCGCACTGGCCACTCACCTCGAAGTCGTTCCCGCGACACTCGCCGATTGACCCAAGACCATTGTCGTAGGTCGGCTGCGGCGACGAACTGTTGAGCCTGCTTCGACAGAAACTTGTCGAGGAGGCGCTGGAACTGCATGCCACAGAGGGGCGTGACGACGTCGCCGAAGCGGCCGACGTGATCGAGTCCTTCGGGCGATCGCCATGGCCTTGGGTGAGTCCTTCGACGACTTGGTGGCAGCGGCCGATGGCAAACGGGGCCGGCGAGGCAGCTTCGAAGAAGGCGTGGTTCTCAAGGGCACATACGTCCGCCCGCTCTCCCCGGCGAATGCGCTCGAGCGGCTCTTCAGCGTGTCTATCGACCCCACCGCCGAGCGACGGAGACGGCGTCCTCCTGCACGTCAGCGCGCCCCGGACGGCATCCACTTGACGCTGGTGGCCGTGCCCGTCGCGCCGGATTCTGCCCAGCCGTCGCTGTTCGACGACTAGTGCGCGCCATCTCGTCGGGAGGTGCGGGGCGCTGCGATCCACGAGATCCCGGGCGCCGTCAGGTTCTCGAGGTGCTTCGCTCTCGCGGGCCATGCACCGTTGAGGTTCGATCACCCGTGATCGAGAAGCTGACGGTCAACCCCGGGACCGGGTTCCGACTGGCCGACACGATATGAAGAGCGTGCCGAGTGAAGGCGGCTCACAGCGAGACGAGCTGGTGGTCGATCCCCAGGGCACGAGAGGCATCGCTGAGGAGGCGGGACTCGGTCGTTACGGCGCGTGCCTCAACTACTCGCGCTGAGCTGGGCCGGGGGCCAAGTGTCACACCCCCTCGTCACAATGGAGCGATGGCCGGGAGAGTGCGTTGCGCCAAGTACCTGTTGTCGCCCACGGCCGGCCAGCGCCAGCGCCTCGACCACCTGCTGTGGATGCAGCGGAACCTGTACAACATGGCTCTCAACCACCGCCGGGCCATGTGGGAGCACGGCCAACACGCGTCCCGCTACGACCAGTTCGCTCTGCTCAACAACATGGCCGGCACCGACCTGGGCCGCTACGGCACCTGCGTGGCCAGGGGGACGCTGACGCGTGTGGACCTGGCCTTCAAGGCCTTCTTCCGGCGCTGCCGGGCCGGCGAGGCGCCCGGATACCCCCGCTTCAAGGCCCGGTGGCGCTTCAACTCGGTCAGCTGGCCCGACACCTCGGGTTGGAGGCTCGACGCCAGCGCCAAGCGGTTCTACGCCATGGGCGTGGGCCACGTGAAGCTCCGCCTCCACCGCCCGCTCCCCGGCCGACCCAAGTGCGCCCACCTGCGCCGGGAGGGCCGGCGGTGGTGGGTGGTGGTGGTCTGCGACCAGGTCCCGGCCAAGCCCCTCCCCGAGACGGGCCGGGTGGTGGGCATCGACCTGGGCGTGGCGTCCACTCTCACGACCTCGGACGGCACCCACGTGGCCAACCCTCGTCCGGCCCGCAAGGCCCAGGAGTGTCTGGCCTCGGCCCAGCGCGACCTGGCCCCAAAGGCCAAGGGCTCCAAGGCAAGGCGGCGAGCGGTGGAGCGAGTGGCGGCCCATCACCGCAAGATCCGCAACTGCCGCGCCGACCACGCCCACCAGCTGAGTCGCCAACTGATCAACCACTACGACGTGGTGGCCCATGAGGACCTGCGCATCACCAACATGGTGCGCTCGGCCAAGGGCAGCGTGGACAAGCCGGGCACCAACGTGGCCGCCAAGTCCGGGCTCAACGGTTCCATCTATGACGCCGGGTGGGGACAACTGCTGTCCTTCGTCGCCTACAAAGCGGAAGAGGCTGGTAGGACGACGATCGCGGTGGACCCCCGCCACACCTCGCAGACGTGCGCCCGATGTGGGCACACCGAGGCGGGGAACCGGTGTCGCCAGGCGGTGTTTCGATGTCTGCGCTGTGGCCACCAAGCCCACGCCGATCACAACGCCGCCATCAACATCCTCCGGGCCGGGCTGGCCCAGCGTGCGTTGCGCGAAGTGCAGAAGAAGACCGCGTGAGTGCGCGAGTTGTTCCTGCACAGGCCCTTACGCGGAGAGCCCCTCGAAGGGTGATCGCAGCCGCCACCGCTTCGGCGGTGAGGAAGTTGAGTCGTCGACCCACATCGAGTTGCCGCATCACCGGCACGAGCCGGCGCATCCCAAGCAGGCCGATCTCCATCGGAAGAGCTTCGAGGCCGGCCTGTACCCGGGCCCGGCGATCGGGCGGGAGGGCCCCGATGGCGGCGGACAGGGCACCGCTGAGAGTCCGGTCGTGTGCGGCGCTGGCCAGCCGGTAGTACCAGCTGCCGGTGGTGAAGAGCTCGGATCGCTGCATCGCGTTCCTGAGCTCCGAGGATGCGGTGCCCGCGAGGACCGTCACGAGCAGGGCGTCGTCTATGACCAAGACCACTGTTCGCCCCGGCGCTCAGTAGCTACTGGTCCGACAGCTCGGGGTCTTCCTCCCCGACGCGGGCCGCAGCCCGGTGGTAGGTGCCGTCGCGGAGCAGTCGCATGATGGCTTCACGCTCCTCCGCATCGAAGGGCGACACGTACTCACCCGCGGCAGGAGCCTTGTCCTCGCCCGCCATGGTGACCTCGTTGCGGACGCGTTCGACGACGGCGGAGAAGCTCTCGTCGACGTCGAGCGGATCAGTCGCCACCCCCTCCACGATACGCCCACGACCGCCGAATCACCGAAGCCGGCGCTCACCAGGACTTGAATCCGCGTCGGGCATTCGAGGGGAGGACGCTCTGGTCTGGGCCACAGAGATCCTTGACCGGTATGGACCTTCGAGCACCTCCAACAATGCTCAGGGTGAATCCTGAGCATTCTTGGAGGTGGCGGGAATCGAACCCGCGTCCTTCAGCTTCTCAACAGGACTTCTCCGAGCGCAGCCGGTGTTCTGGTCTCGGCCCCTCGATCGTCACCGGCGCCGGCGAAAGGTCACAGCCAACCTTCGGTTTCCCCATCCAGCCGGTTGACGAGTCCGGACAGGTGAGCCCCACTGGATGTCGCCGGGGGCCGACCCGCAGGGCTGGGGCCGGGCCGACGGCGCTAGCTGTGGTTAAGCAGCGAGCGCAAGGTTGCCGTTATCGGCGTTTGCTTTTTGTTCCGGCTCTTTAACGTGGTTCCGGAGACCACGGCTCGCTTCTCCTGCCTCGCTTACCGAAGTCGAAGCCAGTCACCCCCATGATTTGTAGGGAGCCAAGTGTACTCGCCTCATTCTCCCCGCTTGCGCCGTCCTGCCGCCGACCGTTGCACCTCGCGGGCGGCGTCGCGGGCGGCGATGGCGTGGCGCTTGTCGTAGGTCTTGCGGCCACGGGCCAGAGCCAGCTCCACCTTGGCCCTGCCCTCCTTGAAGTAGATCGAGAGGGGGACGAGCGTCAGGCCCTCCTGGCGTGTGCGCCCCAGCAGCTCGTCGATCTGGCGACGGTGCACCAGGAGCTTGCGGCGCCGGTCGGGGTCGTGGGCGCCCACCCCGGTGGCGAAGGCGTAGGGCGAGACGTGGACCCCGTAGAGCCACAGCTCGCCGTCCTCGACGCGCCCGTAGGCGTCCCGCAGCTGCACCTTGGCCTCTCGCAGGGACTTGACCTCGCTGCCCTGGAGGGCGATGCCGCACTCGAAGGTGTCGAGCACCTCGTAGTCGTGGCGGGCCCTGCGGTTCTGGGCCACGGGACGCGTTCGGGTGGGTGCCACCCGGTGAGGGTACCCTCGCCCGGTGCTGCGCCTGGCCGCCGACGTGCATCGCCAGATGGTCGGCCACTGCCTCGATCGCCTGCCCGAGGAGGCGTGTGGCCTGCTGGCCGGCCCCCCGGGTGGGAGCACAGCGGAGGTCTGCTATCCGGTCAAGAACACTGACCAGTCGGCACGCACCTACACGCTGGACCCCCTGGCCCACCTGCGCGCCGACCGCGACTCCGACGAGCGGGGCCTCGAGGTCATCGGGGTGTTCCACTCCCACACCCACACCGCCGCCTACCCGTCGGCCACCGACGTGGAGAAGGCGCCCGACCCCGGCTGGCACTACGTGCTGGTGTCGCTGCGCCACGGTCAAGCCGTGGTGCGTTCGTTTCGCATCCAGGAAGGCAGCGTGGCCGAGGAGCCGGTCGTGGTCGAGGGCCTGTAGAATCCGGAGCAGATCGGTCAACAATCGATTGCCAACCTCGAGGAGGGGCCGTGCCCTTTGACGTTCGCCTGCCAACCGTGTTGCGCCAGCATGCGGGAGGCCAGGCCGCGGTGCAGGCCAACGGCGAAACCCTGGGTGAGGCGGTCGAAGACCTGGTCCGCCAGTTCCCCGGCCTGGCCGGCCAGGTGGTGACCGACGAGGGGACGCTGCACAAGTTCGTGAACGTCTACGTCAACGACGACGACGCCCGCTACCTCGACAAGCTCGACACCAAGCTCACCGAGGGCGACGTGATCTCGATCCTGCCCGCCGTCGCCGGGGGACAGGGCTGACGGTGGCCCTCTACGCCAGCATCCTCGACCTGGTGGGGAACACCCCTCTGGTCGACGTGACCGAGCTGAGCCCGAACCCGAAGGCCAGGATCCTGGCCAAGCTGGAGGGCCAGAACCCAGGGGGTTCGGTCAAGGACCGCATCGCCCTCGCCATGGCCGAGGAGGCCGAGAAGGACGGCGCCCTCGGACCGGGCCAGGTCATCCTCGAGTCCACCTCGGGCAACACGGGGATCGGCCTGGCCATGGTGGCCAAGGTCAAGGGCTACCGCCTGAAGGTGGTCCTTCCCCAGAACGTCTCCGAGGAGCGCACGCAGCTCCTCCAGCTCTGGGGCGCGGAGATCATCCCGTCACCGGCGAGCGAGGGCTCCAACGGCGCCATGCGCATGGCTCAGCGCCTGGCCGCCGAGCACCCCGACTACTGGTTCCCCTTCCAGTACGGCAACGCCGCCAACCCCAAGGCCCACTACGAGGGCACCGGACCGGAGATCTGGCGGGACTGCCCGGAGGCCACCCATCTGGTGGCCGGGCTCGGAACGAGCGGCACTTTGGTGGGCGCGGGTCGGTTCCTGAAGGAGCGCAATCCGCAGATCCGCGTGTGGGCCGTCGAGCCACCGGCGGGGGAGATGGTGGACGGCCTCAAGAACTTCGACGAGGGCTTCGTGCCCCCCATCTTCAGCGACAACCAGGGCTATGACCTGCTCGACCGCAAGAAGGTGGTGGGTCCCCGCGAATCGGTGGAGTGGACGAGGAGGCTGCTCGAGGTGGGCGTCTTCTGTGGCATCTCCTCGGGTGCGGCCATGGCCGGCGCGGCCAAGTGCGCCGCCGAGATCGAGGAAGGCACCATCGTCGTGGTGGTCGCCGACGGAGGCTGGAAGTACCTCTCCACGGGCGCTTGGACCGAGGACATCGACACCGTCGTCGAGCGGGCCCGGCGGATCATCTACTTCTGATCGCCTCCCAACCGGCCCTAACCTCTGGCGCTCAATGGACGACCGGCCTATCGGGGTGTTCGACAGCGGCTTCGGCGGCCTCACCGTGGCCAAGGCCCTGATCGACCTGCTGCCCGGCGAGGAGATCGTCTACTTCGGCGACAGCGCCCGTTACCCGTACGGGCCCCGTGACCTGGACGAGGTCCGTTCCTTCTCCCGCCAGATCACCACCATGTTGGTGGAGCGCCATCACGTGAAGATGGTGGTGGTGGGGTGCAACACGGCCTCGGCGGCCGCCCTCGACCTGCTCCGCTTCGAGCACGACGTGCCCCTGGTGGGCGTCATCGAGCCCGGCGTGCGGGCGTGCGTGGCCGCTACCCGGAACCGCCAGGTGGGCGTGATCGGCACCGTGGGCACCATGGCATCGGGCGCCTACCAGCGGTCGGTGCACCTGCAGCGGGCAGTGGTGCAGCTCCATGCGTGTGCCTGCCCGGGCTTCGTGGAGCTGGTGGAGCGGGGGGAGACCGACACCGAGCAGGCGCACGTCCTCGCCGAGCGCGTGCTGGCGCCGGTGAAGGAGGCGGGGGTGGACACCCTGCTGCTCGGTTGCACCCACTACCCGTTCCTGGCTCGCACCATCGGCGAGGTGATGGGACGTGAAGTGGTCCTGGTGTCCTCGGCCGACGAGACGGCGTTCGAGGTGCGGGCCATCCTCGAGGAGACGGGGCAGGTGCGCCGCAGCGCCGGGAAGGGCGCCCATCGCTTCGTCTCGTCCGGTGACGTGGGTTGGTTCCGGGACATGGGCTCACTCCTACTTGGACGCGAAGTCGACGAGGTGGAGCAGTGGTCGTGGAGCTGAGCTCCTTCACCATGACCGCGCTCGGGTGCAGCGGGAGCTATCCCGGCCCCGACAGCGCGTGCAGCGGCTACCTGGTTCGAGGCGGCGGCGTCACGGTGTGGCTCGACGCCGGCTCGGGCACCATGGCCAACCTCCAGCGCCACGTGAGCCTGCACGACGTCGACGCCGTGGTCCTGTCCCACGAGCACCCCGACCACTGCAGCGACATCGAGGGCTTCCGCGTGGCCTGTGGCTACGTCGTGGAGCGGGCGGGTGTGCCCGTCTATGCCACCGCCGGCGTGGAGAGGCACCTCTTCCCCGACTTCAAGAAGGTCCTCGACTGGAACGTGGTCACCGACGGAGACGAAGTCGAGATCGGCGGCCTGCGCCTGCGCTTCTCCCGCACCGACCACCCGCCCGAGACCCTGGCTGTGAGGATCGACGCCGGCGGCCGCTCGCTGGCCTACTCGGCCGACACCGGGCCAGGCTGGTCCTTCGAGGCGCTCGGCGCCGGCATCGACCTCGCGCTGTGCGAGGCCTCCTACCTCGCCGACCGGGAGGGACCGGGCAGATCCCACCTGAGCGCCCGCCAGGCCGGCACCATGGCCCGTGAGGCCGGCGTGGAGCGGCTCGTGCTCACCCATGTGTGGCCGGTGGTCGACCTGAACCAGGCCATGGAAGAGGGCAGCAGCGCCTACGGTCGGGCGGTGACCATGGCCCAGACCCACGCCGAGTACCCCATATGAGCTGGGTGGGGGCATGAGACGGGATGGGCGGCGGCCCGACGAGCTGCGAACGGTGAGCTTCGAGCGCGACTTCACCGAGTTCGCCGCCGGCTCGGTGCTGGTCGCCATGGGCCGGACACGGGTGCTGTGCACGGCGTCCATCGACGAGCGGGTGCCGCGCTGGATGCAGGGCACGGGCAAGGGCTGGGTCACGGCCGAGTACTCCCTCCTGCCCGGCTCCACGGGTGATCGCGTCGACCGCGAGGCGGTGCGGGGCAAGCAGTCCGGCCGCACCCAGGAGATCCAGCGCCTGATCGGCCGCAGCCTTCGGGCGGTCACGGACCGGGCGGCCATGGGGGAGATCCAGGTGGTGCTGGACTGCGACGTGCTCCAGGCTGACGGTGGCACCCGCACGGCTTCGGTCTGTGGCGCCTACGTGGCGCTGCACGATGCCCTGTCCAGAAGGGGGAGGCAGAAGGCCCTGACCGCCCACCCGGTGACCGAGGCGTGCGCAGCGGTGTCGGTGGGCGTGGTCGGCGCCGTGCCCATGCTCGACCTGGAGTACTCCGAGGACGTCACCGCCGAGGTGGACATGACCGTCGCCATGACCTCCTCGGGGCGGTTCGTGGAGGTCCAGGGGACCGCGGAGGGGATGGCGTTCACCAAGTCCGAGCTGGACGAGCTGCTGTCCCTGGCCGAGCACGGGATCGCCGAGATCCTCGAGCTCCAGGCCGCGGTGCTGGCCGAGCCCCCCGCCCCCCGGTAAGGCGGGCGGTGCGCTTGGTGCTGGCGTCGGCCAACCCGGACAAGGTGGTCGAGATCGCCGCCATCCTGGGGGGGTTCGAGGTGCTGCCTCGTCCCGCCGATCTCCCGGACGTGGAGGAGACGGGGGAGACCCTGGAGGACAACGCCCGCCTCAAGGCGGCTGCGGTGGTGGCCGTTACCGGCCAAGCCGCGGTGGCCGACGACACCGGCCTCGAGGTCCTTGCTCTCGGAGGGGCGCCCGGCGTGTTCTCCGCCCGCTATGCCGGTGCCGGCGCCACCTACGCCGACAACGTGGCCAAGCTCCTGGCCGCCCTGGACGGGGAGCACGACCGCCGGGCCCGCTTCCGCACGGTGGCCATCGCCCTCTTCCCCGACGGCCGGGAGGTGGTGGCCGAGGGAGTGGTCGAGGGCGAGATCACCACCGAGCGGCGGGGGAGCGGAGGGTTCGGCTACGACCCCGTCTTCGCCCCGGAAGGCGGCCACGGGCGCACTTTCGCCCAGATGACGGCGGCAGAGAAGAACGCCCTCTCCCATCGGGGCCTGGCCTTCCGGACCTTGGCCGAACATCTGTTGGCCGGCTGAGAGCCGTTCTCCCGTGCGGGTCGGTCAGAGTGCGGGCGAGAGTCGAGGACTCGAACCTCCACCCCTTTCGGGACCAGGATCTAAACCTGGCGCGCCTACCTGATTCCGCCACGCCCGCGGGTTCTCCCACCATAGGCGTGGGCGGTACCCTCGTTGGATGAACTCTCTTCCAGTGACCGCTCCGATGACTGCGCAGTTGAACAGCGCCGAACGAGCCAGCGACGTCTACCAGCGTCTCCTGAAGGAGCGCATCGTGTTCCTCGGCAGCGAGGTCGACGACCAGTCGGCCAACCTGATCTGCGCCCAGCTCCTCCTGCTGGCAGCCGAGGACGCCGACCGGGACATCGCCATGTACATCAACTCCCCGGGCGGCTCGGTCACCGCCGGCCTGGCCATCTACGACACCATGCAGTACGTGTCGTGCGACGTGGGCACGGTGTGCATGGGCCTGGCCGCGTCCATGGGCCAGTTCCTCTTGTGTGCCGGGACCCCGGGCAAGCGCTATGCCCTGCCCCACTCCCGCATCCTGATGCACCAGCCCTCGGGGCAGATGCAGGGCCAGGCCTCCGACATCGCCATCCAGGCGGAGCAGATCATCTACCTCAAGCGCATGATGGCGGAGAGGATCGCCCAACACACGGGCCAGTCGGTGGAGCGCATCGAGGCCGACTCCGACCGTGACCGCTGGTACACCGCGGAGGAGGCCAGGGACTACGGGATCGTGGACCGGGTGATCGAGCGGGCCGCCCAAGCGGAGGCCCTGGTTCCGTAGCCCTAGGGCTGAGGCCCTTGGCCTTGAAGCGCCGGAGAGCGAGACGCACCGTGCCGCTCTCCCACGGGACGCATTGGGCCGGGCGCAGGTTGTCGTCTTCGCCGCGGGTCCAAGAGCGCACGCACGCACTGATCGGCGGTTGCTACGAAGACCACTCCTAGAGCGAGGACGGCACCGAGCATGAGCAGGGGTGACATCCGCCGGCGGGGGGCTCCGACTGGTTGGATGACGGTCGGGGACGAGGCACGGGGGGGCGCTGGTTGTAGCAGGGCGGCAAGGTCGGGGCCACCCTGGTCGACGCGGGGATTGAGCACACTGAACCCCGTGTCACCGAGACTTCTCGCCGTGGCGCCGACACGGAGACGCCGGGGTACTCCTTCCAGGAAGGGACGCGCGGGCTGAAGTGACTGGGCTCGGAACCGGACCCTCGTCTGTCCCGGTCTCAACCACAGCTCGAGCCGAAGACGTTCACGCCCGCCGTTGGAACGAAGTGCCTGCGGCTGGTCGTCGGCCTCCACCGTGACGGCCGTTCCGGGCGGAGATTCCAGCTCGAAATGCAATACTGCCCGCTGAGGCTCGGGATCTCCGTTCACCACGGCCACCTCGCCGTAGGACTCGGCTGATCGTATGGACAGCGCTTCGGTCCTTATCTCGGCGCCGAATTCCGAGCTCCACCGCAGCCTCATGGGGTTGAGCGTGAGCTGCCCCAACCGTGCCGCCTGCTGGGCACCCAACTGCGCCTCGAGCTCTCGCCGGAGGGGGCGCAGGTCGTAGACAGCGAGCTGTGCGTCTGCACTAACGAGGGGCTGACCCAGAAGGGGCTTGAGCGGGCGCTCCAGCTCCACGCCCCGGTCGCTGTAGCCCTCACGATCGATGTAGAGCGCCTCGAAGCCCGCCAGAGCGACCCGTGACACCGCCTCGACGGCGGGCACGGGCAGGAGCTGATTCTGCCAATCGCTCTCCCGGCCCCTCATGCCACCGAAGCTCCACCGCAGCTTCTCCGAGTGGAGATAGCCCTTGAGGTGGGCATTACTCGGAAGCCTGCCCACGAGAGTCGACTCGGGGAACGGCATGATCGGAAGCTGGAAGACGTCGGATTCCCCGTATCGCTGCTCGACCGCCCGTATGAACGACTGGTCGGACCGCCACATGCGGGCTACCTCCCGGTAGCGGGGTACGAAGGCGGCGGTGGTCTGGTCGGTGACTCCAACGGTGAGCACCAGCAGGCACAGGCCGAAGCGGGTGACGCCCGGAACGGAGCTTCTTTCTCGTGACGACAGGCGGTCAAGGGCCAGCCCTACGGCACTCAGAGCCAAGAAGGCCACGAACACGGATAGTCGGTTCCAAGCCCTGATCTGCGCGAAACCCAAGCTGGCGACGACGGCCGACAGGCCGGCCACCGTGCCGAAGAGAAGGAGGAAGAGAAGCAAGGTTGCCATGCCGTTGGTATGCCGGGAGGCAGGTCCGCTGCCCGAGAGGAGGCGCCTGAAGCCCGTTACCAGCAGCCCAATGACGCCTGTGGCACCGATGAGGCCCAGCGCCTCGCTGCCCTCACCCGGGAGCGCGCTCTTCTCCGCGTACTTGCGATCGAGGGCAGCGATGCGGTGCTCGGGTGTGGGCAACACCAGATTGACGATCTTCAACCCGTAGATCTCGGACTCTGTCGGCAGGCGACGAGCAACCTCGTTGTTCCGTCCATGCCTCTCGATGTAGGAGATGTTCGGCAGAAGGGCGACTGCCAGCGTGATCGCCATCACGGCCCCGAGAACGAACGACGACAGCAACGGTCGAATCGAGCGGACTGCCAGCGCTCGCACCACACCGGCAAACGCCAGTAGCAGCACGGTGAACACGGCGTAATACACATGGCTGAGAGCGGTCATCATGCAGATGGTCAAAGCCATCCCGGCCCGGAACTGGGCCAGGCGAGCAGCACCTCCGGGTGGGCCAGCCGGAGGAAGTTGCAGGAGCGGTTCGTCACCCATCTGGCGCACCACGAGGGCGCAGGCGAGCGGAACCATGAAGTACGCCGAGAGGGTGAGGTGACCGAAGTATCCGCCGCGCACGAAGTGGTATGGCAGGAAGCTGTAGAGGACCGCCGCCGCAGATGCCATCGGTGGGCTGACCCGCAACAGCCGAAACGCCACGAAGGCGCTCGCTGAGACCATCACGAAGCTGAGGCCGTAGTAGCAGTTCATGACGGCGGCCGGGTCCCTGGTCATCAATCCGATGCCCTTGATGACCACCAAGTGCAGCACGTCCGCCGAGGCCACGGGGAAGTCGTAGAGCCGCTGGCCGAAAGGAGCGCCCAGGCGCGGTGAGTGGTTTACCCAGCCCTCACGCAGCACGTTCTTGATCGTCATGAGCGTGAACTCGTTGTCGATACCGAGGCTCGTGGGGACATGAGGGTCGGCACGCCACAGTTGGAGCACGACGATCAGCGCGAGGACCGTCACGACCAACGTGATCGTCAGCCACAGGACGTCGATCCTGAACCGCTCTCGCCAATCGGGAGCACGCGCCATCCGTTGTCTGTCAGGTGGGGTGTGCCGCTCGGCTGGCCGCTCGTCGGTCAAGAGGGCCACTTCAGGCAGCCCTGATCGCCTCTCTTGGGCTGCCGAGGGGCATGTACCCAATCCTAGGGTGCAATCGCCGTACCGACCCGTCGCCCCGCGTTGCCAAGGCTACTCAGTCAGGCGCTGCTTCCCCGCCCTCTCCGGTTGCTCGCTCTCCCCCGAACAGCTGGAAAGGGTGCGCGCCTTTGCCACACAGGAACCCGCTCGAGTTTGGTCTCCAATAGGGCCCCCCAGCGACGGTTGGTGATGAAGGGGGAAGAACCCGAAGCGCACGAACGACGTCGGACGCAAGCCGGATCGCTCCATGGCCGGGTAGAGGAGCTCCTTGCGCATGTTACGCATCCCGCGCTCACCCTTCCAGGACATCTCCGGGGTGGCGAAGATCTGGGCGTAGTACAGGGGATTCGAGGGGTTTGGTTCGAGGAACGCCACCTTGCCTGCCGGCCGCACGAGCTTGGCGGCGGCCGAGAAGCAGGCCTGGAGGTCGTGAACGTGGTGAAGCACGAAGAAGCCGACCACCGCATCGAACTGCTCGTGCATTTCGGGTGGGCAATCGAGCAGGTCGAAGGGGTGGAGCGGAATGTCGTAACCCTCGGTGTTGTGCTCCCGCATCTTCTCCAACAGTTGGGCCGAGAGGTCGAGGCCCTCAACTCGAATTCCCTGCTCTGCCAACAGGAAGGTGTATCGCCCCATCCCGCACCCCACCTCGAGGACGCGCGCTCGCCCGCCTTGACGCCGGTGAAGCGCACCATGGCCTCTACATGACGGCGGAGGTACAGCGACCCGCTGGGCTTGAGGCTGGGATGGTCGGCTCGTTCGAAGTATTCGCGCTGGTACTGATTGTGATCGCTAAAAGTTCCGGCGGCCGGATCCATGGAGCTTCCCCTTCTCGAGCTGGAGGGCATCGGACAACGTTCCCTTCGTTGGGCGCAAGACTTGTCCCCCGCGCTTAGCTCCACTGAGCTCAGGCCGATGAGTGCACGCTCGGCGCTCTGCACCTAGGCTGTCCTCTTCATCCCGCAGCACGGCGGCCGAGCGGCGGCCCCGAGCGCGGCGACCCAAGCGGCTCGCCGTGCAGGATCAAGACGTGGAGACCGCATGGTACTCAATGGCGCTGTATCCCGGACGCTGGTCATACCCATGTACCGGGAGGCGACGAGGGCCGAGGCGACGATAGGGGCGCTGGCGTCCTCTTCGCTCGCCTCTCCGGCGACCCAGATCATCTTCGTCGACGACGGCAGCGACGACAGAACGGCTGAGGTGGTGGAGTCAGCCATGGACAGGTTTCAGCTGGACGCCCGACTCATCAGGCTGGGAAGCAACCAAGGCAAGGGAGCCGCCGTCCGGGCAGGTGTGCTGGAAGCCGCCGGCCCTTTCGTCGCCTTCGCCGATGCCGACCTGTCGGCGGGCATCTCCGAGATCGAGCGCTGCTTTCATCTGCTGGAGGTCGGTGGGTGCGATGTGGTCGCCGCCACCCGAGGCGCGCCAATGAGCAGCATCGTCATCCCTCAGCCTCCGGTTCGCCAACTCTCCGGGAAGCTGTTCAACGTGCTCCTCCGGGTGCTCGGCCTCACCCGGCTTGCCGATACCCAGTGCGGCTTGAAGGCCTTCACTCGTGAAGCCGCGGACATCCTCTTCGCTGACCTGACGACGAACCGTTTCGCCTTCGACGTCGAGGTGCTGCGGAGGGCCGAGCTCCAAGGCATGGTGGTCCGAGAGCTTCCCATCGAGTGGAAGCACATCGAGGCCAGCCGGGTGCGCCCGGTCAAGGACAGCTCTCGCATGGTCGCCGATGTCATACAGCTACGGCGACGGCTCGGTCCGGGAGGCGTGGCACCGACGAGTGGTCCCATGTCCACGGCCAAGTTCGACGTCACGGCCAAGGTAGAGCGCCATCACTGGTGGTTCCGCGCCAAACGGGAGCTCCTCGTCCAGGAGCTGCGCCGAGCAGGGGCGATAGGGAAGGTCGCCGTGGACGTCGGCTGTGGGACCGGCGAGGTGGTGCGTTGCCTGAACGGGTTGCCCTTCGAGGCCGTCGTGGGGGCCGATCTGAGCCTGTACGCCTTGGAGCTGGCCCGAAAAGAGTCACAGCTCTCCTCGCCCCTGATGGCATCTAAGGCTGGCGTTCTGTCGATGCGGACCGGAGGCGCCGACTGCCTGGTCAGTCTTGATGTCGTTGAGCACCTCGACGACGACGTCGAGGCCTTACGGGAGTTCGCTCGGGTGGTAAAGCCCGGCGGTATCATCGTGGTAGCGGTGCCCGCCTACAGCTGGGCGTGGAGCGATCACGACGTGGTGCTCGGTCACCGGCGCCGCTATACGCGCCGCACCCTGCTGAAGGCTGCGGCCGCGGGTGGCCTGGTGGTGCAACGTTGCACCTACTACCACTCGTGGTTGGTCCCCCTCGCTTTGGCGGTACGCCGAACTCCACTCCGTCGGTTGCTGCGGGGTGAGGCCGAAGAGGCCAGTTATGTGAGCCCCACCGTCAACCGCTTGCTGCGGGCAATCACGGCAGTCGAGCGGACGGCCTGCCGCTTGTTCGACCTCCCCACAGGGCTGTCCGTCATGTTGGTGGCCAGCTCGCCCGGGCCGGAGGACTGAGGGGGCCAGGTCGTACGTCTGCATTCAATGCTGTTGCCACAAGCGAAGCGCCGGGGTGTCAAGTTGTGATGATCCAACGCCCGAAGGACCTGTGACTTGAAGACTCCCCGTGTCGAGCGCTTGGCAGAGCGCTGGGGCAGAACTGGCCATCGAAGTCTCGAGAGGCGCGGCGGGCGCCTCGAACGGCCATCCCATAGATCAACGCTCGTCTGAGCAGCCAACTGGCCAACCGACCACTCCGACTTGGAGGCTTCCGGGTCTGCGCCACCGGGCGTTTCGGTCGACTCGCATGCGCTCCAGTGGCAGGGCCATGACGCTCACAACTCCTCCGCCAGCCTGCCCTCCAGCCTCTTGAAGATCGACAGGCCGAGAACAAAGGTGACCACGGATACGAGTAGAAGGGAGCCGAGCCTCGCCGAGGAAGGCAGCCGCAGGTCATAGAGGCAGTCCCGGAGCGCCTCGACGAAGCCCACCATGGGGTTGAGACCATAGAGAGCACGCCCCGGCAGCTCGACTCCGAGGGGGCGTGGGCGCTCGGGGACTTGGGAGATGGGGTAGAGGATCGGCGTGAGGTAGAACCAGACCTGGAACAGGATGCCTACCAGGTGCTCGACGTCGCTGGAAGTAGACGTTGGCGGCGCTCAGGGCCAGTCCCAGACCGGTGACGAAGACGGCAAGGAAGAACATGATGAGGACGACGACCGGTAGGTAGAGCAGGTTCAGGTTCCCCACCGCCAGCAGGACCACAGCTAGCAGCAGCATCTCGATGAGAAACGAGATGAGCCAGGCAACCACCTGGGACGCCACCAGGAGCTCCCTCGGGAAGTAGCTCTTCTTGATGAGGTTGGCGTTGCTCACCAGGCTGTTGATCGAGCCGCTGGTGCCGTTGACGAGGAACGTCCAGGGGAGCAGGCCACACATCAGGAAGAGGGGAAGTTCTTGAGCCCACTCGGCGAGCCCGGTGGCGGCTGGATGTTCAGAAAGACGCCGAAGACCAGCGTGAAGATGGCCATCACGGCCAGCGGGTTGAGGAGTGACCAGGTCCAACCGAGGAGGGTGCGCTTGTACTTGGTCCGCAGCTCCCGCAGCGTCAAGTTCGCCATGAGCTGCCTCGAGCCCATGTACTCGTCGAGCATGGTCAAGAGCGGCCCGCTGGCGTACCGGCCGCCTGCCAAGTGCTGCCCAGGCGACCAGGGCCGAGGGGCCCAACCGATGGGCTCCAACCACTTGTGCCACAAGGCGTTGTCGGGACCCCGCACGAAGGCGTCCACGCGGTTGGAACCCGAGGACACAGCGGAAGGGTCGGAGGTCAGCTGGCCTCCGAGCCTCCCCCACTGCGTCCAAGACGAGCCGTTCCAGATCTTGTGCCACATGGCGTTGTCGGGACCCCTCACCACCACGTCTAGGCGCCCCTGGCTCCACGAGGCGGCGTCGGGGCCGGAGGTGAGCGCTCCGCCCAGGTGCCCCCACGGCGACCACGACGAGCCGTCCCAGGCCTTGTGCCACAAGGCGTTGTCGGGAGCCTCGCACGAACACGTCGATGCGGTTGGGCCCCCACGAGACTGCGGTGGGAGATGAGGTGAGCGCTCCGCCCAGGTGCTGCCACAGCGTCCACGACGAGCCGTTCCAGGCCTTGTGCCACAGGGCGTTGTCGCCGCCCCTTACGACCACGTCCAAGCGCCCTTGTCCCCAGGAGGCAACGTCTGGCGCCGAAGTGAGGAATCCTCCCAGCGACTCCCATTGCGACCACCCGGTGCCGTTCCAGCCCCTGTGCCACAAGGCGTTGTCGCCGCCCCGCACGAAGACGTCGAGGCGGTTCTCCCCCACGACACGACGCCCGGATCCGAGGTGAGGAAACCGCCCAGCGACGCCCATTGCGACCACCCGGTGCCGTCCCAGGCCTTGTGCCACAAGGCGTTATCGCCGCCCCGCACGAAGACGTCGAGGCGACGTTCGCCCCACGACGCCGCGTCGGGACCGGAGGTGAGCCCGCCTCCCAGGTGCTCCCAGCGCGACTCGAAGCGGCTCTGGAGGGGCTCCCACAGGAAGGAGACGGTGACCCATTCGTTCTTCAGGTAGCCAAGGCCGAGCTGGGCGGCTGCCGCCACCGACAGGTCGATACCGGCCGGGTTCAGGACGCAGCGATCGAACTGGTCGGCGCCGTCGCTACGCCCACTCGGGGTGCCGTTCAGGTTCTTGCAGGGCTTGGTGTTGTAGTCCTGCTGGAAAGCGGCTTCGGATTCAGGGAGACCCACCGGAAGGTCGGTGAAGCGGCGACGGGGGCGGACGCCGCCAGGTTGGTTCCAGTAGTTGTCGTCGACGTTCCACGGACCGACCTCGTTCACGGGCAGCGCCGCGCTCTGGCCGCTGGCACGCGTCACAACCACGCGGTAGTCGAGGTCGAGACGATACCCGGACGAGCACCCGGACTTCGCGAGGTTGTTCGTGTCCCTCCGGGCAGCGAACTTGACGCACTTGTCCGGTACGGCCACCTCGACGCTCCCGGGATTCGTGGGGTTGTATTGGGAGGCGAAGACCCGGGAGGTGGCGTAGCCGGCCGCGCCCAAGGACTGAGCCCTCGCGTCCCCCCCGGACTGGGCCGTCGGCTCCTGACTGCCGCCGGTTGGGTCCCGCCGTGGGGGCGCCCCGGCTTGTCGCCCTGCCTCCGCGGCTTGTTCCTGATCGAATGGTGTAGGTCGCTCGGTGCCAAGCGTCGGGTCGGGTTCGGGGGCGGAGTCCGCCATCGCTTGGGGCATCACGAGCGCGCCGACCGAAAGCAACACCAAGGCCACCGCTTTTCGCACTTGCACCGACTTACGGTAGTTCCAGATGGCGATGGCCGGGGTTCGCTGTGGACGCTCCAATGTCAGGTCCCGACACCAAAGGACTTTTGGTACAGGGCGTTGTCTGGGGCGCGGACGAACACGTCGATCCTCCCTGTCCCCCAGGAGACAGCCGCCGGATCCGAGGTCAACCGCCCCCCGAACGGGCGCCAGCCTGACCAGCCGGTGTCGGGATGGAACTCTTTGTGGTAGAGGCCGTAGTCGGGACCCCGCACGAAGGCGTCGAGACGATCCGGTCCCCATGAGGACACACCCGGCCCCGAGGTCAGTGCCCCCCCGAGTGACTTCCAGTTGGACCACTGGCCGGTTTCAGCGTCGAACGTCTTCTGGTAGAGGGCGTAGTCGGGTCCCCTCACGAAGGCGTCGATCCGCTCGCTTCCCCAGGAGACGGCGGACGGGTCGGACGTGAGCAGGCCGCCCAGCGAGCGCCACTCGGTCCAGCCTTGGCCCGGCTCGAACGACTTGTGGTACATCGCGTTGTCGGGACCCCGCACGAAGGCGTCGAGGCGGCCAGGGCCCCGTGAGGACACGCCCGGACCTGACGTCAGTGCCCCCCCGAGTGACTGCCATTCGGACCATTGGCCGTTGGTCGGGTTGAACCACTTCTGGTAGAGGGCATGGTCAGGGCCCCGCACGTAGGCGTCGACCCGGCCGTTCCCCAGTGAGACGGCGGACGGGTCGGACGTGAGCAGGCCGCCCAGCGAGCGCCACTCGGTCCAGCCTTGGCCCGGCTCGAACGACTTGTGGTACATCGCGTTGTCCGGACCACGGACGAAGGCGTCGAGGTGACCGGGGCCACGGGAAGCCACGCCCGGTCCTGAGGTCACCGCTCCTCCGAGGAACTGCTGGTTGGCACCGAGCTGGGCGTCGGAGGGCCCGGCGTAGCGGCGCGCGTTGGAGCGGATCTCCGGCAATCGGTCATACAGACCCCGGCCGGGACAGTCCGTGGCCTTGGCGTCACGGTGTCCGGAGATGTTGTTGAACCACCTTCCACCGGCCATGGTGGTCGTGCCGTCCGGGAAGACGCCGTGGATGGACAGCTTCCAGCCCAGCAGCCGGGAGACCGCGTCGACGGCGGCAGGAGGGGGATCGCTGCTGGTGAAGGTACCCAGCACGGCGACGCCGGTCGAGCCCGTGTTGAAGCCCTCGGCATGGGCGCCTATCACCGCTCGGTCGATGCCGCCGGCCCGGCCCTCCCAGATGCGTCCGAAGCGATCGACGATGAAGTTGTAGCCGAGGTCGTTCCAACCCCTCACGTCCATGTGGTACGCCTGGTCACTACGAAGCATGCGGGGCACGTCGCCGGGGTCGTAGTTGTTCGATCCAGCCGTGTGGTGCACAAAGGCCATCTTCACGTTGGAGGCCACGCTGGGGGCGGACCTGGGCGGGCGTGCGCCCCACGAGCCCCGGTCTCCTATGGGCGGCCGCTGGGCGGCGGCCACGCCGTGCGTGCGTCGAAGCTTGATGCGCGAGCTCGCCTCCCGCACGAGGTGCACCGCGAGGTTGGTCCTCGGTGCCTGTAGCTCGTAGCCGTCGGCCATCCCGACCCAGAGCGGTCGGGTCACCGTGCGGTTCCTCGCATCCTCGCGGTTCTCAGGAGAGCCAGGATCGGGCGCGTCTTCGTCCTCGAGATCGAGCAGCGTCCACGGGCCCCAACCACCGTCGGTCCGCACCCGCACCCGCGCTGCGCCTGCCTCTTCTCCGTCCCAGCTCACGCCCAGCATCGCGAACGGCGGGGCCTCGGCACTGGCATAAACCGCGATCGGCCCGCCCGGGTGCAACCCCGATGCGGTCACCACACCTGCAGGGATCTCGGTATCGACCCTCATGGCACGCTCGGTGGCAAGAGCCGGTATGGGCATGACGACGCCGGCAGCACCCATCAAGAGGGCGAGGAGAAGGCAAGGCCCGAGGCGGGCCCTGCCGATGTTGCTGCGCATGGGGAGGATCCTTCGGCTCGGCCTAGGCTGGCACGCTCAAAGAAGCGACCAGTGGCGCATTCGCTGGTTTAGAGAGGTCGACCGGAGCCTCCGGCCATCCCAAAGGGTGGCGAAGGAGGGCGGCGGAGTCAAACCGGCAGAGGTCCGCTCCAGCGGCCTCCCAGGGACACCATGCCGTGGCTCTCGCGCGGTTCGCCCGGATCCACGTTGAAACGGAAGGCCCGATGGCGATGGTCGTAAGGGTGGACGCAGGAATAGTCGTAGACGACGGCCGAGAGATCATAAGTGCCGGGCAGCAGCAGCAGTCGTTCGACGTGGAGGTCGACGTGGCCACTGCCCTGCAGGCGGTCCGGCACGCAGTCCGTGTAGCGGGTGTTGGGCCCTGTCAGGTAAGTGCCGTCGAGCGTGTGAACGGCCATCCCGAACACGGGTCGGTTGATGGCTTCCTGCAGGTAGTAGTGGAATCGGAAGGTCAAGGAGCCGCCGGTGCGGGGGCGAGTCACGGGGGTACCGTCGCCGCCCAGCAACTCCACCGACTCGATGCGAGCTTCACCCGAGCCCCATCTATCACCGGCGGGGTCGTGGTCCTGCTCTTCACTCTCGTCCTGGATGGAATTCATGTACCGGTCCACCATCTGACGGGCCGGGCCGACGAGCTTGAGCTGACCGTCCTCCAGCCACGCCGCCTCGTCGCACAGGTTGTCTACTGCGGCCAGGTCGTGGGTCACGAGCACGATGGTCTTGCCTGCATCCTTGAGCTCGATGAACTTCTCCTGGCAGCGACGTTGGAAGAGCTCGTCGCCCACGGCCAGAACTTCGTCGACGAGCAGCACGTCGGGGTCGACGTTGATCGCCACCGAAAAGCCGAGGCGGACGTACATGCCGGAGGAGTAGGTCTTCACCGGCTGGTCGATGAACTGGTGGAGGCCGGCGAAATCAACGATTTCCTCGAGGCGGCGATCGAGCTCCTTGCGGGTCAGACCGAGTATCGAGCCGTTGAGGAAGATGTTCTCCCGGCCGGAGAGCTCGGGATGAAAGCCCGCACCGAGCTCCAGCAGGGCCGAGACCTTGCCGCTGACGGTCACCGAGCCGGCGTCAGGTCGGAGAATCCTGGTGATGCATTTCATCAGCGTGCTCTTTCCCGAACCGTTCTCGCCCACCAG
>JAUJNQ010000004.1:175875-195149 GCA_030448025.1 Acidimicrobiales bacterium | reverse complement strand
TCCTGGTGATGCATTTCATCAGCGTGCTCTTTCCCGAACCGTTCTCGCCCACCAGGCCGAAGGTGATCCCTGCTCGTACCTCGAGCGAGATGTCCCGCAGCGCCCAGAACTCCTCCGTCACCGCCCTGCGTCTGCGCACGAGCGTGGCTTTCAGCGACTGGTTGCGCTCGTGGTACAGGCGGAACCGCTTTGACACCCCCTGCACTACGACGGCTGGGTCGTTCACGACTGCTTCACCGTCTTGGTGCCAGGAGCGCTGCCGAGAGGACCCGCGAGGATCGAGGGCCCTGACCTCTGGGCCGTGGTCGGAGCGAACATGGCAAGAGCCCGAGCATGGCCAAAGGATAGAGTTCGAGCGCGGTGCTGACCGGTGATTCGACCCAGAGGCCGCAAGGAGTGCGCCCATGATCATCACCAAGACGCCGCTGCGCATTTCCTTGGGTGGCGGTGGGACGGACTTGCCCTCGTACTACACCCGCCGCGACGGTTTCGTCGTAGCGGGGGCCATCGACAAGTACGTGTTCATCGGCATCAACCGAACCTTCAGCAACGACTACACGATCAAGTATTCGGAGACGGAGCACGCGGCCTCCATCGAGGACATCCGCCACCCCATCGTGCGTGAGGTCATGGCCAAGCACCAGGTCCCACCGGCGGTGGAGATCGTCAGCCTGGCGGACATTCCGGCGGGGACGGGGCTGGGTTCATCGGGCACCTTCACGGTCGGCCTCCTGCGGGCCATTCATGCCCTACGCCGCGAGCACATCACCTCCGCCGACCTGGCCGAGGAGGCATGCCACATCGAGATCGAGCGGTTGGGCCAGTCGGTGGGCAAGCAGGACCAGCACATCGCCTCGTTCGGCGGCCTCACCTGTTTCGAGTTCCACAGGGACGGGACCGTGACCACGTATCCCCTGTCGCTGAGCGACGCCACCATGCACGACCTCGAGGAGAACCTCCTGATGTTCTTCACCGGGTACTCCCGTCAGGCAACGAAGGTGCTGGGCGACCAGAAGCGGCGCTCCGAGCGAGGCGACGAGGCCATGCTTGACAACCTCGACAGCATCAAGGACCTCGGCCTCTCGATCAAGAAGGCTCTCGAGCAAGGCGAGACACGGCTGTTCGCCGAGCTGATGCACGAGCACTGGCTTCACAAGCGTGAGCGCTCAGCGGGGATCTCCAACACCCAGATCGACCGGTGGTACGACGTAGGAGTGCGGAACGGTGCCGTGGGCGGCAAGATCATCGGCGCCGGCGCCGGCGGGTTCATGCTGTTCTACGCCGAGGACAGACAGGCCCTCCGCCTCGCCATGGCCGACGAGGGCTTGGCGGAGGTGAGATTCACCTTTGACCACGAGGGCTCGCAGCTGATCGTGCGGGCCTAAGGCGGTGCAGTGCGTCATCCTTGCCGGCGGGCTCGGGACCCGCATGCGACCGTTCACCGAGCGTCTGCCCAAGGCACTGATCCCCGTCAACGGCGTGCCCTTCGCCAGCCACCAGCTCGGCCTACTGGCCCGAGAGGGGATAACGGAGGTCGTTTACAGCATCGGTTACATGGGCGACAGGATCCGCGCCCACGTCGGTGACGGGGACGCCTGGGGCCTGCGGGTCCGATATCTCCATGACGGCCCGACGCTGGTGGGCACCGCCGGTGCCCTTCGGAAGGGCTTGGCCTCGGGCCTGATCCAGTCTCCCTTCCTCACCCTCTACGGTGACGCCTTCCTTCCCATCGCATTTCCACCTGTGGTGCGGGCCTTCGCCGCCGCCGACCAGCCCGCCCTCATGACGGTCTACAGAAACGCCGATGCGTGGGCACCGAGCAACGTCGCTTTCGCTGATGGAATGGTGCGTCTCTACGACAAGCGGCCCGAGTACCGGTCCCCGGACATGTCCTACATCGACTATGGGCTCTCGGTGCTCACGGCGCCGGCCCTCGAGGAAGCCGGCGAGTTGGCTGGGCCAGCCGATCTGAGCGAGGTGTCCCACCTGCTCAGCGTTCAGGGCCGCTTGGCCGGCTACGAGGTCACCGAGCGCTTCTTCGAGGTCGGGTCCCCCGCCGGGTTGGCCGACCTCGAGCGTCACCTGAGCACGTCGACGGGGGCCGGGCAGTCCATCAGTTGACGGCGTTGAGCCGTTCCGCCAGCGCCATGGCCCGGTTCAGGCACTCGTCGCTGTTGATGTAGTCGAACTCTGCGAAGCGCCCGCACAACTCGATGCCCTGGTCGGCGAAGTACCGGTGAACGGTCGCCTGGTTCTTCCGGTAACTAAGCGTGTACACGGGATAGGCATAGGTGAGGCGCTGTACGTCGGTGACGATCACATCGCCGGCTTCGAGGATCCCGACGCGGTCCAGATCGGCGACGACCCGGGCCGTCAAGTCCTCGTCGTTCAGCTCGTGGACGCCGTCGCCGGGGTTGGTGGTCACCTCGGCGATGAGAGAGGAGGTTCCGGGCCTCACCAGGCGGTCGCTGAAGTAGCCCATGAAGCAAACGCGGTGGGTGACGACGGACGGATCTGGGATGTACACGGCGCTCTTGTCCAGCAAGCTCTCGGTGCCCACCCCGACGAGCACCACACGCATCGAGTTGTAGCGGAGGCCGTCGACCGCCTGGCGCACCTCTTCAGGCACGTCGGCGAAGCACCTGATCGCCTCGTGGATCGGGAAGCTCACAACCAACCGGTCGAAGCGGTGAACATCGTCTCCGTTCGAGACCTCCCAGCCCTTCCCGACGCGCTTCACGCTTAGGACCCTGAAGTCGCAGACGATCTGGGAGCGCTGGTCGATGAGCGCTCTGACCAGGCTCTCCACGCCGCCCTCCTTCGGGTAGCGGAAGTACAGCTGGTGGAGGTAACCCTCGGTCTCGATGCCAAGAGCTGAGCGCACGACGTCCTCCATGGGCGGCTTGGGGATCCGCTCCACGAAGTCGAGGCCCAGTTGTTCGGCGGAGATGTTCCATATCTTCTCGTTATAGGGCACGAAGTACTTCTCGGCTATGCCCTTGCCGAAGGTGGCGTAGGCCCATTCGGAGAGGTTGGTCACCTCCCCGGAGAAGTCGTTCCGCAGGTAGCCGATGAGGCAGTCGTAGGCGTCCTCCGGAGCCAGTGAGCCGAGGTCGTTCTCGAACGGGTACTTCACGTACCGCCCACCGAACAGGATCTTGTTGGCCCTGCGGCACTGGTTGATGTTGTCCCCCAGGAGCTCGTCGACCAAGCCGTTCACCCGTTCGTTCTTCGAAAAGAGGATGTGGCCACCGAGGTCGTAGCCGAAGCCATCCTTGAAGAAGGTGCGGCACAGCCCCCCAGGCTTTTCGGACGCCTCGAGGACAAGGCTGTCGTGATCGAGGAAGCGCTGGATGGCCACGCCCGTGATACCTCCGCCGAGGATGCCGACCCTCACCGGCCGAACCGCACGCGGAGGATGCGCCGGATCGTCCAGACGATGCTTTCGAGCGGCCGCATGGTGGATTCTCCGATCCGGTACCGGTAGTCGATGGGCACGGTATGAACCTTGAATCCCTCCTTCAGGGGCCGGAGAAGCAGCTCCACCGGGAGGGCCGCCCCCTTGGGGTCGTACCGCATCCCGTCGATCACGGTCTTGCGGTAGGCCCGCATGCCGGAGTGCAGATCGCGAAGGCGCCTGCCGAAGAGCACCGAAGCAAGGGCGGCCACTGTCCAGTTGGCCACGTAGTTGACCAGCGGCATGGCCGGGGGCTTGCGTGGCAGCCGGCACCCGTCGACGACGTCCCAGCCCTGTAGGAGGACCAGGTCTCGCAGGTCGGGGATCCTCTCTGGCGGGTAGGTGTCGTCGCAGTCGAGGGTGACGACCACGTCGCCGGAACCGGAGCGAAGGGCAACGTCCATGGCGGGGCCGTAGCCGATCGGTGGGAGCTGCTTGATCACCTTGGCACCGAGCGACTCGGCGATCTCGGCGGTGGCATCGGTGCTCGAGTCCACGACCAGCACCTCGGCGTC
Organism: Acidimicrobiales bacterium; assembly: GCA_030448025.1. Classification (GTDB taxonomy): domain Bacteria; phylum Actinomycetota; class Acidimicrobiia; order Acidimicrobiales; genus YB1-3. Next base: position 191,177 of record JAUJNQ010000004.1, on the reverse strand, counting down.
AGGGACCGCTGCCTGCACGGACCGGACGACCTTTTCCACGGCGCGCTCCTCGTTGAGCGTGATCATGGCGACGGTGAGCTTGCTGGCCACCTTGGTGACTAGGCCGGACGCCGGGCGACGATGACGATGCGGAAGGCGAACAGCGACCTGCGCAGTGACCCGATCCTGTACTCCCAGGGATAGAAGTACCGCATGTAGGCACGGTACGAAGGCGAGTCGATGATCGCCCTGCCCTGGCCCCCCTCCGCCGGGGCGGCTCCCCGGGCCAGCACGCGCTTGGCGAGGGGCAGTGCGGCCCGGACGATGAGTGGGGTGTGGTCCACCGCCTCCACCGTGAGACCGGCCCGGCGCACCATCTCCGCCGCGGTCTTGAAGGTGAAGAATCGAATGTGCGTGCGGTCCATCACGCCCGAGTCCTGGTAGTTGAACCGTCCGAAGAGGAAGGCCAACCGGGTCTGCCAGTTGACGACGTTGGGAAGCGAGATGAGCACCTCGCCGCCCGGGGCCAGATAGTCGAGGTAGGAGCGCAACACGGTGAGAGGGTCGTAGACGTGCTCCAGCACGTCGGAGAACACCATGCGGTCGAAGCGCTCGCCGGCGAGGCTGGCCCGCACGGCGTCGGCGTCGGTGAGGTCGGCATGGACCACATGGTCGATCCGGGCGGCAGCCTTGGCCGTGGCGTAACCGGCCTGCTCGATGCCCCAGACCTCGTAGCCCCGCTCGGCGATGGCGGCGGCCAGCGACCCCTGCCCGCAGCCAACGTCGAGCACCTTCGGCCGGGAGCCATTGGACGCGGGCGCAACGTGACGCAGTACGCCCTCGTTCACCTCTTCGAAGTAGGGATAGGTGTCGTCAGTAGTGAACATGTATCGAGCTCTGGGCACGCTTTTGAGGCAAACGTGCCTGTAACCACCGGCCCGATGAGCTGAGCGACCCGAAGCTATGAGCCAAAGGCGGTAGCGTACACGTCGGACCGGCGCCTCGTCGGCGAAGCTGCGTTGGTGCAACGGGGGGAATACAGCGGTGGCAACAAATGAAATGATTTCGACGAACGGTGCCGAGCAGGCGGAAGGGGAATTCAGCCGCGCCTTCCTCAGGGAGTCGATCGAGATCCTGCAGCGCCTCGACTTGGACGAGGTCGAGCGGCTCGTAGCCGGTCTGGCTGCGACTCGTGCCCGGGGCGGGCGCCTCTTCATCCTTGGTGTGGGTGGCTCCGCGGGCCACGCCAGCCACGCCGTGAACGACTTCCGCAAGATCTGCGACATCGAGGCCTACACGCCCACGGACAACGTGTCCGAGCTCACAGCCCGCACCAACGACGAGGGATGGGAGACCACCTTCGAGGCGTGGCTACGGGGTTCGAGGCTGTCGGAGCGTGACGCCCTGCTGGTGTTCTCGGTCGGCGGGGGGGACCGTGAGAAGAACGTCTCGGTGAACCTGGTGCGGGCCCTCGAGCTGGCCCGGGGCGTGGGTGCACCCGTCTTCGGAGTCGTGGGCCGGGACGGCGGCTACACGGCCAAGGTCGCAGACGCCTGCGTGATCATCCCGCCCCTCTTCTCGCAGCACATCACCCCTCATACCGAGGGTCTCTGCGCCGTGGTCTGGCACATGATGGTCACTCACCCGCTCCTTGCCGCCCAGGCGACCAAGTGGGAGTCGCTGCGCTGACCAGCGTTCCTGGCGCCGGCTGGGAGCTGGGGCTGGAGGGGCAAAGATTCTTCATCGTCGGGGGTGCCGGCTTCATCGGCAGCCACTTCGCCGATGTCCTCCTCGGCCAGGCCAGTGTGGGCGCTGTCACGCTGTACGACAACTTCTCGTCCGGCCGGCGTTGGCACTTCGATCACCACCGCGAGGACAGCCGGTTCGGCGTCACAGAGGGAGATGTCAAGGATCTCGATCGGCTGCAGGCAAGCATGGATGGCCATGACGTGGTGGTCCATCTGGCCTCGAATCCCGACATCGCTCGAGCCGTCACCGAGCCGGCCGTGGACTTCCACGAGGGGACGTATCTCACCCACCAGGTGGTAGAGGCCATGCGGGGTACCACCGCCAAGCGCATCCTCTACGCCTCCGGAAGCGGCGTGTACGGCGACCTTGGGGAGCAGGATGCCCACGAGGACCACGGCCCCCTCGAACCCGTGTCCACCTACGGGGCCAGCAAGCTGGCGGGCGAGGCGCTGATCTCCTCCTACTGCTTCATGTTCGGCCTGACCGGCCGGGCCTTCCGCTTCGGCAATGTGGTCGGCCCACGCCAGACCCACGGCGTGGGCTTCGACTTCGTACGCCGCCTCCTGGCCGATCCCACCCGGCTGAGAATCCTGGGAGACGGCAGCCAGAGCAAGTCGTACATCCACGTGCACGACGTGGTCGGCGCCGTGCTCACTGCCCACACCCTCGACCCGGCGACCTTCCGCACCTACAACGTGGCCACTGGTGACTACATCACCGTCAGCGAGATCGCCGACCTGGCGGTGGAGTGTGTGGACCTCTCTCGTGACGAGGTTTCCTACGACTTCACCGGGGGCGACCGAGGCTGGAAGGGGGACGTCCCCATAGTCCGCCTCGATACCGACCGGATCCGGTCACTGGGCTGGCGCTGCTCCAAGACGAGTCGGGACGCGCTCGGCGCCTCCCTGGCCTCCATGCTGCCTGATGCCCGCGCCGGGCGCCTCTGACCACGCCATGGTCGTGGGCCGCCCTCCATCTCGGCGAGCCGTCTTCCTCGACCGGGACGGTGTGCTCAACCGTGCCGAGGTCCGAGACGGCCGTCCCTATCCCCCCAGCCGCGCAACCGCCGAGCTCCTGCCCAAGGTGGGCGAGGCCTGCGAAGCCTTGAAGCACGCCGGTTTCCTGCTCATCGTGGTGACCAACCAACCGGACATCGCCAGGGGCACGCTGGACCAGGCCGCGTCACAAGCTGTCGACGACTGGCTGCGGGAGGAGCTGCCGATCGACGACATCCGCGTCTGTCCGCACGACGACAGCGATAATTGCACGTGCCGGAAGCCGCGGCCTGGGCTGTTGACGGACGCGGCGAGGGACTGGAGCGTGTCATTGCCCATGAGTACGATGGTCGGCGACCGGTGGCGAGACATCGAGGCGGGCCGCCAGGCCGGGTGCAGCACGATCTTCGTCGATCGTCATTACGCCGAGCGCCGTCCTCAATACTCCGACCTCGTCGTCGCAGAGCTGGCCGAGGCCGTGCCGTGGATCGTGGAACGCCTGAACGAGGAGGTAGTTGCTGGTGAAGCCACAGCTTGAAGCTCTCACCGTGAAGATCTTCGCCGACGGTGCTGCCCACGCCGGCATCGTGGAGCTGGCTCGCAATCCGCTCATCAAGGGCTTCACGACCAACCCGACTCTGATGCACAAGGTGGGCATCCCCGACTACGAGGTGTTTGCCAAGCAGCTTCTCGAGGCGGTACCGGAGCTGCCCATTTCCTTCGAGGTGTTCTCGGACGAGTTCGACGAGATGGAGCGTCAGGCACTCAAGATCGCGGCCTGGGGAGAGAACGTCTTCGTCAAGATTCCCATCACCAACACCCGCTCCGAGGACACCGGAAAGCTGCTCGCCCATCTGGCGGCCGAAGGGGTGAAGGTGAACGTGACCGCCCTCATGACCCTCGAGCAGGTCCGACGGGCCTCGGAGCAGCTGGCCGAGGGGCCGCCGGCCTACGTGTCGGTGTTCGCCGGCCGCATCGCCGATACGGCGCGCGATCCCGTTCCGTTGATGGCGGCGGCGGTGGAGCTGCTCCGGCCCTACCCCAACCTCGAGCTGATCTGGGCCAGCCCCCGAGAAGTGCTGAACATCTTCCAAGCGGACGCCATCGGCTGCCACGTCATCACCGTCACCCACGATCTGCTCAAGAAGCTCTCCACCGTGGGCCGCGACCTCACGGACTACTCCCTGGCCACCGTCCGCATGTTCTACGACGACGCAGTGTCAGCCCGGTACAGCCTGTGAAGCACCCCTGCCGGTCGAGCAGGAGCCGGACGTGTCGGTCCCCCTGAGGGACAGAGCCGCATACGGAGCCACAAGCGAGAGCGACCGCCGCCTGACGCCAAGTTCCTCTGTGCCCGCTGGCCCTGTCCGGAGCCTTCGTTGGGCCTGCCGGCGTACGTGCTCGCGTCCTTCCTTGCCCTCGGATTGGTCTGGGCGCTCGCCAGCCCTTACGGAGCCATAGTCGATGAGGAAGCCGATTACATCAAGGCCCTGGGGGTATCGGGAGGTGACGCCAGCGGTAGACGGGCGACTTGGCAGGAAGTGCCCTTGACGCCGGCACAGCAGCGCACCGTCGATCCCCTCACCCGGCAGTTCAAGGTGCCAGAGCGACCTGCCCCGAGGGGGACGACACGGCCGTGCTTGCTGCTCCAGCCCACGCAGCCCGCCTCCTGTCTGACGCCGCCGGGCGGCCGAGTGTTCGACCGCACCTACGTCGGCGTCTACCACCCCTGCCTTATGTCCTGCCGGGCCTCGCGGCACGGCTCGCGGGCGGGCCGGCGGCTGGTCTTCTCCTAGCCAGGCTGGCGTGCGGGATCATCTGCCTGGTCGTCGTTTCGCTCTGCCTCGGGGGCGTGCGCGACTCGACCGCGCCCGCCCTTTCCCTCCTCGGCCTCACGGTGGCGCTATCGCCTGGGGTCCTGTTCTTCGCCTGGAGCATGAACATCATCGGGATCGAGATGGTGGCCGGCATCTGTTTCCTGGCACTTTGTCTACGGCTCGGGCGCGAGACCCCACCGCCCCCTTCTCTGTGGACCGTCGCCGCCTTTGTCGGGTTCGTGCTCGGAACCAGTCGGCCCCTGGCCTTCGCGTGGATCTTCTACGGGTTGATGGTGGCGGCGGTCGTCCACGGACCGGTGACGGTTGTCCGTCGGTTCCGGCACGGCGGGAGACGGGCCGCCGCAATGCTCGTAGTCCTGGGTGCCACCACCCTGTCCACCATCGTCTGGAGCCTCCTGGCCGGAGCCCAGACTGCTGGTGGCGTCCTCCCCTGGTCGGAGCTGGTGGCACCCACGCTCTACCAGATCCTCCACGTCTGGCCCGCCGAGCAGATCGGTATCCTGCGCTGGCCTGAGGTCCGCCTGCCGGATCAGCTGTACCTGGCCTGGAAGCTCCTCTTCCTTGTCTTGGGAGCGGCTGCGATGGTGCTGGGCACCTGGCGCCAACGCGTGGCGCCGTTGATCCTGTTCGTCACCTACGTTGCCTGCAGTGTCGCGCTGATCAGGGCCAGGCAAGCGGGCGGGTTCGATCTAGCTCCGCGATACGTTCAGCCGGCGTTCATGGCCCTTCCGCTCGTCTGGGGCGAGGTGATCCTGCTGAATCGCCATCGACTGGCGGCATCGCTGCGCCGCACGCTGGTGTTGGTCTCCGTCACCGTCGTGGCTCTGACCCACGGCGCCGCGCTGTTGTTCCACGGCCGACGATGGTCGGTGGGCATCAATGGGCCATGGTCGTACCTGCTCGACGGGGGCCAGTGGGCGCCACCCGGCGGTTGGCTCCCTTGGATGACCCTTGCCGCCGCCCGGATCGCCGTTCTGGTTGTCGGCTTCGTCAGGGCCTCGTTTCAAGGAAACCGGACTGGGCGGCTGCAATCCAAGGGGATTCCGACCTCCCGTACTCCATCGGGGATCGCCAGTACGACGTGACACCCTCAGCTCGACGCTGGTTGCTCCGCCGACGGGCCATCGACGGCGCGCGCAGCGAGCACGCCGTAGGCGCAGAGGCACCCGAGACCCAGAATGCTCATCACGAACCATGGTTCCCAACCGGCGCGCGGATGCCACTCGCTGTGCCCGAAGAACCAGACAGGCCCGATCTCGCTTACGGCGTAGCGCCTGGCGTTCACGTACCACCCGGTGGCGTGGACCGCAGCGGCGACCAGGGGTAGCCCGACGAGAGACGCGCGCCAGAGCGCCGTAGGCAAACGGTGATGGTTCCGCGTCACGATCTCCCCGGCGCAGAGGGGAACGATGACCCAAAGAGGAAGGGCATAGCGACCGTACATCGGAAAGTGGGTCTGGTGGATCACGGCGGCGGCGATGGCGACGCTGCCGACGAAGCACCCCAGGATCGTCATACCGAGGAAGGCTCGGTCACGCGGTCGACCGATGGCGAGGGCGGTCAGGATCAGGACGCCAACCATGGTGGCCCACCCGAGATAGGCAACCGAGGGCATGTTGACGTCCGCCCAACCGAAGCTGCCCACGCCCTGGCGAAGCACCTCGGGCAGCTCCCTGACCGACCGGCCGATCAGCGACAGCACGCTGCCGAGGCTGATCGAGGGTTGCGGTTGAACTCGAAGGCCCCAGGCCACGTTGGCCATGACGCCCAGGAGGATCACCGCTCCGGCCAACGACGCCCACCGCCCGCCGTTCCGTACGGTCTGAGCCAAACCCCTCGGTCCGGCGGCGGCGACGAAAACCCCGAGAATTGCAACGAGGAGGAAGGGTCCGAGTGAGCGGCTCAGCGCCAACACCGACCCGCTCCCTGCTGCGACGAACCAGATCGATCGGGGGACCGGGCCGGCCCGAGTGAGGCGCAGGACCACGGCTGTCAAACAGATGGCGGCGGCCAGCTCGGGCCCGGCAGGTGAGAGGGCGGAGCCGAGGAACACCACCATGGGGGTGATGGCGGCCACCAGCCCGATCCCCGAACCTGGGACGGAGCGCTTGACGAGCACCGCCGCGGCCGCGGCCAACAGTCCCAGCGCGATCGCACCGCTGACCATCCTCCCCACCAGCGTGGCCGTCACAGGGTTGTCGGTCCGGTTCATGGCCAGGCCGGGAGGCAGGTACAGGAAGGGCTCATAGGTCCCGACGTAGGTGCGGAACTGTATGAGCTCGCCGTTCGTCTCGATCTCATAGATGCAAGCGGCCGTCTCTGTTGGGCTGAAGATGCTGCAGGCAAGGCCGCCCGGGGACAGTCCAGGAGGGATCTTGAAGGTCCGGGAAGCCTTGTTTATCCACTGGAGCTGAAGGGGCCCGAAGCCCGGCCCCACCGGGTACGGCTCCGGTGTTCCGACCAGCTCGCCACGCCCCACGCCGACCGCCTTGGTGTAGTGAGCGGGTTCGTCGGGGGCATAGCCGGGCGGGTTGGCGAAGACCCACGAGAACCCCAGGAGCAAGACGAAGCCGATGAGGAGGTAAGGGCCAATGCCACGCTGGCTGGGGACAGAGACGCCACGGGTACCCGTCGCGGCAGCTACGTTCGTGTGGGCGGCCATTCGTCTCTCAGTCACCTTCCCATCAGCGCCACAGGGCTTTCGCCTCATCACACCGGGGACGGTCAAATCGTCCTCGCCTCAGGAGGGCGAACGCTAGCCCACGCTCGAACGAGGCACGAGAGGCTGGATGACGCAGAGCGCCAATCCACTTAGCCTATCCTTGCCTCTCTCGCCGCCGTCACGCCGGGGCCCTTATCGACGTGGAGCCATGCCGATCCACATGTCCAATTCCACCCTCTTACGGCCCAGCGAACAGGTCGAGGTCGGGCCCCGGCCTCGAGCGACGAACGCAACCCGGGTGGGGAGCGGTCGGAGTCGCCGACGCCTGAGCTCGGTTGGCAACGCTGACCTCGTACGCCGTGTCGCGGGTCGCCACGCACCCTTCTTGGTCGTCTTCGTGGCGGGCGCCAGCCTTCGGGTGCTCACCTTCGTCGCGTACCAACCCGGGCTCGCCTATGCGCAGGATTCGTTCAGCTACCTCCACGACGCCCATACCGGTGCCCCCAACGTCATCCGGCCGGAGGGATACGCGTTCTTCCTGAGGCTGGTCGAGGGCCTTACGGGCGAGTTCTCCGTGGTGGCCGCCGCCCAGCACGTCTTCGGGCTGGCGATCGGCGTCATGCTCTATCTCCTCTTGTACCGCCTCGGGGCGGGGAGGCGGCTCGCCGCGCTCGGGGCCGCTCCCATCCTTCTCGACTCCTACCAGGTCTACGTCGAGCAGTTCGTGCTGTCCGAGACGCTCTTTGCCTTTCTCGCCGCCATCGCGGCCATGCTCCTGCTCTGGCCCTCGGAGAGGTGGGCGGAGGCGCGGATCGCCGCAGCCGGGGTCGTCCTTGGCCTGGCCACCGTTACCCGCACGGTGGGGATCGCCCTGCTCCTCGGCACTGTTGTCTTCTTGGTCGTGCGCCGGTCAGGCTGGCGGTCTTTGTCGTCCTTCGTCGCGCCAGTCGTGCTCATCCTCGGCGCCTACGGCCTGTGGTTCCACTCGGAACACGGCACCTTCGGCCTTGAGCGGTACCACGGTTACACCCTCGCCGCCCGCGTCTCGCCGTTCGCCGACTGCCGAGGGCTGAGCCTCCCGCCTGACCAGAGGATCTTCTGCGACCCGCGCCCTCCGCGGCAGCGCCCGGGCGGGGATGTGTACCTCTGGTCGGAGACTGCAGCCTTGCGTCGCCGCGATGGTGTCCCTGGTCCAGAGCGCGACCGCTCCGCGGCACGGTTCGGTCGCAGCATCATCCGCCACCAGCCGCTCGACTACCTGCAGACCGCGGTTGGCAACTTCACGCGCTACTTCGCCCCGGGCGATCCGGTCGGCCCCAAGGACAACTCGGTCCGCCCGTTGCAGTTCCTCACCTCGTACAAGCCCACGCCGTGGCGCCCGCTATACCCGCCCGCCGATCCCTACAACACCAATTGGACATGGCCCGAGGGGATCAAGTACCAGGTCATCCCAGCGCGCTGGGGATTCGACCTGAAGCAGCAGGAGGTCAAGGTGAACGCTCCTCTGGCACGCGTACTCCGTGCGTACCAGCACGTCGGCCGCACTCCCGGCCCGCTCCTCGCCCTCGCCCTACTGATAGCGGTGGCTCCGGCCCTTCAGCCCGTCGGCAAGGACCGCAGGTACCTGCGGGCAGGAGCACTGCTCCTCGCGGCGCTCGGCGTGCTCGTACTGATCATGCCTTCGGCCGTCGGAACCCTCGACTACCGCTATCGGCTACCCGTGCTCGTTTTCCTCCCAGCGGCCGGAGCCCTGGGCCTGACGCTGGTACGCGGCCGAGTCCGGAAGCGGAAGGCCTTGGGATCGGGTCGTCCTGACGTCGCTCGATCGGAGCCACTTCGAAGGCCGCGTACATCGCCGCTCCTGGATCCGTCCCTCTTCGACCTCGAGGACGCCGAGGCGGAGGTCGGTAGACGGAGCGCTGGGAGCTGATCCCCGTGGCCGACGGCTGGCGGTGACGAGCGGTCCCGCCCGTCCTGCGGCGCGGACCTCATCCAGGTCGCTGCCCGGCCGTGTCTTCAAGCTCTCGTCGGCCTTGCCATCTTGTGTGCTCGCATTCTTCGTGCTGCTGGGCCTGGCGTGGGCCCTCTCCCGACCTTACGGTGCCTCCGTGGACGAAGAGGCCCATTACGTGCGGGCCCTCGCAGTCTCGACCGGCGACTTGGTAGGTGAGCCGGACCGCTGGCCCTACAACCCCTTGACTCCCACCCAGCAACGGACCATCGACGCAGCCACCCGGCGACTAGATGTCCCAACCCGCGTCGCGGCCAAACAGTCGCCCTCCGACGAGTCGATATTCAACTGCTTCGCCTTCCGGACCACGGCGTCGGCCTCCTGCATCAGCGAACCGACCGGACGGGTGGTGGACCGCAGCTACGTGGGCTTGTATCCCCCCGTGCCCTACGTGGCCCCGGGCCTAGCCGCCAGGGGAGCAGGCGGGCCCGTGGGCGGTCTTCTCCGGGCTCGGCTGGCAAGCGGGATCGTCTGCACCGCGGTCCTGGCGCTCTGTCTCATCGGTGTGCGTGACCGAGCCGCACCCGCCCTGTCGCTCCTTGGCGTCACCGCGGCCCTTTCCCCCACCGTGCTCTATTTCTCGTGGAGCATGAACGCCAACGGGCTGGAGATGATCGCCGGTATCGGCTTCGTCGCCCTTTGCCTCAGGCTCGTCCGCGACGAGGACACACCCCCGAAGCTGTGGGTGGTGACTGCCCTCGTCGGGTTCCTGCTCGGGGCCAGTCGCCCCCTGGGCTTCGTGTGGATCCTCGTCGGCCTCTGGGTGGCGATGCTCCTCCATGGGCCTTCGACGGTGGTACGGGCCGCTCGCCGCGGCGGCAGACGCGCGGGCGTGATGGTGGCCGTCCTGGCCATGTCGGTCTTGGCCGTCATCGTCTGGAATCTCGTGCTCGATGCCCGTACGCCGGGCGTTGACCTTGCCGCCTGGTCCGAGCTTGTCGAGCCCGCTCTGCGCCGGGTCCTTCACGGCTTCCTCCCGGAGCAGATAGCCGTATCGGGGTGGGGTGAGACCATCTTGCCGGAGGGCCTCTACCTGGTCTGGAAGGTCCTTCTGGTGGTGCTGGCGGCGCTGGCGTTCGCCTTGGGCACCTGGCGCCAGCGCCTGGCGCCGGTGTTACTGCTCGTCACCTACCTGGCGGGCGTGGTCTTGGTCACCAGGTCCTATGAGGCGGGCGGGTACCCCGTGGGCGGCCGGTACTTCCAGCCCATCTTCACCGCCTTCCCGCTCGTCTGGGGAGAGGTGATCCTGCTGAATCGGCACCGACTGGCCGGATGGCTCCGGTGGGCCATCGTATCGGTGTGCGCCGCCGTGGTGGCCATCATCAATGGCACAGCCCTGCTGGCCAACGGCCGCCGGTATTCAGTGGGCACGGACGGCCCATGGTCCTACCTGGTCGACGGGGGACGTTGGGCGCCGCCCGGAGGATGGCTGCCCTGGGTGGCCGTCACGACGACCGGGATGGTCCTGCTTGCAGCCGGCTTCATCGCCCACTCCAGGGAACGGTCCGCCATCCCGGTAAGAGCTTGAGCCACCGCAAAGCCAGGCTCGACGCTGCTTTTGCGGCCGGGTACGGTCATCCCGATGATGGACAGCAATGCCGTCAAACGGTATTCCAGTCTGCTGACGCCGGCATGGAACCGTCTTCCACCTCGCCTCCGAGAGGTCCTCCGCCGTCGGTTGAGGAAGAAAGCTGCACCCGAAGCTCTTCCCGAAGCACTGAGGGAAAGGCTCGATTCGGTAGGTTTCTCCACTTCGACGCCGGACACGTCACCGGCAATCTACGACTGCTTTGCTGCCCTGGCCGACTCGGGGGTCCTCGGCGACTACTACGAGTTCGGCCTGTGGCAGGGCTACTCGTTCTGTGTCGCCCAAGCTGCGGCCAGCTCGGCTGGGCGAACCGAGCCGCAGTTCTTCGGGTTCGACTCCTTCATGGGACTACCGCCGCTGACCGGCCCCGACGCCGAGTCCCGCGAGTTCAAGGCGGGGGACTACGCCGGCAGCTTCGAAGAAGTCGTGAGCAACCTGAATCACTTCGGAGTGGACTGGGAGCGAACACACCTCGTCAAGGGCTGGTATGACCATTTACCGGGATCCGCCGCTCATGTGGCCACGAAGATGGGCCCAGCGGCTCTGGTGTTGGTGGACTGTGACCTGTACGAGTCCACGGTCCCAGTTCTTCAGTTCGTCAGAGACCGGATACAGCCCGGGACCATCGTGATGTTCGATGACTGGAACTGCTTCGACCGGTCCGACGACATGGGTCAGCGACGCGCCTTCGGCGAGTTCCTGGACGAGAACCCCGAATGGAAGGCCACCCCGCTGCTCAGCTTCGGTTGGCACGGCCAAGCGTTCACGATGCAGCCGGTCAGCGGTCGCCGACCAGAAGAGTCTCGGCCCTCTGGTGTAGAGGTGTAGGGCCTGTAACGAAACTACTTGGGCGGCCGTAGGCCGAAACCCTCTGCCGCCGGGCTGCAGGCGTCAGAGCCGCTCAAGTAGTTTCGTTTCGGGCCCGTAGACGAGCCTCCACGAAATCGCCGCGTCAAGCTGGAGCCGAAACGTGCCGTACTCTGTTGTCATGTGCTCGGCTATCGCCTGTACCGGCTCGAGAGGTGACATACGGTGACTACGAGGCTCCGCCACTGGTTGGGCGTGTTAGCCGCCGTGTTCATGGTCGCCACGCAGGTCACCCTTGACCACGCTGGCGCGTCCGCTGACAACGGCCCTTCGCAAGGCTCGTCGGCGGTCGACGACCAAAGGCCCTCGGACCCGGGCACCGTCATCGTCAAGTTTCGCTCGGGGGTGTCCCAGTCGGCCACGAGCGCGGCGGTGGCGAAGAAGGGCCTTCGAGTCCTGCGCCCGGTGGGACCCACTGGAGAGGTCTTGGTGGCGACGCAAGGCAAGACTCCAGCTGATGCCGTGGCAAGGCTGCGCACCGACCCGCGAGTGGAGACTGCGGATCCCAACTACCGACGGAAGATCGCGGTCGTCCCCAACGACCCTCGCTTCGTCAACGGAGAGCAGCCTTACCTGAACAACCTCGGGTTGTCGTCCGCATGGGGTTTCAGCCAGGGCTCAGACCTCACCGTTGCCATCCTCGACACCGGTGTCGATCTCGATCACCCGGAGTTCGCGGGGAGGATCTCGCCGGGCAGGGACTTCGTCAACGGCGACGTCGTAGCCGATGACGACAACGGGCACGGCACCATGGTCGCTGGCATCGCCGCCGCCGGCACCGACAACGGGATCGGCGTCGCCGGCACATCCTGGAGGGCCCGCATCCTCCCGGTCAAGGTGTTGAACGCAGCTGGCGGGGGAAGCGACGCCGATGTCGTCGAGGGCATCACGTGGGCCGTAGGCCAAGGTGCCAAGGTGATCAACCTCTCGCTGGGCGGCTACGACGACAGCTCGGCTCTTCGGAATGCAGTCAACTTTGCGCTCAGCCGCGATGTCGTCGTCGTTGGTGCTGCCGGCAACGACGCCTCGAACGCGTCCTTCTACCCGGCTTCTTACCCTGGAGTCATCAGCGTGACGGCGACGGATCACAACGGCGGTTTTGCCTCTTTTTCGAACTACGGGCCCTGGACGTCCGTAGCCGCCCCCGGCGTAAACATCGTCTCCACGGGACCGGCACCCGGTCCTATCGAGGCCTACGGCAAGGGCTCGGGCACCTCTTTCTCCGCGCCGATCGTCTCTGGCTTGGCCGTCCTCGTGCGCTCCGCCAACGCCACATGGACCCAGGCCCAGGTGGGTGACCAGCTGCGACGGACGGCAAGGGACGCCGGGCCTCTCGGTTTCGACAATCGGTACGGCCACGGATGGGTCGACCCGACCGCTGCCCTTGCCAACCCTGGTCCCTGGGGAACGCAAGGTGGGCTCCTCGCCTCAGGTCCCGACGCGGCGTCGTGGGGCGAACGTCGCCTCGACGTCTTCGTGCGGGGCGGCGACAACGCCTTGTGGCACAAGGCCTGGGACGGCACCGGGTGGTCGCAATGGGCGTCGCTGGGCGGTTTCCTCACCTCGGATCCGGGCGTCGTGTCGTGGGGGAGAACCGCCTCGACGTGTTCGTGCGGGGCGGCGACAACGCCTTGTGGCACAGGGGCTGGAACGGCACCGGGTGGTCGCAATGGGAGTCGCTGGGAGGATTCCTCACTTCGGCGCCAGACGTTGCCTCCTGGGGACAAGGGCGCTTGGACGTGGTCGTAAGGGGCGGCGACAACGCCCTGTGGCACAAGGCCTGGAACGGCTCGTCGTGGACGCTGTGGCAGCACCTGGGCGGAGCGCTCACCTCATCTCCCACCGCAGTCTCGTGGGGGCCCAACCGCATCGACGTGTTCGTGCGAGCTCCCGACAACGCCTTGTGGCACAAGGGCTGGAACGGCTCGTCGTGGTCGCCGTGGGGGCACCTGGGCGGAGCGCTCACCTCCGGTCCCGATGCCGCCTCCTGGACCGCTGGGCGCCTGGACGTGGTGGTGAGGGGTCCCGACAACGCCGTGTGGCAGAAGTCATGGGAGGGATCTGCATGGTCGGCATGGACCTCTCTCGGTGGGTTCGCGACCTCGGATCCCACGGCGGTGTCACGACAGGGCCGCAGGCGCCCCGAGGTGCTCGTGCGGTCGGCGGACAACGCCTTGTGGCACAAGGCCTGAGGACGCCTCCGATCGAAGCCGGTACTCGCTGTCGAGCAACAGTCCCTGGCCGCGGCGTCAGGCCGGTTGCACTCCTTCGAGGGCGGCGCGGAGTCGATCACGAGAAGGGGCCTTGGAACCGTGGAGCTTGGCCAGCCGCTCGGCGACGGTGAAGGCTCGGGAGGCGAGGAGGAAGCCTGCCTCGTCCGTGAACACCTTCAGGTGAGCTTCGAGCTCCGCATTGCGAGCCCACAGCGCACGGTTCTCGGTCCCCGCGTCACGAAGCCGGAGGGAAGTGTCGTCGAGCTGGGCCATGAGGCTTCGCATCCCGTCCTGTAGCTCCAGGACTCGGAGGTAGAGCGTGAGCCGGTTCCTCTCCAAGCGCTCCAGCAAGGGGTGGCCGTCGTAGAACTGGAGGAGTTCGCCCACGGCCCGCCCTTCGGTGGAGGACGTGGGATGGATGACGCCGAGCCCGAAGACGCATGGCACCGTCACCAACGACAGCTCGGGACGTCCTTCGAGGAAGTCCTCCACGGCGGTCAGGACGCCGTTGGCCTCCCCGCCCTCCTCCAAGGCGACGGCGAACTCACCTGCTCCACGGAAACCGCCCTTGACCACCTCGCTCGACTCCGGGATCACTCCCCGGTCGTAGGTGTAGGGATGGACGGCTTCGGCCGGCAGGCTCTCCGGCGAGTAGTACTGGTCCCTTCGCCCGCACGGCCACCCGACGTCATGGAGGAAGACCAGCGGCATGGAGGAGCCGTCCCGGCTCCTACGCTCGATGGCCTCCAGCTCGTTCCTCACCGTGTAGTAATTGTGGTCGCCATCGAGCATGTAGGCGTCAGCACGCTCCAAGCTCTCCAGGGCAGCCGGGCTGCGGTCCACGATCAGCTCGGCGGCGTCAGAGCCGTCGCAGAGCTCGACGAGCTTCGCGGACGGTTGGGGGTCCACGCAGTACAGCCTTCCCCCGGTCTTCTCGGTCCAGGCCACCAGCTCCCTGGTGAAGGTGCCGTCCTCGCCGCCGACCTCGACGAGGGTCCGAGCGCCGCTGATGTCGAGGCAGGGAAAGATGACCTCTCGCAGAGCCGCCAACGAGTGGAGCAGCAACGGGGCACGATCGGAGCTGTCGTCGTCGCCCTCACGGTGGTGGGCGACGGTCACCTGGCCACCCGCTCGGCGGTCCGCCAGAGGCGCATCACCTTGCCCCTTACCTGCTCGCCAAGCTGCCACAGCGCCTCGGACTGTCCACCCTTGGCGCTGGTGTCGGGCGCCGTGGGCAGCCAGGCGAAGGCCACCTCGAGGTCGACCTTGTACGCGCTCACACCCCACTCCTTCGGACAGCTGTACATGATCTGGGGAGACTTGCGCCCGCCGAACAGCAGGTTGGGCGCCAGCACGGTGCAGCGCGCGTAGGTCACCTGGCGGAACTGCTCGGGCCACTC
>JAUJNQ010000004.1:157953-175775 GCA_030448025.1 Acidimicrobiales bacterium | reverse complement strand
CCGTAGTTCTCGTCATGAGACCAGTTGGCGAACATCGTGGCTTCTTTGGTGGTGGGGGAGATGATGAACCGCAGGAGCATCTCGAGCAGCCATGGCCGGACGCGATCGTCCAAGGCCCGCCCTGGTGCGGGCACCACCTCGCCGTAGCGCGCCCACTCCCTCTGGAACCCGAGCACGCCACCTTGGACGGCGGTGCGCTGCAGCATCTGCACCGGGCTCTGGCTGGTAGGACCGGACACGGGCTCACCCTCTTCGGTGAAGTCGACGAGGGTGCCCACATCGGTCATGCAGACCTGCTCCACGATCTCGGGGCTGCGGATGATCAGGCGCACCGCCTGTTCGGGGATCCCGCCCTGGGCGAGGTAGCCGTCGGTCTTGACGCCATCGAGCGTCCGGTCCAGGACGATGTGGTTGGTGATGAGGTACAGCCCGACGGTATCGACCTCGATCCCCGAGCCCCAGAGCGCCCTTCGGAGATGGTGCTGGATGGTGGCGCCCCATCCGATGTCGGCGAGGACCACACGAGGTGTGTCGCGGCCGACCTTGTCGAGGAAGTACCGAGCGAGTCGTCCTCGCAGCTCCGAAGAGCCGGTAACGATGGTGGCCTGCACGTCGGGACGGCTCGTGATCGCCTCCAGCGTTCGCTGCCACAGGTCGGGCTGGTCGAGCCGGCCTTCGGCATCGGTGAAGACCTCGGGCAGCTGAGCCAACCCAACGCCGAGGTCTTCACAGAACTGGCGAAGTGTGGGAGCGCGCCGCCTGTTCAGGAACCCGGCGAGCTCTTCGGGGTTGGCCTCGAAGATGGCTGCTCGGGCGCAGAGCTGCCTGGACAGCCACAGCCGATCGGCCCTGACCGGTGACCCCAGGTAGTGGCGCGCCCCGTCCACCAAGCGGGAGACGAACTGGCCTTCGCGCATGAGGCAGTGAACGACGTCCACGCCCTCCTCTTGGGTCCGGCGGTGTATCCATTCGGCGAAGCCGGTGAACACCGGCCCGAGTACCGACGCACCGAACTCCCAGTGGTCCCTGACGCCATCGGGCAGCCGGGCCGCCTCGGACCGAGAGACGGCCTTGGAGCGCATGGCCGTCAACCCGAGGTCGCCGTGACGCTGGTCGATCGGAGCCGAATGGGCTGCGGCGTTCCCAGAAGGGATGACGCCTTCGCGCTCCAGCACCGTTCTCAACTCGTCGGGGAGCTTGGGGAAGTGAACCGTGTGAATCCCCTCTTTGGCCGCGGAGGCCACGTCGGACTCGGCGTGGTCGCCGATGTGGAGCACCTCTGCCGGGGCCACGTCCAGGTCCTCGAGGACGGTTCGATAGAGGCCCGAAGCCTTGGAGCGCTTGTGGTCGCTGGAGGTGAAGACCTTGTGGAGGCCTAGGCCCTCGAACGCATCCCGGTCGAGCACCCTTCGCATCTGCTTCTCCGAAAAGTACGTGTCGGAGACCAGCACGACGCGGTCCACGCCCGAGTCCTGAGCGAGCTGAGCCAGACGCAGCACGTCGAGGTCGGGAAAGCAGATCTCCCGTTCCAGATCGACCTCGATGGCCGCCAAGTCGTCGACCGAGAGGCTACCGGTGAGATGTGGCGGCATCTGCTCGTAGATGGCCTCGAGGGGGACCTCGCGGGAAGGCGCCGTCAGTGCGACCTTGTCCCTCGCCCGCACCTCTGCCGTCTCCCGGAGTCGTGCGAACAGGTGGGGGGTGAGGTGGGGAGCAAGGTGGCCGAGCTCCCGCAGGCGACGACCGAGGAGGATGAACGCGTCGACCGGCTCGGGCACCGCACGCCACACCAGCGTGTCGAAGACGTCCAACGACAGGACTGAGATGGGCTCCCGGGCGAGTAGTTTCAGGGCCTCACCAAGTCTCGAGTCTTGCGAGCCCTCGGTGGCGAGCTGCTGTCGCTGCACCAGCGTCATCGACGCCGAGGATGCCATTGGTGTCCTCTCATCCGAGGAACCGTACTCGGCGTTCATCTCCGTCGACATCGTCGCTCGCCGTCCTCGGAGGGTGCCCGGCTGTAGTGGTAGGTTCCTACCATGAGAATCGCCATGGATGCAGCCGGCCGTGTCGTCATCCCCAAAGCCGTCCGCGACGGGCTCCGGCTTGCTCCGGGCCAACCCTTGGAGGTACTGGCCCGGGATGGCCACATCGAGATCTCGCCAGCGCCCACAGCAATGGAGCTGGTTGAGGTCGACGGCGTTCAGGTAGCGGTACCGGCGGTGGAGCTGCCGCCGCTCACCGACGACGTCGTGCGCACGACGCTCGAGCAGACGCGTCGTTGATCGCCGTTGACACCAGCCTCGTGGTGGCGGCCTTCGCCTCCTGGCACGAGGCTCACCAAGCGGCACGGGCCGTGATGGACCGCCAACCCCGGCTCATCGTCCAGTGCGCCCTCGAGGCCTACTCCGTCCTCACGCGGTTGCCGTCGCCCCACAAGGTGTCCGGGCTCCTGGCCCAAGAGTTCCTCGCCGGGGCCTTCGAGGGATCCCTGCTGGCTCTGCCGGTGGAGGACCACACCGCCCTTCTCGGGACTGCGGCGCGTGCCGGCATCGACGGTGGCGCCATCTACGACGCCGTCGTGGCCGCGACGGCACTCCATGCCGGCGCCACACTGGTGAGCCGAGACCGCCGGGCCCTGCGAACCTATGAGGCCGTGGGGGCAAACGTGGAGCTGGTGCCATGACACCCCTCTGGTCGAGCTTCGTGTTGCGCCTCGTGTCACCCTGACAGACGGGCGGCTACTCAGGTCGGAGCCTCAGAGGCAGAGAAGTGGGCTGCGATGCAGGCAGCAGTCACAGTTCATGCGGGCCTCGCCCGCAAGGGCTTCCTGGTAGCGCTCGACCACCAAGCCGGCTATGGCTGGTTCGGGTCCCAGATGACAGCCGACCCGCACGCCGATGGTCGGGTGCTCGTCTCCCCAAGCCAGCGCTTGCTCCTTGATTCGGTCGACCAGGATACCGGCGAACAGGAAGTAGGGCACCACGGCCACGTTTACCGCGCCGAGGCGGCGGCAGCGCTCGAGCGCGTCGGCGACGGAGGGGCGGGCCAGCGACACGAACGACGGCTCCACCATGGGCACCTCGACCCGGTCCTGGAGCAGGCGGGCGACCTTGTGCAAGTCGGCGTTGGCATCGGGGTCCGTTGAGCCCCTCCCGACCAGCACCACGGCGCTCTGTTCAGCGCTGCAGTCGGACATGACCTGGCCGATGCGTTGTCCGGCCACGTCCAGCACGAGGGGGTGGACGCCCAACGCTCGTCCGTAGCCGAACTGGACACCCGGATGACGCGCCCGCGCCCGGGCCAGCGCCTCCGGTCCGTCGTCCTTCAAGTGACCGGCCCCGAGGAGCAGCAGAGGAACGGCCACTATTGATCGCCCGCCTCCGGCCACCAGGTCGTCGATGGCGGTATCGAGGTCGGGCGGGGCCAGCTCGATGAAGCCGCCGCCGATCGCCAGCGACGGATCCTGGCGTCGGACGACGTCGAGCAGGTCCCAGTACTCGGCCACCCCATGGGGGGAGCGGCTGCCGTGACCGATCACGAGGAGGGCCGGTCGGTCAGTGCTCATCGGCCATCCTCGCCATCTTCGCCATGGCGTTGAAGGCGGCGGCGGCCACGGCGGAGCCGCCTTTGGCGCCGATGTTGGTGATGGCCGCCAACCCACTGGCCCGCAGGGCGGCCTTGGCCTCGGCGGCTCCCACGAAACCCACGGGGAGCCCGATAACGAGGGCGGGCCCGAATCGACCGGCTCGAGCCAGGTGGACGACCTCGGCCAGGGCGGTGGGGGCGCAGCCGACGACGACGATGGCGCCGTTGGGATGGTGTGAGGCTGCGATGCGTATTCCCTCTGCGCTCCTGGTGAGTGTCGGGCTTCCCGGGGCCTCGCCCAGGTAGCAGCGGCCGGCGCCGCCGAGGAGGCCATGGCGCACCATCTCCACGTCGGTCACCACCGCCGCGCCGGCTCGAAGGGCACGGACCCCCGCCGCCACCGCCTCCTCGCCGACCACCATGGTCTGGGCGTACTCGAGGTCGGCGCTGGCATGGATGACCCGTTCGATGACGGCCCGAGCTCCGGGCCCCAGGGGGGACAGGTCTACCCGGTCGCCCACGATGCGCATGCTCTGGGCCTCGATGGGATGGACGGTCATCGCGACCCCGCCAGCCCGTCGAGCCCGGAGTGGCCGGTGACGGCGATGGCGTCCACCGGGCAGACCTCCACGCAGGCCATGCACACGGTGCACACGTCGACGTCGGCCAGGGGCCGCTTGGGCCCGGGCCACAGGGCCCGCTCAGGGCAGGTGGCGATGCACATGCCGCAGCCGGTGCAACGCCCGTCGATGCCGATGGCCACCGTCACGGGCGGTACCCCCGGGGGGTGACCATCCGCTCGCCGGCCACGGTTGTGGTGGTGGAGCCCACGATCACGCAGGAGCGCATGTCCACGTGCACTGACTCCAGCTCGCCCAGGGTGGTGAGCCGAACGCACTGGCCTGGTCGTCCGACGTCGCTCACCACGCCCACCGGTGTCTCGGGCTTGCGCTGCTCGAGGAGGATCCGCCGGGCCTCGCCCAACTGCCAGGTCCGGGCGCGGGAACGGGGGTTGTACAGGGCGACCACCAGGTCGGCCTCGGCCGCGGCGCGAAGCCTGCGCTCGATGACGTCCCACGGGGTGAGGAGGTCCGACAGGCTGACGATGGCGTGGTCGTGACCCAAGGGAGCCCCGAGGGTGGCGGCTGCGGCCAACGCCGCCGTGACGCCGGGGACGACGTCGACGGCCACGCCCGGAGCCAGCCGACCGGCCAGCTCCAACACGATGGAAGCCATGGCGTACACCCCGGCGTCGCCCGAGCAGACCACGGCGACGCAGCGCCCGCTGCCGGCGAGAGCCAGCGCCTGCTCGGCCCGGGCCACCTCGTCGCCGATCGGGGAGCGAACGACCTGCTGGTGGGCTCGGAGGAGGTCGCCGGCCTGCTCGACGTAGGGCCCGTAGCCGATCACCACGTCGGCCGACCCCACGGCTGCGGCTGCGGCCGGGGTCCGGTGGCGCGGGTGGCCGGGGCCGAGGCCCACCAGTACGACCCTTCCTGGCGGACGTGCCCGGCGAGCCACGGCCACGGTGGCCACGGGGTTGCTGCGCTTCCGGACCACCAGCTCGGCGCCGGGGCCCGCGGCCAGGAGGGCGGCTGCCTCGCAAACGCTGGCAGTGCCGACCGCGGTCATGACCACCTCGCTCGGCGTGGGCACGTCGATGGTGGCCAGCTCCTCGGCGGTGAAGGCGCGCACGGGCAGACCGAGCCGGTTGAGGGCGGGGTGGTCCCGGCGCCGGTCGATGGTGGCCACCACGGCCACGCTGTCTCCGGCCAGCTCGGCTTCGGCCAGGGCGCAGGCCAGCAGGGCGGCCACGTCTTCGGGAGAGGCGTCGGTGGAGGTACCTATGCCGGCCACCAGGCTCGGAGGGTGGAGCACGACCCGGCCGGGAGCGAACCCCAGGGCACGGTCGGTTACAACGACCCGGTGCGGCCCTTCGCCGCTCATCCGTTCGGCCAGCGACGGGGGGAGAGGCCAGTCCAACTCGTTCTCCACCTGTGGCGGCTGTCCGTCGAGCATGGCCACGGTGACTCCGGCCACGTCGCCCGACGCGGTGAAGCCGGGGAGCAGGTCGAGGGCAGTGGCACCCGTGGCGTCGGTGGCGGTGGTCACCACCGGATTGGCGTCGAGAAGGGCGGCCACTTCGTTCGCCAGGGCGTTGCCGCCCGCCGCGTGGCCACCGCACAGGGCGATGGCGAAGCGGCCCGTGTCGTCCACGCACACGACCGCGGGGTCACGGTGCTTGTCCTCGAGCAGAGGAGCGACGATCCGCACCGCCGCGCCGGTGGCCAGGAAGAGGACGAAGGCGTCGACATCGGACCAGCGCCGGCGGACCACCTCGGCGACGTGACCGTGGACGGCCTCGTACGGCAGGCGGGTGGACAGGGCTCGCCCGGCTTCGGTGACGGAGACGGCCAGGACCTTCACCGGTCGGGACCCCAGGCCAGGAACACAGGGTTCTGGGCGGCCAGGCGCACCCCGCCGCCGGGGAGGCGTTCGCCCCGTGCCACCCCGAGCTGGAGCAGCGATCCCAGGCGGTCCATGGCCGCCGATGCCCGGTCCAGTGCGGCGTAGGCGGCCACCACCCGCCCGCCGGGGCGGAGCTGGTCCAGCACGGCGTCGAGCGCCTCCAGCCCGCCTCCGCCGACGAAGGCCCGGTCGGGGTCGGGCAGAGCAGCGAGCGCACCCGGAGCCTCACCCTCCACGACCTCGACGGCGACGCCGTGGGCCGCGGCGTTGGCGCGGATGCGAGCGGCGTCGTCGGGCCGGCGCTCGACGGCGAGGACGGAGAGGTCCGGCCGCAGGGCGGCGCACTCGACCGAGACGCTGCCGCTGCCGGCGCCGACGTCCCACATCACGCCCGCGCCGGGCAGCTCCAGCTTGGCCAGGGCAACGGCCCTCACCTCGCTCTTGGTGATCATCCCCGCCCGGTGGTCGAAGTCGTCCTCAGGGAGACCCCACGCCAGGGTCTTGGCGCCGGCTGAACCGTCGCCCCTCATCAGCACCACGACCGAGAGCGGTTCCCAGGTCCCCTGCGCCAGTCCGGCCAGGTCGGTGCGCTCCACCCGCTCCTCGGGCGTCCCCAGGCGGCTGCACACCGCCACCTGGTCGTGCTCGGCCCCCAGCGCCAGCAGCTCCTTGGCCAGCGCTTCGGGGGGCGATTCGGGTGAGACCAGCACCGCCGCCTTGGCTGCCCCGGCCACCCGTCGGGCTGCGGCGGCAAGGGGCCGGCCGTGAGCCGACACCACCACGGCGTCGTCCCACGGCAGGCCCAATCGGGCAAAGGCGAGGGCAACCGATGACGGCTCGGGAAGGACCACGAGGCGGTCGGGGCCGAAGCGGGCGGCCAAGGGCCGCACGATGCCGAAGAATCCCGGGTCGCCCGACGCCAGCACGCACACCGCGCCCGGCTCGTGGGCGATCCGTTCCAGCACCGCTTCCACGTCGGCGCCGATGACCACCCTTCGGGCGCCGGAGCGGACCAGGGCATCGAGGTGCCGGCGGCCGCCCACCACCAAGTCGGCCGAGGCCAGAGCCCGGCGCGCCGCCCCGCCGAGGGCCTCGACCTCGTCAGCGACCACGCCGACGACGGTGATGCGCTCAGGCATCGGAACCGGCGCCCGAACGGGCCACCACCCGCTCGCCGTCGAAGTCCACCATCACCACGTCCACGGCCAGGGCGCCGCCGACGTGGCCCGTGCACGCGGCGGCGGCCCGATGACACAGCAGCTCGAGGGGGGCCAGGCAGCCCTGCTCCAGGCAGACCTCGAAGAAGTGGCGAGCCGTAGCCGTGGCCGTGGCCGCCCGTACTACCTCCGGCGGCGCGGCGGTGAGATGGGCGGCCTCGGCCATGAGCCCGCCGTCGACCTTCGAGCGGTGGAAGTGGGTCATCATCACCCCCGCGGCCAGCTTGGTGATCTTGCCGGCCATGCCCACGAACACCACCCGCTCCATGCCCGCGGCCACCGCCCGGCGGAGGGCGATGCCGGTGAAGTCGCCCACCTCCACGAAGCACACCTCGGGGAGCTGGGGAAGCAGACGCACGGCGGCGCGCTCGGAGCGGTTGCCCGTGGCCAGGGCCAACGTGGCTTCACCCTGAGCGCCGGCCACGTCGACCTGTTGCACCACCGAGGCTCGGTAGGCGGCGGTGGAGAACGGGCGCACGATCCCCGTGGTGCCGAGGATGGAGATGCCGCCCACGATGCCGAGCCGGGCGTTGGTGGTGCGCGCCGCCATGGCCTCACCGCCGGGTACGGACAAGGTCACGGCCAGTGGCTCGTCGGTGACCTCCTCGAGGGCGGCCAGGATCATGCGCCGGGGGACGGGGTTGACGGCCGGTTCGCCCACGGGCAGCCCCAGCCCGGGCTTGGTGATCCTGCCCACGCCGGGACCGGCTCGCAGCAGGGTGGCGGGTGCTTCCGCGAGGGGCTCCACGTGGGCCGTCATCCTGGCGCCGTCGGTGCAGTCGGGGTCGTCCCCGGCGTCCTTCACGACCCAGCAGCGGTCCGTGGTCTCGGACTCCACGGGGAAGCGCACCCGCCTCCCGTTCGGGATGGCGATCTCCACCTCGTCGGGGGCGACACCCGCCAGCAGGCCGGTGGCTGCGGCCTTGGCCGCCGCCGACGCGCAGGTTCCGGTGGTCCATCCCGTTCGGAGCCCCGAAGGTTTCGGGCGAGGGACGTCCGTCATGCCGGGCGCCCCGCCGTCGTGCCCGGCAGCGAACGACGGCGGAACCGGTGGCCGTGGTCCGGAGCGTAGAGACGGCTGCGCTCGGCGGTGCCCCGCAGGGCCGGTCCCACCAGGACCAGCACCGTGGTCCGGGCGCCGGTTGCGATCATGTCCTCGGCCAGGGAGCCGACGGTGGAAACCACGACCTGCTCGTCGGGCCAGGACGCCCGCACCACCACCACCGCAGGGGTGTCGGCGCTGTACCCGCTGCCCGGCGACAGCAGCTGGTCCTGCAGCTCCCGGGGCCGGGCGCCGGAGAGGAACACGGCCATGGTGGCACCGTGGGCGGCAAAGGTGGCTACAGACTCGCCGGTGGGCATGCTGGTGGCTGTGCGGCCGGCCAGGCGGGTGAGCACGACGCTCTGGGCCACCTGTGGCACCGTGAGCTCGCGGCCCACGGCCGCCGCCGCCGCTCCCAGCGAGCTCACGCCGGGCACGATCTCGAAGTCGCGCTCCTGGGACAGACACCAGTCGATCTGCTCCTGGATGGCGCCGTAGACGCAAGGATCGCCCGAATGGAGGCGCACGATCGTCGCTTCGGGGTGGGTGGCGTAGACGCCCAGCACGTCCTCCAGGGTCATGGACGCGGAGTCGTGGACCTCGGCACCGGCAGGGGCGTGGGCCAACACCTCCGGGGGCACCAGCGACGAAGCCCACACCACCACGTCGGCCGCCGCCAGCCGGTCCCGTCCCCGGATCGTAATGAGGTCGGCGGCCCCCGGTCCGGCGCCCACGAAGGAGATCACGAGTGGCGCGCTCCACTACGGGTGGCGGGGGGGACGAGAACGGTGGCCAGGTAGGTGGCGGGCCGGTCGGCGTGGTCCCCGACGGGTCCCACCAGCTCCCCCGGGAGGCCGAGGAGCTCGCCGAAGACGGCGCCGTCCAGGCGACCCGCTGCTTGCAGCCGTTGGGAGACCTCGGGTAGGTGGCGACCGCCCTTGTAGACCACAAGGGTGGCTTCTGGATCACCGAGGGGGCCGTCGAGGGCCTCGGCCCCATCCACGGCGCTCACCATCGAGAGCGTCTGCGTTCCGTCGAGCACCACGGTGCCCGCCCGAGCGGCGAGCTCCTGGAAGGCCATGATGCCGGGCACCGTGGCCACTGGCGTCCCAGGCCGGCGCTCGAGCACCGCCGCTGCCAGGTGGTGGAAGGTGCTGTACACGTTGGGGTCGCCCAGTGTGACGAAGGCCACCTGCTCGCCGGCGTCCAGGCAGGCCACCGCCCGTTCGGCGGCTTTGCCATGGGCCACGGCCCTGGTGTCGTCGTCGCCGGTGATGGCGAAGACCAGACGCTCGACGGCGAGGCCGGGGTCGGCTTGGCGCACGATGGACTCGGCCCGGCCGACGGCGTCGACGGCCATGGTGGGGGAGAAGACCCGATCAGCCTTGCGGAGCGTCCGAAGCGCCCGGACGGTGATGAGCTCGGGATCACCCGGGCCCACACCCACCCCCACCAATGAGCCACCCATCGTGTCCTCGAGCGAACGCTGTCCAGATGCTGCCGCCGGCGTCCTGGCTCCCGGGTCGTCGCTCGCCCCCTCTCGGGTCTCGTGACCCGATGGGCCTGGGAGCTCGCTAGCCGGTCACAGTGACGGGGCCGCGCCGGGCTTCCACCGGCTTGCCGTACCGCAGCGAACCGACTCTAACCGGGTGGTCCGGGGGCGGCGAGGCTCGGGTTCTGACTGACCTTCTCATAGATCAGCACGAAGACCGCTGCGCCTCGCTGCTCACCGCCCGGCGGGGGCGTCTGGCCTACGAGCAGCCTCATCCGGCCGTCGCTGGCGAGCGCCTCCACCCAAGAGCGGCAGTGCGTCTCGGTGAGCTCGTCCCAGCTGGCGTCGCTCTTGCCGCGGCCGGACGTCAGCTGCTCCTCGGCCGGGCTCGGTCTCTCGGCCGGGCTCGGCCTCTCGGTCGCGATCGATTCCCGGCCAGCGTCCTTGACCTGGCCACCGTTGGCAAGCGTGGCGGTGATGTCGACGGAGCGGGGACAAACCATGAAGACACGGCCGCTCACCGGTAGCCGGCCAAGGAGCGGGAGCAGATCGGTCTCCGGCGCCGACGCCCGCAGCCGTCGCACAGCGTCGCGCCAATCGACGACTCCGGGGTCGGGCACCGGACCAGCCGGGGTTGCGTAGGAGAGTCCGGGAGGGGAGTAGTGGCGCAGGATCGGAACCTGCTCGATCTCGGCCGAGACCACCAGGTCGCCGGGTCGCATCAACGGCCTCAGCTGAGCGGTCAGGCCCTTGACGTTGCTCTTGTCGTCGGGCCTGGGGACGATACGGCGGCCCATCGTCCACGCCAGCGATCCGCTCCAGATGAGGAGGGTGAGCGTCAGGGCGATCAGGCCCCGCATCCCATCCCGGCTCAGGCCCGCAGCCGCCAGGAGCAAGAGCGGCGCCAGCAGGACTCCGAAGTACCGGGGTGACCACGAGGGCTCCGACTGCGATGCCACCCAGGCGCTCAGGAGCGTGATCCCGGCCACGACGGCGAGAGCAGCAACCGGCGCCCACCAGCCGTCGCCGCCCGGTCGGGCCAGCACCGCAGCCAGCACCAGACCGGCAGTGAGCAAGAGCGCCACCAGCACTCTTTCGTCCCCGAGGACCTCGATCACGGCGTTGACAGCGTCTCGCAGCGCCGGTGCGGAGGCCCAGGGAGCACCCGTGTGGCGGGTTTGATAGAGGAGCGTGGGGAACCAGGGAACGTAGGCCAGGGCCGCCAGACCGAAGGCCACGAGGGCATCAAGCACACTTTGGCGCCGGTCCCTCGAGGCGAGGGCGCACGGCACCGTGGCAACGGCCAGTCCCAGCCCCAAGAACAGCGCCCAGTTGTGGGTGTACAGGAGCAGTACCAGGCTCACGACGAAGGGGGCCAGGTAGCGGCGACGGCCGAAGGCGAAGCTGTGCACGAACGTCGTGACGGCCAGCAGCGACAGCAGTGCCACCAGCGTGTACATGCGCGCCTCTCGACCGTAGGTGGTGAGATAAGGACTGGTGCCGGCGAGGAGCGCACAGATCCACCCCGCTCGGGCTCCGAAGAGGCTTCGCCCCGCCCAGAAGGCAACGGGCACGCTCATCGTGGCAAACACGAGGGAGAGGGCGTGAACGGCGGCCTCGGAGTGTCCCACCAGGGCGATCCACACGTGAAGGACCAGGTAGTAGAGCGGTGGCGAGCCGTCCTGGCGGAGGAGCGCCGGGATCTCGGCCAACGGATGGGAGGCGATGCCGACCGAAAGACCCTCGTCTATCCAAAGCCAGCCACTCTGGCCCTCGAGGCGGATGAGGGTCGAGATCACCATGGTCGCCAGCAGCCCCGCGGCTGGGATCATCGGCTTGGGCTTCGAGGTCCGTCTCATCCCTGTTGTCGGCGCCACCCAGCCCGTGCGCTTCGATGGGGCGGCTTCCACGTGCGGCGAACCTACCCGCGTCCTGCCCGTCACTAGAGTCGGATGCTGGGCGTGAAACCCACCCACGAGCCACCGCGCTCCTCGCCGTTGTTGGACCCACCTGTCCTCCTGGGTCTGCTGTACGCCGTCCTGAGCGTGGCCTGGATACTGGGGAACCCCGCCTGGGGCGCCCCAGACGAAGGGGCCCATCTGCTCAAGGCGCTCGCCGTGAGCGGAGGGCAGCCGGCAGGTGACCGGGTGCCGTTGTCTGCCGCTCGCCCCACCCGGAAGGAGGAGGCGTGGGTGGGGCGCACCGGCAGGGCGGTGGACGTCCCGCCTGGCCTCTCTCCGGACGGTCTGCAGTGTCTCGCCGGCCACCCCGAGCAGTCCGCCGCGTGCCAAGAGGGCATCAGCCCATCTCCAGGGTCGACCACAGAGACGTCCACCGTGGGCACTGCTCAGCCCACGGCGTATCTGATTCCGGGGCTCCTCGCTCGCCTGGCCCACGACCCGGTGACGGCCATCCACCTCGGTCGTGTCGGAGGGGCGGCCGTCTCGCTGGGGCTGATCTGGTTGGCGATCGCCCTGGTCTGGGACCGGTCGGTGGGTCCGGTTTCGATTGTCGGGCTCGTGGTCGCGGTCATGCCCATGGTGATCTTCCTCGCCTCGTCGCTCACTGCCAGCGGCCCCGAGGTGGCGGCAGGGATCTGCTTCTTCTCCGCGCTTCTCCGGGTGACCAGGGACCCCACGCCGCGGGCGTGGCCCTGGGTAGGCCTGGGCCTGAGCGGCGTGGTCCTCGCCACCAGCCGCACCCTCGGTCCCCTCTGGGTGGCCATCGACGTGGGCGTCGTCGTGGCGGCTCACGGCCTCAGGCGAAGTTGGAGCCTCGTTAGGGCAGCCGGGCAGCGAGCCCTCTGGTCGGCGTCGGCAGTGGCCGTAGGTGTAGCCCTGTGCCTGGGCTGGGAGCTGAGCGTGCAGCCCCACGGCTCACTGGATCCCGAGACGCTCCGGGCCGCGCTGAGGCAGTCCTATCGGGGTCTTAACGAGGTCCTCGGCGAGGTCATCGGGGTCTTCGGGTCGCTCGACTCGGTGATGCCCGCCTTTGCCTACGTCCTCTGGTGGACCATGCTCGCGGCGCTTGCTGTGGCCGCCCTGCGGTTGGGCGGACGGCGGGAGCGGATGGTGCTGGTTCTCCTGGTGGCCGGGGCCCTGCCCATCACCCTGTTCATCGCCGTCATGAACCTGGCCCAGACCGGGTTCGGCATGCAAGGCCGTTACGTGCTCCCTGTCTTGGTAAGCGTGCCCCTTTTCGCTGGTGAGGTGCTGACGCGGCGCCGGCCCGGCCCTCTACGGCTCCGGCTCGATCGTCTGGTCCCGCCCTTCGCCCTGGTGGCGGGCGGAGTTCACGCCGTGGGGTGGTACGCCAACGCTCGGCGCTCGGCGATCGGCACCGACGGGTCCTGGCTCTTCGCCAGCGCGAGCGAGTGGGCGCCGCGCATTGGCTGGTACCCGATGCTGGCCGTCGTGGCACTGGTCCCGTTGTTGGCGATCACCCTCGCTGTCTCGTGCCGGTTCGGGCCAGGACCACTCGCCCAGGGCGACGAGTCGTTACGGTAAGGGGATGCTCGAGGGCGAACGGGGTGCGACGCGTCCCGCTTCGGATCACAGCACCGTCCTGGTCACCGGCGGAGCAGGCTTCTTCGGGGGGATCCTGAAGCAGCGGCTGCTGGACGAGGGTTTCCCCTGTGTGAGCGTCGATCTCCACTCCGACGCCACCAGCCACCCCAGCCTGGAGAACGTGCGCGGTGACATCAGGGACGAGTCGCTCCTCGACCGGCTGTTCTCCGAGCACCGGTTCAGCGCCGTTTTCCACTGCGCCGCCATCCTGGCCCACGCCGTCACCGACGAGAGCTTTCTCTGGAGCTCCAACGTCGACGGCACCGAGGCCGTGGCGCGACAGGCCGTCAAACATGGCGTGGAGAAGGTCATCTTCACGTCGTCGAACTGTCTCTGGGGCAACAGCCTGCACCGGCCCGTCCGGGAGGACGACGCCCCCGATCCGGTCGAGATCTACGGAAGGTCCAAGTGGGAGGCGGAGAAGGTCTTGATGCGCTACCGGGACGGCGTCGACTCGGTGGTCTTCCGTTGCCCCACCATCATCGACAGCGGTCGCCTGGGTCTCCTCGCCATCCTCTTTGATTTCATTCGCGAAGGCCGCAAGGTCTGGGTGGTGGGCGACGGCGACAACCGCTACCAGTTCGTCTACGCCCCCGACGTGGCCGAGGCCTGCATCCTGGCGCTGCGCCGCCCGGGGTCGGCTGTGTACAACGTGGGTTCCGACCAGGTGAGGTCCCTGCGGGAGATCTACGAGTACACCATCGCCCAGGCGGGCACCGGCGCTCGGGTGGCCTCCCTTCCCAAGGCGCCCACTCTGGCGGCCATGCGCTTGGCCAGCGCCCTCAAGGTCTCCCCCCTTGGTCCCTACCACTGGCGGATGATCTCGGAGGACTTCGAGTTCGACACGACCAAGGTGAAGGCGGAGCTCGGCTGGCAGCCCTCGGTGACCAACGAGCAGATGCTGGCCGAGGCCTACAAGAGCTATGAGCGCGACTACGAAGAGATCCAGGCCAGGACCGACGTCTCCGCGCACCGGCAGCCGGCCAAGATGGGCGCCATCAGAGTGCTCAAGTGGTTGTCCTGACCTAGCTGCATCCAGAAGCTTACGAAGCGGTGAAAGCCGGGCAACGGCCCGGTTGTCGCCGCACAGCCCGCGATGGCCGCCGCTAGTCTGTCGCCGTCGGTGACAGCTATGGCGGCATTCGACCCCGGAGGCTCAGATCATCGAGCGCGGGGAGAGACGGCTGAGTGCGCTCCCGAAAGGTGTCGAGGATGAACCCGGAGCGATCGACGGGCCGAAGCCAAGAGGTGGACGAAGGCGTCGAGCGGGGCGCGTCGAACGGCGATTCGTCAAACGGCGAGTCGTCATTGGCCGGCGGCACCGACGGGCTGGCTCTACTCGCCCGAGCCCTGAGCAGGCCGGCAGGCCCCGGGCCCCTGCGACGAGTCTCCCTGTGGGACCTGGCCGCGCTCCTGGCCCTTGTCGCCGTGGTCGCCCTCCTCTGGGGTCGGGCTGTGCATACGTGGTACTGGCTCGACGAAGGCATAAGCGTGGGCATCGCCTCTCACCGCCTGGCCGACATCCCGACCCTGTTGCGCCAGGACGGGGCGCCACCCCTGTACTACCTGCTGCTTCACGTCTGGATGTCAGCCTTCGGGCCTTCGGAGGTGTCGACGCACGCCTTTTCGCTGATGTTCGGGCTGGCTGCGGTCCCGGCCGCTCTCTGGGCCGGATGGAGCCTTTTCGGGCGCCGCACCGGGTGGATCTGCGCCGTGCTCGCCGCCCTGAGTCCGTACCTGGCCTTCTACGCCACCGAGACCCGGATGTACTCCCTTGTGGTATTCCTGTCCCTGCTGGCCACGGCGACCTTCGCGCACGGCTTCGTGTTCGGTCGCAGGAGGTACCTGCCCGCCTTCGTGGTGGCCCTGGCGCTACTGATGTACGCCCACAACTGGGGCCTGCTCCTGGCCGTGGGCGCTGCCGTGGCCTTGGTGCCCTGTGTGGTCCTGAGGCCAGACCGCCGCCGGCTCCTGGCCGACGCTGCTCTGGCCTTCGGTGCCGTCGGTCTTCTCTACCTTCCTTGGCTCCCCACACTCATCTACCAGCGGAGCCAGGACCTCCAGCCGTGGGCCGACAAGCCGGTGCTGCTGGAAATGCGCGCGGACGTGATCACCCTGGTCGGCGGCGGGGAGGTTCTGGTGGCTCTGGGCCTTGGCACGGCTGCCGGGTTGGCCATGGTGTTTCGGCGGCCATGGGGCCGAAATGCCCTCGCCGTCACGGTCATGGCCGTCATGGCCTTCGTCGTGCTGGTCGGAGGTTGGCGGTCCGGGGTGTTCGCCTACCGCTACCTCGCGGCAGTGGTGAGCCCGATCATCCTCCTGCTGGCAGTGGGCCTGGCTCGTGGTGGCAGGACGGCGTTGGCCGCGCTGTGGGTGGCAGCCTTCCTCACTGTGCCGATCGGCACCAGGGGCCCCCAGTACACCAAGAGCAACGCCAGGGCCGTGGCCGAGCAGGTCTCTCCCCTGCTTCGAGCCAACGACCTGGTGATCGCGCCCGACTTCGAGATGGTGCCGATGTTCGCCCACTACCTCCCGTCGGGGCTGCGCTATGCCACCAGCTCCGGACCAGTGCCGGACGAGGACATCGTCGACTGGCGCGACAGCATGGACCGGCTCACGAACGTGGAACCATCTGGGGCCCTGCCGACGCTCCTGGATGACCTTTCCCCGGGCGCGCACGCCCTACTGTTGTGCCCACCCGGTGCGGTGGCGACGGAGCGGACGGGCCTGACACAGAGCGAACCCGCCGACGACGACCAGACCCCCCTTGTGGAGGACTCGAAAACCAGTCCGACCGACGTGTCGCAAGCCATTGCCCTCAAACCCGGTGCGGTGTTCCACGGCTTGATCAGGGTTCGCTGCAGCCAAGTGAACACCCTGCTTCTCACCGATCCCCGCTTCCGATTGGACAAGACCGTGGCGCCGCCGGCCGAGGTCAGGAACACTTCAGTGGAGGCCTTCCTCCTCACCAAGCTGTGAACGGCTCGACGCCGCCCGCACGTAGCGCTCGGCCAGGGCGGGGGCGGAACCCAGGTGGACGTGTACATAGCTGGCGAGCAGGGAGCGAGATGCGAAGCCCGAGGGGCCGCTCGAGTGGAAACGGCCGCGAAGCTCCAGCGCCCCTCCTGGCGGCACGGTCGTGGAGTAATGGAACTCGTGGCCTCGCAGCACGGCACCTGAGGGTGCAACGGGATTGTCCACGCAGACCCGGGCCTGCCTGTACCCGAGGGTGAGGCGGTCGGTCATGGTCGCGTCGGCGTCGACAGCGCCGGCCAGGGAGTGGCCGTCGAGGGAGCGGCACAGCCACAGCAGCCCGCCACACTCGGCCCAGGTGACCAGGCCGCCGGCCACGCTGCGACGCACGTCTTCGAGCAGGGGCCGGTTGGCGGCCAGGGGCTCGGCGAAAACCTCGGGGAAGCCCCCTCCGGCATACAGGCCGGTGCAGGCGTCCGGCAGCGCTTCGTCGCTCACGGGGTCGAAGGCAACGAGCTCGGCACCCGCTTGGGTGAGGGCCTCGAGGTTGTCGGGGTAGTAGAAGCTGAAGGCGGGGCCCGAGGCCACCGCTACCCGCGCCCGGGCAGACGCTCGTGGCTCGGGAAGGGGCGTAGTGCGCCCAGCCGGCGCCTGCTTGGCGAGGGTCAGGACGGCGGAGAGATCGCAGCTCGCCTCCAGGCTGGCAGCCAGGCGGTCGAGTGA
Source organism: Acidimicrobiales bacterium (assembly GCA_030448025.1). Taxonomy (GTDB): domain Bacteria; phylum Actinomycetota; class Acidimicrobiia; order Acidimicrobiales; genus YB1-3. Next base: position 158,708 of record JAUJNQ010000004.1, on the reverse strand, counting down.
GCGGGCCACCTCATCGCGCCTCTCCACCACGGGAACCAGCCCCAAATGACGGTCCCTCCAGGACAGGTCGTCGTCCCGGCGCAAGGCACCGAGAACGGCGATGCCGAGGGGTGCCAGTGCCTCGCGAAGCATCGCCTCGTGGCCGTCGCTCCCCACCCGGTTGAGGACCACGCCTGCGACTCGAACATGAGGATCAAACGTGGCGTAGCCGTGCACGAGGGCGGCCACCGACCCGCTCACGGACGACGCGTCCACAACCAGGATCACGGGGGCATCGAGGAGGGTGGCCACATGGGCGGTGCTGGCGGTCGACCCGTCGTCGGCCGCCCCGTCGAACAGCCCCATGACGCCCTCCACCACCAACACGTCGGCGCTCACCGTCGCACGGGCGGCCAGCGGAGCGACGGCCTCGGCGCCGCACATCCAGGCGTCGAGGTTGCGTCCGGGCCGGCCCGTGGCCAGGGCGTGGTAACCCGGGTCGATGAAGTCGGGCCCCACCTTGGCTGCGGCGACATTCAATCCGCGTGCCCGGAGGGCGGCCATGAGGCCGGTGGCGACCGTGGTCTTGCCCACGCCCGATGCCGTGCCCGCCACCACCACCCGCGGCCCGAGCAGCGGCCCCGGCGCCGGGCTGGTCAGTACTCGATCCCCTTGATGGCGCCGATGCCCCGGTCGTAGGCGTGCTTGACCTTGCGCATCTCGGTGACGGTGTCGGCGATCTCCACGATCTCGGCCGGGGCGTCGCGGCCGGTGAC
>JAUJNQ010000004.1:155924-157853 GCA_030448025.1 Acidimicrobiales bacterium | reverse complement strand
GCCGAAGGCCGAGGACGACTTGCCCTTGCCGTGACCGGTGTTCACGAGGACGACGGACTGGGCTCTGGCCACCACGAGGCAGGCTACCGGGGCGTGCATTGGATGAGCCGTCCGGCCCCAGGCTGGTGTCCGCCAGACTGGACCCTATGGAGCGCGGTGTTCTCCAGGGCCTGGCCGCCTTGCGGTGGGTGGCGTGGGCGTGGATGGCGGCCGTGCTCGTCATCACCAGGGACCGCGTGGAGCGTCCCGTCCTGGGGGCGATCCTCGTGGTCCTGGCCTTCGTCGTCACCGCCGGGGCCACGGTGCTCTGGCGGGCTCGCCCGGAGGCCCTCCTCCGGCCCGGACCCGTGCTCGCCGAGCTGGCTGCGGGCCTGGCCCTGGTGCTCTGCGACGGGCTGGTGCGCCAGCCCGGCAGCGTCTTCGGCACCGGTCAGTCCCTCGGGTCGGTGTGGCCGCTGGTGGGTGTGCTCTCGGCCGGGGTGGCGCTCGGGTCGACCCCGGGGGCGGGGGCGGGGGCGGCCATGGGCCTGGCTCGCGTCGGCTCGAGCCTGCTCAACGACGCCGGCGCCTACGATGAGTCCCGGGTACTGTCACTGCTCAACTCCGTGGTCCTCTATGCCGTGGGCGGCGCCGTGGCCGGTTACGCCTGGCAGCGGCTTCAGCGAGCCGAGCGGGAGGTGGCCGCGGCCCGGGCCCGCGAGGAGGTGTCACGTACGCTGCACGACGGCGTGTTGCAGACCCTGGCCTTGGTGGAGCGTCGGGCCACTGACCCGGCCCTGGCCCGCCTCGCTCGTGACCAGGAACGGGACCTGCGCAGCTATCTCTCCGGCTCGCGGGCCCCGGTCGGCGGGCTTGCCGCCGCACTGCGGGGCTGCGCCAACCGCTTCGAGGAGGCCTTCGACGCCAAGGTGGACGTGCTCGTCCCGGACGACGTCCCCGCCGTCCGGGCCGAGCAGGTGGCGGCGCTCTCGGGAGCGGTGGGGGAGGCCCTCACCAACGCCGGCAAGCACGGGGGCGCGGGTCACGTGGTGGTCTACGTCGAAGAGGACGGCGACGGGGGGCTGTTCTGCTCGGTCAAGGACGACGGCACCGGCTTCGACCCCGCCGCCGTGACCGAGGGGACGGGCATGGCCAGGTCGATCAGGGCCAGGATGGAGGAAGCGGGCGGCACCGCAGAGGTGGCGAGCCGGCCGGGGGAGGGAGCGGAGGTGCGGCTGTGCCTGCCCCGATGAGCGCCCCGGTGAGGGTGGTGCTGGCCGACGACCACCCGATCTGGAGGGACGGCGTGCGTGCGGACCTGGGAGACGGCTTCGAGGTGGTGGCCGAGGCCGGCACCGCCGGGGAGGCCATCGAGGCCATACGCCGCACCGGGCCCGACCTGGTGGTGTGCGACCTCAACATGCCCGGCGGCGGTGGCCTCAAGGTGGCCAGGGCCTGCGGCGGGGAAGCTCGCATCGTGATGCTGACGGTGTCCGAGGCCGAGCGCGACCTGCTCGACGCCGTGGCCGCCGGCGCCGTCGGCTACCTGGTGAAGTCCACCCCGAGCGACGAGCTGCGCCGGGCCCTCGAGCGGGCTGCGGCCGGCGAGCCGGTCTTCTCTCCGAGCCTGGCCGCCCTGGTGCTGGGCGAGTTCCGGCGCATGTCCAAGACCGCCACCGGGGCCAACCCCCTCTCGGAACGGGAGCGCGAGGTCCTCCAGCTCGTGGCCCGCGGCCACACCTATCGCCAGATCGGCGCCGAGCTGTACATCTCGGAGAAGACGGTGGAGAACCACGTCCGCAACATCCTGGGCAAGCTCCACCTCTCCCGGAAGCACGAGCTGATCCGCTACGCCGCCGATCACGGCATCGAGTAGTCCGGACCTCCCGAACCCAGCGACCGGGTCGGCTTGGTGATGCCATGACATGGTGCTGATGCCATGAACATGGT
>JAUJNQ010000004.1:146551-155824 GCA_030448025.1 Acidimicrobiales bacterium | reverse complement strand
ACATGGTGCTGATGCCATGAACATGGTCACGAGGTAGCATAATCGTATGACGTCTAGAGAGCGCTTGTCGGCGACTGTCGAAGCCGAGCTGCTCGAGGCCGGACGCAAGGCGGTTGCCGACGGTCGGGCCGACAGCCTGAGCGGGTGGGTGAACGGCGCCCTTCGGCGGCAGGCGGAGCACGATCAACGCATGAAGGCCCTCGATGACTTCCTCGATTCGTACGAGGCGGAACATGGCGTGATCACCGACGACGAGATGGTGACGGCGACTCGCCGTGCTCGCAGTAGGGCGATCGTCGTACGCACCCCGCCAGCGAAGGGCGCCAGTCCGACCAAGCGCAACAGTGCGGCCAAGCGCACCAGAAGGGGAGGGGCGTGAGTCTTGTGCTCGATGCCGGCGCGCTCGTCGCCATCGAGCGTGGCGACAGGGACCTCATCGCCGTCATCAAGCGGGAGCGCGGCCAAGGGCGCTCTCCGACAACCCATGGCGGGGTCGTCGGCCAGGTCTGGCGTGACGGTCACGGACGCCAAGCGAACCTGGCTCGCCTCCTCCCAGGCGTCGACGTCGTGGCGCTCGATGACGGCCTGGGTCGAAGAGCAGGAGTCCTCCTGGGTCAAGCTGCAGCCAAGGATGTGATCGACGCCTCCGTCGTGCTCCTCGCTCGGGACGGCGACGACATCTACACCTCGGATCCGGAGGATCTGAGACGCCTGGTTGAAGCGACGGGGACGCACATCGAGCTGATACCTGTCTGATCTTGGGCGAGGACAGGCCCGGCGATTTGGACGAGGCGGACGAGGCAAGAGCCGGGCACAGATAGGGGGTTCCCCACCACCCGTTAGGGGTCACACCGGGTAGGCACGGGCGCCGCAGCGGCCGATCCTGGGTGCATGCTCACCCAACCATCTCCACCATCCCCGAAGCGGGCGGCGGCAACGTGGATCGCCGGCACCGGCGCCTTCCTCCTGCTCGCGGCCGCCACCTCGTTCGTCGCCGTGCGCTGGGACCAGCTGCCCGACGCCGGCAAGCTGGCCGTGCTCGGCTTCCTCACCGGGGCCTTCCTCGCCGGTGGGCGTCGCTTGCGCCGCACCTTCCCGGCCACGGGTGACGCTCTGTTCCACGTGGGGGCGTTCCTCCTGCCCGTGGACCTGGCCGCCGTCAACCTGCGCATCGGGATGGGCTGGCGCGGCCTTCTCCTCGCCGAGGGTCTCCTCGCGGCCGTCGCCTTCGGTTGCATGGCGGCGTGGTCGAGGTCGGTGGTGCTCTCGTGGGCGGCCCTGGCCGGGATGGTGGCGGTTGCGGCGGGCGTGGCGGGCCTGTCGCCCCTGCCCGGGGCCCTGGTGCTGGCCCTGGCCGGCGCCGGTGCCCAGGTTGCGCGCAGGCACTCACCTGCGGCGTGGGCCGCACCCGCGTCCCGGGCCGCCGTGTCCTGGTCGGTCGTCGCCGGCCTGGCTCCCCTGGCCGGGCTCCTGACCTCGGGGGCACTGTGGTACGCCGGCACCGCGGTGGGCCGAGGCGTCCTCGTCGAGCTGGGCCTGGCCGGGCGCGCCCAGTCCCTGTTGGGGGTGGTCACCGGCACGGTGGTGGTCGTGGTGCTGGGCAGGGAGGCGACCAGTCGCCGAGACCTTGGGTTGGCCGCCGTCGCCGGCGTCAGCCTGGCGTCGGGAGCCGTCACCACCTGGGTGGCGGCCGACCCCGGCGTCACCCTCACCTACCAGGCTCTGGCCGCGGTGTTCCTGGCCGTCGAGCTGGCCGCCCTGCTCGTCCGCCACGATCCCTTCTGGTCCCTGCCGGCCCGGTGGGTTGTGACCACGGCCGAGGCCGTGGCCGGCACCTTCGCCTCGCTCGCGGTCCTGTCCGGCGCCTGGGTGGTCCTGGTGTTCGTTGGCTCGGACAGCTCGTGGGATGGTGATGCCGGTGCCGGGCTGAGCATCGCCCTCATGGCCCTGGCTTGGTTCGTGGCCGCGTTGCGCCGCCTCCCGGTCCGACCACCGTTCGGGGCCATCGTGGCGCGGGCCCTCGGGCACCCGTTCGGAGTGCTTGCAGTGGCCACCGCGGTCGCGGCCGTCCCGGCGGCGACCGGGTCGCTCGCCGCCACCTCGGTCGCGCTGGTGGTCGGGGCGGCGTTGCTCGCCGCCGCCGGCACCGAGGCCGCCCATGGCGCCGCCGTCGTAATGGCGGCCGGTGCGCCCAGCCTGGCATGGCGTTCGCCCGCCCTCGCCGCCGCCGTCGCAGCCTCGTGTGCCTTGGTCATGGCCGGCGCCGCCGTGGGGCGGTCCAAGCTGTCCGGTCCCGGCGAGGTGGTCGCGGCGCACATGCTCGCTGTCGTCGCCTGCGCCGGCGCCGCCCAGGCCGCGCTCTTCCTCGCTCGCGGCGCCGATCAGGGCGTGGCTCTGTCGCTGATGGCAGCCGCCTTCTGGGCCCTTGCCCCGCTGCTCGACCGGGGGCGGCACAGCCTGGGCGACGTAGCGCGCATGGCCCTGGCTGCGCCGGCCCTGGTGGCCGTCGGGATCGGGCTCCGGCCCGCCCCCGCCCTGGCGGTTGCCATCGTGGTCGCCCTGGCCTACGCCGTCGAGGCCGTGCGCCTGCAGCGACCAGCGGTGGGTCTCGGTGCCGCTGCCGCTGCGCAGGTCGTCGTCCTCCACGGTTGCCGGCTGGCCGGGCTGAGCGTTGCCGAGGCCGGGCTCGTCCTTTGCATCGCAGCCGCGGTCTGGAGTGGGCTGGCCGCCGTGGCGCCCGTCCGCTGGCGGCTGACCTTCCTCACCGCGGCCGGCGGGGGCGTGGTCGTCGGGATGGCCCTGGCGGCCTACGAGCCCCGCATGTTGGCCAACGCCCTGGTCGTGAGCGGCGGTCTGGGCATCGCCGCCGGCGTGAGCTCCGGTCGAGCCTCGGTGGGCCATGGCGGCGGCGTGGTGGTGGTGGCCGGGATAATGGCCCACCTGGCCCAGAGCGACGTCACCGCGCTCGAGGCCTACATGGCTCCGGTGGCGGCCCATCTGACGGTGATCGGTTGGCACCTTCGCAGCCGTCGCCTTCCGACCGGTGCCGACGTGGGTTCGTGGCCGGCCTACGGGCCTGCCGTAGCACTCCTCGGGGGCTCGGCATTCGCCGAGCGCTTGGCCGGGGGGCCGGGGTGGCACGCGCTCGTGGCCGGTTCTGTGGGGGTCGCTGCTGTCGCCGTGGGTGGATGGCGGCGGCTGGCAGGGCCGCTGATGCTCGGTACCGGGTTGGTGGCAGCCGTCACGATCGTGGAATCGCTCCCGGCCCTGTCCGGAGTCCCGACATGGGGCTGGCTGGCCACCGGGGGGACGTTCCTGCTGCTCGTGGGCCTGACCGTCGAGCGCTCGGAGACGTCTCCCGTCGTGGCCGGTCGGCGCCTGGTTGACGTGATCGGAGAGCGCTTTGAGTAGGACCCGCCGGATCCGTCGGCATCTCGAGACCTCGTGGCGGGCGGTGTCCGCCGTCGCCGAGTCCCGACCCGCCCTGGCCGGCTTCACGCTGACCTACCTCGTCGGCCTGGCCTCGGTGGGCGTCGCCATCCACAGTGACCTGGCCGTCCGCTACTTGGTGGTGGTGAGCGTTCTACTCGTCGTGATCGCTCGTCTCGAAGACCGTTTCGGCCTGGGAGCCGGCGTGCTCTGGGCCTTCTCCGTGTGGGGGTTGGCCCACATGGCCGGCGGCATCGTCCCGCTGGGCCAGGATCCCTCGGGCGGCGGGCGCGTCTTGTACAACGCCTCGCTCGTGCCTCACCTGGTCCGCTACGACCAGGCCGTCCACGCCTTCGGCTTCGGGTACTCAGCCCTTGCCTGCGGGCGGGTGCTGCGCAGCTGGCTTCCCGGCGCTCCGGCGACTCGCGGCCCGGCCGTGCTGGCCGCGCTGGCGGGCTTGGGCGTCGGGGCCGTGAACGAGGTGGTCGAGTTCCTCTCCACGCTGGTGCTGGCAGAGACCCACGTGGGCGGCTTCGAGAACACCGGCTGGGACCTGGTGTTCAACCTGCTCGGCGCCACCGTCGCCGCCGCCTGGCTGGTGCGCTCGTGGTCCAGGCAGGCGGCCGGCCCATTGCAGTCGACCGCTAGGCAGTCGACCGCTCGGGCCGGGCGCCCTAGGCTTGCCGGCGCAGCGCAGGGAACCCGGTGCGAGACCGGGGCTGTCCCGCAACTGTGACCGGGGAGCGGACCCCACGCATGGCCACGGCCCGAGAGGGCGGGAAGGCCGGGTGAAGCGCCGATCCGGGAGCCAGGAGACCTGACTGCCCGGAAGCTTCCGGCCACCGCGAGGACGTGAACCTTGGATCTGCAGATCCGGCTCCGGCGTGAAGGCGCCCGAGAGCTGCCCGTGCTGTTGCTGCGGTTCGCCGCGCCCATGCGGGCCATCGCCTCGTCACCCCACGGCGGTGGCCTCGGCCCCAGACGGTGGGTGCTCAACGCCCAGGTGCCGCCCGACTACGCCCGCCGGGACCCCGACCACCACCTCAACAAGCTGGCCGTGTCGCTGGGGTTGCCCGGGCGTGGCGTGGGCTTCCTCACCGCGGCCGACGTGCGGCGCCGCACCACGGGCTGCGACGGTGGGGTAGAGGTCACCGCAACGGTGGGCCTCGACCATTGCGTCCTGGCCGCCGCCCCCCCGGATCCGGCCGCCAACCGGGCACACCTGGCCGGCACCGTGAACCTCATCGCCCTGGTGCCGGAGCGCCTGTCCGACGCCGCCCTGGTCAACGCCATGGCCACTGCCACCGAGGCCAAGACCCAAGCCATCCGAGACGCCGGCTTGACCGCCACCGGGACCCCTACCGACGCCCTGTGCATCGTGTGCCCCGACGAGGGACGCCCCCACAGCTTCGGGGGCACCCGCTCGCTGTGGGGTTCCAGGCTGGCCCGGGCCGTGCACGCCGCCGTGCTGGCCGGCGCCAAGCCGTGATCACCCTGGTTCTCGGGGGCGCTCGGTCGGGCAAGTCCGAGGCGGCAGAGCGGATGGCCGGTCGGCTGGGCGACGCGGTCACGTTCGTCGCCACCGGTTGGGCCCACGACGGGGAGATGTTCGAACGCATAGCAACTCACCGGCGGCGTCGTCCCCCGTCGTGGTCCACCGTGGAGGTGGACGACGGCTTGGCCGGCACGCTGTCCGCTCTGGACGGCCCGGTGCTGGTCGACGCCCTGGGAACCTGGCTGGCCCGCCGGGCACGGTTCGAGATCGACGCCGGCGAACTGTGTCGGGCTCTGTGCCAACGTCGGGGCGACACGGTGGTGGTCTCCGACGAGGTGGGCATGGGCGTGCACCCCAGTAGCGATGCCGGCCGGCAGTTCCGCGACGCGCTGGGTGCTCTCAACCAGCGGGTGGCCGAGGTGGCCGACCACGTGTTCTTGGTGATGGCCGGGCGCGTGCTCCACCTGGACCGGCCATGACGGGGGTGACATGACCGGCATGCGCCAGGCGGTGGCCTTCCTGACCCCCTTGGGAGGACCCAGGGCGCCGAGCAGCGATGCCCTTCGGTGGTTCCCGGCGATCGGCGCCGGCCTCGGGCTGGCGCTGGGAGGCATCTGGTGGAGTGCCGGTCAGCTGTGGCCGGCCCCGGTGGCGGCGGCGCTGGTGGTTGCCGCCGACGTGGCTCTCACTGGCATGCTCCACGTCGACGGGCTCATGGACAGCGCCGACGGCCTGCTGCCGCCGCTCAGCCGCGATCGGCGGCTGGAGGTGATGGCCGCTCCGGACGTCGGCGCCTTCGGGATGGCGACCGGTGTGGTGGTGGTCCTCCTCCGCTGGGCGGCCCTGGCGTGGACGACGCCCGATCCCCTGCTCTTGGCGGCGCTGTGGTGTGCCTCCCGGACGGCGATGGTGGTCACCGCCGGCGCCCTTCCCTACGTGCGGCCCGGCGGCCTGGCGGCGCCCTTCGTCGGCGGACGCTGGGTCCCCACCGGCGTGGCCGGGGCCCTGGCCGCCCTCGCCCTGGGGGTCTGGTGGCGACCGCTGGGGGGCCCGGTGGCGGTGGCGGCGGCCGCGGTCGGTGCAGCGGCGGTTGCCGTGCTCGCACGGCGACGGATCGGCGGTTTCACCGGCGACGTGCTCGGCGCCGGTGGCATGGCGGCGGAGACGCTGGGGCTCGTGGCGGCGGCGGCTCGCTGGTGAGCCCCCGGACCGTCTTCTCTTCTCGGGGACATAGCCTGCGGATTCCGCCGGCCATGTCCCCGAGAAGGACGCGGTGGGCTCGGGCGGCGGCCCTCGGGCTCCTGGCCGACCTGGCGCTCGGAGAGCCGCCGATGCAACCCCACCCGGTGAAGGTGTTCGGGTCGGGCATGCGGCGCCTGGAGGCGCTCTTGTACCGCGACCGCCATGACGCCGGTGTGCTCCACGCTGCGGTTGGTGTCGTCACAGGGGTCGCCGCCGGGGCGGCGCTCGGGTCGACCTCGGCGGCCACGTACCTCGCCGTCGCCGGCCGAGCCCTGAACGGGGCGGCGACCGATGTGGGAGCCGCCCTGGTGACTGGTGATCTCGAGCTCGCTCGGTCGTTGCTGCCGGCCCTGGTGGGTCGGGACCCCGACGGCCTGGACGAGAAGGAGATCGCCAGGGCCGCCGTGGAGTCGGTGGCGGAGAACACCGTCGACGCCGTGGTCGGCCCTGCTCTCTGGGCCGCGGCGGCCGGCGCCCCCGGCGCCCTCGGCTACCGGGCGGTGAACACCCTCGATGCCATGGTGGGTAGCCGGTGCGCCCGCTACCGTCGCTATGGCTGGGCCAGCGCTCGGGTCGACGACGCCGCCGGCTACCTCCCGGCGCGGGTCACGGCCGGCTTGGTGGCCGTCGTCCGACCCCGCACCGCCGGAGTGGTGTTGCAGGCGGTGCGGAAAGATGCCCACCTGCATCCCTCCCCCAACGCCGGCGTGGCCGAGGCCGCCTTTGCCGGGGCCCTGGGCCTTCGCCTCGGTGGTGCCAACCGCTACGGCGGCGCGACGGAGCTGCGCCCCACGCTGGGGTCGGGCCGGCCGCCCGAGACAAGCGACATCGCCCGAGCCGCCAGGCTCTCACGAGATGTGACGCTCGCTTTGGCCGGAGTCCTGCTCCTGGCCGGTACCAGGGGGGGCGATCGGTGACCCCTGTGCCCGCCGCAGGCGCTCATGGCGGCGACGGCGCCCGGGTGGCGGCCGCCCTCGGCGTCGACCCCTCGGCCGTGCTCGACCTGTCGGCCAGCTTCAACCCTGTGGCCCCCGATCCCAGCGAGGTCGTGGCCAAGCACGTCGACGCCATCGGTCGCTACCCGGACGCCGGCCCTGCCACCGAGGCTCTGGCTGCGGCCATGGACGTCGACCCCGGCCGGCTCCTGCTGACCAATGGCGGCGCCGAGGCCATCGCCCTGGTGGCGACCGAGCTGGGACGGGGTTGGGCCGACCATTGTGACTTTGCGCTGTACCGCCGCCATCTTCGCCGGTTGGACCCCCGAGGTCCGCGGTTCCGGTCGAACCCGCACAATCCCACCGGCCGGCTGGCCGCGCCGGGCGACGAGGTCGACGTGTGGGACGAGGCCTTCTACCCGTTGGCCACCGGGCTCTGGACCCGCGGCGACTCCGCCGTCGTGGTGGGTTCCCTAACCAAGCTGTTCGCCTGCCCTGGGTTGCGGTTGGGCTACGTGCTGGCTCCCCCGACTGCGACCACGACCGGGGGGGCGCTGATCGAGAAGCTCGCCTTCCGCCAGCCACGGTGGTCGGTGAACGGCCTGGCTTCGTCTGCCCTCCCCGACCTGCTGTCCACCGCCGACCTCGGGGGCTGGGCCACAGCCGTAGCCGAACTGCGGGACTCCTTGGTGAGGCTGCTCGACGCCCACGGCCTCGATCCGCAGCCCTCGGACGCCAACTACGTCCTGTGCGCCCGAGCCCCGCGCCTCCGGGAGCGGCTCGCACCGCACGGCGTGGTGGTGAGGGACTGCGCGTCCTTCGGTCTCCCCGACCACGCCCGAGTGGCGGTGCCCGACGGCAAGGGCTTGGCCCGCTTGCAAACGGCCTTGGAGGAGGCGGCGTGCGCGGCGGGCTGATGGTGTGCGGCACCGCCAGCGACGTGGGCAAGAGCCACGTGGTGACGGGCCTGTGCCGCCTGCTGGCCCGCCGAGGCGTGAAGGTGGCGCCGTTCAAGGCCCAGAACATGGCCCTCAACTCCTTCGTCACCACGTCGGGCCACGAGATCGGCCGGGCTCAGGGCGTGCAGGCCCTGGCCGCAGAGGTGGAGCCCGAGGTGGCGATGAACCCGGTCCTGCTCAAGCCCACCGGGGAGCGCACCAGCCAGGTCGTCCTCCTCGGCCGGCCCCTGGCCCATCTCACCGCCGCCGAGTACCACCATCAAAAGCCGCGGCTCTTCACCACCGTCCTCGACTGCCTCGCTGACCTGCGGAGCCGCTTCGACGTGGTGATCGCCGAGGGAGCGGGCAATCCCGCCGAGATCAACCTCTTGGACCACGACATCGTCAACCTGCGGGTGGCGGACGCGGCCGGCTTCCCCGCCTTGGTGGTGGGCGACATCGATCGGGGTGGTGTCTTCGCCTCGCTGTACGGCACCGTCGAGCTGCTTCCGTCCGCGCTGAGGGCGCGGGTCAAGGCCTTCGTGGTCAACAAGTTCCGGGGCGACCCAGCCCTGCTCGGAACCGGGCTGGCCGACCTCGAACGCCGTTGTGGTGTCCCCACCGTCGGCGTGCTGCCGTGGGTCCACGACGTGGCCCTCGACGCCGAGGACTCCCTGGCCCTCGCCGGCCGGCGGCCCGGTGCGACCGCCTCGGCTCTGCCTGGCTCGACGACGACGGCCGCCCTCGACGTGGCCGTGGTCATGGTGCCCCGCATCGCCAACTTCACCGACCTCGACGCACTGGCCCTCGAGCCCGCCGTGGGCCTGCGCTTCGTGAGCGACGGGGCATCTGTAGGGGACCCGGACCTGGTGGTGCTGCCCGGCACCAAGGCCACCGTGGCCGACCTCGAGTGGTTGCGGGGGCGCGGCCTCGACCGGGCCCTCGACGGCGCCCGCCGACGGGGCACGGTGACGCTCGGCATCTGCGGCGGCTATCAGATGCTCGGGAGGCGCATCCTCGACGAGGTGGAGTCGGGACGGGGCCCGGTAGATGGCCTCGGCTGGCTCGACGTGGACACGGAGTTCGGACCTGAGAAGCTGACCCGGCAGCGCCGGGGACGGGCCCTCGGCCAGCGCGTCACCGGTTACGAGATCCACCACGGCGTAACCACGAGGCGGGACGGAGCCGAGGCGTGGGCCCGACTCGACGACGTGTACGGGGACGAGGACGAGGG
>JAUJNQ010000004.1:126773-146451 GCA_030448025.1 Acidimicrobiales bacterium | reverse complement strand
GCCGGTGACATCGCCGGTGGGGGAGTGGTGGGGACCAACCTCCACGGGCTGTTCGAGGAGGACGGCTTCAGGGGTGCGTTCCTGGCCGAGGTCGCCCGCCGCCGGGGCAAGGAGTTCGTGCCCGCTGGCGTGTCCTTCGGCGCCGCTCGGGAGGCGCAGTTCGATCGGCTGGCAGACCTGCTGGAGGCGCACCTCGACACCGACGCCGTGTGCCGCATCATCGAGCAGGCTGGGGATCCAGCGACGTGATCCTCGTTCTCACCAACGCCGACACCGAGATCCTGGCCCTCCGGTCAGTGCTCGAGGGACTGCCTCCCGGCTTTCCCGACGTGCGGGCGGCCAACCCCGCCCACCTCGACCACGCCCCCCGGGTCGATGGCGCCGACGCCGTGCTGGTCCGCCTGCTCGGCGGGCGCCAAGCCTGGAGGGAGCCCTTCGACGAGCTGCGCCGCCGGTGCATCGGGGCGGGCGTCCCGCTGCTGGCCTTCGGCGGCGAGGCCGCCCCCGACGCCGAGCTCACCGCGGCGTCCACCGTGCCCAGCGCCACCGTGGCCCAGGCCTTCGAGTACCTCCTTCACGGCGGGCTGGCCAACACCGAGCACCTGCTGCGCTTCGTGGCCGACACCGTCCTCCTCGGAGGGTTCGGGTTCGACCCGCCGGTGGAGGTCCCGCCCGTCGGCGTACTGGAGCGCCCCGCGGTGGCCGGGGCGCCCACCGTCGGCATCGTGTTCTACCGGGCCCACGTGTTGTCCGGGAACACACAGTTCGTCGACGACCTGGCGGCGGCCGTGGAGGAACGGGGCGCCAACGCGGTGCCCGTGTACTGCTACTCCCTGCGGCCCGACGCCGCCGGACGAGTGCCCGCCTTGGACCTGCTGGTCGAGCGGGGCGTGGACTGCCTCATCACGACCGTGCTGTCCATGGGCTCGAGCGCCGGCGACCAATGGGACGCGGGTGCGCTCGCCGCCCTCGACGTGCCGATCGTCCAGGCAGTGGCGGCCACCCAACCCGCGGCGAGGTGGGAGGCGAGCGACGCCGGCCTGTCGCCCATGGACGTGGCCATGGCGGTGGCCATCCCCGAGTTCGACGGCCGCATCGTGGGCGTTCCCTTCTCGTTCAAGGAGACCGTGGACGACGGTGACCAGCTGGGCGCAGCGGTCACGGCCTACCGGACACGACCCGACCGGGTGGCGAGGGTCGCCGGGCTGGCCGTGCGGCTGGCCTCCCTGCGGCGGGTCCCGCCCGCCGAGCGGCGGGTGGCGGTGGTGCTGTCGGCGTACCCCACCAAGCGCAGCCGCCTGGGCAACGCGGTGGCCCTCGATACTCCGGCCAGCGTGATCGACCTGCTCCACGCCCTCACCGGCGCCGGCTACCGGGTCGACCGCATCGCCCCCGACGCCGACACCCTCATGGCCGAGCTGGCCGACGGCTACGACCCCGCCCGCCCCGGAGGACTTGACTTGGGCGGCGTGTTCCTCGCCATCCAGCCCCCACGTGGCTTTGGCGACAACCCGGTGGCCGTCTACCACTCGCCCGACCTGCCGCCGACCGACGAGTACCTGGCCTTCTACCGCTGGCTCGACGAGGGCTGGGGAGCCCATGCCGTGGTCCACGTGGGCAAGCACGGGACCCTGGAATGGCTGCCGGGTAAGAGCGTCGGCCTCTCCTCGGCGTGCTACCCCGACATCGCGCTCGGAGACCTGCCGCTGATCTACCCCTTCGTGGTCAACGACCCCGGCGAGGGCACTCAGGCCAAGCGCCGGGCCCATGCCGTGATCGTGGACCACCTGCTCCCGCCCATGACCCGCGCCGACACCTACGACGACCTGGCCCGCCTGGAGTCCCTCCTCGACGAGCACGCCCGGGCGGCGTCGGTCGACCCGGCGAAGCTCCCCGCCGTGCGGGCCAAGGTGTGGGAGCTGCTCGTGGAGGCCGAGATCCACCGGGACCTGGGCCTGTCCGAGTCGCCCGAGGGCGCCGAGTTCGACGAGCTGGTGCTCCACGTGGACGGGTACCTGTGCGAGCTGAAGGACGCCCAGATCAGGGGTGGGCTCCACGTGCTGGGCCGCCCCCCCGAGGCCGAGGCCGAGCTGGACCTTGTGCTGGCCCTGACCCGCCTGCCCCAGGGCGGCGTCCCGTCGCTGCGGGCGGACCTTGCCGAGGGCGCGCCCCGGGCCAAGGTGGACGCCGTCGAGGCCGACAATCGCCGGTGCCTGGCCACCCTCCAGGAGGCGGGCTGGACCTACGACGGCGAACATCCCACCCTGCGCTGGGTGTGCGAGCGCCTGATCCCCGACCTGCGCCGCACGCCGGACGAGGTGGTCAACGTGCTGGCCGCCCTCGACGGCCGTCACGTGCCGGCCGGTCCCAGCGGCGCGCCAACCCGCGGCATGGCCCACGTGCTGCCCACGGGCCGCAACTTCTACTCCGTGGACCCCAAGGCCGTGCCCTCGCCGTTGGCCTACGAGGTGGGAACGGGCCTGGCCGAGGCCCTGGTGGCCCGTCACCTGGCCGAGGAGGGGCGCTACCCCGAGACGGTGGGACTGGTGGCGTGGGGCACGGCGGCCATGCGCACCATGGGCGACGACGTGGCCGAGGCTCTGGCCCTCGTGGGCGTACGCCCGCTGTGGGCGGCCGAGTCGGGCCGGGTCACCGGCGTGGAGGCGATCCCGCTCGCCGAGCTGGGTCGCCCGCGCGTCGACGTCACCCTGCGCATCTCGGGCTTCTTCCGCGACGCCTTCCCGCACGTGGTGGCGCTCCTCGACGACGCCTTCTCGCTGGTGACCGCGCTCGACGAGCCCCTCGAGGACAACCCGGTCCGAGCTCACGGCGACGACCCCCGGATCTTCGGGTCCAAGCCGGGGGCCTACGGGTCGGGGATCCTCGCCCTGCTCGAGTCCCGGGACTGGCGCTCGGACGAGGACCTGGCCGCCGTGTACCAGGCCTGGAGCGGCTACTCCTACGGGCGCGACGGCCCAGGTGGCAGCGTGCGAGCCGTGCCCGCCTTCGACGCCATGGCCCGGCGCTTCGCCGGCATCGAGGTGGCAGTCAAGAACCAGGACAACCGAGAGCACGACATCTTCGACTCCGACGACTACCTGCAGGACCACGGCGGCATGGTGGCCACCATCCGCTCCCTCACCGGTGCCCAGCCCAAGGCATGGTTCGGCGACTCGGCCGACCCCTCCCGGCCGCGCGTGCGCAGCCTGGCCGAGGAGGCGGCCCGCGTAGTGCGCACGCGCGTCGTAAACCCCAAGTGGATCACCGCCATGTGCCGCCACGGCTACAAGGGCGCCTTCGAGCTGGCCGCCACCGTGGACTACCTGTTCGGCTACGACGCCACCGCCCGGGTGGTGGAGGACTGGATGTACGAGCGCGTCACAGACGCCTTCGTGGCCGACCCGCAGGTGCGCAAGCTGTTCGAGCAGTCCAACCCGTGGGCCCTGCGCTCCATCGCCGAGCGCCTGCTGGAGGCCCACGAGCGGGGCCTGTGGGACGCCTCCGGCTCGGCTCTGGCCACGCTGCGCTCGGCCCTCCTCGAGGCCGAGGGATGGGAGGAGTCCCGGTGACGCCCGCCCCTGTGACCGAGGGGTTCCCGTTCAGCGCCGTGGTGGGCCAGGAGGACCTCAAGCTGGGCCTGCTGCTGTGCGCCGTCGACCCGCGCATCGGCGGCGTGTTGCTGCGGGGACAGAAGGGCAGCGCCAAGTCCACCCTGGCACGGGCCATCGCCAAGCTGCTGCCCGGTGATGCTCCATTCGTGGAGCTGCCGGTGGGGGCCACCGAGGACCGCCTGGTCGGCTCCATCGACCTCCAGGCGGCGCTCACCGAGGGCCGACGCCGCTTCCACCCGGGCCTGCTGGCCGCGGCCCACGGAGGTGTCCTCTACGTGGACGAGGTGAACCTGCTGCCCGACCACCTGGTGGACGTCCTACTCGACGTGGCCGCCAGCGGCGTGAACCGGGTGGAGCGCGAGGGCATCTCCGAAGCCCACCCGAGCCGCTTCGTGCTGGTGGGGTCCATGAACCCAGAGGAGGGTGAGCTCCGGCCCCAGCTCCTAGACCGCTTCGGCCTGGCCGTGGAGGCCACCGCCAGCACCGAATCCACCCGGCGGGCCGAGGCGGTACGCCGGCGCCTGGCCTTCGATGCCGACCCGTCGAGCCTGAGCCGCCAGTGGGCCCCGGAGGAGCAACGGCTGCGAGACCAGTTGGCGGTGGCCACGCCGGGGGCGGTCGCCCCGGAGCTGGTGGAGACGATCAGCGCCCTGTGCGCCTCGGTGGGGGCCGAAGGCCTGCGCGCCGACCTGGTGATCACCCGAGCCGCCGCCGCCCTGGCCGGTTGGGAAGGACGTTCGGAAGCGACGCTGGAGGACGTGCGGCGGGTGGCACCCCTCGCACTCGCTCACCGCCGGCGCCGCTCGCCCTTCGAACAGACCGGCATCGGCGACGACGAGATCGACGAGGCTCTCGACAACGCCGTGGCCGACGCCGCTCAAGAGACCTCGTACGAAGCCGCCGAAGCCGCCGACGATGGCGGGCCCGGGCCGCGGGACCGGGTGGCCGAGCCCGACGCCCCTTCACCCGTGGTGAAGCTGCAAGCCGGCCCCACCGCTGCGCTGAGCGCTTCTGCGGCTGGCCGGCGCTCAACGGCGGAGGGCCCCCGAGGACGGCTGGTTGGGGACCGCACGCCGCACGGCCCTCTCGGCCCGGTGGCCGTGAGCGCCACCGTGAGGGCGGCCGCGGCCCGCCGCGCCGCGCATCCCGACCCGGGCGACGTGCGGGTGGAGGCGTCCGACCTGCGGGAGGCGGTGCGGGAGCAGCGGGTGGGCAACCTCGTGGTGCTCGCCGTCGACGCCTCCGGTTCCATGGGTGCAGAGCGCCGGATGGAGGCGGTGAAGGGGGCGGTCATCGGCCTGCTGCTCGACGCCTATCAACGCCGCGACCGGGTGGCCCTGGTGACGTTCCGAGGCGAGGGAGCCGAGGTCGCCCTGCGGCCCACCGGCAGCGTGGAGGTGGCCCGTGCCCGGCTGGAGCAGCTCCCGACCGGCGGTCGCACCCCGCTCGCCGCCGGGCTGAGCGCGGCGCTGGAGGTGGCGGCGGCGGCGTCGTCGGGAGCGCACCGCCCCCTGGTCGTCGTGGTGTCAGACTGTCGGGCCACCGCCGGCCCCGAGGGTACCGACCCCGTGGAGGCTGCGGTCCAGGTGGCCGGCAGCGTGCGCCGCCAGGGCGTGGCTTCGGTGGTGGTCGACGCCGAGACCGGACCCACCCGCCTCGGTCTGGCACGCACCCTGGCCGAGGCCATGGGTGCCCGGCACCTCACCCTGCCCGAGCTCACGGCCACCGCCCTTGTTGGCGCCGTCCGCCGGGCCGCCGGGGGGTGAACCTGGAGATCACCCCCCCGGCAGTGGGAGCGAGCGCGAGCGCGGGCGCCGAAGCGGCCGCGGCGGCGAGGAGCCTGCACGACCGGCTGGCCAAGCCCCGAGGCTCCCTCGGGCGGCTCGAGAGCCTGGGCGTCCGCCTGGCCGACATGGCCGGCGCCTGCCCGCCGCCCGTGCCCGAGCCTGCCGTGGTGGCCGTGTTCACTGCCGACCACGGGGTCGTGGCCGAAGGGGTCACCTCGTGGCCCCAGGAGGTGACGGCCCAGATGGTGGCCGCCTTCTGCCGCGGCGGAGCGGCGATCAACGTTCTGGCCGGGCACGCCGGCGCCGAGGTGATGGTGGTGGACGTGGGGGTGGCCGGTCAGGTGGAGCGGTCGAGCGGTGTGCTCGACCGCAAGGTGCGGGCCGGGACGGCCAATCTGGCCGTGGAGGCGGCCATGACCGACGGCGAGGCCCGGCGAGCCCTCGACGTGGGTGCCGAGGTGGCAGCGGGCTGCGTGGGAGACGGGGCCCGGTGCCTGATCACGGGTGACATGGGCATCGCCAACACCACCGCGGCGGCGGCGCTGGTGGCGGCCTTCACCGGCCGCCAGCCGGCCGAGGTCACCGGAAGGGGAACCGGCATCGACGATGCCACCTGGGCCCGCAAGGTGAACGTCATCGAGCGTGGGCTGGAGCGCACCGGAGCCGGCGCCGGCCCCCTCCGGCTCCTGGCCGGCGTGGGAGGCCTGGAGATCGCCGCCCTGGCCGGCTTCGTGGTGGGGGGAGCAGCGGCCAGGGTGCCGGTCCTGCTCGACGGCCTCATGGCCGGAGCGGCCGCCCTGGCGGCGGCGGCGCTGGTGCCCGGCGTCGAGCGCTGGTGCGTGGCCGGGCACCGGTCAGCGGAACCGGGAGCAACGGCCGCTCTGGAGCACCTGGGGCTCGACCCCGTCCTCGACCTGGGCCTGCGACTGGGCGAGGGTACGGGTGCGGTGCTGGCCCTGCCCCTGGTGCAGGCGGCGGCCAAGGTCCTGCGTGAGATGGACACCCTGGATTCGCTCTGACAGGCGCCGGTGTGGAATGGCCACTCGGGACCGGGTCGGACACCTTTACCGTGTGGCTGGCGACGTGTCGCCACGAGGAGGCCAACTCGTGGCGCCGGCCCAGCCGACGGCAAAGGCGGCCAGGACCAAGAGCCCACCGCCCACGTACACGGCCCGCACTCCGACGGCATCGGCCAGGAGGCCACTCGCGGCCAGCGACAGGAGGTGGGCGCTCTGCCACAACACGTCGAAGAGGGCGAAGACGCGGCCTCTCACGTCCGGCGGCGCCTCGAGCTGGAGAGTCGACTGGAACGCCACCATTCGCGAGGAGGTGCCCAGGCCGTAGGCGGCGAGGGCGGGCGCGGCCACGACGGGGCTGGCCACGGCGGCGAGGCTCAAGTCGACCAGGCCTCGGAGGGCGTAGGGACCGAACAGCCAGAAGCGGTGCCCGGGTCTGATGAAGCGCCGCAGCCCGAGCGGACCGGCACGGCCCCCACGCCGATGGCGGCGAGCAGCAGCCCGAAGCCCGACGGACCGGGGCGGCATCCGAAGCCGGCGCCCGTCCAGCCCGGAGACCACGCAGGAACAGGGCGGACACGACGAAGGAGGCAGCGTTGACGGCGAAGGCGGGGCCCACGCCCGCGAGGGCGATCAACAGACCCGCCAGCGGAGCCAGGATGACCTGGGCGGCCACGGCAACGGTCCAGAGCGCGGTGTTGGCGTCGACCAGCTCGTCGCCGTCCTGGTCGGCCCCATGACCGGAGCGGCACTGGCGGTCACCTCTTACGCTCTCGCAAACGCGCCACCGCGCCGGTCTCGCTGACACTCCTGACACCCCGGCCTCGACCCGCCTCGCCCGCCCCGGCGAGCGAGCGTCGCCTGCAGGAGCCAGGCGCCGGCACCCACGCTGAGGGCGACGGTTCCGAGCACCACGCTGGGCGGCGGCAGCGTGAAGGCCAGGACGGCGCATCCGAGCGCCCCGGCGGCGGCCAGGAGACGGGGCCGGCGACGCCGCTCGGTGGGCAGCGTCCACGCCGAGGCATTGGTGATGGCGTAATAGGTCAGCACGGTGAAGGAGCTGAAGCCGATGGCGCTCCTGAGGTCGCAGAGGAGCACGAGGGCGGCAACGAGCGTCGCCACCGCCATCTCGGCCCGGTGGGGCACCTTGTGGCGCGGGTGGACGACGTCGAGCCACCGCGGCAGCTCGCGATCGGCGGCCATGGCGAAGACCGTGCGGCTCACGCCGGCCACGAGCGACAGCAGAACCCCGAGCGTGGCTACAGCGCCACCCACCCGGACCGCGGGGGCGAGCCATTCGAGCGAGCCCGCGCGTGCAGAGGTGGCCAACGGCGCCGTAGAGCCGGCGAGGGCACTGGGCCCGGCGGCGAGCAGGGCGGCGACCGCAACCGCCCCGTACACCACCAGGGCGATGCCGAGGGCAGTCGGGATGGCGCGTGGAATGGTGCGGGCCGGGTCCACCACCTCCTCGCCCAGGGTCGCGATCCGGGCGTAACCGGCGAAGGCGAAGAACAGGAGCCCGGCCGCCTCGAGCACGCCACGGGCTCCGCCCACCGTCAGCGAGCCAAGGTTGTCCCCCGAGGCCGTGCCACCGAGCAGGGCGGCCACCACCACTGCGGCCAGGGACGCCAGGACGATGCCAATGATCAAGCGGGTCACGCCCGCCGTCTTGCGCACGCCCCGGTAGTTCACCGCGGCCAGGGCCACCACTGCGGCAACGGCCAAGGGGCGCTGCCAACCGGGCGCGGTGTAGGCGCCGAAGGTGAGCGCCATGGCCGCGCAGCTCGCGGTCTTGCCCACGACGAACCCCCAGCCGGCGAGGTAGCCCCAGAAGTCGCCCAGCCGTTCCCGGCCGTAGACGTAGGTGCCGCCCGACCGGGGGTACACGGCCGCCAGCCGGGCCGAGGAGGTGGCGTTGCAGTAGGCGACCGCCGCCGCCACCACCAAGCCGATCAGCAGGCCGCTCCCGGCAGCCGCCGCGGCGGGGCCCAATGCAGCGAACACGCCGGCGCCGATCATGGAGCCGAGTCCGATGATCACCGCGTCGGAGAAGCCCAACCGGCGGGCGAGGCGCGTGGCCGGGGCTTCGTCGGTCGGGCCGCCCACCCCACCTTCAGCCATGTGCCGCTTCGGCGCGCCCGGCGACAACTACCACATCAACTCAGGCTACCTACCGTCCTGGCGCAGGCCCGGGGAGCCAGCGGGGGGGACGTCGTGTCGCTGCCGTGCTGTGGCCTCGAAGGCGTAGCGGCGAGGCTGCCCGTCGCTGCTTGTCTGACGCGTGAGTCGGGTCGTCATCGACGCCTCCGCTGGAATCGAGCTGCTCCTCGTCACACCAGCGGACAGTCGTCTGTGCCAGACCATGCCGGCTGACAGCCTTGTGTTTGTGGCTCGACGCCTACCTGGCGTCTACCTGTGCCCAGCACTGGCTGATGGCGCCCCCGGCAGGATTCGAACCTGCGACCCGCTGCTTAGAAGGCAGCCGCTCTGATCCACTGAGCTACAGGGGCTCAAAAACTGCTTGTGACCTGCTATGTACCTAGCTGTCTTTCAAGAGGCGCTTGCACACCGCTCCGACAGCAGATAAGTCGCCCTCAGCGGATGCGTGTTTGAGCGCCCGCTGAGGCGGTTTTGAGGCACCAGAAAGGAGGTCTGCATGGGGAACCGCATTCCCCGTCAGCGTAGGTGACCTGACCACCCTCGTCCCGTCCTTTGAGCGGTCGCTGCGAGCCAACTCGACGTTGTTGGCATCGGCCCACTCGCCTACTCGTCGATCCTTCTGGGTCGACAGATGCGGGCTGAAGTTGTCGAGCACGATGGCGATGCGCACCTCCGGCGGATAGAGACTGCGCAGGTAGCGGCAGAAGGCCAAGAAGGTGGTCCGGTTCTTCGTGAGCTTGACGTGGCCGTAGAGGCGGTCCTTGCCCAAGTCGTAGGCGGCGAAGAGGTGGCGCACGCCGTGGGGTCGTTTGTAGGTAGCCCGGCGCCGTCGTCGCCGGGGAGCATCGCTGGCCTTGGTGGTCTTGTCGCCCCGGGGCGCCCACTGCTTGCCGGGCCTGGGCAGCAGGTTGAGGGGGCCGAACTCGTCCATGCAGATCACCACGGCTGGGTCGCCTTCGCTGGGATACGCCTTGTGATCAGCGATGGCGTACAGCTCCAAGACTCTGTTCTTCTTGGCCTCGAAGTCGGGGTCGTTGGACTGTTTCCAGGTCTTCATCGCTTGAAAGGACACGCCCTCCTCGCGGAGCAGGACCCGCAGGCCCTCATGGCTGATGTCGTCGACCACCCCCTCGCCGACCAAGAAGTCGGCCAGCTTGGACAGGCTCCACGTCGAGAACGGAAGGCCGTGGTCTTGAGGACGAGACAGCGCCATCTTCTTGATGGCCTGGCGCTGTGGCAGGGTGAAGGTGGGCGGGCGGCCTCCGGAGTAGCGGGGGTAGAGCGAGTCGAAGCCGTCGTCGTTGAAGTTGTGGATGACCTCACGCACCCGATCGGGCGAGGTGAACGCCACCTCCGCTATGCGGGCCACGTCCATGCTCTGAGCCGACAGCAGCACCATCTGCGCCCGCCGCCACGTCACCACCGATCCCGACGATCGACGCACGATCCGCAACAGCCGGTTGCCCTCGTCGTTGGTGATCTCTCGAACCCGCACGCCCTCTCGCATAGCACCTCCCTCGTCGACGAACACGTCGACCAGAAGTGTGTGCGATCCGCATTCAAGAACCGTGGACCCCTCCAAGGTTCACGGTCACGGCACTAGTATGGGGCTCGAGAGAGCGACTTCTAGGAGGTGGGCATGCCTGAGGTATCTCCCTTCGAGAGTGAGGCGCAGCTGTCCAACCAGGTGGGCGAGACCACGGGCCGGTTCGTGGTCACGTTCAGTGACGACGTCGAGGGTGACCCTGGCGTGATCACCGAAGCCCTCGAGTCGATGGCCGGAGTCTCCAGCGTGGCCAGCACGCTCGACTTCGATTCCGGCGCTGTGGATGTGGACGAGGCCGCGGCGGCCGACGCCACAGTCTTCGCCGAGTTGGGCGTGGCGGTCGTGTCCGCCGACCCGGCGGATGCAGGCGCCATCAGCGGACTGGCCGAGAGCGACGCTCGCATCGCCGCCGTGGAGCCGGAGCGCGTCCTCTACGCCATCGAGGCCGTCCCGCCATCGGCCTCGCTCGAGTACGTACGCGGCTACCGAGACGCCGTGGTCCACCTCTACGAGCAGCTCGCCGGCGCAAGGGTCGGTGACGCCGAGGCGGACGTGGCTGCCGCCGGCTTCCTCGACACCGCCAGCTTCACGTGGGGACTCCAGGCCGTTCGGGCCTCTACGTCTTCCAAGACCGCACAAGGGGTCAAGGTGGCGGTCCTCGACACGGGTATGGACCTTGCCCATCCCGACTTCGCCGGCCGCCCCATGACCGCCAAGTCATTCATCTCGGGGCAGAGCCCCCAAGACGGTAATGGGCATGGCACCCACTGCGTGGGGACGTCATGCGGTCCGAAGAGCCCTTCGGGCAGCCGCCGCTATGGCGTGGCCACCGGTGCGCGGATCTTCGTGGGCAAGGTGTTGAGCAACCAGGGCTCGGGCACGGACAGCGGCATCTTGGCCGGCATGAACTGGGCGGTCGCCAACGGCGTGCCTGTGATCTCAATGTCTTTGGGCGCCGACGTGGCTCAGGTCTCGACCGCCTACGAGAGGGCGGGGCGCCGTGCCCTGGCCGCGGGAAGCCTCATCGTGGCCGCGGCCGGCAACAACGCCAGGCGCAGCATGGGCAACAACGGTTTCGTGGGCATTCCCGCCAACAGCCCTTCCATCATGGCCGTCGGTGCGGTCGACGCCAGCCTGCGCATCGCCGACTTCTCCGCCCGCAGCAACCCCGTACAGGGCGGCAAGGTCGACATCGCCGGGCCCGGCGTTGCCGTCTACTCCTCCTGGCCCATGCCCATCCGCTACAAGTCCATCTCCGGCACCAGCATGGCGACGCCTCACGTGGCTGGCATCGCCGCTCTGTTGAGTGGTGCCACAGGCGCCAAGGGATCTGCGCTGTGGTCCAAGGTGGTCCAGACAGCCCGAGCGATGAGCCTGCCGTCCGTGGATGTGGGCGCCGGGCTGGCCCAGGCTCCCCAGTAACCGGCCGTGGGCACCCCGGAGGCCAAGGTCACCGTCACCGTCGCCGACGACCACCTGGCCCAGACCGCCGCTGTCGCCGAGCAGTTGCGAGCAGCAGGGATGAACGTGGGGGAGGTGCTCGAAGCCCTGGGCGTGATCACGGGTTGGATGCCGGCAGAGCAGCGGGCGACGATCGAGGCGCTGCCCGGAGTGGCTGCCGTCGAAGGGGAGACCACCTTCCAGCTGGCACCTCCGGACAGCGAGGTCCAGTGACCAAGCTGGGCCTATGGGGCGCCACCTGAGGCTCGTCGGAACTCGACCGCCTCGAGCCTTTGCAGCGGTAGGTGTAGCTGCCCGTTGGCGTCTCGATCGAGCCGGTAGCCACCCCGGACGCCGATACCTGCCCGCTCCCACCGGTGCTGTTCCACCATGGCTGGGAGCTTTCGCTGACTCCGTCTTGCCGGCACTCGACGATGGGTGGCTGCGCCCATATGACCAGCACCAAGGTGACGCCCATAGCGACGGCGGGACCGGCGATGAGGGGCAGCACTATGCCTTTCCGCCCAGATGAGCGGCGACAGCGCCTCCACCGCATCGCCGGCCCGCCCGGCGATGCTCACCATCATGGCCACCGCGGCGAGCGCCAACGCGGCAGCCACTACCCGTGCGGCGGCGGTCCAGATCGGCCCCGCATCCATCGGTCCCACGACCCAACCGTAGGCAAGCGAGCGGCGGTGAGCCTCTCGAACAGGCGGTGGAAGACTCCAGGCCGTGCCCATCAGTGGACCCCAGGTCGAGGCTGTCGCCCGTCATGTCCGCCACGGGTACGCGCGCAAAGTCAGGCGCCGCCGTGACTGGAACAACGGGATGGCCGTTGCCGACGCCGTGGAGCAGGCGGTCGGGCGGGCACTGACCGACCTGTCGCAGCGAATGGCACCCGACGAGGTGCTGGTCGACCTGGCACACATCGAGCGGTACACGCTCGGACCCCGAGGGTTGAAGGTGACGCTGACCATGCTCGTGGCGACCAACCAGCGCTTCTGGCACCTCGTTCACCGTGACGGCGGGCCGCCCACCTCTTCGCCGGTCCCCATGGAAGCCGTGAGCCTCAGGAAGAGGACCCTCACCTCGTCCATCGACCTCGAACAGTCCGGTCATGGTTGGACGGTGACGGGGCCAAAGCCACTGCTGGATTGGGTGGAGAACATCGCCCGAGATCGACCCCACGCTCCCGTGGGCTTGGTGGCCAAGGTCACCCCACCCTCGTCCGAGCACCCTCCATCCTGGTTCCCTGACCCGGCGGGCCGCCACGAGCTTCGCTACTGGGACGGGACAGGTTGGACCGAGCATGTCTCCGACCAGGGGGTCACGCGGCAGGACCCCTTGGGGTGACCACCCACAGGCCCGCCCCACGCTGCGCCACGACACCCGGCACAGCCGAGCGACAGCCGACTTGTCCATCCGTGTCGCCAACCACGCCAGCAAGTCGTCGAGGTCACGGGTCAGATGCGCCCCCGGGCGGGCGAAGGGCACGGCTTCGACCACCACGCCGTGGGTGGGACAGCGAAGTCGCCGCAGTGTCGCTTGAAGCTCCAGGCGCCACGTGGCGAGATCGAGGTGGCGCCAACGTGAGGGAACCGGGCGGGTGTCGTAGCGCCAGCGAGTCTTGTGTGGTTTGCGCTGTCTTGCCGGGGCATGATCTGCCCGTGAATCAAGGCCGCCGGTTCCGCCACCCGCTGCTTTCGCGAAGACAAGCCGGGGTCATCGTCGTGTTCGCCTGCGTCGCTCTGCGGGATCGGGGTTGCTCCCTTCGCTCTCCTACTCGCTAACGCGGGCGCCCGCCAGGTCCACGACACGACCCTCGCGGAACTGCCGCCCTCTTTGGTACTCGCGGGCGGACCAAGGGACAGCTGTCCAAACGGTGACGGCGCCGACGACTGCTCTAAGCATGCGGTCATCAGACACGCCGACCTCACCAGCGACCAACTTCAATCGCTTCAGGATCATCTGCCGCGGCGTGGGTGGACGATCAAGGACAAGCCCTCACAGTTCGCACTCGCGGCACGACGGGGAGACCTCTGCCTTGAAGCGAGAGACTCGAGCCAAATGGAGGATTACAGCCGAGCGGGCGGGCTCACTCCGGTATTTGGCGTTGAAGACGTTTACGGGCTCAAGGGCGGCCTTCCACCAGCCGCCGGTCAGAAGCTGGTGTTTGTATCCGTCAGCTTCATATGCTCTTGGCCATAGCAGCGGCGGACGGCCGGCTGATGCGGCATCAGGCGCCGAGCTGCCTGGTTGGGCCACGAGTACGCTTACTCTTGTCGAGTGGATCAGATCTGATGCCATGAAGGAGATTTCAGCTACCGACGCTGCCCGTGGGTTTTCGGCCCTGCTCGACGCCGTCGAACACGACGGCGAGACCTTCGTGGTCGTCCGTGGCGGCAAAGGTGTCGCTCGAATCGCGCCCAGTGCCGGCGCGTCTGGGGCCGCCATCAAAGAGTTGCTGCGACGACACCGAGCTGACCCGGCCTGGGACGATGAGCTACGTGATCTGCGAGCTATCGGGCCAGCGCAGGACCGGGCGTGGCGAGACTGATCCTCGACACGACCGTTCTCGTCGCGGCCGAGCGTTCCCGCAAGCACCTCGATGGCATCGTCGCCGATGACGATGACATCGTGATCGCAGCGATCACCGCCGCCGAGCTCCTGGTCGGCGTGCACCTGGCCGACGAGACCCTCCGGGGCGCTCGTAGCGCTTTCGTCGACGAGGTCCTCGCCACCATTCCTACCGAGGACTACGACCTCGCCGTGGCACGAGCACATGCCGAGCTGCTCGCTCATGTTCGCCAGGTCGGGCGCCCACGCAGGGCCCGCGACCTGCTCATCGCCGCGACGGCCAAGGCGAGAAGTCGGACCGTCGTTTCGGCTGATGCCGAAGCCTTCACCGACTTGCCTGGTGTCGCCAATCTGAGTGGGAGTCAGGAGCGCGGAACTGCCTGACCGCGTCCCCTTGCGAGTCATGATTACAAGATGCGGCGGGCCCCCGGATTCGCAGCGGCGGCGCTACTTGGCGCGGGTGGTTGCACCCTCTTGGCTCTTCCGTCCGCGCAACTCCCGCTGGGCAAGAGGCCGAGCTACCACTCCGATGAAGTGCAGGCCGCCCCTGATGGCAGCCTGGAACCGCGGGGCCATGACCCCTGTCTGTCAGGCTGACGTGAGACACCTGCTGCACCTGACCATCCCTACAGGGCGAGACAGGAACACGTAGACCGATGACCATGACGACTGCATCTTTGATGGCGCGCCCATGATGGGGCGGTGGACGAGCCTGACCCGGGCCGCCCGGCCTCGCCGACGCTCGTTCACAGCCGAATACAAGGCCCGCATCTCGACGAGTACGACGCCCTGCCGGCTGGTTCGGAGGGACGAGGAGCGCTGCTGCGCCGGGAGGGTCTCTACACCTCCCACATCGCCGAGTGGCGCAAGGTCCGCCACGCCGGTGCCATCGAAGGCCTGACCGCCAAGGGCCGCAAGGCCAAGCGTTCGGCTGAGCAGGTCGAGTTGGACAAGGTCCGTCGCCGCGCCGAGCGGCTCGAGGCGGAGCTGGCCCGCACCAAGCTTGCGCTGGAGATCACGGGGAAAGCACACGCGCTCTTGGAGCTGCTCTCCGAGCGCGGACTGCGACCCGAAGTCGAAGCCGTGATCGAGCCTGCCTTCGCCGAGCTGGTCGAGGCCACGTCGGCCAAGCGGGCGTGCGAGCTGTTGGGCAAGCCTCGCGCCACCCACTACCGGCGCCGGTGCACAGCCACCTCGGTCCCGCCTGCCCCTCGGTCCACGCCACCGAATGCGCTGGTGAGGCCGAGCGCCAGGAGATCCTGGCCGTGCTGCGCTCGGAGGAGTACTGCGACCTGGCCCCGCCCAGGTATGGGCCCGCCTGCTCGACGACGGCACCTACCTGTGCTCCATCTCGACCATGTACCGGCTGTTGGCCGCCGCCGGCGAGAGCCGCGAGCGGCGCCGCCAGCGCACCCATCCGGCCAAGAAGAAGCCCGAGCTGATCGCCCGGCGGCCGAACCAGGTTTGGTCGTGGGATATCACCAAACTCCAGGCCCCACCCGGGGCGTGTACTACGAGTGCTTCGTGATCATCGACATCTACTCCCGCTACGTCGTGGGGTGGATGGTCACCCCGGCCGAGACCGGAGAGCTGGCCGAGGCGTTCATCGCCGACACCTTGAACCGCCACGGGATCAAGGCCGATCAACTCACCCTGCACGCCGATCGGGAACGTCGATGACCTCCAAGCCCGTGGCCCAGCTACTGGTGGACCTGGGCGTGGCTCGCAGCCACAGCCGCCCGCACGTGAGCAACGACAATCCCTACTCTGAGGCGCACTTCAAGACCCTCAAGTACTGCCCGGCGTTCCCCGGACGGTTCGGCTCGATCGAAGACGCCCGCACCTTCTGCGCCAACTTCTTCGATCACTACAACCACATCCACCGCCATGCCGGCGTCGGCCTGCACACCCTGCGTCGCTCCACTACGGCACCGCCACGGAGATCCGCCAGCAGCGGACCATCACCCTCGATGCCGTTACGCCGCCAATCCGTCCCGGTTCCGCCATCGCCGGCCCACGCCACCGAAGTTGCCCACGATCGCCTGGATCAACGAACCCACTCCCGAAGCACTCATCAAATCCGCATGAGAAGTTGTCTCACCGGGCTTGACACGTTCCGTCCCGGTCGCTAACCGGACGTGGCCTCTGAGCGGCGCGCGGGCGTCGGTGTCGGGATCCTCTCAGCAACCCTGTACCGCTCATAACCAGGGCAAGCCCAGCGGACAAGGGCCCCATGGGACCACCGGTCTGTGGCAGTCGACCTGAGGGACCGAGCGTATCTGGCCCAATGCGACGTCGAGCTCTCGCACCAACGGAGCCGTTCGGTCCGGTGCTTGTGCCAATGACGGGACCGTCGGGCTGTGCAGCAGGAGCGGGGGCGACAGGCTGGCTCAGGTTGGCGCTCCTTGCGCGCAGCAGATCACACGGTCAACGCAGGCCCCAAGCACGTCACAAACGCTGACCGTTGCCATGAAATCACCGGCAACGGTCGGGAGGCCGGTGAAGCTGCCATTGGAGCTCAGGCTCACGCCTGGTGGCAGTTGCCCGCGGACCAACTTGAAGGTAACTGGGCCGGCCTCCGGGTCATTGCCGGTCAAGGGCGTGAGCGCCTGGCCCAGAATCACTGTCTGCTCCTGGTTGGTCGGCGCCGCGGTGAACGCCGGGGGTCGTTGACCGCTGTGACGGTGATGGTGACCGTCGCCGAAGCGGTGCCGCCTTGGCCGTCGGAGACGACATAGGAGAAGGTGTCGCTGCCGGCAAAGCCCGGCGCCGGGGTGTAGGTGCAAGAGGTGGCCGAGCACGACACGGTGCCGTTGGGCGGATCGGTGGCGGAGATGACGGCGAGCACACCGCCGTCGGGGTCGGAGTCATTGACCCTCGGATTAGGTAACCGCAGTGTCCTCGGGGGTGGTCGTGGCGTCGGGATTGACCACCGGTGCCTGGTTGGGGGCGGGGGCGGCCACGGTGATGACCAAGGTGGTGGTGTCGGATCCGCCGTTGGAGTCAGAGACCACCACCGTTGAGGTGTAGGTCCCCGCGGTGGTGGCTGCCCCGGAGAAGGACCCGTCGGGGTTGAGGCTCACCCCCGGGGGCAGGGAACCGGAGCTGAGGGCGTAGGTGAGGGCGTCGCCTTCAGGGTCGACGCCGGCCAGGGGCACCGGGGCCGCACCCTGGGCGATGCGCTGCAAGGTGTTGGTCGGCGCCGCGTGAACGCCGGGGGGTCGTTGACCGCTGTGACGGTGATGGTGACGCCGGTGGAGGAAGCGTCGCCATCGGCGTCGGTCACTGTGTAGCTGAACGAGTCGGTGCCCGAGAACCCAGGGTCCGGGGTGTAGGTGCAAGAGCCGGCCGAGCATGACGCAGACCCATTGGGGGGGTCCGTGGATGTGACGGTTAGAGGTGCATCCCGCAAGCCGGTGTCGTTGGCCAGCACGTCGATGGCCACTGCCGTGTCCTCGGCAGTGATGGCCGAGTCGGAGATGGCAGCAGGCCGAGCGTCGGTCGCTGTGGGGTCGCTGGCCGTGTTGTTGGCCGGGTTCGAGTCACCGGAGTTGGTGACGGTGGCGGTGTTGGTGACCATGGCCGGCGGGTCCGGGTCCACCAACACCGTCAAGGCCAGAGAAGAGCTCGCCCCCGCGGCCAGTCCCGCTGCGTGGTCGCACGTGACGGTCTGGCCTGAAGCGGAGCAGATCCAACCAGTGCCACCGGCAGCCCGGAAGCTGAGCCCGGCGGGAAGGGTGTCGACGACCCTCGTGGGAGTGGAGGTCGCCGCACCGCCCACGTTCGCACCGAGATGGTGTACGAACCGGCTGAGCCGGCCGCAAAGGCGCCGGCGTGGCTCTTGGCATGGATAGGTCCGCCGGATTCACGGCGTCGAACGCCACTGTGTTGAGGTTGGCCCCGAAGTCAGTGTTGTAATGGAAGCTGGACCCCGAGAAGTCGTAGAACAACGTGCTGAGGCTGCCCCTGCCCGTCGAGATCACCCTGACCGTGTAGGTGGTCAAGATCGGTCCTCCGCCGGCCTTGCCTCCGGGGTAGTTCTGGGGGCCGACGCAGGAGAGGTAGGTTCCCGTCGGCCGCCTGGGCCCGATGACGTTGTCCCAGCCGCAGGCGTCGGCATACACGGTGTCATTGGTGGCACCGGGAGGCTGTGGGTAGCTGGCGCTCACCGCCAGGACCTGGACGATCGTGTTCGGGAAGTTGAGGAAGCTCTCCAGCTGCTCGTAGCCGCCTGTGGCCGTGCTGGAGGTGACCGTGAAGTCATAGGTCTGGCCCATCACCACGGTTGCGTGCCCAGGTGCGGAGCTGCTCGGGGCCACGTCGATGGCGCTTCCCGTGATCCCGAGCACCGAGTTCCGGTTCTGGGAGATCA
Source organism: Acidimicrobiales bacterium (assembly GCA_030448025.1). Classification (GTDB taxonomy): domain Bacteria; phylum Actinomycetota; class Acidimicrobiia; order Acidimicrobiales; genus YB1-3. The sequence goes on along the minus strand of JAUJNQ010000004.1, from coordinate 127,942 downwards.
GGCGCTCGACGTAGAGCTCGCGGTTCGACGCTGTGGAGATGGGGCTGATCCCGGTAGCGCTGGCTGTGACGTGGTAACGGCGGGAAGCGTCGTAGGCCAAGGGGGACCGCGTGACCACCGCGTTGAACACCGCGTCCGCACAGGCGCTGGCGGCCATATCACCGAGGGTCAAGGTGCTTGGACCGGACAGGTTGATGAACGCGTTGGCGGAGTCGAACACGAAGTCCGCCCTGACAGCGCTCGCGGGGGCGTCGCCGGTGTTGCAGACACGAGCCGTCACCGGGAAGGTGTCGGGGCCGGACGATGCCGGCGCATTGCTGTCGATGCCCAGCACGTTCCAGGTGACGGTCCGGATGGTAGGGACCGGCGCTGCCTCAGCTGCCGGCGCGTCGAACACCATCGTGGCCAAGAGCGTCGCTGCCAGCAGCGTCCCCGTCACCTGGTGGGATCGTGATCTCAGTCGCACGCGTTCTCCCCGATCGTCGGTCCGAGCGGCGTAGTCGACAGTCAGCCCCAGGCCAGGTCTGTGAAACATGCCGATGTCCCCCCAGCGGCGGTCGGCTCGGCGAAGCCCGGCTTTTAGCAGTTCAAGCAGGCTGCGTCGGGCCCGAGCGCAGTGCCGACGACCGGAGTCGGCTCAGGCGCCGGCTCTCCGCTTCGATCTGGTAAGGGGAAGGAGTGCCTGCAACTTGCGATGCTGTCGAAGCCGGCGCCGTCGGCAGGGCGGCGGATCGGCGTGTCGGTGAGGGGCGACAGCTTCGTCCTCGGGAGCGCCGTGTCCTGCGCTGGCGAGGAGAGGGCGTCTCGCACGAGGCCATGGCCCCGCTTCGGGCGCAGCCCGGCCTTCCTGCACGCGTCGAGAACCTGGCGCTCGACAACTCCACTCGGAGTAATTCGGGCGGAACTTCTCGGTGTGCCCTTGACACCACTCTCCGTGGCAACGACTCTGGAGCTGCACAGTGGAAAGTCCGGTGCTCGGAGCAGGAGGCAACGGTGGAGATCCAAGGCAGGGCAGCGACATGGGCCGAGCGTGAGCCAGAGGTGTTCATCGGGCGCCGGAGCGCCGACACCGACCGGCGGACAGGGGAGCGCAGAAGGCCGGACCGGCGTCAGAGTGACCGGCGCGACCGTCTCGGGCACCGGGCCTGAGCGGGAGGTCGAGCGCCCTC
>JAUJNQ010000004.1:121486-126673 GCA_030448025.1 Acidimicrobiales bacterium | reverse complement strand
GTGACCGGCGCGACCGTCTCGGGCACCGGGCCTGAGCGGGAGGTCGAGCGCCCTCGACGGTATGCGGCTCACGCTCGAAGACCTGGGCCGGGTCTGACCTTCACCTGCGCCCCGGTTCTCCGGCCCGCGCTGGCTCCATGGCGACCTACGGGTCCTCTCCGGCTACGGCGTCCTTGGCAGTTGCCGACCTGAGCAGATGTGATCGACTTCCGCCACCCCGTCTCGGCCGCCGGTAGCTTCGAGCGTCATGCCAGCACCGGCTTCCCACCCCAGCGCGCCCGGCCAGCCGAGCCTCGGACGGATGCTGCTTAGGGCCATCGGGCGGCGGTGTCCTCGCTGCGGTTCGAGTGGGATCTTCGCCTCTTGGTTCCGACTCGACGAGCGTTGCCCGAGGTGCCACCTTCGGTTGGAAAGGGAGAGCGACTTCTTCCTCGGGGGCTACGTGATCAACCTGGCCGTCACCGAGGGACTCCTCGCGTTGGCCCTGATGATCTACGTGCTGCGCATCGCCGCCGACCCGGGAACCTCCCTCGTCCCGGTGCTGGTGGCGGGCGTGATCATCTCCGTGGTCCTGCCGGTGGTCTTCTTTCCGTTCTCCCGAACCATCTGGATGGCGATCGACCTGGCCATGCGGCCGGTGCCGCGGGACGAAGGTAACGGCGGCGCGCCCGGTGCCGGTCAGGGCGCGGGTCAGGGTTGAGAACGTTCCAACACCCGCGCCAGGCGGGACCACACCGAGCGACGCGGGGACTGCCCGGCGGGGGCGGTGGCGCTGATCACGTGCTGGGCCACGTCGAGGTAGGACACGTCGTCGGACGTGGGAACGGTGAGGGTCTCATGGGCCAGGCCACGAAGGTCGGGGTCGTCGGTCTCCATGGCCAGGACGACGGCACCTCGGCGACGAGCATCGTCCACCCGGTCGAGGAGCCGCTCGGCGGCTAGGTCCGGGGACACCACCAGCAGCGCTTCGTTGGGCCGCACCGCCTCGAGCCGCTCCAGCCCGATGGCAAGGTGGGGGCGAGCCCCTGCCGGGACGTGCCACCGCACGAGGGTGGGCTCCAGCTCCGGCCGCCCGTTCCAACGGGCCTCATCGCCGAGGTGGGCAGCGAAATGCCAGGGCTCGTGGGCCTCGGTGCCGACGAGCAGCAGCTCACCGGCCGACTTGGGCGCGTGGCCGAGGGCACTCGAGAACTCGACGACCTCGTCGTCGAACGGGGTCCCGGCGAAGAGCCGCCGGAGGGACGCCACGTCACGAACGTTCACAGGCGCTCATCGACAAGTCTCGGCTCGTGCTTGAGCAGGACCCGCGTCAGAGCTCGAACTGGACGGAGGCCCTCTCGGCGGCGGCGGGGCCGATGTGCTCGGCGATGATGCGTTGGTGCGCCGGGTGCTCCCGGTAGGAACGCCAGCCATCGGCATCGTCGAAGTCGGCCACCACGGCGAAGTCCCAGTTGGTGTCCACCAAGCCGGCGTCCGGGCCGAAGCGGTAGTCGCGCACGTCGGCGATGAGCGAGGGCAGCTCCGCCAGCCGATGGCGGATCTGATGCTTCTGGTCCTCGGTGGTGCCGTCTTTCCAACGGAAGAGGGCCACGTGGCGGAGCACCCGAGCGAGGCTATGGCTCAGACGGCGAAGGCGGCATCGGTGGCTTGCCGTCGGGGGTCAGCGCCCGGATGGGCTGTGGCTCCTCGCCCACCTTGGTGGCGCCGTAGGGGGTGACCACGATGCGCTCGGAGTCCACCTCCACGAGCAGGCAGTGGGCCTCGCGTGCCCACGACACCGTGCCGCCCTCCTCCCAGCTGCAGGGCGAGCCGTCCTGGAGCTTGGCCGCGGCCCCGGAGACCACGTAGTCCACTCCATCCACCTGCCCGTGCTGGAAGTTGTGCTCGTGACCGCTCAGCACCAGGCGCACACCGCCCGCCGGTAGAGCGGCACCACCCGCTCGATCTGCTCGGGCATGCACTCGTGGTGGGGCCCGGCGCAGTAGGCCGGGTGATGGCAGAACGGGATGCGCCACGCCGGACCCCCGGAGCCGGTCCCGCCCTCGGGCAGCGCGTCCTCCAGCCAGCGCCGGTGCTTGTCATCGTCGAAGACGTGGACGCCCTGGTGCTCGCTGCATGTGGTGTCGAGGCAGAGGATCTCCAAAAGACTCCCCACCTGGAACCGGTAGAACAGGCCGGGGTCGAGCGAGGCCCGTCCCTCGTCCTCAGCTGCTTTGAAGCGGCTTTGGAAGTACCGGGACCAGCTGGCCGACAACTTCGTCGCTGGTCTCGGTATCGGAGCCGTCGTGGTTACCCGCCGCGGGGTACAGCGGAAGGTGGGCGATCAGGTAGCGGTAGGGCTGGTAGAAGGTGAGTTACCAGTCGTCATCCTCGTCGCCCGTCTGCTTCAGAGCGTCCCTCAGGTCCGTGGTAGATGTTGTCGCCCAGGCTCAACACGAAGCGCACCGGCTTGGTGGCGGCCAGGTGCTCCATGGTGTTGGCCACCGCCTGCTGGCGCCTCCCGCTTTCGCCGTTGACGATGCCCACGCCATAGTCGCCCATGGCCAGGAATGTCACCGGCACGCGCTGGCCGGCGCTCGGCTGGGTGCGCAAGCGCAGGTCGTAGCACCTGCCCGCCGGACGGGGGCCTCCCGGGTCACCGTCAGGGCCGAGCACCCAGTCCCATCGCTCACCGCCGGCCCAGGGCTCGCCGTCGACGAGGATGCGGTAGCGGTACTCGGTGTCCGGCTCGAGGCCATGGACCCAGACGTGATTGTGGTCGCCGGCCTCCGCCGAGGTCACGACGCCACCGCTCTGGTCGAGCACCTCCACCCTTGCCTCGCCGTACGAGGCCGACTGCACGCCGATGGTGCCTCCCTGCCGGCGCCTGCCGGCGGGAAGCTCCTCGTCGTCCACCACCCGCCAACGGTCGTCCTCGCGGGTGAGGAAGAACCCGCCCCACGCCACCAGCGCTGCCGTGTCGGTGACGTCGACGAGGTGGGCGAAGGGTTCGAATCGTGCGTCGTCTCCCTGGTCCGGCTCTGGCACGGGCTGCATCTACCCGCCCGGCGCGGGCGCCACACACCGCGGATCGGTCGCGCCGGGTTCCTCAGATCGGCTCAGCCCCATCAAGCCGGTTCAGGAGCTCCGCCCGACTGCCCGGCCGAGACAAGAAGACAACGCCGCCGACCGACCAGGCGGTGAGCGCCACCGGCGCGACGAGGTGGCGATCAGGGGCCGAGGGACTGCCACGGACACGTTTTGCGGTGTCCACCATGGCCCAAGCCGAGCATCCGGCCACGACGGTGAGCGTGGCGAGGGCCGCCCATCCAACCCACCTACGGCTTCGAAGGAGGCCGACGATCAGCACCCCGGACCAGACCACCGACACGCCGAGGGTCATCTGGAGCAGTCCAAGTTCCGCCGACCCCAAGCCCGTCCAATCGCCGGTCCTGATCCTGACGTAGCCGATAGCCAGCCCTGTGGTCTCGGTGGCTGCGACGAATCCTGCGGCGATGGTCCTCGACGGCACACGAAACGGCATGCCCCGAAGCATGCCCAGCGGCAGATCCTCGATCTATCCGGGCTTGCCCTCAATTCACGTTGGGGCCTGCAGGGACTTACTGGTGGGCGAAGGCCTGTCTTGCCAGGTCGCTGTCAGGAGGAAAGACCAACCGCTCGTCGTTCTGGGCCGCGGCCAGCTTCTCCTCGGCCAGGGGATGGCCGACTGGCGCAAACGTCAGCGTGACCCGCCCGTCGCCGGACCCTCGGGGAGCCACGGGCAACACCGCGATCTTGGCCTTGGTGGCCGTGTCGGTGACCCAGAGCTCGAAGTCGTCGAACTTGATCTGGTCGATGTCGGTGATCGGCGCCGGGTAGTGATGACGACCACCACCCTTCGGGAGCACCGCGGTGTGGGCCTCGGGCCGCAGGGGCACGCAGGAGTTGAAGATGGAATCGACCCACACGCCCATCGTGGCCGCGTCGGTGATGGGCGTGTCCAGCTGTTTGCGGGCCGTGGTGTACCCCATGCGCCTCATCTCGGGGACGCTCTCGGGAAAGGCCTCGTAGAGCGCCTTGGCGTTCAGGCGAAGCCGGTCGACCTTGGCCGGGTCGGCGCAGAACTGCGCGCTCCACTCGATTCCCACCGTGTTGAGGAACAGCCTCCACTCACCCTGCGAGAAGACCCAGAGCGAACCACCGTGGTGCATCTGCCACGGTCGGGGCCCGAAGGGCTCCTGGCCCTCGAGTGTGGCAAGGATGTCCTTGGCCAGGTCCTTGGCGTTGCGAAAGACAGACGACTCTGTCCGGCCGGCGTGGTCGGGGACATTGATCTTCCACGAAAGTGACTCGCCGCGTGTATGGGTGGCGTCGCCCCGGTGTGCCATGACGTGAGGCTTGAACATGCCACATCGCCAGCCCCCCTGCTGGCCTGTCTGCTGCGCGCTGGCCTAAGCGCAGCCCTGCGGAACTACCTGCACGTTCGAAAACTTCTGACCTCCTCATGACCTGCTTGTTCGCCTTCGGCGAACGTGCAGGTAGTTCCAACGGGCTGCGCTAAGTACACTTCCGAGGTGGCGCGAAGGGGCGAGGACCGGGTCCTCACGGTCCCGAACGCCCTTTCGGTCATCCGCCTGGGCTTCATTCCGCTGTTCCTCTGGTTGCTCTTCGGCCGGGAGAACCGCTACGCCGCCGCCGGGCTGCTCGCCGTGCTCTGCGCCAGCGACTTCGTCGACGGCTACGTCGCACGGCACTTCAACCAGGTGTCCAACCTGGGCAAGGTCCTCGACCCCGTCGCCGACCGGATCCTGCTCGGCGTTGGTGGGGTGGCCATCATCGTCGACGGCTCCATCCCCGCCTGGGTGGGGATCCTGGGTCTGACCAGGGAGCTGGTCGTTGGGGTGGCGGGCATCGTCCTCGCCCTGTTGGGCGCCCGTCGCATCGACGTGCTGCTCGTGGGCAAGGCGGGAAACTTCCTCCTGATGCTGGCCTTCCCCCTCTTCCTGGCGTCCAACCCCGACGGTGGGGCGTCCTGGCACGCCGTCGCCCGGCCCCTGGCCTGGTTGTGCGCCCTCCCGGGGCTGGTCCTCAGCTACTACGCGGCCTACCGCTACGTGCCCCTCGCCAAGGATGCCCTCGCCAAGGGCGGCCAGCGAGGAGGCGGGTAGGCTCCCGCCGCAGGGAGCGACACCCAAGTAGCGACACCCA
>JAUJNQ010000004.1:53965-121386 GCA_030448025.1 Acidimicrobiales bacterium | reverse complement strand
CGAGGAGGCGGGTAGGCTCCCGCCGCAGGGAGCGACACCCAAGTAGCGACACCCAAGTAGCGACACCCAGGTGGCGACACCACCGCGCAGAAGGCCAAACGCAGGCTTTTCCCGATACGCCAGGAGCAGAGATGAAGGCAGTGATCATGGCGGGGGGTGCGGGCACCCGACTTCGCCCGCTCACCTCCAACACCCCAAAGCCGATGCTCCCGGTGGCCAACAGGCCCATGATGGAGCACATCCTGCGCCTGCTGAAGAAGCACGGCTTCGAGGACATCGTCGTCACCCTGGCGGTGAACCCACAGGCCATCACCAACTACTTCGGCGACGGCTCGGAGTTCGGCGTGCGCATCGCCTACGCCACCGAGGAGACACCGATGGGCACCGCCGGCTCGGTGCTCAACGCCCGGGACAAGCTGGACGAGCGCTTCCTCGTGATCTCCGGCGACGTGCTCACCTCCACCGACCTGTCCAAGGTGGTGGCCTTCCACGAAGAGAAGAAGGCGTTGGTCACCATCGGCCTCAAGGCCATGGACAACCCGCTGGAGTTCGGAATCGTGATCACCCGAGACGACGGCTCCATCGAGCGGTTCCTCGAGAAGCCGTCATGGGGCGAGGTGTTCAGCGATGCCGTCAACACTGGTGTCTACGTGCTCGAGCCGGAGATCTTCGACTTCATCGGCAAAGGCGAGGTGGACTTCTCCGGCGACGTCTTCCCCGCTCTGCTCGAGGCCGAGAAGCCGATGTTCGGCTACGAGATGGAGGGCTACTGGCAGGACGTCGGCACGCTGGACGCCTACACCGGCGCCCACCGCGACGTGCTCGACGGCACCGTCGAGGTGGAGATCCCGGGCTTCAGGATGGAGGACGGGGTGTGGCTCGGCGAGGGCGCCGAGGTCCACCCCGACGCCGAGGTCAAGGGGCCGGCCGTGATCGGTGACTACTGCCAGGTGGAGGCCGGTGCCGAGCTGTCCGAGTACACCGTGCTCGGCACCAACGTGCGGGTGGGCCCCGACGTCACCATCGAACGCTCGGTGATCCACGACAACGTGTACCTGGCCTCGTCGGTCAACCTGCGCGGCACCGTGGTGTGCCGCGCCAGCGACCTGCGCCAGGGCGCACGCTGCGAAGAGGGCGTCGTCATCGGCGACCAGTGCCTCATCGGCTCCCAAGCCTTGATCAACCAGGGGGTCAAGATCTACCCCTTCAAGACCGTGGAGCCGGGCGCCACCATCAACAGCTCCATCGTGTGGGAGTCCCAAGGCGCCCGGAACCTCTTCGGGCGCCTCGGCGTGTCCGGGCTGGCCAACGTGGACATCTCGCCCGAGCTGATGGTGCGCCTGGCCATGGCCTACGCCACCACCTTGAAGAAGGGCGCCACCGTCACCACGTCCCGGGACTCGAGCCGAGCGGCGCGGGCCCTCAAGCGCGCCGCCATGGTGGGGCTCACGTCGGCCGGGGTCAACGTGGACGACCTCGAGGTGGCCACGGTGCCCGTGACCCGCTTCCAGGTGCGCTCGGCCAACAGCCAGGGCGGCATCACCGTCCGGCTCGACCCCACCGACGCCCAGTCGGTGCTGATCCGCTTCCTCGACAGCGAGGGCGTGGACATCTCCGACTCCGCCCAGAGCAAGATCGAGCGCCTGTACTACCGCGAGGACTTCCGCCGGGCCATGGCCGCGGACATCGGTGACATCGGCTTCCCGGCCCGGACCTTGGAGCACTACACCGAGGCCCTGATGGCCACCGTGGAGGCGGAAGCCATCCGCTCGGTCGGGTACCGGGTCGTGCTCGACTACGGGTTCGGCACCGCCAGCTTCGTGATGCCCAACGTCCTGGCCAAGCTGGGGGCCGACGTGCTGTCGGTGAACCCCTACGCGTCCACGGTGGGCGCCACCAAGTTCGACCGATCGCAGCACGCGGCCAAGGTGGGGGAGCTGGTGGGCGCGTCGGGGGCCAACCTCGGTGCGGTGATAGACCCCGACGGCGAGCACATCACGCTCGTGGACGACGCGGGCCACGTGGTGTCCGACGTGGACGCTATGTTCGCGTTCGTCAGCCTGGTGACCGACACCCAGGACAAGCCGAAGATCGGGCTCCCGGTGGCCGTGTCCCGAGGCATCGAGGAGTTGTGCCAGGCCAAGGGCGCCGAGGTCGTCTGGACCAAGCTGTCCGCCGCCCAGCTGATGGAGGCGGCGTCCTCGGGAGAGCTCTCCCTGGCGGCGAGCCAGGAGGGAGGCTTCATCTTCCCGTCCTTCCTGCCCGCGTACGACGCCACTGCGGCCCTGGTCCACCTGCTGGCCATGCTGGCCCAGACCGGGCAGAGCCTCGACGAGCTGGTGGCCCAGGCCCCCGACGTGCACGTGGCACACAAGGGCGTGGAGACGCCCTGGGAGCAGAAGGGGATGCTCATGCGCACCATGGTTGAGCGCCTGAAGGACCGGGAGCTGGTCCTGGTGGACGGGGTCAAGGTGCTCCACGACGACGGGTGGGCCCTCATGCTCCCCGATCCCGAGGAGCAGCTCACCCACGTGTGGGCCGAGGGGCCCAGCCAGGACGAGGCCGAGAAGCTGGCCGACGACTACAGCCGGCGCATCGAGGAGATCCTCCGCTGAGATGAACGTTCCCGACGACCTCCGCTACACCACCGACCACGAGTGGGCCCGCCTCGAGGATGGCCGGCTGCGCGTCGGAATCACCGACTACGCCCAGGACGCCCTCGGTGACATCGTCTTCGTGCAGCTTCCCGAGGCCGGAGCAACCGTGGAGGCGGCCAGCTCCGTGGGCGAGATCGAGTCCACCAAGTCCGTCTCCGACGTGTACGCCCCCGTCGCTGGAGACGTGATCGAGGTGAACGGGCAGCTCTCCGAGCAGCCACAGCAGGTCAACGACGACCCCTACGGTGAGGGCTGGCTCTGCGTGATCGACCCGTCGGACCCCGCCGCCTTCGGGACCCTTCTCGATGCCGAGGCCTACCGCCGGCTGACTTCGAGCTGAACCCACACTGGCCCGGTGGGGGAGCGGCGGAAGTAGCGTGAGCGAGATGTTCTGCAACCAGTGCGGGCATCGCAACCCGCCCGGCTCGAACTTCTGTTCGTCGTGTGGGGGGATCCTGGCCCAAACCGAGGGGGAGGAGACCACCATCACCTTCCTCCCGAACGAGGCCGCCGGTGAGGTGTCCGAGGACGAGCTCACCGTGAGCCTCGACGCGGCCTCCGACGACCACGCCCTCCTCGTGGTGAAGCGAGGGCCGAACGCGGGCTCGAGGTATGCGCTGGACGTGGACGTGGTGCACGTGGGGCGCCACCCGGAGAGCGAGATCTTCCTCGACGACATCACCGTCTCTCGCCGCCACGCCGAGTTCCTTCGGGAGGGTCACAACTTCTCGGTGCGTGACGTCGGGTCCCTGAACGGCACGTACGTCAACCGCGAACGCATCGAGCAGTCGCCGCTGAGCCACGGCGACGAGGTGCAGATCGGCAAGTTCAAGCTGGTCTTCTTCACCGGCGGGGATGCGTAAGCCGTCTGATGGCGGAGCGGACCTACCTGTCCATCGGTGAGGTGCTCTCGCTCCTCCAGGCCGAGTTCCCCGATGTCACCATCTCCAAGATCCGCTTCCTGGAGAGCCAGGGCCTGCTCGACCCCGAACGCACCCCTTCGGGATATCGCAAGTTCTACGACACCGATGTCGAGCGCCTGCGCTGGATCCTGCGCCAGCAACGGGAGAACTTCCTGCCCCTCAAGGTCATCAAGGGCCGCCTCCTCGGTCAACGCGACGACTCCGAGGACGGCGGCGACGGCGACGGTTTTCAGCCCGATACAGCCGGGGAAGGACCGGTCGGGGTAGACCCGACTGCGGTAGCGGCAAAGCCCGTGGCACCAGAATCACCTGCCACAGCGCCAGCCGCCAGCCCACCAGCAGCGGCCGTACCAGTCGCACCAGAACCAGTCGTGGCCGAGCCGGTCGCGGCCGAGCCGGTCAGGGCTGAGGCGGGGCAGGTTCTCCCCGCCAAGGCACCGGTCGTGCAAGCACAAACCGTCCAAGGCCAGACCAAAGCCGTGGAGGTCGAGCCCCAGGCAGCCGAGCCACGGGCACCCGACGAGCCGAAGGCAGCCGAGCCCCAGGCAGGGCCGCCGGCGCGGGAGCTCCGTCACCAGCCACCGAGGCGCCGGCTGAGCGTCACGGACCTTCCGCTCCCGCTCTCCGGGGCCAGCCTGACCCTCGAGGAGTTGGCGTCCGCCAGTGGGCAGTCCCCCGACCACATCCGAGACCTCGAGCGAGCCGGCTTCATCATGGGCCGGAGCGTGGCCGACGTGGTGTACTACGACGAGGAGTGCTTGAGCGTCGCCGAGCTGATGGGCGGCTTCGCCCGTTTCGGCATCGAGCCGCGCCACTTGCGGATCTACAAGAACTCCGCCGAGCGAGAAGCCGGCCTGTTCCAACAGGTCATAGTGCCGCTGCTCAAGCAGCGCAATCCCGAGGCCCGCCAGCGAGCCATCGATGCGCTGGAGGAACTGTCCCAGTTGGGCGAGCGCCTCCGCACCACCATGCTGCGCCAAGCCATCAAGGGCCTCACCGGGGGTTGAGCCTTCACGGGTCTCCACGCCCGAGCTCGCCCCGGGTGCTCATCACCAAGGAGAACCTTGGTGACGGGGTCCGGCGGCTGGCAGCGGAGCTTTCCTCGGCCTACCAGGACGGCGTGGTGCTGGTGGCCGTGCTCAAGGGCAGCGTCTTGTTCCTGGCCGACCTCATCCGCGCTCTGACCATCGTGCCCGAGGTGGACTTCCTTGCCATCTCCTCGTACGGCGAGGGCAGTGGTCGGGTCCGCATCGTCAAGGACATCGACGTCGACATCGCCGGCCGCCACGTGGTGCTGGTGGAGGACATCGTGGACACCGGTCTCACTCTCACCTACGTGCTGGGGGAGTTGGCCCGGCGCGGCCCCGGCTCCCTCGAGGTCTGCGCCCTGCTCGACAAGGCGGCCCGGCGCATCGCCCCCCTCGCCCTACGCTTCACGGGCTTCAGGGTGGGAGACGAGTTCGTCCTCGGATACGGGCTCGACTACGCCGGGTACTACCGCAACCTCGACCTGGTCGCCGTAGGTGACCTCGGCACACTCCGGGAAGATCCCCGGGCCTACGTCGATGGGCTCTACGCAGGCCCTTCCTGAGGGAAGCGACGGCTACCTGACAGCGGGCGACGCACGGTAGGGTTTGGCCCATGGTCGAGATGCGTTTGGCCGCAGTGCGAGTCGAGTTGCCGACCAACAACCCGGTGGTGCTGCTCCAGGAGGTGGAGGGCGCCCGGCGCACCCTCCCGATCTTCATCGGCCCCCCCGAGGCCACGGCCATCGCCTACGCCCACCAGCAGGTCCCCACCTCCAGGCCCATGACCCATGACCTCATGCGAGACCTCCTCACCGCCCTCGGGGTCGTGCTCGAGCGGGTAGTGGTCACCGAGCTGCGCATGTCGGAGGACGGCAGGGGGGGCACCTACTACGCCGAGCTCCACCTCCGCTACGGCGGGCAGTCCCAGGTCGTGTCCAGTCGACCGTCGGACGCCATCGCCCTGGCCGCCCGCATCTCCTGCCCCATCTACGCCGAGGAGGACCTCCTCGACGAGGCCGGCCTGATGATGGACACCGACGAGGAGGATGAGGCCGCGCCCGAGGAGCTGGTGTCGGAGTTCCGCCAGTTCATCGAGGGCGTGCGCCCCGAGGACTTCGGCGGGTAGTCGCCCTCGGCGCACAGCGCCTCGGGTGACTCGCCTCCAAGCGAAGCTTGCTCGGCGAATCCAATCGTGCTCCGGGCGGCCGGCAGAGCCGGACCGCCCTCCGCCCTGACCACCGGTCGTTGACCTTTCCACAGGGCCGTCGTACTCTTGGTCCACACTGTTGTAATTCCTTCGGTGTGAACCGATGGGTTGCACCGACAGGTTGGTTCAACCGACAAGGAGGCACTTCCCCACGATGCAAGAAGAGCTTGGGCAAGGAGAGCTTCGACAAGAAGGCCTCTGGTCAGAAGGCGTGCCCGAAGCGGGGTACCGGGGTCCGCAGGTCTGCTCCATCGTGGGCATCAGCTACCGCCAACTCGACTACTGGGCTCGCACCGACCTCCTGCGGCCGTCCATCAGCGAGGCCAGGGGCAGTGGCACGCAGCGCCGGTACTCCTACCGTGACTTGCTGGAGCTCAAGGTCATCAAGCGCCTACTCGACGCCGGCGTCTCCCTCCAGTCGGCTCGTCGGGCCATCGAGGTGCTCCGCAAGAGCGGGGAGGACGTGGCCACGGCCAACCTGGTGCTCAACGGCGCCCAGTCGGTGCTGGCTCACTCGGGCGAGGAGATCATCGACCTGCTCCAAGGAGGCCAGGGCGTGCTCAACATCGTGGCGCTGGCCGGGGTGGTGCAGGAGCTCGACGCCGCCATCCACGATCTGGCTCCCAACTCAGGCCCTGCCCAAAGTGGTCCGGCTGGGCAGGCGGAGGGTGGCCTGGCCCACACCGGTGGAGGGGCCTAGCCCTGGAAGATCAGGAGCTCCCTCACGAGCGGGTCCGCTTCGCCCACAACTCGGAGCGCCAGTTCGCCAAGCTGCTCGACTTCTACGGGATCACCTGGGAGTACGAGCCGAGAGAGTTCCCCCTCGAGTGGGACAAGGACGACAAGCCGGTTCAGGGCTTCTGCCCCGACTTCTACCTGCCCGTCTACGACCTCTACATCGAGATCACCACCTTGAACCAGAAGCTGGTGACCAAGAAGAACCGCAAGGCCCGACGCCTCCGGGAGCTGTACCCGGACGTCAAGATCAAGCTGTTCTACCAGCGGGACTACCTCAATCTCCTGGTGAAGTACGGGCTGGAGGAGCCGTCCCAGCTGGCGGCCGACCAGCTCGACGCCGTCGAGCCCCGGCCCCTGGACCTCGAGCTGAAGGAGCCCCAGGACTACTAGCCCTCCCCAACTAGTCTCCCGGTGAGCCATGCGGACCTCGCCCCTCGACGCGGCCCATCGGGCCCTCGGAGCCAAGATGGTGCCCTTCGGAGGCTGGGAGATGCCGCTGTCCTACCCGGGCGGCACGCTGGCCGAGCACCGGGCCTGCCGGACGTCCGCGGTGGCCTTTGACGTGAGCCACCTTGGCACCGTGCGCGTCGCCGGCCCCCAGGCGTTCGAGACCCTCAATGCCAGTCTCACCAACGACCTGGGGCGCATCGCCCCCGGCCGGGCCCAGTACACCCACCTGCTCGACGAGGCCGACGCCTCGGTGCTGGACGACATCATCGTGTGGTGGGTGGCGGAGGAGCGCTTCGACGTGATGCCCAACGCCTCCAACACCGCCCGGGTGATGGGTGCGGTGGGTGGGCAGGACGTCACCGACACTCGGGCCATCGTGGCCGTGCAGGGCCCAGAGGCCCGCCGCCGCCTCCAGGCCGTGTCGCCCGAGGCGGCCGAGGTTCCCCGCTTCGCGGTACGCCAGATCGATTGGCGGGGAACCCCCGTGCTGGTGGCCGGCACCGGTTACACCGGCGAGCAGGGGGTGGAGCTCGCGGTGCCCGTCGATGCCGCCGAGGCCTTGTGGAGCGCGGTGCTCGACGCAGGCGTGGTGCCCGCCGGGCTCGGCGCCCGTGACACGCTTCGACTCGAAGCCGCCCTCCCGCTCCACGGCCACGAGCTCGGCCCCGGCATCACCCCTCTTCAGGCCGGGCTCGGTTGGGTGGTGGCGTGGAACAAGGGCCCGTTCCAGGGCCGCGACGCCTTGGAGGACGAGCGCGAGCGGGGACCCAAGCGGCTGCTGGCGGGGCTCGCCATGCAAGGCCGCCAGCCACCCAGGGAAGGCTGCGCCGTGATGATGGACGATGCGCCTGAAGGCGTGGTCACCAGCGGCAACTTCTCCCCGATGCTCGAGCGCGGCATCGCCTTGGCCTTCCTGCCTCCTCAGGTGGAGGTGGGAACCGCCGTGGAAGTCGACGTGCGCAACCGTCGCCTTCCGGCCAGCGTCACCAAGCTGCCGTTCCTGGCCAAGAAGGGCGCGTAGAGCGCCATGGGCCACTTCGTCCCCCATACCGACGCCGAGATCGACGCCATGCTCGAGTTCATGGGCCTGTCGTCGCTCGACGAGCTGTTCGCCGTCGTCCCCGAGGGTTTGCGCCTCGCCGTAGGGGAAGATGGTGAGGGGGGTGGTGGCCAGGCAGGGCCCCGCCACCTCGACATTCCCGACGGTCTCTCCGAGCCCGACGTGGCGGCGGAGATGGAGCACCTGGCGGCCCGCAACGCAGTCGGCGCCGAGCTGCTGTGCTTCGCCGGCGGCGGCGCCTACGACCACGAAGTGCCCGCCACCGTCCGGCGGGTGGCCATGCGGTCGGAGTTCGTGACCGCCTACACGCCTTACCAGCCTGAGGTGGCCCAGGGCGTGCTCCAGGCGCTGTTCGAATACCAGACCATGCTGGCCCGCCTCACGGGCGTGGAGATCGCCAACGCCTCCCTGTACGACGGGGCCAGCGCCTGCGTGGAGGCGGTGAACCTGGCCGCCGCCGCCACCGGGCGGTCCACGGCGTGGGTTAGCCGCGGGGTCAACCCCAACTGGCGGGATGTGGTGCGCACCTTCGCCGCCGGGAGCGGGCACGAGGTGGTGGAGGTCGACCTGCACGACGGTGTGACCCGCTGGCCGGACACTGCAACCGCCACCTCTTCCGGTGATCGGACCCAGCAGCCCGGCGCCGTGGTGGTGCAGTACCCCAACTACCTGGGTTGCCTGGAGGACCTGGCCGGAGCCCGGCGGCTGGCCGACGAGCTCGGGGCGCTGCTGGTGGTGGCCTTCGACCCCGTGGCCGCCGGCCTCCTGCACTCCCCGGGGTCCCTCGGCGCCGACGTGGTGGTGGGGGAGGGGCAGCCCTTCGGCACCCCGCTGTCCTTCGGCGGCCCCTACCTCGGCCTGTTCTCCTGCCGCAAGGACCACGTCCGGCGCCTGCCCGGCCGCCTGGTGGGCGAGACGGTGGACACCGAGGGCCGACGGGCCTACGTCACCACGCTGCGCACGCGCGAGCAGGACATCCGGCGGGAGAAGGCGTCGTCCAACGTGTGCACCAACCAGACCCTCATCGCCGTGTGCTGCGCCGTGCAGCTGGCATGGTTGGGGACCACCGGCCTTCGAGAGCTGGCCCTGCGCTGTGCCCGCGGCACCCGCTACGCGAGAGAGGCCCTGCTCCGCCTCGACGGAGTGGAGCCGCTGGTCGGGACACCGGTGCTCCGGGAGTTCGCCGTGCGCCTCCCGGTTCCCGCCGAGATGGCCGTCGAGCGCATGGCCGACGAGGGCTTCTTGGCCGGCATCGCCCTTGGGGACGAGTACGGGGTAGGCCTGCTGGTGGCGGTCACCGAACGCCGTACACGCGACCAGATCGATGCCTACGCCGCCGCCCTCGAGAAGGTCATCCGTTGACCGCCCCCCTTGCAGGGGTGCCGGCTGCCGGTGGGAGGGCCACCAGCGCCCCGCTCATGGGACGCGACGAAGAGCCCACCCTCTTCGAGCTCTCTTCACCCGGACGCAGCGCATGGTCGTTCCGCACCACCAACCTGCCGGAGTGGGACGCCGCCGAACTGGTGCCCGCCGAGCACCTGCGCTCCGAGCCGGCGCCGATCGCCGACGCGTCGGAGCGCGACTTGGTGGCCCACTTCACCCGGCTCACCCACCGCCAGTACTCGGTGGACCTCGGCGCCTACCCCCTCGGGTCGTGCACCATGAAGTACAACCCCAAGCTCTGCGACGACGCCGCCTCGCTGCCCGGCCTCACCGGGGCCCACCCGGCCACGCCGGCCCACCTGGCCCAGGGGTGGTTGGAGCTGTTGGCCGACCTGGCGGACCGGCTGTGCCGCATCACCGGAATGCACGACGCCACGCTCCAGCCACCGGCCGGCGCCGCCGGCGAGCTCACCGGACTGCTCTTGATGCGGGCCTGGCACGCGGAGGCGGGGCGGCAGAGAACCAAGGTCATCATCCCCGACTCTGCGCATGGCACCAACCCAGCGTCGGTGACGCTCGGCGGCTACCAGACGGTGACGGTGCCCTCCGACGACCGGGGCTGTGTGGACCTGGCTGCCCTG
Organism: Acidimicrobiales bacterium; assembly: GCA_030448025.1. Lineage (GTDB taxonomy): Bacteria > Actinomycetota > Acidimicrobiia > Acidimicrobiales > YB1-3. Next base: position 111,299 of record JAUJNQ010000004.1, on the reverse strand, counting down.
CGAGAGCGCCTGGACGAAGACGTGGCCGGCATCATGCTCACCAACCCCAACACCCTGGGTCTGTTCGAGGAGGACATCGCCGAGATGGCCACCGCCGTGCACGAGGTGGGCGGGCTCCTCTACTACGACGGCGCCAACCTGAACGCCATCCTCGGCGTCACCCGCCCTGGAGACATGGGCTTCGACATCGTGCACATGAACCTGCACAAGACCTTCGCCGTGCCCCACGGCGGCGGGGGACCCGGGGCAGGACCGGTGGCGGTGTCCGAGCGCCTGGCGCCGTACCTTCCGGGGCCGCTCCCAGAGCGTGGCGAGGACGGCGAGTACCGCTGGCGGATGCCCGAGCGCTCCATCGGCCGAGTGCACTCCTGGCACGGCAACGCCCTCGCCCTGGCCCGGGCCTACTCGTACATCTTGGCCAACGGAGCCGACGGCCTGCGCCGGGTGGCCGAGGTGGCCGTGCTCAACGCCAACTGGCTCCGCCACCGGCTGCGGGCCAGCTACGACGTCCCCTTCGACCGGCCCAACATGCACGAGCTGGTGGTGTCGACCACGTCGCTCAAGAAGGCTTCGGGGCTTCGGGCGCTGGACGTGGCCAAGCGCCTCCTGGAGGAGGGATTCCACGCCCCCACGGTGTACTTCCCGCTCATCGTGGACGAGGCCCTCATGATCGAGCCCACCGAGACCGAGAGCCCTCAGACCCTCGAGGCCCTGGCCCAGGCCCTCGAGCGCATCGGCGCGTCTCCCGAGGGTGCCAAGGAGGCTCCCCGCACCACGCCGGTGGGCCGGGTGGACGAGGCCCGCGCCGCCCGGCGGCTCATCCCCACCTGGGACGCCCGCCCCCTGGCCGCCACAGATGCCGCTGCCGAGCACATGCAAGCCCCGAGCGCCCGCTACTGAGGCGCCCGGGCGTCGACTGCCGAACCCCGCCGTTCTGGCGACGCTTTCCGCCATATGCCACCGCAAACCGTCGCCAGTTCGCTCGGGGGCAGTTCTCTCGGGGCAGCTCGCTCAGGGGAGGCGGTCGGGGGCGGCGTAGTGGTCCTGGACGGCCTTGGCCACCGCTCCCATGGTCTTCATGGAGAAGCGGTCCCGGTTGGCGGCCGCCCACTCCTGTGACTGGATGGCGCGCTCGGCAGAGCCCTGGAACCGGGGCATGACCTCGCTGGCGAACAGCTCGCACGAACGCAATGTCGCCTCTCGATCGGCCCACTCGTGGGCCATGAGGAGGTAGGTGCCGAAGCCGCCGGACTGGTCCATGAGGCGCTGGATCTGGGCGGCGGCCGCATCGGGCGTGCCGATGACGGCGAAGCCGCTGGCGTTCAGGGCGTCGACCATCTCGGCCGAGTCGTCGGTGTCGGGCGCCAGGGGCAGGGCTGCCACCCGGCCGAAGTAGTCGACCCAGGCCGGCAGCCCGAACGCCACCTCACGCCGGGCCTCCTCGTCCGTCTGGGCCAGGTGCACGGGCGCCACCAGGCGCCAACGCCTGCGGTCCACCGCCGTGCCGTGCGCCGCCGCCCGCTCCTCGGCGATGCGCCAGTGGTTGGCGAGCACGTCGAAGCCCCCGGCGTGGGTGGCGCCGATCGAGAGCAGGCCGGTGCCGAACCGGCCGGCGGCCCGGGGCCCGGCAGGTGACACGAGCGCCGCCACCGCCAGCTCGAAGCAGGGCTGTTGATAGGGGCGCAGCTGGAGGCGGGCGTCGCGGAGGGTGAACCATTCCCTCTGGTAGGTGACCGGCCCGTCGCTGGTGAGGAGCAGGACGATGGCTTCGAGCGCCTCCTCCATCATGGTCCGCTGCCGATCGGGCTCGATGCCGAGCATGGCGGCGTCGGATGGGAGCGCGCCCGGCCCCACGCCCAGCATGACCCGGCCCCGGGTCAGGTGGTCGAGGAAGACCATGCGATCGGCCACGACGAAGGGGTGGTGGTAGGGGAGCGACACGACCCCCGTGCCGAGGCGGATGCGGCGCGTGCGTTCGGCGGCCGCGGCAATGAAGACCTCGGGCGCGGCAATGATCTCGGCGCCGGCGGAGTGGTGCTCGCCGATCCAAGCCTCATCGAAACCCAGCTCGTCGAGCCTCACGATCAGCTCGAGGTCACGCTGGAGGGCGAGGGTGGGATTCTGACCCGCGGGATGGAACGGCGCCAGGAAGACACCGAAGCCGAGAGGCAGGGGATGAGACCGGTGGAGCCCCTGAGCGAGTGGGGGAACCAGTCGGTGACCTACACCAACGGCCGGAGGGCTTGGATGCTCTCGAAGAAGTTCTCGGTGTCGTTGATGACGCTGGCGACGATGATCACGAAGACGATGACGAGGAGCAGCGAGACCGCTCCACAAGTGAGTCCAGCAATGGCCATGCCCCTGCCGCTGCCTCCGAGCTCGGAGGCCTTGCGCAGCCCTACGAAGCCCAACACGATCCCGAGGATGGCGCACGGGACGCCCACCGGCCAGAAGAAGACGAGGGGGATGCTGATGATCCCGAGAACCAGGGCAGCGGTCGCGAGCCCATTGGTCTTCTGTCCAGATGGTCCGCTCTGTCCGCTAGACCACTGCGGGGACGATTGCTGCTGCTGCCAGGCCGGGCCCGGAGGAGGCTGCGAGCTGCCGGACGGCTGGTAGCCACCCGGGGGAGACTGCCAGCCGCTCCCGGGTGGTCGGCTGCCGGGGGGAACGTTGGACATGTGCGATCTCTACCTTCCCGTGTAGCTCCTGTTAGGAGAACGCCGACGCTACTCGTAGTGATGACCTGTGTCACCTGTCAAAAGCACCGATCCGGGCCGTCCGATCCCTCTGGGGATTCAGCCCAGAACCATCAGGATCGCTGGGACGAGGTTGAAGAAGCCGTGGGCGATTATCCCCGGACCCAGTCGGTGATAGCGCCAGGCGCAGATGCCGAGGACGACGCCCGCCATGGCGGTGCCGGCGAAGATCACGGCGTTGGCCGCCCCCAGTGGCACGCTCAGATGGGCCATGCCGAACAGCAGGGCCTGGATGGCGATGGCCACCGGTGGCGCGAACCGGGACTCGAGGGAACGCTGGAGCAAGCCCCGGAAGAACAGCTCTTCCACCAACGGGGCCCCGATGAGCAGAAAGATCAAGGTGAACGTGACTCCCGCCGGCCCTCGCGCCACCTCGCCCAGGTCGTTCAAGGACTCGCTCGAGTCCAGCTCGAGCAGGATGACCAACGGCACTATCAACGGAATGGCCGCCACGCGGGCAATGATGCTCAGCACCGCACCCCGGCCGAGGTCGAGGGCTCGGAAGCTCACGGCGTAGTCCTCCAGCAGCCGAGCACTGGCGTACCGGCGACTGACGAAGACGCAGGTGAGCAGGAGGCCGGCCCAGAGGGCCAGCTGGGCGACGACGAACGTTACGAGCGGCTCGTCGCCGAGCACGGCGTCGACGGCGACGCTGACGCCGGCGGCCAGCGCCGTCGCCCCCAGTGCACCGCCCACGCCGATGAAGACGCTTCGCGCCGGCCACTCGGCCCTGTGGTCCTCGCGCTCGGCCCACACCTGCGCCGCCGACTGGGCGGTGATCGGCTGCTCTCGAACCTGAGCATCCCTGGCCACGCCGGCGGTCCAGCCCTGGCCGTCCCAGTAGCGGTACTGCCGGCCGTCCCCGGGATCCGCATACCAGCCGGGTGCAGCGGTGCTCACAGGTGCCCTACCCGCCATCGTGCTTCTCGCCCAGGAGCCGGAGCCTGTCCCGACTCAGTCCATCGACCCGAACACGAGGAAGGCGATGACCATGCCGAGCACGCCGCCGGCGATGGAGGCGCCGAGTGCCCACTTTCCCAGCGAGTCCCCCTTGGTGATGGCGATGATCGACAGGACGACCCCCGCAATCATGAAGATCGGGGGGAGCAAGATGAGCGCCACGCCAGCCAGGGAGAAGGCGATGATGCTGAGCACGCGGCCCGGCGGGTTCTGCGGAGGCGGCGGGTACTGTTGACCGTAGGGCTGCTGGTAGCCGTAGGGTTGTTGCTGGTAGCTGGGCTGCTGCTGGTAGCCGTATCCGCCTGGGGCAGGCGGCTGCTGCTGCCACCCGGGAGCCTGCTGCGTGGGGGGAGGCTGCTGGGGAGGAGGAGGGGGCGGAGGGGGCGGCGCGCTACCCGGGCGCTGGTACCCGCCGGGAGGCGGGCGCCATGCGGTGCGCGGAGGCCGCTCGTTCGGGGGGACGTTGGTCATCGGGACCTCCGGTGTGCTGGCCGGGCGAGACCCGACGGTACCCCGGCCCGTGGCTCATGTCATCACGCCGGAGGCAAGTCAGGTCACTGGAGCAGGTCCGGCTGCTCCCGGACGATGCGTTGGTAGAGGGGCTGGAAGCTGAACCAGCCGGACCGCGACGGGCCGACTTGGCTATGCGCGCGCTTCGCCGTCTCGTCGTCGATGCGAACCGGGCTTCCGGCCGCCTCGGCCATTAGCTGTACCTGGCAGGAGCGCTCCATGGTGATGAACCACCACACGGCCTCGTCTACCGAACCCCCCACCGTGAGGAGCCCATGGTTGCGCAGGATCACGGCTTTGGTGTCACCCAGGGCGTGGGCGATGCGCTTTCCCTCCTCGAGGTCGAGCACCACCCCGGCGTAGTCGTCGAAGACGGTGTGGTCGTCGTAGAAGGCACAGGCATCTTGGGTGAGGGGGGCAAGGGGGCGGCCCAGGGCGGACCAGCATTTGCCATAGGTGCTGTGGGCATGGGCCGCGGCCATGACGTCTGGGCGGGCGGCATGCACCTGGGAGTGGATCACGAAAGCGGCGGCGTTCACCGGACCGGCGCCCTCCACGACCTCGCCCTGGTGGTTGACCAGGATCAGGTCGGACACCCGCACGTGGCCGAAGTGCATCCCGAGCGGGTTCACCCAGAAGTGGTCGCAGTGCTCGGGATCCCGGGCGGTGATGTGGCCGGCGATACCCTCGTCGAACCCGAAGCGGGAGAACAGGCGGAGGCCGGCGGCCAGCCGCTGCTTGCGATGCAGCCGCTCCTCCTCCGCAGTGGTGAACACGGGCGGCTCGGGGAACTCCCGGACCGGGTGCTCGGGTGCCTCCGGCGTCGAGCTCATGTGCGCACCTCACGGGCGGCCAACCAGGGGCTCCCCACCTCGTCAGCGGCCTGGGGACACTCCTCGCAGCGCATGTCGAAGCCGCGCAGGGCCTCGACCACCCGGGCCACCTCCGCCTGCTCGGCGCGGAGGCCCACATCGAGATAGCGGTCGCACGCGGTGACCGACGGTCGCCCGAGCAGAGCCGACAGCGGCCCGGGCTCCCGCTCGACCACCAGAGTGGCGTTCATGGCCGAGAGCTGGTCGGCCGCTGTCTCGAAGGTCGACGGGTCGTCGTCGCACACGATCACCACGTGCTTGCGCCCGTAGGCGGAACGCAGGGCTGGCGTGCCTCTCAGCGACTTGGGGATCGAGTCGGTCGTCATGGGCGACAAGTCTACGGACCCTCCCGCAGGTCCACGGCCACGGGCAGGGCCGAGTCCCGCCAGCGTTCAAGGCTGCCCTCGAAGCGACGGCTGTACTTTTCGTAGAGGAGCCGGCGGGCCCGGCCGGCTTCACCTTCTTCAAGAACCACCCTGGCCACAGCGGGGTGCTGGCGGCCGGCCGGTGGTGGTGAGGTAGCAGTAGTCAAGATCTCCGGCAATTGCCGCCGACCCTCCCGAGCTCATCGCCCGGCTCCAGTGCTCGGCCCACCACCCAAGGGATGGAGCAGCATGGCGGCGGCGATCTCCTCGTCGGCCACCTCAGTGTAGATCTGGGTGGTGGCCAGGCTGGAGTGGCCCAGGGCCACCTGCAGCTGGCGTAGGCTGAAGGCGCCCTCCCGCAGGCCCAGGGTGGCGAAGGTGTGGCGCAGAGCGTGCACCCGCATCCCCTGGCGTCGCACCCCGAGAAGGCGCAGGACGCGGTCCACCACGTAGATCACGCTCTCCCGGCTGGCCTCCACGCTGGTGCTCACCACCTCGCCGCTGCGGTTCTTCACCGGGCGGGCCCGGCTGGAGACGACCACTGTCCGGGCTTCGAGACCCAGCGCGTCGAGCTTGGCCTTCCTGGTGGGGAGATAGGTCCGCAGCGCCTCCTGCACCACGGGCGGCAGCCCGAGGCGGCGCTCCTTGTCGCCCTTTCCCCGCACAACGACGGCCAGGGGTGGGTCACCCTCCACGTCGCTCATCTGGAGCCTGGCCACCTCGTCGAGGCGCAGCCCGCACGCCAGGGCAAGGGCCACGATGAGCAGGTCGCGCTCGGGCCAGGAGGACTGGCGAGCCATGTCGAGGGCCTTCATGGCCGTGGGCTGGTCGATGCCACGGGGCAGGCGCTTGCGCTTCTTGGGCGCCTGCAGGAGCGCGGCCGGATCGGACGCGATCCGTCCCGTGCGGTAGCACCAGGCGAAGAACGACCGGATGGCCGCCATACGCCGAGCGACCGTGGCGGGGGAGCGCTCTTCGGGGGCCCGCTCGGGATGGCGGAGGAAGCGAGGATCGGGCCGGGTGCGGAAGTCGGCCACCGCCTCATCGAGCTGGTCGGCGGTGATGGCGGCCACGTCCAGCTCCTCGAAGGCCTTCCACACGCGTCCTTCGCGCTCGTCGGGAGCGAGACGCTCGAGGTTGGCCCGAGAGGGGAGCAGGCCGCAGGTCGAGGCCACGTCCACCATGGTGTCGTCGAGGTCGTACCGGTAGGCAGCCAGGGTGCGGGGGGAACGACCCTCGTTGCTCAGGCGCTGGAGGAAGCGCTCGACGGTGGCGGCATAGGAGACGGGAACGGGCACGGGTCCAGCCTGGCCCACGAGGGCGCCAAAAGTGGTGACTGGTCAATCCGCACAACGCCCAAGCCACCGCGGCCACCTGGCGGCGGCGTTCAGTCCTCGCCCCTCAGGAGCTGGATGGCCTTCGGTGTCAGCGACCCGGCCGCCCGCCCCTGGCGCTCCTTGGAAAGCAGGCCTCGAACTCTGGCGTCGTGGATCAGGTCGCGGACCTGGCCAGGACTGCGCTCGTGCTCGGCGGCCAGGTCCTTGATCGGAGACCTGCTTCCCTCCGCCAGCTTCTTGGCGTACCGGAAGGCCCACTCGGCGTACTGGCGGTCGGGCCGGCCCGCGCTGCCGGGACGCCCCACCCGGGCGCTCCGGGCGCCCTGGCCTTCGGAGCTGGGGGTGGTGGTCAGTTCAGCCATCACGAGTTGTTGCAGATCGGTAAGACGGATGCAGCGCAGGAGCCGGGCGCTCACCCCGCCGTCGGGGACCTCCTGCAGGGCGTCCTGGCGCCCCGACCACTCGCCGGGCCTGCGCCGAGCGCTTCGCTTGCTGTCGGTCCTCGGACCCGGGCCGGGGAAGACCTTCAACTCGGCCATGACCAGTTGCCCGCCCTCCTCGAGGAAGATGGCGCTCACGTACCAACCGTCGGCGCCGTCGATCGGCAACTCGCAGCTGACCTTGGGCGAGGCGCCGCTGCTTTCGATCACCACGCTCGGGTGACGGTCGCCGTCGTCGCCCGACGTACCCCTGCCACCGCCGTGCGCGTCCCGGCGTCCCTGCTTGGGCTCCACCGGGGTCAACATACCCAGGCGGCCGCCAGGAAACTACCTACTCGCGGAAGATGTGCACGCTAGGGACTCTCCCTGCTAAAGAGTGATTATGTAGGTATTGTCCAGGACGTGGCCCGGGGTCGCTTTAGTGCGGCGGGCTAGGTTGTGAAGCCCAATGCCCCACCGGATGGACGTGGAGCTCACCAGCGAGCGTGACGACGGCACGTGGACGTGGCGCGCTGCTGGGGCCAAGCAACCCAAGGGCGTGTTGGACGCCGCGCTGTTGTACAAGGGCGCCCGGCTGGGCGACGTGGTCCGGGTGGAGGCCGACGTTGAGATGGATGGCATCTCCGTGACCTCCGTCCTCCCGCCCAAGGACAAGAACCGGTCCGCGCCCCGGCGCCTCGAGGTGATCGGGCCGCCGGTGCCGCCTCCCCGTCCGCCGTCGAGCTCAATGGGTGATCGGGACACCGAGACCCCACCTCGCCGGTTCCCGGGCGACGGCTCGGGGGTCCGCCCGGGGGGCGGGCGCGGAGAACGAGGACCCCGCGGCGACCGGGCGCGCCCGCCCGACCCCCGCCGCGGGCCGGGACGGGGACAGGGTGAGCGAGGCCGGCCGGCTCGAGCGGAGGGTGACCGGCGCAACGGCCGGGAGCGTCGTCCACGGGCATCGGACCCCAACGCGCCCGCCTCCCGCCGCGGGCCCAAGCGGCTCAGTCCCGGCAACGAGCACCGGGCCGCCGCCTTGGCCGCACTTCCCCCCGAGCAGCGTCCCGTCGCCGAACAGGTGCTCCGCGGCGGCATCGCCGCCGTTCGCCAGGCCGTGGAGATCCAGAACGCCGAGCGGCGCAAGCAAGGTGAGGCCGCCATCAGGGCCGACGCCCTGGTGGCCATGGCCGAGGGCCTGCTCTCGCAGCTGAAGGCCGCCGAGTGGCGTGACCGCGCCGAGGCGGCAGCCAAGGACATCGACCAGGTCTCTCTCCGAGACCTGCGCTCGGTGGTGACCGGGGGCGATGCCGCGGCGCGCGACGACCAGACCCGGCTGCTGGCCAGCACGCTGCGCCAGGCCCTCGAAGCCCGCCTCGCCGACCTGCGAGGACGCTGGGAGCGCGACATCACCTCGGCGCTGGAAGAGGGTCGTGTGGTCGAAGCCCTCCGGCTGGCGGGACGGCCCCCAGACCCGGCCACGCGCTTCCCCGCCGAGCTGGCCGTTCGTCTGAGCGAGGCTGCGGGGACGGCCATGGCCCCCGCTGTTCCACCGGACCGCTGGTCGGCGTTGCTAGCCGCGGTGGTCGAGTCGCCAGTGCGGCGATCGGTCAAGCCTGCCGGGCTGCCGGAGCTGGCGGGCGATGAGCTGCTGCACGCGGCCCGACAGGCCTGCGGCCGGGTCCCGGCCCTTGCTCCCCTTCTGGGGATCGACATGCCGCCGCCGCCGGGCCCTCCCCGTCGCCGGCTCCAGCCACCACCGCTTCGGTCAGGACGGCGCCAGCAGGTGGGCCCCTCCAAGGCCGGCGAGGGCGAGCAGCGCCCACCGGCATAGTTGCCCACCCGAGAGGGTGCTCGGCGGGGGAACAGCCCAAGAGATCAGCGCCCGGTGATGACGTCGTGGCCGGCGAGGAACGAGGCCAGACCTTCGACCAGCGGGCGCTGCGTCACCTCGGCGAGCGGGACCCAGGCCACCTCGGCGGCGTCGTCTCCCGCCACCGGATCCTCGCTGCCGACCAGCCTCATCCAGTAGTCCAGGATCACGAAGTGGTGGTCGGCGCCGCAGCGCTCGAGCGAGCCCATCAAGGCCTCGCACTCCCCCCGAACTCCGGTCTCCTCCATCAGCTCCCGCACCGCCGCCTGCGGCGGGGTCTCGCCCGGCTCGACGCGACCGCCCGGGATGGACCACTTGCCTGCCCCCGGGCTGCGTCCCCGTCGCACCATCAGCAGGCGGTCGTCACTCACCACCACCGCGCCCACGCAGAGCTGCGGTGGCGGCCCGGGCGAGGCGCCTCCTGACCTCAGCCGCTCGCCATCCGGTGGTGCATGACGAGAAGGCGGGCGGTGAAGCCCGACTCCTCGAAGAAGTTCTTGGTCGCTCGGGCCCCGGGGAGAGCCATGGAGTCCACGCCGGCGCAACCTTGGTCCCGGAACCATTCCAGGAGGGCGTCCATCATGGCCTCTCCCACACCAACGGCCCGAGCCTCCTCCTCCACGTAGAGGTCGTCGATGACACCGAGGGTGCTTCCGTCGCGAAGGGACTCCGTTCTACCCGTGGCGTAGCCGATGGCCGTGCCCTCGATCGTGCCCACCACGACGGTTGTATCGGGCTCGCGCACGCCCGACAGGAGGCTGTCCTCCACGGGCTCGGGGCGGGCCTCACGGGCCACGAAGACGGCCCCGCCCCGCTCCTGGCGTCCGAGCTCGGCTTGGTTGCGACGGCAGAGCTCTGCCAGCCGGGGCACGTCGGCGACCGCCGCAGGCCTGGCGCTGACCATGGGGTGAAGCTCGTGAAGGCTCGGCCGGTGAGTCGGCTAGGGCTGCGACGGATTTTGAAGCTGTGAGATCCGGGTGAGGATGGTCTTGCGGTGGCGGGTGGCGGCCTCGTAGGAGCGCACGGCGTCCAACTCCTCGCTGGACAGTCCGGCCAGGCGTTGGACCACCTGGGGCGCCGACAAGGAGTCGTAGCCGGGAATGGCGAGGTCTTCGGCTGAGGCGGTGGGCGCCGAGGGCTCTGAGGGTGCCGAGGGCGCCTGCGATCCTTCCACCGGAGCCACTGTCGCCGTAGCCACTGTGCCCTTGGAGTCAGCAACGAAATCGGGAGCAGGTGCCGCCGCCGTTGCATCCGAAGGGGCTGCCGATCCCGGGGCGGCCTCGGACGAGCACCGCCGGTTGTCGGGAATCAGGCCCAGCCCGGCCAGCCGGTGGGCGGCCTCGGTCACGGCTCTCTCCGCCTCCCGCTGGCCCTGGGAGACGGCCAGCTGGCCCATCATGCGGGCCATGCTCACCTGGCCGGTGAAGCGGTCCCGGCCCTTGTCTATGAGCTCGGGCAGCGCGTCTCGAGCGCTGAGGGCCATGCCCAGGGGAGCGAACACGAACAGGTCCAGGGCGCGATCGAGAGGAGTCTTGGACATGGTGTGATACTCCCACGGACGCAGGCAGAGTGCTGCCGCGCCCAACAGATCAGACGCAGTCTCGACAGAGCACCGTCTCGCCGGGTGCGAGCTGGCTCGGGTGCTTGACCAAGAAGCACGAGCTGCACACGAACTCGTCGGGCTGCTTGGGCAAGACCCGGTTGACCGAGCTCTCCACCCGGTCCTCCTGATCGGGCGTCTCCTCGTCAGCTTCCTCGTCGGCGACGACCAGCTTCTCTTTCAAGATGACGTCGAGGCTGGCCTCCACGTCGTCCTCCTCGTCCTCATCCTCTTCCTCTTCCTCGTCGTCAGCAGCGGCTGGCGCGGCCGGCGACTGCTTGACGGTCACCGAGGGCGCCTCGACCTCGCCCGCTTCCTCGACTGCGCCCACTACCACTTCGTCGCCCTCTTCGTCATCGACGTGCGCCAGGTCGTCGGCCTCGTCCAGCTCGTCGAGATCGGAGTCGTCCAGCTCATCGGCCTCGTCCAGCTCTTCGGGCTCGCCCTCCTCGCTGCTCTCGAGGAGCTCTTCGTCAACTTGTTCTTCTGCCATGAGTCCTAGGTCCGGTTGGGGCCCTTGGGGCCCGCCGTGGGAGGAGGGTGCGGTTCGCGCCGGAACCATACAGGGCACGGGGCGCAGGGGGTGGACATGCCGAGCGACCTCGGCGCGAGCGAAAAGGGGAGGCGACCATATGAGCCCACGGCAGAGCGAACGGCAGGCGCAAGGCGGCGCAGAGGCGCAAGGAGGCCAGGAAGCCGTTGGGGCCGTCCGTTGGCTCGACCGACCGCAAGCGGACGATGAGTTATTGGGACGTTCTCTACTTGGCTTCCCGGTACCCCCTGCGTTGCCCCGAGGACTACCCCCTCCGAATCAACGAGACCCGGAGGCCCACGACCAGGCGTCTGGAGCGTCTAGGGACGGCCCCTAGTTTCGAGAAGCTGCCCCGGCCCGTCAAGGGCGCTCTGACCTGGGCCTTTACGCGTCACCGCAGGTCAAGAGGGTCCTCGGCGGTCCCGATGCCTTCCTAGAATTTGGCCCGAAGGGCGAGCACGTTGGCAACGTAGTGCTCCGTGACCGGGAGGGCTCCGTCGCGCCGCACCGAGGCCAGCCCCTGGTAGTACGAGGCCACGGCCATGGCCACGTTCCCACCCGTGGAGTCGAGCAGGTAACGCAGGAACCGGGCCGACATGTCGATGTTGTGCTCGGGTCGACGGGGATCGAGGCGAGCACTGAGCAGCCGGTCGTTCACGAAGGTGACGGTGTCGGGCATGAGCTGGCCGATGCCAAGGGCGTTGGTCGACGACACCTTGTCGTTCTGCCATCCCGACTCCTGCCACGCCACTGCCTTGAGCAGGTCCGCCGGAACGCCATAGTTGCGAGCGGCGGCGTCGAAACGCGATGCCAGCGCGCGGCGGGCCGGCTGGCGACGAAGCGCCTCGGGACCGGGTCGGCCCGAGGGCTTGGCGCTCGGGGCACCGACCCTGGCGGCCACAACCCGACCGGACGGCGACGAAGCGGCCCGACCGGGGACCACCAGGCGCCGTCCCGCCCGGATCCGGTCGGGGTTGGCGATGCCGTTGGCTCGGGCCAGTTCGGCCACGCTGAAGCCGAGGCGGCCGGCCACCTCCGTGAGGGTCTCGCCCCTGGCCACCACGTGGGCACCGGAGCGCCGTGCCGGGCGAACGGCCGCGGCCTGAGTGCTGCCCACGAGGGCCAGCAGGGCCACCAGGGCGAGGATCGCCCGCGGCCGCGTCAACACCATCGCTTCACCGTGTAGATCGGGTTCACCGGTCCTCCTCCGCCTGGATGGATCTCGAAATGCAGGTGGGGCGTGGTGCCCCGGGCGTTCCCCGTGCTACCCACGGTGCCGATGAGCGCGCCCCGCTCGATGCGCCCCGGCTTGGTGGCAAGGCTGTCTAGGTGGGCGCCGAAATAGGTGTTCCCGTCGTCGCCGTGCAAGCGGTAGGCGAGGCCTGCGTTGCTGCCGGGCTCGTGCTCGATCGTGCCCCCCACACTGGCGACGACCCGGGTCCCCCGGAAAGCGAAGAGGTCGGTGCCCACGTGGCGCCGCCCACCGGGGCGCGGATCACCCCACCCGTCGGAGAAGTCCACTCGTCCGCCCTGGACGGGGCACAACCACGGCTGCCCGGGCACCTTCAGAACCGTGTCGGCCCGGAGCGAGCTCCCCCTCCTGATGCCGTTGACCCGCATGAGCGCCCCCGCCGAGGTGCCAGTGCGGGAGGCGATGGCGGCGAACGTGTCGCCTCGGCGTACCCGGTAGCTGCGAGCCCCGTCGACCACTACTACGGGGGATGGCAGCGGCGGGAGCGGTCGCGATGAAGCGATGGGGATCGGCCGCCGGCTGGGAGCACTGCGTTCCGCAGGGATGCTGAGGATCTGTCCCCGCCGAACGCGGTCGCGGTTGGAGATCCCGTTGGCCCGGGCCAGTTCACCGACGGGAACACCCGTCTTCCTGGCCACGAGGGAGAGGCTCTCACCCCGGCGCACGGTGTAGGTGCCCGTGCGCGACCACGGCCCACTGACATGCGCCTGCCCGGCCATCACCAGCGCCGTTAACCCTGCCGCGACGCGCCAATGGCGCATACCCCATCACCTCCTGCCACTCCGCAACCACGAGGGTACTTGTGCAACATCAGTCTCAGCAACCCCGGCTACCCCGTTGGCAACATCGTGGAATGTCCAATCTCCTCGGGCCCCGCCGCGTCAATAGGCTGGAGCGCCCCGCCAGCAGGAGAGTGATGCCGTGAACGTGCCTCAGTGGGCTCCCTATTTCGTCGAGCACGTGTCCGACGAGCCGCTGGCCGTGGAGCTGCCCGACCGCTTCGCTCCCCTGCTGTCCGAGGGTGCCCAGGGCCTCCCCACGTTTCAGCTGTACATCGACGGAGAGTGGCGACCCGCCGGCACGGGCGAGACCTTCGAGGTCCGCTCACCCATCGACGGGAGCCTGATCGCACGGGTCCAAAAGGGCGGGACCGACGACGTGAAGGCCGCCATCGCCTCGGCGGCCAAGGCAAGGTCGGGGTTCGCCCTCATGCCCGCCGCCGAGCGCCTGGCGATCTGCGAGCGGGCCGGCGAGATCCTTGACCAGAGCGCCTCCACCTTCGTGTCCGCCATCGTGGTCAACCTGGGCAAGACGCCCGAGCAGGCTCAGAGCGAGGTGAAGGCCACCAGGATGCGCCTCGGCCTCGTGCGCGAGGAGGTCCGCAAGATCTTCGGCGAGTACCTGCCCGGCGACTGGATCCCCGACACCGTCGGAAAGTCGGGGATCGTCCTCCGAGAGCCCGTGGGCACCGTCGCCACCGTGGGGCCCTTCAACTACCCGCTGTTCCTGTCCGCGTCCAAGATCATCCCCGCCCTCGCCGCCGGGAACACGGTGGTGGCCAAGGCGCCCTCGGACGATCCGCTGCCGCTCCTGTTGTTCGGCCGGGTCTTCGAAGAGGCGGGCCTGCCGCCCGGGGTGCTCAACGTGGTAACCGGCCCGGGCGGTGAGATCGGCGAGCTGATGGCCTCCCACCCCGACATCTCCATGATCTCCTTCACGGGCTCCACCGGAGCCGGCCACAGCATGGCGGCCGCCGCCGGGCCCAAGCCCTTGCACCTGGAGCTCGGAGGCAACGCCGCCGCCATCATCTTGGCCGACGCCGACCTCGACAACGCCGTGGAGAAGTCAGTCCTCGGCGCCTTCAACAACGCCGGCCAGCGCTGCGACGCCGTCAGCCGGGTGCTGGTGGAGACCCCCATCTACGACGCCTACGTCGAAGCGGCCGCCAAAGAGGCCGACAAGTGGCCGGTGGGTGACCCCCGGGCAGAGGGTGTGAGGGTCGGGCCCATGGTGAACGAGCGCGCCGCGACCCGAGTGAACGAGCTGGTGGGCGACGCCGTGGGCAAGGGCGCCAAGCTCCTCTCCGGTGGTGAGGCTCACGCCGCCTACCACCAGCCCACGGTCCTGGTCGACGTGCCCCTGGACGCTGACATCGTGTGGGAGGAGACCTTCGGTCCGGTGCTGGCCGTGGTTCGCGTGGACGACACCGACGCCGCCCTGGAGGTGGCCAACCGCTCTCGCTACGGGCTCGACTCGGCGGTGTTCACCACCGACCTGGACAAGGCCTGGCATGTGGCCCGCGCCCTTCAGTGTGGCCAGGTGCACGTCAACGACGCCCCCAAGCACGGGGTGGGCCACTTCCCCTTCGGAGGCCGCAAGCCGGACTCGGGGATCGGCAGGGAGGGCCTCGGGTACTCGATCGACGAGTGCACCGTGCTCAAGACGGTGGTGTTGCCGACGTAGGACACCTATGCCGGGCTGGCCGGGGCAGATGGCGGTCAGCGCATGCCGTAGGAGCGCACGACGTCGAACTCGTAGATGAGACGACCAGACGGAGCGCGTCCGCCTATGGGACTCGGGTGCTGCGGCGGGCCTCGGCTCTACGCTCGGCCTCCAGGCGCTCGAGGTCGTAGGTGCCGTGGTCCACGAAGCGCATCATCTCGGCCACGGCGTGGTGGCCGGCCTGGTGGGAGATGAGGCGGTGCATCTCCTGGCAGACCTGGCGATACTCGGGGTGGCCCTGGGGGCCGGTGCGCAGCTCGAGCAGGTGCATGGCGGCCCGGGCGTTGAGCTGCATGGCGTAGCGGACCCGGTAGGCCAGGGCCACGGCGTAGGGAGCCTGGGCCGGGAAGGAATCGGCCAGGGCGTCGTGGAGGGCCGCCGAGCGGGCCATGGCCTCCTCGAAGGGCCCGACCAGCCCGGCCGCCTCCAACGACTCGGGCCGGGCGTAGCCGTGCCGAGGGGCGAGGGCCTGCCACTCGATGGTGAGGAGGCGGTGGCGCTGGAGGTCCCGGAAGGCGCCGTAGTCGGACAGCACGTCGAAGCGGTAGCCCACCCGCTCGAGGGCCCGACCGGGCTTGTGGCGGCGGTTCGACCGCTCCCCTGTGTAGGCCCGGACCACGTGCATCTTCTCCTCGACCGACAGGCGACGCACCCGAGCCAGCACCTGGTCCTCGGGCAGGTCGCCGTAGGGGTAGAGCATGCTGGCGACGAGCTTGTCCTCGCCGTCGGGGTCGTAGTCGACGAGGGTGACCATGGGCCGGGGCTCGGGCTCCTCCCCTGCCATGAGCCGCTCGGCGACCTCCTCCATCGCGCCCCGGTTGGCCTCCTGGTAGGCGGCCCAGGCCACGCCCCGGTTCGGCTGGTCGACCCGCTTCAGGAACGAGGGGATGACCTTGCGCAGCTCCTCCAGCATCATGGCCCCGTACGACCGCGCCTCGGGCAGGGCATGGGCTCGCATGCGCAGGAGGAGGGCCTCGTAGGCCTGGCCCGTGCCGTAGATGCCCACGTTGGACAGCGCCGCGGCGGGAAGGATCCCTCGGAGCGCGTCGTAGGCCTTGGCCCGGACGGACTGACGGTGGACGAAGTCGGAGTCCCCTACGCTCTTGGGATACGCGCTGGTGAGCCACTCCTGCATGGGGCCGAGCAGCTGGCCGTAGGTGTCGAACTGGCGGTCCAGGTCCCCCACGTAGCGAGCGCCGAGCGGCGAGTCCAGGACCGCGGGGTCTCGGTGGTAGCGGTAGTGGCCGTTGGCGAAGCGGGTGTTGTAGGCGATGTAGCGGGTGGACTGCTCGAGGTAGGCCATGAGCCGGCCGCGCTCGAGGACCTTGGTGAGCAGGTTGGACGCCTGCTCACAGGCCAGGTGGACGCCGCCCAGCTGGGCCACGGAATCGTCGCCGTACTCGTTGAAGACCCGGTCGTAGAGCTGCTCGGCCCGCTCCAGGCCGACGGTGGCGTCCACGGTGAGGTCGCC
Source organism: Acidimicrobiales bacterium (assembly GCA_030448025.1). Taxonomy (GTDB): domain Bacteria; phylum Actinomycetota; class Acidimicrobiia; order Acidimicrobiales; genus YB1-3. Next base: position 94,847 of record JAUJNQ010000004.1, on the reverse strand, counting down.
GGACATGTCGAGCTCTCCCACGAACTCGTCCAGGAAGAGCCGCCGCAGGCTCTTGGACGAGCGGGAGTAGCGGGCGAACAGCGCCCCCTTCACCACCTCGGGCAGGTTGACCAGGGCGAACACCGGGCGGTCGAGGTTGGTGAAGTAGCGGCGGAGGACCGCCTGCTCCTCGGCGGAGAAGGCCTCGGTGACGTAGAACATGCGGAGCCCGAGCGTACGGCTCGCACCGCCCCCCAGTGGCGGACCGCTGGCTAGATGGCCTCGGATGGGTCGATCCGTTTGCCGCTCGGGATCAGTTTGATCAGTGGACCGGGGTGGCTACGGTCACTGGCTGTGCAATCTCGGCCCGCTTCTCAGGGCCTGATCGGATCGGCGGAGTCGCCGTGGCCCGCGGCCATCCTCACCACAGTCGTCGGAGTGGCCGTTGCTGTTCTCGTGGGCTTTGCCGCCCTCGTGCTGCTTCCCATCCGGATCACCTATGGAGCAGGCAGTGTCCGCTGTGGGGTCCTCGTCCAGGCCTACGGCCAAGCAGACTGTCGACCGGCTGCCGGGGAGCGCGTGCGAGAGACGCTTGCAGTCACCGCCGTGCTTCTGGTGCTGGCGGTGACACCAATCATCGCGGCCAGGTTCGTCCGTCGACGATGGGCGCGGCGGCTGGTCGGCGTTCTGCTCGCTCTGGGGTGGGTCGTAGTCCTGCCCCTTGCCCTCCTCGTCCTCACCGGTGCCCACGCCGCCTAACTGACGGGCACCAGACGCCTACACGACCACGGTCAGGGCGTCGGGCTCGACCCTGACCGACAGGGACCGGGCCCGGCCGATGGGCACGCCGTCGAGGCGGACCGGTAGCGGCCGTTCCAGCTCGACCTGGACCGCCGATGCCCTCCGCTCCTTGATGCCCGGGTGCGGCAGGTGGGCCCCATGGTGGAGTCGGGGGCGCACGCGGAGGAGGTCGCCAACGGTGAGGCAGACGTCGTAGGCGTCGACCAGGCCGTCTCCGGGATGGGCCCGGGGACCGAGGTTCCAGTCCCTGCTGCCAGCTCGACCGTGCCAACGTTCCCCGGAGTACCACTGAGCGTTCATGACCACGTAGGCCCGCGTCCACAACCGCGTCCGCGCGACCAGGTGAGCGACGAAGAGGTGAAGGCTCCCGTCGACCAGGGCCTGGCCGAGGTCCACGGTGAACGTGGTGGCCTCGCCGGAGCGCAGCCGGGCCTCGTCCCCCGTGCCTCCGAGCGTGCGGCAAAGGTCGCCGCCCAAAAGGCCCAGCGGCGGGTAGGCGACGCCGCGGCGCCGGGCGTCCTCCAGGGCGGCCCGGGCGTCGGCGTCGCTGTGCACCACCACTCCCCCGGCGGGCAGCGGACCGGCATGGCCCCAGCTCTGGCCCTTCTTGATGGTCACTTCCCGAGAGTCACGCGGACGCGGCCGGCGACGGCGACGGCGACGCAGAAGCCGTGCCGATGACCGATGAAGCGGCCACCAGGCCGCGGAAGAATCCCTCGGCGGCGGCCCGCGCGCTGCCCGACGTTCCGGGGTCGGGGGCCACGTCGCCCAGCTGGCGGAGGAGGTCGATGAGCTGCTTGGCGTTGCGCACGAAGTCCCCACCCGACATGTCCTCGTCGGCCAGCACCGAGTCGAGGTCGTTGCCCTTGGCCCAGTCGTACGCCATGGTCATGAATCCCGGGTCCGGCTGCCTGGTGAGGGGCAGCCCCGCCTCCTCCTCGGCCAGGTTCAGCTCGGCGCAGAGGCGCTCGATGGCGAGCCACCGCTGGCGCAGGCCCTTCGAGGGGAACGACGGCGCCGGGGCCGGCGCCGAGCCGCGCTGCTCGAAGGTGAACACCGAGGTGAGCGAGGCGAGGGATGGGGGGTCCAGGCCGTCGAAGTGGCCCTCGCCCAGGGCTTCGGCGATCAACAGGTCGGCCTCGTGGTAGAAGCGGGCGAGGCGCGATCCGGCACCGGTCAGCTTCCAACCATCCACGTAGCCCCACGTCTGAAGCACCCGGAGCACGCGGTCGAACTGGCGGGCCAGGGATTCCGTGCGCCCGCGCACCTGGCGCTCCAGCCGTTCAGCCTGCCGCCGCAGGCGCTCGGCCCGCTCGGCGTGGCGCACGTGAGCGGCGGCATCGGGGCAGGCTGCCACCGGATGCTCATCGGCGGCCGCCGGCGGCGGCCCGCCTCGCACCACCGGCTGGCCCCGCAGCTTGGCCCTGGCCAGGGCCTGGGCCACGGCCCGCTGGAAGCCGTGGCTGGTCGGGGCGTACGGGGTCGGGAGCGGGACACGGCCCAAAGACCGCGGGGGCGCGGGAAAGTCGCGGGGGGCAAGAGACAGCTTCCGGCGGTCCACGGTGAGGGCGGTGACGCGCACGTCGCCGCCTCGGCGCTGCGAGGTGGCCAGCACCGCGGCCCGCCCGCCCGACCTCTGTCCCGGCACGACCACCACGTCGCCCGGGCGGAGGCGCCCGAGGGCCTCGACCACGGCGCGCTCGGGCGAACCCCGCGGCTTGGCTCGCAGCAGGGTGCGGTACTCCCCCACGTCGCCCAGCTCGCAGCCAGCTCCGGCCTCGGCGGCGCGCAGGTTCTGGTTGCTGCGCTCCAGCTCCGCCTCCAGGCGCACCACGTCGGCGTCGGCCTGGTACTGGGCGAAGGACAGGTTGAGGAGGTGGTGGGCCTCCTCCGGGGGGTAGCGACGCACGAGGTTGGCGGCCATGTTGTACGTAGGCCGGAATGACGAGGTGAGCGCGTAGGTGCGTCTGGAAGCCAGACCGGCCACCTGGTCGAAGGGAACGAACGGTGACCAGAGCACGCACGCGAAGCCCAGGTCGTCGATCCCCCGCCGTCCGGCCCGGCCGGTGAGCTGGGTGTAGTCACCGGGGCTCAGAGGCTCGTGGCGCTCGCCGTTGAACTTGGTGAGCTTCTCGATCACGACTGAACGGGCCGGCATGTTGATCCCGAGGGAGAGCGTCTCGGTGGCGAACACGACCTTCACCAGAGCGGCGTTGAAACACGCCTCAACCGCCTCCTTGAAGGGAGGGACCATGCCGGCGTGGTGAGCCGCCACCCCGGCCTCGAGGCCTGTGAGCCATTGGCCGTAGTCGAGCACGGCCAGGTCGTCGTCGGACAGGGCCTCAACCTTGGCCTCGGCGATGACCCGGATCTGGCTGCGCTCCTCCGGTGTCGTCAGGCGCAGCCCGTATGAGACGCACTGGCGCACGGCGTCGTCGCAGGCCGCCCGGCTGAAGATGAAGTAGATGGCGGGCAGCATCGACTCGCCGGCCAGGACCTCGGCCACCTCGGCTCGGCGCGGCGCGTAGAGCCGCCCACCCCGGGGTCGGCCACGATCATGGGAGTGGCCGGCCGAACGACCGTCGAGCGCCTCGGCTTTGGGGTTGGGCCGGCCGTCCACGAACGTGGGGAGCAGCCGCAGCTCGTCCGCGGCCCGATCGCCCACCAGGTACAGGTGGCGAAGCTCCACCGAACGGCGTTCCTCGATCACGGTCGTGGTGGCGCCCCGCACGGTCTGGATCCAGCTGGCCACCTCCTCCGCGTTTGAGACCGTGGCCGAGAGGCACACCAGGTCCACCTCGGGCGCGGTGTGGATGATGACCTCTTCCCAGACCGCGCCCCGGTAGGGGTTCTGCAGGTAGTGCACCTCGTCCAGGACGACGTAGCGCAACCCTTCCAGGGCCGGAGAACCGGCGTAGATCATGTTGCGGAGAACCTCGGTGGTCATGACGACGACGGGAGCATCGGCGTTGACGCTGTTGTCGCCCGTCAACAGGCCCACGCGCCCACTTCCATGGGCCCGAACGAGGTCGGCGTACTTCTGGTTGGACAACGCCTTCAGGGGGGTGGTGTAGAAGGCCTTCCGGCCGGCGTCGAGGGCCCGGGTTATGGCGTACTCGGCCACCACCGTCTTGCCCGATCCGGTCGGGGCGGCCACCAGCACCGAGCGGCCGGCGTCGAGGGCGTCGAAGGCCCGAACCTGGAAGCCGTCCGGCTCGAAGCCCAGCGAGGCGAGGAACCGGTCCCGAGAGCTGGATGTGCTCATTGGTTCGATCCCTTCGGCGCTCATCGAGGCGCGGGGACGCTCAGCGTTTGAGCAGTCGTCCGATGAGGATGGACGCTTCGTAGAACACGTACATGGGACCGGCCATGGCCAGGAGCGAGTACGGGTCCTGGCTCGGCGTGATCACCGCCGCCACCACGAAGATGACGACGATGGCCGCCCGGCGCCACGACGCCAGGCGCCGGCTGGTGAGCACGCCCGCCAGCTGCAAGAACACGAGCAGCACGGGGAACTCGAAGGCCACGCCGAAGGCCAGCACCATCAAGGTGATGAGGCGCAGGTACTTGGCGGGGCTGAAGATGGCGGTGATGTCCGGACCACCGACGCCGACGAGGAAGTCGAGAGCCCTCGGGAAGGTGACCATGGCGAGGGTGGCACCCAGGCAGAAGAGGGCGATCGACGACACCACGAAGGGGATGGCGTAGCGCTTCTCGTTGGGGTTGAGCCCCGGGGTGATGAAGCGCCAGAGCTGGTAGAGCACCACGGGTGATGCCAGGAAGAGCCCCACGTAGGTGGCCACCTTGAGCCGGGTGGCGAATCCCTCCAGGGGATCGGTGATGAACAGGCTGCACGGCCCGGGCGGCCGCGGTGGCTGAGGAAGCTCGCAGTAGGGACCGATCAGGAAGTCCAGGATCTGGTTGTAGAAGGCGAAGGCCACCACTGCACCCGTCGCCACCGCCACGATGGAGATGACAAGGCGCCTGCGCAACTCGCTCAGGTGGTCGACGAGCGACATGGCTGCGCCCGAGGCAGACCGGCGCCGGGCACCTCGCTTCATCAGCTTGAGAGCGATGACGGCTCCCTACGCCGACGGGGTGTCGCCGTTGCCGGTGACCGGGGGGAGGTCGTCGGCCACCATGGGCCGCTCGCCGGCCGGAACCACGTCGGTGGGCTCAGGGACCACGGTCGTCTCGCTCGTCGCGCTGGTGGTCTCGCTCGTCGCGCCGGTCGCGCTGGTCGCCTCGCTCGTCGCGCTGGCGCTCTCGCCGGTCGGGCCGAGGGTTTCGCCGGCCGTGGCCGGAGGGGGGCGAGTGGACGGCGTGGGCTCGGCGAACGCGTCACGCATCTCAGCCTGGAAGCCGGAGGTGTAGCGGCGGACCTCACCAATGGCCCGACCCACGGACCGAGCGGCGTCGGGAAGCTTCTGGGGGCCGAGGACCAGCAAAGCCACTACCAGGACGACGAGGATCTCGATAGGACCAATGCTTCCCACAGGAAGAGTCTAGGTCCGGCTCCCATCCCGGAGGGACGCGCTTCGAACGGCCGCTCCCAAGCTCTGGCCGGCGGCTCGAACCTCCACCAGAGCGGGACGCACCGTCCCCAGCTTGCGAAGCTCCCAGACCAGGCGGCGCGCCTCCTCGGCGGCTCGCATGGTGACGACGGCCACGGCAACGAGGCCGAGAACTGCGACCAGGGCCGGCAACAGCCAGATCATCGGCGGACGAACCGTGTCACTGCGTCACTTGGTCACTGCGTCACTGCGTCACTGCTGACCGTGCGGTCTGGCGGGCTCGAGGCGCCTGGGCGAGGGCTCCGTGGCAGAGCCATGGCGTCGAGCTCCTCCATCCAGGCATCGTCACGTAGCTGGAAGTGAAAATCGAGCAGCTCGTCGTAGCCGATCGGAGACCCGTAGTGCGGCTCGTCCAGCTCGGCGGGAAGATGCCACACCGAGAGGCGCACGCCCGAGGCCACGAGTACGTCGACCACGTTCTCCTCGGCCGCCTTGGAGACGATCAGGCGGCACGCCGGGCAACGGAAGACGTACGAGCCCTCGCTCGTCGACGCGCACATCAAGAGCTGCACCTCATCGATGCTGAGCTCGACGTCCCCACATGTCGTACAGCTTGCCCTGATCCACGCCACAGCGCCTCCCTTCGTCCCCAATAGCATCGGCACCATCGGTCCAGAAACTTGAGCGGTTCTCAACCGTCTCTGCTCCGTCCGCCCATCGCCTTCGCACACCGGGGCGCACGTGGTGACGCGCCCGGAAACACGCTGGAGGCGTTCCGTCTCGGTCTCGAGCTGGGCGCCACTGGCCTGGAGAGCGACGTGTGGCTCACTGCCGACGGGGTGCCGGTGCTCAACCACGACGGCTTCGTGCGTGCCTGGCTGCGCCGGCGCGCCATCGCCGACGTTCTCCTCGCAGCGCTCCCTTCGCACATCATCAGCTTGGAGCGCCTGTACGAGGAGTGCGGGACGGGCTACGAGCTGTCCCTGGACATCAAGGACCCGAACGCGGCCGGACCGGTGGTGGCGGTGGCCGGCCGGTTCGGCGAGGCTCCTGGTCGGTTGTGGCTCTGCCACCCGGACTGGCGGCAGGTGGCGCTTTGGCGGGTCCTTTCGGACGACGTCCACCTGGTGGACTCCACTCGGTTGCGCCGGATCAAGGAGGGCCCTGAGCGGCGTGCGGCGGCCCTCGCCGACGCGGGTGTCGACGCCGTCAATCTCCACTACACGGACTGGACCGGCGGCCTCACCACCCTCTTCCACCGCTTCAGCCGCTACTGCCTGGCCTGGGACTGCCAGCACCCGCGGGTACTGGCCGCCAGCCTCGCCGCCGGCATCGACGCCGTTTACTCCGACCACGTGGAGGCGATGATGGCGGCGGTGGCCCGCCAGTCGATCACAGGAGACTGATCGACCTGATCGGGAAGACCCGGATGAAGGCTCGCCCCTTCACGTTGGACTGGGGCACGGCTCCGAAGACCCGGCTGTCCCTCGAGTTCGAGCGGTTGTCGCCCATCATCCACACGTGCCCGGGGGGCACCCGCTGCGCGGGAAAGGAGCTCGACGTCACGCCCTTCGCGAGGTAGGGCTCGTTGAGGCGCTGGCCGTTGACGAAGACGGCGCTGTCGCGACCTTCCACCGTTTCTCCCGGCAGGCCCACGACTCGCTTGATGAGGTCCTTGCTCCCGCTCCCGTCGTCGGCGGGGCGTTCGAACACGATGATGTCGCCCCTGTGCACCTCGTGAAGCCGGTAGCTCAGCTTGTTGACGAGAACCCGGTCCTTGATCTCGAGGGTGTGCTCCATGGATCCGGACGGGATGTAGAACGCCTGAAGCAGGAACTGGCGAATGACGATGGCCGCGACGAGGGCCACACCCAGAATTACCACCCACTCGGTGATGCTTCGCAGGACACTCTGCTTGGCCACCGGCTCCTCGACGACCGGCTCTTCGACGACGAGCTCTTCGACGACCGGCTCTTCGACGACGATCGTGTCCTGTGCGACTTCTCCTACTGCGGCCTCGTTCACGGCCGGCGCGCTCGAGGCGGGGGCGTCCACAGCCGGGATGTCCACCGTCGGTTCGCCGAGAGACGCTGTGTCGGCATCGTTGCACACAGGGTACGGGCCGGACGTCGGCGACTTCTGCGGGTGGATCTCGGGAGGCAACGTCATCGTCGCCGGCTCGGGGGGCTCATTGGGACCTCACGCTAACGCCATAGCGGGCAAGCACACGCTCGGCAGCCGCAGCGCCGACAGAGGCGTCCCCGTCCACCACCCGAGCCCGGGGACCCAGCCGGAGCAGGAGGCGCTCGAGCCATGCCCGCTCGCTCACCCGGAGGCGAACGCGCCACTTACCCGAGCCCACGTGCTCGACCCCCTCGTTCGGGTACTGCTCGGCGACCCACCGGGACTGATCGTCGAGCTCGAGGACCACCACGGGGTCATGAGGCCTGGGCGAGTAGGTCGGCGTGGTGCCGTTGATCGGACGGGGATCGAAGGTGATGTCGAGGAGCTCGGCGGCCCTCATCCGATCAATCCGAAAGACGCGCTCGCCGACAGCGTCGTGGCACCAGGCGTCGACATACCACTGGCCCGTGGCGTTGAACACCCGGTGTGGATCGATGGTCCGCCTGCCCCAACCGTCCCGACCGTAGGAGTAGTAGTCGATCACCACCTGCTTGTGGTCGGCGGCGGCGCGCTGGAGCGTGGCCAGGACCTCGGGTGGGGCGTGGCCCAGCTCCACACCGACCGCCTCCTCGGGGCTGACGCCGAGTGCGGCGGCGAGCTTGGCCAGCCCCGTGCCGAGGGGACCCTCCGAGTCGGTGCCGGGCAGGGCGAGCAGCGTGGTCCCCGCAGCCAGGAGGAAGAGCCCCTCCGCCGGCGTGAGTCGAAGCGGCCTCGAGAAGAAGTTGGCGTAGCGGATCCAGACCCGATCCTCCTCCATGGTCACCTCGACCAGGGTGTCGGGCGTGAAGGGGTAGAGGCCGCACATGAAGAGGAGCTCGAGATCTTCCATGAGCTCGGCCTCCGTGCAGCCGAACCGGGCGCAGACCTCCTCGACGCGAGGCCCGTCGCGGCCGGCCACCCAGGGCACGAGGGCCAGCAGGCGCCGGAGACTCTCTTCGGCGCTGGCGCGCCGTCGTGTCGTCAACCCGGCACCGCCTCGAGCCAGTCCAGAACGTCCCGGCGCAGCGCCGGCGGCCCGAGGATCTCGGCGTGGTCGAGGAAACCCAGTGCGAAGGAGCGGAAGGCCTCGCGGTTGGAGACCGGCAGGGCCAGCACCACCGCGCCGTCGGGCCGCGATTCGCGCACCGATGCCTCCCCCACCTGGGCCACCGCCCAATCGGCCTGGTGGGCGTCCACCAGCAACAGCCCCTCCACCTCCTCCTCATCCCCGAGTCGCCAGGGCTGGGGGGAGGCACGCCTGCCCAGCGCCGGTCGATCGAAGGCTCCAGGCTCGCCTACGGCGGGCGGCGTCTCGATCCGGTCCAGGCGGAACCGTCGCTCCTCGCCCCGAAGGTGATCGTTCCCCCCCAGGTACCACCGGCCGTTGGCGAAGGTCAACCAGAACGGGTCCACCGATCGCTCAACACCCCGGTAGGTGAAGCTCACGGTCCGCCGCTCGCTCATGGCCGCGAACAGCGTGGGCAGGTGCTCGCCGCCCGGGAGGGCGGCGAGCGGCCCATCCGGGCCTTCCCCGCCGGGAGCGCCCCCCAGCTTCCAGAGTGCCTCCTGACCGCCCGCACCCTCGAGTCGCACGGCCGAAGCAGCGAGGTGCAAAGCGGCCAGCTCGTCGGTCTCCAGGCCCGGATCGGCCAGCTCGTACTGCTCCCGCCTGATGCGATACCCCTCCCCCATCTCGGGGACGGCAGGATCGAGCGGCTCCACGGTGATCGGCACCCCCATGTTCCGGAGCGCGTCCTTGTCCCGCTCGAAGGCGCGCCTGACGGACGGGGCCGATCCCTCGTAGCCGGGGACCCGCTGCTGGAGCTCGGCCCTGGGGATGGGACGGTCCGTCTCCAGCAGGGCCGCCACCAGGTTGATCAACCGCTCCAGGCGGGTCACGCGAACGAGGTTACCGACGCCGCGGCAACTCCGGCTGCGCCGGCGTAAGCGTAGAACAGCGGGTCCTCCGACGGGCCTCTGCCCATGGACGTCACGCTCAACCCGTGTCCTTCGAGGAGCGTCGGAACGTTTGGCACGTCGACCTCCATGACATCGTGTCCGGCGAGCTCGGTGTGGGAGTGACCACGGGGAACGGGAACCAACGCCGTCTCGTGGGCCTGCTCCAGGGCCGTGAGCGAGTGGTGGCTCACTCCCTGGTGGCGCGCCCTGCGGTCCGCTTCTGAGTAGCGCAGGGCCAGAACAGGCCGGCCGCCTCCCCTGCCCGCCAGGTCGATGACCCACGCCACCTCCAGAGCGCTGGTGGCGTACTTGGTCCTGGTGCCCACCACGCCGGGCCCGGTGCCGACGACCACGGCATCAGCCCGCCCTCCGCCCTTGGCCACGTACAGAGCGGACAGCACGTTGACGGCCTCGTGCTCCCCACCGAAGGCTTGACCGGCGGTGATGGTCGTGTCCACCAGCCTGGTGGCCACCAGCCCGGCCACCAGGTCGGAGAGGGCCAGGGGAAGGGAGCCGCCGTCGGTCATGACGTAGGCCAGGCGGCGGCCGGGCGCGGCGTGCTTGAAGGCGGCGGCCACACAGGCCACCTGGCTGTGGAGCGAACAGGCGATGACGGGCAGGGACTCGAGCGCTCCGTCACCTTGGAAGCCGCTCCGCTCCTCAGCCGCGCCGGTGTCGGCCTGCAGGCTCGTATAGCGCAGCTTCATGACGTGGCCCGGGCCCGGTTGGGACCACCGGTCACGTTCCAGGTTCCAATGGACGACGTCCCACCCTCCTGAGCCCAGCTCGAGATCCACCGCGGTGGTGTTCACCACCACCCGGTCGCCCACCGCTACGGGTCCGACCAATCCGGTGAGCACGTAGGCCCTGCGTCCCGACTCGAGCGCGACGCGCTGCAGTCCCTCCCTCTCCGAGAGAAGGGCGCTCACGAGGTGTGTCGAGAAGCTAGGCAGGACCCGCCTCCGGCCTAGAGCGAGGCGATGAGCTTTTCGACGCGCTCGTCACGGGCCCTGAACGGGTCTTTGCAGAGCACAGTCTTCTGAGGCTGCTCGTTGACCTTCAGGTGCACCCAGTCCACCGTGTAGTCCTTGCGCTTTTCCTTGGCCCTGCGGATGAACTCGCCCCGCAGCCGGGCCCTGGTGGTCTGCGGCGGTTGCTCCACCGCGGTCTCGACGGCCTCGTCGGTGCAGACCCGCTCCACCATGCCCTTGCGCTGCATGAGGTAGAAGAGGCCCCGCTTCTGGGACACGTCGTGGTACTGGAGGTCCAGCAGGGAGACCGTTGGGTGGGTGAGGGGCACGTCCTCCCGCTCTCGGTAGCCGTCGATCAGGCGATGCTTGATCACCCAGTCACACTCGCGGTCGAGGGACAGGGGGTCCTTCTCCAGCCCCGTGAGGCAGTGCTCCCACATCATCAGCGCCTGCTCCTCGAGGGGGCTCAGGCCCTTTTGGGCGTGGTAGCGCTGGGCCCGCGCGAGATACTCGCCTTGGATGTCGAGCGCGCTCGCCTCTCGGCCGTTGGCCAGGCGAACCCGTCGCTTGCACGTGGGATCGTGGCTGATCTCGCGGATGGCCTTGATGGGATTCTCGAGGGTCATGTCCCGCAGCACCACGTTCGGGTCCTCGAGCATCCGGAGCAGGATGCTCGTGGCCCCGACCTTGAGGAAGGTGGCGTACTCGCTCATGTTGGAGTCACCCACGATCACGTGCAGTCGCCGGAAGCGCTCGGCATCGGCGTGGGGTTCGTCACGCGTGTTGATGATGGGCCGGCTCCGGGTGGTGGCGCTGCTCACGCCCTCCCAGATGTGCTCGGCTCGCTGGCTGATGCAGTACATCGCGCCCCGCGCCGTCTGCAGCACCTTCCCGGCCCCGGAGTAGATCTGGCGGGAGACGAAGAAGGGGATGAGCACCTCGGCGTAGTGACCGAAATCGTCACGCCGACTGGTGAGGTAGTTCTCGTGGCAACCGTAAGAGTTGCCCGCCGAGTCGGTGTTGTTCTTGAAAAGGTAGATGACCCCGCGGATGCCCTCCTCTCTCAAGCGCTGCTCGGCACTGATGAGCAGGTGCTCGAGGATGCGCTCACCGGCTTTGTCGTGAACCACGAGGTCGTAGATCGAGTCGCATTCTGGAGTTGCGTACTCAGGGTGACTCCCCACATCGAGGTACAGGCGAGCCCCGTTCTCCAGGAACACGTTGCTGCTCCGGCCCCAGCTGACGACCCGGCGGAACAGGTAGCGGGCCACCTCGTCGGGGCTGAGCCGGCGCTGGCCCCGCAGGGTGCAGGTCACCCCGTATTCGTTCTCGAGCCCGAAGATGCGCCGCTCCATCGGCTCCACGGTACCGTTCGGGGCGTGACCCGCATGGTGCACTTGCTCTGCGTGCAGCACGAGTTCCACGCTCGAGTGATCACGGCCCGGCTGGGGTCGGACGGCATCTTCACCGAGGTGCGCCCTCCGCTCGGCGGTCCGTACCCGCTCCCCGGCGAGGTCCACCTCTACGTAGGCGAGGAGGACGTGCAGTTGGCCAGGGCACTCCTCAGCGCCGACGAGTATCAGTCAAGGGTCAGTCACGACGACGGCGCTGTGGAGATGGGCGGGCCCGATGACGGGGCGGCGATGCAACCGTTCCTCGGCACGCCCGCCAGGCTGGCGCTCGCCATCCTGGTCCTGACTTCGGTGCTGTTACTGGCGCTCACCCGAGCAGGCTGACGAGCTCCTCGTCCTTGATCCGGCGAAAAGCGCGCCGCCCTTTGTCCCGCTCCAGTACGGCAACCTCCAGGTCGGCGGGCTCGATGCTGCGCCCATCCCCCCCTAGCGCGGCCACGGCGCCGTTCAAGGCGTCGGCCAGCGACCATCCCTCGACGTAGGCGGACTCCATCCGCTCCTGGATGCCTTCGGACTCGCCCCCGAGCACGCTCAGGTGGTCCTCGTCGACCACGGTGCCGTCGTAGAGGATGTGGTAGAGCTGGTCGCCGCCGGTTGCCTCTCTGGAGCTCTCTGCCCCGGGGCCGACCTCGGCCACCAGGATCTCGACCTCCAAGGGCTTGACGTCGTGGGTGAAGACCTGTCCGATGAGCTGGGCGTAGGCGTTGGCCAGCGACCGAGCGTCCACGTCCTCCCGGCTGTAGGCGTAGCCCTTGGTGTCCGCGTGACGCACCCCGGCCACCCGGAGCTGGTCGTACTCGCTGTACTTCCCCGCCCCGGCGAAGGCTATGCGGTCGTAGATCTCGCTCACCTTGTGCAGGGTACGAGAGGGATTCTCGGCCGCCAGAAGGATGCCCCCGGAGTACACCACGCCCATCAGCGACCGACCCCGGGCGATGCCCTTCCGGGCATAGTCGGCCTTGTCCTTCATCATCTGCTCGGGAGCGACGTAGAAGGGCATGCTCATGGTTATGGTTTGCGCCCCTCGGCCGTCCTGCGCTCGATGAGGGCATGGAACCGGGCGGCCACGTCCTCCTCGGGAACCTTCTCGAAGCCGTCCCTGGTGATGGTGGCGACGACCGGGTAGATGCCTCGTACCGGGTCAGGCCCCCCTGTGGCCGAGTCCTCCTCGGCGGCCTCGTACAGGCTCTGGATGCCCAGCTCGATGGCGGCCTCGCGTTCCATCCCTTCCTTGTAGCCGAGCTTGACGGTGGTGCGGGCGTCCCGGCCGCCGGAGCCGTCGGCGTGGTAGTCGGTCTCCTCGTAGCGCCCGCCCGTGAGGTCGTAGGCGAAGATGCGCCCTGTCCCCCGCCGCACGTCGTAGCCGCCGAAGATGGGCAACACGGCCAGGCCCTGCATGGCCATGGGCATGTTCTGACGGATCATCTGGGCCAGCTGGTTGGCCTTCCCCTCCAGGCTGAGCGCCGAGCCTTCGACCTTCTCGTAGTGCTCCAGTTGGAGCTGGAAGAGCTTCACCAGTTCCATGGCCTGTCCGGCGGCGCCTGCGATGGCCACGCCCGAGTGGCGATCGGCCGGGTACACCTTGTCCATGTGGCGGTGGGCGATGGTGGAGCCGGCCGTGGCTCGGCGGTCGCCGACCATCACCACCCCATCGGCGTAGCGGAAGGCCACGATCGTGGTGGCGTGCACCACCAGCGACTCGTCCACCTGGAAGGCCGCCGGGTCCCCCTGCAGGCGGCGCAGCAGGTGGCTGAAGCTCGGCCCGGGGTCGTCGGTGGGCGGGAACATAGGAAGCGTCATCTCCGGCGGCAGGCTAGTTGGTGGCCTGACAGGCTCCGGCGGCGTCCAGGGCGCGGGCCCTTGTCCTCTCCCGAAACCGGGCGTGGGCCCGCACGGAGCATTACCGCCGGAGCATTCGTGAGAATATCCGCAGCTACGTCGTCGGTCAGACGCCGGCTAGCCGCCCTTGGCCGTGAGCTCCTTGCTTCAACTCCGCCAACCTCTTGACGAGCTCCGGGTCCTTCGTTACCGGGCCCAGGTATGCCGCGGCCATCACCAACCGGTCACCGTCGTCACCGAAATACCCGAGAGCCGCATTGCAAGAAAAGCAGAGCAAACCGCGAACGCGGCCCGATGTGTGCTCATGATCGATATGGAGCGCTACGTCGGGGCGAGGCGGTCTTCCGCAGATAGCGCACCCACCCTCTTGCGCCTCGAGCATCTCTTCATACTGCTCTATCGTGATGCCGTACTTGCGCATGAGGTGGGCAGCTCGTTCCCGCCGCCTGACCTCGGGCAGTTCACGCCTACTACGACGACTGGCATTCAGGCGCTCAGGGTTCTCCTGCTGCCATCGCTTCACCCGGTCGATGCACGGCTGGGGATCCGCCTTGTATCTCGCTGCCTTGGCGGCAAGGTTGCACATCTTGCAATCGTTCCGATAGCCATCCCGCATTTCCGCAGACCGGTAAAACTCACTTGTCGGCTTCCACTCTCCACATTTCTTGCATCGCTTCACGCAGATATGCTACTCGAACGCACGTTCGCAAGCAAGCAGTGAAGACCGATCGGATTTTAGACTATGGAGGTAGCTACTGGCCGCCTTTCTGCACGTAGCTTCGAACAAAATCCTCCGCATTCTCCTCTAGCACCTCATCTATTTCGTCCAGCAACTCGTCTAATTCGGCCTTTATCTTCTCGCCCTGCTCAGAGGGAACGGGCGCGACGTCCTCAACCTCTTCGACCCTCCGGGCGGGTGTCGGCCTTCTTCTTTGCTCTCTCTCCGTCATGCTCCTCCTAAGGACTAAGAACCCAAGAGATCCAACAGCTCGGCTGGCTCCGAGCATCGCTCCAACAAGCTATCGACCATGGCCGCGGTGCCCCTGAGCGGTTCCATCATCGGGACGCGGCGCAGGGGGTCGGTGCCGAGGTCGAACACCAAAGAGTCCCAGTTCGCCGCCGAGATGGACGATGCCCAGCGCTGCAGGCACCGACCCCGGAAATAGGCCCGGGTGTCGGGGGGAGGCTCGGTGATGGCCTCGATCACCGACTCCTCGGTGACCAATCGCTGCATCGGGAGCTTGGCGAACAACGACCGGCTCGGGCGCACGTCGTGGTACTGCAGGTCCATGGCCGCCAGCTTGGGATCGGACCAGGACAGGTCGTGGCGCTGACGGTACCCGTCGATCAGGCGGTACTTGGCTACCCAGTCCAGCTGGTCGGCGAGGGACATGGGATCGGTCTCCAGGCCGCTCAGCACGCCCTCCCATCGGTGCAGCACCTCCGCGCCCACGTCTTCTCCCACCCCGCCCAACCCGCGCTCCTCGGCGTACTTGCGGGCCAGGTCGAGGTACTCCCATTGGATGTCCAGAGCAGTGGCGGTGCGCCCGTCGGCGAGCGGCAGCGCCTCGCTCAGGTCGAGGTCGCAGGAGATGCGCCTTAGCGCCTGCACGGGTGAGGCGAAGGAGAAGTCCTTGTCGGCGAACCAGTCGTCCTCGATCATGCACAGCACGATGACGGTGACCCCGACCTTCAAGAAGGTGGAGACCTCGGCCAGGTTCGCGTCGCCCACGATCACATGGAGGCGGCGGTACTTCTGGGCGTCGGCATGGGGCTCGTCGCGGGTGTTGATGATGGGTCGCTTGAGCGTGGTCTCGAGGCCCACCTCCTCCTCGAAGAAGTCGGCCCGCTGCGTGAGCTGGAAGGAGACCTCGCGGCCCCGGGGCTGAGGGGTCTCGGTGCCCACCTTTCCCGCTCCGGTGTAGATCTGGCGGGTGATGAAATGGGGCATGACGTGACGCACGATGCGGGGGAACGGCGCCTGGCGGTCCATCAGGTAGTTCTCGTGGCAGCCGTAGGAGTTTCCCTTGCGATCCGAGTTGTTCTTGTAGACCACGATGTCCTGGCCCATCGGCAGGGCCTTCGCCGCCGCCTCCATCGACCGAGCCAGGATCCGCTCCCCGGCCTTGTCGTAGCGAACACACTGGAGAGGATCGGCGCACTCGGGAGTCGAGAACTCGGGATGGGCGTGGTCCACGTAGTAGCGAGCGCCGTTGGTGAGCACGGCGTTCACCAGGTGGGTCTCGACCTCGGGCGGCATTGACCCCTCGCGGGCGAACCCCCGAGCGTCGTTGCCGGGAGACTCGTCCTCGAAATCCCATCCCACCCTGCGCTGCAGCTCGCTCACGTAGGCGTTGATGAGCACCGACGAGGCGGCGATGGGATTGGAATCACCCGAGCCGCGCAGCACGATGCCGTACTCCGTCTCGATGCCGCAGACCTTGGGGATGGCCACGGATCGACCCTAGCCCCGGCAGCCTGGAGCGGGAACACACCTTGTCCCGCGGCCGCCGCGCCGCTCGGTCAGCGGGCCATCTCGAAGCGGTGGGTGTCCCCTCGGGCGACGTAGTGGATCTCCGTGCCAAGGTCAGCGGCGGCCGCGGCCTGCTTGAAGTCCTCCAGCGGGGACTTGAACACGGTGTAGTCGTCGTAGTGGATCGGCATGGCAGAGCGCGGTCGGACCACCTGAAGCGCGCGCACACCCTGGCTGGCGTCCATGGTGAGAAGGATTCCCGCCACCTTGGTGCCGCCCAGGTGGATGAGGCACAGGTCGATGTCGGGATACCGGCGAGGAATCTCGTGCAGTTGCTCGTCCATCAGCGTGTCGCCGGTGATGTAGAGGACGAACTTGAGGTCTTCTCCTTCGTGGAACTCGAGCAGCGAGCCCATGACCGGAGGAAGCAGGAAACGAAGGGGCTGCGGGGCATGCTTGCCCGGCATGGCCGTCACTCGAAGTCGTGCCTGGCCCCGTACCACGACCTGGGTCTGCCAGGTGTCGAGGGCCACCGGTGCCCGAAAGCCCTGGCTGCGCAGCTTCTTGCTGGCGTGGGGCTCGGTGACGATGGGGACGTCCTTGTGGAGCCCCTTGGCCGCCACCCTGTCGAAGTGATCCCCGTGATGATGAGACAACACGACCAAGTCGAGTGGAGGCAGGTCGGCGATCGTCATGGCCGGAGAGGTGAGCCGCTTGGACCGCAGGCCCAGACCGAGGTAGGCGTGCTCACCGGCGTGCAGGAAGTTGGGGTCGGTCAGGATCGTGAACCCGGCGTAGCGCAAGAGCACGGTCGCCGTACCGATGAAGGTGATCTCACCGCGTTCGAAGCTGGGAGAAAGGCCGCCCGAGGGCAGCTCCAACGGCCTCTTCTGCACCGGCGGCCTCAGAGGTACTGGCCCGTCCCCACCCGCTCGATGGCTCGTCCCCCGGTGGGTTCGCCGCTGCCCTCGGACTGCAGGACCCGCAGGAAGACGATGCGCTCGCCCTTCTTGCCCGAGATCTTTGCCCAGTCGTCGGGGTTGGTGGAGTTGGGCAGGTCCTCGTGCTCCTTGTACTCCTGCCTGATCGAGACCAGCAGGTCGTCCAGGCGGATGCCCTTGCCGTCCTTGGCGATCTGGCGCTTGATGGACAGCTTCTTCGCTCGGCGCACGATGTTCTCGATCATGGCGCCCGACGCAAAGTCCTTGAAGTACATGACCTCTTTGTCACCGTTTTGATAGGTGACCTCTATGAACCGATTGTCCTCGTCGTCGCGGTACATCTCCTCGACGGTGCGCTCGATCATGACCCGCACCGCCTTGTGCCGGTCTCCGCCCCCGAGGGAATCGACCTCATCGGCGTCCAGAGGCAGGCCGGCCGTGAGGTATCGGGAGAAGATCTGGCCTGCTGCCGCCTCGTCGGGCCGCTCGATCTTGATCTTCACGTCCAGGCGGCCGGGTCGCAGGATGGCGGGGTCGATGAGGTCCTCCCGGTTGGAGGCACCGATCACGATGACGTTCTTCAGCGCCTCGACTCCATCGATCTCGGCGAGGAGCTGGGGCACCACGGTGGACTCCATGTCCGAGGAGATGCCGCTGCCCCGAGTGCGGAAGAGGGAGTCCATCTCGTCGAAGAACACGATGACGGGCACGCCTTCCTCGGACTTCTCCCGCGCCCGCTGGAACACCAGGCGGATCTGGCGCTCGGTCTCTCCCACGTACTTGTTGAGCAGCTCCGGACCCTTGATGTTGAGGAAGTAGCTACGGGTCTTGGCGTCGGCCGTCACCTCGGCGACCTTCTTGGCCAGCGAGTTGGCCACCGCCTTGGCGATCAGCGTCTTGCCGCAGCCGGGCGGTCCGTAGAGCAGGATCCCCTTCGGCGCCGGCAACTCGTGCTCGACGAAGAGCTCACGGTGAACGAAGGGCAGCTCCACGGCGTCGGTGATGGCCTCGATCTGGTCGTCCAAGCCCCCCACGTCCTCGTAGGAGATGTCGGGTACCTCCTCCAGCACCAGCTCTTCGACCTCGGGTCGGGGCAGGCGCTCGAGGAGCAGGCCGGTGCGTGGATCCATGAGCATGCTGTCACCGGCGCGCAGACGCTCCCCGACCAGCACGTCGGAGAGCTCCGCCGCCCGCTCCTCGTCGGCGCGGCCGACGATGAGAGCACGCCGGCCGTCCTCCAGCACCTCCTTCAGGGTCACGACCTCACCGGCGATCTCCTGTTCGCGGGCCAGGACGATGTTGAGCGATTCGTTGAGGACTACCTCCTGGCCCCTGCGGAGCTCCTCGTCGTCGAGGGCAGGGTGGAGGGCCACCCGCATCTTGCGCCCTGCGGAGAACACGTCGGCCGTGCCGTCGTCGTTGACGCCGAGGAACGTGCCGTAGGCAGAGGGCGGCTGGGTGAGCTTCTCGACCTCGTCCCGCAGGGCAGTGATGTGGTCACGGGCCTCGCGCAGCGTGTAGGTGAGCTTCTCGTTCTGCGAGACCGCCTGGGCCAGCTGGCCCTTGGTCTCGAGCAGCTTCTCCTCGAGGGCGCGCACTCGCCGCGGTGCTTCCTGCAACCGCCGGCGCAGGTGGAGAATCTCTTCCTCGAGGGCCTTGACGTGCTCCCGGAGCCGAGCGGCCTCACCCTGACCGGAGACAAACCGTCTTCTGTCGTCGGAGTCAGCGATCGGGACCACCTCCTCTCGCCTCGGACGGTACCGGTTCGACCATACACGCCCCGGCCGGCCCCCCGGTCGACCCGAGTCGAGTTTCACCCGCCGAGCCCGCGATTATTGACGGAGGTCCCGGACGGTCGGTAGCGTGAGGGGTCCCCGTTCAGGAGAGGCGAGTGCAATGAAGGTCTGGATCGATCAGGATCTCTGTACCGGTGACGGCTTGTGCGAGGAGATCGCGCCGTCGGTGTTCACGCTGCTCGACGACGGGCTCGCCTATGTAAAGGAAGGCGACAAGGTCTACAGCGACCCGGGCGGCCCCGAGGGTCTGGCCAAGGTGCCTTCGGGCATGGAGGACGCCACCATCGAGTCCGCCGAGGAGTGCCCCGGCGAGTGCATCTTCATCGAGGTCGACTGAGTTACCTCGGTCGCTGGGCCCCCAGTCGCTGGGCCCTCAATCCATGGGCTCTTAGTCGGTAAGACAGGGCCCGGTGGCCACCGGACCGGATCTGGGCACTGACAGCACCGCACGCAGCTCCTTGTCCGTGACGGCGTAGGAAGTCCCCGGACGGTCCGGGGCAATGGCGAAGGCCACGCCCATCACGTTGCCCGACGGGTTCACCAGCGCCCCTCCCGAGTCCCCGGGACGAAGGCTGGCGGCCAGCACGAAGACGTCCCGTCGTGTCGAGCTGGCGTCGTAGATGTCCCGGCCCAGCGCGTTTATTCGCCGGCGCACCGCAGCCGGCGCCGCCCTGACCTGCTCCTGGCCACCGGGATGGCCGAAGACCGCCCCCTCGGAGCCCACCGACCCAGTGCCGATCCCTATGGGTTGTTGGCCCAGGCCGGTCACCCGAAGGACGGCGAGGTCCCGGTCGGGGTCGAACACGACCACCGAGGCGGGCAGCCGGCGACCGTCGGGCCTGATGACCTGGGTCCGGCCGGGGCGCTCACCTGCGACGACGTGGGCGTTGGTGACGATGGTGTCGGGCCCGGCGGCAAAGCCACTGCCATCCTGGATCCGTTGGCAGGCGACCCCGGTCACCTTCACCGTCGAGGCGGACACACGGGCCAGCAGCGCCGGCGGCAGACCGCTGGCAGCCGGGGGTGGTCCGGTCTGAGGCGCAGGACGCAGCGTCTCGAAGACACGGGGGAAGCCCGTGTCGCCCACCAGGCGCCGGAGGGACTGCAGGGTGTTCGGGGGCTGGGGCAGGGCGTCCAAGGCCCGGGCGATGGAGGAGTTGTGGGTCTGGTTGGCAGCAGTGCCGGGAACCACGGCCAGCGAGGGCAACAGCAGCCACACGGCGGTCAGGACGCCGACGACACCCACCATCGCCCCCACCACGCTGTCCACGGTGCGCAGTGGGCCCCGCGGCACGAAACGTCGGAGCGAAGCACCGAGCAGCAGGCCGAGCCCCTGACCGAGGAACGCCCCGCCGAGGAGGACGCCGACGGCGGTGAGCAGCTTGGCCCCCGAGCTGCCCCCGATCAGCGACACCGCCGCCGGGAGGAAGCGGGCGGCCAAGAAGATGCCGAGAGCCAGTCCCAACCAGGAAAGGGCTCTGGCGACGAAGCCCAGACGGTAGGCGCCAAGGGCGACCACGGCCACGATGGCGACGATCGCCAGGTCGAGGAGATTCATGGCTGCGGTTGATTCATGGCTGAGGCTCGCTGGTCGCCGGGGAGGTGTCGGCCATCAGGCGAGCCGAGCTCAAGAAGCCGGTGTGAGCGACCATCCGGTGGTCGGGCCGCACGGCCTGTCCTTCCACGTGCCACGTCCGCGCCAGGACTTCGACAGTCTCGGCCATCCCGAATCGGCTGGCCGCCAACACCTCCCTCAGCTGGGCAACCTGCATGATGCTCGGCACGTAGGCCAACAGGATGCCCCCCGGACGGAGTGCGGCACCAGCGTGGCTGACCACCTTCCAGGGTTCGGGCAGGTCGAGGACCACCCGGTCGAGGCCGGTCTCCTCGATCCCCTCATAGGCGTCTCGGTGCTCCACCCGGTACCGCTCCATGGCGTCGGGTCCCATGAAGGCGCTCACGTTGCGCCTGGCCCGGTCGGCGAAGTCGGGGCGCAGCTCGTAGCCGACGACTTCGGCGCCGGCCCTCAGCAATGTCATCGACAGGGCGCCCGAGCCCACTCCGGCCTCGAGGATCCGCGCGCCTACGAAGACGTCGGCCATCATGAGGATCGGACCGAGGTCCTTGGGATAGATGACCTGCGCGCCCCTGGGCATGCCGAGGACGAAGTCGGCAAGCGTGGGACGCACGGCCGAGAACCGGCTGCCCGATGTGGAACGGGCCCTGACACCCTCGTCCTGGCCGATCAGATCGTCGTGGGCAACCCTGCCGTTGTGGGTGTGGAACTCACCGCCGGCGACCAGGGTCACCAGATAGCGACGCCCCTTG
This sequence comes from Acidimicrobiales bacterium, assembly GCA_030448025.1. Taxonomy (GTDB): domain Bacteria; phylum Actinomycetota; class Acidimicrobiia; order Acidimicrobiales; genus YB1-3. The sequence goes on along the minus strand of JAUJNQ010000004.1, from coordinate 73,671 downwards.
CGGTCGATGAGAAGAACTCGGTCGCCCGCGACGAAGGGACCGGTCACGACGGCGCCGCGGCCCTCACCGGACGGACCTCGACGGTGTCCTCACGGTCCCCCATTCTGACCGCCGCTGGAAGAGCCTACGACGGCGCCTTGACGACCCGGGCCTCTCGGTCGTGGGAGATGACCAGGCAGTCGCCGGGGCGAAGCGTCTCGCTGTAGACGGTCTGGGGCGTACCCCCGAACAGCCTCTTGAGAACCCGAACGGCGATCGTGAAGGCGGCGACGATCGTCCACGCCCGGCTGTCGCCCATGAGGCCGCGGGAGATGCCAAGCCGCGACAGAAGACGGAACGCCCTCCCGTCCTTCTTGGCCTTGGCCTTGCCCTTGCCCTTGCCCTTGCCCTTGGCCTTGCCCTTGCCCTTGCCCTTGGCGCGTCTAGACACGACGGACCTCGACGACGGTGCTCGTCTTGGTCCCCTTGCGTCGGCCGAGGAAGTAGACGAGGCCCACGACGACCACGGCTGCGACCGTTATCGCCACGCCAAGATAGGGCTTGGCCGCGCCGGTGGTGGTGTCGACGTCCTCCTTGATCTCCCTCAGCTTGGACTCGATGTCGTCCCGGGTGACCGGGCCCTTGATGTCGCTCATCCGCTCATCGAGCCCTTTCTCGCCGCCCGCCGCTTGTGGCTCCCGATGGCGCGAGCCGCCAGCGCGGCGATGACCACCGCCGCGACCAGGACGATCAGGTACGGCACGAATGACCAGGTGCCGTCCAGAGCCGAGCCGGTCTCGGTCTGCAGGGCCCGGAGCCCGGCCAGCATCAGCAAAACCAGCCCGACGCTCAGCAGCAGGGAACCGGCAAGGCCCTTGGCCACGAACCGGCCAAGGTCCTTCACAGGAGCGATGGTCTCCTGCTTCAGGTAGGCCACGAACAACTGCCAGAGCTCACCGACGAGCGTGGACACCGGCTTGTTCTTCTTGCTGGCGGTGAGGCGCGGCTGTTGCATGTGGCGCGCCTGCTTAACCGCCACGACCGAAAGGCGCAAGCAGCGGCGTGCGGCCGCCACCCCGGAGCGACCCCCTCATGGGGCCAGCAACTCAGGCGAAGGACCCTGCGGGTAGCGGGCCAGCGCCGCGCCGACCTGCTCCTGCAGAGCCCGTCCCTGACCGTCATTGGGGACGTCGTTGGCCAGCAGCGCAAAAGACAGCGCCCCTCCACTGCCGGCCGGGTCCACGTACCCTGTGAGGCCGCTCACGTTGTCGAGCGAACCGGTCTTCGCCCGCACGCGCCCAGCCGCCGGATTGCCGAAGAAGCGCTGGGCGAGCGTTCCGCTCCGGCCTGCCACCGGAAACCCGGCCGCCACGGGACCGGACGGCCCGCCTGCCTCCACTGCGCGCACCAGGAGGCTGCACGTGGCCAGGTCGCTGCGGTCGAGACCCGAGCCGTCCAGGGCCGTCAGGTCTGCCACGGGCAGTCCGGCCGAGCTCAGCGCGTCCCGAAGGACGCTCAGTCCGCCTGCGGTGGTGCCGGCGTTGGCGAAGCGGTGCCCGAGCTCCTTGAGCATGAGCTCGGCGGCCAGGTTGTCACTGTGGCGCAGCATCGACCCCACCACCTCTCGCATGGGAGGCGACGCGACGCGGGCGACGACGCCGGCGCCGGCGGGCGCCACCCCTTCCCCCGGTCCGCCGATCACGACCACTCCCCGAGCCCGTAGGAGGGTGGTGAGCACACCGGCGGCCAGGAGGTCGGGCTGGGAAGAGAAGGCGGCGGCCGGTCCGAGCGAGGAGAAGCCGCGGTTGACGTTGAGAGCGCTGAGGGGGCCGACCTGACCGCTGGTGATGTACGTGGACTTCCAGGTGGGAACGAAGCGCTGGGCGTCGTAGCGGCTCTCGTCGCCCACCACTCCACCGAGCACCTGGCGGACGCCGCCGGCCACCAGGGCGTCGGCCAGAGCCTCGAACGAGGTGCGTACCTGCGGCTCGGTCGGTGGAGAGACGGCGTAGTCGGCCGTGGCCAGCACTGGATCGCCTCCGCCCACCAGCCACAGAGGACCGGTCACCACTCCACCTGGACCCACCGGACTGGTGGTCTTGACCTCGGTCGCAAAGGATTCGTCAGGGCCGAGCTTGTTCAGTACGGCGTTGGCGGTGAGCACCTTCATCGTCGATGCCGGCACCAGGCGCTCGGAGGGCCTGTGAGCAAAGACCCGCCGTCCTGCCTGATGCACCACCAGGCAGGAACGGTCCCGCCCTGCGCCCAGCGCGGGATTGGCGAGGGTCACCTCGAGATCGGTGCGCAGCCGGGTGTCGGACACGAGGCTGGAGACGACCCCCGGCACCCTGCGGGCGGACAGCACGGGCACCCGCAGCGGGGCCGTGGCCTCATCCCGCCCATCGGCCTTCTGCGGCCGGAGCGCAACCGCCGCCGACGAGCCGGTGAGCAGGACGAGCACCAGGGGCAGGAGCCAGCGCCGCATCTCCCGAGACTAGGGGCCTACGCCCCGGGTACCTCGGTCGGCCCGGCTCGCCTAGCGTCGCTGGTGCCATGGCCAGCACACCGGAGTACGCCTCGGACGGCACCACCCTGGTGGAGGTGATCCGCCGCCTCGAGCAGGATGGCTACGTCGGCCAGATGGCCGCCAACGAGGGCGGCGTGATCCGTTGCTTCACGTGCCGTCAGGACAGCCTGGCGAGCGACGTCCACATCCAACTCCTCCGTCGCACCGAGGGTGCCTCCGATCCCGCCGACATGGTGGTCGTCGCCGCCTTGATCTGCCCCAGCTGCGGCACCAAGGGCACGGTGGCGCTCAAGTACGGCCCGGAGGCGAGCCCCGAGGAGGTCGAGGCCCTGCAGCGCCTCGACGACCGCCGATAGGCCGACCCGACGGGATCGGTGCCGATAGCCTCGCCGTTCTGTGATGGCGCCCGGCCCCCCTTGGCGCCTGCGGGGCGAGGGTGTGGTCGCGTTGGCGCGCCCTGAGCCCGGAGGCGGGCTGCCCACCGGTGCTCGGCCGTTCCCCGGGCCGTCGCTCCTGGTAGCTGCCACGTACGTCACCTCGCCCGTCGGCCCCTACCAGGAGTTGGCCGTGGCCCGGCCGGTCCACCTCGGGTATCGGCTGGGCTTGTGCGTCACCACCATGGCCGTGGACTCGACCGACTCCCGATCCGGTGGCCGGCGGAACTGGGGCTTTCCCAAGGAGCTGGCCACCCTCCAGTGGAGGAAGACCAGCGGTGGACCGTCACTTCGGTGGGAGGAGCAGAGCATCCAGGTCTCCAGCCGGCCGAGCGGGCCGAGCCTTGCCGTCGTGGTGCCGCTGTGCTGCATCCAGCAGCGAAGCGACAGCCCGGTGATGGTGCTAGGTGCGCTGAAGGGCCGCCTCCATCCCGCCTCCATCGAGATCGACATGCCCGCTGGCTCTCACCTGGAGGGCTTCGCCGGCCGCCACTGCGGCTTCCACCTCGCCGGTCTGAGCCTGATCATCGGACGAGGTCGGCCCCTGCGAACGAAGTGATGGACGCAGATGCGCGGACCCTTGTTCGGAAGGGGTCACGAGGGCTGCGCCGGTGCCTCGGCGTTGACCATCCAGGGCGTACCGAAGCGGTCGACGCACATTCCGAACTTTGGCGACCAAAACGTCTCAGCCAACGGCATCATGACCTCTCCGCCGTCTGCCAGCGCCTCGAACACTCGCTCGGCCTCACCGACTTCGGGAACCGTGTAGTTGACGTACATCCCTTGCACTCCGCCGAAGTTTCCTGTCGGGTCGTCGGACGCCATCAGCAGGTGGCCCTCGAACGTCAACGCGGCGTGCATGACCAAATCGGCCTGGTCGGCAGGGGCGGGCTCGTCCGGAGGCATGTCCGACATCGACAACAGAACGAGCTCGCCGCCAAAGATCTCCTGGTAGCGGGTGAACGCCTCCCGGCAGTTGCCGCCGAAGTTCAGGTAGGGGTGAAAGGCCATTGGATCCTCCCTGAGCAGTGGTGAGTTGCTTTGTCATCCAGTCTGACGGCTCATGCGCCCCGAACTCATCGCCGATCTGCAGACCGAGCCGGCGGTTGGGGGCACCCGCTCGTTCGATCGCCGGGCCATCTCACTCCCACCGGAGGTCCATCTGGTCATCGCCGAGGTGCGGTCCAGGGGCGCGTTCACTTACCTCGTCAGGTCCCGAACACCCAACGGGTGGCCCGCGTGGAGAACTCCTCCTCACGTTCGATGATGGCGAAGGCTCGCTCGGGCTGGACCTCGACCATGAGGTGCTGGTGGAGGAAGTCGGCGCTGATGCCGGGCGAGATCGGCCGGTACTTGGCGAGGTATCGCTCGATCCACCGCGCTTGGCGCTTCTCTTCTTGAAGTGGGGCGGCCCACCCCTCCACTGAGAGGCATTCGACGGTGTCGTCGATCATGATCACAGTGCGCGGATTGGCGGCCAGGTTGCGGGCCTTGCGCGCCCGTGGTGAGCAGGAAAAGGCGAAGCGCTCATCCTCGTCGTCCCAGACGCCCCAGACAGGCAAGGCGTGGGGTCGGCCGTCGGCCGAGACGGTGACGACCCAGAAGTTGCGGTTGGCGGTCAGTCTCTCGACGGCCCACGACCACGGCAGTGGCACCCACGATGGAGTGTCGACCCCGTAGTCAGGCATGTGCGGTCGCTCGGCTCGGGGCTCGGCCACGACGCCGCACTCTAGGTGACCCACCGGATGCCGCTGATTCCGGAAGGGCCGAAGTGCCCATGCACTCATCCGCTCACATTGCCCGGTTGTCCGCCACCGGAGCACGCTCCTCAGATCCTTCGCCACGCTTGAGAACCGCGATGAGTTCGGGTCTGTGCAATCGTCAACCCGGCATGCGAATCGTCATCAGCGAGTTCATCAGCCTCGACGGTGTGGTGCAGGCTCCCGGCGGCTCCGACGAGGACACGGACGGCGGCTTCCAGCACGGCGGGTGGTCCATGCCGTTCTTCGACCCCGAGGTCATGGGGTCGAGCATCGATCAGGTAGCCGAGAAGACCGACGCGCTCCTCTACGGTCGGCGCACCTGGCAGGTCATGGCCGGCGCGTGGCCCGGGCGGACCGGTGACGCCTTTGCCGACTGGATCAACGCGGTCGAGAAGCACGTCGTCTCGAGCACGCTGTCCGAGGCAGACCTCACGTGGGCGCCTACCTCGCTGATCCGCGGTGCCGACCTAGTTGCGGCCGTGACCGCTCTGCGCAAGCGACCGGGTCGCGACGTGAACGTCATGGGCAGTGCGCAGCTCGTACGGTCGTTGCTCGAGGCGGACCTCGTCGACGAGCTGAGCCTCATGATCGAGCCGATCGTGCTCGGTGGCGGCAAGGGCATCTTCCCGACCGACGGCGCGGCGCGCCGGTTCGAGCTGGTGTCCGCCACCACGGCTGCGACGGGCGTGCAGGTCTGTCGGTACCAGCGGGCCCGCTAGGAGCCGGGCTCACTCCGGCCCTCTTGCCCACCAGCGATGTCGTGCTGGCTCGCGTCGTGACGGCTCGCCCGGGTGACACTTACGAGTCGACGGTCCAGGGCACAGAGCCCCTGCGAGCCTCGCTCGGGTCAGGGAACCAGGGCAGCCCGGAACAGCGAGCGCAGGTGCTCGAGCCGCTGGTCCATGGCGTCGGCCGCCAGTGGGTCCCGGTCCAGCAGCGCCTCCAGGAAGGGTGAGTCGCTGAAGTAGCTGAGCAGGGCACCGTAACCGGTGAGGAGCAGCTGCTCGGGATCGTGGCGCCGGAAGCGCCCGGCGGTCATCTCCTTCTCGAAGAACTGCGATGCCCGGTCGAAGAGCGGCTTCAGGGCCAGGCCGAGCTCGTTTCCGATGTCACTGTCGTCGTCCAGCGCCGCCCGTCGTACGAGGCGCACGAAGTCGGGGTTCTCGGCGAAGAACCGAAAACCGGCCGTAAGCACCCGATCGACCTGGGCCCACCCGTCCTTCGGTGCCTGGATCGCCTCCTGCACCCTGATGATCCAGTCGGCGAGGGCGGCCTGGAAGGCCTCACGATAGAGCGACTCCTTGGAGTTGAAGTGGTGCAGCAGGCTCGGTCGGCGGATCCCCACGGCGGCGGCAATGTCGTTGAGCGACGTTCCCTCGTAGCCGTGCTGGGCGAAGAGGTGAAGGGACTCGGTGAGGATGATCTCGCGCGTCGAAGGAGTTGCCGGGGCGGCCATTTGCACCCACGGTAGTGGCCCGACCGGCGATCCGGCGTTCTGCCTACCGACCGGTAGGTAGGCGCTGCTACCGTTGCCACCATGACTTCTGTCGCCATCGCCGTGATGGCCGGGCTGGCCGTGGCCCAGTTGGCCACCCTCGTGACCACGGTGTACCTCCATCGCACCCTGGCCCATCGAGCCCTCACCCTGTCCCCCAAGCTGATGTGGCTCCTTCGCATCCTCACCTGGACGACAACGGGCATCCGACCCCGCCAGTGGGTGGCGGTGCACCGCAAGCACCATGCCTTCACCGACGTGGAGGGCGACCCCCACTCGCCGCTTCTCGAGGGCTTCGCCATGGTGCAGTTCGCCAACGTGGCGCTGTACCGCCGGGTGGCCGCCGACAAGGCTGTGGTGAGGCGCTATGCCAAGGACCTGCCGACCGACCGGTGGGATCGCCTGTTCTTCGACCACGCCATCCCCGGTCTGGCCATCGGGATCGCCGTCATGGTGTTCTTCCTCGGCTTTTGGCCGGGGCTCCTCGCCGCCGGCATCCACACCGTGACGTACTTGTTGCTCAATGCCGCGGTGAACGCCGTGGGCCACTACTTCGGCATCCAGCCCCAGTCCAACACCGCACACAACAGCCAGCTGCTGGCGTTGGTCACGATGGGTGAGGGCCTGCACAACAACCACCACGCCGCTCCCACCTCGGCTCGCTTCTCGCTGCATCGGGGGGAATTCGACCCCGGGTGGTGGGTGGTGCGCATGCTCGAACGCCTCCGGTGGGCCAAAGTGCGTCACCACGAGGTCAAGCTCAAACAACCCGCCGCAGCATAAGTTTCGCCTCCCAAGCGAAGCTTGGTCGGCGAGCTCAGCGGAATCGGCACCGACACGGCAAAGCCGGATCGGTGCCGATGCTGAAACTTGACTGACTACGGTTCTCTCATGGACATTGTCTCCGCGCTGTTCTGCGAGAGGTTCGACATGCGCCAGGTGCCGGGCCCGGCAACCCGCATCGATCTCTCGGGTGTCATGTTCTCGACTCCCGCACCGAGCGATCCCCCGGTCACCATCACCCCCCACCTCGTGGTGCTCGTCCGCTGCCGGCCCGCCGAGGTGGGCAACGGCGTCTTGGAAGTGGTCTTCACCGACGAGGAGGGCAAGGAGGTGGCCCGCAACGTCTCGCCGTTCACCGTGGAGCCGGGCAAGTTCACCTACCGGCTCGTGCGGGGCGAGCTGACCTACGAGACGCTCGGGACCGTGGAGGCCCACTGCAGGGTCGATCAGGGGCAGGCCATCGTCGTCCCCCTCACCCTCTTGCCTCCCGTCCAGAGCTGATGCCCTTCGCTGCCGCCCTCTCGCAGCACCCCATCACGGCTCAGGCCGTGGGCGAGACCGTCGGCCAGGTCCTCGAGAAGTTGGGATCTGCGCCCGACCTGGCCCTGCTCTTCGTGACGCCTCCTCATGCCGGTGCCCTGGAGGACGCCGGCGCCGCGGTGTCCGCCGCGCTGGAGCCGAAGACCCTGCTCGGCTGCGCCGCCGTCTCCGTGGTGGGGACCGGCCGCGAGGTCGAGGAGGATCCCGCCGTCAGCCTGTGGGCCGGGCGGTTCGGGCCCGTGACACCGGTGCGGCTCGAGGCCCATCGGCTCGGCCCCACCATGGACATCGTGGGATGGCCGGATGGCCTCACCTTCGAGCCCAAGGCCCTCGTGCTCGTGGCCGACCCCTTCTCTTTCCCCGTGGAGGCTTTCTACGAGGAGCTGGAGCGGCGTCACGGCCGGCTTCCGGTCATCGGTGGCAACGCCTCCGCCGCCCATGGCCCCGGCGGGAACCGCCTCGTCCTCGGAGGCCGTGGCTTCAGCTCGGGCGCGGTGGGCGCCTTCATCGGCCCCGGCGTGGACGTGGAGACCGTGGTCTCACAGGGCTGCCGGCCCATAGGCCAGCCCTACGTGGTCACCAGAGCCGAGGGCAACGTCGTCCACGAGCTGGCAGGTGAGCCCGCCCTTGAGCGGCTGATACACATGGCCAACGCCGGCATGCCCGAACAGGATGTGGCCCTGATCAATCGAGGCCTGCACGTTGGTCAGGTCATCGACGAGCACAAGCTGGATTTCGAGCGGGGCGACTTCCTCGTGCGCAACGTGGTCGGCGCCGATCAACAGGGGGGCGCCATCGCCGTCAACGACGTGGTCGAGGTGGGTACCACCGTCCAGTTCCACGTGCGCGACGCCACCACGGCCGACGAGGACCTGCGTCACCTGTTGGGGTCCCGGAAGGCCGACGGGGCGCTGCTCTTCACCTGCAACGGCCGTGGCGTGCGCCTCTTCGGTACGCCCGACCACGATGCCTCGGTGATGGACCATTCGGTCGGCGCTCCGACCGGAGGCTTCTTCGCCGCCGGCGAGTTCGGTCCCATCGGAGGGCGGAACTTCGTCCACGGGTTCACGGCCTCCGTGGCCTTGCTGCGAGAACGCCGGGGCGATCACCTGAGCGTTCCCGCCACCGGCGAATAGGGTGAGCGCGTGACCGAGGGAACCAGGCTGCGTCAGTTGTTCGCCGAGTACGGCCAAAGCCCGTGGATCGACAACCTCACCCGCCCCATGATCGCCGAGGGCGGCCTCCAAGCGCTGGTGGACCGGGGGATCCGGGGCGTCACCTCCAACCCCACGATCTTCCAGAAGGCCGTCTCGGCCGGTCCGTATTACGAGGAGCAGTTCGCCTCGCTCGTCCGCTCTCATTCCGTCCAGGACGCCTATTGGGGCCTGGTGATGCGCGACATCACCGACGCCCTCGACGTCCTGGGCCCGCTGTACGACGCGAGCGGTGGTGGCGACGGCTTCGTCTCCTTGGAGGTCTCCCCAGTCATCGCCAATGACGCCGAAGCCACGATGGAGGCGGCCCGTTGGATGCACGGCGCCATCGACCGCCCCAACCTGTTGGTCAAGATCCCCGCCACTGCCGAAGGCGTCACCGCCATTCGCCAGATGGTGGCCGAGGGCCGCAGCGTCAACGTGACCCTCATCTTCGGCCTCGACCGCTACGCCGACGTCATCGAGGCGTACCTGTCCGGCCTCGAGGACTTCCTCGCCGCCGGTGGGAACGGGCCGGCGGGCGACGTTTCCAGGATCCATGGCGTGGCGTCGTTCTTCGTCAGCCGGGTCGACACCGAGGTCGACCGGCGCCTGGAAGCGGTCGCCGCCGCCGTGCCCGACGATCCCGCCGCGGGGGCCGCTCTGGACTTGCGTGGCAAGGTCGCCGTGGCCCAGGCCAGGGCCGCCTACCAGTTGTTCACCGACGCGTTCGCCGGCGCCCGCTGGGAAGCCCTCCGGGCTGAAGGCGCGCGCGTCCAGCGCCCCCTCTGGGCGTCCACGTCCACCAAGAACCCGGCGTACCCGGAGCTGCTCTACGTGGACAGCCTCATCGGTCCTGACACGGTCAACACCATGCCTGATGCCACCGTTGAGGCGTTCGACGACCACGGCACCCTGGCCCGCACCGTCGATTCGGCGCCCGACGAGGCTCGTGCCACCCTTGCTCGGTTGGCTGAGGTGGGCGTTGACCTCGGCGACGTGGCCACGGTGCTCGAACAGCAGGGCGTGGCGTCGTTCCTGGCGTCGTTCGAGGTACTCATGGCGGCCCTCACGGAGAAGGCGTCCAGCTCGGCTGGCCACTCCCCCGCCGTGGCCTCGACGTGAGCGTGGCGTGAGCCAAAGCGATTCCCTGCTGGAGCGGCTCCTTGCGGCCGATGCCGGCCTCTGGCCCGAAGGCAACGTGGCGCCGTCCCGGCTCGGCTGGCTGGAGGTCCCCAAGCGCATGCGGGCCGAGGCCGACGACCTTCACCACTGGGCCTCCACCATCGACGCCTCGACCATCGTGCTCCTCGGCATGGGGGGATCCTCTCTCGGTCCCGAGGTTCTCCGGGCGGCAGCGGGTACCGACCGGCTGGTGGTGCTCGACACCACCGAGCCCCGGACGGTGGCCTCGCTGGACCTGGACGACGCCTTCTTCCTCGTGTCCTCCAAGTCGGGGACCACCTTCGAGGTCAAGGCCCTGCTGTCCTACTGCTGGCAGCGCGTGCCCGACGCCGGCCGGTATGCCGCCATCACCGATCCCGACACCGCTCTGGCCGAGCTGGCCGAGGAGGCGGGCTTCAACCGCCTGTTCCTCAACCCCGCCGACATAGGCGGCCGCTACTCGGTCCTCTCCTACTTCGGGTTGGTTCCGGCCGCGCTGTGCGGCCTGGACGTGGGTGCGCTGTGCGATTCGGCCATCGGCGCCGACCGGGAAGAAGCGGTGGAGCTCGGCGTGAAGATGGGTGAAGCGGCGCTGGAGGGGCGGGACAAGGTGACCGTGGTCGTCCCCGAGCGCTACTCGGCCTTCGGGCTGTGGGTGGAGCAGCTCATCGCCGAATCCACCGGCAAGCAGGGCAAGGGTTGTGTCCCGGTACCGACAACGGAGCGCGAGGACGGCCCCGACCGTCATATGATCACCCTCGACGTCGGCGATCCCACAGAGCTCGGTGCCGAGTTCCTCCGCTGGGAGCTGGCCACGGCCAGCACCGGCCATGTGCTCGGCATCGACCCGTTCGACCAGCCCGACGTGGCCGAGACCAAGGCCAACGTGGCCAAGGTCCTGAACGACCTTCCCCTGGACGACGTGGTGAGCCACGACCCGTCCACCGTCAGCGAGTGGCTCGGCGAGCGGTCTCGTCCCGGTGACTATGTGTCCATCCAGGCCTACCTCCCCTACGGCCAGGACGACGCCCTCGAGCGAGTCCGCCGGTCGCTCCGCGACAAGCTGGGGGGAATGGCGGTCACCGTCGGGTACGGTCCCCGGTTCCTCCATTCCACGGGTCAGCTCCACAAGGGGGGGCCGAACACCGTGCTGGCCGTGCAGGTCGTGCCCCGGACGCCGGCACCGTCCATTCCCATCCCCTGGTTCAGGTACGACTTCAACACCATGGTGGCGGCCCAGGCCCTGGGCGACTACCGGACCCTCCACGATCACGAGCGTCGGGTGATGCGGGTATGCGTCGACGACATCGAGGAGCTCCGCTAGTGCACCCCGTCGGGACTGGCCTGCGCTAGTGCTGCAGGCGCGCTGATGCAGCTCGCCATGGTCGGGCTGGGCCGCATGGGCGCCAGCATGGCCCGCCGGCTGGTCGCCAAAGGTCACGACGTGGTCGTCTACGACGTCGACCCGGCGCGGGCCCAGACCGAGGCCGAGGGCGGCGCCACGCCCGCCACCGGCCTGGAGGACCTGGTGGCCAAGTTGGAGCCACCCCGTGCGGTCTGGGTGATGGTGCCATCCGGCGAGGCGACCCGCACCACGCTGGCCAAGCTGGCCGCCGTCCTCGAGTCGGGCGACACCGTGGTCGACGGGGGGAACTCCAACTACCACGACTCCCAGCAAGTGTGGGAGGACTTCGCCCAGCAGGGCATCGGTTTCATCGACGCCGGCGTGTCAGGCGGTGTGTGGGGCGAGAGGGACGGCTACTGCCTCATGGTGGGCGGCGAGGAGGAGGCGGTACGCCGGCTCGAGCCGGCGTTCGTCGACCTGGCCACGGCGGACGGCTACGCCCATGTGGGCCCCGCAGGCGCAGGCCACTACACCAAGATGGTGCACAACGGCATCGAGTACGGGCTCCTGCAGGCATACGCCGAGGGCTTCGCCCTGCTGGAGGCGGCCACGGAGCTCGACCTCGACCTGCACCAGCTCGCAGCCCTCTGGAACCACGGGTCCGTGGTGCGTTCCTGGCTGCTCGAGCTGGCCGAGGCGGCCCTGGGCAAGCCGGAGGAGTTCGCCTCGGTCCGGGGGTTCGTGGAGGACTCCGGCGAGGGACGCTGGACTGTGGAGGAGGCGGTGAACCGCGCTGTCCCCGCCCCGGTGATCACGGCCTCGCTGTTCGAGCGTTTCTCGTCCCGGGACGACGAGCGCTTCGCGGCGCGGATCATCGCCGCCCTCCGCAACCAGTTCGGGGGCCACCGCCTGCACACCGCGACACCCGGCGAACCAGCCCCGGATGACGGGCCCTCCGACGCCGGCTCCTGAAGCACCCCTCCCGACCACCACTCCCATGACCGAACCGAACCCCCTCTTCCAGGACCTCGACAGCGAACGCCGGGCGCCGCCGTGCGTGCTGGTGGTCTTCGGCGCCTCGGGCGACCTCACCAAGCGCAAGCTGATGCCCGCCCTCGAGGCTCTGGCCGCCAACCGCCTGCTGTCCTCCGCCTTCGTGCTGGTGGGCGTGGCCCGCACGCAGATGAGCGACGGATCCTTTCGTCAGGTCGCCTTGGACGCCGTGGAGAAGCCGAGCGCGGCCTGGCAGGACCTGGCGAGCGGATTCCGCTACGTCTCCGGCGGCTACGACGACCCGGCCACCTACCGGGAGCTTGGCCGGGTGCTCGACGCCGTCGACGCAGAGCGGGGAACAGCCGGCAACCGCCTGTACTACCTGGCCACCGTCCCCGAGGTCTTCGCCCCCGTGGCCCACTACCTCGCCGACCTGGGTCTGCCCCGCCCGCTGTCCGAGGACGCCTTCGTGCGGATCGTCGTGGAGAAGCCCTACGGCCGGGACCTTGAGAGCGCCGCCCGCCTGGACGCCGCGATCCGGGAGGGCTTCGCCGAGGAGCAGGTGTACCGCATCGACCACTACCTCGGGAAGGAGACGGTCCAGAACGTCTTGGCCCTGCGATTCGCCAACTCCATCTTCGAGCCCATCTGGAACCGTCGCTATGTCAGCCACGTGCAGATCACCGTGTCCGAGTCCCTCGGCGTCGGTACCCGCGGTGGCTTCTACGAGGGCGCTGGGGCGTTGCGCGACATCGTGCAGAACCACGTACTGCAGGTGCTGGCCCTCACGGCCATGGAGCCACCGGCCACCGTGGACGCCCGCGGCATCCGGGACGAGAAGGTCAAGGCCCTGCGAGCCGTCGACATCCTGAGCCCCGAGGAGGTCGCCCACAACGTCGTCGCCGCCCAGTACGTGCGGGGTTGGGTGGAAGGTGAGGAGGTACCGGCTTACACCGAGGAGCCGGGCGTATCCCCGGACAGCCGCACGGAGACCTACGTGGCCATGCGCCTCCGCATCGACAACTGGAGGTGGGCGGGCGTGCCCTTCTACGTCCGCACCGGAAAGCGGCTCCCGAAGCGGATGACCGAGGTGGCCATGGAGTTCCACCGGGCTCCGCACCTGCCCTTCGGAGCGGACCAGACGCGGGGGCTCGGTTCCAACGCCCTCGTGCTGCGGATCCAACCCGACGAGGGCATAACGCTGCGCTTTGGCGCCAAGGTCCCGGGACAGGTCCTTCGGGTGCGTACTGTCTCCATGGACTTCTCCTACGAGGCCGCCTTCCTGGAGGAGGCGGCCGACGCCTACGAGCGGCTCCTCCTCGACGCCATGCTCGGCGACCCCACCCTGTTCATCCGATCCGACGAGGTGGAGCAGTCGTGGCGCATCGTCGACCCCATCCTGAAGGTCTGGGGCGAGGAGGGCCGCCCGCCGCTGGCCGGCCACCTGGCCGGAACGTGGGGGCCCGAGGAGGCCGACCGCCTCCTCGAGCAGGACGGGCACGAGTGGCGCAGCCCCTAGGGCCCGCGGGGGCCCAGGCCCTAGAGCCCGTGGCCGCCGGCCCGTCGGAGCTTGGCTCGTGGCGAGGCGAGGGGGTCGGGGTGGGCCAGATCCTGGATGCCCTCGGCGAGCTGCGACGGCGGGAGCCCCGGGCCGCCACCCGCACGAGCGTGGTCAACCTGGTCATGGTGGCGGGCGATGACGACGAAGCCGAGCGGGCCTGCTCGGCCATGCACCGGCTGGAAACCGGCCACCCCGGTCGGACCATCGTGCTCATTCGTGACGACGAGAGGGCGAACCCGAGGCTCGACGCCGAGGTCAGCCTGCACGGAGCCGAGGCCGGTGGCCATGCCGTGTGGTCGGAGGACGTTCGCCTGCGCGTGTGGGGCCCGCTAGGCGATCATCTGTACTCCCTCGTGGAGCCGCTCACGCTTCCCGACGTCCCCGTTGCGGTGTGGTTCCTCACTCGACTCCCCCGGCCGTCCGACCCGGTGCTGGCCGCGGCCGGCTTCGTCATCGTCGACACCAAGGATGCGCCCGACGACGCGTCGATGGCCCGCATCACGGCGCTGGCCCAGAGCCACCACGTCATGGACCTGTCGTGGATCCGGCTCCAACCGTGGCGCGAGCTGCTGGGCAACCTCTTCGAGGTCAAGTCCTTCCGGCCCTTCCTCGACGGGGTGCGGGCGGTGACCATCAACGGCAAGGCCGGTCCCCGACAGCTGATGGCCGGATGGCTCTCTTCCCGGCTCGGCCTGCCTGCGGCCACCTTCACCCTCTCGGACGCCCGCCACCTCGTGGTTCGCCTGATCTGTGAGCACGAGGGGGTCACCGGGACCTTCACGGTGGACCGTGTGGCCGGGGAGCGCCTCGTGCGCTCGAAGGCGGAGGTTCCCGGCCTGGCGCCCTACGAGGATCGCATGGTCCTCCAAGTCGATTCCCTGCCCTGGTCACTCGGCAAGGCCCTGTCCCGCCTCGAACCGCACCCCTCCTATGGGCCGACGCTCCGGTACGCCATATCCTTCGTTTCGTGATGAGAGCGGGCAGGCCATGATCGGGGAGCTTCTCGTCGTGGACGACGTTCCCGGCGCCTTCGCCGAACGGGTGGTCCAGGCCTTCCGGGAGCGCCCGGACGAGGGGTTCTCCCTTGCACTGTCAGGTGGGGAGACGGCCCGCCGGTGCTACCAGCGACTGGCCGCCGCCGCCGGTGACCGCATCGACTGGTGGCTGGTGGACGTGTACTGGGGCGACGAGCGCTGCGTGCCGCCCGACGATCCCCAGTCCAACCAGCGCCTCGTGAGGGAAGCACTGCTCGAGCAGGTCGGAGCGGCCAACTCGGTGCATCCCATGCGCTGTGAGGAGGGCGCCGACCCCTACCAGCTGCGGGTTGGGGAGGTGGGCCGCTTCGACGTGGTCCACCTCGGCCTCGGGCCCGACGGGCACACCGCGTCGCTCTTCCCCGGCTCGCCCGCTCTCGACGCCGATCCCGGGCGCTTGGTGGTCATGAACGAGGATCCGACCGGCAACAATCCTCTCCTCCGCATGACCCTCACCTACTCCGGGATCGCCCGTGGTCGCCTCGTGATCTTCACCGTGTGCGGGGAGGACAGGCAGCCCGCCATGCAGCGCATCGCCGACGGCGAGGACCTGCCCGCCGCTCGGGTGCGGGCCGATCGGGTGGTCTGGCTGGTGGACTCGGGGGCCGCACCCCGCTGACCCTGGTTCGCAACCGGGGTCCACGCCAATGTCACAGGCCGGCTCTACCCTTGGTCTGGTGATTCAGCCATGCTCCGAGGGAGTGCAGCCATGAGCCTGCCGCTACCGAGGTCCCTCTCACCTTCCAAGGTCGCTTCGTTCAAGGACTGCGCCCTGGCCTTCCGCTACTCGGTCATCGACCACCTCCCCGAGCCTCCTTCGCCACCGGCGTCGAAGGGCACGCTGGTGCACCGGGCCCTCGAGCGCCTGTTCTCCCAGGTCCCCGCCGGTCAGAGGACCCCCGGAGCCGCCATGGACCAGCTCGACCTGGCATGGAGCGACCTCCGCTCCCATCCCGAGCTCGCCGGTCTTGATCTCGACGAGGACGGCGAGGCTGAGTTCCGCGCCGACGCTGCCCGCCTGGTGACCAACTACTTCGAGCTCGAGGACCCGAACCAGGTCCGCGCCGTGGGCATCGAGCTCATGCTCGAAGCCAAGCTCGGCGACATGCGCCTGCGGGGCGTCATCGACCGTCTCGAGCTCGATCCCGACGGTGAGCTGGTGGTCACCGACTACAAGACGGGGAGAGCGCCCGGCATCCCCTTCGAGAACAGCCGCATGGGCGGCGTCCAGTTCTATGCCTTCCTCTGCCAGCGGGCGCTGGGGCACCGGCCGGCGCGGGTCCAACTGCTGCATCTGGGTGAGCCCCTGGCCATCGTGAGCGTCCCTACGCCCCAATCGATCCGTGGACTCGAGGGCCGAGCCTCGGCCGTGTGGACCGCCGTGGAGCGGGCCTGCGCCAGCGAAGACTTCCGGCCCCGACCCTCCCGCCTGTGCGACTGGTGCGCCTTCCGGGCATTCTGTCCCGCCTTCGGCGGCGACCCGAGCACTGCGGTTGCCACGAGCACTGCGGTTGCCACGGGCACCGCCCAGCCGGTCCTCTGACCGGGCCAGGGCCACGGACGACATGACAGACCTCGCTCGCCGGGCGAAGCGGCTCGTCGGCCGCTTCGACGACGCCGTCGAGAGCGTCCTCGAGGGATGGCGAGGCAACCCGGTGGTGGACCGGACCTTCTACGGGGCCTCGGCGCTGGGCGACCACAGCTTGATCTGGTTGATCCTCGGAGCGTTGCGGGGGCTTCGGGCCGACCACCACTGGAGGGCGGCCATGCGCCTCGGGGCGGGGATGGGGATCGAGTCGGCCCTGGTGAACCTGGGGATCAAATCGCTCTTCCGGCGCAGCCGTCCCACCTCGGAGACCAGCCGACCGTTGCCCCTGCGCCAGCCTCGGACCAGTTCCTTTCCGAGCGGTCACGCCACCTCGGCCTTCGTCGGTGCCGGGCTCCTGGCCGAGGACGACCCATTGTGGCCGCTGTACTACGCCGTTGCCGTGGTGGTGGCCACCAGTCGCGTGTACGTGGGCATCCACCATGCCTCCGACGTGCTGGCCGGCGTGGTCGTCGGCATCCCGCTCGGTCGGCTAGGGCGCCGTCTGGCCCCACTGTCGCCGCCGCGCTCAGGCTGAAACCTCTCACCGCGCCCCGAAGTCGCAGAAGCCATGGTGGCGGATAGTCTCTGGCCGTCGACGTCCGGGCCACACGGACGGGGGAAGGGAGCGGTACGGTGACCAGGTCGGCGATCAGCTGGCGGAGATGGGCAAACCTGTCGGTGGTCACCACCCTGCTCCTCACTGGGTGCGGGTCCTTCCTCGGCGCGTCGGAGGAGAGCTACGTCTCGGACGAAGCGGCAGCCTCGGGTGGGTCCACGACCACGCTGCCGCCCACGACCGCGCCCCCGCCCACCACTGGACCGCCGGCTGCCCCCGCCGGCAACCAGCCGGCGCTGGCCGCGGTGAGCCCGGCGTCGCTGGCCACGCCCCAGGCACTCGAGCAGCGGCTGGCCGACCTGCGCTTCGACGTCACACCCGACGGCAAGGAGGACGACAACACCCGCCAGGCCCTGATCGCCTTCCAGAAGCTCAGCGGACTGCCCAGGACGGGCAAGTCCGACCCCGCCGTGATCAACGCCCTGGCCTCGGCCACGCTTCCTCCGCCCATGAGGCCGGACGGTGAGCCCACGAGGGTGGAGATAGACCTCGGCCGCCAAGTGCTCTTCCTCTACACCAACGGAAGCCTCAACAAGGTCCTCCCCGTGTCGACCGGTACCGGCAAGCGCTACTGCGACGAGGGCAAGTGCGGGATCGCCACGACCCCGAAGGGTTCCTTCCGGGTCGAGCGACGCATATCCGGGTGGCGCAAGAGCGACCTCGGCCGGCTGTACAACCCCTTGTACTTCAAGGGCGGCATCGCCATCCACGGCTTCCCTTCGGTACCGCCCACCCCCGCGTCCCATGGCTGCGTCCGCATCCCCATGGGGTCGGCCAACGCCTTCCCCGGCCTGGTACCCGACGGCACTCTGGTCATCGTGGTGTGAGGGGGCTCGGGCGCTTGCGCTCGACCGGGCGGCGTCGAGCCGCCGCCGTCCTCGCCGGGGGCCTGCTGTCGCTGGCGGCATGCGGTGGCGGCAAGGAGGACCCTGGTGGGGGCCACGCCACGCTGCAGTTCTCGGGCGCCATCGCGGGCACCCTCGACGACGACCTGGAGGTCACTTGCTACCTGCCCGTGGAGAGGGGCGACAACCTTCAGGTCCGCATGGACAGCGACGAGGGCAAGGAGGTCGGAGGCAGGAAGCTGACCTCGTTCGACTTTGTCGCGCCCGACTACGGCGGGCCCCGCGCCTATGACCTGGGCGCCGAGCTCGAGAACGGCAAGTTCGACGGGGAGGGCCTGTTCCTGCTGTTCAAGGACATCGACAACGCCTTCGTGTGGGGAGAACAGCAGGGATCGAGCGGGGCCATCACCATCGACGCGTCGGAGCGGTCGGGCCGCATCTCACTGCGCGGGTGGGAGAACGGCGACAAGATGCGCGTCGACGTGGACGGCACCTTCCGGTGCGGAGACAGGAAGAACAAGCCCGGGTCGTGACGAACGGGGGCCTGACCTGACCGCGGTTGTCCTCGGGTTCAAGGGATGTACAGCGCCAGGAACGTGAGGGTGGCGTACATGGTCATGAGGCCGCCCGACACCACCAGCACCACCCGCTCCATGCGATCGCTCGTGGCCAGGGCGGTCGCGGCCAACACGACGGGGAAGCACGCGAACCCGTAGCGTTCGAGTGAGCCGAGCCGCTCGGTGCTGAGCGCCACCG
Organism: Acidimicrobiales bacterium; assembly: GCA_030448025.1. Lineage (GTDB taxonomy): Bacteria > Actinomycetota > Acidimicrobiia > Acidimicrobiales > YB1-3. Next base: position 55,055 of record JAUJNQ010000004.1, on the reverse strand, counting down.
TCAGGGTGACCACGGCGAAGGCGCCGTAGGAGAGAGGCCACCGCCGGCACACCAGGACCACGAGGGCGATCAACACCAGGGCCCAGGGCAGGTGGGGCACGTTCTTGGTGGCGAAGTGGCCCGTCACCAGGTCACCTGCGGTCTTGACCAGGGTGACGAGCGGGTTGGCGAAGTCACCCCGGAACCCCGGCGTCTGTTGCGAGCTGTAGGGCAGTAGTGGGTCGCCGAAACGCACACCGACCCACGCCAGGTAGGTGAGGCAGCCGGCAACCGGAGCTCCCACCGGAACGAGCGCAGCCAGGCGCTGGCGCGCCGGGCCCTGGCGCAGCTGCGGGAGGGACTCGATTGCGGCCGGGATCGACAGCAGCACGCCGAGGGGCCGGGCCAAGCCCGAGAGGTAGCCACCGACGGCTGCCCACCCCCACCGCTTCTGGCGCAGGGCAAGGAAGGTGACGATGGCCAGGAGGATGGCCAACGACTCGGTGTAGCCCATCACCAGGACGAACGACGGCGGCGCCAACGCCAGCATCCAGGTCGCCCGGCGGGCCAGGCGCTCGTCGCCACGCTCCTGAAGCACCAGGCGATGGAGCGCGGCTCCGGCCAGGAGGGCGAACAGGTTGGCCAGCACGATCAGGGAGAGGCCTGCGTTGGCGAACAACAGGACCGACAGTCCCTTGCCGAGCATGGGAAACAAGGGGAAGTAGCGCAGGCCCGGGCGTGGCAACGCGGCATAACCGTGCTCCACGATGTCGTGGAACCAGTCCCCGTCCCAAGCCAGGAGGCCCTCCCTCACTCGCCGAGCGGAGGACTCCAGCGGCCTGTACCTGCGCTGCAGCGGGTGGGAGGCCGCAAGGGCGGCCAGCACCAGAACCCGGGCCGTGAGCCAGGCGGGGAGTGCTACCACCACGTCGTGGTGGAACGGTCGTCCGGAGCTCTGACCCGACTGGGAGCGCTCGCAGTGTTGAGACTGCGAGGAGCGCCACCGCCCGAGGCGGGTGCTCACCCGGCCGGACCTACGCCTTACGCAGACTCTGAAGACGCGGGAGACGCGGGAGACGCGGGAGAAGGCTTGGCTTCGACCTTTTCGTCC
>JAUJNQ010000004.1:48858-53865 GCA_030448025.1 Acidimicrobiales bacterium | reverse complement strand
AGACGCGGGAGACGCGGGAGACGCGGGAGAAGGCTTGGCTTCGACCTTTTCGTCCGCCTGTTGCTCCTCGTGGTAAGCAGCCTCCACGTTCACCGTCCAGGTGTCGTGGCCGGCGCCGAAGATGTTCTCCACCGAGAGCATGGCGGTGTACATCGAGTGGTCCTGGTTGTTGTACTTGTGCATCCCGTTGCGCCCCACGGGGTAAACGTTGGGAGCGTTGGCCTCGAGCCACTGCCGCATGACCTGGAGGTTCTGCTTGTAGGTGGCGTCGTACATGGGATACGCCTTCGGCATCCGCACCACGTAGCCGGCCTGCACCTTCGAGGGATCCGACAGCAGCCCGAGCTGCACCAGCTCTCGCTTGCCCTGCTCGACGAGATCCTCGTCGGCCATGGACCACACCTCATCGCCTTCGAAGACGAAGAACTCGAGGCCCAGGCACGTGCGGCCTTCCTTCACCAGGTAGGGCGACCAGGCACCGAAGTTCTGGATGCGCCCGACCTTCACGTCGGGTGAGTGGATGTAGATCCAGTTGTCCGGGAAGCCAGCCTCCTCGGGCACGACCAGGGCCACGGTGAGGAAGTCGCGATACGTGAGCCCCTCGGCCGCAGCCAGAACCTCGGGCGGCGGCGGTGGGTCCATGACCCGGAGCAGGTCGCGGAAGGGCATGGATGAGATCACGTGGGTGGCCTGGTAGCGGCTGGGCACGCCGTTGACGTCGGCGGTCACCGCCACCGCCCTGCCTCCCTCGTGGTGCACAGCGGTGACCGGGGCCTCGAAGACCACCTTGCAGCCGGCCGCCGTCACCAGCTCCGTGGCCCGCTCCCACATCATCCCCGGCCCGTACTTCGGGTAGCGGAACTCCTCGATGAGGCTGGTTATCTGCTTCTGGTTGCGCTTGGGCATGACCGCGTTCATCACCGCCTTGAACAGCGACAGGTTCTTGATGCGCTGGGCGGCCCAATCAGCCTGGATCGTGGTGGCAGGCACGCCCCACAGCTTCTCGGTGTAGGTCTTGAAGAAGATGCGGTAGAGGCGGGCGCCGAACTTGGCGGTGACCCAACCCTCGAAGTTGCTCTGGTCCTTCGGGGGTCGGACGCGCGCCCAGCCATAGGAGGCCATGCACAGGAACGCCTCCAGCACGCCCAGGCCCTGCAGGGCGTTCATGGCCTTGAGCGGGTAGTCGAAGAACTTGTTGTTGTAGTAGATCCGCGACATCCGAGGCCGCAGCAAGAAGTCGTCCTCGCCCAGGATCTCCATCCAGAGATCCTCGACCGGCTTCACCTTGGTGAAGAAGCGGTGACCGCCGATGTCGAAACGCCACCCGTCCCGCTCGGCGGTACGACTGATCCCACCCACCACGGTGTCGGCCTCCAGGATGGTGGCGGCGTTGCCCCGCTTGGTGAGCTGGTAGGCGGCCGTCAGGCCCGCCGGACCTGCGCCGATGATGACGACTTCGGGGTCCGGGGAGGTGTTGTCCTGGTCAGACAGCGGATCGGGGAGATGGTTCACGGTCACCTCGGTGGGCTCGAATCGGGGATCACGAGAAGTTCCCGGGGTCCGCCGGATGTTAGCGAACCGGCCCGGAATCGGAGCAGACCCGGATGCTCCAAGTAGCGAAGCTGGACCTTGACCAGCCTGCTCGCCTGCGGCCGCACCACCTCCAGGGCCTCGATGATGGCCTCGCACTTGGCGTCGAACGTTCGGTAGCCAGGAGACCACACCATCCAGATGTCGTTGGTGCCGGCGCGCTCGAGCAACATCTCGGCGAACAGCTGGGCTTCGGCGCTTCGATTGAACTGCTCGTAGTCGAACCACTCCACCCGCTCTGGCCCCAGACCGCGTGGGAAGGTCAACTGCACGAACTGGTCGGGCAGGTACCGGCTCACGGATGGCCCGAGCTGGTCCGGACAGTAGGCCACCACGTCGCCCGGCGAACCCCGTTCCTTGATGGCCGTGGACACCTGACGAGCCGTCGTACGGCGGTAGAGCGAGGTACTGGCGCCGGTCCACAACCCGAGCACGGCCACCACGGCCAGCACCCACCGGCGCACCTTGGGATCCGACAGGGTATCGATCCCCAGCGCGGCGAGGAGAATGAAGGGGGGGACGGCCATGGCGGCATAGCGGGCGGCGAAGGCGGCGCCAGTGAGGATCCCGACGACCACCCCTATGAGGACGGGTCCCACCGCGACCAGCGCCAGGGCTCGGCCTCGAGGCCGGGTGCGGAGGTGGAACTCCAGCCGGCGTCCATCGAGAGGTCGTGCGAAGAGGCCCAGGCCGGCCAGCCCCAGGAGGAGCAGCGAGGAGATGGAGGCGAAGGCCCCTCTCCCGCCACCGAACTCCTGGAGGACCCCGACGACGGCCTCGAACGAAGGTCGGCGAGCCCATGGCGTGCCCGTGTGACGCAGCTGGAAAAGGAACGACGGCAACCAGGGGAGGAAGAGCAAAGACCCGGCGACCATTGCGGCCAGCGCACGGCGGGCAGGAAAGGGGTCCGCCCCCCGGATGGCGCGGTGAGCCAGAACGACGGTCACCAGGATCAGGAGATAGATGGTCCAGTAGTGGCTGAGCAGCATGAGCGCAGTCACGAGGGCCACGGCACCCAGGGTCTTCACCTCGGGGCGCGCGAGGGCTCGGCGCAGCGCCAGGTAACCGAGGACGAACTCCAGCATGACGAGGGAGTACATGCGCGCCTCGGTGGCAAAGCGGATGGCGAAGGGTGAGGCCGCGAGGAGGATGACCGCCGACCATGCCGTGGTCCGGTTTCCGGCCCGACGGCCGGCGAACCACATCGGGATCAGAGTGACGATGGAGACGACGCCGGAGAGAGCTCGCACGGCCACGTCGCCGGTTCCGAAGAGCCGCATCCACCCGTGGAGGAGGTAGTAGTAGAGCGGTGGAGAACCGTCGTGGCGGAGTGCCTCGGGGATGGACCGCAGTGGCAACCGGGCGATGTTGACCGTCAGCGCCTCGTCCAGCCAAAGGGCCACCGGCGTCCAACATCGCAGGGCCACCCCGGCCGCCACCAGGAAGGCGGCTCCCACCCAGACCGACATGGGCCGAGGATCGGCCCGGGTGGCCTCCTCCTCGGAGTCGGCCCGAGCGGCGTCGAGGGGCGTGGACCAAGAGGCAGCGGTCTGCGCCGGCGCGACGGTAGGACCCGCCGTGGTCTCCACCGGGGACGAAGCCGAACGGGAAGGGGAATGCAGGATCAGGCCAGCGCCGCCCCGGCGAAGGGCTCGAAGGAACGCCACGCTGAGGCCAGAGGCTACCGGCCTGCGCCGAACACGGCCGTGCGCGGCATACGATGTCGACCTCCCCCCTAGAGATTGCCCCCGTCGAGGTTGGTTGTCACACCCCCTCGTCATACTCGTGAGGCATGGGACGACAGCTCGTACTGATCGAAATGCGGCCGCACTGGCGGCTCGACGAAGCCAGCAAGGAGCGAGGCCGGCGGGGCGTGGCTGCGGCCCGCGCCGCCCTGGCCGAGGCCTCGCGCCGGGTCGCGGCGTGACGCTTTGCAACCATCGGATCACTGTGGCCGGCGCCATGCTGGCAGTCCTCGGGCTCGTTGCTCTTGCCTCTTGTGGGAGCACCGGGTCGGCCACGTCGTCCGACCGGCAAACCGAAGCGGGGATGGCCACCGTCATGAGGGTGGTCGACGGCGACACCATCCACGTCCGTGTGGGAATGGAGGACGAGAAGGTCCGCCTCATCGGGATCGACACTCCCGAGACCCACGGACCCGGGGGTCTCCGGGAGTGCTTCGGCTCTGAGGCCACCCGTCGTGCCCAGGCGCTGCTCCCCGCGGGAACCAAGGTTCGCCTCGTCCGAGACGTCGAGCCGCGAGACCGTTACGGCCGGCTGCTGGCCTACGTCTACCGGATCGCTGACGGGTTGTTCGTGAACCTGACGTTGGCGGCCGAGGGTTACGCAGCCACCCTCACCTATCCCCCGAACGTCGCCCACGCCAAGGAGCTCGATGCCGCCACCCGCACCGCTCGCAGCACCGACCGAGGCCTGTGGCAGCACTGCGGTGGACCGGACAAGGCCCTGTGAGGCGGGGCCCTCTCGTAGGTGGACGAGCGTCGCCTCTTCGCCCATGAAATTTCCTCACGGCCGCTGCTACCTTCGACGGCGTGGCCGGCGTCGCCGAGCGCTTGGGTTACGGCCCCGACGCCAAGCTCCTCATCGTCAACTGTGACGAGCTCGGCGTTGCCCATGCTTCCAATGTGGGCGTCTACGAGGCGCTGAGGGACGGCTTCGCCACCAGCGCCAGCCTGATGGTGCCCGCTCCCTGGGCTCGAGAGGCCGCCGCCCGCTACCGCGGCGAGGATGTCGGCGTCCACCTCACGCTAAACGCCCAGTGGGAGCTGTACCGCTGGGGGCCCATCACCCAGGCCCCCTCGCTCCTCGACGGCGACGGTGGCTTTCCCCGCACCCCCGGTGACGCCTGGGAACACGCCGATCTGGACGAGGTTCGCCGCGAGATGCGGGCCCAGGTTGAACGGGCGATCCTGTGGGGCTTCGACGTGAGTCATCTCGACTCCCACCTGGGCACCCTGCAGCAACGGCCTGAGCTCTTCGACATCTATCTCGAGCTCGCCATCGACTTCGGCCTGCCGCTGAGGCTGTTCCCGGCGGCAAGCGAACGCCACATCGGCTTTCCGTTCCGCCGCCTGGCTGCCGATGAGGGGGTGGTGTTCCCCGACAACTTCGTTCCTGCCTCGACGGCCGGAGCCCGCAAGGTGCTCGAACGGGCCCTCTTCGAGCTCGAGCCGGGCGTCACCGAGATCCAGGCTCATCCCGGCATCGACACCCCCGAGTTGCGGGCCCTCGCTCCGGACTGGCCCACGCGGGTGGACGACCACGACCTGCTGGTGAACGACCACGGGATCCGGGCCCTGGCCGAACGGGCCAACGTGCGCCTCATCGGTTTTCGTGCCCTCCGAGACGCCATGCGGGGGATCTGAGAGCATCATCCCATGCCTGGTCCCTGCCTGG
>JAUJNQ010000004.1:0-48758 GCA_030448025.1 Acidimicrobiales bacterium | reverse complement strand
TGCCTGGTCCCTGCCTGGCCCATGCCAATTCCCTGGGTTCGCCATCCATGACGGTCCTCGACTGCGTATTCCCTCCATGCGACCCACCATCTCGTCGAAGACCGCCCTGACCGGAGTCGCCACACTGGCCGTGGCTGCCTTGGCTGCGTGTGGCAACGACAGTGGCTCCGGCGGGGGGGCAAGCGGCGGGGGGGCAAGCGGCGCGGGCGGGGCGGGCCAGACCCTCGTCATCAAGGACTTCAAGTACGAGCCCGCCACCCTGATGGTCGCCCCCGGCGCCAAGATCACGGTGAAGAACGAAGACGGCGCGGCGCACACGGTGACGGCCGGCGACGGCTCGTTCGACACCGGCAACATCGAGGGCAAGGCCCAGAAGGAGATCACCGTTTCCAAGGCGGGCCAGATCTCCTACAAGTGCGACATCCACCAGTACATGACCGGCGTCATCCAGGTAAGCGGTTCGTAACGAAGGTAAGGTGCAGCCATCCTCTTTCCGAGGATCTGGCTCTGCACCGCCCCACTCCTCGAGGACTGGGTCACCGATCCCCGCACTCTGCGTGGATGAAGGCGAGAAAGGACAGAACTTCTTGAACATCGACGAACGAGGGCTCAACGAGCTCATGGTGGAGTCCCAGGACCTCCAGGTCGACGCCATGCGAGACATCAAGGCCACGCTCCCCGAGCTGGCCGAGATCCGCGAGGAGCGCCGGGGCCAGCGGGTGAACACCGAAGAGATCGACCGCTACAACTCCAGCCGCCGCCAGCTGCTCCACAAGTTCGGCCTCGGAGCCGGAGGCCTCGCCACCCGGGGCGTGTTCGCCGGTGGCATGGGCAGCTTCCTCGCCGCCCTGTTGGCCTCGCCGGCCCGCGCCGACACGCCGCTCGACATCCAGATCCTGCAGACGGCGTCGTCGCTCGAGATCCTGGCCGTCAGCACCTACGACACGGCCCTAGGACTCCAGTTCATCAAGAGCGGCAACCCCGTCGTCCTCAAGTTCGCTCAGACGACGCGCATGCAACACGACGAGCACAAGAAGGCGTTCAACGCTCAGACCACGACCCTGGGGGGCAAGGAACAGACCCAGCCCAACCCCAAGTTCGCCCAGGTGGTGCAGCAGGCGCTGCCCACCATCAAGGGACCCGTCGACGTGGTGGGCCTGGCCAAGACGCTGGAGTCGGTGGCCACCGAGACCTACCTGCAGAACACCTCCATGCTCGAGGACCAGGCCTCCAGGAAGGTCATGGCCAGCGTGATGGGCGTGGAGACCCAACACGCCGCCACGCTGGCGGCCGTGGAGGCCCTTCTCAAGGGCAACGCGGCCGAGCTGGTCAAGATCCCCATCGGCGCCGACGCGGCCAAGCTGCCTGCGGCGGCGGGCAGCGTGGCCTTCCCGGAGGCCTTCCTGACGGCCAAGATGGTCGCCGAGCCCGAGACCGGAGCCGTCAAGTGAGCAAGGAGACCACCAACCCCATGGATACCAAGTCCGACATCGAGCCGTCGAGCGGCTTCAGCCGCCGCCGCTTCCTCGTGGGAACCGGCGTCGCCACCGGTGCCGCCCTCGTGGCCGCCGCCTGCGGGAGCGACAGCGAAGAGTCCGGCGGTGGACAAACGCCCACCTCCCAGGGTGGCCAGCAGGGCGGGAGCGGCGATGCTGCAGTGGCGACACTGGCGGCCGGACTGGAGGTGCTCGCCGTCGGCACCTACAAGGCTGCCCTCGACGCCGCTCAGGCCGGCAAGCTGGGCGCTGTTCCCCCCGCAGGGGCCACCTTCGTACAGACCGCCATGGCCCACCACCAAGAGCACCTCGAGGCTTGGAACAAGGTGCTGAAGAGCGCCGGCCAACCCGAGGTCACCCAGCCCAACGCCACGCTGAAGCCCACCGTTGACGCTGAGTTCGCCAAGGCCAAGACCTTCGGCGACGCCGCCAAGCTGGCTTTGACGCTCGAGGAGACGGCGGCGGCCACTTACCTGAGCGCCATCCCCCAGCTCAAGGACAAGGCTGCCATCAAGCAGGCGGCCTCGATCCAGGCCATTGACGCCAAGCACGTGTCCATCCTGCTGTTCGTGCTCGGCATGTACCCGGTGCCGGACACCTTCGCCAAGATGGACAAGGCCGCCAAGGCCTGAGCCTCCCTTCCCGGCACACTTGTCCCGGCACATTGGCCGGAGGACCGGAAGAACCAAAGGACCCGCCTCTTCAAGGGGCGGGTCCTTTGCCATGCAGGGCTGGTTGTACCTGTCTCTGGTCAGGCGACGCCCTCTGCTCGGGCGGCTGCTCGTCGCTGGTCGGGCGCTGCTCGGGCGGGGGGGTGGAGCGGGCCGGTCAGGCGTCGGGCAGGAACCCGTGCACCACTGGTCGGCCGCTGGGGAACACCGAGCCACCGCCCTCTTCCTCGGTGATGGCCACCGTGGTCACAGCACCATTGACGTTGAAGCTCACCACGCTGGGGTTCTGACCCAGCACCCCCAGGGAGACGTTGCGTGTGCCCACCGAGCCCCACAGCTGGTAGGTACGCCCCTCCTCAAGCGCCGGGAGGTTGTGGCGCACCAGGTAACTGGTGCCGTTCTCCTGAACTGCCGTCTGGGCGAAGATGGCACCGTCGTCGGAGCGAAGGGTGACCCGCTGCGCCTTTTCGTCGGCGTTGGCCGACGCAGCCGCCTGTTCGAGCGCCCGCTGCTTCATGGCGGCGGTGATGCGGTCCACGCGCTGGTCCTGGCGCACGACAAGTGTCCCGAGGACCGCGGTCATGGCCGCGGCAGCGCCAAGTAGTCCCACCATTGGCCCGCGGGCCCGCTGTCGCCTGGGCAGGGGAGCCATCCGGGACAGGTCGAGGGCCGGCGCCGGCTCCACGATGGCCCCGGCGATTCGGTCCCAAAGCCCCTCGGGGGCGGGCGAGCCGGCGTGGGCCAGAGCCGCCGCCACCTCCCGGTGCGAGGTGACCTCGGATGCGCAACGCGGGCATACAGCGAGATGGGCCGCGACCTGTGCCGCCTCGCTGCCATCGACGGCATCCAGTGCGAAGACACCGAGCAACTCCTGGATCTCGTCATGCGTCATCCCTCGAGCCATGCCCGGTCACCTCCAGCCCGCATTCTCTTGAGTCCGGCGCGGATCCTGCTCTTCACAGTGCCCTCGGGCTCGTCGAGGAGTTGTGCGACCTCGCGGTAGGTATGGCCGCCGAAGTACGCCAGCGCGATGGCGCGCCTCTCTTCCAGGGGCAGGACCGTCACCATGCCCTTGACTCGCTCGGCGACCGTGAGGTCCCACACCTCGCGCTCGATGTCGTACCCGGATTCCGCGGTCTGGCGAGCCTGGCGGTCCTCCCGGCGACGGCGGGAGGTTTCCGACCGCAGCAGGTCCACCGCCCGACCGTGCGACTGGGCCAGCAGGTAGGAGCGGAGCGAACCACGCTCGGGATCGAACTTGTCGGGCTCGGTCCAGAGACGCAGGAAGACCTCCTGCACGACCTCCTCGGCAGAGGTGACGTCGCCGAGCACCCGCATGGCCAGGGCGTAGACCGCGCCTGCGTTGCGCCGGTAGGCCTCGGCCAGGGCGTCCTCCCGGTAGCGCCCGATGGCGATGACCAGCGCAGCGTCGCTGGCATCGGACAGGACGAGGGCCATCGTCGAGTCTACGAGGCTGGGACGGCCTGTGGATCGACCAGCGACCAGGACGATGGTCCGCTCAGAACTCGGTGACCGCTCGGAGCTCCTCCTGGAACTGCTTGTACTCCGGCGAGTTGGTGATGGGCAGGAGGGCCATGAGCTTGGCCATGTTGCCCGTGACCTTGATACGACCCTGCATGAACGCGGCGTTGGCGTCGAGCTCGCCCTGTTGGACCTTCATGGCATCGTCGTAGTTGGTGGTGAGGGTGACCTCCGGGTCGCTCAAGTCACCCATCTGGCTGTCGAGCAGCTTCCCGTTCTCGAGGACCCAGTAGTAGCGGACCTCCCCCTCGGGTCCTCCCGTGACCACGTACTGCATTCGGCTGGAAGCACCGGGCCGCTCGGGCTGGGATTCGGCCAGCCTTCGTTCCTCGTCCAGCCACTCCTGTGTGAGCCACTTGGGCATCTGGATCCTCCCCAAACTGTCGTCCGGCCCAACTGTGTCCGGCAGAGGAAACCTAGTGGCCTTGGCCAGGGCCGACCTTGGGCCCGGCCATTTCCCGCACACCGGCGAACAGGTCTTCCTCGGGCAGGGTGGTCTCCACCAGGGAGCGGGCCAGCACGTAGTCGTCGTAGGGGTGGACGGTGCGGGCCACCTCAGGCGGAAGGCCGAACCAGAACGGCGAGTCGGGATCGATCTGGGTGGCGTGGGCCAGGAGCGCCTGGCGGCGGACGTCGCCGTGGCCGGAGACGTCGATACGGGTGGTGATGCGCTCGTCTTGGGAAGGCCGCTCGAACCACCGCTCCTCGAAGGGCGATTCCAGGCCGAGCTCCAGGAACTTTTCGTGCATGGCGATCATCCGGTCGCGCGACCACACCGTGTAGTACAGCTTGGCCGGTTGCCAGGGTTGGCCGATGCCGGGGTACGCATCGGGATCGCCGGCGCAGTCGAACGCCAGCACCGAGATGTCGTGGACCCGCAGGTGGTCGGGGTGTGGGTACCCCTGCTGGTCGTCGCTGTAGGTGATGATTACCTGCGGCCTCACCCGGCGGATCTCGCTCACGAGCCGGCCAACGGCCTCGTTCAGCTCGGCGGCGGCGAAGCAGTCGGGCCGGGCGTTGGTCTGGCTGTCGGGCATACCGGAGTCCCGGTAGCCGAGCATCACCACCTCCTCGTAGCCAATCACCGCCGTGGCCCGAGCCAGCTCCTCGAGGCGGACCTGGTGGAGGTTGGCCCGCACGTCGGGGCGGTCCATGGCCGGGTTGAGGATGTCGCCCTCCTCACCGCCGGTGCAGCAGACGAGCACGGTGCGCACACCCTCCTCCCGGTACCGGGCCACGGTCCCGGGACCCTTGGACGACTCGTCGTCGGGGTGGGCGTGCACGGTGAGGAGGCACATCGGCTCGGGCAACACGGGCCCAGGTTAGGGCCTGCCTCTGACCCAGATGCGAAGAAGCGGGGCCCGAAGGCCCCTTGGTCGCCTGTCCGCTGGAGGGGTCAGCGGCGACCCCGGCGCACCGTGCGGCGAGCCTTGACGACCTTGCGTCCCTTGGTGGCCTTGCGTCCCTTGACGGCGCGTCCCTTGACGGCGCGAGCCTTGACTACCCGACAGACCGTCCGCCTGCGGACCTTGCGACACCCTGCGAGCTGCCGGAGCGGCGGGTGCCGGCGGGGGCGGGGGGGCGAAGTAGTGGTGGGCAACGGCCACGGGAGCGGGGGCGGGGGCCGCTTGGGTGGCCATGAAGTTGAAGGTCACGAACATGGTGCTTCCCGACTGCACCACACCCACGCCCACCGAGTCGTAGTGGCCGTTGACGATGTTGGCGTAGTGGGAGGGGCTGGCCACGAAGGCGTTGTGCAGCGAGTCCACGCTTGGGCCCATGCCCACGTTCTCACCCAGGCGGGCCCAGTTGCCCGGAGCCTGAGCTGCCATGTTGGGGTTGTGTGAGATGGAGCCCCTGGAGGCCATCTGCGATGACCAGCCACGGGCCATGTTCACCAGGCCCCCGTGGACACCGAGGGGACGCAGTCCCCTTCGAGGCCCGCAGGCCGTTGAGCTTGTTCACGAAGCTCGACTCATCCGAGCCGGTGTCGGCGAAGGCGGGGGCGGGGACCACGCTGAGCGCCATCACCGATGCCAGGCCTGCTCCCATGGCAATGCGAAACTTCTTGTTGGTGTTCATGGCTCTTTCCCTCCAGGTTGGTAAGACCCACGGAGGGCGAGGCCCCCATTCGGTAGCTCGGCTGCCTTGGGAGCGAGGTGCTCCTACAGGCCCGTGGCTTTGCGTGTTCCGGGTTTCCCCGGGTTTGCCGTTTCGTGGGATCGGTTTGGTCTTGCACCAATCATCGGGCGGCCACTGTCAGCACTTGAGTATCACTTTTGGTGATCTTCTGCCCGGATGGTTCGCTCGGCCGGGAGCGGCGAGGTGCACTCAGCGGGTCGACAGTGACAGCGCGTAGTCACCAGCGGCGTCGGTCCACCACCGCTGTACCTCGAGGCCAACGCTGCCCAGCTCGGCCTCCACTCCGGACCGGCGGAACTTGGCGCTGACCTCGGTGCGCATCTCCTCCCCGTCGGCGAAGGCCACGGAGGTCTCGATCGCCGGCAAGGCAACCTCCTGATCGCCCATGGAGCGCAGGTACATCTCGATCCGCTCGTCCTCCACGTTCCAGTCGACAGCGTGGGCGTAACGGGGGGGTACGAAATCGGCTCCGAGCTCCCGGTTGAGCACGGCCAAGACGTTGCGGTTGAAGGCCGCGGTGACGCCAACGGCGTCGTCGTAGGCGGCCACCAGACGAGCTGGGTCCTTCACCAGGTCCGTGCCGAGCAAGAGGGCGTCCCCTCGCTCCATGCCTGCAGCGACCTCGGTCAGGAACACCTTGCGCTGCTCAGGCAGGAGGTTGCCGATGGTCCCGCCGAGGAAGACCACCAGTCGCCGACCGCCGCTCGGCAGCACTCCGAGATGGCGCTCGAAGTCACCCACCACTCCTTGGACCTCGACCCCGGGATAGGCGCCGGCGATGGCCGCTCCCGCCGAGCGCAGGGTCACCTCACTGACGTCGAAGGGAACGAACCGGCGAAGGCCTACCCCAGCCATCGCATCGAGCAGTACCCGCGTCTTGTCCGACGATCCCGACCCCAGCTCCACCACGGTGTCGGCGCCGCTGAGGGCGGCCACGTCGCCGGCGTGGTGACGGAGGATCTCTCGCTCCCGCCGGCCCGGGTAGTACTCCGGCAGTCGGGTGATGGCTTCGAACAGCAGCGAGCCCAACTCGTCGTAGAACCACTTGGGCGGCAATTCCTTGGGGTGGGCCAGGAGCCCACGACGGGCGTCGCCCTTCAACGCTGCGGCGATGTCGGCGGGACCGAGATGGACGTCGACCGAGAGCCCTCGCCGGCCTGTCATCGCAGCGTGGTCGCAGGCCGACGGAGGCCCGTCACCGACAGTTCCTGAGCGGTGGCGGCCACGAGGGACCCGTCCGGTACGACCTGCCAGCCGGGCTCGTCGTCACAGGGCTCCGAGGCCACCAGGGACCCACCCTCGGCCAGGCCCACGTCCGAGAGAACCCAAAGGGAGTCCCCACACGCTGTGGCGGCGATGCACCGCCCATCGGTCATAACCAGGTTGAGCCGAGCCGACGTGAGCTCGAGCACGCTGCGAACGACCTCGGAAAGGGCCTCACCGGCCGACGCGTCCTGGTCGAGGTGGTCGAGGACCAGGGCGAAGAGCAGCTCGGAGTCACTGGCTCCCTCCACGCCGGCCATGCGGCGGTCCGAGACCAGACGACGCAGCTTTGCCCCCACTTCGGTCCTGAATCCCTCGACGGCCCCGTTGTGGGCGAACAGCCAGCTCCCGGCGGTGAAGGGAGGCGTGCCGCTCTCCTCCACCGGCGCCGGAGGGGTGGCGCTGCGGACGGCGGCCAGCACCGCGGACGAGCCCACCAGTCCGGACCAGGACGCGAAGGAGCGGTCGGCCCACATGGGTCGGGGCGTGCGGTGACGGGCCGGTTCGCTCCGCCGGTCCATGTCGTACCACCCGACCCCCCAGCCGTCGGCGTTGATGGTGCCATGGCGCTGCCGGCGCGGCGCGAAGGACTGATGGAGCAGGGAGTGCGGTGGCTCCAAGAGGAGGCGCTGCAGGCTGACGGGTGGGCCCAGATAGGCGAGGAGGCGGCACACTCGAACGATCCCAGTCCCCTAGGCGTCGCGAGCGCAGCGAAAGCCACAGAAGATCTGGCGGCGGATGGCGTGGTCCCAGTTGCGAAAGGTGGTTCGCACCGCGCTCGGGTGGGTGGCCCACGAGCCACCGCGGAGCACCCTGTAGTCGGCGCCGTAGAAGACCTCGGAGTACTCCGGGTAGGGAAAGGAACGGAAGCCGGGATAGGGCTCGAACACCGACGAGGTCCACTCCCACACGTCGCCCGCCATCTGCGCGCAGCCGTAGGCGCTGGCTCCCTCGGGGTAGGCGCCGACCGGCGCCGGGCCGAGATGGGCCTGCCCCAGGTTGGCCCGCACCGCGGTGGGCTCCTCGTCGCCCCAGGGGTACCGCCGCTTCCGTCCGGTCGCCGGGTCCCATGACGCCGCCTTCTCCCACTCGGCCTCGGTGGGAAGGCGCTTGCCCCGCCAGTTGGCGTAGGCCGTCGCCTCGTGCCAGCACACGTGCTGGACGGGCTCGTCGAGGGCAAGGTCCTCGTGCCAGCCCAAGCGCGTGCGAGACCACGACGACGGCCCCTCGCGATGCCAGAACTGCGGGTGTTCGAGGCCCGCCTGCTGGCGCCAGGCCCACCCCTCGTCGTCCCACCATCTGCGGTCGCCGTAGCCGCCCGCGTCCATGAACTCGGCGTAGTCGCCGTTGGTGACTGGGGCGGCGTCGATGAAGAACGGGGCCACGTCGACCTGGTGGCCCGGGCGCTCGTTGTCGAGCGCCCAGGCATCGGCTTGGGCGCCCATGATGAACGTTCCCCCGTCGACCAGCACCTCGTGGTGCGACGGTGGCGTGCCCGGCGGGGGCGGCGGGGCGACGCTGCGGTACCCGGGCTCATCCATGAGCTGCAGGGTGGCCAGCATGGTCTCGTCGTGCATGTGCTCGTGCTGGACCACCATGCGGTAGACGAAGGCGTCCCCAAGGAGAGGCAGCGCTGGGTCGTCGATCTCCACCTGCTCCAGCACGTCGAGGGCCCGCCCCCGCACGTCGCCCACGTAGGACCGCGCTTCGCCAGGCCCCAGCAGGGGCAGGGTGGGCCGGTTGGCGCGAGGGTGGCGGAAGGCGTCGTAGATCGGGTCGAGGTCGGGCCGTACGCCGGCTGCCCCCAAGGCACGCACCAGCCAGAGGTCCTCGTAGTTGCCAACGTGCCCCAGATCCCACACCACCGGTGACATGAGCTTCGAATGCTGGCGCACGAGGTCAGTATCGGAAAGCGGCGCCAGGAGCTCGAACGAGCGCACCCGCGCCGACTCCAGCTGGGTGGCAACGACCTCTTTGACGCTCATGGTCCGTCCTCCGTCGCAGCCAGGTGGGCGGCATCGTTGTAGCGCACCAGCCGCCACTTCCCCCGGCATCGTTCCCATTCCGTAAGGGACGTGTTGGTGACGAGCAGCTTGAACCCCGCGGAGGGCAGGACGGGCAAGCCGAGGAAGCACTGCATGGAACCCATCACCACCCCGCCGTGGCAGGCCACCACCACGCTGCGGCCTTCGTGCTCGTCGGCCAGCGCCGTGAGGGCCCGGCCCACCCGCACGTCGAACTCAGCCAGGCTCTCGCCGCCGGGCGACATGGGCTCGAACGGCCGGGCCAGCATGTCCACGCCGTAGCGCTCCGCGTACTCCTCCCAACCGAGGGTGTCGCACTCCCCCGGGTGCAGCTCACACAGGTCGCAGTCACGCACGATCTCGGGTGTCTGGCGCATGGAACCGGCCAGAGCGGGAGCGATGATCTCCGCCGTCTCGATGGCCCTGGGAAGGGTGCTGGAGGCCAGCACGTCGGCCACCACCTCACCCGTGCGGGCCAGACGGTCCCGCAGCAGCCGAGCCTGGGCGCGGCCCAGGTCGCTCAGGCCGGAACAGCCGCGCTCCCCCGCCACGACCCCCTCCAGCGCAGCCTGTGCCTCGCCATGGCGGATGAGCACCAGCCTGGTGACGTCGGTCAATGACAAGGCGTCGCTCACGACAGGTGGTCCACGAAGCGGGCCAGCTGCTTGAGATTTCGGCACTCGAAGGCCCCATCGCAGTGCGCCGCGTACTGGTCCACGATCGAGTCACCGGTGTCCCAGTAGGCGCGAGGCTCGGGGTTCAGCCAGTACACATGACGGGCCGCCTTGGCGATCTCGGCCATCACCCATGCCTCGGCGGTGTGGTAGTTGTTCCGGGCGTCGCCGAGGACTAGGACCGTCGTCTTGGGGGAGATCTCCGCCCCCCACCGGTGCCAGAACGCCTCCAGCGCCCGTCCGTAGTCGGAGTGGCCGTCGGCCCATACCACGTCAGCCTCGGTGTTGATCCTGCGCAGCGCATCGCTCAGGTCATCGGTCGCTTCGAAGTACCGGGTGACCTCGTCGATCCCGTCGACGAACACGAAGCTGCGCACCTTGGAGAACTGCGAGGACATGGCGTGCACGAGCTCGAGCGTGAAGCGGGAGAAGGACGCCACGGACCCGGAGATGTCGGCGATCACGAGGATGTCGGGCTTCGACGGGTGGGAGCGGCGGTATCTCAGCTCCGCAGGCACGCCGCCGTAGGAGAGCGAGTGACGCACGGTCTGGCCGAAGTGCAATGACCCCCGATGGTGGTGCCGGCGACGCCTCCCCAATCGAGCGGCCAGCTTCCGAGTGAGTGGGTGAAGGGCTCGCCGCATGGACGCCAGGTCTTCGGCGCCGGCGTGCATGAAGTCCACGTCCTCCGGCAAGGGCGCCCGCGTCGCCCTGGCCAGTGCTTCGGGCCCTCTGTCCGCCACCAAGCGGCGGCGGATCTCGCCGTCCACCTCGGCGCGCAGTCGCTCGATCCGGGCCCGGTGCTCATCGGTGAGGAGCCGCTCCTCCAATTCGGTCAGCTCGTGGTCGGCCTGCTGGCGACTCGCCGCCAGCAGCCGTTGCAGGATCGCGTCCAGATCGAGATGGCGCAGGGTGCGGTGGAGGTAGTAACGCCCCCCGACCGGGCGGCCATCCTCCATCCCCGCGTACCGGGTGACGGCCCTCCTCGCCGCCGCCTTCAGGGCTGCCTCTCGGGTGGCGCCGTCGTCCGAGGCGAGGGCCTGTTCCAACCACTCCTCCAACTCGACCTCATCGCCCGGATCAGTGGCGGGGCCACCCCGCAGCGGGCGCGGGGAGAACCAGATGTCGAACACGGCGTCGAAGGCCTTGCGGTGCGCATGGGACTTGACCAGGGTGGCGCCAAGCGTGTGCTTGAAGGCCTCGCGGTCCTCGAGGGAAACATGGCCCAGGGCCCTCATGGCATCGATGTCCTCGGTGAGGCTCACGGGCAGCCCCGCAGCCCGCAACTCGCGGATGAAGCCGGTCAGGGCGTCCAGCATCGTTCGCTGATCAGGCATCGCTCGTTGATCAAGCTCCGCCGACGGCCAGCTCTTTGGAGGCCTTGGCTATGTCGGCCTGGTACTTGAGCAGGACGTGCAGGGTTTCTCGGGCCAGGTCGGCGTCCACGCTCTGGGCCCCGAGCAGCATCAGGGTGGCCGCCCAGTCCAGCGTCTCCGACACCGAGGGCAGCTTCTTAAGGTCCAGCTGGCGGATGAGGCGCACCACCCCCACCACCTGGTCGGCCAGGTGGGTCGAGATGCCCGGAACGCGGGCGCACACGATCTGTTTCTCCCGCTCCGGCTCGGGATAGTCGACGTGGAGGAACAGGCACCGGCGCTTGAGCGCCTCGGACAGCTCCCGGCTGTTGTTGGACGTGAGGAAGACGAGGGGTACCTGGGTGGCCACCACCGTGCCCAGCTCGGGAATGGACACCTGGTAGTCGGAGAGGACCTCGAGCAGCAGCGCCTCGGTCTCCACCTCGACCCGGTCCACCTCGTCGACGAGCAGCACCACCGGATCCGTGGCTCGGATGGCCTCGAGCAACGGCCGGCCGAGGAGGAACTCCTCGCTGAAGATGTCCTCCTCGACGTCACCCCAGGCATCCGCGCCGCGCTCGTGAGGAACCTCAGCGCCATGTCGCCCGGCCTGGATGCGCAGGAGCTGCTTCTTGTAGTTCCACTCGTAGAGGGCCTTGGACTCGTCGAGGCCCTCGTAGCACTGGAGGCGGATGAGCCGAGCTTCGGCCATCTCCGCCACCGACTTGGCCAGTTGGGTCTTGCCCACACCCGCCGGCCCCTCCACCAGCACCGGCTTGCCCAAGCGGTCGGCCAGGTAGACGACGCCGGCGATGGCATCGTCGGCCAGGTACCCCACGCGGGCCAGGCCCTCTCGCACCTCCGCTCCGGAGCCGAACCGGACCGGCGCGCTCACCTGCGCGCCGTCACGCTCGGATGTGGCCGTCGCCCTCGACCACGTACTTGACCGTCGTGAGCTCGCGCAGCCCCATGGGCCCTCGAGCGTGGAGCTTCTGGGTGCTGATGCCGATCTCGGCACCGAAGCCGAACTGCTCGCCGTCGGTGAAGCGCGTGGATGCGTTGACCACAACGGCAGCGGCATCCACTTCGTTCACGAAGCGCCGGGCCGCGGCCAGATCGGAGGTCACGATGGCCTCCGTGTGGCCCGAGCCGTAGCGGCGCACATGATCGATGGCGTCGTCGAGCGTCGGTGTCACCGCCACTGACATCCGCAGGTCCAGGAACTCGGCGGCGAAGGCCTCGTCGTCGGCGGGGGCGACGTCAGGGAGGATCGCCCTCGTCCCCTGGTCCCCGAGGAGCTCGACACCCTCCAGAGCGTCGGCGACCAGGGGCAGGAACCGCTCGGCCACGGCCTCGTGCACCACCAGCGACTCGGCGGCATTGCACACCGACGGCCGCTGGGTCTTGGCGTTGACCACGATGGCCAAGGCCATGTCCAAGTCCGCGGACTGATCCACGTACACGTGGCAGTTGCCGTCGCCGTCGATGACGTAGGGCACGGTGGCGTTGTCGAGCACGGCCTGGATCAGCGAGTGGCCGCCACGGGGGACGAGACAGTCGATCACCCCCCGCAGGCGCATGAAGGCCACCGCCGACTCCCTGCTGGTGTCCTCCACCAGCACGACGGCGTCGGTGGGCAGGCCGGCCTTGGCCACCCCTTCCCGCAGCGCCCGGGCAATGGTCCGGTTGGACGAGATGGCGGCCGACGATCCCCGCAGGAAGGCGGCGTTGCCCGCCTTGAGGCACAGGCCGGCGGCGTCGCTGGTGACGTTGGGCCGGTTCTCGTAGATGACGCCCACTACGCCGAGCGGCACGCGGACCCGGCTGATGCGCAGGCCGTTGGGCCGGACCCAACCGTCCACCACCTCACCCACCGGGTCCGGGAGGGTCGCGACCTGGCGCAGCCCGCCGGCCATGGCCTCCACCCGGGAGGCGTCGAGCCGGAGACGGTCGACCACCGTGGCCGACGTTCCGGTGGCCTCGGCGCGGGCCACGTCCTCGGCGTTTGCCTCCACGATCTCGGCCGCGCTCTGTACCAGCAGGTCGGCAGCGGCTTCGAGGGCGGCGTCCTTGACCGCGCCGGACGCACAAGCCACCACCCGTCCCGCCATCTTGGCGCGCCGGCCGAGCTCGGGAAGTGCGGTCACGAGATGGAAGGCTACCGCTCTCCTTCTGGAGGACATGACCGGCGGAGACCGTCCCCCATGTTCCTCCAGGGTGGCTCAACCACGGTCCCGGCGTGCTCCTACGCTCTGGCGCAGTGGCCGCACGACTCCTGGCGTTGATCGCCGCCGTGGCGATGGTGGTGGGCTCTCTCGCCGTTCGCTCAGGGCTGGACCAGAGCTCGGGTGGCGGGGGTAGTGGCAATGGCGGCGGTGAGCTGCGCCTGGTGTGCGCCACCGAGCTGGCCGCCGTCTGCGATGCACTGGGAAAGACCAAAGCGAAGGTGCTGGTGGAACCGGCCGGCGTTACGGCCGCCCGCTTGTCCACCGACAGTCCCACTGGGCCGGCCTCCCTCGACGGATGGCTGGTTCCTTCGCCCTGGCCCGAGATCGTGCAGTCCGCTCGCAAGCGATCAGGGCTGGAGCCCCAACTCAAGGCCGGGGCCACGTTGGGCCGCTCGCCATTGGTGCTGGCCGTGTGGCCCGACCGGCTGGGCGTGCTGCGACAGCGCTGCGCTGGCGGTCAGGTCACCTGGCGGTGCTTCGGCGATGTGGGCGGGCAGCCGGCGGCACAGGTCAAGCCGGGCCATGCCGACGTCGACGAGGCCGTGGGGTTGGCCACCGTGGGAGCCGCCACCGCCGGGTTCTTCGGACGCACCGACCTCATCCGGGCCGACCTCGAGGATAACGACGAGTACCGCTCATGGCTCACTCGCCTCGAGCGGGCCGTGCCCACCTTCCGACCGACCTCCGGCACCGCAGTGCGGGACATGCTCCTGAAGGGGCCCGCCGCCTTCGACGCCGTGGGGACCACTGAGGCCGAGGCCGCACCGCTGGTTGCCATGGCTGCCCGGCCGGACAAGCCCGTGGTCATCTACCCTTCGCCCGTGACGACGGTGGACGTGGTGCTCGCCACTGTGCCTGGGAGCAGAGCCAAGGGCATCAGCGCAGCGGTGGGAAGCGACACCGGCCTCGACGCTCTGGCCGGCAGTGGATGGCGAGTTCCCCAACGCCGCCCGGCCAAAGCGATCCCGTCCCAACCGGACCTGCCGGCCGCCAGCGGCCTGCCCGACGCCGGGATACTGGACTTCCTTCGCACCCTGTCCAAGGAGGTCGCGCGTTGAGGCGAAGTCGTGCTGGGCTGCACTCGACGGCGGTGCTGCTCACGCTGGCGCTGGCGATGACGGCATGCACCTCCCTCGGCGCCGGCGACAGCGGCGGCGGCGCCACGGGCGACGCGCCCAGGGGCTGCACCACCGTCGGCGTGGCCAGCTCGCCCGAGAAGTTCGAGCTGCTCACCACCCTTGCCACCCGCTTCAACAGCTCCAAGGAGGCCAAGGCCGGGGGGAAGTGCGCCTTCGTGCAGGTGAAGCGCAAGTCCTCGGGCGCAGCCGCCTCGATCCTGGCCGACGGCTGGCCGAACGAGGACGCCGAGGGGCCCAGACCGGTCATCTGGACGCCTTCGGCCAGCACGTGGGGCGCCGTGCTCAACCAGCGGTTGGAGGCCAAGGGGCAGCCCCCCATGGCCCCCGCCGATGCCCGCCCGTTCATGCTCACCCCACTCGTGATCGCCATGCCCAAGCCCATGGCCGAAGCGCTCGGCCATCCCGCCACTCCCGTGGGTTACGCCGACCTCATCAAGCTGGCCCAGGACCCCGCCGGCTGGGGCGCCAAGGGCCACCCCGAGTGGGGCCAGTTCAAGCTGGGCAAGACCAACCCCAACTTCTCCACGAGCGCCCTGTCGGCCACCGTGGGCCAGTACTACGCCGCCACCGCCAAGGTGCGCGACCTCACCCTCGAAGACGTTGAGAACCCGAAGGTCGATGCCTTCAACCGGGCCGTCGAGTCCTCCGTCGTCCACTACGGCGACATCACCCTCACCTTCCTCAACAACTGGTTCCGCAACGACGCTCGGGGAACCGCCCTCACCTACGTGTCAGCCGTGGCCGTCGAGGAGAAGTCGGTCATCGACTACAACCGAGGCAACCCAGATGGGATCACCGATCCCGGTGAGCGGCCTCGTCCGCCGAAGACTCCTCTGGTCGCCGTCTATCCGAAGGAGGGGACGCTCTTCTCCGACAACCCCGTGTACATCCTCGACGCACCCTGGGTTCGGGCGCCCGAGAAGAATGCGGCCAAAGCCTTCGAGCAGTTCGTGCAGGCGCCGGAAAACCAGGCCGAGGTGGTCAAGGCCGGGTTCCGGCCCGGGAACCCGGCGGTCCCCGTGGGCCCGCCCGTTGAGGCGGCCGCCGGTGTCGACCCGCAGCAGCCGCAGACGGCCCTGGGCGTGCCTTCGCCGCCGGTGCTGGTGAGGCTGATCGACAAGTGGGGCCAGCAACGCCGCGAAGCCAAGGTGCTGCTCGTCATCGACGTGTCCGGGTCCATGGGCGACGACGCCGGCAACGGCCAGACCAAGCTCGACCTGGCCAAGAAGGCGGCCGTCGACGCACTGTCACAGTTCAAGGACACCGACGCCATCGGCCTTCGCACGTTCTCCACCAACGTTGGTCCGAAGGAGCACCCGGACTACGTCGACCTGGTGCCGTTCGGTCCCGCCGGCGCCAACCGGGAGCAGATCGCCACCAAGATCCGGAACCTGGTCCCCACGGAGGCCACGCCGCTCTACACCGTGGCCCGTGACTCCTTCCGGGAGCTCAAGGGCTCCTATGACCCTGCTCGCATCAACGCCGTCCTCCTGCTCACCGACGGCCAGAACGAAGATCCGCGCAACAACGACCTCGAGGGGACGCTGCGAGACCTGCGAACGGGCAGCGAGGGAGTGTCCACCACGCCCGTGCGCCTGTTCACGATCGCATACGGCAGCAGGGCCGACCTGGGAGTGCTGAGGCGCCTGGCCGAAGCCACCAACGCCGCCGCCTACGACGCCAGCGACCCCTCCACCATCGGCAACGTGTTCACCGCCGTCGTGAGCAACTTCTGATGCCTCTGGTCCGGGGCGCGTGATCGAGCGGCTTCCGGAGCGGGTCCGCACCCCGGCGGTGGCCCGGGCAGTCACCTCGCCGTCGGCCGTGCTCCTGGCCGGTGCGGGAATGTCGGTCGCCGTGCTGGCGGGAGTTCCCCTGGCCGGAGCAGCCGTCGCCGGAGCGCTGGCGTGGGCTGCTCGGGTCGCCCTGGCCGTGCCCCGGAGCTCCAGAGGCGAGGCGATCCGGCCCTCCTCCCTCTCCCAGCCCTGGAGAGGCTTCGTGGAGGGGGCCCAACAGTCCAGGAACCGCTGCGCCGAGGCCGCCGAGCGTGTGAGGCCGGGCCCCCTTCAGCGGCGGCTGCGAGACGTCACCAGCCGGCTGGACCAGGCGGTCGGCGAGTGCTGGCGCGTGGCCCAGCAGGGCCACGCCCTCGAGGGGGCGCTGCGCCAGCTCGCCCCCGACTCGGTGCGGGCCGAGCTGGCCGAGGTACAAGCCGAGCAGGCCGGCGCCGAAGGGGCGTCCCGCGCCTCGCTCGACCGGGCCGAGGAGGCGGTACGGTCCCAGCTGGCGACCGCCGAGCGCCTCGAACGGGTCGCCAGGGACACCCGTAGCCGCCTGCGGGCCCTCGACGCCCAGCTCGACGAGGCGGTGGCCCAGGCGGTGGAGCTCTCGGTGTCGTCGGGTGACTCCACCCAGCTGAGCCCACTGGCCGCCGACGTGGAGTCGGTGGTCGGTGAGCTCGAGTCCCTGCGTCAGGCTCTGGCCGAGACCAACGCTCCAACGGAGCCGGGCCGTTGGGCCTAGCCTTCGTCCATGATCAAGCTGATGCAACGGGTGGGTCGCTACATCACCGCCGCCCTCACCGGGAAGTTCAACGAGGCGGCCGACCCCAAGGTCCAGCTCGAGCAGGCCATCGCCGAGGCCCAGGACCAGCACCGGCGGCTGACCGAGCAGGCGGCCAACGTGGTGGCCAATCAGAAGCAGACCGAGATGCGCCTCAACCGGGCCATGGAGGAGTTAGAGAAGGTCAACGGATCGGCTCGCCAGGCGGTGAGCATGGCCGATCAAGCCGCCAAGCGGGGCGACACGGCCAAGGCCGCCGAGTACACACGGGCTGCCGAGGCCTTCGCCAACCGCCTCATCACCACCGAGAAGGAAGTCGAGTCACTGAAGGCAATGAGCCTGCAGACGGCCCAGGCCTCCGACCAGGCCAAGGCCGCGGTGGCCCAGAACTCCTCGGCCCTCCAAAAGCGGCTGAGCCAGCGCCAGAAGCTGCTGTCCCAGCTCGACCAGGCCAAGATGCAGGAGCAGATGAACACGGCCATGGCCAGCCTGTCGGAGACCGTGGGCCAGGACGTGCCCACCCTCGAAGAGGTGCAGGACAAGATCGAGCAGCGCTACGCCAAGGCCCTGGGGCGCAGCGAGCTTCAGGGTCAGACCGTCGAGACCCACATGCTGGAGGTGGAACAGGCCCAGGTCGACTCCGAGGCCCAGGCCCGCCTGGACCAGATCCGCTCCCAGCTCGGCCTCCCCGCCGGCCAGGAGCCGCCGCCCTCGGGTGCGCCCACGGCCTGACCGAACCGAAACGGCCAACTGGCGACGATTTCCGCCGTATCCGGCGGGTAACCGTCGCCAGAACAGCTCGTCGCTACACCAGCACCACCAGGTCGTCTCGGTGGACGACCTCGTGGGGCAGGTCGGGAGGCAGGTCGGCGCTGCGCTTGCCGGCCCACTCCTCGACCCGCCGGGACGGGTGACGCACCAGGCCCTTGGCCAGCACCTCCCCCGAGGGGTCGGCGATCTCCACGGCGTCCTCGGCCTCGAAGGCCCCCTCCACGGCCACCACGCCGGCGGGGAGCAGCGAGCGGTTCCGCTCCACCACCGCCACCCGGGCCCCCTCGTCCACCACCACGCGTCCCGACACGCCGACGGCGAAGGCGATCCAGAGCTTGCGCGCCGGCAGCCGCCGATCGTGTGCCCGCACCACGGTGCCCACGCTCGGGTCGCCGGCCACCGCTCCGGCCAGCACTCCGGGGCGGCTGGCGGCGCCGATCACCACTCGAACGCCCGACCACGCCGCCATCTTGGCCGCGGCGAGCTTGGAGGCCATGCCCCCGCTGCCGCGCGGGGTGCCCGCCCCGCCCGCCATCTTCTCCAGAGCCTGATCGACGGCCAGCACCTCCTCCACCAACGAAGCGTCCTGGACCAGACGGGGATCGGCGGTGAGCAGGCCCGGTGTGTCGGTGAGGACCACGAGCACCTCCGCTCCCACCAGGTTGGCGACCAGGGCCGCGAGCCGGTCGTTGTCGCCGAAGCGAATCTCGTCGTCGGCCACGGCATCGTTCTCGTTCACCACCGGCACCACCCCGAGCTGTAGCAGCCGGGTCACGGTCTGGCGGGCGTGGAGGTACTGCTTGCGGTGCACGAAGTCCAGCGGGGCCAGCAGGACCTGCCCGGCCAGGAGCCCGTGCGCTCCCAGGGCGTCGTCGTAGACGCGCATGAGGCGGCTCTGGCCCACGGCGGAGATGGCCTGCAGCGTGGCCAGGTCAGCCGCCTTCGACGGTGACAGCCCCAGAGCGGGCCGACCGGCGGCGATGGCGCCCGAGGAGACCACCACCACCTGGTGCGACAACCGGCGCAGGTCAGCCACCTCGCCACAGAGCTTGTCCACGGCATGGCGGTCGATGGCGCCGTCGTGGCCGGTGATCGACGACGTGCCCACCTTCACGACGACGTTCACGTCTCGTACTCGAAGGTCAAGGCTCCCACGTGGACCACGTCTCCCTGCTTGGCGCCGGCCCGGGCCAGGGCACGATCCACGCCCAGGCGCTGCAGGCGGTACTGGACATAGGCCAGCGCATCGCTGTTGGTGAGGTCGCTCAGGGCGACTGCCCGCTCGGCGGGGCGTCCTCGGACCACGAAGGCGCCGTCGGGGCCTCGCTCTATCACCACGTCGTCGGGCACTGGCCGGTGCACCACGAAGCCCTCGCTCACCGAGCACTGCTCGCGAGCGCGCTCGACCAGCTCGGACAGCCGCCCCAGCAGCGGAGGGATTCCCTCCCCAGTCGCAGCTGAGACGACAGAGCCCTCGTAGGTCTCGGTGGCCACCTCCGCCTTGGTGCCCACCACCAGTCTGGGGCGCTCGAGCAACTCGGGCTGGTAGCGGCCCAGCTCCTCGAGCAGCACCGCCTCCTGGCGCTCGGGGGGGTGCGGCTCGGCCGGAGCGAGGTCGAGCAGGACGAGCAGGACCCTCGCCCGCTCCACGTGCCGGAGGAACCGGTGACCGAGCCCGCGCCCCTCGCCCGCCCCCTCGATGAGGCCAGGGACGTCGGCGGCGACGAACTCGTGCTCGTCGAAGCGCACCACCCCCAGATGCGGTTCGAGGGTGGTGAAGGGGTAATCGGCGATCTTCGGCTTGGCCGCCGAGATGCGCGAGATCAGCGTGCTCTTGCCGGCGTTGGGAAAGCCCACCAGGGCCACGTCGGCCATGAGCTTCAGCTCGACATCGAGCCAGCGCTCCTCCCCCACCTCCGCCTGCTCGGCGAACGACGGTGCCCGCCGGCGGTTGGACAGGAAGCGGGCGTTGCCCCGGCCCCCCCGGCCGCCCTCGGCCGCCATGAAACGGCCACCCACCTCGCACAGGTCGGCCAGAACGGCGCCGGCCTCCTTGACCACGGTTCCCACAGGCACCGGGACGAGGGCATCGGCGCCCGTCGCCCCATGGCGACGCTTGCCCTGCCCGTGGCCGCCGTTGGCCGCGCGGCGGTGAGGGTGATCCCTGAAACCCAGCAGGGAGACCACGCCGGGATCGGCCACCAACCAGACGTCGCCGCCCTTGCCCCCGTCGCCGCCGTCCGGACCGCCTCGGGGGGTGTGGGCCTCGCGGCGGAAAGCCACCGCGCCCGCGCCCCCGTCACCGCCCTTGACATGCAGTTGTGCCTCGTCCACGAACCCGGCCACGGGCCCGAGGATAGGAGCGAGGGAGCTACTCGACGATGATGTCGACGAGCTTTCGGCCCTTGCGGGACCCGAACTTCACCTTGCCGTCGGTGGTGGCGAAGAGGGTGTCGTCCTTGCCCCGGCCGACGTTGGTGCCCGGATGGAAGCGGGTGCCACGCTGGCGCAGGATGATGGCGCCGGCGCGCACTGCAGTGCCGTCGAACACCTTCACCCCGAGCCGCTGGGCGTTGGAGTCCCGCCCATTGCGAGTGGAACCGCCGCCTTTGGTCTTGGACATCGCTCTGCTCCTCTGTTCCCGTTCTCTACGGCGGTTCTCTACGGCGGTTGTCTGCGGCCGGTTCTAGGCCCGGCTGATGCCGGTGACCTCGATGGTCGTGTACTTCTGCCGATGACCCCAGCGGCGGCGGGTGCGCGCCTTGGCCCGGTAGGTGAAGCCGCGGATCTTGGGTCCCTTGGCATCTCCCACGACCCGTGCCGTGACCCGGGCGCCGGCCAGACCCTCGCCGGTGACGACGCTCTGGCCGTCCACGACCAACACGGGCGTGAAGCTCAGCTCGTCTCCCTCGGGGGAAAGGCGCTCGACCTCGAGTCGCTCACCCTCCGCAACCCGATGCTGCTTCCCACCAGTGGCAATGACCGCATACATGAAGGGGAGAGCTTACAAGGGCGAGGGCTGCCAGGGAGCCGGCGGCCGCAGAAGGCGCCGAAGGCGCCCCCAACGGCTGCCGGGGGAGGTGCTGAGCGCCTCTGCCGATCCGGCTACGCCGGTCGGCAGAGGCTCAGTTGGGGCTCGCCGAGGAAGCTCTGCTTCCGAGGCGATCAAAGAAGACCCTCGTCGAGCACGATCCCCCGGCCGTTACAGGTGGGACAGGTGGACGAGAAGGCCTCCACCAGGCCCTCGGATATCCGCTTGCGGGTCATCTGCACCAGCCCGAGCTCGGAGATGTCGAAGGCCTGGGTGCGGGTCTTGTCGCGGGCCAGCGCGTCTCGGAACGCCCGCATCACGTCGGCGCGGTTCCGCTCGTTCTCCATGTCGATGAAGTCGATGACGATGATCCCGCCGATGTCGCGCAGCCGAAGCTGGCGGGCGATCTCCTCGGCCGCCTCCAGGTTGTTGCGGTAGACGGTCTCCTCGAGGTTGGAGGTCCCCACGTTCTTGCCGGTGTTGACGTCGATCACGGTGAGGGCCTCCGTGCGCTCGATGATCAGCGATCCGCCCGACTGGAGCCACACCTTGCGGTCGAGCGCCTTGTGCAGCTGCTCGTGCACGTGGAAGCGCTCGAAGATGGGAAGCGGGTCCTCGTCGGTGTCGTAGTACTCCACCCGGTCGGCCAGCTCGGGGCTGATGGTGGCCACGTAGGCCCGGACCTCCTCGTAGAGTCCCCGGTCGTCGATCACGACGCCGCGGTAGTTGGCGTTGAACTCCTCCCGGATGATCCGCACCGCCATCTCCGGCTCACAGTGCAGAAGGGTCGGCGTCTGGGTGCGCTTGGCCGCCTTGTCGATCTTCTCCCAGAGCTCGAGCAGGCTGGTCATGTCCCGACGCAGCTCGTCGGCCGACGCCCCCTCAGCGGCGGTGCGCACGATGATGCCGTGGCCCGGGGGCCGGACCTCGTCGAGGATGCGCCGCAGCCTCTTCCGCTCCTCGTCGGGAAGGCGCTTGGAGATGCCGTAGCTGTCGGAGCCGGGTATCAGGACCACAAAGCGGCCGGGGATGGAGACCTCCTGGGTGAGGCGGCCGCCCTTGGCACCGATGGGGTTCTTCGTGACCTGGCAGAGGATCGACTGGCCGGGGCGGAGAAGATCCTCGATCCGAGCCGAGGACTGGTGGGGCCCGCCCGAGCTCTGGCCATTGGCCGGGAGCAGGTCGTCGCGGTCGTAGCGGACGTCACCTCGATACAGCACGGCGTTCTTGGGCGTGCCGATGTCGACGAACGCCGCCTCCATGCCCGGCAGCACGTTCTGCACCCGGCCTATGTAGATGTTGCCGTCGATCTGGTTGGTGTCGTCTTGGCGGCGACTCACGTAGTGCTCGGTGAGGGCCAGTCCCTCGAGGACGGCCAGCTGCGTGGCCGACTCCTGGACGTGCACGCACATCAGGTAGCGGCCGACCGGGCGGCCCTTGCGCTCCCGGCCGCGCCGCATCTCGAGCACCTCGGGGTCGAGTGGGGCGCGCTGGTCGGGCCCGCCGCTCTGGACACTGCGATCCCCGCTTCGTCCCCGCCCACCGCGGCGGCGTCGCTTCGGGGACTTGGACTGCGCATCGGCGCTCAGGCCGGCTGCGGCAGCGCCCCTGGCCGGCGTCGGCGGCGGAAACTTGGGGACCAGGACCGGCGCCGGGCGGCGGTCACCGACCCGCGGCTTTGGAGTCGGCGCCTTCGGCCCAGTGCCGCGGTCGGGCGCCTCGGCGGGGGCAGATCGCTCAGGCGACTCCAGGGGCTGTGAGGCCGGGACGGGCGACTGGGTCGGGCGCCGTCGGCCACGGCCGCCCCGCGAACCGCGGCGCCGGGGGCGAGTCCCTTCGCCACCGTCCTGGTTGGCGTCGTCGGGAGGCGAACCGGTCATCGGTTCGGACATCGAGGGGGTCCCTTCTCATGACGCACGTCCGTTGACGTGCGGCGCTGTCGTCGCCTCCGGCGAGAGGGCTCCCGCCGAGCGCCGACGCGCTGGATCGACTGCGGTGGTTCGCTTCGGAGAGTCGCCCTGGCGCGTGGAGGGATCTAACCCTGACACCAGTGCTGACCTGACACCAGTGCTGACCAGCGGCGACGAAGAGGTCATCTGAGCGCTGAGT
The DNA here is from genome assembly GCA_030448025.1 of Acidimicrobiales bacterium. GTDB lineage: Bacteria > Actinomycetota > Acidimicrobiia > Acidimicrobiales > YB1-3. Next base: position 25,751 of record JAUJNQ010000004.1, on the reverse strand, counting down.
GTAGCCGGGAGACCTGCAAGAACACGGGCTGCACATCCAGTGCAGCCCGCTCGCTCAACTGAAGCGGCGCATGTGCACGTTGAGCACCAGGCCGATGGCCGCGAAGCTGGCGAGGGTGGCCGACCCTCCGTAGCTCATGAACGGCAGTGGGATGCCGGTGATGGGCATGATGCCCATGGTCATGCCCACGTTCTCGAAGATCTGGAACACGAACATGCCCAGCACGCCCACGCACATGAGCGTGCCCGAGAGGTCCTTGGCCAGCGCCGCCGCGCGCCAGGTGCGCCACACGATGATGGCAAAGAGCACGAGCAGCATCGCCGAGCCCACCAACCCCAGCTCCTCGCCCACGACGGTGAAGATGAAGTCGGTGTGCTGCTCCGGAACGTAGGCGAGCTTGGTCTGCGTGCCGCGGAACAGGCCCTTGCCGAGTATCCCGCCGTTGGCGATGGCGATCGTGGACTGCTTCAAGCTGTAGGCCGAGCGCAGGGTTTCGGACTCGGGCTCGATGAAGGCGCCCAGGCGGTCACGCTGGTACTCCTTCACCACGCCGAGCTGGAACACCAGCACCACGGCGAGGATGCCGGCGAAGACCAGGGCGGCCATGTGACGGGGTCGGGCCCCAGCCACCACCAGCATCCCCATCAGGATCGAGGCGAACACCAGGTTCGTTCCGAGGTCGGGCTGGCCCTGGATGAGGGCCATGGGCAGTGCTGCCAGCGCCAGGACGGTGAGCAGCCGGCGCCCGTCGAGCTCGCCCCGATGGGCGGCCACGTAGGCGCTCAGGCAGACGATGACCGTCACCTTGGCCAGCTCAGATGGCTGGAGCTGGAACGGGCCGAGCTGGAACCAAGCCTGGGTACCCCTCTTGTTGGAGCCCAGCGGGGAGAGCACGAAGGCCAGCGCGATCAACGTGGCCACGTAGATGGCCGGGGCAAAGTCACGGAACACGCGGTAGTCCCTGGTCGCCATCAGGACCATGAGGCCGACACCGATCACGGTGAAGAGGGCCTGGCGCTGCACGAAGTAGGTGGGAGCGAAGCCGGTTCGGCTCTGGGTGGCGCTGTAGACCATCACCAGGCCCAGCCCGGCGATGGCGACCACCGCCCCCAGGAGGATGAGGTCCACGTGGCGCCACGGCGACGCCGGGTTGCGGCGCAGGGAGCTGCTCCCTATTCCCACTGCGTTCACCGGCTCAGTCCACCGCCCCGGTTGCGCGGATCGGCTCCAACGGCTTGCCCGCCAGGCCTTCGAAGACCCGGCGAGCCACGGGCGCCGCCGCCGATCCGCCGAACCCCGACTCCTCCATGAATACCGAAAGGGCGAACTGGGGGGCCCCGACGGGAGCGAAGGCGGCGAACACGGCGGTGTCGTTCTTGCCCACCACCTGAGCCGTTCCGGTCTTGCCGGCCACGGGGAACACCTCGACGGGAAAGCCGGCGAAGGCTCCGTGAGCCGTGCCCCGAGGATCGGCCACCGCTCCGGCCAGCCCCTGGACGAGGGGGACTCTGACGTTCGGCGGCAGTGGGATCTGGCGCACGGCGCTCGGGGGCAGCTCCCGTACCACCTCGCCACCGGATCTGAGCACCCGAGCTGCGACGCGCGGCGCGAAGAGCGTCCCGCCGTTGGCGAAGGTGGCGTAGACGTTGGCCAGCTGGAGGGGCGTGACGACCGTCTCGCCCTGACCGATGGCCAGGTTCACGTTGTCCCCGGCGTACCAGCGGCCGTTCGGGAACGCCCTCGGGCTCGACTCGTTGAGCTTCTTGCGGATGCCGGCGTCGAGGATGCGCCCCTTCTGCTCCCCGGCCAGCGGGAGTCCCGTGCGGTCCCCGATGCCGAGCTGGCGGGCGGCGGTCTGGATGGCCTGGGCGTTGGGGCCGCCCCGGAACCACATGTCGGCGCCCAGGCTGTAGAAGAACACGTCGCTCGAGACGGTGAGGGCCTGGGTCACGTTGACCCGCCCGTAGCTGGTGCTCCCGGCGTTGCGGAAGGTGCAAGTCTGGCCCCGGCAGCTCCGGAGGTTGTACTCGCCTGTATCGAGGACGGTGGTGCCAGGGTTGATCATCCCCGTCTGCAGGGCGGCCATGGCGGTGACGAGCTTGAACGTGGACCCCGGCGCGTACTCCCCCTGGATGGCGCGGTTGTTGAGCGGGAACCGGCTCGGAGGAGCCTGGAGGGCCTCGAACAGCTCCGGGCGTATGCCGTTGACGAATGCCCCCGGGTCATAGGTGGGGTTCGACGCCATGGCCAACACCGAGCCGTCGCGGGGATCGAGCACCACCGCCGCACCTCCGGTGGCGGCGAGCGGCGGCCCGCCTCCTCGCGGGTTCCTGCCCCGAGCAGTGCTCAAGCCCTGTTCCAGGGATTCCTCGGCCAGCCGCTGGACGTCGAGGTCGACCGTGAGCTGCACGTCGTTGCCGGGGACGGGCGGGGTGGATCCGAGCGTGCGGATGACCCGTCCTCGGGCATCCACCTCCAGTTGGGTCCGTCCGGGACGACCTCGAAGGTCCTCCTCGTACGCCTGCTCCACGCCCGACTTCCCCACCTCGTCACCGAGGCGGTAGTCCTTGTCCTTCCGGGCGGTGAGCTCGCGGTCGTTGATCTCCCCCACGTATCCCACGAGGTGCGCTCCGAGGGTCCCGTTCGGGTACGCCCGCTCGTAGGAGGTCACCACGTCGACGCCTCGGAAGTCCTGAGAGCGCTCCCGCAGGTAGACCACCAGATCCTCGCTCACGTCCTCGGCCACCGGCACTGGGCGGAAGCGGCTGTAGCGGGGATCCTGGATGCGCTTGGTCAGCTCGGCCTGGGAGATGTCGAGCAGCGGCGCAAGGCGCGCCAGCACGTCGGGGTCCTCCTCGATCTCGAGGCGCTTCACCGTCACCGCCTGGGAGATCTTGTTGGCCACGATGGGCCGCCCCCTCCGGTCGAGGATGCGGCCCCGGGGCGCGGTCTCGAACACCTCCCGTACCTGGTTCTGGGTGGCCAGAGCCTGCAGCTCCCTGGAGTCCATGACCTGGAGGTACCAGAGCCGCGTGAACATGGCGGCGAACAGCGAGAAGCCGATCACGCCCACGATCGCCATGCGCAGGCGCGACGAGTCAGAGATCACGGCGAAGGTGTGACGATCTCAGAGGGTGCAACCGGTTCAACGAGCGAAGGAGCTCTCGACTCGGTCGGTCATGGCCCACGACATGGCCTTGACCATAAGCGGGGCCAGGGCCGCGTTGACGCCACCCTGGGCCAAGGCGACCAGCAGGAGCACCGGGCGCACGAACTGGCTTTGGCCGACGATGGCTCCGAGGAGAGCGTAGAGAACGATGCCGGCGGCGCTGGCGACCAGGGCCGTGAGAGGGGGGATCCACCACGCGGAGCGGATGACGCTCGACTGCACCGACCCGACGCCGAAGGCCACCAGGCTGAAGGCGAGGGCGGACAGGCCGAGGGGGGTCTGGAGGAACAGGTCGGCGAGCAGGCCGCACAAGAAGCCGATCACCGCCCCCCTGTCCGCTCCGCCCACGATGGCGCCGGCCACGGCCATGAGGAGCAGCAGGTGTGGGCGAACGTCGCCCCACCGCAGGGCGGCGAACAGAGTCTGGTGGAGCACGGCGGCGACCAGCATCACGAAGAGGATCTTGAGGCGCGGGCTGTTCACGGTTTGGGGGTCCACTGCAGCACCTTGACGAAGGTGAGCCGTCGGAGGTCGACGATGGGCTCGACGGTCACCTCCTGTTGGACCGCTTCAGGCGGAACCCGGGCCGTCTTGACCCTGCCAACGGGAATCCCGGGCGGGTAGATGCTCTGCTGCAGGCCACTGGTTACCGCGGGCTCGTCCGGAGCGACCTTGGCCGCCGGGTCGACGTTGTCGACCTGCAGGGGCGACCCCGCCCCGCGTCCCGACGCCACCCCCACCTCGCCGGAGCCGGCCAGGCGGATTCCCACGCTCGACGTGGGGTTCGACACCAGCAGGACCGTGGCCCGCGTCCGGGAGACGTCCACGACCCTGCCCACCAGGCCCGCTCCGTTCACCACCGGCATGCCCGGTGACACCCCGGACTGGCGGCCCCGGTTTATCTCCACCGTCAGGTCGAGGTTCGAGGCCGACGCCAGCACCACACGGGCGGACACGGCGGGGATGTCACCGGCGAACTCGAGCTGTTGCTGGTCGAGGAGCTCCTGTCGCTCACGCCGGGCGTCGGCCGCCTCGGCCAGCTCGGCGTCCCGCGCCGCCAGTTGCTCGCGCAGGCGGGTGTTGGCGTCCTCGAGCCGGCCGTATTGGATGATCCCCTGGAAGAAGTTCGCCACCGGGCGGACGGCCGAGTCAGTGGCGTCCCGAACAGGGGCGAGGGCGTCACGGGCACCACCGCGCACGGTGTCCACGACGCCGAGCCCGCCGCTGCGCTCGTCCAGCGTGAGCAGGGTGACGGCGGTCAGCACCAGGAGCAGGAGCACGAACCTGGGTCGTGCGGAACGACGATAGACGGCCACTCGTACAGACCGTCGGAACTACCGGGGATTCCGCATGGCTGTACGAGGGCGGCCTCGAGCTATCGATCGCTCGCGGAGATGAGCACGTCCTTCAGGGCGTCGAACTGCTCGAGGCACTGCCCGCTGCCGACGGCCACGGCGTGCAGCGGGTTGTTGGCGACGACGATGGGCATGCCCGTCTCGGCCTCGAGCCGGGCGTCGATCCCGTGCAGGAGCGCACCGCCTCCGGTGAGGATGATCCCCTGCTCCATGATGTCGGCGGCCAGCTCCGGGGGCGTCTTGTCGAGGGTGACCTTGACGGCGTCGACGATCGACGACACCGGCTCCTCGAGCGCCTCACGGATCTCGTTGGTCGAGGTAAGGATCGTCTTGGGCAGCCCGGTGACGAGGTCCCGGCCGCGGATCTCGGCGGTGAGCTCCTCCTCGAGCGGCCAGGCCGACCCGAGGGTGATCTTGACCTCCTCGGCGGTGCGCTCGCCGAGCGCGACGCTGTACTCCTTCTTGATGAACTGCACGATGGCGTCGTCGAGCTCATCGCCGCCCACCCGCACCGACTGGCTGGCCACGATGCCTCCCAGCGAGATGACCGCCACCTCGGTGGTGCCGCCGCCGATGTCGACGATCATGTTGCCGGTGGGCTCCTGGACGGGCAGCCCGGCGCCGATGGCGGCGGCCATGGGCTCTTCGATGATGTACGCCGGCTTGCGGGCGCCGGCGAACTCGGCCGCCTCCTGCACGGCCCGCTGCTCCACGCCGGTGACCCCGGACGGCACGCAGATCACCATGCGAGGCTTGGCGAAGCGATGCTGGTGCACCTTTTGGATGAAGTAGCGCAGCATCTTCTCGCAGATGTCGAAGTTGGCGATGACGCCGTCCTTCAGCGGGCGGATGGCCTGGATGTGACTGGGGGTCCGCCCGATCATGCGCTTGGCTTCGGTGCCGACCGACAGCGGGCGGCCGTCCCGCACGTTCACCGCGACCACCGAGGGCTCGTTGAGGACGATCCCCCGCCCGCGCACGTACACCAGGGTGTTCGCCGTACCCAAATCAACGGCCATGTCCCGGCCAAGCACCGAGGTGAAGAATCTTTCAGACACGCGACGTCCCCCGGTCGCTGGAGATCTGCGCCAAGGCTACGGGTCGGAGGGCCCCGGCGCCAGCCCCACCTCGACCTCGGCCTCAAGTAGGCGTCGAGACCGCTTCCGAAGGGGCGTAGACCGCCTCTTGGGTCAGAGGTCGGGAAAGAGGATCGAGATCTCGCGGGCGGCGGCTTCGGTGCTGTCGGACCCGTGCACCAGGTTCTCGGTGGTCTCCAGTCCGAGATCGCCCCGGATCGTGCCGGGCGCGGCGTGGCGCGGGTTGGTGGCCCCGATGAGCGTACGCACCACCTGCCAGGTGTCGTCTTGACCCCCTGCCGGCCCGTCTCCCGTTCCGTCCACTGGCTGGTCCACGGGCTCGTCCACCACCAGCGCCATGGCCGGGGAGCGGGTGACGAAGGCGACCAGATCGGAGAAGAAGGGCTTGTCCCGATGCACGTCGTAGAGGCGGCCCGCGGTCTCGCCATCGAGCAACCGGAGCTCGGCGGCCACCAGGCGGAGGCCCTTGGCCTCCAGGCGGCGCACGATCTCGCCGACCAGCCGGCGCTCGACGGCATCGGGCTTTAAGATGACGAGGGTTTGGGTCACGGCCGCTGACCCTAACCCAGCCCGTCAGGCGCCAGAGCCAGTCAGGGATTGGCCACGAGCCTGTCCCGCGCCGCCCCCACCACGTACAACGATCCGGTCACGAACACGAGGTCTTCGCTCCCGGACAGGGCCATGCCCCGCTCGACGGCCGCGGCCACGCTGTCGGCGGTCACCGCGTGCAGGCCCATCCCTTGGGCGGCGCCGGCCACCTCGGCAGCGGGCAGTGCCCGGGGAGACGGCGGCGAACAGGCGACGACCGCTCGGGTGTGAGGGCCCCCGAGGATACGCAGCATCTCCCCCGCGTCCCTGCCTCGCAGCAGACCGATCACGATCACCCGGCCCCGAGTGGCGGAGAACTCCGAAGCCAGCGTGGTGGCTGCGGCCTCGGCTCCGGCGGGGTTGTGGGCACCGTCGAGGATCACGAGCGGATGGCGGGACACCACCTCCATCCGACCGGGGACGCGCACCTCCGCCAAGGCCTCCTCCACCACCTCCGGGGCCAGAGGGGCCTCGAAGAACGTCTCCGCGGCGGCCAGGGCGATGGCGGCGTTGTCTCCCTGATGGGAGCCGTGCAGCGGCACGTAGACCTCTTCGTACGACGACGCTCTGGTGCGCAGGTCGACGAGGCGACCGCCGTGGGCCGGCTGGTTGTCCTCACATCCGAAGTCGATCCCTCGCTCCAAGGTGGCGGCGGCCCCGGCGTGACGGAAGAGGGGCGCAAGCGTGGCGTCGGTCTCTCCGAGCACCAGGCGGCTGGTCGGCTTCACGATCCCCGCCTTCTCCCAGGCGATGTCGGACAACGTGGGCCCCAGGATCTCGGCGTGGTCCAGGCTCACGTTGGTCACCACCGCCACCTCGGCGTTGGCCACGTTGGTGGCGTCCCAGCGCCCGCCCAGACCCACCTCGACCACGGCGACGTCCACGGCCACGTCGGCGAACCACCGGTAAGCGGCGGCGGTGAGGACCTCGAAGCGTGTGGGCACCGCGCCCGTGAGCTCCTCCAGGCGGATCACCCCCTCCAGCACCTCGGCGAGGGCTTCGTCGGAGATGGGCTCCGCGTTCCAGGTCAGGCGCTCGTTGACGCCCTGCAGGTCCGGGCTGGTGTAAGTGCCGACGGAGAGCCCGCGCCCCACGAGCAGGGCGGTGATCATCCTGGCCGTGGAGCCCTTGCCGTTCGTGCCCGTCAGGTGGATGACGGGGTAGCTCCGCTGGGGGTCCCCCATGAGTCCCACGAGCTCGGCAACCCGCTCGAGGGTGGGTGGGGCAGCAACCGTAAGGCTCGACTCGAGGTTGAGGTGGGTGTCGAGGGCGGCGATCGCCTGGGCGTGGGACCAGCTCACGCCCTGATCGAGGCTCGGAAGGTCAGGCCACTTCTACGAGGACCGCAGCCTGGTCCCGCAGGTCGTTGCCCATCCGCACCGCCCGCTGGCGGGCCACCTCGGCGAGGTCAGTGGCCCTCTGGCGGGCGATCTCGGCCGCCTGCTCCACGTGGGGCCGGGCCACCTCGGCGAGGTCGGTGGCCTTCTCCCGGGTCGCCTTTGCCGCTTGGTCCACGTGGGGCCGGGCCACCTCGGCGACGTAGCCCGCCTTCTGCCTGGTGGCCTTGGCTGCTCGCTTCACCTTGGGACGAGCCGATTCCACCGCCTGCTCCAGCACAGGGCTGGCGGCTGTACGCACTGCCTCGGTGATGGCTCCGGCCTTGGCCGCCAGCACCACGGCCTTCTTGGCGTTCTTCCGGGCCTTCCGGGCCTTGCGCCTGCCGATCAGCCCGAACAGCAGGCCGATGAGACCTCCCACCGCGCCCACTCCGGCACCGGTCTTGGCAGCCCGAGCCGCCACCTGGTCGATGGTCTCATCCCGTGTGTATCCTTGGTAGGCGGCATAACCGGCACCAGCCAGCCCGCCCAGCAAAGCATATTTGATGATCTTCTTGGTCATCCCGAGAACCTACCCCAACAGTCCGCCAACCGCTCCGAGCACCATCAAGCTCGCCGAGGAACCTCCTTTTCGGAGCCAATCAAGACGCAGCGCGTCTTGGCCGTGTCTCCTTGCCCGTCCGGGGAACGAGGGTCGGGTTCACCTTGTCGAGCACGACCGAACGGTCGACGACGCACTTGCCTATGTCGGTGCGGCTGGGAAGGTCGTACATGACCTCGAGGAGAACCTCCTCCAGGATGGCGCGCAGCCCCCGGGCGCCCGTGCCCCGGAGCAGCGCCTGCTCGGCCACCGCCTCCAAGGCGTCGGGGGTGAGCTCGAGCTCCACGTTGTCCAGGTCGAACACCTTGCGGTACTGCTTGATGAGGGCGTTGTTGGGCTCCACCAGGATCCGCACCAGGGCGTCCTTCTCAAGGCTCGACACCGTGCCGATCACCGGCAGGCGGCCGACGAACTCGGGAATGAGTCCGAACTTGAGGAGGTCCTCGGGAAGGACGTCGCCCAGGATCTTGCCCTCGTCTCGGTCGTCGTTGCGAGCGATTTCGGCGCGGAACCCGATTCCCTTGCGCCCGATGCGGTTCTCCACGATCTTGTCCAGCCCGGCGAAGGCCCCGCCGCAGATGAACAAGATGTTGGTGGTGTCGATCTGGATGAACTCCTGGTGGGGGTGCTTTCGACCCCCCTGGGGCGGCACGGAGGCGGTGGTGCCCTCCAGGATCTTTAGCAAGGCCTGCTGCACTCCCTCGCCGGACACGTCACGGGTGATGGAGGGGTTCTCGGACTTGCGGGCGATCTTGTCGATCTCGTCGATGTAGATGATCCCCGTCTCGGCCTTCTTGACGTCGTAGTCGGCGGCCTGGATGAGCTTGAGCAGGATGTTCTCGACGTCCTCGCCCACGTAGCCGGCCTCGGTGAGGGCGGTGGCGTCGGCGATGGCGAAGGGCACATTGAGCATGCGGGCCAGCGTCTGGGCCAGCAGGGTCTTGCCGCAGCCGGTGGGACCCAACAGGAGGATGTTGGACTTGGCCAGCTCCACCTCGCTGTCGTGGTAGGCGTCGGCCTGCACCCGCTTGTAATGGTTGTACACCGCCACCGACAGCTGTTGTTTGGCCTTGTCCTGGCCGATGACGTAGTCGTTCAAGAAGTGATGGATCTCCTTGGGCTTCGGCAGCTCGTCGAAGCGCATCTCGGAGGTCTCCGCCAGCTCCTCCTCGATGATGTCGTTGCAGAGGTCGATGCACTCGTCGCAGATGTACACCCCCGGCCCGGCAATGAGCTTCTTGACCTGCTTCTGGGACTTGCCGCAGAAGCTGCATTTGACGAGCTCGCCCCCGTCTCCGAACTTCGCCACCAGCTCTCCCCCCGTTTCCTGGTTCGTTCAGCTCACGCCGGCAACTTGCGGCACATCCACCAGCTCCCGTGTACTGAGCACCTCGTCGATGATGCCGTACTCCCGGGCCTCCTCGGCGCTCATGATGAAGTCCCGGTCCGTGTCGTTCTTGATGCGAGCGATCTCCTGGCCCGTGTCGTGAGCCAGCACCTGGTTGAGGAGGTCCCGCATGCGAAGGATCTCCTTGGCCTGGATCTCGATGTCCGCCGCCTGGCCCGCCGCACCCCCGTAGGGCTGATGGATGAGGATGCGGGCGTGGGGCAGGGCGTAGCGCTTGCCCGTGGTGCCACCGGCCAACAGGACCGCCGCCGCCGATGCCGCCTGGCCGTAGCAGAACGTGGAGATGTCGTTCTTCACGTACTTCATGGTGTCGTAGATGGCGAACAGGGCGCTGATCTCACCCCCGGGAGAGTTGATGTAGAGGCTGATCTCCTTGTCGGGGTTCTCGGCCTCGAGGAAAAGCATCTGGGCCGAGATCAGGTTGGCGATGGTGTCGTCGATGGGCGTGCCCAGGAAGATGATGTTCTCCTTGAGCAGCCGGGAGTAGAGGTCGTAGGAGCGCTCGCCCCGGTTGTCCCGCTCGACGACCATCGGCACCAGGTAGTTGTAGGCGGGCCCCATCATCTCGTTCCAACTTCCTCGGCCACGTCATCGGCCGCTTGGCTCTGTTCGAAGAGGTCCGCCCGGTCGACAGGGCGGTCCTCCTGGTCGACGATCTCCACGTGCTCGACGAGCCACTCGAGGGCCTTCGCCTTGCGCACGTCCGAGCGTACCGTAGGAATGGCGTCGGCATCGTCGAGGTGGCGGCGCACCCGAGCGGCGTCCTGGCCGATGCGCTCCCCGATCCGGGCCACCTCGGCGTCGAGCTCCTCCTCACTCGCCTCCAGTGCTTCGGCGTCGGCCAGGGCCCGCAGCGCCAGCTCGGCCTTCACCCCTTGGATGGCGTCGCCTCGGATCTGCTCGACCAGCTGCTCTTCGGTGGCTCCCACGCTGTCGAGGTACCGCGGCAGGGAGGTGCGCTGGGCCTCCAGCCGGCGCCCAAGGTCTTCGAGGCGGCGTTCCATCTCCGGGCGGACCAGGGCCTCGGGCATCTCGACGTCGACCAGCTCGACCAGGGCCTTCACCACCTCCTCGCGCAGCGCCAAGGTGGCCTGCATCCGCTTGAGGCCGGAGATCCGCTTGGCGGTGTCGGCCCGCAGCTCCTCGATGGTGTCGAACTCGGAGACCTCGCTCGCCCACTCGTCGCTGACCTCGGGGAGCGTCTTCTCCTTCACGTCCTTCACCAGGACCCTCACTGCCACGGGGTCGCCGCCGTCCACGTCGCCTTCGAAGGTGACGATGTCGCCCACCTTGGTGCCCCGGAGCTGCTCGTCGAGCTTGGGAGCCAGGTTGGCGGTGCCCACCTCGTAGAGGTAGTCGTCCACGCTCAACCCCGCCACCGGCTTCCCGTCCCGCTCGGCGTGGAGGTCGATGGTCACGTGGTCGTGGTCCTGCACGGGTCGGGCCACGGCCGCCAGCTCACCGAACTGGTCCCGCAGCCGGTCGATCTGGCGGTCCACGTCGTCATCGGTTACAAGCGGCGAGGGGATGGCCACCTTGAGGCCGTTGTAGCCGGCTATGGACACCTCGGGGCGCACCTGCACCACCGCGTCGAAGGCCACCGGGCCCTGCCGTTGGCCGGCGGTGATGTCGATCTCCGGCTGGGCGATGGCATCCACCTCGGTCTGGCGCAGGGCCTCGGCGTAGTAGTCGGGCAGCGACTCCCGCAGCGCCTCCTGGCGCGCCGCCTCCACGCCGATGCGGGCCTCGAGGAGCCGGCGGGGGGTCTTGCCCGGCCGGAAGCCGGGAACCCGCACCTCGCTGGAGATCTTCCTGAAGGCCGCGTCCACCGCCTTCTCGAACTCCTGCTCCTCGACCTCGACCGAGAGCTTGACCTTGTTGCCCTCCAGGGGCTCGACGACCGCTCTCATCAGGCTGGACACTCTACCGGTCGGCTGCAGGTGCCCTTGCTGACCCCCCCGGATCGCCGGTGGCAGCGCCCGCCGGTCAGACTTCCAGGAGCGCCTCGGGGACGATCGTGACTGGGAACGGGTCGACAGCCTCGAAGCGTTCCTCGCCCGCCGCCCGTGACACGAGGTGATACTCCCCACCCTCGAGTCGGAAGGCGCTCAGCTCCACCGGCGGCTCCGGGTCGACGACCCAGTAGGCGGGCACGCCCGCCTCGGCGTAGGCAAGCGGCTTCGAACCCAGATCCTGCGCCCGGGTGCTGGGCGACAAGACCTCGACGACCAGGAGGGGTGTTCGTGTTACGCAGGCTTGGTCGACCTCCTCGGCGTCGACCACCAACACGTCGGGCTCGAGAACCGTCGCGGGATCCGGTACGAAGTCGACGGGAGCCGGGAGTACGGCGGTGCCCTCCCGCCGCGCCGCGAACAGGATCCGGTAGAGCGCTGCGACGACGACCTGGTGCGGGACTCCGGGGGCAGGCGTCACGATGAGAGTCCCGTCCATGAGCTCGTAGCGGCGACCATCGTCGGGGAACCTCTGGAGATCGTCGTAGGTCAGCGGGCTACCCGCCGGCATGGCCAGCGCCATGCCCGTCAGTGTACGAACCGGAAAGTCCGGTCACCGGACTGGCACTACCCTGGCGCCGCTCCGAGCGCTCCTACTCGGAGGCGGCAGCGAGGTCCTCGCAGTGCTCCAAGACCGGGGCAGCCAACTCCGTCCTGCATACGAGCAGGTCGGGCAGGTAGGCGTCTGGCTGGTTGTACCGCAACGGTGAGCCGTCGAGGCGGGAAGCGTGCAGCCCAGCAGCGAGTGCAACTGCCACCGGAGCAGCCGAATCCCACTAGTACTGACCGCCGGCATGGAGATAGATGTCAGCTTCGCCCCGCACGACTGCCATGGCCTTGGCCCCGGCCGGAGCCCATGCCGATCAGGTCGGCCCCAAGCCGCTCGGCCACGGACCGGGCCAACTCGGGCGGGCGTGTGCGGCTGACGACCAACCGGAGACGTCGATCCCCCGCCGGTGGCACGACAGGAGGTCGGGACGTGTCCAACACCAGTCCGTCGCCGGGTAGGGCCACGGCGCCCACCACAGGGTGGTGTTCGACGACCAGGGCGACATGGACCGCCCAGTCAGACCGTCCTTCGGCGAACTCCCTGGTGCCGTCGAGCGGGTCCACCACCCACACCCGCTGCTCGTGCAGCCGGGTCCGGTCATTCGCCCCTTCCTCGGAGAGAACGGCGTCATGAGGATGAGACGCCGCCAGTGAAGCGGCGATGAGCTCATGCGAGCGCCGGTCTCCCTCGGCCGCGAGTACGGACCGCTCGGCGCCCTCTCGGATGAGACGGTCGCGGAGCGACACCAGGAGCTGGCCGGCTTCCACGGCCACCTGCGAGGCCACGACGTGATCGCCAGAGCCGTCATGGCCGCGGTCGTGGGTTCCGGTCATCGCTGAAAAGTAGCCAACTGCTACTTTCAGTGACGGTCAGACTCCTTGAAGTGACTGGGCGGTGGGCAGTGAGGAGCAACCAATCCCGACGGTCTCACTGCGTCGAGGAACTTTGCCGTGCGCCTACCGAGGAAGCGGCGCCCGTTGAGCGGTGAAGCCTGGTTCACCCTCGCCATCGTGGTTCTCACCATCGCCCTGCTGGCAACGGAGCGGTTGCCGCCAGCGGTCGTCCTCGGCGGGGCGGTCACGGTGCTGGCCGTTGCCGGCATCATCGAACAACGCCAAAGCCCTGACGGGTTTCTCCAACGAAGCCCCGATCACGGTGGCGGCCCTCTACGTGCTGGCGGCCGCCGTGGAGGCGACGGGGGCGTTCAATTGGGCTCCTTGCCGGTAGCACCGGACTGGCGAACGCGGACCAGCCTGATCCGGGCGACAAGCAGTGTGTCCCGGGACAGCACGGCAACCCACACCCCGGCTTCAAGGCGGGCGTCTGCCCTAACCCCGGCAAGTAAGCGACCGTGGCGGCGAAGGCCCCGGGCTACGGCTCGGGGCCTTCCTCATCCTCACTCTTGTTGCAGCCCCCTTGGTCTCACCTACGCTGTTGGCGTTGGTGACTTGCTCGGCGTGTCTACCTCCTCGGAGCCTGCCGAGTTTTGGTAGTTGAGCAACGGGGAGTGGCGCAGCTTGGTAGCGCGCCTGCTTTGGGGGCAGGAGGCCGGGGGTTCGAATCCCCCCTCCCCGACGGCTACGGTTTCACCCATCTGCGGGTGTAGCTCAACGGTAGAGCTCCAGCCTTCCAAGCTGGTGACGCGGGTTCGACACCCGTCACCCGCTCCAGCAAAGCCCAGGTCGTCCGTGCCACTTCGTGCCATATCCGTGCCACAGCGAAACCGGGTCGCTAGGCCTGATACCGCCTCCACGGTCAGGAGTTCGCGGCACCGGGAACCTTCCGCACCAACCGTTGATGCCCACGTCTTCCTCGCTCACGTTCGAGCCGACGTGGAACGGCGCATCTGGGTCAACCCCGAGCGGGCCGGATCACCCTCGCCGACTATGCCTGGCGATGGCTGGAAGAGCGGCCCGGCCTGCGCCCGCGCACACGCGAGCTGTACGAGAGCGAGCTGCGGCTGCACATCCTTCCAACCCTCGGTCAGCTGGAGCTGTTGAACCTCACCACGAGCCGCGTGCGCACATGCCCACCTGCTCAAGGCGGGGCGACCGGGCGCGACCACGTCTCTGGACGCAACTACCACGTCGCCAAGTGCTACCGCCTTCTGCACGCCGTCCTCGGGACCGCCCTCGAAGACGAGCTGATCGTGAAGAACCCCTGCGTCTTGAAGGGGACCGGCGTCGAACACATCAACCGCTGCCAAGTGCACCTCGCTACGTCTGACCTCACGACGACACCGATCGGTCTAATGGCTCCGCTCACGTGTCCCCTTCTTCCTGACGCCGAGCTCTCAGCTCTCCATCAGGCTTGGACAGCTCGAGCCGACCGGATCGGGGACGAAGGCCCGGCTCCCGGGCCCTTGGTGCCGCGGCCACAGCAATCAAGCTCAACCGGACGGGCGGTCCGGGCGACGCCAAATCAGAAGTAGTGATGTAATCTAGGGACATGGCTCCGACCGAGCACACCCTCAGCTTCCTACTGCGCAACTCCGGTGCAGTCCTCGCCGAGGCGCAGCAGCGCGACGTCGTGCTGCACCGACGCGACGGGGAGGACCTTCTCCTGTCGCCGCTCGCCCGCGAGCGCGGAGTGCGGGACAGCTTGGGCATCGCGGCGAGGGTGCTCAAGGCGGTTCTGGCCGAGGGAGATACCCGCTCTGCGGTTGCGGTACGGGTCGTCGACGAGCTGCCCTGGACGCACTTCCTCCCCTCCGACGACCGCGAACGGTTTCTCGACGAGTTCGCCACGACGGCAGCGGCCTGCGTCGAGACGGAGACGTTCGAGCCGCTCGCCCGACTCCTCCGGGACTGGAGGGCCACGGCCGAGATCTATGCCACACCGGAGCTGCGGACGGTCATGGACTCGCGCCATGAAGGCGTGGCGATCCCGTTGCGCCGGCCTCAGCCGCGCCGCTCGGCTTGAGCCGAAGGCGAGAGCGGCTCACCCGACCTGTCCGCCGTGACGAATGGGAGCTGGTCGCCATCACCAACCAGGCAGCGAAGGAATGGGCCGAGTTGGAAGCTGTCGAAGCAAACGCCTTGGCTCGGGCCTACGACCAGCTGACGAGAGACCCGGCTGCGCACTCCGACCGGCAGCACCGATGAAGGGGAACTACGCAACCGGCCAATACGAAGGTGACACCTTCGACCGCTGGCAGTACGAGGTCACCGCCGCCGGACGAATCTGGTACTTCGTCGAGAATCCTCGACCCGGCCCGAAGCGCCCGTCCCGTGGACGGAGGCCAAGAAGGCGAGTTCCGGTGGAAGCGGTGTTCGTCGGTCATCCCAAGGCGACCGAATAGGGACCACTTCGTTAGCGCAGGCGGCCCATCCCCCACCTGTCCACAGCAACGAATGGACCTGGCACCCTTGCCGTCCACCTCCTCCCCAGCCTTGCAGCCATGGGAGTCACTGCTCGGCGAGCAGTTGGATCTGGCAGCGGATACCCGGCGCGGCGGCCAACCGTGCGTCGGCCGTCACCAACGGGCAGTCGAGCCCTCGGCGAGGGCGACGTAGGTGGCGTCGTAAGCGGTGACGTTGGCGCGCAGCTCGTAGGCGCGGCGGATCAGGGGAAGGGTCGGATAGCGGTCGAGCTCGAGATCTTCGAGGTCGTCGATGGCGCTGGCGAAGCGGCCATCGGAGATGTCGCCAGTGAGCCACCGCTTGCGGAGGACGGAGACGGTCTCGACATCGACAAGGTCAGGAGCGGCGAGCCCGCCGGCGCTGCGACTCCGGCTTCGGGCCACGTGCCCGTCGGGGCCATCATCGCCGATGAGGTTGGCGATGATCGAAGCGTCGGCGACTATCAACGGCTCGAACGCAGCTCGGCGAGGTCGGCGGCCGCCTGCCCTAGCCCGACCTTGCCCCCGCGACGCCGGGAGATCCGGTCGAGAACCTCCTCCATTGTCGGTTTCTCGGCCAAGCGTCTGAGCTCGGCCGACAGGTACTGTTGGAGTGACTGGCCCCGCTCCTCGGCGCGCCGCTGGAGCTCGGCGTGCACATCGTCTGGAAGGTCACGAACCAGGACGCTCGGCATGCTTACAGTCTGCTATCAACACGGCCGCCAGTCAACATGAAGCTCACCGGTATCGAGCTGCGGCGACTTCGCCTGCCGCTGGTGGCGCCGTTCCGAACCAGGCTGGGCCAGACCTCGGTGCGCGACGCACTGCTTGTGAGGATCATCACCCCCGATGGCGAGGGCTGGGGCGAGTGCACGGCCATGGCCCAGCCCACGTACACCTCGGAATACGTCGACGGTGCCCATCACGTCCTGCGCCACCACCTCGTCCCCCGGTTGCTGGCACAGCCCGACCTCACGGCCGAGGGTGTCGCTCTGGCCCTCGCCGCGGTGCAAGGTCATCCCATGGCCAAGTGCGCGCTGGAGATGGCCGTCCTGGACGCCGAGCTGCGGACCACGGGCACGTCGCTGGCACACCACTTGGGGGCGGTCCGCGACAAGGTAGAGGCGGGCGTGGCAGTAGGACTGGCGGCCTCGGTCCCCGAGCTGCTCGACACCGTCGGCCGCTACCTCGACGCCGGCTACCGGCGGGTCAAGCTCAAGGTCCAGCCCGGCTGGGACGTGGAGCCAGTGGAGGCCGTGCGCCAGCGTTTCGGCGACGTGGCCCTGCACGTGGACGCCAACGGCGCCTACCGGCCGGGCGACACGGCCCAACTGCGCCGGCTCGACGCCTTCGCCCTGACCATGCTCGAGCAGCCCTTCGCCGCCGACGAGCTGGCTGCCCACGCTGACCTGGCCAAGGAGCTACAGACCCCCATCTGCCTCGACGAGTCCATCACCTCAGCGGCGTCGGCGGCCTTTGCCATCGCGTCCGGAGCGGCCGCCATCGTGAACATCAAGGCCCCCCGGGTTGGTGGATACCTTGAGGCCCGCCGCGTGCACGACGTGTGCGCACGCGCCGGGATCCCCGTGTGGTGCGGGGGCATGCTCGAGACGGGGTTGGGCCGGGCCGCCAACGTTGCCCTGGCGGCCCTGCCCGGCTTCACCCTTGCGGGTGACCTCTCCGCGTCTGATCGCTATTACACCACCGATGTCACGCCGCCCTTCGTCCTCCATGACGGGCGCCTTCGGGTACCCGGCGGACCGGGCCTCGGGGTGGACGTGATCGGCGAGGTGGTCGAGAGTTTCACCACGTCCGTCGAGCACGTGGTAGCGGACCGGTGATCGCGGCTCAGGTCGAGGTCGATCCAACGCCGGTGCGGAGCTCGCGCCACCGCAGCCGGCCGCCGGACGAGGGCGCGAGCGGCGGGGTGTCGATGCCTGCACCGTGGCGGATCCCGTCGAGAAGCTCGAGCAGCGCCTCCCCAGCGTCGATTCGAGGCTGCCAACCGAGCTCTTCTCTGGCCCGGGTCGTGTCCATGAGGGGGACAGACAGGGCCAGGTCCACCCAGCCAGGGGGCGTGGGCTGGACCCGGAGACGCCACGACGTGGTAGCCGCGGCTCGAAGTGCGCCGGCCGGAAGGCGCACCCGCCTGGCCCCGAGCAGGTTGGCCAGTGTGGCCGGGTCGAGGACCGGCTCGGCGGCGATGTTGTACGCCCCCCGCGCCTCGCCCACGATGGCCAGGCGGAAGGCCTCGGCAACATCGGAGGTGTGCACGGCCTGGACCCTCAGGCCGTCCACGTCGGGCACCACCGGGAGGGCGGCGGGCGTCATCAGGCTGGTCGGAACCAGAGGGCCGAGGAACAGCCGGCGCACGCCCGAGCCAGCCTCGCGCTTGAAGATCAGACCCGGCCGCAGGCGCACCACCCGGATCGATGAGAGCTCGGATTCGAACCGGTCAAGCCGTCGCTCCACCTCGGCCTTGTGCCGGGAGTAGAAGCTGGTAGGGACGCCGTCAGTGGGCCACTGCTCATCGACGGCCCGGTCCTTGGGCCCCGGCGAGTAGGCCCCCACCGAGGAGGCGTAGACCAGTGCCTTCACGCCGGCCTCGGCGGCGGCCCGGAACACCCGCTCGCTGCCGGTCACGTTGACTTGACGTAGTGCGTGCACATCCCGGCTGGGCTGGATCAACCACGCCAGGTGCACCACGACATCGGCCCCCCTGAAAAGGGGGGCCAAGTCGGAGACGGTGACGTCAGCGGCCGACCACTCGGTCTTGGCCACCTCCCAGCCGGGTAGGCGACGGGCCACGCCGAGGATGGACTCCACGGCCGGCTCCGCCGCCAACGACTCGACCAGGCTGGTGCCGACGTTGCCGGTGGCGCCGACGATTACGACTCGCATGTTGGCGAGTCAGTGGGAGCCGTCGAGCGGTGCGTCCGCCCTCAGTGGCCGACGGCGGGACCCAGTGGACCGCCTTCTTTCTTGGCGTCCTTGACGGCCTCCTCGGCGGTGTCACCGGTTCCCTGGATGATCCTGCCGTCGTCGCCGTCGGTGGTGACCATCACCTTCTCGTTGCCCATGCCGTCGTACACCGACATCTCGGCTGGGCCACCCTCCTTCTCCGACATGGTGGAATCGGAACCTTGTCCCTCCGGTGTCCGATGCTGCTCGTGGTCGCTCGATCCCGCCCTGTTCGCTTCGGGCTGCATGCTCTGATCGGACATCTCGTCTCCTTGATCGTGGGCTCTTCCCGGTCTGTTCTTATACCCCGTCCCCGCCGGGTCACAAGCGCTGGCAGAATGGGCGTCGTGTCGCCCGTCCACCACTGCCCGTCCTGCGGGCTTGCCTTCCGGAACAAGACCGAGCTCGAGTACCACTGGTCCGAGGAGCACGACCCAGCTCTGCACCCACCGCCACCGCCCGACACGGAGGAGGGCGAACCGCGTGAGCACGGTTCCTGACGGGGAAATTCAGGCCGCGCTGGCGTCTCTGCCGGGTTGGGCGGTGGAGGGCGGCGCACTGGTGAAGCAGTTCGCGCTCCCCTCTTTCGTCGCTGCCGTCGAGCTCGTGAACGCCGTGGCGGCCATGGCCGAGGAAGCCAATCACCATCCCGACCTCGATGTCCGCTACGACAAGGTGCGGGTGGCGCTGGTGACCCACAGCGAAGGCGGCATCACCGAGAAGGACTTGCAGATGGCTCAGGACATCGAGACTGAGCACCTCCGCCGGACCGCCTGACGGACTCCAGCCGCCGCTCGAGCACTCGGCGGGGGTTGGCCGCCTTGGACAGCACGGTGCCGGCATAGGGCACGCCTCCCTGCGCCAGACGCTGCCACACCGCCAGCCAGGCGCAGATGCCGCGCTCAGAGAGCCACGCCGGCGCCATGAGGGAGCAGGTGACCGGAAAGACCGTCGCTCCCCCAGCCCGCCGCCGGCCAACCTCGGCCGTGGCCACGGTGAGAACGGCGGCGGCCAAGAGGGCCCGGGCATCCTTGCGACCCAAGGCAACCACACCGGGAGCGACCGCCAGCTCGGCTGCCATCCTGGCCGGGAGGGCGAAGTCGTCATAGGCCTGACGGACCCGCTGTGACCAGAAGTGACCCGCTGGAGGCGGCAGGCGCCGCACGTAGAAGTCCAAAGGGCTCAGGACCCGGCCACCCACGGCCTCCACGGTTCGTATCAGCTCGAGGTTCTCGAACAGGCAGTCCCCGTCGTAGCCGCCCGCCGTCAACAGGCTGCTTCTTCGCAGACCCAGCGTGCCGGGGAAGTCCGCCCCGAACGCTCGGTTGACCAGGCTGCGAGCCGTGTCCCACTTGGCGTGCCAGGGAAGCGGGTCGAAGTAGTTCTGCGGCCGGACCAGCTCGGTTTGGCCCAGCAGCGTGGACATCCGCTCGAGGCCCTCGTCGTCGTAGCGGACGTCGTCGTCTGCGATCACCACCTGCTCGTGCGTGGCGGCCCGCACGCCGGTCACCACTCCATTGACCTTGCCGTAACGGCCTGTCAGGTCGGCGTCGACCGGGATGTGGCGCACCACTGAACCGAACGTCCGGTGGTGAGCGGCGAAGATCTCGGGCCCCGAACCGTCGACGACGATGGTGTCCGCCCGGCTGTGGAGCCAGCAGAGGTAGTCGACCAGCTCGTCGTCGCGCTCGGCGCGCCACCGGCGGAGTGGGAGGACGTAGCTGAGGGAACGGCGTTCCCTGAGCGGCTCCCCGAGAGGTTGGGCGGTCAGGTGCCGTCTCCACGGCTGACGACGGCCACGGCCGGGTCAACCAGGAGCGATGACATCCCGTCGGTCCACGAGTCGATCAGGTGGTGGGCGAAGCCCTCTTCCACGAGCATCATGGCCCGAGCCCCGAACACGATGTCGGCCGCCAGGTCCGGCTCCGCCGAGGCCAGGCCTGCGGCCATGTTCCGTAAGGCGACGACCTCGTGATGAGCATCGGCGGACACGTGCACCTCGTAGAACCGTTGTCCCTCCGGCCCGATGCCCAGCCGGCGCATTGCGTCCTGATAGCGGGTCATCGGGGTGACCGACGTGGCCTCGAAGGCGGCCAGGTGCCCGATGAGCGCGCCCCGCCGGCGCCGGTGAAGGCCGAACAGCGAGATCACGTTGGTGGTGGCCAGCGTGGTTCCCGGCAGGCAGTCGAGATAGGCCCCGTAGGTGCTGTCCAGGCCCAGCGCCTCCATGCTCCGAGCGAACAGGGTGGAGTGCATGGCCGCCTCCTCGCCCCCCCCGTACTCGTCGAGCTGGATCTCGATGAGCGCGGCCTTCGCGCTGCCGTCGAAGCGCGGGATGGCCCAAGTGTGCGGATCGGCTTCTTTGAGCTGGTACGCAGAGCGATGGATGGAGAACTCCCGCATGGCCTCGAGCGTGCCTCGCTCGTTGAGATAGGCCGACAGCGAGGGGCCGTTGCCGCCGGCGATCGTCCCTAGCAGGTCCGCCTCCACGTCGCCCGAGGGGCGAACCACGCCGATCTCGTCCTCCAGCCGGCGCTCGAACGCCGCCTCCAGGTCCTGACGCAGGGCCAGCAGCGACGGTTCCCACTCCCAACCGTCATCCACGCCGGAAATGCCCCGATAGTGCAGCTCGTAGCAGCAATACAGGGCGAGCTGGGCGTCGTCGCCCCAGAGAGGGTCGTCCTCGGCCGGTGGTGCCGGTGGAACCTCGTGAGGGGCCTGGAGCAGGTGCTCCAGCACGTGGGCGCTCAGCGGGCCGCGAGGCTGTGGCGGCGTGGGGCCGGGAGGCTCTCGGTGTCCCACCGGTCGGGCGCGCTCCAGAATCTGCTCAGCCACCTCGTGTTCCTCCTCCTCGCGGGTGGGCTCCGGCTAGGAGGCCCGCAGGAAGGCAACTCTACGTCGGCGGCGTGCGGGCCAGGATCGCCTGGTGCTTCAAGCGGTGGCGAACATCGTGATGGTCCGCTCCGGGGACACGCCGCCCAGGTGGGCGTGGAAGATGCGGTAGTAGGCCGCCTCTTCCTCGGAGCGAAACTCGGGCACCCCGTGCGACTTTCCGTTGGCAGACTTGGCGTTGGCCGTTCCGTTGCCTGCGCCGGTGAGCCGATCCTCGTCGTCATCGACGTAGGCCTGGTCGATCAGAGCCATTGCCGCGCCCGAGCCGTCGCCGAACTCGGCCTTCTGGCGCCACAGCACTTCGGTGGGCACCATTCCCTCGAACGCACGGCGGAGGAGCCATTTCTCGGGCCGGTCGTCGCCTCGCAGCTTCCAACCGGCGGGGATGGAAAGGCCGAGGGCGATCACGTCGAGATCGAGGAACGGCACGCGCGCCTCCAAGCCGTGGACCATGGTGACCCGGTCGCACCGCTGGAGGTTGAGCCCGTGGAGGGTCTCCACACCGCGGACTATCTCGTCCTGGAGGTCAGCGTGTCCTTCGATGGCGCTGTGGTACTGGTACCCGGCGAACAGCTCGTCGGCGCCCTCCCCGGTTAGCACGACCTTCACGCTCTGGACCGCCATCTCGGATAGGAAGTAGTTCGGCACCGCGCTGCGGACCAGCGAGGGGTCGTAGGACTCGATGATCCGGACCACCTCGGGCAGAACGTCTCGCGCCTCCTCGGCGGTGAACACACGCTCATGGTGCTCGGTGCCGAGCCGGTCGGCCACGAGCCGGGCCAACTCGAGGTCGGCGCTGCCTTCGGAGCCGACGGCGAACGTCTTGAGCGCCTCGCCCCGCCGGCCATAGTGCTCGGCTGCGATGGCGGCCACGATGCTGCTGTCGAGACCCCCCGACAGGAACACCCCGACCGGTACGTCGGCCATCATGTGCCGCTCGATGGCGGCGACCACCGTGGAGCGCAGCTCCTCGATGAGCTCGGGCGGTGGCTCGGCATCGGGGCTCTCGGGGGGCGCGAATCGCTCCTGGCGGCCCGTGGGCACAGGGTTGGCGAAACGGACCAGGCCTTCTTCGGGCGTCCAGTAGTGACCGGGGGGGAAGAACTCCACCTCCGACTGCCAGTCGGCATCGAATGCATTTATCTCGGACGCGAAACGCCATTCGTCGCCCCGGTGGGCCCAGTAAAGGGGCTTGATGCCGACCGGGTCTCGGGCGGCAATGAAGGAATACGACTCCCCCGCCATGAGGAAGGCGAACATCCCCGCCAGCTCCTCCAGGGCCGCCGGACCGTTCTCTTCAACCAGGTTCAGCGCCACCTCGTTGTCGGAGGCGCTGGTGAGCACCACCTCGCCGAGCATGCTGCGAAGGTCGTCGTAGTTGTAGATCTCCCCGTTCCCGACGAGATGGAGGCGCCCGTCCTCCGAGGTGAGGGGCTGCCTGCCCCCGCGTGGGTCGACGATGGAGAGGCGCCGGTGACCGAGCCAGGCCGAGGGCAGCGCCACCGCACCCTGGCCGTCAGGACCGCGGTGGGTAAGGCGGCGGAGCATCCGAAGCCCCGCCTGGGCGTCCTGCTGGCCGTATATCCCGACGATTCCGCACATGATTGTCTTCCGATTAAAGACGGTTCAGTTTGTCGGTCCGCCACCGCGGTCGCAAATCCATCAGCGTTACAACCTTGTTTCGTCCACAGAGAGAAAAGACTCGCCATGTCGCCCAAAGACTGATGGAACTCTCAGCCTTCCCCAACGGCGTTCCCAAGACCAAGGCGCACAGTGGTCCCACCAACGAGAACCATGGAAGGAGTCCTGATGAAACCCAACAACATCATTGCCGGCATCACCCTCACCGTCGGTCTCGCCACCGGCGGGATCGCCGGTGCTCTCCTCGGGATCCCCGGTGTCTCCGGGGCGCAGACCGACACCAAGCCCCCGCCGGCAGAGCAGCAACCGGCCCCGCCCATGCGAGGACCAGACGGAGGGTGCCACCGGAGGCCACCGTTCCAGGCCGCGGCCACCGCGTTGAACATGAGCCTCGGGGAGCTCCGAACCCAGCTAAGGGACGGCAAGACCATCGCCGCCGTGGCCAAGGACAAGGGCGTCGACGTGCAGAAGGTGATCGACGCCATGGTCGCCGACGCCACCCAGCACATCGATCAGGCGGTGAAGGACGGCAAGCTCACCGCGGAGCAGGCTGTCCGGAAGAAGCAGAACCTGGCGGCACGCATCACCCGCATGGTGAACGAGGGACGCCCCCCGCGCCGGGCTGGGCCCCGTCCTGGCGCGCCCGCCAACTGAGCCCTCAGGGTGGGGCGTCAGCCGAATCCGACCGACGTGGCCGCGTCTCGTATGGCTTTGGCCGAGCGGCGGAGGCCGGTCACCTCGGCGTCGTGCAGGGGTACGTCGACGGTGTGGGTGATGCCGGACCGCCCGACGATCCGCGGGAGCGAGAGGCAGACGTCGTTCAGCCCGTAGAGCCCTCCACCAAGCCGCTCACCGGCAGCGCTCGCCGCTCGTCACGTTGGATCGCCTCGAGGATCCGGAGGCCGGCGAGGCCGATGGCGAAGTTGGTTGCCCCGTTGCCCTCGATGATCCGGTATGCAGAGCTGCGCACCTGGTCGAGGATGTCGTAGAGCTCCGGGTCATCGAGTGGTTCCCCGTCGGCTGGTCTCCACGAGCGCAGCGGTGCGTCGGCGATGCTCGCGGAGGACCAAAGGGCGATCTCGGTGTCGCCGTGCTCGCCGGCGATGTGGGCATGGACATTGGCCACGGCGACACCGCAGCGATCGGCGAGCAGCTGGCGCAGCCGGGCGAGTCCAGCACGGTGCCGCTGCCGAGAACCCGACCGGCAGGCAGCCCGAAGAGGCGGAGCGCGACCCAGGTAAGGACGTCGACCGGGTTGGTCACGACCAGCAGTAGAGCCTCGGGGCTGCGATCGAGCAGCGCAGGCACGCGCTCCCCGAGCATCGAGGTGTTGGGTGATACCAGGTCGAGGCGGGTTTGGCCCGTTCGTTGACTGGCGCCCGCGGTGATGACCATGACGTCGCTGTCCCGGCACTCGTCGAGGTCGGCACTGCCCCGCACGGTGGCGGCCGGTACGAAGCCCAGGCCGAGGCGGAGGTCGAGCACCTGGCCCTCCACCTTGGCGGCATCGGTGCCGTACAGGACGATGTCGCCGCCGACGCCCCGGATCAGGCAGGCGTAAGCGAGGGTGGCACCCACGCTGCCGGCGCCCACGATGACGATTCGCACGTCGCTCATCGTGCCCTATGCGTCGAACCTCGGGATCGAAAGGTGCGCCCCCAGGGATTCGAACCCTGAACCTGCGGATTAAGAGTCCGTTGCTCTGCCGTTGAGCTAGAGGCGCCGCCGGAGAGCATTCTACTGGCGGGGATGCGGGTGACCGAGGGGACTTGAACCCCCGACCTCCAGGGCCACAACCTGGCGCTCTAACCTGGCTGAGCTACGGCCACCGTGTGCTCACCAGCATTGCAGACCCAGCACCGGCCGTTTGCGGGGCTCACTCGGGCTGGACCGCCGGCTGTAGTACGACACGGGGCACGATTGGGCGTGGACCGCCAGTGGAAGCGGCTTTTGGACCTGCTCGACAGCGGAACCGCCGAGTCGGTGGGCACTTCGGGGGCTCTGACCTGGACTTCCTTGTCGGGCTGGCCGGATTTGAACCGGCGACCTCTTGACCCCCAGTCAGAAAACGACCGTTTTGGGTGGTGACGGCGAATCCCCGCTCATGCCTGTGAGCTGGGCGTTTACAGCTTTTCGTCCCTTCGGGTCGCTCTCCGTGACCCTCCGTCGCCCGAAGTTTCCATACATTTTGCATACATCGCGGCGTACGAACGCCACGGCGGCCGGTAGTCCCGCACGTAACCCCTCATCAGCGACCGCTGTGACGGGGGCCGAGCCGACGGCGAAACCAATGCGCGGAGCCGTCTGGACCGGCTTGAGGGGGCCGGTTGTCAAGGGTCCTCCCGACCGGAAGGTGAATGGCGCTCAGCTCGGGCGAGGGATCAATCGAATTCCGGTAGGTCGGCCCTTGTCGAGACCGCTGGACGGTAGCCGGCATCGGCCAGCCAGGCGCGTGCCCGCCCGCGCCGGCGTTCGTCGGAGAAGCGGTACCAGCGATGTTCTTCCTCGGGCCAGCGTGCAAGGGTCTGCTTGAAGCGGCGGAACGCTCCCCTGCCTTCAATGGCGATCAACAGCCGGTCGACTTGGTCGGGGTCTCCGAGCCCGCCGATGAAGGCCTCCATGTCCCGGTAGCCCTCGTCTGAGCCCTCGGGGGCCACATACCGCCACCTCGTGGCATCGTCGAAGTCCGGGACGAACACGCCGGCGTCAGCGGAGTTCTCGATTACCGATGCCGACCACATCTCGCCGGTACGAAGGTCGAGGCGTCCGCCGTCCGAGCCGAGCTCCGCTTCGAGCAGCT
>JAUJNQ010000003.1:425846-437901 GCA_030448025.1 Acidimicrobiales bacterium | reverse complement strand
GCGCCGATGTCGCCGCTCAGCCAGGCTTCCTCGACCAGGGGCAGGTGACGAAGCTTCGATTCTCGCATCGGCTTCGGAAGCTGGCGGGGGATGGCCGACCTGGGCAGCCGACTGGGCCTGCTGGCCGGCACCGACCGGACCTCGGCGGTGTGGACCGACACCCGCGGCGGCACCGTGGAGTCCAACAAGCAGGTGTGGCGCTGGCCACGGTGGCTGTTTCCAATCCGTCGGGGCTGAGGCTGGGCCGCCGGTTGGCCGCCATGGTGCTGGTGGCCGGGGGAATTCTGGGGATGGCATCGCCCATGCTGCGTAAACGTCGCTTCCAGGCATAATGGCGTTGCAAAACGGCTATACATGATGCTGAGCTATGCGTCGTCTGAGAGAGACGTAGGGGGAAGATGAGAAGCGCTCGACAAGCTGTCCTCGCTGGTGCGCTCGGGAGCGCGGCCCTGCTCCTCGTGGCCAGCGTGGCCTGGGCATGCGTGCCCTACTGTGATCCGAACGACGAGACGCACTGCGCCGGCGCGCCGCCACCCCCGAGGCCCGGTGGTTCCACCGCCGCCCCTACCGGCGGGGGCGGCACGGCGACGGCACCCAACGGCGGCGCCACCAACGGGGCGCCCGCCGGCGGTGGGACAGCCGCTACTCCGGCCGGAGCGCCGGCCCCCGCTCGGGCCTCTGCTCCGGCCGGCGGCGGAGGTGGGGCACAGGCTCCCTCAACCGCCGCCCCGGCTGGCTCTGGCGCCGGCGTTGCGGGTGCGGCGCAGGTGGCCCCTTTGGCCCCGGCAGCGGGCCAGCCGGTGGCCGGCGGTCCTGGTCAACTCCCAGCTACCGGGGAGGCACCGGCAACGGTTGGGCCTGTCTCACCGAACGGTGACTTCCTGTGGCCGACCGAGGACGTCAGCTCCAGCTCTTCGAACGGAGAGATGAGCGGCCTGACGCGGTTCATCCTCATGATCCTCGCCGCGGCCGTGATACTGGTGGTCTTCGCCACCGGCGTGCACCTGCGCTCGCGGCGCCGTGACGACAAGCCGGTACTCGGGAACATCTGAGGGCCAGACCTGAGCCTGGCGGCTCGCCGCCGCCGCAGCCTCAGACGGCGCGGCCTCAGACGGCGCGGCCTCAGACGGCGATGAGCTCCACGTGCCTGCCCGCCGCCTGGGCGAGCTCTTTCAAGTCTGCCGGGTCCGAGGTGAAGATGTCGTCACCGTCGTGGGCCAAGAGGGTGACGGCGGCGTCGATCACGTCGACACCGCCGCTGATGCCGAGAAGTACGCCCGCTTGGCGGCCGAGTCCGTCGTCGATGGCGCGCACGTCGACGCCGGGGAGAAGACGAGCGAGGTTGGCTTGGCGCCCGTGCCCGCCGCGCCATACCTGAGCGATGACGCCTCCATGGGTTAGCGGCGCACGCCCTTCCCGTCGCTCCAGCTTGATGAGGGCGATCATCTCCCTGTCACCCCGCTCGACGGCGACCAGCGCGCCCGCGTCGAGCACGATGCTCACGTGGTTCCCCGCTTCCGGCTCCCGGTGCCCCGAACTGGCGGTGCCGTGCGGACGACGACCGCCCGGCTGCGGGCCCGACGGGCCGCCACTCGCATCTCCTCCTCCGGGATCTCCCCGTGCTCGCTCTCATAGGCATCGACGAAGCCGTCGAGGGCCTTCATCCGCCGGTCGTGATCGGTTTGGCGCCGGAGGGCGTCGTTCACCCAGGCACTGAGGCTCTCCGCTCGCCCCTCCGCTGGCGCCCCTGCTGCCATGCGTCGATAACAGACCTGTACGACGACGGCGATGCGCAAGCGCTCCGAGACCAGATGCAGCTTTCGGACGCTCGACAACGACGAGCTCCGCTGTCCTTGGAGACGAGTGTGACTACGCCTCAGATGCAAGCGTGGCATATCCCCATCACCACCATCGAACTCGGGCCCGGCTTGCGGAAGCAGTGCGCGGGAGAAGGCACGGCTCGCACGCCGATGTCCCTCCACCGGCCTGCTCGGTCGCTTCGAGGGTCAGGGAGACCTCGTGACGCTCGCGCACCTCGACCGCCAACTGCTCGACGCCCGTCTCGGAACCGAGGCGCCGGATCTCCCAGACACCGTGTGGAGTCACCTCGCCGCAACCATCCACAGTGAGATAGCGGAGCTTGACGAGGCGATTACAAACCAACTGAGGGTATCTGTGCTGATCCCACCCGAGCGCTACGTGGAGGAGCTGACGGCGTTCCAAACCTGGATGGACATCGCGCAAGCCAACGCGTCCAACCCGGTGATCGTGCGAGCACAGGTCATGACGCAGCTCTATGTCGCCTTCGTTTGGCTCCGCGACTCACTCATGAAGCCGACCGCCGAGGTCGTTTCCCAGCACTCGACGTTCACCACCGTCGAACGTTTCCTCGCCAGCGGCCGGCGCCGAACCCTTCGAAACGCCATCGCACATGGCCGCTGGTGCTACCTGCCGGACTTCACCGGCCTTGAATGGTGGGCCGAGCCATCTTGGGGCCAGACGCACGAACGCGTCGAGATCAGCCAGATTGATCTTGACGCCTGGCAGCTCCTAAGCAGGGGAACCGCCATCCCCGTCCTGCTGGCACTCACCGGTGAGCGTTCGTGACGAAGTCGCCGCCGCCCGGACGATCTCGAGGGCAAGCCGTCGGACGTCGTAAGGCCTGCCTGACTCAGGGGTGATGGCGCGGTACTGCATGAATTCATGCGCCCCTGCATGGTACAGTGGGGCGTGCCCAAGACCATCCAGATCAGGGATTTGGACGACGACGTGTACGTGGCGCTCCAGCGGCGAGCCGGCGAGGCCGGTTTGACCGTGCCTGAGCTCCTACGTCGGGAGGCCACCCGCCTTGCTACCCGGCCGACGGTAGAGGAGTGGCTCGCCCGGACCAGGCGGCGGCCGTCCGACATCGACCGTGCCGATGTGCTGGCGGCACTCGATGAGCTTCGGGGGCCGTGGCCGAGTGCTAGTCGTTGGCGCGTCCTGTCTCTACGAGGTGGTAGCCGACGCCACCCTGGCCGAGGGCGTTCGCCGGCGGCTGGCAGGAGACCCGGATCACGCTGCGCCGCACGTTGTTGACATCGAGGTCGTGAGCGTCATTCGCCGTGATCACCTGTTGGGCCGGCTGGATGACACCGCCGCCTCCCAAGCCGTCGAAGACCTGAGGGACTGGCCCGGGGAGCGGTTCGGCCATCAATCCCTGCTCGACCGGGTCTGGGATCTACGAGCGACGGTTCGGGGTTGGGACGCCGCCTACGTCGCACTGGCAGAGGCGCTGGGTGCAACGCTCCTCACGCTTGACGCTCGGCTCGCCGCCGCCTCGGGCCCGCTGTGCCGCATCGACGTGATCACCTGACCGCAGCGGTGCCGGTGAAGGTCGCCAACCACGGCGTCCGTCTCAGCACAAGGGGACCGACCCAGTCGTGGATCTGCGCATGGTCTTTCAGCGCGGCGGTTGCCGAGGCCCAGGTGACCTTCCTCGCTCCGTCCGGGAGCCCCCTGCGTTTCGACGTGCCCGTCAGTCCCCTGCCCGGGGGTCGGCTGAGCTCGGTGGCAATCCGGCGGCTCAGAGGCGGCGCAGGACGGTGACGACCTTGCCGAAGATGCGCACGTCCGCGGGGTCGAGCTCCATGGGAGACAGGCGCTCGTTGGCTGGGATGAGCACGACCTTGCGGCCCTTCCGGGAGTAGGTCTTGACCGTGCCCTCTTCGCCGGGGATGCCGGCGACGACGATCTCGCCCTTGTGGGCCTCTGCCTGCTGGTGGGCGACGACGTAGTCACCGTCGAGGATCCCGGCGTCGATCATGGAGTCGCCACGGACGCGGACCATGAACAGGGGGCCCTCGCCGGTGAAGTCGGCGGGAACGGGGAGGACCTCCTCCACGTTCTCCTGGGCCAACACGTCGGTGCCGGCGGCGACGTCGCCGAGCAGAGGCACGTGCTGAGCGGGCCGGCGCTCGACGGCGGCGCCCGACGACTGGTCGTAGCGGACCTCCATGGCGCGGGGCTTGGTGGGGTCGCGCCGGAGATAGCCCTGGCGTTCGAGGGTGTTGAGATGGGCATGCACCGTCGACGACGACGTGAGACCGACCGCGTGGCCGATCTCACGCACCGACGGCGGGTACCCCCGTGACGACAGCTCACCGTCGATGAAGTCGAGGATCTCCCTGCGCTTGCCCGTAAGTACCTGTTCCTCGGTCACGCGGCCACGCTAGCAACGGCCAGGACCAAATACAAACACCTGTTCGAGAAATCACTTGACGCGGGCCGATCGACGAACGTACGTTCGTCAC
Source organism: Acidimicrobiales bacterium (assembly GCA_030448025.1). Taxonomy (GTDB): domain Bacteria; phylum Actinomycetota; class Acidimicrobiia; order Acidimicrobiales; genus YB1-3. Next base: position 433,609 of record JAUJNQ010000003.1, on the reverse strand, counting down.
TGTCACACGTCCTCGTCATAGTGGGTGCATGAGCATGTATGCGATCAACCAAACCGCGATCGACCAAGCCAAGCCGGCGGCGTTTCCACCCCGGCCCTACCTGCGGGTGGTGGCGCCTCCCGGCCCATCACCCCGCCGCCGATCAAGGCGCCAATCAAGGGCGGTGTTCCGGCGCCGCCGCCTGGCGGTCCTGCTCGTGGCCATGGCCACGGTGCTGGCCGCCTGGGCGCCGACAGGTGCGCCCCACGCCGGGTTGGACACACTGCCGGCCAAGAGCTTCGCTCCGGCGGCCGGGGCCGACGCCAATCCCCAACGCTCCTATGTGGTGAAGCCGGGCGACACGCTGTGGGTCATCGCCCGCCGGCTGCAGCCAGGTAGTGATGTGCGTCCGATCGTGGACCGCCTGGCCGCACAGCGCCGGGGAGAGCCTCTGCAGGTGGGCGAGCGCATCGCCCTGCCCTGAGTCCTGTCCCGAGCGGCTGACCATCACCGGGGGTGCACTACCGTGCCACCGTGCGCTGCCCGTCTTGCGCCGGGACCGAGGACAAGGTGGTCGACTCCCGAACCGCGGACGAGGGCGCCGCCATCAGGCGCCGCCGGGAGTGCCTGTCCTGCGGACGCCGCTACACCACCTACGAGCGGGTGGACGAGGCGCCGCTCGTGGTGGTCAAGCGCTCCGGCCGGCGCGAGCCCTTCGACCGGGCCAAGGTGGTGGCCGGCCTGCGGGCCGCGGCCAAGAACCGACCGCTGGGCGTGGAGCAGCTCGAGGCGGTGGCCGGAGAGGTGGAGGAGGCCCTGCGCCTCGACGGGCCGGAGCTCACCACCCAACAGGTCGGGTGGGCCGTGCTCGACCGCCTGCGGATGCTCGACGAGGTGGCCTACGTGCGCTTCGCCAGCGTCTACAAGGGCTTCGCGCACGTGGACGACTTCCAGCGAGAGGTGGGCTTGCTCACCAAGAGCAGCGATCCCAAGCGCCCGTCCGCAGAGGAGTGAGGGAGAAGGCGCCCCCGAAGCAGGAGAGCGGTCAGCCCGAGGTCACGACCTCCGCCGACACCGGCCCCACGCCACCCAACCCCACGGCGCGGGCCGCGGCGGCGCTCAGGTCCAGCACCCGGTCGCCCACGTAGGGACCCCGGTCGTTCACCAGGAGCAGCACCCGGCGGTCGCCCCGGCTGACGAGCAGCACCGTGCCGAGCGGCAGCTCCTTGCTGGCCACCGTCCATCCCTCTTGGTCGTAGATGGCGCCGCTGGCCGTGGGCCGGCCGTTGAAGCCCGGCCCGTACCAGGACGCGCTGCCTACCACCCGCTGGCCGGTGAAGCGAAGGCCGCTCGGCAAGGGTGCTCCGGGGGCCAGGGGGCCAAAGGAGATGCGCCGCATCAGCTCCAGCTGGCGCTCGGTGGCCTGCTTGTGCCTGGGCAGCAGCGCCCCTGGGTCGCGAGGGCTCGGGGCGTAGCCTCCCGGAGAGGCGGTGCCCGCCGGCCCGACCGAGAGGCTCGTCGTCTCGGCGGCGGCGGCGGCGTTGGCTGCCATGGCTGCCATGGCCGCCATGGCCGCCATCCGGGCTTCATCGGCCCGGCGCTGCTCTTCGTCCCGGCGCTGGTCGTCGGCCGCGATCGTGGCATCGAGGCGGGCCTGGACCTGCGCCAGCTCCAGCGAGGTGCGGCGTAGGTCGTTGCGGGCAGCCTCCGCCCGATCCTGCTCGGCGTCGGCGTCTGCGGCCGCCGAGCGGTACCCCTGCACGAGCTGGCGCTCCTTGGCGGCCGCCACCTCGAGGTAGGCCCGGGGTGCCTTGATCGTGAGGGCGAGGGGGTCCGGGCCCTTCACGTAGGCCCGCACCGCCCGGGTCCGCATCCGGTCGCGCATGCGGGTGAGCGAGGTGCGGGCGCGCGCCTGGTTCATCTGAGCCGCCACCACCTCCTGCTGGGTGCTCTGGAGGCGGTCGGTCAGGTCGGCGCTGCGCACGAGCAGCTCGGCCCGGCTGGCCCGGGGGTCTTCGGCCCCGCCCGCCTCGCCCGCTGTGCCAGCCGCCCCGGCCGTCCCAGCCGCGCCGGCCGCCCCAGCCGTGGACACGGCCTGGGCGAGCACTGCCAGCATGGCGATCAGCGTCACGGGCGCGGCTCGGAAGCGGGTCATCGCTAGTGTTCGTCGACACGGGAAGGGGTCGCATTGAGCGACATGGCGAAGGGGTGGAGCGATGCGGGTCGGAGTGCTGACCGGTGGCGGTGATTGCCCGGGGCTGAACGCCGTGATCCGGGCTGTGGTGCGCAAGGGCGAGCGGGAGTACGGCGACGAGCTGATCGGCTTCACCAACGGGTGGAAGGGGGTCATCGAGGGCACCACCAAGCCGCTCGACGTGGAGCACTGCCGGGGCATCTTGCCCCGAGGTGGGACCATTCTGGGCACCTCCCGCACCAACCCGTACAAGCGCGACGACGGCGTGGAGTCGGTCAAGAAGAACCTCGAGTCCCACGGCCTCGACGCCCTGGTCGCCATCGGCGGCGAGGACACCTTGGGCGTGGCCAACAAGCTCTCAGCCGAGGGAGTGAGCGTGGTCGGGGTGCCGAAGACGATCGACAACGACCTCTCGGCCACGGACGTGACCTTCGGGTTCCACACCGCGGTGCAGATCTGCGCCGACGCCATCGACCGCCTCCACACCACGGCGGAGTCCCACGACCGGGTCATGGTGTGCGAGGTCATGGGCCGGGGGGCAGGCTGGATCGCCACCTACGCCGGCATCGCCGGCGGTGCCGCCGAGATACTGATCCCCGAGCAGGAGTTCGACATCGACGCCGTGTCCGAGCGCATCAAGCGTCGCCACGAGCAGGGGCGCTACGCCTCCATCGTGGTCGTGGCGGAGGGTGCCAAGCCCAAGGAGGGCTCCATCGAGATCAGCTCGGGGGAGACCGACCAGTTCGGCCACGAGCGCCTGGGCGGCATCGCAAACATCGTCGCCGCCGAGATCAAGCAGCGCACGGGATTCGACACCCGGGTGACCATTCTCGGTCACGTGCAGCGGGGCGGAACCCCCACCGCCTTCGACCGTGTCCTGGCCACCCGCTTCGGGATCGGTGCCATCGACGCCGTGCACGACGGCAAGTTCGGTCACATGGTGGCCCTGCGGGGTGACGACATCGTGGCCGTCCCGCTGGACGAGGCGGTGGCCGAGCTCAAGACGGTGAGCCCCGAGCTGTTCAAGAGCGTGGCCGAGCCCTTCTTCGGCTAGGTTCTCCTCGACCACGCAGCGCAGCCTGCGGTGGTGAGAGCAGCGACACCGTCGACGCAACCACCACGACCACCGAGGCTCGCCTCACCAAGGAGCAGTACATCGCCCAGGGCGACGCCATCTGCGCCGACTCGCGCCGCAAGGTCGACGCCGTTCCCGAGCTCGGCGACGACGCCGCGGCCCGCTCGGGGAACAAGGCGGCCCTCGACCAGGCGGTCGAGCAGGGCGATGTCCTCGACAAGCAGTTCGAGCAGCTCTCCCGCCAGTACGGCTTCGTGGAGTGCTCGAAGTCGGACTGACGAGAGTCAGCCGCCCTCGACCGGGCTCGTTGATCCGGCGGCCACCCGGGCCCTGGCGTCTCGTAGGAGCTCGACGAAGGGGTCGTGGAGCTGGGGAGGCGCGGCCAGAACGGTGCCGTCGTCGAAGGAGGTGACCCTGGCGCCGGCCTCGGCGGCCACCAGCCCGCCCGCGGCCCAGTCCCAGGGTTGGATGCCCCGCTCGTAGTACAGGTCCACCCGCCCGAGCGCCACCCAGCACAAGTCCAGGGCAGCCGCGCCCGCCCGGCGCACGTCGCGCACGGCGGGGATGAGCTGGGCCAGCTCGGCGGCCTGGAGGGCCCTGTCCGAGGCGTCGTAGCTGAACCCGGTGGCCACGAGGGCCGTGGCCAGGTCGGCGGCGCCCTCCACGCGGAGTGGGCGCGTTCCGCAGCGGGCACCGGCACCGAGCACGGCCGTGAACATCTGGTCGTGGGTGGGGTCGTAGACGGCGCCGGCGGCCATCCGGCCGTCCACCTCGGCGGCCACCGACACCACCCAGGCCGGGAAGCCGTAGAGGTAGTTGGTGGTCCCGTCGAGGGGGTCGACCACCCAGCGCACGCCGGTGGTGCCCACCCCAGCCGTGCCCTCCTCGCCGAGGAAGGCGTCGTCGGGACGGGCGCCGAGGATGATGCGGGCCAAGAGCGCTTCGCTGGCCCGGTCCATCTCCGTGACCATGTCGGTGCCGCTTGTCTTGGTCTCGGCATCGGAGGCTCGGCCAACGCGGTCCTGGCCTTCGAGGAGGAGGGCTCCAGCGGCGCGAGCGGCCTCCACCGCGACGGGGAGGAGCTGGTGGGGGTCGGCCATGCAGGCAGGTCTAGCGCCATTAGCCTTCGAGCGTGTCGAGCACGCCCTCCGGTGTCGTCGACCTGCGCTCGGACACGGTGACACGTCCCACGCCGGAGATGCGCCGGGCCATGGCCGATGCGGAGGTGGGCGACGACGTCTACGGCGAGGACCCCACGGTCAACGCCCTCGAGGAGGCCTTCGCCGGGCGGGTGGGCATGGAGGCGGCTCTGTTCGTGCCCAGCGGGACCATGGCCAACCAGCTGGCCCTTCGCCTCCTGGCCGCGCCGGGCACGACCGTCGTTGCCGGCGCCCGCCAGCATGTGGTGGTCTACGAGAACGGCGCCGCCGGGCCCAACGCCGCCGTGCAGTTCCAGACGGTGGCCGACCACGACGGCACCATCGACCCCGACGACCTGGCGTGGGCGTTGGAGGCGGCCGACCACCACTACCCGACGCCGGGGTTGGTGTGCGTGGAGAACACCCACATGCCGGCCGACGGGGCCCCGTGGCCCATCGAGGCCCTGCGAGCCCTGCGGCGCGTGGCCGGCGCGCTGCGGCTGCACATGGACGGGGCCCGGTTGTTCAACGCCGAGGTGGCCACCGGTACCAGTGCCGCCGCCTACGCGGCGCAGGCGACCACCGTGATGTGCTGCCTGTCCAAGGGCCTGTGCGCTCCGGTGGGCTCGGTGCTGGCCGGTCCGGCCGAGGTGATGGCGAAGGCTCGGGCCGAGCGCCAGCGACTGGGTGGAGGGATGCGCCAGGCCGGAGTGATCGCCGCCGCCGGCCTGGTGGGTCTTCGCACAATGGTGGAGCGCCTGGCCGAGGACCACGTGAGAGCCCGCCGACTGGCCGACGCGGTGGCCGAGCGCTGGCCGGAGGGGGGCTGCCGCCCGGAGCGGGTGCGCACGAACGTGGTCACCTGGCGCCACCGGGCGACGCAGGTGGTGCGGGATCATCTGGCGGGAGAAGGCGTGCTGGTCGGTACCATCGCCCCCGGGGTGCTTCGAATGGTGACCCACCACGACGTCGACGACGAGGCCGTGGAGCGGGCCTGCAAGGCCCTGGCCGGCGCCCCTTAGGAGAGAGAGGGTCCAACCGATGCCAGATCTCGTCGAGGGGGCACCCGAGCGGGCCCTGGCCGTCTACGCTCATCCCGACGACCCCGACGTCTCCTGTGGGGGCACCATGGCGCGCTGGGCGGCATCAGGCGCGGACATCCATGTGGTGGTTTGCACCCAGGGCGACAAGGGGTCGTCGGACCCTGCCACGCAGCCGGCCGAGCTGGTCCGGCGCCGAGCCGAGGAGATGGCGGCCGCCGTCAAGGTCCTCGGCGTCAGAGGCCACCACGTCCTCGGGTACCCGGACGGCGAGATCGACAACACCGCCGAGTTACGCGCCGCGTTGGTGCGCCTGGTGCGCGACCTGCGGCCCGAGGTCGTGGTTTGCCCCGATCCCACGGCGGCGATCTTTGGCTCGAGCTACTTCAACCACCGCGACCATCGGGCCGTGGGCTGGGCCACCCTCGACGCCGTTTCGCCGGCCGCGTCCAACCCTCACTACTTCCCGGGTGAGGGCCAGGCGCACCAGGTTGACGCCGTCTACCTGTCGGGCACCCTCGCCCCGGACGTGTGGGTGGACATCTCGGGCTCCATCGACATCAAGGGGCAGGCCCTGCTGTGCCACCGAAGCCAGCTCGGTGACACGGGGGAGTGGTTTGGCCAGGTCGTGCGCCAGAGGGCCCAGGAGGAGGGACGAGCGGCCGGTGTGGACTACGCCGAGGGGTTCCGTCTCCTCCGCCTCGGCCAATGAGGGACGGGCCCGTGTAGCCGTCGGCCCATGACCGGATGAATTGCAACCGGGATGGGCCCTTGTCACACTCGAAGAGGTGGCCGCACGATCGCAAAGGGTGATCGTCCCTCTTGCCATAGCGGGCGCGGCGGTGCTGATCGTCGGCCTCCTCCTCGCCAAGGCCAGCTCCAACGATTCGGGGTCGGGTGCCGTGGAGCCCCGGATCGTGACCGCCGAGCGCCGGGCCTTCACCGCCACCGTGCCTCTGGCCGCCACCGTGGACGTGAACCCCGACGCTCCGGGCAGCTACGTGGTCACCGCACGGGTGGACCCCCTGGTGCTCTACCGCCTTCCCGACCAACCCTCGGCGGCCACGGTGAAGATCGCCGGCGGGCCCCCCGCGTTCGCCTGCGCTTCGGTGGCGCTGGCCATCGTCCCCGCCATGGCCGACAGCAACGACCAGGGCTCGGGCCCCTCCCCAGAGTCGTTCGGCGTCGACGAGGGGTCGGGTGAGGTGACCGTGCCCCAGGCTCCCACCGGGAGGCAGGCCAAGGCGACGGCGGAGACCGTCGTCCGCTGTGCCGTCCCTCCCGACGTGCGCGTCTTCCCCGGGTTGCGGGCCGAGCTGGCGGTGGTCACTGCCCAGTTGCCGGAGGCCATCGTCGTCCCCGCCGGCGCGGTGGAGCCCGAGTCGGCGCAGACGGGGTTCGTCACCATTGTCGACGACGATGAGAACGAGGTGCGCAAGCCGGTGAAGCTCGGGCCCTCGAACGGCTCGGAGGTGGTCATCACCGAGGGTGTGGCCGCCGGTGAGAAGGTTGTCGACCGCGTCGCCATCCAGGACCCGGGAGGCGAGCCCGACAGCGGTGCGCGGATCCTCGTGCGATGACGGGCGACCGCTGCGTGGACCTCCAGCTCGTCGACTGCTCCAAGCGCTTTACCCAGCCCGACGGGAGCGTCCTCGGCGTGCTGAGCGACGTGGACCTCTCGGTGCGGGGCGGGGAGACGCTCGCCGTGCTCGGCCGCTCCGGTTCCGGCAAGTCCACCCTGCTCAACATCCTCGGACTGCTCACCGACCCCAGCGAGGGCACCTACCTCGTCGACGGGCGGGTGTCGCACGAGCTGGACGAGGACGAGCGCTGCCGGCTGCGGGGGGAGCAGTTCGGCTTCGTGTTCCAGGACTACGTGTTGATGGAGCGACGCACCGCTCTGGAGAACGTGGCCGCACCCCTGCTGCACGCCTCCGACGCTGCCTACCGGAACCGCACGGCGGCGGCGCGCCACATGCTGGGCCGGGTGGGACTGGGCGACCGGGAGCGCTCGTATCCCTGGCAGCTCTCGGGTGGCCAGCAGCAGCGGGTGGCGGTGGCTCGGGCACTGGTGCGCGGGCCGGCGGTGGTGCTGGCCGACGAGCCCACCGGCTCGCTCGACATCGACACCGGTGCAGAGATCCTCGACGTCTTGCTGAGCTTGGCCGCCGAGCAGGGATGCAGCCTGGTGCTCGTGACCCACGACGAGCGCCTTTCCAAGCTGGCTGACCGGCGGCTCGTGGTCGAGCACGGGTCCGTGCGGCCGCTCGCCGACGGTCGGGCCGAGCCGGTCCTGCCATGACCCTCGTGCCATGACCCTCGCGCCATGACCCTCG
>JAUJNQ010000003.1:406752-425746 GCA_030448025.1 Acidimicrobiales bacterium | reverse complement strand
GCCATGACCCTCGTGCCATGACCCTCGCGCCATGACCCTCGCGCCATGATCGGCCGCCTCTTGGGCGAGGCGGTCGTGGAGCTCCGGCGCAACCTGGCCCGAACGCTGCTCACCGCCAGCGGCGTCACCGTGGCGGTGACGGCGTTCACCCTCGTTGCGGGCGTAGGCGAGATCGCCCGCAACGCCATCACGGAGGACCTGGAAGGTGTCGGCGGGCGAGCGGGGACCGTGGCCCTCACCCTCGACACGGGCGCCCCACTCGGCGAGGTGGGCACGGCCAGGGCCGCCGACGTCATGGCAGAGCGCCTGGGACGCTACGAGCCGAGGGCACGGGGCCGCGCCGTGCTGGCCACGTCGGAGACGGTCCGGCGCGACGTCGCCCCCCTGCCGAGCAAGGACCCCGACGATCTGCCCTGTGGATCGAGCACTTCGTTCGGCGGCTTCCCCGAGGACTCGTCCGGCGGCTTCTCCAGCGGCTCCGGCCAGGGTCTCTTTTTTTCCTCCCCGTGCACCCTGCCGGTCTACGCCGTCGACCCGGAGCTGCTCGGGGTGATGGGGGCGCCCATGGTGGCCGGTCGCTGGCTGCGGCCCGAGGACGCCAAGAGCCTCGCCGTCCCCGTCGTGGTGTCCAAGGCCCTGGCCACCCAGCTCCGCGACGTGGAGCACCCGACGCTCGAGAGCCTCCTGGGCTCGGTGATCCGCGACGAGGAGCTCGTGCAACAGCCGCTGGTCGTGGTGGGCGTGGTGGGTGACAACGCCGTCACCAACGTCCTCGGTCAGCCGGGAGCGGGCTTCGTCCCCTTCGAGGCCAGGTCCCGCTTCACCCCGACCGGGGACCGGGGCATGATCACCGCCATGGCCGTGATCGATCCGGCCGGCGCCGAGCGGATCGCCAACCAGGCCGCGGCCGACGCTCGGGCGCTCCTCACCCAGGCCGGGTTCTCACGGCCCGCCGTGTCGGGCGAGCGCATCGACGAGGCCGGCGCCCTGGGCAGCGCGCTGCGCGTCCTCGACCTGGTGCTCCTCGCGATCGCGCTCGTCACCATGGGACTCGGGGCCATCGGCGTGCTCAACGTGTCGCTCATGACCGTCCGCCAGCGGGTGCGCGAGTTCGGGCTCCGCCGCGCCGTGGGGGCACGGCCCCGCGACCTGGCCGTGCTGGTCCTCTGCGAGTCCGTCCAGGTGACCCTCATCGGAGGGATCGTGGGAGTGGGCCTGGCCATGGTGGTCGGCCTGGTGCTCACGCTCCTGGGCGTGGACGGCGTCCGCGACCTCGGGTTGGTGGGCATCGTCCGGCCCGCGGTGCTGGGACTGTTGGTGGCGGTGGCCACCGGGATGGCCGGGGGCCTGGTGCCGGCCCTGCGGGCGGTGCGGGTGAGCGTCCTCGACGCTCTCCGGCGCTGATGGATCAGCCGGCGCGGCCGCGACCTGGAGGACATAGCCCGCTGTTTCCACCGGGTATGTCCTCCAGATGGGATTAGCCGGGGCCTTCGTCGCCAGGACCTTGGAGCTGCTCCTGTTTTATGGTGCGCCATTCGCCCATGGCGCGCAGCACCAGCACGGACACGATGGCCACCCCCGCTGCGCACACCAGGGCACCGAACACGGCGGCGATGCCGCTCGGGGCGGCGCAGTCGCCCTCGCATTGGATGTTCACCAGCGAGGCGCCGATGAGGCCGCCGCACACGCCGGCCACCAGGATGGCGGCGAAGGCCAGGGCCCTGGCCCGAGCCGAGGGAAGCGCCGACAGCGGCCGTTGCTCGGGAGCCTCCACCTCGTCGATCGTACGCTGGGTCGATCGTACGCTGGAGCTGGTGAGGGACACGGGCGAGGCGAGCATCCTCCACGTCGACATGAACGCCTTCTACGCGTCGGTGGAGGTGATCGAGGACCCTTCCCTGGCCGCCAAGCCCCTCATCGTCGGGGGCTCGGGGGACCGGGGGGTGGTGGCGTCGTGCTCGTACGAAGCCCGGGCGTACGGGATCCACTCGGCCATGCCGTCGGCCCAGGCTCGTCGCCTCTGCCCTCAGGCCGTCTTCGTCCACGGTGACCACGCCCGCTACTCGGAATACAGCCGGCGCATCCACGACGTGTTCGCCTCCTTCACCCCCCTGGTGGAGGGCGTGGCCCTCGACGAGGCCTACCTGGACGTGAGCGGCGCCCGTCTGCTCTTCGGCCCCGGACCCCGTATCGCCGACGCCGTCCGCCGGCGGGTGCGCGACGAGGTCGGCCTCGACTCGGCCGTGGGCGTGGCCACGACCAAGTTGATCGCCAAGCTGGCGTCCAAGGCGGCCAAGCCCAGGGCGACGCTTCGAGCCCTCGATCCCGGTCCCGGCGTGGTGGTGGTCGAACCGGGCGCCGAGCTGGACTTCCTGCACCCGCTGGGGGTGTCGGCGCTCCCCGGGGTAGGGCCGGGGACGCGCTCCCGGCTCGAGCGGTTCGGGGTGATCACCGTCGGGGACCTGGCCGCCATCCCGCTCGACACCCTGACCGCATCGCTCGGCCCCTCGCTCGGCCGCCATCTCCACGAGCTGGCCCGGGCCCACGACGACCGCCGGGTCGAGCCCGAGCGGGCCGTCAAGTCCGTGGGGCACGAGGAGACCTACGCACGAGACCTGGTGGATGCCGACGACCTGCGCCGCGAGGTGGTGCGCCTCTCCGACGCCGTCTCCGCCCGCCTGCGATCCTCGGGACTGGCGGGCCGCACCGTGACCGTGAAGGTGCGATTCCACGACCACGCCACCATCACCCGCTCCCACACGGGTCCCTACCCCCTGGACACGGGCCCCGAGCTGGCGAGGGCGGCCAGCTCCCTGCTGGAACGGGTGGACTCCTGCAGCGGTGTGCGCCTGCTCGGGGTCAGCGTCTCCGGGCTGGCGGCGGGGGCCTCCCGCCAGCTCAGCCTGGACTGGGTCGAGCAGGGCAGGGCCGCAGCCGGGCCCGGATGGGCACAGGCGTCCCGAGCCGTGGACGAGGTGCGGAGCCGCTTCGGGGAGGGCGCCGTGGGCCCGGCAGCGCTCCTCGACGAGCGAGGAATCCGGGTCCGCCGCACGGGGGACCAGCAGTGGGGCCCCTCGGACGACACCCGCCAAGGGAAGAGCTGACCACGAAGGCGCCCCAACGCGTTGTTGGCCGGCTATGGGTGCGCGATGATGACGACCCGACCGCGGAGTGAACCAAGGCCATCAGCGTGCCCCTGTCCGAAGAAGAACAGCGCATCCTTCACGAGATAGAGCGCAACTTCTACGAGCGCGACCCCGACTTCGCCCGAGGGGTCAGCCAGCACACGCTGTACCGCCACGCCGGCCGGAACTGCAAGTGGGCGGCCGTGGGCTTCCTCGCCGCCCTGGTCATCCTCGTGGTCTTCTTCACCACCAGCCTCGTGGTCGCCGGCCTCGGGTTCTTGCTCATGCTGGGATCTGCTCTGGTGTTCGAGCGCAACGTGCGCAAGATGGGCAAGGCGGGGTGGGAGTCGGCCACCCAGTCGGTGCGGGACCGCGGCTTCCCCGACGCCTTCGGCGACGCCCGAAACCGCTTCAAGAAGCGCTTCCGGCGGGAGTAGTCGCCTCGGAAGCGGAGCTTCCTCGAACTACCGCGAGCGGAGGGGTCTTGGGTCCAGGGCTCTTCTCAGGCGCTCCGGCCTGCTGGCACTGTCCTTGAGCGCCTCCTCCACCTCCGAGGCGGCGGCGCTCGCCGTGGTGGCCATGCCGCCCTCCACGGGGCCGGCCTGGTAGCTGGCGGCGGTGGCTGCACCGGCCAGAGCGGTGACCGCCGCCGCTGCCGGTGCCGGCAGGCCGGTAGCGCTGATGGCCCTGGCGGCGTGCTCGGACAGGGTCTCGTCGGCCCGGCGGGGCGCACCGGCCTGGGCCAGGCTCTCGGCGGCCTCCGTCCAAGCCACCAACACCCGGTCGTGGGCGGTGGTGGCCTGTGAGCGGCGGCGCCGGCGGCGGGCCCTCTTGGCCAGGGGGACGACCGCCGGCGCCAGCGCCAGGACCGCCAGAACCGGGATCGCCTTCGCCAGCCGGCCCAGCGCTGAGTCCTTCTCGGGGTTGGACTCGGCGGTGGGGGCGGCAGCGTCCTCGGCCGGCACGGGCACCGTGGTGGGGGTCGGCGGGATCGTGCTGGCTGGGGCTGCGGTGGTGGCCGTGGTGGGGTTGTCGGGGCTGGCCTGGGCCTCGGGCACGCCGGTGTAGGAGGCTCCCGGTGCCCCACGGCCGGGGGTGGGCTCGAAGGCCACCCAACCGGAGCCCGCCAGGTAGACCTCGGGCCAGGCGTGAGCGTTGAGGCCCCGCACGTGGTAGCGCCCGTCGGCCCCGAGCTCGCCGGACGTGAAGCCGACGGCCACGCGGGTGGGTAGTCCCACCGACCGGGCCATCACGGCGAAGGCGCCGGCGAACTGCTCGCAGTAGCCCCGCCGCTCGCGGAACAAGAACGCCTCCAGAGCCCGCCCGTCGTGGCCCGGTCGGGCCGAGAGGTCGTAGGTGAACCCCTGCCTGAAGAAGCTCTGGAGGGCCAGGGCCTTCTCGTACGGTGAGGATGAGAAGGCCGTCACCTGGGAGGCGAGCTGGCGCACCCGAGGTGCCACGGTGGGGAGGCGGGTGAAGCCGACGAGCTCGGGTGGGCTGTCGACAGGAGCACCGGCGCGGCGAAGGTCCTCGGCACGGAGCCGGGGCAGCGACGACACCACCCGGTAGGTGAGTCCGCGGTCGGTGCGCTCGTCGCCGACCAAGCTGCCGAGCTGGTCGTTGTACCGCAGCCCGCGGACTCCCTCGACCCGTTTCGGACGGTAGGCAGCGGGGAGCCAGGGCGACGACAGGGACTCGATGGTGAACTCCTGTGTGACCCGATCGCCGGGGGGTTCGCCGCCGGGGTCGGGTGGGAGGCGGCCGGCCACGGCAGCGTGCTGCGCGTCCGACGACCAGATCTGGCCGTCGAAGGTGTCGAGCGAGGTGAGGCGCCAGTAGGATCGGACGTCGGATCGCACGCTGAACACCTCGTTGTCCGTCTGGCTGACCAGGCGCCCTCTGATGTCGACCAGAGGGCTCACCGTGGTCTGGCGTTCACCCGAGCGGCCACGCCAGAGGTCGGACGGGCCCTCCTCGCCGGCCAGGCCGCTGCCCACCAGCGCGCCGGCCAAGAGGGCAGCCCCACAGAGGATCAGGCCGCTTTGCAGCCGCCAGCCCAGCTCGCCCGCCGATCGGCCGGCCAGCCACGGCAACGAGGAGCGCTGGAGCCAGTTGGGATGGACCAGCAGGAACACGGCCACCGTGAGCAGGTAGAGGAGCACCGGCACGGTTCGGTTGCGGCCCCCACCGAGGAAGGCGGTGAAGACGACGACGAAGAAGGAGGGGAGGAGGACTTCGAACAGCGACTCCAGACGGAACGCGGCCCAGTCGGCGAGGAAGGCGACCATCCCCACACCGGCCATTCCCGCCAGGAGGAAGCCGTCCGTGACGGGGGCCGGTGCGACGACTTCGGCGAAGAGGCCCCGGGCCTGGCGCAGCTCCCGCAGCGCGGCCTCGGCCGTGCCCGTGCCGGGGACGCCGTAGGTGGTCGTGTCCGGCAACACGACCCATATCGCCACCAGCGTGAGCGCCGCCGTGGTGGCCGCCGCCGTGGCCGCCAGGGACATGGCGCGCCGGCGGCCCCACCACGACAGGCCGTGGCCAACCAGGGCGGCCAGGACGAACGGAACCAGGTACGAGCTGCCCGCGAAGAGCCGGCCCATGCCCAGGCCGGCGGCGATGGTGACGGCCGTGACGGCGGCCGTGCTGGCGAGCTCGGCGGCACTTGGCGAACGGTAAGTGTCAGCGGTCACGGCTCAGCGGTCACGGCTCAGCGGTCACGGCTCAGCGGCGCCTTTGGCCGCCGCCCACGGCCGCCGCCCAGGCAGGCGCGAGGGGTTGGCCGGCGTCCAGGTGCACCAACCGGCCCGCTGACAGCACCCGCTCGGCGACCAGGGTGCCGGGTTCGCTGACGATGACCACCACGCCGGGACCCCGGTCGCCAGCTGCCCCGGCAGCTCTTGTTCTGGCAGAGCCTGCTCCGCTGGGCCCTGTGACAGTGGGCTGGGCCTCGGGGGCGGTGGCGGTGGTGACCACGGCCAGCATCCCGGTCTCGCTCCGCCCGACGGCAGGGATGGTGAGCGACGCAGGCGACTCGCTCCGGTGGGTGTGGGCCGTGGCCAGGCGCTCGAGGATCGCTTCGGTGTGGGCGTGGCCGGTGGCGAGCCCGGAGTCGGATCCGTCGCTGGTGACCAGGCGCACCGGCCAGCGTCGCCGCCAGGCGGTGTGCACGACGCTGGCGGCTCCCGAGATCGCCGCCTCCAGGCTGGCAGGCGTGTGCACGTCGTGGCGGAGGTCGAGCACCACGGTGGCCGCGCTGCGCGCAGGGACGTCGTCGTGGCGGATCATCACCTCGTCCCTCTTCGCCGTGGCCCGCCAGTGCACCCGCCGGAGGTCGTCGCCCGTGTGGTACTCCCGGAGGGCGTAGAGGTCAGCGTCTGTGGATGCGGTCCGGGTCACCGGGCGGGCCTGGTTGCGTCGGCTGGCCCGACCGGGTGAGAGGGGATCGAGTACTTCCATTCTCGGGTACACCACCAGCGCCACCACCGGTGCCTCTGCTACCAGCCGCCAGGCCAGCCCGAAGGGATCCTCGAGGCGTACCGTCAAGGGCCCCAGCTCGTACACGCCGCGTTCTTCACCGGGGAGCTCGTAGGTGGCGGTGACGGCTTGGCCCGCCCGAAGCGGGGCAACACGGAAGCGGGCCCAGCGCCGGTCCGCCTCGGGGGACCCGCCGAAGGGGTCGTGGACCCCGAGCGCCGGTGACATGCGCGACGCGGTGTTGCGGACCGTGATCTCCACGACGCCGGCGGCGCCGGCAGGGCGCTTCGGTGGTCGAAGGACTCGGTTGGCCTCCACCCGCACCGGCGTGGCGCGCACGTAGGCCACGGCCGCGGCCAGGAGCGCCCCACCGGTGCCGGCGGCGACGATCAGCTCCACGACGCCGAGGAGGCGCCCGAGCACGGCGAGGAGCACGGTTGCCGCGCCCAGGCCCCAGCCCCGACGGGTGGGCACGCGCCTCAGCTCCTGCCCACGGGTACCGGTACCGAGGCCAGCGAGTCCCGCAGCGCCTCGCCGGGGCCGACGCCGCCGAGCGAAATCGAGGTGGAGGGGACGAGTCGGTGCTCGAGCACGGGGCCGGCCAGGGCCTTGACGTCGTCGGGCACCACGAAGTCACGTCCCTCCGAAGCGGCCCAGGCACGAGCCGCGCTCTGAAGGGCCAGGGTGGCCCGGGGTGAGACACCGAGGGCCAGGCTGGCATTGCGGCGGGTGGCTTCGGCGAGGTCCACCAGATAGGCCTTCATCCGGGCTGCCACGTGCACGCTGCGGGCGGCGCGCACCATGGCCTGGACCTGGGCGGGGGAGGCAACGGCGTCGAGCTCGTCGACGGCTCGGGTCGAGCCCGCGCCGTGGGTGTCCAGCATGGCGATCTCCGAGGACCGGTCGGGGTAGCCCATCGGCACCCGCATGAGGAACCGGTCGAGCTGGCTCTCGGGCAGCGGGTAGGTGCCCTCGTGCTCGATCGGGTTCTGGGTGGCGATCACCATGAACGGCGAAGGCAGCGGGTAGGTGCTGGCGTCCGCCGTCACCTGACGTTCCTCCATGGCCTCGAGGAGCGAGGATTGAGTCTTGGGCGAGGCCCGGTTCACCTCGTCGGCCACGAGGAGGTTGGCGAAAACCGGACCGGGGCGGAACTCGAAGTCACCGTTGGAGCGGTTGTAGACGCTGGCTCCCGTCACGTCGGACGGGAGCAGGTCGGGGGTGAACTGGATGCGGTGCCATGTGCAGCCGAGGGACCCGGCGAGGGCCTTGGCCATGCTGGTCTTGCCCACGCCGGGCACGTCCTCGATCAACAGATGGCCCTCTGCGACGAGGCAGCAGACGGCCAGGCGGATGGCGCCGGTCTTGCCCTGGATGACCCGCTCGACGTTGCTGACCACTCGCTCGAAGGCCTCGGCGAAGGTCAGGCCAGTGGTGGTGGTCGGTTGCCGGGCCACGAACACGCCACCCTAGTTACCGCTCCTGTGAGGACTCTGAGCGCCCCGTTCGAGAGCTCGAAGACGCTACGGTCCGGACATGGCCACGGCCCTCGGCATCGACATCGGGGGGACCAAGCTGGCCGCCGGTGTGGTGAGCGACACCGGTGAGGTGGTGACCAGCCGCCGGGCGCCCACCCCGGGAGACGGCGCCGAGGAGGTGTACGCCACACTGCTCTCACTGATCGAGGAGGTGCGCACCGGCGACGAGGTGGCGTGCGGCGTGGGCTGCGGCGGTCCGATGGCGCCCGGCGGCGAGGAGGTGTCGCCCCTCAACATCGGCGTGTGGCGGCGCTTCCCGCTGCGCCGGCGCCTGGCCGAGTCCACCCTCCTGCCCGTCTTCGTGGACAACGACGCCAAGGCGCTGGCGCTCGGGGAGGGCTGGGTGGGGGCGGCCCGCGATTCGAAGGACTTCATCGCCATGGTGGTGTCCACCGGCGTGGGTGGTGGCATCGTCCTCAACGGGCGCCTCCTGGATGGCGCCGCCGGCAACGCCGGCCACATCGGGCACATGATCGTCGAGGGCGAAGGGCGGAAGTGCGGCTGCGGGGCCCACGGTTGCTTGGAGGCGTACGCGTCTGGCCCGTCCATCGAGGCCATCACCGGCCGCCCGCCCGAGGAGGCCCCGCCTGAAGTGGTGGAGCGGACGGGGACGCTGGTGGGCCGGGCGGTGGCGTCGGTGGCCAACCTCTTGGACCTGGGCCTGGCGGTGGTGGGCGGCGGCGTGGCCCTCGGCTTCGGCGAGCCCTTCTTCGCCGCCGCCCAGGCCCAGATTGATCGTTCGGCCTGCCTGGACTTCTCGACCGGCGCCCGCATCGCGCGCGCCGGCTTGGGCGGCGATGGCGGCGTCCTGGGCGGTGCCCGCGTCGGCTTCCTCGGCGTGTGAGGTCGCCTCCAGAGCAAAGCTTGTTCGGCGAGATGGATGGAGCCTTCACCGACCGGAAAGGCCGGATCGCCTCCGGCGCTCAGCAAGTTGGCGTCGCTGTGGCGGTCCTGGTGCGACCCTGGCTGTGGCCCGTCGCCGTGCGCCAGGCTCTGGCCCTGGCAGCACCCGGATGGTGGCGTCGACCGCCCTACCTCCCCCGGCCCGACCCCTCCTACCTGGCCTTTCGCCTCCAGACCATGTACGGCGACAGCACGCGTTCGCCGGCGCCTGAGGACGTGGTGGCCTACCTGCAATGGTGTCGGATGCACCGCAGGGGGCTGCGGTAGCCTGCCCGGATGCAACTCCCACCACCTCCCGCCGGGTAGGACCGCCATGTCCAGGGCGCTCGTGCTGAATGCGACATTCGAGCCGCTCTGTCTGGTTTCCACGCGGCGCGCCGTGGTCCTGGTGCTGGCCGAGAAGGCGGAGCTGGTCCACACCTCGGGGGGGTACTTCCGCTCCGAGCGCCTCGATCTCCCCGAGCCGTCGGTGGTGCGTCTCGGTTACTTCGTGAAGGTCCCGTACCAGGCTCGCATCGGCCTCAACCGCCGTTCGGTGTTCGCACGCGACGGCCACCGTTGCCAGTACTGCGGGAGCGCGGCAGAGAACATCGACCACGTCGTCCCACGTAGTCGGGGCGGCACCCACACGTGGGAGAACGTGGTGGCGGCGTGCCGGTCCTGCAACAACCGCAAGCAGGACCTCTTCCTCCACGAGACTCCCCTGTCGCTCACCCGCGCCCCCGTGGCTCCCCGGGAGCGGCTCTGGGTGCTGGCCGCCACCGGGGCTGTGCGCGCGGACTGGGAGCCGTACCTGACGCCGGCGTCGAGCCTGTCGGCACAGTCGGCGTAGTGCTGTCGGTACCGTCGGCGTAGAAGCCGTTCTGGACGGAGGAGCGCCCTCGGGTTCCTGGGCGGTCACTCTCGAGCGCCGACCCGCAGGTGCTTTGCACGACCTCGGCGTGTCGCCCGGAACCAGCCGGACCGTTCGCCTCTGCCGGACAGCCGACTCCGCCGTGGTGCTCGGTTCGACCCAGCCCCTCGACGAGGTCGACCACCCGGCGGCCTCGTCGGCCGGGTTCGACGTGGTGCGGCGGCAGAGCGGGGGAGGGGCGGTGCTGGTGGAGCCGGGCACCGTGGCGTGGGTGGACGTGGTCGTCCCCCGTGGCGACCCCTTGTGGGACGACGATGTGGGCCGCGCCTTCTGGTGGCTGGGTGAGACCTGGCGCCTGGCGCTGGCCGACCTGAGCCTCACCGGCGCCGAGGTCAACCGGGGTGGCATCGTGAGCTCGCCGTGGTCGTCGAAGGTGTGCTTCGCCGGGCTCGGCCCCGGCGAGGTGACGGTGGAGGGCCGCAAGGTGGTGGGCATGGCGCAGCGCCGCACCCGCCACGGCGCCTTGTTCCAGTGCGCTGTTCCGCTGGCGTGGGAGCCGCACCGACTGCTCGACGTGCTGGCCCTCAGCGGCGAGGAACGTGGTGAGGCGGCGGCGGCGCTGGAGGACTTGGTGTTGTCGCTCGACGTCAGCGTCGGCGACGTCGAGGCCGCCGTGGTGGCTCGACTACTGCGGTGAGACGCCGGCGCCGGCCCCGGACGTGAGCGCGGCGTCATAGACCTCTTCGGCCGGCAGGGCCATGAGCCTGGCGGCCATGTCGTGCTTGAACCAGGTGAAGCGCTCTTCCTCAGCCGGTGTCCTCGCTTCACGGCGGGCGAGTTGGATGAACTCGTCGCTGACGTGACCGTCACGCAAGGTGAGGTCAACGGTCGTGTCGCCGCAGTCGAGGCGGAAGAAGTACTTCCCCTCAGGAGCGGTGGGGGCGTCGCCGCCGCCCAGATCCAATGCCACTCGGTAGCGCCCGCCGGTTACGGCCCGGGTCACCATCTCGAAGGCGTCGCGCGCGCCGGGCCCGGGGAACGCGGTTTGGATGTCGATGTGGTAGCGCTCGGGAGGCCGTCCGGCGGCCAGGATCGGCAGGGCGCGCTCCATGACCTTGAAACCGTGCGCCACTCCACCGATGGAGCTCGTGCCGTGGTACTTCAGCAGGTCGTCGAAGGAGATGGAGGTCAGCTCGCCGTGGTCGAGCACTTCCAGCGTTGCCATCAGCGGCCCACCTCCGGATCAGCTTGTTGTTCGTACATGTGTGAGGCCTGCTATGTCAGGGTATAGTTGCCCCGGCTGAGCAGGCAGCCTTTTCGGCTTGCCGCTGCGTCCTGCCCGGTCTGCCGTGTGGACGGATGTAGGGAGGACTCATCATGTCGCTCATGGAGCGATCTCACCAGTCTCCGCCAGACCAGCATCTGGGACTCTTGGCCGTGGCGTTGGCCCGGGATCCCGAGGTCGATACGGACACAGCGGCGAGGGAGTTGAGCACGGCGGCCGCCGGTAACCGCACCGTCGTCCTGCGTTCGCTCGCCCGCCTGCAGCCCAACGACGGCCAGGAACCCGGCCCCATCGGCCTCCGGGCCGCCGAAGCCATGCGCACAGCGCTCGCCATCATGGCGGAGGACTGTCCGGACTGAGCTAGTGAGGCGCCTCAGTCGGTTCAAGGAGTGCCCCAAGGTGGGATGAAGCTCACCGTGAGAGAGGCATTTTGGCGCTGTCGCTCGCCGAGAACCGCGGCCGGGGCCCTATTGGAGGGGTTCGATCCTTCGGCCTTGCTCATTGGTCACCGCCTGAGGATCGTGTCGGCCCACGAAGCGCTCGGCCACCTTCTGGAGCCGGGTGTCCGTGCGGATGGCGGCCCTCTGTAGAAGCTCCAATGCCTGAGCGGAGGTTATGCCCCGCCTCTCCATGAGCATGCCCGTCGCCTTGGCCACCACAACTGCCCCCTCGTAGCGTTCTTTTCTTTGGGCACCCGCCAGCGCTATGGCCCCATGAGAGGCGAGGATGGCGCCTACCGCCCGGTCGAGATCGTCGAAGGCCCGTGGCTTGCCGGCGTAGAGGTTGAGCGCCCCAAGCGTGTCCCCCTTCACGAACAGCCGGAACGAGACCAAGCTGTGGGCGCCCAGCTCGACGGCCCGAGGAACCCATTGGGGCCAGCGTCGCTCCTGCATCAGGTCGTCGCTCTCGAAGGTCTGCTGCTCCCAAATGGCGCTGAGGCAGGGGCCCTCCCCAAACTCGTACTGCAGCTCGTCGCACTTGGTCACGCTGTGGCTCGTGGCCACTGGAGTGGTGATGTCGCCGCCGAGCTGGACGATCGAGACGCCGCAGTTGTCGCACCCCTCGACCGCCTCCACCGCGAACTCCACCAACCGCTTCAGCGTCTCGTCCACGGTCTCGACGGCAAGGAGCACCCGGGCGATGTCGGCGAAGATCCTGGCGATGTCTCCGGCGGGCTCTGCTTGTCCGGCGGGCTCTGCTTGTCCGGCGGGCTCTGTGGTCGGCATCTCTGTGCTGTCTGCTCGAGCGGGTGCCAGCCATGTTACGCCGAGGCGACCAACACGCGCCAAGATGAGCCGGGGTAGCCGCAGCTGCCCGTTCCCTTCCCCAAGCGTCGCTACTCGGGCACGCCGTCGACGTAGACAACCCGGCGAGTTCGAACTGCGGGCACCACGGTGCCGGGCGTTATGGTGCCGATCAGGTTGAGCGGGTCGGTGGCGTTGACGACGAGGCGCTCGCCGGTGCAGGGCAGCTTGCGCACGTGCGCCAGCTGCTCTGCTGCCTCCGGAAGGGCGAACTGCTCGCCGCTGAAGCCGCTGACGAAGCGGCCCCCGCGCACGAGGCCGCGGTCCTCCAGTCGACGGAGAGCCCGCTGCACGTCGCGCCAGGGAAGGTGGACGGGCTCGCTCAGCGCCAAGTCGCGGACGACCACGCCCCACCTGTTGAGCAGCAGCCCGGCTGCCGCCTCCGCGAGCTCCTCACCGTCTGTGTCGGGTGGGGCGGGAGGAACCAGCGACCAGCGTCCGGCGGCCGCGCCTCGCACGCGGGGGCCGGGCATCAGCCGCGAGCGTCGGGCTGTCTGCGCGCCGCTGTGCGGCCTCTTGGCCACGCGGGCCCGGATGGCGCCGAAACCGTCGGAGGTCAGAAGGCCGCGGGCGACGCCGTCCCACAGCGCCCGCTCCACGTCCTCGGCCAAGCGCCTGGTTGCTTGGGCGAGGTCGGCGGCGAAGCAAGCGCCCCGGTGGCGGAGCACTTCCAGGATCTCGGCCGTCGCCCCGGTGGTGGGTTCCACCGGGAAGGTTCCACCTCGCGCCACCCAGAGCAACCAGTCCAGATCGTCGCGGAACACCACCGAGATGGGCGTGGCCTTGCTGGGCGCCCCGGCAGGTGCGTCTGAGTCGCGAGCCCGCAGGCTCAGTCGGAGCCAGCCCACCTCGCCCTCGTGGCAGAGGCGATCGAGGCTGGCAGGGTCATAGTGGCGAAGCCGGCGGGCGAGGAGCTCTGGTTCCCAGGCCGCTGCGGCCGACTCCCATCCCTGGAGCTGGCTGATCACCGTCGCCAGCCCCTCGTCGCCCGCAAGCCGGCTGTCCGGCGCGACGTGTTGCCAGCGAAGGAGGAAGCGCATGAAGTCCTGGGCGGTGGCGGACTCGACGCCTTGACGCCGGACGCGGCGGGAGTAGGCGTGCATGCGCGCCAGCAGGCGACGCGCCACCCATTCGACGTTTACGGCACTGGGCGAGTACTTCCCCTGGAGGGCGAAGCCTTCCTGCTCGAGCGTGGCCAGGGCGGACGCCACTCGTCCCCCAGGCAGCGCCGTCGAGGAGGTCAGCTCGTCGACCGTGGTGATGCCTGCCAGCTCGAGGTGGCCCCGTACCACTGCGATCACGGCGTCTTCGTCACCGTGGAACAGACCGCCGGCGTCCTCCACGTTCTCGGTGGCGCACCACAGCTCGGCACCGTCGTGGTCGAGCGCCTGGGCCCGGCCCCGCTCCACCAGATCGCTCCACAACCCCCGCCACTCGGGGTTGGGTGGCATCACGACGAACGAACAGAGCAGGTCGTGCAGGTCGTCGCTGCTCGCCGGTTGGGGCGCGATCTCGTCGTGCACCCGGGCGATGGCATTGGGGTCGAGCTGGCCGATCGAGGAGAGGTCCACCGTCAGCCCGCGGCGTAGGTGGACGGCGTTGGTGCGGCGGTTCTGGAGCTCTTCGTCGTCCAGGAAGGCGTAGGGCCTAGCCGTGAGGATCTCGTGGGCGAGCACGGACGGTTCGGTGGTGTCCACGCTGTGCACCACGACCTCACCCGACTCGATCCCTTGCAGCAGCGTTCTGAGGCCGTCGACGTCGAGCGCCTCGTGCAGGGTGTCGTCGAGCGTCTGGCGAACGATCAGGTGGTCGGGGATCTCAATGGCGCCGACCACGTTCTCCTGACACGCCGCGGCCTGCGGGAACACGGCGGCCATGAGGTCGTCGGCCTCCATGCGCTGGATGGGCGGCGGGTTGCGACGCCCGCCTCGGAACCGCAGCACGAGCAGGGCCCGGTTCAGATTCCAGCGCCAGCGGGAGGTGAACATGGGCGCGTCCAGGACCGCCTGTTGCAAGGTTTCCTCGACGGTCCGGCTCTTCACGTAACCCGGCACCTCGCTCAGGGGAAAGCTGTGGTGCGGGCCGAGTGACAGCACGATGGCGTCGTCGTTGGCGGCTGCCTGAAGCTCGAAGTTGAACGTCCGGCAGAACTTCTTGCGCAGCGCGAGCCCGAAGGCCCGATTGACGCGCCCCCCGCGAGGGGAGTGGATCACGAGCTGCATCCCGCCCGTGTCGTCGAAGAAGCGCTCGAACACGAGCCTGTCCCATGTGGGCATGGCGCCCAGAACGGCACGTCCGACGGCGAGGTAGTCCACGATCATCGTCGCCTCTTGGACTTCGATGCCGCAGGCCTCGACCAACCACCTGCGCCCACCGTCGGGGTCGCCCCCAGCCAGGAACTGGTCGAGGCGCCGGCGCAGGCTGGCCACCTCTTCGGACAGCTCGGCCGTGCGGGCCGGCGCTTCTCCCTGCCAGAAGGGCACAGTGGGCGGCGTGTCACCGGCGTCGCGCACCCGCACCACCCCTGCCTCGACGCGGCGGATCTGCCACGAGTGGGTGCCGAGCAGGAAGATGTCGCCGGCCATCGACTCCACGGCCCAGTCCTCGTTGACGGTCCCGATGAAGGTGTCGTCGGGCTCGGCCACGACGCGGTAGTCGCCGATCTCGGGGATGGCGCCGCCGGAGGTCAGGGCGGCCAGCCGTGCCCCCTTGCGCCCCCGCATCTCGCCGTTGACCACGTCGTGATGGACATAGCGGCCCCTTGGCCCGCGCCCGGTCTGCACGCCGCCGGCCACGAGCTCGACCACCTCGTCGAACTGCTCACGGGTCAGCTCCCGGTAGGGAGCGGCTCGGCGGACGAGCTCGAAGAGGTCGTCGGTCCGCCACTGCTCGGCAGCAACCTCGGCCACCACGTGCTGGGCCAGGATGTCGAGGGGCAGGCGGGGGAGCTCGATGGCATCGAGACGACCGGCTCGCACCGCGCCGAGCAGCGCCGCGCACTCCACCAGCTCGTCGCGGGTCAACGGGTAGAGCCGACCCTTGGGCACCCCGGAGCGTGAATGGTTGGACCGGCCCACCCGCTGCAGGAAGGTGGCGATGCTGCGCGGCGAGCCGATCTGGCACACGAGCTCGACCGGTCCGATGTCGATTCCAAGCTCGAGGGAGGCCGTGGCCACCAGTGCTTTGAGGTCGCCGGCGCGCAGACGGGTCTCCACCCGATGTCGTCGATCCTTGGAGAGGCTCCCGTGATGGGCGGCGACGACGTCCCCGCCAAGTCGCTCCCCGAGCTCGTGGGCGAAGCGCTCGGCCAGGCGACGGGTGTTGACGAAGACCAACGTGGTGCAGTGCTGTCGGACACGGGCGGCGATGCGGTCGAGCACGTCGGACACCTGCTCGGCGCTGGCCACGGCTTCGAGCTCACCTTCGGGCAGCTCCAGCGCGAGGTCGAGGTCGCGCTGGTGGCCGGCGTCGACGATGGCGGGCGGCGGCCGATCTCCCACGAGCAGGCCGGCCACGGTCTCGAGGGGGCGTTGGGTGGCAGACAGCCCCACCCGGCTGGGGCGGGTCTCGCACAATGCCTCCAGCCGCTCCAGGGTGAGGGCCAGGTGGGACCCCCGCTTGTCCCGGGCCACGGCATGGATCTCGTCGACGATCACCGTGTCGGTCGTGCGCAGCGCCTCCCGGCCGCTGGCGCTGGTCACCAGCAGGTACAGCGACTCAGGCGTGGTGACGACGAAGCTTGGGGGCCTTCGGACCATGCGAGCCCGCTCCGAGCTGGTGGTGTCGCCGGTGCGCACGCCGACGCTGATGTCGGGAGCTTCGAGGTCGAGCTCGGCGGCGACCTGTGCGATCTCGCTCAGGGGCCGCTGAAGGTTCTCGGCGATGTCGACGGCCAGCGCCTTGAGCGGCGACACGTACACCACGCGGGCGATGCCGCCGATGGGCTCGCCCGCATCGAAGGCGCGGTAGAGGCGGTCGATGCACACGAGGAAGGCGGCGAGCGTCTTGCCCGATCCTGTCGGCGAGGCGATCAGCGTGTCACGACCTGCGGCGATGTGAGGCCAGCCCTCGCGCTGAGGCGCGGTGGGGCCCTCGGGGAAACGGCGCCGGAACCACGCCTCCACAGCGGGATGGAAGGCGCCGACCGGTTCCGGGCCAACGGCAACGGGCTGGCGTGCACGGGGGACGAGGGTCGTCATGCGCTCTGGGACGAGGCGGTCAGGGCCCGAGGAAGCCTAGCCAGGCCCTGGGTCGACGCCAGCCTACCCACGGCCAAGGGGTTGACGGTGGTGGAAAGTGGTCGTAAAGTGGCGTCAGGTGGTTGGAAGTGGTGACAATAGGCATCGCCGGGACCGGCAGCGGGAGCGGAGTGGGAGCACAGGGATCAGACGTGAGGAGCGATCAACAGCGTGGCGAGGTTCTTCGGGCGGTACGAGCACTCGCTGGACCTCAAGGGTCGCATCATCCTGCCCGCCAAGTTCCGGAGCTCCTTCGAGCGCGGGGGCTACCTCACCCAGTACTTCGACCGCTGTCTGGCCCTGTGGACGCCCGAGGCCTTCGAGTTGCAGATGGAGGCACGGGAGACGGCGCAGGACCTGAACGCCGAGGAACGCAACATGGCCCGGCTCTGGTCGTCGGGCACCCAGGAGGTGGACGTGGACAAGCAGGGCAGGATCGCCATACCCCAGCACCTGCGGGCCTTCGCCCGCTTGGAGGGGGACGTCCTCGTGCACGGCGCCATCGAGCGGGTGGAGCTGTGGAACCCCGATGTGTGGTCGCAGAAGGTGGAGCCCGCCGAGCGGGCCCTGACCCAAGAGGAGAGCTGAACACAACCAGGCTGGACACGATCAGGCTGAACACGATCAGGAAGCGCACCAGGAATGACGCGTGGCCCATGTGCTGCCCCTCGGTCGGGAGGGTGGGAGAGCCCAACTCCGCCCGCTCCCATCCCCGTTGTTCGGGGAAATACCCCGTCGGCGCCCAGCCGGTCGAGGGGCTGCAGATGAGCCACGCTTTCCCACACCAACCCGTGATGCTGGCCGAGGTGGTCGACCTGCTGGCCGAGGTGCCGTCCGGAATGGTGGTGGACGCCACCCTCGGAGGCGCGGGCCACGCCCAGGCCATCCTCGAGGCGCGCCCCGACCTGCGCCTGGTGGGCATCGACCGCGACGCCGACGCCGTGGCCGCAGCCACCGAGTCCCTCGCCGCCTTCGGGGATCGGGTGGTCGCCCTCCACCGCGCTCGCTTCGACGCCCTGGCAACCCTCGTGGTCGAACCCGTCTCGGCCGTGCTGTTCGATCTCGGGGTGAGCTCGCCGCAGTTCGACGAGGCCGAGCGGGGCTTCTCCTACCGCACCGACGCACCCCTCGACATGCGCATGGACCGCTCGCAGGCGCGCACCGCGGCCGACGTGGTGAACGCCGCCGACGAGGCCACCCTGAGCCGTCTACTGGTTGCCAGCGGTGAGCGCCGCTTCGCACGACGCATCGCCCGGCGCATCGTGGAGGCAAGGCCCATCACCACCACCGGCGAGCTGGCCGAGGTGGTACGGGCGGCCATCCCCGCCGCCACCCGCCGCACCGGCGGCCACCCGGCGCGTCGGGCCTTCCAGGCCATCCGGGTGGCGGTGAACGAGGAGCTGGACGTCCTCGGCCCGTCGATCGATGCCGCCATCACCCTTCTCACCCCCGGTGGGCGTTGCGTGGCGCTCGGGTACCACTCGGGGGAGGACCGCATCGTGAAGGACCGCTTCGCCGCGGCCGCCTCCGGGGGCTGCACCTGTCCTTCGGGCCTGCCCTGCGTGTGTGGCGCCGTTCCCCTGGTGCGCCTGCTCAACCGCGGCGCCCGCAAGCCCTCGGCCGCCGAGGTCGCCGCCAACCCCCGAGCCCAGAGCGCCCGGCTCCGTGCCTGTGAGCGCATCGCCGCTCCGCAGGGCGTGCGATGACGGCCGTCGCATCCCCGCTTCGCCGGGAGGCTGGTCCCTCTTACCGCGGGTCGACACCCGCCGGTCGCCTGCAGGTGGTCCCCAAGAGAAAGGCGGACATGGGCGCCGGCAGCGTTCGGCGCCGGCGGCTGCTCGCATGCTCGGTGGCTGCGGTCGCCGTCGCCTGCGTGCTCGGCCTGGTGGTCTCGCACGTGGCCCTGGCGCAGGGCCAGTTCCGGTTGGAGAAGCTTCAAGGGAAGGCGGCCGAGGAGCAGGCGCGATACGAGCGGCTCCGTCTCCAGGTGGCCCAGCTCGAGTCGCCGTCGCGCGTGGTGGCCGCCGCCCAAGAGCGACTGGGCCTGGTTCCCCCGCCGGGGGTGACCTATCTCTCGCCCACTGGACCGGTGTCGGGCCAGCCCACCGAGGGTTCGCCGGACAAGGGACAGGAGTCGGCCACCGAGCACTGGTCGAGCGTCAAGCGCCAGCTGGCCGGAAGGTGACCCCCCCGCCTCGGGAACGACACCCGGGACGGGGAACGAGCAGACGACCCGTGGGCCGGACCCAGCGACGAGTGGCCCAGCGACGA
>JAUJNQ010000003.1:390036-406652 GCA_030448025.1 Acidimicrobiales bacterium | reverse complement strand
GCGACGACCCGGTGGTGGACCGGTCCAGCGCCGCCCACCCGTCCCCGGCCGCAACAGGCCCCCACGCGGGCCCCGTCCCAAGGCTCGGATGACTTTCACGCTCGGCACGATCATGGTGGGCTTCGTGCTCCTGGCCGGCCGGCTGGTGATGATCCAAGGAATCGCCGCCGACCGGTACGTGGACGTGGGGGAGTCCCAGCGGGTGCGCAGCGTCGTCCTCCCGGCCGAGCGAGGGGCGATCTTCGACCGCAACGGCTACGACCTGGCTCTCACGGTGGGCCAGTCCACGGTGACTGCCGACCCCCGCTTCGTGGCCGACCCGCTGGCCACGGCGAAGGCCCTGGCACCCATCCTCGGGCAGAGTGCCGGCGAGCTGCAGGACCTCCTGACCAAGGAGTCGTCCTTCGTGTACCTGGCCCGCAAGGTCGACGACGCCGTGGCCAAGCAGGTACGGGACCTGGCGCACCCCGGTATCGACGTCATCGACGAGCCCGAGCGCTTCCTTCCCGCCGGCGACCTGGCCGCACCGCTGCTCGGACGTGTGGGCCTGGACAACGAGGGCCTGTCGGGTCTCGAGGGCCAGTTCGAGAAGCGCCTGGCGGGCAAGCCCGGCAAGATGATCCTCGAGCAGGACCCCGACGGCCGGGCAATCCCGGGCGGCCTTCGTCAGTCGCGCCCGTCGGCGCGAGGCGACGACCTCGTGCTCACCATCGACCGGTCCATGCAGCACCAGGCCGAGCGTGCTCTCGCCGGCCAGATCGTCACCGCCAGGGCCAAGGGCGGGATGGCGATCGTCATGGAGACGCGCACCGGTGAGGTGCTGGCGCTCGCCAACCTGGTGGCCGACCCCAAGGGCGGCGCTCCCCGGCCCGCGGACAAGAACATGGCCCTCACCAACGTGTACGAGCCGGGATCGGTGAACAAGATGATCACCATCTCCGGTGCCCTGGAGGAAGGGGTCGTGCGCCCGCAGGACGAGCTGTCCGTCCCCGGCACCATCAAGGTCTCCGACCACGTCTTCAAAGAGCACGACCCGCATCCCGTGGAGAGCTGGTCGATCACCGAGGTGATGGCCAACTCGTCCAACGTGGGCTCGATCATGATCGGCCAGAAGCTGGGCAAGGAGCGCATCGACCGCTACCTGCGGGCCTACGGCTTCGGGAAGAAGACGGGGCTGGCCTTCCCGGGCGAGTCGAGCGGCATCCTCCTCGACCCGAACAAGTGGTCCGGCACGTCCATCGGCACGGTACCCATCGGCCAAGGGGTGGCGGTGACGGGAATGCAGATGCTCGCCGCTTACAACACCGTTGCCAACGGGGGGGAGTACGTCGCCCCCAAGCTGGTGAAGGCCACGGTGGGCAGCGACGGCCAGCCCCGACCCACGCCGGCCTCGGACCGCCACCGGGTGATCTCGGCCCGCACGTCTCAGCAGGTCACGGCCATGCTCTCGGAGGTGGTGCGGGTGGGCACGGGCAAGCTGGCCGCCATCGACGGCTACACCGTGGCCGGCAAGACGGGCACTGCCCGCAAGCCCCTCGAAGGCGCTCGGGGCTACCAGGAGGGCGCCTACGTGTCGAGCTTCGCCGGCTTCGTCCCCGCCGAGCGCCCGGAGCTGTCGGCCATCGTCATCCTCGACGAGCCCACGCCCATATTCGGCGGGATCGTGGCCGCCCCGGTGTTCGCCGCCGTGGCGCGCTACGGCCTGCGCCAGTTCCGGATCCCCCCGCCGCCCCCGGCAGCGCCGCCGGCAGCGGCGGCAGGGGTTCCGGAGGCGTCGCCCGAGGGCGCCCAGGGCGTAGGCGAGGCGGGTGGCGAAGAGATCCCGGCAACTCCCGTCCCTACTACGCTGCCACCGTCAAACCGCTCCAAGCCGGCCGCCTGAGCGGCCGCTTGTGCCGCTGCAAACCCGAGGTCATCGCCGATGCGGCTCGATCGACTCCTGGGCCGCGTCGAGGTCCTCGCCAGCCAGGGCGACCTCACCGCGGTCGAGGTGAGCTCCGTCAGCCACGACACCCGGAGCACCGCGCCCGGCGCCCTGTTCTGCTGCCTCCCTGGGACAGTCACGGACGGCCACGATCACGCTGCCCTGGCCGTGCAGAACGGCGCAGCGGCGCTCCTCGTGGAGCGGGTGCTGCCCCTCGACGTGGTGCAGGTGCAGGTGGGCGATGCGCGCGCCGCCATGGCGCCCATTGCCGCCACCCTCCACGACGACCCGTCCCGTCGCCTGTTGGTGGTGGGCGTCACCGGCACCAACGGCAAGACCACCACCACCCATCTCTTGCAGGCCGTGCTCATCGCCAACGGCTGGCCGACCACGCTCATCGGGACGCTGGGCGGCGTTCGCACCACGCCGGAGGCCCCCGAGCTGCAGGCCCGGCTGGCGTCCGCCCTGGCCGCCGGCGACCGGGCGGCGGCGGTCGAGGTCTCTTCGCATGCCCTGGTTCAGCACCGTGTCGACGCTGTGCGCTTCGCCGTGGCCGCCTTCACCAATCTGAGCCAGGACCACATCGACTACCACGGCGACATGGAGTCGTACTTCGCGGCCAAGGCAATGCTCTTCGAGGACGAGCGGGCGGCCTGCGGTGTGGTCAACGCCGACGACCCCTACGGACGGCGTCTTCTGGACGCTGCAGCCATCCCGATGCGGCCGTACTCACTGGCCGAGGCTCGGGACCTCGAGATGGGCCCGGCAGCCACGAGCTTCAGGTGGGAGGGTGAGCGGGTGGTGCTCACGCTGGGGGGCGCGTTCAACGCCGCCAACGCCTTGTGCGCCGCCACCATCGGGCGCGAGCTGGGCGTAGCCGCAGACGTCGTGGCCGCCGGGCTGTCCTCGATGCCCTCGGTCAGGGGTCGCTACGAGCGGGTGGAGGCGGGCCAGCCGTTCACGGTGGTGGTGGACTACGCCCACACCCCCGACGCCCTCGCCCAGGTCCTGGGAGCGGCGGGCCACAGCGCCCGCTCGGCGCCGGCGCCGGGGCGCGTCATCGTGGTGTTCGGCTGCGGCGGCGACCGAGATCACGCCAAGCGTCCGATGATGGGCGAGGTGGCCACCGCGCTGGCCGACCTGGCGATCCTCACCACCGACAACCCCCGGAACGAGGACCCAGGCGCCATCATCGAGGAGGTGCGGGCCGGGGTCCGAGCCATCGGGCGCCTCGTGGTCGAGCCCGACCGCCAGGCCGCCATCGAGCTGGCCGTGGATCGAGCCCGGCCCAACGATGTGGTCGTCGTGGCCGGCAAGGGGCACGAGGCGGGACAGGTCTTCGCTGACCGGACCGTGCCCTTCGACGACCGTGACGCAGTCCTGGCGGCCTTGGAGGCCAGGGAGGCCAGGGAGGCCAGAGGTTGATCTCCCTTCTCCTTTCCGGGGGCGTGGCCATGGTGCTCTCGCTCGGCCTGACCCCGTTGTTGATCGGCTGGCTCCGCTCACGCGGCATCGGCCAGCAGATCCGCGAGGACGGTCCGGAGGGCCACATCATCAAGGCCGGCACTCCCACCATGGGCGGGCTGATGATCGTCACCGGGGCCCTCGCGGGCTACCTCGTCGGCCACGTTCGGGGCGGCGCCATCTTCACCAGGGGCGGCATCCTCGTGGCGCTGGCCATGGCCGGTGCGGCCGCCGTGGGCCTTGGCGACGACTGGATCAAGGTTCGCAAGCAGCAGAGCCTGGGCCTCAACAAGCGGGCCAAGTTCGCGGGGCAGCTGCTCGTGGCCGGCGGGTTCGCGGTGCTCGCCCTGCACTGGGCCAATGCCCGCACCTCGGTCTCCTTCACCCGCTTCGACCTCCCCGGCCTCGACCTGGGGACGTGGGGTTGGGTGCTCTGGGCCGTCTTCTTGATGATCGCCACGTCCAACGCCGTGAACCTCACCGACGGCCTGGACGGGCTGGCAGCGGGAGCATCCACGTTCGCCTTCTCCGCCTTTGCCATCGTTGGCTTCTGGCAGTTCCGACACTTCGACGTCTACCAGGTGCCTCAGGCCCTCGACCTGGCCCTCATCGCCGTGGCCATGAGCGGGGCCTGCACGGGATTCCTTTGGTGGAACTGCGCGCCGGCGCGCATCTTCATGGGCGACACGGGCTCCCTGGCCATCGGTGCCACTCTGGCCGCCCTGGCCCTGGTCATGAACCTGCACCTCGTCCTTCCCGTCGTGGGGGGTCTGTTCGTGCTGGAGACGGTGTCGGTGATCATCCAGGTGGCCAGCTATCGGCTCTTCCATCGCCGGGTGTTCCGCATGGCGCCGTTCCATCACCACTTCGAGCTGGCCGGCTGGCCGGAGGTGACGGTGATCGTGCGCTTCTGGATCCTGGCCGGGCTGTGCACGGCGTTCGGTCTGGGGCTTTTCTATGCCGACTACATCTCGCTCTCCCGGATCGGCTGAGGCGATGGGATCCATAGGCAAAGGCGCCAAGGGAGCCATGGGCGCCAAGGGAAAGGCAGTGGTGGTCGGCCTCGGGGCCACGGGTCAGGCCGTCACCCGGCATCTGGTCGCCGAGGGCTGGAACGTGCTGATCGTCGAGGACCGCACCGACGGGCGCACGGCCGACCTCGCGCACCGGTTGGGCGCCGCTCTGGGCACAGTGGCTGACGTCGCAAGCGCAGAGCTGGTGGTGCCGAGCCCCGGCGTCAGCCCCCGCCATCCCGTCCACGACGTGGCGGCCGAATCCCGTGTTCCCGTGGTGAGCGAGGTGGAGCTGGCCTGGCGGGCGTACCCCCGCAAGCAGCTCGTGGCAATCACGGGCACCAACGGGAAGACCACGGTCACCACTCTGCTGGCCGCCATGCTGGTGGAGTCGGGTCGCACGGCGGTGGCGGCGGGGAACATCGGCCAGCCCCTCATCGACGCCGTGCACCGGGAGGTCGATGTCGTCGTGGCCGAGGTCTCCTCCTTCCAGCTCCAGTACACCGAGTCCTTCCGCCCGGCGGTGGCGGTGTGGCTCAACATTGCCGAGGACCACCTCGACTGGCACCCCACCATGGAGCACTACGCCGCGGCCAAGCAGCGCATCTGGGCCGGCCAGGGGTCCGACGACGTGGCCGTGGTCAACGCCGAGGACGAGCTGGTGTGCGCGGCCGCAGCCTCGGCCCCCGGGCGGGTGGTCACCTTCGGGCTGGGGGAGGGCGACTACCACCTGGACGACGACGTCCTCTGGGCTCCGCAGGGGAGGCAGATCATGGCTCGGGGGGATCTGCGGCGGGGCCTGCCCCACGACGTGGCCAACGCCCTCGCCGCCACCGCCGCCGCCGAGGCGGTAGGGGTGAGCCTCGACGCCTCCCGAGCGGCACTCGCCACCTTCGACGGGCTGCCCCACCGGCTCCAGCTCGTGCTCGACGCCGGCGGCGTCCGCTACTACGACGACTCGAAGGCAACCACCCCCGCGTCGGTGCTGGCTGCCCTCCGGGGCTTCGACTCCGTCGTCCTCATCGCCGGCGGGAGGAACAAGGGTCTCGACCTCGGCGCGCTTCGCCAGGAGGTCCACCGGCTCCGGGCCGTGGTCGCCATAGGCGAGGCCTCTTCGGCGGTGGCGTCGGCGTTCGAGGATGCCGTTCCCGTCATACGGGCCGGTTCCATGGAGGCCGCCGTCGACGCCGCCCGAGCCGCGGCACGGGCGGGCGACGTGGTCGTGTTGTCTCCCGGATGCGCCTCTTTCGACTGGTACCGCTCCTATGCCGAGCGGGGCGAGGACTTCGTTGCCGCCGTGCGTCGACAGGAGGCGATCTCATGAACATGGCCGAACGGGAGTCCACCACCGCTGGCCGGGAACCCGGTCGGCGCCCCGCCGGTGGTGCCGTGGTGCTGGTCGCGGTGGTGGTGGTGCTCTGCCTTGTGGGCCTGGTGATGGTGCTGTCCTCGTCCTCGGTGCAGGCCTACCGCCAGTACGGCTCCTCCTGGGTCTTCTTCCGGCGCCAGGTCCTGTGGGTGACCCTCGGATCGGTGGCCCTGGTCTCCATGGCGAGGGTCGACTACAGGAGGTGGCGCGCCGCCGGTGTCCCCCTTCTGGGAGCGGCGGTCTTGCTCCTGGTGGCGGTGCTCGTTCCCGGCGTCGGTGTCTCGGTCAACGGCTCGGCGCGCTGGCTCGAGGTGGGGACCTGGCGCATCCAGCCCGGTGAGGTGGCCAAGCTGGCCCTGCTCCTCTACTGCAGCGCCGTGTTGGCCCGGCGGTTGGACAGCCGGCCCGATGAGGACGTGCGCCTGGCGCCCGTCCTGGTGCCCTTCGGGCTCGTCGGTTTGCTGGTGATGCTCCAACCGGACATGGGCACCACCCTGGTGCTCGGCTCCCTGGTCTTCGCTGTGCTCTTCGTGGCCGGGAGCCCGCTGCGGGTCATGGCCGGTCTGACCGGTCTGGCCGTGGCCGGGGCCTTCGTGCTCGGTGTGGTGGAGCCATACCGGCGGGCTCGGATGCTGTCCTTCCTCAACCCCTGGGCCGACGCCAGCAATACGGGGTACCAGGTGGTCCAGTCGCTGGTGGGCATGGGCACTGGGCGGCTGGTCGGTGTGGGGGTGGGGGCGAGCCGGGCCAAGTGGGGCTTCTTGCCCAATGCCCACACCGACTTCATCTTCGCCATCGTGGGCGAGGAGGTGGGCCTGGTGGGAGCCCTGCTGCTGCTCAGCCTGTTCGCCGGCTTCGCCGTGCTCGGCATCCGCGCTGCCGGTGCCGCGCCCGACACCTTCGGGCGCCTCCTGGCCGTGGGCATCACCGCCTGGGTGACGGCCCAGGCCTTCATCAACATCGGCGCCGTCGTGGGGCTCCTGCCGGTCAGCGGGGTGCCCCTGCCCTTCGTCTCCTTCGGCGGCTCCTCGCTCGTCATCTTGATGGCCGCGGTCGGGATGCTGGTGAACATCACCCGCCAGGGAACCGTCACCGGCCGCACCCCGCCGGCGACTGCCGAGCGCCGGGAGCGGAGCTTCACCAGGGAGCGGGGCGCCATGC
This sequence comes from Acidimicrobiales bacterium, assembly GCA_030448025.1. Classification (GTDB taxonomy): domain Bacteria; phylum Actinomycetota; class Acidimicrobiia; order Acidimicrobiales; genus YB1-3. The sequence goes on along the minus strand of JAUJNQ010000003.1, from coordinate 399,721 downwards.
CGCCGCGGCGCCAATCGGCTCGGGCGTGACCGGCCGGCGCCAGTCCCTGGCGGGCCCCCCGGCGTGACCCTGGTCATCGCCGGCGGTGGCACGGCCGGCCACGTCCTCCCTGCCCTCGCGGTGGCCCGCGCTCTGGTCGTCCGCGGACACCCACCGGGCGACATTCGATTCGTGGGGTCGTCGCGCGGCCTCGAAGCCCGCCTCGTCCCCCAGGCCGGCTTCCCCATCACGTTGCTGCCGGGCCGGGGGGTGGCCCGGCGATTGACCCCGACCAACATCGGCGCCGTCCTGGGCCTGAGCCTGGCGACCGTCCGGGCACTGCGCCTGGTTGCCCGGTGGCGCCCCGCCGTGGTCCTCTCCGTCGGTGGCTACGCCAGCGTGCCGTGCGCGGCGGCGGCCGTGCTGCTGGGGGTACCGCTCGTCCTCCACGACCAGAACGCCGTGCCCGGCCTGGCCAACCGCTTGGCCGGGCGCTTCGCCCGTGCCTCGGCGGTGTCCTTCGAGGCCACCGCGCTGCCTCGTGCGGTGGTCACGGGCAACCCGGTTCGGGCCGAGGTGCTGGCCGCCGACCGCACCCCGGCGGGCCGCCGAGCGGCCCGGGAGGCGCTCGGGCTGCCGGCCACGGGCCTGGTGCTGGCCGTGTTCGGGGGCTCGCTCGGCGCCCGGCGCATCAACGAGGCCGTCGTCGACCTGGTCCGGGCCTGGTCACCGGGGACCGAGCTGACCGTGTACCACGTGGTCGGCGCCCGAGACTGGGGGTCTCGAGATTGGGAGAGCCCGGCGTCCGAGAGCGGCCCCGATTACCGCGCCGTCGAGTACGAGGAGCGGATGCCCCTGGTCCTGGCCGCCGCCGACCTGGCCCTCTGCCGGGCCGGGGGCACCTCCGTGGCAGAGCTGGCCGCGGTGGGGCTTCCTTCGGTCCTCGTACCGCTGCCGTCCGCTCCGGGGGACCACCAGACGGCGAACGCCGGCGCTCTGGTGCAGGCCGGAGCGGCCGTGATGGTGGCTGACCGCGCGCTCAGTGCTGATCGCCTGGCGGCCGAGCTGGAGCCGCTGCTGAGGGACCCGGGACGCATCGAGGCCATGAGCAAGGCCGCGCTCGGCCTCGCCCGGCCGGACGCCGCCGAGCGGGTGGCCGCCCTGCTGGAGCGCCATGCCCGCCCCTGAGCCCAGCGCCAACGGCGCAGCGGGGTTCGATCTGTCAACCCCGCGGCGAATCCACGTGGTCGGCATCGGCGGCGCGGGTATGAGCGCCATCGCCACCGTGCTCGTGGCCATGGGCCACGTCGTCACCGGCAGCGACCTCAAGCACTCATCGGGCCTGGATCGCCTCACGTCCCTCGGTGTCGGCGTCACCGTGGGTCATCGGGCCGAGAACGTGGGTGACGCCGAGGTGGTCGCCATCTCCACCGCCGTGCCCGCTCGGAACCCCGAGGTGGTGTCCGCCGGCGAGAAGCGGATCCCGGTGCTGACCCGCGCCGACGTCCTCGCCGCCATCGCCTCCACCCGCCGTACGGTTGCCGTGGCCGGGACCCACGGCAAGACCACGACGTCGTCGATGCTGGCCCTCGTGCTGGCGGAGGCAGGTTTGCGCCCGTCGTTCATCGTGGGCGGCGAGGTCAACGAGATCGGCACCGGAGCGGTGTGGGACGACGGTGACTGGTTGGTCGTGGAGGCCGACGAGAGCGACGGCACCTTCCTGCGCCTGTCCCACGACCTGGCGCTGGTCACGAGCGTCGAGGCCGACCACCTCGAGCACTACGGGGGCTTCGACGCGCTGGTGGCGGCGTTCGAGCGGTTCCTGGAGGAAAGCGCCGGCCCGAACGTCCTCTGCGCCGACGACGCCGTGGCCGCCGGCCTGGCCCGGCGCTGCGACGGGGTCACCTACGGCACGTCGGAGGCAGCCGAGTACCGGATGACCGACGTGGTGAGCGGGCGGTCCAAAGTGAGCTTCCGGCTGCGCCACGCCGGAGTCGAGCTCGGCGAGGTGACGCTGCCGCTGCCCGGCGTGCACAACGCCCGCAACGCCTGTGCCTCGCTGGTGGCCGGCCTGCTGGTGGGCGCCCCGTTCGAAGCCGGTGCCCGGGCCCTGGCGCGCTACGGCGGCGTGGCACGGCGCTTCCAGTTCCGGGGCGAGCGAGAGGGTGTGACCTTCGTGGATGACTACGCCCACCTGCCCACCGAGGTACGTGCCGCGCTGGCGGCGGCTCGGGGAGGCGGTTGGCGCCGGGTGGTGTGCGTGTTCCAGCCCCACCGCTTCAGCCGTACCGCCGCCCTCTGGGCCCAGTTCGCCGACGCCTTCGAGGACGCCGACATGGTGGTGGTGACGGGCGTGTACGACGCCGGCGAGGTGCCGAGGCCGGGTGTATCGGGCAAGCTCGTCGTGCGGGCGGTGCTGGACGCCCACCCGGCCGCCAGCGTGGCCTACCTGCCCAGCCGCCAGGACTGGCTGCCCTACCTCCGGCGTGTCCTGCGGCCCGGTGACCTCTGCCTCACCCTCGGCGCCGGCGACCTGACGCTTCTCCCGAGCGAGGTGCTTCGCCAACCCGTGCCCGCTCCGTGAGCGCAATCGAGGAGGCGGCTGCGGTCCTCGGTCCGCGGGCGCGCCGCCAGGTGCCCCTCGGCCCGTTCACCACCTACAGGGTCGGCGGGCCGGCTGCGTTGCTGATGGAGGTTCGCTCCCAGTCCGACCTGGAGCTGACCCGCCGGGCGGTAACGGTCAGCGGGGTCCCTGTCTTGGTGGTGGGCCGGGGGTCCAACCTCCTCGTTTCCGACGCCGGGTTCCCAGGCCTGGCTGTCGCGCCCGCCGGGCTCGACGCCCTCACCGTCGACGACGGAGCGCTCCGCGCCCGGGCCGAGGCGGGCGTCTCGCTGCCGGTGCTGGCCCGGCGCACGGCCGCGGCGGGGCTCACCGGCTTGGAGTGGGCGGTGGGCGTTCCGGGGTCAGTGGGGGGAGCGGTGCGCATGAACGCCGGCGGCCACGGGTCCGACGTGGCCGCCACGCTGGTGCGTTTTGGCTTCGTCGACCTCGCCGGTGGCGAGGACGGTGAGTTCGGAGCCGAGCGTCTCGGATTCGGCTACCGGCACTCCACCGTGGAGCCCCACCATGTGGTGGTGTGGGCCGAGTTCGCCCTCGAAGCGGGAGACCGCACCACTGCCGAGGGCCGCATTGCCGACATCGTGCGCTGGCGCCGGGAGCACCAGCCCGGCGGCCAGAACGCAGGATCGGTGTTCACCAACCCTCCCGGGGACTCGGCCGGGCGCATCGTCGAGGCCGCCGGTCTCAAAGGCGCCAGGCGGGGATCCGCCCACGTGTCGGCCAAGCATGCCAACTTCATACAGGTGGACGGCGGTGGCTCGGCCGACGACGTGGTGGCCCTGATCCGGGAGGTGCGCGAGCGAGTGCGGGCAGAGGCCGGCGTGGACCTCGAGCCCGAGGTCTGCCTTGTGGGCTTCCACACGGCCCACGACTGGTGACCCGCAGCCGGTGACCAAGCAGCCGGTGACCAAGCAGACGGTGACCAAGCAGACGGGGCTCGTCATGGACCCTCGGATCCGCCAGCGGCGGGTGGACGTGGCGCGCCAGGAGGGCCGGCGACGTCGCTGGCTCCTCGTGGTGGTCGCTTCGCTGCTGGTTGCCGCGGGCGCGGCCGTGGGCGCCACCCGCTCGCCGCTACTCGACGTGGACCGGGTGGAGGTTCGGGGGGCGGCGCGCACGCCGCCGAACGCGCTGATTGCCGCCGGGGGCCTGCAGGGTCGGCCTCTCATGGTGGACGTGGATGCTCGCCGGGTCTCGAGACGGGTGGAGGCCCTCCCCTGGGTGCTCCGGGCCCGGACCATTCGGGCGTGGCCGGACACGGTGGTCGTGGAGGTCACCGAGCGGGCCCCGGCCGCCGTCGTGCGGGCGGGGGTGGCGTGGGCCGTGGTGGACGCCACCGGTCGGGTGCTCGACGCGGGCGCTACCCGGCCGCCCGACCTCCCGGCCCTCAACGGCGCCCCTGCACCCGGGGCACCCGGGACGTCGCTCCCCGGCGCCGGCACCGGCTCACTGGCGGTGGTGGCCGCTCTTCCCCCGGCGCTGCATGGCCGGGTGAGCGAGATCAGGACCACGCCCGGAGGTGAGGTACTGCTCCAGTTGAACCCTCCCGGAGGCGAGATACGCCTCGGGCGCCCCGAGAACCTCGACTTCAAGCTCAGCTCGGCGCTCACCGTGCTGGAGAAGGCCGACCTGTCCCGCCTGGCGGTTCTCGACGTGCGCGTACCCACGGCGCCAGTGTTGACTCGACGTTGAGGTTGTGGTTAAAGTTCGACCGCAGTCGGAGGTTGAGCCCACTCTAACCGTAAGGTAGACGTTTAGCAACGGCTCCAGGAAGAGATGTCGGGCAGCACCTTGGGGCGGTCGGATTCGGTGGGGCGCCAAGCGTCGTCCATCGGGGAGGCTTGTGAGATCCATGACCGGAGCGCAGCAGAACTACATCGCCGTCATAAAGGTCGTCGGAATGGGGGGTGGCGGCGTGAACGCCGTCAACCGCATGATCGACGCCGGGCTGAAAGGCGTGGAGTTCATCGCCGTGAACACCGACGCCCAGGCGCTGCTCATGAGCGACGCCGACGTGAAGCTCGACATCGGGCGCCAGCTCACCCGGGGCCTCGGCGCCGGCAGCGACCCCGAGGTCGGCCGCCAAGCCACCGAGGAGCATCGGGACGAGATCGAGGAGGTGCTCAAGGGGTCTGACATGGTGTTCATCACCGCCGGCAAGGGTGGCGGAACCGGGACTGGGGGGGCTCCGGTGATAGCCGAGATCGCCCGCTCCCTCGGGGCACTCACCATCGGCGTGGTCACCCGCCCCTTCGGCTTCGAGGGGCGACGGCGCGCCGTGCAGGCCGAGACCGGCATCCAGCGCCTCAAGGAGGCGGTGGACACCCTCATCGTCATCCCGAACGACCGCCTGCTCACCGTCTCCAACGACAAGACCTCGATGGTCAACGCCTTCAAGATGGCCGACGAGGTGCTCCTACAGGGCGTTCAGGGCATCACCGACCTCATCAACAACCCCGGCCTCATCAACACCGACTTCGCCGACGTCAAGATGATCATGCACGACGCGGGCACGGCCATCATGGGCATCGGCACGTCCTCGGGCGACGGCCGGGCCGTGAACGCCTCCCGGGCCGCCATCACCAGCCCGCTGCTCGAGGCATCGATCGAGGGTGCTCGTGGCATCTTGCTCAACATCGCCGGCGGGAGTGACCTCGGCCTGTTCGAGGTCAACGAAGCTGCCGAGATCATCCACAGCGTCTCCCACCCCGACGCCAACATCATCTTCGGTAGCGTGATCGACGACGCCATGGGCGACGAGGTCCGGGTCACGGTCATCGCCACGGGCTTCGAGCAGTGGGAGGAACGCGACAGCACCGCCCGCTCCCGGGGCATGGACGCCATGGACAAGGACGAGTGGGCGGAGCGGGAGCTGGGCCTCACGTCCGACCGGGACCCCCTGGGCGCCGTCGGCCAGAGCGACCTGGGCTTCGACGACGACGAGTTCGACGTTCCCTCCTTCCTCAAGTAGCCCGGCCCCGAGCCGTGCACCGCTGCTCGAGTTGGGGCCGGGCGCGGTGCGCTGGACGGGCCGGAGCGAGGGTGATGCCCGCCACCGGCGGGAGGGGCCGGCGCGGAGCTGGGACGAGATCGTCGACAGGCCGGTGTTCTGGCTGCACCAGGTACACCGCGACGGGGTCGTGGTCGTGGCAAGCCCATCGGACCCGCCCGTCCAGGAGGGCGATGCGCTGGTCACCACCCGATCCGACGTGGCGCTCGGCGTCCTGACCGCCGATTGCGCGCCGGTGGCGCTGGCGAGCCCCGAGGGTGTGGTAGGTGGCGCTCATGCCGGGTGGGCCGGGCTGGCCATGGGCATCCTGGAGCGCACCGTGGAGGCCATGCGGTCGCTCGGCGCCGGCCGGGTCACCGCCGCCCTCGGCCCGTGCATCCATGCCGAGTGCTACCAGTTCGCCACCACCGGCCTCGACCGCCTGGCCGGGCAGTTCGGTGACTCGGTCCGCGGGACCACCGCAGCGGGGACCCCGTCCTTCGACCTCGAGGCCGGCGTGGCCGTGGCCCTCCGGCGGGCCGGGGCCCACCTCGTGCACCGAGCGGGGGAGTGCACGGCTTGTGCCGCTTCGCCCGATGTCGCTGACGGGTCCTTCTCCCACCGTGACTTCTCCTTCTTCTCCCACCGGGCCCGCGGGGAGAGGGAGCGTCAGGCGATGGTCGTGTGGAGGGCGTAGCCGAGCGGCTGGGCGAGATCAGGGACCGCATCAGCCGGGCCGGTGGTGACTGGCGGTCCGTGCCCGTGGTGGCCGTCACCAAGGGCTTCGGGCTCGACGCCCTTGAGCAGGCCTACCAGGCCGGCCTGCGCGACTTCGCAGAGAACTACACCGAGGCGCTGCTGGGGAGGACCAAGGCAATGGGCAGGCCCTGGTTCACCACGCCACCGCGCTGGCACTACCTGGGGGCCGTGCAGCGCAACAAGGTTCGGCGCCTCGCGCCCCACGTCTCCCTCTGGCAGGGCGTCGACCGCGTGGCCGAGGGCGTGGACATCGCACGCCACGCGCCCGGTGCGGCAGTGATGGTGCAGGTGAACGTCACCGGCGCACCACAGCGAAACGGTTGCACCTTCGAGGAGGTTCCCGCGCTGGTCGACGGGCTGCGCGAGCAGGATCTCGACGTGCGCGGCCTGATGTGCGTGGGCCCGCGCGACGATCCGCGCACCGCCTTCGCTCGCCTGGCCATGGCGGCGAAGGAGACCGGCGTGACTGAGCTCTCCATGGGCATGTCGACCGACTTCGAGGTGGCGGTGCAGGAGGGTTCCACCATGCTTCGCCTGGGCTCGGCCCTCTTCGGTCCGCGCCCAGCGCGCCGGACCGGCGATAGGCTCGATCGCCAAGGAGGGTTCTGATGCCTGGCATGCTCCGGCGGGCGATGGTCTACCTCGGCCTCGTCGACGACGAATACGACGACTACGAGCCCTACGAGGAGCCTCAGCCGGTGCCGTCCCAGCAGGGGGCGGTGCGCTCGTACCCCGCCCCCGACCGCCAACAGGTGGCGGACCGCCAAATGGTCGAGCAGAGGCAGCAGGTCTCCGTTTCACCGGTGTCCGCACCGCAGCCCAACATCCGGACCATCCCCAGGGAGCCGATGCCGCCCGAGCAGTCGCAACCCTCCGTCGTGGCTCGGCCGTCGGCGGTCGTGCGCCCGATCGCTCCTCGCCAGGGCGCCAAGGTTCACGTGGTGACACCGACCCGCTTCCCTGATGCCCAGGAGATCGGTGACCTTCTGCGGGCCAGCCAGGCGGTGATCGTGAACCTCCAGGGCGCCGACCGCGAGCTCGGACGGCGAATGATCGACTTCTGCAGCGGCGTCACCTACGCCCTCGCCGGTTCGATGGAGAAGGCGGCCGAGCAGGTCTTCTTGCTCACCCCGTCGAACGTGGAGGTCTCGGCCGAGGAGAAGCGGCGGCTCTCCGAGAGCGGTCTGTACGACAGCTGAGAGGGCTGACGCTCCCCTGAACACCTCGACGATGGCCTGAACCCCCGACGATGGCTCTCCTCTGCTTGGCGGCCCAGTTCTATGTTCTCGTCTTGTTCGCCCGCATCATCCTGAGCTGGTTCCCCATCTCCCCCGGATCACCCCTGACGCCCGTCTTCTCCGCGCTCTACGCCATCACCGAGCCGGTGCTCGGGCCCCTGCGGCGTGTCCTGCCCCCCGTGGGGGTCGGCGGCATGGGCCTCGACCTGTCACCCATGATCGTCACAGTCGTCCTCCAGTTCGTCATCGTCCCGCTGCTCTGTCGAGGCTGAGCCCCCCATCCCGTCGATGGCGCCCGTTGCGGCGGTACAGTCCGGTCCATGGATGTTTCGCCCGAGACCATTCGCACGGTTGAGTTCCGTGAGCGCCTGCGGGGCTACAACCAGGACGACGTCGACCAGTTCCTCGAGCGCATGGCGGCGGGGGTGGAGATCCTCCAGCAGCGGTTGCGCGACGCCAGCCAGCGGGCGGCCCGAGCCGAGGAGCGTCCCCCGCAGGGCGAGGGAGAAGACGCACTCCTGCGGACGCTGACGCTGGCCCAGCGCACGGCCGAGCTGGCGGTGGAGGGAGGTCGGGAGGAGGCGGCCCGCCTGATTCAATCGGCCCAAGGCGAAGCGCAGTCGGTGGTGATGGCAGCCCAGGGCGAGGCAGAGGCGGTGATGGCCGATGCCGAGCAGCGGGCGACGCGCCTCATCGAGGAGACGCAGGGGAGCGCCGCAGCCGAGGTTCACCGGCTGCAAGCGCGGCGGGAGCACTTGAACGCCGAGATCGTCGCCCTGGAGCGCCATCTGGCCCAAGCCCGCGCCCGGGCCTACACGTCTCTGACCGACGCCGCCCGCCAGATCGAGCATCTCGTGCCCGATCCGGCGCCGGAGCCGATGACCGAGCTGACCGAGGCCGAGCCGATGCCCCTCGTCGCCGAGGCCGGGAGCCGGCATGGCGAGCCCGGCACCGTCGACGTCGAGCTCGCCGCCAGTGCCACGCCAAGCTCCTCTACTGTGGAAGCGCCGCCTTCGCCCGATGCCCTTGGGCACGCGCCGAACGGTGCGCCGAGCGGCACCGAGCCTGCTTCCCTGCAGTCCTGATCCTCTTTAGCCGACCAGCGCCGTCCCGTCTTCCTAAGATGCAAGCGGCTCCTGTTCTCTACCCGGGTGGTGCTACGTGTTGCTTCTGACTGTCGGCTTGATACTGGTCGGCTTCGTGCTGCTCCTGATCGGTCTGTTCGCCGACATCTACGCCTTGGTCATTGGCGCAATCGTCTGCGCCCTGGCCGCGGGGCTCGTCCTGCTGGCCTTCAGCCGGTTGAGCCGCCGCACGGCCGCTCCGGCCCAGACTGGCGGCGGCGCTCCGGCCCAGGGTTGGGCGCCTCCACCGCCACGGCCCGAGCCCGAGTCGGCACCGGCGTGGACACCGCCCCCGGCGCGGTCCGAGGCCGAGCCTGCAGCGTGGACGCCCCCGCGGCCGCCCGAGCCCACGGTCACGATGGAAACCATAGGAAGCACCGATGCTGACACCGAGCGCGCCGTGCCGGCGGGCGCTGCGGCGGGCCTGGGCACCGAGAACGGCGAAGAGGTGGACTTCCCCATCGCCGACTACGACGAGCTGCGCGTGAGTGAGATCCTGCCGTTGATCCCGGAGCTGGAGCTCGACGAGCTCGGCGAGGTGCGAGAGCGCGAACTGGCAGGCAAGCGCCGAGCCGCGGTGATCGACCGGATCGACGACCAGATGGACGAGCTGGAGGGCGAAGCGGTGGCGGCGGCGGCCACCCCCGCCGCCGCTCCCGCCGTCGGTGGCTTCCCGATCGCGGACTACGACGAGCGCTCGGTCGACGAGATCATCGCCCTCATCCCCGATCTCTCCGACGACGAGCTCGACATGCTGGCTGAGCGCGAAGAGCAGGGGCAGAACCGGGCCGCCGTGCTGGACGCCGTCGACGACCAGTTCGAGGAGGTCGAGATCGACGACGAGGAGCTGGTGATCGGCGACGAGGAGCTCGTCCCCGTGGCCCCCGTGCCCGCCGAGGTGGTCCCGGCCAAGAAGGTCACGGCCAGGAACGTAGGGGCGAAGAAGCTCGGGGCGAAGAAGGTCGGGGCGAAGAAG
>JAUJNQ010000003.1:383668-389936 GCA_030448025.1 Acidimicrobiales bacterium | reverse complement strand
TCGGGGCGAAGAAGGTCGGGGCGAAGAAGCTCGGGGTGAAGAAGCTCGGGGTGAAGAAGCTCGGGGTGAAGAAGCTCGGGGTGAAGCGGGGCCCGGCCAAGAAGGTGGCCGTCAAGGCGGTTACGAAGGCCCCGACCAAGCGGGTCGCGGCGAAGAAGGTCCCGACCAAGCGGGTCGCGGCGAAGAAGGTCCCGGCCAAGACCCCGACCAAGACGCTGGCCAAGACCCCGGCCAAGAAGGTCCTGGTGAAGAAGGCCCCTGCCCGCAAGGTCTCGACCAAGAAGGTCGCGGTGAAGAAGGTGGGGCGGCCGGCGAAGAAGCGCTAGGTCTGGTCGCTACCCCCGGGATGGGGGCTGGTGCTTCCCCATCTGCTGCAGGCCGACGTGCACGGTCCGCCCATCGGGCAACTGGCCTCGCCAGGCATCGCTGATCGGTCCCGCCAGCACCAGCTCATCGGCCAGCGTCTGCTCCATCACGTAGTCCCGGTGGCGCTGCACCGCGGCGGCCACGTCGTCGGGCACGTCGAGGACCAGGCCTATCCGGTCAGAGACGTGCAGACCGGCGTCGCGCCGGGCTTCGTTCACCAGGCGGACGACGTCGCGCGCCCAGCCCTCGGCCTCGAGCTCGGGGGTCACCACCAGGTCGAGGGCGACCACGCCTTCACCGCCCGGGAGGGCCCTCCCCGCCTTCTCGTCGTGGGGAGCAAGGCGAAGGCTGAACTCGTCGGCCTCCAGCGTGCGGCCCGCCACCTCCACGGACCCGTCGGCCTGACGGCTCCAGTTCCCCTGCCGCACCGCCTTGATGACCTTCTGCACGTCGGCCCCGATGCGCGGCCCGAGGACGCCGGGGACGACCTGGAGCATCATCTCGCCCCCCGCCTCCACGTCGCTCGAAACGTCGACCCGCTTCACGTTCACCTCGTCGGCGATCAGGTCGATGAACGCCGCCAGCCGGTCGGCTTCCGTGGTGGCCACGGTGAGGGATGCCAGCGGAAGACGGGCCCGCAGGCCTTGGGCCTTGCGGACCGAGTGGGCGGCCGAGCACACGTCACGGACCAGGTCCATGGTGGCCACCAGCTCGGGGTCCGACGGCAGTGCGTCCGCCCCCGGCCAGTCGGCGAGATGCACGCTGCGCGAACCGGTGAGCCCCCGGTAGACGTCCTCGGTGATCAGCGGCAGCAGGGGAGCGGCCACTCGGCAGAGCACCTCCAGCACCGTGTACAGGGTGTCGAAGGCGTCGGTGGACGCTCCGTCGTCGATGGTGGGGGAGGTGCGCCAGAAGCGGTCCCTCGATCGGCGGACGTACCAGTTGGTGAGGGCGTCGAGGAAGGAGACGATGGCGGCGCAGGCGTCGGCGATGGCGTACGCGTCGAGGGCGGCGGTGGCCTCCTCCACGAGCTGGCGGGCCTTGGCCAGCACGTACCGGTCGAGCACGCCGCCGGCGTCGGTGCGCCACTCGGCCGAGTACGACTCGGTGTTGGCGTAGAGGGTGAAGAAGTACCACGTGTTCCAGATGGGGTTGACCACCTGGCGCACCGCCTCGCTCACGCCCTTGCGTGAGAAGACGAGGTCCTGGCCCCGCAACACGCTGGAGGACAGCAGGAACCAGCGAACGGCATCGGCGCCGAAGGTGGCGAACATCTCCTCGGGGTCCACGTAGTTCTGGAGGCGCTTGGATGCCTTGCGGCCGTCGTCGCCCAGGATGACCCCGTGGACCACGCAGGTGTGGAAGGGCGCCGAGTCGAACAGGGCAGTGGCCAGCACGTGCAGGTTGTAGAACCACGCCCGAGTCTGGCCCACGTACTCCACGATGAAGTCTGCCGGGAAGTGGCTCTCGAACCAGTCGCGGCTCTGGAAGGGGTAGTGCACCTGGGCATAGGGCATGGACCCCGACTCGAACCAGCAGTCGAGCACCTCCTCGACCCTGCGCATGGTGGAGCTCCCCGTGGGGTCGTCGGGGTTGGGCCGTGTGAGCTCGTCGATACCGGGACGGTGCAGGTCGTCGAGGCGGACGCCGAAGTCGCGCTCGATCTGGTCAAGGCTGCCGTACACGTCGATCCGGGGGTGGCTCGGGTCGTCGCTCTTCCACACCGGGATGGGTGACCCCCAGAACCGGTTGCGGCTGATCGACCAGTCGCGTGCGTTCTCCAGCCATTTCCCGAACGCGCCGTCGCGGACGTGCTCGGGTACCCAATGGATGCCCTGGTTTAGCTCGAGGGCCCGCTCCTTGACGGCAGTGACGGCCACGAACCACGAGCTCACGGCCTTGTAGACGAGCGGCGTGTCGGTGCGCCAGCAGTGGGGGTAGCTGTGGAGGTACGTCTCGTGGCGCACCACCGCCCCGCGGTCCTTCAGAGTGCGGATGATGGGGGCGTTGGCCTCGAAGACCTGCTGGCCCCGATATTCGGGGACGTCGGCGGTGAAGCGGGCGTGCTCGTCGATGGGCACCACCACGGGAATGCCGTTGGCCTCGCAGACGCGCTGGTCGTCCTCACCGAAGCCGGGCGCGATGTGCACGGTCCCGGTCCCCTCGTCGGTGCTGACGAAGTCACCGGCGAGAACCCGGAAGGCGTTGGGCGTGTCGACGAAGTAGTCGAACAGCGGCTGGTAGCGACGGCCCACCAGCTCGGCACCTTTCACGGTCCCCACCGGGGTGGCCGCCGCCAGCTCCTTGTCGTAACGCGGGGCGGTGGCGGCGCCGACGATGTAACGCCGGCCGTCCTCTTCGAAGACGGCGTAGTCCACGTCGGCGCCCACGGCCAAGGCCAGGTTCGACGGGAGGGTCCAGGGGGTGGTGGTCCACACCAGGATGTCCTCGCCCGATTCGAGCCTGAACAGCACGGTGACCGCCGGGTCCTGGCGTTCCCGGTAGGCGTCGTCCAGTCGGGTCTCGAAGTTGGACAGGGGTGTCTCGCACTCCCAGCAGTAGGGCAGCACCTTGTAGCCCTCGTAGATCAGCCCCTTGCGCCAGAGCTGCTCGAAGGCCCACATGACGCTTTCCATGTAGGAGAGGTCGAGCGTCTTGTAGTCGCGGTCGAAGTCCACCCATCGAGCCTGGCGGGTGACGTAGGACTGCCACTCCCGCGTGTAGCGCAGCACCGAGGTCCGACACGCCTGGTTGAAGCGGTCGATGCCGTAGGCGTTGATGGCCACATGGCCGGTGATGCCCAGCTGCTTCTCGGCCTCCATCTCCGCCGGGAGGCCGTGGCAGTCCCACCCGAAGCGACGCTCCACCCGCCGGCCGCGCATGGTCTGGTACCGGGGGACGGCGTCCTTCACGTACCCGGTGAGGAGGTGCCCGTAGTGGGGAAGGCCGTTGGCGAACGGCGGGCCGTCGTAGAACACGAACTCCTGGCGCCCGGCCGGACGCTGTTCGATGGAAGCCTTGAACGTGGCGTCTTCGGCCCAGAACGCCAGCACCCGCTCTTCGAGCTCGGCCAGGTTCGCCTGGGGCGGAACCTCTGGGTAGGGCGGCACGGGCCTACTCTACGAGTCGAGCCGGGCAGCCCCGTCGTGGTCCTCGCCCGGTGTCTGCGGGCGGGGAATGCTGCGCCGGGGCGAGGCGTTGGCTCGTACCTCACCATCCGTCCGGGAGCGATGGGCGCATGGTACGGTCCCGGCCTCGCCTGCCGATCCGCCTTTGATTGGGGCCCGGTCAGGCGGGGCGATCCTCGACGGGAGAGATGTCCCTTGGCTCGAGCATCCAAAGGCGCCAAAGCCTCGAAGAAGCGAGTCGCAACGCTGGTCGAGAAGGCAGCGGCGAGCGCGGGCGCGCCGGCCAAGAAATCGAGGTCACGGGTGGCAACCAAGAAGTCGACGGCACAGGCGGCGGCCAAGAGGGGCCCAGCCCCAGCCGCAGCCAAGGCTCCTTCGGGCCCCGCCAAGCGTGCGTCCAAGGGTGCCGCGGCCCGAAGTGCCGGGGCCCGGAGCAGCGGAGAGGGGCCCCTCGACAAGTTCTCGACCGAGCAGAAGAGCGCCCTCGAGGCCGAGCGGGAGACCTACGCCGCCCAAGCCGTGTCGTTGAAGGCCGAGGCCGATCAGATGGCCCAGGAGGCCGAGCCGGGAGACGTCCAGTTCGACGAGGAGTCGGGCGAGGGGGGCACGATGAACATCGAGCGCGAGCGCGACCTGGCGCTCTCGGCCCAGGCTCGGGCTGCAGTGGAGGACATCGACCTGGCGCTGGCGAAGATCGTGAACGGCACCTACGGCACATGCGAGCGATGTGGTCAGCCCATCCCGAAGGCCCGGCTCAAGGCGCTCCCCCAGGCCCGGCTGTGCGTGGCCTGCAAGAGCGGGGGACTGTCTCGGCGCTGAGGGCCCGCCGGCTGGCCCTCGCCGGGGCAGTGGCAGCAACGGTCACCACGGCCGACCAGCTGGCCAAGGCCTGGGCCCTCCGAACCTTGGACGACGGGCCGCTGCACCTGGTCTGGACGCTCCGGCTCAACCTGTCCTTCAACTCCGGCGCCGCGTTCGGGCTGGGCAAGGGGTTGGCACCGGTCCTGGCCCCGCTCGGGATCCTCCTGGTACTGGCGCTTCTGGGCTTCGGTCGCTCCGCCCTCACCAACCGCCCCGGTGCCATCGCCCTGGGTCTCGTGCTCGGGGGAGCCCTGGGAAACGTCGGTGACCGTCTCTTCCGAGAACACGGCGGTTCGGTCGTGGACTTCATCGACCTCCAGTGGTGGCCGATCTTCAACGTCGCCGACGCCGCCATCTCCTGTGGCGTGGTGCTGCTGCTGGTGAGTGGCTGGCAGGGCACCGGCGGGAACGACAGTCCCGACGAGCTCCCGGACGTGACGGGCTCCCGGACGTGACGGAGCCGCCCGCCGCCGCGAAGCTGAGCGAGATCGTCCCGAGCGCCCTCCACGGCGAGCGGGTGGACCGGGTGGTCGCCATGCTCACCGGGATGGCGCGGTCCGAGGTGGCGGCCATGGTGAAGGCGGGCGCGGTGCGGGTGGGTGGGCAGAAGGTGAGCACTCGCAGCCTTCGCCTCACGGAGGGCGACCGCCTCGAGGTCACCGTGTCCGAGCCGGCGGCGCCCTCCCGCCTCGAGCCGGACGCCGCCGTGGACGTGGCTTTGGTGCACGAGGACGCCCAGGTGATCGTGGTGGACAAGGCGGCGGGTGTCGTCGTCCACCCCGGCTCGGGCCACGGGCGCGGCACCCTCGTGCAGGGCCTGCTGGCCCGCTTCCCGGACCTGGCCCAGAGCGGCGCCGGAGAACCCGACCGTCCCGGCATCGTCCACCGTTTGGACAAGGGCACCTCCGGCCTGCTGGTCGTGGCCCGCACCGAGGACGCCTACCACTCGCTCGTCGACCAGCTCAAGAACCGGTCCGTCGATCGACGGTACCTCTGCCTGGTGTGGGGTCACCTCTCGTCCCCGGACGGTCTGGTGGACGCTCCGGTGGGTCGGGCCAGCACCGATCCCACCCGCATGGCGGTATCCGCCCGCGGCCGGCCGGCCCGCACCCGCTATCACGTGCTCGAACGCCGGACCGACCCCGACGTCACGCTCCTGGAATGCCGGCTGGAGACGGGGCGTACACACCAGGTGCGGGTCCACCTGGCGTCCATCGGCCACCCCGTGGTGGGCGACGCCCGCTATGGCGGCTCCCGGTCGTCCCTGGTGATTGGGCGCCCGTTCCTGCACGCACACCGACTTGGCTTCGCGCATCCGGCCGACGGTGAGCGAGTGTCCTTCTCGTCGCCCCTCCCGTCCGAGCTGGAGGCCTTGCTCGCCCCTCGGTAATCCTTGCCGGCCTCCCTGGTCAGATCGACGAGTTGGCGCTGGCGGTGCCCCGAGCCCGAGCCACCATGTCGTCGAGGGTGTAGGAGTCGAGCTGGGTGCGCATCTGCTGTCCCACGTCCGACCACACGGCCAGGAGCACGCATTGGCCCTCGTGGTCACAGGCGCCGTCTTGGTGAGGCTCGCCGAAGTCACCGGCCACGATGGGTCCGTCTACCGCGCTGACGATCTGGCCCAGGGTGATCTCGGCCGGCGGGTGGGCGAGCACGTAACCGCCCCCGACCCCGCGCTTGGAGCGCACCAGGCCGGCGCCCTTCAGGGCCAACAGGATCTGCTCCAGGTAGGGCTGGGGCAGACCCGTGCGCTCGGCGATGTCGCGCACCGAGGTGGGCGGACCGCCCTCGTCGTGCAGGGCAAGCGAGAGCAGGGCACGGCTGGCGTAGTCGCCTCGCGTCGAAACCTTCAACCCTTCACCCCTTCACCCCTTCACCCCTTCACCCCTTCACCCGTCACCCGTCACCCGTCA
>JAUJNQ010000003.1:321969-383568 GCA_030448025.1 Acidimicrobiales bacterium | reverse complement strand
CCGTCATCCGTCATCCGTCATCCGGTCGCGACCCTTGTCCCCGTCGACGGCTGGCACAGGTCTGATGCTAGGGCTCCCAACGTTGATGCCGGGCGGCCTCCTCCGCCTTCACCGCTCGTGCTGATGTGCCGAACCACACGGCGTGGTCGTAGTGTGTCGAAGGCCATGGCGCCGACCCTGCAGCCCGTCCTTCCCGACTACGGGGGAGGGTGCCTGACGTCGGTCGTGTCGGCCCTGCTGGACCCGCCCGAGTCGATGCCGGAATGGCTCCCCGAGCCGGCGGCGACGGCTCGCCAGGTCGTGCTGTTGGTGCTCGACGGGCTGGGATGGGACCAACTCCGGCAGCGGCCGCGTCTGGCCCCGACGCTGCACGCCATGGTCGGCAGCCGCATCACTTCGGTGGCGCCGACCACCACTGCCACCGCCCTCACGTCGCTGACCACGGGGCTGGCCCCCGCCGTCCATGGTGTGGTCGGCTACCGGGTCCAGGTGGCGCGGGGTGAGGTCATGAACGTGCTGCGCTGGACCACCAACCGGGGCGACGCCCGGGAGGCCGTGCCGCCGGAGAAGTTCCAGACGCACGTGGCCTTCGCCAACTCCGGAGCACCGGTGGTCACCAGGGCGGAGTTCGCCACGACCGGCTTCACCGCCGCCCACCTGGCCGGCGTCCGGATGCACGGATGGCGCGTGGCGTCGGCTTTGGCGGTGGAGGTGCGCCACCTCCTCGGGCAGGGCGAGCCGTTCGTGTACGCCTACTACGACGGCGTCGACAAGGTGGCCCACGAACGAGGGTTCGGCGAGCACTACGACGCCGAGCTGGTCTTCACCGACCGCCTGGTGGCCGACCTGGCTGACGCCCTTCCGCCGGGCGCGGTGCTGGTGGTGACCTCCGACCACGGACAGGTGCAGGTTGGCGGCTCCATCGTGGAGCTGGACGACGAGCTGATGGGGGGCGTGGAGCTCCTCTCGGGCGAGGGGCGCTTCCGGTGGCTGCACGCCCGCCCCGGCGCCGCCAGGGGCGTGCTCGAGGACGCGAGGGGCCGGTTCGAACACCTGGCATGGGTGCGAAGCCGCGACGAGCTGGTGGAGGAGGGCTGGCTCGGGGGCTCGCCTGCGCCGGAGATCGAGCGCCGGCTGGGGGACGTGGCTCTGATCCCGTTCGAGCCGGTGGCCTTCCACGACCCCTCAGACGCCGGCGAGGCCCGCATGGTGTGCCGTCACGGTTCGCTCACGCCGGCCGAGGCGTGGGTCCCGCTGCTGGCCCTGGACCCCGCCGGTGGCTGAAGTGGGCAACTATGGGGAGGTGGCCGACCCCGAGGTGACGTCCGCCCAACCGGAGCTGATGACCGGGCCGGTCCCTGCGCACCAGGCCAAGCCCGAACCCGACGAGAGCATCGAGCGGCCGGCGCGCGTCATGCGGATCGGGTCGATGACAAAGCAGCTGCTGGAGGAGGTGCGCCAGGCCCCTCTGGACGAGGCCAGCCGCCAGCGCCTCCGGGACATCTACGACAGCTCCATCGTGGAGCTCGCCGGCGTTCTGTCCTCCGAGCTTCGAGACGAGTTGTGCCGGGTGACCCTGCCCTTCAGGGAAGCGTCGACGCCTTCGGAGAGTGAGCTGCGCATCGCCCAGGCCCAGTTGGTCGGTTGGCTCGAGGGGCTCTTCCACGGCATCCAGGCCGCGCTCTTCGCCCAGCAGATGGCGGCGCGGGCTCAGCTGGAGGAGATGCACCGGGGCCTGCCGGCGGCCCCCGAGGCCGACCTGGGGCGCCCCGCCGGTTACCTGTAGCCAGCACCTGTTCACCGTCGATCCATCACAGTCGATCCAAATGAAGTCGCAGCCATGAGCGTCACCGACGAGCTCCTCCAGAGCAACCAGAGCTACGCAGGATCGTTCCACAAGGGCGATCTGCCCATGCCGCCGGCGAGGAAGGTCGCCGTCCTGGCCTGCATGGTGTAGCAGTCGCTTCGATCCGGGGGCGTGCCTGCCTCCGTAGAAGGAGAATGCACACCGAAACCGATGCAATGAAGTCCCCGGCTGGCCAGGCTCGACGGAGCCTTGGCTTCCGCACTGCCCTGGTCGCCTTCGCCGCGCTCAGCTTGGTCATGACCGCGTGCGGTGACGGATCCGACGACAGCGCTTCGGACGACAGCTCCCAGGCCCCTGCCCAGGCGGGCGCCGCGGCGGGGGCGCCGGAGGCGGAGTTCGTGCAGCTCAAGGGGGTAAGCACCAGCGTCGACCTCGACCCGAGCACGGCCGCCGTACTGCAGCAGAACAAGGTCACCGTCACCCCGGTGGAGCCGGCCACGGCCTCCATGAACGGCTCCACCACCACGGTGAGCTTCCCCATCACCGAGGGCTACGTCGCCGTCTACCCCAAGAGCGAGACGCCCTTCATCCGGGGAACGTTCAGCCACTCCGGCGGCATGACGTTCAAGGCCGGGGGCAAGTCGCTCACCGCCACTGACTTCATCGTCAACCCCGGCTCGTCCACCCTCACCGCCACCGTCGGCGGGAAGGGCGTGCAGCTCCTCGACCTCGACGGCACCAACGTCAAGATGAGCAGTGACGGCGGCGTGACCAAGCTCGAAGGCACCGTGGCCAAGCTGTCCACCGCCGCCGCCGACGCCCTCAACCAGACCTTCGGGGTCTCGATCTTCAAGCAGGGCATCCCGCTCGGCACGGTGCGCATCGCCGCCACCGGCACCGCAGGACCGGGCGGCGCCCCCCAGGCCCAGCTCCAGGATCTGAAGGGCGTCAGCACCAACGTCGACCTCGATCCGAGCACGGCCGCGGTGCTCCAGCAGAACAAGGTGAGCGTGAGCCCGGTGGAGCCGGCCACGGCCTCCATGAACGGGTCCACCACCACGGTGAGCTTCCCCATCACCGAGGGTTACGTCTCCGTCTACCCCCAGGACCAGAGCCCCTTCATCCGGGGAACGTTCAGCCACTCCGGCGGCCTGACGTTCAAGGCCGGGGGCAAGTCGCTCACCGCCACTGACTTCATCGTCAACCCCGGCTCGTCCACCCTCACCGCCACCGTCGGCGGGAAGGGCGTGCAGCTCCTCGACCTCGACGGCACCAACGTCAAGATGAGCAGTGACGGCGGCGTGACCAAGCTCGAAGGCACCGTGGCCAAGCTGTCCACCGCCGCCGCCGACGCCCTCAACCAGACCTTCGGGGTCTCGATCTTCAAGCAGGGCATCCCGCTCGGTACGGTGCGCATCGCCGCCAGCGAGACCGAGCCCAGCGTCCAGACGGCCTCCTCCGGCCCGGCACCCTCCAGCGCAGCCCCTGCGTCGCCGGCACCGTCCGGGACCCCCTCTGGCGGGGTCGCGACCGGTGGGGGCGGGACCTCCGGCAGCGGCTCGGTGCCGATCCTTCCTCTGGTCTTGGCGTCGGTTGCCGTGGTGCTCGCCGCCGCAGGGGCCGCCGGGGCTCGCCGGAGCTCCCGCTCCTCGTCGAGCTGACTCGATACCGGATGGGTCCCCGAGCTACCAGCCCGTGCCGTGCGCCGGGCTGGTAGTCGGGTTCCCGCCGCCGCCGGCGGGCTGGCACTGCTCCTCCTCACCACTTTGTTCGGTGCTGTCGCTCGCCGGCAGAGCGCAGCCTCTGCGGCACAGCCCGTCAACGCACGACCGGTGGGTATGGATCACCGTTCCCACCAGCCCTTCGGCGCCGGTTCGGGTCCGTCGCCCGCCGGCCCGTCCCGTGCGCCGGGCTGGTGGGGTGTCCCCGCCGCCGCCGCCGGCGTAGTCCTCCTGCTCGTGGCAGGGGTGACCAGTGCCGTCTCCTTGCGTGGACCGGCGGGAGCCACCGGCCAGTTCGGCGGTGACGACGAGGTGTCCGGCGCTGCTTCGCTTCCCGCCCTGCCTCCGCCACTGACCGCGCCGGAGGTGTCAAGGTACGCACCGCCGGTCCGGCTCGAGATCCCCGCCATCACGGTCCGCGCCGGCGTGGACCCCCTCGGCTTGCGTCCGAACGGGGAGCTCGACGTTCCTACCCGTTTCGAACGGGTCGGCTGGTGGTCCGGGGGAGTCTCACCCGGAGAGCCGGGACCGGCCGTGCTGGCGGGTCACGTGGACTCCCGGCGGGCGCCGGCGGTGTTCTTCCGGTTGCGTGAGCTCGAGCCGGGGGACGAGGTGAGCGTGCAGAGGACCGATGGGAGGACCGTGGTGTACACCGTCGAGCGCTCGGGCAACTACGCCAAGGCCAACTTCCCCACCGACCAGGTCTACGGGCCGACCGAGCGCCCGACGCTCAGGCTCGTCACCTGCTCAGGCCGATTCGACCGCTCGAGCCGGTCCTACGACGAGAACCTAGTGGTCTACGCCACGGCCAAGGCGTAGACCGCCGCCGGCGCAAGGGCTTTCCCTCCCCGTCCCCTGCAACTAGCCTCGCTGAATGACAGCGGTGTAGTCCCTGCCAGGAGCAGGCAGACGCAGCACACGCAGGGCGACCAGGGGTGGGCAAGTGGTAGCAGGCGAGGTGTAGCAGCAGTGGGGACAGGAGTGGGTTCGCCGACGTTGAAGGCGGAGGCGTGAGCGCTTCGTTTGCCCACCTGCACGTGCACACCGAGTTCTCCATGCTCGATGGTGCCGCACGGGTGAAGGACGTGGTGTCCGCCGCCGTTGCCGACGGCCAGCCTGCCATCGCCATCACCGACCACGGCAACATGTACGGGGTCCTCGACTTCTACAAGGAGTGCCGGGCGCAGGGGATCAACCCCATCATCGGGACCGAGATCTACATGGCCGCCAACAGCCGCCACGAGCGCCCGGTGAGGCGGGGCCGCATCGATGACACCGGCGGGAGCGGTGAGGGCGACGAGAAGCTCTACTACCACCTCACGCTGCTGGCCGAGAATGACCGGGGCTACGGCAACCTCATGAAGCTCTCCAGTGCCGCCTACCTGGAGGGCTATTACCACAAGCCCAGGGTCGACTGGGAGCTGCTGGCGCGCCACCAGGAGGGTGTGATCGCCACCACCGGATGCCTGGGCAGTGTGGTGCTCCAGGCGTTGCTCCGAGGCGATCTGGAGCAGGCCTCTGCCCTCGCCGGGCGGCTGCAGGACATCTTCGGCCGAGACCGGATGTTCGTGGAGCTGCAGGACCACGGCCTCGACAAGCAGCGCAAGACCAACCCTCAGCTCATCGACATCGCCTCCCGGCTGGGCGCGCCGCTGCTGGCCACCAACGACAGCCACTACCCGAAGCAGGAGGACGCCGTCGCCCACGACGCCCTCCTCTGCGTGCAGACCGGCGCCACCCTGGCCGACGAGAAGCGCTTCCGCTTCGAGGGCGACCAGCATTACCTGAAGTCGGCGGCGGAGATGCGATCGCTGTTCGCCGACTACCCCGAGGCGTGTGACAGCACACTCTCGATCGCCGAGCGTTGCCGGGTCGAGATCGAGTTCGGCAAACCGAGGCTGCCCCATTTCCCGCTCCCGGCCGGTTTCTCCTCGGAGCCCGCCTACCTCCACCACCTCACCTTCGAAGGCGCCCGCCGGCGCTACGGCGACTCCCTGCCAGAGACCGTCACCCGTCGCCTCCAGGCCGAGCTCAGCGTCATCGTCGACATGGGCTTCTCGGCCTACTTCCTCGTCGTCTGGGACCTCATCCGCCACGCCCGGGAGACCGGCATCCGAGTCGGCCCGGGCCGGGGCTCGGCGGCAGGGTGCTGCGTGGCCTACTGCCTGCGCATCGTCGACCTCGACCCCCTCGCCCACGACCTGATCTTCGAACGCTTCTACAACGCGGGCCGCAAGGGGATGCCCGACATCGACATGGACTTCGACGAGCGCCACCGCGGCGAGATGATCCGCTACGCCGCCGAGCGCTACGGCTGGGACCACGTGGCCCAGGTCGTCACCTTCTCCACCATCAAGGCCCGGGCCGCGGTGCGAGACGCGGCCCGTGTCCTCGGCTACCCGTATGCAGTGGGCGACAAGGTGGCCAAGGCCATGCCCGCCCTCATCATGGGCCGCGACACGCCACTGCGCGCCTGCCTCGAGGCAGACCCGGCCCACCCCGACGGCTTCAAGATGGCCGGGGGGCTGCGGGACATGTACGCCACCGACCCCGACGCCCGCAAGGTGATCGACGTGGCCAAGGGCCTGGAGGGGCTGCGCCGCCAGGACGGCATCCACGCCGCCGCCGTTGTCATCACCGAGCAGCCCCTCACCGAGCACCTGCCGATCCAGCGCAAGCCCGAGGCCGGCGGCGACCCGGCCAACGCTCCCATCGTCACCCAGTACGAGATGCACGGCGTGGAGGAGCTGGGCCTGCTGAAGATGGACTTCCTCGGCCTGCGCAACCTGAGCGTCATCGAGCGGGCCCTCGACCTGGTGGAGGAGTCCACCGGGGCGCGCCCCGACATCGACACCATCCCCCTCGACGACGAGCCCACCTTCGAGAAGTTGCGCCAGGGCCGCTCCGTCGGGGTGTTCCAGCTGGAGGGCGGCGCCATGCGGGCCCTCATGCGCTCCCTGGCACCCACCACGTTCGACGACGTGGCCGCCCTGGTGGCGTTGTATCGCCCCGGGCCCATGGCGTCGAACATGCACAACGACTACGCCGACCGAAAGAACGGCCGCAAGCCGATCCAGTGCCTGCACCCGGAGCTGGAGAAGCTGCTGGCCGACACCCAGGGGCTCATGATCTACCAGGAGCAGGTGATGCGGGTCGCCCAGCGCTTCGCCGGGTACTCCCTGGAGGAGGCCGACAACCTCCGGAAGGCGTGCGCCAAGAAGGTCCGCGCCCTCATCGCCAAGGAGAGGGTCAAGTTCGTGGAGGGGTGTGAGGCCAAGGGCTACGGCGCCGGCCTCGGCACCAAGCTCTTCGACATGATCGAGCCCTTCGCCGACTACGCCTTCCCGAAGGCACATGCCTACGCCTACGGATTCATCGCCTACCAGACGGCCTGGCTCAAGGCCAACCACGGGGTGGAGTACATGGCCGCCCTGCTCACCTCGGTGAAGGACGACAAGGACAAGACGGCGGTGTACCTGGCCGAGTGCCGGTCACTCGGCACCGAGGTGCTGGTGCCCGACGTCAACCTGTCGAGCTCGGACTTCGCGGCACGGGAGGGCCGCATCCCCTTCGGAATGTCCGCCGTGCGAAATGTGGGCGAGGGTCTTGTGGAACGGGTCGTCGTGGAGCGAGAGGCCAACGGTCCGTTCGCAGACTTCCATGACTTCTGCGACAGGGTCGACCCGCTGGTGCTCAACAAGCGCTCCATCGAGTCACTGGTCAAAGCCGGTGCCTTCGACTCACTGGGCCACCCGCGCCAAGGCCTGTGCCAGGTGTTCGAGCAGATCGTCGACCGTACGCTGGCCCGGCGAAGGCGGGAGTCGGAAGGTCAGTTCGAGCTGTTCTCTGACGTCCTCGGAAGCGGAGCTTCCTCGGCCGGTTCAGAGGAGAGTCGCATCCCTGTGCCCAACGTCGAGTTTGACAAGGCCCAGAAGCTGGCCTTCGAGAAGGAGATGCTCGGCCTGTACCTCTCCGACCATCCTCTGATCGGTGTGGAAGCCGTGTTGCGGCGCCACACGGAGAGCACCATCGCCGAGATGCGCGACCTTGGCGACGGAGACGTGCGCTGGGTCGGGGGCGTGATCACCAACGTGGCCCGTCGCTACACGAAGAAGGGCGACCTCATGGCCACCTTCCAGCTCGAGGACTTGGCGTCGTCCATCGAGGTGTGGGTCTTCCCCCGCGTCATGCAGGAGTACGGCCACGTCCTTGCCCCCGACGCGGTGGCGTGTGTGAAGGCCCGCCTCGATGGTCGCGAGGACCAGCCCAAGCTCACCTGCCTCGAGGTCAAGTGTCCCGACCTGCGGGTCGGGGCGCGCCAGGTACGGATCACGCTCCCCCCGGGAGGGCTCAGCCAGGGGCTCGTGGACAGGCTGAAGGCGGTGCTGGCCGAGCATCCCGGAGACAGCGCGGTCCTCTTGAACCTGGGCTCCAGGACCATCCGTCTGCCCGACCATTTCGGTGTGGACGTGAGCAACGGTTTGCACGGCGAGCTCAAGGCTCTCTTGGGAGCCGGCTGCCTGAGCGACTAATCTCTGGTTCTCATGGCGACTGAGGTCGAGACCAAGGACTGCACGGCGCTGAGTGACGCCGAGCTCGGCGAGATGGCCGACATCTGCGCTGACGGGCCCGCCAACTACGACGTAGGGCTCCTGTCCAAGCAACGTGAAGAGTGGGTGCTCATCACCCAAGTGCGCGACAACGGGAAGCTGTGTGGCTTCTCGTTCTGCACTCTGGAGCGGATCGGGGGCACGCCCTGCCTCCTGGTGGGCCTGGCCTCGGTCCGGCGCGGCGCCAAGCGCGAGTCGGTGCTCAAGCACCTCATGGCCGACGAGTACCGCCGAGCGCTCCTGGCGTTCCCCGACGAGGACGTGCTGGTCGGCACCCGGCTCATCGACCCCGCCGGCTTCCTGGCCTTCAAAGGCCTGCAGGACATCGTCCCCCGGCCCGGTCACAAGGCCAGCGGCGAGGAGCGGGCCTGGGGCCGTCGGCTGGCCAAGCGCTTCGGCGCCGAGGGTCGCATCGAGGATCGCGCCTTCGTGGTGAAGGGCGACGGCAACGCCTGCGGCGTCCTCGACCATGAGGCCCTCAAGCCCGACGACCACGACCCCGATGTGGTTGCCCTCTTCTCCGGGCTCGACCGCGTCCGCGCCGACTCGCTCATCGCGTTCGGTTGGGCCATGGCCGAGGACCTCGCCGAAGGGCGCCTGGGCAAGTAACCCACCCGGCCCCTGCCTTCTCGCCCGCCGCGGGGGGCTATTGCAGCTGGGCCAGGAGATCCTGGGGGGTGGAGACCGGTGCCTGGCAGGCGTAGTTCCGGCAAACGTAGGCCTGTCCCTCAGCGCGCCCCTCCCAGAGCGGCGAGTCGTGGGGCTCGCCCCACGCCAGGACGGCGTTTGGAAGGTAGCGGGAGTGGACGGCCGCCACCAGGTCCGGCCGGTCGCCAACCACGACGATCTCGGTGAGGCCGGTGACGAGCATGTCCGCTGCGCCGAGCAGGTGGGTGAAGGCGCTCGGATGCTTGCTCAGGGGCTCGGCCAGGAGGCGCAGGACGAGCTCGGCCCGGTCGGCGTAGCGCTGCTCTCCGGTGAGCGCGGAGAGGCGGATGAGGGCGGTGCCGGCCACCGAGTTGGCCGACGGCGTGGCTCCGTCCACGAGGTCCTTGTGGCGGACCACGAGGCGCTCGGCGTCGTGACCGGTGGTGAAGAAGCCGGAGCCACCGGAGCTGGGTTGAGCCTCGTCCCAGAACAGCTCGATCATGGCCTCGGCGGCGCTGCGGGCCTCGCCCACCCAGCGGGCCTTCCCCGTGGCTTCGCCCAGCCGGCAGAAGGCGTCCACCAGCCAGGCGTGGTCCACCGCGTAGGCGAGGTGGCGGGCCCCGCCGTCGCGCTGCCACGAGCGGAGCCGGCGCCCGTCCTCCCTGCGCAGGGCGGACAAGAGGAACTCCCCATTGGCCACCGCCGCCTCAAGCCAATCGTCCCGCCCGAGGGCCGCGCCCGCCTCGGCCAATGATGAGAGGAACATGGCGTTCCACTCCGTGAGCACCTTGTCGTCCAGGCCCGGTCGGACACGCTCCTGGCGCTCGTCGAACAGCCGCCGGCGCGCCGCCTCCACTTCGGGAGGGCGCAGCAGGTCCCCTCGCACCGGGCGGTGGAGGATGTTGGCTCCCTCGAAGTTGCCGCCCTGGGTGACGCCGTACCAGTCCACGGCCTCCGGACCGCCGATGCGGGCCACGTCGCTCAGCCGCCAGACGTAGAACTTGCCTTCCTCCGCCTCAGAGTCGGCGTCCTCGGCGGACGAGAAGCCCCCCTCGGCCTGGCCGAGCTCGCGCAGGACGTAGCCCACCGTCTCCTCCACCACCTGGCGGAAGCGGGCTTCGCCGGTGAGCTGCCACGCATGGAGGTAAGCCCGCACCAGGCCGGCCTGGTCGTAGAGCATCTTCTCGAAGTGGGGGACCATCCAGAAGGCGTCCACCGAATAGCGGTGGAACCCACCCCCCAGGTGGTCGTACATCCCCCCCGAGGCCATGGCGTCGAGGGTGGTCACCGCCATCTGCAGCGGCTCCTCGTCCCCGTCGTGGGCGTGCACCCGCAGCATCAGCTCCAGGTTCGTGGGCATGGGGAACTTGGGAGCGCTTCCGAACCCGCCCCACTCGGCGTCGTGGGACGCAGTCAAGGCCTTGTACCCACGTTGGACGAGCGACGGCCCGAGCTCCGGGGCGGCCCCGTCCTCGGACCCTCCGGTGACCATGGCCGCCTGGGCCCGGATGGCGGACGAAACGTGGTCGGCCTGGGCCAGCACCTGGTCCCGCCGCTCGCGCCAGGCCTGGTCCACGCCGCGCATCAAGTCCACGAAGCCCGGGCGACCCAGCTTGGTGGTCTTGGGGTAGTAAGTCCCACCGAAGAAGGGGCGCCCGTCGGGGGTGAGGAAGACGGTCATGGGCCAGCCGCCCTGACCCGAGAAGGCCTGCACCGCCTCCATGTAGACGGCGTCGACGTCGGGCCGTTCTTCCCGGTCCACCTTGACGTTCACGAACAGCTCGTTCATGACCGCGGCCACGTCGGGGTCCTCGAAGGACTCATGAGCCATGACGTGGCACCAGTGGCAGGCCGAGTACCCCACCGAGAGCAGGATGGGGCGGTCCTCGGCCTCGGCCCGCTGGAGGGCCTCCTCGCCCCATGGGTACCAGTCCACGGGGTTGTCCTGGTGCTGGCGGAGGTAGGGGCTGGTCTCGTTGGCCAGGCGGTTCACGTCTTCTCCTTGTCGCAAAGCAGCGAGCCGAGGACCACGCAGTCCATCTCGCTGCGGAGGAAGTCGGCCACCGCTTCCCCGGGCCGGTGGACGATGGGCTCGCCCCGGAGGTTGAAGCTGGTGTTGAGCACGACGGGCACGCCCGTGAGTCGGTCGAACTCGCTGATCAGGCGGTGGAACGAGGGGTTGAGCTCGGGCGTGACGCTCTGGAGGCGGCCGGTGCCGTCCACGTGGGTGACAGCAGGGATCACGCTGCGCTTGTCGGGCCGGATGGGCAGGACGAGAAGCATGAACGGCGTAGGGTAGTAACCCTCGAAGTACTCGTGGCCCCGGTGGTGGAGGACGGCGGGGCGAAGGGTCGGAAGCCCTCCCTGTGCTTCACCCGGTCGTTCACCACGTCGCGCATGTGCGACGTCCTGGGGTCGGCCAGGATGGAGCGGCGCCGAGGGCCCTGGGGCCCACCTCGGCCCGACCCTGGAACCAGCCCACCACCTTGCCGGGCGGCCAGCCGCCGGGCGGCCAGCCGCCGGGCGGCCAGCCGCCGGGCGGCCAGCCGCCGGGCGGCCTCGGCCGCAGGGTCGCCCACCTTGGAGAAGGCCAGCCCCCGAGCCGAGAGCGCCGCGGCCAGCTGCTTCTCGTCGTGCTCCATGCCCCAGAAGGGGTGATGCATGGACCATTGGCGCGGGTTCCCGAGCACCTGGTGCCAGGTCCACAAAGCCGCCCCCATGGCGTTGCCGCAGGTGGACGCCGGCCCCCTCGACCACGTCCTGGACCGCGTAGGCCAGGTCCTTGTCCCGTTGGGTGATCTCCGACTCCGGCACCCGCGCCTGGCCGTGGCGCCGCACGAAGCGGCCAGAGACGGGCCTGCCCTCGCGCTGGTAGCGGAACCAGGCCAGGTTGACGGCGAAGAGGCCGTCGTGGTCGAGGCGCAGCACGTCGCGCAGGTCCTCGACCAGACGGTCGGTCCCATAGGGGCCAGGCAGAAGCCGATGGCGTCGTCGGGGAAGAGCTTGGTGTGCTGGTCCCGGTTGAAGCGCTCCTGCTCGCCCATGGCCACCACCTCGCCGTCGACCAGGAGGCAGGCGGCTGTGTCGTGGCTGAAGCAGTTGACCCCGAGGATGGCCGTCATCGATGGCGTCGCATCACTGCAGCCTCGCGCGTCGCAGCTTTCCGGACGCGGTGCGGGGGAGCTCGTCCACCAACACCAGCTCCTTGGGGACCGAGTACGGCGCCAGCGCTCGTTTCGCGGAGCGACGCAGCGACGCGAGGGTCGGTGGGTTGGCCGCGTGGCGCGGCACCACCCAGGCAACGACGCGCTGGCCCCACTCGCCGTCGGACCGACCGGCCACGGCCACCTCCTTGACCCCGGGGTGGTTGCCCAACACCGCCTCCACCTGTTCGGGCTGCACCTTCTCGCCGCCGGTGACGATGACGTTCGACAGCCGCCCGTCCACGCGCACGCGGTCGCCGACGACGAGGCCGAGGTCTCCCGTGGGCAGCCAGCCGTCGCCATCCTTGGGGTCGGTGCCATCCCGGTAGCAGCGCAGGAGCATGGGACCCCGCACGTGGAGCTGGCCCTCGGCGTCGGCCCGCACCTCCACGCCGTCGAGGGGTCGCCCGCCGTGCACGATCCCTGCGCAGGTCTCGGTCATGCCGTAGGTGTGCACCACGTTGGGCGCTCGGACGCGCAGGTCGGCATCACCGCCCACGAGGATCGTTCGGAACCCGTTGGCCCGAACGCCCCGCTCGAGCATGGTCGGCACGACCGACGTGAGCGTGGCCGGGCTGGCGTTGACCGCAGCGGGGTCGAAACGGGCGTGGACCTCGAGGGGCGTGCTCGTGATCAGCGCCCTGGCTACTACGGCGAGGCCTCCGATGTGCGACAGCGGCAGGCAGGCCAGCCACCGGTCAGCTGCGGGGTCGACCTGCATGCGCCGGGAGACTGCAAGCGCCGCAGACCGAACTGCTTCGTGGGTGAGCACCGCGGCCTTGGGACCGCCGGTCGTCCCGCTGGTGGCCACGACCAAGGCGTCTCCGTCGGCTACCGGCTCATCGGGCCGGGCCGCAGCCAACACCTCGGCCCGAGCCGGCGGGGGCAGGCGCGGATCGAGGGGGAGGACGGCGTCACCGCGATCCCAGGCGGCACGCAGGGACTCCACGAACGCCGGAGTGCCGGCGGCGTCGAGGACCACCAGGGAGGGCACATCGGTAGGGTAACGACCGCATGAACCAGGCCATCCCGGACTGGACCGAGGCGGGCAGCTACGCCGACGTCCGATACCAGACAGCAGAGGGCATGGCCAAGGTCACGATCTGCCGGCCCGAGGTCCGCAACGCCTTTCGCCCCCAGACGCTGTTCGAGCTGTCCGACGCCTTCCACCGAGCCCAGGACGATCCCTCCGTGGGCGTCGTCATCCTCACCGGGGAGGGACCGCTGGCCTTCTGCTCGGGGGGCGACCAGCGCATCCGGGGCGACGACGGCTACATCGGCGACGACGACGTGGCCGGGCGGGGGATCGGGCGGCTCAACGTGCTCGACCTCCAGGTCCAGATCCGCCGGTGCCCGAAGCCCGTGGTGGCCATGGTGGCCGGGTACGCCGTCGGTGGCGGCCACGTGCTCCACGTGGTGTGCGACCTCACCATCGCCGCCGACAATGCCCGGTTCGGCCAGACCGGACCCCGGGTGGGCTCCTTCGACGGGGGTTACGGGTCCGGGCTTCTTGCCCGCAACGTGGGCCAGAAGAAGGCCCGGGAGATCTGGTTCCTGTGCCGCCAGTACGACGCCCAAGAAGCCCTGGACATGGGTCTGGTGAACACCGTCGTGCCCCTGGACCGCCTAGAGGAGGAGACGGTGGCATGGTGCCGGGAGATGCTCGCCCTGTCGCCCCTTGCCCTCCGGCTCCTCAAGGCGTCGATGAACGCCGCCGACGACGGGCTGGCCGGCATCCAACAGCTGGCCGGTGACGCCACCCTGCTCTTCTACATGAGCGAGGAGGCCCAGGAGGGCCGCGACGCCTACGTGCAGAAGCGCCCGCCGGACTTCTCCCGTTTTCCCCGCCGGCCGTGACAGGACCGGCTTGGTGAAGGGCCCCGCCTCGAAGTGGGTGGCGGGAGCCCGGCCTCGCACCCTGCCGGCAGCGGTGGTCCCGGTGGCGGTGGGCTCGGCCGTGGCCGGCGCCCAGGGGGAGGTCGTGTGGTGGCGGGCGGCGGCGACCCTGGTGGTGGCCCTCGCCATCCAGGTGGGCACCAACTACGCCAACGACTACTCCGACGGCATCCGGGGCACCGACCAGCGCCGGGTGGGGCCCACCCGCTTGGTGGCCGAGGGTCTGGCCACCCCGTCGTCGGTGCGTCTGGCCGCCTTCTCGTCCATGGCCGTGGCCGGCGTGGTGGGGCTGACGGTCAGCATCGCCGTCGGTCCCGAGCTGCTGCTGGTGGGGGTGGCTTGCTTCGCCGCCGGCTGGCTCTACACCGGCGGGCCACGTCCGTACGGCTATGCCGGCTTCGGCGAGGTCTTCGTGTTCGTCTTCTTCGGGCTGGTGGCCACTGCCGGCTCGGCCTATGTGCATCTCGAGCGGGTCACCGGTCTGGGCCTCCTGGCGTCGGTGCCGGTGGGCCTTCTGGCCACCGCCCTGCTCGTGACCAACAACCTGCGGGACATCCCGAGCGACACCAGTGCCGGCAAGCGGACCCTCGCCGTGCGCCTGGGGGAGACGTGGACCCGCCTGCTCTACCTGGGCTGCCTGGTGGGGGCGTTCCTCCTCGTGCCGGTCATAGCCCTCGCCCAGCCCTTCGCCCTCGGCGCCCTCGCCTCCGCGCCCCTGGCACGCCGACCGGCCAAGGCGGTGGCGTCGGGGGCCGCCGGACGCCAGCTCGTGCCCGCCCTCGTCGCCACCGGCAAGCTGCAGCTGGCCTTTGGGGCGCTGCTGGCGCTGGGCATCGCCATCTCGGGCTGAGCGGCAAGTGGCTGAGCGGTCAGGCCCATCAGTGCCCGTGCCCGTCATCGTCCTCGAGGAAGGGCACCACCAGGTCGAGAAAGGCGTCCGGGTTCTCGAGGTGGCAGGCGTGCCCGGCGTCGGGTACGAGGACGAGCTGAGCCGTGGGACCGATCCAACCACCGAGGTGCAGGGCCTGTTCGGCGAACTTGTCGTCGCGCTCACCCGCGACCACCAGCACCGGCATGGTGAGCTGGTCCAGCCGGCGCAACAGCCGCTCCTGGGTGCCCGTGCCCATCAGCCGCAGGGCGGCGGCCAGACCGGCCGCGGTGTTCTCCCGGCGGGCGTCGAGCCCGGCTGCATCGGGGGACAGGTCGGTGAAGAGCGGGGCGGACAGCCACCGCTGCAGGAAGGCCTCGACGCCATCGTCCTCGAGCATCTGCGCCAGTGCCTCGTCGTCCCGGCGGCGGGCGGCCCTTTCTCCGGCGTCCTCGATGCCGCCGGTGGCGCTCACCAGCACGAGGCGCTCCACGAGGTCGGGCCGTTCCAGTCCCAAGTGAAGGGCAACCCGCCCGCCCATGGAGTAGCCGACATACGCTGCCCGTCCACACTCCTCGCCCAGGAGCCGGGCCGCATCCCACAGGTCGACCCGCACGTCGGAGCGCGTGCCATGGCCCGGGAGGTCAGGGGTGCAGACGTCGCTGTGATCGCCGACGCGCTCTTCCAGGGCGGGGAGCAGCGGTGCCCAGGAGCGGCCCGTCTGGGTGAAGCCGTGCAGGAGCGCCAACCGGGGCATGGCCGGTGACGCTACAGGCAACGTTCTGCGCAACCCTGGTTGACGAGTGGGCCCGCTGCGGAGTGACCGACGCCGTGGTGGCACCCGGTTCTCGCTCGACTCCATTGGCGGTGGCGTTGGCCGGCGAAGCACGGATCCGGGTCCACGTCATGATCGACGAGCGCTCGGCGGGTTTCTTCGCCCTCGGCCTGGGACTGGCCTCGGGCGTCCCGCCGGTGGTGCTCACCACCAGCGGCACGGCCTCGGTCGAGCTGCACCCGTCGGTCGTGGAGGCCCACCAGTCCCGCGTCCCGCTGGTGGTCTGCACCGCCGACCGCCCGCCCGAGCTGCACCACGTGGGAGCGCCCCAGACGGTGGAGCAGGCACGCCTGTTCGAGGGCTCCGTGCGCTGGGCGTTCGAGCCCGGCGTGGCCGACGAGGAGGCGGCCCACACCTGGCGCTCGATGGCCGCCCGGGCGGTGGCCGTGGCGGCCGCAGGTCCCGCCGGGCCGGGTCCCGTGCACCTGAACCTGGCCTTCCGCGAGCCGCTGGTGGCCCACCCCGGCCCGCTGCCCGCCGGCCGCCCCCGCGGTGAGCCGTGGCACAGGGTGGCGGCCACATCGAGGGAGGCGCCTGCCGAGTTGGTGAGGGAGCTGGCGGGCTACAACCGCCGTGGCGTCATCGTTGCCGGAGCGGGAGCCGGCGATCCCGAGGCCGTGCAGCAGATGGGTCGGGCACTGGCCTGGCCGGTGCTGGCCGAACCTCGTTCCGGCGCCCGGGTGCCGGCGCCCGTGACCGTGGCCGCGGCCGACGCCCTCCTCAGGTCGCGAGGCTTCACCACCGCCCAGCGCCCCGACGTGGTGCTGCGCCTGGGGGCGCCGTGGGCGTCCCGCAAGGTCGCCGAGTGGCTGGCCGGCCTCGACGTCCCGCAGTACCTGGTTGACCCCCACGGGGCGTGGCTCGACCCCGCTCGAGCAGCCACCACCGTGGTCAGCGCCGATCCCACGAGCGTGTGCCGGGGAGTGCTCGCCGCCGGGCCCCGGCCGGCGCCTCCCGAGTGGCTCCGCGGTTGGCGCCGAGCCGAGGCCGCGGCCCAGCGGGCCTTCGACAGCTCCCTCGCTGGACGACGTGAGCTCACCGAGCCGGCCGTGGCCCGGACGGTGGCGGCCGAGCTGCCCGACGGAGCGGCGCTGGTGGCGTCCTCCTCCATGCCGGTGCGTGACCTGGAATGGTACGCCCGGCCCCGTGAGGGGCTGAGCTACTTCTCCAATCGCGGCGCCAACGGGATCGACGGCGTGGTGTCCGCCGCCATGGGTGTGGCTGCTGCGTGGCCCGGCCCCACCACGGCGCTCTTGGGCGACCTGGCTTTCCTGTACGACGTCAACGGGCTCCTCGCCCCCCCCGGCGGCCTCGATGTGTCGTGCACGCTGGTGGTCGTCGACAACGACGGCGGCGGCATCTTCTCCTTCCTGCCGCAGGCCACCGCTTTGGACCCGGACCGCTTCGAGCGCCTTCTCGGAACCCCCCACGGCCTGGACCTGTGCGCCGTAGCCGAGGCCCATGGAGCGGAGACCTGCGTCGCCACCTCTCTCACCGAGCTGGGCGAGGCGGTGACCAAGCCCGGGCCCGGCGACGCCCATGGCGAAGGACACCGCGTCAGGGTCGTGGTCGTGCGCACCGACCGTGGCGCCAACGTGGCCGTCCACGACGAGCTTCACCAGGCGGTGGCCTCGGCCCTCGGAGCGCACGACCGTCCCCGCTGAGCTCGGGACGATCCCGCCTACGGACGGACGACGGCGGCCAGAAGGGCCTGGAGCTTGAGCTGGGTCTCGGCCAGCTCGGCCTCGGGGTCTGAGTCGGCGACCACGCCGACCCCGGCTAGGAGGCGGGCCCGGTTGCCCGAGATCTGGGCCGAACGGATCCCGACGGCCCACTCGCCGTCGCCCCGCGCGTCCACCCAACCGACCGGTCCGGCGTAGCGGCCCCGGTCGAGCCTCTCGATGGCGGCGATGCAGGCCAGGGCGTCCTCGGTCGGTGTGCCGGCCACGGCCGGGGTGGGGTGGAGCATGGCGGCGAGGTCCCAGGCGGAGAAGTCGGGCTCGCTCAGGCGCCCGGTGATGGTGGTGCCGAGGTGGCAGACGTTTCGGAGGGGCACGATGGACGGCTCGGCGGGCACGTCCATGACCTGGCAGCAGGGGGCCAGCGCGCCGGCCACGGCGTCGACCACGAGGCGGTGCTCGAGGCGGTCCTTGGCTGAGCTCATCAGGGTGGCCGCCAGCTGGGCGTCCACCCTGGGATCACCGCTGCGGGGGATGGTCCCGGCCATGGGTTGGGAGCGCACGTCCAATCCCTGTCGGGAGACGAGCAGCTCGGGGCTGGCCCCCACGAAGCCCTCCACGGAGAACAGCATGCAGGACGGGTACAGCGCTCTCAGCCGGGTGATCACATGGCTCGCCAAGATGGGCCGGTTGGCCTCGACCTCCACCTCGCGGGCGAGCACCATCTTGCGGAGCCGCCCGGAGCGGATCTCTGCGATGGCGGCGCTGATGACGCCCAGCCATTCCTCGTGGGGCCGGGCGGCGATGAGCGTGAAGCGGTCGGGCGGGCGGGTACCGGCGGGCGACGGTGTGTGTGCCGCCGGCTGTACCCCCGGCTGGGGCCCGATGGTGGTGATCCACGCCGTGCCATCCCGGTCCCGGCCCAGGACTGTCCGGGGCACGACCATGGTGGCCCGACCGTCCGGCAGGAAAGGCAGAGCACCGACGGCGACGGGTCCGCAGCCGGGCAGGCCCACCTCGTCGTCGACGGCGATGGCAGCCAGCGAGTCACCCACGCGCGCTGCCTCCACACGAAGGGCCACACCCCGGCCCGCCAGCCCCGCGCCGGCGCGCTCGAACAGCACACCGTCGTCGCCGGCGAAGGCGGGTAGGTCCACTTCGGTCCCGTCGATGCGCACGGTGCGGGCGGTGAGGCGGCGCGGGACCTCTGAGGATGACGTGGTCGTCGTCGCCGTCATCGTCGGGTGCCCGTGGCCGTGATCAGCTGGGTGATCCCGCTGCTGAGCAGGCGGCGCTCGACGGCGGCGAAGCCGGCTGCCCTGAGCTTTGCCACCATGTCGGGCGGCGAGGGCAGGTAGGCCACGGAACGGCGAAGGTACCCGTAGGCGGAGGCATCGGATAGCAGGCCGCCGAGGCGCGGCATCACCTTGGTGAAGTACAGGCCATGACCCCAGCGCAGCACGGGGTGGACCGGCTCCGCCACCTCGAGGAGGGCGATGCGCCCGCCCGGGCGCACGACGCGCCCGAGCTCGTAGAAGAAGGCGTCGAGGTCGGCCACGTTGCGCAGGGCGAACCCGCACGTGGCGCCGTCGATCGTGTGGTCGGGAACCGGGAGGCGAAGGGCGTCGGCCTGGACCAGGGGAGCGCTGGTCCGAGCGTGGGCCAACATGCCCCAAGAGAGGTCGAGGCCGACGGGCGCATGACCCGCGGCCTGCACCTCTCGGCACAGGTCACCGGTGCCGGCGGCCAGGTCGAGCACCCGGGAGCCGGGCCGCAGACCGAGGGAGCGAACGGTGGCCCGGCGCCAGCCCACGTCCATGCCCAAGGTCATCACCCGGTTGACCAGGTCATAGCGGGGAGCGATGACGTCGAACATCTCTCGCACCGCACGCACCTTGTCCGGGCCCTG
Organism: Acidimicrobiales bacterium; assembly: GCA_030448025.1. GTDB lineage: Bacteria > Actinomycetota > Acidimicrobiia > Acidimicrobiales > YB1-3. The sequence continues at coordinate 364,392 of JAUJNQ010000003.1, read as the reverse complement.
GGGAAGAGGCTCGTCCACGTGGCTCACTCTGGCAGGGCGGCGCCGCAGCGGGTGCACTGGGGGTAGGCCCTGGACGTCGGTCGCTCACATGCCGGGCACCGGAAGACCTCGATCTGGCCGGCCCGGAGCCGCCTGACGGCCGACCAGAGCATGCCGCCGACGGCCACCACGAAGAGGAGCTCCAGCCCGTCGCGCACGACGGCGTCGTTCACTTGAACCAGATGCGCCGGTACTCGCGGCTCTGGGTGTGCAGCAGCAGGGCGATGAGGGCAATGTCGAACATGAGGCTGATCACCCTGATCGGGCCCCCCAGGAGGATGAACAAGAAGGGCACCGATGCTGTGGCGACCCCCAACCAGTAGCCCCACTTCTTCTCGTTGGCGACCCCGTAACCCGCCGCTGCTCCTCCGACGGCCGTGGGTAGGACGTACTGGGGGGGCGCTTTCAAGAGCAGGTCGAACACGGAGAAGGCCGCAGTGGCGTAGAGGAGGAACACCGCTATCTGCAGCGTCTGGGGTTGGCCCTGGTTAATCCAGCGGCGGGGTTCTTGCATCGGTGGCACCTAGGCTACGGGAGATGGCAGTACCGGAACCGGTCGCCGAGCACCACCATCGCAACGTCCAGGGCGGGGCGGTGCGGGCGGGGGTCTTCGGGATGAGCGACGGCCTGGTCTCCAACGTGGGCCTGGTGCTCGGCGTGGCCGGCTCGAACGCGGCACCGGGCTTCGTTCGGCTGGCAGGCATGGTGAGCCTGGTGAGCGGCGCGTTCTCCATGGCCGCGGGCGAGTACCTGTCCATGAGGGCCCAGAGCGAGCTGCTGGAGCACGAGCTGGAGATGGAGCGCACGGAGATCCGGAGGAACCCGCACTCCGAGCGCCAGGAGTTGGCAGCCATCTACGCCAGCCGGGGGGTGAATCCCGACACGGCCGAGGAGCTGGCCGCGGAGATGATGCGCGACCCCGAGGTGGCGCTCGAGGCCCACGCCCGTGAGGAGCTCGGCATCGATCCCGCCCAACTGGGTTCGCCGGTTGGGGCGGCGGCGTCGTCGTTCGTGGCCTTCGCCTTGGGTGCGCTCGTTCCGCTCCTGCCGTGGCTGGTTTCCCGCGGCGCGGCAGCCGCCGTGGCTTCCGTCGTCCTCGGTGTGTTGGGCGCGGTGGGCATCGGTGCGGCTTTGGGAGCCGCCACCGGGAGGTCGCCGTTCCGCCCGGCCCTGCGCCATCTGGCCGTGGCCGGGTCTGCGGCCGCAGTGGGCTACGGACTGGGGACGCTCATCGGTGGGACGACGCCCACGTAGGCCCTGTCCACGTGGTGCACGTCGAAGCCCATCGACTCGTAGAGCCGCAGCGCTGCCGGGTTGGTGGCGTCGACGTAGAGGATGGCCCGACCCAGCCTCCTCCCATCGAGGCGCTTGCGAGACAACCAGTCGAGGCCGGCCAGCACCAGACGGCGGCCAAGCCCCAGTCCTTGGAAGTCGGGGTCGACGGCCACGACGTAGAGCTCGCCCGGCGCCGGTTCCACCTCGTGGTGCACCTTGTTCCAGCAGAACCCGGCCAGGCGGCCTTCCCGCTCGTGCAAGAGGAAGCCCTCCGGTTCGAACCATGGCTCAGCCTCCAGCCGCCGGATGTGGTCCGGCGTCCATCCGCCCTGGTCGGGGTGGCCGGCGAAGGCTCGGTTGTTGACGTCCAGCCACGGCTGCTCGTCGCGGCCCACCGCGAACGCCCGGGTCGGGAGCGTCGACGGCTCCTCCAGAGGCAGTGGGCGGCCCATCTGGTACAGGTCGCGCTCGGCCTCGAGCCCGACCGAGCCTGCCACCGCGTCGTGCGCAGGGGTCGCGTCGTGGACCCACACGCGTAGCGGGCCTCCTCCTTCACGGCCCACCAGCTCGACGCTCGCCCGCAACAAGGCGTCCCACGCCGGCAGCGCCGCGGCGGAGCGAGGGTCCACCACCAGCTCGAGCGCCCAATGCTGGCCCTCCCTGGAGACATGGGCGAACCCCACGGGGCCGTTGTGGCCCGGCTCCCAGGCCAGCACGCGGCGAGCAGGAGCCCCCGACTCGAAGAAGGGATACACGCCTGCCCTGCCCACCGTCTCCAGCACGGTGGAGACGGCTCGTCGATCGGCGGCGGTCACCTGCTGCTTGACCTCCACCCGCGGCATCGGGTGCCAAGCTACCTGCGCCCATGGTGAGACCCAGGACTCCCAAAGGCCGGGCGCGGGAAACCGCGAACCGGCTGGCCGCCGAGTACCCCGGTGGGGCGTCGCAGCTGTGCGCTCTGCGCCATGGCAACCCGTTCGAGCTCCTGGTAGCGACCATCCTCTCGGCGCAGACCACGGACGAACGGGTCAACCAGGTGACGCCGACGCTGTTCGTCGAGTACCCGACGGCGGCAGAGCTGGCCGGCGCCGACCCTGCCCATGTGGAGCAGATCATCCATCCCACTGGGTTCTTCCGGGCCAAGACCCGCAGCCTGGTCGCCATGGCCCAGGCGCTCGACCAGCGCTACGGGGGCGAGGTCCCGACCACCATGAACGCGCTGGTGACGCTGCCGGGGGTGGGCCGCAAGACGGCCAATGTGGTGCGCAGCGTGGCCTTCTCGCTCCCCGGGCTGCCGGTGGACACCCACGTGGGTCGCCTGAGCCGTCGTCTGGGGCTGACGCTCCACGAAGACCCTGAGAAGGTCGAGGCTGAGCTGAACGCCATGGTGCCGGCCACGGGGAGGGGGGCGCTCAGCCTGCGCCTCATCCTGCACGGGCGCCGGGTGTGCACAGCCCGACGTCCCCGGTGCGAGGTCTGCGTCCTGAACGACTTCTGCCCCTCGGCCAGCATAAGTTCATGATCAAGCGCAACATCGCCGTACTCCTGGTGGCCGGGATCGCCTCGGCGGTGGCGCCCTGGCCCTGGCCCAGAGCAAGCCGGAGCGCCTCACCACCGAAGCGGGCTCGGTTCCGGCACCCGCCGAACGGCAGGCCCAGCGCGAAGAGGCCAAGCAGTGCCTGAGGGGTGCCGGCTCCGGGACGGGGCCAAGAGGGCGAGAGGGCCATGGTGACGTCGAGGGACGGAAGGCCCTGACTGTGACCCAGCGAGACCCCGACAGGACCCGTCCGGGAACCGGGAACAAGCGGGGCGGTCCCGGGGTTCCAAACAACTGAGGAGCGGTTTCCCGCCTCCGCTCCCAGAGCGGTCCCCGCCGCTCGGCCGACGGCGCCTTCCGGCGCCGTCGGTCTTTTTCTCGGCCCCTTCCGCTTGGCCTGCGGCGGCCTATCGCTCGGCGTCCACCACCCGGCGTAGGTTCCGCCGGGCGCCCCCAAGGCTCCTCTCCGCTTGGTAGAGCTCAGCGGCCAGGTCGTCGCGCTTGGCTGCGGCGTAGGCGTCGGCGATGTTCGTCACCCTCTGGGAGAGCTCCTCCAGGGCGGTGGCGAGCGAGGAGAGCTCTGCGGCCGGCGAGGCGCCGGGCGAGTCGCCGGGTGAGTTGCCGAGCGAGGACATGGGGGCCCCACAGTACGATCGAAGCGTTCATGCTGAGACGACTCGACCTTCGCGGAGCGCCGCAAGGGTGGCGTTCTTCGCTGCCCCGCCCGGCGGCGGCCAAGGAGCCACCCACCTCCGCGGTGCAAGCCATCCTGCTCGACGTGCGAACCCGCGGCGACGCCGCTGTTCGTGAATACACCGAGCGCTTCGACGGCGTGCGCTTCGACGGCGCGCGCCCCCATGCTCTGCGTGTACCGCCCGACGTCGTCGCCGAAGCCCTCGAGTCCACCCCGTCCGGCCTTCGCCGGGCCCTCGAGGTGGCCTACGGGCGCGTCCTCGCCTTCCATCGCCACCAGCTGCGGGAGGAAGGCAGCGTGGTGGAGGACGGCGTGGAGGTCCGCGAGCTCCGCCGCCCGGTGGAGCGGGCCGGCTTGTACGTGCCCGGCGGGCGAGCTCGCTATCCGTCCACGGTGCTCATGACTGCGGTGCCGGCCCGTGTGGCGGGCGTGTCCGAGGTGGTGCTGTGCGTGCCCCCGGACGCCGACGGGTCGGTCGGCGCCGTCACCCTGGCGGCGGCTGCCCTCGCCGGCGTGGACGAGGTGTACGGCATCGGCGGCGCTCAGGCGGTTGCGGCCATGGCGTACGGCACCGAGAGCATCCGCGCCGTGGACGTGATCGCCGGCCCGGGCAACATGTACGTCTCGGTGGCCCAGCGCCAGGTGGCGGGGGAGGGAGTCGTGAGCGTCCCGGCCTCCTTCGCCGGCCCTTCGGAGGTGGTGGTGGTGGCCGACGACACCACGCCGGTCGACCACGCCGCCATCGACGTCGTGGTCCAGGCCGAGCACGGGCCCGACGGCCTGGCCTGGCTGATCACGTGGTCCGAGGCAGCAGCGGACGCTATATCCGACGCCGTGGGTCGCCTCGTGGCCGAGTCGCCCCGCCGAGGCGAGATCGAGGCCACGTTGAGCGAGGGTGGCTACGCCGTGGTGGTGGACGGCCCCGAACTGGCCATGGAGGTGGCCAACGCAATCGCGCCCGAGCACCTCCAGCTCATGAGCGCCGACCCCGAGTCCCTCGTGCCGCTGGTGCGAAACGCCGGTGCGGTGTTCGTCGGCGCCTTTGCTCCGGCCAGCGTGGGTGACTACGTAGCCGGCCCCAGCCACGTGCTGCCAACCAACGGCTCGGCCCGCTTCGCCGAAGCCCTCGGTGTCCACGACTTCCAGAAGACGGTCCACGTCGTCTCGGTGAGCGAGGACGGCCTGGCGCGCCTCGGTCCTCACGTGGCGGCGCTGGCCGAGGCCGAGGGCCTGGCTGCCCACGCCGAGTCGGTTCGAATGCGACGACGACCGGGTAGGCAAGGACTGGGCAAGCGATGAGCGCCCTCCTCTCCCCGAGCGACGACCAGGGCCTGGGCGCGGGGTATCACTCGCCCCAGGTGGCGGTGGACGTCCGCCTCAACACCAACGAGTCGCCGTACCCGCCTCCACGGGCTTTCGTCCATGCGCTGGCCACCGAGCTGGCCGACGTCGCCTTCAACCGGTATCCCGACCGGGAGGCCCGGGAGCTGCGTGCGGCCCTGGGCCGCCTCCACGGGGTTGATCCGGAGCAGGTGTTCGTGGCCAACGGCTCCAACGAGGTCCTCCAGACGCTGCTGCTCACCTACGGCGGGCCTGGCCGGCGGGCGGCGGTGTTCGAGCCGACCTACGCTCTCCACTCGCACCTGGGCCGTCTCACGCGCACCGGGTTGTGGGTGGGCGAGCGCCAGCCCGATTTTGGCCTCGACCTCGGTGAGGTCAAGAGAGCCGCGGCCGAGGCCGATCCGGCCGTCACCTTCGTGTGCTCGCCCAACAACCCCACCGGCGGCGCCGAGCCCCGCGCCGTGGTGGAGGAGGTCCTCGACCTGGCGCCCGGCCTGGTGGTGGTGGACGAGGCTTACGGGCAGTTCGCGCCGTGGTCGGCGCTCGATCTGGTGGGTCCCGACGTGGGCCTCGTGGTCGTGCGCACCTACTCGAAGACGTGGTCCATGGCCGCCGCCCGCCTCGGTTACCTCGTGGGTCCTGCGGCAGTAGTGGCCGAGCTGGAGCGCCGTGTCCTGCCCTACCACCTCGACGCAGTGAAGCAGGCGGCCGGTCGGCTGGCGCTGCGGTTCACGGCCGAGATGGAGGCCCGGGTGGCGGCCATCAAGGACGAACGCCGGCGGATCCTCGACGGGCTCGACCGGCTGGCCGTGGAGTGGTGGCCCTCGGACGCCAACTTCGTGCTCTTCCGCCCGACGACGGGCGACGGCCGGGAGCTGTGGGCCCGCCTCGTTGAGCGCTCGGTGCTGGTGCGCGACGTGGGCGAGTGGCCCCGGCTCTCCGGATGCCTGCGGGTCACCGTGGGCACGCCGGCCGAGAACGACGCCTTTCTCGCGGCGCTGTACGAGGCGTTGGACCAAGGGCAGGAGGACTTGTGAGCACCCGCTTCGCGGAGCGCAGCCGCACCACCAAGGAGACCTCGGTGAGCGTCTCGCTCGACCTGGACGGCTCGGGCCGCTCGTCGGCTACGACCGGGTTGCCCTTCTTCGACCACATGCTCGCTCAGCTCGGCCGCCACGCCGGATTCGATCTGGACCTCGTCGCCAAGGGGGACCTGGAGGTCGACGCCCACCACACCGTGGAGGACACGGGCATCCTCCTCGGCGAGACCCTGCGTGAGGCACTCGGAGACAAGGCAGGGGTACGACGGTTCGCGTCCATCAGCGTCCCTCTGGACGAGGCCCTCGTGGAGGTGGCGGTCGACCTTTCGGGCCGCCCCTTCCTGCACTACGAGCTGGAGACGCCGGCCGACGCCCTGCCCCTCGGCACGCCTCCGTTCGACCCGCAGCTGGCCGAGGAGTTCTGGCGAGCGTTCGTCACCACCGCCGCCCTCACCGTGCACCTCCGGCTGCGGAGCGGAAAGAACGCCCATCACATCCTCGAAGCGTCGTTCAAGGGTGTGGCCCGGGCTCTGCGCGACGCGGTGAAGGTCGAGGGGGACGGCGTGCCCTCCACCAAGGGCGTGCTGTGAGCGGGGCACGGTCGTGATCGCCGTCCTCGACTACGGCATCGGCAACCTTCGCTCAGCGCAGAAGGCGCTGGAGAAGGTGGGCGCCGAAGCCGTCTTGGTCACAGAGCCGCGAGCCGCAGAGCTGGCCAGCGGCGTGGTCCTTCCCGGAGTCGGTTCCTTCGGCCGGTGCATGGAGGCACTGCGGGCGTCGGGCCTGGACAAGGTCGCCCTCGGCGCCATCGACTCGGGGACGCCCTTCCTCGGTGTCTGCGTGGGCCTGCAGATGCTCTACGAGGGGTCGGAGGAGAGCCCCGGGGTGGACGGCCTGGCCGTGCTGGAGGGCTCGGTACAGGTCCTTCCCGACGGCGTGAAGCGGCCCCAGATGCAGTGGAACGTGCTCCAGGCCACCGGCCGGCCCAGCACCTTGCTCGAGGGCCTTCCCCAGCCGGCGTGGGCCTACTTCGTCCACTCCTACGCGCCCGAGGCCAGCGACGAGGTGGTCGCCATTTGCGACTACGGAGGGCCGGTGGTGGCGGCGGTGGAACGGGAGAACCTGTGGGGGACCCAGTTTCACCCGGAGAAGTCCGGGTCGGTGGGCCTGTCGCTCCTCCAGAGCTTCGCCAAGGCCTGCGGCTGAGTCGGCCATGGACCTGTACCCGGCCATCGACCTGAGGGACGGGCGCTGCGTGCGCCTGGTGCAGGGCGACTACAGCCGCGAAACCGTCTATGACGGTGACCCCGTGGCCGCGGCCAAGGGGATGGAGGCCGACGGGGCGCCGTGGATCCACGTCGTCGACCTCGACGCCGCCCGTACCGCCCGGCCCGAGAACCGGGCCGCGGTCACGGCCATCGCCGACGCAGTGGGCATCCCGGTCCAGGCCGGCGGCGGCCTGAGGGACGAGTTCTCGGCCGAGGCGCTGCTCGGGTCCGGCGTGGCTCGCATCGTCATGGGGACGGCGGCGGTGGAGGACCCCACCATGGTGAGGCGGGTGGCCGCCCGCCATCCCGGCCGGGTGGCGCTGGGCATCGACGCCCGTCACGGCGAGGTCGCGGTCCGGGGTTGGACGGAGGGCTCGGGCATCGGGATCGCCGACCTCCTCGGCCGCTTCCAGGGCGCGGCGCTGGGTGCGGTGGTGGTCACCGACATCTGGCGCGACGGCACCATGGGCGGGCCCGACCTGGCCGGCCTGGCGACGGTGGTGGCGGCCACCGCGCTGCCCGTCATCGCCTCCGGAGGCGTGGGGTCGCTGGAGGACCTGCGGGGCCTGGCGGGGGTGGAGGTCGGAGGCCGGCGCTTGGCCGGGGTGATCGTGGGCAAGGCCCTGCACGAGGGGGTCTTCAGCGTGGAGGAGGCGATGGCCGCGTGCGCTCCATCCGGGTGATCCCCTGCCTCGACGTGGACGCCGGCCGGGTGGTGAAGGGCGTCAACTTCGTGGGCCTTCGAGACGCGGGTGACCCGGTGGAGCTTGCTGCTCGCTACGACGAGGCCGGCGGCGACGAGGTGGTCTTCCTCGACATCACCGCCTCCTCCGGCGCCCGCCGGACCATGGTGGACGTGGTCGCTCGCACCGCCGAGGAGGTGTTCATCCCCCTCACGGTCGGCGGGGGCGTCCGGCGCGTGGACGACGCCCGGCGGCTTCTGCGCGCCGGTGCCGACAAGGTGGGCGTCAACACCGCCGCCGTGGCCCGGCCCGGGCTGGTGAGTGAGCTGTCGGCGGAGTTCGGGGCCCAGTGCGTGGTGGTGGCCATCGACGCCAAGCGAGTCGACGGGAGCTTCGAGGTCCACACCCACGGCGGGCGCACGCCCACCGGCGTGGATGCGGTGGCCTGGGCCGCCGAGTGCCAGCGTCTGGGGGCGGGGGAGATCCTCCTCACCTCCATGGACCGGGACGGCACGAGGGACGGATTCGACCTGGCTCTCACCCGCCGGGTGGTGGACTCCTGCGACATCCCGGTGGTCGCCAGTGGCGGAGTGGGCAGCTTGGACCACCTGGTGGACGGTGTCCGGGAAGGCGGTGCTGACGCGCTGCTGGCGGCGTCGGTCTTCCACTTCGGCGAGCTCACCGTTCGCCAGGCCAAGGAGCACTTGACCGCGGCCGGCATCACGGTGCGCCCGGCATGAGGCGGTCGGCCGCATTGGCGGGCAGGGCGTTGGCGGTGACGGTGCTGCTGGTCATGAGCGCGTGCGGCGGAGGAGGCAAGGAGGATGACCCAGTGGTGCTGGAGCCGAACCAGGAGGAGGGCTTGAGGCTGACCCTCTCGCACACCGAGCCGTTGCGGACCGGAGCCCCCGTGACCTGGACCCTCGGTGTTCGCAACGCTGGGAACGAGCCGGTGACCCTCACGTTCAGCTCGGGTCAGCGGGGGGACGTGGTTCTCACCCAGGGCTCGGCGGAGCGGTACCGCTGGAGCAAGGGCAGGGCCTTCACCCAGGTATTCGGTGAGATGTCGATCGCCCCCGGCCAGGCGGAGTCCTTCGAGCTGAAGGACGACACCCTCGACGTCGAGCCCGGCCAGTACGAGCTGGTGGCGTCGCTCAAGAGCCAGCCGTCGCCGACCGAGGTCCGCCAGACGGTCACGGTGGTGGGGTAGTCGCATAGGCGGCATCCGGCTGTACCTGTGATGCTGTACCCGTGGAGCAGTCGGCGTCGCTATTGGCTGGTATCGAGCAAGTGCGTTACACAGGCGACGGGCTGGTGGCCGCCATCGCCCAGGAGCGCGGAACGGGCAAGGTGCTGATGATGGCGTGGATGACCGAGGCCACTCTGCGCAAGACCCTCGAGTCGGGCCGGATGGTCTACTGGAGCCGCACCCGCCGGGAGGAATGGGCCAAGGGCGACACCTCCGGCAACCGTCAATGGGTCCGCGAGGCCTACTACGACTGCGACGGTGACACGCTGCTCTTCGTCGTCGACCAGGAGGGCGACGGGGCCTGCCACACCGGCGAGCACTCCTGCTTCTTCCGCGCCTTCGGTGATCCGGCCCAGTAGAGAGGACTTCCGGGCCCTCGCCCGCACCCACACCGTGGTGCCGGTGTGGCGGGAGATACTCGCCGACCTGGTGACGCCTGTGGCCGCCTTCGCTCGGGTGGTGGGGGACGGCACCGGCTTCCTGCTGGAGTCGGTGGAGCATGGAGACCGGTGGGGCCGATGGTCCTTCCTCGGCCGCAATCCATTGGCCACGTTGGTTTCCCGCGACGGCCGCATCGACGTGGAAGGCAGGCTTCCCGACAACATACCCCTGGACCGGGGCGTGCTGGCAGCCGTCGAAGCCCTCCTGGAGACATACCGCTCGCCGACTCTGCCCGACCTGCCGCCCCTGCACGGCGGCGTGGTGGGCTATCTGGGCTACGACGTGGTGCGAGAGGTGGAGCGCCTGCCCGCGCCCCCGCCCGACGACCTCGGCCACCCCGACGCAGTCCTGTCGGTGATCGGCCAGATCGCTGCCTTCGACCACTGGCGCCAGCGGGTGACGCTGGTGGAGAACGTCGTGGTCGGCGAGGGCGGCGACCCGGACCTCGACGAGGCCGAGCTCGACCGGGCCTACGACGAGGCCGTGGCCCGCCTCGAGGAGCTGGCCACCGCCGGGTCGCGTGCCATCGACGAGGCGGTGGTGGACCCGCCCGACCGGGACGAGCCCCCACCCGAGGTGGTGCGCACCGTGAGCGCCGGCCAGTACGCCGACGCCGTCAACGCGGCCAAGGAGTACATCCTCGCCGGCGACATCTTCCAGGTGGTCCTCTCCCAGCGCTTCGACTTCGCCCTCGAGGCCGACCCCTTCGATCTCTACCGGGCACTTCGCCAGTTGAACCCCTCGCCCTACATGTACTTCCTCCGCCATCCGACCATCACCGTGGTGGGGTCGTCCCCCGAGCTCATGGTGCAGCTGCTCGGCGGGCGGGTGGTTTCGCGTCCCATCGCCGGCACTCGTCCTCGGGGCCGGAGCGACGAGGAGGACCGCCGCCTCGCCGGAGAGCTGGCGGAGCACCCCAAGGAGATCGCCGAGCACGTCATGCTGGTGGACCTCGCCCGCAACGACGTGGGCCGGGTGGTGCGCTTCGGCACCGAGAAGGTGGAGGAACTGATGACGGTGGAGCGCTACAGCCACGTGATGCACCTGACCTCGCAGGTTTCGGGCGGGCTGGCCCCGGGCAACGGCCCCATCGACGTGCTCCGGGCCACGCTGCCGGCGGGCACGATGTCGGGCGCGCCCAAGGTGCGGGCCATGGAGATCATCGACGAGCTGGAGACCACCAAGCGCGGCCCCTACGCCGGTGTGGTGGGTTACTTCGACTTCTCGGGAAACCTCGACACCGCCGTGGCCATTCGCACCATGCTGGTGAGCCCGGATGGGCGGGCGAGCGTGCAGGCTGGGGCGGGCATCGTGGCTGACAGCGATCCGGCCATGGAGGAGCTCGAATGCCGGAACAAGGCGGCGGCCCTGCTTGCCGCCGTGCCCGCGGCCAGGCGAATGGCAGCAGCTCGACGAGGGGAGACAGGCCGATGACCGAACACAGCGAACGGGTCGAACTCACCGAAGAGGAGGGGCCGGAGGACGCAGACGTGGCGGGTGACTACGCGGCCCTGCGCCAGGAGGTGGGCGCCGTGTGGCTGGCCCGCGACTTCCTCAAGGTCGAAGGCCCCGACACCTTCTCCTGGCTCCAGGGCCAGCTCAGCCAGGATGTGTCCGGCCTCGGCGTCGGCGACTCCGCGGAGTCGTTCATCCTCCAGCCCCAGGGCAAGGTCGACGCCATGGTCCGGATCACCCGAACCGACGACGAGGAAGCGGTGATCGATGTCGACGCGGGCTTCGGCGCCGCGGTGGCTGAGCGCCTCGATCGCTTCAAGCTGCGCGTCGAGGCTGACGTGGAGGAGCTCGCCTGGCGCTGCCTGGCGCTGCGAGGGCCCAAGGCCCACGATCTGGTGCCCATCACCGGTGCGGTGGTGGACGCCGACTGGCCGGGGCTCCCGGGCGTGGACGTGATCGGAGTGGAGCCGGGTGTCCCCGAGGGCGTGCGCTTGTGCGGCGACGAGGCGTGGCAGGCAGTGCGTATCGAGGCCGGTGTCCCCGTCATGGGAGCGGAGCTCACTGAGCGCACCATCCCCGCCGAGGCCGGTGTGGTGGAGCGCACGGTCAGCTTCACCAAGGGCTGTTTCACGGGCCAGGAGCTGGTCGCCCGCATCGACTCGAGGGGAGGCAACGTGCCCCGTCATCTGCGGGGCGTGGTGATGGCGAGCGACGTGGTCCCACCAGTGGGAGCGACCGTGCTGGTGGATGCCAAGGAGGCCGGCTCGCTCACGTCGGTGGCCCACTCCCCGGGTCGGGGCGCACCGGTGGCTCTGGCCTACGTCCGCCGGGAAGTGATGCCCCCGGCTGATGGCCAGGTCCGCTGGGAGGGCGGCCAGGCCTCGGCTCGGATCGAGACCCTGCCATTGACGTGAGAGCGACTTGGCGCCGCCCAGACCGGCTCGTCGCCGTGATTGGCGCCGGGTGCCTGGCCGCGCTGGTGGCGTGTTCGTCGGGAGGAGTCGAGGCGCTCGACCCGCCCCCTCCCCTGAAGCCGCTGGAGTCCACCACGACCATTCCGGAGCCTGACTATGCCGGGGTCCGGCTGGCCGGCGTGGCCGGCAGGACGCGGACGACCGTGGTGCTCGGGCCGGGAAGGGCTCGGCTGGGCGGGACGGTGATGGGCCCCGACGGGCCGGTATCCGGGGCCGTGGTGCACGTCGAGCGGTTGGTGGGTGACGCTGCCGCTAGCGCCGACCTGACCGCCGGGCCCGACGGTAGGTGGGTGCTGCCCGGCGTCCAGGGGGGCCGGTATCGGGTGCGGGCGTGGCGGGCCCCGGACATGGCCCTGCTGGAGCCGCAGGTCTTCTTCGTCGAGGCGACCGAGGCCAGGCAGGTGAGCCTGACGGTCAGCCGCTTCGGTGACACCTCCGCCGCCTCGGCCGTGGCTCCTGACCCGCCGGTCGTCGACCAGCCGACCAACCTGACCTTCCGCGTCTTCCGGCGGGTGGTGGACGACCGGGGCATCGTTCGCAGCGTGCCCTTGACGGGCCTTCCTGCTCGGCTGGCGGGTCCGGGCCGGTGGTCGACCGTGTCGCCCAACCCCGTCGTCACCGACGCCTCGGGTGGGGCCGAATGGAGCGTCGTGTGCCTGGCCCCCGGCCCTCAGCCGCTCACGGTCACGGTCGGAGAGCTGGAACTCCCGCTGACGCTGCCCCCATGCCAGTCCCAGGCCCCCGCTCCGCTCCTTCCTCTGGAGCCAGCCCCGGCGGCTCCTCCTGCCCTGGGAGAGTGACCCCGCTATGCGGTGGCACGCGGGTGTGAACGCTCTCCACCGCGCTTCCAGGGCCCTCTCAACTCGTCCACGATTGGTCAGGCCAAGCCCCAACCCCGTGCGGGGCGCTCAGCACAGATCAGGCAGATCGGTATCCATGGAAGACCTCGGGCGTTCCGTCCTCACGCCCGGCAAGACGACGTCGGGGACGCACGCCTACCCGTCGATATGGTCGGTCTGTTCCAGCGGGCTGAGGTCGTTCAGATGCGACGTTCTGCGCTTCCCAGGTCCTTGTCGGAGGTATGGGCCCCTTGGGTACTCGCCGCTCAGGCTCTTCGAGCAGCTTATCGGGCGGTCGACGAACTGCACTGTGCCGGTTCTCGGGCGTCTCCGAGAGACGGCGTTTCGCGCAGCTTCAGAGTTGCACCAGTGGGGCCCAGCGACATAAATCTTCAATGGACGCCGTCGTTGGGAGCACTCTGGTGGTGATCGACCGGCGAGCCCGGCACGAAGTCAAGGGCTTCCGTCATCCTTACCTCCATTGGCAAGGATGGTCGGACCCTCCGGGGCCGGAAGAACCTGATCGCTCACCTGCTGGACGCACCGCCGAGCGGGCCTCCCGCCATGAACTCCGTGTCGGGCGATCTACGGCTGGGTGGAGGAGGCTGAGGTATGAACGCCCACGTGGACGACCTCCCGCCCTTGCCGGATAAGGGGAACGACACCGCCACCTGGGGGTACCCCGGTACGGGCGATGTGACCGTCTGTGCGCGATGGGGTGGAGAGAGCGGTCGGCCACCGGTGGCTTCCTCGCGAAACGTTCCGGGAGAGGTTGCCGATAATCTACGTGATGGTGGTCAACGCCGGTTTCCTCGCCGGGAGTTGCCGCGCCCTGAGAGGAGCCGCATGACCGCATCGCCGCGGCGATCTCGCCCGCCCGACCATGGGCCGGCGAGCCGCTATGTCTTCTTCTCCCACGACGGGTACGGCGTCGGACATCTCCGCCGCAACGCCCTGATCGCCCACGAGATCCTGGCCCAGGACCCGGCGGCCGAGGTCACACTGGTGACCGGCGTCTGCCGGCTCCCGGCCTGGACCATCGACCCCAGGATCTGCGTGGTGCCGGTCCCTCCCCTGTTGAAGGGCCCCGAGGGAGTCTACGGCAACGACACGCTCTCCTTCGAGCAGACGGTGGCCCGGCGCAGCCAGGCGTTCGCGGGTGTGCTGGCCCGGGTCGAGCCCCATGTGGTGGTGGTCGACCGGCACCCGTTCGGTATCAGCGGTGAGCTGCGGGCCGCCCTCGTGGCGCAGCGACGGCGGGGGGCCAGCGTCGTCCTCGGCCTCCGCGACGTCCTCGACGACCCTGCCACCGTCCGCCGGGAGATGGCGGGGCGGGGCTGGGACGACGTCGCTGAGACCTTCGACGAGATCCTCGTGTACGGGGCCGCCGACTTCTGTGACCACCAGCGGGAGTACGGCCTGCCTTTCGACCGGCCCAAGTACTGCGGTTGGGTGGTCGAGACTCCTCCGGCGACCCACCGTAGCCCCCGGTCCGTTACCGTCGCCGCCGGCGGCGGGGGCGACGGTGGCCGTGTCTTCCGCTTGGGGGTGGAGGTACTGGAGGCGTGCCCCGGCTGGAGGGGCGTGCTCGCCGCCGGTCCCTACGCCGACGTCGAGGATCTGTCCGAGTTGGTGTCCCAGTCGTCGGCAGCCGGCAGGACCCGTCTGATCGACGACGCCGCCGGGTGTGTGGGCCTATTCGCCCGGTCGTCGGCCGCCATCCAGATGGCCGGCTACAACTCCAGCTTCGAGGCGCTCGCCGCTGGCCTCCGACCGATCCTGGTTCCCCGGTGGCAGCCCCGCCGAGAGCAGCTCATCCGGGCAGAGCTGCTTGCCGAACGGGGCCTGGCCGACGTGGTCGCGCCTGGCGACCGGGCCGAGGCGGTGGCACGGCTGCTGGACAGGAACCGCACGCAGTCCGTGATCTCGGTGCGCAAGGCTGGCATCGACCTCGATGGCGCTTTCGCCGCCGCCAGCCGTTTGCGGCATCACTGCCGGGCCCCAAAGGTCGCATGACTGGGGTCCACCGGAGAGGCGGCTCACAGCTGCGGGTCGGCTACGTGTTGAAGATGTTCCCCCGGCTGTCGGAGACCTTTGTCCTGAGCGAGGTGCTGGGGCTCCAGGACGCCGGCGTCGACGTGTCGCTACTGTCGCTGCGCCTGGCCGACGAAGGCCGCTTTCACGCCGACCTGGCCCGGGTCCGGGCATCGGTCGACTACCTACCTCGGTTCGGTTCGGGCCCGACGGTCGATGCCTTCCGGGCGGTGGCGAGCCTTGGCCCGGGCGCCCTAGGAGGTCTCCAGCAGGCGCTCGGCTTCTTGGCCAAGCTGCCCGCCGACCGTCAGGCCTGCGTGCTCGTCCAGGCGCTGCACCTGGCTCGCCAGGTGGAGGAGCGGGACCTCGACCACCTCCACGCCCACTTCATGACCGTGGCCGCCCATACCACCTACGTCGCCCACCTGCTCACCGGCGTGCCGTTCTCGGTGACAGCCCACGCCAAGGACATCTACCGCGTGGGGGTGAGCCAGGCCATCTTCCGCGAGGTGGCGGCCGCAGCCACCGCGATTGTCACGGTGTGTGACGCCAACCAGCGCTACATCCTCGACCACCTCCTTGCCGGCTCGCCCGCCCGGGTCGTGCGGATCTACAACGGCGTCGATGTCGAGTCGCTCCCGCCGCCGGCCCCACTCCGGGATGCCACGCTGTTGCTGGGTGTGGGCCGGCTGGTGGAGAAGAAGGGCTTCGACGTGCTCCTCGACGCCTGCGCCATCCTGGTGGAGCGGGGCGTGCCGGTGTCGTGCCTGGTGCTCGGCGACGGTGAGGAGCGAGGGGCGCTGGAAGCCCGGCGGTCCGCCCTCGGTCTCGAGGACCACGTGCGCTTCGCTGGCGCCGTGTCCAGGGGCGAGGTCCTCGGCTGGATGGCGCGCGCCCGGGTGCTGGCCCTGCCCAGCGTCACCGGCGGCGACGGCAACCGCGACGCCCTCCCGACGGTGCTCATCGAGGCGCTCGCCCTCGGCCTCCCGGCCGTGAGCACGCCCATTGCCGGCGTGCCCGAGATCGTCGACGAGGGCGTCAGCGGCCTGCTCGTGGCCGAAGGCGACCCTGCGGCGCTGGCCGACGGGATCGGCTCGCTGATGGTAGACAACGGCCGGTGGTCGCAGATCGCGGCGGCCGGCCCGGCCAAGGTGGCGGCGCGCTTCGATCGGCGCCGGACCATACCCCAGTTGCTGTCGGTGTTCTCCGGGTCCGGGCACCAGGAGAGCGTGGCGTGAGAATCTTCCTCGTCTGCGGCGACCGGGGCATACCGCCCGCCGGTGCCAAGGGAGCCTCAGTCCACCTCCGCGCCCTCGCCCAGGCGCTGAGCCGAGCCGGCCACCAGCTGGTCACCTTCAGCCCCCGCCCCGGCGACTTCCCGACCGCCCTCGTGCCGCTCAACGGGTTGTCCACAGTGCTCGACGAGGCCGCTCGAGGCGGACCGCCCGACGTGGTCTATGAGCGATACTCCCTGGGCCACCTCGCCGGCCTGGAGGCAGCTCGGGCGCTGGGCCGCCCGCTGCTGCTCGAGGTGAACGCCCCGCTCGTGGCCGAGGCCAGCCGACACCGGCCAGGCTCGGTGGCACCAGGGGATGAGGGGATCGAGCGCCGGCTGTTCGGCGAGGCCGATTTGGTGCTGACCGTGTCCGAGCCGCTCCGGCGTCACGTCGCCGACCTGCGGGGCACCGACGCGGGCACCGTGGTGGTCCCCAACGGGTGCGACCCGGCCCTGTTCCCCCTGCCCGCACGGCTCGACCAGGCGCTCCCGACATTGGTGTTCCTCGGACACCCGCGGCCGTGGCACGGGGCGGAGCGTCTCCCCGGGCTGCTGGCCGGACTGACCGAGGCCGGGTGCCCTGCTCGGCTGCTGATCGTCGGCGGCGGGCCCGGCGCTGACGTGGTGGCCGACGACGCCTGCAGGCGCGGCCTCAGCCACGCCGTCGAGGTCACCGGCCCGCTGCCTCAGGCCGAGGCCGCCCGGCGGCTGACCGAGGCGACCGTCGCCGTCGCCCCCTACCCGGCCGATCCCTTCTTCTACTTCTCGCCCCTGAAGGTCGTGGAGTGCATGGCCGCCGGCCTCCCCGTCGTCACCTCCGACCAGGGTGACCTGCCGCGGATGCTGGGCGGCACGGGCGTGCTCGTCGCCCCCGATGACGAGCAGGCCCTACGTGAGGCCGTACTCCACCTGCTCCGCGTCGACGAGCTCCGCCGGCGCCTGGGCACCGCGGCGCGGGCCCGCGCCCTGGGCCTGTTCACCTGGGACCGCGTCGCCGAGAACGTGACCGCGCTCGCCCAGGCGTGTGCGCGGGCGGCGGCATGAAGCTACCGAAAGCCTTCGGCGAGCAGTCCCCCGAGACGCTCCGACGGGCCGCCGTCACCTTCCGCCCAGCGCTGGCCGGGCAGGGCCGACGGCTCGTCGCCTGCGTCGCCCTGGCGATCGTCACCGCCGCTCTCGAGCTGCTGAGGCCATGGCCGCTCAAGGTTCTCTTCGACCGGATCCTCGTCACCGACGGCCCGGCGCAGGGGATGTGGGGATTGTCGCCCGAGGCGTCGCTGTTGGTCTTGGCCACGTCGGTGCTCGCCATCTCGTTGCTCATCGGAGCGGTGTCCCTGCGCATGACCGTCCTGGCCGCCGAGGTCGGTCGCAAGGCCACCACCCGCGTCCGGCGCCAAGTGTTCGCGCACCTCCACCGCTTGGACCTGCCCTTCCACCAGTCGAGCCGCACCGGTGACCTCCTCGTGCGGCTGATGGGCGACGTCAACATGGTGCGCGACATGCTGTTCGCCTCCTGGCTCACGCTGCTCGAGCGGGGCACGCTCCTCGTAGGCACCGCCGTGGTGATGCTGGTGCTCGACCCGCTGCTTGCCCTCGTCGCCCTGCTACCTCTGCCGGCGCTTTGGTGGACGCTCGGCCGCTCGTCCCGGAAGCTGAAGGACGTCACCCGCAAACAGCGGCGTCGCGAGGGGGCGGCGGCGGCCTTCGCCTCCGAGACCCTCCAGCAGATCCGCTTGGTCAAGGCCTACGCCGCCGAGGAGCGGACCACCGACAGCTTCGCCCGCCAGGCCGGCGCGGGGGAGCGGGCGGGCCTCAAGTCGGCCCGGATCACGGCCAAGATGTCCTGGATCACCGAGGCCCTCACCGGCGCCGGGTTGGCGCTGGTGCTGCTGGTCGGCGCCCGCAAGGTCCTGCGCGACCAGATCAGCGTGGGTGAGCTGCTCGTGTTCATCAGCTACGCCCGGTCGCTGTACAAGCCGCTGCGCAAGCTCTCCAGTGAGGGAGGCCGCCTGTCGAAGGCGACGGCCTGCGCCGGACGTCTCTTGGAGGTGCTCGACATCCGGCCCGAGGACGCGTCGACGGGACGCTCGGCCGCGGCCTTCGACGGTCACGTCGAGCTGCGCGACGTGCGCTACGGGTACCCCGAGAGCGGGGTCGAGGCGCTGAAGGGCCTCAGCTTCCGACTGGCGCCCGGCACCCTGGCGGTGCTGTCGGGGCCCAACGGCTCGGGCAAGTCGACCACGGTGTCGATGCTGCTGCGCCTCGTCACGCCCGACTCCGGCCGGGTGCTCATCGACGGTCACGACGTCGCCGGCTTCCGGCTCGACGAGTATCGCAACCGGTTCGCCTACGTGCCCCAGGACGTGCTGCTGTTCGGGGTCAGCATCCGCGAAAACATCCTCTATGGCCGGCCCGACGCCGACGACGCCGCTGTGCAGGAGGCGGCCGAGCTGGCGCTCGTCGACGACGTCATCGAGCGCGTCGGGGGCTACGACGCCATGCTCGGCGAGAACGGCGCCACCCTATCCGGGGGCGAGGCCCGCCGGCTCATGCTGGCCCGGGCCGCCGTGCGAGACGCTCGCATCGTGCTGCTGGACGAGCCCCTGGCCGGCGTCGACCCCGACGCTCGCACCCTGGTGGCCCAGGCCATCCGGCGGATCGCCGCCGGCCGCACGACGATCGTTGTGAACCACGGCCCGGCCGACGAGATCTCTCCCGACGCCGTGATCAACCTCGCCGACGGCCGGGTCGTGGCGCCTGCCGGCCGCCGGGCGGCGACCGGGGCTACCTCGGCCTGGCGGCCGTCGGCATGACCCGGTGGGACGACGTCGGCGACCTGCGCCGGCTGCTCGACCCCCAGTCGCTCACCGCCCTTCTCCGGGAGGGTGCGGTCCCGGCCACCTCGGCCTTCCCCGACCACCTGAGGCTCAAGGAGGGCGTGAACGCCCTCGTCGGCGTCCGCATCGCCAGCGGCAGCGACCGACTGCCCGGCTACGTGCGCACCTACGCCGACGCCACCCAGGCCGAGCGTGCCGCGCAGAAGTGGAACCGCATGCGGGTCGACGCCACAGCACTGGGACCGGGCGTCCGCCTGCTCCCGGGCGGGTCCAGCATGCTGTTCCTGTTCCCCAACGACGCCCGGGTGCGCCGCCTTCGCCTCCTCCTGGGCCGGCCCCGGCGGCTGGCCCGCCTCCTCGGCGATCTCGATGCCTTCCGCGAAGGCCACGTCGGGCTCGGCCGAGCCAGGTTCGAGATGCTGCGCTACAAGCCCGAGCGGCGGCTCGTGGCCGCCGCCCACCTCGTGGTCGACGACGAGTCCCGCCACGCCGTATTCCGCCTGCGGGGCGACGGCGCCGGCCCCGACCTGTCGGTCGTCACTCGCCGCCTCCATGGCGTCCTCGGCGCCCGGGTGCCCAGGCCGCTCGGTGCCCTGTTCGAGGGCGCCCTGGTGGCCGAGGACCATGTGCCGGGCAGGGGGCTGGCGACGGCGGTGGCCGGCGGAGATGCCGACGCCGGGGCGCTGGCCGAGGTGATCGCCGGCCTGCATGCGAGCGGGGTCACGCTCCCGACACGCGCCGAAGCCTCCGACGTCCTCGGGAGCGCCCTCACCGGCCTCGACCTCCTCGTCGGCGTCGATCCGTCGCTGGCCCCCTCTGCCGCCGGGCTGCACCGCCGCCTGGTGGCGGCTCTGCCACCTCCCCGATCTCCCACGCCTCTGCACGGCGACCTCCACCTCCACCAGGTGATCATGGCCCCGGCCGGCCCCGTCGTCCTCGACTTCGAGCGGGCCGTCAGCGGACCGGCCGGCCACGATCTGGGCACCCTCGTCGCCCACCTGCGGGCAGACGGCCACGACGCCTGGTCCGAGGCCTTTCTCGACGCCTACGCCCGCACCCGGGCGGTCGACTCCGCCGACCTCGCCTTCTTCGTCGGCTGCGGGCTCGTCCAGCGGGCACTGCTCGCCTTCCGCTCGCTCCGCCCGGAATGGCAGGCCACGACTCCCCACCTGATCGAGCTGGCCCGCCAGGAGCTCGACGGGCGGCGCCGCTGGGACGTGGCCTTCCCCCGCCGCTCCGGGCCGTGGCCGGCGTGGACCGAAACCGGCGGAGTGCGCCGCTATGGCCGGTGGGACCCGGCGCACCGCACGCTGGCGGACGCCGAGCCGCACGACGACGACGCCCTCCCCGGTCTCGGCCCGCTGCTCGACCACGGTGGGAGCCTGGTCGCCTACCGGCCGGGCCAGAGGGCGGTCGTACGGGTGGAAGGGGAGGGCGCGGTCCGGTTCGTCAAGGTCGTCTCGCCCCACCGGGCCCGTGGCCTCGTCAGCAGGGCCCTCGCCGTCGGCCAGGCCGCCGCGACCCCGGGCTTCCCGGTGCTGGCCCCCATCGTCGACGCCTGCGTGGAGCGCGGCACTGTCGCCTTCGCCGAGCTTCCAGGGCCGACGCTGCGAGACCTGTTCCTCGCCGGGGAGGGGGACGACGCCCTCCTCGCCGTGGCCGGGGCGGTGGCGGCCTTCCAGGCGGTGGCGGTGCCCAAGGGGATCGAGACGGGCTCCGGCTCCACCCTCAACGACTGGGTCGGATTCGTCTCGGGCCACGCCCCGGGGCTGACCCCCTCCTACCAGCGGGTACTGCGAATCCTGCCGCGGCCTCCGGTCGTCGAGCGACTCGCACTCGCCCACGGCGACCTGCACGACGGGAACGTGGTCGTCACCGACCTAGGTGTTGGCCTGCTCGATCTCGACGGGGTCGTGGCCGCCGACCCGGCTGAGGACGTGGGTAACCTGCTGGCCCACCTCGTCTTGCGCGCGCTCCAGCGCGGCGACGGCCCCGGTCTGGGCCGCGATCAGGGCGCGCGCCTCCTCGCCGCCTACCAGGCCGCCGGGGGGGTAGCTCGCTCGGAGGCGGTCGCCGCTGTGGCCGCCCGGGCGCTCTTCCGGCTGGCCTGCGTGCACCTCTTCCGCGGCCGGTGGCACAGCTTGGCGCCTCTCCTGCTGCACGAGGCGGCGCTGAGCAGCCGCCCGGTGGTGACCCCGGCGGTGCTCTGAGCCGTGGATCACCCGTGTAACAGCACTTGCTTCGCGCTCGATAAACGACGAGGCCTCAACGACTCGAGGGATCCAGGGCACGCCGGCTCGGGGCTTGGAGGTCCCGCGACAGAACGACGACGAAGGGACGGAGTACAGCGCGCCATATTCGCAATCGGTGTACGGCAGGCCGACCAAGGTCGTCGTCGCGCTACCCGGCAGTCTCCTGCCCAGTCGGAGCGCGTATTGCCCGGTAGGCGCTCGCCTTGCCATCAGCGAACCGCGCACAGAACGTGCAACCCAGTGGGCCGGCCAGATTCAGCTCCTGGTCCCGGTGACGCCGGGCGGCCACGAGGCACCAGCGGAGGGAGCGGTTCTCGCGGCCACGGTGCTTGATGGGCTCCGAGCGTTACCTCGCGCCGCATGCGTGATGCCGCTATCTCGGGCCCTCCAACGGCATCACTTTGGGGGCGGGGCCTATCCGCCACTGCCAGCCCTCTTGCCGAAGTGTCGCTTTGAGCCCGCGGTCGTCGGACCAAGGACGACGTTCTGAGGCATCGGGGTGGGGTCGAACCGCTCGTACGGAATTACGCCAACCTGGAACTCATCCTCGTAGACGACAGTTCCGGGGTCAGATGACTCGGCCGCGACCCACTTCACGCCGTGCTTGTCCAGGACCTTGCAGAGCGGCTCAAGCCGCTTGAGCATCTCCTCGCTCGTGGATTTCTTGAACCAGGTGACGGCGCCGACGGTGTTGTCACCCTCATAGAAGGTCGGGTTCGGAAGCTCCTCGTTGAACCAATCGTCGATGTCGAAGTACAGCTCTTCTTCCTCTTCTGTCAGGCGATCGGCTCGCCGGAGATGATCAACCGCGACAAAGATGCCGACTTCGACGCCGAGCCGACCGCGGTAGGTCGCCTGCAGTCGTACGAACGTCTCCTGACTTCCCGACATCGCTGTGAGCATGAAAGCAGGCCTGTGCTGCGTGCCACAACCGCCGGCTCTGTGCCCCGATCATGTCGTCCACTCGGCCGGCCGCAGTCAACCTTGGTCGGCGGCTATGTCCGCGCTCGGTACCGGTGGAGCCATGCTGGGAAGTCCTCGAGGCTCCGCAGGACCACATCAGCACCGGCATCCGCGAGTTCCCGAGACGAGTGTCCGCCAGTGGGCACCATCACGGCGATGGCGCCGCCTTCCCGGGCCGCGATGACATCAGCGGGATGATCTCCGACATACACGTGCGCCCGGTGCGCACGCAACGTCTGGCCCTTCGCCGAGCCGTAGCGCCACCCGACCACCACATCCACGTCGACGCCTATCGCCGCGAGACTCTTCCGAGCGTGCGGCTCGTACTTGGCGGTGACCACGACGACCATTCCGCCGAGGTCGCGGACCGCTTGGATCGCGGACCGCGCTCCGGGCATCGCCTCGGTCGTGGCGACGCCCAAGGTTCCGAACAGTTCTCGGTATCGCCATGCGGCGGCGCCGACGTCAAGCGGGCTCTTGGACGCCCCGCGCTCGTCAACCTTCCGTCGAAACTCATCCCGGTATCGAGACCGTGCCCACCTTCGGTGTCTGTCGGGGCCGTTCGCTGTGTGGGGGACCAGCGTCGTCGAGGTCTGAGTGGTCGCCGGTTCGCTCGTGGCGGCTGAGCGCTGCGAGGATGAGGAGCGCGGCGATGGCAGCGACCTCGACGGCGCGGGTTTGATCGGCGCCTGATGTCCAGGTCGGCTCGGACCAACCGAACACCGAGGCGACTCGGCTGGCGATCAACGTGGCGAGCGAAGCCACCTGGAACGCGAGTGCGCCGAAGATCACCGGCTGCGTGAGTCGCCCACGGCGACGAACCACGAGCACGAGCGCGATCACGATGACGAGCGATGCTGCGGTGTTGAGCGGAAGCCCGACGCGGACCACGGCGGCGCCCGGCGCGGTGGCTGGGACACGTCGGTACACGTCGAGCCACTCGCGCAGATGAATGAACCCGCCCGCAAGGATGAACTCCGAGGACAGAGCGAGGAAGAGTGTCTCCGGGCGCACACGGCGGACGGACTCGATCGCGCTCACACGAGTTGTTCGAGGCTGCGGGATCGTACGGATGGCCTCGCATTCCGCCCCGTCGAGCGCGTCGCTGCTAGGTGAGGTAGAGCTGCGACGCAGCTTCCACACGTAAGCGCTGCAACCCGCGGCGGATGCGACTGTTGATCGTCCCTTCTGGCACGGCGAGGAGCCGGGCTGACCTGTTTCTGAGTTCGCGACACAGATCCCGGTTGGATTAGCCAACATCGTCGGGTCCCTGGTCGGATTGGGGTGGAGGCTGCTGTCGATGGTAGGCGAGGCGTCGAAGACGGGCGGCTTCGAGACCGGCCTCTCGAGCTTTGCGGATGGCTGGGCCTCGTCCCTCGTGCTCGTCGTCGGGGGTGACGTAGCCAATGCCGGCGTGGAGCCGCACCCCGTTGTAGCGGCTGCGGATGAGGGCGAGCTCAGCTCGGAGCACGGCCGGGTCGGCGATGGTGAGGAGGTGGGGCCACTCGGCCTTGAGGTGTCCGAACAGCGACTCGATCCAGGCTTGGTCCGTCGGGGTGCCGGGCCGGCCGAAGTGCTGGGCGATGGCCATGAGGGCCATGAGGGCCTCTCGAGTCGAGCCCGAAGTCATCTGGGGCCCGTTGTCGGAGATGGCCAACAGGATGGGGCGGTTGTCGTCATCGACGCTGGGATCGGCGCGGCCGTCGGCTCGAGCCTCCACGAGGGGGAGCAGGCCTTCGACGGCCAGGGCGTTGCTGAAGACGATCTGGACCTGCGTCGAGGTCTCCTCGGCCGAGACGATGTCGGCGATCCACTTTCGAGAGACCAGGTCCTCGATCACCGTCACGGACACGCCCGCTCGACTGAAGTGCGACGTGTCGTAGATCCACAGCTGCTTGGGCCGGTAGTCGACCCACTCGGGGAAGGCCTGGCGCGCCGAACGCCCGGGGCGGGGCGGTGGTCGCAGATGAAGGCCCTGAGCAGCCAGAACGCGCCGCACTGAGACGGCGACACCCACACCCGATCGGTGTAGGAGCCTCGGTGGGCGAGCTTGCGATGGGAGCGGGACCTCGCCCCAGTCGTGGTAGAGCGCCACGATCTCGGCCACCTCGTCATCGAGCAGGCCATGCATGGGGTGGCCACCGGGGGTGCGGTCGCCGAGCTGGCCGGCGGCGCGGCGCTCGGCCCAACGCCACGCCCGTCGCTCGCCCACCTCCAGTTCCCGCCACGCCCGCCGGTGCGACCAGCCGGCCTCGACCGCTTTGTCGACAAGGTCCAGCAGTCCCGCCTTGGTGGCCTCATCGACACGACTCGGGACTCGGCCACTCAGCCCCAGGCTCCTTTTCCCTCCACCAGCATCAGCTTCACCGCCATCTCCTTGAGCGCCTCGCCCAGACGAGCGGCATCGGCCCGGGCCGCCTCCAACTCGAAGTCTCTCTGCGCCGCCTTGGCGCCAGGCCGGGACCTGGCCAGCGCCTCCAAGGCGCCCTCCTTGGCCACCGTGCGGATGCGCATGATCGTCGAGCGGTCCACCTGCCAGCGCTCGGCAGCCTCGGCCATGGTGGCCTCGTGCCGCACCAGCTGGAGGTAGATCTCGTACTTCTGCAATGGCGTCAGGAACCGCTTGGAGCGGCGTCCCGCATGGTCGGTTCCACGGGTGGGATCGGGCATGGTCGGATGCTCCTCTACTGGTCGAGGAGACCCGCGGATGCTGCTTGATCAACCAGCCGATCTGTGACACGAAGTCAGGCGCAAACCAGGGCGACGTCGCGGTAGGTGTGACCGCCGAAGTAGGCGAGGACGATGGGGTGCCGCTCGTTGGCGGCCAGGGCGGCGACGAGTTCGTTGATCTCTGCTCGTTCGAGCAGAGACAGTGCGACGGCTTCGGTGCCAGGCGGCTCGGCGTTTGTGCGCAGGTGCCGCGCCGATTCTCTTTCGGAGCGGGCGTTGTCGCTTCGGAGGATGGCGATGGCACGTCGGTGGGCTTGCATCAGGAGGTAGTTGCGCAATGAGCCGCTGTTGGCGTCGAAGCGCTGCGGGTTGTTCCAGAGCTGAAGGAAGATCTCTTGCGTCAGATCCTCAGCGCGAGCGTCTCCGCAGAGGCCTCGGGCGATCGCATGCACTCGGCTGCCGTGTTGGCTGTAGGCCTCGGCGAGGGCGGCCTGGTCGTGTTGAGCGATGGCGCCCACGAGGCGTTCGTCGGCAAGGTGCTTGTGGTGTTCCTTCGTCGAACTGCGGTCCGCGGCATGTGGCGCGCTCCGGGTGTCTGCCATCAGCGCTGCGGCCCGGGGGAAAGAGGGCGGGACCGTGGTACGGCCGGGACCGGGGGGACGCCCTTCGCTCGTGCGTTGAACAGCCTTCGTCATCCAGAACCTCGTTCCACGTGGGATGCGGGTCACCGCACGGATGGGTGGTGTCGCTCGGACGTGCAGACCGGACGTATGCGGGAACGGAGTGCGGAGCACCGAACGTCGCGACGGAACGCGCGGTCGACGGGAGGCATCCGAGCAGTCGACGGATCTGGCAGGGAATCGATGGGGTGGCCGGGGAGGGCCTGGGGGTTGGAAGACCATCGGCGTCCAGCAAGGTCGCGGTCGGGTCTGGGGGCTGGCTCCATCACGGTGTGCAAAAGGTGACAGCCACGCCTACCCCAGTCCGCACTCGGCGGGACCGACGCCCAGTGTCGGGCCTTCAAGGGTAGAGCGAAGCGCTGAGCCGGAGAAAGCAGCTACCATTCGCTTGCGGGCGAACACACGTTCGAGTAGGCTTACACCGTGACGATGGCGGCGACGAACCAGCACGTCGAAGGGCGCGAAGGCGACGCCACCGCCATAGAGGACGAGATCGCCGAGGTGTGCGGGGCCCTGAACGCCACCACCGGCCGCCTCGTCTTCCTGATCGCTCGGGTCCTGGACACCGGCGCCTATGAGGGGACCGGCATCCACGCGCCCGAGCAGTGGGTGGCGTGGAAGTGCGGTGTCTCCGGAGGCCGGGCCCGCAGGCTGGTGGCCATGGCCCGCCGCCTGCCCGAGCTGCCCGAGACTGCCTCGGCGCTTCACGCCGGCGAGCTGTCCGAGGATCAGGTGGCGGTCGTGTGCCGCCACGCTCCGGCCTACGCCGACGCCGAGGTGGCCACCTTGGCCCGCCACGCCACCGTGTCCCAGCTGGCCCGCACCCTTCGTCGCTACACGTGGGCGCCCGACCCCGCCGAGCAGGAAGAACAGGGCTCTCCTGACCCTGGTGTGGATCATGCAGCCTCTTTCGTCGCCGTTCGTTCGTGAGGCAGCTTGAGGTCGATGGGGCCGGCGGCACATTACCAGCCAGAGCGGCATCGGCGGAGTGGAAGCCGTAGGCCCGGCGAACCAGGAGGCGAACCTTGGTGTTGAGCCCTCTACGCGCCCATTGGAGATGCCGTGCTCGACGGCGTTGAGGATCAACTCTCGACGCTCGCGCATGGTGCGGGCCACCTTGACGAATGGCGCCAGGCGGGATCGCTGCGCCCGGGCACACCAGCGGCCGAGGCACTCCCGCCTGGTCCCGGCTGAGATCACCGGCGAAGATGGCCCGGAACTGCTCCTTCATGTCATAGGCGCGCCACATTCCGCCCCGGTTGCGCCGGATGCGGGCGAGCTGAGCGGCCTGGGCCTTGGTGAGGTCCTCGGGATTCTTGAGCAGGCCCAGCGGGCGCCCTTGAAGTCCTTGGCCCAGCGGTCATCAGGAAGGCGGCGCAGCTGGTTCCACAGCTCACGGCGCACCTCGTCGAGGGCGTCGCCCACCAGCTTCACGAGATGGAACGGATCGGCGCACACCACCGCCTGGGGGCATGTCCCTCGGCCCGGACGCTCTTAAGGTAGGCAGGGCCGAGGTCGAGGGAAACGGCGCTGAGCTGGGACGATCGCTCGGGACCGAGCTCGTCGAAGAACTGGTCGAGGGTGGCGGCGTCTTTGCCCTTGGCCCCCCAGATGACACAACCTCGGTCGTGGTCGACGACGAGGGTCAGGTACTTGTGGTGCTTGCGCCACGAGATCTCGTCCACCCCGATGCGGAACATCCCATCGAGACGATCGGGGTCGAGCTCGGCGGCCACCACCCGCTCGCATGCTCGTCCGACGCTGCGCCAGCTCACCCGGGCCAGGCGGGCCACCGAGGTCTTGTCCATCTTGGTGGCCAGCCAAGCCAGCAGGTCGTCGAGATCCCGGCTCAGGTGAGCGCCCGGCCGGGCGAAGGGAACGGCCTCGACCACCACGCCGTGGCGAAGCCGGCGCAGGGTGGCTGCCACCTCCACCCGCCAGGTGCCAAGGTCAAGGTGGCGCCAACGCGATTGCACCGGCCGGGTGTCGTAGCGCCAGCGGGTCTTGTGGCCGCAGGGGGGCACCAGTCTCCGGCGCCGGAGGGCCACGGTGACCACCACCAGGGACAGGCCAAACTCGACGGCGGTGACGTTCACCCCGTCGAGGCGCAACAGGCGCTTGAATGCAGTGGTGGCGCGCAACGGGCTGACCTCCTGGTTCGCAGGTCTGGTAACCCACGAACCTTGGTCCCGGCCCGTGCGCGCCACGCCCGGAACCGCCTCCTCAGCCAGCTACCCAAGGAATGCGCTGTTCAACCCATCCACATGAGGGTCAGAGAGCCAAGAACAGGAGCCGCAGGAGGAGGGAAAGCCCGAGGAGCCCGAGCCCCGCCGAGCCGACTTCGGCACTACGGAGGAGGGCTCCTGGCGCCTCTCGGCCATCCTGCCCCCGACGAGGGGGCGCTGGTGGAGCGGGCCCTGCACGGCTCGCAAGGCGCTGGCCGACGAGGGCGATGGGGAGCGGCCCACCTGGGCCGATGCCCTGGTGGCCATGGCCGATCGCCCCTCGCCGCCGCCAGTAGGCCCCACCACGACCGCCACCTGGTGGTCGTGCACCTCCGAGGTGACGACCACGGCCCCAACGCCCACCTTCACGCCGGCCCGCCCCTGCCCGACGCCCTACGCCGCCTGCTCGGCTGCGACGCTCGGGTGCGTCCGCTCTTCGAGGTAGGTGGGGTGGCACTCAGCGTGGGAAGGACGCAGCGCATCGTGCCCGATCGCACCCGCATGGTGATCGAGGAGCGCGACGGCGCCTGCCGGGTGCCCGGTTGTGAGCGCACCCGGTGGTTGCAGATCCATCACGTCATCCACTGGGAGGACGGTGGGGCTACCCGACACCGCCAACCTCGTCGCCCTGTGTAATCGCCACCATCGCCTGCACCATCTGGGGCGGCTTGGCATCACCGGCAACGCCGACGACCCCCAGGGCCTCGTTTTCACCGACAGCCAGGGCCGCCAGCTCACCGGCTGTGGCCGGCCGGCGCCCCCTGGTGATGTCACCGTTGCCGGGACTTGGTCCCACCCCAGCGGCGAGCGCCTCGATCCCCGCTGGGTCCACTTCAAGGAACCTCAGCCAGCCGCCTGATCACGCGGCCAGGCTCCCGTTCCCCACCACGGCCACCGGTACGCTGGGATGGCCGTGGCCACCTACCTCGACGACATCGTCACCGCCCATCGCAGCGCCGCCGAGGAGGACCATCGCGGCTTCGAGCCGCTCCTGGAGGCGGCGCGCGGATGCCGCCGCCCCGGCCGCTCGCGGCCGCGCTCACGGAGAACGATGGTCTCGACGTCATCGCCGAGGTCAAGCGCCGATCGCCTTCCAAGGGAGATCTCGCCCCCGATCTGGTGCCCGGTGTGATGGCCAAGGCCTACGCCGACGGCGGCGCGGCGTGCCTTTCGGTGCTCACCGACGGCCGCTTCTTCGGCGCCCTCCCTGAGGACCTGACCGACGCTCGCGCCGCCACCGAGCTGCCCGTCCTGCGCAAGGACTTCACGGTGTCGGCCCACGACGTGTGCGACGCCCGCCTCATGGGCGCCGACGCCGTGCTCCTCATCGTCGCCGCACTGGACGACCACGAGCTGCGGGCGTTCCACGACCTGGCCACCGAGCTGGGCATGGACGCCCTGGTCGAGGTGCACGATGACGCCGAGCTGGACCGTGCCCTTGCCGTGGGCGCCTCCCTGGTCGGTGTCAACCAGCGCGACCTGACCACCTTCGAGGTCGACACCCGGCGCGCCGTGCGGGTCGCCGAGCACATCCCCGAGGGTGTGGTGAAGGTGGCCGAGTCGGGCGTCACCGGCACCGCCGACGTTGCTCCTCTTTGCCAGGCCGGCTACCACGCCGTGCTCGTGGGCGAGAGCCTGGTCACCAGCTCCGACCCCGCCGCTGCGGTGCGGGACCTGCGGTGCGCGCCATGTTCGTGAAGGTCTGCGGCACCACCAGCGAGGAGGACGCCCTTCTGGCCGTGGCCATGGGCGCCGACGCCGTGGGCTTCATCTTCGCCCCTTCCACCCGCCAGGTGGCTCCCGGTCTGGTGCGCGACATCGTGCGGCGCCTCCCGCCCGAGGTCGTCACCGTGGGGGTGTTCCGGGACGCCCTGCCCGAGTCGGTGGTCAAGGTCGTCAACAGCATCGGGCTGCGCGCCGCCCAACTGCACGGCAAGGAGACCCCCGACCAGACGGCCTACGTGCGCGAGCGGGTGCCCCTGGTCATCAAGGCCTTCGCCGCCGGCGATCCCCGCATCCGCCGGGCCTCGGAGTACAAAGCCGACATGGTGATGCTCGACGCACCGTCGCCGGGGTCGGGCCAGGTGTTCGACTGGCGATTGGCCGAGGGCGTGCCCGACGGCTGCCGCCTGGTACTGGCCGGGGGCCTGAACGCGGGGAACGTGGCCGATGCCATCGCCCAGGTCCACCCCTGGGGAGTGGACGTGGTGACCGGGGTGGAGGCCGAGCCCGGGCACAAGGACCCTCGGGCCCTGCGGGCTTTCGTGCAGGCCGTGAGGGACGCGGCCGTCCCCGCCTACGAGGGCGCCGAGGACGGCCCCTACGACTGGAAGGAGGAGCTCTAACTGGCGGCGTCGACGGGAAGGCTCATGGGCGAGCCCTCACCCGACGGTAGGTTCGGGGAGTACGGAGGGGCCTTCGTGCCCGAGTCCCTGGTGCCCGCGTGCCTGGAGCTCGACCAGGCCTTCCGCTCGGCGTGGGGTGACCAGGCCTTCCACGACGAGTACCTGCAGATCCTCGAGGAGCACGCTGGCCGCCCCACGCCCGTCACCAACGCCACCCGGCTGTCGGAGCGCCTCGGCGTGCGAGTCCTGCTCAAGCGGGAGGATCTCACCCATACCGGGTCCCACAAGATCAACAATGTGGTGGGCCAGGCCCTGCTGGCCCGTCGCATGGGAAAGCACCGGGTCATCGCCGAGACGGGCGCCGGCCAGCACGGGGTGGCCACGGCCACGGCGTGCGCCATGTTCGGCATGGAGTGCGTGGTGTACATGGGCGAGGTCGACGTGGCGCGCCAGGCCCTCAACGTGTTCCGCATGAAGCTCCTGGGCGCCGAGGTCCGCCCCGTGGCATCGGGAAGCCGCACGCTGAAGGACGCCATCAACGAGGCCCTCCGGGACTGGGTGGCGTCGGTCGAGAGCACCCACTACTGCCTCGGTTCGGTCACGGGCCCACACCCGTACCCATGGATGGTTCGCGAGCTCCAGCGCATCGTGGGCGACGAGGCCCGGGGGCAGTGCCGGCGCATCCTCGACGGTTCCGACCCCGACTACGTGGTGGCCTGCGTGGGCGGGGGGTCCAACGCCGCCGGCACCTTCGCCGGCTTCGTGGACACAGAGGCCCGGCTCGTGGGCGTGGAGCCCGCCGGTGGCGCTGCCGTAGGCCGCGGTGTGCCGGGCGTGGTGCACGGGTCCAAGTCGATGTTGCTCCAGGACGAGCACGGACAGGTGAGCGAGAGCCACACCATCTCCGCCGGCCTCGACTATCCCGGTGTGGGGCCCGAGCACGCACACCTGGCCGCCATGGGCCGGGCCGTCTACGTGGCGGCCGACGACGCCGAGGTGCTCGACGCACTCCAGCTGCTGGCCGTGACCGAGGGGATCATCCCCGCCCTGGAGCCGGCCCACGTCGTGGCGTGGGTAGCCCGCGCCGCCGGCACCGATGACCTACCCGAGGGATCGACCGTCCTGATCACGATGTCGGGCCGGGGGGACAAGGACGCCCAGCAGGTGATGGACCTCCTCGGATGACGGGTTGATGGGCGCGGCCCCCGGTGCGCTCGAGGCTCACCTGCGCTCGCGGCGCGACGCCGGCCGCAAGCTCCTCGTGCCCTACGTCACCGGCGGCTTGGGAGAGCACTGGCTGGAGGCGATCGAGGCCATGGCCGCGGCCGGAGCCGACGCCGTGGAGGTGGGCATCCCCTTCTCCGACCCGGTCATGGACGGGCCCACCATCCAGGAGGCGTCGCAGCGGGCACTCGACGGCGGGGCCACGCCCCTCGGCATCCTGGCCCAGCTCGAGGCCATCCACGCCTGCGTCCCGCTCGTGGCCATGACCTACTACAATCTCGTTTTCCGCACCGGCCACCGGCGCTTCGCCCGCTCCCTCGCCGCCAGCGGGGTGTCGGGGGCCATCGTCCCCGACGTGCCCTTGGAGGAGCTGGGGGAGTGGTCCCGTGCCGCCGACGACGCCGGGGTGGAGACCGTCCTGCTGGCCGCGCCGGTGACCCCCGACGACCGCCTGGCGCACATATGCGAGCGGTCCCGTGGGTTCGTCTACGGCGTGAGCGTGATGGGCATCACGGGCGAGCGCCAGTCGCTGGCCGAGTCGGCGGCGGTGATGGCCAAGCGCCTCAAGGCCGTCACCGACAAGCCCGTGCTCATCGGCATCGGCGTGTCCACGCCCGCCCACGCCGTGGAGGCTGCGGTCGAGGCCGACGGCGTGATCGTGGGCTCGGCCCTCATGCGCCGACTCCTCGACGGCGCGGACCCCGACGAGCTCGGCGCCCTCGTGGGCGACATGCGGGCCGCCCTCGACGCCGGCTGACCGCTGCTCGGTCCGGGCGGCGCATGGGGCAGGATGGGGCCATGACCAAGGGACATGAGATCACCACCGAGGAGATGCCCCGCAGGGTGCGTGTGGTCTTCGCCGGCGAGACCATCGTGGACACCACCAAGGCTCGGCTGCTCCACGAGACGGGCATCCCGCCTGTGCACTACTTCCCCATGAGCGACGTGCGCACCGACCTGCTGGAGCCCAGCGAGCAACGCAGCGTCTGCCCCTTCAAGGGCCAGGCCTCTTACTGGAGCATCGCCGTGGACGGCCGTCGAGCCGAGGACGCGGTGTGGGGCTATGAGGACCCCATCCCGGAACGCTCCGACATCAAGGGCCACGTGGCGTTTTATCGTGACCGGGTGGATGAATGGCTGGAGGACCAGGAGGGGAACCACGGCTGAAGGCTGGAAGCCCGACAAGTAGCGACGGCGCCTTCAGACGCGGCGTCCCGCAGCCGATGAAGGGGAGGTGCAGACCTCCACTGCTCCTCTGGCGATGCGCGCCGATGACGTGGCCGCCGCCTCCGATCTCGCCAATGAGCTGACCGCAGCCCTGAGCCGGGTGGTGAGGGGCAAGCCGCAGGCCGTCCGTCTCGCCCTGGTGGCCCTCCTGTCGGGAGGTCACCTCCTGGTGGAGGACGTGCCTGGCGTGGGCAAGACCCTCCTCGGCAAGGCCCTGGCCCGCGCGGTCGGGGGAAGCTTCCGGCGCATCCAGGCCACGCCCGACCTGTTGCCTGGCGAGCTGACCGGCGTATCGGTGTTCTCCAAGCGCAGCGAGGACTGGGAGTTTCGACCGGGGCCCCTCTTCGCCAACGTCGTCCTGGTGGACGAGATCAACCGGGCCACGCCCCGAACCCAGTCCGCCCTGCTCGAGGCCATGGAGGAGCAGCAGGTCACCGTGGACGGCGTGACTCATCCACTGCCCGATCCCTTCTTCGTCGTGGCCACCCAGAACCCCTTCGAGCACGTGGGCACCTTCCCGCTCGTGGAGGGCCAGCGGGACCGCTTCGCCGTGGTGATCGAGATGGGCCTCCCGGCGCGGGACACCGAACGCGAGCTGCTGCTCGGCCGGGGAGGCGCGGGATCGCTCGAGGACATGGCGGTGGTGACGGGGCCCGAGGGCCTGCGGGCGGCGGTGGCGGCGGTCAGGCGGGTGCACTGTGCCCCGGCCGTCGCCGATTACGTCGTGGACATCAGCTCCACCATCCGTGTCCATCCCGAGGTCCGCCTCGGAGCCAGCCCCCGCGCCAGCCTTTCCTTGCTGAACGCCGCCCGGGCCCAGGCCGTGCTGGGTGGGCGTTCCTTCGTGAGCCCCGACGACGTGAAGCTGGTGGCGACGGCCTCGATGGCCCACCGCCTGATCCTGAGCGGGGGAGCGGACCTTCATGCCGGCAGCGCCCTCGTGCGGTCGGTGTTGGAGCGCGTGCCCGTCCCCCGGGGTTGAGCCGGGCGACCGGTGTGAGCGGGGCCCCTGTGATGGCCGCATCGAAGCCGCGACCGGGGCCCGTCTCTGGCATGTCAGTGGTGCTCGCCTGCCTTTCGGTGGCCTTCTTCGGCATTGCCCGGTCGACGGGTTCGGGCTGGGTGACGGTGCTGCTCTGCGGCGTCGTGGGTTGTCTGGCCTTCGGGGCGGTCGGGCCCATGCTGAGCGTGCGCCGCGCCGCGGTGTCGGTGACCGCGCCCCGGGACGCCACCGTGGACCAGCCGACGGTAGTGACACTGGCGTTGACTGCAGGCTTCGGCCTTCGGGCACGCCTCGTCGATCCCCCCGGCGACTGGGTCGCAGCCGTTGCCCCGACCTCCGGTGAGGTACTGGTGCGCCCCACCCGCCGGGGCGTCCTAGACGTCGTGACCGTGGAGGTCTCGAGCGCTGCGCCCCTCGGACTGCTCTGGTGGCGGCGCACCCTGGCCGTTCGCCTCGACGCCCCGCTGGAGGTGGGACCCCGGCGTTTGGACGCGTCCGTCGAGGACCTCTCCTGGTCGGGAGCCGCGGGTTCGTCCGACGCCGTCGGGAGCTGGCCCGGCGACCAGACCGTCCGAAGCGTCCGCCCCTATCTGCCCGGCGACGCGGCTCGGCTCGTGCATTGGCCGGCCACGGCTCGCTGGGGCGACGTCATGGTGAGGGAGATGGAGGATCCGGAGCTGCCCCGGTTGGCCGTCATCGCCGACCTGCGTCTCGGCGGCGGGCGAGCCGAGGACGCTGCGTCCCGGGCGGCGGGCCTGGCTGAGGCCGCGCTCGGCCAAGGCGTGCCGGTGTGGCTGCTGACGGCCGAACGGGCCGGCGGGGTGAGCGCTCAGGTGACGTCGTCCCGCCAGGCGGGCCGGCGCCTGGCCCGAGCCGTGGCGGGCGATCCTCCCCAGGGTCCCGTGCCCACCGGTTCGGTCGTGGTGAGGGTGGACCGCTGAGTCATGAGCACCGCTGAGTCATGAGCACCGCTGAGTCATGAGCATCGTCGAGCGCCTGAAGCGGGTGAACGAGCGGGATGCGCCCGAGGAGTCGGTCCCCTTCCGGGTGGCGGTGCTCGTCGCCGTGGTGGCGGCGGCCTCGGCGACGCTCAGCCAGGGGGTCGGTGGCAGCTTGACCCGCCTGGCCGTGCTGGCCGGCATCCCCTTCGCCTTCTGGTTCTCCCACTGGGCCCGGTACCGGAGCGGCTTATGGCTCAAGGCGGGGTTGGCCTTCGGGGTCTTGGTGGCCTTCGGCTCCTTCCTCGGCTCTCTGGGCGACGCGGCAGACGGCGGTTTGGCCGCCGCGCAGTTGCCTCTGGCCGAGCTCTTCTGCTGGGTGCAGCTGCTGCACGCGTTCGACCTGCCCGCCCGCCGGGACCTGTTGTTCTCGTTGATGTCCAGCATGGTCCTGATGGCAGTGGCCGGGGCCCTCTCCATCTCGATGGAGCTGTTGGCCTATCTCCTGGTGTGGGGGACGGCGGCGGCCACCAGCCTGGTCCTGGCGTACCGCAGCGAGCTGGCCCAGGTGCCGGTCCTGGGGCCGGCTCCGAACAGACCAACCTCTGAACCCCGCGCCGGGCTCATCTCGGCCGGGCTCGTCCGATCGGTCACGACCACAGTGGCCGCCGTGGTGCTCTTGGGGACAGGCTTGTTCTCCGTGCTGCCCCCGGCGGGCCAGTCGCGAGCCGTGACCTTTCCCCAGAGGCTGTCAGGATCGGTTCCCCTTCCGAACGGGGGCGGACTGTCGAACCCCTCGCTCGGAGGCGACGACCCGGGCGGCGGCGAGCAGTCGACGTCGGGGGGACGGGCGTCGTTCGGGTACTTCGGCTTCACCGACAACCTGGACACCGGCGTGCGCGGCAGGCCCGACAACACGTTGGTGATGCGGGTCCGCTCTTCCAGCCCCGACTTCTGGCGGGGGCAGACCTTCGACGCATGGGACGGCCGGCGATGGTCCATCTCGGACTCCAAGCCGGGCTCGGTGTCGGGTGACGCGCCTGTCGACGTCCCGCTCGCCGCCGACGAGCAGGGAACCTCGACGGGCCCAGAGCTGGTCCAGACCTTCTACCTCGAGCGGCCCGGACCGAACCTGGTCTTCGGGGCCCGGCCGATCTCGACCCTGTACTTCCCCGACCGCCGACTGTTCCAACTGGTCGACGGCACGCTGCGGGCAGGTGTGTCGCTGGAGGAGGACTCCGTCTACACGGTGATCAGCCGCAGGCCGGTGGCCACCGAGGCCATCCTGCGGGACAGCGACGGGAGCGGCGCGGCCGTCCCCGACCGCATCCTGGCCCGCTACACCGGTCTTCCCGCCGTGCCCCAACGGGTTCGCGACCTGGCCCGAGAGGTGACCGCGTCCGCTCCCACCACCTTCGACAAGGTTCGGGCTCTCGAGGCGTGGCTCGGGGCCAACACCCGCTACACGCTCGACGTACCGCCCCTGCCCGACGGCGCCGACGCCGTGGAGCAGTACCTCTTCGAGGACCGCATCGGCTTCTGTGAGCAGATCGCGTCGAGCCTGGTGGTCATGCTGCGCTCCGTGGGTGTGCCGGCCCGCCTGGCGGTCGGTTACACGCCGGGCGAGCGCAACCCCTTCACCGGGCTGTACGAGGTGCGGGCCAGCGACGCCCACTCCTGGGCCGAGGTGTGGTTCCCCGGCGTGGGATGGCAGCCCTTCGACCCCACCGCCTCGGTGCCGTTGTCCGGTGACGGTGGCCTGTCACGAGCCAGCTCAGGCCTGGCGTCGTACCTGACCCAGCGCCTGCCGCAGCTTCCCGCTTGGCTGGTGTCGACGGGAGTAGCGGTGGGCGCCGTCGCCGTCGTGGTGGCCCTTGTCGTCGGGTGGTTGCGGGCCCGCCGGCGTCGGCTGGGCGCTCATCGCTCCTGGGCTGACACGGCGTTGGCGCGCCTCGAGGCGCTCGGTGCGGCACGAGGCCGCCACCGGCGGTCAAGCGAGACGGCTACCGAGTACGCCGGCGCCCTGCGTCGCGCGGGCGGTGACAGGCGCCTCGACCAGGTGGCCGCCATCGTGACGCGCGACGCCTTCTCCGGAGCGCCGGCGACCGAGGCTGAACGCCAGGCCGTGGCTCGCATCCTGGAGGAAGCAGAGGCGACGAGATGAGAACCCCGGCCCCCAGGTCAACCGATGACGACGGCGACGACGGAGACAACGAGGAGCAAGAAGGCCGCGGACCCGAGCCCAAGTGCCAGCCTGGTCTGCATCGGCAGGGGCGTCGAGCGCAGGGCCAGCGGACCCAGCAAGCGCTTGGCCTTGTTACCGAGGAAGCTGAGGGTCCCGGCACCGCCGGCCCCCAGGTCGTACTCGAGCACTGCCCGTCGCCCGCCTCGCCTCGGGCCTCGGTAACCGTCCACGAAGGAGGCCAGCAGGTGGGGGGTGCGGTCGAGGCCCCCCGCGTGGCCCCGGCCGCCGTTGTCGACGAGCTCGGCGATGGCCCGCTGCAGGGTGGGGCCGTGGGTCCACATCCCGTAGAAGGCAACCTGGCCTTCGGCGTCGATCAGGAAGGTCGGGTCGGCCATCCCGCGGCTGTACGCCAGGTGCATGGTCCCGGCCAGGTCGTCCACTAGGACGGGCCAGGGAAGCTGCTCGAGCTCCTTGTACTCCTGTGCCTCGGCGAGCTTTTCATCGAACGTGGAGTAGTGGTGGCGAGCCTCGCCAGGGTGGGCCTGGTGGATGAACACGTCCAGGAACCTGATCCGGTCGCCGTATCGCTGGTGGAGCTCCTTGAGGGGCGCAACTGCGCCGGTGGTGATCGGTCAGGTGCCGCTGCCGAAGTGAAGCAGGACGGGCTCGCCGTGAAAGGGCGCGCAGGTTGACCCGCTCGCCGTCGGTGGAGGGCATGTCGAACTCCGGTGCCTTCGAACCCGGGCGCACGCCCGAACCCTTGATGGTCCGTCCGATGTCGGCCGCGAAGTGCTTTAGCCAGAAGTGCTCGTAGTTGTACTTCTTGAGTTGTCGGTCAGCAGCGATGGGAAGCAACGTACTGATCGGTACATTTGGGTGTCAACTCCGGCGAGGAGACGAACGAGTCGAGAACGAGCGGAGGTGGGCATAGGCCGCGCTCAGAGAGTTGCGCATCGGGCGGATGTCCCTCTTGGTGGTGGAGAGCAGGTACCCCCCCTGGATGGCGGCCATGGTTGTCTCGGCGAGGGCGCGTGGGTCGGTTCCGGGCCGCAGCGCGCCCCGGGCCCTCATGGTCGCCAGACCGGCAGCCAGGAACGATTCCCACCGGGAGAAGGCCTCGGCGATCGCCCGGCGAAGCTCCTCGTCCCGCTCGGCCATCTCCGCCGCCAGCGAGCCGATGCGGCAACCACCGAAGAGATCCCGACGTTCGTGCATGTCGGCCAGGGCGTCGAGCCAGGCCTTGATGCCCTTCCAGGTCGACAGCTCCTCCAGCAGCGCCTCCTGGGTGTCCAAGATCGTGTCGAGGTCGTGGCGAAGCACGTCGCGGACGAGTTCGTCCTTGCTCGCGAAGTAGAGGTAGAACTGACTCTTGCCGGTGCCACTGGCGGCAAGGATGTCGTCGATGCTCGTGGCCGCCACGCCGCGCTCGTGGATCAGCTCGGCGGCCGTGGCCAGGATCCGGTCCCTCGTCTCCGTCCCCCGGCGGGTCTTTGCTTGCGTCATCGGCGGGCTCAGCTTTTCACCTACGCTGAGGACCCGGCCCGAGTGGCGCAATTGGCTGACGCGGAGGACTCAAAATCCTCTGCCCGAAAGGGCATGTGGGTTCGAGTCCCACCTCGGGCACGGCGTTTTAGCGGTGAAAGGCCAGGTCACGTCGGCTGGCGCAGGAAGGGGTTGGTGCGGCGCTCGAGGCCGATGGTGGTGGTGGGCCCGTGGCCGGGGAGCACCTGAAGATCGTCCGCCAGCAGGAGGATCTTGGCTGCCATGGAGCCCAGGAGCTCCTCCCGGGACCCGCCGGGCAGGTCGGTGCGTCCGATCGAGCCTTTGAAGAGGTGGTCACCGCTGAAGGGCAGGGGCGCCTCGCCCTCGGCCTCCAGGAGGAAGCAGGTGGAGCCCTTGGTATGGCCCGGTGTGTGGATGGCGGTGAGGGTCACGCCCGTCCCCGACACGCGGTCCCCGTCGTCTAGCCAGTGGATCAGCTCGGGCGGACGCACGTCCAGGCCCTGCGAGGCGAGGGCCTGCCCCAGCGTGCCACCGGTGCCCACCGGGTCGAGCAGCATGTGCCGGTCAGCGTCGTGGATGTGAACGGGCACCTCGTGCTCTTGGGCCCGCACCACGGAGCCGATGCCTCCCACGTGGTCCACGTGACCATGGGTGCTGACCAGGGCGACCAGCCGGAGGCCGTCGGCGGACAGGCGGTCGACGATGGGGTCGGGATCGGGTGGTGCGTCCACGAGCAGGCATTCGCCGCCGGCTCCGGAGGGTGTCACCAGCCAGGAGTTGGTCTCGGCCAGCCACAGTCGTAGGCCCGATACGAGCATGGGTGAACGGTAACGCCGTCCTACAATGCTACGACCATGTCGCGATCCCTGATCGAGCGGCGCCTGCGCGAAGTGACGGGTCGCCTCCAACGTGCTCGGGCCGATCTGGCGGCAGTGGAGGAGCAGCTCGAGTTCTTCGCCCACGCCGCCGAGGAGGCCCGCATCCGGGCCCTGGTCTCCGAGACCCCACTGGCCGACCGTGAGCATGCGGAGGCCCAGAAGCACGCTGACGCCATGATCCGCAGCCGCGCTGCTGCGGCAGCGTCCATCGCCGACCTCGAGCGCGTCGTCGACGACCTTCTCGGCCGGCTCGAACCCCAGCCCGGCCGCGGCTAGCGGTGAGAGAAGAGGAGGGCGCCTGATGGGTGTTCGCGTGGTCATCGCCGAGGACGAGGCCATCATCCGGCTCGACCTCAAGGAGATCCTGGAGGAGGAGGGCTACGAGGTGGTGGGAGAGACGGGTCGCGGCGACGAAGCCGTGCAGCTCGTCACCGACGCCAAGCCCGACGTCGTGATCCTCGACATCAAGATGCCGGGCAAGGACGGCTTGGCGGTGGCCAAGTCGGTCACCGAGCAGCGGCTGGCTGCAGTGCTGATCCTCACGGCCTTCAGCCAGCGCCAGCTGGTGGACGAGGCCGTCGACGCCGGAGCGCTGGCCTACCTGGTGAAGCCCTTCCAGAAGGCAGAGCTCGTCCCCGCCATCGAGATGGCCCTCGGACGCTTCCGCCAGATCCGCGACCTCGAGAGCGACAACCGGACCCTGGAGGACCAGCTCGAGACCCGCAAGATGGTGGACCGGGCCAAGGACATGCTGATGGACCGCCACCGCATGGCGGCCAATGACGCCTTCTCCTTCATCCAGCGCAGCGCCATGAGGGAGCGTCTCACCATGAGGGCCACTGCCCAGCGGATGCTGGACGGCGACCTGGAACCTCCGGCGACTGGCGAGACACCGGCGGTATGACCTAGACCTAACTCCGACGATTAGGTTGGCCTAAGGAGGCTGCCAAGGTGGGAGGTCACCAGGTGCAAGAGGCCCAAATGTCGGGTGTGCAGAGACACAAGGGGTTGAGGCCCACGGCCACCGTGGTCGCGGTGACGGTGTTGCTGGCGGTGCTGTCCGCCTGTGGCGGCGGTGAGGATCGCCCCAGTACCGGCGGCAGCGCCTCGGGATCGGGCACCGGGACAGGCGGATCGGGCAGTCACGCCGGTGACCACGGCGGGCAGGGGGCAGGCTTCCCCGAGTCGGAGGCCAACACCGTTGTGAGGGCCACGCTTCGCGACTTCGCCTTCGAGAGCGTCCCGGCCACCGTCAAGGGCCCCAAGGTGTACTTCGAGGCCACCAACCAGGGGCCGACCGACCACGAGCTGGTGGTGATGGACGAGGGGGGCAAGGAGCTCGGCGAGATCGAGGCCTTTGCCAAGGGCAAGAAGTCCAAGCCCCTGGCTCTCGAGCTCAAACCGGGGCGTTACAAGGTGGCTTGCCTAGTGAAGCTGGGTGACAAGACCCACGCCGACCTCGGCATGGAGGCGCCCTTCACCGTCGAGTGACGGCTTCCACCCGCAGCGTTCTCCACCGAGGTACGTCGGGTACCGCCCGGTCGGCAGGTCCGCTCGAGGAGGCGGCCGCCCGGGCCTGGAACGTCCTCAACGAGGGCCAGCCCTTCACCTGCTTCTCGTCGATGCTCACCGGCGCGCCCCCTGCCGTGCACGGCATGCACTCGAACTTCGTGCCGAGGAAGGGAGTCCGATGCGAGTCGGTGTTCGGACCGGGGGTCCCGGCGCGGATGGTGGGCATCGCCCATCTGGTCGACGCCTTCGGTGACCGGGTCCGCACGGTGACGGCGGTGATGCCAAACGACGAGATCGACGCCGCCCTCTGCGCCAAGGCCCGCCTTGTCGTCGAAGAGGAGGATCCCGACCTGCTCGTGGTCCAGACCCTCTCGGTGGACCAGACCGGTCACTTCCTGGCTCCTACTACGGCGAGTACCTGGAGCGAATAGAGACCACCGACGCCGAGCTCGAGCGGTTGGTGGCATGGCTGAGCGAGCGTTGGGGCGGCCTGGAGGGCGTGACCATCGGGGTCCTTTCCGGCTCGGGGTGCGTGCGCCGGAGCGGTCCCTGGGCCGGTGCCTGCTGTGCCCCGCCCCCGGGAAGCGGTGGCCGCCGCCTTCCTGGACGCCGACGGGGAGTAC
The DNA here is from genome assembly GCA_030448025.1 of Acidimicrobiales bacterium. Lineage (GTDB taxonomy): Bacteria > Actinomycetota > Acidimicrobiia > Acidimicrobiales > YB1-3. Next base: position 323,182 of record JAUJNQ010000003.1, on the reverse strand, counting down.
GACCCCGCCCAGCTCGAGTCCCTCCTGGAGCCCATCCTGGCCGGCCGGGCCGACTACGTGGTGGGCTCCCGCTTCGCCGGGACCATCGATTCCATGTTGCTGCGTCGCCGTGTCGGAAACCGGGTGCTCTCGGCCACCATCGCCCACGACTACAACTACGCTCAGGTCCTCACCCTGGAGCTGCTGGGGAAGGGCTTCAGCTACGCCGAGGTCCCCATCCGCTACCGGTGGCGGTCTCATGGACGTTCCTATGTGAGGGTGGGCCGATACCTGCGCCACGTGCTCCCCGCCATGGCCAGGGCTGCCCGAACCCGGTGACGGGCGGCAACGCGGTCAGGTCCGGGCGGCGACGTAGAGCTGCTGGGCCAGCGCCGGACCGAGGGCGATGGTGTCGTCTCGAAGGTCCAGGGTGAGCGTGCCGTCGGGAGCCTTGGCTCGCACCTGGGCGTCGGCTCCGGGGACGAACCCGTGCACGGAGAGGTACGTGAGCGAGTCGATGTCGATCTCGACCTGCTCGGTGACCAGCTCGAGGCGCACGTTGTCGCCGGGCTCCGACTCGGCCAGCGCCACCAGGTCACGCTCGGGCGCGTTGCTCCCCGGAATGGGGTTGCCGTGGGGACAGGTGGTGGGGTTGTTGAGCAGCGAGACGAGGTGCTCCTCGACCTCGTCGGAGATCACGTGCTCCCAGCGACAGGCCTCCACGTGAGCCTTGTGCCAGGGCAGGCCGATGACGTCGGTGAGGAGCCGCTCGGCCAGGCGGTGCTTGCGCACCACGCTCTCGGCCCGGGCCCGCCCCTTCCTGGTGAGGAAGATGGAACGCTTCTTCACCGTGACGTAACCGTCGTCCTTCAGGCGGTGGACCATCTCGGAGACCGACGGGGCCGAGTGGCCGAGGCGCTCGGCCAGGCGGGCCTGGATGACGGTGGTGCCCTCTTCCTCGAGCTCGTGGATGGCCTCGAGGTACTCCTCGAGCGGGGGGTGAAAACCGTCGGCCACCGGGCAATGGTACCCGGGATGGCGGCGGTGCCCCTGCCATGTTCGGGGGGTTGGTGAGCCGTGCGGCGGTTGTGGGCGGTCTCGTTCCTCGTGGTCCTCCTCGGCGGGCAGCTCGCGGTTGGCGGGCGCGCCTCCAGAACGGCAACGGTCACAGGAGACGAGCCGTTCTACCTCCTCACCGCGCAGTCGCTGGCCAGTGACGGTGACCTCGATCTCA
>JAUJNQ010000003.1:274485-321869 GCA_030448025.1 Acidimicrobiales bacterium | reverse complement strand
GCTTCGGCCGCGACCGCCGGGCTCTCGTCATCGCCGCCCTCCCCCTAGCCGCGGCCGGGGATCACTACCTCTGGTGGCACCTGGACACCTTCGGGGGCCTCATCCCCTTGCACGGGGCCGTCCTTGGCGCGGCCGTGCTGCTGGCCACGTTCGTGTGGATCACCATGACGGGCTGGTGGTTCCCCGGCCGCCCCCTGATCGTCGCCTCCCCCGCACGGCGGCCGTACCTTCTCCTTCCACCAAGTGGTGTTGTCCCTGGCCTGGGCCGTTGCCATCACCGCAGCGCTGGCATTCAGCCGCCAGAGGGCCCACGGTCCGTCCGCCGTGCACGCCTCAGCCAGCCCGTAGCATCGACGCCGAGATGGCGAAGATCATGCTCCTCGACGCCAACAGCCTGGCCTACAGAGCGTTCTTTGCTCTACCTACCGACATGGCAACGGCATCGGGCCAGGTCACCAACGCCGTCTTCGGCTTCACCTCGATGCTGGTCAACCTGTTGAAGGACCACCGCCCCGACGGCCTGGCTGCCGCCTTCGACCGGCCCGAGCCCACCTTCCGCCACGAGATGGTGGCCGACTACAAGGCGGGCAGGGCCGAGGCGCCGGACATCCTCCGCCAGCAGATGGGCTTGGTTCGCCAGGTGGTCGAGTCGCTGAGGATTCCTCTGTTGGAGGTGCCTGGTTACGAAGCCGACGACATCGTCGCCACCCTCGCCACGCAGGCACGCGACCGGGGCGACGACGTCATCATCGTCACCGGAGACCGGGACGCCTTCCAGCTCGTGGAAGACCCCCACGTCAGGGTCCTCTACAACCGGAGGGGCGTCAGCGATTACATCCTGCTGGACGAGGCCGGCGTGGTGGATCGCACCGGCGTGACCCCGGAGAAGTACCCGCAATACGCAGCCCTTCGAGGTGATCCCTCGGACAACCTGCCCGGCGTGCCCGGCGTCGGCGCCAAGACGGCGGCCAAGCTGTTGAACCAATACGTCGATCTGGACGGCGTGTTCGCCAACCTCGACGGTTGCACTCCCAAGCTGCGCCAGAACCTGGGTGAGCACGAGGAGCAGGTGCGCAAGAACGCCACCGCCACCCCGCTCATCCGAGACGTCCAACTCGACTGCGACGTCGCCGAGCTGCGCATGGGCGGCTGGGAGCTGGACGAGGTGAGGAACCTGTTCAACTTCCTCGAGTTCCGCACCCTGTGGGACCGCCTGGTGGACGCCGTGGGCATCGTGGAGGTCGACGGCTCCGAAGCGCCGGGGCAAGCCTTCGAGGTCGACGTCACGAGGGTCCGCTCGGCCGACGCCGCCGTCTCCTTCCTCGAAGGGCTGGCGTCGGAGGCTGGACCGTCGAAGGTAGGGCCCCTGGGCGCCGCCCTGGCCTGGGCCGGCCTCGAGGGTCGGACCGATGTCATCGGCCTGGCCCTGGCTACCGGCGGCTCCTCGGCCACGTGGCTGGACGCCGGCCTGCTCGACGACCCCGCCGTCTCCCTGGCGCTCGGACGCCTGGTCGGCCCCGGCGGCCCACCGCTGAACGCCCATCGGGCCAAGGACCTCATGCGTGGCCTCACCCGCCACGGCGTCGAGGTGCGCAGCCTCGACCTCGACACTGCCGTCGCCGCCTATCTCGTCGACCCGGGTGAGGGCAGCTATGACCTGGAACAGCTCTGTGCCCGCTACGCCGGCATCGAGCTGCGCTCTCCCGACGCCCCGCCGGCGGGCCAGCTCGACCTCGACGGGTCTGCTCCCGACGTGGCCATGGAGACCGCTCGCCGTGCTGCGGCCGTGGCGCTGTTGGTCCCGCCCCTGGGCCAAGCCTTGGAGGCGCGGGGCCTACGGCCGCTCTACGACGACATCGAGCGGCCTCTGGTCCCCGTCCTGGCCCGCATGGAGAAGGTGGGCGTGCGGGTCGACGAGACGTACCTGCGGAGCCTCGTCGAGGGGCTCACCGAAGAGGTGCACGCCCTCGATGCCGAGATCCAGGAGCTGGCCGGTCACCCCTTCCTCGTCAACTCCACCAAGCAGCTGCGCACCGTGTTGTTCGACGAGCTCGGGCTCCAGCCCCAGAAGAAGACCAAGACCGGCTTCTCCACCGACGCCGCCTCGCTGGCCAAGCTGCAGGGCCAGCACCTGATCGTGGACAAGCTGCTGCGCTACCGGGAGGTGGAGAAGCTCCGCTCCACCTACGGCGAGAGCCTGCTGGCCGAGGTGGGTGCCGACGGACGGATCCACGCCACGTTCCAGCAGACCGTTGCCCGAACCGGGCGTCTGTCCTCCGATCGGCCCAACCTGCACAACATCCCCATCCGCACCGAGGAGGGCCGTCGCTTCCGCCGGGCCTTCGTTCCCCGCGAGGGGTGGTCCTTCCTGGTGGCCGACTACAACCAGATCGAGCTGCGGGTCATCGCCCACCTGGCCGAGGACCCGGGCCTGATCGACGCCTTCGAGTCCGACCTCGACATCCATACGGCGACGGCGGCGCGTGTGTTCGGCGTCGAAGCCGGCGCGGTGACGCTGGGACAGCGGTCCAAGGCCAAGATGATCTCCTACGGCCTGGCTTACGGCATGGAGGCCTACGGCCTGTCGCAGCGCCTCGGCGTGTCGGTGGACGAGGCGGCGGTGATCCTGGCTGCGTACTTCGAGGCCTTCCCCAAGGTGAAGTCCTACATGGACACCACGGTGGAGGAGGCCCGCCAGCGGGGCTACACAGAGACGCTGTTCGGTCGGCGCCGGCTGATCCCCGAGCTCTCATCATCCAACTACCGGGTGCGCCAGGCCGGCGAGCGCCAAGCCATGAACGCCGGCATCCAGGGCCTGGCCGCCGACATCTTCAAGGCCGCTCTGGTCAAGCTGGACGCGCTGCTCGAGCGCGACCGGATGCAAAGTCGGCTGGTGCTGCAGGTCCACGACGAGGTGATCCTCGAAGTGCCACCGGACGAGGCCGATGCCGCGGCTGAGATCACCCTCGAGGCCATGCACAACGCCTGCCGGTTGTGCGTCCCCCTCGAGGTGAACCTGGCGTGGGGCGCCAATTGGGCCGAGGCCAAGAGCTGACCCCAGTCATGCTGGACGGCGCCCGTAGTAGCCTGTAGCGCCACATGACCGACGAGCCGACCACGGGCACTAAGACCGCGCCCGACAACCCAAACCCCGACGGCACAGAGATGGGCACCTTCAATGCCGAGGGCGCCTATGAGCCGAAGCAGATTACGTCAGACGACCTCGGAGATGTCTCCTTCGAGGACGCCGTCACCGGCACCATCGTCGAGTTCGAAGATGGTGACATCGTCAAGGGCAAGATCGTCAGAGTCGACAAGGACGAGGTCCTCCTCGACATCGGCTTCAAGTCCGAAGGCGTGATCCCCGTCCGTGAGCTCTCCATTCGCCAAGGCGTGGACCCGAGCGAGATCGTCTCCGTCGGTGAGGAGACCGAGGCGCTCGTCCTCCAGAAGGAGGACAAGGAGGGCCGGCTGATCCTCTCCAAGAAGCGGGCCCAGTACGAGCGGGCCTGGGGCAACATCGAACAGGTGAAGGAGACCAACGGCGTGGTCTCGGGTCCCGTGATCGAGGTGGTCAAGGGCGGGCTCATCGTCGACATCGGCCTCCGTGGCTTCCTCCCCGCCTCACTGGTGGAGCTGCGCCGGGTGCGGGATCTCCTGCCCTACGTGGGCCGCAAGCTCGAGGCCAAGATCATCGAGCTCGACAAGAACCGCAACAACGTGGTGCTGTCCCGCCGGGCGTGGCTGGAGGAGACCCAGAAGGAGCAGCGGGAGGAGTTCCTCGAGAAGCTGCAGATGGGCGAGAGGCGCAAGGGCGTGGTGTCCTCGGTCGTCAACTTCGGTGCCTTCGTCGACATCGGCGGCATGGACGGACTGGTGCACGTGTCGGAGCTGTCCTGGAAGCACGTCGACCACCCCTCCTCGGTGGTGCAGGTGGGCGACGAGGTCGAGGTCCAGATCATCGACGTCGACCTCGACAAGGAGCGCATCAGCCTGTCGCTCAAGGCCACCCAGCAGGACCCGTGGCAGGAGTTCGCCAACGCCCACCGCGTCGGCGAGCTGGTCTACGCCCGGGTCACCAAGCTGGTCCCCTTCGGGGCCTTCGCCCAGGTGGGCGCGGGGATCGAGGGCCTGGTCCACATCTCGGAGATGGCCACCCACCACGTCGAGCTGCCCGAGCAGGTAGTGAGTGCCGGCGAGGAGATGTGGGTGAAGATCATCGAGATCGACCTCCAGCGCCGGCGCATCAGCCTCTCCATCAAGCAGGCGGCCGAGGGCGGCGAGGTGGCCGAGGAGTACCGCGAGCACTTCGGCGAGCACGCCTACGACGAGGCCGGCAACTACATCGGGCCCATCAACTTCGAGCCGGAGACCGAGTCCCAGGCGGCGTGGGCGGACTTCGCCGCCGAGCTGGGCGAGAACCAGGCCGCCGAAGAGCCGACCGCTTCGTCCGAAGCGCTCGATCAGGCCCTGGCCGCCGAGCCCGCTTCGGCGGAGCCCGTGCCAGCGGAGCCCGTGCCAGCCGAACCCGTGGCAGACGAAGAGGGAGTAGCTCCCTCGCCCTGACCGGCAGGGCACGCTCGTGGTCCTCGTCGGGCTCACAGGAGGCATCGGGTCCGGCAAGTCCACCGTGGCGGCGATGCTGCGGGAGCGGGGCGCGGTGGTGATCGATGCCGACGCCGTGGCCCACCAGGTCATGGAGCCCGGGGCCGGCGCCTACCGGGCGGTGGTGGACCGCTTCGGCCCCGAGGTCGTGACACCGGGCGGTGGCATCGACCGGTCCCGGCTGGCTGCGGTCGTGTTCGCCGACCCCGACGCCCTGGCCGACCTCAACGCCATCGTGCATCCCGCCGTCAGAGAGGTGATGACCGAGCGGGCGCGGGCCGAGGCCTCCACCAACCACGTCGTGGTGTTGGAGATACCGCTCCTGGTGGAGTCGGATGGCGGTCGGCCGGGGATGGCGGGCGTGATCGTGGTCGACTGTCCCGTCGACGTGGCCGTCGCCCGGGTGATCGAGCAGCGGGGGATGGAGGAGGAAGCGGTCCGGGCGCGGGTGACGGCCCAGGCCACGCGCGAGCAGCGACTGGCGGCCGCCGACATCGTGATCGACAACTCGGCGACTCGGGACCACCTGGCCACCGAGGTCGACCGGGCCTGGCGGTGGATCGAGGGTGCTGTAGCCAACGGTGGGGGGCCGCTGGGTACGATCGCATAGTGCCGCCGTTCCGGGTCGTCTCCACCTTCGCCCCCGCCGGCGACCAGCCCGGCGCCATCGAGGCACTGGCCGCCGGGGTGAAGCGCGGGGACCGGTTCCAGACGCTCCTTGGCATCACCGGCTCGGGCAAGTCGGCCACCATCGCGTGGACCATCGAGAAGGTGCAGAAGCCCACCCTTGTCATAGCCCCCAACAAGTCGCTCGCCGCCCAGCTGGCCAACGAGTTCCGCGAATTCTTCCCCGACAACAGGGTGGAGTACTTCGTGAGCTACTACGACTACTACCAACCCGAGGCCTACCTGCCCTCGAGCGACACCTACATCGAGAAGGACTCCTCCATCAACGACGAGGTGGACCGGCTGCGCCACTCGGCCACGTCCGGCCTCCTCAGCCGGAGGGACGTGATCGTGGTGGCGTCGGTGTCGTGCATCTACGGCATCGGCTCGCCCGAGGAGTACGCCAAGCAGATGTTGATGCTGCGCCCCGGCGAAGTGAGGGACCAGCGCTCCATCCTCGCCCAGCTCGTCGACATGCACTACGACCGCAACGACCACAACCTCGTGCGCGGCAAGTTCCGGGTCCGGGGCGACACCATCGAGGTCCATCCCGCCTACGAGGAGACGGCGGTGCGCATCGAGCTGTTCGGCGACGACGTGGAGCGCATCAGCCGCATCGACACCCTGACCGGTGAGCACCTGGGTGAGGTGGAGGAGCTGGCCATCTTCCCTGCCAGCCACTACGTGGCCGGCCAGGAGCGCATGGCCAAGGCCATCGAGCGCATCGAGATCGAGCTGCAGGAGCGGCTGGCCCTGTTCGAGCGAGAGGGCAAGCTGCTCGAGGCTCAGCGGCTGCGCATGCGTACCCAGTACGACCTGGAGATGTTGGCCGAGGTGGGCGTGTGCAGCGGGATCGAGAACTACAGCCGCCCCATCGACGGGCGTGCGCCAGGTGAGCCGCCCCACACGCTGATGGACTTCTTCCCGGACGACTTCCTCCTGGTCCTCGACGAGTCGCACGTCACGGTCCCCCAGCTCCACGGCCAGTACGAGGGGGACCGCTCCCGCAAGGAGACGCTGATCGACCACGGGTTCCGCCTTCCCTCGGCAGCGGACAACCGACCGCTGCGCTTCGACGAGTTCTACGAGCGGGTCAACCAGTGCATCTTCCTGTCGGCCACCCCCTCCGCCTACGAGGTGGACCAGTCCACCCAGGTGGTGGAGCAGATCGTGCGTCCCACCGGCCTGGTGGACCCCGAGATCGTGGTGAAGCCCACCAAGGGCCAGATCGACGACCTCATCGCGGCCGTCAACGAGAAGGTCGAGCGCGGTGGCAGGGCCCTGGTCACCACCCTCACCAAGAAGATGGCCGAGGACCTCACCGACTACCTGCTGGAGATGGGCCTGCGGGTCCGGTACCTGCACTCCAACGTGGACACCATCCAGCGCATCGAGATCCTGCGCGACCTGCGGCTGGGCGAGTTCGACGTGCTGGTGGGGATCAACCTGCTGAGGGAGGGCCTCGACCTGCCCGAGGTCACCTTCGTGGCCATCCTCGACGCCGACAAGGAGGGCTTCCTCCGCAGCGAGACGTCGCTGATCCAGACCATGGGGCGGGCCGCTCGCAACGTGGAGGGCGAGGTCGTGATGTACGCCGACCACGTGACCGACTCCATGCGGAGAGCCATCTCCGAGACCCAGCGGCGACGGCAGCTCCAGCAGGCCTACAACGCCGAGCACGGGATCGACCCCCAGACCATCCGCAAGGCCGTCACCGACATCCTCGAGCACCTGCGTCCGAAGGAAGGCGCGCCGGTACCGGGATCGGGCCGCCGCTCCCGGAGGCGTGACAGGAGCGACTTCGCCGAGCTGCCCACCGACGAGCTCGGGCGCCTCATCCGCACCCTGGAGGAGGAGATGCACGAGGCGGCCACCGACCTACGCTTCGAGTACGCCGCTCGCCTCCGCGACGAGATCAACGACCTGAAGCGGGAGCTCAAGGAGGTGGTGTGAGCGCCGCCTCCTCGGGGCCCCACTATTCTCGGATCAATGGCTGACACGCTTGTAATTCGGGGGGCGCGGGAGCACAACCTCAAGAACGTTTCCCTGGAGCTGCCCCGGGACCGGCTGATCGTGTTCACCGGCCTCTCGGGGTCGGGGAAGTCGTCGCTGGCGTTCGACACCATCTACGCCGAGGGCCAGCGTCGCTACGTCGAGTCGCTCTCGGCCTACGCCCGCCAGTTCCTGGGCCAGATGGACAAGCCCGACGTCGACTTCATCGAAGGTCTGTCGCCGGCCATCTCCATCGACCAGAAGTCGGCCAGCCGCAACCCCCGCTCCACGGTCGGCACCATCACCGAGGTCTACGACTACCTGCGCCTGCTCTACGCCCGGATCGGTGTGCCTCACTGCCCCAACTGCGGCCAGGTGATCGCCCGCCAGACGCCCCAGCAGATCGTCGATCGCATCCTCGAGCTCCCCGACGGTGCGCGCTTCCAGGTCCTTGCGCCGGTGGTACGGGGGCGAAAGGGCGAGTACGAGGGCCTTCTGGAGGAGCTGGCCAAGCAGGGCTACGCCCGGGCCCGCATCGACGGTGAGGTGCACGAGCTGTCGCAGCTGCCCAAGCTGGGCCGCTACGAGCAGCACACCATCGAGGTCATCGTCGATCGCCTGGTGCGCCGGGAGGGGATCGAACGCCGCCTCACCGACTCCCTGGAGACGGCTCTCAGGCTGGCCGACGGGGTGGCCGAGGTCCAGCTCGTGCCCCCGGGTGGCCAGTCCGACGAATCAGGGGGCGACTCGGACGAGGAGGTGCTCACCTTCAGCCAGCACCTGGCCTGCGCCAACTGCGGACTGTCGTTCGACGAGCTGGCGCCCCGGAACTTCTCGTTCAACTCCCCCTACGGCGCCTGCCCTCACTGCGCCGGGCTGGGCACCCGATTCGAGGTCGATCCCGAGCTGGTGGTGCCCAACCCCGACCTGAGCATCGACCACGGCTGCGTGGCTCCGTGGGCCGGCGGCCGTACGGAGTACTTCGGTCGGGTGCTCGCCGCAGTGGCCGAGGCCTACGGTTTCTCCACGTCGGTCCCGTGGCGGAAGCTGAAGAAGTCCAACCACAAGGTCGTCCTCTACGGCTCGGGCACCAAGCAGGTGCACGTGCAGTACAAGAACCGCTACGGCCGCATGCGCTCGTACTTCACTCACTACGAGGGCGTGGTGCCCTATCTCCAGAGACGGCACTCGGACGCCGAGTCGGACTACACGCGCGAGCAGATCGAGGGATACATGCGGGAGGTGCCCTGCCCCGAGTGCGGGGGTGCCCGCCTCAAGCCCGAATCGCTGGCCGTCACTGTCGACGGCCGCAACATCTTCGAGCTGTGCCAGCTCTCCATCGCCCGGTCGGCGGCCGCCCTGCAATCGTTGCAGTTGTCCGAGCGCGACCAGATGATCGCCGACCGCGTGGTGCGTGAGATCCGCTCCCGGATGCAGTTCCTCCTCGACGTGGGACTCGACTACCTCACGCTCAACCGTTCGGCGGCCACGCTGGCCGGCGGCGAGGCGCAGCGGATCCGACTGGCCAGCCAGATCGGCAGCGGCCTGGTGGGTGTGCTGTACGTACTGGACGAGCCGTCCATCGGTCTGCACCAACGGGACAACCACCGCCTGATCGACACCCTCATGTGCCTGCGGGCCCTGGGCAACACCGTGATCGTGGTGGAGCACGACGAGGACACCATCCGCGTGGCCGACCACATCGTCGACATCGGGCCCGGCGCCGGAGAGCACGGTGGTGAGGTCGTGTGCTCGGGCACTCTCGACGACCTCCTGGCCTGCGAGCGCTCTGTCACCGGCGCCTACCTCACGGGAAAGAGCTCCATCCCCCTTCCCAGCATGCGCCGCGAGCCCAGAGAGCAGTGGCTGGTGGTTCGAGGTGCACGGGAGAACAACCTCAAGAACATCGACGTGGAGCTCCCGCTCGGGTGCTTCGTGGCCATCACGGGGGTCTCGGGCTCGGGCAAGTCCACCCTGGTCAACGACATCCTCTACCGCGTGCTAATGCAGCGCGTGTATCACTCGAAGACCGTTCCCGGCCGGCACAAGTCCATCGACGGCGTGGAGCACCTGGACAAGGTCATCAACATCGACCAGTCTCCGATCGGGCGCACACCTCGCTCCAACGCGGCCACCTACACAGGCGTGTTCGACGCCGTCCGAAAGCTGTTCTCCCAGACCGCCGAGGCCAAGGTGCGGGGCTACCTTCCCGGGCGCTTCTCGTTCAACGTCAGGGGCGGGCGCTGCGAGGCCTGTTCGGGTGACGGAACGATCAAGATCGAGATGCACTTCCTGCCCGACGTGTACGTGCCCTGTGAGGTGTGCAAGGGGGCCCGCTACAACCGTGACACCCTCGACGTCACCTTCAGGGGCAAGACCATCGCCGACGTCTTGAACATGCCGTGTGAGGAGGCGCTCGAGTTCTTCGCCAACCAGCCGGTGATCGCCCGGCACATGCGCACGCTGGTGGACGTCGGGCTCGGCTACGTGCGCCTCGGCCAGCCCGCGCCCACGCTCTCGGGCGGCGAGGCCCAGCGCGTGAAGCTGGCGTCGGAGCTGTCGAAGCGGTCCACGGGGCACACCATGTACATCCTCGACGAGCCCACCACCGGCCTTCACTTCGACGACATCCGCAAGCTGCTCGGAGTGCTGTCCCGGCTGGTCGACCAGGGGAACTCGGTGCTGGTCATCGAGCACAATCTCGACGTGGTGAAGACCGCGGACTGGATCGTAGACCTCGGCCCCGAAGGCGGCGAAGGAGGCGGCACCGTGGTGGTGGAGGGAACGCCGGAGAAGGTGGCCAAGACGCCGGAGAGCCACACCGGGAGGTTCTTGGCGCCACTCCTCGGGGTGTAGCGGATCTCGAATCCGGGCCAGGTCAAGCCACGCCAAGTGGGTCCCAGTCACCAAGTGAGAAAGCGAATAGGGGATGAGGGCACGTGAGCAACTCGATCTGGACCAGAGCCTCCAGGGCCTCGTGGAGCGGCTCAGCAAGCAGTCCGGGGTTACGGACCCAATGGATCTCGTGGCCGAGTACACCTTCGCCTGGGAGAAGTACGTCTATCACGTGGGGACGCTGGGCGACATCAGCGAAGTCAGCAAGCGCAACTCCGCGATCAGTGCCAAGGCCAGCGCCGAGCTCCTCAACCTGGACAATCGCATGATGGAGATCGTGAACCTCGCCGTTGACAGTGACATGGACGAGGTGGCGGGCTACATCTACACCGAGGACAAGTTCACCTTCATCGTCGGCCAAGAGGACATCACCGGACCGGTGTCCGCTGACTGACCTTCTCTGCTGAACCGCCCGTCCGCACGCAATGACCGCGCCGGACCTGGGGAGCAGAGGGAGCAGTCTTCGAGAACGAATCGACCAATGGGTGGACAGCCACGCCGCTTTGTTCGATCCGTTCAAATTGGGCAGGGTGTGACCTTCATCCAAGCCCAGCGCAACGCGGATGGCCTGTTCGGTTTCTGGACAGACGAGGAAGCCGTCGTACAGCTCGGCGGTGGATCGGTCGAGGACTTCTCCGGAGACCTGGTTCGCCCGATCAGCGAGCTTTGTCAGGCGCTGCTCGACAGTGTGGCAGCCCAGAGCGCTCTGGCCGGCTGACCGAGCGGGCATCCGGACGCCAAGACAGCTGGTTCAAACAGAGAACGGCCCGTAACACTGGCCGGTGCGCAGTGTCGGCAGCCTCGGGCAGCGACAGGGGCTGAGTCCAACGGCTTCGACGCCCCGCTCTACCGCTCTAGAGTTGGCCGGCGTGCTCGAACGGCCACCCGCCGGCACCATTCCGGACGCTCCGGGGTCGTACCAGTTCAAGGACGGCGACGGCCGGGTCATCTACGTGGGCAAGGCCAAGTCGCTGCGGCAGCGACTGAACAGCTACTTCGGGAGCGTGAGCGCCCTCCCGCCTCGCACGGCCCAGATCGTGCAGTCGGCGGCCAGCGTGGAGTGGATCCAGGTCAGCAACGACGTAGAAGCGCTGATGCTGGAGTACAACCTGATCAAGCAGCACCGGCCCCGGTTCAACATCCGTCTGCGAGACGACAAGAGCTATCCCTTCCTCGCGATCACCCTCGGGGATGAGTGGCCGCGGGCCATGGTCATGCGCGGCCACAAGCGCAAGGGCGTGCGTTACTTCGGGCCCTACGGGCATGCGTACGCCATCCGGGAGACCCTCGACCTCCTGCTGCGCACCTTCCCCATCCGAACGTGCTCGGACAACAAGTTCGCCCGCCATCAGCGGGAGGGCCGACCATGCCTGCTGTTTCACATCGAGAAGTGCTCCGGACCGTGCGTCAAGGAGATCGATCGGGAGGACTATGACGGCCTGGTGAGCGAGTTCGTCGGTTTCCTGGAGGGTGACACCCAGACCATCGTCCGCCGACTCGAGCAGGAGATGCGCCGGGCTTCGGACACTCTCGCCTACGAGCGGGCAGCGAGGCTGCGCGACCGCCTGGGGGCGGTGCGCAAGGCCATCGAGAAGCAGCAGATGGTGACCGAGCGATCAGAGGACATCGACGTGATCGGCATCGCCGAGGACGAGCTGGAGGCGGCGGTTCAGGTGTTCTACGTCCGGGGAGGCAGGGTCGTGGGTAGGAAGGGCTTCATCCTTGACAAGGTGGAGGATTTGTCACCCCCTCAACTCGTGGCCAACGTGCTGCAGCAGCTCTACGCCGAGGCCACCCTGGTCCTGCCCCGGGAGATCCTCGTCCCCGAGCTGCCGGACGACTGCGACGTCATCGAGCAATGGCTGAGCGGCCAGCGAGAGTCCAGGGTCGAGGTGCGGGTGCCGCAGCGGGGGAGCAAGCGTTCCTTGCACGAGACGGTCACCCGCAACGCCCAGGAGGAGTTCCTCCGCCATCGCCTCCGCCGTTCGTCGGACCACAACAGCAGGGCCCGTGCGCTGAACGCACTCCAGGACGTGCTGGAGCTTCCCCAATCGCCATTGCGCATCGAGTGCTTCGACATGAGCCACATCCAGGGGTCGGACTACGTGGGCTCGATGGTGGTGATGGAGGACGGGTTGGCCAAGAAGGCCGACTACCGGCGGTTCAAGGTGAAGGACGTTGGGGGGAACGATGACTATGCGGCCATGGAGGAGGTGCTCACCCGGCGGCTCTCGGCACTGCTCGTGGAGCGCCGGCAGCCGCCGGAGGAACGCCGGCGGCGCTTCTCCTATCCGCCCCAGCTGCTCCTGGTCGACGGGGGCAAGGGCCAGCTGGCCGTGGCCCTCCGGGTGGTGGAGGACCTGGGCCTGGAGGAGGAGATACCGGTGGCGGCCCTGGCCAAGCGCTTCGAGGAGGTGTACCTGCCGGGACGAGCCGACCCCGTGCGCATCCCCCGCCACTCAGAGGCCCTGTACCTCCTGCAGCGCGTGCGCGACGAGGCCCACCGCTTCGCCGTCACCTATCACCGCCAGCTGAGGGGCAGGCGGATGACCCAGAGCGCCCTCGACGACGTGCCCGGCCTGGGTCCGGCGCGGCGGAAGCGACTACTGGCCGAGCTGGGCGGCGTGAAGGCGGTCAAGGCCGCCCCGCTCGGATCACTGCTGGCGCTGCCGTGGTTGCCCGAGGCCGTGGCCCGGGCGGTGCACGAGAAGGTCCACGGTCCCAGTCCGCGTCCCGGTGCGAGGGCATGAGCCTCGACGACCTCTGGGAGAAGCACGCTCGTTGGTGGCAGGACGCCTTCACCGAGGGGGCCGACCCCGAGTACGTCGAGCAGATCATCCCCCTGGCCGCCCGGCACCTGGCCGGCGCTTGCCGGGTGCTCGACGTGGGCACCGGGGAGGGCCAGCTGTCCCGGACGGCGGCACGGCCGGGCTGCACGGTCGTCGGCGTGGACCCGGCGTGGGCTCAGCTCGATGTCGCCCGCCGGCGCGGCGGCGGGCCTTCCTACTGCCGTGCCGAGTCGGCTCACCTGCCCTTGGCGTCGGCAACCTTCGACGCGGTGGTGGCCTGCCTGGTGTTCGAGCACATCGACGCCGTCGAAACGGCCATCGCCGAGGTCGCCCGGGTGCTGATCGCGGGCGGGCGGTTCCTGTTCTTCTTGAACCATCCCCTCCTCCAGGTACCCGGCAGCGGGTGGATCGACGACCACATCATCGACGAGCAGTACTGGCGCGTTGGGCCCTACCTCAGGGAGGACACCTCCCTGGAGGAGGTCGAAAAGGACGTTTTCCTCCCCTTCGTGCACCGTCCCTTGTCGCGCTACGTCAACGCCATGGCCCAGAACGGGCTCCTCGTCACCCGGATGGAGGAACCGGCGCCACCCCCTGGCTTCCTGGCCCGCGCCGAGGAGTACCGGGACGCCGACACCATCCCCCGGCTCCTCTTCATGCGGGCCGAGAAGCTCGCATCACTGCCCTGATTAGGCGGGTCACGTCCGCCGGCCGGTCGCGGACGTCCTTCCAGGTGAAGCGCAACACCGTCCATCCTGCGAGGACGAGGTCGTTCTGGCGGCTGCGGTCGTCGCGGAACGCCATCAGGGAGGCATGCGCCGCGTAGCCGTCCAGCTCGACGGCCAGCTTCACCTCGGGCCAGGCGAAGTCGAGTCGGTAGGCGCCGCCCATCACGGGGTACTCCCGGTGGGGCATTGGCAGGCGAGCCGTCCGCAGCAGTCGGACCAAACGGCTCTCGAGCACGCTCGGCGGACGTGACGACGAGGTGTCCCGGTGCTCGAGCCGCTCACGGAGCGACGCCGTGCCACGCCGGCCACTGCGGCTCTGGCGACCGAGCTCAGCTTCGACCGCGGCCGGGGTGAACAGACGAGCGGCGATGCCCCGATCAAGGGCCTGGTCGACAAGCTCCGGGTCGGGAAGGGCAGCCACGTCGAGCATCGTGCGGAGCGGGTTGGTGACGGGCACGCCTCGGCGCCGGCTGGTGGAACAGGAGGGCATGTGCTGGCGGTGGACCACAACGCCCGCGAGCCGTGGGCTGCGGTTCTTCGGTACCGAGACATCGAGGGACAGCTCGTCGCTCAGTCCCCAGAGCCAGGCCGCCGACCGGTGTGAGGCGACGGCGCCGGCGCCGGCGGCCAGGACGGCAGCCAGGAGCCGCTGGTCCGGGGTCACCGGTGCGCCTGCCATGCGGTAGACGCCCCGGAACACGGTCAGCCAACGACCTCTCGTCAGCCCGCCACCGATCGTCCGGGGCGTGAGCCCTGCTGCCAGAGCCTGCGCGCGGGTGAACAGTGCGTGCTGGCTGGCGGCCAGGCCTTCGAGCGATTCTGTGCGCACTTGACTCCTTCCTGGGTGCTCGAGTGCGCACAGAATGGCGCAGGGGTGTGAGAATGGCCCGGACGATGGCGGAGTACCTGATCATCACGGGCCTGTCCGGAGCGGGGCGGAGCACTGCGGCGGACACCCTTGAGGACCACGGGTGGCTGGTGATCGACAACCTTCCGCCCACGCTGATTCCCAAGGTGAGCGAGCTGGTGGCCCGTCCTGGCAGCAAGAAGGAGAAGGTGGTCCTCGTCAGTGGACGGGGCGGGGCCGAGTACGTGGGAGAGCTGACCGCCGCCATCGAGCAGCTGAAGCAAGCCGGCAACCAGGTGGGCGTGTTGTTCCTCGAGGCCACCGACGACGTCCTGTTGAGACGCTTCAAGGGCACCCGCCGACGCCATCCAGTGGCCGTGGGCAGCGTCAGCGAGGGCATCGCCCGGGAGCGGGACGTCCTGGAGGCGATCAAGCGACAGGCCGACGTGGTGGTGGACACGAGCGAGCTGAACGTGCACCAGCTACGCGACCGGGTGGTCGAGCTGTTCGAGAGGTCCGACTCGGCCGGGGGGATGCAGACCTCGGTGGTGTCCTTCGGCTACAAGCACGGTGTTCCTCTGGAGGCCGACCTCGTCTTCGACTGCCGGTTCCTTCCCAACCCCCACTGGGTGGACGAGCTGCGTCCCAAGACGGGTCTTGACCAACCGGTCCAGGAGTACGTGATGGCCCAGACGGAGACCAAGGACTTCCTGCATCGCCTGGACGACCTCTTGGAGCTCGTGCTCCCGGGCTATGCCAGGGAGGGAAAGTCATACCTCACGATCGCGGTGGGATGCACCGGTGGGCACCACCGCTCCGTCGTGATGGCCCAGGAGATCGCCCGTTGTGTCCAGGCCCACGGCTTCGAGCCGGCCGTGCATCACCGGGACCTGTATCGGTGAGCGCACCGGAGCCGGCATGACCGGTTCCGGCCGCTCGCGTCCTCGGGTGGTCGCCCTCGGTGGAGGGCACGGGCTGGCCGCCACGCTCGAGGCCACACGTCACTATGCGGGCGACGTCACAGCCATCGTGAGCGTCGCCGATGACGGCGGCTCGAGTGGCCGGCTCCGAGACGCCTTCGGCATTCCTCCCCCCGGCGATCTGCGGCGCTGCCTGGTGGCCCTCGGCGAGCCGGGCTCGCTCTGGGGACGGGTCTTCGAGCACCGTTTCGACGCCGGGGAGCTGGAGGGCCATCCGGTGGGCAACCTGATCATCGCCGGACTTGCCACCAGCACGGGCGACTTCATCGCCGCCCTCCAGGAGGCCGGACGCCTGGTGGGCGCGGCCGGGAGGGTGCTCCCGGCAACCTCCACACCGGTGGTGCTGAAGGCGTCGGCCGGTGGAAGCCCGGTGGAGGGCCAGGTCGCGGTGGCCGGCACCCGCCACATCTCCAAGGTGTCGATCGTGCCGCCCGACGCCGAGCCTCCGGCACAGTGCCTCGAAGCGCTGAGTCGGGCCGACCAGGTGGTGCTCGGTCCCGGATCGCTGTACACGAGCGTGCTGGCCGTGGTGGCGGTGCCCGCCCTTCGCGACGCTCTTGCCGGCAGCCAAGCAAGGAAGGTGTACGTGTGCAACCTGCGCCACCAGGTCCCCGAGACCGAGGGCTACGACGTCGCTGCCCACGTCGAGGCCCTGAGCGCTCATGGCCTGGGGGTGGACACCGTCCTGTGCGACCCGCGTGGCATCCCCATAGGTGACGTCGCTGTGACGTGCGTCGAAGCGGACGTGGCCGGATCGGACGGGGTGGCCCACGACCCGGTCAAGCTGGCCCGGGCCCTCTCGGCTCTGGTCCGATAGGGTCGAGGAGCAAGACGAACAAGGAAGCGCAACCAGGAGGTCACAGAGCATGACGATCAGAGTCGGCGTCAATGGCTTCGGGCGCATCGGCCGGAACTTCTTCCGGGCTGCGCAGAACTCGGGCCAGATGGAGGTCGTGGGCATCAATGACCTCGTGCCACCCGACACCAACGCTCATCTCCTCAAGTACGACACCACCTACGGCAAGCTGAGCGAGTCCGTCGAGGTGACCGACGACGGCATCTCGGTGGACGGACGCCAGATCAAGGTCTTCGCCGAGAAGGATCCCAAGGCCATCCCGTGGTCGGATCTGGAGGTGGACCTCGTCGTCGAGTCCACCGGCATCTTCACCGATGGGCCCTCGGCCTCGGCTCACATCGACGCCGGCGCTCCCTACGTGCTGATCTCCGCTCCGGCCAAGGAGGTGAGCAAGACCTTCGTCTACGGGGTGAACCACGAGGACTTCGACCCGGACGAAGACAAGGTCACGTCCAACGCCTCCTGCACCACCAACTGCTTCGTTCCCATGGTCAAGGTCCTCGACGACGCCTTCGGCATCGAGAAGGGCCTCATGACCACTGCCCACGCCTACACCAATGACCAGAGCCTCCAGGACTTCGCCCACAAGGACCTGCGCCGGGCTCGCTCTGCGCCCAACAACATCATCCCCGCCTCCACCGGCGCGGCCCGGGCCACCGGCCAGGTGCTGACGGCCATGGAGGGCAAGCTCGACGGCACCGCCCTGCGGGTGCCGGTGCCCGTGGGCTCCATCACCGACTTCACCGCCGTGCTCGACAAGGACGTGTCGGTGGAGGAGATCAACGAGGCCTTCAAGTCTGCCGCCGGCGAGGGTCCTCTTTCCGAGGTCCTGGAGTACAGCGAGGACCCCATCGTGTCCTCCGACGTGGTGGGGAGCTCGGCGAGCTGCACCTTCGACTCGGACCTCACGTTCGCCATGGGCAATCTGGTGAAGGTCCTCGGCTGGTACGACAACGAGTGGGGTTACTCCTGCCGGCTCGTCGACATGGGCCTGATCATCGGCGCAGCGAACCAGAAGTAGTCATGGAGATCCCCCAGCTGGAGGATCTCCCCGACCCGTCGGGCAAGAAGGTCCTCCTCAGAGCGGACTTCAACGTCCCCATCTCCGACGGCAAGGTGGGCGACGACATGCGCATCAAGGCCGCCCTGCCCACCATCGAGTGGCTGGTGGACCACGGCGCCGAGGTGACAGCGTGCACCCACCTGGGCCGGCCCAAGGGCGAGCCCAACGCCGAGTACTCGCTGGATCCGGTGCGGGAGCGTCTGAAGGAGCTGGCTCCCGACGTGGAGCTCATGGAGAACCTGCGCTTCGACCCGGGTGAGGAGGACAACGACGACGACTTCGTCGAACGCCTCATCGAGGGCCAGGACCTCTACGTGAACGACGCCTTCGGTGCCTCGCACCGCTCCCACGCCTCCATCGTGGGGCCGCCCAAGCACCTTCCGAGCGCAGCCGGCCGCCTCCTCACCAAGGAGGTGGACAGGCTCGGTGGGCTCTTGGAGGATCCGGGCCGGCCCTTCGTGGCCATCCTGGGGGGGGCCAAGGTGAGCGACAAGATCGGGATCATCAAGGCCCTTCTGGAGAAGGTCGATCGCCTCCTCATTGGCGGGGCCATGGCCTTCACCTTCTTGAAGGCGTCGGGCCACGACATCGGTGACTCCCTGGTGGAGGACGACCAGGTGGACGCGTGCAAGGAGCTGTTGGAGACCGAGAAGATCGTGATCCCGGTCGACAACGTGGCTCTGAACCAGGACGACGAGGTGGAGACCGTCGGCCAGGACATCCCCCAGGGCTCCAAGGGCATGGACGTCGGTCCCGACACCTGCGAGAAGTTCGCCGAGGAGATCAAGAAGGCCAAGACGGTGTTCTGGAACGGGCCCATGGGCGTGTTCGAGGACGAGCGCTTCGAGGCCGGCACGCGCGCCGTGGCCGAGGCCGTGGCCGAGGCCGAGGGCTTCACCGTCGTGGGTGGGGGTGACAGCGCCAGCGCCCTGGCGCAGTTCGGCCTGGACGACCAGGTCGATCACCTGTCGACGGGCGGCGGGGCTTCGCTCGAGTACCTGGAGCAGGGCGACCTTCCCGGTCTGAAGACCCTTCGTGAGGCGGCAAACGCTTGATGGCCGACAACGGCGGAGCTCGCAAGCCGCTCATGAGCGGCAACTGGAAGATGAACCACAACCACCTCCAGGCCATCCAGGTAGTGCAGAAGTTGGCCACTCGGTTGAACGACAAGACCTACGACGTGGTGGACGTGTCGGTGCACCCGCCCTTCACCGGCCTACGCTCGCTCCAGACCCTCATCGAGGCCGACAAGCTGCCCATCGCCCTCGGAGCCCAGAACTGCCACTGGGAGGAATCCGGCGCCTACACCGGTGAGGTCAGTCCCCAGATGCTGGCCAAGCTCAACGTGGTCTACGTGGTGGTCGGCCATTCCGAGCGGCGACAGCACTTGGGCGAGACCGACGAGATGGTGAACAAGAAGGTCAAGGCGGTGCTGGCCGCCGGCATGACGCCCATCATGTGCGTGGGTGAGAGCATGGAGGAGCGACAGGAGGGAGACGCTCAGGACAAGGTGCAAGGCCAGGTTCGTGCCGGCCTCGAGGGCGTGTCCGACGAGCAGGTGGGCGGCATGGTGATCGCCTACGAGCCGATCTGGGCCATTGGCACAGGGGAGACGGCCACCGCCGACGATGCCCAGGAGATGTGCGAGGCCATCCGGGTGCTTGTGGCCGACACCAGCAGCGACGACGCCGCCGAGGCGCTGCGCATCCAGTACGGAGGGTCGGTCAAGCCCGACAACACCGCGGAGCTCATGGACCAGCCCGACATTGACGGGGCGCTGGTGGGGGGCGGGAGCCTCGACCCGGACGACTTCGCCAAGATCGTGCAATTCCAAGCGTCTTCGGACTGACGACCGATCCTCTCCCAACCCAGGCTGCTACCCTCGACCCGACGTGTTGACCGTGCTCGTTGTGATCGTCCACGTTGTGGTGTCCCTGACACTGATCCTCCTGATACTGCTCCACAGCGGCCGGGGGGGCGGGCTGTCGGACATGTTCGGGGGAGGCATGGGCAGCGCGGCCGCGGGCTCCACCGTCGTGGAGCGCAACCTCGACCGCATCACGGTCGCCGCTGCAGTGGTGTTCGCCTTCACCACGGTGATCCTGGCCATTCGCCTGCAGTGATCGCGCCGGATATGGCGCGAGGTGCCGTTGGGGCGGGGCCTGTGAGACGGGCGCTGTGAGACGCGCGCTGTGAGACGCGCGCTGTGGGGCGTCCTGGCGTTGGGCGTGCTCCTCGTGCCGCCGTTGCCGCTCGGGGGTGAGCGCGAGGCTGCGGAGTCCCAGCGCGGGGAGCAGGTCGACCCCGGCAAGGTCCTGCGGGTCGGCGTCACCCGCCTTCCCACCCTGGACCCCGCCCAGGCTCGCTCGGTGGACCAGGTGCTCGTCGCCGACCAGTTGTTCGACTCCCTCACCACGGTTGACCCGGACACCCTGCAGCCGCGGCCCTCGCTGGCGGAGCGGTGGACGGCCTCCCCGGACCAGAAGCAATGGGACTTCGTGGTGCGGGCCGGAGCGGTGTTCTCCAATGGCCGGGCCATCACGGCCGAGGACGTCAGGTACTCGCTCGAGCGCGTGGCTCGTCCAGGCTCGGGCTCACCGGTCGCCGACCTCCTCCAGTTGGTCAGCGGCTACGACCCCCTTCGCAAGAACGCCGCTCCGGGCCTGGCAGGTGTCACCGCCCCGGCGCCCAACGTGGTCCGCATCAGCTTGGATCAGCCCTGGGCCCTCCTGCCCACAGCGTTGAGCAGCCCTCTCTTCGGGGTGGTCGCCAGGGAGTCGGCCGAGGCCCCGGGTCCAGGGCCAACGATCACCGACGAGCCCGTGTCCAGCGGGCCCTTCCAGGTGGCGCGCCAGCGAGGGCAGACCCTCGTCCTGGTGCCCGCACCGGCCACGAACACCACGCTGGCGGGCATCGACGTGGTGCGCTTCGACGAGATCGCCCTGGCGTATCAAGCGTTCAAGGACGGTGATCTGGACTTCGTCCGCGTGCCGGCGGACGACATCACCGAGGCCGGCCGTCGCTACGGGCGCCAGGGTTTCCGCCCCTACCTGGCCGAGCTGTTCTACGGCTTCAACCTGAAGAACCCCAAGTTCGCCGACCCACGGTTTCGAGAGGCGATCGTGCGGGGCATCGACCGGCGAGCCATCGTGACCGCCATCTACCAGGGCACGGTGCGACCCATGGACAGCATTGTGCTCGACGGCGTCGTTGGTGCCCAGGGCTTCGTGTGCGAGCGCTGCGCCCACGACCCGGCCCGGTCCAGAGCCCTGTTGCAGGAGACGTTCCGGGGAGCGCC
Source organism: Acidimicrobiales bacterium (assembly GCA_030448025.1). Taxonomy (GTDB): domain Bacteria; phylum Actinomycetota; class Acidimicrobiia; order Acidimicrobiales; genus YB1-3. Next base: position 301,150 of record JAUJNQ010000003.1, on the reverse strand, counting down.
TCCTCCGGCGATCGCCCTCGACTATGACGACGACGCCACCCAGGACGCCATCGCCAAGGCCATCCAGGCCAGCCTGAGGGAGGTGGGCATCACCGTGAACCTGCGGCCCAAGTCGCCGCGGGACTACGACGGGTTCGCGCTCTCCAACGAGCCGGAGCTGTTCCGCCTGGGCTGGATCGCCAACTACCCGTCGGCCGATGCCATCCTCCCCCCCCTCTTCGGGACGGATTCACCGGACAACCTCACCGGCTACACCAACCCTGCCGTGGACGCCATGCTCAAGGCCGCTCGGGCGGAGAGCGATCTAGGACGGCGAGTCGAGCTGCTCCAGAACATCGAGCGCACGATCATGGAGCAGGTGCCGGTGGTGCCCATCGCCCAGTTCAACGTCCACTCGGTGATCGCCAAGCGAGCCAAAGGGGTGAAGCTCAACAGCTACGGCAGCTTCGACGCCACCGCGGTCCGGGTGGGCTGAGCACGCCTTGGCGCCCGGCGGCGGCGCGGTAAGGTGACGCCTCCACGCCGGGGTCGTCCGGTGCATTCGTCGGAGTGGCGGAATAGGTAGACGCGCTAGCTTGAGGGGCTAGTGCCCGAAAGGGCGTGGGGGTTCAAGTCCCCCCTCCGACACGGCTGATCAGGTGTAAACGCCCAGGTCAGAAAGAGTGAGCGGACACCGTCGAGAGGCTCCAGAAGGCCATTTGTCCGCGATTTGTCAGCAAGTTCTCGCGCCATCTCGTGCGAACCCGCTCCGTCTGGACCGGGCTCTCGGACGGCAGCCGGAGATCGAGCCTCCCCACCAATCCTTGGGCATCTTCCTGTGAAGCGCTGGGCCCAGCATCACCGCTGGCAGCCCGTGCCGCCGTTAGCGTCTTAGTCGGTGCAAATGGGTCTGTGCGCTACTCAGGGAGATCCCGCTATTATCGAACTCACGTTCGAGACTGGTGGTTCTCATGGTTGTACCGGGGCAGCTCTCGCTCCTCGAGGAGCCGATGGCTCTCGCTGAAATTACGCCCGACCCCACTGTCGACTACGGCGAGGTGTTCACTCGCCGTTGGGTCGTCGAGCTGATCCTCGACCTCGTCGGCTACACAGCCGACCGCGACCTCGCGGAACAGGTCCTTGTGGAGCCCTCGTGTGGTACCGGCGCTTTCCTCGTCCCGATCGTCGATCGACTCATCGAGTCCAGCGGGCGCCATGGACATGACCTGCGGTCGGTTGGCGGCGCGATCTTGGCATTCGACCTGCTCGCCGAGAATGCCGAGCGAGCGCGCAAGGCCGTCGGCCTACGCCTTCACGCAGCCGGGCTCGACTCGGAGGCGGCTGAGGAGTTGGCCCGGAGGTGGGTCTCAACCGGGGACTTTCTGCTCCACGGTCATCTTCCTGGCGGCGCTGACTACGTCGTTGGCAACCCGCCGTACATCCGGCTTGAGAGCGTGCCGCGTCCGATCATGGATGCGTACCGGCGGCTGTGCCCCACGATGCGGGGCCGCAGCGACATCTACGTGGGTTTCATCGAGCGGGGCCTTGACCTGCTCAAGCAGAACGGGACCCTCGGCTTCATCTGTGCTGACCGATGGATGAGGAACCAATATGGGGCGGACCTGCGCGAGCTCATCAGCGAGTCCTACGCGGTGGACGCCGCGATCACGATGCACGACGTCGATGCGTTCGAGAACGACGTCTCGGCCTACCCGGCGATAATTGTGATTCGCCGCGGACCGCAACAGGGAGCCGTGGTGGCCGACACGAAGAGGGCGTTCGGCCACCACGATGCTGCCAAGCTCTCCTCCTGGGTTCGACGCTCGCGCCGTTCCGCGATGGCATCGCCGACCGTCGATGCCACGAGGCTCGATGGGTGGTTCGACGGAAGGGACCTCTGGCCCACTGGCAGCCCGGCCCAGCTGGCACTCGTCGCCGACCTCGAGGCTCGCTTTCCGCCGCTCGAAGATCCGCGGACCGGAACTCGCGTGGGGATTGGCGTCGCAACGGGTTGCGACGAGGTCTACATCACAACAGAGGCGGGCCTCGTGGAAAAGGAGCGGCTCCTGCCTCTCCTGCAGGCCGGCGACACGACGACGGGCGCCCCGGATTGGTCAGGGGCTTACCTCGTAAACCCATGGGACGAACACGGCCTCGTCGATCTGAAGCACTACCCCCGTATGGCGCGCTACCTCGAGGCGAACGCGGGCCGCCTCCGAGGTCGGCACGTGGCCCGCCGCCGGCCGACACAGTGGTACCGGACGATCGACCGTGTCGATCCGCATCTGCTCCGTCGTCCGAAGCTCGTGCTGCCCGATCTCAAGGCTGCGGCACATCCTGTCCTCGATGACGGCAGCTACTACCCGCACCACAACCTCTACTTCGTGGTGAGCAAGGCCTGGGATCTCGAGGTGCTAGGGGGTCTGCTGCTGTCCGACATTGCCAATCTCTTCGTGGGCGCCTACTGCGTAAAGATGCGCGGGGGCTGCTACAGGTTCCAGGCACAGTACGTTCGGAGGATTCGCGTGCCGGACATCGACTCCGTGCCCCACTCGGCCGCCCAACGCCTAGCGCGAGCGTTCCGTGAGCGCGACCGCGATGCTGCGTCTGCAGTTGCGGCCACTGTCTATGGGCTGGACATCGCAGCCGTGGTCAGTCCGGCGCGGGCGTAGCGCCCTGCGCTAGTCGTCCCACGGAAGGTCGGGATTGGTGGCCTTGAACTGGAGGCATCTTCCATGGATTGCAGCGGCGAAGGACTGGAACGAGAGGGTGTCGCTCGGGAAGTGAGCCCGCCCGTCGGACTTGCGGGCAAGGACGAGGCAGGCAGCGTCGAGCAACCGCTCTCTCACCATTCGGTCGAAGAAGACCTCGTACCGTCGGGCGTAGCTCGATCCGTCGAAGGCTGGATCGGCTGGCCACACCGGTCGTCGGGGCGCGACGGGATTGTTCGAAGCGTCGTTGTCCTCGAGCAGCATGAAGTACCCGAGCCATGGGCGCAGCGGGGTGTCGATAATGTTCCGCTCGACTGCTGTCCACACGTCGATGGCTTGGCCTAACGCCTCGTCGGTTCGGTTGTTGTAGTTCTGCCCCGGCTGTTCACCGACCATCGACTTCAGTTCGATGATGCCAACGACGCGGTCGGCGACCATCACCACGACATCCCAGCTCTTGTCGCGCCGGAAGTAGCCGGGGATCGGCCGCTTCTTCACGTCCATCAGATGCGCTGGGATCCCTGCGTCGACGAAGACTCGGACGAGCAGCGCCTGGAGATCATCGAGGTGTCGGCCACCCGTCACTTCGGCGCGCGTGCCCGTGTTGAGCACGCCCTGCCCGCGAGACCGCTCGGCTTGGCTCTGGCGAACGTTCCAGTACGAGCCGACAGCGGTCTGGACCAAATCGAGGTACTCAGGCAGTTCGGGCGACATCCCGGGCGGACTCCTTTCCTGCGCGCCGGAAGCGAGTATCTCAGCGCCGAGACATCAACTCACGGACCCGGACGGGCTGGAGCTACTGAGAGGCGAGATCGGGGTCCGTGGCCGAGATGTGGGCGACCGCGGTGGCGTAGGCACCCTCGTGGACCATCGCGGCGACCGCATCTCGCTCCTCAGCGGTGAGCGGGGACGTGTAGGGGCCGACCCTGGGCGAATGAAGCCTGCCAGTAGCGCGAGCACGGCCGATGGCCTCGCGAGTCCCCTGTCTGTCAGGCTGACGTGAGACACCTGCTGCACCTGACCATCCCTACAGGGCGAGACAGGAACACGTAGACCGATGACCATGACGACTGCATCTTTGATGGCGCGCGCCCATGATGGGGCGGTGGACGAGCCTGACCCGGCCGCCCGGCCTCGCCGACGCTCGTTCACAGCCGAATACAAGGCCCGCATCCTCGACGAGTACGACGCCCTGCCGGCTGGTTCGGAGGGACGAGGAGCGCTGCTGCGCCGAGAGGGTCTCTACACCTCCCACATCGCCGAGTGGCGCAAGGTCCGAGACGCCGGTGCCATCGAAGGCCTGACCGCCAAGGGCCGCAAGGCCAAGCGTTCGCCTGAGCAGGTCGAGCTGGACAAGGTCCGTCGCCGCGCCGAGCGGCTCGAGGCGGAGCTGGCCCGCACCAAGCTTGCGCTGGAGATCACGGGAAAAGCACGCGCTCTTGGAGCTGCTCTCCGAGAGCGCGGACTGCGACCCGAAGTCGAAGCCGTGATCGAGCCTGCCTTCGCCGAGCTGGTCGAGGCCACGTCGGCCAAGCGGGCGTGCGAGCTGTTGGGCAAGCCTCGCGCCACCCACTACCGGCGCCGGTGCACAGCCACCTCGGCCCCGCCTGCCCCTCGGCCCACGCCACCGAATGCGCTGAGTGAGGCCGAGCGCCAGGAGATCCTGGCCGTGCTGCGCTCGGAGGAGTACTGCGACCTGGCCCCGGCCCAGGTTATGGGCCCGCCTGCTCGACGACGGCACCTACCTGTGCTCCATCTCGACCATGTACCGGCTGTTGGCCGCCGCCGGCGAGAGCCGCGAGCGGCGCCGCCAGCGCACCCATCCGGCCAAGAAGAAGCCCGAGCTGATCGCCCGGCGGCCGAACCAGGTTTGGTCGTGGGATATCACCAAACTCCAGGCCCCACCCGGGGCGTGTACTACGAGTGCTTCGTGATCATCGACATCTACTCCCGCTACGTCGTGGGGTGGATGGTCACCCCGGCCGAGACCGGAGAGCTCGCCGAGGCGTTCATCGCCGACACCTTGAACCGCCACGGGATCAAGGCCGATCAACTCACCCTGCACGCCGATCGGGGAACGTCGATGACCTCCAAGCCCGTGGCCCAGCTACTGGTGGACCTGGGCGTGGCTCGCAGCCACAGCCGCCCGCACGTGAGCAACGACAACCCGTACTCGGAGGCGAACTTCAAGACCCTCAAGTACTGCCCGGCGTTCCCCGGCCGGTTCGGCTCGATCGAAGACGCCCGCACCTTCTGCGCCAACTTCTTCGATCACTACAACCACATCCACCGCCATGCCGGCGTCGGCCTGCACACCCCTGCGTCGCTCCACTACGGCACCGCCACGGAGATCCGCCAGCAGCGGACCATCACCCTCGATGCCGCTTACGCCGCCAATCCGTCCCGGTTCCGCCATCGCCGGCCCACGCCACCGAAGTTGCCCACGATCGCCTGGATCAACGAACCCACTCCCGAAGCACTCATCAAATCCGCATGAGAAGTTGTCTCACCGGGCTTGACACGTTCCGAGGTCCACCGGAAGCCGGTTCAGATCGGACACGACGCCACCACTCTACGACTCGTCGGGATCGCTTGTCCGTCGCTGAGACGTCGGCGACAACTTCATGGGCGCGCAGACGATCGATATGACCGCCAGCTGGGTCGTGGTCGCTGAAAGTCGCAGCAGCGGGGGACTGAGCCCATTGCCATCGGCGCTGAGCGCCTGGTCGACGGCTGCGTCTACCTCGGCGGATCACCCCGGCTGGGTCATACTCCTTTTCCCGCTGGGTGGCCTGGCCGCGTGTCGAGATCCGTGAACGCTGACCTCGTGTTCTCGGTGAACGAGCTCATCGCCCCAGCGTGCTCCCACGAACGCAATTGCCGGCCGCGGGAAGTCCGCAGGACAGCGCAGGAGAAGCGGGTGACAGTCCGCTCTTCGGCACAGACCAAGAGGGCTTCGACGCCCGCGTGGCAGAAGATGCGCACACCAAGCGGGTGGAGGCTTAGCGGTCTTCATCCGGCGTCGTGCGATTGCTGGCCGCGCTTGCGCTCCGGGTCGGATCTCCGCGTCGATGATCAGCGCAGCGGAGACCGCGTCGGTGACGGAGCGGGGCGGGCCGCTTCGCCTGGGGCGGGTTGACCGAGGTCGTGCTCGAAGGCGTCGAGGAGCTGGAACAACTCGTCGCTGATCCACTCGCGATCGCGGCGGCGTCCGACCCGCGTTGGAATGAGCACGCCGGCCTCCTGGAGGCGGTTCAGCGCGGCGCGCGCTGCCGTCGCGGTCACGCCGTACCGGGCGGCGGCGGTGTCGGCGCTCGCGACCGGCTGAGCCGGTAGCCCCAGGATGATCCTGCGGGCAACTGAGTCGGTTCGCGGTGAGCCCGCCCGCTCTACCAGCTCGGCGAACAGAGCGGCGATCTGACCCCACAGCAGCTTCGTTGCCTGGGCTGCGCCGGTGACGGCGTCAGCGAACACGCCGATCCAGTCGTCGACGCGGCCTTCGCGGAAGTCGACCAGGCCGGCGATGTAGCGCCGGGCACGGGTGGCCAAGACGACGCTCACCGGCGGCACGAACAGCGGCGCCAGGCCTCGCCGACGGAGGATCACATGGATGAGGCACCTGCCTGCTCGCCCGTTGCCGTCCCCGAAGGGATGGATGGTCTCGAACTGCGCGTGGGCGATCGCAGCTTGGGCGATTGCGGGGAGGTCGTTGAGATCCACGAACCGGATCAGATCGTCGAGCAATGTGGGGACCCGGTCTGGAGGTGGAGGCACAAAGACTGCATCCGCTGGGCTCGCGCCTCGCCCGCCGATCCAGCTCTGGTCGGTTCGGACCACTCCCGCGTAGCGCTCTTCGGTCGTGCCCTCAAGCAACACACGGTGGATGTCGAGCAGATCGTCGAGGCGCAATGGCCGACTCTCGGTGCCGAGTGCGATGGCTCGCTCCATGGCCCGTACGTTGCCAAGGACGGCGCGCGCTGTGTCGTCGGCGGCCAGCGGCTCGTACGCGGCGAGGGCTACCCGCTTGTTCGAGGCCCGCAGACCCTCGATGAACGAGGAGCCGAGCGCCTCGGCGCGCAGCAGGGGACCGGCCAGTGCCTCGAGATCGTGGCCGGCACCAGCGGCTTGGAGCTCTCCCAGCGCCGCTGTCGCCTGAGCGACTGCTTCCGCGGCGCGACCCGCCAGAGGCTCGTCCCAGTCGCCAATGAGGTCAGGGACGAAGGCGTGGAAGCGGAAGGGCTTGCGGTCGCGGCGAGCGCCATAGCCGCCACCTTCCCATACGCATTCGACCAGCTCGGGCAGGGAAACGATCCTTTCCGTTGCGACCGCGTTACGAAAGGAAAGTGACACATCCTTTCGTGCGGGCATCCTGCCGCTCTCAACTCGGCTACGCAAGACCTGGGGGATTCTGCGTACCGCGTGGCCGGGACTTGGACGAAACACTGCAGTAGCCCCGGACCAGCATCGGTAACATCGGATTGGCGGTGCAGAGGCATTTCAAGGTCTTGATCGAACACGACACCTCCCAGGGCGTCTGGGTGACGTCGGTGCCAAGCTTGAACTGGCTCTCGACTTACGGCGACAGCCGTGAGCAGGCCCTCGAAGAGACCCATGACGCCATCGTGGGCTACTTCGAGGCCGCCGCGAAGGTAGGGATGCCCGTGTCCTCTGGTGATGTCGAGCCTGAGGTCGTCGATCTCGAGGTGGCCACGCCCTGAGTCGCTTGCCGCCGGACGACAGGTCGTGCAGCACGCTGAGGTCGGTGATGTCCATCGCTCAGTCTCCCTGGTCCCGTCGCTCAGGCATCGCCGACTACCCAGCGATCGCCGCCAGCGCGCGTCCGGGCTGACGTGGCTGCTGTAGAGCGGACTGCATGGCGTCTTGGCGAGACGCAGCGAGAGATGCACAAGGTCGAGATCGGCCGCCTCGTGGCGGTAGGCATCGGCCAGAGAACGCGAACTCGTTCATGACGCCGAGCACGCTTCGGTTCTGCGTCTTCTTGAGCCGGTAGTGGGTCATCTCCGCGCCATCCCGCTCGACGAAGGAAGTGCGGATGCCGTGGCGCGGAGGGTCTCGACAGCGCCGAGACGGAACCGTTCGAGGGTCGATGCTGCCGGGGCGAACAGAATCAGGATCGGTAACAACGTCCGCTCGTTGACGAATAGCGCGACCTGCGGCCGCCAGAACAAGACGGTCGCGTACCAGTCGCCGAGGGCAGTGGTCGACGGCACCTCGGCCGTCGGCGCGTCCGTCGGGGGCACGCGGTCCCGGAACTTCTTCGTGCCGTGAATGACGAACACACTGCCAGTCTTACGCTCGGGTCGCTCGGTCTCGGCCCGAACTACGGTCGTACGAGATGTACGTCGGACCTCCGCCACTTCCTCGACTGCCCGACGGTGTTCAGCGCCGAAGCCTCGGCAGAATGCGTTGTCCTGCTCGGGGACGACGACGACCTCGACGAGCTGATGGGTTACGTGGCCGCCGAAGCGAACCACGAGCCTGACCGGCGGCGCCAACGGCGCCTCGACGACGCCTTCGAAATTCTGACCCGGGCGATCGAGACGCCACGGGGGCGATGATGCCCACGCCGGCGCCCCGGTAGGTCGTTCAGAACAACGAGGCCTGTGCAGCGTCGCGCTGCGACATGGCGGGGCCGTCGGTTCGGCCGGGGAGGACTTGGTTTCGGGCTCCCGTCTCGCGGTGATCGCCGCAGCGGCCTCGCGGATGTCGTGCTGCGGCCACGTGGTGGCCAGTTTGACGACGCGGCGCGAGCCGTCGGCGTCAGTCCGTCGACGCCGTCGAGGACGCCGCGCACGATCGCTGCACCAACTCTCGGGTCGCTCTCTCGCGCGCCGCGTCACGAGCTTGCTCCACATGCCCGGGTCGGCGCGAACGATGCGCCCGGCGGCCCACCGCCGCAGTGGCGGTCGTACTTCTCGAGCAACGACGACCGGGCCCTCGTCGGCGCTGTCGTCCGGTTCCTCCTCGTCGGGCTCCGTCTCGATCGTCTTTGACTGGAAGTCGATGGTGATCGCAGGTCCACCGAGCCACTCGCCCGGAACTTCCCAGTAGACGTGCGGGCCGGCCGCGACGAACGTCTGGGCCAGGAAGTCGAGGTCCTCGGGAGGGATGAGCCCGGACTCGTCGATCCGGCGGATGAAGCGCCCGGTGGCGTTGCTCCATCGCCGGTCCGTCACGAGGAGGACGGCCGTGGTGGCCGCCCCGTCCGGGTTGTCCTTATGGAAGTGGTGGAACAGGCACCACGGTTCGAACGCGTCTGAGCGGTTGGTGGGGCCAGTCGGATACAGCACGAGACGGCGGTTGAACTCGTCGACATCGCCAGCGGTGTGCAGGGCAACGAGATCGTCGGCCGCCGTCCATCCGTCGTCGCCGTCGGCCTCGCTCACGCCGGGCAGTCTGCACCCGCCGTCCGCCGTCGTGGTTGACCCTCCTCAGCTCGCTCCGCATCGGCCGGCTGGCAGCAGCGCCCTCGAACGAGTGATATCGTCAGATGATCACTGTGATATCAAAAGCAACGACGAATGAGGAGGCGCTGATGACACGAACGCTGGTGGACATCGACGACGAAGCACTGGCCGCGGCGGCAGCTGAACTGGGCACCACGACCAAAGTCGAGACCGTGAACCGCGCCCTTGCCGAGATCGCAGCCCGACCCCGGCGCCTCACCGCCCTCGAACGGCTGCGCACCGCTGAGGATGACCTCGGCGGCGCGGACGTCATGCGCGGAGCATGGCGCTAAGCAAGCACCTCGCCGACAAGTCGGCCTTCGAGCAACAGCGCCACAGCGAGGCTGCCGCCGGGCTGCTCCGGGCCCTCACCGCAGACGGGGCGCTCTACATGACCGAGATCGTCGCCCTCGAACTGCTCTACTCGGCCCGCAACCCCGACGACTACGAGACCCGTTGGGACGACCTCGGGGCGCTGCCATGGCTACGGCTCACCGAGGCCGTGGCGGTGCGAGCGCTCGACATCCAGCATCAACTCGCCGGTCTCGGGCAGCACCGGCGTCCGATCCCGGACCTGCTCATCGCCGCGACCGCGCTCGAGCACGACGCCACAGTTCTGCATTACGACCATGACTTCGACCTCATCGCCGAGGCAACTGGACTCTCCGCGCGCTGGATCATCCCGCCCGGCACTGGCCACGGCGCTGCCTCCTGAGCTGACCCTCGACGCAGGCCGGCAGGTGTGTCGCTTGTCATCAATTTGTCAGCAATTTGTCCGCGAACGACCCCGAATCGGGGTACGGGAAATTACAAGCCATCACGAAGACCACCAAGAAAGACGCTCTGACCAGGACTGACGCGAATTACACAACATCAGCGAACACCGCAACACCACGGGTTCAAGTCCTCGCGCCATATCGTGTAAGGCAGTTCGGGAGCGCCGGAGTTGACGCGTTGGCCGATCGCAAGCGCGTCAGCCTCGAGCGGACCGAGTTGCGGAGCGCCTCACGAAGCAGAGGGGTCGACGACGGAGCTGGGCGCGAGACGAGGGCGAACTTAGGTTGCCCCTTCGAACGGTGACCTCGAGCTGGCCTCACCCACGGCGTCGACGTACTGCTCCAGAACGTCGATGGTGACGTTGCGGGACTTCTCGATCGCGGCGATTCGCGGCTGGGACACGCCAAGCAGGCGCGCGACGTCTCGCTGTGAGAGGCCAGCCTGCTCCCGCAAGGCCGTGAGCCCTGCAGCGAGGCGAAGCTCGTCCTCGATCTCGGCGGCGCGCTCGGCCGCACCGGCTCGGCAAGAACCTTCTTCTCCCAGTCCTTCATGCTCATCGTCGTCCCTTGCCCTTCTTCTGTCTGCTCTTCCCCCTGCTACTGGCCGCCTTCTTGACCTTGAGGCGGTTCTGGTGCTCATCGAAGCGGTCGTCGGCGATGGGGATGTTCTTCTCGTACCAACCGCTCCAGTCGTCGCTCTTGTCGCCGCCCACGAGGAGGATGGCATGCGCTCCAGATCGAAGGCGAAGAGCACTCGGATCTCCGTCCGTCCTGTCGATCCGGGCCGCAACTCTTTCATATTGGCGTGACGACTGCCTTCGACAACCAACGGGCGGCCGAGCGTCGGCCCCTCGCTTTCGAGAACTCGCTTGGCGGCAAGCAGCGCCTCCTTGTCGGGTTGGGGCAGGTGATCGGCCCAGGCCTCGCAGTCGGGATGGAACTCGACTGCCATGCCATCGGTCGATAACAATAGAGTTATCGACCGATCACCGCAACCCGATGTGTCGCTTGTCAGCAATTTGTCAGCAATTTGTCCGCAAACGACACCGAATCGGGGGTACGGGAAATTACAAGCCATCACGTAGACGGCCAAGAAAGGCGCTCTGACCAGGACTGACGCGAACTACACAACATCAGCGAACACCGCAACACCACGGGTTCAAGTCCCCCCTCCGACACCCAACTTGCGCACACCAAGATCTGCGGCTGCTTCGACCGATCTGGTGATTGGGTCGTAGGTCGCAGTCAGGCCGGCCTCCTCGTAGAAGCGGGACCGCAGCTTGGGCTCGCTCACCTGGAGCAGACCGATGAGGCCACCCAACTCCTCAATCGCCTCTCGCACCTGTACCGCCGTGGCGACCTGCGTGCGGCGATCAAAGCCCATGCAAAGGCGGAGGACATGACCACGAGCGAGCGACATCCTCAAAACAAGGACGCTCGCTCTTTCCTGATACGTCGACTTGCGGCGCAAAGCGAGTCCCGTACAATTGTCCGGGTCAAACACTTGGAGGTGTCGAGGTGTCGGTGAAGTCCGATCGTGTCGAGGCTCGGTTGTCGCCGGAGCAGAGGGATCGAATCGGTCGGGCGGCGGCCTTCACCGGCGAGTCGACGTCAACCTTCATCGTGTCGGCCGCGGTGCAACGGGCTGAGGACATCATCGCCGAGCACTCCTCGACGGTTGTGCCGTCCGACTACTTCGACGAGCTCCTGGCCGCCCTGGATGAGGCGCCCGAGGTATCGCCGCGCCTGGCCGCCGCCGCGAAGCAGGCTCGTCGGCGATCTCGCATTCGCACCACGTGAGCTACCTCGCCGAGCCGCTCGGCGAGCACCACGACCTGGCATCGTTCGACTGCGGCCACGACGGGCTGAACGATTGGCTTGGGCTGCACGCCCGGACCGCCACCGGCCAGGGCACCCGGACCTATGTCCTCGTCGATGATGACGGCGGGGTCGTCGGGTACTTCGCCGTAGCGCCGCACACCATCGACCGAGAGCACCTCTCTAGGTCGCAGGGTCGCGGCGCGCCCCGTCAAATCCCGGCCGTGCTCCTGGCCAAGCTGGCCCTCGAACGAAGGCTCCAGGGCCACGGCCTCGGAAGTGAGCTGCTGGTAGTGGCGCTGCGCACCATCGTCGAGGCGGCGAGACGGGTCGGCGGCAGGTTCGTGGTGGTCGACGCTATCGACGCCGCCGCAGTTCGGTTCTACGAGCATCACGATTTCGTCGCCGTCCCAAACAACCGGAGCCGGCTCATCCGCAAGCTGAGTACCGTCGCCCGAGCGCTCGACATGCCCTGGCCGTGAGGCGCTGACAGCGCGTTCACGCCAACTCGATGCGTGGATGCGTGTCGGCAAGGGCGACCGCCCCTCCGACGCAGCTGATTGGACGGGAGAGCCGAGGCCAGAAGGGTGAGCGGAGCCTGTCGAGAGGACAACAAGGGAACGAGCAGACCAACGCAGCTGAGGAGGACGCCGCCGACGTCGCGCTCGGCCTTGACAGTCCCGTGAGCAGGCCCTCGAAGAGACCTGGACGCCATCATTGGCTACTTCTAGGCCGCGGCACGGTGGGGATGCCAGTGCCCTCCGGTGACGTCGAACCTGAGGTCCTCGATCCCGAGGTGGCCATGTCTGAGTCGCCTTTACGGGGCCTGAGCGGCCGCAAGGGTCAGGCGCCCAGCTCAGCGCCGCCGGGGCCGGGCTGGTGGGCGGGCGGCGGGGCGACGTATCCGGCGGATCGCACCACGGCGGCGGGCTTTCACTCGTCGGGCCGGGCGTGCGGCGGCCGGCCTGGCTGCTGGGAGGACTCGTGGCGGTGGTGGTGGTGGCGGTGCCAGTCGTGGCGGTCCAGCGGCGTAGCCTTGGGCCAGTCGCAGGCTTGTCCACGGGTTCATGGGACTGCCGTCGGGGCGACGGATCTCGAAGTGAACATGGGGTGTCGTGCCCTCGGCATTGCCGCTGTCGCCGAGTAGCCGACGTGCTGGCCTGGAGCCACCCGGAGACCCACGGTGATGCCGGGAGCAAAGATCCAATTCGGTGGGTTGAGACCGTCGTCGGTGCCTGGCGTGTCGTTGTTGAGGTGCATGTACCGGTACGCCCATCCGGCGTCGTCGGTGATGACCAGCATGTTCCCGGACAACCCACCGGAGTCGGCCCTCGTGTAGGTCACCAGGCCGAAGGTGGTGGCGACCACGCGCTGCAGCTTGGTCCACAGGATGTCGTTGCCCTCATGGAAGCGCCCACCGCTGCGGGGGGCGCCGAAATCGTCCGTGTAACGGGTCGCGCCCTGCACGGGGAACTGAATCTGAACTTGTTCTGGCGCAGCCTGGGCGGCCGCGGTCCCCGGCTCGAAGGCCAGGGTCGCGGCCAGGCCCACAACGGCTACCGGCCGAAGAAAGCGCTTCATGGCCTAGACGTTCGTCAGGCCCGGGCGAAGCTTTGAGGGGCGAAGTGAAGCTCGCATCAGTCATCTGCCTCGGGCATTCAGCACGTGCATCGACGGCCAGGCACCACCGGGCCGATACACTCTCACCGCGGGTGCAGGCCTACCCCGACATGGCGATCAGAGAGGACGCATGCTCGTGCGTCGATCGCCAGGGAGGCCCGACGGCAGGAGGGCCTGCGGTGCTCGGTATGGCGCGTCACGGTGAGGGCGGGCAGACGGTGGAGGAACGCCGATTACACATGGATGACACCACACGAGCCGTCGAAGCCGCGGCTTGGGCTGCGGCGGAGGGCAGCGCGACCGCCGACCAGATGAAGCTTCTCGAGGCCGATCCGGGTGCCCACCGGCGGACCCTCGAGCGGCTGCTGGCCCAGAGCGAGCGGCGGCTCGACGAGGTTGGCGGGATCCAGGGACCCGAGCGGCACCAGGTGATCAGCGACTTCGAGGAGGAGCTGGCCGTCCTTGAAGCCGCCTACGACCTGCTGACCGGCGCGCCCGAGTCGGCCCCATCACGCGAGTCGCCTCCTACAGCCTCGACGGTCACACCCGCCGCCGAGATCCAGCTGCACGCCTCGTGGTCGGGTGGGGAGATCATCGTGTGGGCGGCGGGGCCCGGCAGCGAGCCAGCGAGCAGTGACGAGCTGTCCGACCGGCTAGAGGCCACGGGCGGGCCGGCCCTCGGCTGGAGCGTGCACCCGGGCGTGCGCCTGCCGAACGGAGCCCGGGCTGCGGCGTTGTCGATCCCCATGGCCGAGGCGCTCGGATGGCTGGCGGCCGTGGGCGGCGGCCCCGGCCACGACGGCGTGGGGGCGAGCATCACCTGGCTCGGACGCGTCGCCCTGGCCGCCGTGCGGCTCGTGGCTCAAGGTCGGATCGTGCCCACGCTGCGCAGCCACAGGCGCCGCGAGGCCAAGAACCTCGACCTCAAGGTGCAATGGTTGCCGGCACTGGTTGACGAGGCCGAGATCGCCCAGCTGGCGGGCGCCATGCCCGGACCGGTCATCGCGCTGGCCCCGGTAGAAGCCCGAGGGGTCACTCACGACGTGCTGGGAGCCGTAGTCGATGCCATCGTCACCGACGCCGCCGGCCGGATCGAGTTGCCGGCGCCCCCACCGACCACCCGCACGGCGGCTGGGGTCGCCGAAGCCGTCGTCACCCGGCTGGATGGCTCGTCGTTCGCGGCGCCGGTAGCCGCCGGGACCGAGGTGTCGAAGCGCCTGGAGCGCTGGGCCAGGCCCGTGATCGACCGAACCCGAACGAAGCTGGTGGTCCAGCTCGACCCGCCCGACAAGGGTGACGCCTGGTTCCTCTCGGTGCTCGGACCCGGCGCCGACGGCCTGCTGCCGGTGGAGCTGGCGCTCGCCGACAGCAGGTCCACCAAGCCGGTTGCTGACGAGCTGGCTCGTCTGGAGCGCGTACTGCCCGTGTTGCTCCGGCCCGGAGCCATGCGCCGGGGCCAGGTGTACCTCAGCCAGGACGAGGCTTGGGAGCTCATGACCACCACCGGTGCGTCGCTGGAGGCGGCTGGGTTCGACGTGCGGGTGCCGGCGATGTCCCGGCGCCGGCTGGCCCCGGGCCTGAGGCTGTTCACCGAGCCGGCCGGGGAGAGCGTGGTCGGTGCCCACCAGCTGAGCGACGTGCGGTGGTCAGCGGTGTTCGACGACGTGGAGCTCACCGCGGCTGACATCACCCGCCTGGCCATCGAGGCCCGGCCGCTCGTGAGGTCGCGGGGGCAGTGGGTAGAGCTGGACCGCGTCGACTTGAAGGAAGCGGCGGCGGCCCTGGCCGAGCGGGCGTCGACGACCCGGCTCACCGGCGCCGAGATCCTCCGCCACGCCGTCGGATTGGAGGGCTCGCCCCTCGGGGGCGGCCTCAGCGTCGAGGGTCGCGGATGGGCGAGTGCCCTGCTGGAGCGGGCCAGAGCTGTTCCCGCCGATCCGGAGACCCGACCCGAGGGGTTCATCGGCGAGCTGCGCAGCTACCAGGCCGATGCTCTGGCCTGGCTCGCCTTCCTGCATTCCGCCGAGCTCGGAGGTTGTCTGGCCCTCGACATGGGGCTGGGCAAGACGCCGACCGTGCTGGCCCATCTGGCCCACACGCCCGGCAACGGCCCTGCGCTCGTGATCGCTCCGCCCGCCGTGGTCGGAAACTGGGCGGCCGAAGCGGAACGGTTCACACCCGGGCTCCGGGTGGTCGTCCACCACGGCGCCTCCCGGGCCGCGGCCCACGAGCTCGAGGCCGAGATCGCCGATGCCGACGTGGTCATCACCACCTACGGAACCGCGGTGCGCGACCTGGAGGCGCTCACCGAGCAGACGTGGGACCGGCTGGTCCTCGACGAGGCTCAGGCCATCAAGAACCCGGCCAGCGAGACCGCCCAACAGCTCCGCCAGATCCCCGCCAGGACCCGGCTCGCCCTCACCGGGACCCCCATCGAGAACGGCCTCGGTGACCTCTGGGCCATCCTCGACTTCACCAACCCGGGCCTCGTAGGTGCCCGACCAACCTTCGTCGCCCAGTTGTCGGGCGAGGGGGAAGCGGCCCTGCGAGCGCTCAATGGGATCCTCGTGTTCCGCCGCACCAAGAGCGAGCCGGTGGTGGCCGCCGAGCTGCCCGACCGCATCGACGAGCTGGACCGCTGCACCATGACGCCAGAGCAGATCGGCCTCTACCAAGCGGTGCTTGACAGCCTCGTGGCCGGTGCCGCCGAGCCGGGCACCCAGCCCAAGCAGGGCGCCATCCTCAGCGCCATCACTGCCCTCAAGCAGATCTGCAACCACCCCGCGGCCTACCAGGACGACGGACGGCCCCTGCCAGGACGCTCGGGCAAACTGGCGCGCCTGGAGCAGATCGTCGAGTCGGTCTTCGCCGCCGGCGAGCGCATCCTCGTGTTCACCCACTTCGCCGAGTGGGGCAAGCGCCTGGCGGACCACCTCACGCAGGTCACCGGAGCCCCGATCGCGTGCTACCACGGCGGACTGGCCCGGGGCGCCCGTGACCGCCTGGTGAGCGAGTTCCAGGAGGGCGAGGGACCGGGCGCTTTGGTGCTGTCGCTGAAGGCGGGAGGCACGGGACTCAACCTCACGGCCGCCAGCCACGTGGTGCTGTACGACCGCTGGTGGAACCCCGCTGTGGAGGACCAGGCGCGCGACCGGGCGTGGCGGATCGGCCAGAACCGAACGGTCGTGTCGCACCGTCTGGTGTGTCCGGGGACAGTCGACGAGCGCGTCGAGGAGGTGGTGGCCGGAAAGCGGCACATTGCCGACGTCGTCCTGCCGAAGTCGAGCTCGCTGGCCGACCTCGACACGGACCAGCTGCAGCTCGCCCTCGGTCTTCGGCCCGACACGGTCCTCACCGAGGAGATCTGACCATGAGCCCCCCCCGACGAAATCAGGCCCGACCGAACCAGACCCAGGGTCGCCGCCGGGGAGGGCACAGGTCGAAGCCGGTGGACCTCTGGCGGCCCGTGCCGCAGCTGGGCGACCCCGAGCCCATCAGGCCCGTCGGCGACCCCGGGTCGCTCTTGCGCTCACTGGGAGACGTGCCCCTGCAGGGGCAGGGGCAGGTGGCCGAGCACCACTTGGCAGCTGTCGTGGAGCGGGCCGCCGGTCTGGCCACGGCGCTCGCCGCCGCCGCCGGCCTGCTGGCTGCTCCCGAAGAAACTTGAGCCCGCCGAAGGCCGGCGCCTCCCTCTTGGTAGCGGCCTGGTTCATGGGCCGGTCCTACGTGGCCTAATATGGCCCTCCCCGCTGCCCGGCGGGCACCTGGAGGATCTCACCTGTGGCGAAGCGCGACCTAGCGGCTCCCGAAGAAGACCTGGTCCGGCTGTACCTGAGCGACATCGGACAGCACCCTTTGTTGTCGAAGGAGGATGAGGCCACTCTGGCCGAGCAGCGCCTTGTCGGCATCGAGGCTCGGGAGGAGCTCAACACCACCAACCCTTCACCCTCCCGCAAGCGCCAGCTCCGGCGCCTCTCCCAGCAAGGTGAGGCCGCTGAGCTTCGCTTCGTCCAGTCCAACCTGCGCCTCGTCGTGTCCATCGCCAAGCGCTACCAGGGTTCCGGAGTGCCGCTGCTCGACCTCGTCCAGGAGGGCAACCTCGGGTTGATGCACGCCGTCGAGAAGTTCGACCACCGCAAGGGCTTCAAGTTCTCGACGTACGCCACGTGGTGGATCCGCCAGTCCATCACCCGCGGCATCGCCAACACCGGGCGCAGCATCCGCCTGCCCGTCCAGGCCGGAGACACGGTGAAGCAGCTTCAGCGCACGCGGGCCGAGCTGGAGGACACGTTGGGCCGCGGCCCCACCACGGGCGAGATCGCGGCAGCCATGGGGGAGCCCTTCGACAAGGTGCGCACCCTGCTGTTCCACCTGTCCGAACCGCTGTCCTTGTCAGCTCCGCTGCGTGAGGACTCCGACGCCGAGCTCGGCGACACCGTCGGTGACCAGTCGGCCGTCTCTCCCGAGGAGGCAATGCTCGAATCGGCGCTGGTCGACGAGGTCGAGCACGTTCTGGCCCCGCTCGATGACCGCGAACGCACCATCCTTCGGCTCCGCTATGGGCTCGGCGGGGGCGAACCGCGAACGCTCGAGGACGTGGGCGAGCACTTCCTCCTCACCCGCGAGCGGATCCGCCAGATCGAGGCGAAGGCCATGTCGAAGCTGCGACATCCCTCCGCCGACGTCGCCTTCAGTCCCTGCTGACGGCAAGGACCTCAGGAGAAGGGGCTCTGCGGGCGCTCTTGGAGGACGCCGTCGACGTAGAGGTCAACCTTCTCGTTTAGGAAGCAGGCCAGCCCGGCGATCTTCACGCTCTCCGGAGCCGGCGTCGGGTAGGTCCACACCACGTCCTCGAACACCGAACCTCCGGCGCCCACCGACCAGTACCGGGCCGTCCCCTTGTACGGACAGCGGGTGCTGGTGCTCGAGGGAAGGAGGAGGTCCATGCGCAGGTCCACCTGGGGGACGTAGTACCGGGTGGGGAGCCCGGTCTCGAACAGCAAGCGGGGCCGGCTGGAGTCGGCCACCTTCACACCATCGAGCTCGACTTCCACGCGCCGGGAGCTGGCGAGGATGTCGACCCGGACATAGGGGCTTCGGGGATGGACGTAGACCTCCTCGTCCTCCTCGAACCACGCGTCCATGGCTCCCCAGTCGAACCGGATCATGTCGCGCAGCTCTTCGACGGGCGACTCGGGGTAGCTCCGGGCTGCGCCCTCGGCCACCTGTCCGCCGCCGGCGACGTCGAAGCAGGTGGCCTCACCCAGCTCGGCGGAGGTGTCTCCACGGCCGCTGGGGGCGAGCAGCTCCATGCGCACGTCCCCGCCGGGGAAGTAGTACGCAGGGTAGGGCCGCCCTTCCCACACCAGCTTGGGCCGAACGGTATCGGCAACCAGTTGGCCGCCGAGATAGGTCCGGACCCGCTTGGCTCCGTCCTCCACCGGGGGTGGGCTCTCACTATCGTCCACGGAAGGCCACGCTATGTCACGGCCGCTCGTCCTGGTGTGGGTTATCGTCCGTGGTCATCAGCTTCGCAAGGGAGAACACGATGACGAACACGATCCGGGAAGCGATCAGGGTCCTGAGCCGTGCCGGATGGACCAAGGACGCCTTCACCGATCCGTCCGGCCGGCACTGCATCCAAGGCGCTCTGTACGAGGCCTACGGCCTCCAGCCCTTTGACGGGCGCCAGGTCGGGGTGCCGTTGACCGGCGAGATGGCAGACGATGTCCGACTCGTCAACGAGGTCATCGAGGCCCAGTTCCCGGAGCGCACCGGTGGCGTGGGGGTCTCGCGCTTCAACGACCATCCGGACACCACCATGGAGGATGTCGTTCGCGTCATGGAGAAGGCAGCCGTGCGCAAGGACGAGCGGGTTTGAGCCCTGGCGCGGAGGCTCACTCATGACGGCGTTCGGTTACACGCTCATGACCGAGCAGCGAACCCCGCACGATCTCGTCCGCGAGGCGCAGCTGGCCGAGGAGGCGGGGTTCGACTTCGCCGTCATGTCCGATCACTTCCACCCCTGGCTCGAGTCGCAGGGCAACAGCCCCTTCGCGTGGAGCGTCCTCGGGGCGGTGGCCGACCGCACGGAGCGCATCAGCCTCATGACGGCGGTGACCTGTCCCACCGTCCGTTATCACCCGGCTGTGGTGGCCCAGGCCGCCGCGACGGTGGCCGTGATGTCCGACGGTCGGTTCAGCCTGGGGCTCGGCTCCGGTGAGAATCTCAACGAGCATGTGGTCGGTCGGGGCTGGCCGCCCCCCGACATCCGATTGGACATGCTGCGCGAGGCCATCGAGATCATTCGCCTTCTCTGGGGAGGTGGCACGCAGCGCTACCGGGGCCGGCACTTCCGTGTCGACGACGCCCGCCTCTACACCCTCCCCGAGTCGCCCCCGCAGGTCTGTGTGGCGGTGAGCGGCGGACGCTCGATCGCGTTGGCAGCCGAGCACGGCGATGGCATCATCGCAGTCGAACCCGAAGCTGAGCTCGTCTCCAAGTACACCTCGGCCGGCGGCACGGGTCCCAGGTACGGACAGATCCCGGTGTGCTGGGCCGAGGACGAGGCGTCGGCACGAGCCACGGCACGAGAGCTCTGGCGCTTTGGTGTCCCTGGTTGGCCGGTGATGTCGGAGCTTCCCGGCCCATCGAACTTCGAGGCGGCAACGGCGGGGGTGACGGAGGACGATGTGGCCGAGTTGGCCCCCTGTGGTCCCGATCCGGACCTCCACGTTGCTGCCATCGGCGAGTTCGTGAACGCCGGCTTCGACCACGTGGCGGTCGTGCAGTGCGGGGACGACCAGGAGGGATTCCTGCGCTTCTGGCAAGAGGAGCTTATTCACCGGCTCGCCTAGGCAGCTCCGGGCTGCAACGGTTGCAACGGCTGACTCGCGGCGCCTGCCGGGTTGATTAGGGCGGAACGTCAGCCGAACGGGTTGCTCAGGATGCGAAGGGCAAGGACA
Organism: Acidimicrobiales bacterium; assembly: GCA_030448025.1. GTDB lineage: Bacteria > Actinomycetota > Acidimicrobiia > Acidimicrobiales > YB1-3. The sequence goes on along the minus strand of JAUJNQ010000003.1, from coordinate 280,814 downwards.
AGGACGAGGCCCCAGAGCAAGAACCAGATCCCGCCGCCCACCAAGAGCGCGATGAGACAGCCCTGCGGCCACTCCCGACCGCCAGCCCGAGCGTCCTGGAGGGGGGTGCGGCCTCCGATCGACGGCGCGGCCCACGACGGACGCTCTGGTGAACCCGGTCGGCTTGGCACCACGCCCAGCTGGTAGAGGATGAAACAGGTGCCCACCGCGAAGAGCACGCAGACGAGGACGATGACGACGACGATCATTGCCCCAAGCAGTCACGAGCTCGGGACCGTCCGGGGGCTCGCACTACGGGTGGCTCGGTGAGGATGTCCGGGCGGGACACATCATGGGACGAGGTCCGGAGGAGGCCGGGGCACGGTGGTCGTGGTCGTTGCACCTTGGTCGTTGCCGCCGGGTGGCCCGTATGGGCCGAAGGGCCCGAAGGGTGTGTCCCGGGAGAAGGGCTGCGAAGGATCACCGGTGGGTAAGGAGGTGGGCGGCGTGTCAGGAGGAGTGCGGGGGGCCGTGGGAGCCGGAACGAGGGGTACAGGCGCCACCGCAGGAGCCGGAGCTCCGGTGAAATCGGTGGGCGGCACCTCCCTCAGTGCCTCGGTCATGAAGGCCTTCCACGTCTCGGCGGGAATGGAGCCGCCCGTGACGCGGGGCACACCCTTGATCCCGAAGAGCGAGGTCGGCCGGTCTCGGTTTCCGATCCACACCGCCGTCGACAGCTGCGGCGTGTAGCCCACGAACCAGGCGTCTCGCCACTCCTGTGCCGTGCCTGTCTTGCCCGCGGCGGGGCGTCCGATGTCGGCGTTCGTGCCCGTGCCGCCCGAGATGACGCCCTTCAAGATGTCGGTGACCTGGCTGGCCACGCCGGGGTCGAGGACCCGCTCCGGGCTGCGGCGACGGTTGTCCTCGCGCGAGCTGCCGTCGGGCGCCCGGATCCACTCCACGGGTGTGGCCGGGGCGCGTCTGCCCTGGTTGGCGAACACGCCGAAGGCCGAGGCCATGTCGAGGGGCGCCACCTCCTGCGTGCCGATGGAATAGCTGGGCCCGTGGATCTCGGGGGTGGCCACCCACGCCGACGTAATGCCCAGCTTCTTGGCCATCTCGGCGGTCTCCTTGACCCCCACGTCCCCGATGAGCTGGGCGTAGACGGTGTTGATCGACCGCGCCGTGGCGCTCCTGAGGTTGGCGCTGCCGCCGCCGCTGCCCTCGTAGTTCTGGATCGTGCAGCCCTGATCACCCTTGCACCCCTTGAACCGGTACGTGCTCGGGGCCGGGTACGCCTTGGTCTCGGGTATGCCCTTGGCGAGGGCGGCGGCCAGGACAATCGGCTTCCACGAGGAGCCCGCCTGGCGCCCGGTGCCCCCTCCCACCACGGCATTGGCCTTTGGGTCCCAGCACGTGGCTGAGACGTCGACCTTGTCCTCGAGCCTCTCGGGCGGTCGGGAGCAGCCGCCGAGGGCCAGGTTGGCCTGGCCGCCGGGCGCGAAGAAGTCTCGCCCACCCACCATGGCCCGCACGAAGCCGGTTTCGGGCTCGACGGCGGTGAGGGCCATCTCAAGGGGAGGGCTGGTGCCCGACAGAGCGTCGGAGACCGACTTCTCGGCTGCCGCCTGCCGCTTGGGGTCGAGCGTCGTATGGATCTCGAGGCCACCCTTGAAGAGGGCCTCGGGACCGTACTTGCCGACGAGGTAGCGACGCAGGTAGTCGAAGAAGTAGGGGTACTTGGGGACCGCCTGCTGAGGGGGGAAGATCACGGTGGCCGGTCGGCTGGGGACCACGTTGGCCGCCGTCCAGATGCTCTGCGCCGAGGCTTCGGCGTGCTCGTCGGTCGTGATGTAGCCCTCTTCGAGCATCTTGTCCAGAACGATCCGTCGCTTCTCCTCTGCGGCGCCGGGGTCGCCACGGGGCTCGTAGCGGCTCGGGGCCGGTATCAGCCCGGCCAGCAGGGCTGCCTCCGAGAGGTTGAGCTGGCTCACGGGCTTGCGGAAGTAATTCTCCGAGGCGGCGCCCACGCCGTAGGAGCCTTCGCCCAGGTAGAGGGTGGAGAGGTACTTGAACAGGATCTCGTCCTTGGCCATCCTCCGGTCGAGTCTCCCGGCCAGCACGACCTCGCGGAGCTTTCGTCCCGACGTCCGCTCCCTGCCCGTGTACGCGTTCCGAACGTATTGCTGGGTGATGGTGGAGCCGCCCTGGATGATCTCCTGAGAGAGGATGTCGGCTCGAACCGCTCGAGTCAGGCCTCGCGGGTCCACGCCTCCGTGGGAGTAGAAGGACTTGTCCTCGGCGGCGACGACCGCCTGCTTCAGGCGGAGCGGGATGTCGCCCTCCTTGAACGGGATGTTCTGGTCGAACTGCTGGAACTGCCCGATCTGCTGCCCGTTCACGTCGAACACGCGACTGACCGCGCCACCCTCCGGGGCGGTGGGCTCGGGGAACTCCCCGGAACCCCCGCCGTAGCGCCACACCATCCACACGGTCAGGGTCACGAGGAGGGGAGTGAGGGCTGCCAAGAGGACCACGATGCGGCAGGCACGGGCCAGAGGACGGTGATCCATGGATCCCAAGTCTCGCGCCACGGGTGGCTCGACGCCGGTCAGCGGTCCGACTGGAGGCGACCGTCAGAGCGGCGACCGCTCGGAGGTGGCGCCCATCATCTTCGAGCCCGGTCAGGGGACGCAGGCGCCGAGGAGGTTGAGGGTGCAGGGCCGCGTCGTCGGCGGAGAGGCAGGGGTGGTGGCGGGCGGGGCGGGGGGCGGGGCAGCGGGCGCTTGACGTGGCGTCGTGACGACGACCGTCCTGGTGGATGGAGGAGCGGTGGTGGGTGGCGCGCCCGGGGCAGGCGGCTGCTGGACCGGACCTGGGACCACGACGGTCAGCGGCGGGCCTTGGTTGCCGTCGAGCCGGGAGAGGTCACTCTGGAGATCGGACACTTGGCGGCCGAGCCGCTTCCTGTCGTCGTCGGCGGCGCTGAGGCTCATGACGGCGACCACCGAGCTCACTGCGGCGACGCTGAGGAGCAGTACAAGGACCACTGCAGCGACCACGCCCAGGCGTCTCCTCGGGGATTCGGCGTCGTCGCTCCTCTTGGCGTCGGGATCGATGCCCAGCACGGGCACACGGGTCGTGCCCGCGCCAACGTCGACCACTGACTCGGCGGCACCGCTGGCCGCCTTGGGCGCGCTCGTCGCCACACCGCGCTCGGCAGTCGTCGAGGCCGGCGGCCTCGAAGGAGCGTCGGCCTTCGCTCTGGCCTTCGCCCTGGTGGCCTTGGCGCGGTTCTCGGTCTCTCGTCGGGCAAGCACGTCCTGGATGGTGGCGAGGCTCAGACCGTCTTCCTTCAGCTCGCCGATCTCTTCGAGGCGCTCGAGGTGGGAGTCGTCGTAGTAGGCGACGCGGCCATGACGCTCGGGCGGGGGCAGGAGCCCCTGGGTCTGGTAGGAGCGGATCGTTCGGGGAGTTAGGGCGGTTCGCTCGGCCACGTCGCCGACGGTGTAACGGCTCGGTCGGCGCCGCCGCCTCTTTCCGTTTGCGCCGGACTTCATTACCCGAGCGTACGACCAAGAGCCCGCAACGCCAAACGAAAGGCCAAGCGGGCGTGCAACGGTTGCAGTCATGAGTTCGCTCGGCTGTGCCCTCGCTGTACCGGCCCAAAGCGCCGAAACGCGGGGCTTTCTGGAGTCATAAGCGTCTGGGACATGCCTTACCCCGGTGGTCGTCGGTGTCCCTGACCGATCACCGCTCTGGAGGACGATGCCGGCGGCCAGAGGGCCTGGTTGCCCTCGTCGGACGCGGACCGAGGCCGGACGAAAGCGGACCGTGGTTGCCTCCTGGATGGTGGGGGCGATACAGTTTCGGCACCCCGGTTCAAAGACGTTGCGGCGGCGCGGCCTCACCCACCCAAGGACCAGGTCACCGGGGACCAGGTTGTGCGGTGCGGGCGGCAGCCCCATGGAGAAGGGCGGATCCAATGGAATTCAAGGGCTTGTCGAAGCACGTACGCGTTTCGGCTGAGGAAGACTCGGTTGACGACGCGGGGCCGAGCCCGCGGAGGCGGTCGAGATGGAGAGCGATGGCTGCGGCCGCCACGGCGGTATCGGTCTTCGTGGCTCCGGCCGTCGCCGCCGCCGACGTCAGCTCCGTGAACGGCCCCCGAACAGCCGCAGGGCTGCCCCCGGTGTCCGAGGACGGAGGCCTCACGGCTCTGGCCCAACAGCAGTCGGCGCAGATGGCGGCCAGTGGGAGCCTCTTCCACAGCAGCAACCTCGCCGGCGAGGTGAACTCGGTGCTGCCCTCGTACACGGGGGCAGCCGAGAACGTGGGTCAGGGTCCGTCGGTCGCCACGATCACGAGCTTGTTCATGGCGTCTCCCACCCACCGTTCTGCAATCCTCGGCAACTTCAACACCGCCGGCGTCGGGGTCGCGGTCGGGGGCGACGGTCGTATCTGGATGACGCAGATGTTCGCCCGCACCGGCGGTGTTGCGCCGAACGTCATGTCGAGTACAGCGGGTCCGGCCGCCAGGTCCGCCCGCGTCAGGTCCGCGGCCGCCAGGTCCGGTCGGCGTTGCAGCACGCGGACGCTCCGTGTCACCCGCAGGGTCGGCGGCCGGCGCGTCACGCGGTTGACGCGTACGCAGCGCTGCACCAAAGCCAAGCGCAGGGCGACGAAGCAGCGGCGCTCGTACCGCCGTCGGGGGAGCGTCCGGCGGTAATCCGGTAGCGGGGCAGTCACGTCATGGCCGCCCCGGCCGTCGGCCAGGGGAGGGCGAGCCGGGATGGGGCGGCCCGGCGCATCCGCCGGGCAGAATCAGGTGCCATGGAGATCGAGTTCCACTCTTCGCAGCGTTCGAGCCTGGGCGTCGAGATGGAGCTGCAGATCGTCGACCGAGAGTCCCGTGAGCTCTGCAGCGCGGCGACGAAGGTGCTCACCGAGATGGGCCTCGGCTATCCGGACGGAGCGCACCCGAAGGCCAAGCACGAGCTTCTCGAGTCGACCATCGAGGTCATCACCGGTGTGTGCCAGACCGCGGCCGAGGCCCGTTCAGATCTCCAGGAGACGCTGGACGATCTCCGCTCCCTCACCGACGAAGCCGGCTTGGAGTTGCTCTGCTCCGGCACCCACCCCTTCTCGAGCTGGAGTGCGCAGCAGATCAGCCCCGACGCCCGCTACCACCACTTGGTGGAACAGGTTCAATGGCCTGCGCGCCGCCTGCAGATCTTCGGCATCCACGTTCACGTCGGTGTCCGCTCCGCGGCCAAGGCAATCGCCATCTGCAATTCCCTCAACGTCTACATCCCCCACCTCCTGGGTCTGTCGGCGTCGAGCCCGTACTGGCACGGTCACGACACGGGCCTGGCGTCAGCCCGCTCCAAGATCTTCGAGGGGCTGCCCACGGCGGGACTTCCCTACCAGTTCGAGAACTGGGAGGAGTTCCAGCACTTCATGAAGGCGCTGATGTCGGCCGACGCCATCACCACGATCCGGGAGGTGTGGTGGGACATCCGCCCGCATCCAACGTTCGGGACCGTCGAGGTGCGCATCTGCGACGGGATACCGACCCTGGGAGAGGTGACGACCGTCGCCGCCCTGATCCAGTGCCTGGTGGAATGGATGGAGCAGCGTCACGAGCGAGGGGAAGGGCTGGAGGTCCAACCGGACTGGATCGTGCGCCAGAACAAGTGGCGGGCTGCCCGGTACGGGGTGGAGGCGGAGATCATCGTCGACCGGGAGGGCCACGTCGTGCCGTTGCCGGAGGCGCTCAGCCGTCTCGCGGACGAGCTCAGTCCGGTGGCCCGTCAGCTCGGCTGTGAGGGCGAGCTGGCGGGGATCCTCACCATCGCGGAGCGCCCCAGTTACCTTCGCCAGCGCCAAGTTGTTGCCGGTGGAGGCTCCCTGTCCGACGTGGTCGACTGCCTGGTGGCCGAGCTTCGAACCGGGCAGGTCTGGCGGGCCTGAGGGAGCAGTCGACAGGGAGCAGTCGACAGGGCACCCCGATGGCGGCCGCAGGTTGGCTCGCAGCCAAACGCTCCGTGACGGAGAATGAGCAAGCCGCGCTCGAAGGAGGTCATGGCACTTGCCCGATGACGGTCATCCCAAGCCGCGGGAGGTTTCCGCCAGCGAAGAGACGCCGAGCGGCACGACTGTGTTTCTCCAGGCGCTGATGTCCATGCTCGGAGAGGTGCTCGACCGCGTTGACGGCCGTCTGTCCTCCCTCGAAGGCACGCTGGCGGCGCGAAGCGAGCCGGAACGGGCGGTCGGCCCGGACACCAGCCAAATCGTCGTCGCCGCCCTGGAAGGCCTCTCCGAGCGCCTCGAGCGGCTGGAGGCGCGGG
>JAUJNQ010000003.1:266767-274385 GCA_030448025.1 Acidimicrobiales bacterium | reverse complement strand
CCGGCTGGCAGGGCTGTCGGACCTCATGGTGGCGTCGTCAGAGGCAGAGGAGGAGTGGCCCGAAGGCCTGCAGGCGTCGCTCTCGGCCCTCGGGGAGGGCATCGCCGACATCAGGGACCAGGTGGCCGCGCAGCGGGACCAGAGCGCCGACCAGCGCCACCAGGAGATGACCAGCGTCGTCATCACCCTGGAGACGCTCGATCGGCGGCTCGCCCAACTGGAGGAACGAGACCCGGTCATGCTCGGCCTGGAGAGAGCCGTGTCCCGTCTCGACGAGCTCTCGGCGGCCGTCGACAGCATCGGGTACGGGCTGGCCGGCATGGCGGAGCTGATGACAGCGTCCTCGGATGGACGGCACGAGTGGCCCGAGGGGCTCCGGGCGGCTCTCCTGGCCCTGGGCGAGGGCGTCGTGGAACTGCGGCAGGACCTCCACGCTCATCCCCTAGCGGAGCTTCGGGCCACGGTCACGCGCCTCGAGGGCCAGTTGACGCTCCTGACCAACCAGTTGGCTAGCCAACCCGGCCCCGGAGCGGCGGTGGCGATGGTGGCCGCCGGCTTGGCCGAGCGGTTCGAGAAGCGCACGGAGGCCCTCACCGAGCTGCTCGGCGCCCACGCCACCTACGTACGTCAGACCTGGGAGCGGATCGAAGGGGTACTCGGCGGAGGGGGCTTCGACGAGCTGGCCGTGGGCGAGGCTCTGGAGCACGTGATCGACAACCAGCAGCTGATGGCGGAGTCCGTGCAGCGGGTCATCGGGCGGATCGAGGACCTTCACGCCCGACCGCAGGCTGCCACGGAGCGCTTGCACAGCGAAGCGCTGGACGCACTGGGCGCGGGCATGGAGGGAGTCGGGGTGAGGGTGGACGACGTGCGGCGACGTCTGGCCGCTTTGGCCAGAACACTGGAAGCGTCCAGCCTCGAGACCGGACCGGACCCGGAAGGCCATGACCCCTCCTCGCTCCTCGGCCGCCGAGCCTCGAAAGCGGGCCGACGCCTGGCGAACGATCTGGGCTTGCGAGCCAGGGGCCGACCCCCTCGACCCCCGGGGGGTCACCAGTCCCAGGAGCGCCGCTGAGAGGTTTCCGCGGAGGGGTCAGGTAACCACCCGGAAGAGCTCCTCCAGTGTGGTGCTCCCGGCGGCCACCTTGCGGAGGCCGTCCTCTCGAAGGGTGACCATCCCCTGCTCGATCGCGAGCTGCTGCACCGTTTCCGAGGATGACCGGCTCAAGACCAGCTGGGTGATGTCCTCTGTGAGAGGCATCACTTCGTGGATGGCGAAGCGTCCCCGATAACCCGAACGCGAGCAGCTCCCGCACCCGACCTGTCGGTAGAACTGGGGTGAGTCGACGGTGCCGGCAATGGCGTCGTTCCACCCCGCGCCGGCCAGCTCCTCCGGTAACGGCTGGTACGGCTCCTTGCAGCGCTGGCAGAGCCGGCGCACGAGTCGCTGGGCCAGGATGCAGGTCACCGCTGAGGTCACCAGGAACGGCTCCACCCCCATGTCCAGGAGGCGGGCCGGCGTGGAGGCTGCGTCGTTGGTGTGGAGGGTGGAGAGTACGACGTGGCCAGTGAGGGCCGCCTCGACGGCGATGGTCGCGGTCTCCCGGTCGCGGATCTCGCCCACGAGCACGACGTCGGGGTCGGCGCGAAGGATCGATCGCAGAGCACTGCTGAAGGTGAGACCGGCCTTGCGGTTCACCTGCACCTGCTTGATGCCGGCAAGGTGGTACTCGATCGGATCCTCGACGGTGATGATGCCCCGCTGCGGATCGTTGAGCTCGTTCAGGCTGGCGTACAGCGTCGTCGACTTGCCCGAACCGGTCGGCCCGGTCACGAGGACGGCCCCCCAGGGCTGGCTGAAGCTGGCTCGCCAGCGCTCGAGCGTCTCTGGAAGGAAGCCCAGCTCGGAGATGCTCAGCAGGCCGCTGGAGCGGTCGAGGATCCGGATGACCAGGGCTTCGCCCTGGCTCGTCGGAAGGGTGACCAGCCGGAGGTCGACCTTTCCGGCCGGTAGGGGGAGGGTGGTGCGCCCGTCCTGGGGAAGGCGGCGCTCGGCGATGTCCAGGTCGCCCATGATCTTGATGCGGCTGACGACGCTGGCCTGGATGGCGCGGGGGACGGTCATGACGTCTTGGAGCACGCCGTCCACGCGGAACCGGATTCGCAGCTCCCGCTCACCCGGCTCCAGGTGAATGTCCGAGGCCCTCCCCTGTACCGCTCGGGTGATGAGCTCGTTGACGAACATCACCACCGGAGCGTCCTCGGCGGCTTCCCGCAGGTTGACCAAGGGGCTGTCGGACGCCTCCTCTTCGGCGGTGTCCGAGGCCAGGCGCATGATGTCCTCGGCCTTGGAGTTCCAGACGCGGTCGATGGCCCGCATGAGCTGGCCGGGCTCGGCCATTACCGGCTTCACCTCGTGGCCTGTCATGCTCCGGATGTCGTCCAGGGCGAAGACGTCGACCGGGTTGACCATGGCCACGATGAGGCGGCTCTCGTCCCACCCGATGGCCAGTGCCCGGTGCCGGCGGGCGAAGGACTCTCGGACCAGGCGGCTCGCGGTGAAGTCGGGGACTTGCTCCTCGAGATCAACGAAATCGAGGCCGTATTGGTGAGCCAGCACGGATACGAGCTGGGCGTCGGTGATGATCCGATTGGAGATGAGGATCTTCCCGAGTCGCTCACCGGTGTCCCGCTGCTCGATCAAGGCGGCACCGAGCTGCTCCTCGGTCACCATCCCGTCGGCAAGGAGGAGGTCGCCCAGCCGCTGCCGTGTCGAGGTACGCGGCATGTCCATCTCACGCATCGCCACCAGACTGTTATCGGCTGCTCTGGGCAAGGAATGAAGGCCAGAAACTTCAGTTGCCCGCTCGGTAGCCTGCCGGCCAGGGGGAGGGGTAGCCTGCCAGCCGGGGGGAAGGGCACGTGGACGAGGTTTCCGAGGGCCACCAGGCCGACGCTGCAACCACCGCCCTGGCAGTGACCGCCGTCGACCGTGCCGGCGTTCTGGCCGAAGCGGCCCAGGTACTGCTCAGCTCATTGGAGGTCGAGGCGACATTGGCCGGCGTGGCCCGGGTGATGGCGCGGTGGCTGGCGGACTGGTGCACGGTAGCCACGGTCGACGACGGTGGGGCCCTTCGCCGGGCGGCGTGGGCGACGTGCGACCCCTCGTGCGAAGAGGCGGTCCGGGCTCTCACCGAGCACCTGGCGCCGGGAACCGGCCCCGAGGCACACGTCGGGCACACCATCGCCACCGGGCGTTCGCGGCTCGTGGCCCAGGTCTTCGAGGATGAACAGGATTTCTGCGCGGGCCAATCCGAGCAGGCATCCCTTGTCCGACACGCCGGTTTGAGTTCCTTGATCGTCGTGCCCATCGTGGGACGGGGTCGCACCCTCGGGGCGGTCACGCTTGTGCGGGGCGAGTACCGCGAGCCTTACGGTCCCCACGAGCTCGCCTTGGCCGAGGAGGTCGCCCGCTTGGGAGGTCTGGCCGTGGAGAACGCCGGCACCCACGAGGCTCTGGGGGTGGCCGAGCTGCGGTTTCGCTCCTTCGTCGACAGCCTGGGCGCCATCTTGTGGGAGGCGGACCCGACCACGCTCGCCATGTCGTTCGTCAGCCGCAGGGCCGAGGACCTGCTGGGCTTCCCGGTTGAGCGTTGGCTCGACGAACCGGGATTCTGGGCGGGCAAGATCCACCCCGCCGACCGGGACTACACGGTCAGCTACCGGCGCGTCGCAACCGGGGAGGGTCGTGACCACGAGCTCGAGTACCGCATGGTGGCCGCCGACGGCCGCAAGGTCTGGTTCCAGGATCTCGTCTTCGTCGACGTCGGTGAGGACGGCCGGGCGCAGCGCCTCGTAGGCATCATGGTCGACGTCACCCGGCGCAAGCGGGCGGAGCACGTGCTGTGGGAGAGCCGCCAGCGCTTCGCCACGCTGGCGCGAACCCTCCAGGCGAGCCTCCTGCCGCCGCACCTTCCCGAGATCCCCGGTCTTGACGTGGCAGCCCGCTACCGATCCGCCGAGGAAGGCCTCGAGGTGGTGGGTGACTTCTACGACCTGTTCGATCTGGGAACTGCTGCCGGAGGTGGAGAGGGATGGGGCGTGGTGATCGGCGACGTGTGCGGGAAGGGGCCCGAGGCGGCGGCCCTCACCGCGGTGGCTCGCCACACCGTCCGCGCTGCCGCCATGCGAGAGCCACGACCGAGCCGAGTCCTGGTCCAGCTGAACGATGCCGTCTTGCACCAGGACGCCGGCGAGCGCTTCTGCACCGCTGTCTATGCTCGAGTGCTCCCCGGAGCAGACGGCGTGGTGAGCATGGCCCTGTCGTGCGGGGGCCACCCACTCCCGCTCGTGCTGCGTGCGGACGGCGCGGTGGAGACCGCCGGCTGCCCGGGCACTCTCCTGGGCCTGTTCGACGAGCCCGACCTCACCGACACCGACGTGGAGCTGGCCCCTGGAGACGCTGCTGTGTTCTTCACCGATGGCGCCACCGAGGCCAAGCGCAGGAGCGTGCTCCTCGGGGAGGACCGGCTGCGAGCCATCGTGAGCACGTGCACCGGCCTGCGGGCGGCGGAGATGGCTCACCGATTGGAGGACGCCATCATGGCCTTTCAGGAGGAGAGCGGTCCGAGCGACGACCTGGCCATCGTCGTCCTGCGCGTCCCCGAAGCGGATCGATCCTGAGGGTCGGAAGGCGCCCTCGTGGGTCCTGCCGCCGCCCTCGAGCGCATCGCGTACCTTCTCGAGCGCTCTGGCCAACCCACGTACCGAGTTCGGGCCTTTCGCACTGCGGCTCGCACGATCCGGGGGCTCGACGGTGAAGAGCTGTCCACTCGGGCCGGCTCCGGGCGGTTGCGGTCGTTGCCCGGCATCGGAGAGACCACGGAGCGGGTGATCGTCGAAGCCCTCCAAGGGTCTGTTCCCTCCTACCTCGTTCGTCTGGAGGGAGAGGAGGCAACCGAGATGGCGCCCGGACCGGGACACGAGCTGCGCCGGATGCTGAAAGGTGACTGTCACACCCACTCGGACTGGTCCGACGGTGGCAGCCCAGTGCACGAGATGGCGCGGGCGGCGCGCGACATGGGCCACGAGTACATGGTTCTCACCGATCACTCACCGAGCTTGAAGGTGGCCAACGGGCTGTCGCCGGAGCGGCTGCGGCTCCAACTGGAGCTGGTGCGGGAGGTGAACCGTGAGCTGGCGCCTTTCCGCGTCCTCACTGGTATCGAGGTCGACATCCTTCTGGACGGCTCGCTCGACCAGGAGGACGAGCTGCTGCAGGGGTTGGACGTGGTCGTGGGCAGCGTCCACTCCAAGCTCCGCATGGAGCGGCCGGCCATGACCGATCGGATGGTGAAGGCCCTGCGCAACCCGCACCTCGACATCCTCGGTCATTGCACAGGCCGCAAGGTGGTGGGCCGGGGCCGTCCCGAGTCCACCTTCGACGCCGAGAGGGTCTTTGCCACGGCCGCCGAGCACGGCAAGGCCGTCGAGGTGAACTCGCGACCGGAGCGCCTGGACCCGCCGAAGCGACTGCTGCACCTCGCACTGGAGGCGGGCTGTGCCATCGCCATCGACAGCGATGCCCACGCGCCCGGTCAGTTGGAGTGGTTGAGCTACGGGTGTGACCGAGCCGCCGATTGCGGCATGGACCTGAGTCGTGTGGTCAACACCCGGCGCGCCGATGAACTCGTGTCGTGGGCCGCCGGCCACGGCTGACGGTGCTCGGGCGGTCGAGCCCAGCCGTTACCCAGGCCGGCGCCCTTACAGGTCCTCCGCAGGCTGCGGGTGGCCGAGATAGAAGCCCTGGGCGGCGTCACATCCGGCACTGCGGAGACGATCGAGCTGCTCAGCGGTCTCGACGCTCTTTCCCACGACCCGCATCCCGAGTGCATGCCCAAGGCCGATGAGGGCGCTCACCACTCGGCCGTCGCCGTCGTCCTCTATGGTCGAGAGGTCGACCTTGACGGTGTCTACGGGATGGTCGAGCCATGCGGAGCCCGTCCCGAAGTCGTCCACAGCCACGCTCACGCCGGCGGCGCGGAAGCGCTTCAGCGTTGCGGCAACCATTTCGCCTCCCTGTGAGAGCGAGGCCTGTCGTACCTCGACGCCGAGGCAGGTCGGCGCCACACCGGTGGCCTCGGCCGCGTCGAGGAAGCCGTCCACCAAGCCGGGTTGAACCAGCTCGCGTTGTGAGAGGTTCATCGTGACGCGAAGCTGACGCCGATCCGAGTCGTCATGCCAGGCGGCGACCTGTCGACACGACTCACGGGCCACCCACGCCCCGATGGGAACGACGAGCCCGAGCTCCTCGGCCAAAGGGAGCCAGTCGGACGGGGACAACAGGCCGCTGCGGGGGTGCTGCCAACGGAGGAGCGCCTCAACGCTGGTCATGCTGTCATCGGCGAGGTCGATCTCGGGCTGGTACAGGAGGCGAAACTCGTACCGCTCCAAGGCCCGGTGCAGGGCGTTCTCGACCTCGAGCCTCTCTATGGCGCGCTGGCGGATGACGCCACTGAACAACTCGTAGCGCGCCCTGCCTCGGTTCTTGGCGCGGTACATGGCGGTGTCGGCCTCTTGGATGAGCTTCTCCGGGCTGCACCCGTCCTCGAGCGCGATAGCGATCCCGATGCTGGAGGTGAGCACGGTGTGGGCGTCGTCCAGGGAGAAGGGACGCCCGACGGCGGCACTCACGCGTTCGGCGATCACCACCGCGTCACTTTCGGAGGTGATGCCCTCGCAGAGAACCGTGAACTCGTCGCCGCCGTATCGTGCAGCGGTGTCCCCGGGACGCAGGCCAGCACGGAGGCGGTTGGCCACGGCCACGAGCAGCTGGTCCCCGACGTCATGGCCCAGGCTGTCGTTGACCACCTTGAACTTGTCGAGGTCGAGGAACAGGACGGCTACAGCCGCCTGGCTTCTCTCCATCCGCGCCAGCCCCACGCTCAAGCGGTCGAGGAAGAGGGTCCGGTTCGGCAACCCCGTGAGGGGGTCGTGCAAGGCTTGGTGCGCGAGCTTGATCTCGGCCCGCTTGCGGCCCGTGATGTCGTTGTGGGTGACTACCGCTCCACCCTCTTCCACGGCCAGGGCCGATACTCGCAGGCTGAACCACAGATCGTCGTCGCGGGTGGACGAGGGGTAGTCGACATGGAACCTCGCCTGTGTCCCGGCCAGAACCGAGCGAACGGCGTCGGCTACTGCCGTCGCTTCGCCCGAGCCGGACCTGGCCGCTTGTTCGCACGCTTCCAGGTAGTTGCGGCCGACGGGGGGACGCCAGGGATCCGAGGGATGCTCCTCGGCAAAGGCGACCCAGGCCCGGTTGGTGGCCACCACCAGGCCGTTCGGGTCGAGAATAGCGGCATGGGCGGCAAGGGCGTCGAGGATGGCCATTGCGGCGCTCCCGTCCCACGACCCTCCTGACATGCCCGGACCTTCCTTCCAACCCGGCGGTCTGAGCGCAAACGGTTCACCAGCAGCCCGATCATGCTACCGCCATTGGCACGCAGAGTGGTTAGCGTACAACTCAAGACGTCCAGGCGTGTGCTGCAACCTTTGCGGCAGTTGCCTCAGCACCGTACCTGCATGGCACGGGCCGCGGCTGGCGGCTAGGCCGCGGCCG
>JAUJNQ010000003.1:255842-266667 GCA_030448025.1 Acidimicrobiales bacterium | reverse complement strand
GGCGGCTAGGCCGCGGCCGAGCGGGCGAGAATGCGCAGCATCTCGTCGCGCTGTGGTCCCAGGGGCGCCGGAGGGGGCCGCTGATGGCGTGTCTGCCAGGCGACCATGACACGTCCCACCACCTCGGCGTCGGCCATGATGGCATTGGGCTGGTCGAGAAGGTTGAAGGCACGCAGGAAGGCGCGGTAGACGACCGGGTCGGTGCCGGCCGCGGGAAGGAGGCCGTCTCGCATGATCGAGCGCATGGTCTGCGCGTCGACGGGCTGCTCGTCCTCCTCGTCGTCGCCCAGGGGGATGTCCAGGCCGGTGCGGTTCTGGCGGTCTTGGGCGACGGACGCCGTGTACCAGGGCTCGATCTCGTCGCGAGTCACAGCGGCAAAGGCGAGGGCGGCCCGCACAGGGTCATGGGCGTGCTCTTCCAGCACGTCGGCCAGGAGGTAGGCGTGCACCATGGCGAGGGAACATCCCCGGCCGTAGAGGGGATTGGTGCAGATGGCGCTGTCCCCGACGGCGAAGATGCCGGTGGCGACGGGATGGCCACCGTTCACGAAGCGACGTCGCCGGTTCACCAGCCGGGCCATCACCTCCACACCGGTGATGGGTTCGCAGCGGGTGGGTTGGATCCATGGCCGGAGCCCCGGAAGGGACTGGGCCACCACGGTGAACGGGCTCGGCCGCAGCAACTGGCGGAGCTCGGCGTCTCCGGCGTGGAGCCCGAACGTGATGGAGAAGGTGCGGTTGTCCCCCACGAACACCGCGTACTTGAGGTAGTCGAGGTCACCGAGGACCGGGCCTTCCTGGACGGGCAGCTGCTGGTCGGGGAGCAGGCGGTAGAAGCGACTCGAATAGATGATGCCGGTGTCCTTCTCCTTCTCCGCGACCGGCCCGGCGCCCATCTCTGCCAGCCACCTGGGAAGCGGCGAGCGCACCCCTGAGGCGTCGATGACCAGGTCGGCGCGCAGCTCGGCGCCGCCGGCCAGCCCGACACCGACAACGTTTGGGACTCCGGCGTGGCCGTCGCCGTCGGGGAGGAGACGCTCGACCGATCCCTCCATCAGACGCACGTTCCCCGCCGCCAGGGTGTCTCGGCGAAGGACCCACTCGAAGGTGGTCCTGCGGCATGCAAGCGCGACCAGGTCCTCGTCGCCCGGGCGGGGGGAGCGGTCCTCGAGCGTGACTGGAGGCTGGTCGATGAAGCGCACCTCGCTGGCGCCGGCGTCGTGGAGATGGGCCAGGACATCCGGTGCGCGGTCTCTGAGCAGGTTCCGGAGGCGAGCGAGGAAGGCATGCGAGTGGTGGACCTGAGGGGCACCCCGGCGTTCCCACTGCTCGAAGGCGGCGTCGGGAGAGTCGGGAACACTGGTCGTGTCCCGCTCCACCACAACCACCTCGTGCCCTCGCTGCGAGAGGGCCAGAGCCGATCCCAGGCCGGCGATGCCGGCACCGATCACGAGGACTGCAGCCATCAATGGCAACGTAGTGCAGCTGAGCAGAGCTTCGGCAGTCAGTGACCAGGGTCTTTGGATGGAGCTGCGGGTTGTGGAGATCGACGCCGGTGCCACCTACGCACTGCGAAGGCGGGTGCTGCGAGACAGTTGGCCGGGGTCCGAGGTCGCCTTTGCCGAGGATGGAGCACCCGGAGCCTTGCATCTGGGCGTGATCGACGGGGACGACGTGCTCGTGGCCGTGGCCAGCTTCTCGCCGGAGGCCACGCCCCACCGTCCGGCGGCGCGAGCGGCAAGGTTGCGGGGGATGGCTGTCGAGCCCACGGTTCAACGCTCGGGCGCGGGTCGCCGGCTATTGGAGGTCGGCGCGGACAGGCTCCGGGCGGCGGGGTTCGAGCTCCTCTGGGCGAACGGCCGAGACAGCGCCCTCGGCTTCTACCGGCGGCTCGGCTGGCAGGTCTTGGGCGATGGTTTCCGCGACGCCAACGGCGTCCCGCACCACGTGGTCATGACGGAGCTCTGAGTCATCAGATGTCCGCTCGTGGCAGTGTCGTGTGATGGATGCGCTGTCGGAGGAGCTGCGCTGGCGTGGCCTCGTCAACCAGCTCACGGACCCTGATCTGGCCAAGAGGCTCGATCACGACCGTCTCACCGCCTACGTGGGCTTCGACCCCACGGCGTCCAGCCTCGGAGTGGGAAACCTCCTGCAGCTGTGCACCCTGCGCCGCCTGCAAGAGCGCGGGCATCGGCCCATCGCCCTGGCCGGAGGAGGGACCGGCTCGATCGGTGACCCGGGCGGGAGATCCGAGGAACGGCCCCTGCTCACCGCCGAGGAGCTCGAGGCCAACCTCTCCGGCATCCGGCCCCAGCTCGGGCGGTTCCTCGACTTCGACGCCGGAGCGCTTCTCCTGGACAACGGCGATTGGCTGTGGGACCTGGGACTGCTGGAGTTCCTCCGCGACGTCGGCAAGCACTTCACTGTGAACACGATGGTGGCCAAGGAGACGGTGCGAGCCCGGCTGGACGCGGAGGAGAGGAGCATCTCCTACACCGAGTTCAGCTACATGCTCCTCCAGGCCTACGACTTCCTGCACCTGTTCGACACCCAGGGCTGCGTCCTCCAGCTCGGCGGGAGCGATCAGTGGGGAAACATCGTGATGGGCGTCGAGCTCATCCGGCGCGTTCGAAGGGCGCAGTGCTTCGGGCTCACCACGCCGCTGGTGGTGAAGGCCGACGGCACCAAGTTCGGCAAGACCGAGGCCGGCAACCTGTGGCTGGACCCGAGCCGAACCAGCCCCTACCAGTTCTTCCAGGCCTTCGTGCGCACGGAGGACGCCGTGGTCGGCAAGTACCTCCGCTTCTTCACCTGGCTGGACCGGGCACGCATCGAGGAGCTGGAGGCCGCCACCACTGACCATCCCGAGCGCCGGGAGGCGCAGCGGGTCCTGGCCCGTGAAGTCACCGCCCTGGTTCACGGCGATACCGAAGCTGCACGCGCCGACCGGGCTGCCAGCGTGCTGTTCAGCGAGGAGATCGCAGGACTCGATGAAGGGCTCCTCCTGGAGGTGTTGTCCGACGCGCCATCCACCACCCTGGCTCGTGCTGAGCTCGACGGCGAGGGTCTGGAACTGGTGGACGCTTTGGTCCGCACCGGTCTCACACCGTCGAGGTCCGCGGCGCGGAACACCATCGAGCAGGGGGGTGCCTACGTGGGCAATCGGCGAGAAACCGACCCAAGGCGTTGCCTTGGCGTGGGGGACCTGCTCAACGACCGTTACCTGCTGCTACGAAAGGGAAAGCGCCACCAGCACGTGCTTCGCTTCGAGTAGGTGGTGATGGGCGCAGCGGGTCAGACCACGACGACCGGCATACCCACTGGGGCGAAGTCCCAGAGAGCGGCGGCGTCGGCACGACTTTGACGAACACAGCCGGCGCTTCGGTACTGCCCAAGCTCCTCCTCCGACTGGATGGCGTCGCCATTGGCCTTGGTAGGGATGGCGTGGAAGCCGATGGCCAGGGATTGGCCTTGGGCGAAGCGGACCATGTACTCGAGCTTCAAGCTGCCTGACGCAGACCGGCTCACCCGTGACTTGGAGAACACCCTGTAGTTGCCGGGCGCCGGAACGCCTTGCTTGCCCGACACCGCGTAGGAGCGACTCACGTTCCCGTTGTCCTCGACCAGCCAGACCCGCTGGCTCGAGTTGGAGTAGACCACGCGTCGGCCGCCCCCGCCGTCGGGCGGCGGGGGAGTGGAGGCGGTCCTCTCGGACGACGGCGGCGGAGGTGACTGACCCAGCAGTCCGGCCACGATGTTTGCGTTGGCCATCCCCACCGTCGCCGCGGTGAGGAGCAATCCGCCGGCTGCCGAGATGAGCACTCTGTGGGAGGCACGCATGAGTTTTTCCTACCCTGCTCCTAGCGGACCTATTCCTGGCGCGCATTGGCAACAGCTCGGACCAATGCGGCGATCAGGACGGCGGTGCGGGCATCAGGCCACGGATGTGGGCGGCGATCTCGGTCGCCTCGGCCTCGCTGCGGTAGCGCTGCCTGGGCCAGAAGAACCCGCGCAGTCCGTCCTTGAAGCGCCGCGGCACGACGTGCACGTGGAGGTGGGGGACGCTCTGGCTGACGGTGTTGTTCATGGCGATGAAGGTGCCGTCGGCATCCATGGCGCCGGTCACCGCAACCGCCACTCGCTGCACGGCCAGGAACAGCGGGTGCAGGAAGTCGACGGGGAGATCGGTCACCGTCTGGTGATGGGCCCGTGGCACCACCAGCACATGACCGGGAAACAGAGGACGAAAGTCGAGGAAGGCGACCACGTCACCTTCGTCCAGCACCAGATGGGCGGTCGGGTCACCAGCCGCGACGTCGCAGAATTGGCAACCTGGGACCACGCCGTCAACGACCATGGGACGGCGAGCCTACGATCGGCTCCATGAGCGAGTCGCCCGTCTACCTGACCACTGGCCTGCCGGAGACGATCTTGGCCCCGCCGTCTCCCGAGGCCCGGGAGCGTTTGGCCGCCGCGCTCGGCGAGCCTCACGAGCGTCGGCGCGACGCGGTGGCGTCCGTGGCGGCCACCTTCCCCGACTACCTGGATGCCTGGGCCCGGTTGGGCGAGGTGGGTCGCGACGACGTGGAGGCCTACGCCTACTTCCGCGTCGGCTACCACCGGGGTCTCGACGCGCTGCGACAGGCGGGATGGCGCGGCTCGGGATACGTACGCTGGGCCCATGAGCTGAACAGGGGCTTCCTGCGTGCACTGGAGGGACTGCGCCAGTCGGCGGCTGCCATTGGCGAAGCTGCCGAGGAAGAACGCTGCGCCCAGTTCCTGCGCCAGCTCGACCCCGAGTGGCGCGTTAAGCCCGCAGGAGGATGACCATCCGCCGCCTGCTCGCCGTGGCGGTCGCCATCTCGGCGATTCTCGTCCTTGGCCCCTCTCCGGCTTCCGCCGGGCCGATGATCGATCGGGCTGCCGAGGCCCTGCGGCGGGATCCCGTGTTCGTGGACGACGGCGCCCAGAGCAAGATCTCGGCCAATGCGGATGCCGAGCATACGCGAGCGCATCGCCAAGGGCGGCCAGCCCGTCTTCGTGGCCGTGCTGCCCAGGCGACCAGCGCCGAGACGGAAGGCGATCCATCCAAGCTGGCGACGGCGCTCGGCCAGGCGACGGGCAAGAAAGCGGGGCACCTACGCCGTGCTGGCCGGGAACGAGGTGCCGCCAGCAACACACTGGGCGCGGGGCGGCGGGCTCGCTGGCCACGGCGGCCTTCCAGCGCCCGTCGGGACGAGGGTTCGGCGGCGGTGCTGCTCGACTTCGTCGACCGGGTCAACCAGTCCGCCGGAGGGAGCTCTACCGGGAGCCGGCAGGGCCGCTTCGAGGGCTCGGAGGGGTCCGGCGGATCGTCGGGCGGCGGGACCGGCCTTCTGCTTCCGGTGCTGCTGGTGGGGGCGGTTGGCGGCGGCGGCGGATATGTCTTGTGGCGGAAGCGGAAGAAGGCCCGAGAGGCAGAGGCGGTGCAGGATGCCCGAGAGAGCCTGCGCCCCGAACTGCAGCTCCTGGCCGACGACGTTTTGGACCTGGAGCCGGACGTGGCCCTCCATCCCGATGCCCAGGGCGACTACGACGCCGCCGTGAGCCGGTACCGGGCCGCCAACGCCGCCATGGACCAGGTGCGGTCGATGGCCCAGGTCGACCGGTTGCGGCGGGTTCTGGCCGAGGGCAACTACGCCATGGCCAGGGCCAGGGCCCGTGTGGACGGCCGTGAGCCTCCGCCACCTCCGCCGGAGCTGGCCGCAGCGGGCCCCAATCGGGAGCCGGCAGTGGTGGTCGACGAACGCGGTGAGCCCGCCTACGCCGGGTACGGCGGGGGGTGGTACGGGGGCGGCGGCTGGTTCGGCGGCGGAGACATGCTCACCGGCATTCTCATCGGCAGCGCCCTGGGCGGCGGAGGGTTTGGTTGGGGCGGGGGCTACGGGCATGACCATGGCCACGGCGATCACGGCGATCGGCGATCACGGCGGTGACTCCGGGGACCAGGGCGGGGGCGACTGGGGCGGTGGGGACTTCGGAGGCGGGGACTTCGGTGGCGGCGATTTCGGCGGCGGGGACTTCGGCGGGGGCGGCGACTTCTGACCTCCGGCAACTGATATCCGGCAACGGCCGGCTCGACGTGCTCAACTCACTTCCATGCCGGTGCAACAAGGAACAGTCGGGCCGATCCCCGAAGGCCAGGATCCTGAGGAGTACGACAGGCTCCGCCGCCGGGTCCTGTGGTCCATGCCCTACGGCCTCTACGTGGTCGGTAGCCGGGCCGGGGAACGGCTGAACCTGATGACCCTCAACTGGGCCACGCAGCTGTCCTTCGACCCCAAGCTCGTCGGAATCGGCGTGGAACGCCAGTCGGCCACCCATGAGCTCATCGAGGAGGGGCGGGTGTTCAGCCTCTGCCTCGTCGATCGTGAGGACCGGGCCATCGTGCGCAAGTTCACCAAGCCAGTGGAGGTGGACGTTGAGGCCCGGCAGGCCAACGGCTTCGGCTTCCACCACGGCCGGAGCGGGGCACCGATCCTGGACCAGGCCGTAGCCTACGTGGACTGCGAGGTCCGCCAGCAGGTCGGTCTGGGCAACCACACCTTCTTCATCGGCGAGGTGGTCGACTCTGGCTTCCAGAAGGCCGAAGACACGCCCATCCTGCGGATGGAGGACACCCGCATGAACTACGGCGGCTGACGTCGCAACAGGAGCGCCTGCGAGGCACCCACCGTGCCCTCGTAGCTCGCGCCCTCGCTCTGGCCGTCGCTGGACACCTGCACCGTCCATGCCTGGGGAAAGGCCACCTTGACGACGTCGTCGGTGTAGTTGACGACCACCGCCCGCCGGTCAGCGCCGGCCTCCCGCTCGTAGGCGAGCACGCCGGGAGGTGAGGGCAGCGGTGACCACGAACCGAGCCTGAGAGCGACGGACTCCCGCCGGGCGGCCAGCAGCCGCCGGTAGAGGTGCAGCACCGAGCCTTCGTCCTCCCGCTCGGCGGCGACGTTGCGCACGTCGGCCTCGGGCGGCCAGGGCAGCCACGGGTCGTCGCCCGCCCAGCCGTGGCCGGTCGAGGCGTCCCAGGGGATGGGCGCCCGGCAACCGTCCCGCCCTCCGGGGTCCACCCGTCGCTCGGGCGGCACCTCGGCGTCCTCCAGGCCCAGCTCCTCGCCGGCGTAGACGAACGGGGTCCCTCGAAGGGTGAGGAGCAGCACCGCTGCCGCCCGAGCCCGAGCCTCCGAGCCGTAACGGGTGCGATGGCGAGGGTTGTCGTGGTTGGAGAGGACCCAGGTGGGCCAGGCGTGGCGAGGGTCGAGCTCCTCCACGACGCGGTCGACGCTGCGACGCCACGCGGGCGCCTCCCAAGGGGCGTAGAGCGGTGCGAAGTTGAAGGCCAGGTGCAGCTCGTCCCCGTCCCCGTAGTAGGGGGCGATCTGGCGGGTGGAGAGCAGGTAGACCTCGCCCACCAGGACCCGATCTCCGGGGTAGCCGTCCACCAGGCGCCGGAGATCCCGGAGGATGGCGTGGGTGGACTGGTGGTCGTTCTGGCCCGACCACGGCCTGTCCGCCGTCTCCGGCGGGGCGTCGGGGAAGGCTGGGTCCTTGCCCAACCCGTGCACCACGTCCACTCGGAAGCCGTCCACGCCGCGGTCGAGCCAGAACCGCAACACGCCGTGCATGGCCTCCACGACCTCGGGGTTGGCCCAGTTCAGGTCCGGCTGCTCCGGAAGGAAGAGGTGCAGGTAGTACTGGCCGGTGGCCTCGTCCCAGGTCCAAGCGCTCTGCGTCTCGTCGAAGGCCGCCTTCCAGTTGTTGGGCCGGTCCCTCCACACGTACCAGTCGCGCTTCGCTGACGAGCGGGAGGACCGGGACTCGGCGAACCAGGGATGCTGGTCGCTGGTGTGGTTCGGCACCCAGTCGACCAGGATCCGCAGGCCGCGCTCGTGAGCGTCGGCCACCAAGTGGTCGAAGTCGCTCAACGTGCCGAACAGCGGGTCCACGTCGCAGTAGTCGGCGACGTCGTAGCCGAAGTCGGCCATCGGTGAGCCGAAGAAGGGCGACACCCATATGGCGTCGACGCCGAGCCAGGAGAGGTGGTCGAGGCGGCCCCGAATACCTTCGAGGTCACCCACGCCGTCGCCGCCCGCATCGGCGAAGGAGCGGGGATAGATCTGGTAGACGACGGCGGACCGCCACCAGGGCTCGCCGGCCGGTGGCATGGTCAGCGATCTTGTCTGTACTCAGCCAGCCCTGGCGGATCGGGCCGAAGCGTCGCCGATGGAAGAGAGCGTGCCCATCGTGGGGCGGCCCTGGCCCAGCCCTGTGATGGCCTCGAGGTCGGCGGCGGTGAGGGTCTCGCGTTCCACCAATGCCTCGGCGACGGCTCGGAGGGGCGCGGCGTGGTCCCGAAGGATGACCCGCCCGGCATGCTCGGCGCGAGCGAGGAGCTGGCCCAGCTCCTGGCCCCCCGGCGACCAGCGGGCAGCAGCGGACGCCTCGCCGCCTCCGGCGAGGTCGAACCGGCCGGTCATGGCCCAGCGTTCCACCATCTGCCGGGCCAGCGCGGCGGCGTGGTCGAGGTCGTCCTCGGACCTGGTGCTGGGTTCCCCGAAGGTGTTGATCTCGGCGGCCCGGCCCCCGAGAAGGACGATGAGCTGCGCCATCAGCTCGCGCTTGGTGCGGATCTCGCAGTCGTTGGCCGCCGACCAGACGGATCGTCCGAAGGCTCCGGTGCGCTGCATGATGGAGACGCGAGCCGGCGGCTTCATTCCCCGCACGAGCAACGAGAGCAGGCAGTGGCCGGCCTCGTGGACGGCCACGAGGATCTTCTCCTCCTCGCCCATCAGGCGTGACGTCCTCATCCCCGAGAGCACGCGGGTGGCCGCCTCTTCGACGTCCTCGGGCGGGATCTTCTCCCGGCGCCGCCTGGCAGCCAGGAGGGACGCCTCGTTGACGATGTTGGCCAGCTCGGCGGCGGTGAGGCCGGCGGTGTTGGCCGCCACGTCATCCCAGTCGACCCGGTTGGAGAAGGGACGCTTGGACGCGTGTAGCCGCAGGATCTGCTTCCTGCCCCGGCGGTCGGGTCGGTCTACCTGGATGCGCCGGTCGAAGCGGCCCGGCCGGAGCAGGGCGGGGTCGATCAACTCGGGACGGTTCGTGGCGCCCAACACCAACACCCCCGAGGAGCCGAGGAAGCCGTCCAGCTCGACGAGGAGCTGGTTGAGGGTGTGGTCGAACTCTCGACCGCCCGCGGCGTCGGCATCGCGTTTGCGGCCAACGGCGTCGAGCTCGTCGATGAAGACGATGCACGGAGCGGTGCGCTTGGCCTCCTCGAACAGCTGGCGGACCCTGGCGGCGCCCAGGCCGACGAACTGCTCCACGAAGCCGGCGGCCGACGCGAAGTAGAAAGGTACGCCCGTCTCCCCGGCGAGGGCCCGGGCCAGCAGGGTCTTGCCGCAGCCGGGAAGACCGTGGAGAAGGACGCCCCTCGGCATCTCGGCGCCGAGCGCCCGGTAGCGCTCGGGCTCGGAGAGGTACTCGGCCACCTCCCGCAGCTCGGCCATGGCCTCCTCCAGGCCGGCCACGTCGGCGAAGGTGACCGTGGGGTGGGACGCCTCGACCTGGGTGGCGACCGGCGTGGTGACCGGGCCCTGGGGCTGTTGTGGGCTCACGGGCTGCTGGCTCGCCGGCTGTTGGGGTGACGGCTGTTCGGGTGCCGGCTCATGGCGACGTACCTGATAGGGGGACGGTTCCGGCTGAGGAGACCCTGTGACCTGACGGGACCCTGGAGCCTGATGGGACCCTGGCCGCTGCCGCTCCTTCGGGCGGTAGGCCCGGGGCAGTGACGTGGTCTCACGCCTTGGGCGCACCAGGCGTAGACCCACGGCGGTCACGCAGAGGATGGCGAGCATGGACCCGATGAGCTCGGGACGCAGAAGGATTTCCTTGATTGGCATCAATGGTCCGATCCTGGAGGTTGCCGCCAGCAGGGGTGCCGCAGGTCGGGGCGACGTTAGTTGCGTTCGCGCCGCCGGGCCCAGCCGGCGACTCAGCCCTTCGGGCGCAGGTCCACGCGGAGGGTGAGGATTCCGCCCTCCAGAGAGCCCTCGGCGTCGCCCAGCATGGCGTAGTCCATGTAGTCGACCTTGGACTGCTCGATGAAGCGGGTGCGGTCCGGCCCCTCCACGGGGGGCACGCCCCGGCTCCGCACGGCCTTGGCCCGGTCCCGGAAGCGTTCGATCATGGCTTGGACGTCGAGCTCCTCGGCCATGACGTCACCCTACCGCCGGTCGTCCGCCGTGCGGTCCGACGTGAGCCGACCGTTGGTACAGTGGGCGGATCGTAACGGCCTTCGGGGAGCTGCACGTGAAAAAGGGACGCCACCGGCGCTTCGAGGAAGCCCGTGCCTTCAAGTTGCGCACCACAGAGTTGTCACCCGACCCCTGCGCGGAATGCGGGGCCGATCCCGAGGACGATCATGCGTCCTGGTGCCTTGCCGCCGAGGACGCTTCCTCCGATGATGCCGGCAACGGGGACCACAGGTGACGAACCTCCCCAAGCCCCGGCGCCAAGGCACCCGTGCGCTCGCCGTCTTGGTAGCCGCCTTGTTCATCGCCTCCACCGCCGCCCTCTCCTTCGCAGACGCTCCCCGCTCGGCCGTCACCGGGGGCGAGACAGTCCCGTTCGAGACGAGCGCGGACGGCGGCGGCCAGCTCGAGGGTCAGCCCGGCGCCCCAGCCGTCGAGGTCGAGACGGAGGCGGCGGCTCTGGCACGGCCGGCTTCCACCCGCGCCCTGGCCAAACCCGCCAAGAAGGCCCAGCGCCGCAGCGCCAAGCCCTCCAA
>JAUJNQ010000003.1:228000-255742 GCA_030448025.1 Acidimicrobiales bacterium | reverse complement strand
GCGCCCTGGCCAAACCCGCCAAGAAGGCCCAGCGCCGCAGCGCCAAGCCCTCCAACGCCAAGCGCTCCAAGGCCCGGCGCTCCAACGCCAAGCGCTCCAAGGCTCGGCGCTCCAACGCCAAGCGCTCCAAGGCCCGGCGCTCCAACGCCAAGCGCTCCAAGGCCCGGCGCTCCGGCGGCGCCCGGCCCGCCTCCGCTTCCGGGCCGGCAGCGGTGCCTGGTCGGGCCGGCACCTACGGCGGGATGGGCGTCTGGGCTGACGTCTACGACTGGAGCCACACCTACACCGGCGGGCGTCCGGGGATGTCGCCCGCTGACGTCGACCGGATGGCTGACCGGGGTGTTCAAACCCTGTACATCCAGGCCTCGAGGTTCAACGCGCCGGGCGACGGCCCTCTCGAGCCCGAGCTCCTCCAGGCCTACATCGGGCGCGCCCACGCCCGGGGCATGCGAGTCGTGGCCTGGTACCTGCCCAACTTCGTCGACATGAACCGGGACATCGCCCGCCTGGTGGCCATCGGCCGCCTGCCGGTCGACGGTCTGGGCGTCGACATCGAAGCCACCGACGTGGGCGACGTCAACGAGCGCAATCGCCGGCTCATCCAGCTGAGCTCCTCCGTGCGCAACGCCCTGCCCGGCCGCCAGCTCGCAGCCGTCGTGCTGCCTGCGGTGGTGATGGACGTGCTCAACCGGAACTACTGGCCGTCCTTTCCCTACCAGCAGCTGGCTCCGTACTACGACGTGTGGATGCCCATGAGCTACTGGACCAACAGGACCGCCGCCAGCGGCTACCGCGACGCCTATCGCTACACGAGGGAGAACGTCGATCGTCTGCGCTTTCGTCTGGGGAACGTGCCCGTGCATCCCATCGGAGGCATCGGCGACCGCACCACGCCCGCCGACGTGGGGGCCTATCGCCAGGCTGTGTTCGACACCGGCAGCATCGGCGGCAGCCTGTACGACTGGCGGACCACCGGCCCGGGCCTCTGGCCCGAGATGCAGGGTCTCCGCAGGTAGCAGCACGAGGTCCGTCACCAGGCCCCTTGCTGGTGCCGCCGTTGCCGCGCCCGAACTGCCATGAACGCCGCCCGCGCCTTGCGCCGCTTGCTTCCAGTGAGGTCCACCCGGCAGCGACTGCCGTCCCGGCGGGCGCTGTGGGCGGTGGTAGCGGGCCTGTTCCTCGTCTCGTCGCTCGCCCTCGCCGTCAACGAACCACCCGGGGAGCGCCGCGCCGAGCCTCCTCCTCCGGTGGAGGAAGGCCTGGCCGCCCAGGCGCTCGACGACCTGGCGGCCTACGGGGTAATACCCCCCCCGCCGGCGAGCACCGCGCCCAAGACGGAGGCCGGCCGCTCGTCCACCACGACAAAGGCTGCGCCCGAGAACAAGCTCGCTCCGGCCAGGCGCCCGGCTCTACTGGGCGCTCCAGCGGGTACGGCCGCCTATCGGGGCATGGGCACCTGGGTCGACGTCTACGACTGGAGCGCCACGTTCACCAGGGGCCGGCCCCAGGTCTCGCCCGACGCCGTGGACCGCATGGCCGAGCAAGGCGTGCAGACCCTCTACATCCAGGCATCGAAGCACGACGCCCCCACTGACGTCCTCGAGCCCGACCTCCTGGGGAACTGGATCGGGCGGGCCCGAGGACGGGGCATTCGGGTGGTGGCCTGGTACCTGCCCACCCTGGTCAACCCGGCGCGGGACCTGGCCCGGATGAAGGCCATCGCCGCCCTCCCGGTCGACAGCGTGGCCGTGGACATCGAGTCCAAGGACGTCGGCCAGCTCGAGGAGCGGAATCGCCGACTGGTCGAGTTCAGCGCCGACCTGCGCAGGGCGCTGCCGGGGCGGAGCATCGGCGGGATCGTGCTGCCGCCCGTGGTCCTCGAGGCGGTCAACCCGGCTTACTGGCCCTCGTTCCCGTACCGCCAGCTGGCGCCGCACTACGACGTCTGGATGACCATGGGCTATTGGACCAACCGCATGTCCGCCAGCGCGTACCGCGACGCCAACCGCTACACCACCGAGAACGTGAACCGGCTCCGGGCCAATCTCGGCCTCCCCAACGCCCTGGTGCACCCCATCGGTGGCATCGGCGACCGCACCACGGCGGTGGACGTGGCCGGCTACAGGACGGCGGTCAACGACACGGACAGCATCGGAGCCAGCCTGTACGACTGGCGCACCACCCGGCCCGAGCTATGGGAGAGCCTGCGCGCCTTCCGCCGCTGAGCGCAGCCCAACGGCGGGGCGCCGCCGCACCTCGGGGTGGGGGAGGGCCACCCCGTGGGCGGGCCGAGCGCCGAGGTAGTCGACCAGCATGGCGTAGATCGCCTCGCCCACCAGCTCCACCAGCTCGTCGCGCATCTCCTGGTAGACCGGCCGGTGACCCACGAAGGCCTCGGGCGACTGGGTGCACCACCAGTGGAAGTCGAACCCGCCGGGGCCCCAGTCCTTGCGGTCCCACTGGCGCACGGTGGAGGTCACGTGTCCCTCGCCGTCCTCGGCGTCCTCCCGCCGGAGCGGGACCTGCCAGCACACGCTGGGCTTCATGGCGAGAGGCCGCTCACCCCGCTTCAGGGCGGCCACGTGCAGGGCGCAGCCGACGCCGCCCTCGAAGCCGTCCCGGTTGAGGAAGATGCAGGCGTCCTGCACCAGGCGCGTGACCGTCTCGCCCGCCGCCGTGGTCTTGGCGATCCCCCGTTGGCGGCCCTGGCGACGGAACTGCCACTCGTCCGCGGTGAGGGTCTCGGCCTTGGCCTCGACGTTGGCCAGGTCCTCCTCGTCGGTGAAGTGGGCGCCGTAGGAACAGCAGCCGAGCACCAGCTCGGGGGCGGGAGCGGTGAGGACCCCGAGGCAACCCCGACCGAAGATGCACGTCCACGGGCTGGTGAGGAAGGTCACGTCGAAGACCCAGGTGCGCTCCTCCGAGGGGTCCTCGAAGCTGACCCACTCGTGGGCATCCTCGGGCGCCCCTCGGGCGCCGTCTGCAACGTTTGCAGCCTCAACCATGGGCCCTCGCCACCTCCCCCCAGATCTCGCCGGCGGCGAGCAGGCCCTTCCAGAACTGGTCCATCACCATGCGCTCGTTGGGGGCGTGGTAATGGTCGTCGGGCAGGCCCACGCCGAGGTACAGCACGGGCGCCTCGAGCACCCGCCCAAGCGCCTCCTCGGGGCCGCTGCCGCCTTCTCGGGTGAGCAGCGGCGCTCGTCCCCAGACCCGCTCGATGGACCGGCACAGGGCGCGCACGCAGGGGTGGTCGGCGTCGGTGAGGGCGGGGGCGACGGCGCCCACCTGCTCCACCTCCACCGTCACCCCGGCAGGCACCGAAGCGGTGAGCCAGCTTCGGAACGCCTCGGTCACCCGCTGGGGATCCTGGTCGGGCACGAGCCGGAAGGTGACCTTGACGTTCGCCCTTCCGGGGACCACCGTCTTCATGCCCTCGCCCCCGTAGCCGGCGGTGATGCCCACCACCTCGCAGGTGGGACGGGTCCACACCCGCTCCAGCGTGGAGCGGCCGGCCTCGCCGTCGAGGCGCTGGACTCCGGCCTTGCGCTTCCACTCCTCCTCGTCGAAGGGGAGCTGTTGGAGCGAGCGCTGCTCGGCGTTGGTGAGGGGGCGTACGTCGTCGTAGAAGCCGGGTAGGGTCACCAGGCCGTCTGGGTCGTGCAGCGACGACACGAGGTCGGCGACGACGTGAGCCGAGTTGGGGACCGAGCCCCCGAAGCTACCCGAGTGGAGGTCGCCGGCGGCGGTGCGGATGGTCACGTCGAAGGCCACCAGACCTCGCAGGCCGACGCACGTGGAGGGGACCTGTGGCCCCCACATGGTCGTGTCCGACACCACGACCACGTCACAGTGGAGCCGCTGCCTCTCTGCGTGCAGCAGCTCCTCGAAGTGGGGGCTCCCTATCTCCTCCTCGCCCTCGATCAGGAACTTGAGGTTGACGGGCAGGCTGCCTTGCCCCTGTAGCAGGCCGCGCGCGGCCTCGATCTGGAACACCAGCTGGCCCTTGTCGTCGACCGCGCCCCGGGCTCGGCATTCCCCGTCCACCAGGGCCGGCTCGAACGGGGGCCGATGCCACTCGTGCAGGGGGTCCACGGGCTGCACGTCATGATGGCCGTAGACGAGGGCGGTGGGCGCCGACGGGCCGGCATGGAGCCACTCGGCGTACACGGCTGGGGCCCCGCCGGTCTCGACGACCTCGGCGTGCTCCATCCCGGCGCCCCGGAGAAGGTCGGCGGCGAACTCGGCGGACTTCCTCACCGAGGCGCTCTGGTCGGGATCGGCGGAGATCGACGGGATCCGCAGCCACTCGAAGAGCACGCCCACGATGCGTTCGCGCTCGGCCTCGACGTAGTCGGCCAGCACCAGGTCCCGGGGCACGGGGGGAGGCTACTCAGCTCGACCCTCGTGCAGAGCTACTGCCGCCGCGAGCGGCCGCGGACACCTCCTACACATCCGGTGGCTCACCGCCTTGGCCAACCCGGGGCGGTTCACCATGCCAGGTGACGTTCCTACACTGGAACCGCCATGACCAAGCTCAGTGTGGAGGTGCCCGACGACGTGGCTCAGCGTGTCGCTGCTGCGGCGGCCCAGCGCGGTGCCGCGCCTGAAGCACTGGCTGGGGAGGTTCTGGCCCAGTCGTTGCCGGTCCAGCGCCGCCTCGGCTTCATCGGCATCGGACGCTCCGGCCACGACGACACCTCCGAGCGCCACGAGGAGATCATCGCCGAGGCGTTCGCCTTCAAGAGCTCCAACGAGGTGTGATGCGGCCGGACCCGTGATGCCAGCTGTGGTCGGGCCGTACGGCTCGCTCTGTGACGAACGTGTGGCGACGCGATCCATGGGGACTCAAGCGGATCGTCCGCCGCCACCGTGAACTGGCTCGCCGGCCCATGTGGACGGGCATGGGATCGCGTGCCACCTCGGTTGGCCGCATCAGCGCAAACCGCCTGCGCCACTACCTCAGCACCAACGTACAAGTCCAAACTGGGTTACTCCCAAGCAAACTTTGAAAGGCGGGCTGCGGGTCGTGGCCGGTGGCCGAACAACTTCCACTTGCGCACCCGATGAGAGCGTTCGCGCCACTTCCGGTGGGACGAGTTGGGAGGGTCCGGGCGGGCGATCACCGAGGCATGTACGTCACCATCGACGAGGACCCTTCGGGAGCCGGTTGACACATCTGGTTGCTCCCCGAACACCCGCAGAACGCTCCATCGGGCGGCTGGGACATTTGGGCAGATGAAACCGAGGACGTCTTGGAATGGCTCGCGCCGGATCAGCTGGACGTCGAGTGGATCGACTGACTCGTTCCGCTCACCGGTCGCTCGTCCACGACGCGGGCGAGGCACTACGTCGGCCGCCGGCACAACGCCGCCGGCAAGGAGCTGTCGAGCGTCGCCCACGCCAACGCCACCTCCTGTCGTCCCTGTCCCGGGACGCGGCGGGCCGCCTCAGCTGGTCCCTGGCCGGGGCCGCCGTGTCGGACCAGGTGACCCGCTCCCAGTCGGGCAAGGTCGTCGCCCAGGCCACCTACGGCGTCGACGCCTACCCGGCAGGTCCCAACTTCGCCTACGACGGGGCAGGGCGGCTCACCACGGCCCGTGTCCCCGGGCACACCTACACCTATGAGTTCGCCCCCTCGGGCGCTTGCGGGGCCCCACCCTCAGCTACGAACCCCTACGGCCAGGCCCTGGCCGGTCTGCCCGACAACTCGGCAGGCAACATGGACTACGGGTGGCTGGGCCAACACCAACGACCCCTTGAGCACGCCACCGGCATCGCCACCATCGAGATGGGCGCTCGCCAGTACGTGCCTGGCCTCGGCCGCTTCTTGGAGGTCGACCCCGTGTAGGGCGGGTCGGCCAATGACTACGAGTACTGCTCCGGAGACCCGGTGTCGCCGCCGGAGGTGACTACTCGGACCTGGACGTGGCTCGTCCGCAACTGGTGGCCGTGGGTAGCCGTTCCTAGCGCAGTCACCGCGGCATTGCTCCTACTGGATCCTGCTGGGGTAGATTCGGACGCACCTTCTTGGGTGATCGCTTCCCTGGTCGTCCCCATCGTCGTCACGATCGTCGTCTACCGGCTCGCCCGCCGACGGCGATCCCGCGGAGCGACATCTCCGCTCGCTCCTGACGAATCTGTGAATGCTGCGGCGGTGACATGGGGCGACTGCCGACGTGACCCATGGGGTCTGCGCCGGATGCTCAGACACCACACGGTCGGGACGGGTGTCGTCGTGTACGGGTGGTACAACCGGCTACGAGGATGGCCATCTGCAGCCGATTGGATGCGGTTGTCGTAACGGTCGATGGCAAGCAACGCACCACTCTGGACCAGCTGGATCGTGGACCGGTGTGGATCGAGCTCAAGCCAGGTGAGCATGCCGTTGACTTCAGCGGGAATGGTCGATCCCTTCGCAGCGAGTATGTGTTGCTGGAGGAGGGGGAAGCCATACTGATGGCGTTCAAGCCTCAGGAACGAATTCCGTTTTGGGGGACGACGCCGGAGCGGTGGTGCATTCGACGGCTGCGATGACGGCCTGGCGTAGGATGAAGGAGTCCCGGTTGTGGTGACCCGGACCCCTGGCGCAAATCAAGGAGCTGAGAAGTTGACCCCCACCAAGCACCAGAACGTCCTGTCGTGGGCATCCGATGTTGAGGCAGGCACCATCGAACAGGCGAAGAAGGCGGCGCGTCTTCCCTTCGTCCATGGCCACGTCGCTTTGATGCCCGATGCACACATCGGCAAGGGAGCCACAGTGGGTTCGGTCATCGCCACCAAGGCGGCGGTGATCCCCGCTGCAGTAGGCGTAGACATCGGCTGCGGGATGATGGCGGTCGAGACCGACCTGACACCGGAGCGTCTACCGGACACCTTGGGCCCGCTCCTCTCGAAGATCGCTGAGGCCGTCCCCGCCGGCGTCGGCCAGGGCCATGAGGTCGCGACGCGGCATTGGAGCGCCTGGCTCAATGCTCGGTTCAACGGACGGGCGCGGCCTGAGTTGACCGACAAGGAAGCAGCGAAGGCATCGACGCAGTTCGGTTCGCTCGGGTCGGGCAACCACTTCGTGGAGGTCTGCCTTGACGAGCGCCAGCGTGTATGGCTGGTCCTGCACTCAGGCTCCCGTGGCGTGGGGAACATGTTGGCGTCCCGCCACATCGAAGACGCCAAGGGGCTGATGAAGAGGTACTTCATCGAGCTCGAAGACCCCGACCTGGCCTACCTGGTAGAGGGGACGCCGGAGTTCGATTCCTACATCAAGGCCATGCTCTGGGCGCAGGAGTACGCCATGGAGAACCGAGCGGCCATGGTCGCCGCCGCGCTCCCTGCCCTGTTCGACGTCAGCGGCGGCGGGTCCGTGGTCCGAACGGTCAACTGCCACCACAACTTCACCGAGCGCGAGAACCACCACGGGCGCAACGTCTGGCTGACCCGCAAGGGGGCCATCCGTGCTCGCACGGGCGACGAGGGGGTCATCCCCGGCTCGATGGGCACCCGGTCGTACATCGTGCGGGGACTGGGCAATCCTGCTTCGTACCAGTCGTGCTCGCACGGCGCCGGGCGGCGGCTCTCGCGGGGCCAGGCGCGCCGGCAGTTGGACGTGGAGGGCTTTCGTGAATCGATGAAGGGCAAGACGTGGCTCGATGAGCGAGCAGCCGACCTGCTCGACGAAGACCCGCGGTCCTACAAGGACATCGATCAGGTGATGGAGGACCAGCGGGACCTGGTCGAGATCCAGCACACGCTGACGCAGATCCTCAACTACAAGGGCTTGTAGCCTCGACCGTGCTCCGCTAGGGGAGCGGCCCCCGTCCCCGTCACCACCCGGCTTGCCGCCGGTATGGGGGCGGGGGCATCATCTCGGGCCTCGGGGGGTGATCGGCCTGTCAGAGCAGCTCGACGACATCCGCAATCGCCTCGAGGTCATCGCCGAGGAGCTGGCCGACCTGGCCCTCGACCGGCTCAAGGAGTCGCTCGCCGAGGGCACCGACGCCTCCGAGGAGCGCCGTCTCACTCGCGCCCGCCGGGCGGTCGAGAAGGCGGCGACGATCCTGGGTTCGGCGAGGGAGGCCGAGTCCCCTTGAGGGAACCGCTGCTCTAGGGAACGAGCTGCTTGTGGCGCATGAGCTCGAGGGTCAGGCTCACGGCGAAAACGATGGTCTCGTTCCGCGACGCCCCGGCCCGGGTGACCAGCAGGTCGAGGCCACGGTGCTTCGGGCGGTGACGACTGGCCAGGGCCAGCACCTTGCCGTCATTGTCCACCACATGGATCCCGGTCGGCCCGTCGGCCCGGACCGCCATCAGCACGCGCTCGTGGGTGTCCCGAACCAGTCCCACGCCGCGGGTGTCGTCTGCGGCGGGGACGAAGGTGGCGACGGCGCGGTGGCGATGGTCCACCATGGCTATGCGGCCGCCGTCCTCCTCGGCCGTCCCGATGAGGGTCACGGCCACCTTTCCGCTGTCGCTGTCGATGACGTCCCACCTGCCCTCGTGCCCGATGGCCGAGACCACCTCCTCGCCGTCGAGGCACCATCGATACCCGCCGTCGTGGTACTCCAGCCGGTATGACGCCGGGCCTTGGTCGGGGAAGGGGTGGGCGCAGAGGGCGCAGGACAACGTGGGGGAGGGGGCGGGAAGCCCGCATGAGGTGCACGTCTTCACGTTCAGGGCATCGACGGCAGGCGAGGCGCGCTTGAGAGCCCATTCAGCCTGTCGATGAGCTGGCGAAGCCGGCCGTGACTGGCCCGGTCGAAGCGCAGCACCAGCCGCGGCAGCCCGACGTTGTCGTCGTCGGCGACCTCCGCGTCCAGGGGGCCTGACGCCTCCAGGCCGCCTTCGGTGCAGATGGCGGCGAACTCCTCGCTCAACTCGAGGCGCTCCCGCTCGTCCGGCATCGACCGCAGGCGGAGCACCAGCAGGTTCCCCACGAAACGCCGTGAGTGGTAGTTGCGGTAGAAGCCCAGGATCTCCCGGGCCGCCTCCCGGGCATCGTCGGTGCGCCGGTAGAGGGAGCGGTCCTCGGGCCCGATGAACCCTCGCCCGGCCACCTCGTCGGTCATGAACCGCTCCAGGGCCTGCCAGTAGGTGCCGCCGGCCACGTCGAGCAGGACGATGGGACACGGCTCGGCCTTGCCCGTCTGCACCAGGGTCAGCAGCTCGAGGGCCTCGTCCAGGGTGCCGAAGCCGCCCGGGAGGATGGCGAAGCCGGCGGACTCCTTGAGCAGCATGAGCTTGCGCGTGAAGAAGTACTTCATCTCCACCTGCTTGGGGTCCCCGGCGAGGAAGGTGTTGGCCTGCTCGAACGGGAGGCGGATCGTGATCCCGAAGGATCGCTCCCGGCCCGCTCCCTCCATCCCCGCGGCCATGATCCCCGGCCCGCCGCCGGTGACCACCATCCACCCTGCGCCGGCGAGCAGCGACGCCAGGTTCCTCGCCTGGACGTACAGAGGGTCCTCGGGCAGGGTCCGCGCCGAGCCGAAGACGGTCGCCTTGGGGATCGACCGGTAGGGGGCGAACACGGCGAAGGCCTTGCGCATCTCCCGCAGGGCTGCGCTCGTGATCTTGAGGTCGAGACGGTCGACGTCGTCCTCGCCCAGGCCGACCGCCGTCACGAGGATCTCGAAGAGCTGGTCCCAGCGCTCGACCGGAGCCCCCGAAGACCCGAGCAGCTCGACGATGTGCTCGTCGAGCTCCGGGCGACCGGTGCCTTGACGGCGCGGGCGCCAGGGGGTGGGCCGGCGCGAAGCGGGCTCCTGGCGCTCGGCGGTGTCGTCCCTCACGCGTGGGCGACGCGCCCGTACAGCGTGGTGCGTTGCTCGAGCGGGCGTCCGAGGGAGTCGGCGATGGCACCGAAGGTGCACTCGTCCATCATCTGCCCGTGACCGGCTCCTGCGGCCCGGGAGATGTTCTCGTCCATGAGGGTGCCGCCCAGGTCGTTGGCGCCGGCCATGAGGGCCTGGCGGGAACCGTCCACGCCCATCTTGACCCAGGACACCTGCACGTTCGGGACCCATGCCCGGTAGGCGATCCGGGCCACGGCGTGGACCAGGAGCGCCTCCCGGAACGTGGGGCCTCTGCGGCTCTTGTGCTGGAGGTACATGGGAGCGGCCATGTGCACGAAGGGCAGGGGTACGAACTCGGTGAACCCGCCGGTCTCCTTCTGCAGGGACCGGGTGCGCACCAGGTGGCGGGCCCAGTGCACGGGATGCTCGATGGAGCCGAACATCATGGTGACGTTCGAGCGCAGGCCCACCGAGTGGGCGATGCGGTGGGCATCGAGCCACTCTTCCGTGTTCACCTTGTCCGGGCACAGAGCGGCCCTTACCTCGTCGTCGAGGATCTCCGCGGCGGTGCCGGGCAGGCTCTTGAGCCCGGCATCCACCAGCCGGCGGAGGTAGTCGGCCAGGGGCACGCCGAGGCGCCGGGCCCCCTCGGTGACCTCGAGGGCGGTGAAGGCGTGGATGTGGATGGTGGGTGAGGCGGCGCGAACCGCAGTGATCACGTCGAGGTAGTAGTCGCCGTCGAAGCTCGGGTGGATGCCGCCCTGGAGGCAGACCTCGGTGGCGCCGAGCGCCTCGGCCTCGGCCACGCGCCGGGTGATCTCGTCGAGGTCCAGGAGATAGGGCGTCCCCCGCAGGTTCAGCGAGAGCGGGCCCTTGGAGAAGGCGCAGAACCGGCACTTGAAGGTGCACACGTTGGTGTAGTTGATGTTGCGGTTGGCGACCCAGGTGACGGCGTCGCCCACGATGTCCCGGCGCAGCTGGTCGGCCACCGCGGCCACCGCTCCCACCTCGGGGCCACGGGCGGAGAACAGGGTGGTGAGCTCCTCGACGCCGGCCTCCTGGCCCGACTCCACGCCCTCCAGCACCTCAGCAACGGCGCTGCGGGCGCCCCGACGGCGCACGGGTGCGCTGGGGGTCCCGAGGATCGACGGTGGCGCGGCATCGACCCCTGAATGCCACTGCACGTCGTCGCGGCCCAAGCCCTCGGCATCGCTGCGGTCCATCACCGCGAAGCGCATGGCCGGGTCGAGCCAGCGTCCCGCGCAGAGGGCGAACTCGGGGTAGACGGTGAGCCTGGGCGCCAGGGCGAACCCGTGCTCCTCGGTGACGAGTCGCAACCGGTCGAGGTCGGGCCACGGCCGCTCGGGGTTGACGTGGTCGGGGGTGAGGGGTGACACCCCGCCCCAGTCGTCGATCCCGCACTCGAGGAGGGAGCCGAAGTCCTCCGAGAGGTTCGGCGGGGCCTGCACGTGCACCTCGGGCGGGAGTATCAGCCGGGCCACGGCCACCGACCACCGGTACTCGTCGTCGGGGCACGGGCGGGAGCGGTGCATGGCGGTGCCGGGCTTGGGCAGGAAGTTCTGGACGATGACCTCCTGCACGTGACCGTGGCGGCGGTGGGACGCGGCGATGGCCCGGAGGGCGCCGAGGCGGTCACCGCGGCTCTCCCCGATGCCGCAGAGGATGCCGGTGGTGAAGGGGATGGCGGCCTCCCCGGCCGCTTCCAGCGTGGCCAGACGCCGCTCGGGCGACTTGTCCGGGGACCCGTGATGGCATGCCAGGCCCGGGTTCAGCGACTCGAGCATCATCCCCTGCGAAGCCGTCACCGGGCGTAGGCGCCGCAGCTCCTCGGAGTACAAGGCGCCGGCATTGCCGTGGGGGAGCAGGCCGGTACGGTCGCGCACCAGCTCGCACATGGCGCCCAGGTAGTCGAGAGTGGACTGGTAGCCGTGCTCGGCCAGCCACGCCGCCGCCACGGGGTAGTGCTGCTCGGGTCGCTCGCCCAGGGTGAAGAGGGCCTCGTGGCACCCGGCTGCCGCGCCGCGCCGTGCGATGTCGAGAACCTCCTCGGGCGAGAGGTAGGGCGCCGCCATCCTCGCCGGCGGTTGGGCGAACGTGCAGTAGCCGCAGTGGTCCCGGCACAGCTGGGTGAGGGGGATGAAGACCTTGGGGGAGAAGGTGATGCGTGAGCCGTGGGCCCGGTCACGCACCTCGGAGGCCGCGGCCAGGAGGTCCTGGAGCGGCAACGCGAGGAGGTCGAGACCCACGACCGCCACGCTAGGCCATGCCACAACTCGGCCATGCCGACGCAGGGGCCCTTCGGAGCGGAGCAGGTCCAGTAACGTCATGCCGGTGCGGGCGCCGCGCATCGTGAGCCTGGTGCCGTCGGGCACGGACATGCTGGCCGAGCTCGGGCTCGGGGACAGCGTGGTGGGCGTGTCCCACCAATGCGACCACGCCGTCGCTGCCGGCCGGCCCGTGGTGACGTCGAGCACCATTCCCTTCGCCGGCCCCTGCGCCGGCCCGACCGCCGACCTCTCTGGCAGCACCAGCGGTGCGGTGGCCGCGTCGCCCGGGGAGGTGGACCGGGCCGTCAGCCGCGCCGTGCAGGCGGGCCAACCGCTGTACCGCACCGACATGGACCTGCTCCGCCAGCTCGCCCCCGACGTGGTCGTGGCTCAAGACGTGTGCGACGTCTGCGCCGTGGGCCCCGACCAGGTGCTTCACGCTCTGCCCAGAGGTGCCGAGCTGGTGACGCTCGAGGCCACCTCGATGTCCGGGTTGGAGGACGACCTCGTGCGCCTGGGCAAGGCCACCGGGACCGAGGACCAGGCCGCCGCCGCCATGGATCGGGTGCGGCGGGGGATGGAGGCCGTCGCGGATCAGGTGGCGGGTCGGCCCCGCCGCCCGGTCATCGTGCTCGAGTGGGGCGACCCGCCGTTCCTCGGTGGCCACTGGGTCCCCGAGCTGGTGGAGCTGGCCGGTGGCCGCCACCTCCTGTCGTCGGCCGGGCAGGCCTCTCGACGTGCGAGCTGGGCCGAGGTGGTCGCCGCCGGCGCCGACGTGATGGTCTTCGCCCCGTGCGGTTACCCGCTCGCCGCGGCTGAAGCCGAGGCTCGTGGCCTGCAGCCTCGCCTGGTCGGCCAGGACAAAGAGCTGTGGGTCACCGACGCCACCAATCTGTTCTCCCGGTGCACGCCGACGGCTGTGCTCGCCGCCATCGGGGTGCTGGCGGGGATCCTGCACCCGGCCGCGGCCCCGCCCCCGCCGACCTGGTTGGCGGTGCCGATCTAGCCGGCGCGCCGGCTACTCGTCGTCCTCATCCGCCTGCGGGCTCAACAGCCAGGGCTCTAGTAGGTCGAGGTAGGTGAGGTCCTCGACCAGGGAGCGCAGCTCCTGCAGGTTCTGGAGGACGTTCTCGGGGACCGCCTTGCCCTCTCCTTCGCGGGCCGTGTGCTCGGACGCGAAGTACACAGCAGCGGCGACGAAATCGTCGTCCCACGCTTCCACCATGCCGAGGATCTCGGGTCGCTCCTCCTGCATGGTCTCGAGCAGCTCGTCCTGGATGGAGCGGAAGCGGTCTCGGTCGCCGACCCGACCCTGCATCACCTGCACGAACCCGGCGTCATCGGAGCCACCGTCCAGATAGGTCCTGACGTCGTCGCAGTCGTGGAAGGTGACGTCACCCTCGAGGTGCTTGGACGCCTCGTCCCACCACGCCCCCTGCTCGGAGCGATCGCTGTTGGCGCGTGCCGCCCCCTCGGACTCGAAGCGGACCATGGCGATGAAGTCGTCGTCAGCCGTCACACCCGCGGTTGTTCCCAGGTAGCCCTCGGCACCCGGTGCTAACTCCTCGACCCATCGGTCGAGTTGGCCCTTGAGCGCGTCGGAGTCGGACGCCTTGGCCTGGATCACCTGAACGAACACGGTCACCTCCGGGGATGGGATACGGCGCTTACCGTAGGCGGCCGGCACATGTCCCGCCCACGGGCATCTCGGACAGGATGCCGGTGGCGAGGGATAATGCGCTCGTGGACGAGCCGCCCGACACGCATCACGTGCAGCCTGTCGACGGTGGGGACGTGTTCTGCCGGAAGTGTCAGGCAAGGATGCCCCCGGACGCGGCCTTCTGCTCGAATTGCGGGGCGCCGAGGGCGGGGAGCGAGCCCACCCGCGTCTTGCCGCCCGTCGTGGCACCCCGGCGCCAGGAGGAGGTGATCCTCGAGGAGCGTCCTGCACCCGTGGCGCCGCCACCGCCGGACACCTGGAAGACGGCTGCCATCATCCTCGGCGTGCTCGGATTGCTCTTGCTGCTGGTGGTGGTGTTCTTCGTGGCCTCGGCGGGCAACGACGACGACCCGCCCGAGACCACCACCACGATCGTCCCGCTCACCACCACCACCGTGCCGGCCACCACCGCCCCCACACGGCTTCCCACCACCCAGAGGCCCATTACGACCACGACGGTGGTCACCACGACGACCACCACCGCGCCGACCACCACGTCCACGCCGCCGTAGGTACCCCCGACCCCGTAGCGTTGCATGGTGGCTCCGCCTGACTTCGAGTTGGTGTGCGAGATCGAGCCGCCCACTCGACCGGACCTCATGCACGTGCGCCATCAGATCGGCGTGCTGAGCAAGGTGGCCTCGGCCTTTCTCATCCCGGACAACCACATCGGACGGGCCACCGTCTCGAGCGTCGCCGTGGCCCACGAGGTGGAGCGCATGGGCGGCAGGTCGATCGCCTGCGTCAACGCGCGCGACCGCAACCTCCTCGGCTTCAGACGGGACCTGCTCACCGCCGCTGCCTACGGGGTGGACCAGTTCCTGTTGGTCTACGGTGACCGGCCG
Organism: Acidimicrobiales bacterium; assembly: GCA_030448025.1. GTDB lineage: Bacteria > Actinomycetota > Acidimicrobiia > Acidimicrobiales > YB1-3. Next base: position 241,104 of record JAUJNQ010000003.1, on the reverse strand, counting down.
ACCTCCGGCTCTCGAACGGGGGAGCTGACGGTGCGTTCCATGATCCAGGAGCTGCGGGCGTTCTCGAGCACACCCGCGTTCCGCACGGGCCGTCCGTTCCGCGCCGGGGTGGCCACGCGCCTCACGGCACCGCCACCATGGAAGCTCGAGGCCGACTTCTTGTTTACCCAGGTTTCGTTCTCCCTGGACGCGCTCCTCCGATGGAGAGACACCCTTGATTTCGAAGGGTCCGTCTATGCAGGCGTCCTGGTGCCCGCCAGCGCGGCGATGATTCGCAAGCTCCAGGCGGACATTCCCGACATCCATTTCCCCGACGACTGGATCGCGGCCATCGAGCGAGACAATGCCGCGGGGGTGGAGCTCGCCTGTGAGCTCGTGCTCCGGATTCGCCACAGCGCCGCCTTTGCCGGTGTCCATCTGATTCCGGTCGCCCGCTATCGAGAGGTGGCGGCCCGCCTCGAGGCCGAGCTGGGCTAGCAAGCAGGGCCCGGGCCGCGTCATGCCTTGGCGACCGACCCCTCAGCGCGCCGACCTCATTCTGTGACCAGAGCGGCCGCCACCGACGCGGCCACGGCTCGGGGGTCCTCCATGGGCCCCAGGTGGCCCACCCCGGCGACGACGTCGATCCGCACGTCCGAGACTCTGGCCGCAAGACGCTCGAGCTGGGCCCGCCCCACGGTGTCGGTGTGCTCGCCGCAGGCGAGCGTCACCGGGCAGCGCACCCGGTCGAGGTGGCGGAACGCTCGATGGCAAAGGCCCTTCTCGTACACCCGGGCCTCGTTCTCCCCCCGGCACTTGAGGCGCACGGACCCGTCCTCTAGGTCGTCGAAGCCGTGGTCCACGTAGGCTCGCAGAGCCTCGGGGTCGAACGCCCGGAACGCCGACTTGTCGGAGAAGTGCCGGTAGGCGGCGTCCCGAGAGGGGAACACCTCCCGTCGCTTCCGGGCCCGGCTCGGCATGGGGTTGTGGACGCCGCGAGGTGGAGGATCGTCCACGGGGGCGACGATGGGCTCGAAGCAGTAGAGCGACTCGAAGGTCCCCGGTCGGGCCTCCTCGGCCAGCAGGAGAAGAGCCGCACCGCACGAGTGGCCAACGCCGAAGGGTCTGGACAGGCCGAGGGCGTCGACGACGGCCAGGGCGTCGTCGGCCATTTGGTGCCAGTCGAAGCTCTCGTCCACCGCGGTGCCCGAGTCGCCATGGCTTCGCTCGTCGAAGACCACACAGCGGAACCGGCTTCGAAGATGACGGACGGCGGGTAGCCAGACGTGCCCGTGGAAGCCGGTGGCGTGAGCAAGGAGAAGGTCGGGGCCTCGACCACCCAGGTCGTGGGCGGCGATGGCCACGCCATCGCCCGAGATCACCGTGGGCACGAGCCCGCGGCGTTGGCCAGCTCGGCGAGCTCGGCCGCGTTGGCCACGGCGAAGTCGCGGTAGACGTTCGCGAAGAGGACGTGGACCTCGTCGGCCACAGCGGCCAGCTGTCCGGCCGTGACTGCCCATACGCCCAGCTCCTCGGAGGAGTACCGGTAGGCGAAGCGCTCGGCGAGGGGCATGTCGGCCTCGTCCCAGTCACCTGGATTGCGGCCGGCGAGGCGGACCACCGCCAGATCGGCGGTGGTGGCCACCACCGGGGGCCCGTGCGCCGAGTCCACGCACACGAAGGCCAGATCCTCGTCCTCCAGGAAGGCCAGCGTCGACTCCCGTTCGTCTTCCTCCAACCAGTGACGGTTGCGAAGCTCGACGGCCAGGCGAAAGTCCGGGAGGCGGCGGCGGGCCTCGACCATGAGCGCCCGACCAGTGTCGCCCGGGCGAAGCCAGTGGGGATAGCGCAGGATGACCGCGCCCAGCCGTCCGGCGTCGACCAAGGGCTGGATGGCGTGTGCAAACCGCCGCCACGCCTCGGCTCGGCCGTCGTGGCTGAGATGGCCGAGGTAGAGGCGACGCCTGTGGCGCAGCTCGGGACGGACCTCGACCCGGAGGTCCTCCCACAGGGAGTCCGGCAGCGTGGCGTTGCCGGTGAGCAGCGTCCAGCCCTGGATGTCGATCAGGAAGCCCGCCGGAGTGCGCTCCACCCATTGCCGGGCCAGGTCCGGCGTGGGCGGGAAGCGGTAGGTGGCGTCGAGCTCCACGATGGGGAAGCGCTCGGTGTAGTAGGCGACGCGCTCCGCCGCCTTCATGGAACGGCGGGGATACCAGTGGCTGTCGTAGACGAGCGAGCGCGCCGACCACGAAGAGGCGCCGACGAGCACCCTGCCCACCCTCAGCGGTTTGCCCTGGCCAGGTGCAGGGTACTGGAACCTGGACCACCCGAACCGGAGGGTTCATGACCACCCGATTGGTTCTCCAGCTCGAGCTGCCCGCCGACGCCCGGCTCCTGCCGCGGACACGCAAGGCCGTGTCCGGGTACCTGGAGGACGTCGGCGCCGAGCCCGACGACCGGGCCGACGTGGTGCTGGCCCTGGACGAGGCGTGCGCCAACGTCATCCGCCACGCCTTCCCTAACACCGTCCCCGGCACCATCCGCCTGCGGGCCGAGATCGGCCACGACGCGGTCACCGTGCAGGTGGAGGACGACGGCGTGGGATTCGACGCGCTGGCGGCCACCCGCCGGGTGTCCGGTCCGGAGGACACCTCGGGTCGGGGGTTGCAAATGATCCGCACGCTGATGACCACGGTGCAGCTCGAGTCGCCGACGGAGACGGGCGGGACCCGGCTGCGCATGCAGAAGCTGCTGCGCTAGAAGGCGACGACGAACGGGGGCAGTCGGCACTCAGGCTGAGCGTAGGCTCAGCGCAGCCCGTTGGAACTACGGATACGTTCGCCCAAGGACTGAATCCTTGCCGCGACTGAACTCTTCAAGAGACGAACGTGTCCGTAGTTCCGTTGGGCTGCACTGCGCTACAAAGGGCTCATGAGTGACCCGTCCGCCTGGGGCATCGACCCTGGTTATCAGGACAGCAACGGCCAGCCGCGACGAGCCCCGTCCTCCACGGTGGACGCCATCCTGGCCGCCATGGGCGTCGAGGACCGCCCTGCTCCGCCGGGAGCGGGTGGCGACGACCCTGTGTGGGTGGTGGGGGAGGGCCAGGCCCGGACCATCGAGGGCCGGTGGCGACTGCGGACCGAGGACGGGGCCGACCTGGCCCTCGAGGGCGCCCTGCCGCCCGACCTTCCCCTCGGCTACCACCACATGCGCCGGGAAGAGGACGACCATCACCGGCTCCTCGTGGTGAGCCCCGGCGTCTGCTACCTCCCCGAGGAGCTGAGGACGTGGGGATGGGCGGTCCAGCTGTACGCCCTGCGCTCGGCACAGAGCTGGGGCATGGGAGATCTGGCGGACCTGACCCGGCTGGCCCGATGGTCGTCCGGCCACGGAGCGGGCGTGGTGATGGTGAACCCGCTGCACGCGCCGCTGCCGACGGCCCACCAGGAGCCCAGCCCCTACTTCCCGTCCAGCCGCTGCTTCCGCAATCCTCTCTACCTCCGCGTCGAGGACGTGCCGGGGGCGGAGACGCAGGGAGCGGACCTCGAAGCCCTGGCCGCGGCCGGACGGGCGCTGAACGCCGTGCGCCGCATCGACCGCGACGCCGTGTGGCGCCTCAAGCTGGGCGCCCTCGAGCGCCTGTGGGAGGCCTTCGGTGGCGACCCGGGGTTCGACCGCTATTGCGACGAGCAGGGGCCGGCGCTGGCGGCCTACGCCACCTTCTGCGCTCTCGTGGAGCGCCACGGCGCCTCCTGGTGGGAGTGGCCGATCGGCCTTCGAGATCCCGACGGGACCGAAGTCCTCGAGTTCGTGGACGACCACCACCGGCGCATCCGCTTCCACCAATGGCTCCAGTGGCTCCTCGATGGCCAGCTCGAGTCGGCCGGTGAGCACGTCGGCCTCATACAGGACCTGGCCATCGGGGTGGACTCCGCCGGAGCCGACGCCTGGTTGTGGCAGGACTGCATCGTGCCCGGCGTCAAGGTGGGCGCCCCTCCCGACGCGTTCAACACCCACGGCCAGGACTGGGGGCTGCCTCCGTACGACCCGTGGCGCCTGCGGGCGGCCGGTTATGAGCCTTACATCCGCACCCTTCGTGCCGGGTTCCGCCATGCCGGCGGCCTGCGCATCGACCACGTCATGGGCCTCTTCCGCCTGTTCTGGATCCCGGCCGGCGCCGGTCCGGCCGAGGGCACCTACGTCCGCTACCCCTACGAGGAAACCCTCGGGATCCTGGCCCTGGAGAGCCACCGGGCGGGCGCCTTCGTGGTGGGGGAGGATCTGGGCACAGTGGAGGACTTCGTCCGGGAGGAGCTCGGCCGCCGGGACATGCTGTCCTACCGGCTCATGTGGTTCGAAGCCGCCCCGCCCCGCCGCTTCCCCCTCCGGTCCCTCGGGGCCGTGACCACCCACGATCTGCCTACCGTCGCCGGTCTGTGGTCCGGCACCGACCTCGAAGAGCAGCAGCGCTTGGCTCTCGACCCGAACGTGGAGGGAATCGCCCAGCTGCGCCGGCGCCTCGGGGAGTGGAGCGGCGTCGACGAGGACGCCCCGGTGAGAGACGCAGTGCTCGGCGCCTACGAACTGCTGGCCGAAGCGCCGAGCGCCGTGGTCACTCCAACGCTCGACGACGCCCTGTTGGTGAGCGAGCGGCCCAACATGCCGGGAACCACTCAGGAGCGCCCCAACTGGTCTCTGGCACTACCCAAGTCCATCGAGGAGGTCGAAGCGGATCCAACCGTTGCCGAGGTTGCCGCCACGCTCGGGCGACATCGCCGGTCCTAAGCTCCGGCCAATGGGCACCGACCCCGATCCCGACTTCGACGTCGATGCGCTCGACCAGCTGGTGTCGGCCGTGGTGGAGCTGCAGGAGGACGCCGCCGCCGGTGCGGCCGTGGATGACCCGATCGACGTGGTCTCGGAGGCGGCGGGCATGTTGGCGGGCGTGGACCTCGGCCTCGACGAGGTGGCGGCCCCGAGCAAGGGGGAGCCGGCCGCCACGCCGGCTGTCGAGCAGCCGAGCGCCATGGCCCGGGTCAAGCGCTACTTCGAGAAGTCGAAGTTCGACATACACGCCCCCATCGGCATGACCTTCTCCATCGCCGCACGCCGGTCCTTCTTCGAGCAGTTCTTCGGGCAACGCCTGGTCATCGACGAGGAGCGGTTCTTCGCCCCCGTCACCACGGCCGACGGCAGCAGCCAGCTCTCGGTGGAGGTTCTGCCCGAGGAGATACGAGTCCTAGTGAAGAGCATCTCCCTCCCGCCCCCTCCCGAGATCCCCGCGGGCGCGAGCTTCTAGGGGAGCTCACCCGCTAGGAGGAGTGGGGCGACCAGCGGAAGGTGCGGGTGGCCACGAGCAGCCCTGCCAACCCCCAGCCGGCCAGCACCAGCAGGTGGACGCCCTCGATGGCCGTCCCCTTGGTGAGGGGGTTGAAGGCGGCCAGCAGGGCCTGGAAGAGGTGCTTCACCGGGAACACGTCTCCCACGATCTGCATGCCCCGGGGGATGTCCTCATTGGGGATGAAGATGCCCGAGAAGAAGTAGAGGGGAAGGACGAGGGCATTGGTGACGGCGGGTGCCGCGTTCTCGCTGGGGATGATCGCCGTCAGGGCGAAGCCCAGGCAACAGCAGGCGGCGGTGCCGACGAACACGGTCAGGACCAGCCCGGGAAGGGTCCGGGCCGGTAAGCCGACGCCGTACACGAGCCGACCGATCAGGGTGACCAGGACGACCATGAGGACGGAGACGGCCAGGGCCGTGAGGAGCCGGCCGGCCATGAAGACCCACGGCGGCAGGGGCGTGCTTCGCACCCGCTTGAGGGTGCCCCGCTCCCGGAGGCTGGTCATGGTGATGGCCAGGTTGACGGTGGTGGCGGAGACGATGGCCAGCGCCAGGATGCCGGGGACGTAGTAGGTGGCCCCAGCGATCTCCTTGCCCCCGGCCTCGATGGGCTCGTTGCCGAAGATGGACACGAAGATGAAGAGGAAGATCAGGGGGAGCGCGACCGTGAAGAACACGGCGGCGGGCTCCCGCCAGAACGTGCGCTGGTCGTAGCGGTACTGGTGCCACACGAGGCGGGCCGCGCTCACGTGCGCGGTTCGGTGGTAAGCCCGAGGTAGACGTCTTCGAGGGTCGGCCGCAGCGCCTCCAGGCCCTCCAGCTCGACCCCCCTTTCGAGCGCCCATCGGCACAGCTCGGCAAGGTGGCGAACCGGCTGCCGGCTCGCCACCTGGATCCGGCCGGCCTGATCCATGGCGCCGTGCTCGACGGCCAGCCCTGCGATCTCGACGGGCAGCTCGCCCACGCCGACGCCTCCTGGGAGCCGGAAGGCGATGGTCGTCGTCACTCGGTCACCGCCGGCCAGCTCCGCGGGCTTGCCCTGGGCGACGATGCGGCCGTCCTTGATGATGGCGACCCGGTCGGCGAGGTGCTGGGCCTCGTCCATGTAGTGAGTGGTGAGGAAGACGGTCTTGCCCAGCTCGCCCAGGCTGGCGACGACGTCCCACGCCGAGCGCCTTGCCGCTGGGTCGAACCCCGTGGTGGGCTCGTCCAGGAACAGCAGCTCCGGGTCACCGATCAGGGCCAGGGCCACGTCGAGGCGTCGTTGCTGGCCCCCGGAGAGCTTCCCGGCGCGCTGGTCGGCCTGGTCGCTCAGCCCGGCCAGCGCCATGGTCTGGTCAACGTCCCGGGGCAAGGGGTAGTAGCCGGCGTGCAGCTCCAGGGACTCCCTCACGGTGAGCAGGCTCCAAACCTGGCAGGTCTGGAGGACCACACCGATGCGCGACCGCCACGCCGGCGTGGACTTCGAGGGGTCGGCGCCGAGCACCTCGACCTGGCCCGAGGTCCGCTGGCGGTATCCCTCGAGGATCTCGACGGTGGTGGTCTTCCCCGCCCCGTTGGGCCCGAGGAAGGCGAAGATCTCGCCCTCATGGACCTCGAGGTCCACCCCGCGGACGGCCTCGAGGTGGCCGTAGGACTTGCGCAGGTCTCGGACCGCGATGGCCGTGCCCACGACGGGCCTCAGACCCGGTCCACGCCGGTGGCCACGTGCAAGAGCGCCCCCAGGATGGTGAGGTTCTTCATGAAGTGGATCTGTTGGCCTCGGCGGGCTTGCTCGTCCTCCACTCGCCAGAAGGCGTGCCCGCCCACGGTGGTGGGGACGAGGAGGCCGAAGGCCAATGCCGCCGCCTGTCGTTCCCTGACTCCGAGGGCGAGGGCGATGCCGCTGGCGAGCAGGCCGGCGCTGCTGGCCTGCACCAGGCGGTCGGGTTGGGGCAGGCCCATCCAGTCCACCGCCTTGGCCCGGGGCTCGGGGTTGCGGAGGGCGTCTCCGGCACCGGCGATGAAGATGGCCGACATCATCAATCGGGCCAGGCGGCGAAGGATGGTCACAGCTCACCGTAACTCGCGCTTGCCCTTAGGGTTGACGCGTGGATCTGCCGGTCATGCCACCCGTGGCGCCCATGCTGGCTCGCCTGGCTCGCACCCTTCCGGGGGTCGACGACCTGCTCTTCGAGCCCAAGTGGGACGGGTTTCGTTGCATCGTGTTCCGCGACGGGGACGAGGTCGAGCTGGGCAGCCGCAACGAGAAGCCCCTCACCCGTTACTTCCCCGAGGTGGTGGATGTAGTGCGCTCCGAGCTGCCTGATCGCTGTGTGGTGGACGGCGAGATCGTCGTCGCCGGCGCGCACGGCCTCGAGTTCGACGCCCTACTCCAGCGCATCCATCCCGCCGACTCGAGGGTTCGCAAGCTCGCCGCGGAGACCCCCGCGTCGCTCGTGGCCTTCGACTTGCTCGCCCTGGCCGACTCCGACCTCCGCCCGGAGCCTCTCTCCGTGCGTCGGGCCGAGCTGGAGCGGGCCCTGACGGGCGTGGCGCCCCCGGTCCACGTCACCCCCGCCACCCGTGACCGAGCGTTGGCCTTGGACTGGTTCGACCGCTTCGAGGGCGCCGGTCTGGACGGCGTGGTGGCCAAGTCGCTGGGCCTGGAGTACCGGCCGGGGCAGCGGGCCATGGTGAAGGTGAAGCACGAGCGCACCGCCGACTGCGTGGTGGCCGGGTTCCGCTGGCACAAGACCGGTGGGGTGGTGGGCTCGTTGCTGCTCGGCCTCTATGACGAGGCCGGCACCCTGCATCACACCGGTGTAACGGCGTCGTTCACCATGGACCGCCGCCTCCAGCTGGTGGAGGAGCTGGCGCCCTACCGGGACGGCGCCGAGGAGGGGCACCCGTGGCACTGGCAGCACGAGGGCGATGGCCGCAAGCCAGGCGCCGCCAGTCGCTGGAGCGCGGGCCGCAACCTGGCCTTCGAGGCCCTACGCCCCGAGCTGGTGTGCGAGGTGGCCTACGACCACCTCCAGGGCGACCGCTTCCGCCACGCCACCACGTTCCGCCGCTGGCGGCCCGACCGCGACCCCGCCTCCTGCACCTACGCCCAGCTCGAGACCACCCCGCCCGAGGAGCTGGCCGCCGTCTTCGGCGCCGGCCCGGCCTGATCGGGCGCGGTCTGATCGTTCTGGTAGCCGAAACGAGACAGCTTCGGCGTCGTTGCGGCTACCAGAAGCTTCACGGGGAAGACCTTGGGGCTCCCAGGCCCTCGAGGGTGGCCACCACCTCCCGGTAGAGCTCGTCTGCTTCCTCGGGCGAGCCGCCGATGCAGGTGGTGCCCAACTTGCCGAACCCCGGGACGGCGCCGAGGAGATGCAGGGTGGCCCCGGTTCGAGTGCCGTCGTCGTAGCCGAGCCCGGCCCGGTCGACGGCGTCGATGACCTGGGTGGGCCGCAGGCCGACGAGGCGCTCCGACTTGAGGTTGTCGGTGGCGAGGTAGCACCTGGGACCACTCTGAGCCGCCTGCCCCAGTGCCAGGAGCTCACCGCTCTGGGTGTGGTACTCGCCTTCGGTCGCCAGGCGGGTCATCCAGAAGGGGTGGGTCGTGCCCCCCATCCGAAGGTTGATCTCGCTCAGGTACACGGCCGGAGCTCCGGCCTGGGCGTCTCCGGCCTGGGCGCCACCGCCATCGGGCACGACGAGGAAGTCGATCCCGAACGAGCCGATGATGCCCTCGGCGGAAAGCACCTCGGCCACCCTCGTGGCTGCGTCTTGTATGGCCAGCCGATAGGTGTCCCGGGCGGGGAAGCGGCACCCCAGGTACACCTGGTTGGCGGTCCCGCCGAGGATCTGGTCGTGGGTGGAGAGCACCTCGTGAACACCGGAAGGGGCTATTCGCATCTGCACGCTGGGCGACGCCATCCCTTCGTGGCGTAGGAGCTCCTCGACGACGGCACCCTGTCGGGCCACCTTCTCCGGGTATGACGACCATGACTCCTCGGCACCGCAGAAGGTGGTGTTGGATCCCGGCAACGGCGAGAGCGGCCCGTTGAGGTCCACGATGACGTTGCCCTGGCCGGAGAAGCCCTCGTTGAGCTTGATGACCGCCGCCTCGGCGACCGGCTGGTTCCGGCGTACCGCCTGGACGGCCCCTTCCACCTCGGCCAGGGAGTGATGGCCCTCCGACCCTTCGGGCACGGCGACGCCGGCTCGGCGGGCCACTTGTCTTGACCCCGTCTTCGAGCCCATCCAGGCCTGGTCGGGCCCGGCCCCGTAGAAGGGCAGGTCCAAGGCGTCGGCCAGGCGGCCTTCGGCGTCGGTGACGTTGAAGGGGAGGACGTAGGTGTCGTGACCGTCCGCCAGCTCGCGCACCCGCCCGATGGCGTCGGGCCGGCGCAGCAGCTTGTGGGTGAGGGGCTCGTCGCTGTCGTCGCCGAGCGAGACCAGGTCGAGGCGACTTCGGGCGTCGTCCGGGTCGGGAAGGAAGCCCAGGTAGTAGTCGACGATCGCCTCGTCCACCGGCAGCGAGGTGATGTAGACGAGGCGACGGCGCCGATGGCGGAGGAACAGCGTCGTGAAGAGCATCCGCTCCTCGTAGTACTGGATGCCGGTGATCTTCCGGAGCTCGCCGATGGAGAACGTGGCCGACGGGAGCACCACGGTGGTGCCGTCCTGCGGATCGGCCGGCGAGCGGTGGCCGAGCCGGTCGGTCAGGACCCGCTGACGCTCGTGCCAGGTGGACGCGGGCTGTGGTCGCCGTCGCCTCAGGACCCGACGTCCTCCAGGATCTGGTCGATCTGGGCCAGGGTGTCGGGGCCCAGGGTGACGCCGGAGGCGGCAGCATTGACCTCCACCTGCTCGGGGCGGGTGGCGCCCACGATGGCCGACGCCACGCTGGCGTCCCGGAGCACCCATGCCAGGGCCAGCTGGGCCATCGACAGGCCCAGGTCCTCGGCGATCGGCCCCAATCGTTGCACGGCCTCGAGCACGTGGTCCTCGCCAAGGCGGGACATGAAGTGACCCATGGTGGAGCTGGCTGCCCGGGAGTCCTCGGGTGGGGGCGAGCCCGGGCGGTACTTGCCGGTGAGGACGCCCTGGGCCAGCGGCGACCACACGATGTGCCCTATGCCCTCCTCGGCGCAGAGCGGGAAGACGTCCTTCTCGGGCTCGCGCCACAGCATCGAGTACTGGGGCTGGCTGGACACGAAGCGCTCCACGCCGGACAGCTCCAGGGAGGCCCGGATCTGCTCCGCCGTCCACTCGCTGAACCCGATGTAGCGGGTCTTGCCTTGGTGCACCAGCTCGGTGAGGGCGCCCATGGTCTCGTCGAGCGGCGTGTACGGGTCGTAGCGGTGGCACTGGTACAAGTCGACGTAGTCCGTGCCCAGCCGCCGGAGCGAGGCCTCGCACTGCTTGTGGACCTGCTTGGCCGAAAGACCCCGGTCCTCCTTGGACATGGGGAAGAAGGCCTTGGTGGCGAGGATGTAGGACGAGCGGTCAATGCCTCGCAGAACGTCGCCGAGGAAGGACTCGGCCGCCCCGTGGCCGTAGACGTTGGCCGTGTCGAAGAAGTTGATGCCCGCGTCCAGGGCGCTGGTGATGCACGCCGCTCCACGTTCGGGGTCTACTCCGGCACCGAACGTGAGCCAGGAACCCAAGCTGATCTCGGCGACCTCCAGATCGCTCTTACCCAGACGCCGGTAGTTCACGAGCGATGCATACCACCTGGACGGGGCACGGGAATCGGCGCGGGCGGCCATCCGGGGCGGAAGAGCGCCGAGCCGTCGAGACCTGCCACCAGCCAGCCGCCGCCAGTGGAAGGCAGGGTGGAACGCAGGGCGAATCGACGGGTGACCGGAGGTGAACCGGGCTGGGCCCAGTCGAGAAGGCGATGCTTCTCCATGAACGTGACGATCTCGATGCCGGGGGACAGCTCCTGGCGCTCGTCGGCGATTCCCCAGGTCATGGTGGTGAAGTTGCCCCAGTGCTGACGCCAGCGGCGCAGGCGCTGAGAGGCGAAGCGGTCCCAGAGGGGGTGGCCCGGGGAGGGGGCGGCCAGACCGGCAGCCAGGGCATCGAGGTCCTCGGCGGCGACGTCGGCGTCGTGCTGCTGGGACATGATCCAATGCTGGGCCAGGACCAGGCGGAGATCGGGGTCGGTGTGCTCCCAGGCCCGGCGCAGGTCCCCCGCTTCCATGGTCGCCTCCACCCAGGCCAGGGCGACGGCGTCAGGGCCATCGCTCATCGGTCCCGACCCACGGTGTGGGGAGAGGCATCAGCCTCGTGAAACGCACCGGGGCTGCTCAGCGCCCCCCGGCGCCAGCGGTACGGGGTGGCGACCAGGGCCCGGGGGTAGTCCTCGAACAGCCAGCGGGCGAAGCTCCGTCTGGTCCAGGACGTGAGACCGCTGAGGCGGATGGCGCCCCGCGCCCCCTTGCGATGGCGAAGAGCCCTGGACAGGGCTGCCGCCAGGCGGTTGTCCACTGCGAGGTTCCGACGGACCTCTCGCTGGTAGCGAGCGGCGGCCGCCAGCGGTCGGGCAGCACCTGCGGCCAGGATGGCGGCGGCGGCATCCACACCGGTGTGCAATGCCTGGCCGATTCCCTCCCCGGTCATGGGATCGGTGGCCCGGGCGGCGTCGCCCACGAAGAGTGCCCGGCCGGAGGCGGCGGCAAGGGAGGTGTTGTGGACCCGTGCGGGGATCGGCCACGCCTTGTGCGGGCCCTCGGCGCAACCCGCACCGAGGGCGTGGCGAACATGGGAGCGCGAGAGCAGGTCGACCCACTGCTCCTTCATCGCCCTGGTCGGACTACCGGGACGGCGTTGGATCCCGAAGCCCACGTTGGCCCGACCCCCCGGCAAGGGGAACGACCAGGCGTAGCCGGGGAGCAGGTCGGGCTCGAACCACACCCACATCTGCGTGGCGGCCGGCCCGTCCACCCCGTTGAAGTACTGGCGGAAGGCATGCCACTCCCCGAGGTAGCCGGCCTCGTCGGTGGCGCCAAGGGCCTTGCGCAGCGGTGACCACATCCCGTCGGCACCGATGGCGTAGCGGGCGGTGACCGTGCCCAGGCCGTCGACCAGGAGTCGGATGGTGTCGTCGCCGGGCAGCCACTCTGCCGCCCAAAGGCCGTGGCCGTCGAAGACCTTGACGCCCTCGGCCCGAGCAACGTCGAGGAGGGCGGCGTCGAGGTCGCTTCGGCGGGCGACCACGGCGAAGGCCCCGCCGTCCCGGGGGAGGGGATAGGCGACGCTCCGGCCCGATGGCGAGCGCAGCCACACGTCCTGGACAGGCTGCCACGAGGCCACGTCCCTTGGATCCAGCCCCAGGGCGTCGAGCTGCCGCAGGGCCGAAGCGGTGAGCCCGTCGCCACAGCACTTGTCCCGCGGGAAACGGGCCTTGTCCACCAACAGGACATCCCTCCCGGCTCGGGCGAGGGTGATGGCGGCCGCCGCCCCGGCGGGCCCGCCTCCCACAACGGCCACGTCGGCGGTCGGCACCCGCTCAGGGTAAGGGACCGGCGGGGCCCTTGGCCTACTCCGAGCGCAGGAGGTCTCGCAGGGTGACCGACCCGTAACGGCGTAGCGGGGTGGTGAGTCGCGACAGCGTGGGGACCTGCGGGGCCCGTCGGTGGGGCGCGGGGAGCGATCGGGGACGGTCGGTGGCCGCCCGCTCCGAGAACCCAGGCTCGTCGTCGCGTAGGTCCACCACTAGGGTCTCGTCGCCGGACGGCTGGGCTCCGGACGGCTGGGCTCCGGACGGCTGGGCTCCGGACGGCTGGGCTCCGGACGGCT
>JAUJNQ010000003.1:213621-227900 GCA_030448025.1 Acidimicrobiales bacterium | reverse complement strand
GGGCTCCGGAAGGCTGGGCTCCGGACGGCTGGGCTCCGGACGGCTGGGCTCCGGACGGCTGGGCGCCGGGTGAGCTCGAGGGATGGTCCAGGAGTGCCTGGCCCTCGCGGAGCACCCTGCGAACCGCTGTACAGGCGGCAGTCGTACGGGCCAGCGCATCCTCCAGGGAGGCAAGGTGCTCTCCCAGCGCGGACAAAGCGTCCTGAAGAGCCGGCTGGTGGCCACGCTCCGGCTCCGTGACCTGCTTGGTGGCCGGCGGAGGCTGGTCGAAGGCGAGGGCTACCAGCTCCTGGAGCCTCTTCTTGTAGCCGGCATTTCCGGGATCTCCGACGGGCGCTCGGGGTGGGCCCGCGATCTCAGGTTCGAGCTGGTCGCCGCCTGCTTGGGCGCCGCCCGCAGCATGGGCTTCAGCTTCGTCGCCGGCGCCGACGGGCTCCCCGGGCGGATCAGCTTCGCTGGGGGCGAGGCCCTCAGCGAGCGGCTGGGGGTCCTGACCAACGTCCTCGCCCAGGTCGTGACCGAGGTCGGTGAGCCATTCTTCGTGCCCGTCCTCGCTTTGCGGCTGGTCCCGGAAGGTCTCGAGGAACCGGGCACCTCGACGCAGGCTGAAGCGGGGAACGTCCTCCTCGTTCGTCACCATGCCCCCACCTTCTCACGAGAGGCGGACGGGTGCACAACTATGTGGATTTTGGATATGGTGCTCCGCGACAAGCACGAGCGTGGGCCCGGATCGAGGCCAGGAGCGGGGTGAAGGGAGGCAGGGGCCATCGGTCCCGAGCCTACAGAGACCGGAACCCGGCGGGTACTCTGCGTGGGCACTCCACCCAGATGTGATCTTTGGCCAACCGGCGTGTCATCACAGGGTGCGAGCATTCGACGAGGTTTGATGGGCGGGCGTTGAATTGAGGGACGGAGCACCGAGGCGATGAACCACGACCTCCGGGCGGCGGGTGGTCTTTGGCCGAAGCTCGCCCCCGGTTTGGCGGCGTGGCTGGCTCTCGCCGCCCTGGCGCCCCTCGGGGTTGGGGCAGCCGGACCGGCGCGGGCGCAGGGCCAGCCTGCCGATCCGTCTCAGTCCACCACCACGACCACAGCGCCGCCCCGGTCCGACCCTGAGGTCCAACCTCCTCCGGGCGGCGACAGCGTGCAGGACAGTCCGAAGGAACCCGTCCCAACCGAGCAGGTGGTGATCCCGCCACCCCCGGTCGGAGCCGCCCCTGCCCCGGAGCCAGAGTTGCAGCAGAAGGCCAAGGACGAGCTGGCCGCCCGGCAGCGAACCTTCAATCGACTGCTCTCCGTCCGCGCCGGCGAGTCCAGGAGGTTCGAGACCCTCCTGGGCGAGACCGCTGCCCTCGAAGCGCGCTTTGCCATCGTGGACGCGGAGCGCCGGCTGCGGGAGGACAAGCTGCTGGAGGCCAAGGGCCGGCTCAAGAGACTGGCGGTCGCCAGATACATGGCGACGCCCGTCGCCCCGCTCAACCATGCTCTGGAGGCGCCCGACTTCATGGACCTGAGCCGGCGATTGGCCGTGCTGGGCGCCGTCACCGACGCCGACCGGGCCCGTGTGGGGGAATACGTCGCCGCTTCCCGTGACGCCAGCGGTGAGTTCGACCGGGTGAACGCCGATCTCGGCCGCAAGCGGGCCGACCTCGACGCGGCCCGACTGGCCCTCGAGAAGGCCGATGCCACGCTTCTGTCGGGCAAGGCCCGTCTGGTCTCGTCTCAGACGGGAGGCCTCATCGTGACCGGCGGGCTGACGTTCCCCGTCGCCGGGCCTCACAACTTCACGGACACCTTCGGAGCCCCCCGCATGACCGGCACGGCCTTCGCTCATTTCCACGAGGGGACCGATGTGTTCGCCGCCGCCGGGACGCCGCTGGTCGCCATCGAGCGGGGTGTGCTCATCAGCGTGGGCTCGGACCTGCTGGGTGGGACGAAGCTCTGGCTGGTGGGAGCCACGGGCACCCGCTACTACTACGCCCATCTCTCGGCATTCGCTCCGGGGGTGGCCGACGGCAAGCCGGTGCAGGCGGGCGAGGTCGTCGGGTTCGTCGGCAACACGGGGAACGCCCAAGGCACCTCTCCCCATGTCCACTTCGAGGCCCATCCCGACGGCGGAGCGGCCATCAACCCCTACCCACTCCTTCGCATCATCGACGAAGCCGAACGACCGGCTCCGGGACCACCGAACCGGTAATGGGGTCGGACGCCCCTCGTGTCAGCCGAGGACGTCTCGGAGCGCCCCCTCGAGATCGGGGTGGC
The DNA here is from genome assembly GCA_030448025.1 of Acidimicrobiales bacterium. Taxonomy (GTDB): domain Bacteria; phylum Actinomycetota; class Acidimicrobiia; order Acidimicrobiales; genus YB1-3. The sequence continues at coordinate 225,638 of JAUJNQ010000003.1, read as the reverse complement.
GGAACTCGTAGTCCGCCTCCAGCAGGCGACCGGGAACCACCCGCTGGCTGGCGAGGACCAGGGAGCGAGCAAGGCCCTCACCGAGAACGAGGTCGAGGGCGAAGGCGGGCACTGGGACCAGGGCGGGACGGCGCAGCACCCGAGCCAGCGTCGTGGTCAACTCGGCGTTGGTGACCGCTCCCGGACTGGTGAGGTTGTGCGGCCCTCGGGCCGTCGCGGTGTCGAGGAGATGGCGGATGGCGCCGACCTCGTCGTCGAGGGAGATCCAGCTCAGGTACTGACGGCCCGACCCGAGCCGTCCACCGAGGCCCAGCTTGAACATCCGCACCTGTCGCCCGAGGGACCCGCCCCCGCGAGCGAGCACGATCCCGGTGCGGATGTGCACGACCCGCACGCCGACCTGCTCGGCCGGCGCGGTGGCCGCCTCCCACTGCACGCAGACGTCGGCCAGGAAGTCGTCCCCCGGAGGGCTGTCCTCGGTGAGGGTTTCCTCGCCCCTGTCGCCGTAATACCCGATCGCCGAGGCACTGATCAGGACCTGGGGCGGGGTGGGGAGGTTGGCCAGCGACTCGGCGAGGAGGCCGGTGCCCCGGACGCGGCTGTCCCGGATGCGGGCCTTCTGCTCGTCGGTCCAACGGCGCTCGGCGATGCCCTCGCCGGCAAGGTGGACAACCGCCTCGGTCCCCTGAAGGGCGTCGACGTCGATGGTCCCCCCCGAGGGGTCCCACGACACGTCGTCGCCGTCGGCTCGCCCACGTACCAGCCGCCGCACGGTGTGGCCCTCCGACTCGAGGGCTGGGACCAGCGCCGAGCCGACCAGGCCACCGGCGCCGCTCACGAGGATGTTCACTTGGCCCTCATCGTCCTCGCTCGTCGCCCCAGAGCAGGATGTGGAGCCGGGGCGTGAGGATCCATCCTCGGGCCAGGACCGGCTCGGCCAATTCCTGCAAGCGGGCCGCGAGGGTGACGGCGTCGGTGCCCTCGGGCATCACGTACACCGGGTCCAGGCCACACTCGTCAACCATAGATTCGACCTCGACCAGATCCGAAGGGGCCTGGGCCACGAACTTGAACACCGCTCGACCGCTGTCCTGGAACGACCGAAGGACGTCGGGCCGGAAGGGACGGGACTGCCTGTTGCCGGAGTGGGCCAGTTTGGGGGAGACGTTGTACTGGTCCACCAGGTCGGGAGCGAGTAGCGGCGCGATGGTGCCGCTGGTCTCGACCTCGACCCGCCAGCCGCGGGCCTTGACCTCCTTCAGGAGCGGGGGCAGGTTGCGCTGCTGGAGCAGGGGCTCGCCGCCGGTGACCACGACCATGCCCACGCCCATGGCGTCGAGCTGCTTCAAGACGCTCGCCACCTCCTCGGTATGGAGCTCCTGCTGCGGGTCGTAGTTGTCCCAGTCCCAGGTGTACTTCGAGTCGCACCAGTTGCACGCCAGGTTGCAGCGGCCGAGCCGCACGAAGCCGGCCGGTCGACCCGCCGAAGGCCCCTCACCCTGCAGGGTGGGCCCGAAGATCTCCGAGACGACGAGGCTCGCTTCTGTCACCGCAGGGCCGGGTCGGTGACGCCCGCCTCGGAGAAGCCCTTGGCGCGCAGGGCGCACGCGTCACATGACCCGCAGGGCTCCATCTCCCCGCGGTAGCAGGACCAGGTCAGCTCCAGCGGCGCTCCGAGCTCCACGCCGAGGCCTACGATCTGGGCCTTGGTATGGCGGATGAGCGGTGTCCGGAAGTCGAGCGGGCGGCCCTCTACGCCGCGCTTGAGCCCGAGGGCCGCGGCCTCTTGGAAGGCTGCGATGAACTCCGGTCGGCAGTCGGGATAACCGCTGTAATCGAGGGCGTTCACCCCAAGGTAGACCGAGTCGCAGTCACGGCTCTCGGCGATCCCGCACGCCAGAGCACAGAAGATCAGGTTCCGGGCCGGGACGTAGGTGGTCGGGATGGCTCCCGATGCGGCGTAGGACGGAGCGGCCGTGTGGTTGGGCACGGCGATGGCGTCGTCGGTGAGCGCTGACCCGCCCCAGGCCGACAGGTCCAGGTTCACCACCAGCTGCTCGGCGCCCAGGCCAGCTGCCACCCTCCGTGCCGCCTCCAGCTCCCTGCGGTGGCGCTGCCCATAGTCCACGGTCACCGTCGTGACCGCCGGGGAGTCTCGGACGGCGATGGCCAGGCAGACGGTGGAATCCAGCCCGCCCGACAGCAGCACGAGCGCTCGCCCAACCCGCTCAGCGCCGGCCGTTGCGCTCAGGGGAGTAGCTCGACCGAGGAATCGGGCGTCTCCCAGAGCCTCAAGCGGGCGAGCGCCAGGCCCGCCGCCTCGAGCTGCTTCCACACCTCGCCGGCGATCAGCTCGGCCGTCGGGTTCTCCATGAGGTCGTTCAGATACCGGTGGTCGTAGCGTTCGACGACCTCCCGGTGGACGACCTCGTGGAGCTCGTCGAAGTCGAGGACTATGCCGTTCTCATTGAGAGGGCCGTTCTGGTCGACCGGGCGTTCGACGGTGACCTCGAACCGGTAGTTGTGGCCGTGCAGGCGCCGGCACTTGCCGGGATGCCACGGGAGTTGATGGGCCGCCTCGAAGGCGAACGACCGGGTCACTCGGGTTCGCATGCGCTCGCCACGCTAACGGCGCTCGAAGAGAATGAGCTTGTCCTTGCCCTCACCCTCTTCCCATACGGGAACATAGCCCCAGTCCCTCATGCGAGACTCGGTGGCGATCTCGCCGCCGACATTGGCATCCCACACGACCCTCGACCCGGCGGGCAGGGGGCGAGGCTCCATCCGCTGAAAGCTCCACGGGAGCCTGGCGTACCATCCGATGGCGGGCTGGGAGTAGACGTCCACGTCGCCAGCCTGCTGCTGCCCGACGAGCCGGCGTGAGGACGCCGAGGACCCCGCCAGGGGTAGGGTCTTCGTGAAGACAAGCGAGATGAGCACGAGGCCAGCCAACAGGGCCCCCGCGCCGAGCTGAGACCACGACGGCCGGACGCGGAGGGCAAGCCATCCGGCAACCAGTATCCCGAGGGTGAACACGACGAAGGCCAACGCCGGCACGTTCTCGACCGCCGGCGACGGGACCGCCGCCACAGCAACGAGAAGGGCAGCGGCCACCGCGAGCCGGCTGGATCTGGTGTGGCGCTCCGCCAAGGAAACCAAGGCTGCGTGGGCGCAGAGCGCGAACGGTACCGAAGCGCCGAGGATGTAGACGATGTCCGGCCCAATCTGGAATGCGGGAAGCCCCCAAGCCAAGACATAGAAGAGGCAGAGGCCGCCGGCAAGGGCGGCGACCAAGGGGTCGACGTGGCGGCGCCAGATGAAGGACGCCAAGGTGAGACCAGCGCCGAGCCCCATGGCCTTCGGGGCCGCTCCGAACGCATACCACCAACCGGTCCCCTCGTAGCGCGACCCGAGCACGCCATAAGGGTTCTGGTGTGCCAGCCAGAGGATGTCCCCCGAGTAGGCGAAGCCGCACAGCGCCCAAGCCACCATCCCGACGCTCAACAAGGGCACGATGCGGACGCGGCCGCTGCGGACGAGGAAGAACGCCCATACGGCAAGGACCAGAAGACCCTCGAGGCGGGCGAGGGGCAACAGGGCGGCAACCAGTGCCGCCGCCCGGGGACGGCCCGTGGCCCGCAGGTAAAGAGCAGCGGCGAGCACGAGCGAGAACACGGTGACCGGAACGGCGGCGAACCCCGTGCGAGCGGTGAGCGGCTGGGCCAAGAGCAACACCGCAGCCGCCGGCACCGCTGGTAAGCCTCGAGCCTTCGCCGTACCAGCGCACAGCCCAGCGGTGATGAGGAGGATGACCAGGCTGGTCACCCTCACGGCGCCATCGCCTCCGACGGCGGTGGCGGGGAGATAGACGAGCGTCATGAGCGGCCGACCCCACACGTCGATGAGCACGCTCGGACGGTCGAAGACCTCTCTGGAGATGAGGAGATGCGTGTAGTCGTCGAGCGAGTAGAAGCCGGCGGACAGAGCGGCGCGCGTGACGATCCAGGCCGCTTGCAGCGTCAGCAGGCCAAGGATGACGAACATCGCGCCACGCCGGTTGAGAGCGCTCGTCCCCGTGGGACCGGGAGCGGCTGCCCCGTCCAATGCCGTAGTCAAGGAACTCGAAGCTAGCGGGACCGCCAACCCGGATGAACGGTGAAAGTCAAGAGGCTGTCGGCCCCGGACCCGAGCTCGGCGCTAGCCCCGCTTGCGGCTGGGCGGCAGGGACGGTGGACCGTAGACCTGCCCTGCCTCGAGGTAGCAGTCGTAGTGATAGTGCTCGACCCGGTCCCAGGTGCTTCCCACGTAGACGTTGGCGATCACCTGGCGGTGCTGGGAGCGAGCCACGAACTTGACGGGGGCCCCGCAGGTCGCGCACATGGCGGAGTTGCCGGGCTCCACGAGACGCTCGACGGCCCGGCTCTGGAGGACGGCGCTGTTTGCCGTAGTGGTCATATGGTCATATCGGCGCTTCGGGGCCGGGACTTGAACCCAACTCGGACTGGGCAGGGTGAACAGCTTGCGAAGCGCCAGGTGACTGCCGCTGGTCGGCATTGGTGGCCTGGCCCAACCTCTTGGCTCGGGCCACCAGCTCCCTCACATCGGCCTCCTCGGCTCCCGCCTCCACCAAGCGCCGGACCATGTCTTCGACGTCGCCGACGTCTTCGACGCGGGTCTCGATCCCTTCTTGGGCCTCGACACCGCACGGATCGCCCCGCCGGACGGGTGCGGGGCGGGAACCGGTGACGGTGGTGGCGACGATCGAGCACAGGACGGCCGTGGCCGTCATCAGACCGAAGGTCAGCGCCGCCCCGGTGCTGGCGGCCACCGCGCTGGCGATCATGCCGGCGACGCCGGCGATGCACAGTACCGAGGCCAGACCCCTCACGGTGCGGGCGGTCACGCCCTCTGCAGGGGCTTGTAGCGGATGCGGTGGGGCTGGTCGGCCTCACCGCCGAGGCGCTTCCTCCGGTCTGCCTCGTACTCGGTGTACGAACCCTCGAACCAATGAGCACGGGAGTCGCCTTCGAACGCCAGCATGTGGGTGGCGACCCTGTCGAGGAACCAGCGGTCATGGCTGACCACGACGGCGCAGCCGGCGAAGGCCACCAGAGCTTCCTCGAGGGCACGGAGGGTGTCCACGTCGAGGTCGTTGGTGGGCTCGTCGAGGAGCAGCACGTTCCCGCCCGACGCCAGCACCACGGCCAGGTGGACGCGGTTGCGCTCGCCACCCGAGAGGTCTGCGACCATCTTCTGCTGGTCCGACCCCTTGAAGCCGAAGCTGGCGACATAGGCCCGGCTGTGCAGCTCACGGCCGCCGACCACCATGCGGTCGGCGCCCCCCGTGATCTGCTCGAAGACCGTGTTCTTCGGGTCCAGGAGGTCGCGGCTCTGGTCGACGTGGGCCAGGACCACGGTCTGGCCCACGGTGAGGCTGCCCCCGTCGGGGACCACGGCTCCGGTGATCATGCGCAGGAGGGAGGTCTTTCCCGCGCCGTTGGGGCCGACGACGCCGACGATCCCGCCCGGAGGCAGGACGAAGGTGAGGTCGTCGACGAGAAGGCGATCGCCATAGACCTTGCACACGCCGGCGGCCTCCACCACGACGTCACCGAGGCGGGGTCCCGGCGGGATGGTGATCTCCAGGCGCTCGGCTCGTTGATCGGCCTCCGACCGTGCCATCTCGGACTGGGCCAGCAGGCTTGTGTAGGCGTTGACCCGAGCCTTGCCTTTGGCCTGGCGGGCGCGGGGCGACATGCGGATCCACTCCAGCTCGCGCGCCAGGGTGCGGCGCCGCGCCGAGTCGGCCTTCTCCTCCTTCTCCAGGCGGACCTGCTTCTGCTCCAGCCAGGACGAGTAGTTCCCCTCCCAAGGGATGCCGGCGCCCCGATCCAGCTCGAGGATCCATCCGGCCACGTTGTCCAGGAAGTACCGGTCGTGGGTGACGGCCACCACCGTTCCCGGATATTCGTGGAGGAAGCGCTCCAGCCAAGCCACGGACTCGGCGTCGAGATGGTTGGTGGGCTCGTCGAGGAGCAGCAGGTCGGGGCGGGCGAGGAGCAGGCGGCACAGAGCGACGCGGCGGCGCTCTCCCCCCGAGAGGGTGGTGACGTCGGCATCGCCTGGGGGCAGCCGCAGGGCGTCCATGGCGACGGCGAGGGTGCGCTCGAGGTCCCACGCGCCGGCGGCGTCGATGTGGTCCTGGAGCGTGGCCTGCTCGGCGAGCAGGGTGTCGAAGTCGGCGTCGGGATCACCGAGGGCGGCGCACACCTCCTCGTAGCGGGCGAGGAGCGTGGTGAGCGGCGCCACGCCGGCGCTCACATTGCCTTGCACGTCCAGGTCCGGATCGAGCGTGGGCTCCTGAGGCAGATGCCCCACGGTGAAGCCTGGGGTGAGCCGGGCCTCGCCCGTGTAGCCGTCGTCCTCTCCGGCCATGATCCGCAACAGGGAGGACTTGCCCGAGCCGTTGGCGCCGATCACCCCGATCTTCGCCCCGGGGTACATCGAGATGTTGATGCCCCTGAGCACCTCGCGGTCGGGCGGGTGGAACCGCCGCAGGTCGCGCATGGTGAAGATGAACTGGGCCGTCATTGCTCCGACGGTAGTTGAGCCTGAACGAGGCTCCGGGATGTGGTCGGTACGATCAGGGTGAGATGTCCGATCGCCACGTCCCCGCCTCCTCCTTCGGGCCCAACGACTGGCTCGTGGAAGAGATGTTCGACCAGTACCTCCGCGATCCCTCCTCGGTCAGCGAGGGATGGCAAGAGTTCTTCGCCGACTACAGGGCTGACAATGGGCGGGCGGCCGCACGCACGGCGCCGGAGGCGCCCCCAGCGGATGCCGGCCAAAGAGCGCCGGCGCCGGAGGTGCCGGCTCCGTCGAAGCTGGCCAACGTCGCCGATGATCAGGCGGCGGTTACTCCACTTCGGGGGGTTGCGGCGACGTTGGCCAAACGAATGGAGGCCAGCCTCGGCGTCCCCACGGCCACGAGCGTCCGGGTGGTGCCGGCCCGGCTGCTCGAGGTCAACCGCCGGATCGTGAACAACCACCTGGCCCGCACACGGGGCGGCAAGGTGTCGCTCACCCACCTCATCGGCTACGCCGTCGTCCAGGCCATCAGAGCCGTACCGGTGATGAACTCCGCCTTCAAGCCAGGGGATCCGCCTTCCGTCGTCCATCGGGACGGCGTCAATCTGGGCCTGGCCGTCGACGTGGCGAAGAAGGACGGCAGCCACACCCTCCTCGTCCCGTGCATCAAGGGGGCGGACACCCTCGATTTCCGGGGCTTCTGGCAGGCGTACGAAGACGTGATCCGCAAGGTCCGCACCAACAAGCTCGGTGCGGACGACTTCGCGGGGATCACCATCACCCTCACCAACCCGGGCACCATCGGCACCGTCCAGTCCGTGCCTCGGCTCATGCCGGGTCAGGGGGCCATCGTCGCCGTGGGCGCCCTCGACTATCCCGCCGAGTACCAGGCCGCCGATCCCCGGCGACTGGCCGAGCTCGGGGTGAGCAAGGTCATGTCCATGACCTCCACCTACGACCACCGCATCATTCAGGGCGCCGAGTCGGGCCTGTTCCTGCAACGGGTGCACCGGCTCCTCCTCGGCGACGACCACTTCTACGACTCGGTCTTCAGGTCCCTCGGCGTTCCCTACGAGCCTGCGGCGTGGCACCCCGACGTCAACCCCTTGGACAGGGAACGGGCCCATGTCATGAAGCAGTTGCGAGTGCAGGCGCTGATCAACATGTACCGGGTCCGAGGCCACCTCATCGCCGACCTCGACCCGCTGGCCGCTCGCGAGCCCCGCATGCACCCCGAGCTCGACCCGTCGTCATACGAGCTCACCATCTGGGACCTCGAACGCGAGTTTCTCACCGGCGGGCTGGCAGGCAGGGACGTGATGGTCCTGGGCGACATCCTGAGCGTCCTCCGGGACGCCTACTGCCGCACCGTCGGCGTCGAGTACATGCACATCCAGGAGCCGGACCAGAAGCGGTGGATCCAAGAGAGCGTGGAGGGGTCGAACCCCCAGCTCTCGGCCGAGGAGCAGCGGCACATCTTGGGCCGGCTCAACGCCGCCGAGGCCTTCGAACGGTTCTTGCACACGCGCTACGTGGGTCAGAAGCGCTTCGGGCTCGAGGGCAGCGAATCGGCCATCCCCCTCTTGGACGCCGTCCTCGACGAGGCCGCCACCGCCGGACTGGCCGAGGTCGTCATGGGCATGGCCCATCGCGGCCGACTCAACGTCTTGGCCAACATCGTGGGCAAGTCCTACCGAGAGCTGTTCCGGGAGTTCGAGGGAGACCTCGACCCCACCACCGTGCAGGGCTCGGGAGACGTCAAGTACCACAAGGGTGCCAGCGGAAAGTTCGTGGGCCGTTCAGGTCGTGAGATCCCCGTCACCCTGGCGTCGAACCCCTCCCACCTCGAGGCCGTCGACCCGGTGGTGGAGGGCATGACCCGCGCCAAGCAGGACCTGCTGGACCAAGGTGAGGCCTTCCCCGTGCTCTCGCTCCTCGTGCACGGCGACGCCGCCTTCGCCGGCCAGGGCGTCGTGGCCGAGACGCTCAACCTCTCGGCTCTGCGGGGATACCGCACCGGCGGTACGGTCCACCTCGTCATAAACAACCAGGTCGGCTTCACCACCGACCCGGCGTCGGCGCGGTCGTCGGTGTACGCCACCGACGTGGCGAAGATGGTGCAGGCGCCCGTCTTCCACGTCAACGGTGACGACCCCGAGGCGTGCGTGCGGGTCGCCAGGCTGGCCTTCGCCTTCCGGCAGGCCTTTGCCAAGGACGTCGTCATGGACCTCGTGTGCTACCGACGCTTCGGTCACAACGAGGGCGACGAGCCGAGCTACACCCAGCCCCAGATGTACGAGCGCATCCAGAAGCACCGCTCGGTGCGCAAGCTCTACACCGAGTCCCTCATCAACCGCGGTGACCTCACGCGGGACCAGGCCGAGCGAGCCTTCGAGGACTTCTCGGCTCGCTTCCAGACCGCGCTCGAGGAGACCCGCCAGTCGGCACCGCCCCGGCCCACGTCGTTGGTGAGCCCACCGCCCTTCGAGCTGCCGCCGGCCCCGCCCACCGGCGTGAGCCGCACCGTGCTCGATCGGGTGGCCACAGCCCTTCACTCGGCACCCGAGGGCTTCAGCGTCCATCCCAAGCTGGCCAAGCAGCTCGAGCAACGTGCCCGGCTCTACGCCGGGGGCGACGTGGACTGGGCGTTGGCCGAGGCGCTGGCCTTCGGGTCCCTGTTGCTCGAGGGTCGAGACGTCCGGCTGGCCGGACAGGACACCAGGCGGGGGACGTTCTCCCAACGCCATTCGGTGCTCGTGGACTACCACGCCGGCGATGAGCACGTGCCCTTGGCCAACCTGGCCGGGCCCGAAGATCGCCAAGGCCGCTTCTTCGTCTACGACTCGCTGCTGTCGGAGTACGCCGCCCTGGGCTTCGAGTACGGGTACTCCGTGGTTCACGGCGACGCCTTGGTGGCGTGGGAGGCCCAGTTCGGCGACTTCGTCAACGGGGCCCAGGTGGTGATCGACCAGTTCCTGGTGGCGGCCGAGGACAAGTGGGGCCAGGCGTCGGGCTTGGTGCTGTTGCTGCCCCACGGCTACGAAGGGCAGGGCCCCGAGCACTCGTCGGCCCGACTGGAGCGGTTCCTCACCCAGTCGGCCGAGCACAACCTTCAGGTCGCGAACTGCACCACGTCGGCGCAGTACTTCCACCTGCTGCGCCGCCAGGTGCTGCGTGGGCGGCGCAAGCCCCTGGTCGTGCTCAGCCCGAAGTCCCTGCTGCGGTCCCGGAGATCCAGGTCGCCGGTCGACGAGCTGGTGAACGAGCGTTTCCACGAGGTCATCGACGACCCCACGCCGCTAAATCCCTCCGACGTTCGGCGAATCGTGCTGGCCAGCGGCAAGGTGGCCTACGACTTGGTGGACCGGAGGGACGAGGTCGGGGCGCCCGTTGCCGTGGTTCGGGTCGAACAGCTCTACCCGTGGCCTGACGAGCAGGTCGGGGCGGTCCTGAGCCGCTACCCGAATGCCTCCGAGGTCTTCTGGGTTCAGGAGGAGCCGGAGAACATGGGTGCCTGGAGCTTCGTGCACGGCCGCCTCCACCGGCTCCTGCGGGAGCGCTACACGCTGCGCCACGTCAGTCGGATCGAGTCGGGGAGCCCGGCGGCAGGCAGCGCGGCGTTGCACCAGATGGAGCAGGAGGACGTGGTCGAACGTGCCCTCCGGGGCCTTTGCGGCTAGCTGTTGCCTCGGTGCCACGGGGCATAGGACGATCATTCGAGTCATTGCCATGGCCACGGGCGGTGGCACTTGCTAGCGTTCAGCCGTTCGTAACCCAAGGAGGCTTATCGGGTGAAAGTGCGAGGCGCGGGACCAGTCGTGATCGGGCTTGTGGCTGTGCTGGCGCTCGCCGGCTGCGGCGACGGCAATGACGAGAAGGCGCTGTCCCAACAGGAGCTGGTGACACAGAGCAATCAGATCTGCGCCGATGCGGCCAAGCGCATCGAGCAGGAGGCCAAGTCCCGGTTCGGCGCGAGCCAGGACGTGGGGTCGGTCCAGCAGCTCGAGACCTTCGCCACCAAGATCGTGGTCCCCGAGTACGACAAGGCGGTGGACCGACTGGAGGACCTGAAGGCGCCCAAGGAGGAGGCGGGCGACTTCCAGGACTTCGTCTCCAAGACGCGCAAGGCGCTCGACGACGACGTCAAGGGCAATCCGGTGGCGAGCCTCAGCCAGGTGTCGGCGCAGGACCCCTTCCTCGAGGCCAACCGGCAGGCTCAGCGCCTGGGGCTGAGCGAGTGCGCGTCTCTCAGCCAGAAGATCCGAGCGTCCGCGGACGGCAGCCCCGGCAAGCGCTAGTCCCAGTCGGGCCATGGCCGGCTCAGCCGGCGTGATGGCTTACCATCTGCGCTGAAGTGTCCGGCCGCCACGTCGTCGTCGACGGCTCCAACATTGCCACCGAGGGCCGTTCGCTCCCGAGCCTGGTCCAACTCGACGAGGCGGTCCGCGAGTACAAGCGCGAGTATCCCGACGACGTGGTCACCGTGGTGGTCGACGCCACGTTCGGTCATCGCATCGAAGAATCCGAGCGAGCGCCGTTCGACGAGGCTGTTGCTCACAACGAGCTGGTGTCCCCCCCGGCCGGCGCCATCGGGCGCGGCGATGCCTTCCTGCTCAGGATCGCCGAGAAGGTGGGGGCCACCGTCTTGTCCAACGACTCGTTCCAGGAGTTCCACGGCGAGCACGAGTGGCTGTTCAACAACGGCCGCCTCATCGGCGGCAAGCCGGTCCCCGACGTGGGCTGGGTCTTCACGGCCAGGACGCCCGTACGAGGACCGAGGAGCAGAGAAGCGGTCCGCACGGCCAAGAAGTCGGCCACCAGGGTGCAGCCTCAGGAGCGCAAGGTTCGCCATGCCATCGCCGTGGCCACCGAGGAGGCCGTAGAGCCGGACTCCCCAACGGTGAAGCGCCGGCGGCGGCGCACGGCGGCTCCGCCGGCCGAGCCGGTGAACGAACCGCTGACGTTCATACAGTTCGTGTCCGAACACCCTCTGGGCAGCGAGGTCGGTGGTGAGGTCGACACCTTCTCCTCTCACGGCACGTTCGTCAATGCTGGCGGGGCCCGCTGCTACGTCCCCCTGAGCGGGCTGGGCGATCCACCCCCCCGCGCCGCTCGGGAGGTGGTCAAGAAGGGTGAGCGCCGTGCGTTCGTGGTCCAGGCCCTGGACCCGGCTCGCCGGGGCATCGAGCTGGCCTTGCCGGGCCTTGCACGGGTCTCGGGGGCCCCCACAGCGGAGACCGTTGAAGAGGAGATCAAGACAAGCGCGGCTTCGAGCGAGGCGCCGGCCCAGGTGGAAGTCGAGGTCGAGGTCGATGTCGTCGAGCCGGAGGTGGTCCAGCGCGAACCGGCCAAGCGGACCAGGGCCAGGAAGTCCCCGGCCAAGGAGCCGGCCAAGAAGGAGCCGGCGAAGCGTGCCACGGCCAGGAAGG
>JAUJNQ010000003.1:182588-213521 GCA_030448025.1 Acidimicrobiales bacterium | reverse complement strand
AAGGAGCCGGCCAAGAAGGAGCCGGCGAAGCGTGCCACGGCCAGGAAGGCGGCTGCCGCCGAGGAACCGGCCGAGGATGAACCGGTGAAGAAGAAGAAGAAGGCCGCGGCCAAGAAGGAGCCGGCCAAGAGGGAGGCGACTCAGAGGTCTGCGGCCAAGAAGGAGCCAGCGAAGAAGGAGGCGGCGAAGAGGCGACCGGCCGCCAAGGAGCCGGCCAAGAAGGTGTCGGCCAGGACGGTGACCAAGAAGGCGGCGTCAGAACCCGTGCCGGGCGCCTGAGGAGCGAGCTCGGATGCGCATCGCGACCTGGAACGTCAACTCGCTGAACGTTCGGTTGCACCGGGTGGAGGAATGGATCGGCTATGCCCACCCGGACATCCTCTGTCTTCAAGAGACCAAGCTGGCCGACACGGCCTTTCCCGGTTTCTCCTTCGAGGCCCTTGGCTACCAGTCGGTCCACCACGGCAACGGCCAGTGGAACGGCGTGGCCATTCTGAGCCGCATGCCCATCACCGACGTCGTGTACGGGTTCTGCGAGGGCCTGGAGGCCGACCGGGACGCCCGGCTGGTGTCAGCCACCTGCGGCGACGTCCGCGTCTCCAGCGTCTACGTGCCCAACGGGCGCACCCTGGGAAGTGAGCACTACGCCTACAAGCTCTCCTGGTTGCAACGGCTGCGCCGTCATCTGGAGGCCACCGCCGATCCCGGCGCTCCCGTCGTCGTGTGCGGGGACTTCAATGTCGCTCCGGAGGACCGCGACGTGTGGGATCCGGCCGGTTTCGTCGGGTCCACACACGTGTCCGAGCCGGAGCGCTCTGCGCTGGCCCACGTCGAGGCCTGGGGCCTGGAGGACGCCTTTCGCCTGCGCTACCAGGAGGACCGGCTCTACACCTACTGGGACTACCGGGCTGGTGACTTCCACCAGCACCGGGGGATGCGCATCGACCTCGTGCTCGTGAGCAAGGCGATGGCCGAGAAGGTGACCTACGCCCTCATCGACCGATTCGCCCGCAAGGGCAAGTTGCCCTCCGACCACGCACCCCTGCTGGTGGACTTCGAGGAGTGAGCTCCGGTCGGACGCTTAACTCATCCGCCCGTCTCAGTTGCCCGGGCGACCGGGGCTGTCGTCAACCCCACATGAACTGTTGCCGCGCCGAGACGACCGGGAGTCATCCCAGGCGTCAACTTCCGCTGGCCAGCAGGGCCAGAAGGGTATCGCCGTAGCGCTCGGCCTTCACCGCCCCGAGGCCGGGAAGCGCCAGCAGCTCGGCCCGTGTGGAGGGCCGAGCCTCGGCCAAGGCGCCCAAGGTGGCGTCGTGGAAGATGACGAACGCGGGGACGCCGGAGGCACGGGCGGTGGCCGAGCGCCAGGCTCGGAGGGTGGCGAGGGCGCTCTGGGCGGCCTCGCCCTCGACGGTGCTCCGCCCCCCCGACGACGCGCCGTGGCGCCGCTCCCGCAGCACGTCACGCTGGGCTCGCAGTCGAGGAGGGATGGCAACGGGGCCGTTGTCGGCGCCGGGCGCCATGGTGGCAATGGCGGCCTCTACGAGCTCCAGGTAGGGAGAGGGGCTGCGAGCGATGGTGCGGGAGGCGAACGTGCGGTGCTCGGCCCACGTGCAGTGGACCTCGTCGAGGGCTCGGGTGAGCGCCACGTGGAGCAGCCGCCGCTCCTCGTCCTCCGCCTCCGGCGTGCGAGCACGACCGATGGGGACCAGCCCGTTCTCCAGCCCGGCCACCACCACCACCGGCCACTCCAGTCCCTTGGCCCGATGGAAGGTTGTGAGCTCGACGGCGTCGGATCCCTGCTGGGGCCCTTCGCCCCGACCACTTGCCCGGAGCCAGGCGAGGAAGCCGTCGACGGATCCGGCAGGATCGAGGGTGGCGTAGTCACGACCCAGGCGGACCAGGGTCTGGAGGTTGAGCCGGCGCTCCTCACCACCGGCATCGGCTTCGAGCGCCCCCGACTCCATGGCCATGGTCTCCACGTCCGACAACCGTGATGTGAAGGTGGAGCCTGCGCCGCTCCGCCTCATTTGGGCCAGGGCGGCCTTGACCTCGGCCTGGCGCAAGAGGGAGCCGTCCCCGCTGAGCCGGGAGGGAACCCCCGCGGCCCGAAGGTGCTCCTCGACCACCACCAGCTGGGCGTTGGTGCGGGCCAGCACCGCCATCCGGCCCCACCCCACGCCCGGTCCGTGGGCCCGACGGAGGATGCGGGCGATGCCTCGAGCCTCGGCCTCGTCGGTCTGGAACCGGCGAACCACGGGTGGCGGGCCGTCGGGCCGGATGGCCCTGGGCCTGACCTGTCCGGGGCCGAGGACCGCAGCGGCGGCCGAGACCACCTGGGGCGTGGACCGGTGGTTGTGGTCGAGGTGGAGCACCTGGGCGCCGGGGAAATGCTGCGGAAACTCCCTCAGCAGCATGGGGTCGGCGCCGTTCCACGCGTATATGGCCTGGTTCGGGTCACCCACCACGCACAGGTCGAGCCTGTCCCCGAGCCAGGCCCGGAGGAGGCGGAACTGCACCGGGTTGACGTCCTGGAACTCGTCGACGAAGAAGTGGTGGAAGCGCCAGCGCTGGCCGGCGGCGAACTCGGAATCGCTTTCCAAGGCCTGGACGCACCCGGCGAGGAGGTCGTCGAAGTCCACCATGCGCTTGCGCCGCTTGTCGTCCTCGTAGCGCTGGTAGATGCCGGCCATGGTGGCAAGCGGAAACTGCAGGCGACGCCCGGAGACGTCGGCCGCCTCCTCGTACCGGGGCGGCGACACCATGCGGGCCTTGGCCCACTCGATCTCGGTGGCGAGGTCACCAGCGTGGACCAGCGCCGGGTTACGGCTCTTGTCCCGTGCCCGTTGGACCAGGGGGGCCAGCAGGCGCACCTTGCTTTCGAGCAGGGTCGGCGCCAGCTCGCCACGGTCGGCCCAGCGCCGCCTGAGCTGGGTGTAGGCGATGCCGTGGAACGTGCCCGCCGCCACCTGATCCCGCACGCCCAGGGACTGGAGGCGGCTGCGGAGCTCCCCGGCCGCCTTGCGGGTGAACGTGAGGACCAACGTTCGTGAGGCCTCTGCGCTCCCGGCCGTGACCCGGTGGGCGATTCGGCGTGTGAGCACCCTGGTCTTGCCCGAGCCCGCGCCGGCCAGGATGCACAGCGGTGCAGCCTCGGAGACGACCGCTTCCCGTTGGGAAGGATCGAGACCATCGAGCAGGGGCATGGTTGGCAAGGTACCCAGGGGGTGTGACAGCGCGGTGGATGGTGCACGGGTGCGGCCGGGCCGCCGGTTGGACGCGGAACGACCCCGAGTAGCCGTTCGGCCGGAGCCTCCCGTGCTTCTCGGGGCCGTGTCCTCGGATCACTGGCCTGGTCGCCCGGTGGGCGGCAACCCGGTGGACGCATTCGTGGGTCCTTCCGAGGAAGTCCCCACGAAACGGCTGTGATCCTCCCCCAGCACTGCACACCGCTCTCCGCCGATGGTGAGACGCCCCTGCGGACCCCGCACCTCGGCTTCGACCAGCTGCGTCGTACCGGAGTGGTGGCACTATGCGCCCGGCCTGGGCGTACGTCAAGGCCGTTGGCGATATCCCCAACAAATCCCTGCCCGGGGGCCGTCATCCCCACGTCGTCCCCACGACATCCCCAGGTTCGGGCGTACCGGGCCGGGAGCGGGACCGGCGTTCGGGATAGGTTCGCCGCTGTGCTCAAGGCCTTCTCCGACGGCCGGCTCTTCGGCGCCTCCCACGGGGTGGCGCCGGCGTCGGTCTTGGGCCTGCCCGGGTGGGCGCGCACCCACCGGGACTTCGACGCCGCCTTCGAGGGGCTCGACGCCATCGCCTTCGACCTTCCCGGGTTCGGGGCCAGCCCGGAGCCACCCAAGGGGTGGGGCGCGGCCGAGTACGCCGAGGCGCTCACGCCGTTGCTGGAGGAGCTGGCGCGGCCGGCGGTGGTGGTGGGCCATTCCTTCGGTGGTCGGGTGGCGGTGAACCTCGCGGCCAGGAGCCCCGGACGTGTTGCCGCTCTGGTGCTCACGGGCGTGCCCCTGCTCCGGCCGCCCGGCGGCTCCTCGGCCAAGCCGGCCCTTGCCTATCGAGCGGGCCGCGCCCTGCACCGACGGGGACTGCTAGGTGACAAGGCCATGGAGGGGCTCCGCCGACGCCATGGCTCGCCCGACTACCGGGCGGCCACGAGGGTGATGCGCCAGGTGCTGGTCCGAGTGGTGAACGAGACCTATGAGGAGCAGCTGGCGGCCGTCACCTGCCCCACCGACCTGGTGTGGGGCGACGACGACGCCGAGGTGCCAGTGGCCGTGGCCGAGGCCGCCTGCCGGGTGCTGGCCAAGTCGACGTTGACGGTGGTTCCCGGCGCCGGGCACCTCTTGCCCCTGACCGCCCCCGCCGAGCTTCGGGCCGCGGTGGAGCGAAACCTGCGCTCCCGGCTCTAGGGCGTGGACATCGATCCGGTGAAGACCGTCGTCACCGTGGCCGGGCTGGTGGCGGCAGGCTTCGCCGGCGTGCGCTGGCTGCGGGTGGCCCAGCGTGAGCACTACGTGCCACGCTCGGTGTCCCGCTTCGCCGTTCGTTGGTGGGGCAGGGACCCGAATTGGATCCTGGCCGCCCAGGTCCTCCTCTGCGTGTTGTTCTCGCCGGCCATTCCGCCTCTCGGGGCCTCGGCTGCCATTGGCGTCGCCGTCGGGCCCTTCGGGCTGGGGCTCCGGGGACGAACCTCCAAGCTGGCGTGGACCCGTCGCCTGCGCAGGCTGGCCGCAGTGTGGGCGTTGCTCGTCTTGTTGTTGGTGGCCGTCGGCTCGGTGGCCGGCATCGTACCGTTCACCTCGGTTCTGGCCGCGGCGCTGGCGCCCCTCCTGATGGATGCCGCCCTGTTCGTCACTGCTCCCCTCGAGCGTCGCATGGTGCGGCCCTTCGTCGACCGGGCTGCCGCACGGCTCGAGCAGGTGCACCCCACGGTGGTGGCCATCACGGGCTCCTACGGCAAGACCAGCACCAAGGGCTACGTCGCCCACCTGGTGGAGGCCACCCGATCGGTGGTGGCCACGCCGGCCAGCTTCAACAATCGGGCGGGGCTGGCTCGGGCCGTGAACGAGCAGCTGGTCCCGGGCACCGAGGTGTTCGTGGCCGAGATGGGCACCTACGGGAAGGGTGAGATCGCCGAGCTGTGCGCGTGGTGCCGTCCCCAGATCGCCGTCATCACCGCCATCGGGCCGGTGCACCTCGAGCGTATGGGCAGCGAGGAGGCCATCGCCGAGGCCAAGGCAGAGATCCTCGAGGGAGCGAGGGTTGCGGTGCTCAACGTCGACCACCCTCTCTTGGAGTCGTTGGCGGCCCGGCGCGCCGACGCCGGACAGAGGGTGGTTCGGTGCTCGGCGACATCGATCGACGCCGACGTGGCCGTCGTCGACGACGAGGTGCGCTCTTTGGGCCGCCTCGTGGGAAGGCTCGGAGAGTCTGACGCCCCGCCCACCAACGTGGCCTGCGCGGTGGCCGTGGCCTTGGAGCTAGGTGTTCCCGAGGAAGTCATCGCCGCCCGGCTGGCGTCACTGCCCACAGCCCCCAACCGGCTCAGCGTGACAACGGCCTCGAGCGGCGCGGTCGTGGTGGACGACACTTACAACGCCAACCCGGCGGGGGCGGCCCGGGCCCTCACCGTCCTGGCGTGCCATTCGTCCCCGGAGGCCAAGCGGGTGGTGGTGACGCCCGGTATGGTCGAGCTCGGCCCCCGCCAGCACCACGAGAACGCCTCCTTCGCGGCTGCCGCGGCGGCGGTGGCCTCTCATCTGGTGGTGGTAGGAGCGACCAACCGCAGCGCCCTGCTCCGGGGCGCGGCGGGAGGCCCGGCCGAGGTCGTGGTGGTGGGCAACCGAGACCAGGCCGTGGCCTGGGTCCGGGAGCACCTGGGCGAGGGCGACGCCGTGCTGTACGAGAACGACCTGCCCGATCACTTTCCCTGAACCGCCAGCCCTCTGAGACCCCGAGATCCAAGGAGCTCCATGGCCAAGCCAGCCGTCCTCTTCGGAGGCCCCTCGCCCGAGCACGACGTGAGCATCGTCAGCGGGCTGCAGGCGGTTCACGCACTGGGCGACGTCATCGCCGTCTACTGGTCGAAGACCGGTGACTTCTGGGACGTCGACCCGACCCTCGAGGCTCGGGACTTTGCCGACGGCGTCCCCCGGAAGTCCGGCCAGCTCCGGCTGGTGACGGGGGAGGGGATGGTGGGCAAGCGGCGTCGCCTCGACCTTTGGGCGGTGGTGAACTGCTGCCATGGGGGGCCGGGGGAGGACGGCACCATCCAGGCCGCCATGGACCTAGCCGGGCTCGCCTACACCGGTCCCAGCGTGGCCGGTGCAGCCCTCGGAATGGACAAGCTGGCGTTCGGCCACGTGGTGCGTGGCGCGGGGCTCCCGTCCCTCGGGCGCGTGTTGCTCAGCGACCGCGAGGCGCCGCCCTTCGAGGGGCCTTACATCGTTAAGCCCCGCTTCGGCGGATCCTCGATCGGCATCGAGGTCGTGGCCGACGCCGGCACGGCCCAGGCCCTGCTCCGCTCGTCGCCCCAGCTGCGGGCCGGAGCGGTGGTCGAACCCTTCCGACCGGCGGCCGAGGACCTCAACGTGGCCGTGCGGTCGTGGCCCGATCTCCAGCTCTCGGCCATCGAGAAGCCGCTCCGCCGGGAGGGGTCGGGCGACATCCTCGCCTACCGCGACAAGTACCTCGGCGGGGAGGGGATGGTGAGCGCTCCCCGGGAGTTCCCTGACCTGCCGCCCGACGTGGTGGAGGCCATCGGCCGCATGGCCACGGAGGTCGCCCGTCTCACCGGTCTGCGGGGCATGGCCCGCATCGACTTCCTGGGAGCGGAGGGCAACCTGTACGTGAACGAGATCAACACCATCCCCGGCTCGCTGGCGAGATACCTGTGGATCGAGCCGGAGATCTCCTTCTCGCGCCTGCTCGCCGATCTCCTGGACGAGGCGGTACGGCGACCGGCGTTCCACTACAGCGCCGGCGGCGCCGACGGATCGGCGCTGCGGTCGGCAGGCACCATGGCCGAAAAGCTCGGCTGAGCTCAGCTGATCTCGGCTGAGAAGGAGACCGATCATGGCAATGGCAGCGCAGCGGTGGGCCGACGAGCTGGCCGCCTGGGAGATCCCCAAGGAGATCCTCGACGCCGCCCCTGAGAGCCCATGGGGATTCCCGCCTGCGCTCTTCGCACGGGAGGCGGCTGCGCGGGCCGCCTCCCGCGGCGCAGCCGGCCCCTCGCGCCACCGCGCCGCCGAGGCTCTGGGCGAGGAGGGCTCCGTCCTCGACGTGGGTTCCGGTGGCGGCGCTGCCAGCCTGGCCCTCGTCCCGCCGGCGGGCCTGCTGGTGGCGGTCGACCAGAGCGAGGAGCTCCTTCAGTCCTTCTCGGACGCGGCTGCTCGTCGGGGGGTGGACCACCGCGAGGTCCAGGGGACCTGGCCCGAGGTGGCCACCGAGGTCGAGGCCGCCGACGTAGTGGTGTGCCATCACGTGCTGTACAACGTGGCCGACCTGGTGCCCTTCATCCAGGAGCTCACCGACCACGCGCTGAGGAGGGTGGTGGTGGAGCTCACCCTCCGCCATCCCCAGGTGAGGCTCAACCACCTGTGGCAGGAGCTGCACGGCATCGAGCGCCCCATCGGGCCCACGGCATGGGACGCGCAGGCCGTGCTTTTGGAGGCCGGTCTCGACGTCCGTGCCGAGGAATGGGAACGACCGTCGATGTGGACCGGCGTCGATCGAGGCGAATGGGTGACCTTCGTCCGCCGCCGGTTGTGCGTGGGCCCAGAGCGTGACCCCGAGATCGACGCCCTCCTCGGCTCCGATCACGAAGATCCCCTTCGCCGGGCGGTGACCTTGTGGTGGGACCGCGAGGCTTGACCCAAGAAGCCGTCCTAGGCTGCACCATCCCCAGCGTCTCGGCCAACGGCATCCGCATCGAGTACGACACGGTCGGCGACCGGAACCAGCCGGCGCTCCTCCTGGTGGCGGGCCTCGGGGTCCAGCTCACCGGATGGCCTGACGAGTTCTGCGCCGAGCTGGTCGGCCGGGGCTTCTTCGTGGTCCGATACGACAACCGCGACGCCGGCCTTTCCACCATCATCGAGGGCGGTCCCCCTCCCGACCCCATGGCGGTCTACCTCGGGGACCCGTCGTCGGTGGCGTACACGCTGGAGGACATGGCCGACGACGCGGTCGGACTGCTGGACGCCCTCGGCATTCCCGCCGCCCACCTGGTGGGCAGCTCGTTGGGCGCCATGATCGCCCAGACCGTCGCCGCCCGTCACCCGGACCGGGCACTCAGCCTCTGCTCCATCAGCTCCACCACCGGCGCCACCTCGGTGGGCCAGCCCACGGCCGAGGCCTTCGAGCTGCTGGCCCGGCCCCCGGCCACCACGCGGGAGGAGTTCGTGGAAGCCGACATCGCAGCCCACCGTGTGCTGGGCTCTCCCCTGTACCCGAGCGACGAGGCCGACATGCGCGCTGAGACGGCGCTGGCCTATGACCGTGCGTTCAATCCGCAGGGGACCGGCCGCCAGCTGTGCGCCATAATCGCTTCCGGAGATCGCACCGCCAGCCTGGCCGGCGTCGCGGCTCCCACGGTGGTGATCCACGGCACCGAGGACAAGCTCATCCAAGCCAGCGGGGGAGAGGCGACGGCGAAGGCCATCCCGGGCGCCGACCTGGTGATGATCGAAGGCATGGGGCACAAACTTCCGCCGGGGGTCTGGCCGCGGATCCTCGACGCTATTGTGAGCAACGCCGCCCGCAACGACCTGCGGGCGAGTGCACAGCCGCTCCGGCGATACGTCGATCCGAAGAGCCCGAGGCCCTCCGTTGACACACCCCCTGGCTAGGTTGGGTGCCAAGCAACAGCGCCGGACGTGGTACTTCGGGGGCCCGTATGCGCGTCTGAAGCGCGCCCAAGTCCGACGATTAGAGCAGGGCAGGCCTCTCGACGGCTTGGGGTGACGACACGGCGCGTGCGAAGATCACCCCCATGTCGATCGTGCGCATCAACGCCATCACCGTGCCCCCGGACCGCGGCGACGAGCTGGCCGGGCGCTTCGCCGCCCGAGCCGGTCAGGTGGAGAAGAGTGACGGCTTCGAGGAGTTCCAGCTCCTGCGGCCCTCCGACGAGCGGGGAACCTGGCTCGTCTACACCCGTTGGCGCGACGAAGCCTCCTTCGAGGCGTGGGCCAGCTCGCAGGCGTTCCAGCAGGGCCACGCCAAGCCCGAAGGATCGAGCCAGCCGGTGGCTTCGGGATCGGAGCTGTGGTCGTTCACCGTCGAGCAGCGCACGCCCAGCGCCTAGCCGGGCCGACTCCTCCTGGCTCTCGCCTCGCTCCTCGACATCCACACCGGCTTCGCCTGGTTCGTGATCGTCGGCAACGGTCTGGCCGGCTTGTGGGCCCTAGGCGCTCACCGGGTGCAGGGCCTGCGCACGCGCGCCCTCTGGTGGTTCACGGTCATGGTGGAGGTCGGCGTGTTCGTCCAGGTAGCCCTGGGGGTGGGGATGGTCTCGGGTCAGAAGCGCCCGGTCGACCAGTTCCACATGTTCTACGGGTTCGTGGCCATCATCGCCGTCGGGATCCTGTACTCCTACCGCCAGCAGCTACGCCATCGCCAGTACCTGCTCTACGGCTTCGGTGGATTGTTCGTGATGGGCCTCGGGATCAGGGCGCTGCTGGTGGGCAGTTAGCGTCCCGTACTCTGGTGCGATGGGCCTTGCTCGCCGCCGTTTCCTGTCAGTGGCGGCGCTGCTCACGTTGCTTCTCACCGGCGCCGGCTGCTCCATGGGGCCCACCCCCACGGCCGCGCCGCCCCCGGCGGTGGTCCAGGTGCAGGTCCCGCCCACGGTCCCCGAGCCCGCTCCTGTCGAAACGCCTCCTGCTTGGATCGCCAGTGCGACTGGCCCTTCGGTGGCGGTATACGACGACCCCGCCGCCGTTGCGCCGTCCCGATCCTTGTCCAACCCGACGGCCGAGCGGTACCCCCTGGTGTTCGCCGTCCAGGAGCGCCAGGGCGACTGGTTACGGGTGAAGTTGGCGGTGAGGCCCAACGGGAGCACGGGCTGGGTGCGGGCCGCCGACGTCTCCCTCGCCAGCACGCCGTACCGGGTGGTGGTGGAGCTGGGGGCGCGCCGGGTCACCCTGCTCCAGGGCGACCACACGGTGCTCCAGGACGCCGTCGCCGTGGGCGCGGCGCGGACGCCCACGCCCCTCGGCGACTTCTACATGGACGCGGTTTGGCCGCTGGCCAACACCAGAGGCGTCTACGGCCCGTACCAGCTGAGCGTGGCTGGGTTCTCCGAGGTGCTGAGGAGCTTCGGCGGCGGCCAGGGCCAGATCGCTCTCCACGGCACCAATGCACCGGGCCTCCTCGGCAGCGCCGTGAGCAACGGGTGCATACGGCTGCGCAACGAGACCATCACCAAGCTGGCCCAGATCGTGCCCGCGGGCACGCCGGTGCAGGTGGTGGCCTGAGGGGTCTAGAGGTTTACCACCTGGCAGGTGGTGGTGCGGGTTATGCCGTCGATGAGTTGCATCTTCGAAACCACCATCCGCCCCAGCTCGTCCACCGACTCGGCCTCGGCCCGAACGATCACGTCGTATGGACCGGTGACGTTCTCCGCCGACACGATGCCCTCGATCTCGCCGATCTCCTGCGCGACCTGGGCCGACTTGCCCACCTCAGCTTGGATGAGAACGTAGGCACATACCGACACCGCACCGCTCCTCTCGCTCACGGCCAGGCACTCTAGCTTGGGGCCGATGACGACGACCGACCCGCTGATCCCCCGTGAAGTGCTATTCGGCAACCCGGAGCGGGTGCAACCGAAGATCTCGCCTGACGGGAGGCGGTTGGCCTGGATCGCGCCGGTCGACGGCGTGCTCAACGTGTGGGTCGGCGACCTGGCCGGCGGTGGGGGCAAGCCGGTCACCGACGATCGCGAGCGGGGCATCCGCACCTACTTCTGGGCCCATGATGGCCGCCACCTCTTGTACGTCCAGGACAAGGGCGGCGACGAGAACTGGCGCCTCTACGGCGTGGACCTCGACAGCGGGTCCGTGCGCGACCTCACGCCGTTCGATGACGTGCAGGCCCAGGTGGTGGAGGTGTCCAAGCACCACCCTGATCAGATGCTCGTGGGGCTGAACAGGGACAACCCTGAGCTGCACGACGTGTACCGCCTCGACCTGACCAGCGGCGAGCTGGCCAAGGTGGTGGAGAACCCCGGGTTCCTGGACTGGGTGGCCGACATGGACCTGCGGGTGCGCTGCGGGTCGGCGCCCACACCTGAAGGTGGCATGAACGTGATGGTGCGCGACGGCGAGTCCGACGAGTGGAGGCTGCTGCTGGGGGTCTCCCAGGAGGACGCGCTCACCACCGGGGTGGTGGGCTTCACCGCCGACGGCGACGGGCTGTACCTCATCACCTCGCAGGGAGCCAACGCCGGGCGCCTGGTCCGCATGGCCCTGGCCGACGGCAGCCAGGAGGTGATCGCCGAGGACGCCACACACGACGTCTCCGACGTGATCGTGCATCCCGACACCCGTGAAGTGCAGGCGGTGGCGTTCCTGCGCGACCGCATCCACTGGCAGGTTCTCGATCAAGGGCTCAGGGCGGACTTCGAAGCGATGCGCGCATTGCACCCGGGGGACATGGGCTTCGCCGGCCGGGACCACGCCGATGCCACTTGGCTGGCCGCTTTCACGGCCGACGACGGCCCGGTGTCGTACTACTCGTTCGATCGGGCGACCAAGGAGGCGACCTTCCTCTTCGAGCACCAGCCCGCGCTGTCCGATTACGTCCTGTCCTCGATGGAACCGTTCTCCTACACCGCTCGGGACGGGCTCACCGTCCACGGCTACCTGACCTTCCCTCACGGGTTGGAGCGCAGGGGTTTGGCCACAGTGTTGAACGTCCACGGTGGTCCCTGGGGTCGTGACGCCTGGGGATTCGACCCCGAGGCCCAGTGGCTGGCCAACCGGGGCTACCTGTGCGTACAGGTGAACTTCCGGGGCTCCACCGGCTACGGCAAGGACTTCGTGAACGCGGGCGACCGTGAGTGGGGAGCCAAGATGCACGACGACCTGCTCGACGCCGTGGCCTGGGTGGTCGACCAGGGCTACGCCGACCCCGAGCGGGTGGCCGTCTACGGCGGCTCCTACGGCGGCTACGCGGCGCTGGTGGGAGCCACCTTCACGCCCGAGGTCTTCGCCTGCGCCGTGGACCTGGTGGGCCCTTCCAACCTGAAGACGCTGATCGAGAGCATTCCGCCCTACTGGGCGCCGCTGATCGCCACCTTCCACACCCGGGTGGGCAACCCCGACACCGAGGAGGACTTCCTCTGGTCGCGCTCCCCGTTGTCCAAAGCGGACAACGTGAGCATCCCGCTCCTGATCGCCCAGGGCGCCAACGACCCCAGGGTCAAGCAGGCCGAGTCCGAGCAGATCGTGGCCGCCCTGCGGGGCAAGGGCATCGACCACGAGTACCTCCTCTTCGAGGACGAGGGCCACGGCTTCGCCAAGCCCGAGAATCGCCTCCGCTTCTACGCCCACGCCGAGCGCTTCCTGGCCGAGCACCTGGGTGGAAGGTGCGAGGAGGAGTGAGGTCCTTGATCAGACGATGAACGAGGTGGCGCCACGGTGGGACCCGAAGGCGCCCTGGGCCCTGCCTTCCCCGACCAGGCGCCGAGCGCTCCTGGTCGTGTGCGGGCTCGGACTGGCCGTCTCCTACCTACTCACGTGGGACCTGTGGCTGCCGCGCCTCCAACCACCAAACCTGCCTGCCGTGGATGGCTTTCGGTCCGTGGGATACGGGGTTCCCCTACTTCTGGCTGCGTTCGCCGCGCCGGCGTTCCCCAGGGTGGGGGCAACACTTCACACGGGGCTCTTCGTCCTGGCCGTGCTGGGTGACCAGGTCCGTCTCCAGCCCGAGTTCGTATCCCTGGCCATCCTTCTGCTCGGGGCGGCGTGGCCCACGACCGGGCTCAGCATCACAAGATGGCACCTGGTAGCGCTGTGGGGCTGGGCAGGGTTCCACAAGGTGCTGAGCGGCGGTTGGCCCACTGGCGGCGCCAGCTTCATTGCCACCGCCCTCGGAGCCCCCGGCGTGCGCACCCTGATCGCCGTGGTGGTTCCCGTGCTGGAGGTCGGGCTCGCGCTCCTTGCCGTGAAGCCGCGCACCTGGAAGGTGCTTCGTT
This sequence comes from Acidimicrobiales bacterium, assembly GCA_030448025.1. Classification (GTDB taxonomy): domain Bacteria; phylum Actinomycetota; class Acidimicrobiia; order Acidimicrobiales; genus YB1-3. The sequence continues at coordinate 200,293 of JAUJNQ010000003.1, read as the reverse complement.
GGGCTGCGCCCGCCTTCCACCTCGGAGTCCTCGTGCCCTTGGTCGTCACGGAGTGGAACACCGCTGTGTGGCCATGGAACCTGTGTCTGGCGGCAGCCGCACCCCTGCTGTTCTCCAAGTCCGTCGAGGATCGGACGGAAGGCTGCATCCTGAAGCCTCGAGCACGGATCAGCGTCGCGGCAGTCGCCGCATTCCTGGTCGTCCATCCGACCGGCTTCTACTTCGGAGTCACCGACGCATACCTCGCCCACAACCTCTACTCGAGCAACACGGCGGAGGCGTCGATATGCAGCTCGGCATCACCGGTCGGGTTCTGTCGACCTTCACCCTTCTCGACCTGGGAAGAGCTGAACGTTCCCCTTCCTCCCGAGGAACGGCTCTACTCGGCGTGGTTTTTTCGAATCTGTCAGCCGGACCAGACACTCAGGGTGCACGGGGTGTGGACTCGCCTTTCACAAAGGGAGGTCACCAATGAGCCGTGCCGTCGCAGCGTCGGGACGGACGGTTACCGCCGATCGTTCCCTGCCTCGCCCTACCGCCCACCGCCTGCCGTCCCCAGGAGCTGAGTGAAGTCGGTCACCTGGTCGGCCGGCGGGACGGTGACGCTGACGGGTGCGCCGAAGTCGAACAGCTCCATGGTGAAGTTGAGGTTGCCCGTGGGCTTCTGTCCCGCTCCCGCTTGCGGCGGGAGGTTGAGCCTGGCCAGGTCCACGGCGTAGGTCATCTTGCGAAGCCGTCCTTCGCCGTCGACCCATGCCTCCACCGGCAGTGGCTGGCCGTAGATCTGGGCCAGCTTCTGGTAGGTCTGCTGCTGCTCCGGCGGCGCGGCGGCGGCCGCCTTGTTCATGTCGATGGTCCCCCGGTAGTGGGTGACGACTTCGCCGCGGACCTGCTCCTTGCCGACCTCCACCATGTCGGCGCCGGCACCCTTCAGGAACTGGAGAGCTTGAGTGGGATCACCGGAGGACGCCTGAGAGATCGAGTTGAAGTCGATGCCGGCGCTCTTCCCCACCTGGTCGAGGTCGATCTTGACCCAGGGCTTCCCCCCCAGCGCCGAGGCCAGTTGCGGTGGGAACTTCTGGTAGATGGTCGAGCCCGTGCTCACCGCTTCGATCTGCCCAACCTGCATCCCGCCGATGGCGGGGACGTTCATGGTGAACGTGCCCTGCCTGCCCGCGTAGTCGAAGGCGCCCTCGCCGGTGATCGTGAGGCTTCCGCCCGGCAGGCCTTGGACGCCCTGGGTGAGGAGCGTGAAGGCCATCCTGGACGACTTGGCCTCGACGGTCTTGTTGGACGACGCCACCACCGCTTCCAGAGGTGTCAGCTCCTTGGCCTTGGTACCGGTAGCCCCGTCTTCGCTCGAGCTCGACCCGCATGCCCCGGCGAAGAGCACCGCGCCCGCCATCACCACGCCCCGCCAACGCCTCATCTCGAGCTCCTCTGTCGATTTGGCTGAAGCGTACCGGCGGCTGGAGTGAGGCTTGACCGCTGCGGGCGGAACCCGGCACCGCTGCGAGGTGAGAGGACCGAGTCGTGAGATGGAGTGCTCGGCGCTGGAGGTCACTCGGGCCCTGCGCGCCTCAGACCATCTCGGCGGCGGCGCCACCGGCCCCCTTCACCAGCCAGCCCTCCTCGACAGCGCCCGGCTCGGCCAGGGCGACGACGCAGCCGCCGAAGCCGGCGCCGGTTAGGCGGGCGCCGTGGACGCCGGGCTGTCGGAGCAGGCGTACGACCAATTCGTCCAGGGCAGTGGTGGAGACCTCGAAGTCGTGGCGCAGGCTCTGGTGGCTCTCCACCATCAGGGCACCGGCGCCGGCGAGGTCTTCACCGGCCAGGGCATCGGCGAACGCCGCCACCCGGGCGTTCTCGCTCACCACGTGACGCGCTCGCCGGGCCAGCACGGGATCGTCGATGGTGGCGACGTCCTCGAACCCTGCGTCCCGCAAGGGTCCAATCATCGACGCCGCCGCCTCACACTGCGCCTTCCGATCGGCGTAGGCCGATCCGGACAGGCTTCGCCGCTGGCCCGAGTGGACCACGACGACGTCCACGCCCTCGGGCAAGGGCACGGGCGTCACGCGAAGGGTCGAGCAGTCGATGAGCAGAGCGCACCCCGCCACACCCGCCGCCGACGCCAGCTGGTCCATCATCCCGCAGGGAACGCCCGACGCGGCCTGCTCTGCCCGCTGGCAGGCGAGGGCCAGCTCCAGCGGTGAGCCCTCGAAGCTCAGGGCCAAGGCCACTGCCACTTCCAAGGCCGCGCTCGAGGCCAGCCCGGCGCCAATGGGCAGGTCGGTGCGCACCGTTCCCACTCCACCCTCGGAGGGCCGCACCTCCTGGACGACCCCGGCTACGAAGCGAGCCCATGGGGGCGTCACCGCGGCGGCATCGCTCAGGCCGAGGTCCACGACGGCCGGCTCCTCCTCGTCGGCAGAGTCCAGCACCACCTTGTTCCCGGTGCGCTCCAGAACCACCGTCGTCCCCCGGTCGATGGCCACGGGCAGTACCAGCCCGCCCGTGTAGTCGGTGTGGTCGCCGATCAGGTTCACCCGGCCCGGCGCGTGAGCTCGCACCTTCATGGGATGGCACAGCGCAGCCGCTCGGCAGCCTCGTCGGGATCCACCGGGTTGAAGTACACGCCGCTGCCGAGCTCGCCGGCGGCCACGTAGCGCATGGTTCCCGGCTTGCGGAAGACGGGCGCCACGTGAGCATGGACGTGGGCCGCGGGCCAGTCCCCGCCGTCGGTCGGTCTTTGGTGGAACCAGAGCATGTAGGGCATGGGCTCGCTGAACAGGCGGTCCAGCCGCTCCAGGACGTCGACCAGCAGCTGAGCCAAAGCCATCGCCGCCGGGTCTCCGCCGTCCATCACGGCGGGCAGATCCGGCACGTGCTGGGTCGGCGCCAAGAGCAGCTCGAACGGCCACGCCGCGGCATCGGGCACCCACGCCTGCCAGCCCCCGATGGCGGTGACCAACCTCAGGCCGGGGTCGATCCCGCACAATGAGCACGAGCCCGAACCCAGCTCCGTGCCCGGCACCGGCGGCACGACATCGAAGGCGTAGATCTGGCCGTGCGGATGGGTGATGGTGGCGCCGATCTCCGGGCCCCTGTTCTCGAACACCAGCACGTAGCTCACGTCGGGCCGGGCTCCGAGCACTGCAGTGCGCTCGGCCCACAGACGCACGACCTTCTGGGCACCTGCGACGCCTAGAGACCAAAGCGTGGCCTCGTGGTCGGGGCTGTAGAGAACGACCTCGGCCCGGTCGTCCGGCAGCGAGGGCCAGCGGTTGGCGAACCAACGCACGGCGTAGGGCTCCGGGGCTTCGAGACCCCCGGGACAGAAGGGGCAGCTCTGGGCGGGAAGGTTGGGCCGGTCTTGGCGAGCGCTGATCACCACCACAGGAACCCCGGTCAACGGGTCTACCCTCAAGACGCGGGTCGGGTTCTAGAGACCTTCGGCCAGGGCCTTCAGCTGGCCGCGCATAGCCGCGGGCAGCTTGGCACCGAACTGTGCGTAGTGCTCCTCGATGGAGGCGATCTCGGCTCGCCACTCCTCGTTGTCCACCCGCAGCAGCTCGGCCATGGCTCCGGCTTTCAGATCGAGGCCATCCGTGGGAATGGCGTCTTCGGTGGGCACATGACCGATCGGCGTCTCCGTGGCCGAGCCAGCGCCGTTCACCCGATCGAAGACCCACTCCAGCACCCGGCTGTTCTCGCCGAACCCGGGCCACAGGAAGCTGCCGTCGGTGCCCTTGCGGAACCAGTTGACGTAGAACATCTTCGGCAGCTTGGAGGCGTCGGCGTCCTCGCCGATGCTGATCCAGTGGGCGAGGTAGTCGGCCATGTTGTAGCCACAGAAGGGCAGCATTGCGAAGGGATCCCGGCGCAGCATGCCCACTGCCCCGGCTGCGGCGGCCGTGGTCTCCGACGCCATGATCGACCCCAGGAAGACGCCGTGCTCCCAGTCGAAGGCTTCGATGACGAGCGGTATGACCGATGAGCGGCGGCCGCCGAACAGGATGGCCGAGATGGGCACACCCTGGGGGTCCTCCCACTCCGAGGCGATGGCCGGGTCCTGGGCGGCGGGAGCGGTGAATCGGGCGTTGGGATGGGCGGCGGGCGTGCGGCTCGCTGGGGTCCAGTCGTCCCCCTTCCAGTCGGTGAGATGAGCGGGGGGGTCGTCGGTCATGCCCTCCCACCACACGTCGCCGTCTTCGGTAAGGGCGGTGTTGGTGAAGATGCAGTTCCCGTACAGGGTGAGGATGGCGTTGGGGTTGGTCTTGGTGCTCGTGCCGGGAGCCACGCCGAAGAAGCCCGCTTCAGGGTTGATGGCGTAGAGACGTCCGTCGGCGCCGAACTTCATCCAGCAGATGTCGTCGCCCACGGTCTCAACCTTCCAGCCGGGAAGGCTGGGCACGAGCATGGCCAGGTTGGTCTTCCCGCACGCCGAGGGGAAGGCGCCGGTGATGTAGCGCGTCTCACCGTTGGGGCAGGTGAGCTTGACGATCAGCATGTGCTCGGCCAACCACCCTTCGTCTCGTGCCATGGCCGAGGCGATGCGCAGGGCGAAGCACTTCTTCCCGAGGAGGGCGTTGCCGCCGTAACCCGACCCGTAAGACCAGATCTCCCGTGTCTCGGGGAAGTGGGCGATGTACTTGTTCTCGGCGTTGCACGGCCATGCCACGTCGGCCTGGCCCGGCTCGAGGGGCATGCCGACCGAGTGGAGGCAGGGCACGAACTCCCCGTCGTCCCCCAGCACCTCGAGGGCGCCGGCGCCCATGCGGGTCATGATCCGCATGTGCACCACGACGTAGGCCGAGTCGGTGAACTGGACGCCGATGTGGGACTTGTCCGATCCCAGCGGCCCCATGGAGAAGGGCACCACGTACATGGTGCGGCCTCGCATGGAGCCACCGAAGAAGCCCTCGAGCTCGGCGGTCATGTCGTCCGGGTCGCGCCAGTTGTTGGTGGGACCGGCGTCTTCTTCCCGCCGGGAGCAGATGAAGGTGCGGTCCTCGACGCGTGCCACGTCGGCGGGGTCGGACCGGGCCCAGTAGCTGTTGGGACGCTTCGCGTCCGAGAGCCGGGTGAAGGTGCCGCTTCGGACCAGCAGTTGGCACAGGCGGTCGTACTCGGCGGTGGAGCCGTCGCACCACTCGACTCGGTCGGGCTGGCAGAGCTCGGCCACCCGGTCCAGGTAGGCGAGCAGCTTGGCGTTCCTGGACGGAGGGCCCCTCATCACCAGATGTTAGGAGGCGTGGGCCGGCGGTCAGGGGGCCGGAGGGTCGATGGGCGCTCCCATGTCGACCTCGGAGCCAAATCGCAGGCGGGTGGCCCGGCCCTCTCCATCGAGGTCGTAGACCACCCTCTGGCCCTGCCGGAGCATCCGGAAGATGGACCCGACGAGGGCGTCGTCAGCCAGGTCCACCTCGCTGCGGTCGGTGTCGCGTACCACCACGCCCTCGCCCGTGCCGGGGTCGTAGGACTTGACCACACCCTGCATCGTTGGTCCCTCCTACAGTCGTTGCGTGGAGAGTAACGGTCGGGGTGAGCTCAGGGCCATCGAGCGCCTGAGGCGGCTGCTGCCGGCCGCGCCCGAGGGCCAGATATGGATCGGCGACGACGCCGCCGTGGTGACGACTCCGGGCACCCAGATGGTGCTCACTGCCGACGCCGTGGTTGCCGGCGTGCACGCCGACCTGTCGCTGGTCGGGCTGGACGACCTCGGCTGGAAGGCGATGGCGGTGAGCGTGAGCGACGTGGCCGCCATGGGCGGTTCACCTTCGCATGCCCTGGTGGTGGTGACCGGGCCACCGGACACCGACCTCGACCTGCTCTATCACGGGATCGTCGAGGCGGCCGCCGCCTTCGCCTGCCCGGTGGTAGGCGGCGATCTCACCGGCGGTGACCAGTTGGTGGTGTCGGTGTTCGTGACCGGCACCGTGGACGGCCCCGGGCCGGTGCTGCGCTCCGGGGCGGGCGGGGGCGACTCGATCTACGTGACCGGGCCGCTGGGGTCGTCGGCCGCCGGGCTCCGTCTCCTGCAGGCAGGGTCGGTGAGCGACGACCACCCGTGCGCGGTGGCCCATCGACGGCCGCAGGCCCGGGTGGTGGAAGGACAAGTGGCTCGGATGGCGGGCGCCACGTCGCTCATCGACGTCTCCGATGGTCTGGCCGGCGACATCGGCCACCTCGCGGGCGCATCAGGGGTGGGGATGGTGGTCGAGCACGTGCCGGTGGCCGAGGGAGCGTCTTTGGAAGAGGCGTTGGGTGGGGGAGAGGACTATGAGCTGGTGTTCACCGCATCGCAGCGTTCGCCGTTACAGGCAGCCTTCGCCGAGGCGGGCCTTCGGGAGCCGATCCACATCGGTCGATGTACGCCGGACGCCGGCACGCTTCGGCTGGGAGACGAGCCGCTGCCCAGGGTGGGCTGGGAGCATGCATGGCAGTAGGGCGGGCAGGGCAGGTAGGGCAGGTAGGGCAGTGAGGCAGGTAGGGCAGTGAGGCCTCCGGTGGCCATCACCATCGCCGGCTCGGATTCAGGTGGCGGAGCCGGCATCGCAGCCGACCTCAAGACCTTCGAGGCCCACGGGGTGTGGGGGACGTGCGCCATCGCCGCCGTCACCGCCCAGAACACCGAGGGGGTGCAGGGCTTCGACACCGTGGCTCCCGACCTGGTGGGGTCCCAGGTGTCGAGCGTGGCCTCCGACATCGGCATCGATGCGGCCAAGACGGGGATGCTCGCCTCCGCCGAGCTGGTGAGGGCGGTGGCGGCTGCCGTCGCCGATGCCGGCATCGAGAAGTTGGTGGTGGACACCGTCTTCGTCTCCAAGCACGGCGACACCCTGCTCGCTGACGACGCCGTCGGCGCCCTGCGGGAGCGGCTGCTTCCCTTGGCCACGGTAGCGACGCCCAACCTTCCCGAGGCATCTCGCCTGGTGGGCTTCGCCATCGCCGACCGGGCCGGCATGGAGCGCGCCGGCCAGGCCCTTGTCGACCTCGGGCCCGAGGTGGTGCTGGTGAAGGGCGGCCACCTCGGCGGTGGCAACTCACCCGACTGCCTGGTGGTGAGAGGTTCGGCCCCGGTGTGGCTGGAGGCGGCACGCCTGCCCGGACGCCATACCCACGGGACCGGTTGCGTGCTGTCGGCAGCCATCTGTGCCGAGCTGGCCCGAGGCATGGAGCCCGCCGACGCCTGCGTGGCGGCCAAGCACTTCACGGAGCGGGCCATCAACGCCGGTTTGGAGCTGGGGCGGGGAGTCGGTCCGGTGAACCCCGGATGGGAGCGGATGACCTGAGGCCGAGCTCAACGACCTCGGCGGTTCGGGTCGCCCCCGAGACCGCCCGTCGTCTCAGCTGTGACTCGAGCCTTGTGACCGCCATCGTGGGTGAGGACGGCCAACCGTTGAGCATCGGGCGCCAGAGCCGCACCTTCCCCACCGCCATCAAGCGGGCGCTAGGCCTTCGCGACAGCGGATGCAGGTTCCCAGGCTGTACCCAGCAACGCTTCGTGGATGGCCATCACATCCGCCACTGGGCCAAGGAAGGCGAGACCAGTCTTGCCAATGGGGTCCTTCTCTGTCGCCGTCACCACCACCTGGTGCACGAGGGTGGCTTCGGCCTCATTCGAGACGCCGGGGGAGAGCTGTCCTTCTCCACCCCCGCCGGCGAGCCCATCCCGGCCGCTCCTCGAGCGGCATCCCTTCCACGAGAGGATCTGACGAGCCGCATCCAGTGCGGCTCGACACCCCGATCGATGCCGACACAGCTCAATGCCTATGGAGCGGAGAACACCTCGACCTGGGATGCCGTCGATGCCCTCTTCTGCTTGGAAGGCAGGCACCAGAGCGAGCTCAGACCAGGCCAACTCGCCTGAGGAGGGAAAGCCCCTAGCGGACGGCTTTGGTGATCTTGTTCGCCCGGATGCAGGAGGTGCACACGTGCATGCGCTTGGGAGTGCCGTTCACCAGCGCCCGGACCCGCTGGATGTTGGGGTTCCAACGCCGCTTGGTGCGGCGGTGCGAATGGCTGATGCTCATGCCAAAGGAGGGGTGCTTGCCGCACACTTCGCACACCGCTGCCACGTGAAACCTCCAGGGAGCACCGCTCGGGCTGCACCACCGCTCGGGAACTCATCGACGTTAGCATCCGCCTCCTGTGGAGCCGCTCGAACGCCTGGGCCCGGGTCACCTTCGTTCGGCCATGGCCTCGTACTGCGACGCGCTGCGCGCCCACCGCGAAGAGATCAACCGGCTGAACGTGTACCCCGTGCCTGATGGCGACACGGGCACCAACATGGCCTTGACCCTTGAATCGGTGGTGAACGCCCTCGACGAGGCCGACATCGCCGCCGGAGATCCGCCAGATGACATGGTGGCCGCTTGCCGGGCCGTCGCCCGCGGATCGCTCATGGGAGCGCGCGGCAACTCGGGCGTGATCCTCTCTCAGATCCTCAGGGGCCTGTCCGACGTGTTCCGGGAGCTCGACTCGGTTGGGCCCGAGGACCTGGCCAGGGCGCTCCGGGCCGCCAGCGATGCCGCCGATGCCGCCGTGAGCAAGCCGGTGGAGGGCACCATCCTCACCGTGGTGCGGGCCGCGGCGGAGGGGGCCGAGGAGGCCAGCGGCCAGGGCAAGGCCCTGGTCGACGTGGTGGAGCGTGCCCGTTCGACGGCCGCCGGGGCCCTCGCTCGCACCCCGGAGATGCTGCCGGTGCTGGCCGAGGCGGGCGTGGTGGACGCCGGCGGCCTGGGCTTCCTGTTCTTCCATGACGCCCTGCTCCAGGTGGCGGCGGGGCGGCCCCTTCCCCATCCGGAGCCCCATCGTGGGCCGAGCGGGATCAACGTGGCCGAGGGCAACGCTGACGGGGAACAGAGCCCCACCGGAGAAGCCGCCCCAGAAGAGAACAGCGTCTCGGACCTCCGCTACGAGGTCATGTTCTTCCTGGACGCTCCCGACGACTCGGTCCCCGCCTTCAGGGAGGCGTGGGAAGCGGTCGGGGACTCCATAGTCGTGGCCGGCGGGGACGGGCTCTGGAACTGCCACATCCACACCGACGACATCGGGGCCGCCATCGAGGCCGCGCTGGATCAGGGCCGGCCCCGAGACATCCGGGTCAGCGACTTGAAGGAGCAGGTGGAGGAGGAGCGCTGGGTCCGAGACGCGATGTCGGGCCACGAGCCCGGCGAAGAGGCCGGGGGCGAGTCGGCTGACGGCCCGACCGATACCGTGCCCACCGCGGTCGTGGCGGTCGCGAGCGGCGAGGGCCTGCACGCGCTGTTCCGCTCCCTCGGCGCCCAAGGCGTGGTTGCCGGAGGCCAGTCGATGAACCCGTCGACCGCGGAGCTCCTGGCGGCCGTGGAGGCTGCCCCCGGCGAGGCTGTGGTGGTGCTTCCCAACAACAAGAACATCGTCGCCGTGGCTGAGCGGGTGGACGGTCTGACGGAGAAGGTGGTGCGGGTGGTCAGGACCGATGCCGTGGCCGAGGGCCTGGCCGCCCTGCTCGAGTACGACCCGCAGCTGCGCGCAGAGGACAACGTGAGAGCCATGACCGAGGCTGCCCGTCAGGTGTCCTGGGGAGAGGTCACCCGGGCGGTCCGCTCCTCGTCGTGCGAGTGCGGCGCCATCAACGAGGGTGACTGGCTCGGCATCTCCAGCCGGAGGATCGAGGCCATCGCTCCCAATGTGGCCGAGGCCGTCACCGGGCTCCTCGGCACGATCGTCTCCGATGACCATGAGATCGTTACCCTCATCGAGGGCGAGGGCGCGAGCGACGCCGACACCGACCGCATCACCAGCTGGCTCGCCGAGCACCACCCGGGCGTGACCGCCGAGGTCCATCACGGCGGTCAGCCCCTCTATCCCTACCTGCTCTCGGCCGAGTAGGCCGGAGCGAGCTGATGGCGCGCCTGCTGAGCGGCCTGGCCGACGTCCCGGTGACGAAGCTTCACGGGGTGGGGGAGAAGAAGGCCGAGGCCCTCTCCGAGATGGGCATCGCGCGGGTTCTCGACCTCCTCACCCACTACCCCCGCCGGTACGTCGACCGCACGCAACAGGCCGAGATCCGCGATCTGAGCATCGGTGACGAGGCCATGGTGATGGCCACCGTCAAGAAGGTGGGCACTCGCCGGACCCGGAACCGGCGAACCATCGTGGAGGTGGACGTGTTCGACGGGAGTGGCTACCTCCGGTGCACCTTCTTCAACCAGCCCTGGCGGGCCCGGCAGCTGGCGACGGGCACCGAGGCCGTCTTCTTCGGCAAGGTCGACATGTACAAGGGACGCCGTCAGATGAGCAGTCCGGTGGTCGACCTCGTCGGCGACAGGACGGGTCGCATCGTGCCCGTATACCCGCAGTCGGAGAAGGGCCTACTCACCTGGGAGCTCGCCTCTTTGGTGGAGGAGGCGCTCGAACGGGCGGGTGATTTCGCCGAGCCGCTGCCCGCGCCTGTGCTTCGAGAGCTCGACCTCATGGACCGGACCCGGGCCTTCCGGCGGATCCACTGCCCAGAGACCATGGCCGACGCCTACGCCGCCCGGAAGCGCCTGGCCTTCGACGAGCTGCTCCGGCTCCAGATTGCCCTGGTGATGCGCAAGAGGGCGGTGGAGCGTGAGGCCAAGGGCATCCGCCACCTCATCGACGGCGAGCTGGTAGGCCGTTTCCACGACAAGCTCCCCTTCGCCCTCACCGACGCCCAGCGCCGGGCCAACGAGGAGATCGCAGCCGACCTGGCCGGCCCCCATCCCATGCACCGCCTGCTCCAGGGCGACGTGGGCTCGGGCAAGACCGTGGTGTGCGTGGCCGCCCTGCTCACGGCCATCCAGAGTGGGCACCAGGGCGCCCTCATGGCCCCCACGGAGGTGCTGGCCGAGCAGCATTACATCGGCGTGCGAGACCTCCTAGCCGACCTCACCGTGCCCGACCCCGCCACGCTGCTCGGCGAGCGGCCCCTCCGGGTGGACCTGCTCACCAACCGCACCACCGCTTCGGAGCGGGCGCGGCTCCATGCAGGGCTGCGGACCGGCGAGGTCGACCTGCTGATCGGCACCCACGCCCTCCTGACCGAGGAGGTGGAGTTCCACCGGCTGGGGGTGGTGGTCATCGACGAGCAACATCGATTCGGCGTGGAGCAGCGCGCCGCCCTCCGGGGAAAGGGCAGTGATCCCGACGTGCTGGTCATGACGGCCACGCCCATACCCCGCACCGCAGCCATGCTGGTTTACGGCGACCTCGACCTCACGATCCTCGACGAGCTGCCCCCCGGACGCACACCGGTGCGCACGGTGTGGTCGCGTGGCCCTCTGGAGGAGGCAGAGGCGTGGGAGCGGGTACGGGCCCAGGTGGCCGCCGGTCGCCAGGCCTACGTGGTGTGCCCGCTGGTGGAGGACTCCGAGCGCATCCAGGCCCGGTCGGCCACGGAGGAGCTGGAACGACTGCGAGCAGGGATCCTTGGCGACCTCCGCCTTGGCCTGCTGCACGGGCAGATGCCGTCGGGGGAGAAGGAGCGGGCGATGACCTCCTTTCGGGCTGGCGAGGTGGACGTGCTGGTGGCCACCACCGTGATCGAGGTGGGCGTCGATGTTCCCAACGCCACCGTGATGGTGATCGAGGACGCCGAGCGCTTCGGCATCGCCCAGCTCCACCAGCTCCGGGGCCGCGTCGGCCGGGGTGCAGCGGAGTCGTGGTGCTTCCTGTTCGGCGGGCCGGGACCAGGGGCCGAGGAGCGCCTGACGGCCATGGTGCGCACCACGGACGGCTTCGAGCTGGCGGAGGTGGACCTCGAGCTCCGGGGTGAGGGAACCATCCTCGGAACCCGCCAGAAGGGCCAGAGCGACCTCAAGCTGGCCTCGCTGCGACGGGACAAGGATCTCGTGCGCCGGGCCCGGGGCGTGGCGGTGAGCGTGGTCGGGGAGGACCCGGCCCTCGAGCAGCACCCGGTGCTGGCCGACGAGATCCGCACCATGGTGGACGAGGAGGAGGCCGCCTTCTTGTTCAAGTCCTGAATCTCGGCCTGTCGAAGTCCTAGCCTCTGCGGCCATGAGGGTGGTGGCCGGCACGGCCAAGGGGCGCAAGCTTCAGGCCCCGACCCAGGGCGCCCTCCGGCCCACCAGCGACCGGGTGCGCGAAGCGATGTTCGACATGTTGATGAGCCTGGACGTGGTCGTGGGCGCCACCGTGGCCGACCTGTTCGCGGGTACGGGGGCGTTGGGCATCGAAGCGCTGTCGCGTGGCGCTTCATCCGCTGTGCTCGTGGAACAGGACCGAGCGGCCCTGGACGCCCTCAACGTGAACCTGGTCACCACCGGGCTCTATGCCAGAGCCACGGTCGTCAACGCAGACGTGCTCAGCTGGATTGGCACCGCCGCTCCGGTCGACCTGGCCTTCATCGATCCCCCGTACGCCTTCACCGGCTGGCCGGAGCTGCTGGCTGGGCTCGACGCCGGCCTGGTGGTGGCCGAGAGCGATCGGGAGATCGACCTGGCTGACGCCTGGAAAGTTCTCAGGACGAAGCACTACGGCGGTACGGTGGTCACGATGGCAGAGACCACCCGGAGCAGCACATGAGGACGGCGCTGTTCCCCGGCTCGTTCGATCCCTTGCACAACGGGCACCTCGAGGTCATCGAGACCGCCGCCGGGCTGTTCGACAGCCTCATCGTGGCCGCGCTGAGCAACCCGCAGAAGGGCGAACCGCTCTTCGACGTCGAGGAACGCCAGGAGATGATCCGGGAGTCCGTGGCTCATCTGGACAACGTGAAGGTGGCATCGTTCGCCTCGCTGGTGGTGGAGCTGGCCAAGGAGGTTGGAGCCGACGTGATCGTGAAGGGACTGCGAGCTACGTCGGACTTCGAATACGAGCTTCAGATGGCCCAGATGAACGAAGCCATCTCCGGCCTGGTGACCGTCTTCCTGCCCTCGGCGTCGAGCCGTTCGTTCATCGCCTCGTCCCTCGTGCGGGAGATCGCCAGGCTCGGCGGCGCCGCCCGGGTGAACGCAATGGTCCCCGTCTCGGTCGCCACGCGGCTCGAGGAGAGGTTCCCGGGGTGAGGGACCGATGAGCTCCGCCGAGGACGACGTGGGTCTGGGCAACGGCGGTCTGGCCCACAGCGGGCCCGAGCAGACCGACTCCGAGACGCTCCTTCGCCGGGTCGTCGACATCATCACCAACGCCCGGCCGTTGCCGCTTTCGACCACCGTGCGGGTGGAGAAGGACGAGGTTCTCGAGTTGCTGGAGGACGCCGTCGAGCGGCTGCCCGACGAGCTGAGGGAGGCGCGCTGGCTCCTCAAGGAACGCCAGGAGCACCTGGCCAAGGTCCAGCGGGAGGGCGAGGAGATCCTGGAAGCGGCCAGGGTGCGGGCCGAGCGGATGGTGCAGCGGACCGAGGTCGTGCGTTCGGCTCGCTACATGGCCACCAAGACCGTAGAGGAGGCACGGGAGGCCGCCACCCGGCTTCGCCTCGAGGCCGAGGACTTCTGCGACCAGAAGCTGGCCGCCTTCGAGATCGTGCTCGAACGCACGTCCAAGATCGTGCAGGCGGGGCGCGAGAAGCTGCGAGTGACCCCGGCCACGCCGAGCGACGACCGCTCCATCGGGCTGCCCGGGCGCGCCGGCGACCTGGGTGCGTCGCCGGGCGTCGACGAGGCGTTCTTCGACCAGGACCAGTAGCCGCTCGCCCCGTTCTCGGCCCGCCTGCTGGGCCGCCAGGGCCTTGGGAGGCCTTGCTCCACCGCCCGCGTAGACTTTCCCGATGCGTGGCTCGCCTTTGGTGGTGAACGTGGCGGCTCTGGGGCTCGGTCCCGGGGCTCGGCGCCACGTCGACCGCCGGGGATCGCTGGATGGGGCGTCCGTTACGGGCAGCTCGGTCCCGAGCGGTGCGGAGGTCGACGTCGACCTGACGTTGGAGGGCGTGCCCGGGGGAGTGGTCGCCCGCGGCCAGGTGCTCGCGCCGTGGCAGGGCGACTGCCGGCGTTGCCTCACCACGGTGCGTGGGGAGCTTCGCTCCGAGGTGCTGGAGGTGTTCGAGCGCAGCCCCGATTCGGAGCAGACGTACCCGCTGGTGGGAGATCAACTCGACCTGGAGCCGCTGGCGCGCGACGCTGTGCTCCTGGAGTTGCCGCAGGCGCCTCTCTGCAGTGAGGGTTGTCTGGGGCTGTGCCCCATGTGTGGCGCTGATCTGAACAACGACGTGTGCGGGTGCCAAGCCGAGGTCGGTGACCCTCGCTGGGCGGCGCTCGATGCATTGGGCCAGGACTGATCCCAGCACCGGACTGATCCCGGACACTGAATTCGTTGGAAACCTGAGTGATCACGACCTGAGGGGTAGCGATGGCCGTTCCAAAGAAGAAGACGTCGAAGGCCAAGAGCCGGAGCCGCCGAGCCAGCAACTGGACGCTCGGCGCGCCGGCGCGCAGCCTGTGCCCGCAGTGCCGCCGGGCCAAGCTGCCCCACGTGGTGTGTCCGAACTGCGGTTGGTACGGCGGTCGGCAGGCCATCGACGTCGACTGATCAGTCGATTGCTTCTCAGTCGACTGATCCGCCGCTGATGCTCCCCATCGCCGTCGACGCCATGGGCGGCGACTTGGGTCCTCCCGAGATCGTCGCCGGGGCCCGCCAGGCTGCCTCCGAGCTGGGGGTTCCCGTCCTCCTGGTCGGAGACCCCGATGCCATCGGCGATCCCGGCGGCCTGGAGATCCTCGCTGCCAGCGAGGTCATCGCCATGGGGGAGGACGCGGCCACGAGTGTTCGGCGAAAGAAGGATGCATCGGTGGTCCGTGCGGCCGAGACCGTCCGCGAGGGCCGGGCCAGCGCCATGGTCAGCGCGGGCAACACCGGTGCCGCCATGGGCAGCGCTCTGCTGCGGATGGGGCGCCTTCCCGGGGTCAGCCGGCCGGCCATCGCCACGCCCATACCCGTTCCCGGGTCCCTACCCACGGTCCTGTTGGATGCCGGCGCCAACGCCGAGTGTCAGGCGGCCTGGCTGGTCCAGTTCGCCCAGATGGGTGCCGCTTACTTCACGGGCCGCTACGGGGTGGAGGCGCCCAGAGTGGGACTGCTGTCCATCGGAGAGGAGCCCGGCAAGGGCTCACCGCTGGTGAAGGAGACCCACGCCCTCCTCGCCGACGGGGACAGCGCCGGGTTGGGCGGGCGCTTCATAGGCAACGTCGAGGGCAACGACTTGATGTCGGACCGGGTGGACGTGGTGGTGACCGACGGCTTCACCGGCAACATCGCCCTCAAGGCCCTGGAGGGGGCCGCCGGGGTCATGCGCGACGCGGTGTTCGCAGTGCTGATGTCAACCGATGAGGCGATCAAGGCCTCCGAGGTGCTTCTCCCGCTGCTGGCGCCCCTGGCCGCTGAGCTGGACTCGGACACCTACGGAGGTGCGCTCCTGTTGGGGGTGGACGGCGTCTGCATCATCAGCCACGGGTCCTCGTCGACGTCCGCGGTGGTCAACGCCGTGCGGGTGGCGCACGACATGGTCGCCAACGACCTGGTCGACCGCGTGCGCCAAGCGGTCAAGGGGTAGGGACCGAACGGGGCTAGTATCCGCCGAGACCGACCCCGGAGGAGAGCCGTTGCCGGCTGACGCACAGCCCGAAACCGCCGCCAAACAGGAAGCCTCGAGCCAAGGGACGATGGACCGCCCGGAGGTCTTCGAGTTGATCAGCGACCGGCTGGCCGACATCCTCGAGATCGACGCGTCGGCCATCTCCGAAGGCGCCTCGTTCTCGGAGGACCTGAATGCCGACTCGCTAGCCCTGATCGAGCTGGTGGAGGCTCTGGAGGAGGACATCGGAGCTCGCACTGGGGGCTTCCGAATCGACGACGAGGATCTGGAGGACTTGAAGACGGTGCGCGACGCCGTCGACTACGTGGTCGCCAAGCTCCAGCAGCACTGAGGCTTCGGCCTCGTGCCCCGGCTGCACAGCCTCTCCGAACGTCCGCAGGTCGCCGCCTTGGCCGAGCGCCTCGGCGGGTCGCTGCGCGACCTCCGGCTGCTCGACCGCGCCCTGGCCCACCGTTCATGGTGCGCCGAAATCCTCGGTGTGGAGCAAGAGGAGTCCAACGAGCGCCTCGAGTTCCTGGGCGATGCCGTGCTCGGGCTGGTCGTGGCCGACCACCTGTACCGCACGTACCCCGCGCTCGCCGAGGGACAGCTGGCCAAGACCCGGGCCTCGGTGATCGACGCGGCCACGCTCGCCGAAGTGGCGGCCGAGCTGGACCTGGGAGCCGGCCTCCTGCTCGGAAAGGGCGAGGATGCCTCGGGCGGGCGCCGGAAGGCGTCGATCCTGGCCGACACCATGGAGGCGGTCATCGGTGCCGTATACCTCGATGGCGGATGGGACGCGGCCTCCGCGCTCGTGCTCCGGCTCCTCGGCCCGCGCCTGGCCGAAGCGGCCGAGGGCCCCGGAGGGCACGACTACAAGACCAGGCTCCAGGAGCTGGCTGCTCGGGCCCACGACCAGCTCCCACGCTATGACGTGACATTCGAGGGTCCCGACCACGCTCGGCGCTTCTTCGCTACCGTCCACGTCGGTGGCTCCGCACTGGGCCGGGGCGAGGGCCACTCGAAGAAGCGCGCCGAACAGGCCGCGGCTCGCTCCGCGTGGGAGGAGCTCGCCCGGCGGGAGGGCCACGCCGTGCCACAGCCCCGTGCCTGAGCTTCCCGAGGTCGAGACCATCCGCCGGGACTTGGAGAAAGAGGTGCTGGGCAAGCGGATCAAGCACGTGGAAGTGACCGGTGCCCGCTCCGTTCGACGCCACGAGTCCCCCGGCGACTTCGCGTCCCGCCTCGATGGCAAGAAGATCACAGCCATCCACCGCCGGGGCAAGTACCTGCTCCTGCGCCTGGACGGTCCCGAGGTGCTCGTCATCCACCTGGGAATGAGCGGGCAGCTCCTGCGGGCCAAGTCCGCCCGTGAGCCCTTGGAGCGCCACACTCACGTCGTCATCACCTTCACCCAGGGCGGCCAGCTTCGCTACGTCGATCCCAGGACCTTCGGAGAGCTGTTCGTCACCGGCGACGACGTCGAGCACCAAGTCCCAGACCTGGCCCACCTGGGCTTGGATCCCATCGACGACGTCATCAGCTGGAGCCACTTCGGCGAGCGGCTCCGCTCCCGCCACACCAAGCTCAAGACCTTGCTGATGGACCAGCGCTTCCTGGCCGGCATCGGCAACCTCTATGCCGACGAGATCCTCTGGGGCGCAGGCCTTCGTCATGACCGCAGCTCGGAGACGCTGTCGTCCCAGGAGATCCGCCGCTTGGCCCGTTCCATGACCGAGACGCTGCAGGCGGCGATCAAGCACCGCGGCTCTTCGCTGGCCGACGAGCAGTACCGCGACCTGTTCGGCGAGGTCGGCGACTTCCAGAGCCATCACCAGGTCTACGGTCGGGAGGGCAAGGCGTGCCCGCGCTGCCGCAGCCCGATCGTGAGGATCCGTACCCAGGGCCGGTCCACGTTCATGTGCGAGCGCTGCCAGGTGTAATCGCCCTCGGCGCAAAGCGCCTCGGGCGAGCACAAAGGAAACGACGCCGACCGGCAGAGCCGGATCGGCGTCGATGCTCTAGTTTGACGGGCGTGGTTCGAGTCTGGGGTGTGCTTGGTCTGCTCGGGTTCCTCTTGTGGGCGTACTGCATCTTCGACGTCATCGCCGCCGACGAGTCCCTCGTGCGCAACCTGCCCAAGATGACCTGGCTCATCATC
>JAUJNQ010000003.1:168200-182488 GCA_030448025.1 Acidimicrobiales bacterium | reverse complement strand
CGCCGCCGACGAGTCCCTCGTGCGCAACCTGCCCAAGATGACCTGGCTCATCATCGTGGTCATCACCAACGCCGTGGGAGCGGTGGCGTGGCTGGCCTTGGGGCGACCTGAGAACCTCAGCTTCCAGCCGGGATCGACGAACTACCGGGCTCCGAGGCGTCCCATAGGGCCGGAGGACCGACCGGACTTCTCGGCCCGCACCGAGGACCAGTCCCCCCAGCTCCGGGCGTGGGAAGAGGATCTCGAGCGGCGCGAGCGCGAGCTGCGGCGCCGGGAAGAGGGCGGCGAGACCTCCTAGCCCGGTTCCGGTGGGTGACGGGTCCGCGGCCCCCGGCTAAGCCGTCACTACCCTTCGGATGCGTGTTCTTGAAGACGCTGACCCTCAAGGGATTCAAGTCCTTCGCGGAGGCCACCAAGCTCGAGCTTCAGCCCGGCCTCACCGTCGTGGTGGGCCCCAACGGCAGCGGCAAGTCCAACGTGGTCGACGCCGTCGCCTGGGTGCTCGGCGCCCAGGGCCCCCGCACCCTGCGCTCGTCGCGCATGGAGGACGTGATCTTCGCCGGCTCGGGCAACCGTCCGGCTCTGGGCCGGGCCGAGGTCTCGCTCACCATCGACAACTCGGCCCGCCTGCTTCCCGTGGAGCTCTCCGAGGTCACGGTCAGGCGCACCTTGTTCCGCAACGGCGAGAGCGAGTACGCCATCAACGGCGGTCCGTGCCGCCTGCTCGACGTCCAGGAGCTGCTTTCCGACGCCGGCGTTGGCCGCCAGCAGCACGTCATCGTGTCCCAGGGCCACCTCGACGCCGTCCTCGAGAGCCGCCCCGAGGGTCGGCGCATCCTCATCGAGGAGGCGGCCGGCGTCCACAAGTACCGCCGGCGACGGGAGAAGGCAGAGCGACGTCTGCAGGCCACCGAGGAAGACCTGGTGCGTCTCCAGGACCTCCTCAGAGAGTTGCGGCGCCAGCTGCGCTCACTCGAGCGCCAGGCGGACACGGCCCGGCGTCAACGAGCTTTGACGGAGGAACGGACCGCGCTCCGCCGGTACCTCCTGGGGCACGACGCCATGAGCCTCCGGGTGGAGCTGAGCTCCGCCGGCCGGGCCAAGGCCGTGCACCGGGCCAGGGAGTCTCTGCTCGAGGAGGCCACGGACCGTCTCGATGTCGAGGTGGCCAAGGCCGAGTCCCGAGGGGCGGCGCCGGCTGACGATCTGGACGACGTGGTGATGGGCTTCGAGCGACTGCGAGGCAGGGCTCGGGGGATGGCCGGGCTGCTCGACGAGCGGCGCCGCCGGATCGAGGGCCAGCTCGACCACGATCTCGACGACCGGATGCTCGCCCTCGAGTTGGAGCGCGCCGGGCTGGAGGCCGATCTGCACGCGGTCGACGCCGGCGCCACCGCACTCGGGCCGCGTGCCGCCGAGCTGGCGGCGGCGGAGCAAGCCGTTGCCGCCGAGCGCCGGGCCTTCGAGCAGGAGTGGCAGGAGGAGTTGCCGTACCCGGGCGGTCGAGCCGGCGAGGTGCGGGGCGAGCTCATGGCCTTGCGCGACGCCGTCGCCCGCACCGGAGCGGAGCTGCACCGGGCGGACGAGGCGATCCGCGCCCTGGAGCACCGGGAGGCCGAGCTGTCCGACGAGCTGTCCGGGCTCGGCCCGGAGATGTCCGACGTCGAGGAGCAACGGGTGTCGGCGGCCGCGGCGTCGGAGGCAGGCGAGCAGCGTCGCACCCGCGCCAGGGCCGCGGTCGAGGCGCTGCAGGGCCAGCTGGACACGGCCCGCCAGGAACAGCGCGTGTGGACGGCTCGAGTCGAGGCGCTCGGTTCGTTCCTCGAACACGGAGGTGCCGACTCCGACCGCCTGTCCGACGTCGAGGGCAGCCTCGGAGCCCTCCTCGAGCTGGTGGAGGTGGACCAGGGCTGGGAGAGGGCGTTCGAGGCCGCCGTCGGCCAGACGGCGTCCGCCATCGTGTTCGCCGGTCCGGACAGCGCCCGGCGTGCCCTGGTCCGCGCCCGGCAGGGCCACGTAGGGGCCACGTTGCTGGCCGTGGGCTCCGCTCCTCCGGTAGTCACGGCGGCCTCCAGAGCGATGCAGGGCGCCGACCAGCGTCACCACGGGTTACATGCCCTCCGCGGGCACGTGCGCCCCGCCATCGAGGGAAGGCGAGCCACGGTGGGCATGGATGCCCTCCTCGACACGATCCTCGCCCGGGTGGTGGTCGTCGACCGTTGGGAGCAGGGGCTGGAGCTGGCCCTGCTCCAGCCGGACGTGGTGGCGGTGACCGTCGAGGGAGACCGTTTCTCGGCGGACGGGTGGCGGGTCGGTCCCTCCACCGTGCCCACCAGGGCGGGGCTCGACGAGGCCCGTGCGCGCGCCGAGGAGGCCGGCGCGGTGGCGGCCGCCGCCGAACAGCGGCTCGGGCCGGCCCTTGCCGAGGCGGCTGGCGCCGATGCCGCTCAGGCCGGCCTGGTCTCCCGGCGAGACGTCCTCGCCTCCCGACTCGTCGAGCTGGCAGCGGCGCTCCGGAACCTGGAGGACGAGCGCCGCACGGTGCTCACCAAGCGGCTCGGCGTGGAGGCCCACGTGCAGCGCGAGAACCAGCGGGTACGGGCCGAGGGAGGCAGGGTCACCGAGCTCGAGGCCTTGTTGCCTGCTCTGGAGGCGGACGAGGTGGCCCGAGCGGAGCGGGCCCGTGCCCGCCAATCGGCCCGCAGACGACTGGACGAGCGCCTCGCCGCCGTGTCGACGCTCCGCACCGACCTCGAGGTGCGGGCGTCGGCGCTGGAGGAGCGGCGGTCGATGCTGTCCCGTCGTCTGGCCGAGGTAAGTGAGCGCCTCGTCGCCTTGGTCAGCCGGCAAGAGGCCGCATGGGAGCGGCGCCGTCAACTCACGGCCGCAGCCACGGTCACCGGCCGGCTGGCGGCCGCAGTGGCGGCTCGGCTCTCGCTCGTGGAGTCGCGCCTCGATGTCCTGCACCAGCAACGCCGGCAGCGTCAGGCCGCCGCTCGTGCGGCCCTCGAGCATCTCGATCGGTTGCGTTGCAGGCGCGCTGCCAGCACCCAGGAGCTCGAGGAGGCCCGAGAGCGACGGCGGCAGGCCGAGATGGACGAATCCAGCTTGGAGCTCCGGCTCGACGCCACCGGCAAAGCTGCGCGCCGTGAGCTCGACTGCGAGCTCGACGAGATCATCGCCGCGCCCTGTCCGGAGCTGGCCCACGAGACCAGTCCCGAGGCCCGTCTGGAGCGACTCGACGGGGAGCTGCGAAGCCTGGGACCCGTCAATGCCCTGGCCCTGGAGGACCATCAGGCTCTCGAGGAGCGCCATTCGTTCATCGAAGGCCAGCTCGAGGACGCCCGCTCGGCTCGCCGGGAGCTGGGCAAGGTGGTGCGGGCCATCGACGCCGAGATCACCGACGTGTTCGCCGCCGCCTTCGCCGACGTGGCGGAGAACTTCGCTAAGCTGTTCATCTCCCTCTTCCCCGGGGGCACCGGCCGGCTCCGCCTGACCGATCCGGGGGATCTCCTGACCGCGGGCATCGAGGTCGAGGCTCGTCCGTCTGGCAAGCGGGTCGGTAAGCTCTCGTTGCTGTCCGGGGGTGAGCGCTCGCTCACGGCGCTGGCCTTCCTCTTCGCCGTGTTCCGGAGCCGACCCTCCCCCTTCTATCTGCTCGACGAGGTGGAGGCGGCCCTTGACGACGTGAACCTCAACCGGTTCCTGGAGCTGATCGACGAGTTCCGGGACGAGGCGCAGCTGCTGGTGGTGAGCCACCAGAAGCGCACCATGGAGGCGGCCGACTGCCTCTACGGCGTCACCATGCAACCGGGCGGCGCCTCGATGGTCGTGAGCGAACGGGCCGACAGGGCCGGTGCCGACAGGGCCGGTGCGGCCCACCGGTAGGCTCCCGTCGCCATGGAACTCGCCCTCATACTCATCCTGGTCGGCCTGGCCCTCCTCGGTACGGCGGCCGCCGTGGCTGTGGGCCTTCGCCGGCGCCCACCCGAGCTAGAGGCCCCCCCGAGGCCCCTCCGGCGCTGCCCCCCGAGGCCCCACCCAAGCCGGTGGTGTCCGAGGACGAGGTGCCCGAACCCGATGTCCTCGAGCCCGATGTAGTCGAACCCGAGCTCATCGCACCGGAGCCGGCGGAGATCGAGACAGTCCTCGATGTCGAGGTCGCCGAGCCCCTCCCGGTCGAGGTCCCCCCTGCTCCGGTCAAGCCCCGGCTCCGAGACCGGATGGGCAAGGCCCGCAGCCTGTTGGCCGGCTACGTGGGATCCATCCTCTCCCGGTCCACCATCGATGACGAGACCTGGGACGAGCTCGAAGAGGCGCTCATCAGGGCCGACGTCGGCGTGGGCCTCACGTCGAGGCTGCTGGACGGGCTACGGGAGCGCGTGAAGTCCGAGGGCATCAAGACGCCGGCGGAGCTGGTGAACGCGCTCAAGGAGGACCTCACCAAGAGGCTGGCGCAGGTGGACGCGGGCCTGAACTACGAGCCGGGCGCCCCCAACGTGTGGTTGTTCGTCGGCGTGAACGGAGTGGGCAAGACGACCACCATCGGAAAGGTCGGGCTCCGCGAGGCGGCCTCCGGCCGCACCGTGGTCATGGCCGCGGGCGATACCTTTCGGGCCGCGGCCGCCGAGCAGCTCGGGCTGTGGGCCGAGCGGGTGGGCGCCGACCTGGTGCGCGGAGCCGAGGGTGGCGACCCGGGCTCGGTGGTGTTCGACGCCGTCGAGCGCGCCGCGGCACGCGGCGCCAACCTGGTGCTGGCGGACACCGCCGGGCGGCTGCACACCAAGATCAACCTCATGGAGGAGCTGAAGAAGGTCCGTCGCGTTGCCGAGCGGCCACCCGGGCGCCTGACCGAGGTGCTGCTGGTGATCGACGCCACGACGGGCCAGAACGGCCTGGTCCAGGCTCGCCAGTTCGCCCAGGCGGTGTCGGTGACGGGCGTGGTGCTCACCAAGCTCGACGGCACGGCCAAGGGTGGCATCGTGCTCGCCATCCAGCACGACATGGACCTGCCGGTGAAGCTGGTGGGCCTGGGGGAGACCGCCGACGACCTCGTGGACTTCGATCCGGAGGAGTTCGTGGACGCCCTCTTCTCCTGATGTCGAGCACCGCACTGTGACGAGCACGGCCCAGACGCCGGAGGATTCGGGATCGGCGGACGCGGCTTGTCCGCCGCGTCCGATGTCGTTGGATCCTTCGGAGCTGGGCTTCGTGCCCAGGCCCATGGTCCGTTGGCTCGATCCCCACCAGCTCCTCGACACCGCTATCCGCGTGCTGTTGTCGGGCCTGCTCGGTACCTACGCCGACCCGCGCCAGCTCCAGGCTCTCTCCGCCATCGAGACCCACGACCGCTCAGAGGCACCCGAGCTGTGGCTCGACTACGTCGCCGATCTCGGGGACGGGTGGAACTCGACCTACACGGTGGCCAGGCTTCTGGCCTCCGAGCAGCTCGAGCTGGGAGGCGACGGCGAGGCCTTCGCCACGGAGCGGGGGCGGATCCTGGTCATGGGCGGTGACCAGGTGTACCCCGTGCCCAAGCGGACCGAGTACGAGAACCGCCTGCTCGGTCCGTACCGGGCGGCGCTGCCCTGCACCGACGGAGACGCTCCTGAGCTGTTCGCCATCCCCGGCAGTCACGACTGGTACGACGGGCTCATCAACTTCGAGGAGATCTTCTGCCGCCGCCGGCGGATCGGAGCGTGGCAGACGCAGCAGAGCCGGAGCTATTTCGCCGTCGGGCTCCCGCATGGCTGGTGGCTGTGGGGCATCGACATCCAGTTCGGCCCCTACATCGACGATGAGCAGTGGAAGTACTTCTCCGACCTTGCCACCAGTCAGCTGGAGCGGGGCGATCGCATCATCCTGTGCCTGTCCAAGGAGGTCAAGGGAGGGGGGGACGTCTACTCCGATCGCGACCTGGGATATCTCGAGCGCCGGCTGATCCGGCCCGCCGGGGCCCGGGTGATGCTCTACCTGAAGAGCGGGCGGCACCACTACGTCCGCCACGAGGAGGACGATGGTCCCCGCCAGCACATCACTGCCGGCGGCGGTGGGGCCTTCCTGCATCCCACCCATCAGCTCCCCGACCGCATCCAGCTTCCCGGAGAGGAGCACGACGTCACGTACCGACGGGCGGCGAGCTATCCCTCGGCCGAGACCTCCAAGGGGCTCAGGAAGAGGGTGTGGTTCCTTCCTCTGTACAACGTGCCTCTGGCCGCCCTCATCGGCCTGGCCCAGGTGCTGCTGGCGTTCAACCTCGGCCTGCACCTGAGGGACAGGCACGAGTCGCTCGGCCTCACCAGCCTGCGACAGGCGTTGTGGGAGAGCCCGACCGCCTTCTTGCTGATCGTCCTCATGGTGGTGCTGCTGGCGGCGATGGTGCGCTTCGCCCATGACGCCCCGGGCTTGACCCGATGGCTGCTCGGCCTGGTCCATTCCTCGCTGCAGCTGGCCACCCTGGCCGGAGTGCTCATCGCTTCATCTCGGTTGGTGTCGACCCTGGGCCTAGGGGGAGCCACGTCGTTGATCACCTTCCTCGCCTTGGTGGCCTTGATCGGCGGCGTCGGCGGCACCGTCGGCATGTCCGGTTACCTGTGGGTGACCAACTGTCTGGGCTTCCAGGGGAACGAAGCGTACGCACCGCTCCACCACATGGATCTGAAGAACTTCCTCCGCCTGCACATCGGCACCGACGGGGCCCTGACCGTGTTCCCCGTGGGCGTGGACCGAGTCGGACGGAAATGGCACGCCTCCCCTGATGCGCCGGCTCATGCCCCCTGGGTCGACCCCACCGGGCCGGAGCCGGAGGCGGCCCTCATCGAGAGCCCCGTCAGGATCGACAGGTAGCCCCAGTCACGATCGATGGTTGAGCCGGTCACCATCGATGGACGAGGGAGGGCTCCACTAGCCTGGTAGTCCACATGTTCGAGTCTCTGAGCGATCGCTTCGAGGGGATCTTCACCCGGATGCGGAGCCGCGGCCGCCTCGGCGAGGCCGAGGTCGAGGTCGTCCTGCGGGAGATCCGCGTCGCCCTCCTCGAGGCCGACGTCAACTTCCTGGTGGTCAAGGGCATGGTCGCCCGCATCAAGGAGCGCTGCGTCGGCGCCGAGCTGTCCAAGAGCCTGAGCCCGGCCCAGCAGGTCGTCAAGATCGTCAACGACGAGCTCACAGGGGTCCTCGGTGGGGAGGCCCTCAAGATCACCTACGCGTCCAGGCCTCCCACCGTGGTGCTGCTTGCCGGCCTGCAGGGCTCGGGCAAGACCACGGCCGCGGCCAAGCTGGGCCGCTGGTTCAAGCAGCAGGGCCGCAGCCCTCTGCTGGTGGGCGCCGACCTCCAGCGGCCGGCGGCCGTGGAGCAGCTACGGGTGCTCGGCGCCCAGGCCGGCGTGCCGGTTTTCAGCGCGCCAACTGATCCCGTGGAGGTCGCTGCCAGGAGCCTGGCCGAAGCCCAGCGGCTCGGCCGGGACGTGCTCATCGTCGACACCGCGGGGCGCCTGTCGATCGACGCCGACCTCATGGACGAGGTCCGCCGAGTCTCGGAGAAGGTGACGCCCAAGTACACGTTCCTGGTCATCGACGCCATGACCGGCCAGGACGCCGTCACCACCGCCGAGGCCTTCCACGCCACCCTCGAGCTCGACGGGGTGATCCTCACCAAGCTCGACGGCGACGCCCGTGGCGGTGCCGCACTGTCGGTGAAGGAGGTCGTCGGGCGGCCCATCGCCTTTGCGTCGGTGGGCGAGAAGCTGGCCGACTTCGACGTCTTCCACCCCGACCGCATGGCGAGTCGGATACTCGGGATGGGCGACGTGCTCACCCTGATCGAGAAGGCCGAGCAGACCTACGACCAGGCAGAGGCGGAGAAGGCTGCCACCGCCCTCCAGGAGGGGCGGTTCACGCTCGAGGATTTCCTCGAGCAGATGCAGCAGATCAAGAAGATGGGCCCCATCTCCAGCCTGGTGGGCATGCTGCCCGGAGTGCCCAAGGAGATCAAGGACGCCGAGATCGACGACCGGGAGCTGGGTAAGGTGGAGGCGCTCATCCGCTCCATGACGCCGGCGGAGCGCGTCGACCCTGCGATGATCAATGGTTCCCGGCGAGCGCGCATCGCCAACGGCAGCGGCACCACCACGACCGACGTGAACATGCTGTTGAAGCAGTTCAAGGAGGTCCAGCACATGATGGGCCAGGCAGGGCTGGGCGGGGCGCTGGCCAGGAAGGCCAAGAAGAACAAGAAGGGCAAGAAGGGCGGGCGGTTCACCCCGCCCAGCATGAACTAGCGGGGCGCACAGTCCCGAGACGATCGAGGAGAAGACGACGTGGCCGTGAAGCTCCGCCTGGTGAGGATGGGGAAGAAGAAGCAGCCGACCTACCGCGTGGTGGCAGCGGACAGCCGCTCGCCCCGCGACGGCCGGTTCATCGAGATCGTGGGCACCTATGACCCCCGAGCCGAGCCGTCGGCCATCCGCATCGACGAGGAGAAGACGCTGGCCTGGCTGGACAAGGGAGCCCAGCCCACCGAGAGGGTGGAGAAGCTGCTGCGGATCACCGGCACGTGGGACGTGTTCGCCGAGCGACGAGCGCAGGCCTCGGCCGGGTCGTCGATGTGAGCGAGGGCCAGGACTCCGCGGGCGACGCTGACGACGTTCCGGACACCGACGTCCTGCACGCCGACGACATGTCGGACGACGACGCCCACGTGCTCGGCGACGGCACCGCCAACCAGGTGGTCGGAGCGGAGGCGAAGAGCGTGCTCGAGTTCATGGCCCGCCAGATCGTCGACGAGCCCGATGCCGTGGTCATCGAGCCCGACGAGAGGGGTCCGAGCCGGGTCGACCTTCGCCTGCACGTGGCTCCCGATGACATGGGCAAGATCATCGGCAGGCGGGGCCGCGTTGCCCAGGCCATCCGCACCGTCGTGCGAGCTGTCGGTGCCCGCGAGGGCGTGGAGACCACCGTCGACATCGTCGACTGAAGTTCGTCACCACGTGCCACCGGGGCTCCTCGAGGTCGGGCATGTGGTGAAGCCCCACGGGCTGCGAGGCGAGGTCATCGTGAGCCTGGTGACCGATCGCACCGAGCGCCTGGCCGCGGGCGCCATCCTGTCGAGCGCCGGTGGGCCCCTCGAGGTCATGAGCTCGTCGCCCCACCAGGGCCGCTGGATAGTGGCCTTCGCCGGTGTGGCCGATCGAAGCGGGGCCGAGGCGCTGAGGGACACAGTGCTGTGGGCGCCTCCGCTCGACGAGCCGACCACGCTGTGGGTCCACGAGCTGGTGGGCGCCGAGGTGGTGGGCGTCGAGGGCCGCTCGCACGGGCGGGTGGAAGGAGTCGAGGCCAACCCGGCCAGCGACCTCCTGGTGCTCGACGGAGGGGGACTGGTGCCGCTCTGCTTCGTGGTCTCCCACGCGCCGGGCCGGGTGGTGATCGACCCTCCGGCCGGGCTGTTGGCCTGAGCGCGGTGCCGGGCCGGAGCGTCTCGTGCGCATAGACGTCCTCACCATCTTCCCCGACCTGGTGGGTGGCTACCTGGCCCAGAGCCTGGTGGGCAAGGCGTGGCGCCAAGGGGTCCTGGACCTGCGCGTGCACGACCTGCGATCGGGGACCGACGACCCTCACCGAAGCGTTGACGACACTCCCTACGGGGGCGGGGCGGGCATGGTGCTGCGCCCCGAACCGATCTTCGCCGTGGTGGAACGCGAGCTGCCGCCCAGGCCGCTGCTGGTGCTGGGCCCGGGGGGCCGTCGCTTCGACCAGACCTGGGCCCGGGACCTGGCCACGACCACCAGTGGGTTCTCCCTGATCTGCGGCCGCTACGAGGGCGTGGACCAACGGGTGGCGGACCACCTCGCCGACGGCGAGCTGTCCATAGGCGACTTCGTGCTCGCCGGTGGGGAGGCGGCGGCGCTGGTGGTGGTGGAGACCGTGGCCAGGCTGGTTCCCGGCGTGGTGGGCAATGAGGCGTCCACGGCCGACGAGTCCTTCGACGAGGGCCTTCTCGAGTACCCCCAGTACACCCGCCCGGCCGAGTTCCGCGGGTGGTCCGTGCCGGAGACGCTGCGCTCCGGAGACCACGGCCGCATCGCTCGCTGGCGGCGTGCTCAGGCTCTTGCCCGGACACTCGCTCGAAGGCCCGACCTGGTTCAGAGGCGAGGCGGTCTTTGGGCCGAGGACCTGCAGGTGTTGGAGGACCACGGCTATCCTGTGCCGTCCCCTGACGATCGCCCCGGAGCCTGACGCGCCATGAACCCCACTGACCTCGTCGACCGCAGCAGCCTGCGAGACGACGTGCCCGTCTTCAAGCCCGGAGACAACGTGAAGGTCCACGTACGGGTCGTGGAGGGTACCCGCGAGCGGGTCCAGGTGTTCCAGGGAGACGTCATCGCCCGGAGCGGGTCTGGAGCGCGTGAGACGTTCAAGGTACGCAAGGTGAGCTTCGGAGTCGGCGTGGAGCGCACCTTCCCCGTGCACTCCCCGGTGATCGCCAAGCTCGAGGTGACCAGGACCGGCGACGTGCGACGGGCGAAGCTCTACTACCTGCGAGAGCGCTCCGGGAAGTCGGCCAAGATCAAGGAGAAGCGGGCGGCGCGTTGAGCGACTCGAGGAGGGCGGACCACAACGGTCCCCTCCTGCTTCTCCGCTTCTTGCGGGAAGCCCTGATCGTCGTCGTGGGGGCTGCGCTGATCGCCTTCATCCTGAAGGTCCTGGTGGCGCAGGCGTTCTTCATCCCGTCGGCATCGATGACCCCGCAGCTGTTGGTGTCGGACCGGGTGCTCGTGTCCAAGATCTCGTACCGCCTCCACGAGCCCAGACGGGGAGACATCGTGGTCTTCGACTGCCCCGGCGCCGAGTGCGGTGAGGTCGAAGACGAGGGCGACGTTGGCGGCGTGGCCGGCGTGGTGCGATCCTTCGGCGAGGGCGTGGGAGTGATCCAGCCCTCCACCCAGGAGTTCATCAAGCGGGTGGTAGCCCTTCCCGGCGAGACGGTGGAGTCTCGCGACGGGCAGGTGTACGTCAACGGGAAGCGTCTCATCGAGCCCTATCTCCCGCCCAGCACGGTCACCGCCAACCTGGCCCCGACGACGGTCCCCGAGGGTGAGCTGTTCGTGATGGGAGACAACCGGGGGAACTCGTCCGACAGCCGCGTCTTCGGCCCCGTGCGGCGGGCGTCGGTAGTCGGGCGCGCCGTCCTCAAGGTGTGGCCACCGGGCCGCGCCTCGTTCCTGTGACCGCTCTCCCCGCAGCCATGCGGTCTGCACTAGCCCTACCATGAGCCCGTGGGGACGGCCCGCGGGCGGCGATGAGCGCCGAGGACGACCTCGAACGCTACGAGGCGGAGATCGAGCTCGGGCTCTACCAGGAGTACCGGGCGGTGCTCTCTATGTTCCGCTACGTGGTGGAGACCGACCATCGCCTGTACCTGGCCAACCACGTCAAGATCGAGCCCCGGATGGGCCCCGGCGAGACGCACTTCGCCATCGAGCTGCGCGACGCCTGGGTGTGGGACATGTACCGGCCCACCCGCTTCGTGTCGTCCGTGCAGATCGTCTCCTTCCACGACGTCAACGTGGAGGAGATGCCGGAGAAGGAGCTGTGACGGTGTCGTGACCCAGCAGCGGCGAAGGCTCGGGGCCAGCGGGGAGGAGGCGGTGGCCATCTGGTACGAAGCTCGGGGCTACGAGGTGTTGACCCGCAACTGGCGCTGCCGGGAGGGCGAGCTCGACCTGGTGCTGCGTGAGGGCCGAAAGTTCGTCTTCTGCGAGGTCAAGACCCGCACGACGGACGCCTTCGGTGCGCCGTTGGAGGCCGTCACCAGGACCAAGCAGATGCGCATAAGGCGCCTGGCCGCCCGCTGGCTGGAGGACGAAGCCCCCGTACGCCCGCGGGAGATCCGCTTCGACGTGGCGTCGGTGCTCGGGGGGGCCATCGAGGTGGTGGAAGGGGCCTTCTGAGCGCGGGGCGCGCAGTCAGGGACGCGGGCGCCGCCTGCCCGTCTCCCGCCGGCGTCCACGGTGCTCCCAGCAAGGATGGTGCCAGTGCCGGCGCAGGTCCGGGGCGTCCACCGGCACGGCCACCACGTGGCCCACGCCGACCCCGATCTCGCCGTTGCACCCTGGGCAGGTGTAGGGCTTGCGGGCCTGGTACGGCTGGACCCGTCGCACCTCCATCTCCTCGTCGTCCGCATGCGGGCCCATGGGTCGAATTATCCATCGCCGAACGCGCCGACTGTTCGACTGTGCGCTTCGGCAGCGGCGGAGCTCGCTCCGCTGATGGTCGAGAACGAGTTCCTGACCAGAGCATCAAGCATTCACAGCGGTTTTCATTCGCCCGTCGGACGAAATTCCTCGGCCTCATTCGGAACTCGCCACCCGTGTCCCAGCGATCCAGATCTCGCCTCCGCCGCCGATGTTGATGACCGTGCCCAGGGTGCCGTGGTGGAGCCACCCGTATCCCCGTGGCAAGTCGGCTGCTGCCAGGCCCGGTCCGACGTACTCCACGCTGTCACCTACTCGAAGAGATGGCTGTGCCATTCCCCAGGGTCTCGGCTCTGGTGGCTGCTCGCGGCACTCAGCCGACCTGGCGTCACCGATGGCGTCGAAGGCGGGCGGGTCGGACGCGGGCGGGTCGGACGCGGAGCCGCCTTTGATCGACGCCTAACCGCCCCGACCCGCCCTGAATGTCACAGGTCGTCGGTAGCTTGATCGTCGGCGTCTCGAGTGGCTGGCGTCGGTGTCGCCCGGCTCTCCCCTCACGAACTCAACGTGCCGGAGCCTGCCGTGATCGCCACCGTTCCTTCCGCCACCCTCCTCGGCGTCGACGGACGACCCGTCGCCGTCGAGGTCCACGTCTCCAACGGCCTGCCCGGCTTCACCGTGGTCGGCCTCCCCGATGCCGCCTGCCGCGAGTCTCGTGATCGGGTCCGGGCCGCCCTGCTGTCGAGCGGCCTGCCCTGGCCGCTGCGCCGGGTCACCGTGAACCTGGCCCCCTCCGGGGTCCGCAAGGGCGGGGCCGGCCTCGACCTCCCGATCGCCATCGCCCTGCTGGTGGCGGCCGGGGAGCTCGCTGCCGAGCGGGTGGCGGGCCGGGCGTTCGTGGGCGAGCTCGGCCTCGACGGCTCGGTCCGGAGGGTGCCGGGGATGGTCCCCCTGGTGGACGCCATCGACGCCACCGAGGTGGTGGTGCCGCCGGCGTGTGCCGCCGAGGCCGCGCTGGTGGGCAGGCACGAGGTGCGCGTCGCCTCCACGCTTCGGGGGCTGGTGGACGCTCTCAACAGCGATGCTCCATGGGAGTCGCCGCCCGCGGCTCCGCCGGCCGTGCCCGTCAGCCCGCCCGACCTGGCCGACGTGCGGGGCCAGCCGCTCGGACGCTGGGCCCTGGAGGTGGCGGCCGCCGGAGGCCACCACCTGCTGTTCACCGGCCCGCCCGGATCGGGGAAGACGCTGCTGGCCCGGCGCCTGAGCGGCCTTCTCCCGAGCCTGGACCGGTGCCAGGCGCTGGAGACCACGCGCATCCACTCCGCGGCCGGGGTCGAGCTCCCGGGGGACGGCCTGGTGGAGGTACCGCCCCTTCGGGCTCCGCACCACGGAGCTTCGAGCGTGTCCCTGGTCGGAGGGGGAACGGCGTGGATGCGCCCCGGCGAGATCAGCCTGGCCCACAACGGTGTCCTCTTCCTCGACGAGATGGGCGAGTTCTCGGCAGCGGTGCTCGATGCCCTGCGCCAGCCCCTGGAGGACGGCGTGGTCCGGGTGTGCCGGGCTCGTTCCAGCCTCACGTTCCCAGCCCGCTTCCTCCTGGTGGGGGCCATGAACCCCTGCCCGTGCGGGGAGGGAGGCCTTCCCGGCTCCTGTCGCTGCACCGACGCCGCCCGCTCCCGGTACGGCCGCCGGCTGTCGGGGCCACTCCTCGATCGCTTCGACCTTCGGGTGCCCATCGCCCGTCCCGACGTGGCCCAGCTGCTCGGCGGCCCGCCGGGCGAGTCCACGTGCACCGTGGCCGAGCGGGTGGCGACGGTTCGGGCGCTGGCGGCCGAGCGTGGCGTTCGGTCCAATGCCGATCTCACCCCCCGCCAGCTCGACCGGCTGGCTCCGCTGGCACCTACGGCGGCACGGGTGCTGGAGTGGCGCCTGCGCACCGGAGCTCTGAGCGGGCGGGGCCTGCACCGGGTCCATCGGGTGGCCCGCACGGTGGCCGACCTCGACGGCGGGCGCTCCCTGCTCGGTGAGGAGCACGTGTGCGCCGCCCTGGAGCTCCGCGCCGAGCGCACGGCGCTGGACGTGGCATGAAGCCGCCCC
>JAUJNQ010000003.1:112055-168100 GCA_030448025.1 Acidimicrobiales bacterium | reverse complement strand
CGCCCTGGAGCTCCGCGCCGAGCGCACGGCGCTGGACGTGGCATGAAGCCGCCCCCTTCGCACCGAGAACCCGACGATGCGGTTCCCGAGTGGGCGTACACCGCTGCCCTGGCCGGGCTGGCCTACATGACCTGGGACCGCCTGACCGCCGTGCTGGCCGACGCCGGCCCGGCCGAGGCGTGGAGCCGCGTGTGCGACGGAGCGGCGGGCGCGGCCTGGGCCAGGGCTGCGGTGTCCACGTCGGTGGAAGCGGTGGCCGACGCCCACGTTCGGGCCGGGGTGAGGGTCACCCGGCTCGGAGAGCCCGGTTACCCCAACCTCTTGGCCGAGGACCACGAGGCGCCGCCGGTGCTCTTCTCCATCGGCCGCCTGGAGGCGCTCGCTCCGCCCCGGGTCGGCTTGGTGGGCACACGGCGCACCACGGGCTACGGGCGCGACGTCGCCCGCGAGCTGGGCCGGGACCTGGCGCAGGCCGGCGTGGCCGTGGTGTCCGGGCTGGCGGCCGGCATTGACGGGGCCTCCCACGAGGGAGCCCTGGCCGCTCTGGGCGCGCCACCCGTGGCCGTGGTGGGCAGCGGCTTGGACGTGGCCTACCCTCGCCACCACAAGGGCCTCTGGCGCCAGGTGGCAGAAGCCGGCCTCCTCCTTTCGGAAGCGCCACTCGGCGCACGGCCCGAACCGTGGCGGTTCCCGGCCCGCAACCGGATCATCGCCGCCCTCTCCCAGGTGCTGGTGGTGGTGGAGTCCCACGCCGCCGGCGGCTCCTTCCACACGGTGCGCGCCGCTGCCGAGCGCGGCGTGCCGGTCATGGCCGTCCCCGGTCCGGTGCGGAGCCCGGCGTCGGCCGGAACCAACCGCTTGCTGTCCGAGGGCTGTGCCCCAGCGTGCGAGGGTGCCGACGTCCTGGTGGCCCTGTCGCTGGAGACGGTCGGGTCGCCGACTCGAACCGACCACCGGCCGGCACCGGGCCCGGAGGACGCGCCGGTGCTGGAGGCGGTGGGCTGGGAGGCGACCAGCACCGAGCAGGTGCTGGTGCGCACCGGCCTCACGCCCTCACGGCTTGCAGTCGCCCTCACCCACCTGGAGGTCGGCGGCTGGGTGCGGAACCTGGGCGGCTGGTGGGAGCGGGCCGCGCCGTGACGGCGTCCGGCCCTGGTCACCGGGCCGGGGCCGGTCGTACGCTCCTCTCTTGGAGACGTTGCCGAGATGCCGCACCAATGGTGGCGCTCCTTAGCAACGCTGGCGCTCCTTCGTGGTGGCGTCGCCCATCTAGCATTTCCTTCCGCCATGCGACGCTCCGAGGCTCCGACGCGGTGGGTGTCCTCCTTCCTCGGCATGGCTCTGCTGGCGGCGCTGCTGGCGGCCTGCACGAGCGGGAAAGACGCCGGCCAGGACGCAGGCAGGGCGACGGACCGGCGGGAAGCGCCGCCCGCGCCGCCGCCGGTGTACGTGGCGGTAGGCGCCAGCGAGACCGTGGGCGTGGGCGCTGACCTGCCCGAGCAGGCCTGGCCCGAGGTGCTGCGTCGCACCCGCCTTCCCGAGGGCACCGTGTTCACGAACGTCGGCATCTCGGGAGCGACGGTCGCCCAGGCCCTCGAGCAGGAGCTGCCACGGGCACTGCCGCTCCGGCCCACGCTGGTCACCGTGTGGCTCAACGTCAACGACCTGACCTCCGGCGTGCCCGCCGACAGGTACGAGGCCCAGCTTCGCCAACTCGTTCATGCCCTGCGCAGGGACGGGGCCACCAAGGTGCTCGTGGCCAACACCCCGCCCGTGCAGATCCTGCCCTCGTACCTGGCGTGTCGCACCCGCCCCACGGGCCTGTGCGTCCTGGCCGCTTCGGTGCCGTCCGAAGTGGTGGCTGCAGCCGTCGACTCCTACAACGCGGCCATCCAGAGGGTTGCCGTGGCCGAGGGGGCGGTGCTGGTGGACCTCCACGGCGCATCCCTCCGCTCCCAGGCCGCCGGAAAGTTCAAGGCGCTGGTCGCCCCTGACGGGTTCCACCCGAGCACGCTCGGGCACCGGGCCGTGGCCGACGCCTTCGGGGCTGCCCTCTGAGGCCGGCGGCGAGCTGACATCGGCCGCCCCGAGACGGCGGCCCCCAGCCCAGGACGCCCAGCCCAGGACACTCAGCCCAGGACGCTCAGCCCAGAACGGTCACGAGGTTGGAGAAGTCATCGGTCCAGACCGCGGGCCTGGCGGGGCCGTCGAGCGGCTTCCATCGCCGATCGTCCACGAGCCGGCCGAGGTTGGCGGGCTGTCGAGCGGCCACCACCCATACCGAGGCGCTCTTGCCCGCCGCCCGCTCGAACTGGGGAATGTCCCCGTCATCGCGAACCAGCGCCTTCAGCCCGGCGTCCCTGGCCAAGTCGCCGAGCACCGGGCGCAGGTCGAGGTACCGGTTGGTGATGTGGACGGCCAGCACCCCGTCGTCGGTCAGCTTGCCGAGGTAGAGGGCCAGAGCTTCGCGGGTGAGCAGGTGAACGGGGATGGCGTCGGAGTTGAAGGCATCCACCACGAGGACGTCGAAGTGGTTCTCGGGCGCCCGTGTCAGCGACAGGCGGGCGTCGCCCAGGACCACGTCGGTGGCGGGTGGGCAGTCGCGCAGGAAGGTGAACAGTCGCGGGTCCCGGGCCACTTGCACCACCGTGGGGTCGATCTCGTAGAACGTCCAGCGCTGGCCGGGCTGCCCGTAGCAGGCGAGGGAGCCCGCGCCGAGGCCCACGACCGCCACCCGTGATCGCGTCCCGCCGGCTGGCAAGTCGGTGAGAGCCTGGCCGATGGGGCCGCTGCGGGAGAAGTAGGTGAGGGGCTCCCGCCGCCTGCCCGGGTCCGTGCTCTGGGCGCCGTGGGTGGTGTTGCCGTGCACGAGGCGGTGGAGCCCGGCGGCGCGGTCTTCCTCCACCTGCACCACGCCGAAGAAGGTCCGTTCCCGGAAGAGGGTGGTGGTGGCCCGCTCCCCCAAGGGGAGCGTGGACACGAGGACGACGGCGCCCACGCCGAGCCCCAGGCGTACCCGGCGGCCTGCGGACACCAGGCACGCCAGCAGGGCCGCCCCGAAGACGGTGGTCCTCGCCAGCACCTCGCTGGCTCCGGCCGTGGAGGCCAGCCACAAGGCGGCAATCGCCGACGCGCCCAGCATCAGAGGGAGCCCGAGGTCGAGCCGGTTGACCTGGCTTCCATCGGGTGAACGGGGCCGCAGCAGGCAGGCGAGCACGAGGGCCAGTGGGTACTCAGCCACGCTGTCGAAGACCAGCGGTGCCACCAGGGCGTTGAAGACTCCCCCGAGCACGCCGCCCACCGCGACCCAGAGATAGAACTCGGTGAGGTGCCGGGGGGGCGGGCGGTCCCTCGCCAGTTGACCGTGGCACACGAGGCCGGACAGGAACAGGACCACGAGGTTCAGCCCCAACAGCAGGCCCACGGGCTCTGACACGCCGAGGACCACCAGGAACACCAGCTGGAGGAGCACCAGCGGCTGCAGGATCACCACCAGGGCGAACCAGGACAGAGAGCTCGGGGAGAAGGCCAGCACGAAGGTGAGCAGGTAAAGCCCAAGGGGCACCACCCACAGCAGGGGCACGGCGGCGATGTCGGTCGTGATGTAGGTGGTCACGCCGAGCATCAGGCTGGAGGGGAGGAACGACCAGGCCACCCATCGCAGGCGTCGCCGCGGTGTGGGACGTCCGGAGGCCGGCCCCGCGGGGTCCCCCGTGAGACCGTCGGGGGGCGCCTCGTCGTCCTCGTCGGGATCCGCGGTGGTGAAAGAGCCGGCCGAGCGCCAGAGGGCCACGGCGCAGAGGACGATGAGCACGACCAGGGCCACGTAGCCGGCGCTCCACACGCGGCCCTGCAGGCCGAGGTGCAGCCGCGGCTCGATCAAGGCGGGATAGCTCAGCAGGGCGAGGACGCTGCCAAGGTTGCTGGCCCGGTACAGGAAGTAGGGATCTCGGGCGAGGGGATGATTGGTGCGGGCGAACCACCGCTGCAGCAGCGGTGCGGTGGTGGCGACGGCCAGGAACGGAAGCCCCACCGACGCCACAAGCACCCCCAGCAGCCACCACATGGGGCGCTCGGCGGGTGATCCCCAGCCTGGCGGCACGGTGATGGGCAGGCTCAGCAGCGGCACGAGGAGCAGGAGCACATGGACCACGGCCTGGCGGCGGGTCCCCAGGCGGCGCGTGGACCAGTGGGCGTAGGCGTACGCCGCCAGCAAGGCGGCTTGGAAGAACAGCATGCAGGTGATCCACGTCGCCGGCGTGCCGCCCAGGGTGGGCAGCACCATCTTGGCGAACATCGGTTGGACGGCGAAGAGCAGAGCCGAGCCCACGAAGAGCGTGACCGAGAACAGCAGCGGCAATGCCCGGTTCCAGGACGGCGGTGGTGGGGTCGTCTCGATCCCGGTCGTGGTCACGGTGCTCACTGACACGGTGGGGAGCGAACGGCTTTGGCGCCGCCAAGAGGCGGCGTGCTAGAGCAACAGGCCATGACTCCTCCGGCAGTGATCTTCGACGTCGACGGTACTCTCGTCGATACCAACTACCTGCACACGCTGGCTTGGGCCAGGGGTTTCCGTGAGGCAGGCGAGACCGTCTCCATGTCCGCCATCCACCGCTTGATCGGGATGGGCAGCGACCAGCTCGTGGAGGAGCTCGTGAACCACGAGAGCGACGAGGCGTCGGACGGCCACACGGCTGAGTTCGAGAAGCTGATGCCCGAGATCGAGCCCTTCCCCTGCGCTGCCGAGCTTCTCGACGAGGTCCACAAGCGCGGGGCCAAGGTGGTGCTGGCCTCGTCGGCCAGCGAGAACGAGCTCGACGCCATGTTGGAGGCCATAGGGCCCGCCGAGGGCTCGATCGACCACATCGTCAAGAAGGACGACGTGGAGGAGAGCAAGCCGGCGCCCGACATCTTCGCGACGGCCATCGAGGGCGCCGGCCTCGATCCCAAAGTCAGCCTGGTGGTGGGTGACACGGTGTGGGACATCGAGGCGGCCAAGAAGTGCGATCTGCGGGTGGTGGGGATCCTCACGGGCGGCATCAGCCGCCAGGAGCTGGAGGAGGCGGGGGCCGTCGCCGTGTACGAGGAC
Source organism: Acidimicrobiales bacterium (assembly GCA_030448025.1). Taxonomy (GTDB): domain Bacteria; phylum Actinomycetota; class Acidimicrobiia; order Acidimicrobiales; genus YB1-3. Next base: position 163,011 of record JAUJNQ010000003.1, on the reverse strand, counting down.
GTGGCGCAGCTGCTGCGCGAGCTCGACGACAGCCCCATCGGCCGGCTTCTCTCCGAGCACGGAGGCAGTGACGCCGAGTAGGACGACGCGCCCCGACGCAGCACCCAGGCGCACAGGCGCCGGTCTGAGCGTGTAAGAGGACCGGCCAACACCGTCTACACTCGGCCGGGTGGCGGCCCCTACCCGGCTCCAGGCCGGCGTGGAGAACGAGGAGATCGAAGAGCGGCAGCGGCTCGAGGTCCAAAGAGCCATCAGCCGCCTCTGGGCGGAGTACAAGAGCTCCGACTCCCAGGAGGCGCGGGACGGCCTCATCGTCCACTACTCCCCGCTGGTGAAGTACGTGGCCGGTCGAGTGTCCGTGGGCCTGCCGCAGAACATCGAGCAGGCCGACCTGGTGAGCTACGGGATCTTCGGGCTCATCGACGCCATCGACAAGTTCGACCCTGGTCGCAACATCAAGTTCGAGACCTACGCCATCTCCCGCATCAAGGGCGCCATCATCGACGAGCTCCGCTTGATCGACTGGGTGCCCCGCTCGGTGCGGGCCAAGGCCAGGTCGGTGGAGAAGGCCTACGCCAAGCTCGAAGCCGCTCTTCTCCGCACGCCGTCGGATGCCGAGGTGGCCGAGGAGATGGGGGTCAGCGAGAGCGACCTTCAACGGGTGTTCCAGCAGGTGTCCTTCGTGGGCTTGGTGGCCCTCGACGAGATGCTCTCGGTGAGCGGGGAGCGCGGGGAGTCCACCACGCTCGGCGAGACCATCGCCGACAAGGGCGACGGCCCCATGCAGGCCTTCGAGGTCGAGGAGACCAAGGAGGTTCTGGCCGACGCCATCAACCGGCTGGCCGACCGGGAGAAGATCGTGCTCACCCTCTACTACTACGAGGGCTTCACCCTGGCCGAGATCGGCGACGTGCTCGGCGTCACCGAGAGCAGGGTGTGCCAGATCCACAGCAAGGCCGTTCTGCAGCTGCGTTCCCGCCTGGGCCGAACCTGACCACCGGGCCGTTTGTCCGGCCTCTCCCAGCCCCTTCTCTCCAGCCTCTTCCCCCCAAGGGTCATCACCTCAAGGGGAATCATGCGCTCGCTCCTCGTTGCCGCCGCAGCCTCGGCTGCTGTCCTCGTCCCCGCCGGGCTGGCTTCACCGGCCCAGACGCCACCCGCGGCCCCGGCCGCTCCCACGATGCTGAAGGCGCCGGTCAGGCTGGTGCATCAACCACCGGTCGACGCGCCCGTCGTCGACCTGTTCCGCCCGCCGGCGTCGCCCTTCGGGCCGGGCAACCGAGGGATCGACTACGCCACCGGCGAGGGCAGTCCGGTACGGGCGTCGGCTGACGGCGTAGTGGTCTTCGCCGGTCCGGTGGGAGGCCGGCTCCACGTGGTGATCCGACACGACGACGGCATCCGAACCAGCTACTCCTTCCTCACCGCCGTGGGGGTGCGCCGGGGACAGTGGGTGAGCGCCGGTGACGAGGTGGGCAGGTCCGGCCCCTCGCTCCACTTCGGCGCCCGCAGCGGCGATGCCTACGTCGACCCGCTCAGCCTCTTCGCCGCCGCGTCGCAGCCAAAGGTGCACCTCGTCCCTGACGAGCCGGCCCCAGAGGGCCCCCGCCCGAGGCCACCGGCGCCAGTCTCACCGGTCTCCCGGTCGACGGTGACGTGGGCCCGCAGCGCCGCCCCCTGAGCCACTTCTGAGCCACTTCTGGCCAGCGGAACCGCATGCTCTAGGGTGGGATGCCGCCACCAGAAAGGGTGGGGCCGGGAGGCGGCGTTGCCGGACCAGAACGAGATCTACGTCGGAGGGGCCTGGGTCGCGTCCTCCGGCACCGGGTCCATCGCCGTGGTCGACGCCACCACCGAGGAGGTGCTCGCCCACGTCCCGGACGGCACGGCCGACGACGTGGACTTGGCTGTGGCTGCGGCCAAAGCCGCGCTGCCTGGGTGGGCGGACACGCCGGTCGAGGACCGGGCCCGGGCCCTCGATCGGTTGAGCGAAGCGTTGCAGGCTCGGATGTCGGAGCTGGCCACGCTGGTCACCAGAGAGGTGGGCACCCCCCTCAACCTGTCATCCCTGGCCCACGTGGGCCTGCCCGCCATCACGCTCGCCTCGACGGCCGAGATCGCCCGCACCTATCCCTTCGAAGAGACGGTGGGCAGCTCGCTGGTGGTATCGGAGCCCGTAGGGGTCGTCGGTTGCATCACACCGTGGAACTACCCGCTGCACCAGGCCGTGGCCAAGGTGGCGCCGGCATTGGCCGCCGGGTGCACGATGGTGCTGAAACCCAGCGAGGTTGCGCCCCTGAGCGCCTTCGCCCTGGCCGAGCTGGTGCACGAGCTGCCTCTGCCGGCAGGGGTGTTCAACCTCGTCAGCGGCACCGGCCCGACGGTGGGGGAGGCCATGGTGGCCCACCCCGACGTGGACATGATCTCCTTCACCGGCTCCACCGCCGCCGGGCGCCGGGTGGGTGAGGTGGCGGCGCGGACCGTGAAGCGGGTCGCGCTCGAGCTCGGCGGCAAGTCACCCACGGTCATCCTGGCCGACGCCGACCTGCGCCGGGCCGTCATGGCCGGCGTGACCTCGGCATTCCTCAACTCCGGGCAGAGCTGCCTGGCCCAGAGCCGGATGCTCGTTCCCCGCTCCAAGCTCTCCGAGGTCGAGGCTCTGGCCGTGGCCGCCGCCGAGTCGTTCACGCCCGGCGACCCCCTCGAGCCAGGCACCCGGCTCGGGCCCCTGGCCTCCGAGGTCCAGCGCCAGCGAGTGTGGGACCACATCGGACGGGCCGAGGCCGAGGGGGCCTCGCTGCTGACAGGAGGCAAGGGGACGCCCGAGGGGCTGGACCGCGGCTTCTTCGTGCGCCCCACCGTCTTCACCGGTGTGCAGTCCCAGATGGCCATCGCCCAGGAGGAGGTCTTCGGGCCGGTGCTGTCGATCATGGCCTACGACAGCGAGGAAGAGGCGGTGGAGATGGCCAACGACACCATCTACGGGCTGGCCGCAGCGGTGTGGTCGGCCGACCGCGATCGTGCCCGGGACATCGCCAGACGGCTGCGAACCGGCCAGGTGGACGTGAACGGGGGCGCCTTCAACCCGCTGGCCCCCTTCGGCGGCTACAAGCAGTCGGGCAACGGGCGCGAGCTCGGCCGCCACGGCTTGGAGGAGTTCCTCGAGGTGAAGTCCCTGCAGCTCTGATCTGAGGGGCGCCGTGGCCTTGCCGTGACGCCTGTGTAACCTGGCGGTCCGTGCGTCGCGCCCTGGCGGGCCTCGCGGCCGTCCTCCTCAGTGCCTCTCTGACCGCGCCCGTCGGCGCGGCCGAGGGCGCGCCTGCTCCGAAGGAGCTGGCCGGGTCACAGGAGCGGGCCAACAAGGCGGCGGCCAGGCTGGCCGCCGGTCAGAGCGCCCTGGCCGAGGTGGAAGACGACGTGGCCGCCCTCAACGGGCGCCTCTCCGGCACGCGGGCCCGCTTGGCCGAGCTCCGAGGGGAGGTCCGCCAGCTCGGGGTCCGCCAGTACGTGCAGGGAGGCGACCCGACGGTGTGGATCGTCCAGACGGACCTGGGCCAGGCCGCTCGGAGCCGGGCCCTCCTCCGCCACGTGACCATGGGCCGGGCCGACGCCATGGACGAGTACCGGGCGGCCAGCGCCGATCTGGCCGATGGCCAGGCCGCTCTGGAGCGACGGCTGGCCCAGCAGCGCAAGGCCGTGGAAGGGCTGCGAGCGGACGAGGCCCGCGTGACCGCCGAGCTTGAACGACTGGCCGCCGCCCAACAGGCCTACGAGGCCAAGGTGGCCAAGGACCGGGCCGCCGCCGAGCGAGCTGTCGCCGAGCGGGCGGCAGCCGAGCAAGCCAGGGCGGCCCGCGCGCCGGCTCCGGCGCAGGTGGCGCCCGTGCAGGTACGCCCGCCCCCAACGCCAGCGAGGGTTGCCGTGCCGGCTCCAGCAGGCGGGCCCCGGGTCATCGGCTCCGGCGAGTGGGTCTGCCCGGTGCAGGGACCCCGCGCCTTCACCAACGACTGGGGCCAGCCCCGTTCCGGCGGGCGCCGGCACCAGGGCACGGACATCCTCTCGCCAAGGGGAACGCCGATCGTGGCCAACGTCTCGGGCACGGTGAGCCCCCACAACTCCGGCCTCGGCGGCATCTCGTACTACCTGCGCGGCGACGACGGCAACACGTACTTCGGGACCCACCTCGACCGCTTGAGCGGTGCCAGCGGCCGGGTGTCCGCCGGCACCGTCATCGGCTTCAACGGCAACAGCGGCAACGCCCGGGGCGGGCCCACTCACCTCCACTTCGAGATCCATCCCGGCGGCGGCGGCCCGGTGAACCCGTACCCCACCGTCGCCCGCTACTGCTGACCCAAGGTCTCGGCTCAGCCCTCCGCCGGACCTACCAGGGCGGCGTCGACCTCGCCGGGCGCCAGGCCGAGCTCCAGCAATCGCGTGCGCAGCGCCGCTCGCAGCCCGTGGTCGAACGAGTGGCGTCGAAGCTCCTGCAACGCCCGTTCGACCGCCCACCTGACCCAGCCGTCGGCCAGCTCCGGGGCCGCCAGCAGTCGCTCCAAGAGGGTCGGGTCGCCCGAGGAGCGAGCCCGTGAGACCTCGGCGACCGTCAGGCCGTGGGAGGGGCGGTGGACGACCCGCACGGCGTCGTCGGCGCCGACGTCTCCCTCCTCGAGGATACGCAGGTAGGCGCCCGGGCGCCCGGCGGCGGCGAACCTGCTGGGAAACCCCGGGTCGCCTGCGCGCAGGCCGAGCTTTGCGCAGGGCGTTCGGGGTTGGCACACCTCGAAGACCGCGGACCCGATGGCCCAGCGCTCGCCCACCACGGCATGGGTGACGTCGACACCCGCCAGAGTGAGGTTCTCGCCCATGGTTCCCGGCTCGAGCGGCGCCCCCACCTCGGCCGCCCACCACCGGTAGTCCTCGCGGGCGTACGCGTACACCGCCTTGTCGGGCCCCCCGTGGAACTCCCGATCGGCCTGCTCGTCTCCGTCGAGGTTGACGCCACGCGCCCGGACCCGCCCGGAGACCTGCTCCTTCCAGATAGCCGTGCTTACCGTTCGGGGGCCGGCCTCCACCTGCCGGGGCCGGCCCACGTTGACGGCGACGACCCGGCCCGGAGTGTCGCTCCGTTCGCTCACGACCCGACCGTAACCCAGTCGCCACGCCGACTTGCCCGTCCCGGTCGCCTCGTGGCAAACCATTCCAGTGCCCTTGTCGTCCTTCCTCCTAGCCGAATCACCCGTCACCTCGTTGGAGCAGTACCTCGAGCTCGGCGGGGGCAAGGGGCTGTTGCGGGCCCGCCGGATCGGGCCCGAGGCCACCATCGAGGAGATCTCCCGCTCCGGGCTGCGGGGGCGGGGAGGCGGTGGTTTCCCCACCGGCGCCAAGTGGGCATCGACTCGCTCCGTCCCAGGCCGCCACTACGTCGTCTGCAACGCCGCCGAGGGCGAGCCGGCCACGTTCAAGGACCGCACCCTCATGCGCGCCAACCCGTACCAATGCGTGGAGGGCCTGGCCATCGCCGCCCTGTGCATGGACGCTCCCGACGCCTACCTCGGGACCAAGGCCAAGTTCGAGGTCGAGCGGCTATCCCTCGAGCTGGCCATCCAGGAGATGGACGCGGCCGGCCTCCTCGAGGGCATGACCATGATCATCGCCGCCGGGCCCGACGAGTACCTCTTCGGGGAGGAGAAGGCCCTGCTCGAGGTCATCGAGGGCCATGACCCCATGCCCCGGTTGATGCCGCCCTTCCAGCACGGCCTGTTCGCCACCGGCCCGCAGATGGGTTGGGAGGCGCACGCGCCCGAGCCGGGCCAACTGGCGTCACCCGAGGCCAACCCCACCCTGGTGAACAACCTGGAGACGCTGGCCAACGTGCCCCACGTGCTCAGCCGGGGATCTGAGCGGTTCCGGCGCATGGGCAGCGAGGAGTCGCCCGGGACGATCGTGTGCACGGTGGTGGGCGACGTGGCGCGGGCGGGGGTCTACGAGATGGAGATGGGCTCGCCGCTGTCGGAGCTGCTCGAGGTGGCGGGTGGGCCGCTTCCGGGAAGGCACTTCAAGGCCGCCTTCTCGGGGGTGGCCAACGCCGTGATCCACGCCTCCGACTTCGACACGCCGCTGTCGTACGAAGCCATGAAGGCCATCGGCAGCGGCCTCGGCGCGGGCGGCTTCGCGCTGTACGACGACTCCGCGTGCATGGTGGCAGTGGCGCACGAGTACTCGCGCTTCCTCTCCGTGGAGTCATGCGGGCAGTGCCCGCCGTGCAAGACGGGCTCGGCGGAGATCACCGCCATCCTGGCCAAGATCGAGGCCGGCACGGGCAGCGAGGCCGACGTGGGAAACGTGGGCCGCCGGCTGCAGACCGTCACCGACGCCAACCGCTGCTACCTCGGCACAGAGGAGCAGCTGGTGGTGTCCAGCATCCTGCAGACCTTTCCCGACGAGTTCGCCACCCACCTCGAAGGCTGGTGCGAGCTCCCCGCCCGCCACCTTCCCATCCCCAAGCTGGACGACATCGTCGAAGGCGTCGCCGTCTACGACGAGCGCCACGCCCGGAAACGTCCCGACTGGACCTACGCCGAGCCCTGAGGGCGAACGGGCAGTGGCTACCCTGGGTGGAGTGCGTCGTCTGGTGGTGAGCCTCGGCAGCGTCGGCTTGGCCCTGGCTCTGATCGGCTGCGGCAGCCAGGCTGCCCGTGAGCGACCGGCCCCGGCGGCCACATCCTCGGAGCAGGTGCCTGCCTCTTTGCAGTTCCAGGCCCGCGGCCTGGACAGCTCCACCGTCAACGGCGCCGACTTCGCCGGCGAGGACGTGGCCCTCTGGTTCTGGGCCCCGTGGTGAGGCTCGTGCAACCGGGTCGCACCCGGTGTCGCCCAGGTGGCGCGACAGTACGAAGGCAGGGTGCAGCTGGTGGGCATGCCGGGCAAGGCAGGCGTGGGGGAGATGCGGGACTTCGTCAAGCGCCACGGACTCGAGTTCGTGCCCAGCGCCGCCGATCCCGAGGGCCGGCTGTGGTCGAAGCTCGGTGTCCGGGCCCCGCCCACGTGGATCTTCGTCGACGCCGGTGGGAAGGCCACCGTGGAGTTCGGCGATCTCGAGGCCGACGCGCTGAAGGCCCGCTTCGAGGCACTGCTGGCCCGGTAGTGGGGCGGCGCTGAGCACGCACGAGGGCGAGGAGGTCCAGAGTCAGGATGCTCTGAGCGGGGAGGCCGACATCCGGGCTCTCAGAGCCCTCGCCCGCAGCCTCTCCACCTCGGCCCGTGCCGCTGGGGGCATGGCCGTGGCCAACGGCCGGTGGCTCGCCGAGTGGCTGGTGGACAACGCCCCCCGCATCCCGGTGCGGGACCGGGCGACCCTCGAAGCCCACCATGCCAAGCAGGGTCCCGAGCTCGTCGACGAGGTCATCCGCGCCGCCAGCCGTTCGTCGGCCGCGGTGGGGGCGTCGGCCGGCGTGCTGGTGGGAGCCCAGGAGCTCGCCCCCCCTGCATGGCTCACCATCCCCATGGAGCTGATCGCCGAGACCGTGGCGGTGGCAGTCATCGAGCTCAAGCTGGTGGCCGAGCTGCACGGGATCTTCGACCGCCCCATGCCCACGGCGCCCGCCCAGCGCAACCTGGCCCTGGTGATGGCCTGGGCCGAGCGCCGGGGCGTGAGCCCCTCCACGCTCGCCCACCCCGGAGGGATGGCCGACGCCCTCGGCCGCAGGGCTCGCAGCGAGGCCGTCCGGCTGGTGCGTCGACGCTTGGCCGGGCGTCTGGGAAGAAACCTCTCCAGCCTGGCCCCGCTCCTGGCCGGCGCCCTCGCCGGCGCCGAGATCAACCGTCGAGCCACTCGGTCGCTCGGTTACGCCATGGCCCGCGACCTGGCGGGCGGGGGCGGGCCTGGCCAAGACGGGCAGCCGGTGAGGCCCGGGGAATAGCCTCGGCCAGATGAACGTAGGTGTCCTCGGAGGTACGGGACCGGCAGGAAAGGGGCTCTCCGCTCGCCTGGCCTCGGTCGGCGTCGAGGTCGTGCTCGGCTCGCGCTCGCGGGAGCGGGCCGACCAGGCGTGCAGGTCCATCCAGGAGCGCTGGCCCGACCGCACGCTGGCGGTGGTGGGGGGCGACAACGCCGCCGCCGCCGAGGCCGACATCGTGGTGCTGGCCACGCCCTGGGAAGCGGCAGCGTCGACGGCGGGGTCGGTGGCCAAGCAGCTCGACGGCAAGGTCGTGATCTCGATGGCCAACGCCATCACGCGCATGGGCCATGAGTTCGAGCCCCTCGTGCCACCGCGGGGATCGGTTGCCGCCCACGTTCAGAGCGCCGTCCCCGCTGCCCTGGTGACCGCCGCCCTGCATCACCTGCCTGCCCGGTCGCTCGCCGGCCTGGACGAACCGGTCGAGAGCGATGTCCTCATCTGCTCGGACCACCCTTCGGCCTACGAGGCCGCCGCCGAGCTGGTGGACCTCATCCCCCGTCTTCGACCCCTGAACGCAGGATCGCTGGCCAACGCCGCGCCAATCGAGGCCATCACCGCCGTCCTTCTCCAGCTCAACACCCGCTACCACACCAAGGCAGCACTGCGCTTCACCGGCATCCAGGTGTGACGGGCCGGTGAAGGACGGCGGCTTCCTCAGGCTGTACGACACCGCCCGGCGAGAGGTGGTTCCGTTCCGTCCCGGGCCCGTGGTGACCATGTACACGTGTGGCATCACGCCCGACGACGGTCCTCATCTCGGCCACGCCGCCACGTACGTGACCTACGACGTGCTCCAGCGCCGCCTGCGAGACATGGGCCACGAGACGCAGTGCGTGCGCAACATCACCGACGTCGACGACGACATCCTCCGCCGGGCCCGCCAGCTCGGGGTCCATTACCTGGACCTGGCGGCCGAGCAGCTGGCGCGCTTCGACGCCGACATGGCGGCTCTCGGCCTGCTGCCGGCGCTGTACGAGCCGAGGGCTACCTCGGCCATCTCGGACATCCTCCGATTCATCGGCATGGTCCTCGACGCCGGTCACGCCTACCAGGCCGGGGGAGGCGTCTACTTCAGGATCGGGTCCTTCCCTCGCTTCGGCCACGTGAGCCACTACACCCGTCACCAGATGTTGGAGCTGGCCCGCCGACGAGGTGGCAACCCCGAGGATCCCAACAAGCTTGACCCTCTCGACTTCGTGCTCTGGCAACCTTCGGCGCCAGACGAGCCGTGGTGGGAGTCGAGGTGGGGACCGGGGCGTCCGGGGTGGCACGTCGAGTGCTCGGCGCTGGCGCTGCGAGAGCTCGGCAGCACCATCGATCTGCACGGCGGGGGCAGCGACCTCATCTTCCCCCATCACGAGTGCGAAGCGGCCCAGTCGGAGGCCGCCACCGGCAAGCCCTTCGTTCGCCACTGGGTGCACGTGGGCATGGTCCGCCTGGGCCGGGAAAAGATGTCCAAGTCCCTCGGGAACCTGGTCTTCATCGGCGACCTGCTCGAGAAGTGGGACCCGGCCGCCGTGCGACTGGCCATCATCGCCCACCACTACCGCGAGTCGTGGGAATGGGAGGACACGCTCCTGCCCCTGGCGAACGCCCGGCTCGACGCGTGGCGGACGGCCGGGGCGGGCAGCGGAACGGGTACCGGTGACGACGACGCTGTCGACCAGGTGCGGTCCGCTCTGGACGACGACCTCGACACGCCGGCGGCACTGGCAGCCATCGACGATGCCGCCGCCGGGGGCCGCGACGTCACGTCGGCAGCTGCCCTCCTCGGCGTGACCTGAGGTCGGAAGTACCGGCTAGGACGACAGGCCTCAGGCCAGGACCGGGCGTTGGCCCTGGGGACGGGCGAACACAGGATTCTCGCCCTTGCTGGCCTTCTCCAACAGAGCTTGGAAGTTGTCCGCCGGCAGCGGGGGTGACAAGAAGAAGCCCTGGGCCTCCTCGCACCGCTGCTGGCGAAGGAAGGCGAGCTGCTCTCGAGTCTCCACCCCCTCGGCCACCGTGGCCAGGCCCAGGCTCTTGGCCATGGCCACCATCACGCCGGCCAGCGACGATTGATCGTCGGCGGAGCGGATCCTGTCCACGAAGTAGCGGTCGATCTTCAGCTTGTCGACGGGAAAGCTGTCGAGGCGGCTGAGGGAGGACTCACCCTTCCCGAAGTCGTCGATGGCGAGCTGGACGCCGAGCTTCTTCAGCGCCCGCAGGGTGGGCAGGATCGGCTCTTTGGACCCTTCGGCCAGGGCGCCTTCGGTGATCTCCAGGACCAGTGCGCCCGGCTCGAGCCCGTGGTCGGCGAGCGCCTCCTTCACCTCGTTCACCAGGAACGGGTTGGTGAGCTGGCGGATGGCAACGTTCAGCGCCATGGTGAAGTCGGAGTCGACGATGCCCAAGGTTCGCAGGCGTGCCGTTTGGCGACAGGCCTCGCCCAACACCCAGCGCCCGAGGGTCACGATCAGGTCGCTCTCCTCGGCAAGGGGGAGGAACTCTCCCGGCATGATGAGGCCGTACTCGGGGTGGGGCCAGCGCACGAGGGCCTCGGCGCCGGTGATGCGCCCGCTGCTCACCTCGATGACGGGCTGGTAGTGGAGGATGAGCTCTCGTTGCCGGAGAGCCCGGCGCAGGTCGCTCTCGGTCTCGACGCGCTTCAGCGCCGCAGAGTGCATGTCGGGCACGTACACCTCGTAGACGTTCTTCCCCTTGGCCTTGGCCCGGTACATGGCCAGATCAGCGTTGCGCAGGAGATCGGCGCCGGTGGAGACCAAAGCCGAGCCCACCACCAGCCCCAAGCTGGCTGCGGTCATCAGGCTCTTGCCGTCGAGGGTCGTCGGGGCGCGCAGGCGGTACAGGATCCTCTGAGCGACGATCGTGGGCAGGTCGTCCTCGGCGTTCTCCAGGAGGACGGCGAACTCATCGCCTCCCATGCGAGCGACGGTGTCGCCGAGCCGGACACTGTCGCTCAGGCGCCGGGCCACCTCCACCAGGAGGCGGTCGCCCATGATGTGACCGAAGCTGTCGTTTACCTGCTTGAACCCGTCGAGGTCCAACAAGAGGAGCGCGACCGTGCTGCCGCTGCGCCTGCCGCGATCCAACGCATGGTCCAGGCGGTCCTGCAGCAGCGTGCGGTTCCCGAGGCCGGTCAAGGGATCGTGCAGAGCTTGGTGGCGGAGCTGGTTCTCGAGCGCCGTCCGGTCACCGATGTCGCGGCTGGTGACCACGATGCCCTCCACGGCGTCGTCGTCGAGGAGGTTGCACACGTTGAGCTCGGTCAGGCACCACGAGCCGTCCCGGCGCCGGAGCCGCTGCTCCGCCAGCACCGTCGGCGGGGCGGGTGGTGCCGCCGACGCGGCCACCAGGGCCAGCGTTTCGGATCGCTCGTCGGGGTGGAGCAGCTCACCCAGATGGGTCCCCACCAGTTGGTCGGGACCAAAGTCGAGGGTCCGCTCCACGGACGGGCTCAGGTATCGAATGATCCCGTGGGCGTCGACGATGGTGACGATGTCGTTCGTGTTCTGGGCCAGCGAGCGAAACCTCCGCTCTTCCCGCTCCAGGTCGGCGGTGCGGCTCATGACCTTGCCCTCGAGCTCTCTGGCCAGGTCCAGGTTCTCGAACTGGGCGAGCACCTGGCGGGTCATCAGGAGCACCAGGACCACGGCGGCGTTGCCCATCAGGAAGGTCGACAGACCCCCGTCCCCCAGCCGCTGGAGGCCGACCGCGCCGGCCAGGACGACCGGCACGTAGGGCACGAGAACCCCTGCCGCCCCACCGGGGCGCGACTCGGACCACTCGGGCAGCGGATCCTCGGCGGGGGCCAGGGCGGCCAGTCCCACCAGCAGGCAGCCGGCGATCCACGTGACGTCGTCGAGGCCGCCCGAGACGCTGGCTCGGGCCACCTGCAGGTACGCCGAAGCGGTGTGGGCGATGGCGAACAAGCCCAGGCCCGTGCCGAGAAGCGCCCACGGCGCGCGTGACTGCCGGCGGGCCCGCAAAGCGGTGACGATGACGAGCGAGACGAGGACGATGTCGGTCACCGGGTAGGCAAGGGTGAGCATCCGTTCCGGCCCGTCACCCGCAGACTGGTAGGCGGCTTCGAAGGCCAGCGCCCATCCCACGAACACCAGGGCGCTGGCGATCATCAGTGCGTCGAGCAGCGTTCGCATGCGCGTGGCGCTCGAAAGGGCCGGCTTCAGGAATGAGAGCAGGGCCAGGACGGAGAGCACGAGGCCGATGGTGGAGGGGACGTCGGCGCTCGACGGCACGGGCAGGATCTCACCGCGAGTCCATTCGAAGAACGCCGCCAAGGCGTTGGACACGAACCAGCAGCCGACGCTGAGGGCCAGGAGCGCCCACCCCCGGCGAGCTGCATCCCGGTGGCGCGCTGCCGCCCTCGCCGTGGCCCACGCGGTGACGAAGCAGGCCGTCAGCAGGGCCGCCCGAGTCACGAATCGAGTCGCGGCAGGGCTCCCGCCGCCGAGGACCATCCATACGAGATAACCCACGCTCAACCAACCAGCGGCCACGGCGCGGGAGCGAAATCGGCGCAATTCCAGAGCCTCCCCGTCATGTATCGGACGAAGAGTGCACGCGCTGAGGGGAAAGTTTCCGCCGCTATCCTCGCCCGGATGCCTTCTGAGGTCAGCGTGATCCTCCCCGACGGCTCCTCCCGGCAACTGGACGGGGGGTCCACTGGCGCCGATCTGGCTGCCGCCATCGGGCCGCGCCTGGCCAAAGCGGCCGTCGTGGTGCGGGTCGACGGAAACCTCACGGACCTCAACCTCCCTTTGCCCGACGGCGCCCGGGTCGCCGTCGTCACCGGCGCTGAGCCCGAAGGCAGGGAGGTCCTCCGCCATTCCACGGCCCACGTCCTGGCCCAGGCGGTCCTCCAGCTCTGGCCCGGCGCCCGGTTCGCCATCGGGCCACCCATCGAGGACGGCTTCTATTACGACTTCGAGCTACCGGGCGGCGCCCACTTCAGCGACGAGGATCTCGGGCGCATCGAGGAACGCATGCGCCGGATCGTGTCCGAGGGCCAACCCTTCCTGCGCGAGGAGATGAGCCGGGAAGAGGGGCTCACCCTCTTCTCCGAGCAGCCCTACAAGGTGGAGATCATCCAAGGCACCGACGCGTCGCAAGGAGCGGACGCGGCCGCCATCAGCGCCTATCGCAACAGCAATGAGTTCGTCGACCTCTGCCGGGGCCCCCACGTGCCGTCCACCCGCCGCCTGGGCTCGTTCAAGCTCATGCGGGTGGCCGGTGCCTACTGGCGCGGTGACGAGCGCAACCCCCAGCTCCAGCGCATCTACGGCACGGCATGGGAGTCGGGTGAGGCCCTGGCCGACCACCTGCACCGTCTGGAGGAGGCGGAGCGGCGAGATCACCGCCGGCTGGGGCTCGAGCTGCACCTGTTCCACTTCCCCTCTGAGATCGGTGGCGGCCTGCCTGTCTTCCACCCAAAGGGCGGGATGATCCGCATGCTCATGGAGGACTACTCCCGTGCAGAGCACCAGGCGGGCGGGTACCAGTTCGTGAACACGCCCCATCTGGCCAAGGCCGACCTGTTCGAGGCGTCCGGCCACCTCCAGTGGTACGCGGAGGCCATGTTCCCCCCGATGGAGATGGAAGGGGCCACGTACTACCCGAAGCCCATGAACTGCCCCATGCACATGCTCATCTACAAGTCCCAGCAGCGGTCCTACCGGGACCTGCCGCTGCGCTTGTTCGAGCTGGGCACCGTGTACCGCTTCGAGCGCTCCGGGGTCCTCCACGGCCTCATGCGGGCCCGGGGCTTCACCCAGGACGACTCCCACATCTTCTGCGCCCCCGAGCAGCTCGCCGACGAGCTGGCCAGTCTGCTTGCCTTCGTCCTCCGGCTCCTGCGCACGTTCGGCTTCAAGGACTTCGAGGCCGAGCTGGCCACCCGGCCGGAGAAGTTCGTGGGCCGGCCAGAGGACTGGGACCAGGCCACTGACGCCCTCCGGTCGGCATTGGAGTCGGCCGGCGTGCCCTTCGAGGTGGCCGAAGGGGAGGGAGCGTTCTACGCCCCCAAGATCGACGTTCACATCCGAGACGCCATCGGCCGCCGTTGGCAGATGTCCACGCTCCAGGTCGACTTCCAGCTCCCCCAGCGCTTCGACCTCGAGTACACCGGAACGGACAACGCTCGCCATCGGCCCCGCGTCATCCATCGTGCCCTCTTCGGCTCCGTGGAGCGGTTCTTCGGGATCCTCACCGAGCACTACGCCGGGGCCTTCCCCACGTGGCTGGCCCCGATTCAGGCCAGGGTGCTCGGCGTGCGCAACGACCACGACGCCGCAGCGGCGACCGTCGCCGACCGCCTCAGGGGCGAGGGACTGCGGGTCGACTGGGTGCCGGGTGACGAGCCTCTAGCCGCGCGCATCCGCAAGGCCAAGCTGGAGAAGCTGCCCTATGTGCTGGTGGTGGGGGACGATGACGTCGCCGTCGACACGGTGGGCGTCAACCGCCGGGGTGGCGATCGTCCAGAGCGTGACGTGCCCGTGGAGGAGCTTGTGTCCCGGTTGCGCGCCGAGGTCGACGCCCGGGTTGGCGGCCCGTGAACCGCGATGACGCGGGCCTGGGACGGCTGTGGGCCGGGTGGCGCAGCGAGTACGTGTCGCGAGCGAGCGAGGACGAGGACGGCTGCGTGCTGTGCCGGGTGATCGCCGACGCAGGCAACGTGGTGTGGCGCGGTTCACATTCCGCCGCCGTGCTCAACGCCTTCCCCTACACCAGCGGCCATCTGATGGTGATGCCGGTCCGCCACGTGGGCGAGTTGGAGGACGTGCGGGGCGAGGAAGCGGCCGAGCTGTGGTGTGCGGTCGCCGACGCGGTGCGGGCGCTCAAGGCCGCCTACGGCGCCGACGGCATCAACATGGGCGCCAACCTGGGGCGGGCCGCCGGCGCCGGGGTGCCGGGGCACTTCCACGTGCACGTCCTTCCTCGCTGGAGCGGTGACACCAACTTCATGACCTCCGTCGCAGAGACCCGGGTGCTGCCCGAGTCCCTCCCCACCACCTACGAGAAGGTGAAGGGCGCCTGGCCCTCATGAGCGAGACCGACAAGGTCGACGCAGGCGACGAGCTGCCCCAGGATCTCGACGTCACCGGGTTCGTCGGGCCCTACACCTTCCCCGACAACAGTCGGCGCCGGGTGCCGGGGGTGATCTACTTGGGCGTTGCCGCTGTGTGCCTCGGCTTGTGGGCGGTGCGGGGGCCCGGCGGCGTACTGGTGAACGAGGGGATGGTGCTGGTGGCCGTGCTCCTGGCCGCCGCCGGGGTGTTCAACCTGGCCGCCGGACACCGCCTGGGCGTGCGAGAGACCGATGCCCTGGTCGCCGCCTCTCGACAGGTGGGCTTCCCGGTGGGACACGCCTCGGCGCAGCTGGCCTGGCGGGGCCTACGCAGCCGCCCCACGTGGCGCATCCTGCTGTACTCGGCCGAGGACCCGCCGGAAAGGCGCGGCCTGGTGATGGTGGACGGTGTCGACGGCCACGTGGTGGCCCACATGGTGGAGGACAACCCCGAGGACTGGTCCGAGCTCTCGTAGGCCGGCGCGTCAACCCTCGCCATCACCCCGTGCGTCATCCCGGTGACCGCCGCACGCCGAGAGAAGGGAGAGGTCGGTCGCAGATCCCATCGCTGAGTTCTTCGAGGAGGACTATCACGGGCTGCTCGGCTCGATGGCAGGCCGGTTCCCTCCTGGCTCCGATGTCGAGGCCGCAGTGCAGGAGGCGGTCGCCCGAGCCTGGCTCCGGCCTCCCGGTGACATCCGGTCACTCGTCGCCTGGGTCCGGACCGTGGCGTCGAACCTGTTGCGCAGCGAGCTGCGTCGCCGGGGCGCCGAGACGAGGGCCCTGCGCCGTCTGGCACCTGACGTCGCCGTGGCCGAGCTCATGGACCCGGTTCTCGAGCGGTCCGCCGTGGTCGAAGCCCTCGACGGCTTGCCCGAGGGTCAGAGGAGGGCAGTGGTGCTGCACTACCTGGAGGACCGGAGCGTTGAGGACGTGGCGACCAGGCTCGGCGTGACGACCGGAACGGTCAAGCGCCAGCTGTACCGGGCCCGGGCCGGCCTGGCTGCGGCTGTGCCGGCACCGGGGAGAACGAGCCATTCCAAGCAAGGAGGACGAAGAGTGAAGAGCTGGAGGTTGGCTGGCAGCCATCCCAACGACTACGAGCACGGCATTGCCCATGGCCAGGCACATGAAGGCAGGCGGGTTGTGTTCGTCCGCTGCGTGGTCGGCGAGCCGAGTGGGTTCGGAACCCTCATGCAGATGTGCGATGCCGACGACTACCTCGGCAAGCGGGTTCGCTTCTCCGGATCCGTGAGGAGCACCGACGTCTCGGGCTGGGCAGGACTGTGGTTCCGCGTCGATGGTCCCAGTGGGAAGATGCTTGCCTTTGACAACATGCAGGAGCGACCCATCAAGGGAACAAGTGGCTGGCAACGCCACGACGTGGTCCTCGACGTGGCGTCCGAGGCCAGCGCCCTCGCCTATGGGGTCCTTCTGTCAGGAGCCGGCGAGGTGACCGTGGCCGACTTCAGGATCGATGTGGTGGGCAACGACGTCTCGAGCACCGACCGGGTGACCCGGGTGCCACGCCCTGAGAACCTCGATTTCTCGCAAGACTGATGCCACGGAGCCCCGGCGCCTGGCCGTGCAGCGGCCCAGGCTAACCGTCCCGCCTAACCGTCCCTCTGGGGCAGCTTGTCGTAGAGGTGCTGGGGCAGGGGGTCATAGTGGTCGTGGTGGGCGGTGAAGCGACCCCTGCCACCGGTGATGGACCGCAGGTTCACGGCGTAGCGCAACAGTTCGGCGGTGGGGACCATCGCCACGATGACCTGGGCACCGTCGTCGGCAGCGTCGGTGCCCTGAACGCGCCCTCGCCGGGCATTGAGGTCACCCATCACGTCACCCTGGTGATCTAGGGGCACCGTGACCACGAGCTGGGAGACGGGCTCGAGAATCACTGGGTCGGCGTGGGCCATGGCCTCGTGGAGGGCCAGAGCACCCGCCATCTTGAAGCTCATCTCCGAGGAGTCCACGGTGTGGTACTTCCCGTCCACCAACGTCACCTTCACGTCCACGATGGGAAAGCCGTGCACGCCCCCGCGTTGCATGGTCTCGAGGATCCCCTTCTCCACGGCGGGGATGAACTGGCGGGGGATTGCGCCCCCGACGATCTTGTCCTCGAACTGGAATCCCATGCCGCGCTCGAGGGGCTCGAGGATGATGGATGCCACCCCGAACTGACCGTGGCCGCCGGTCTGCTTCTTGTACTTGCCCTCGGCCTCCGCCTCCTTCGTGACCGTCTCCCTGTAGGCGATGCGCACGTCCTCGGTGTCGACCTCGACGCCGAACTTGCGATGGAGCCGCTCGATGACGATGGCCAGGTGCGTCTCGCCCATCCCACCCAGCAGGGTTTGATGGGTCTCGTCGTCACGGCGCACCACGAGGGCGGGATCCTCGTCCTGGAGGCGGTGCAGCGCCGTCATGAGCTTGTCCTCGTCGCCCTTGGACCTGGGGTGGATGGCGATGGAGAGCAACGGCTCGGGGGTAGGGGCCACCGGCAGGCGAACCGGCGTGCCCTTGGGGGCCAGCGTGTCACAGGTGGCGGTGTCACTGAGCTTGGCCACGGCGCCGATGTCGCCAGCGGTCACCTCGGGAACCGGCTCCTGCTCCTTGCCCCGGAGGGTGAAGAGGTGGTGGAGCCGCTCGTCGGCGTGGGTGCGGGGATTGGTGAGGACGGTGTCGGGCCGGATGGTGCCCGAGAGAACCTTGAAGACCGAGATCCTGCCCACGTAGGGGTCGGCCAGGGTCTTCCACACGTAGGCCAGCGGCTGCGCAGCGGGGTCGCAGCGGATCTCCTGGAGGGTGTCGCCGGCTTCCACGGCCACAGGGGCGGCGTCGGCGGGCGAGGGTGCGATATGGCAGAGGAACTGGGCCAGGCGGTCGATTCCGACGTTCCTTGCTGCCGAGCCGCAGAGCACGGGAAAGACCTGGGCGGCGGTGACGCCTTTGGCCAGGGTGGCCTCCAGCTCCTCGACCGTCGGCACGGCGCCATCCAGGTAGCGCTCCATGAGGTCGTCGTCGCCCACGACTATGCCCTCCACGAGGTTCTCGTGGACCTGGTGTTCCAGATCCTCCATCTCGTCTGGGATCTCGCCCGTGTTGGCCCGGCCGTCCTCGTAGGTGATGGCGGTGTCGGTGAGCAGGTCCGCTATGCCCCTGAAGTCGTGCTCGTCGCCGATGGGCAGCTCGAGGGGCGCGATCCCGGCACCGAACAGCTCCTGTAGCTGCCCCAGGGTGCGCTCGAAGCTGGCCCGCTCGCGATCGAGCTTGTTGACGAACACCAAACGAGGACGGCCCATCTCAGCAGCCAGCCTCCACAGGACCTCGGTCTGGACCTCTACCCCTTCGACCGCGCTCACCACGAACACGGCCAGATCCGCCACGCGGAGGGCGGCCTCCGTGTCCGCCATGAAGTCGGCGAAGCCGGGACAGTCGAGGACGTTGATCTTGTGCCCGTCGTGCTCGATGGGGGCGAGGCCGACCGACACCGAGATCCGCCGCTTCACCTCCTCGGGATCGAAGTCGGTGGTGGTGTTCCCCTCGTCCACCCGGCCTTGACGGTTGATGGCACCCGAGCAGAACAGCAGGGCCTCGGTGAGCGTGGTCTTGCCCGCTCCGCCGTGTCCCACAAGGGCGATGTTGCGGATCTGCTGGGGAGGGAAGCTCTTCACGGACGCCTCGCTCGAACTGGTCCGGACCGTTGACTGGCCGACGCTTGGATGGGCGGTCAGCCTAACGCTCGGTGATAGCGTGGACCGCCTGATGTTCGACGGAAGATGGTTGGCCAACGTGGACAAGGCCCGCCAGCCCGTCGGCTCGGTGATCCGCCGCACGGGCGTCACCGCCGACCACCTCACCTTTCTGGGACTGGTGCTGGCCGGCGTCACCGCCGTCGCTCTGGCCACGGGCCGGCTCGGCCTCGGCCTCGCGCTGCTGGTCGCCACGGCCTTCGCCGACCTCCTGGACGGGCCGGTGGCCAAGGCCGGCGGTACAGCCGGGCCCCGAGGGGCGTTCTTCGACTCGGTGGCGGACCGGGTCACCGACTCTCTGGTCCTCGGGGGCCTTGCCTGGTACTTGGCATCCGACCACGGCGCCCACATGGCCGTCCTGCCCCTCGCCGTACTGGCCACGTCGAACCTGATCTCCTACGAGCGGGCCAAGGCGGAGTCGCTGGGCTATTCCGCCAAGGGCGGGCTCATGGAGCGCGCCGAGCGCATCATCGTGCTGTGTGTCGCGCTGGCGTGGAGCGCGCTGCTGGTGCCCGTGCTGTGGGTCATGCTCGGCCTCACGCTGATGACCGCCGTCCAGCGCTTCGCCACCGTTTGGCGCCAGGCCACGTCCTCCGGCCGGCGCGGCTCCTCCCGTCCCCGGAATGGCTCATCTGGGCCCCGCCGTGCCGGGGATAGCCCTCCCGAGGCCAAATGGCGAGCCTGGAGGGAGTCGGCAAGGGAATCAGCCGCAGCACGGGGTGGTCGTCCCCGACGTCCCGGCACTCGCACGGGTGGGTGGCGACCGGCCCAAGAGCGCACCCGCCGCCGGCGAGCAGGCGCCCGATCCTGACGCCCGTAAGGGCCGAGGCGTAGAGGTCGAAGGATGGGCTGGCGGACTCGCTTGGCCACCCGGGGTCCCTACCTCTGGTATCGCACCGGAGCGGCTCTGGCCAGAGCGGTGCCGCCCGGCTTGGCCCCCACGGTGGCCACCGTCGGAGCGCTGGCGTACCAGCGGCGGATGCACGAGCAGCGGGCCATGGCCAAACGCCACCTGCGTCGATCCCACGGTCCGAGCCTCGCCGGGCGGGCGCTGGACCGGGAGGTCCGCCGGCTGTTCGCCTCCTACGCCCGCTACTGGATGGAATCGGCCCGGATCCCCGGCACGTCGCCCGCCCACCTGGACGCCGACACCTCCTACGAGGGCCTGGAGCATCTCGAGCGTGCCTTGGCCGCGGGCAAAGGCGTGATCATGGCCCTCCCGCACCTGGGCGGTTGGGACTACGGCGGCGCCTGGTTCGCCGCCGTGGGGAGATATCCGGTCACAGTGGTGGTCGAGCCCGTCGAGCCGCCGGAGCTGCTGGCTTGGTTCACCGCACTTCGGCGCTCCGTAGGCCTCGAGATCGTCCCGCTCGGGGCGGACGCGGCCACCACGGTGTTGCGTCGCCTGCGGAGCGGCGGGGTGGTGGGGCTCCTCTCCGACAGGGACATCCTCGGCACCGGCGCGGAGGTCGAGTTCTTCGGGGAGCGCACGACGTTGCCCAGTGGGCCGGCGACCCTGGCCTTTCGCACCGGTGCGGCCATCCTCCCCACGGCCGTCTACTTCACCGGCCGACGCGGCCACCACGGCGTGGTGCGGCCGCCGATACCCGTGCAGCGCATGGGTCGGTTCGGCGACGACAGCGCACGGGTCACCCAGCTGGTGGCCAACGAGCTGGAGGCCCTCATACGCCGGGCACCCAGCCAGTGGCACCTCCTCCAGCCGAACTGGCCTTCGGACCGGGAGCTGGTCTGGCTAGGGTGAACGGCCGCCGACCTGTCGTAGGGGTGCTCGCGGTCTTGACCGTGCTCCGACGAGGCCCAGCCGGGTCCGGCAAGAGCGTCGTGGCCGCTGCATTGGTGAGCTGACCTCGGGGCCAGAGCTGGAGAGTGCCCGGCACTGACTAGCGTGAGCGGGTGCGCGTGGCCGTGGTCTGCCCCTACAGCCTGACCAAGCCCGGTGGCGTGCAAGGTCAGGCCCTCGGGCAAGTCCGGGCCCTTCGGGCGCTGGGCCACGACGCGGAGCTGTTGGCTCCCTGCGACGGCCCGCCCCCACCGGGCGACGGCATCAAGATCCTCGGGGGGTCCGTTCCCCTCTCGTCGAACGGTTCGGTGGCGCCCCTCGCCCTCGACCCGGCCTCGGCGGTGCGCACGGTTCGCGCCCTGCGAGAGGAGCCTTTGGACATCGTCCACCTCCACGAGCCCCTGTGCCCCGGGCCCACCCTTGCCGCTCTCATGTTCGAGCGCCGGCCCATGGTGGGCACGTTCCACCGTGCCGGTTCCAGCACCGCCTATGCCGCCCTCCGCCCAGCCGTCGTTCGCCTGGCCCGACGCCTCGCGCTGCGCTGTGCGGTTTCCCCCGACGCCCGGGACACGGCGGCGGCGGCGCTCGGCGGCGAGTACGAGATGGTATTCAACGGCGTCGACGTGGAGCGCTTCGCCCGTGCCACGCCCTGGGCCACCGCTGGTCCAACCATCTTCTTCATCGGTCGACACGAGCGCCGCAAGGGCCTCGACGTGCTCCTCGAGGCCATGGACCTCCTTCCACCGCAGACTCGTCTCTGGCTGGCGGGAGAGGGTCCGGAAACCGCCGAGCTGCGAGCCCGCAGCGCCGCCGATGCCCGGGTGGAATGGCTCGGGATCATCGACGACGAGGAGGTTGCCGCCCGCCTCCGGGGCGCCGACGTGTTCTGTGCGCCCTCCGTGCACGGGGAGTCCTTCGGGGTGGTGCTGCTCGAGGCCATGGCCGCCGGCACTCCCGTCGTTGCCAGCGACCTCCCCGGCTATCGAAACGTCGCCACTCCCGACCGCCATGCGCTCCTGGTGACACCCGGTGACGCCGAGGCGCTGGCCGGAGCCGTCAGCCGGGTGCTCGCCGACCGCCGGTTGGCCGAGCGGCTCGCATCCGCCGGCGAGGAGCGCGCCCGCCAGTTCGCCATGGGCACGCTCATGGAGCGCTACCTCGAGCTGTACCAGGTCGCCCGAGGAGCCTGAGACCTGACTTCGGCCCTGGACGACCGCGCCACAGCCAACAAGCGCCGCGCCACCATGCTCGCCGTCCTGTTGGCGGCCGGACTGGCCGCCGTGCTGTTACTGCTGAGCCTGGCGCTCGTACCGCCCTTGGTGGGCCTGTGCTTCGCCCTTGTCGCCGCCGCTGCGCTCATCGGCGTCGCCGTCGCCAAGGCCGGCGACGTGGCCCTCTGGATGATCGGCGCCCAGCCCGCCCATCCGGTGGAGCACGCCCGGCTCCACAATCTCGTGCAGAGCCTGTGCTTCGCGTCCGGTCTGCCCAGGCCCAGCGTGCACGTTGTCGACGCCGCCGCGGTCAACGCCTTCGCTGCCGGGCGCGGTCCGAGGCAGGCCGCCGTCGGGGTCACCAGCGGGCTGCTCGAGAGCTTCACGCCCATCGAGCTCGAGGCAGTGCTCGCCCACGAGCTCAGCCGCGTCAAGAGCTACGACGTACAGCTGTCTACGCTGGCGGTCACGATGATCGGCCTTCCCACCTCCTTCCTCCCCGACGGCGCCTCCTCACGGCTGGTGACCGCGGCCATAGGGTCGCGCGAGGACTCCGCGGCCGACCTGACGGGCGTGTCGTTGACTCGTTATCCACCCGGTCTCATCTCGGCGCTGGAGAAGCTGCGCGACCGGGACACCAACGTGGCGGTGAGGTCGCGGGCCGCTGCCCACCTGTGGCTCGAGCCCTTCGATCAGGTCGACGAGGTGGCTCCGGGCGGGCGCCGAGACGAGCGCCTGGACGAGCGCATCGAGGCTCTGCGAGAACTTTGATCCACAGGACGTGACCACGGAGATGCAGGGGAAGCAAAGGATGGTGCGCAGGTGGGCACCGGTGGTCGCCGGACTGTGCCTGCTGGCCGCCTGCACCAAGGGCAAGAACAGCGCCAGTGACGAGGCGCCGCCGCCCGCCCCTGCGCCAACGGTGCCCAGCGGGCCGGTCGCGCCCCTCACCGGTCTGCCCGTTGGGCCGGCCCAGGCGGGCCGGCCCGTCCTCGTCGTCAAGATCGACAACGCGCCCAAGGCTCGTCCCCAGGCAGGCCTCGTCGAGGCCGATGTCGTCGTCGAAGAAGAGGTGGAGGGCGGCGTCACTCGCTTCGCCGCCCTCTTCCACTCTCGGGACGGGGCCAACGTGGGCCCCGTGCGATCGGCCCGTTCCACCGACATCCTGTTCGCCTCGGCCCTGAACCGACCGCTGTTCGCCTACTCGGGGGCCAACTTGGCCTTCCAGAACCTGATCGCCCGCTCACCGGTGGTGGACGTCGGCGTGGACAGCTTTCCCCAGGACTACCGGCGGGAACGGGATCGCCCGGCGCCCTACAACCTGCTCTCGTCCACGGCCGGCCTCTTCTCCCACGTGCCACCGGGTGCGGGCCCTCCGCCACCGCTGTTCGTCTTCGGCCAGGCCGGGGAGGCTGGCAACGCTGCAGGAGCCACTCCGTCGGCGGGGGTGGACGTGGAGTTCCGCGACGTGATCCTGACCGCAGTGCAGTACCGGTGGGATGCCACCTCGGGAACCTGGAAGCGCAACCAGGACGGACGCCCCCACCTCGACACGGGCGGCGTGCAGGTTGCGCCCCGGAACGTGGTGGTGCAGCTGGTCAACTACCGCAACACCGCCTTCCGGGACCAGTCCGGAGCGCCCGTACCCGAAGCCGAGCTGGTGGGGGAGGGTGAGGCTTGGGTGTTCACCGCAGGCAAGGTCGTGAGGGGTCGATGGAAGAAGCCGACCCCGGAGGCGGTCACCGAGTACCTCGATGCGTCCGGCGCACCGGTCCGAATGACGCCCGGGCCCACCTGGATCGAGCTGGCCCGGCCCGGCAAGGCCGCAGTCGCTCCCTGAACGCGGGCTCAGTCAGGCCGGGCCTGGCCTCGGCGGGGAGTCGTAGACTGAGGTCCATGTCTGAGCCAATGGCCTCCTCGCCTGCCCGCACCGGGACCGAGCGCGTCAAGCGCGGCTTGGCCGAGATGCTGCGGGGTGGGGTGATCATGGACGTGGTAACCGCGGAGCAGGCCAAGATCGCCGAGGATGCGGGAGCCGTGTCGGTGATGGCCCTGGAACGGGTGCCGGCCGACATCCGCCGCGACGGTGGGGTGGCCCGAATGAGCGATCCGGCCATGATCCAGGACATCAAGGCCGCCGTCACCATCCCGGTGATGGCCAAGAGCCGGATCGGTCACTTCGCCGAGGCTCAGGTGCTCCAGGCCCTCGGCGTCGACTACGTGGACGAGTCCGAGGTCCTCACCCCCGCCGACGAGGCCCATCACATCGACAAGTGGGCCTTCACCGTCCCCTTCGTGTGCGGCGCCACCAACCTGGGGGAGGCTCTCCGGCGCGTCTCCGAGGGTGCGGCCATGATCCGCTCCAAGGGCGAGGCCGGCACCGGGGACGTCAAGGAAGCGGTCCGCCACCTGCGGTCCATCGTGGGCGACATGAGGAAGATCACACAGGCCGACTCGGCGGAGGTCTACGCGTGGGCCAAGCAGCTCCAGGCTCCGGTGGGTCTCGTGGCCGAGATCGCCCAGACCGGCCGGCTGCCGGTCCCCATGTTCTGCGCCGGCGGCATCGCCACTCCGGCCGACGCCGCTCTGGTAATGCAGCTGGGCGCCGAGGCGGTGTTCGTGGGCTCGGGCATCTTCAAGTCCTCCGAGCCGGCGCGGATGGCCGTCGCCATCGTGGAGGCCACCACCCACTTCTCCGACCCCGCCATGGTGGCCAAGGTCAGCACCGGGCTGGGTCGGGCCATGGACGGCATCCCCGTCGACGACCTCGAGGTCAAGCTGGCCGAGCGGGGCTGGTAAGGGACCGGCTTGGCGGCTCACAAGGTCGGTGTGCTCGCCCTCCAGGGCGACGTGGCCGAGCACGCCGCCGCGCTCCTCTCCGTGGGCGCTCATCCGGTCGAGGTGCGGGTGCCTGACGACCTGGCGGGGCTCGACGCCCTGGTCCTCCCCGGTGGTGAGTCCACCACCATGTCCCGGCTGCTCGAGTCCTCGGGCTTGTTCGACGCGGTGGGCGAGCGCCTGGCCGAAGGCATGCCCGCCTTCGGGACCTGCGCGGGGATGATCCTGCTGGCCGCCGACGTGATGGACGGGCGGGCCGATCAGCGCTCGTTCGGCGCCATCGACGTGGTGGTGCGGCGCAACGGCTACGGCCGCCAGGTGGATTCCTTCGAGCAGGCCCTCCCCGTAGAGGGCCTGGTCGGCGGGCCGCTCGACGCCGTGTTCATCCGTGCCCCGGTCGTGGAGCGGGTCGGGCCGGGGGTGGAAGTGCTCGCCGAGGTCGATGGCAGCCCGGTGCTGTGCCGCCAGGGGCCCGTGCTGGTGGCCGCCTTCCATCCCGAGCTGTCCGGCGACCTACGGCTCCACCAGCTCTTCGTGGGGGAGTGCTAGCGGTGTCGGGGCATTCGAAGTGGGCCACCATCAAGCACAAGAAGGGGGCCCAGGACAAGGCCCGGGGAAAGTTGTTCGCCAAGCTCATCCGCCAGGTGGAGGTCGCCGCACGTGAGGGAGGCGGGGACATGACCTCCAACGCCACCCTGCGCAGCATGTACCAAAAGGCGCGGGATGCGTCGGTGCCCACCGACACCATCGACCGGGCCGTGAAGCGGGGCACCGGTGAGCTCGAAGGAGTGCGCTACGAGCCGGTCTCCTACGAGGGCTATGCCCCTTCCGGGGTGGCGGTGATCGTCGAGTGCCTCACGGACAACCGCAACCGCACCGGTGCCGACGTGCGCAACATCTTCACCAAGAACGGCGGATCCACGGCCGAACCGGGCGCGGTGTCGTGGCAGTTCGAGCGCAAGGGCGTAGTCATCCTGCCCAGGAGCTTGGCCGAGGACGAGCTGATGTTGGTGGCCCTCGACTCGGGTGCCGAGGACCTCGAGGACCAGGGCGATGCCTGGCAGCTCACCTGCCGGCCCACGGGCCTGATCGGCCTTCGCGCGGCCCTCGAAGAGGCGGGCATGGCCATCGACTCCGCCGAGGTGACCATGATGGCGACCACCGTGGTTCCCCTGCAGAACGAGGGCGACGCCCGGCGGGTTCTTCGTCTCATCGATCTCCTGGAGGAGCACGACGACGTGCAGAACGTCTACGCCAACTTCGACATCCCCGACGCCATCATCGCCGAGGAGGCCGAAGAGCTCGCCGGTTGAGCAGCCCCCTGTTAGCAGAAGGGGCGTAACCGCCGTCGGCCCGAAGGCAGCCACACGGTGAAGGATCGAGCCAAGGGCAAAGACGACCGCCCCTTATTCCCGGACGAACAGTGCTCAAAGGAGGGGGTTGATCAGCCGATAGGGCTCTTGAGCTCCTGGAGGTCTCTTGCCTGTTCGGTTCCGTGCCGCCGCCGCGGTCGCTGTGGTCTTCTGCCTCGTGCAAGTGGCCTGGGTCTTGATCGGCCCGGTCGACCCCGCGGCCACGCACCTCCTCGAGCGCGTCTCGGTGGCTGGGGCGTCGCTGGGCGCGGCGTTGGCCTGTGGCTTCGCCGCCACCCGGAGCGGGGCCGGTACCCGGCGCGGTTGGGCCCTGCTAGCGGCCGCCGGGGCGTGCTGGTTCCTGGCCAACGGAATGACCTGGTACCACGAGAAGGGGACGGGGCGCTCTCTCCCCATACCCTCGGCTTCCGAGCTGGCCTCGATCCCGGGACTGGCTTCGGTCCTGGGGCTCGCCCTGCCGCTCCTGGCGTTGCTGTGCTTCCTCGCTCCAGCCTTGCGCCAACCTGCCCGCGCCCGCACGGTCCTGGATGGCCTCCTCGTCGCCGCCGCGCTGCTCTTCACGGGCTGGGCCATCGTGTTCGGGGCGGTGTACTCGGCCGGCCGCACGTCGGAGCTGGCATTCGCCTTGGTCGACATCATCCTGGCGTCGCTGGTACTGGCTGCCTTCACGCGGGTCAAGCGTGGGTCACGGCTGCCTTGGGCCTTGCTCCTGACCGGCATGGCGCTCCTCGTCGCCGGCCACGTCGCCTTCACCTACCTGTCCACGCGCTCCGGCAACCCCGACAACCTGGGCGCCCTCGCCTCTGCGAGCTGGACCATCGGGGCCGTCGTCCTCGCACTGGCGGCGCTGGCCCCCAATACCGACCTGATGGAGGTAGCCGAGGGACGGACCATCGGCCTGCTGCCCGCCCTCGTCCCCTACGTTCCGGTGGGTTTGGCTGCGATCGTGGCCGTCGCGGACCAGGTGGACCTTGGGGCCGACGCTTTCCTCGTGGTCGACGGCGCGGTCATCCTCGTCCTCCTCCTGGCCCGCCAGGTTCTGACCCACCTGGAGAACGAGGCCCTCGCCGCCCGGCTCGACGACATGGTGACGGAACGGACGGCTCGCCTAACCAACCAGGAGCGGCACTTCCGCTCCCTCGTCCGCAACGCCTCGGACGTGCTCACGGTGGTGGACGCCGACAACGTGATCCGCTACCAGAGTGCCTCGGTGGAGCGGGTGCTCGGCTTCGCACCCGGAGAGCTGGTGGGGCGGCGCATCGAGGAGCTCCTCCACCCCGACGAGCGAGTGGACACCCTCGCCCGGCTTCGCTCGTCCCCGCCGTCCCCGGCCCTGCCGGCGGTTATCGAGGGCCGGCTGCGCCACCGCCACGGCCGTTGGTGCCTGGCGGAGACGACCGTGAGCAACCTCTTGGGCGACGACAGCGTGCGAGGCATCCTCCTCACCAGCCGGGACGTGGCCGACCGCAGGCGCCTCGAGCACGAGCTGCGTCGCCAGGCGCTGCACGACCCCCTCACCGGGCTGGCCAACCGCACCCTCCTTCGAGACCGCCTGGAGCACGCCGTGGCCAGGTGCAGGCGGGGGGCCGAGTCCATAGCGCTGGTGACCGTCGACCTCGACGACTTCAAGATCGTGAACGACACGCTCGGCCACCCCGCCGGCGACCGTGTGCTGGTGGAAGTGGCGCGCCGGCTGCTCCAGAGCGTGCGCGCCGGGGACACGGTGGCCCGCATGGGCGGTGACGAGTTCGCCATCCTCCTGGAGCACGCCGACGACGCCACGCTCGGTCTGGTGGCCCAGCGGGTCCAGGGCTGGCCGGGGTCGCCGATCCAGTTCGACGGCAGCTCGGTGCCCATCCAGGGAAGCATGGGCGTGGCCACCACCAGCGGGTCGTCCTTCGACGCCGAGGAGCTGCTGCGCAACGCCGACCTGGCCATGTATGCCGCCAAGTCCAAGGGCAAGGGTAGCTACGAGGTCTTCCGCCCCAGCATGCATGCCGACGTCGTGGAACGCGAACGACGGGAGGCCGCCCTCCACCGGGCGCTTCGAGATGGTGAGCTGGTGCTCCACTACCAACCAGTGGTGGACGTGGCCAGCGGCTGGATCTCCGGAGCCGAGGCCCTCGTGCGCTGGGAGCATCCGGACCGGGGTCTGATGTTGCCCGGAGAGTTCCTCCCACTGGCAGAGCAGAGCGAGCTGGTGGCCCAGATCGGCAGGTTCGCCCTCGGCGAGGCGTGCCGTCAGGCTCGTCGCTGGCAGCAGGGCTTCCCCCACCTGGCGCGCTTCGCCGTCTCCGTGAACGTGGGGCCGACGCGCCAGGTCACCAGTCCGCGCCTCGTGGCCGAGGTGAACCAGGCGTTGGTCGAGTCGGGCCTGGAGCCCAGGATGCTCGTACTCGAGATCGCCGAGAACGCGCTGCTGGGCGACGTGACCACCATCGTCCCCGCCCTGCACGCGCTGAAGGGGCTCGGCGTGCAGCTCGCCCTCGACGACTTCGGCGAGGCGTGGTCGTCGCTCGGAGGCCTGCGGTCCCTGCCCGTGGACAAGCTCAAGATCGACCGCTCCCTTGTCCGGGAGATCCAGTCGTCGAACCAGGAGGCGTCCATCGTCACCGCCGTGGTGGCCATGGCCCGCAGCCTCGGGGTGTCGACGGTCGCCGAGGGCGTCGAGTCCTTCGAGCAGCTTGCCTGCCTCCAGGAGAACGGCTGCAACGAGGCCCAGGGCTTCCTCCTGTCGGTGCCACTGCCGCCCGCCGAGTTCGAGGCCCTCCTCACCGAGACCAACGGCCTGCTGGACGTGGTCGGCTTGGCTCGCACGGCCCGGGAGGAACTGGCGGACGCCGCCGTGCCGTAGCCCGAGCCGGCGAGCAAAGGGGATCCGCGGCTGGACCCTCGTGCAGCGCTAACCTCGAACGAGTGTTCGTGCTAGGGATCGATCCTGGTCTTTCGCGCTGTGGCTACGGCGGGGTGTGGGTGCCATCTCCCCGCGGTGGGTCCAGCAGCGGTGCGCGTCCGAGTGGTCCACGCTCCGTCGATGACGTTTCGTGCGCCCGGGCGGAGTTGGCCGGTGTGCTCACCACGTCGCCCGCCGCCCCACTGCCTGAGCGGTTGGCCTGCATGGCCGCGGACCTGCGCTCGCTGATCGCCGAGTGCAACCCCGATGCGGTGGCCGTGGAGCGGATCTTCTTCCAGACCAACGTCCGCACGGCAATCTCGGTGGCCCAGGCGAGCGGGGTGGCCCTGGCCATCGCCGCCGCCGCGGGGTGCGAGGTGGCCCAGTACACACCCAACGAGGTCAAGCAGGCGGTGGCCGGCTACGGCGCCGCCACCAAGGAGCAGGTCCAGCGCATGGTGACCACCCAGCTGGGCCTGGCCGAGCGGCCCCGGCCGGTCGACGCGGCCGATGCCCTGGCCCTGGCCCTTTGCCACCTAACGGTGGCGCCCCGCCTGAAGCGCTGGGAAGAGGCGGGCCGGTGACCCCCACAGCGACCACCACGTCGAGGACAGGAGGGCGTCCATGATCGGATCCCTGCGAGGTGTGGTGCTCGAGGCCCTGCCCGGCGCCGGCGGGCAGGGCGACCTCCTGGTTGAGGTGGGCGGCGTGGGCTACCGCCTCACGGTGACCGCGGCCACCGTGGCCGGCGCCGGAGTGGGCGAGCCGTCGTTCTTCCACGTGCACACCCACGTGCGGGAGGACGCCATCGTGCTGTACGGGTTCACCACCAGGGAGGAGCGGCGCTGCTTCGAGGCCCTCATCGCCGCCCACGGGGTGGGGCCGGCGCTGGCCCTGGCCGTGCTGTCCGTGCTCTCGCCGGTGGGGCTGCGCCAGGCCCTCGCCGGGGGTGACCTCGACGCACTCACCACTGTTCCCGGGGTGGGGCGCAAGACCGCGGCTCGCCTGCTCATCGAGTTGAAGCCCCGCTTCGAGCCGGCCGACGAGCACGTGTTGGGCGTGGCCGACGGCCAGAGCCACCACGCCGCCGTTCGCTCCGAGGTCCGAGCCGCCCTTGCCGGCCTCGGCTACGCGCCCGACGAGGTGCGCGAGGCCATCGCCGACCTCGACCCGGGCGCCAATGCCGAGGCACAGGTCCGTGCCGCCCTCCGCAGCCTGGCGTCGAGGAACCGTCCTCGGGTCGGAGCAGGGCCGTGACGGGGACGGGGGTGTCGGGATGAGCCCCCGCGAGGAGGTCCTGGCGCCGGCCACCACCGACACCGCGGAGGCGGCAGAGGATGCCAGCCTCCGGCCCCGTCGCCTGAGCGAGTTCGTGGGTCAACCCGAGCTGAAGGAGCGCCTGTCCATCGTGCTCGAGGCCGCCCGGCGCCGGGGTCAGGCCGCCGATCACGTGCTGTTGGCCGGGCCACCGGGGCTGGGCAAGACGTCCATGGCCGGCATCGTGGCCGCCGAGATGGATGCCACCTTTCGCATCACGTCCGGGCCGGCGCTGGTGCGAGCCGGGGACCTGGCCGCCCTGCTCACCGACCTCAACGACGGCGACGTCCTCTTCATCGACGAGATCCACCGCCTGGCTCGGGCCGTGGAGGAGGTCCTCTATCCCGCCATGGAGGACTTCCAGCTCGACATCGTGATCGGGAAGGGTCCGGGCGCCCGCTCGCTGCGCATCGACCTGCCCCGGTTCACCCTGGTGGGCGCCACCACCCGCACCGGCCGCCTCACCGGGCCACTGCGGGACCGCTTCGGGTTCGTGGCCCGCCTCGACCACTACCCGGTGGAGGACCTGCTGGCCATCGTGCATCGGGCTGCCGCCATCCTCGGCCTCGAGGTCGACGGCGACGGGGCGGTGGAGGTCGCCCGACGCTCCCGGGGCACGCCCCGCATAGCCAACCGCCTGCTGCGCCGGGTTCGGGACTACGCAGAGGTCCGCTGCGACGGCAAGGTAAGCGGTTCGGTGGCCTCCGACGGGCTGGCCCTGTTCGGCGTCGACGACGCCGGCCTCGACAAGGTGGACCGCTCCATCCTGGGCGCCATATGCCAGCGGTTCGGCGGAGGACCGGTTGGGCTGTCAACGCTGGCCGTGAGCGTAGGGGAGGAGACGGAGACGGTGGAGGACGTCTACGAGCCCTTCCTGCTGCAGCTGGGCATGCTCAAGCGCACCCCCCGGGGGCGCGTGGCCATGCCCGCAGCGTGGCGCCACCTCGGCATCGAGCCTCCCCCCGAGGCGGCCCAGCTCTTCGACCAGTCGTAGCGGTGCTTGGGCAGGCATAGGCGTATACTCAGGCGTATGCCGAGACTGCAGGTCTACCTGCCCGGCGACCTCTACGAACAGGTGAAGGAGCGGGGCCTGCCGGCCTCAGAGCTGCTCCAAGATGCGGTGCGGGCTGAGGTGCGACGCCAAGCCCTCCGGGAGGAGGGGGATCGCTATGTCGATGAGCTCGTTGCTGAGGTCGGCGAGCCCACAGCGGAAGAGATGGCTCGAGCCGAAGCCATGGTCGAGCGCCTGGCCCGGAGGTCCCCTGAGCAAGAAGCGGGGTAGGGCCATGTTGGTACTCGACGCCGGCGGCGTGAGCCGCCTCGCCGAGCGCTCAGCTGCTGCGGTCGCTCGCATCGATGCGCTGCGGCGGGAGGGGCTGTGGCCACCACGAGTCCCCTCGGTGGTGCTGGTGGAGTCCCTGAC
This sequence comes from Acidimicrobiales bacterium, assembly GCA_030448025.1. Taxonomy (GTDB): domain Bacteria; phylum Actinomycetota; class Acidimicrobiia; order Acidimicrobiales; genus YB1-3. The sequence goes on along the minus strand of JAUJNQ010000003.1, from coordinate 131,361 downwards.
CGGACAGGTAGGCCCCGACACTCCGGTCAACCGCTTCCTCAAGGCTTGTGACGTGATCGACCGGCTGCCAAGTGCGCTGGCTCGCCGCGCTGCGGCGCTCCGCCACGAGGCTCGACAGGGATCGGCGGTGGATGCCGTCGTGGTGGCGACGGCCGAGCCAGGCGGCTCGGCGATCACCAGCGACGTCGGCGACCTCCGTGCGCTGGCGGCGCACGCCGATGGCGTCGCCGTCCAGCGAGCGTAAGCCGCCGGTTGCCTCGTCCGTCGCAGAGCAAGCGCCCGTTCGATGCCGGCGCTTCCTGGCCCAGCCGTTGGGGGCCCGATGCCGCCAACGCCGGGCAGCCCACCAACTTCCGCACTTTTTGGCCGACGGTGACCTCCGGGCGCTGGCGCACACTCCGCCGGGCGTGGTCGTGGAGCGTGCTTGAGTCACCCTGCTTCGTCCTCGGTCAGCACGGGCGGCGATGGGCGGATTCCGGCGCAGGTTCGCGCCTGTCGCCCTGCCTAGTGATGACGATGATGCGCTAGCCTTCGCATCATGCGCACCACGCTGGCCATCGACGACAACCTTCTCGCCACGGCCAAGGAACGGGCCCACCGTCTCGGCCTGACCCTCGGCCAGCTCGTCGAGGAGGCGCTGCGGAGGGAGCTCGGCGCTGATGAGGTTCCATCCAGTCGTCCCGAGGTCCCGGTCTTCCGAGGCGGGGGAGGGGTGCGACCGGGAATCGACGTGACCTCGAACCGGGCCCTACTGGAGGCCCTGGACGAAGGGCAGCCGGTCGAGCGGCTTAGATGATCCTGCTCGACGTCAACGTCGTGGTAGCGGCCCATCGGGCCGACCACCCTCAACACGAGCGGGTTCGCCCATGGTTCGACGGACTGGTGGGCGGCCAGGAGCGGTTCACGGTTCCCGACGTGGCATGGGCGAGCTTCATACGCCTCGTCACCAACCGCCGCATCTTCACGATTCCAAGCGCGGTGGACGACGCCTTCTCCTTCGTCCGGGCGGTGAGGGCTCAGCCCAACCATGTGGCTCTCTCGCCCAGCGACCGGCACCTCGGTCTGTTCGAAGAGCAGTGCCGTGCTGCCGACGTGATGGGCGACCTGGCTGCGGATGCCTACCTGGTCGCCATCGCCATGGACCTCGGCTGCGAGCTCATCTCCCTCGACCGAGACATGGCCCGCTTTCCGAGTGTGCGGTGGCGTCTCCCTGGCCAATGAGCAGCGTCTTGCCCAAGCTCGAAGGCCGTTCCTGCTGAGGGCCTGTAACGAAACTACTTGGGCGGCCGTAAGGCCGAAACCCCTCTGCCGCCGGGCTGCAGGCGTCAGAGCCGCTCAAGTAGTTTTGTTTCGGGCCCTGACATTGTCTGCGGCGTGACCATGGACGCCTTCGATTACCCCCTGCCGGAGGCGGCCATCGCCCAGGAGCCGGCCGAGCCCCGGGACGCGGCCCGCCTCCTGGTGGCCACCGACCCGACGGGAGTCGTGGCCCACCGAACCGTGCGGGACCTGCCCGACCTGCTCGGGCCCGGCGACGTTCTAGTGGTCAACGACACGAGGGTGATCCCGGCCCGGCTGCACCTGCGCAAGCCCACCGGCGGGAAGGTGGAGGTGGTGCTGCTGGAGCGCCTCCACGGCGACACCTGGGAGGCGCTGGTCCGTCCCAGCGCCCGGGTGCCGGCGGGCACCCGCCTGCTGGCCGACGACCAGGAGATGGTTGAGGTGGGCGGCGCAGGAGAGGACGGCACCCGCCACGTCCGCGTGCTGGTCCCCTTGGAGGACTCTGACATCAAGAGCGAGGACTCTGACATCAAGAGCAGGGCTGCGCTCGCCCTGCCGCCGTACATCCACCGGCCCCTGGCCGACCCCGAGCGCTACCAGACCGTCTACGCCGCCCACCCGGGCTCGGTGGCCGCCCCCACCGCCGGGCTGCACCTCACCGAGGCCGTGCTGGCGGGCTGTCGGCGGCGCGGGGTGGAGGTCCATGCCGTGGAGCTGGCCGTCGGCCTCGGCACCTTCCGCCCGGTCAGCGCCCACCGGCCCGAGGACCACGTGATGCATCCCGAGCGCTACCGCGTCCCGGAAGCAACCATGGAGGCGTGCCGGCGGGCGTCGCGCACCGTGGCCGTGGGCACCACCACGGTGCGGGCCCTGGAGTCGGCCGCCGCCACCGGGGAGCTGGAGGGGAGGACGAGGCTGTTCATCCACGGCGACTACCCCTTCGCCGCGGCCGACGCCCTCCTCACCAACTTCCACCTGCCGCGCTCGTCGTTGCTGCTTCTCCTCGACGCCTTCTGCGGTGAGCGGTGGCGGAAGTTGTATCGGCTCGCCCTCGAGGACGGGTACCGCTTCCTCTCCTTCGGCGACGCCATGCTCGTGTCCCGCCGACCGGATGCCGGCCGGTGACGGCGCTCCAGATCATCATCGAGGCCACCGACGGCGACGCTCGGGCCGGCGTGGTGAGCACCGCCCGAGGCTCTTTCGCCACACCCTGCTTCATGCCCGTGGGCACTCGGGGGGCGGTGCGAGCGGTGTCGACGGCCGACCTCGAGGACCTCGGAGCCGACGTGATGCTGGCCAACACCTACCACCTCATGCTCCGGCCCGGCGCCGACGTGGTGGCCGAGCTCGGCGGGGTGCACGGCTTCGCCTCGTGGGACAACCACGTGCTCACCGATTCAGGCGGCTTCCAGGTGTTCTCCCTCGGCGCCGACGTGGACGACGACGGCGTGACCTTCCGCTCCACCTACGACGGCTCCTCTCAGCGCCTCACCCCCGAGCGGGCCGTCGCCGCCCAGGAGCTGCTGGGGGCCGACATCCAAGTGGCCCTCGACGTCTGCCCGCCGCTGCCGTCGCCCCCGGAGGTGGTCCGCCTGGCCGTGGAGCGCACCGCAGCGTGGGCCCGCCGGGCCAAGGACGCCCACCGCCGCCCTGGTCAGGCCCTGTTCTGCGTGGTCCAGGGCGGCCTTGATGCCAAGTTGCGAGCCCAGAGCGCCCGGCGCAGCCTGGAGGTGGGCTTCGACGGCTATGCCGTGGGGGGGCTGTCGGTGGGCGAGAGCAGGGCCGAGATGCTCGACGCCCTGGCCGCCACTGTGGCCGAGCTTCCCCCCGACCAACCCCGCTACCTCATGGGCGTGGGCGACCCCCTGGGCCTGGTGGAGTCGGTGGCGCTGGGCGTCGACATGTTCGACTGCGTGTGGCCCACCCGCCTGGCCCGCCACGGGACGGTGCTCACCTCCGAGGGCCGCCTCCACCTGCGCAACGCCGCCTACGCTCGCGATCCAAGCCCTCTGGACCCCGCCTGCCCGTGTGCCGTCTGCGCCCGCTGGTCCCGCGCCTACCTGCGCCACCTGATGATGGTGGGGGAGCGGGGAGCGGGCCGGCTCATCACCCTCCACAACCTGGCCTGGACGCTAGCGGTGGTCGACACCGCCCGGGAGGCGGTTAAGGCGGGTCGCTACGCCGCCCTACGGGACCAGATGGCCGCCACCTGGGCCGGTCGGGGATGAGGCCCGCGATACGCTGCTCATCCCTGGCCGCAATCGGCCCGGCTTGGTCATGGAGCTCCTCTTACCCTTCGTACTTCTGGCCCTCATGTGGGTGCTGCTCGTGCGCCCGCAACAGCAGCGGGTGCGGCGCCAACGCGAGCTGATCGCCTCGCTCGAGGTAGGCGACGAGGTGGTCACCGCTGGTGGGATGGTGGGGCGCGTGGCCGCCCTGGAGGGCGACGAGGTCCACCTCGAGGTGGCGCCAGGGTTGACATTGCGCTTCGCCCGCCTGGCCGTGAGCTCGCGGGTCGAGCAGCCAGCGGAGGCGGTCGACGACGAACATGATCCCGAGGTGCTCGGAGAGGGCGAGGAGGACAGGTAGTGCAGCGCCGCCTCGTGCTGCCGCTCCTGGCCACGGTGCTGATCGCCGTGGGCGCCCTGGTCGCGGTCGTCGTCACCGAGACCTCGCCCCAGCTCGGCCTCGATCTCCAGGGTGGCGCCGCGGTGGTGCTGCGGCCGGAGCGCAAGGTGCCGAGCGCGGTGTTGAACCAGTCCATCCGCATCATCCGCAGCCGCGTCGACGCCCTGGGCGTGGCCGAGCCGGAGATCAGCAGCCAGGGCGACAACATCATCGTCCAGCTGCCGGGAGTAAAGGACGCCACGAGGGCCCTCGAAGTGGTGGGCCAGACCGCCGAGCTGCGCTTCCGGCCCGTGCTGGCTCCCAACGCCCCGCCCGGTCCGGAGGGTGAGGCCAAGATCACGCCACGGGAGGAGGACAAGCCCGAGGCCCAGGTGATCCTTCCCGGCACCAAGGACGAGCAGGGCGCCCGCTACGTGCTCGGGCCCACCGAGCTCACCGGTCGGGCGGTGAAGGACGCCAAGGCCGAGGTGGATCCGGGTACCGGTGAGTGGAAGGTGTCCTTCACCCTCACGGACACGGGGTCCAAGGAGTTCGACGCCCTGGCGGCAAGGAACCTGAACAAGCAGGTGGCCATCGTCCTCGACGGCGTGGTCCAGTCGGCTCCCACCATCCAGCAGGCGCAGTTCGGGGGATCGGGCGAGATCACGGGCAGCTTCACCGAGCGCGAGGCCAAGGATCTGGCTCTTGTGCTTCGCTTCGGCGCGCTGCCTGTGGAGCTCAAGCCGGAGACGGTGCAAACGGTGTCGGCCAGCCTGGGCCGGGACTCGCTCAAGGCCGGTGTGGGTGCCGGTCTGGCCGGGCTGGGCCTGGTGTTGATCTACATGATCCTCTACTACCGGGCCCTCGGCATCGTGGTGGTCCTCGGGCTGGGCGTGTCGGGCATGCTCATGTGGTCCATCGTCTCCTTCCTCGGTCAGGCCCAGGGTCTGGCCCTCACCCTGGCCGGTGCCGTCGGCATCATCGTCTCCGTGGGCGTGACCGTGGACTCCTACGTGGTGTACTTCGAGCGGCTGAAGGACGAGATCCGCTCGGGCAAGACCATCCGCTCGTCGGTGGACCGGGGCTTCTCCCGCGCCTACAAGACCATCCTGGTCGCCGACTTCGCCTCGCTCATCGGCGCCGGGCTCCTCTACTGGCTGGCAGTGGGCTCGGTACGGGGCTTCGCCTTCTTCCTCGGCCTGTCCACCATGTTGGACATGGTGATCGCCTATTGCTTCACCCGCCCCCTGGTCGTGCTGCTGGGCCGCAACCGACTCTTCACCGAAGCCCGCTGGGTCGGCGTGGCGCGGGGGCTGGCCGCCGCCCCGGCGGGAGGTGCGTAGGCGGTGGCCGAGGCCAAGCGGTCGATCTGGCAGCGCCTCTACCACGGCGAGACGCAGTTCGACTTCGTGGGCAAGAGGCGCCGGGGCTTCGCGCTTTCGGCGATCGTCATCCTCGTCGGCTTCGGCTCGTTGTTCACACGAGGCCTGAACTTCGGGATCGACTTCGAGGGCGGCACGGTCTGGGAGGTGCCGGCACCCGGCGTGTCGGTGGCCGAGGCACGCGACGCCCTGCGCCCGGTCGGCCTGGCCGAGGCCAGGGTCCAGGTACTCCGCCCTCCGAGCGGCCTTGAGCTCTTGCGGGTGCAGGCCGAGCTGGGTTCGCCCGAGGACCGCCAGGCCCTGACCAATCGGGTCAAGACGGCGCTCGCCGGACTGGCCCGGGTGGGCGAGGACCAGGTGAACGTCAACTCCGTGGGTCCCTCCTGGGGGGGCGACGTCACGGACAAGGCCCGCAACGCCCTGCTCATCTTCTTCGTCGCCATAACCCTGTACATCACGTGGCGGTTCGAGTGGAAGATGGCTCTGGCCGCCCTGTCGGCCGTGGTGCACGACATCTTGGTCACGGTGGGCGTGTACTCGCTCTCTGGTTTCGAGGTCACCCCGGCCACCGTGATCGCCTTCCTCACGATCCTCGGATACTCCCTGTACGACACCATCGTGGTGTTCGACAAGGTGGACGAGAACACCCGTGGGCTGGCCTCGTCCGGCCGCATCACCTACGCCGACACCGTGAACCTGTCCATGAACCAGACCCTCATGCGGTCGCTCAACACGTCGCTCGTGGCCATCCTGCCCATCCTGTCGGTGCTGGTGATCGGCGCGTTCGCGCTCGGTGCCACCACCCTCCAGGACTTCGGACTGGCCCTTCTCATCGGGCTGCTCACCGGCGCCTACTCGTCGATCTACATCGCCTCGCCCATCCTGGCCATCTTGAAGGAGCGTGAGCCTCGCTACGCCTCCATCCGCCAGCGCATCGTGGCCAGAGGTGGCACGGGCGCGCCGCTCACTCCGGCGGCCGCGGCCGCCGCCGCCGGGGGCCTGAACCTGAGCAGCACGGGCGACGGCGAGGGAGTGCTTCGCCCGGGCGCGGCCAAGACGGGTACGGGCCGGTCGGGGGGCACCGGCGGCACCGAACCGGTGAGCTCGAAGGCCACCACCGCCCAGAAGACGTCGACGGGGAAAGCGGCGCAGGCCACCCGACCTCCGCCCCGACCCCGCAAGAAGGGCAAGCGCCGGTAGTCGCTTCGCAACCAGAGGTTGCTCGGCGAATTGATCGTGCTGCGGCCTCCCGACAAGCCGGTCGGCCTTCGCGCTGTCAACCGTCAGCTGGCAGCCGTTGGGGCGCCTTCGGCGAATCTGCGGCCACCGCTGCATGCCAAGGGCTCCGCGGCGTCCGCACTACCCTGGGCTGATGGAGATGGATGCCGGCTGGTTGAAGGACCACGTCCGGGACATCCCCGATTTCCCCAAGTCCGGCGTCACCTTCAAGGACATAACGCCGTTGCTCGGGAACGAGGAAGCCTTCCGCTTCTCGATCGACGCCCTGGTCGCTGCGTTCGAGGGCGGGTCGGTGGACCGGGTGCTCGGCATCGAGGCCCGGGGGTTCATCCTGGCGGCGCCCGTGGCCTACCGCCTGGGTGCCGGATTCGTGCCCGTGCGCAAGGCGGGAAAGCTTCCGTGGGAGGTAGAGAAGGAGGAGTACGTGCTCGAGTACGGGACCGATCTCCTGGAGATCCACGGAGACGCCGTCCAGCCGGGTGAGCGTGTCCTGATCATCGACGACGTCCTCGCCACCGGCGGCACCGCCGCAGCCACCATTCGACTCGTGGAGAAGCTGGGCGGCGAGGTGGCGGCTATCGGCTTCGCCCTCGAGCTGGCCTTCCTCGACGGGCGCTCACGCCTCGGTGGCCATCACGTGACCTCGCTCCTCACCTACGAGTAGTCGATGGCCACTACCCACCACGCCACCGATCAGCACGCCGGCACGGACCAAGTGCGGGTGGCGCTGTGGCGGCCGGAGCTGGAGCCTGGAACTCCCAGTACGGGGGCGTTGTTGGCCGCGTACCTGTCCCTGCATCCCGGCGCCGATCCGGGGCTCATCGAGCGGGCCTTCGTCGTTGCCCGCGAAGCCCACAAGGACCAGCTCCGCAAGTCGGGGGAGGCGTACATCCACCACCCCCTGGCCGTGGCCACGGTGGTGGCCGAGCTGGGGCTGGACGACGTCACCATCGCCGCCGCCCTCCTGCACGACGCCGTCGAGGACACCGGCGTGTCCCTCGAGGACCTGGCCGCCGACTTCGGTCCGGCGGTGGCTGCCATCGTGGACGGCGTCACCAAGCTGGAAAGGGTCCGCTTCGACTCCAAGGAGGCCCAGCAGGCCGCGTCCATGCGCAAGATGCTCGTGGCCATGGCCAAGGACTGGCGGGTCCTCATCATCAAGCTGGCCGACCGTCTCCACAACATGCGCACGCTCGCGGCCATGCCCGAGCACAAGCAGCAGCGAACGGCGCGGGAGACGCTCGACATCTACGCGCCGCTGGCCCACCGCCTCGGCATCCAGGAGGTGAAGTGGCAGCTCGAAGACCTGTCCTTCGCCACCCTGCACCCGAAGCGCTATGCCGAGATCGAGCAGATGGTGGCGCAGCGGGCGCCCGAGCGCGACCTCTACCTGGCTCAGGTGCTGGAGGAGGTGAGGGGCCGCCTCGCCGAGCTGCGCATCGACGGCGAGGTCACCGGTCGCCCCAAGCACCTGTGGTCCATCTACGAGAAGATGGTCGTCAAGAGGAAGGAGTTCGACGAGATCTTCGACCTCGTCGGAATGCGGGTGCTGGTCGAGTCGGTGAAGGACTGCTACGCCGCCCTTGGCTCCCTCCACTCCACGTGGAACCCGGTACAGGGCCGCTTCAAGGACTACATCGCCATGCCCAAGTTCAACCTCTACCAGTCACTCCACACCACCGTGGTGGGGCCGGGGGGCAAGACCCTCGAGGTCCAGATCCGCACCCGTGAGATGCACCACCGGGCCGAGTACGGCATCGCCGCCCACTGGAGCTACAAGCAAAAGATGCCCACCGCCGACATCGCCTGGCTCAACCGCATCGTGGACTGGCAGCAGGAGACGGCCGACCCGGCCGAGTTCCTCGAGACCTTGAAGCTCGACCTGGAACAGGACGAGGTCTTCGTCTTCACCCCCAAGGGCGACGTGGTCACCTTGCCCATGGGGGCCACGTCCGTGGACTTCGCCTACTCCATCCATACCGAGGTCGGGCACCGCTGCATCGGCACCCGGGTCAACGGCCGCCTTTCGCCGCTCGACTCGAAGCTCCAGTCCGGCGACACCGTGGAGGTCTTCACCTCCAAGGTGCCGAGCGCCGGCCCGTCCCGAGACTGGTTGCGCATCGCCGTCACGCCCCGAGCCAAGAACAAGATCCGCCAGTGGTTCTCCAGGGAGCGGCGCGAGGACGCCATCGAGGCCGGTCGTGAGGAGTTGACCAAGGCCCTGCGCCGGGAAGGCCTGCCGGCGCAGAAGCTGTCGAGCTCGCCGGTGCTCGCCCAGGTGGCCGAGGCCATGAACTACGTCGACGGTGAGGCCTTCCACGCCGCCATCGGCGAGGGCCACGTGTCGGCCAGGTCGGTGGCTCAGCGGGTGGCCCGTGAGCTGCGCGGGGGCGACCACGAGGAGCAGCTCCCTTCCACCGCCCGCCGTCCGAGTCGAGCGCGCGGCACCCAGGGCGTGGGCGTCCACGTCGAGGGCCTCGACGACCTCATGGTGCGCCTGTCCCGCTGCTGCACGCCGGTACCGGGCGACGAGATCATCGGCTTCGTCACCAGGGGTAGGGGCGTGTCGGTCCACCGGTCGGATTGCGCCAACGCCTCCGCCCTGTCGACCGGCGACGCCGAGCGCCTCATCGAGGTGGAATGGGATCGGGCACCGGCGGGGATGTTCGTGGCGTCCATCGAGGTCAAGGCCCTCGACCGGGCACGCCTCCTGGCCGACGTGACCGCCTCTGTGTCCGAGCACCACCTCAACATCCTCACCAGCTCCAGCACCACCGGTGCCGACCGGGTGAGCCGCATGCGCTTCGAGTTCGAGCTGGCCGATCCGGCCCACCTCGAGTCGCTGCTGGACTCCATCAAGGGCATCGACAGCGTCTACGACGTCTACCGAGTGCTCCCCGGAGGCAGCTCCTAGGAGGCCACGTTCCCCACCGTCCCGTTCTGGTGGTGGAATGGCACGTGGGAACGTGAGATCTCGCCACCAGAACCAGCCGCCGATGCGCCACGGCGGGCTCGGCGGACGACAGCCACCGCCTCTCTCGGCTGATGCCAGACCTGCTCCTCGGATATGCGAACCACTGCCCGCCATCCGGCGGCCAGGAACGCCTGGTCCCGTTGAGCGTCGCTCTCCCGGTCGAGCTTGCTGGAGTGAAAGCGGGCGCTGTCGATCTCGACCAGCAGACGAGCTTCGCGGTCCACGAAGTCGACGCGGCCGATCCACTCGTGGCCACCGACGTCGACTTGGCGGTCCAAGGGCGCCTCGCCCGCCTCGGCCAGGATGCGCATGAACCGCCTCTCGAGCCCGCTGGCCGGAGCGATGTAGCCGATGGGCCTGTCGAGGAGCACGGACCGCATGAGCGCGACGCCGTCGCGACCATGCTCACCCAGCTCCTCCAAGAGGGCGTGCAGGACGGGCAGGACGGCCGGGCTCTTGCCCAGGACGTTCGCGACGGCGCGTTCGGCTCTGGCCGGATGGATCTGCCCGGCGAGGTCGAACAGCGTCCGCGGCAACGTGGTCACCGGAATCCCGCCGAGCACCGTGATGTGACCTTCGGGCAACATGCGGGGGCGATGAACCGCGGCCAGAGCCGATCGACGATTGGCCGTCCCCTTCATCCTGCTCACGTGCATGGGGGCGAAGGAGAACCCGGGAAGCCGCCAGAGCGCTGCGGCCGATTCGTGGGAGGCGACCGTTCCCGGTCCCGCATCGAGCACGGCCGTCATGAGGCCTTGCTCCGATGTCTGGGGAACGCCGACCAATCGCAGCACTCGTGGGGTAGGGGAATCCCAATCCGGGCCGGCAAGCCTGTGTGTCAACGCCGAAGCAGTTGCTCCCAACCGCTTGGCCTGGGCACGGCCTACGACTCCGTGCTGGCGCTCGGCCGTCTTTCGTAGTTCGTCGTCGAGTCCCATCGCAACCAAAAGCAAACACCTCGGGTGTGACAACCACCCCGGCCCACACCCTTCTGGTGGCGGGATCTCACGCTCCAGCCTCTCAAACCGCCACCAGAACGATCTCTGGCTGGAGGTGGGGAGCGACGAGGGGCTCCGCTAACGTGCCGGCGTGGCCGGCTTCCAGGCTCCAGCGGGGACCTTCGACGTCCTGCCCCCCGAGTCCTCGCGCTACGAGGCTTTGGTGGCCCGCTTCGCCGAACACGTGGCACGGGCCGGCTACGGGTCGGCGATCACGCCCATGTTCGAGGACGCCGGCGTGTTCGAGCGGCTCGGTCAGAGCACCGATGTCGTCCGCAAGGAGATGTACGACTTCGAGGACAAGGGCGGTCGCCACCTGGCCCTGCGGCCGGAGGGCACGGCGAGTGTGGCGCGCGCCTACGTGCAGCGCCGGCCGGCCCTGCCCTTCAAGGCCTGGTACGTGGGGCCCGTCTTCCGCTACGAGCGCCCCCAGGCCGGCCGCTACCGCCAGCACCACCAACTCGGGATAGAAGCCCTGGGCAGCGACGACCCCGACCTCGACGTGGAGGTCATGGCCCTGGCGTCGGGCTTCTACGCCAGCCTCGGCCTCAGCCAGGTGCGCCTCAGGCTCACGTCACTCGGCGACGCCGCCTGCCGGCCCGCGTACCGCGACCAGCTCCAGCACCATCTCGAAGGGCGGCGGGACCAGCTGTGCGAGGAGCACCGCGACCGCATCGAGGAGAACCCTCTGCGGATCCTCGACTGCAAGCGGGAGGCGTGCCGAGCCGCCAGCGCCGAGGCCCCGCGCATGGTCGGCAATCTCTGTGACCAGTGCCAAGGCCACTTCGCCCGGGTGACGGCCGGGCTCACTGCCCTCGGCGTGGGCTTCGACCTCGACCCTTCCCTCGTGCGCGGCCTCGACTACTACACCCGCACCACGTTCGAGTTCACCTCCGACGCCCTCGAGTTCGCCCACAGCGGAGCCGGTGGGGGCGGTCGCTACGACGGGCTGGTGGAGGCACTGGGAGGCCCGCCCACCCCCGGCATCGGCTTCGGCCTCGGCATCGAGCGCATCCTCCTCACCTGCGACGCCGAGGGCACCTTTCCCGCCCCCGGTCTCGGGCTCGACGTGTTCGTCATCGACACCACCGGCGGCGAAGGGGCGCGGGACGTAACCGCCCGGCTGCGGGCGGCCGGCCTGCGGGCCGACCGCGCCTTCGACCAGCGGTCGTGGAAGTCGCAGATGAAGGCGGCCCTGCGCTCGGAGGCGCCGCTGGCGGTCGTGCTCGAGAACGGCCAGACCAGCATCCGGACCCTCCAGCAGAAGGGTGAGGCGGAGTGCGCCGAGCGGAGCGCGGTCGTGGAGCACGTCGAGAAGAAGCTGGGCGAACTTCGCTGATGCCGGTGGGCGAGCTTCGCTGATGCCCATGCGCACGAAGTACTGCGGCGCGCTCACAGCCGCCGACGCGGGCAGCGAAGTCGCGCTGTGCGGCTGGGTGGCCAGCCGTCGCGAGCACGGTGAGCACCTGGCGTTCGTGGACCTGCGCGACCACACCGGCGTGGTGCAATGCGTGGTGGACCACGCCCACGACCTGCGCGCCGAGTACGTGCTTCGCGTCACGGGCACCGTGCGGCCCCGGCCGCCCGGCACCGAGAACCCGAGCCTGGCCACCGGCGCGGTGGAGGTGGGTGACTGCGAGGTGGAGGTGCTGTCTGCCGCCGAGCCGCCACCGTTCCCCGTGACCGACCGCATGGAGGCCGACGAGGGTGTTCGCCTGCGTCATCGCTACGTGGACCTGCGGCGCGACCGCATGCAGCGCAACCTGCGGCTCCGGGCGCGCGTCAACGCCGCGCTGCGGCGCTCCATGGAGGATCAGGGCTTCCTGGAGGTGGAGACCCCCGTGCTCATCGGCTCCACTCCCGAAGGGGCGAGGGACTTCGTGGTGCCGTCCCGCTTCCAGCCCGGCTCGTTCTACGCCCTCCCGCAGAGTCCCCAGCTCTTCAAGCAGCTCTGCATGGTGGGCGGCCTCGACCGCTACTACCAGATCGCCCGCTGCCTGCGTGACGAGGATCTCCGGGCCGACCGCCAGTTCGAGTTCATGCAGCTCGACGCCGAGGCCTCCTTCGTGGACCAGGAGGACGTGATCTCCTTCATGTCCCAGGCCGTGGCCGCGGCCACCGAGGTCGCCACTGGCGGCACGTGCCCGGAGATCGAGCGCATCACGTGGGCCGAGGCCATGGAGCGCTTCGGGACGGACAAGCCCGACTTGCGATTCGACATGGAGCTGGTCGACCTCACCTCTGCGTTCGCCGGCACCGGGTTCAACGCCTTCCGGGCGCCGTGCGTCAAGGGCATCCGGGTACCGGGGGGCGCCGACTTCAGCCGGGCCCGCCTCGACCGGCTCACCGAACAGGCCAAGGACTACGGCGCCAAGGGGCTGGTGTGGATGCGCGCCGACGAGGGAGGGTCCCTCGACTCGCCGGTTGCCCGGTTCCTGTCCGAGGACGAGCTGTCGGCCACCGCCCTGGCCCTCTCGGCGGAGCCCGGCGACCTCCTGCTCCTGGTGGCCGACAAGCAGGCCACCGTGCGACGCGTGCTCGGGCTGCTGCGTACCGAGCTCGGGCGTCCACCGGTCAACGAGGGTGGGTTCCGGTTCCTGTGGGTCACCGCCTTCCCCTTGTTCGAAGGCATCGGCGACGACGGCAGGCCCATCCCCGCCCACCACCCCTTCACCATGCCCGACCCCGAGGACCTCGATCGGCTCGAGGACGACCCCCTGTCGGTCCGCTCGCTGGCCTGCGACCTGGTGCTCAACGGGTGGGAGCTGGGCTCGGGCAGCGTGCGCATCCACCGTCCCGACGTCCAGCAAAGGGTGTTCTCGCTGCTGGGCCTGGACGCCGAGGAGGCTAAGGCCCGCTTCGGCTTCCTGCTCGACGCCTTCGGCTACGGCGCCCCACCCCACGCCGGGTTCGCGTTCGGCATCGACCGCCTGGTGGCGCTGCTCGCCCATGAGGAGACGATCCGCGAGGTCGTCGCCTTCCCGAAGACCCAGTCCGGAGCCGACCCGCTGACCGGAGCCCCCTCGCCGCTCGACGCCCGCCGGCTGGCGGAGCTGGGCCTTCGCCTCCCGCCGCCGTCCTGAGCCCTTCCCCGTTTCCAGGGCGAGGCGGAGGTAGCCTCCGAAGGGTGGCAGAGGCGAACGAGCTGTTCCCCACCGCTCTGGACGGGACAGTGCTCGGCGGGACAGTGCTCGGCGGGACAGTGCTCGACGCGGAACCCGGGGGCGGCGCAGCCACTCGAGCCCGCCCCGCCCCGGCCCATCCGGCTCCCCTCGCCGACCGCCTCCGGCCGCGGTCCCTGGACGAGGTCGTGGGCCAGGACCACCTTCTCGCCCCCGGCGCCCCGCTCCGTACGCTGCTCGAGGCCGATCGCATCTCCTCGCTCGTCCTCTGGGGCCCGCCGGGCACAGGCAAGACCACCCTGGCTCGTCTGGTGGCCCACACCACGAGCATGGCCTTCGTGCCCATGTCGGCGGTGAACGCGGGGGTGAAGGACGTGCGCGGCGTGATCGAGACCGCCCGTCGTCGCAGAGCCGAGACCGGGCGCGGCACCATCCTGTTCCTCGACGAGGTCCACCGCTTCAACAAGGCCCAGCAGGACGCGCTCCTGCCAGCGGTGGAGACGGGCGAGCTCGTCTTCGTGGGCGCCACCACCGAGAACCCGTTCTTCGAGGTCAACGCACCGCTGCTCAGCCGTTCGCTCCTCTTCCGACTGCTCTCCCTGTCAGAGGACCACGTGCGCGCCATCGTCAACCGGGCCTTGGAGCACGAAGGCGCCGAGGCCGACGACGACGCCGTTGACTACCTCGCCCAGATCACCGACGGAGATGCGCGGGCCGCCCTCACCGCCCTCGAGGTCGCCGTCACGCTGGCCGCGTCCCGGACCGGCGATGGCGCCGGCCCACGGGTCTCCAGGGCCGACGTCGAGGCGGCGCGCGACACCAGGGCACTGCGCTACGAGCAGGACGATCACTATGACGTGGTGAGCGCCTTCATCAAGAGCATCCGGGGCTCTGACCCCGACGCCGGGCTGTACTGGCTGGCCCGCATGCTGGCCGCCGGCGAGGACGCCCGCTTCATCGCCCGCCGGCTGGTAATCCTGGCCAGCGAGGACGTGGGGTTGGCCGACTCCATGGGACTGGTGGTGGCCGATGCCGCGGCCCGGGCCGTGGAGTTCGTCGGCCTTCCCGAGGCCCAGCTGAACTTGGCCCATGCCGTGGCGTACCTGGCCACGGCGCCGAAGTCGAACCGCACCACGGTGGCGCTCGGCCGGGCCCGGGCCGACGTGAGCGACCGCCCGGCAGGGCCGGTGCCCGCCCATCTCCGAGACTCGCACTACCGAGGGGCCGAGCACCTGGGGCATGGCGCCGGCTATGAGTATCCTCACGATCACCCGAGCGGTTGGGTCCCGCAGGAGCACCGGCCCGACGAGGTCGCCGGAAGGACCTACTACGAGCCATCGGCTCACGGGGAGGAACGGGAGATCGGCGAGCGCATGCCATCCAGGGCGAGGGCAGGGAAGGCCACCGGCGAGTCGCGGGAAGCGGGCCGGTGAGCGGCGGCGAGGTCGCGGCCCTCATCGCCGCTGTGGCCGGGGCCATCCTGGTGGTCGGGCTGCTGTTCGCCCTGGCGTCGTTCACCGCCACCTTGAAGGCCATGCGCACCACCGTGGAGGAGTTGCGTCGGGAGACGGTCCCCCTGGTGGGCGACCTGCGCCAAACGCTCGAACAGGCCAACGCCGAGCTGGCGCGCGTGGACGGCCTGCTGGGCACGGCCGAGAGCGTGGGCACCACCGTGGACTCCGCCTCGCGGCTTGCGTACATGGCCTTCTCCAACCCGGTGATCAAGGCCATGGCCTTCGGCGCCGGCGCAAGGGGCGCGTTCCGCCGTGTGCGCCGCCAGCGGGGCGGGGCGTAGCACGGTGTTCAAGCGCCTGTTCTGGGTGGCGATGGGCCTCGGGATGGGCCTCGGAGCGTCGTTCTGGTTGACACGGCTGCTGCGCCAAACGGCGGCCCGGTACTCACCGGAGCGGTTGAGCGAGGATCTGGCCGGTGCCCTCCGGGGCCTGGGAGCGGACCTGAAGGCGGCCGCCGCTGAGGGGCGGGAAGCCATGCGCGAGCGCGAGGCCGAGCTCCGGGAGCGGCTGGGGTCCGACGCATGAGGCGGGTGCTGACGTGGAGCCTGGCGTTGGTCCTGGCACTCACCCTGTTGGGTCCCGCGGCATCCCCGCCGGAACCTTCGGGCCCTGCGGGTAGCCCGGCCCCGTCGGCAGACAGCTCCGCCGGTCCCGAGGTCCCCACCGTGGCCTTGGATGCCCGTAACGCCCGGGCCGAGCGTGGCCATGCGAGCCGGGCGAAGCGACGCTCCAGGTCTCGATCCTCCGAGCGGCGCCGATCCTCCCGCCGGCGCCGTGGCGGCGCGCCCCGCCCGACGTCCACCCCCCGTGTCGCCGCGCCCCAGCCGCCACCACCTGCACCTCCGCCACCGCCCGGTCCGCAGTCGACGTTCCAAGGGCGGGCCCAGCCCATCGACGCCGCCACCCGCTCCCGCATGGCGTCGTCGTGGCGACCGGGCTGCCCGGTGCCTTTGGAGGACCTACGGCTCCTGACCCTCGACCATTGGGGATTCGACGGGGGGGTCCACCGCGGTGAGCTGGTGGTCCACCGAAATCAGGTCGATCAGGTGCTGCGCGTCATGCGACAACTCCACGACGCCCGGTTCCCGATCGAGCGGATGCAGCTCGTCGACGCCTATGGCGGTGACGACGAACGGTCCATGGCCGCCAACAACACCAGTGCCTTCAACTGCCGGGCCGTCAGCGGGAGGCCGGGAGCCTGGTCGCAGCACGCCTACGGCTGGGCCGTGGACATCAACCCCGTGCAGAACCCCTACGTGAGCGGCCGGCGGGTGAGCCCGGCGGCGGGAGCCGCCTTCGCCAACCGCTCGGCCCGCCACCCGGGCATGGTCCACGCCGGGGTCGTGCAGGCGTTTGCCTCGGTGGGCTGGGGCTGGGGCGGCAACTGGGGCTCGCCCAAGGACTACCAGCACTTCTCGGCGACCGGCCGCTAGGTCTCGGGCGCCCCCGTCCTCGCCGTAGGCTGTCATCCGATGGACGCCAACGGCCTTCGGCGCGCCTTCACCGGCTTCTTCGTGGGGAGGGGCCACAGCCCCGTTGCCTCAGCCGGGCTCATCCCACACCATCCGCGGGCGCCCCTGTTCACCAACGCGGGGATGAACCAGTTCATCCCGTACTTCCTCGGGGAGGAGCAGCCCCCGTTCAGGCGCGCCACGTCGGTGCAGCGTTGCGTGCGCGTCCGCGGCAAGCACGACGACATCGAGTTGATCGGCCGCACCAACCGCCACCTCAGCTTCTTCGAGATGCTGGGCAACTTCAGCTTCGGTGACTACTTCAAGGCCGAGGCCATCACCTTCGCCTGGGAGCTGCTGACCGACGTCCTCGGGCTCGACGGTGACCGGCTCTGGGTCACGGTGCACCCGAGCGACCAGGAGGCCGCCGAAGTGTGGCGAGACGGCGTGGGGCTGCCCGCCGAACGGGTCCAGGCCCTGGATGACAACTTCTGGGAGATGGGCGAGACGGGTCCGTGCGGGCCCTGCTCGGAGATCCACTACGACAAAGGCGAGGCCTTCGGCCCCGGCGGTGGTCCCGACGGGGACGGCCCGGACGGGGACGGCGGAGAGCGATACCTCGAGATCTGGAACCTGGTCTTCACCCAGTACGACCGCCTGATCGACCGCAGCCTGGCCGACCTTCCCCGCCGCAACATCGACACCGGTGCCGGATTCGAGCGGATCCTCCCGCTCCTCCAGGGCGTGGGCACGGTGTGGGACACCGACGCCCTCCGGCCCGTCATCGCCGCCGCCGAGTCGGCTACCGGGCGCTCCTACGGCGACGACCCCGAGGTCGACGTCAGCCTCCGGGTGCTCGCCGACCACGGCCGGTGCATGACCTTTCTGGTGCACGACGGGGCCTTCCCGTCCAACGAGGACCGTGGCTACGTCGTGCGTCGCATCATCCGTCGAGCCGTGCGCCAGGCGTTCCAGCTCGGCGTGGCCAAGAGCGTGACCCCGGCCCTGGTGACGGCGACGGCTGACGTGATGGCGGAGGCCTACCCGGAGCTCGGCCGCAGTGCCGGGTTCATCACCGGTGTCGTCGAGCGTGAGGAGGAGCGCTTCCGGCGAACCCTCGAGTCGGGGTCCGGCATTCTCGAAGAGCAGCTGGCCGGAGGCGGGCGCGTCTCCGGCGAGGTGGCGTTCCGGCTCCACGACACCTACGGGTTCCCCATCGACCTCACGCGCGAGATGGCCGCCGAGCACGGCGTCGAGGTGGACCTCGAGGGCTTTCACGCGGCCATGGGCGAGCAGCGGCAGCGGGGACGGCGAACCGGAGCCGGTGCGGGCGAAGGCGAGGCTGGCAGCCTTGGGGCTGGGCCGGAGGACTACCGCGAGCTCTTGGAACAGTTCGGCACCACCGAGTTCACCGGCTACAGCCAGAGCCAGGCCGAGGGCCGGGTGCTTGCCGCGGTACCGGTGGGCGACGGCCGGGTGGAGATCTTCCTCGACCGCACCCCGTTCTACGCCGAGGGCGGGGGGCAGGTCGGCGACACCGGCACCATACGCACCACCAGCGGGCAGGCCACGGTGGTCGACACCACCGCCCCCTTGCCCGGGCTCCACCGTCACCTAGCGGTCGTCGAAGGTGAGTTTCATCCGGGCCAGGAGGCGGTGGGCGCCATCGACACCGACCGCCGATCGTCTATCCGCCGCAACCACACCGGCACCCACCTCCTTCACTGGGCCCTGCGGGAGGTGCTCGGCCCCCATGTGAAGCAGCAGGGCTCCCTGGTGGCCCCCGGCTACCTGCGCTTCGACTTCAGCCACTTCTCGGGGGTCACGGAGGACGATCTCGACCGCGTCCAGCAGCTCGTCAACGAACAAGTACTGGCCAACGAGCCGGTCCGCGCCTACGAGACCTCCAGGGCCCATGCCGAGGAGTTGGGTGCCCTGGCATTCTTCGGCGACAAGTACGGCGACTTCGTGCGGGTGGTGGAGGCCGGAGCTCGCTCCATCGAGCTGTGCGGAGGCACCCATGTGGGCGCCCTCGGCACGGTGGGCCCCATCCTGGTCACGTCGGAGAGCTCCATCGGATCCAACATGCGCCGGGTCTTCGCCCTCACGGGGGCCGGCTCCCTGGAGCGGGTGCGCGACGAGGAGCGTCTCCTCCAACAGGCCGCCGGCCTTCTGCGATCCGAGCCCGGCGACGTTCCTGTCGCCGTCGAGCGGCTGCTCGAGCGCGAACAGGCCCTGCGCGCCGAGCTGCGCTCCCTGCGCAGCCAGGCCGCAGCCGCCGAAGCGGGTCAGATGGCGGCCCTGGCCACCGGCGGCCACGTCGTGGCCCGACGCGACGGCCTGGCCCCCGACCAGCTCCGGGAGCTGGCCGTGGCCGTGCGCGAACAGCCCGGCGTGCGGGCCGTGGTCCTGATCGGGTCGCCCGACGGGCAGCGGGTGGCGCTCGTGGCCGCCGTGGACCCCGCCGGAGGGATCCAGGCCGCCACCCTGGTGGGCCCGGCGGCCCGCACCGTGGGCGGTGGGGGAGGGGGCAAGGGCGACGTGGCCACGGCCGGCGGCCGGGACGTCTCTCGAATCGACGACGCCCTGGGCCAGGTGCGGGCCCAGCTCGGAGCGGGGTGACGCCACTCGGGTCCCCAGCCGGCCCCACTGAGGAGGCCTCGGCTGGGGACGCCTCGACTGAGGAGGCCTCCGCTGGAGACGACGCCTGCCGCGTCCTGGGCGTCGACCTCGGCGCC
>JAUJNQ010000003.1:108843-111955 GCA_030448025.1 Acidimicrobiales bacterium | reverse complement strand
GGAGGCCTCCGCTGGAGACGACGCCTGCCGCGTCCTGGGCGTCGACCTCGGCGCCCGCCGCATAGGGCTGGCGCTGAGCGACCCCACGGGCACCATCGCATCGCCCTACGCCGTGCTGCCGCGAAGCGGTGACGCCGCCGCCGATCACCGGCGGCTGGCCGAGATCGCCGCCGAGCTGGGGGCCGACCGGGTGGTGGTGGGACTTCCTCTGGCTCTGTCGGGACGTGTCACCCGTGCCGCCGAGGAAGCCTTGGCCGAGGTGGAGATCATGGCTCAGGTCCTGGCGCTGCCGGTGGAGGCCCACGACGAGCGTCTCACCACGGTGAGCGCCGAGCGCTCCATGCGGGCTCTGGGGAGCAAGGGGCAGGACAGGCGGCGGGCGGTGGACAAGGTGGCGGCGGCGGTCATGCTCCAGTCCTGGCTCGACCGAAGGCGGCCGTGACCCCGGAGGTCCGTCGTCGGCGCCTCGTGGTTGTGGGCGCGCTGGTCCTGGTCCTCCTCGTGATCGGGGCAAGCGGTGTCCTGTGGTTCCGCAGGCAGGTCGACCCCCCCGGCGGCCCCGGCGAGGAGGTCGTCGTCGAAGTGCCGCAGGGCGCGTCGACCAAGCGAATCAGCGAGATCCTCGACGAGAAGGGAGTGGTGAGCAGCGCCCGCCTCTTCCAGGGATACGTGGTGCGTTCGAAGGAGGGCCCCTTCCAGGCGGGTTCCTACCGGTTGCGCCGGTCGTCTTCGCTCGAGGAGGCGGTCGCCGTCCTGAGTCGTGGGCCGCAGCAGTCCTTCAACCGCCTCACAATCCCCGAAGGCCTGATCCTCGGTCAGATCGCGGAGCGGGTAGGCGGCTCTCCCGGGCGTTCTGCGGAGCGATTCCTCGAGGTGGCGCGAAGCGGTCAGGTCCGATCCCGCTACCAGCCCGAGGGCTCGGTCAACCTCGAAGGCCTGCTGCTGCCCGAGACCTACAACCTCGAGGACACCGACGACGAGCGGGACATCATCGAGCGCATGGTCGGCGCCTTCGACGACGCCGCCGCCCGCGTGGGGCTCGACCAGGTGTCGCAGGGGGGCCTGGTCAACCCGTACCAGGCGGTGACCGTGGCGTCGATGGTGGAGCGGGAGGCACGGGCGCCCGAGGACCGGGGGATGATCGCCCGGGTCATCTACAACCGCCTGCGCCGGGGCATGCCCCTCCAGGTGGACGCGACCGTCATCTACGCCCTGGGCAAGACGGGGGAGAAGGACCTGCGGGTCCTGAACAAGGACCTCCAGGTGGATTCGCCCTACAACACCTACAAGGTCATGGGCCTGCCGCCCGCACCCATCGCCGCTCCGGGCCGGGCCGCCCTCGAAGCGGCCGTCGATCCCCCGCCGGGCCCGTGGCTGTACTACGTAGTGGTCGAGCCCAACGGGAAGCACGCCTTCGCCACCAGCCTCGATGAACACAACCGAAACATCGCACTGGCCAAGTCCCGAGGCCTGCGCTGACCAAGCTGCGCCGAACTGAGGAATGGCCGAGCGCCACCACACGGCTGGCGGCGGTCATCGGTGACCCCGTGAAGCACTCGCTGTCGCCGGTCCTGCACAACGCCGCCTTCGCTGCCCTGGGATTGGACTGGGTCTACCTTGCTTTGGAGGTCGCCCGGGGCGAAGCGGGCGACGCCATCGTCGGCGCACGGGCTCTCGGCATCGACGGCCTCTCGGTCACGATGCCCCACAAGGAGGCCGTGGCCCGAGCCGTCGACCGGCTCTCGCCCACCGCCGAGCGTCTTGGCGCGGTGAACACCGTCGTGCGGACGGGCGGGGACCTGGTTGGGGAGAGCACCGACGGCCAGGGCTTCCTGGACGCCCTCCGAGCCGACCAGGGCTTCGAGCCGGCAGACCGGCGATGCCTCGTCCTCGGAGCGGGTGGCGCCGCTCGGGCGGTGATCCTGGCTCTGGTGGACGCCGGAGCCGCCGACGTGGCGGTGCTGGGCCGCTCCGCGGAGCGGGTGGGCGCCGCCGCCGCTCTGGCTGGTCGTCCGGCCCGTGCCGGCAGCGCCGCCCAGGCCGGGGACGCCGACCTGGTGGTTAACGCCACGCCCGTCGGCATGGTTGGCCATCCCGACGGGCCCCCGGTGGACCCCGACCTGCTGGGCCCCGGGCAGGTGGTGGTGGACCTCGTCTACCACCCGGCCGTCACGCCACTCGTGGCCGCGGCACGGGAACGGGGAGCGTTGGCCGTGGGTGGTCTGGGCATGCTGGTGCACCAGGCCGCCCACGCCTTCCGGCTGTGGACGGGGCAGCACCCACCGCTGGAGGTGATGTCGGCGGCGGCGGTGCGGGCCCTGGCCGGTGGCAATGCTTCCGGTGGGGCGGTCGTGGGGACTGAAGTCGAGCCCCGCCCACGCCGATGAGGGAGTGCTGGACATCTGAGACATCTGAAAGGTCCCCGTGTCCCTCAGTGGAACGCTCGACACGCTGTCGCTATCGGAGCTGCTCACCGTTCTGGCCGCCACCCGGCGGAGCGGTGAGCTGGTCGTTCGTGGAGCGAGCGGGTTCGAAGGCCGGCTTTGGCTGCTCCACGGCGGGCTGGTGAAGGCCGACGTACCCCCGGCCTCGGACATGGTGGGGGCGGTCACGGCGCTGCTGGCCGTCGGGGCAGGTGAGTTCGCCTTCACAGTGGACACCGCGCCGTTCGCCGGTTCGGAGTCGACCCCGGTCAAAGATGTCCTCTCCGAGGCCCAGTCCCGCCACAGCGACTGGCTCGCCCTCGAGGCTGCCGTCCCAACGCTGGCGTCCAAGTTCCGTCTCACCGCCGAGCCTGCCGAGCAGACTGTGTCCGTCCGCGCCGACGATTGGCGTGTGCTGGTGGCGCTGGCACGAGACGTCGACGTGCGGCGCGCCATGGACGAGCTGGGGCTCTCCGAGCTCCAAGCCCGAAGGTCGGTGCGGACCCTCCGGGATGCCGGGCTGCTGGAGTCCGCAGGAGGGACCGACCCCCGGCCGGCCCCTCATGCCGCACCGCCAGCCGGCCGGACAGCCCAAGCCGCCGGACCCGAGCCGACGAAGCCTCGAGGGGCGTTGCCTCTGGAGCAGGCCGCGATCGAGCCGGTGATCGAGCCGGTGATCGAGCCGGTGA
>JAUJNQ010000003.1:102535-108743 GCA_030448025.1 Acidimicrobiales bacterium | reverse complement strand
GATCGAGCCGGTGATCGAGCCGGTGATCGAGCCGGTGACCGAGCCGGAGCAGGAGGATCCGGGCGGACCGGCGGGAGAAGACGAACCGGTGAACCGGAACCTGCTGTTCCGCTACCTGCTGGGAGAACACTCCTGACGCCCACCTGATCGTCCGACAACAAGGGGCATGCCCGAAGAACGGCGCCTGGGGACCCTGCTGGTGCAGGCGAAGCTGCTCTCCCAGCAGGCGCTCGATGCCGCCCTGGTCGAGCAGGCGGTCACCAAGGTGATGCTCGGGCGCATCCTGGTGGACAAAGGGCTGGTGTCCGAGGCCGACCTGGTGTCGGTGCTGGCCGCCCAGGTGGGCTACGAGTTCGTGGACCTGTCCGAGTACACGGTTGATCCCACCGTGACCTCCATCGTCACCGAGTCGCTCGCCCGCCGCTACGGCTTGTTGCCCATCGGCTGGGACGGCGACCGGCTGGTGGTGGCCATGGCCGACCCCTCCAACGTCTTCGCCCTCGATGACGTCCGTACCGTCGCCAAGAAGGAGCTGAAGGTCGTCGTGACTACGAGGGCCTCCATCCTCGAAGCCATCGGCCGCTACCACCGCCTCGGGGAGGGAGCCGAGGACATCTCCGCCCTGGCGGCCGGCGAGCACGAGCTGGACAACGAACTGGCCCAACTCAGCGTGGCCAGCGACGAGGCCCCGATCGTCAGGCTCATCAACATGCTCATCACCCAGGCCGTCGAGGACCGGGCGTCCGACATCCACATCGAGCCCGCCGAGCACGACCTCCGCATCCGCTATCGCATCGACGGCGTCCTGCACGAGGTGATGCGGCCGGCCAAGAGCATTCAGGCCGGCATCGTCTCCCGGCTGAAGATCATGGCCAACGTCGACATCGCCGAGCGTCGCGTTCCTCAGGACGGCCGCGTCAACGTCAACCTGGGCGGCCGGGCCATCGACCTGCGGGTGGCCACCCTGCCCACCGTGTACGGCGAAAAGGTCGTCATGCGGATCCTCGACAAGAGCAAGGCCGTGCTGAGGCTCGCCGACCTGGGCTTCCTCGACTCGTCCCTGGAGCGCTTCGAAGCCTCGTACCGCAAGCCATCCGGGACCATCCTGGTCACCGGACCCACCGGCTCGGGCAAGTCCACCACCCTCTACGCCACCCTCAACATCGTGAACGACGAAGCCAGGAACGTCATCACGGTGGAGGATCCGGTGGAGTACCGCCTCGCGGGCATCAACCAGGTGCAGGTGAACAACAAGGCGGGTCTGACCTTCGCCGCCGCCCTCCGCTCCATCCTGCGCTGCGACCCAGACGTGGTGCTGGTGGGCGAGATCCGCGACCGGGAAACGGCCACCATCGCCGTGGAGGCGGCGCTCACCGGTCACCTGGTGCTGTCCACCTTGCACACGAACGACGCCGCCACCACGCCAACTCGGTTGGTGGAGATGGGGGTCGAGCCGTACCTGGCGGCAAGCGCCGTGGACTGTATCGTGGCCCAGCGACTGGCCCGTCGCCTGTGCCAGCGCTGCAAGCAGGCCTACCAACCCACCACGGCGGAGCTACAGCACGTGGGCTGGGACGTGGAGGCACTGGGCGAACCGGGCCAGCTCTTTCGACCGCTGGGGTGCGGTACCTGTGGGAAGACGGGCTACCGCGGCCGCTTCGCCATTCACGAGGTGCTCACCGTGACCGAGGAGGTGGAGCGCCTCATCGTGGCCCGGGCCCATTCAGAGGAGGTCAAGAAGGTGGCGGTGGCCCAGGGCATGACCACGCTGCGCCAGGTCGGACTGGTGCAGGCGACCCGGGGCCTGACCTCTTTGGCCGAGATCCTCAGGGTCGTGGACTAGCGCGCCGAAGAAGAGGCATGCAACCTTCGTCGCGCCGCTTGGGCGAGCACCTGGTAGAGCGCAAGGTCCTCTCTCGCGACACCCTGGAAGAGCTTCTCGTCCGGGAGGCTCGAGAAGGAATCGCCTTCTCCAAGCTGCTGGTGACCGAGGACGTGGTTGGGGAGAAGGACCTGGTGGCCGCCGTGGCGGCGCAGGCCGGGATCCGGTTCGTGGACTTCGACCAGACGGCGGTCAACCCCACCCTCGATCGCCTGGTTCCCACCGACTTGGCTCGCCGCTACTCAGCCGTCGCCGTCGACGTCGAGGGCAGCGACCTCCTCGTGGCCATGGCCGATCCCACCGACCGAACGGCCTTGGAGGCCGTGGAGCAGGGCACGGGTTGGACGATCCGTCCGGCTCTGGCCGTACGAGACGAGCTCCAGCACGTGGTGGCGGCCATGTACGGCCGGGGCGAGCCGTCCGCCAACGGTGATGTGGGATTTACCACCCCCGGCGCCCATGGAGACGACAGCTACGCCCCGAGCGCCGGCATGCCCTTGGAGGTGGAGACGGACCTGCACGTCAACGACCTCCTCATCCGGGTCATGGAGCTCGGAGGCTCAGACCTCCACCTCACCGTGGGCGTGCATCCGAGCGTTCGCATCCACGGTGACATCCAGCCCCTCTCCGAGTTCCCGGTGATGAACGGTTCGGAGATCCGCCGGATGCTCTACGCCATCCTCACCCAGAAGCAGCGGGAGCGCTTCGAGGAGGAGCTCGAGCTGGACACCTCCCACTCGGTTCCGGGCATGGGCCGCTTCCGCGTCAACATCTTCCTCCAACGCGACTCCATGGGCTCCGTCATGCGAGTCATCCCCTTCAATGTGGTGCCCTTCGACCAGCTCGGCCTACCGGACTCCGTCCTTCAGTTCGCTCAGCTGCCAAGGGGACTGGTGCTGGTGACGGGCCCGACCGGGTCGGGAAAGTCCACCACCCTCGCCTCCTTGATCGACGTGATCAACGAGACCCGCCATCAACACATCATGACGGTGGAGGATCCCATCGAGTTCCTCCACGATCACAAGGTGGCGCTGATCAACCAGCGCGAGGTGGGCGAGGACACCCAGACCTTCGCCAAGGCCTTGAAGCACGTCCTGCGCCAGGACCCCGACGTCATTCTCGTCGGTGAGATGCGCGACCTCGAGACCATCTCCACCGCGCTCACCGCAGCCGAGACCGGACACCTCGTGTTCGCCACCCTTCACACCCAGGACGCACCGCAGTCCGTGGACCGCGTGATCGACGTCTTCCCGTCTCATCAGCAGCAGCAGGTGCGAGTCCAGCTGGCCTCGTCACTGCAAGGCGTGGTCACCCAGCAGCTGGTGCCCATCACCAGCGGCCGCGGCCGGGTGGTCTCGGCCGAGGTGTTGGTTGCGACGCCTGCTGTGCGGAACCTCATCCGGGAAGGCAAGACGCACCAGATCTACTCGGCCATGCAGGCAGGTGGGAAGTACGGCATGCAGACCATGGACATGTCCCTCGCGACCCTGGTGAAGGCGGGGAAGATCTCGATGGAGCTGGCCCTCGAGAAGTGCGCAAACGAACAGGACATGCGTCGCCTCATCGGCGGCGCACCGTAGCGCTCCGATAGAGCTTCGAAAGGGAGACGGGGATGTCTGACACTTACACATACAAGGTCCGCGACAAGCAGGGTCAGATCGTCGAGGGAACGCTCGAGTCCGACAGCACCAACCTGGTCGCCAACAAGCTGCGCCAGATGGGCTACGTGCCGCTCGCCATCGACAAGAAGGCCACTGGCGGGGTGCGCCGAGAGCTGCACCTGATGAAGCCCAAGATCAAGCTGAAGGACATCGCCGTCTTCAGCCGCCAGTTCGCAGTGATGATCGACTCAGGGCTGTCCCTGCTTCGTGCCCTGAGCATCCTCGAGGACCAGATCGAGAACAAGGCCCTGGCCAAGGTGATGACCGAGGTGCGCAGCGACGTGGAGAAGGGCTCCGCGCTGTCCCAGGCGCTGGCCAAGCATCCCAAGGCCTTCAACCGTCTCTACGTGTCCATGGTGCGCGCCGGCGAGACCGGCGGCTCCCTGGACTCGGTGCTGGTGCAGCTGGCCGACACCATCGAGAAGCAGGTCGAGCTGCGGCAGAAGATCAAGTCGGCCATGACCTACCCCGTGGCCGTGCTCTGCCTGGTGATGCTCATCGTGACCGCGATGCTGATCTTCATCGTGCCCATGTTCAAGACGCTCTACGCCGACCTGGGGGGAACGCTGCCGTTGCCGACGCGGCTGCTGCTCCTGGTCTCGAGCGTGATGGTCAAGGCCATGCCCATCGTGATAATCGCCCAGGTGGGAGCCGTCATCGCCTTCAAGCGGTGGATCGCCACCGACAAGGGTCGAGGCATATGGGACGCCTTCAAGCTCAAGGTCCCGGTGTTCGGAAAGCTGGTCCAGCTCACGGCCTTGGCCCGCTTCTCCCGGACGCTGGCGTCCCTGTTGCGGTCCGGTGTGCCTTTGTTGGAGTCATTGGAGATCACCTCGGGCACGGTGGGCAACACGGTGGTGAGCAACGCCATCACCGACATGCAGGACGGGGTGAAGCAGGGCGAGGCCATGGTGCAGCGCCTGGGGAACCATTCCGTCTTTCCCACCATGGTGGTCCAGATGATCTCGGTGGGTGAGGAGACCGGCGCCGTCGACACCATGTTGGACAAGATCGGCGAGTTCTACGAGCAGGAGATCGAGGCCACGGTGGACGCCCTCACGTCCTTGCTGGAACCAGCTCTGATCGTGGTGCTGGGCGGCTGCGTGGGCGGCATGGTGGTTTCCCTCTACATGCCGATGTTCAACATCATCAAGCTCATCCAGTAGCCGCTCGGGCCTCGCCGCAACCTCTCACCAACGAGACGACCAGAGTCAGGTCATATGATCGGCCCGATGAAGGCCGTCCTCGTGGAGGTGCCCGAAGCGCTGGTCGAAGAGCGCCGGCGCACCGGTGCTGACCGGTGGGACGAGCAGTGGGAAGGGGAGCTGCACATGGTGCCGCCGCCGTCGGGCTTGCACCAGCGCCTGGGCATGGCGTTGGCCATGGTGCTCAATCCGCTGGCCGAGGCCCGAGGCCTGGTGGGCTCCTACGAGACGGGGCTGTACCGGCCGGGCACCGATATCGACTACAGGGTACCCGACCAGGTCTACGCCCGTCCCGAGCTGGCCACCGAACGAGGGGTCGACGGGCCGGCCGAGGTTGTGGTGGAGCTGCTCTCACCCGGCGACGAGACGTACGAGAAGCTGGCGTTTTACGCCGACTTGGGAGTGGGCGAAGTGGTTGTCGTGCATCCCTCGGAGCGGCGGGCGGAGCTGTTCGTGCTGCGGGGTGGCCGACATGTGCTCGTCGAGCCCAACGCCGAAGGAAGGGTCAGGTCTCCTGCGCTGGGCGCCACGTTCTCGTGCGTTCCTGGTCCCCGCCTGGCCATCACCTGGGAAGGAGGGTCGGCAGAGGTCTGAGGTCCACGTCGGATGGGACTACCGTGGAGAGATGGCGGTCCAACCGACGCCTTACCGCTTCAGCGTGGTCGAGTACCACCAGATGGCGGACGGCGGCGTGTTCGGCGAGGACGACCGCGTGGAGCTCCTCGAGGGAGAGGTCGTCGAGATGGCGCCCATCGGAAGCCGCCACGCCGGATGCGTCAACCGGCTCACCATGTTCTACGCCGGACGTCTGGCCGGCCGGGTGATCGTGGCGGTCCAGAACCCGGTTCGCCTCAGCGAGCATTCCGAACCCCAGCCCGACCTCGCCTTACTCCGGCCTCGCCCAGACGCCTATGCCTGCGGACATCCTGGGCCGGAGGACGTGCTCCTGGTGGTGGAGGTAGCTGACGCCACCGCCATCTGGGACCGCAGGCACAAGCTTCCGCTGTATGCCGCT
This sequence comes from Acidimicrobiales bacterium, assembly GCA_030448025.1. Taxonomy (GTDB): domain Bacteria; phylum Actinomycetota; class Acidimicrobiia; order Acidimicrobiales; genus YB1-3. The sequence continues at coordinate 102,980 of JAUJNQ010000003.1, read as the reverse complement.
GCCGGCCTGGCCGAGGTCTGGCTCATCGACCTCACCGCTGCGGTGGTGGAGGTCTGTCGACAACCCGAAGGCGGTGCCTACCGCGAGCTCCGGGTGGCGGCGCCCGGTGAGCACGTGGCGCCACAGGCGTTCCCCGAGGCGTCGCTCCCCGTTAGGAATCTGTTGGAGTGAGTCGGCTGGGTGACTCGGGTGCTGTGGCGGTTCAGCCCGCGCCCTATCGCTTCACCGTCGGCGAGTACTACCAGATGGCCGAAGCCGGAATCTTCACCGAGGACGACCGAGTGGAGTTGCTCGAAGGGGAGATCGTCGACCTGGCGCCCATCGGCAGCCGCCATGCAGCGTGCGTGACGAGGCTCACCAGATTCTTTGTCGAGCACCTGGCCGGGAAGGCGGTGGTGTGGGCGCAGAACCCCATCCGCCTGGGCGACTTCTCCGAGCCCCAGCC
>JAUJNQ010000003.1:100318-102435 GCA_030448025.1 Acidimicrobiales bacterium | reverse complement strand
GTCCTAGTCGTGCGACTGCCTGGTCAAAGAAGTTGTCAGATGTCGTGGATGGACAAGCGGAGGCCATTGGCGGCGGCGAGCTGTTCGAGGTCGCCTCGGTCGCCGGTCACCACCGCGGCGCCTCGTTCGCTGGCCAGTTGGACCACCGTGGCGTCGATTGCGTCGCCCCCACCACTCCGACCCAAGAGCTGGCCGGCACCCATCGCTCGGGCCCGGTCGACGCTGTATGTCAGCTACCCGGAGGGTCACCTGACGGCTGACCAGCCCAGGCGGATAGACGAGATCCGCCAGGCCGACGGCGTCACCCGTCGCCGAAGTGGTCCGTCGGGCCCTGGCCGCCTATCTGGCCAGGCAGCTCGACTCGTCATCTGTCCTTGCCGACACCTTCGGCGCCGACCCGGCGGCGCTGGCACCAAGCCGCGGCGAGTGCGCGCTGGACCCCTCGGCCGAGAGCTCGAGTAACTGCTGTCTGGCTTCGAACAGAGCGATGACGTGCCTGGACAGCTGCCTGAGGGTGTGGAGCTGCTCTGCGGTCAGGTGGCGGGGCATGGAGTCGATGACGCACAGACTGCCTACCGCCGAGCCGTCCGGCGAGACCAGGGGAGCGCCGGCGTAGAAGCGGATGCCGGGATCCCCGGTGACCAGAGGGTTGGAAGCGAACCGTTCGTCGTCGGCGGCGTCGTTGACGACCAGCGCCGCGCCGGGTCCATCACGGTGTGGGCGCAAAATGCCAGGTCCCTGGTCGTCTCACGCACGTTGAGGCCGATCCCGGCCTTGAACCACTGTCGGTCGGCGTCGACGAGGGTGACCGCTGACATCGGCGTGCCACAGACGTCGGCCGCGGCGGCGGCAATGTCGTCGAAGATGGCCTCGTAGGCGGTGTCGAGAACTCGATAGCGCCGCAGGACGGCCAGGCGCTTGGCCTCCACTTCGGGTATCGGCGCAGTAGCCGATGACGCCGGTTTCGGACCCACCCGGTTGCGCACCCAGGCTGTCAGCTCGTCGGGAGGCACGGGTCGGCTCCAGTGGTAGCCCTGTCCTTGGTCGCAACCCATGAGCAGGAGCAGGTTCAGGGCCTCTTCGGTCTCGACGCCTTCGGCGACGACACGCTTGCCGAGGCCCCGGGCGAGCTCGATGGTGCCGCGGACGATGTGGGCGTCGGCGTTGTTGTTGACCAGGTCGATGACGAAGGACTTGTCGACCTTCACCACCGACACCGGCAGGTTGCGCAGGTACGACAACGACGAGAACCCAGTGCCGAAGTCGTCGACGGTGATGACGAAGCCCTTGTGGTCCAGGGCCGCCAGGACGGCGACGGCGATCACCGGGTCGCTCATCACCGAGGTCTCGGTGATCTCGAGCTCCAGGCTGTCGTACCCGACGCCATGGCGGTGGCACACGGCGGCGATGAAGTCGGGGAGCCCAGCGTCCAGCAGTGCGGCGGCGGAAAGGTTCACCGCCACCGGCAGATCGAGGCCGAGATCCTGCCAGCGGGCGTGCTGGCGCGCTGCCTCCTCGAGGACGAAGGCGGTCAGGTCGGCCATGGCGCCGCAGCGCGTGGCAAGGGGGATGAAGTCGTCCGGGAAGACGAGGCCGCGGTCGGGATGCTGCCAGCAAACGAGGGCCTCCACACCGACCACTCGTCCCGTGACCAGCTCGATCTTCGGCTGGTAGTGCACGACGAGCTGTCGGTCGGCGATGGCTGCCCGCAGCTCGACGGCTTGGTGCTCTTCGTCATTGAGGGCGTCACGGGCGTCGGCGAGGACGAGGTCCCTCGTCTGGTCCCGAGTGTGGAGCGTGATTTGGCGAGTCGGTGACTGCACTGACCTTCGTCCTGTCTGCCGCAGTGGGTGCCGTCTTGTCGGCTCGTCCTCGACGAACCTGAAGCGTCCGCTCGGACGGAGGCGCCGCCGACCCCCCAGGCTGCGACGCGTCCCGTGCCTTCGACCAGCAGTTGGTCGCCGAAGCGAGGCGCGAGGGCTTCCACATGATCCAGTGATCGGCGCCTCTTCTCGGGATTGCCGAGGAACTCCGGATTTTCACTCAACCGGTCGCTAGGTGGTGGCGATACAGACCCTGCGAGCAAGTGCTTCTGACAAAGGCAAACCCGTCGAGAG
>JAUJNQ010000003.1:81803-100218 GCA_030448025.1 Acidimicrobiales bacterium | reverse complement strand
CGGCGCCTGGTAAGCACTCCTGGCAAGTTCGAGAGCGGGGCCCTTCGGGGCCCCGTTCTCGCCTCTGCACCTCGGTGGCTGGGCCCTTCAGCGGCGTGATCACGTCCGACAGTACGAGATGTCCCGAAAGGCAGAGCCCATGCTCGAGGCTGGTGATTCCTTGGGTCGCGAAGATGAAGATGAGGAGGGGGGCTTCAGCCTCGTGGAGCTGATGATGGTCGTCCTCATCATCGCATCCTCATCGCCATCGGGATCCCCTCGTTCCTCGGCGCCCGCAAGCGGGCTCAGGACCGGGCGGCCCAGGCCCTGCGCCTGGCCCTCACCGCGGCCAAGACCGTGTTCACCAACAGCGACAGCAGCTATGCCGCCGCCGACGACAACCCCACCACCGGCCTTCCCAAGGTGGAGCCCAGCCTCGTCTACGCAGGCTCCGCCACCGCCTCGCGCGGCTTCAAGACCGTCTCCGTGAAAGCAGCCACGAGCGAGTGGGCGGCGGCGGCGCAATCGGCCAGCGGCACCTGCTTCTATATCCACGACACGGGCGAGACGCGCTACGGCACGGCCGCTGGCGGGCAGGCCTGCACCGGCGTCGAGGCCCTGACCGCATCCGACAGCGGCTACTGATCGCCGGGCGGCGTCTACTATCGCTCGGCCATGACCGCCCTGCTCGCGCTCGGCTTGATCCCGCTCGGGCTCGTGGTGGGGTCGTTCCTCAACGTGGTCATTAACCGGGTGCCCGAAAAGCAGTCGGTGGTCCGCCCCCGCTCGCGCTGTCCCCGGTGCGACACGACGCTCAAGCCATGGGACAACGTGCCCGTCGTCTCCTGGCTTCTCCTCCGTGGCCGCTGCCGAAGCTGCCGCGGCGCCATCTCCATCCGCTACCCGTTGATCGAGGTCGCCACCGCCGCGCTGTTCGTGGCCGCTGCCGTGCGCCTCGGCGCCGACCCGGCGCTGCCCGCCTTCCTGGTGGTCTTCGCCGCCCTGCTGGCGATCTCCGCCGTCGACCTCGAGCGCTTCATCGTCCCCAACCGCATCTTGTACCCCGCTCTCTTCATGGCCGCGCCGCTGCTGGTGGTGGCGGCCGCCCTGGACGATGACTGGTCCTCCCTATGGGGGGCAGTCCTCGGGGGGGCGCTTGGGTGGGTGCTGCTGTTCGCCATCCACATGGCCAGCCCCAAGGGAATGGGCTTCGGCGACGTGCGCCTGGCCGGGCTCATCGGCATGCTCCTCGGCTGGCTCAGCATCGGCCACGTGCTGCTCGGCCTGTTCCTCGCCTTCCTCAGCGCCGCCGTGGTGGGCGTGGGCCTCATGGTGACCGGAGTCCGCGGCCGCAAGGACCGGGTGCCGTTCGGGCCGTTCCTGGCGCTGGGCGCCATCACCGCGGTGTTCGTCGGCGGTCCCATACTCTCCTGGTACGCAGTCTGAGCCCGGCGGGCCCTGGTGCTCCTGTTGCTGGCGTTGCCATTGTTGCTCCTGTGCTCTACTGTGCAGTCCCGCGTCAAGCGGGCCGAACCGGTCATGATGGGACGGCCCTTCCCCTGGGTCGGAATGAGGCGGCATTGTCGACCGAAACTGAACAGCACCTGCTCACGGTGGCCGAGGTGGCCGACGTCATGCGCGTCTCCACCATGACCGTGTACCGCCTCATCCGATCCGGCGAGTTGCTGGCCACTCGAGTGGGTCGCAGCTACCGCATCTGGGAAAACGACGTGCGCACCTACCTTCGACGGGGAAGAGCCTGATGCCTCGCGTCGTCTCCCTCGACATCGGCAGCTACGCAGTGCGCGCCGTGGAGCTCACCGTGGGCGGGGGAGAGCCCGTGCTCGAGCGCTTCGCCCAGGTGGTCCTGCCTCCGGGCGCCGTCGTCCACGGCGAGGTCATGGACGCGGCCGCGGTGGCCACCTCCGTCCGGCGCCTCTGGAGCGAAGGCGGGCTGCGGGGCAAGCGCGTGGTGGTCGGTGTGGCCAACCAGCGCGTCATCGTGCGCCAGGCCGAGTTCCCCGTCATGTCGGAGGAGGACTTCCAGTCTGCGCTCCAGTTCGAGGCCCAGGAGCTGATCCCCATGCCCGTGGAGGAGGCCACGCTCGACTTCCAGATCCTCGAGGAAGGGGTCGCCACCGACGGCGAGCCCCGCATGCGGGTCCTGCTGGCTGCCGCGCAGCGGGAGATGGTCCGGTCCCACTTGGCTGTGGTCGAGGGAGCGGGGCTCTCCGCCGCCGCCGTGGACGTGGTCCCCTTCGCCCTGGTGCGCGCCCTCACTCCTCCCGGCGGCACCTTTGCCGAACAGGCCGCAGAGGCGGTGGTCAGCATCGGCGGGGGCGTCACCAACGTCGTCGTCCACGAGCAGGGCATTCCTCGCTTCGTCCGCATCCTCCTCGTGGGCGGCAACGACATCACCGACGCCGTAGCCAGCGAGCTCGACGTCAGCGCCGACGAGGCCGAGGACCTCAAGCGTCGTGCCGACCCCTCCTCCGTCGACACCAGGGCCAATCGCGCCGCCCAGGTGGTGGCCGACCGGCTGGCGCCGCTGGTGGAGGAGATCCGCGGCTCGCTCGACTACTACCGCTCGCAGCCCGAGTCGCTGCCCATCAACCGGGTGCTCATGACCGGTGGCGGCAGCCTCACCCCCGGGCTCATGGAACGCCTCGAGGCCCAGATGGACGGTCGGGTGGAGCTGGCCCGCCCGCTGGCCGGTGTGCGCGTCGGCGAGGTCAAGCTTCCCGAGGGCGAGCTCGTGCAGTACGAGCACCTCCTCACCGTCCCCATCGGCCTGGCCTTGGCCGGCGAGGTGCGGAAGGGAACCCGGCGCATCTCCCTCCTGCCCCGCGAGGTGTCGATCGTCCGCACCCAGCGCCGCCAGGCCATCGGCGTGGCGGCGGCCGTCTTCGCCCTGTTCGTCGTGCTCATGCTCCTCTGGGCGGGCCGGGCGGCGCAGGTCTCCGACGAGCGGGACAAGGCCCTGGCCTCCGAACAGCAGGTGGCACGACTGCGCGAGGAGCGAGCGAGACTCGGCGACACCACGGCCGTGGAGGCCGACCTGGCCCAGCGCCAGGCCCAGGTTCGAGCCGTGCTGGCCGACGACGTGGCCTGGACACGGCTGTTCACCGAGATCGCAACCGTGATCCCAAACGACGTTTGGCTCACCAACTTCACCGGTCAAAAGGCCGCCCCCGGGTCCATCAACGTCCAGGCCAACGGATTCGACCAGACGTCCACCGCACGGTGGTTGCAGCGGGTGGGCGACCTCAAGTCGCTGAGCGGCCTGTGGGTGCCCACCTCGGCCAAGCAGGGTGAGGGCCCAGCCGCGCTGGTCAGCTTCACCTCCCAGGCCAACCTCACGCCCCAGGCAGTCTCGGACCGGGCTCGGCGCTTCGCCGACGGGGCACCGTGAACCGCCGAGCCCTGCTCATCGGCGCTGCCGCTGCGGTGGCCGTGATCGCGCTCTGGTATTTCGTGTTCTGGTCGCCCAGGAGCAAGGCCCTGGACCAGGCCAAGGAGCGCCGCCAGGCTGCCCAGCAGCAGGAGACGCAGCTCCGCACCGAGATCACCCGCCTGCGGGGGGCCCAGAACCAGGAACCGGCCAAGCTCGCACGCCTGGAGGCGCTGCGCACGGCCATACCGGAAGACCCCAAGCTGGCCCAGTTCATCCTCGACGTCAACGACGCCGCCAACCGGTCCGGTATCGACTTCATCAGCATCGCCCCACAGCTCCCGGCCCCTCCGGCGCCAGCCGCGGGTGGCGCCACGGCGACCACCGCGCCGGCCGGTGGCGGCGGGGCAACCACGACCACCACAGCGGCTACGGCCGGCGGGAGCCAGCCCTCCTCCGCTGGCGCCGCCGCTCGCCCTGCCGAGATACGACTCACCTTGCAGATCCGCGGCGGCTACTTCCAGGTGCTCGACTTCATGAACCGCCTCGACGACTTGTCCCGCCTGGTGGTGAACGACTCGCTCACGGTCAGCGCCGACCAGAGCGCCCGCCTCACCGTGAGCCTCACCAGCCGGATGTTCACCCGCACCGTGCCCCCCGGCTTCTCCACGTCGACGGGACCAGCCGGCGGAGCCCCCGCCGGCGGTGGGACGGCGACCACCACCGCCCCCACCCCGACCACGGCGGCGCGATGATGAGGCGCGGAGGGTTCTCGTGACCGAGCCAACGGTGACCGAAGTCCCCGATGCCCGCAGGAGGCGGCTCCTCATCGCCGGGGGCGCGGCCGCCGCCATCGTGTTGGTGCTGGTGCTCGCGTCCCTACTGTCCGGCGGGGGGGAGGACGGGTCCACGTCGTCCACCACCCAACCCACCACCCGCCCGCCCGGCGGGACCACCACCACGACCACGCCTGGATCGGGTCCGCGGGAGACCTTCGAGGTCTTCACCACCAAGAACCCCTTCCTGCCGCTGCGCTCGGCTGGGGGGGGAGCAGCTCCCGGCGGCTCCACTGCCCCCGGCGCCGCCGCCCCTGGTACCGGCGGGACGGCGGGTGGTACCAGCAGTGGCAGGACCACCGGTGGCGGCGGTAGCGGCGCAACCGGCGGCGGCACCGGTGGTTCGGGTTCGGGAGGCGGGGGCACGGTCGAGCCCCGTCGAGGCGCCCGGGTCGCGCTGCAGGACGTCTTCGTCGAGGGGGGAAGGGTCAAGGCCAACGTGCGGGTCAACGACACCGTGCACAAAGTGGCGGCCGGCGAGGTCTTCGCCACCAACTACAAGGTGGTCTCGCTCTCGCAGGCAGACCGCTGCGGCCGCTTCCTCCTCGGCGACGACCCGTTCCGCCTGTGCAAGGGCGAGGAGTTGCTCAAGTAGAAGGCTGACAGCCCACGTACGGCGGCCTGGACGGACGCTGCTGCTGTTGTATGCGCTCCTCAAGGACCCCCCGTCGAGGGCCGATAGCTCGTCTGATGAGATCAAGGTGGTGTCGGGAAGACCCGACTTCGAACGACGACGAGGTGGGCGCCTCCCAGGCGGGCTTCACCCTGATCGAGATGATCGTGGCCCTCACCCTCATGGCCGGCGTGATGCTGACCATGGCATTCGCATTGTTCGGCGCCATGAACGGCCTGGTGGCCTCCCGCCAGCGTTCCGCCTTCGTGGAGATCGCCAACGGCGAGATGGAGATCCTCCGGGCCTTGAGCTACGAGAAGGTGGGCGTGGCCAGCGGCGACACTGGGGCCACCTATGAGCCCGGCCCCCGCTACCAGGGGCGGGACGCGGTGATCGTGGACTCCGGGGCTCCGGCTGCGGTGAGCACGGTGACGTCGAGCCCGGTGAACGGCATCAGCTTTCCCTACTACGTGCGCCGCTGGGTCACGTGGACGGACACCTTCGGAGGTACGGCGCGCCAGTTCAAGCGCCTCAATGTCGAGGTGCAGTGGACGGAGAACAAGCGCTCCACCCGCAAGCTCATGCTGACGTCGGTGCTGTACCCGGGAGGCGGCCAGGGGCTGTCGTCCACGAACCAGGCGCCAGTGGCCGTCTTCGCCGCCCCGAGCCCGGCCAACGGTCCGCCGGGAACCTCGTTCTCCTTCGACGGCACCGGCTCCACCGACCCCGATGCCGGCGACTCGGTGGCCACGTACTCGTGGAACTTCGGTGACGGCTTCACCGCCTCGGGCAGCACGGTCGACCATGTGTATGCCGCGGCGGGCACCTACGCCGTCACCCTCACCGTCGTCGACTCTCGGGGCAAGGCGTCGGCGCCGGTGTCGCGCAACGTCGGCGTCGGCTCGTTGACCAACGCGCCACCGGTGGCGTCGTTCACCTTCGGCCCCGCCAGCGGCACCGCCCCGGTCACGGCCACCTTCACGTCCACCTCCACCGACGGTGAGGGGCCGATCGCCACGTGGAGCTGGAACTGGGGCGACGGCACCGCCGGCGGGACCACCTCGCAGGCCACCCACGTGTTCCAGTCGGCAGGAACCTTTACGGTGACCCTGACCGTGACCGACAGCGGGGGGCTCAGCAGCTCGGCCACCAACACCATCCAGGTGAACCCGCTGAACTGCGATGTCATCACGGGCTCTTTCAAGAACCCCTGGAACGGCTCCGGCACGCCGAACAACGACATCAGGGTGGACGACAACAACGAGCCCTACAACGGGAACTTCACCTTCACGGCCACCACCAACGACGCCTGCACCGGCGTGGTCGCTCGCCTGCCGTTCGACAGCGGGTACGTCGGGGGGGCGGACGGCGTGACCATGGCCGCCCAGTCGAACGTCAACGGCATCAAGACATGGACGGCAAACGGGAGTGTCCAACGGAACAAGAACCAGTTCAACCTGGGCACCCGGCAGAACGCCACCATGACCGGCTCGTCAAGCTCGGCCACCGACGTGCTCACCTACGAGTTCAGCGTCCATCAGTGAGTGCGATGACCCGGCCAAGAGAGGCAGCGGAGCAAACAGATGAGGGCGGCTACACCATCATCGAGCTGATGGCGGTGGTGCTCATCATGGGCATCTTCGGCATCGCCATGTCGACCAGCCTCAGCGCCTTCATGCGCACCACCAGGGTGGCCGACGACAAGACGTCGGTGGTGGGTGACGTCCGCGTCGCCGAGGAGGCCATCGCCCGCGACCTCCGTGCGGCCAACCCCATCGACGACATCGCGCCGGCGTCGGTGTCCACATACCAGAACAGCGTGACCTTCTCCGTGTACTGCTCCTCGCCCGGAACAGCCGGCTGTGGCGCCGACCGCCTCCGCAGCATCACCTACCAGCTGGTGAGCAACCGCCTGGAGCAGGTGACCGGCTCGACCACCAGGGTCCTGGTGGGTCCGAACGGCCAGACCGCGGTGCCCGTAGCCCAGCGCCTGGGGGCGGTGGTGAACGCCAGCACCGAGCCCATCTTCACCTACCTGGACAAGTCCGGCCGGGCCTTCGACACGACGGGTACGGGCTCGTCGGTGACCACTCGGCGGGTCCACGACTGCACAAAATCGGTGCGGATCCACCTCAAGGTCATCTCGGAGCCGAGGAAGACCACGACTCCCTACAACCTGGTGACCACGGTCGAGCTCAGGAACTACAACGAGGTGAACGGATGCTGACGATGCGCAGTATGGGGAGGGTTCGCCGAGGCGGGGACGAAACGGGCAGCGTGATCGTGGCCTTGGTCGTCGTGGTGGTGGTTGCCATGGGCCTGGTGGCGCTGTTCGCCAACGTGAACAGCAGCCTCAACCTGACCCGCAACGACCAGAACCGCACCAACGCCTTCCAGCTGGCCAACGCCGGCATGGACCAGGCCGTCTACCGGATCGACACCAAGACCCTCCCCCTTGTGGCGAGCGGGACCTACGAGCCCATCCTCGCCGACCCGGCTCCACCCGGATGCGTCGCCGGCCTGTGCCAGCTGGCCGGCTTCAGGGAGAGCCTGGTGGTGGGGAGCTCGAACTTCGACTTCGAGGCCACCAAGACCCCTCCCGGCCAGGACACCACATGGACGGTGCGGGCGACGGGAACGGACACCGATGCCTCGGGACGCCGGCGGCGAGTAGTGGCCACCGTGGGGGCCGACTCGCTCTTCAGGGACGGCTTCGTGACCGACGTGGCCTTCAACCTCACGGGCAACCAGTCCTCACCGGAGGCCTACCGTAGCTCGGTGTGCGTCGACCCGCGCGGCCGTTCCGACAGCCCGTGCATCTCCAGCTATCCCATCCCGGGCCGGCTGGCCACCAACGGCACCATCTCCGGGTCCGCCTCCACGGCCGAGGTCTTCAAGCAACGCTGGGACGGCTTCAACATGTACGGGCGGACCAACCAGGCCGACGCCGACCGGGCGTGCATGAGCGGGGCGTGCGGCACGGCGCCCAAGGTGGCGGCCATCACCAGCCCGAGGTCGCTGGAGGTGCTCGCCATGCCCACGGACCCCGCGCCCGCCCCCTGCCCCAATGGCGGCAACATCGGCCAGAACGGCCAGACCACCGTCTTGGACGCCGGTGACTACACCTGCGCCCGCATCAACCTGAGGGGAACCATCGTCGTCGGCGGCACCGGCAACGTCCGGCTCTGGCCCACCCAGAGCTTCAGCGCCTCCGCCGGTGCGGTGGTCAACCGAGCTCAGGTGCCGGCCCGCTTCCAGGTGTATTACCCCAAACAGTCGGGCGGCTCGGGCAGCAGTAGCAACGTCTGCAACAGCGAGATCTGGGGTCTGCTCTTCACGCCGGGAATGGCCATCGACTGCAACGGCTCCGCCCAACCCGAGATCTTCGGAGCGGTGATGGCCAAGGAGTACTCGGGCACGGGCAACCACTTCGCCTTCCACTGGGACATGGACTCGGTGAACGCCGTGCACTCGGGAAAGTACGTCATCCTGAACTGGCGGGAATGCCCGGCCACGGTGAACGACTGCTGAGCTCACTCGGCCGTAGGCAGATGGGCGACCGGTAGATTGGCCGGGTGCTCCGCTACCTGACCGCCGGTGAGTCCCACGGACGGGCCCTCCGGGTCATTGTCGAAGGCCTGCCCGCCGGCCTTCCCATTACGGTCGAGCACCTTCAAGCCGAGCTCTCCCGCCGCCGTCTGGGGTACGGGCGGGGGCCGCGGATGCGCTTCGAGCAGGACGAGGTCACCCTGGTGGGAGGGGTGCGCCACGGCTTCACCAAGGGCGGCCCCGTCGCCGTCGACATCGCCAACACCGAATGGCCCAAGTGGGAGCAGGAGATGTCACCGGCGCCAGGGCGCACCGAACGGCCCCTCACCCAACCCCGTCCCGGCCACGCCGACCTGGCCGGCATGCAGAAGTACGGCCTCTCCGACGCCCGTGACGTTCTCGAGCGGGCCTCGGCTCGGGAGACCGCGGCGCGGGTGGCGGCAGGAACGTGCGCCAAGACCTTCTTGAGCCACCTCGGTGTCGAGGTGCTCTCCCACGTGGTGCAGCTGGGACCGGTGGTGTCGAAGTCCACCGAGCGCCCGGCTCCCGCTGACCTGGACCAGGTGGACCGGTCTCCCGTTCGCTGCTTCGACGCCGGCGCCGAGGAGGCCATGATCGCCGCGATCAAGGCCGCGGCCAAAGACGGTGACTCGCTGGGCGGTGTGGCCGAGGTCCTGGCCTACGGCGTGCCGGTGGGCCTGGGCAGCCATGTTCACTGGGACCGCAAGCTGGACGGCCTGCTGGCCCATGCGCTCATGAGCATTCACGCCGTCAAGGCCGTGGAGATCGGCGAGGGGTTCGACATCGCCGGCCGCAGGGGTTCCCTGGCCCATGACCCCATCGCCTGGGACGCCCAGGCGGGAGAGTATCGCCGGGAGTCCGCCCTGGCTGGCGGCATCGAGGGCGGCATCTCCACCGGCGGGCTGCTCGTCGCCAAGGCAGCCATGAAGCCGCTGTCCACCTTGAACCGGCCCGTGCTCAAGACCGTGGACGTGAGCACCAAGGAGGAGACGGTCTCGTTCAAGGAGCGCACCGACGTCACCGCCGTTCCCGCCATGGGTGTGGTGGCCGAGACCATGGTGGCCCTGGTGCTGACCGACGAGTCGCTGCGCAAGTTCGGTGGGGACTCAGTCGACGAGGTGGTTCGCAACCACCGGACGTACCTCCAGAGCATCCGTGACGACGCCTGAGCGCATCCTCCTCGTCGGCATGATGGGCGCGGGCAAGACCACCGTGGGCAAGGCCCTTGCTGCCCACCTCGGCTACGGCTACATGGACAGCGACCACCAGGTCGAGAGCCGTACCGGCCAGACGGTGCGGGAGATCTTCGAGAGGAGGGGGGAGGCGGCCTTCCGTCAGGACGAGAAGCTGGCCCTGGCCGAAGCGCTCGCCGGCAACGGCCCAATGGTGATCGCCGTCGCGGGCGGCGCCGTGCTCGACCCCGACAACCGGCAGCGGCTCCGCCACGCCGGCCTGGTGGTGTGGCTCAAGGCCAGCCCCTCGACCCTGGCCGAACGGGTCCTCGGTCAGGCCCCGGACCCGGTGCTTGGGCACCGCCCGCTGCTGGGCGCGGACCCCCTCGGGGCACTCGCTCACCTCTACCGCGAGCGGGCCCCGCTGTACGAGGAGCTGGCGGACGTCGTCGTCGACGTGGAGGAGCGCACGCCCGAGGAAGCGATGCAAGAGGTTCTCGACCACCTGGAGGACGCGTGATCACCGTCCCGGTACAGCTGGGGTCACGCTCCTACCCAGTGATGGTGGGTCCTGGCGTCCGCCACGCCCTGGCCGACGTCCTCCCCGATGGAGTGAGCAGGGCGGCCGTCGTCACCCAGGAGGCGGTGCCCGTGGTGGTGGACCCCGGCGTTGCGCACCAACGCTTCCTCATCGGCCCCGATGAAGGGGCCAAGCGCCTCGCCACGGTGGAGGACCTCTGCCGCGGCTTCGCCCGCTTCGGCCTCACCCGGGCAGACGTGGTGGTCGCCGTGGGAGGTGGGGTCGTAACCGATGCCGCCGGTTTCGCCGCTTCCGTCTACCACCGGGGCGTGGCAGTGGTCCATGTGGCCACCACCCTGCTGGCCCAGGTGGACGCTGCCATAGGAGGCAAGACGGGCGTCAACCTCCCCGAAGGCAAGAACCTGGTCGGTGCGTTCTGGCAGCCGGCCGCCGTGCTGTGCGACACCGAGACACTGGAGACGCTGCCGGCCGAGGAGTACCGCAGCGGCTGCGGCGAGATGGCCAAGTACCACTTCCTTGGCATGGAGGGCCTGGACGGTGAGGGCCTGGCGCAGCTGAGCCTGGAGGAGCGGGTCGCCCGCAGCGTGGCCATCAAGGCCGAGGTGGTGGCGTCGGACGAGCGTGAGTCCGGGCGCCGGGCGGTGCTCAACTACGGCCACACCTTGGCCCACGCCTTGGAGACCGCCGGCGGCTACGGGCTCCGCCACGGCGAGGCCGTGGCCGTGGGCCTTGTCTTCGCGGCGCGGCTGGCGCAGCGCCTCGGGAGGATCGACGAGGCAAGGGTCCATGACCACCTGGAGGTGGTGCGCAGCTACGGGCTGCCCGAGGAGGTGCCTCCCGGCGTCGACCCGGCCGAGCTCGTCACCCTCATGGGACGGGACAAGAAGGCCACCCGCAGCCTTACCTTCGTGCTCGACGGCCCCCGCGGCGTCGAGCCGGTCCCCGAAGTGGCGCCGCCCGACGTGGAGGCCACTCTGAAGGAGATGAGCTGAGCCCATGAGTCGCCCCGTCGTGCTGCTGCTCTCCGGCCCCAACCTGAACCTGCTGGGCGACCGTGAGCCGCTGGTGTACGGCACCGACACGCTGGGCGACCACGTGGCGAGGGCCCAAGCCGCGGCCGAGGAGCGCGGCCTGGACCTCGAGCACTTCCAGTCCAACCATGAAGGCGCGCTGGTCGAAGCCGTCCACGCTGCCCGTGACCGCTGCGCGGCCATCGTCGTCAACGCCGGCGCCTTGACCCACTACGGCTGGTCCATCCACGACGCCCTGGCCGCCTTCGACGGGGCGGTGGTGGAGCTGCACCTGTCCAACCCCTACGCCCGCGAGCCGTGGCGCCACACGTCGGTGGTGGCTCCAGTGGCCGACGGGACCATCTCCGGTCTGGGCGCGCTCGGCTACGAGCTGGCCGTGGAGGCCGTGGCCCGCCTTCTCGACGAACGATCGCCGGGTGCATGAGCGTCCTGCCCGCAATGGACGTGGCCGCCAGGGTGGATCGGCTGCGCCCGCGCCTGGCCGACGCGGGCTGCGACGCGCTGGTCGTGACCAATCTCGTCAACATCTGCTACCTGACCGGGTTCACCGGCTCGGCCGGACTGCTGCTGGTGCTCGGCCACGAGATGGTGCTGGCTACCGACGGGCGCTACCGGGAACAGGCGGGCGAGCAGCTGGCCACCGCCGGCGTGGAGGCCCGCGTCGAGGTGGGCGGTGCGGCTCACCAACGCCGGACCATCGGGGAGGCCGGGGCCGGCGTCGAGCGACTGGGCCTCGAGGCCACCCATGTCACGTGGGCACAGCAGCGCGCCTTCGCCGACGAGTGGTTCCCGGCCGCGGAGCTGGTGGCGACCACTGGCGTAGTCGAGGAGCTGCGCCAGGTAAAGGACGCCGGTGAGCTGGCCCGCATGGCAGAGGCCGCCTCCATTGCCGACCGGGCCCTCGACGCGGTCAAGGTCCGCCTCGCCGCCATGGGCCCCGACGCCAGTCTCAGCGAGCAAGAGGTGGCGCTCGCCCTCGAGGTCGAGATGCGCCACCTCGGCGCGTCCGGCAGCGCCTTTCCCACCATCGTGGCCTCCGGTCCCAACGGGGCCAAGCCGCACGCCCTGCCGACCTCCCGGCCCATCGGCCGGGGTGAGATGGTGGTGATCGACTTCGGGGCGACGGTCGACGGCTACCGATCCGACATGACCCGGACGCTCTGCCTCGGCCCGCCGGCAACGGAGACCTTGGCCAGGATGTTCGAGGTGGTCAGCGACGCCCAGCGCGCCGGCGTGGCGACCGTGTCCGCCGGACGTCCCGCCTCCGACGTGGACGCAGCGTGTCGGGCCGTGATCGACGACGCCGGGTGGGGGACCGCCTTCGTCCACGGCACCGGCCACGGGGTGGGCCTGGACATCCACGAGGCCCCGGCGGTGGCGGCGACCTCGAGTGATACCTTGGCCGTCGGCCACGTGGTGACGGTGGAGCCGGGCGTGTACGTGCCCAGTCAGGGCGGTGTCCGCATCGAGGACACCGTGGTGGTCACCGACGGCGGCTGCCTGCCACTGACCCTGTCACCGAAGACCCTGTCACCAGAGAACCTGTCACCGAACGAAGGCTGCTTGACTTGAGCGTGTCCACGAACGATCTCAAGAACGGGATGAGCCTCGACCTGCCAGAGGGCCTTTTCTCGGTGGTCGAGTTCCAGCACGTGAAGCCGGGCAAGGGCGGTGCGTTCGTGCGCACCAAGCTGAAGAACGTGCGAACGGGGGCGGTCATCGACCGCACGTACCGGGCCGACGAGAAGCTCGAGCGGGCCATGATCGACAAGCGGGAGATGCAGTACCTCTACCGCGACGGAGACCAGTACGTGTTCATGGACAACACGTCCTACGACCAGCTCCACGTCGCGGCCGAAACCCTGGGAGCGTCGGCCCGGTTCGTGAAGGAGGGCGACCCCGTGGTCCTGCAGATGTACCGCTCCGAGATCGTGGGCGTGGACCTGCCGGCGGCGGTGGAGCTCACCGTCACCGGCACCGAGCCCGGCATGCAGGGTGACCGGGTGTCGGGTGCTCGCAAGCCTGCCACCCTCGAGACCGGCTTCATCCTCCAAGTCCCGCTCTTCGTGAACCAGGGCGACCGGGTCAAGGTCGACACCCGCAGCGGCGAGTACCTCACCAGGACAACGGGCTGACGGTGAGAGCCCGGTGAGCGTGGGAGCCCCGTCGCGCCGGGAGGGCCGCGAGCGAGCCCTGTCGCTCCTGTACGAAGCAGAGGCCAAGGACATCTCTCCACCGGTGCTGCTCGAGGAGCTTCCCGTCGACCCGCCGCCATTCGTCACCGACCTGGTGGCCGGCGTGACCCGGTGTCAGACGCGCATCGACGAGCTCATCGGGCGCTATGCCGTCGACTGGAGCGTCGATCGCATGGCCGTGATCGATCGCAACGTGTTGCGCCTGGCCGTGTACGAGCTGCTCGAGCGCCCCGAGGTGCCGATGGGCGCGGTGATCTCGGAGGCCGTGGAGCTGGCCAAGCGCTACTCCACCGACGACTCGGGACGCTTCGTGAACGGAGTGCTGTCGAGCGTGGCCAAGGAAGCCCGCCCCGAGTAGGTCCATCCGGTAGAACGGTGGCGCGCGTCGCGGCGTTGGAGAGGCGACGTTTCTCTTTGGCCTCGCTCGATCGAGCCGATGTAGGTGAGGTGAAGGCCGACTTGTTCATCGAGGCCCTCCTTGACTGATGTTTGGGGGGGCAACTGCCCGAACGTGGTACCGCCATCGACGCCATGGCCACAACCGGCCCTACCTGTGGCGCCGCTCGGCAGTCCCTTTGGGTCGAGAGACACCAAGAGCTGTCTCACCCTCGGGCTATGCTCGAACGTAGGTTCGCATCGCTTCCCCTCGATGTTCACGCCGGTTCGAGGTCTTGGGCGATGGAGGTCATGGCCATGTGCCAGAGGTTGGGAGAGCTGCGTGAAGCGATGGGCGACTGCGCCGCTCGCTTCGACGCCGACCTGATCACTGCTGGCGACGCCTCCCGTGCGGTGGAGGAGGCGTCGGCCATCGAGAAGATGGCAGCCACGGTGAAGGCTCTGGCCGCGGCGCGGGTGGCGCGTACCGACGTGTGGAGGCGGCGAGGGGACCGCTCGGCTGCCCATGAGCTGGCCCGGCGCACGGGCACGAGCGTGGGCCAGGCGGCCCAGGCCCTGGAGACGGGGAGGCGTCTGAGCGCACTGCCCGAGACCGCGGCGGCGGCCAGGCGGGGCGAGTTGTCGGCCCAGCAGGCCTCGGCCATCGCCGATGCCGCCGGTGCCGACCCCTCGGCCGAGGCCGAGCTCTTGGACCAGGCACGGCGCTCCTCACTGCAGGAGCTCAAGGACCAGTGCGCCCGCACCAGGGCGGCGGCGCTTCCCGACCCCGAAGCTCGGCGCCGGCGCATCCACGACCGCCGCTACCTGCGCACCTACAACGACTCAGAGGGAGCGTGGAACCTGCACATGCGGGACAACCCCGAGGTGGGGGCCGAGATCATGGCCGCCCTGGCTCCCATCAGGGACCGCCTGTTCGCCCAAGCCAGGGCCGAGGGGCGACGCGAGCCCCTCGAGGCCTACGCCGCCGACGCCCTGGCCGAGCTGGCCAGAGACGGAAGTGGGCAACAAGCGCCCTTCGAGGCCAGCGCCAGCGAGACGAGCACCGACACGAGCACCGAGCCGGCCTCGATCACGCCCGTCCCCGCCCAGAGCGCCCAGAGCACTCAGGCTGCCCAGCCCACCAAGAGGTCGGCGGCCAACACCAAGATCCTGGTCCGGGTGGACCTGGAGGCCCTGCTGCGGGGCTACCCGGCAGAGGGGGAGTGCTGCGAGGTGGTGGGCTACGGGCCGGTGGCGGTGTCGGCCATCGCCGACATGATCCGAACCGCCGACCCCTTCCTGGTGGCCGTGGCCACCAGGGGCAAAGAGGTGGTGGGGGTGGCGCATCTGGGAAGGAGCCCCACTGCCCACCAGCGAAGCGCCCTGGAGTGGCTCTACCCCACCTGCGCCGCCGAGGGCTGCTCGGCGCTCGGCCGGCTCCAGATGGACCACCGCGTCGACTGGGCCCAGAGCCACGTCACCGTGCTCGACCTGCTCGATCGCCTGTGCGCGCACCATCATGGCCTCAAGACCCACGAGGGATGGGCTCTGGTGCAGGGCAGCGGCAAGCGGGCCTTCGTCGCCCCCGACGACCCCCGCCACCCTCGCCGTGCCAATGCGCCACCCGGCGCGGCCTGAGCTTCGAGAAGCGGCCGTCGCCCAGAAGCGACCGCCTCAGCCCGGCGCTACCAGGGCTCGCGCCCCTCGCGAAGACCCCCTCATTCCTCCGCATCGACGATCATCTGCTGCCGTAAAACGTCCCTTCGCCTGGGGCCCCTGGTATCGTGGCCGTCCGACCGTGAATTGGGCTCCGTGAGGCCCGAACGGAAAGGACTGGCTTGGCTGAGCGGGAACGGTTGCTGACGGCGGCCGGCATCGGCGTTACAGCCCCCGTGAGCCCGCCGACGGTTGGCTTCGTTCCTCGAGCCCAGGTCATGTCCGCCGATGACGTGCGCCGGGCTCTCACCCGCATCGCCCACGAGGCCGTCGAACGCAACCACGGGCTGGAGAGCGTGGTCCTGGTCGGCCTCCAGACGGGCGGCGTCCCTCTGGTCCGGCGCCTGGCGGCCGAGCTGGAGCGCATCGAAGGGACCGCTGTCCCCGTAGCGACCCTCGACGCCACCTTCTACCGCGACGACATCGGCTTGCGTCCCCTGGTGCCCGAGGCTGCGAGCGACATCGCCTTCGACCTGAGCGGGCTCACCGTGGTCCTGGTGGACGATGTGCTCTTCACCGGCCGCACGGTGCGGGCCGCGCTGAACGCCCTGAACGACTACGGCCGGCCCCGGGCCGTCCAGCTGGCGGTGATGGTCGATCGGGGCCACCGTGAGCTTCCCATCCGGCCGGATTACGTGGGCAAGAACCTGCCCACCCGCCGCGACGAGCTGGTGGACGTGACCGAAGACGGGGTAGCCATCGGCGAGCTGCGAGGATCGTGATGACCAACCCGAACCTGCTCTCCGTAGCCGACCTCGGCGCCGACGGCATCGAGGAGGTCCTCCGGGTCACGGATTCCTTCGTGGAGGTGAGCGCCCGGGCCATCCCCCGGGTCCCGGCTCTGCGGGGACGCACCGTGGTGTCGTTGTTCTACGAGTGCTCCACGCGGACCCGCCTGTCCTTCGAGACCGCGGCCAGGAGACTCTCTGCCGACACCATGAACTTCACCATCACCACGTCCTCCACCACCAAGGGCGAGTCACTGCGAGACACGGTGGAGACCATCGACGCCATGGGCATCGACGCCGTGGTGGTCCGCCACTCCGCCGCCGGGGTGCCCTGGCAGATCGCCGGCTGGACCGAGGCCTCGGTGATCAACGCCGGCGACGGGTGGCACGAGCACCCCACCCAGGCCCTGCTCGACTGCTACACCATCCGCCGGCATCGCAAGACCCTGGAGGGCCTTCGAATCGTCGTCGTGGGAGACGTCAAGCACAGCCGCGTGGCCCGCTCCGGCGTGCTGGCCTTCACCGCCCTCGGCGCCGAGGTCACCTTGGTGGCACCGCGCACCCTCCTTCCCCCGAGCACCGAGGGCTGGCCGGTGGAGGTGAGCCACGACCTCGATGCCGTGCTGCCCAAGGCCGACGTCGTCTATCTCCTGCGCCTCCAGAACGAGCGCATGAGCGAGGCGCTGATCCCTACCCTCCGGGAGTACACCAGCGGGTACGGGCTCACGCGCCGGCGGGCGGCGCTCCTCCAAGACGACGCCTTGGTAATGCACCCAGGGCCCATCAACCGGGGGGTGGAGGTGGCCGCCGAGGTGACTGACCTGCCCCGGTCGGTGATCACCCAGCAGGTGGCCAACGGCGTGGCCGTCAGGATGGCGGTGCTCTACCTGCTCCTCGCCGGCGGGGCTGCTAGCGAGTCCGGAGAGCCCGCCCTTGCCTGATGCCGGCGTCGTCATACGCGGCGGGACGGTCATCGACGAGCTCGGTGCTCGTCGCGCCGACGTACTCATACGAGATGCGCACGTGGTTGCGGTCGCCAATGGCATCGAGGAGACGAGCGCATCCAGAGTCCTGGATGCCGGAGGATGTGCCGTCGCTCCTGGTCTGGTCGACCTCCATGCCCACCTGCGCGAGCCCGGTCGGGAAGAGGCGGAGACGGTGTGGTCGGGGGCCAGGTCGGCGGCCGTCGGTGGCTACACCGCCGTCGTGGCCATGCCCAACACCGACCCCGCCATCGACTCGGCCGCCGTGGTGCGCCACGTCCTCGGACTCGGCGCCATGGCGGTGTGCGACGTGAGGGTGGCGGGGGCCATCACCGTCGGCCGCGCCGGCGAGCGCCTGGCCCCTCTGGCGGAGATGGCCGCCCTCGGCGTGCGGCTCTTCACCGACGACGGCTCGGGCGTGCAGGACGCACGCCTCATGCGCCGGGCCCTCGAGTACGCGTCGGATCTCGGCGTGGTGCTGGCGCAGCACTGCGAGGACGACGCCCTGGCCGCGGGTGGGCACATGCACGAGGGGGAGTGGTCCAGTCGGCTCGGCATCCCCGGGGCTCCGGCTGAGGCCGAGGAGGTCATGGTGGCGCGTGACCTGGCGCTGGCCCGCCTCACATCGGCTCGTATCCACTTCCTGCACCTGTCCACCGCCGGCTCTCTGTCCCTGGTAGGGGCGGCCAAGTCGGAGGGCCTTCCCGTCTCGGGCGAGGTCGCTCCCCACCACTTCACGCTCACCGACGCCGACGTGGCCGGCTACGACACCAGGTTCAAGGTCAACCCGCCGCTCCGGCCCAGGTCGGACGTTGAAGCGGTCAAGGAGGGGCTGCGCTCGGGCGTGGTGGACGCCATCGCCACCGACCACGCCCCCCATGCCCTGGAGGCCAAGGAGGTTCCCTTCGCCGAAGCACCGCCCGGGATGCTCGGCCTCGAGACAGCGCTGGCCCTGGCCCTCACCGAGCTGGACTTGGCCCTCGATCGGATACTGGCCCTCATGTCGTGGCAGCCGGCTCGCATCGCCGGCCTTACCGGCGAGCACGGTGGGCCCGTGACCGAGGGCGGGCCGGCAAACCTGTGCGTCATCGACCCCGAGGCCCGCTGGGTGGTCGAGCCCACCCGCATGGCCAGCCTCAGCCGCAACACGCCCTATGGGGGGCGCAAGGTCACCGGTCGGGTCCGCCACACGGTGCTCCGAGGCGAGCCCGTGGTGATCGACGGCGAGCTCCAGCGGTGAAGGGCCCAGCGGTGGAGACCTCAGCGGTGGAGAGCTCAGCGGCGA
>JAUJNQ010000003.1:63372-81703 GCA_030448025.1 Acidimicrobiales bacterium | reverse complement strand
CCAGCGGTGAAGGGCCCAGCGGTGGAGACCTCAGCGGTGGAGAGCTCAGCGGCGAAGGAGGCCCGGCTGGTGCTGGCTGACGGCACCACCTTCGAGGGCGAGTCGGCAGGAGCCGAGCCACCGGGCGGCATCGCCACCGGAGAGGCGGTGTTCAACACCGTAATGTCCGGCTACCAGGAGGTCATCACCGATCCGTCCTACGCCGGGCAGGTGATCGCCTTCACCTACCCCCACATCGGCAACTACGGCGTTGCGCCGGCTGACGACGAGAGCCGCCGTCCCTTCTGCCGGGGCGTGATCGTGCGCGACCTTGCCCGCCGCCCCAGCAACTGGCGAACGGCCGAGAGCCTGGAGGCCTACCTCGTCCGTCACGGCGTGCCGGCGATCACCGGGGTCGACACCCGGCGCCTCACCCGTCATCTTCGCCAGGCCGGTTCCATGCCGTGCGCCTTCGGCACGGCCGCCGAAGCCGACTTGAAGGCGGCGGCCGCTTCGGAGGCCGGAACCGAGGGTGTCGACCTGATCGGCTCGGTCACCACTCCCGAGGCCTACACGTGTGGGGACGGCCCGCTGCGCGTGGTGGCCTACGACTTCGGGATCAAGCGCGCCATCCTCCGCCACCTCGGGGGAATGGCCACCGTGGAGGTGGTGCCGGCCACCACACCGGCCGAAGAGGTGCTGGCCCGCAGCCCCGACGGCGTCTTCCTCTCCAACGGGCCGGGCGATCCGGCTGCGGTCACCTACGCCCACCAGAACATCGGAAGGCTCCTCGGTCAGGTGCCCGTGTTCGGCATCTGCCTGGGGCACCAGCTGCTGGCGGCCGCCCTCGGCGCCCACACCTACAAGCTCCCCTTCGGCCATCATGGCGGCAACCACCCCGTCGGGCGCACCGACGACGACACGGTGGAGATAACCAGCCAGAACCACAACTACGCAGTGGCCGCTGACACCCTCGAGCCCGCCGCCGAGGTAACCCACAACAACCTGAACGACGGCGTGGTCGAAGGCCTTCGTGCCCGTCACGTGCCCGCCTTCAGCGTCCAGTACCACCCCGAGGCGTCTCCAGGGCCGCACGACGCGTCCTATCTCTTCGAGCAGTTCCGAGACCTGATGAGCGAACACTCCTCCGGCATGCCCAGGCGCGGCGATGCCCAGGCGTAGCGACATCGAGTCGATACTCGTCATCGGCTCCGGGCCCATCGTGATCGGCCAGGCCAGCGAGTTCGACTACTCCGGCACCCAGGCGTGTCGGGTGCTGCGCGACGAGGGGTTCCGCGTGGTGCTGGCCAACTCCAACCCGGCCACCATCATGACCGACCCCGATTTCGCCCACCGCACCTACATCGAGCCGCTCAGCACCGACGTACTGGCGGCCATCATCGAGCGCGAGCGGCCCCAGGCCCTGCTTCCCACCTTGGGCGGCCAGACGGCCCTGAACCTGGCCATGGCCCTACACGAGCGGGGGATCCTCGACGATCTCGGGGTGGAGATGATCGGCGCCAAGCCCGTTGCCATCGCCACCGCCGAGAACCGTGAGCAGTTCAAGGAGGCCATGACCGGCATCGGTCTCACCGTGCCCTCGTCCGGCTTCGCCTACGACCTCGACGAGGCGCTCGAGGTCGGCGACCGGATCGGCTACCCCCTCATCGTCCGCCCCTCCTACATCCTCGGAGGAGCGGGCTCGGGCATGGCCCATGACACCGATTCGCTGCGGGCCATGGCCATGGCGGGGCTCGAGGCCAGCCCAGTCTCGGAGATCCTCATCGAGCGCTCCATCGCCGGCTGGAAGGAGTACGAGCTGGAAGTGATGCGTGACCGCGCCGACAACTGCGTGGTGATCTGCTCCATCGAGAACCTCGACCCCATGGGAGTTCATACCGGCGACTCCATCACGGTCGCTCCGGCGCAGACCCTTTCCGACGTGGAGTACCAGAGCATGCGCGATGCCGCCTTCAGCTGCATACGCCGCATCGGAGTGGAGACCGGTGGCTCCAACATCCAGTTCGCCGTCAACCCCCTCGACGGGGACCTCGTGGTCATCGAGATGAACCCGCGCGTCAGCCGGTCCAGCGCCCTGGCCTCGAAGGCCACCGGTTTCCCGATCGCCAAGGTCGCCGCCCGCCTGGCCGTGGGCTACACGCTCGACGAGATACCCAACGACATCACGCGCCGCACGCCGGCCAGCTTCGAGCCCACCATCGACTACGTGGTGACCAAGCTCCCTCGCTGGGCCTTCGAGAAGTTCCCGGGCACCGCCGGTGTGCTCGGCACCAGGATGCAGTCGGTGGGTGAGGCCATGGCCATGGGCCGCACCTTCGCCGAGTCACTGCAGAAGGGACTGCGCTCCCTCGAGCACGGACGCTCCGGCTTGAACTGCGACCCGGCCGAGGCCCTGCTCGACGATCTCGACGACGACGAGCTCGTGCGCCGGGCGGCCGTCGCCACGCCGGACCGCCCGTTCCAGCTCGAGGCTGCACTCCGCAGGGGCGTGGGCATCGACCGCTTGGCCGCCGCCACACGGGTCGACCCCTGGTTTCTCGACCAGATCGCCCAGATCAGCGAGGAGCGGGCGCGCCTGGCGGGCACGAACCTCGAGGGCATGGACCGGCGCTCGTGGCGGCGGGCCAAGCGACTCGGTTTCAGCGACGCCCAGCTGGCCTGGCTATGGAGCCGCCACCAGAACCCCGTCACCGACGATCCAGTCACCGAGGCTCCCGTCACCGAGGAAAGGGTCCGCTCGGCACGGCTGGGCGCCGGTGCGGCGGCCACGTTCAAAGCGGTGGACACCTGCGGCGCCGAGTTCGAGGCCGAGACGCCTTACCACCACTCGACCTACGAGGACGAGGACGAGATCGTGGGCACCGGTGGCCGCAGCGTCGTCATCCTCGGATCCGGTCCCAACCGCATCGGGCAGGGGATCGAGTTCGACTACTGCTGCGTACACGCCTGCTTCGCGCTGCGTGAGGCCGGCTTGCAGACGGTGATGGTCAACTGCAACCCCGAGACCGTCTCCACCGACTACGACACCAGCGATCGCCTGTACTTCGAGCCGCTCACGGCCGAGGACGTGGCCAACGTCATAGACGCCGAGAGGGCGGCTGCGGCGTCGAGCGGGGGAACTCTCGAAGGGGTGATCGTGAGCATGGGCGGCCAGACGCCGCTCAAGCTGGCGGCCACCCTGCCCGCCGGCTTGGTCCTCGGCACCAGCCCCGAGTCCATAGACCTGGCCGAGGACCGCGAGCGCTGGAGCTCCCTCTGCGCCCGACTCGAGATCCCGCAGCCGGCTGGTGGCACGGCCACCAACGTCGACGAGGCCCTTGCCATCGTGGAGCGCATCGGCTATCCGGCTCTGGTGCGGCCGAGCTACGTCCTCGGCGGCAGGGCGATGGAGATCGTCTACGAGGAGCAGAGCCTGCGCCGGGCCATGGCCGAGCTGGCCACCTTCGGGGGCCCATATGACGGTACCGCCGACGGCGCCACGCCCGGTTCCCGAGCCGGGTCCTTGGGCCGCGAGGGTGGGCTCTCGGCCGAACGGCCGGTGCTGGTCGACCGGTTCCTCGAGGACGCCATAGAGGTGGACGTGGACGCGGTGCGCGACGCCAGCGGCGAAGTGGTCATCGGCGGCGTGATGGAGCACGTGGAGGAGGCCGGCGTCCACTCCGGGGACTCGGCGTGCGTGATCCCCCCGCCCACACTGGCCAGGTCCGTGGTGGAGGTGATCGAGGGCTACACGAGCGCCATTGCCGACGCGCTGGACGTACGTGGACTGCTCAACGTCCAATACGCCGTGAAGCAGAACCAGGTTTTCGTCATCGAGGCCAACCCCCGCGCAAGCCGCACGGTGCCGTTCGTGTCCAAGGCCACCGGCGTTCCCCTGGCCAAGGTGGCGGCGCGCGTGATGCTGGGCGCCACGCTCGCCGAGCTCCGCCACGAAGGCCTGCTCCGCGCGGCGGTCAACGGCGGGCACGTGAGCGTGAAGGAGGCGGTCCTTCCCTTCAGCCGTTTCCCCGACGTGGACACCGTCCTCGGGCCCGAGATGCGATCCACGGGTGAGGTCATGGGCATCGACGTCACCTTCGGGCTGGCCTTCGCCAAGAGCCAGATCGCAGCCGGGGACGAACTGCCCGAGTCGGGTTCGGTCTTCTTCTCACTGGCGGACCGCGACAAGGAGTCGGGCGTGGCCGCCGCCAGCCGCTTCGTCGAGCTGGGTTTCAGCCTGGCCGCCACCGCCGGCACGGCCGAGCACCTCGAGCGTCGCGGCGTCCCAGTGGAGACGGTGGTGGGCAAGCTGGGCGAGGATCCGCCGGATGGTGGGG
The DNA here is from genome assembly GCA_030448025.1 of Acidimicrobiales bacterium. Classification (GTDB taxonomy): domain Bacteria; phylum Actinomycetota; class Acidimicrobiia; order Acidimicrobiales; genus YB1-3. The sequence goes on along the minus strand of JAUJNQ010000003.1, from coordinate 77,387 downwards.
GGGACGGTGGTGAGGACGGCGGACCGGAACCCGACCGTTACGGCGGCATGACGGCCGTCGAGCTCATCGCCAGCGGCAAGGTGCAGCTGGTGGTGAACACGCCGAAGGGCATGGGTTCGCGCGCTGACGGCGCCTACATCCGCAGCGCAGCCAGCGTTCACAAGATCCCATGCCTCACCACCGTGGCCGCGGCCCGAGCCGCAGCCGCGGGCATCGCCGACTGGGGCCGCCACCAGCTGTCCGTGCGCAGCCTGCAGGAGTACCTCGAGCGGTCCCAGCTACAGCTCCCTCTGTGACCCTCCGCGCCGTGACCCGTCGTGTTGGATTCGAGCTGGGGACTCGGGTCGGGTCGGTCGATCTGCCCAACCCGGTGATGACGGCGGCGGGAACGTCGGGCCACGGCGCCGAGCTCGCCCATTACTTCGACCTGTCGTCCCTGGGAGCGGTCGTGGTCAAGTCCCTGTCGGCCGAGCCGTGCGCGGGGAACCCGCCGCCCCGGCTGCACGAGACGCCGGCCGGCATGCTCAACAGCGTGGGCCTCCAGGGGCCCGGCGTCGAGGTCTGGCTCGAACGCGAGCTGCCCGCGCTGCTCGCGAGCGGCGCCAGGGTCGTGGCCAGCATCTGGGGACAGACGGTCGACGACTACGCCAAGGCGGCGGCCATGCTGGCGCAGGCCCCCGAGCAGGTGGTGGCGGTGGAGGTCAACCTCAGCTGTCCCAACCGCGAGGGCGGGCGGCACCTGTTCGCCCATTCCCGGAGCGCGACACGGGAGGCCATCTCCGCCACCGTGGCCTGCGGTCGCCCCCGCTGGGCCAAGCTGAGCCCGAACACGGCGGATCTCGTCCAGGTGGCCGGAGCCGCCCTGGACGCCGGTGCGGAGGCGCTCACCCTCGTGAACACAGTGATGGGCATGGCCATCGACCCGGTGCGGCGCCGGTTCCGGCTCGGCGCCGGCGCTGGCGGTGGCGGATTGTCCGGACCGGCCATCCACCCGGTCGCGGTGCGGGCCGTGCACGAGTGCCACAAGGCCTTCCCCGATGCGCCGATCGTCGGTGTGGGCGGCGTCACCACCGGCGTGGACGCGGTGGAGCTCATGATGGCCGGTGCGCACGCCGTGCAGGTGGGAACAGCCACCTTCGCCGAGCCCCGGGCGGCGGCGCGGGTGCTGGAAGAGGTGAAGCGCTGGTGCCAGCGCCATGATGTTGGACGCATCGTCGACCTGATCGGAGCCGTGGAACCGTGACCGAGCTACGTGAGCGCAAAGGCGCCGACATCCGGAACCGGCTGGCCATCGCTCTCGATGTGGACGACCTGGTGGAGGCCTCGCGAATCGCCCGCGAGGTTCGCCCCTGGTTCGGGGTGGCCAAGGTGGGCCTGGTGCTGTACGCCGCGGCCGGTCCGGAGGCGGTGGTCGAGCTCGTCGAGAGCGGCTACCGCGTCATGCTCGACCTCAAGCTCTACGACATCCCCTCGCACGTGCGAAAGGCGGCGCAGGTGATGGGGGGTCTCGGCGCGTCGTACCTCACTCTCCACGCCAGCGGCGGTGTGTCGATGCTGCACGGCGGCGTCGAGGGCCTGGCCGAAGGTGCGGCGATGGCCGGCCTCGAGGCACCCGCGGCCCTGGCGGTCACCGTGCTTACGAGCGATGCCGGCGCCCCGTCTCATGTGCTCGGGAACCGTGTCCGGGCCGCCGTGGAAGGGGGGTGCCAGGGGATCGTGTGCGCCGCCGGCGACGTGCGGGAGGCTCGCCAGCTTGCCCCGAGGATCGTCACCGTCGTGCCCGGCATCCGACTTCCCGGGACCAGCACCGACGACCAGGCCAGGGCGTCGGCACCCCAGTCGGCGCTCGAGGCGGGGGCGGACCTCCTCGTCGTCGGTCGGGCGGTCACCTCGGCCCCCGATCGGGCCCGGGCCGCGGCCGAGGTGGTGGGGCCGCTGACGCTCGAACGGCGCGGATCCGGGGGCCACGGGGCCGGGCTCGGAGAAAGGCCCCTGTACTAGGGTGCCGCCCATGCCCAAGCCACCTCCACTGTCACCTGACCAGCGTCAGGCTGCGCTCGACAAGGCGGCGGCCGCCCGTCGCCAGCGCGCCGAGCTGAAGGAGAAGCTCAAGATGGGCTCCATCACCCTCTCCGAGCTGCTCGAACAGGGCGACCGAGACGACGTGGTGGCAAACACCAAGGTCGTCACCGTCCTCGAGTCGCTTCCAGGACTCGGGAAGGTGAAGGCCCGTCGGCTCATGGTCTCGCTCGGCATCAGCGTGGCCCGGCGCATCCAGGGCCTCGGGAAGCACCAGCGCGAGGCGCTGCTCGAGCAGTTCCACGACCGCTGACCGTACTGATGCTCACAGTGCGGCCATGGGTAACGACGGGCTGCACCGGGCCCTGATCGTCGTCGTCTCCGGCCCGGGCGGAGTCGGCAAGGACACCATCGTGTCCCGTCTGGCGCAGCGAGGAGCGGGCCTGCGTCGCAGCCGGTCGTGGACCACCCGGCCGCGGCGACCCGGTGAGAGCGACGACGCCTACCGCTTCGTGAATCGTGCCGATTTCGAGCGCCACGTCCAAGAGGGGGGCTTTCTCGAATGGGTCGAGTATCTGGGCCATCTCTACGGGACGCCGTCGCCGCCGGTGAACAGTGGCCCCGAGGCCGAGGATTTGGTCCTCGTCATCGAGGTCGAGGGCGCGGCCACGGTCCTTAGAAAGGTCCCGGGCGCCAGGATGATCCTCGTCGTGCCACCGTCGCCCGAGGTGCTGGCCGACCGCATGCGGGCGCGAGGCGACGACGAGCGCCATGTCGCGGATCGGGTGGCCCGTGCGGTGGAGGAGGAAGGGGTCGGCCGCCGGCTGGCCCATGACGTCGTGGTGAACGAAGACCTGGACCGGGCCGTGGAGGAGATGGCCGGTATACTCGAGCGATACCGCGCCGAGCGGGCCAGTTCAGCGGAGTAGCCCAGCAAGAAGTAGCCCAGCAAGAAGTAGCCCAACCACAGGGCTGGTGCACCGCTGAGTCCCCAGGGGCGCCGACGCCACTCCCTCACCGAGGGATGCCCACGGAAAGAGACGCACATGGCTCCTCGCCGGCCAACCATGATGGACCCCCCCATCGAGACCCTGATGGACAAGGTGCAATCGAGGTTCGCCCTCGTCACCGTCTCCGCCAGGCGGGCTCGCCAGATCAACTCCTACTTCAACCAGCTGGGGGAGGGACTGGGGGCCATCGTGCCGCCCCAGGTGGCGTCGGTGTCCCGCAAGCCGCTGTCCATCGCCTTGGAGGAGATCGTCTCGGAGAAGATCACCTTCACGCCCCTGAGCGAGGACGACAAGGCGCTCGCCGACGGCACCGCCGCCGAGTCACCGCCAACGGAGACGCCCCTCGTCGAGGTGGGCGTCGCCGAGGAGCCCGTCACCGAACGGCAGGACTGAGGTCCACGCCGGCCCAAGGCCGCCCATGGGAAACCAGCCCAGGATCGTCCTCGGGGTGTGCGGTGGGATCGCCGCCTACAAGTCGGCCGAGCTGTGCCGGCGCCTGGTGGAGGGTGGGGCGTCCGTGGCGCCGGTCATGACCGAGGATGCCCACCGCTTCCTCGGTGAGGTCACGCTCTCGGCGCTGGCCACCGAGGCCGTCCGCACCTCCCTGTGGGACGAGCGTGAGCCAATCCCGCACACACGGCTCGGCCAATGGGCCGATCTGGTGCTGGTCGCCCCGGCCACGGCGCGCCTGATCGGCGCCTACGCCGCCGGGCTGTCCCACGACCTGCTCACGGCCACCTTGCTGGCCACTCGGGCGCCGGTCGTTCTCTGCCCGGCCATGCACACCGAGATGTGGGAGCACCCCGCGGTGCAGGACAACATGGCGCTGCTCCGTCAGCGTGGCGTGGGCGTCGTGGAACCGGGAACCGGAAGGTTGGCCGGAGGCGACGTCGGACCCGGCCGGCTGGCTGACCTCGACGAGATCTTGAGGGCGGTTTCCGTCACCCTGGAGACGGCTGGAGCCGGTGCCGGTCGAGACGGGGCGGCCCAGGACCTGGCAGGCCAACGCCTGGTCATCACCGCCGGCGGGACCCGCGAGCCACTCGATCCGGTGCGGTTCCTCGGCAACCGCTCGTCGGGCAAGCAGGGTCACGCCCTCGCCGAAGAGGCTGCTTCCCGCGGTGGCAACGTCACCCTGGTCACCACGGCCGACAGACCCGTCGCTGCGGGGATCCGAGTGATGAAGGTGGAGACGGCGGGGGAGATGGAGCGCGCCGTCCTGTCCCTCGCCGAAGAGGCCGACGTGGTGGTCATGGCCGCGGCCGTGGCCGACTTCAGGCCCAAGGCGCCGGTCGACCGCAAGCTCAAGCGAGCGGACGGGGTCCCCGAGATCGTGCTCGAGCCCACGCCTGACATCCTGGCCGCGCTGGGGGAGCGCAAGGGCCATGGCCAGCTGCTGGTCGGCTTCGCCGCCGAGACCCCCGAGGGGAGCGACGAGATGCGCCATGAGGCCCTGGCCAAGCTGCGCCGGAAGCGCCTCGACCTGGTGGTGGCCAACGACGTGTTGGCTCCCGGCGCCGGTTTCGGGCACGATACCAATGCCGTTCTGCTGCTCGACGCAGGTGGCGGTGAACGCGCCGTCCCCCTCACGGACAAGCGAGAGGTGGCGCGCGTGGTGATCGACACCGTGGTCGAGATGATGTCCCGACGTGGTCGCGATGCAGAGACGAAAGGAAGACAACAGTGAGCGATCGTCACAGCTTCAGCTCGGAGTCGGTCACCGAAGGCCATCCCGACAAGATGGCCGACCAGATCTCCGACGCCATCCTCGACGCCATCATGGAGAAGGACCCGATGGGACGGGTGGCGTGCGAGACGCTGCTCACCACCGGGTTGGTGGTGGTCGCCGGCGAGATCACCACGAGCGCCTACATCGACATCCCGAGCCTCGTGCGCAAGACGGTGTGCGGCATTGGCTACGACCGCGAGGAGTACGGGTTCGATGGCCATACCTGCGGCGTGATCGTGTCCATCGACGAGCAGTCGCCCGACATCGCCCAAGGCGTGGACACGGCTTTGGAGAACCGCACCTTGACTCAGCAGGAGACGGACCTCGACAGCCAGGGTGCGGGCGACCAGGGAATGATGTTCGGCTACGCCTGCGACGAGACCGAAGACCTGATGCCGCTGCCCATCTGGCTCGCCCATCGCCTGGCACAGCGCCTCACCGAGGTGCGCCGAGCGGGGGTCCTGCCTTACCTCCGCCCCGACGGCAAGACACAGGTCAGCTTCACCTACGAGGACGGGCGTCCGATCGCGCTGGAGACGGTGCTCATCTCCACTCAGCACAAGCCCGGCGTCGACCTCGAGACCCTGCTCAAGCCGGACCTGGAGGAGCACGTCATCCATCCCATGCTCCCCCACGAGTTCGCCGACGACCGCTACCGCGTCCTGGCCAACCCCACGGGGAAGTTCGAGCTCGGCGGACCACACGCCGATGCGGGCCTCACCGGTCGCAAGATCATCGTCGACACCTATGGTGGCTCCGCCCGCCACGGCGGCGGCGCATTCTCGGGCAAGGACCCCACCAAGGTCGACCGGTCGGGCGCCTACGCCGCTCGGTGGGCGGCCAAGCATGTGGTGGCCAGCGGCGCCGCCCGACGCTGTGAGATCCAGGTGGCCTACGCCATCGGCGTGGCCCGTCCCATCTCGGTGATGGTGGAGACCTTCGGCACCGAGGAGCTGGCGCCGGAAAAGATAAGTGCCGCCGTCGACGAGGTCTTCGACCTGCGGCCCGCCGCCATCGTGCGCGATCTCGACCTGCGCCGGCCCATCTTCCAGCGCACCGCCGCCTACGGACACTTCGGGCGCGCGGACAAGGAGTTCACCTGGGAGAGCCTCTCGCGACTGGACGAGCTCAAGCAGGCCCTGGGGACCTGAACCCTGGGCACCTGACTTCTGGCCACCCGGCGGACCACTCCCGGGTGGTGCGGGTGCTCCCCGACGTGGCGGCCATCGACCGCTGTTTCGACTACCTCGTTCCCGACGAGATGAGTGACCAGGTTCGAGTGGGCACCATCGTCCGCGTGGCGCTGCACGGGCGGCGGGTGCGCGGGTGGGTCGTGGAGGACGACGTGACCCCGGCGCCGGGCGTGCGCCTGCAACCGCTGGCCAAGGTCACGGGCTGGGGCCCGCCCGCCGCCATCGTGGACCTGGCCGGCTGGGCGGCCTGGAGGTGGGCCGGCCCTCGGGCGACGTTCCTGCGCGCCGCGTCGCCACGGCGGCGGGTCGTGTCCCTCATGGGTGCCCCCCCGCCTCCGCCCTCGCTTCGCTCCGGGCAGGGCGGGTCCTTCCCGTACGGGCCACCCGCCGTCTCGGCTGGCGGCAGCACGAACCACAACCAAGAGCTGATCGGGGAAGCGTTTGCCAACGAGCGGTCAGTGGTGCGGGTGCCCCCCGACGCCGATCCGTTGGTGTTCGTGAGCGCAGCCGCCTCCCTGGGCGACGCGCTGGTCCTTACGCCCTCTGCGGCCCAGGCCGCCCACCTACTCCGCCGGCTGCGGCGAGAGGGCCGGGCCGCGGCCGCCTGGCCCCACGACTGGGCCCGCGCCGCGGCCGGTGGCGTGGTGGTGGTGGGTGGGCGAGGGGCGGCATGGGCGCCCGTACCGACCCTCGCCGCGGTGGTGGCCATCGACGCCCATGACGAGGCCTACCAAGAGGAACGGACCCCCTCGTGGAACGGCTGGCACGTGGCCGCCGAGCGGGCGCGCCGAGACGGGGTGCCGTGCGTGGCCCTGTCACCCTGTCCCACCCTCGAGTCCCTGCGATGGGGCCGGCTGCTCACGGCGTCGCGGGCACGGGAGCGGGCCGGATGGCCTTCCATCGACGTCGTCGACCGGCGCAACGACGATCCCCGCTCGGGCCTGTACTCGGAACGGCTGGTGAAGCTCGTGCGCAGTGGCCGGCGGGTGGCGTGCATCCTCAACCGCAAGGGACGAGCACGCCTGCTCGCCTGCGCCGCCTGTGGGGGGCTGGCTCGCTGTGAGCGCTGCGGTGCGGCCGCCGAGCAGCTTGGGGAGGGGCTGCGCTGTCGGGCGTGCGGTCTGGAGCGGCCATCGCTGTGCGCTGTGTGCGGGTCCCAGCGACTGAAGGTCCTGCGTGCCGGCGTCTCCCGTGTCGTCGAGGAGCTCGAGGCACTGGTGGGCGCCAGTGTCGGGGAGATCACGGGCCAGACCACCGCCACCCCTGACACCCCCGTCGTGGTGGGCACGGAGGCCGCGTTGCACCGGCTGGACGAGCTGGACGCGGTGGCCTTCCTCGACTTCGACCAGGAGCTGCTCGTCCCACGCTTTCGTGCCAGCGAGCAGGCACTGGCCCTCCTGGCCCGGGCGGCCCGCGTGGTGGGAGGTCGCCGGGGGAACATCCTGGTTCAGACACGGGTGCCGGACCACGAAGTGCTGGAGGCCGCCGTGCACGCCGACCCGGGGCGCCTCACGATTGCTGAGCTCGCCCGCCGGGAGGCCCTAGGGCTTCCTCCATACACGGTCCTGGCCGAGGTGTCGGGCCCGGACGCGCCGACCATGGTGGCCTCCTTGCCTTCTTCGGTGGAGCGAATGGGGCCCGACGGCGACCGCTGGCTCGTGCGCGCCCCCGACCACTCCATCCTCTGCGATGCCCTGGCCTCGGTCGCCCGCCCTCGCGGCCGGGTCCGAGTGGTCGTCGACCCGGCGCGGAGCTGACCAGTTGGGCCTTGGCGTCGGCCGGCGACGCCAGGGCAGTCGGTAGCCTGAGGGCAATGACCATTCGTCCCATCCGCACCTACGGCGACCCCGTGTTGAAGCTGCGCTGTCCGGAGGTGACCGAGATCGACGCCGGCCTGCTGACCCTGGTCCTCGACATGTTCGACACCATGTACGACGCTCCCGGAGTGGGTCTGGCCGCCAACCAGGTCGGTGTCCAGAAGCGGATCTTCGTCTACGACATCGGTGACGGTCCGGAGGTGGTGATCAACCCCGTGCTCAGCGCCCATGACGGCGAGTGGACCTACGAGGAGGGCTGCCTGTCGGTCCCGGAGCTCTACTGGCCCATCGCCCGTTCGAAGCAGGTCCACCTGACGGGCATCGACATCAAGGGCAAGGAGCTCTCCTTGGACGGAGACGAGCTCCTGGCCCGGGTGTTCCTCCACGAGGTCGACCACCTCGACGGTACGGTGCTCGTCGAGCGCCTCGACCCCGAGCACAAGAAAGACGCCCTGCGCACCCTGCGTAACCGGTCCCTCGACGCCGAGGCCCACTGACCCCTTCCCCGGGCCGTCCTCCGGCGCGCCTCAGGCTCGCCTTCCTCGGCACGCCCGAGGCGGCAGTGCCCACGCTGGGAGCATTGCTGGCTGCAGGCCACGACGTCGCTTTGGTAGTCACCCGGCCCGACCGGCGCCGCGGCCGTGGCGGCGCCCTCGTCCCGAGCCCGGTGAAGGCGGTGGCGCTGACCCAAGGCATCACCGTGACCGAGGACGTGGACGACGTGATGGACGCCGGTGTCGACCTCGCCGTAGTGGTGGCCTTCGGTCAGCTCGTCAAGGCCCACGTCCTCGAGCGGGTGCCCATGGTGAACGTCCACTTCTCGCTCCTGCCCAGATGGCGAGGGGCGGCGCCGGTGGAGCGCGCCATCCTGGCCGGCGACACCGAGACCGGTGTGTGCCTGATGGCCGTGGAAGCCGGGCTCGACACCGGGCCCGTGTACAGCTGTCAACGCGTGGACATCGGCCCTGAGGAGACCGCCGACGAGCTGCGTGGGCGGCTGGCGGCCATCGGCGCGCGCCTCCTGGTCGAGGAGCTGTACAGGGGCCTGAGCCGGCCGACGCCGCAAGAGGGCGAGGCCACCTACGCCGCCAAGCTGGAGCCCCACGAGCTGCGGCTCGACTGGTCTAGGCCGGCGGAGGAGCTGCACCGGGTGGTGCGCCTGGGCCGGGCGTGGACAACCTTCCGGGGCCGGCGGCTGCGCGTGCTGCGGGCGAGGGTGACCGAAGAGGGTGGGTCGCCGGGCGTGCTGGACGGGCCGGTCGTCGGCACCGGTGACGGACGGGGCCTGGCTCTGGAGGAGGTCCAGGCCGAGGGCAGGGGAGCCGCGCCGGCGACCGACTGGCTCCGCGGCGCTCGCACCGCCCCCAGCGAGCGGTTGGGCACATGACCGGCAGCGGTGGGGGAACCACAGTTGGAAGGGTGGGGGACGACGAGGCGGCCATGCGGCGTGCGATGGGGCTGGCCGCCACCGTCCGGGCCACGGCGTCGCCAAACCCGTGGGTGGGCTGCGTGCTCTTGAGCGACGACGGGACCGTGTTCGAGGGCGCCACCGCGCCCCCGGGCGGGGCTCACGCCGAGGCCGCCGCCCTGGCCGCAGCCGGCGGTCGGGCCAGAGGCGCCACCCTGTACGCCACCTTGGAGCCGTGCTCGCACCACGGTCGCACGTCGCCGTGCGCCGACGCCATCGTGGCCGCCGGGGTGGCCCGGGTGGTGGTGGCCGTCGAGGACCCGGACCAGAAGGTGCAGGGCCGAGGCCTGGCTCGCCTGCGTGACGCGGGCATCGACGTCGAGCTGGGGTTGTGTGCCGCCGAGGTCTGCGACCAGCTCGGGCCCTATCTCAAGCACCGCTCCACAGGGAAGCCGTGGGTGGTGTTGAAGCTGGCCGCCACCTTGGACGGGCGCACGGCCGCCCCTGACGGCACCAGCCGCTGGATCACCGGCCCCGAGGCCCGCGCCGACGCCCACCGCCTGCGTGCCCACAGCGACGCCGTGCTGGTGGGCGCGGGCACGGTGCGAGCCGACGACCCTGCCCTCGACGTGCGCCACGCGTCCGGCCCCGATCCCATGAGAGTGGTCCTGGGCAAGGCGCCCGAGGGGGCCCGGGTCCACCCCGCCCTCGAGCTGTCGGGTGACCTGGAGAGAGTCCTCGACGATCTGGGCCGGCGCGGCGTGGTCCAGCTCCTGGTGGAGGGGGGCGCCTCCGTGGCCCACGCCTTCCACCGGTCTGGTCTGGTGGACCGCTACGCGCTCTACCTGGCTCCGGCGCTGTTCGGCGGCGACGACGCACGGGGACTCTTCGCCGGTCCCGGAGCCGGCAACATCGACGACGTGTGGCGGGGACGGATCGTGGACGTGCGCCAATTGGGGTCGGACCTGCGGGTCGAGCTGGCCCCGGAGGCCCCGACTCCAGAAGCGCGGACCGGGGAGGTCTAGAGACGTGTTCACCGGCATCGTGGAGGAGATGGGCAGGGTGCGAGCTCGCCTCGACGGCGGCCGCTTCGAGATCGACGCCGAGGTCGTGCTCGACGACTTTGGCGTCGGCGAGTCGGTGGCGCACAACGGCTGCTGCCTCACGGTGGTCGAGATGGGCGAGCGCTGGTACGCCGTCGAGGCCGTTGCCGAGACCTTGTTACGGACGAACCTCGGCGACCTGCGGCCCGGCGACAGGCTCAACCTCGAACGCCCCGTGCGCCTCGACCACCGCCTGGGCGGGCATCTCGTCCAGGGCCACGTCGACGCCGTTGGCCAGGTCGTCACGCCGGCGCCCGACTTGCGAGTTCGGATGCCTCTGCACCTCGCCCGCTACGTGGTGGACAAGGGATCCATCGCCGTGGACGGCTGCAGCCTCACCGTCGTGGCCGCCGAGGACGACACCTTCACCGTGGCGGTCATTCCCCACACGGCGGAGGTCACCACCCTGGGCCGCAGGGGAGTGGGGGATCGGGTGAACCTCGAGGTCGACGTATTGGCCAAGTACGTGGAGAGACTCATGGACAAGCGCGGTCCCACCTAGCATCACGCCCGTGCCCTTCGCCGAGATCGAGAAGGCCATCGCCGCCATCGTCGGCGGCGAGATGGTGATCGTGGTCGACGACGAGGACCGCGAGAACGAGGGCGACCTCATCCTGGCCGCGGAGCACGCCACGCCCGAGAAGCTCGCCTTTCTCGTGAAGCACAGCTCCGGCGTCGTCTGCGTACCCCTCCCCGGCGAGCGCCTCGACGAGCTGGGCCTCCCGCTCATGGTGCTCGACAACACCGAGTCGCAGCGGACCGCCTTCACCATCAGCGTCGATTACCGCCACGGCACCAGCACCGGGATCTCGGCGGCCGACCGGGCGGCCACCATCATGGCCCTGATCGACCCCGCTACCGGCCAAGATGACCTGGCGCGGCCGGGCCACGTGTTCCCCCTGCGCTACCGGGAGGGCGGTGTCCTGAAGCGAGCCGGGCACACCGAGGCCGCCGTCGACCTGGCGCGGGCCGCCGGCCTTTACCCGGCCGGCGTGCTGTGCGAGGTGGTGAAGGACGACGGGGAGATGGCTCGCCTTCCCGAGCTGGAGGCCTTCGCCGAGGAGCACGGCCTGCTCGTCATCTCCATCGCCGACCTCATCCGCCACCGGCGTCAGAACGAGAAGCTGGTGCGGCGGGTGGCCGAAGCCCGCATCCCGACCAAGTACGGCGACTTCACTTGCTACGCCTACGAATCGCTGCTCAACCAGGATCTGCACCTGGCCCTGGTGATGGGTGCGGTGCAGGGCGAGGACGACGTGCTGGTGCGGGTGCACAGCGAGTGTCTCACCGGGGACGTGTTCGGGTCGCTTCGATGTGACTGCGGCTGGCAGAAGGACGCAGCCATGAAGCGTGTGGCCGACGAAGGCCTCGGGGTGGTGGTGTACCTCACCGGTCACGAAGGCCGGGGGATCGGCCTGGTCCCCAAGCTGCGGGCTTACACGCTCCAGGAAGGTGGCCGGGACACGGTGGATGCCAACCTGGACCTGGGTCTGCCGGTGGACAGTCGCGAGTACGGCATCGGCGCCCAGATACTCGTCGACCTGGGCATCACCACCATGCGCTACATGACCAACAACCCGGCCAAGTACGGTGGTCTGGAGGGCTTCGGGCTGGAGATGGTGGAGCGCGTCCCGCTGATCCCAGTGCCCAATCCGGAGAACATCGCCTACCTGCGCACCAAGCGGGAGCGCATGGGACACAAGCTGGAGGGCCTCGATGACCACCTCTGACCGCCATGAGCTGAACGAGTACGGCGGCGCCCTGCGGGGTGACGGGCTGCGCATGGCCGTCGTGTGCGGCCGGTTCAACGAGCTGGTCACCGAGCGGCTCCTGGCCGGAGCCATCGACGGTCTGGCCCGCCACGGCGTGGACAAGGCGTCCATCACCGTGGCGTGGGTGCCCGGGGCCTTCGAGGTGCCGCTGGCCGCCGCCCAGCTGGCCGCCTCGGGCGAGGTCGACGCCGTCATCTGCGTGGGCGCCGTCATCCGCGGCGCCACGGGCCACTACGAGCACGTGGCCGGTCAGTGCGCCGCCGGCGTGCAGCGGGCCCAGCTCGACACCGGCGTGCCGGTGATCTTCGGCGTGCTCACCACCGAGACCACCGAGCAGGCCCTGGACCGGGCGGGGGGCAAGGCCGGCAACAAGGGGTTCGAGGCGGCCACGGCGGCCATCGAGATGGCCGACCTCGTGCGCCAGCTGCCCAAGCGCTCCGAGAGCTGAGGGCGTGCTCCGCCTCGTCCTGCCCAAGGGTTCCCTGGAGCAGGCCACCCTGGAGCTGTTCGAGGCCGCCGACCTGCCGGTGCAGCGGTCGTCGGATGTCGAGTACAGGGCCACCGTCCCCGATCCGCGCATCACCGACGTGCGCATACTGCGCCCCCAGGAGATACCCCGCTACGTGGGCGAAGGGCTGTTCGACCTGGGCATCACCGGCCGGGACTGGATCGAGGAGACGGCGAGCGACGTGCTGTCCCTCGGCGAGCTCCACTACTCGAAGGCCACGGCCCGGCCCGTCCACGTCGTGCTGGCGGTTGCCGACGACGCACCGGTCCAGGCCGTGGGGGACCTTCGGTCCGGCGTGCGGGTGCAGACCGAGTACCCCGAGCTCACGCGGCGGTTCCTGGAGAAGCACGGCGTGGACGCCGACATCACCCTCTCCTACGGCGCCACCGAGGCCAAGGTCCCCGACATCGCCGACGCCGTGGTGGAGATCACCGAGACCGGCCGGGCGCTGCGGGCCGCGGGCCTACGCATCGTCGACACCGTGCTCGTCTCCTACACCGAGCTGATCGCCAACCCCGCCGCCTACGAGGACCCGGCCAAGCGCCACGCCATGAGCCAGGTCCTCACCCTGCTCCAGGGGACGCTCGAGGCGCGGGGCAAGGTGCTGGTCAAGCTCAACGTGGGCGAGCCCGACCTTCCGGGGGTCATCGAGCTCCTCCCCGCCCTCCGGTCCCCGACGGTCTCCAAGCTGTTCGGCGAGGACGGCTACGCCGTGGAGACGGTGGTGCCCAAGTCGCAGATCAACACCTTGATCCCGGCCCTGGAGGACCACGGGGCGACCGACATCATCGAGCTGGCCATCTCCAAGATCGTCCACTGAGAAACCCTCCCATGACCATTGATCGCGGCACCGTCACCGAGTTCGACGAGCACAAGGGCGTCGGCGTGGTGGAGGGCGAGGACGGCCGGCGCCTCTTCTTTCACTGCACCGCCATCGCCGACGGGAGCCGCAGCATCACCGTTGAGGCCGACGTCGTCTTCCAGGTGGTGGCTGGTCATGAGGGCCAATGGGAGGCGACCTCGTTGACGAAGCTGGTCTCGGGACCGGCTGGCTAGGAGGGCGGAGGGGTAGGGCCGGTAGCGGGATCGGTGCCGCCGCCGCCGCCACTCGCCTGCGCCCCCTGGATCTGCACGAAGGCGAGCCGCAGGCTGGCCAGGCCCTCCTGGAGCTGGGCCTCCTCCTCGCCCAGGCGGCCCGTCATGGCATCGAGCAGTGCGGCGAGGGCGTCGATGGCCAGGCGAGCCTGGTCGAGACGCGGGGGCTGCAGGGAGAGGTGCAGGGCGGCCAGCTCGAACATCCCGAAGCAGTGGTTGGCCACCACCAGCTCCACCGGCGTCTCGGCGAGCTCCTGGCGCAGCTCCACCATCCTTGCCTGGAGCTCCTCCTCGGTGGCCGGCGCCTCGCCCTGGGCCGCCTGACCCTGGGCCGCCTGGGCTTGGGCCGCCTGGGCTTGGG
>JAUJNQ010000003.1:57872-63272 GCA_030448025.1 Acidimicrobiales bacterium | reverse complement strand
TCCGGCCGGCCCACCGGCCGCTCTCCACCTGGTGTCCAGATCGTGCTCACGCTGGTACCCTAGGCCAGCAGGACGGACGGAAGCGGGGGCCGGGGGGCTCTCCACCCGGCCACCGAAGCTGGTGCGTCGGGTCGAATGGCCGCACTCAGCGGGCGTTGCTTCTTAGGGACGCAATCCCTAACGCCCGCCTTTGGCGTTGACAAGCCCCCAGCACCCAGCCCCCGAGCAAGGAGAACGTCGCATCGCTGCAAACAGTGACGAGCCCAGGATCAACGACCGGATCCGGGCCCGTGAGGTGCGCCTCGTGGACGCCGACGGTGCCCAGCTGGGCATCAAGACCGTTCCCGAGGCCATGCAGATCGCCCGGGAGGCGGATCTGGATCTCGTGGAGGTGGCCCCCATGGCCTCCCCCCCGGTGTGCAGGATCATGGACTACGGGAAGTTCAAGTTCGACGCTGCGCAGCGGGCCAAGGAATCGCGGCGGAAGACCACGAACGTCAGCATCAAGGAGATGAAGTACCGGCCCAAGATCGGTCCCGGTGACTTCGACACCAAGACCCGCCAGGTCGAGAAGTTCCTCGGCCAGGGACACAAGGTGAAGATCACGATCATGTTCCGGGGCCGGGAGCTCAGCCACCAGGAGCGAGGCCTGCAGATCCTCGACCGGGTGGCGGAGACGGTGGGAGGGATCGCAAAGGTGGAAGCGGCCCCCAAGGTGGACGGCCGCAACATGGTCATGGTCCTGGCGCCGGACAAGCGGGCGCGGGGCCCGGTCAGCCAGAACGGCAGCGGCCAAGAACGGGCCCCAGAGTGACGAAGGAGGCGATGCATTGCCGAAGATGAAGACCGACAGAGGGGCGGCCAAGCGTTTCAAGGTTACGGGCACGGGCAAGATCCGTCGCCGCCAGGCCTTCCGCTCGCACCTCTTGGAGAAGAAGTCGTCGGTTCGCACCCGGCGTCTGGCCCGGGACGCCGAGCTCAGCAGTGCCGATGCCAAGCAGGTCAAGCGCCTGCTCGGGCTCTGACAGGAGGGTCATGGCCAGGGTCAAGCGTTCCGTCCACGCCAAGAAGCACCGCCGTGCCATTCTCGAACAGGCGCGGGGGTACTACGGCAACAAGAGCCGCAGCTACCGCGCCGCCAACGAGCAGGTCATGCACTCCCTGCAGTACGCCTACCGTGACCGGCGGGCGCGCAAGGGTGACTTCCGCAAGCTCTGGATCCAGCGCATCAACGCCGCCGCCCGCCAGCACGGCATGAGCTACAGCCGCTTCATGGCCGGTCTGCACCAGGCCGAGGTCGACGTCGACCGCAAGATGTTGGCCGACCTTGCGGTCCGCGACCCCGCCGCCTTCGCCGGCTTGGTGAAGGTCGCCCAGGACGCCCACAAGCAGTCCTGAGCCCCCCGCCACCGGTCCCGCCGCCACTGGCCCTGGGCGGGCCCGGCGAAGATCGAACGGGATTGGGGTACCGCCATCACGAGGTGCAGCGGCTCCGGCGCCTCACCACCCGCCGCCGGTCGCGCCGGGACGAAGGTGTCTTCGTCGTCGAGGGCACCAAGCTCCTCGCCGAGGCCCTGGCCGCAGGGGCCAAGGTGGAAACGGTCTTCGCCGGGCCCGACGCAGCTCCGGAGCTCCTCTCTCGGGCTGAGGCAGCCGGGTCCAGGCTCCTCGAGCTTGGGCCGGGTGTCATCGAACGGGTGGCGTCCACCGTCCACCCGCAGCCGATCATGGCAATCGTTGTCGACGTCGCCGTCGAGCTGGACGCCGTAGGTCAGGCCGGCCTCACCGTCGTCTGCGTCGACGTGGGCGACCCGGGCAACGCGGGCACGGTGCTCCGCAGTGCCGAGGCAGCCGGCGCCGACGCCGTGGTCTTCTGTGGGCACTCCGTGGACGTCTACAACCCGAAGACGGTGCGGGCGTCGGCCGGTGCCATCTTCCACGTCCCTGTGGTGGCGTGCGAGGAAGAACCCTCCCGCGTCCTGGAGCGTCTGGGCGACCGGGGCCTGCGGCGGCTGGGTGCCACCGTCGGGATGGGCCGCGACTACACCACCGTCGACCTCACCCTCCCTGTCGTCCTGGTCTTCGGCAACGAGGCCACCGGACTACCCGCAACGCTCTGCGACGTCCTGGACGACTGGGTCACCATCCCCATGGCCGGGCGCTCGGAGTCACTGAACGTGGGGATGGCGGCTGCGGTCCTCTGCTTCGAAGCGGCCCGGCAACGTCGCTCGAAGGGGCCGGTCGAGGAATAATGGGCCCGGTCATGGACACGGCCCAGCTGGAGGACACCGAGCGGGAGGCCGCAGCCCGGCTGCAGGCCGCCACCGACCCCGACCAGTTGCGCGCCGCGGAGTACGAGACGCTCGGAAAGCGGTCGGCGCTGGCCGCGTTCAACCAGCAGCTGGGCCAGCTGTCGCCCGAGGAGCGTCGCAGCACCGGCCAGCTCCTCAACGCCGCCCGGGCCCGGCTTCAGGCGTTCGCCGACGCCCGCCGCCAAGAGCTCGAGGCCGAGGCACGGGCCGCCCGGCTGGAGGCCGAGCGCCTCGACCTCACCGAGGTTCCACCCGGGCCGGAGCGGGGCCATCTCAACCTGGTCACCCAGACCCGGGACGAGCTGGAGGAGGTGTTCATCGGCATGGGCTACGCCGTGGCCGAGGGGCCCGAGGTGGAGACCGACTGGTACAACTTCGAGGCCCTGAACATCCCCAAGGCCCATCCCGCACGCAGCGGCTTCGACACCCTCTACGTGGACTGGGGCGAGCCGGGGTCCACGCTGCTCCGGGCTCACACCTCGCCGGTGCAGATCCGGGTGATGCAGACCCAGAAGCCACCGATCTACTCGATCATGCCCGGCAAGGTGTACCGCAAGGACACCCCCGACGCCCGCCACACGCCGAGCTTCAACCAGATCGAGGGGCTGGTGGTGGACAAGGCCATCACCTTCGGCGACCTGGCCGGAACCATCGAGGTCTTCACCGGCGCCTACTTCGGCCCGGCCATACATTCCCGCCTGCGCCCGGCGTACTTCCCCTTCACCGAGCCGTCAGCGGAGTTCGAGATCACGTGCACGATCTGTGAGGGGGAGGGGTGTCGCACCTGCTCGGGCACGGGCTGGATCGAGCTGGGTGGCTGCGGCATGGTCCACCCGAACGTGTTCGCCGCCGTGGGCATCGACCCCGAGGAGTGGGGAGGCTTCGCCTTCGGCTTCGGCATCGACCGCTGCGCCCAGATGCGCCACGGCCTGTCCGACATGCGGGTCCTGCTCGACAACGACATCCGCTTCATCAGCCAGTTCTAGGTCCGTCCCCCAATGCGCGTCCCCCTGTCGTGGCTTCGTGACTTCGCCCCCTTCGAGGGTGATCCCGTCGCGCTGGGGGAGACCTTCGACGACCTGGGCATGGTGGTGGAGGGCCTGGAGCGGGTGGGGGAGGGCCTGGCCGACGTGGTCGTGGCCCGCGTGCTCGACGTGCGTCCACACCCCAAGGCCGACCGCGTCCGCCTGACCGAGGTCGACATCGGCGACGGCCGGCCCGTCCAAGTCGTGTGCGGGGCCCCCAACGTGGCCACCGGCCAGCTGGTTCCCCTGGCGACCGTGGGTGCGGTCCTCCCCGGAGACTTCGAGATCGGGCGGCGCAAGGTGCGGGGGGAATGGTCCGAGGGCATGATCTGCTCGACCGCCGAGCTGCGGCTGGGCAAGGACCAGGACGGCATCATGGTCCTGCCCGAGGGACTCACCGTGGGCACGCCGTTCACCGAGGCCATGGGCATCGAGGTGGATGTGGTCTACGACCTGGCCATCGAGGGCAACCGGCCCGACGCCATGTCGGTGGCCGGCGTGGCCCGGGATGCTGCGGCGCGGCTGGGCCTGCCCTTCGCTCTGCCCGTTGTCACGTTGCAAGGCGAGGGCCCGTCAACCGCCGACCTCGCCTCCATCGCCGTCGAGTGCCCGGAGCTCTGTCCCCGCTTCACCGCCACCGCGGCAACCGGGGTGGCCGTTGGTCCTTCGGCGCCGGCGATTGCCCGGCGGCTCACGCTGGCCGGCATGCGACCCATCAGCAACGTGGTGGACGCGTCCAACTACGTGATGCTCGAGCTCGGCCAGCCCACCCATCCCTACGACCTCGACCTCCTGCCCGGCCGGGGGCTGCTCGTGCGCAAGGCCCGAGCGGGGGAGACGATCACAACGCTCGACGGAGTGGAGCGGCGGTTGGGGAAGGGTGACGACTGCCTCATCTGCGACGCCAAGGGCAGCCCGGTCGGGATCGGCGGGATCATGGGCGGGGCGTCGTCGGAGATCTCCGCCACCACCACGAGCGTCCTGCTCGAGGCCGCCTACTTCACGCCCATGGCCATCGCCCGTACCTCGCAACGGCTCGGGCTCCGCACGGAGGCCTCGGCCCGCTTCGAGCGGGGCTGCGACCCCGAGATCCTGGAGGTTGCCGCCGCCCGCTTCTTCGGCCTGGTCGGCTCCGGCGAGGCGTCGTCACCGGCGCTCGACTGCCGCTCCGGGCCTCCGGAGCGCGCGCCGATACGCCTGCGCACCGAGCGGGTCAACGCCGTCCTCGGCACGTCCCTCGACGACGAACAGGTCCGCTGCTATCTGACCCCCATCGGCTTCACGGTCGATGCCGCCGGTCCGGGGCTCCACCAGGTGCAGCCTCCATCATTCCGCCCTGATGCCATCTCCGAGATCGACCTGGTGGAGGAGGTGGCCCGCCATCACGGCTATTCGCGAGTGGGCCGTACCGTTCCGCCGAGCCCGTTCGTGGGCGGCCTCACGCCCTACCAGCGCAACCGGCGCCGTCTGCGTGACGTGCTGGCCGGCACCGGCGTCAGCGAGGCCGTCTCCTCGCCGCTGGTCGGCCCCGGCGATCACGAGCGCGCCGGCCTCGAAGGCGACGCCATTACAGCCACCGATCCGCTGGCCCGCGAGGAGTCGGTGCTGCGCCGGTCTCTGCTGCCCGGCCTGGTGAAGGCCATCGCCTTCAACGCATCGCACCGCAACCCGAGGGGCGCCCTGTTCGAGATCGGCCACGTCTTCGCCCCTTCCGACGATCGAAGCGCGCCCCTTCCGGACGAACGGGAGCTGGTCGGTGTGGCCCTCGCCCAAGGCACTGGGACCTGGCCCGGCGGAGCAGGCAGCGGCGCTCCCTCGGCCAAGCAGGTGCTCGACGTGGTGCTCGCTGGGCTTGGTATCCGGGAGGGCCGGCTGGAAGCCGCCACCGCGCCCGGACTGCATCCCACCCGTACGGCGCGGATCCTGCTCGGGGAACAGGCGGTGGGCCACGTCGGGGAGGTCGACCCGTCGGTGCTGGAAGCCTTCGCCATCGAGGGCCGGGTGGGGTGGATCGAGGCGGACCTCGAGCTGCTGCTGCCCCGCCAGCGCGTCTACGTGGCGGC
>JAUJNQ010000003.1:0-57772 GCA_030448025.1 Acidimicrobiales bacterium | reverse complement strand
GGATCGAGGCGGACCTCGAGCTGCTGCTGCCCCGCCAGCGCGTCTACGTGGCGGCTCGCGCCGTCAGCAAGCATCCGTCCAGCGACATCGACCTGGCCTTCGTGGTGGACGAGACGGTCCCCGCGGCGGCGGTGGAATCGACCCTCCGGCAGGCGGCCGGCGAGCTGCTGGTCGACCTGTGCCTCTTCGACGTCTTCCGTGATGCCCGCCTCGGAGAAGGCCGCCGAAGCCTGGCCTACCGGCTCCGGCTCCAGGCGCTGGACAGGACCCTCACCGATCCCGAGGTGGTCGAGCTCCGCCGGCGCTGCATCGAGGCCGTACGGTCGGTCCACCGCGGGGAGCTGCGGGGCTGAGCGGCCGTCGGCACGGCGTCAGTTGAGCGCCGGGTCGGCGGGGAAGCCGGCATAGAGCGCCACCCTTCCCTTCTGGCGGCGCAGCACCCGCCGCCAGAGCTCCAGGGGTTGGGGCGACAGGGCGTCCTCAGGGTCGGCGTCCACCACGAACCACGCCCCGGCGGCGACCTCACCCTCGAGCTGGCCCGGCCCCCATCCGGCGTGACCGGAGAAGACCCTTACCTCGTCGATGGGCTGGTCCACCTCGCTCGGGCTCTTTCCGATGTTCAGGGCGCCGAGGCGTCCGAAGAGCGGTGTCCACGCCTCGGTCTGTTCCTCGGAGCCGGCCCGCGCCAGGCAGATGGCCGAACCCTGCGCCACCGGGCCGCCGAAGAAGACCACGGGGGGATGGGTGGCGAACGGTTCCCAATCCGGAGCCGGTCCGGCCAGCTCCACTTCGCTCGGGCGGTTGAGCACCAGGCCCAGAGCGCCCTCGGCGCCGTGCTCGAGCATCAGGATCACGGTGCGGTCGAACGTCGGTTCCTGCAACGAGGGAGTGGCCACGAGCAGTCGGCCCTTCAATGAGGTCGTGCCCATGTCCCTAAGATTCTCGCGCCCCCGCATCGCGGTTTGGCCCATGGTCAACGGAGGCTGCATGCTCGTGACCACGGCGTGAACACCGAGGAGGAGCCATGAGTCCGAGTCCCGACCCCAGGGGTCCCTGGTACTGGTGCTTCAACCACGACCGACCGGAGCCGGAGGGCGAGCAGTGCGCCGGTGACGACCGCCTCGGCCCCTATCCCACCCGGGAGGAGGCGGTGAACTGGCGCCAGAAGGCCGACGCCCGCAACGAGCGGTGGAAGGAACAGGACCGGGAGTGGGAAGGCGAGGACGAGGAGGGCAACACCGCCTGAGGCGAGTCTTACACGGGGACGACGGGGACGATCGTTGCCAGCCCCTGCAGGTCGGACGGGTTCCGGGTGTACACGGGCAGGCCGTTCGCGGCTGCAGTGGCGGCGATGAGCAGATCGGCGAGGCGGCTCCTGGTGGAGCGTCCGGCCGTTCTGGTAGCGGCGTAGACCCGGCCATAGGCCCGAGCGGCGCCGGCGTCGAAGGGAAGGGCGTCCCAGGTGGTGGCGGCCCATTGGAGCCGGTCCTGCCGCCGTGCCCGCTCGTCCTCGTCATCGGTCGCGTGGGGCCCGGCGGCTAGCTCGGCCAGCGTCACTGCGGCGATGGCGGACTGGTCGGGCAGCAAAGCAGGATCGATGATGTCGTGATCGACGACAACCGAGGTGTCGACCAGCCCGTGAGTCCGCTCAGCCGTCAACTCAGCCATCAATCGATTGGTCCACCCACTCGTCGATGTCGGACCGGAACCGGGCGGCGTCAACTCGGGGAGCGCTGCCGGCGGCAGCGGCAATCACCGAACGGGGCACGAACCGGCGGGGGGGAACCGGTCGCAACTCGGCGACCGGAGTGCCGTTGCGGGTGACGATCAACGTCTCCCCGCCCTGGACGTCACGGAGCACTGCGGCAGCGTCGTTGCGTAGCTCTCGTTGGGAAACCGTTCGATCCATGGACGCACCCTAGCAGTTGTCTCACCTCGTAGCACTCAGGCCAATGTCGTTCGCCACCAACCCCCCGTGGCGCAGCCGCCGGGCTCGGAGTACTGCATGACCATGCAGCTACGTGTATGATCAGCCGATGTTCAGCGTCGGGATCTACGGGGCTTCGGGCTACACAGGAACCGAGCTGCTGCGGCTGTGCGCCGGCCACGCCGACCTCGATGTGGTGCTCGCCACCGCGGACACCAAGTCGGGAGCCAACGCCGCAGACGTCTACCCGAGCCTGGCGGCGGCCTACCCGGGGCTGGTCTTCACCGATCCCGACCCGGCCGCGGCCGAGGGCCTGGACGTGGTGTTCCTGGCGCTGCCCCACGGCGCTTCCCAGCGGCTGGTCCCCGACCTGCGCAAGCGGGTGGGAGCGGTGGTGGACCTGGCCGCCGACTTCCGGCTGAAGGACGCCTCGCTCTACCCCCGCTGGTACGGCGGCGAGCACACCGCGCCCGAGCTGCTGCCCGAGTTCTGCTTCGGCATCCCCGAGCTGTTCCGTGACCAGATCGTCGGCGCCCACCTCGTGGCCGCGCCCGGCTGCTACGTGACGACTGCGTCGCTGGCCCTGGCGCCACTGGTCCGCGCCGGGGCCATCGAGGCGACGGGCATCGTGGTCGACGCCACCAGCGGCGTCTCCGGCGCGGGGCGGAGCCTGCGCCAGACGAGCCACTTCTCCACGGTGAACGAGGACTTCACCGCCTACGGGCTGCTCGACCATCGCCACACACCCGAGATCGAGCAGGCCATCGGCGCCCAGGTCCTCTTCACGCCCCACCTCGCCCCCATGACCCGGGGGATCCTGGCCACCTGCTACGCCCGGCCCACCGGAGAGGTCGACCCCCTCACGCTGCTCGCTGACTTCTACGCCGAAGAGCCGTTCGTGGTGGTGGACGAGCGCCCACCGTCCACCAAGGCCACCTACGGCTCGAACTGCGCCCACCTCAGCGCTCACCACGACCCGCGCACGGGATGGGTGGTGGTGCTCTGCGCCCTCGACAACCTGGTCAAGGGCGCCTCCGGACAGGCCCTCCAGTGCGCCAACCTCGCCCTCGGCCTGCCCGAAACGGCGGGCCTGCCCATGGTGGGCGTGTACCCGTGACCGGTCTTCCACGTCTGGAGGACATAGCCGGCGGTTTCGGCCGGCCATGTCCTCCAGACTCGTAGGCGTAAGCGTGAGCGTCACCGCGGCCGAGGGCTTCGTGGCCAACGGCGTCGCTTGCGGCATCAAGGCCGGCGATGAGCCGGACCTGGCCCTGGTGGCCACTGACGACGCCCAACCCGCCGCCGCCGCCGCCGTCTTCACGCCCAACCTGGCCACCGCCGCACCCGTCGAGGTGAGCAGGTCGCACCTGGCAGAGACGGGCGGGCGGGCAGCGGCGGTGATCCTCAACAGCGGCAACGCCAACGCAGCCACCGGCGCCGAGGGGCGGGTCGGCGCCGAGGAAACGTGTGAGATGGTCGCCCACAGGGTCGGCTGCGATCCGGCAGAGGTGCTGGTGTGCTCCACCGGCCTAATCGGCATACCGCTGCCCATGGCTCGGGTCCGCCAGGGCGTGCCGGCGGTCGTGGATGGCCTCAGCGTCGAAGGAGCAGGCGCAGCGGCCGGCGCCATCCTCACCACCGACACCCACGCCAAGGAGGTCACCGTCCACGGCGAGGGCTTCACGGTGGGGGGGATGGCCAAGGGCGCAGCCATGCTGGCGCCTCACCTGGCCACCATGCTGGCCGTGCTCACCACCGACGCCGAGGTCTCGCCCGCCAACCTGCACCGGGCCCTGCGGTCGGCCGCCCAGAGCTCGTTCAACGCCCTCTCGGTTGACGGCTCCACCTCGACCAACGACACCGTCATCGTGCTGTCCAACGGACGACGCGGACCGGTCGACCACGATGCCTTCACCGACGCCCTCACGTGGGCCTGCATCGACTTGGCCGAGCAGATGGCGGGTGACGCCGAGGGCGCCACCAAGCTGGCCCGGGTCACCGTCACCGGAGCCGTGTCCGACGAGGAGGCACACGCGGCCGCCCGCAAGGTGGCCGACAGCCTGCTCGTGAAGTGCTCCCTCTACGGCCGGGACCCCTACTGGGGCCGGGTGGTCAGCGAGCTCGGGTCGGCCGGAGTGAGCTTCGACCCCGAGCGGGTGAGCGTGGCCTACGGGGACGAGGTGGTGTGCCGGGATGGGGTGGCGGCGGCACACGACCCGTCGATGGTCAGCGTGCACCTGGGGCAGGACCACGTGACGATCACCGCCGATCTGGGGCTCGGGGCAGGCACGGGGATGGTCATGACCAGCGACCTGACCCACGCCTACGTGGACGAGAACATGAGGACTTCCTAGGGATGTGGCGCCGGTGACGCCGGAGGAGAAGGCCGCGGTCCTCGCCGAGTCACTGCCCTACATCCGCCGCTTCCGGGGAAAGGTGGTGGTGGTCAAGTACGGGGGCCATGCCATCGGCGACGAGCAGTCCATCGCCGGCTTCGCCGAGGACATCGTGCTCATGCGTTCGGTCGGGATCCGGCCGGTGGTCGTCCACGGCGGCGGGCCTCAGATCGGCGCTCTCATGAAGCGCCTCGGGATGATCCCGGAGTTCCGTGCCGGGCTCCGGGTCACCGACGCCGACACCCTGGACGTGACCCGAATGGTGCTCGTGGGCAAGGTCAACCGGGACCTGGTGGCCGCCGTCAACGTCCACGGGCCATTGGCTGTGGGCCTTTCGGGTGAGGATGCAGGGCTCATCACCGCCAGCGCCAACCCCGACCCCGAGCTCGGCTTCGTGGGCGACGTGGCCGCGGTGGACCCCACCATCATCGAGCGCCTGCTGCACGAGGAGCTGATCCCGGTGGTGGCAACCATCGGCAGCGGCCCTGGCGGGCAGGCCTACAACATCAACGCCGACACCGCCGCCGGTGCCCTGGCCGAGGCTCTGCGGGCGGAGAAGCTGGTGTTCCTCACCGACATCGAGGGGCTGCTCGCCGACTTGGCCGACCATTCCAGCCTGCTCACCACGGTCACCGTGGACGACCTCGAGGCCATGGTCGCCGCCGGCACGGTGACGGCGGGGATGGTCCCCAAGGTGGCGTCGTGCGTGCGGGCACTGAGGGGCGGGATCGGCCACGCCCACATCTTGGACGGCCGCGTCCCCCACGCCCTGCTCCTCGAGGTCTTCACCCATGAGGGCGTCGGCACCATGGTCAACCCATGAGCCTGGGCGGTCTCCTCATGAACACCTACCCGCCCCAGCCGGTCACCTTCGTGCGCGGCGAGGGCACGCTGCTCTGGGACGAGGACGGGCGGCGCTATCTCGACTTCTTCTCCGGCGTCGCGGTCACCTCGCTCGGCCACTCCCATCCCGCAGTGGCCGACGCCGTGGCCGAGCAGGCCCGCACCCTGCTGCACGTCTCCAACCACTTCGCCACCACCGTGGCGCCAGAGGTGGCTGCCACCCTGGATCGCCTGATCATGGGCCCCGGCGGTTCGCACGGCAAAGTCTTCTTCTGCAACTCCGGTGCAGAGGCCAACGAGTGCGCCATCAAGCTGGCCCGCAAGCGGGGGGGGCCGGGTCGCCACGTGGTGGTCAGCGCCTACGGCTCCTTTCACGGGCGCACCCTGGCCACCCTGCATGCCACCGGTCAGCCGGCCAAGCACGAGGCCTTCCAGCCCTTGCCCGAGGGCTTCGTCCACGCAGCCTGGTGCGACGTGGCCGCCTTCGATGCAGCCGTGGACGAGTCCGTGGCCGCCGTGCTCCTGGAGCCCGTTCTGGGCGAGGGCGGGGTCCACCCCGCCACCGCCGAGTTCTTCGCCGCCGTCCGGCGGATCTGCGACGACCGGGGCGCCCTCCTGATGATCGACGAGATCCAGACCGGCCTGGGCCGCACCGGGCGCTGGTTCGGCTTCCAGCACTTCGGCATCGAGCCCGACGTGGTCACGATGGCCAAGGCTCTGGGCAACGGTGTGCCCATCGGTGCGTGCTGGGCCGCCGACGAGGTGGCGGCCGCCTTCGCCGTGGGCGACCACGCCACCACCTTCGGGGGCCAACCGTTCGCCACCTCGGCGGCCAGGGCCGTGCTGGCCGCCATGGAGGAGGCCGACATCCCCGCCCGGGCCGTCGCCGCCGGAGCGCGGCTCGCCGACGGCCTGGCCTCGATTCCGGGTGTCCGCTCGGTGCGTGGTCTGGGCCTGCTCCTGGCTGCCGAGCTGGAGGCGCCCCTCGAGGCCAAAGAAGTGGCATCACGGGCGCTGCAGGGCGGTCTGGTGGTCAACCCCGTCACCGACTCCGCCCTGCGCCTGGCGCCGCCGCTGCTCGTCTCCGACGACGAGATCGACGAGGGGCTGGTGATCCTGCGCCGGGCGCTCGAAACAGGGGCGCTGAGTCCGTGACCCGCCACGTTCTCGAGGTCGACGACCTCGCGCCCCTCGAGCTCACGACAGTGCTCGACCTCGCCGAGCGCGCCGACCCGCCTCAGGTCCTCGCCGGGAGGGGCATGGCGCTTCTGTTCGAGAAGCCCTCCCTGCGCACCCGCAACGCCACCGAGATGGCGGTGATCCAGCTGGGCGGCCACCCTGTGTCGCTCCGGGCCGGAGAGGTGGACATGGGCGGACGCGAGCCGGCATCCGACGTGGCCCGGGCGCTGAGCCGCTACCACGCCGCCATCGGCGCCCGCGTGTTCGGCCACGCCACTCTGCAAGACATGGTGGCCGCCGCCTCCGTCCCGGTGGTGAACCTGCTCTCGGACCGAAGCCATCCCTGCCAGGCCCTGGCCGACCTGCTCACCATCCGCCGCCACTTCGGTCGCCTGGCCGGCCTGCAGGTGGCCTACGTGGGCGACTTCAACAATGTGGCCCGCTCCCTCGGCCTGGCTGCGGGCCTGAGCGACATGGCCATCCGGTACGCCTGCCCCGACGGTTACGGGCCCGGCGAGGACGACCTTGACCCGGTCCGGGCGCTGGGCACCACGGTCACGTGCACCACCGACCCTGCCGAGGCGGCGGCCGGTGCCGACGTGGTGTACACCGACGTGTGGACGTCGATGGGGGCCGAGGACGAGGCGGAGCGTCGCCGCCGGGCCTTCGAGGGCTTCACCGTGGACGACGGCCTCATGGCCCGGGCCGGTGAGAACGCCGTCTTCCTCCACTGCCTGCCCGCCCACCGCGGTGAGGAGGTCACCGCTGCCGTCGTCGACGGCCCCCGGAGCCTGGTGTGGGACCAGGCCGAGAACCGCATGCACGCGGTGAGGGGCCTCCTGCTCTTCCTGTTGGCAGACACGGTGTCGACGTGAGGCCGGCGACATGAGGCTGGCCAAGACCCAGCGCCAGCACCGCATCGCCCGGCTCCTGGCCAGCAATGTGGTGCCCAGCCAGGCCCACCTGGTGGACCTGCTGGCCGCAGACGGGGTGGTGGCCACCCAGGCAACCGTCTCGCGCGACCTCGAGGAGCTGGGGGCGGTCAAGGTCCGGGTGCCGGGAGGCGACACCGTGTACGCCATCCCCGAGCTTCCGCGGGACCAGCTGGCGCCCGAGGAGCATCTGGAGCGGGTGCTCGGCGAATGGGTGGTGGAAGTGGCCCACTCGGCGAACCTGGTCGTGCTGCGGACGCCTCCGGGCTCGGCTCACGTGGTGGGCTCGGCTCTCGACCGGGCCGGCCTGAACGGCATGATCGGTACGGTGGCCGGCGACGACACCGTGCTGGTGGTGGCGTCGGAGGGCACCGGTGGTGTCAAGCTGGCGGCGCGACTCTCGTCGCTGGCGGGTTTGTAGACAGAGGAGGGTCGTGGCAAAGCGCGTGGTGCTGGCGTACAGCGGCGGACTGGACACCTCGGTGGCCGTCCGGTGGCTGGGGGACGAGTTGGGCCTCGAGGTCATCGCTCTGGCCGCCGACGTGGGCCAGGGCGGGGACTTCGAGCGGGTTCGTGAGCGAGCGCTCGCCGCGGGGGCGGTGGAGGCTCTGGTCGTCGACTGCCGCGAGGAGTACGCCCGTGACTTCGTGGCTCCGGCCCTCAAGGCCAACGCCAAGTACGAGGGCAAGTACCCGCTGGTGTCTGCCCTCTCCCGCCCCGTGATCGTCAAGCACATGGTGGCGGCGGCGCGCGAGCACGGCGCCGACGCCGTCGCCCACGGCTGCACCGGGAAGGGCAACGACCAGGTCCGCTTCGAGGTGTCGACGCGAGCCCTGGCCCCTGACCTGGAGACGCTCGCCCCGGTGCGGGGTTGGGGCCTGACCCGCCAGCAGTCCATCGAGTACGCCGAGCGGGCCGGCATCCCGCTCACCGTCACCAAGGAGAGCCCCTACTCGGTGGACCAGAACCTCTGGGGGCGCACCGTGGAGTGCGGCATCCTCGAGGACCCTTGGCAGGCCCCTCCGGAGGACGTCTACGAGCTCACCACGCCCACCGCCACCGAGCCCGTCGAGCTCACCATCGCCTTCGAGCGGGGACTGCCCGTGGCCCTGGACGGAAGCGAGCTGCCGCTGCACGACCTGATCGGCGAGGTCACCAGGGCCGTGGGCTCCTACGGGTGGGGCCGCATCGACATGGTGGAGAACCGCCGGGTGGGCATCAAGAGCAGGGAGATCTACGAGTGTCCCGGCTCCCTGGCCCTGCTCATGGCCCACGCCGACCTGGAGGACCTCACCCTCGAGCGGGAGCTGGCCCATGAGAAGGCCAGGCTGGAGCCGCGCTACGCCGACCTGATCTACGACGGTCTGTGGTTCTCTCCCCTGAAGGAGGCCCTCGACGCCTTCGTGGAGGAGAGCCAGCGCTACGTGAGCGGAGAGGTGCGGCTGCGCTGTGAGCCGCCCGGGCGCTGCATCGTGGCCGGGCGGCGGAGCGACGCGGGGCTCTACGACTACGGCCTGGCCACCTACGAGGCCGCCGACCGCTTCCGCCACCAGGACGCCGAGGGCTTCGTGCGCCTCTGGGGCCTCGGCGTGGAGACCTGGGCCGCCCGCCAAGCGCGTCGGCGCCAATGAGTCTCTGGGGAGGACGCTTCGGGCAGGGGCCGTCCCCAGAGCTCATGGACTTCACCTCCAGCCTGGCCTACGACCGCCAGCTCGGGGGCGACGACGTGACAGCATCCAAAGCCCACGTCCGAGGCCTGGGCCGGGCCGGCATCCTGAGCAACGAGGAGGTGGGCATCCTCGTCACCGCCCTCGACCGGGTGGGCGAGGAGCTGCAGGAGGCAACATTCCGCTTCCAGGCCGGCGACGAGGACGTCCACACCGCCATCGAGCGCCGCGTCACCGAGATGGCGGGCGACGCTGGTCCCAAGCTGCACACCGGCCGGAGCCGCAACGACCAGGTGGCCGTGGCCCTGCGGCTCTTCACCAAGCGGGAGCTGGCCCAGGTGGCCCGGGAGGTCGTGGCTCTCCAGCAGGTGTTGCTGGACCGTGCCGACGCCGCCAACGACGCCTACCTGCCCGGATACACCCATCTCCAGCGGGCCCAACCCGTGCTCCTGGCCCATCACCTGCTGGCTCACGGATGGGCTCTGGCTCGCGACGTCGACCGGTTGTGGGCCACAGTTCGACGAGCCGACGTCTCCCCGCTGGGCGCCGGCGCGCTGGCCGGCTCCTCTCTGGAGCTCGACCCCACCGGAGTGGCCGACGACCTCGGCTTCGCCGCCGCCTTCGAGAACTCGATGGACGCCGTCAGCGACCGGGACTTCGTAGCCGAGGCCCTCTTCGACCTGGCCCTCCTCGGCGTGCACCTGTCGCGAATCGGCGAGGAGGTCGTGTTGTGGTCGAGCCAGGAGTTCGCCTTCCTCCACCTGAGCGACGCTCATTCCACCGGCAGCTCGATGCTCCCGCAGAAGAAGAACCCCGACGTCGCCGAGCTGGCTCGGGGCAAGGCGGGCCGGCTCATCGGCAACGTCACCGCCGTCCTGGCCACGCTCAAGGCCCTGCCCCTCGCGTACGACCGCGACCTGCAGGAGGACAAGGAGCCGCTGTTCGACAGCGTGGACCAGGTCCGCCGCGCCCTGCCGGCCCTGGCCGGGCTCCTCGCCACCGCCACCTTCGACACCGCCCGCATGCAATCCGCCGCCGACGCCGACGCCTCCGGTGCCAGCGTCGACCTGGCCGAGTGGATGGTGGCTCGTGGCGTGGCGTTCCGCCGGGCCCATCACGTGGTCGGCGTCCTTGTCCGGGAGAGCGCCGAGCGCGGCGTGCCCCTGGCCGAGCTGGTCCAGGCCCACCCCGACCTCGGTTCAGAGGCGGTGCCGCTGCTCGAGCCCGGTACCGCCGTCCTCCGTCGCACCAGCCCGGGCGGAGCCGGTCCGGGGCCCGTCAGCGAACAGCTCGAGCGCTTCCGCCGGCTTCTCGAGCGCGACCTCGAGCGCCTGAGCAACTGAGTGCAAGCGTCGCCGGCGCCCGGGTCCGGCCCGGCCACGGTCCTTCCTCGGCGCTTCTACCGCCGCGACCCGCGGGACGTCGCCCCGGAGCTGCTCAACAAGGTGCTGGTACGAGGGCCCCTCTCGGGGCGCATCGTGGAGGTGGAGGCCTACGCCGGCGCCGAGGACCCGGGCAGCCACGCCTACCGGGGCATCACCCGTCGCAACGCCACCATGTTCGGACCGCCTGGCCACCTCTACGTGTACTTCACCTACGGGATGCACTGGTGCGCCAACGCCGTATGCGGCGAAGAGGGACAGGGCGTGGCCGTCCTGCTCCGGGCCCTGGCGCCCCTGTCGGGGTTCGGTCAGATGCGCGCCGCTCGTCAGAAGGCTCGCCGGGACAGGGACCTGTGCAGCGGGCCGGGCAAGCTGTGCCAGGCCTTTGCCGTCACCAAGGAGGACGACGGCGCCGACCTCGTGGCTGGTGACCGAGACCTGGTGATCACCGACGCCGGCTTGGCACCGCCAGTGCCGGCGTCGGTGACCACGCGTGTCGGCTTGAGCGCAGGCGCAGACCTGCCGTGGCGGTGGTACGTGCCGGACGAGCCCAACGTGTCGCGGCGCTGACGGCGCCCGCCGGTAGCCGAGCAGCTCACCCGGGGTTGACGTAGATCGTCACGTTGCCCCGGGCCTTCGCTCGGGCGCCGGCCTGGGGTGACTGCTTCCACACCCGGCCTCGACGCGCCCCGGCCCCCGTGCTCCGGGGCTCGGCCCGCGTCACCACGTTGGCCGCCAAGCCGGCGGCGGCCAGCGCCTGACGGGCCTCGTCAGGCGAACGGTCGAGCACGTCGGGAACGCTGGCCGGCGCCGAGGAGGTGGCGACCTCGAGGATTACCGGAGTGCCGCCCGCAGCAGGGGCGCCCGCCGCTGGCGTCTGGGCCACCACGTAGCCCGGGGGGTAGTCCGTGCTGCGCCGGGGCCTGCGCTCGGCGCCGAAGCCCTCACGGGTCAGCGTTGCCTCGGCGTATTCCACCGGCATCCCCACCACCGTGGGCACGGGCCGATCGGGGACACCTGGTGCCGCCGCCGCTCCCGGTCCACTCGGGCGGAGCACGGGGAACGGCGTCACCGGCGCCTGGGCCAGCGCCGAGGCCATGTACAGCTGCCAGATCTGCGCCGGCCAGGAGCCCCCCGTGACGAGGATGCGGGTGGTGGGGGGCACCATGGACAGCTGGCGGTCGGGGAAGCCCACCCACACCGAGGTCACCAGCTCGGGGGTGAAGCCCACGAACCAGGCGTCCCTCCACTCCTGGCCGGTGCCGGTCTTGCCTGCCGCCGGACGCCCGATGCGGGCATCGACGCCGGTGCCTCGCTCGATCACCTGGCGCAGGACGCCGACCTCGGCGTCGACCGTGGCCTCCTCCAGGGCCCGCTTGGCGGACGGCTCGTGCTCGTAGAGCACCTTGCCGTCCATGCCCACCACCTTGGTGACGAAGGTGGGCACCCGGGCCATCCCGCCGTTGGCCAGGGTGGCGTAGGCCGCGGCCATCTCGAGGGGCGACACGTCGTTGGTCCCGAGCACGGCCGAGGGGTAGGGGAGCAGCGGAGAGGCGATGCCCATCCGGGCCGCGGTGGCCACGGCTTCGCCCGGGCCTACGTCGAGGATGAGCTGGGCGTAGACGGTGTTCACCGAGTTGACGGTGGCGTCGGTCAGGTTCAACCGTCCTCCGCCCTGGCCCTCGTAGTTGTCCACCTCCCACTGTTGGCCGGGCAGGGGGACCGCCAGGCGGGGTGGGGCGTCGTACGTGGTCGCCAGTGGAATCCCGGCTTCGAGGGCGGCGGCCAGGACGAAGGGCTTGAATGCCGAGCCGGCCGGACGGCGCCCCTGGGTGGCCAGGTCGAAGCTCGACTGGGGACCCCCTCCGAAGAAGTCACGCCCTCCCACCAGGGCACGCACATGGCCGTTGGCCGGGTCGAGGGAGACCACGGCCGCGGCTGGGTCACGGCCGGGCTCGGACAGGACGCGCCCCACCGCCCGTTCGGCCTGGGCCTGGTTGCGGAGGTCGAGGGTGGTCTGGATGCGCAGCCCCCCACGGAAGAGGAGGTCCTGGCGGGCTTCGGGCGTCGGGCCGAAGCGGGCGTCATCGAGTATGAAGCGCTTGACCCGCTCGACGAAATGCGGTGCGGGGTAGCGCTCCTGGCCCACCCGCGGCCCCACCAGGGGCTCGGCCTCTGCCGCGCGGGAGTCCGTCGAGCTGATCTTCCCGAGGGCCACCATCTTGTCGAGGACGACCCGGCGCCGGACGGCCGCGGAGTCTGCGTACTCGTACGGGTCGGTACGGTTCGGGGCCCGGATGATGCCCGCCAGCAGGGCGGCCTGGCCCAAGCTCAGCCGTTCCACGTCGACACCGAAGTACCCGCGGGAGGCGGCTTGCACGCCATAGTTCCCGTTGCCGAAGTAGATCGTGTTCAAGTACAGCTCGAGGATGCGCTCCTTGCTGTAGCGCTGCTCGAGCTGGTAGGCGAGGCTGGCCTCTTGCACCTTGCGGCGCACGTTGCGCCCCGATCGCACCAGGCGGTTCTTGACGTACTGCTGGGTGATCGTGGAGCCGCCCTCCACCACCGTGCCCTCTCGGGCGTCGGCATAGATGGCCCGCCCGACGGCCTTGGTATCCACGCCGTTGTGCTGCCAGAAGCGCTCGTCCTCGACGGCGACCACTGCATCGCGGAGCGACGCCGGAATGCGGGACAGCGGGACTGTCTCGCGGTCCTCCTCGGCGTGCACGTTGGTGATGAGCGAACCGTCGCCGGCCACGATCTGGGAGGACTCGGCCGGCGCTTGGGGGCTGGCGCTGTCGAGGCTGCGCGGCTGCCAGGCGCAGGCGGTGGCCAACGCCGCTGACACAACGAGCATCACCAGCCCCCGGGACCGAGCCACCCACCGCATGGTCTCTATTGTCCCTCAGCTATGCCGTATCCCTCGCCATCCCTGCGAGGATGGCACGCACCTCCCACGCTTGACAGGGACGATTGACACGGGACGATTGACACCGGAGGACGGGGTGCTAGCATGAACAGCCGCTTGGGACGCCGACTCGGTGCCTCAAGCCACTAGATCGAGGTAGCGCAGCGCCTGCCGCCGGCTCGCCGCAAGGCCGAAGCCAGGTGTCATCCGCTGAGGCCCTCGGTGAACGGAATCGCACCGCCGTCTCGATGGGCTGAGTCGTGTGTGCCGAGATGCTCCTTGAAAACGGAACAGAGGAAGCCAAAAGCCAGTGAGGGTTGATCGCGTCTCAGGACGTGATCGATAACGTCAATACAAGCACAGCCGACGGGGAGCCCCGGAGGCTGGGCTCTTTACACGATCTGGCGTGCCGGAATCGTCGGATGTTACGACGAGCCGGTACGAACGATCTCGATGGAGAGTTTGATCCTGGCTCAGGACGAACGCTGGCGGCGTGCTTAACACATGCAAGTCGAGCGAGATCCAACCAGTCGCAAGGCTGGGGAAGACCGAGCGGCGAACGGGTGAGTAACACGTGAGCAACCTGCCCCGAAGATCGGGATAACACCGGGAAACCGGTGCTAATACCGGATACCCCCAGCGGACCGCATGGTCTGGTGAGGAAAGGATTCTGCTTCGGGAGGGGCTCGCGGCCTATCAGCTAGTTGGCGGGGTAACGGCCCACCAAGGCTTCGACGGGTAGCTGGTCTGAGAGGACGACCAGCCACACTGGGACTGAGACACGGCCCAGACTCCTACGGGAGGCAGCAGTGGGGAATCTTGCGCAATGGGCGAAAGCCTGACGCAGCAACGCCGCGTGGGGGATGAAGGCCTTCGGGTTGTAAACCCCTTTCAGCAGGAACGAAAATGACGGTACCTGCAGAAGAAGCCCCGGCCAACTACGTGCCAGCAGCCGCGGTAATACGTAGGGGGCAAGCGTTGTCCGGATTCATTGGGCGTAAAGAGCTCGTAGGCGGCTTGGCAAGTCGGGTGTGAAAACTCCAGGCTCAACCTGGAGATGCCACCCGAGACTGCTATGGCTAGAGTCCGGTAGGGGACCACGGAATTCCTGGTGTAGCGGTGAAATGCGCAGATATCAGGAGGAACACCGGTAGCGAAGGCGGTGGTCTGGGCCGGCACTGACGCTGAGGAGCGAAAGCGTGGGTAGCAAACAGGATTAGATACCCTGGTAGTCCACGCCGTAAACGGTGGGTACTAGGTGTGGGGCCTTATCAACGGGTTCCGTGCCGCAGCTAACGCATTAAGTACCCCGCCTGGGGAGTACGGCCGCAAGGCTAAAACTCAAAGGAATTGACGGGGGCCCGCACAAGCGGCGGAGCATGTGGCTTAATTCGAAGCAACGCGAAGAACCTTACCTGGGTTGAACTACGCAGGAAAAGCCGTAGAGATACGGTGTCCTTCGGGGCCTGCGATAGGTGGTGCATGGCTGTCGTCAGCTCGTGTCGTGAGATGTTGGGTTAAGTCCCGCAACGAGCGCAACCCTTGTCCTATGTTGCCAGCGGGTAATGCCGGGGACTCGTAGGAGACTGCCGGGGTCAACTCGGAGGAAGGTGGGGATGACGTCAAGTCATCATGCCCCTTACGTCCAGGGCTGCACACATGCTACAATGGCCGGTACAAAGGGACGCTATTCCGCGAGGATGAGCAAATCCCAAAAAGCCGGTCTCAGTTCGGATTGGAGTCTGCAACTCGACTCCATGAAGCTGGAGTCGCTAGTAATCCCGGATCAGCAACGCCGGGGTGAATACGTTCCCGGGCCTTGTACACACCGCCCGTCACACCACGAAAGTCGGCAACACCCGAAGCCGGTGGCCCAACCCTTTTGGGAGGGAGCCGTCGAAGGTGGGGTCGGTGATTGGGGTGAAGTCGTAACAAGGTAGCCGTACCGGAAGGTGCGGCTGGATCACCTCCTTTCTAAGGAGTCACGGCCTCGTCAAGAGGCCAACTCCCAGTTGATCACTGGTTTGGCTGTCATCTCTCGGTACCCGGTCGTAGGTCTCGTACCTCTCGGGGACCCGGGGATGCGCAGTTCGGTCCTCTGTTCCGTTTTGAGGGAGCAATCGTTCCTTCGCCGCGAGCTCCGCCCCGGGAACATTCTGGGTCGCCTCCGGCTCGAGTTCCCAAGCGCACTCCCAAGCGCAGCTTCGGGCTCGATTCGTCCCTTGAGAACTCCATAGTGAGCACGAGCATCTAGTACAACTAGTTGAAGAGTTTTCCAAGCTACAAAGAGCCAACGGTGGATGCCTTGGCGCCTGAAGCCGAAGAAGGACGTGGGTGGCTGCGAAAAGCCACGGGGAGCTGCCGACCAAGCTTCGATCCGTGGATATCCGAATGGGGCAACCCGCTACCCGTGATGGGGTAGCACTCCGGCCTGAACACATAGGGCCGGACGAGGGAACCGGGGAATTGAAACATCTCAGTACCCCGAGGAGAGGAAAGCAACAGCGACTCCCTGAGTAGCGGCGAGCGAAACGGGAAGAGCCTAAACCGAGCCGGTGGAACAGCCTGGTGGCGTTGCCGGATCGGGGTCGTGGGAGCGGCACCTGGGAGCACCAGATCCCAGACTCGAGTTACAAAGCTGCTGCGTAGCAGAAGTGTTCTGGAACGGCACACCGCAGAGGGTAAGAGTCCCTTATGCGAAACGCACGCAGCCTCGAGCCGTTATCCCGAGTAGCGCCGGAACCGTGAAAGTCGGCGTGAATCTGCGAGGACCACCTCGTAAGGCTAAGCACTCTCAGGCGACCGATAGTGAACTAGTACCGTGAGGGAAAGGTGAAAAGCACCCCGGGAGGGGAGTGAAATAGTACCTGAAACCGTTAGCTTACAAACAGTCAGAGCGTCGTTACGCGGGCTTGCCTGCGTAGCCGTGATGGCGTGCCTTTTGAAGAATGAGCCAGCGAGTTACCGTGCGTGGCAAGGTTAACCCGAGAGGGGGAGCCGGAGCGAAAGCGAGTCTGAACAGGGCGTTCAGTCGCGTGCGGTAGACCCGAAGCCGAGTGATCTTGCCATGGGCAGGCTGAAGCGGGGGTAAGACCCCGTGGAGGGCCGAACCCACCATGGTTGAAAACATGGGGGATGACCTGTGGCAAGGGGTGAAAGGCCAATCAAACTCGGTGATAGCTGGTTCTCCCCGAAATGCATTTAGGTGCAGCGTCGGGTGTTCAGCATCGGAGGTAGAGCACTGACTGGGCTAGGGGGCCTACAAGCTTACCGACCCCAATCAAACTCCGAATGCCGATGCTCCAGAGCCCGGCAGTGAGACCATGGGGGATGAGCTTCATGGTCGAGAGGGAAACAGCCCAGACCGCCGGCTAAGGCCCCAAATTCTGGACTAAGTGGTAAACGATGTGGGATTGCACAGACAGCCAGGAGGTTGGCTTAGAAGCAGCCACCCTTGAAAGAGTGCGTAATAGCTCACTGGTCGAGTGATCCTGCGCGGACAATGTAACGGGGCTCAAGTCCAGAGCCGAAGCCGCGGATTCCAGCCGTCAAACGCTGGAGTGGTAGGGGAGCGTCGATCCGGCAGCGAAGCGCCGGCGTAAGCCGTCGTGGAGCCTGGTCGAGTGAGAATGCTGGCATGAGTAGCGAGAGAGGGGTGAGAAACCCCTCCGCCGATAGCCCAAGGGTTCCTGGGGAAGGCTAATCCTCCCAGGGTAAGTCGGGAGCTAAGGCGAGGCCGAGAGGCGTAGTCGATGCACAACTGGTTGATATTCCAGTACCACCGTGTCCGCGCCCAGCCCAAAGCTGGGTTCCTTAGGGGCTGCCTTCGGGCGAACCGACCGGACCCTGCAGCGGGTAGCGAAGGGGGACGCAGGAGGGTAGGTGAGCCCAGGCGTTGGTTGTACCTGGGGTAAGCGTGTAGGGGGAGGTCTAGGCAAATCCGGACCTCATACACCCTGAGACGCGACGCCGAGCCGTACAAGGCGAAGTCACTGATCCCATGCTGCCTAGAAAAGCCCCTAGCGAGCTGACACGGTGCCCGTACCCCAAACCAACGCAGGTGGGCTGGTAGAGAATACCGAGGCGATCGGGAGAACTGTGGTTAAGGAACTCGGCAAAATACCTCCGTAACTTCGGGAGAAGGAGGGCCCTTTTTGGTGAAACACCTCGCGTGTCGAGCTGAGGAGGGTCGCAGAGAAAAGGGGAAAGCGACTGTTTACTAAAAACACAGGAGCGTGCTAAGTCGCAAGACGACGTATACGCTCTGACGCCTGCCCGGTGCCGGAAGGTTACGGGGAAGGGTTAGCCTCTTCGGAGGCGAAGCTCTGAACCTAAGCCCCGGTAAACGGCGGCCGTAACTATAACGGTCCTAAGGTTATCCACAGGTCGTGCTGTGGGTTGCCCCTTTCGGAAGTAATTCCGTATAGTGCAGCTGGCTATATGCTGGAAACTCCGAGTATCCGGCGGTACTCGTCCATTGTCACACCCCTTACGTAGGATTGTGAAAGTGATCAGTGAAAATCCGTCCGGTGCGGACAATCAGCAG
Source organism: Acidimicrobiales bacterium (assembly GCA_030448025.1). GTDB lineage: Bacteria > Actinomycetota > Acidimicrobiia > Acidimicrobiales > YB1-3. The sequence continues at coordinate 39,992 of JAUJNQ010000003.1, read as the reverse complement.
GAAAGGCCAGGCCTAGCGGCGTGGTGGGTCGTCGGGTTCGTGGACGGCGAAGGATGCTTCGGAGTCAGTATCGTGCGCAACAGCACGTGCCGACTGGGCTGGCAGGTCCAGCCCGAGTTCAGCGTCACGCAGGGCGAGCGATCGCTCGGCTGCCTGGAACTCCTGAGGCGGTACTTCGAGTGCGGCGTGATCATTCGTAATGTTCGGCGGGACAACCACCGAGAGGCGCTTTATCGCTTCTCGGTGCGCAAGACCGCAGACCTGCGGAGGCGCGTCGTTCCCTTCTTCGAATCTCATCCACTGCGCACGGCGAAGGCGGACGAGTTTCAGCGTTTCGTGTCAATCTTGGCGCTCATGGAGCGCAGGAGACACCTCGATCAAGAGGGTCTCAGCAAGATTGCGCGGATCGCCGAAACGATGAACCACCGTAAGCCACCGCGATGTCTGGAATCCTCAGAGGCCATACGCCAGCCCCCGCAGCGACGGGCGGGGTGAAGATATGGTCCTAGCCTCATGGCGACATGGGGACGACTAGAGCGAAATTCCTTGTCGGGTAAGTTCCGACCTGCACGAATGGCGTAACGACTTTCCTACTGTCTCAACCACAGACCCGGCGAAATTGAACTACGAGTAAAGATGCTCGTTAGCTGCATCAGGACGGAAAGACCCCGTGGACCTTTACTGCAGCTTGATGTTGGGTTTTGGTACGGATTGTGTAGGATAGGTGGGAGCCTTGGAAGCATCGGCGCCAGCTGGTGTGGAGGCAACCTTGAAATACCACCCTGTTCGTGCTGAGGCTCTAACCTAGGCCCGTAATCCGGGCTGGGGACAGCGTCAGGTGGGTAGTTTGACTGGGGCGGTCGCCTCCTAAAGAGTAACGGAGGCGCCCAAAGGTTCCTCAGGCTGGTTGGCAATCAGCCGTCGAGTGCAATGACACAAGGGAGCTTGACTGCGAGACCTACAAGTCAAGCAGGTGCGAAAGCAGGGCATAGTGATCCGGCGGTTGCGTGTGGAAGCGCCGTCGCTCAACGGATAAAAGGTACCCCGGGGATAACAGGCTCATCTTCCCCAAGAGTCCATATCGACGGGAAGGTTTGGCACCTCGATGTCGGCTCGTCGCATCCTGGGGCTGAAGCCGGTCCCAAGGGTTGGGCTGTTCGCCCATTAAAGCGGTACGCGAGCTGGGTTTAGAACGTCGCGAGACAGTTCGGTCCCTATCCGATGCAGCCGTAGGAACCCTGAGGAAGGCTGTCCCTAGTACGAGAGGACCGGGACGGACGCAGCTCTCGTGTGGCAGTTGTCCTGCCAAGGGCACCGCTGCTTTGCGACCTGCGGAAGGGATAAGCGCTGAAAGCATCTAAGTGCGAAGCTCGTTCCAAGATGAGGGTTCCCACAGGATCAACCTGGTAAGGCCCGTGGCAGACGACCACGTTGATAGGCCGGAGGTGTACGCACGGCAACGTGTTCAGCCGACCGGTACTAATCGGCCGAGGGCTTGGGATTCATCACTCGCTCGTGCTCGCTATGGAACGCTTAGGGGACACCCTTTAACAATCAAAGCACCGGTTTCCGGTGGCCATAGTGGCGGGGACACACCCGTTCCCATCCCGAACACGGAAGTTAAGCCCGCCCACGCCGATGGTACTTGGGGGGTCACTCCCTGGGAGAGTAGGTCGCCGCCGGATTTCTTCGTCAAGGCCCCCCCTCAGACGCGGGGCCTTGACCCGTGTGGGGATACGCTCCCCGACGTGCCCGCCTCGAACCCCGGACCAGACCGGCCCCAATCGGACCGGCCCCAGCGTCCCCGCTCGGCGCGAAGCCCTGACCCTGGAACCGGTCGCCGGCCACCGGTGAAGGCGAGCCCGGCCGAGGGCCGGCCTGGCGCCGCGGGGAGTTGGCCAAGCCGGGACGGCGGACCTCGGCCGGTAAAGAAGGCGGCAAGGGGGTCCCCTGTGGACCGACCGCGCTCAGGGCCTCCCCGGGGATCCCAGTCCGCCCGGCCCCCCCGCACCGCTGCTGGTCCGCCCAGCTCCCGGACGTCCGGTTCCGGCGCACGGAACCCTCGTGCGGGCCCCGGACGCCCCGACGACCGAAGGCTCGCAGCGAGGAAAGGCCCTCCTGCCTCCGCTCCGAGCCCGCCCGGGAACCCACCCAGGCGGCGGTGGGGAAGCGTGGCCCGGCGAGGCGCCGGCGTGGTCATGGACCCCACCAGAGGCCGGGAAGGCTCCGAGCGCGACGAGTCGCCGGCCGAGCGCCGCGCCGACCCCGACGTCTGGGAGCCGGAGACCTGGGAAGAGGTCAAAGGGCCGGAGCAGGCCAAGCGCAGTCAAACCCGGTCACCAAAGACGTCGGGCCGGTCATCGGGGCTGGCTGAAGACGTGTTGTCGGAGCTGCGCCGCGCCATGGGCCCCGCCGAGGCGGCCCGCATGGCTCCCCGGCTGGCCCAGGCGATCCGGGCCTACGAGCGGGATCGCTACCACGACGCCCTGCGCGCCCTGCGCTCCATTGCCGCCGTCGCCCCGGGGGCACCGGCGGTGCGGGAGCTGCTCGGGCTCACGCTGTACCGGCTGGGGCGCTGGCGGGCGGCCATCGTGGAGCTCGATGCCTTTCACGCCCTCACCACGTCATACGACCAGCATCCCGTGCTCGCCGACTGCCATCGAGCACTCCGGCACTGGAAGGCCGTGGACCAGCTCTGGGACGACCTGCGCCGGGCGTCGCCGGGAGCCGAGCTCGTAGCCGAGGGACGCATCGTGGCCGCCGGGGCACTTGCCGATCGTGGTGACATCGCCGGTGCCATCCAGCTCCTGCAGCGCTCCCCGGCCGGCCGCAAGCGGGTCAGGCCTCATGACCTGCGTGTGTCCTACGCCCTGGCCGGCCTCTACGAGCGCTCGGGTGACGTTCCCCGGGCCCGGGAGCTGCTCAGGGTGGTGGCGGCACACGACCCGGACTTCGTGGACGTCGAGGAGAGGCTGTCGGCGCTGAGCTGACGGGGCGCTGAGCTGACGGGGCGCTGAGCTGACTCCGCTGTTTCTGTGAGCGCCCAGTTGGGTTGTCACCGCCTCTGACTACGCTTCGCCCCGCTTCACCTCGCGCCCTTCTGGGCTCGGCCCCGCTTCCCCCTTCTTTCCCGAGCGAGGAGGAACGCGTGCCGTGACACTGCCCAAGACCACACTGCCCAAGACCACTGGCCGGAACACGACCGAAGCAAACGAGACAAGCGCAGACCAGACCGAACCCGAACAGGACGACGCCGGCTTGAACATGGTGATGCTCCGAGGACGCCTCAGCCGCCCGGCCGAGCTGCGGGTCCTGCCCTCCGGAGACCGCCTGGTGGCGCTGGAGCTGTCGGTCCCCCGATCGGGCGCCAAGACCGAGAGCGTGCCCGTTGTCTGGCACGACGCGCCGGCCGTGGCCGAGGCGCTCGACGTCAACCAGGCCGTCGTCGTGCTGGGCAGGGTGCGCCGCCGGTTCTTCCGGGCCGGCGGAGCCACGCAGAGCCGCACGGAGGTAGTAGCCGAAACGGTGATCCCGGCCCGTCAGGCCAAGCGGGCCCGGTCCCTGGTAGCCAAGGCCAAAGCCCGCCTCGAGGCCGCCGGGGCGGAGGGCGGCTGATGGCCATCGGCACACTGGTGGGGGCTGGCCACGCAGAACAGCCGATGGCCTTCCTCACTGAGGCCGACCAGACGAAGGCAGGCCCGTTCCAACAATCGCTCCAGCTCCGCCCAGTCCAGGCAGCGCAACATCACATGGTCCACCCGAGTCTCGCCGCCCTCCTCGAAACGGCGGTGGTACGTGGTGAGCCGCCGGGAGAAGTCGTGCTCCAGAGCACCGTGCAGGGTGACGCCGTCGGCCCGGCCCAAGAGCTCCACGCCCACACTGGCCCGGACGGCTCCCGCCTGGAAGTCCGTGACCTCGAGCGCCAGCATGCCGCCGGGCGCGAGGTGGGAGACGGCGCAGCGAAGGCAGGCAACGGCGTCGGCGTCGTCCACGAGGAGCTGGAGGCTGTTGTACGGGAGAGCCACCAGGGCGAAGCGCTGCGCCAGCGCGAAGCGACGCATGTCGGCCCGGACCAGGCGGCGTACGCCCCGACGCCGAGCCCCGGCCAGCATGTCGGCGTCGACGTCCAGGCCCACCGCGCCCAGAGGCGCGGTGAGCCGTCCGGTGCCGCACGCCAGCTCCAGCACCGGACCACCGGTCCGGGCCGCCACTGCCGCGTACGAGGCCAAGTCCTGATGCCATCGGCCGGCCACGTGGGCCAGCTCCCAGTCGTACAGCTCAGCCGGCGACCGCACGGAACACCATGCCGGTGCGGAGCTTGGGCTCGAAGAAGGTGGTCTTCGGCGGCATGCGGCTGCCGCCGTGCGCCACCTCGGCTATCTGAGCCACGGTGGCCGGACGCAGCAGGACAGCCGCCTCGGCCACCCCCGATGCCAGGGCCGCCAGCGACCGCTCCACCCCGTGCTGGTACACCACGTCGTGCGTCGGCAACGCGGCCAGAGCCACGTCGAGCAGGCTCGAGTCCGCGCTGTGGTTGGCGGCGGCCACGGTCTCCGGCCGGGGACGCAACAGCCACGCGCCTGCCGGAGTCACCAGCGCCAGGGAGCCGGCCTCGGCCATGCGGGCGCGGAGGTCAGTGCCGGGAGGGTCCGTCGGGGTCACGTCGAAATGGGCCGAGAGGGCCCCTGCCAGGTCGAAGCCGGTGCCCAGACCAGACAGCAGGCGATGGATGGGACGCACCGAGAGCTGCTCCTCGGAGAGCTCCACCACGAAGGCCAGGATCGCGTCGTAGTCGCCCGCCGCCCCCCCCGTGTCAGCTCGCCGTTCCTCCTGGTAGGCGAGGGCGGTCTCGTAGCGGTGATGGCCGTCGGCCACCACCACCGGCGCGGAGGCCACCGCGGCGGAAATGGCGGAGACCACGCCCGGCTGGCTCACGCGCCAGAGCCGGTGGTGCACGCCTTCGTCGTCGGTCGCTCGGGCCACGGGCGGCCCGGTCGGCTCGAGCAGGGTCGAGAGGTCCGGGGCGGGAGAGAGGACCCAGATGGGCGAGAGGTTGGCCCGGCACGCCCGCAGCAGGGCCAGGCGGTCGGTCTTGTCCTTGGCCCTGGTGTGCTCATGGGGAAGGACACCCTGACCCGGAGGCGACAACTGCAGGGCGCCCATGACACCGGTGGTCTGACGGGGCCGGCCCTGCTCGTCGTGGAAGCCCATGGCGCAGACGTAGAACGATGGCTCGTCGTCCCTGATCAGCACTCCGTCGTCATGCCAGGTCTGCCACAGGGAGGCCGCCCCCCGGTAGCGGTCGGGCCCGTCCTCCTCGACGGGGATCTCGAGGTGGGCGGCGTTGTGTTCCGAGCGGGCCACCAGCCGGGCCCGTTCCTCGGACGTCACCACGTCGTACGGTGGGGCGATGACCGCGTCGAGGTTGGCGGTTTCGGTGCCGTAGCGAGTGCCGATGAAGGGCTGGAAGCGAGGCATTCACCTACACGTAGCACGATGGAGGGCTCATGACGTGGTTGTTGGATCTCGATGGCGTGGTGTGGCTGGCGGACCAGCCGATCGAAGGGTCGCCGGAGGCGGTGGGGCAGTTGCGGGAACGAGGTGAGCAGGTGGTGTTTCTCACCAACAACTCGAGCCGGGAGATCTCCGAAGTGGTCTCCATGCTCGAGGGGATGGGGATCGAGGGGTCCCCCGAAGAGGTGATCACCTCGGCCCAGGCCGGTGCCGCCCTCGTGGAGCCCGGGGAGACCGTGCTGGTGTGCGCCGGTCCGGGCGTGGACGAGGCCCTCCGGGAGCGGGGGGCCAACACGGTGCGCGAAGGTGAGGCCGACGCGGTGATGGTCGGTTATCACGGGGACTTCGACTTCGGGCGTCTCACGGCCGCGGTACGGGCGGTGATGGGCGGTGCCCGTCTGCTCGCCACCAATGGGGACGTGACCTTCCCCTCGCCTGACGGGACTATGCCCGGCGCCGGGTCGCTGCTCGCCGCCGTGGTCGCGGCCACGGGCGCCGAGGCAACCGTGGCCGGCAAGCCCCACGAGCCGGTCGCCGACCTCATCAAGGAGAGATTCGGGGAGATCGAGACGTTGGTGGGCGACCGCCCTTCCACCGACGGCCTTCTGGCCAAGCGCCTGGGGGCGCAGTTCCTGCTGGCTCTGTCCGGAGTGACCAAGGAAGTAGACCTGCCAGTGGAGCCCGAGCCCGACGAGGTCGGGCCCGACCTGGCCGCCCTGGTGAAGAGCCGGACGGAGGGCTGAGAGGACGACGTGACGGCGGGTCCTCGAAGCGAAGTCGGACTAGCCGGACTAGCCGGACCAGCCGGGACCAGCCGACTAGAAGGCCGGCCGAGCCACCGATGTGTCGTAGGAGCCCGGAGGTGAGATTGCCCGCCATACGAGCCCGGCCAGCACGCCGAAGACAAACCCACCGACGTGGGCCACCCAGGCCACGCCCTCGGCCGGGTTGGTGAAGAACTGCAGCACGAACCAGGCGCCGAGGAGCCACTTGGCCCGGAGATCGGCGAAGGTGACGAAGAAGAAGAGGAAGATGAGCGATCGGATGCGCACGTTGGGGAAGAGAACGAGGTAGGCGCCCATTACTCCGGCAATGGCACCCGACGCACCCACCACGGGCACCGTGCTGTTGGGCTGTACGGCCACGTGAGCGATAGTGGCCACCAAGCCGGCCAGGAGGTAGAAGGCCACGTAGGTGGGCCTGCCGCGGTCCTCGATGTTGTTGCCGAAGACCCACAGGAACAGCATGTTGCCGAGAAGGTGGAGCCAGCTCCCGTGGAGGAACATCGAGTACAGCACGGCGAGGTACACGCTCTTGTCCGGAAAGACCGGCCGCGACTCCGAGCCGTCGGAACAAGCCTCGGTCTCGCCATCGAGCGTCTCGTCCACCTCGTCCTCGGAGAGCGGCCGAGCATTGACCACCTCGCAGGGGATGGCCGCAGTCCTGTAGCTGAACTCCGCCTCGTCGATGTCGTCACCACGGGGTTGGACGAGCACGAAGATGCCCACGCAAGCGGCGATGAGCACGATGGTGATGACGGGCGTCGTGCGGGTGGGGTTGTAGTCCTTGAGGGGGATCACGCTGGGCGGAGGTTAGTGGGCGGCCCGATGGATCCCTTGGCCTCTCGACGATGGGCGTTCGGCGAGTCGTGACCGGCCGGCGGCGCCTCGATGCCGAGCTGGTGCGCCGGGGCCTGGTGTCCAGCCGGGAGCTGGCCCGGGCCTTCGTGATGGACGGACGGGTGCTCGTCGGCGGCGCCCCGGCCGACAAGGCCTCCAGATTGGTGGCCGCAGGAGAGGTCCTCGAGGTGGCAGGTCCTCCCCCACAGTTCGTGAGCCGGGGTGGTCACAAGCTCGACGCCGCTCTCGATCACTTCGCCGTCGACGTGTCCGGTCGCCACGCCTTGGACGCCGGGGCATCGACGGGCGGCTTCACCGACTGCCTGCTCCAACGGGGAGCGGCGGGTGTCACCGCCCTCGACGTGGGCTATGGCCAACTCCACGAGCGCCTCCGAGCCGACTTGCGGGTCCACTTGGTCGAGCGCACCAACGTCCGTCACTTCGTGGCTGCCACGCCGTTCGATGTGGTGGTGGCCGACCTCTCCTTCATCTCGCTGGCCACCGCGGCGCCCGCTCTCCTCGGCTCGAACGCCGCCGCCGGCGCCGACGTGGTGGTGCTGGTGAAGCCGCAGTTCGAGGCCGGACGGGCCGAGGCGTCCAGGGGAGAGGGGGTGATCCGGGACCCCCAGGTGTGGCGGCGGGTGCTCGGGGAGGTGCGCGGCGCGCTCGAAGGCCGGGGAGCGGCGATGATAGGGGCCATGGTGTCGCCCCTCACCGGGGCCGGCGGCAACGTCGAGTTCCTCGCTCACCTTCGTGCCCATACGGCCCCCTCGGGGGCACCGGTCGTCGACCTCGACGCGGTCGTCGACGCGGCGCGGGACCTGGTTCAGTAGCCGTGGCCAGCGTCGCCATCGTCCATCACGCCTTACGCGAGGCGGCCACCGACCTGGCTGCCGAGACGGCCCGATGGTTGGTGGGACGGGGTCACGAGGTTCGGGTCCCCGAAGAGGACGCCACCGCAGCCGCCCTCCGCGAGCACGCCTGGCCGCCGGAGAAGCTCACCGGTGGCCTCGACCTGGCCGTCAGCCTCGGTGGTGACGGCACCATGTTGCGCACCGTCGACCTGGTGACCGGTACCGGCGTCCCGGTGCTGGGTGTCAACGTGGGTCGCTTGGGATACCTCACGGCCGTCGAGCCCACCGGCCTGGAATCGGCCCTGGAGCGCTACTTCGCCGGCGACTTCTCCATCGAGGCCCGCATGACCCTACTGGTCGAGGTGAAGGGGGCAGGAGGCAGCGCGAGCTGGACCGCTCTGAACGAGGCCGTGCTGGAGAAGACCGTGTCGGGTCACACCGTTCGGCTGGCCCTGGCGCTCGGTGGCGAGTGCTTCATCACCTGCGCCGCCGACGCCCTGATCGTCTCCACGCCCACTGGCTCGACGGCGTACAACCTCTCGGCCCGCGGTCCGATCGTCTCCCCCCACCACCGGGCCCTGGTGGTCACCACCGTGGCACCCCACATGCTCTTCGACCGCTCGCTGGTGCTCACCGCCGAGGAGTGGGTCGGCGTGGAGGTGCTCGACGGGCCCGACGCCGCGCTGGTGGTGGACGGGCGCAGCCTCGCCGTGCTCGGGCCCGGCGATGTGGCCGAGTGCCGAGCCGGACCTCACGATGCGCTGTTCGTGACCTTCGACGACGGGCGGGACTTCCACCAGATCCTGAAGACCAAGTTCGGCCTGGCAGACCGATGATGTCGAGCTCCCGCTGATGTTGGTCGAGCTGCGCCTCCGCGACCTCGGGGTCATCGCCCGAGCAGAGTTGGTGCTCGAGGCGGGCATGACGGCAGTGACTGGGGAGACGGGCGCGGGCAAGACCATGCTCGTCGAGGCCATCGAGCTCCTCGTGGGAGGGCGGGCGGACGCAACGCTGGTCCGTGCCGGCGCCGACGAGGCGTGGATCGAGGGCCGCTTCGTAGTGGATGACAGGGAGGTGATCCTGGCCCGAGCCATCCCCGCCGCGGGGCGCTCGCGTGCCTACGTCGACGGGCGCATCGCTCCGGTGGCCGCGCTGGCCGAGGTCGGGGCCGGCTTGGTGGACCTCCACGGTCAGCACGCTCACCAGTCGCTCTTGTCGGCACCGGTGCAGCGCGCCGCCCTCGATGCCTTCGGTGGCGTCGACCACAGTCCGCTGATCGCCGCCCGGGAGCGATTGCGGGCCGTGGACGAGGCGCTCGACGCCCTGGGCGGGGACGAGGGGGCTCGCATCCGTGAAGTCGACCTGCTGCGCTACCAGCTGGCCGAGATCGACGCCGCCGCCCTCACCGACGCCGGCGAGGACGTGGCCCTGGAAGCGGAGGAGGAGCGACTTGCGGACGCACTGGCCCACCGGGAGGCGGCAACTCTTGCCGCCGAGGCCCTCGGCGGCGAGGACGGCGCCTCGGACGCCCTCGGTACGGCCCTGGCGGCGGTGGCCCGCCGGGAGCCGCTGGCTGTTCTGGAGCAGCGCCTCAGCGCCCTCACGGCCGAGGTGAGCGAGGTCGCCGCCGACCTCCGGGTCACCGCCGACGCCTTGGAGGAGGATCCTGAGCGCCTGGCCGAGGTCCGGGCTCGGCGTAGCCTCCTGCACCAGCTGGCCCGCAAGTACGGGCCCTCGAGAGGCCCCAGGACGCCGGGCTCGGTGGGTTCGCCGGCCTCGGTGGGCTCGGTGGGTTCGGTGGTCGACGTCATGGCCTACGCCGAGGAGGCGCGCACCCGCCTGGGCGTGCTCGAGTCCCACGCCGAGCGGGCTGCGCTGCTCGAGAGCAGGCGCCAGGAGGCCCTGTCCGAGCTCATGGGGGCGGCCGCCGCCGTGGGGGAGGCCCGCCGACGGGCCGCTCCGCTGCTGGCGGCGGCAGTGGAGACCCACCTTCGGGAGCTGGCCATGCCCGAGGCTCGCCTCGAGGTCCACGTCGGCGACGGCTCGGGTGGCGCCAACCCCAGCGACATGGCCGGCGACGCCGTCGCGTTCCTCCTCGGTGCCAACCGCGGGGAGCCCGCTTTGCCGCTGGCCCGAGTGGCGTCCGGTGGTGAGCTGTCACGCGCCATGCTGGCCACCCGCCTGGTGCTGGGCCTGAGCGGGCCGGGCGACGGCTGGCCGCCCACCGTGGTCTTCGACGAGGTCGACGCCGGTGTCGGAGGCCAGGCGGCGCTGGCCGTGGGACGATCCCTCGCCCTGCTCGCCAGCGCCGAGGCCGTCCAGAGCACGACCCCGGCCGCCAACGGACGCCAGGTGCTGGTGGTCACCCACCTGCCGCAGGTCGCGGCCTACGCCGACCATCAGGTGGCGGTCCACAAGAGTGAGCGGGGCGGGCGCACCCTCGCCGAGGCCCGAGTCGTCGAGGGGGACGCCCGGATCCTGGAGCTGTCGCGCATGCTGTCCGGCCAGCCCCAGAGCCCTGCGGCGCGGGATCACGCCGAGGAGCTGTTGGCCGTCGCAGCCAGAGAGCGGGGCCGACACCCATGACGGCCCGAACCCCGATCCCCGAAGCGTCGTGATGGCCCGCAAGGGGACCGAGGTGGCCCCCAAGGACGAGCCGGGCAGCACCGGTCCAGCAGTGGCGGTGACCTCGGGGCCGGCCCGCCTCGACCGGCGCACCAAGAACCTCACCAGTCGCCTCCAACCTGGCGACGTGGCCATCATCGACCACGAGGACCTGGATCGCCTGGCAGCAGAAGGCCTCCTGCAGCAACGGGTGGGGGCGGTGGTCAACGTGGCCCGGTCGCTGTCGGGCCGCTACCCGAACGTCGGGCCCCTCCTGGTCGCCGCCGCCGGCATCCCCCTGCTCGACGGCGTGGGCCCCGACGTGATGGAGCGAGTGGCCGAGGGCCAACGGGTTCACATCCGGGGCGAGGAGGTGTGGCTCGACGGTGCCGTCGTCGGCAGGGGGGTGCGCCAGGACCTCCAGTCGCTCGAGCGCGCCTACGAGGCGGCCAAGCAAGTGGTGGGCGACGAGCTGGAGCGCTTCGCGTCCAACACCCTCGAGTACATGCAGCGAGAGCACCACCTTGCCTTCGACACCCCGGACGTCCCCGACCTCGATGTCGACGTGAAGGGCCGCCACGTCCTCGTGGTGGTGCGGGGCAACGACTACCGGGAGGACCTGGCCACCCTGCGAAGCTACGTCCGCGAGATGCGCCCCGTGCTCGTGGCCGTCGACGGAGGCGCCGACGCCCTGCTGGAGTTCGGCTTCCGACCCCACGTCATCATCGGTGACTTCGACTCGGTGTCCACTGACGCTCTCCGCAGCGGCGCCCAGCTGGTGGTGCATGCCTACCCGGGAGGAGAAGCGCCCGGCGCCGCCCGCCTGGACGCTCTGGGCCTGGCCTACACCACCTTCGAGGCCGGAGGCATGAGCGAGGACGTGGCCATGCTCCTGGCCTACGAGAAGGGGGCCCAGCTCATCGTGGCCGTCGGTTCCCACGGATCCATGGTTGAGTTCCTCGCCAAGGGACGTTCGGGCATGGCGTCGACCTTCATCACTCGCCTCAAGGTGGGCCAGCTCCTGGTGGACGCCAAGGGCGTGAGCCAGCTCTACGACAACCGCCTTCGCAAGCGCGACGTGCTGCTCTTCCTCCTGGCCGTGACGCTGTGCTTCGTGGTGGTGGGCGTGGCCTTCGTCCCCCGCGTCTACTTCGAGAGCGTCTGGCTCCTCGTGCGGGAGGTGCTGCGCTCCATCACCCATTAAGGGGTCGAGCTCGCCGCCATGGTCAACTTCCGCTTCCACCTCGTGTCCCTCACCGCCGTGTTCCTGGCCCTGGCGGTGGGCATCGGCCTGGGCGCCACCGTGGTCGACCAGGCAACGGTCGACGTCCTTCAGCGGCGCCTGGATGGCGTGTCCGAACGCGTGGATCGCACCGACCGCGAGAACCAGCGGCTTGGCGACGACCTCGGTCGTTGGTCGAAGTTCGCCGAGGAGGCCAGCAACGAGTCCGTCGAGGGGCGCCTGGCCGATGTCCCTGTGGTGGTGGTCGGAGTGCAGGGCACCGAGCGTGCACCTGTGGAGGCGCTCCAGGCGTCGCTGGTGGCGGCCGGCGCCCGGTACCAGGCAACGCTGTGGTTCACCTCCAAGCTGCGCCTGGAAAAGCCCGAGGACATCAACGACCTGGCCCGGATCCTGGGCGCCACCGCGCGGGCTCCCGACCCCTTGCGCCAAGCGGCCGTGGCCCGGCTGGCGTCGGCTCTGGCGGGTGCCGATGCCGACGCACCCCTCCTCCTGCGCGCCCTGCGCGATGCCGCCTTCGTGGACGTCGAGGCACCGGGGGATGACGACGTCGCCCTGGACGGCCTGTCGTCCGGGACCCGCTTCGTCGTGGTCTCCGGCGCCGAGGCCGAGGTACCCAACGAGCAACTGGCGGTTCCCTTCGCCGCCCAGCTGGCCGACGCCGCACGGGGGCGGGTGCTGGCCGCCGAGCCCGGCCGGGAACCCCAGGGGAGCGATCAGCCGGGACAGCGCGCGGTCTTCGTGGGCCCGCTGCGGGACAACGCTTCGGTCTCCAGCCTGTTGACCACGGTGGACAACCTCGAGGACTTCCGAGGGCGCTTCGCCGTTGTCTACGCCCTGCGGGACCTGGCCCGGGGGAAGGTCGGCCAGTACGGGGTGGGCCCGCGGGCCACCAGCCTCGTGCCCGAGACCGCCTCTTGAGCGCCCCGGTTCGGCGCGTGGCGACTCAGCATGGCCAAGTGTGTGGAGATGCGCAGAGTGGGTAAGGAGAAGCTGGGCCCGGTCGTCGCCTTGGTGGCGGCCCGCGACATGGCCACCTCGGTGGGGCCCACCGTTGCCTCCCTCCGATCGCTCGCCGACGTCGACGACGTGGTGGTCGTCGACGACGGCTCCCGCGACAGGACCGGCGAAGCCGCCCTAGAGGCAGGCGCACGAGTGCTCAGCCTGCCGGCCAACGTGGGAAAGGGTGGCGCCATTCGAGCCGGTGTGGCCGCCACCCCGGAGGCCGGCGTCTACCTCCTCGTCGACGCCGACGTGGGCGCCAGCGCCGGCCTCGCCGAGCGCCTGCTCGTTCCCGTATTGGAGGGCGACGCCGACCTCGTCGTCGCCGTGTTGCCCGCCGCCGGGCGCCGCGGCGGTGTGGGCCTGGTGCGGCGCCTGGCCGGGGCGGGCATCCGCCGGGCCACGGGCACCGATGTCCGGGCTCCCCTGTCCGGGCAGCGGGCCGTTCGGGCCGCATTGTTGCGGGAGCTCCCATTGGCCGAGCGCTTCGGCCTGGAGACGGCCATGACCATCGACGCCCGCAGGGCAGGCGCCTCCGTGATCGAGGTCGACGTGGACATGGACCACCACCATCGGGGGCGGTCGATGGCGGGTTTCGGGCACCGGGCAGCCCAGGGCGCGGACATCCTGCGCGCCCTGTGGCCGCGGCTGACCAGCGAGGCACAGCGGATGGCGGCCATCGTCGCGTGCTTCACCCTCCTTGTCGCGGCCGCCCTTTGGGCCGGCAGCCAATCGCTGCCGTCGAGCGTGGGGCCGTGGGCCAGACCGAACAAGGTGGTCCTGATGGGCATCCCGGGTCTTCGCGTCGACGACCTCAATGCCGGCACCATGCCCAACCTCGACGTCCTGGTGGACCGCGGCGCCGTGGCCGCGTCGGCGGTGCGCACCCTGTCCGACCGGCCGTCCATCACCGAGGGCTACGCCAGCCTCGGCGCCGGGGCCAAGGTGCGCGCCGGTCCCGAGGTCGGCCCAGAGGATGGCGGGGCCATCGAAGCGACGGGGCGGGGGACGATCGAGGTCCCCGACGCGGCCCGGACCATCCGACTCAACCAGCGCCGGCACGTGTCCAGTCCGCCCGGTGCGTTGGGCGATGCATTGCACCGAGCCGGCCTGCGCACGGCGGTGATCGGCAGGGGCGCGGTGGCGCTCATGGACTCGCACGGGTCGGTGGACGCCGGCCGCGTGGGCACCGACTTCGGGGCCGACCCTGCGGCCCTCCGCCGAGAGCTCGTCGCCGCGCTGGGGGCAGCGGACGTGGTCCTGGTCGATCCGGGGAGCGCCGAGGTGGGCGCTCGGCCCCAGGCGCTGGCCGCAGCTGACCGGGCCCTCGGGGAGGTGATGGATCTCGCCGGCCCCGACGCCCTGCTGCTCGTTGTCTCCGTCACACCCTCAGGGGAGGACTGGAGCCTGGCGCCGATGGTGGCCGGCGGGCGGGGCGTCAGCCGGGGGCGGCTGTACTCACCGTCCACTCGCCAGTCCGGCCTGGTGACCCTTACCGACGTGGCCCCCACGGTGCTCCACGCCCTGGACGCTGAGGTCCCCAGCGCCATGGTGGGCCACCCCCTCCGCTACCGACCGGGAACCCCCGGCGTGGGCCTGCTCTGGGACATGGATCGTGACGCCACTCTGCGGGAGGACCTCTACTCGCGGGTCGTGTACGGCTACATCGCCCTGCAGGCGGTCGTGTACCTGCTGGCCATGCTGGCCCGGCGGTTGGGCTTGATCGGTCGCGGCCGCGCCCTGCGCTTGCTGGTGCTGGCCTTCGCCGCCTGGCCCCTCGCCACCTTCGCGGCGTGGGCCGTCCCGGGGATCACCCGTCTCGGTGGCACGCTCATCGTGTTCCTCCTGGGGATCGACGCCCTCGTCGTAGCCGCCGCCCTCCGGGCTCGGCGCCATCCGCTCTCACCCTTGGCGTGGATCTGCGGCGCCACCGTTGCCGTGCTCGCCGTCGACATGGCCACCGGCGCCCGCCTCCAGCTCTCGAGCTTCCTCGGTTACTCCGGTCCTTACACGGCGGGGCGGTTCTCAGGCTTGGGCAACGCCGCCTTCGCCGCCCTGGCGTCGAGCACGCTCGTGGTCGCCGCAGTGCACGTCCACCGTGCCCCCCGGCGGAGGGAGGCACTGTTGACGGCGGGCGCGTTGCTGGCGCTGGTGGTCCTTGTCGACGGTGCCCCGGCGCTCGGCGCCGACGTGGGTGGCATCCTCACCCTCATCCCCGTGTTCGGCCTCACGCTCCTGGCCCTGTCGGGCAAGCCCGTGTCGTGGCGCACGGTGCTCGCGGGCGCAGCGGTGACGGTGGCGGCGGCGGCCGCTGCCACCGGCGTGGACATGCTCAGGCCCCCGGGAGTCCGCACCCATCTGGGCCGGCTGATAACCCGGGTCCAGGAAGAGGGCCTGGAGCCACTCTTCACAACCCTGGCCCGCAAGGCAGAGGGAAGCCTGAGCACGTTCGCGTCGCCGTTGTCGTGGACCCTCCCGCTGATCTTCCTCTACGGGCTCTACGTGCTGCTGCGGGGCCGGGGGCTGCCCGAGCTTTTGGTGAACCGTTCCGCCCTGCGGGTGGGGGCCTTCGCCATGGTCGCCACCGGGCTGCTCGGCTGTGTCGTCAACGACTCGGGCGTGGCGGTGACGGCGGTGGTCTTCGTCTACATCGCCCCCTTCCTCACCCTCCTTGTCCTGCACCGCCCCTCGGAGCCGGTGCTGAACGTGCCGGGTACCGCGGCGGCCGGACCTGCGGCCGGTTCGGCCTGCGGCCCGTTGCTCCTTCCGCAGTGAGCGCCCGCCGGTGAGCGCCGCTCTGGCCGTCGTCGCCGGCTACCTGGCGGCTCGCCTGTGCTGGATCTTGCTGCGCCCCATGTGGTCCGACCCCAGCCTGCTGCGCCCGAACTACCGGGGCCATGGCGTGGCCACGGCGGCCGGTGTGGTGTTGCCCCTGACGCTGGTCGTCGTAGAGGGAGGGCGGGCAGTGGCCAGCGCCGCAGGCGTGGGCGGTGAGAACCCCATCAGCCAAGGGCGAATGGCGGTGGTGGTCGCCGCCCTTGGCATGGGCCTGCTGGGGGCGCTCGACGACCTGGCCGCCCCGGGCCAAACTCGGGGCTTCGCCGGCCACTTACAGGCGCTCGCCGGCGGCCGGCTGACGGCCGGGGGCATCAAGCTGGTAGGTGGGGCGGCGGTGGCGTTGACCGCCGTCGCCATGGCTTCCGTCCGTGTCGGGGGCAGCTCCGGGGTGGCGCCCACTGCTCGTCTGCTGGCCGACGCCGCCCTGGTGGCGCTGGCCGCCAACCTCGGCAACCTCTTCGACCGGGGGCCGGGGCGAGCCATCAAGGTGGGAATGGTGTCCTTCCTGGTGCTGGCCGTGGCCACCGCAGGAGCCGCGGCGCTCACCGGGGCGGCGGTGGTGGTGGGCGCCGCCGCCGCCCTGCTCGTCGACGACCTCCACGAGCGCCTGATGCTGGGCGACACCGGTGCCAACGTTCTGGGCGCCGTGGTGGGCCTGGGCGTGGTCCTGGCGTGCTCGCCGGGCACCCGGATCGTGGTGCTCGTCGCACTGGTGGCGTTGAACCTGGCCAGCGAGGTTGTCTCCTTCAGCCGGGTGATCGACACCGTGCCGCCGCTGCGCGCCCTCGACCGGGCCGGCCGCCGTCACAGGTAGTCCTCGCGCTCGCAAGCAGAGCTTGCTCGGCGAGCAAGAAGGCGCTCCGGCCGACCGGCAAGCCGGACCGGCCTCCGCCCTGACGAGCTCCCGGGAAGGTACGGTGGGATCCCGTGGCCAAGCACATCTTCGTGACGGGGGGAGTGGCTTCGTCGCTGGGCAAGGGGCTCACCGCTTCTTCACTCGGGCGCCTTCTCAAGGCCAGGGGCCTGCGGGTCACCATGCAGAAGCTGGACCCGTACATCAACGTGGACCCCGGCACCATGAACCCGGTGGAGCACGGCGAGGTGTTCGTCACCGACGACGGGGGCGAGACCGACCTCGACCTCGGCCACTACGAGCGCTTCATCGACGAGGCCCTGCACCGCGACTCCAACGCCACCACGGGGTCCATCTACCAGTCCGTCATCGCCAAGGAGCGCCGGGGCGACTTCCTGGGCAAGACGGTGCAGGTCATCCCCCACGTCACAGACGAGATCAAGGAGCGCATCCGCCGCCTGGCCACCGACGACGTGGACGTGGTGATCACCGAGGTGGGCGGAACGGTGGGCGACATCGAGATCCTCCCGTTCCTCGAGGCCATCCGCCAGTTCCGCAACCTGGGCCGCGAGAACGTCTGTTACATCCACCTCACCCTCGTGCCCTACCTGGCCACGAGCGGCGAGCAGAAGACCAAGCCCACCCAACACTCGGTCACCGAGCTCCGCAGCCGCGGGGTGCAGCCCGACGTCATCGTCTGCCGCTCGGCCCAGCCCATGTCCGAAGGCCTCAAGCGCAAGGTGTCGCTCCTGTGCGACGTGCCCACCCGGGCCGTGGTCAGCGCGGTCGACACCACCAACATCTACGAGGTCCCCCTGGTTCTGCACCTCGAGGGCCTGGACGACGAGGTGTGCCGGCTGCTCGACCTTTCCGGCGAGCCCGACCTGAGCGAGTGGGAGGGCCTGGTCGACCGCGTGGAGGCGGCCGTCTCACCGGTGCGCATCGGACTGGTGGGCAAGTACGTGCTGGCCGACGCCTACCTCTCCGTGGTGGAGGCGCTGCGCCACGCCGGCTTCGCCATCGGCGCCAAGGTCGAGGTCGACTGGATCCAGGCCGAGGAGGTCACCGGCCTCCTGGCCGAGGGACGCCTGCGGGACCTGGACGGCATCGTCATCCCCGGTGGCTTCGGTGAGCGCGGCATCGAGGGCAAGGTGGCCGCCGCCGCCTTCGCCCGGGAGCACCAGATCCCCTGCCTCGGTCTGTGTCTGGGCCTCCAGGTGATGGTGATCGACTTCGCCCGCAGCGTGGCCGGCCTGGAGGACGCCAACTCCCGCGAGTTCGACAGCTCCTCACCCAACCTGGTGATCGACCTCATGGACGAGCAGCGCGAGGTCGTCGACATGGGCGGCACCATGCGCCTCGGCTCCTACGTGGCTCGCCTCACTCCCTCGTCCCAGGTGGCTCGCGCCTACGGCGACACCGTGGTCTACGAACGACACCGCCACCGCTACGAGGTCAATCCCCGTCACCGGAGCCGCCTGGAGGCTGCCGGGTTGGTGTGCTCGGGGACGTCGCCCGACAACCGCCTCGTCGAGTTCATCGAGCTTCCCGGCCACCCCTGCTGGATCGGGACCCAGGCCCACCCCGAGTTCAAGAGCCGCCCCAACCGCCCTCACCCGCTGTTCAACGAGCTGGTGGGAGCGGCGTTGGAGCGGGCTCGGGGCAGGGCGCCCCGCCTGCTCGACGTCTCGGAGGTCCCCGCGGTCAGGTCCGAGCTCGGCAGCGCAGTTCGATCCCGGGCGTGACGGCGTTCCGCAAGCTCTCCGAGCGCCAGATCTGGGAAGGTCACGTCATCGAGGTGGCCGTTGGCTGCTTCGCCGACCCCGACGGGGGGGAGTTCGAGCGTGAGCTGGTGCATCACCCGGGCGCCGTCTCCGTGGTGCCGTACCTGGAGGACGAGCGGTCCGTCGTGCTGCTCCGCCAGTACCGGGCGTCCATCGACGCCGAGCTGCTGGAGATCCCCGCCGGCAAGCTCGACGTGGACGGGGAGGGCCCGGAGGTTACGGCCCGGCGGGAGCTCGAGGAGGAGGTCGGCCTGCGCGCCGGCCGGCTGGAGAAGCTGGCCGCGTTCTACAACTCGCCGGGGTTCTCCGACGAGCACTCGGTGGTCTACCTGGCCCGTGACCTCGAACCCTGCGAGGTCGACCTGCAGGGGGTGGAGGAAGAGCACATGACCGTGGAGCACGTTGCCATGGATGAGGTCCCCGGGCTGATCGCCTCGGGCGCCATCACCGACGCCAAGACCATCATCGGCCTATGCCTGGCCCGGGAGGCACTGGCCTGAGCGACGCCGGGCCGTCACGGGCCTGGTACGGAGTGGCCGCCGCCGTGCTGCTGGTGGGCCTGATCGGCGCCGCCACGGTGGTCTTCCTGATGGTGGACGAGGTCACCAGCGCCGGATTCAAGCGCTTCACCACCACCGCTCCGGTCGAGGTGGACCTCTCGGCCGGGGCCGAGCGCACGATCTATACCGCAGACCCCACCGCCGACTCGGGCTTCTTCCGGGATGACCCCGAGTGCAAGGTGGTCGACCTCGCCACGGGAAGGG
The DNA here is from genome assembly GCA_030448025.1 of Acidimicrobiales bacterium. Taxonomy (GTDB): domain Bacteria; phylum Actinomycetota; class Acidimicrobiia; order Acidimicrobiales; genus YB1-3. The sequence continues at coordinate 20,920 of JAUJNQ010000003.1, read as the reverse complement.
CCGTTCCCACCGGGGCCGCTTCCTCCTGGGTGCTGACCCTGGGCGAGGAGACCTACCAGGCCGCCTTGTCCTTCCGGGTCGACCACGACGGCCGCTACCGGGTCGACTGCTCGGCAGAGGACTTGCAGCCCGGCTCTCTGCCCAACAGGCGACCCGTCCCGATGGCAGTGGGCCCGCGCATCAGGATCTTCCGGAGCGCCGCTCGGGTTCTTGGCGCCGGCGCCATCGCCCTATTCGCCCTGTGCGTGGCCGTGGCCATCGTCGCCGTGACGGCCGTGAAGCGCCACGAGCGTCGGGCGGCGCGAGCATGACCGGTACCGTGGCCGGGTGATCGTCGGGGTCCCGGCTGAGACCAAGCCGGGAGAGAACCGGGTCGCCATCACCCCCGACGGCGTCCGGGAGCTCACCGCCCATGGCCACCACGTTGTGGTGGAGCGAGGGGCGGGCGAAGGTTCGGCCATTCCCGACGCCAGCTTCGCCGCTGCCGGCGCCAGCCTCACCAGTGCCGAAGAAGCATGGGGCGCAGGGCTGGTCGTCAAGGTCAAGGAGCCCCAGGAGGCCGAGCACCGCCACCTCCGCGACGACCAGGTGCTGTTCACCTACCTCCACGTGGCCGCCTACCCGGACGTAGGGCGGGCTCTACTGGCCGCGGGCACTACGGCCCTGGCCTACGAGACGGTGCAGGTGGCGAGCGGCGCTCTTCCCCTGCTCGCTCCCATGAGCGAGGTGGCGGGGCGCCTGGCGGCGCAGATCGGCGCGCACTACCTGGAGCGGCCGAGCGGCGGGCGGGGTGTGCTCCTCGGCGGGGCCCCGGGCGTGCGACCGGCCCGAATCGCGGTGCTCGGCGCCGGGAACGTGGGTTGGAACGCGGCATGGATCACCCAGGGCATGGAGGCCGAGGTCTGGCTCTTGGACAAGGATCTCGACCGACTTCGATTCGTGGACCAGATCCACAAGGGCAGGATCCTCACCCTGGCGTCGAACCGTGGCACGGTGGAGAGGGCCGTAGCGGAGGCGGACCTGGTGATCGGGGCCGTGCTGGTGCCCGGTGGGCGGTCGCCGGTGGTGGTCACCGAGGAGATGGTGCGGACCATGAGGCCCGGCTCGGTGATCGTGGACCTGGCCGTGGACCAGGGTGGCTGCATCCAGACCACCAGGGAGACCACCCACGCCGACCCCGTGTTCCAGGCCTTCGGAGTCACCCACTACGCCGTGGGCAACGTCCCCGCCGCCGTCCCCCACACGTCCACCTACGCCCTGACCAACGCCACCCTGCCCTATGTGTTGGAGGTGGCCGAGCGAGGGCCGCTCGGGGCCGTGGAGGCCGACCCGGCATTGCGCTCGGGGGTCACCACGGTGGCGGGCAAGGTCACCAACCCGGCTGTGGCGCAGGCCCTGGGTGTGGCCGCTGCGGACCCCGTCCTGTGCCTGGGAGGGGACCCGGCCTAGTAACATCGCTCCCTCATGGCCAGTGATGCTCCCGTTGACACGCGCGCGCTCCTTCAGCAGGAGCGCCAGGCGCTTCGCCACCAGCTCGACGAGCTGGGCTTCGGCGGAGAGGGCAGCGGGCTCGATTACGACGCCAACTTCGCCGACACCAGCCAGGTCACGGCCGAGCGTGGTGAGGCCGAGATGCTGGCCGGAAGCCTGCGCGAGGCCCTGGACGAGGTGGAGCACGCCCTGGTGAAGCTGGACGAGGGCGGCTACGGCGTGTGCGAGGGGTGCGACCGGCCTATCAACGGCGCTCGGCTCGAGGCCATGCCCGCGGCACGGCACTGCATCGACTGCGCGTCCCAGCGCTGACTCCCCGGAGCGGCTGAGGGGTGCAACCGTCGGAGCCGGCGCACCCGACCCGCGACCCCATGAGCCGCCAGCAGGTGTTGGTCCTAGTGGGCCTCGGTGCGGTCCTCCTCTACCTGCTGTTCCGCAGAGACATCCTCACCGAGGACAAGGTGATCTTCTTCGCCGTCCTCTTTCCGTCGGTGATCGTGCACGAGGTCTCCCACGGCGCTCTGGCCCTGGTCTTCGGCGACGACACAGCCAAGAAGGCGGGTCGCCTCACCCTCAACCCGCTGCCGCACATCGATCCCTTCGGCACGATCATCCTTCCCGCCCTGCTCCTCATCACCACCGGGACTGCCTTCGGGTGGGCCAAGCCCGTGCCCATCGAGCCGAGGCGCCTTCGCCATCCTCGAAACCAGACCGTGCTGGTCAGCCTGGTGGGTCCCGCGGTCAACATCGCCATCGCCGTGGCCGCAGCCCTCATCATCCGGGCTTTCCAGGTCCATCCCGACGACTCACTGGCCATCCGGGTGGTCTTCGTCGCCGGCATCGTGAACGTGGTGCTGGCCGCCTTCAACCTCATCCCCATCCCGCCCCTCGACGGCTCGGCGGTGGTGGAGCGGGCCCTGCCGGACCGGCTGTGGCCGGGCTACCTACGCATCCGCCAGTACTCGATGTTCATCCTGCTCGCACTGGTGCTCCTGCTGCCCGGCTCCCTGTCGTTGGTGTTCGACCCCGCCATAGACCTCTGGCAGCGCCTGATCGGGTGAGCTGGGCCCATGCCCTGCACCTGGCCCGCCGCTTCGTGGGCTCCCTGCTGCCGGGTGAGCCGGCGCCCCCCGACCGGGCGTGGGTGGCAACCACTCTCTCCGAGGACGAGATGGTGCTGTGGGGACGCATGAGCGCGGCCGACCGGCGCCACGCCGTCGGCGTGGCCCGCCGGGCTGAGCAGGCCCTCGGCGAGGACGCCACACGCCCAGTGATCGCCGCCGCCCTCCTGCACGACGTGGGCAAGGTGGTCAGCGGTCTCGGCACCTTCGCCCGGGTGGCGGCCACAGTGGCAGCCATGACCGGTCCGAGCCGCCTACCGGCGCGGTTTGGCCAGTACCTGGACCATGACCGCCTCGGTGGCGACCTTCTCGAGCAAGCCGGCAGCCACCCCCTCACAGTGGCCTGGGCGCACGAGCACCACCGCCCGCCCGAACGCTGGAGCGTGCCCCTTGCCACCGGACGGGCCCTCAAGGCCGCCGACGACGACTGACCGCCGCGGGACAACGCACATCCCAACGACTCATCCGTTGGCCGACCGGACCAACTGGCGACGGTTTGCGCCCAATGTGACGGGAAACCGTCGCCAGAACGACGATCCGCTAGCCGGGGGCGAGGAGGCCCACCGCGTCCTTGGCCCTGGCCAGGGTGGCGCTGGCAACGACCCGGGCCTTGGCCGCGCCCTTCTCGAGCAGCGCTGCGGTTCCGGCGGGGTCGCCGGTCAGCTCGCGGTAGCGCTCCTGCACGGGCAGGAGCAGCTCGACGACGGCCGCCGCGGTGTCGGCCTTGAGCGAGCCGTACTGGGTGTAGCCGGACGCCACGTCCTCGGGCGTGCGAGAGGTGGCCGCCCCCAGGATGGTGAGCAGGTTCGAGACGCCCGGCTTGGCCCCGGGGTCGTAGCGGACCTCGGACTCGGTGTCGGTCACGGCCCGCTTGATCTTGCGTTCGATGTCGGCGGGCGGGTCGAGCAGGAGCACGGTGCCCGCCAGCGAGGCCGACGAGGCGGACATCTTCATGGTGGGTTCCTGCAGGTCCTTGACCCGCGCCCCCACCGTGGGAACCGATGCCTCGGGCACCACGAAGACGTCGCCGTAGCGGCCGTTGAATCGAAGGGCGATGTCGCGGCACAGCTCCAAGTGCTGGCGCTGGTCGTCGCCCACCGGTACTCGGTCGGCGTCGTAGATGAGGATGTCCGCGGCCATGAGCACGGGATAGGTGAACAGCCCGGTGGAGACGAACTCCTGATCGCCCGACTTGTCCTTGAATTGCGTCATGCGGCGCAGCTCACCGAAGCTGGTCGTGCATTCCAGCAACCAGTTCAGCTCGGAGTGCTCGTGGACGTGGCTTTGAATGAACAGGGTGCACACGTCGGGGTCGAGCCCAGCGGCCAGCAGGCAGCGGGCCTGCTCCAGCGTGAGGGCCCTCAGATCCGCAGGGTCGTGCTCCACGGTGAGGGCGTGGAGGTCCACCACGGCGAAGAACGAATCGTCCCGGTGCTGGTCCTCCACCCAGTAGCGAAGGGCACCGAGGTAGTTGCCCAGCGTCACCGGTCCGGTCGGCTTCAGCCCGGAGAGCACTCTGGCCATCTCCCGATGGTATGCGCCGGGCCCAACCGCCCCCTCGGTATCCTGCACCAGATGCCCTACGAGGTGAGCACCCCGGTGTTCGAGGGGCCGCTGGACCTGCTCCTGCACCTGATCGTCGACGAGCAGGTGGACCTGTACGAGGTGTCCATCACGTCCATCGTCGGCGCCTACCTGGCCCATCTCGAGGACCTCCACCACCTCGAACTGGAGACCGCCACTGAGTTCCTTCTGGTGGCTGCGGTGCTGGTTGAGCTCAAGGTGCGCCGGCTCCTTCCCGCTCCGAGCGCGGTCGACCTGGACGAGGAGATCGAGCTGTGGTCCAAGCGTGACGTCCTGCTGGCTCGCCTCCTCGAGTGCAAGACCTACAAGCAGGCCGCCCAAGCCCTCGAGCAGCTCGCCTTCCGGGCCGAGCGCTCACGACCGCGAACGGTGGGGATGGAGGACCGCTTCGCCTGCGTCATGCCCGACGCACTCGCCGGCGTCACTGCCGAGCAGCTCCGCAATGCCCTCGAGCGTGCCCTCATGCCGCGGCCCGTGCCCAGGGTGGTGCTCGACCACGTGACGCCCGTGCGGGCCAGCGTACGAGATGCCGTCGCCCAGCTGTCGGACGAGCTTCCTCGTCTGGGCCAAGCCAGCTTCCGCCGGCTCACCGAGGGCGTGGTCGAGCGCCTGCAGATCATCGTGCGCTTCCTCGCCGTGCTGGAGCTGTACAAGGATGGGCTGGTCGAGCTCGACCAGGGCGTCACCTTCGGCGAGCTGCGAGTGCGCTGGCTGGGTGAGGACGGCGGCCTCGTGCCCCAGCCGTCGATGCTGGAGGCCCAAGTGCGAGAGGGCGCAGCGGAGTCGGTGGCGGAGTACCAGGGCTGATGGCTGACGCGCCCCACGCCCGCACGCCGGCACGGCCCGAGGAGCTGCGGGCCATAGAGGCCGTGCTGATGGTGGTGGAGGAACCGGTCGAGCCGGGCTTGCTGGCCGAGTTGCTCGAGGTCGGTCCGGCCAAGGTGGAGCACCTCTGCTCCGAGCTGGCTGCCGCCTACCAGGCGGAGGAGCGGGGCTTCGTGCTGGTCCGGGTGGCCGGCGGCTACCGCTTCCAGACCCATCCCGACCTCGCACCCTACGTGGAGCGTTTGGCGCTGCGGGGCCAGTCCGCCCGCCTCTCGGCCGCCGCCCTCGAGACCCTCGCCGTGGTGGCCTACAAGCAGCCCGTGTCCCGAGCCCAGGTGGCGGCCATCCGGGGGGTGGAGGTCGACGGGGTGGTGCGCACCCTGGAGCGGCGGGGCTACATCGAGGAGGTGGCCCGCGACGCCGGACCCGGCCAAGCCGTCCTGTACGGCACGAGCCGCCACTTCCTGGAGCGGCTCGGTCTCGACTCGCTGGACGACCTTCCGCCGCTCGGTGACTTCGTGCCCGGCCCCGAGGAGGTCGAGCTGCTCGAGAACGGCCTTCGCTCCGGCGAGTAGGGCGGGCCCGAGAGCATGGACGGGGGACCTGGCGCCGGCAGCACTGATGACGCCGACGCAGGCGACGCAGCCGGAGGGGGAGAGCGACTGCAGAAGGTGCTGGCCCGCATCGGCTTCGGCAGTCGACGGGCGTCCGAGGAGCTGATCGAGGCCGGACGGGTACGGGTGAACGGCAGCACGGCGGTGCTGGGACGGCGGGTCGACCCCGAGCACGACCGAGTCGAGGTCGACGGGGTCCCGGTCGGGGTGCGCCCCGGACTCGTCCACTACGTGCTCAACAAGCCCCGGGGGGTGGTGAGCACCTCGGAGGACCCGCAGGGCCGGCCCACCGTGGTGGCCCTGGTGCCGAGCGAGCCCCGCGTCTTCCCGGTGGGACGGCTCGACGCCGACACCGAGGGCCTGCTCCTCCTCACCAACGACGGCGAGCTGGCCCATCGCCTCACCCATCCCTCCTTCGGCGTGGAGAAGGAGTACCTGGCCGAGGTCGAAGGGACCCCCTCGCCGGGATCCCTCCGCCGCCTGCGCGAGGGGGTGGTGCTGGACGACGGCCTCACCGCGCCGGCCCGGGTCTCCCTGCCCGCCCCGAACCTGGTGCGCATCTCGATCCACGAGGGACGCAACCGCCAGGTGCGGCGCATGTGCGACGCGGTAGGACACCCCGTGGTTCGTCTGGTGCGGACGCGGATCGGCCCCCTGGCCGAGCGGGAGCTGCGGCCGGGGCAGTGGCGATCGCTGTCCACGTCCGAGGTGCGAGACCTGGGCGCGGCCACCGGCCCAGCCGAACCGTAGAGCGAACACGAAGAGCGAGAACGTAGAGTTCGTCGCGTGTCACCGGCGGTCAGAGCGCTGCGAGGCGCCACCACGGTCGATACCGACACCACCGGCCAGGTGAGCGAGCGGGTCCAGACGCTGGTGACGGCCATGTTGGAACGCAACGACGTGAGCAAGGACGATCTCATCAGCATCGTCTTCACGGCCACTGACGACATCCACTCCATGTTCCCGGCCACCGCGGCCCGGGCCTGTGGGCTGGGCGACGTGCCGCTGCTGTGCGCCCGGGAGCTCGACGTCGAGAGCGGCACACCCCTCACCATCCGGGTGCTGATGCACGTGACCACCGAGCGGACCCGCAGCCAGCTCCACCACGTCTACCTCGAGAAGGCTCGTGGCCTCCGCGACGACCTCCCGGCCTGAGACGACGCCACCACCTGAGCCCCTCGCGCCGGGGAAGCGGGCCGCCGTCGTCGGCACCGGCCTCATCGGCGCCTCCATAGGGATGGCGCTGCGCGCCCGGGGTTGGCACGTCACCGGTGCCGACCACCGGGTCGAGCGGGCCCACCAAGCACTGGCCGCCGGAGCCCTCGATGCCGTGGGTGTCGACCCGGAGGCCGAGGTCACCTTCGTGGCCACACCCGTGTCGGCGGTGGCCTCAGAGGCCGGCCTGGCGCTTGCCCACGGAGGCCTTGTGACCGACGTGGGCAGCGTGAAGGCTCCCATCGTGGCAGCCGTGGACCATCCCTGCTTCGTCGGCGGCCACCCCATGGCCGGCTCGGAGCAGGAGGGCGTGGAGGGGGCCGAGGCGGGCCTGTTCCAAGGCGCCACCTGGGTGCTGACGCCCACGACGGGAACCGACCCCGCCGCCTATGCCCGCGTTCGAAGCGTGGTCTCGACCCTCGGGGCCGACGTGGTGGCTCTCACTCCCGAGCGCCACGACACGCTGGTGGCACTGGTGTCCCACGTCCCCCACCTGACCGCCGCCACCCTCATGTGCCTGGCCGACGAGGGCGCCGAGGAGCACGCCGCCCTGCTGCGCCTGGCCGCCGGAGGGTTCCGTGACATGACCCGGATCGCTGCTGGCCACCCAGGGATCTGGCCCGACATCTGCGCCGAGAACCGCGACGCCATCGTCCACGCCCTCGACCGCCTGCGTTCCTCGCTCGACGACGTGCGGGAGCTGGTGTCCACCGGCGACCGGGATGGGCTCTTGCGTTGGTTGGAGGGCGCCCGGAGCGCCCGCACCAACCTGCCGGGAGGGTTGGCCCGCCCCGATGCTCTGGTCGACCTTCGGGTGCCGGTCCCCGACCGCCCCGGCGTGGTGGCGGAGGTCACCACGCTGGCGGGGGAGCTGGCGGTCAACATCGAGGACCTGGACATCGTCCACTCGGTCGAGGGCGACCGCGGCCTGCTCGTCCTGGTGGTGGACGCCGATGTGGCCGACGTGCTGCGGGAGGCGTTGATGACCCGCGGCTTTCGTCCCTCTGTGCATCCGCTGGCGTAGCCTCGCCCCAGGGTCCACGGAGGGGAACAGCGATGACGGCTCTGGAGGTGAGCGGAGGTCAACCCCTCTGCGGGCGGGTCCGGGTGCCGGGCGACAAGTCCATCTCCCACCGGGCCCTGATCCTGGCTGCCCGCGCCGGTGGGGTCTCCGTCCTCCGAGGCCTGTCCCAGGGTGACGACGTCGCCCGAACCGCCGCCGCCGTCCGGTCGCTCGGAGCCGGCATGGAGCACGTCGTCCAAGACAACGCCGAGATCGAGACCCGCCTGAGTGGAGGGGTCGACCGCCTCCACCAGCCCGAAGCCCCGATCGACGTGGGCAACTCGGGCACCACCATCCGCCTGCTGTCCGGGTTCTGTGCCCCCTTCCCCTGGCTCACGGTGCTGATGGGCGACGAATCGGTCTCCCGCCGCCCCATGGACCGGGTGGTCCAGCCCTTGCGCCAGATGGGGGCGCACGTGGACTGCCGGCCGGGCTGCGTGGCTCCGCTCACCGTGCACGGCGGCAGCCTCAGGGGGATCGAGTACCACCCGCCCGTGGCCAGCGCCCAGCTCAAGAGCGCGGTGCTGCTGGCCGGCCTCGGCGCCGAAGGGGACACCGTGGTCTATGAGCGGGAGCGCACCCGATCGCACACCGAGGAGATGCTGGCCGCGTGCGGTGCCGACGTGAAGGTGAGCGCCGGCGGCCTGGTGACGCGGGTGCGGGCGTCCGAGCTGCGGCCCTTCGAGCTGGACGTTCCCTGTGACCCCTCCCAGGCTGCCTTCTGGGTGGTGGCGGCGTGCATCACGCCCGGCAGCGACGTGGTGGTGGAGCGGGTGTACGTGGGTCCGAAGAGGACCGGCTTCGTAGACGTCCTCCGCCGCATGGGAGCTCAGGTCGACATCGAGCCCCTGGACGCCACCACGGCCAACATCCACGCCCGCTACGGCCCGCTCCACGCCACTGAGGTGGGGGCTGAGGAGGTACCCGGCCTCATCGACGAGATCCCGGTCCTGGCCGTTGCCGCGGCGATGGCCGATGGAGTGACCACCTTCTGCGGCGCCGGGGAGCTGCGGGTTAAGGAGACGGACAGGATCACCACCATGTCCACCGAGCTGACGTCGGTGGGAGTCCACGCCGCGCCGATGGCCGACGGACTGGTGGTCCACGGAGGACCGCCGCTGCACGCCGGCCACGTCAGCTCCCACGGCGACCACCGCGTGGCCATGGCCCTGGCCGTGGCCGGCCTGGGCGGCAGTGGGACCACCCGAATCGACGGGTGGGAGGCCGTGGCCACCAGCTACCCCGGTTTCGAGCGCGACCTACAGTCGCTTCTGTGACCCGCGCTTTGGAGCTGCGCCGATGCGAGTGATCGCCATCGACGGGCCGTCGGGGTCGGGCAAGACCACCGTGTCCCGGGCCGTGGCCGCCCGGCTGGATGCGGGACATCTCGACACCGGTGCCATGTACCGCTCGGTGGCCTTGTCCGTGCTCAAGCGTGGTGTGGACCCGGAGGACCAGCACACCGTCGCCCGCGTCGCCCTGGAGGTCACGATCGACGTCGGGGAGGAGAAGGTCGTCGTCGATGGCGAGGACGCCACCGCCCACATCAGGGGCGACGACGTCACCCGGGCGGTGAGCGCCGTGGCCTCCAACCCCGCGGTGCGCGAAGAGATGGTTCGTCGCCAGCGCGAGTGGGCAGCGGCCCGCGACGTCGGGGTGGTGGAGGGCCGAGACATCGGGACGGTGGTGTTCCCCGACGCCGAGCTCAAGGTGTACCTGGTGGCGGGTGACGCAGTACGGGCCCGCCGGCGCTCCACCGAGACCGGTGGCGTGGAAGGAACGGTGGCTGCCGACATGGCCCGGCGCGATGAGCTCGACTCCACTCGCGCCGCCTCGCCGCTCAAGGCCGCCGACGACGCGGTGGTGCTCGACACCAGCGACCTCACCGTCGACCAGGTGGTGGAAGAGGTCCTTCGCAACCTGAACCCGTGACGCCAGCCTCCTCCGAGACGGCCGGCGCGCCCGGCGCGGCTCCGGAGTTCCCGATGGGCCAGCTGCTCTTCTACCGGTTCGTGCGCAACCTCCTCGCCGGGTTCTGCCGCCTCTATTGGCGCCAGACCATGGAGGGCACCGAGCATGTGCCTGATGGTCCCTTCGTGCTCGCACCCGTGCACCGCTCCAACATCGACACGCCAGTGGTTTGCGCCATCACCAAGCGGCGCATGCGTTACATGGGCAAGGAGACGGTGTGGAAGTACCGGTTCCCGGCCTGGGTCCTCGACGCCCTGGGCGGCTTTCCCGTCCACCGCGGCCACGTCGATCGTGAGGCCCTTCGTCGCTGTATCGAGGTGCTGAAGGGCGGTGAGCCGCTCGTGCTATTTCCCGAAGGCACCCGCCAGACCGGCCCACTGGTGGAACCGCTATTCGAGGGAGCGGCCTACCTGGCCACCCGTACCGGCGTGCCCATCGTCCCCGTGGGCATCGGCGGGTCGTCGCGCGCCATGCCCAAGGGCTCGAGGCTGCTGCGCCCGGTGAAGGTCCACGTGGTCGTCGGCGAGCCCCTCTACCCCGATGCCGTCGGGCCGTCGGGCCGGGCGTCGCGGAAGGCGGTGCACCAGCTCACCGAGAAGCTCCGGGAGGAGCTGCAGCGGCTGTTCGACGAGGCCCAGGCCAAAGCCGGCGCCTGAACACAGGCTGGGCTCAGCCGGCCAGGGTGTCGAGGACGTCGCTGGCGGCCACGACGCGATCGTCGCCCAGCACGCCCTCGTCGTCGGCCGGCGCCATCAGTGAGAAGCGCACGGCTGCCACCGCGCCCCGCACCAGGTCACGCAGCTCGCGGGGGGGAGGGAAGTACTCCTCCTCGTTGGTGATGGTGACGACCTCGGCGCCGTTCGCCGGAGCCAAGTGGTTCACCACGGCCCACACCAGCTCCTCGGGCGCCGACGCGCCGGCCGTGACGCCCACGGTGCCGCTCAGGTCGTCGGGTACCTCGTCGGCGCCATTGACCCGCACGACACGGGCGCAGCCCGCGGCCCGGGCCGTCTTCTCGAGGGCGACGGTGTTGGAGGAGTTGGCCGAGCCGATCACCACGAAGGCATCCGCATCCTGGGCGATGGCTTTGAGGGCCGACTGGCGGTTGGTGGTGGCGAAGCACAGGTCGCTGCGGGTGGGCATCCACATGGATGGGAACCGCTCGTGGGCGGCGTCGCGCACGCCGGCCCACTCGTCCATGCTGAGGGTGGTCTGGGCGAGGAACGCCACGGGGGCGTCGGCGGCCAGATCCAAGGCGGCCACGTCGGCCTCGGTCTCCACCAGGCGCACGGAGTCGGGCGCCACGGCCATGGTGCCCACGGCCTCGTCGTGGCCCTCGTGGCCCACGTAAATCACGTTGTAACCCTTGCCAGAGCGCACCTTCACCTCGTGGTGGACCTTGGTCACCAGGGGGCACACGGCGTCTACCACCACGCCGCCGTTGGCCCGGGCCGCGGCCACGACCTCGGGAGCCGAGCCGTGGGCGCTCAGCATCAGGGGCGCACCTTCGGGGACCTCGGACATGTCGTCCACGAACACCACCCCGAGCTGGCGGAAACGATCGACCACCACCTCGTTGTGCACGATCTGGTGGTAGCAGTACACCGGCGCCTCGTTGACCCGGACCATCCACGCCAGAGCCTTGATGGCCATCTCCACACCGGCGCAGAACCCTCGGGGCGAAGCCAGCAGGACGCGTTCGACAGGCACGATCCCAGGCTACCGACGTCCACCACCGGGAAGGGACCCGCACGGCCGGTAGACAGGGGAGGTGGACGATGGCCGCACCGTCGTTGCGGCGCTTCGAGTAGCCGGACCGTCGCAATAACGTGGTGCCGTGTCACTGCCGCACTCCGCCGGGCGGAGCGCCCGCGTGGTGGCCGTGGCCGACGGCTCACCGGCCGCCCGGGCCGGGCTGCAACCGGGTGACGAGATCGTCGCCATGGCCGGCCAGGTCCCCCGAGATGTCATCCAGTTCCGCCTTCTCGCCGACGAGGCCGACCTCGAGGTCGAGGTGAGCCGCGGTGGCCTCCAGCTCACGGTGGAAGTTGCCAAGGGCGCGGGGGAGGCGCTCGGAGCCGAGGTGGAGTCGGCGCTGTTCGACCAGGTCCGAACGTGCGACAACCATTGCGAGTTCTGCTTCATCTACCAGCTGCCGCCGGGCATGAGGAAGTCCCTGTCACTGAAGGACGACGACTACCGCCTCTCCTTCCTCTACGGCAACTTCACGACCCTCACTCGCTTCACCGAGCTCGACTTGGAGCGGGTGGTGACCGAGCACCTGAGCCCGCTGTACGTGAGCATCCACGCCACCGACCCCGACGTGCGCTCCCGCATGCTGCGCAACCGGCGCGGTGCCACCAGCCTGCGCTGGCTGCGCGCTCTCCTCGACCACGGCGTGGAGGTCCACGGCCAGGTGGTGGTGTGCCCTGGGGTCAACGACGGCGTGGTGCTGCACGACACCATGGCCGGCGTGTTGGACCAGTACCCGGAGCTGGCCACCGTGGCAGTGGTGCCCCTCGGCGTGAGCCGCTACTCCACCGAGGGCGCCATGCGGGCCCACACCCAGGAGGAGGCGGCAGTGGTGGTGGACTGCGTGGAGGAGTGGCAGCCGGTCTTCGCCTCCGCGCTCGGACGGCGGGTGGCCTTCGCCGCCGACGAGTACTACCTCCTGGCCGGCCGGGCCTTCCCGCCGGCCGAGGACTACGAGGGCTTCCCCATGCACGAGGACGGCATCGGCATGGCCCGCGCCTTCGAGGCCGCCCTGCTCGGACAGAGCGAGGAATCGCTCGGGGTGCGGTCCGGGTTCTTCGCCTGGGTGGACGGCGCGCCCGCCGAGGGCTACCGGGCTCCCCGGGCGCCGGGCACCGTCACGCTGCGCCCGTCGGCCTCGGCACCGGTGGCCGTCCTCACCGGTGAGTACGGCGCTCGGGTGCTGGCTCCGTTGGTCGAGCAGTTGGGCGCGCGGGACGTGCGCCTCGTCCCCGTGCCCAATCGCTTCTTCGGGGGCAACATCGGCGTGGCCGGGCTGCTGGTGGGGGAGGACCTGTGCCGGACCCTGCACGCCGAGCCGGAGGGCCACCGCTACCTGCTCCCCGACGTGTGCCTGTCCAAGGGCGTGTTCCTCGACGGGCTGAGCCCGGCCGACCTGCCCCGGCCCGTGGAGGTGGTGCCCACGGACGGAGCCTCGCTCCGCCGGGCCCTCCTGGAGCCCGCGGCGTGACCATGCCGGTGGTGGCGGTGGTGGGACGGCCGAACGTGGGCAAGTCGACGCTCGTGAACCGCATCCTCGGCCGGCGCGAGGCCATCGTGGAGGAGCGCCCGGGCGTGACCCGCGACCGCAAGGAGCTGCCCGCCGAGTGGGCCGGACACGAGTTCTTGGTGGTGGACACCGGCGGCTGGCTGGACAGCGACCATCCCCTCGACCGCCAGGTGAGCGCCCAAGCCGAGCGGGCCGTGGGCGATGCCGACGTCGTGCTCTTCGTCGTCGACGGCGTGGTCCAGCCCACCGAGGAGGACCAGAGCGTGGCTCGGCTGCTCCAGCAGTCGGACAAGGCGGTGGTGCTGGCGGCCAACAAGGTCGACGCCGACACTCGAGAAGCCGACGCCTGGGCCTTCTCCCGCCTCGGCCTCGGTGACCCCTGGCCCGTCTCGGCCCTCCATGGCCGGGGGACGGGTGACCTGCTCGACGAGGTCGTGCGCCACCTGAACAAGGCACCCGATGACGCCAACGACGACGAGGCGCCGGCTGACGACGTCGCCCGGGCCGACACCGAGGGCGGGCCGTCGGCGCCCCGAGTGGCCATCGTGGGCCGTCCCAACGTGGGAAAGTCGACCCTGTTCAACCGCCTCATCGGCGACGACCGCTCCGTGGTCCACGACATGCCCGGAACCACACGAGACGCCATCGACACCCTGGTGGAGACCGACGGCGGGCCCGTGCGGTTCGTGGACACCGCCGGCATGCGGCGCAAGTCCCGGGTGGGGCAGGGGGCCGAGTACTACTCGTTGGTCCGGGCCCTGCGGGCCATCGACGACGCCGACGCCGCCGTGGTGGTGATCGACGCCTCCGAGGGCGTGACCCATCAGGACCAGCGCCTGGCCGAGCGGGTGGACGCCGCCGGCAGCGCCGTGGTGCTGGCCCTCAACAAATGGGACACCCTGGATACGGAGGGGCGTGCCCGGGTGCGGGCGCAGATGGTGGACCGGCTCTCCTTCCTCGGCTATGCGCCGGTGCTGCGGATCAGCGCCAAGACCGGCCTCGGCGTCCATACGCTTCTGCCGGCCCTCGACCAGGCCATGGAGGCGTACCACCGCCGGGTTCCCACCGCCGAGCTCAACGCCGTCGTGCAAGAGGCCCAAGCCGCCCAGCGGGCGCCCCACGGCCGGGTGCTCTACGCCACCCAGGGCGCCACCGACCCGCCCACGTTCACCTTGTTCACCAGCGCCACGCTGCCTCCCACCTACGTGCGTTACCTCGAGCGCAAGATCAGGGAGCGCTTCGACCTCGGCCCCACGCCGGTCAAGCTTCGGGTCAGGCCCCGAGGTGATTGAAGCGGGGGGTTGAAGCGGGGCGGTTGAAGCGAAGGAGGTGAACGCCAGGTAGCGTCTCGTCGCCATGGTCGAGCGCCCATTCCTGCTGGTCGTGGCGGTGGGCTGCGTGATCGCTGCCGTGGTGTGGGCCCGTTCCGGACAGCGCCTCCGCCGTGCCGAACGGCGCATGGCCGCAGCCATGGGCGAAACCGACCCCAGCACCGAGGCCACCCGGCTCGCCTACCGCAAGGAGCTGCACACCGCCCTTCTCTACGTGATCCTGGCCCTCGCCCTCGGGGCCGGCTCGGTTTCGGGAGAGGCGGTGTTCGACGCACCGCTGTTCCTGCTGATCGTGCCCGTGGTCATCTCCGTGCGATACGGGAGCCGCTTCTTCGCCGAGGCCGGCCTCACCGAGGCCCGCTGGGTACGGGAGCGCCGGGCCCAGGAGGTGCTGGACCAGCAGGGGGAGATGACGCCCATGCGGTGGTCGGCCCGCCTGGCGCCCGACGAGCTGCCGGTCACCCAGGGCTTCGAGATCGCCCACGTGTACGAGCCCGGAACGGGGGCTCTGGCCGGGGACTTCTACGACCTGTTCCCCACCACGCCCAACCGCATCATCGCCGTCATCGGTGACGTGGCCGGCCACGGCATGGAGCCCTCCATCACCGCCTTCCAGGTCAAGTACCTGCTGCGGGTCTTCCTCCGCCAATACCGCGATCCCGCACAGTCGGTCGAGGAGCTCAATGTGGTGCTCTCTGCCCAGGGACGACCCGAGGACCTGGTGTCCCTGTGCGCGGTGACCTTCGACCAGAACGCCGGCACGCTGCGCTTCGCTTCCGCCGGCCACCCGCCGGCATGGGTGTGGCACGACGGCGAGGTGCGGCCTCTCCGGGCCACCGGGCCGCTGCTCACCCTGGACCCGAACGGCACGTACTTCAGCCGGGAGGTCCCCCTCGACGTGGGTGACGTCCTGATCATGTACACCGACGGGCTCACCGAAGCCCGGGCCGGCTACAACCTGTTCGGCGAGGAGCGCATCGGCCAGCATCTCCGCCGCGATCCCGGCCAGGACCTGAACGTCATGTGCAAGGGGCTGCTGGAAGCGGCACGGGACTTCGCCGACGCGCCCCTCACCGACGACGTCGCCATCCTGGCCATCCGCAAGACCTGACGTGGCCGACTCGGCGGCCCGCGCCCAGGCGTGGTGCGAGGCGTGCGGGGCGTGGCGTGAGGAGGACGAGTGCCCCAGCTGCGGCCAGCTCCTCCTCGACGAAGAGCCTCCCCCGATCCCCTGGCACTTCAAGTTCCTGGTGGTGGCCACAGTGCTGTACCTGGGCTGGCGGGCCGTCCAGGGCATCCTCTGGCTCGTCGGCCGGCTCTGAGGACGAGCGTGAGGACGGCTACGCTCGTCGGCTGACGGGCTGTGGCGCAGGTTGGTTAGCGCGCTTGACTGGGGGTCAAGAGGTCGGGAGTTCAAATCTCCCCAGCCCGACAGAGAAAGTCCAGGTCAGAGCCGGTTCTTCGGAACCGGCTCTTCTGGTTCAAGGGCCATGTATGCACCATGTATGCACTCCGGGACCGTACAATCGCCCAGATGGTGCAGTGGATCGCAGTGGGCGAGCCCCAGTTGCAGCGGCAGCGAAGGAAGTGGGTTGTGCGCCAAGCCGGCTACGACCCGGCTACTGGCAAGCGTCGGGTGAAGCAGCTGGCCACCTTCGAGACCAAGCGGGCTGCCACCGCCCATTTGAAGGCGGTCACCGCCGGTCGAGCCGGTACCGACACCGAGACCCTGGCTGACTTCCTCGAATCGGTGTGGCTGCCTTCCAAGGAAGGGCGGGTGGAGGTCAGTACGTACGACCAGTACTGCTGGGCGGTCCGTCGTCACGTCGTCCCTCATCTCGGAGCTGTCCGCCTGCGAGACGTGACGCCGGAGGTGCTCGACGGCTGGCTCCGAGAGCTCTCCCTGGCAGGCCAGACCGGCAAGGCCAGGCTGGGCCCGACCTCCACTCGCTTGGTGCGCAGGATCCTCTCCATGGCTCTGGAGGAGGCGGTCCAGCGCGGCCGACTGGCTCGCAACCCCATGAGGCTCACCCAGCCACCGCGTCCCGACCGCACCCACAAGAAGCTGGGCTGGACTCTCGACGAGGCCCGAGCCTTCCTCGCCGCCTCCTCCGGCCACCGCCTGTATGCGGCCTTCCACCTGTGCCTCGTGACAGGGCTACGCCGAGGTGAGATCCTCGCCCTGCGCTGGGCCGACGTGGAGCTTGACCAGGGACAGCTGGAGGTCGTCCAGCAGCTCACCCTCGAGCGGGGCCGACCGGTGCTCAAGCAGCTCAAGACCGAGTACAGCGAGCGCCTGGTGACTTTCGGTCCCGCCACTTCCGCCACCCTCGTCGAGCACCGGCAGCATCAGCGGGAGGAGGCCGACTTCGTCGGCGGCGCCTGGATGGAGTCGGGGCTGGTGTTCACCACCAATCTGGGCGGCTGGATCGACCCCAACAACTTTCGCCGGCTCATGGACTCGATGATCGACAAGGCCGGGGTGCCGCGCATCACACCCAAGGGAATGCGCCACACGGCCCAGTCGGTCGGTCGGGTGGTGGTCGGTGACGACAAGGTGATGCAGGAGCGCCTGGGCCACTCCGACATCGGCATCACCTTGAACACCTACACCCACACCGTGTCCGAGCAACACCGCGAAGCCGGCCGCCGCCTCGACGACGTCTTCACGCCGCCAGCCCCGCCGGCGTGAGCGGCCTGCGGCTCCGCCGGGAGCCCCGAGCCGACGACTCCCTGGTCGTCCTCCGGGGCGGGCTCCTCGACGAGGAAACTCTTCGTCGCGACGCCGGGATGGCCTTGGCGCGCTTCGGGGAGCACGGCATCTCCGTACTGGCCGCTCCCGACGAAGACGCCTTCGATCGCTTGGCGGCCGGCCCGCTACGGGCCTACGCGCAGCTGACCTTGATGACCGCCGGCGCCGTTCGTGGCACGGGCCTCGAATTGCGCCCTACGTTCCGGCAACCGCACTACACGGTGATGTTCGTTGAGCTCGACCGGGACGTCGCTCGCCTCGCGGCGTGCGAAAATGTCGTGAGGCGAAACCCCCACCATCAGACGACGCCGGGGGAGGAAAGACGATGAACGAGCAACTCGACATCTGGGTCGACTTCAACACCCAGGACGACACCGGTCTGCCCTGGAGCTTGCTGGACGAATCCACGGACCAGTCCAGGATCGTGGCCGGGGCATATGTCCTCGCCGGCAACGACCACGCCAACGCAGTTGCCGAGGTCGTGGACGTGGGAAGCGATGGCGTGGTGCACCTCCGCCCCCTGCCGGGTCCAGTGTCAGAACACAGGCACCTGCTGGGAGCCACCACGAGGTAAGACGACCAGCAGGGGGCTTCTACTGCGGCTCTGGCCGTTCTTGGCCCGTCCGGCCTTTCCCCTGGTCACCTCGGCTGAGCGCGAGCACGTCCTCCTCGGTGATGTCGGGAAGCGTGCGGGTGAGCGCCTTGCTGGTCTCCGCCTCCAGAGTGCCGAGGTCATCGGCGATGGCACGCAGGGACTCCTGCCAACCACCGATGTTGCCGACCGCTCGGCCGACGACGGCCAGGAGACGCTGCTTGGCCAGGTCGAAGATGTGATCTTGGGCGGCGGTGTACTGCTCTAGGTCGATGTACTGCATGAACTCGTAGAGGCGCTTCACCACACGGGGAGCGCTGTCCACGGTGTCGCCGAACACCAGGTCGATCATCTGGCTCATGGGCTGGCGGAGCTGCGTCGGTGAGGTCCGGGGGTCGAGCTTGCTCCACTTGGCCTCGGGGCGCGTGGGCAGGAAGAAGTAGGTGATGGGCAGCTCGAAGGCCTGGGCGAAGGCCACGATGTCGTCGGCCGTGAACTGACGCACGCGGGTGCCGTCAACCGAGCGCTCGGCAGCGGACACCTGGGCGACGGTCCAGCGCACGCCCAAGTGCGGCTCCAGCGCTTCTGCGGCCTGGGCCTGTGTCCAGCCGCGCTCCTGGCGCGCCTGCCACAGGTTGTAGGCCACCACCTGGTTGGGGCTGAGCCCCCAGAACAGCGGCGGCTGGCGCTCTTCCTTGGTCTTGCGCTTCTTCACTGAGCCTCCTCCTAACTCTTTAGGTTAGCGGAGTGGTCTTCGCTGTTGACGACCTTGCTACACGGATGTAACTTGTCCTCCCCTCAACAGAGTGATCGCCATGAGTGCAGACTTATCGCCAAGAGGTGCCGAGCGTGCTGGCGAGACGGGCAGGTGCCTGGAAGACCTCCCGGATCTCCTCACCGTCGCCGAGGCAGCTGCTTACCTGCGCGTGGGACGCAACACGGCCTATCGCCTGTGTCAGCAGTGGCGCCTCAGCGGCGGGCGCGAAGGCCTTGGTTGCATCACCGTCGGCCGGGGCCTGCGCGTACCCAAGGTGGCCCTCGGGCGCTTCTCGACCGTTCTCCCTGTGGCTCCTTCCGTGGCTGCAACCACGGTGGCGTTCGGGCTGGGGGACCGGCAGGGCATGGGCGCAGCGGCCAGGACGACGAAGACGGCCGGCCGGTGAGCGACGACAGAGGTGCCGACGTGGTGGTCACGGGCGTAGGCCGCGAACTCCGCCGGCAGGTGGGACCGAACGCCTGGGCCGTCCTCGAGGAGCTGGTGGGCCGGGCGGTCCCGGACGCAGACCGTGGCCCAACCGTCGACGTTCCATTGGGGCGCGTGGCCCATGCGGTGGGCCTTTCGAGCGACGTGGTGCGCAGAGCGCTTCGCCGCTTGGCGAAGGCCGGAATTGTGGAGCGCGAGGAGGTTCGGTCTGCGGACACCCAACGCTTCGCCGGCGCCCGCTACCGCATTGTCCGGGACACAGGCCTTGTCGCCGTGCCGCCCGTTCCCCATGCGGAAGAGCCGGGTGCCGCTATTCCGGTTGCGGGTTCGCCGGGTGCGGAGGAGCCGCAGCCCGACAGTCGGGATGGGGTGGCGCGTGCGGCCGGGAGGCGCCGGACGACGAGTGGACGCGCCCGCGTCAAGACCGACAGCCACGACGCCGGTCAGCTCGACCTGCTCGGGTCCGCCATCTCCAGCGACCACCCGATCAAGCAATCCCCACTCCAGGACGCCACCACGTCACAGAGCTCCATCACGTCAGCCATCACCGAGCCCCACCCTTCTCGATGACACTTCACATCCACTTCATTGAACGACCGATTCGAACTCCAGACAGTTGCCACGTCTGCGACGAGGCAGATCCGACCGGCCCTGGTGGCCGGTCGGGAGGGGGCGCCAACCCGTGTTGAGGGTGGCGGCCCTCACCGACGCCGAGTACACCATCTCGGCCGTGGCCGAGGGCCTGGAGGAGTACTACCTGGGCCACGGCGAGGCTCCCGGAGTGTGGGCCGGTGCCTGGGCCGAGGAGCTGGGCCTGTCCGGAGTTGTGGGACACGACGACCTCCGAGCCCTGGTCGACGGCCATGACCCCAACACGGGGACAGACCTGCTGGCCGGCAACAAGGCCCGCAAGGACATGGCCTTCGACGCCACCTTCTCGGCCCCCAAGTCGGTGTCGTTGCTGTGGGCCTTCGGTACGCCACGCACCTCCTCGGTGGTGGTGCGGGCCCACGTGGAAGCCGTGGAGCAGGCCCTGGCCTTCGTGGAGGAGCGAGCGGCGGTGGCCCGCCAGCAGGTCAACCGGGTGCGGGGCCGGGTGGGAACCCACGGCTTCGCCGTGGCCTCCTTCGTGCACCGCGCCTCTCGCGAGGGCGATCCCCAGCTGCACTCCCACTGCGTGATCCCGAACATCGTGCGCCGCCCCGACGGAAGCTTCTGCGCCTTCGACGCCACCCCGCTGTACGGGTGGGCCAAGGCGGGTGGGTCCGTCTACCAGGAGCAGCTGCGCCGCATTCTGAGCCAGGAGCTGGGCGTGGTCTGGGGCCCGGACCGCAACGGCTGTCGGGAGATGGTCGGCTTCGCCGACGACCAACTCGCCGTCTTCTCCAAGCGCAGCGCCCAGATCGAGGCTTGGCTGGAGGCGCACGGCGCCAGATACGAGTCACCGCTCGAGCGCATGCGCGCCGACGAGCGGGCCTCCCTCGCCACCCGCCGGCCCAAGGACCCGAGCCTCACCCCCGAGCTGCTCCGGGCGCGCTGGGACACAGAGGCCAAGGCCGTGGGCCTGGCCTCGGGCCTGGAACTGGAGGCCGGTGTCCTGCATCGCCTCACGCCCCGCCCGGAGCTGACCTTCGAGGACATCACCGACGCCCTGCTGGATGATGAGACGGGACTGTGCGCCCAAGACGCCCGCTTCGGTGAGCCTCAGGTGGTGGAGCGCATCGCCGCCCTGGGCGACGGTCGGCTGAGTGTGGAGGAGGTGGTGGGCCACGCCCGGGCCTTCCTGGCCTCCGAGCACGTGGTCCGCCTCACGCCCGACCGGGCCGGGCTGCGCACGGCTCCCCAGTGGTCCACCGTCACCCACCGCCGCCTGGAGGACCGGGTGCTCCATGACC
>JAUJNQ010000008.1 GCA_030448025.1 Acidimicrobiales bacterium | reverse complement strand
GCCAGGTAGCAGGCGGCGACGAGGCCGTTGTGGCCGGCACCCACCACGACGTCGGGAAGCACGGCTCAGACCTCAGCCGAGCGGTTCGGCGTGGTTGGAAGCTTCACCGGGTGCTCCGAGCTCACGTCGCCTCGACTCCTCGGTCGCTGCCACGAAGGGCGAAGCCCACGACGAGCAGGGCCACACCGAAGGCGAGGAAGCCGAGGTCCCACCACATCGGGTCGGCGACGTCGTCCCGAACGTGGTGCACCCCGAGGATGTGGTGGTCGACGATGCCCTCGACGAGGTTGAAGATGCCCCATCCAGCCAGAAGCAGGCCCACCAGGCTTCGCCCTGTCCAGCGGCGGCCGCCGGCGACGGCACGCCACAACAAGAACAACCCGACGGTCACGAACAGCCAGGTGCTGGCGTGGAACAGGCCATCCCACAGCGTGTTCACCTCGAGGCCTCGAACGGTGTTCGAGGGGTAGTCTCCCTGATCGGTGAGCACGTGGTGCCACTGCAAGATCTGGTGCAAAACGATGCCATCGACGAAACCGCCGAGGCCGATGCCCAGCAGCAGGCCCGGTGCGGTGATGCCGTGGCGGCGTGGCGCCTGGGTGCTCCTCGACATCCTCGTCACTGTGGCGACCTCTTGCATGCTCGACCTCCCTGGAATCCACACGCATCACGTCAGGCTCATGAACAGCCGCTCGACCTCCGCAGGGTCGTAGCCCTCGGCCCCAGCGCCCTCCTCATCCTCCAGGCAGTACTGCAGCTGGCTCACGAGCAGGGACACGCCCACCCGGTCGAGGGCCTTCCCCGCTGCGGCGATCTGCTGGATCACCTCCCGACAGGAGCGGCCCTCCTCGATCATGGTGACGATGCCGCCGAGCTGGCCCTGGATCCGCCGCAGCCGGCGGCGGGCGGCGGCCACCACGTGCTCGGGCGCCTCGCTCATGCCGTGAGGTCGGCCAGGGCGGCGTCGATGTGCCGGCCCGCCTCCTCGGCAATGGGCTGCAGCGCGGCGTTGCCGGGGACGTCAGCGATGACCTTGGGGTCGAGGACCTGGACCACGCAGCCTTCGCCGTCGGCTCGCACGACGACGTTGCACGGCAGCAGCAGCCCGATCTCCCGCTCGATGTCCAACGCCCGATGGGCCAGCTCGGGGTTGCAGGCACCGAGGATCACGTACGGCTCCATCTCCTCACCCAGCTTCTCCTTCAGCGTCGCTCGCACGTCGATCTCCGTGAGTGTCCCGAACCCTTGCGCCTTGAAGGCTTCTTTGACCTTGGGGACGGCCTCGTCGTAGGCGATGTCGAGGGTGATGGTCTTGGCGTAGGTCATGGTCAGTCCTCCTTGGTGGTGGGATAGCCGGCGGCCTTCCAGGCGCTCATGCCGCCGAGCACGTTGAGAACCTCCAGGTTCCGGCTGCGGGCCAGCAGGCTCGACGACACCGAGGATCGGTACCCAGAACCGCAAGTGACGGCGACAGGTTTGCCGTCGGGCACCTCCTGCATGCGGCCGGGGAGCGCCCCGCCGGTGATGAAGGTCGCGCCTTGGACGTGGCCTGCAGCCCATTCTGCGGGCTGGCGGACATCGAGCAGGTTGACCTCGCCCGCCTCGAGCTTCCTGCGCAGCTCGTGGACCGTGATCTGGGCGAGGCGCTCGATGTCGAGCGCCGCCGTGCGCCACGCCATCATGCCCCCGGCCAGCCACCCGACGGGCTGCTCGTAGCCGATGCGGAGCAGGTCCCAGGTGACGCCCCACAAGTCTGCGGGGGAGTCGAGCACGAGCACCACCCGAGCCCCCTCGTCGAGCACCGTGCCGGCCCAGGTGGCGAAGGACGTTCCCTGGCCGACGTTGAGGGCACCGGGGATGTGGCCGCCGCCGAAGGCCTCCGGTGAGCGGGTGTCGAGCACGACGGCCCCGTCCTTTGCCGCGCTCTTCAGCGCCTCAGGCTTGAGTGCCGGCGGCTCGTACAGCACCCCGAGCGTGGCCACGCCGGCCATGTTCTGGCGGCGCATCCGCCGCCAGTAGGGAGGCACGGCGGGCAGGTTGTCGAGGCGCAGGCACTGTTCGACGAACTCCCCCTTGGACGACACGTTGGCGAGGATGGCGTTGGTGCGTCGCTCGAAGCCGAGGGTGGTCGACAGTCGGCTGCCGATGTTGCCGCCGCACAGCGACCCGGCCACGTGGGTGGGGAAGACCTCGAGGTGGTCGGGCAGTTCCAGGAGCTTCTTCTGGATGGTGTGGCAGAACACCTTGGCTGAGTCCTCGGCCTGCTCTCTGCCGCCGAGCAGATCGGGGCGGGCCAGGTCTCCCACCAGCAGCGCCCCACCCGAAAGCAACAGCGCCGGGTCGTCGGCCGAGGCCGAGCGGTCGTAGATGAGCAGGCTGATGTGCTCAGGCGTATGGCCCGGGGTGTGCAGGACCTCGATGCCCACCTCGCCCAACTCGAGCTGCTCGCCGTCCTGCAGCGGGCGGTGGTGGTAGCCGAGGTCGGCCTCCCCAGAGCCCAGGAGCTGGACCTCGGCCCTGTCCGCGACTTCGGCGAGGCCGGACAGGTAGTCGTTGTGGCCGTGGGAGTCGAGGGCGTAGCGGATGCGCAGGCCCTGCATGCGGGCCTCGGCGAAGTAGCCGTCGACCTGGCGCTGCGGGTCGAACAGAAGCGCTTCGCCCGTCCGCTCTGAGCCGACGAGGTACGAGGCGTGTCCCAACCCCTGGAGGTAGAACTGCTTGAAGAACATCGACGTCCGACCCCTTTCTGGCTCGATGCTGCCCCGCAGGCGATATGTCGGTTGGAAAGCGGCAGGTACCCCCGGGAGTATATTCCCAAACTCCTCGGCCAGCTCGGTCGGGCGGGGTGGGTGTCTGGATGCCACTGCCACGCGTAGCGGACGCGAGGTCGACGATGAGAGGAGCCAGCATGAGAGAGAACGTCGGTGGAGCAGAACGAGTCTTGCGAGCACTCAGCGGTCCCGCCCTCCTCGTTGCTGGATACGGCCCGCTCGGCGGACTGCTCGATGAGCCGGCTTCGGACGTGATACGTCCGAGTAGGCCCGTGACGAGGACCCGTGCAGGATCCTGAACGAGCCTCATGGCGATGCGACGGGGTCGCGCTCCGGGAAGTGGTGAGCGGTCGTGGTGTGCTGATCGCAGCGGTCATGTCCGCAGGGAGCCCTGCTGGCGCTCGATCGGATCTTCATCGGATCGGAGCACGACAGGCAACCGCAAGAGAACCGCCGATAATGCTTGTTATGTCAAGTATACAGGGTCACCGTGGCCGAACGCGGCTGCTACTTCAGCACCAGCTCGTCGCCGGCCACGTCGACGGAGACGGTGTCGCCCTCCCCGTAGAGACCGGACAGCAGCTCCAGCGCCAACGGGTCGCCGATGGCCCGCTGGATGAGGCGCTTGAGCGGCCGGGCGCCGTAGTCGGGGTCGTAGCCCTGTCGGGCCAACCAGGCCATCGCCTGGTTGCTGACCACCAGGATGAGCCGGCGAGTGGCCAACCGGGCCCGCAGGTGGTCCAGCTGGATGGCCACGATGCGCTCGAGGTCGGTCTCGGAGAGGGGACGGAAACGGATGATCTCGTCGATGCGGTTGACGAACTCGGGCTTGAAGAAGTCGCGGGGATCACCGGGCAGGTTGGACGTCATCACGAGCACCGCGTTGGTGAAGTCGACGGTGCGCCCCTGGCCGTCGGTCAGGCGGCCGTCGTCGAGAACCTGGAGCAGGACGTTGAAGACGTCGGGGTGGGCTTTTTCGATCTCGTCGAGCAGGACCACCGCGTAGGGACGTCGGCGGACGGTCTCGGTGAGCTGGCCCCCTTCGTCGTAGCCCACGTAGCCGGGCGGGGCCCCGATGAGGCGGGCCACGGTGTGGCGCTCCTGGTATTCCCCCATGTCGATGCGCACCATGGCCCGCTCGTCGTCGAAGAGGAACTCGGCCAGAGCCCGGGCCAGCTCGGTCTTGCCCACTCCGGTGGGACCGAGGAAGAGGAACGACCCGATGGGCCGGTGCGGATCGGCCAGTCCGGCCCGGGAGCGGCGGATGGCGTTGGCCACGGCCTGCACGGCGTCGTCCTGGCCTACCACCCGGTCGTGCAGCACCTCCTCCATGCGCACGAGCTTGGCCACTTCCCCCTCCATGAGGCGGCTGACCGGCACGCCGGTCCACTTGCTCACCACCTCGGCCACGTCCTCTTCGTCGACCTCTTCCTTGAGCATCTTCTGCGTGGTCTGCAGCTCGGCCAGGCGCTCGGTGGCCTCCTGAACCTGGTGCTCGAGCTCGGGCAGCTCGCCGTAGCGGATCTCGGCCGCACGGGCCAGCTCACCGTCGCGCTCGAAGCGCTCGGCGTCGGTTCGCAGGGCCTCCAGGCGCTCCTTCAGGGTGCGAATGGAGGAGATGGCCTCCTTCTCCCCCGTCCAGTGGGCCTTCATGGCCCGGGCCTCCTCCTGCAGGTCCGCCAACTCACGTTCGAGCGCCTCCATGCGCTCGCGTGAGGCCTTGTCGGTCTCAGCCGCCAGCGCCACCCGCTCGATCTCGAGTTGGCGCATCCGGCGCTCCACCACGTCGATCTCCGTGGGCATGGAGTCGATCTCGATGCGCAGGCGGCTGGCCGCCTCGTCGATGAGGTCGATGGCCTTGTCGGGCAGGAAGCGTGCCGTGATGTAGCGGTCGGACAGCACGGCCGCAGCCACCAAAGCGGCGTCTTGGATCCGCACTCCGTGGTGTACCTCGTAACGCTCCTTCAGGCCGCGCAGGATGGCCACCGTGCTCTCCACCGACGGCTGGCCCACGTGCACCTGTTGGAAGCGGCGCTCCAGCGCGGGGTCCTTCTCCACATGCTTGCGGAACTCGTCGAGGGTGGTGGCGCCGATCATGCGCAGCTCACCCCGGGCCAGCATGGGCTTGATCATGTTGCCGGCGTCCATGGTCCCCTCGGCGGCGCCCGCACCCACCATGGTGTGCATCTCGTCGATGAAGGTGATGACCTCACCCTGGGCGTCGGTGATCTCCTTGAGCACCGCCTTGAGGCGCTCCTCGAACTCACCTCGGTACTTGGCCCCGGCCACCATGGCCGACAGGTCGAGCCCGATCACCCGCTTGTTCTTCAGGCCCTCGGGCACGTCACCCTCGACGATGCGCCGGGCCAGGCCTTCGACGATGGCGGTCTTGCCCACGCCGGGCTCCCCGATGAGCACGGGATTGTTCTTGGTCCGTCGGGACAGCACCTGGATCACCCGGCGGATCTCCTCGTCCCGCCCGATGACCGGGTCGAGTTGGCCGCCTCGGGCGGCCTCGGTGAGATCGCGGCCGAAGCGCTTCAGCGCCTGGTAGGACTCCTCGGGGTTCTGGCTGGTGACCCGGTGGCTGCCCCGCACTTGCCGCAATGCGCTGAGCAACTGCTCGCGCCCGGCTCCCACCCGGTCGGCCATGGCCAACAACAGGTGCTCGGTGGAGAGGTAGTCGTCACCCAGCTCGCTTCGGGCCTCGTCGGCCGCCTCCATGACCTCCCGCAGGGATCGGCCCACCTGCGGTTCGGCTCCGCCGTAGGCCTTGGGTAGGCGGGACAACGCCTCGGCCAGGCGATTGCGCAACGCCATGGGCGCAACACCCAGCTTCTCGAGGATGGGCAGCACGACACCCTCCTCCTGTCCGAGAAGAGCGTTCAGGAGGTGGTCGGGGGTTACCTCCGGGTTCTTGGCCGCCCGAGCCGACTGGGCGGCGACTTGGAACGCCTCCTGGGTCTTCTGCGTCCAGCGGTTGGCGTCGAACGCGGCCATGGTGGTCTCCTTTCTCCTAGAACCGTGTTGGTTGCGGGCAAGCCGATGGGAACGAGCTCGCCGTGCCGGGTGGCGCCGGGCCGCTACCGCCCGGCGAATCGCCACCGAGCGAGAGGCGGTCCTGTGGGCCTGTGGCTGCCCGGTCGGTCACCCCCCGAAACCCGAGGTGGCGCGAGGCAGGCCGGCTGAGCCGACAGGCCCACCCGAACCCTCCGTCTTCGAGCCCGCTCGCCACGGAGTCGTAGTTTCGAGGTCGAGCCGGCCGTGTTGATCACCGCGAAAACCTCATGCGTCTCGGGCTGCTTCATCATCCAGGATAAATACTGAGTCAGCCCTTGTCAACTTTCCTCCTGGTGGATAAAGTATGCGGTGCCTGTTGGACACCACTCAAAGGAGGTCCGGACATGTTGATGCGATTCGATCCCCTCCGTGAGCTCGACCGCCTCGTGCAACAGAGCGGCGGCGCCAGCCGAGCCCCGGTCATGCCCATGGACGCCTACCGCCACGACGACCGCTTCGTGGTCCACTTCGACGTGCCGGGCGTGAACCCGTCCTCCATCGAGCTGACCATGGAGAAAAACGTGCTCAGCGTCTCCGCCGAGCGGCGCTGGGAACCCGTCGACGGGGACCAGGTGTTGGTGAGCGAGCGCCCGCAGGGCAGCTTCAGCCGTCAGCTCTTCCTCGGCGAGGGCCTGGACCCCGAGCGGGTGGCGGCCCATTACGACAACGGCGTGTTGACCGTGACGGTCCCGGTGGCCGAGCAGGCCAAGCCCCGCAAGGTCGAGATCTCGAGCGGGGGTGGCAAGGCCAAGGCGATCGACACCGGGCCCTCCGCAGCCTGAGCTGCGGTCCTGTCGGCCCCCGCTGGGCTGCTGTCCGGCCGCCCCGCCGGAGTGACCAGCCGAGCCCAAGAGCAATCGACCGAGACCGAGAATAGGGACCAGGCCAAGGAAAGGAGGAACCCCCATGGCCCTTCCCGTTCGACGAAATGACGAGTCTGACCTGGGTCGCTGGGACCCCTTCGATGAGCTGGGACGGCTCAACCAACAGCTGCAGCGCTACGTTGACCACTGGCGTGATCTCCCCTCGTTGTGGGGGGACGGCTTCGCCCCGCTGGCCGACGTGGAGGAAACCGACGACGCCTTTGTGGTCGAGATCGAGCTCGCCGGCATCAAGAAGGGCGACGTCGACATCGAGCTCTCGGGCCGACGGCTGGTGGTCAGCGGCGAGCGCAAGGAGCGCGAGCGCGCCGGCATCCTGCGCAAACGCACCCGTACGGTCGGGCACTTCCGCTACGAGGTGGTGCTGCCCACCGAACTGGACGAGGACGGCGTGTCCGCCGGGCTCGACGAGGGCATCCTGACCGTTCGGGTGCCCAAGGCGGCCAGCGATCGGCCTCGTCGGATCACCGTGGAGTGAAGGCTGGCCCGCACGGTTGCGCACCGCCCGAGCTGCTCAGAGCAGGGCCCGGCCGCCCCCCCAGGCCGACCGGGCCCTGCCCCGGAATTTCGCCACCTTCAGCGCAGTGGCTCCGCCACTCGCTCGACGCGTAGCGCCGACAAGGGCAGCAGATCGGCCACATCGGCCAGCACTGAGGAATGGCTTCGCAACACCACCTTCCTGTTGTTGGCCGCGACATGATCATCCATGGCCAGCAGCCCCCGGTGGTCGATGAAAGTCAGGTCTTCGGCGTCCACCACCAGCTCGGACCCCGCTGACGACAACGGCAGCACCCGGTCCAACGCCAACACCAGGAGCTCGCGGCAGGTGAGGTCGATCTCGCCGGCCAGGGCGAGGTCGACCCCCGGATCGGCATAGAGCCGGAACGGGGTGACACCGTCGCTCGCAACCGGGTGGAGACAAGCCAGCTCAGCCACCTTCCGGGGGCCGAGCTCATCGAGGTCGTAGCCGCACATGGCCGAGATGAGCTGGTTGCTCATCTTTCGGTCGAGGAGGTGCTCGTAGCGAGCGAATGCCTCTCGTTGCTGCACCGTGCGCACCACCGCCGAAGCGTCGACCACGGCGCGAAAACCCTTGTAGCCGGCCGCCAGCACGTCCTGTGCGGCGGAGATCCGAGCGGCGACCGAGGCGGCTGGATCAACCACTACGGATTTCCCGGAGAACCGGTAGAAGTCCCAGACCGACGAGCATCCGACGTCACCTTCTTCCACGGCCTGCTCGAGGCCGAGTGCGTACAGCTCCTCGAGCGACTGCTCGATGCTGTCGCCACCGACGAACTCGACCCACTGGCTGGATGCGATCCCGTCCGCGATGAACTCCCGGGCGGCGGTCCGCAACTCGGAGCGATCACGGTAACCCCAGCACAGATGACAGTCGGGGGTGAGTCCGGCAGCAGAGTCCACCGCCGCGCTCAACCGCATCTCGGGTGCACTCCTGGGCGGGCACCACAGTTCGTAGCGATCGAGTGGGGGATCCCACCGGCAATCCGGAGAACCTCGGGCAACGCAACCCCTCCTGACCAACCAACATCAAGCCTCTTTTGGAGGCTCGCAGCGGCCGCCGAGGTCCAGGGCGGTGCACGTCACCGATTAGGTGAACCTCGCCATCCTATGACGTTACGTCGATGGTGTATATGGACACCGGGCGAAAACTCGGAAATTTCGGTTCCCCGCCACGACGACGGAACCAACGCCGGGTGCACCGGCCCGGGATCGAAGCCCGCTGGCATTGGCACGGCCGGGGCCGGCGAGAAGACTGCTGTCGTGATGGCCACCCGGTCCTAGAATGAGGGGGCCGCCGCCGGCCGGGCGTCGGCCTCGATATCGAGCGACGGGGGCGAGGTAGAACTCGACGATGACCTCCGAGCAGACGGGTCCTGGCGGCGAGGGCGGGGTGGGGCCGCCATTGCCCGGGTACGGGCGGGTGGCGGGTCGCGACATCGACATCAAGCCTCCCGAAGGGGAGTTGCCCGTCTCCAGGGGAGCACCCGAGCGCAAGCTCGAGCGAGTCAACCGTTACGACCGCCGGGCCGAGCTCACAGAGCGACAGGTGCTTTGCGAAGGCACACTGAGCTTGGACTTCGAGGTGATCGACGTCCAGCCGTTCCACTTCGCACCGGGCTACTTCATCGCCGTGCAGGCCGAGGACGAGTCGCTCGACAAGCGGCGCAGCCCCTATTGCATCACCTCGCCGCCGAACACCGACCGCAGCTTCCGCCTCCTCATCCGTCTGGCCGGTGGGGAGCTTTCTGACCACCTCAGCGACCTCGAGGTCGGTGATGTCATCAACTTTCGCGGGCCGAGTGGGCGGTCCATGATCCCCAAGGAGGACAAGGGTGAGCTTGTGCTCTTGGCCACCGGAGTCGGCGTCGGTCCGTTCCTCTCGCTGTGCCCGCACCTGCTCGGCCGGGGCTTCGACCGTCCCATCCGTCTGTTCTGGGGTCTGCGCCACCTCCAGGATCTCTGCCTGGTCCAAGAGCTGGACACCCTCGCCCGAGCCCACCCGAACTTCGAGTACCGGATCTCGCTGTCCCGACCTCCCCCCGGCTGGGACGGCCTGCACGGCCGCCTGACCGAGACCGTGCCCGAACTGCTCGACACCCTCGGGGGGAAGCGCTTCTACCTCGTGGGCAACGGGGCCATGATCGAGGAGATGGCGACGGTGCTCTCCGACCTCGGCGTGGATCAGCGCCACGTCTACCAGGAGGCCTACTTCAACGTCAGGTACCGTCCGGAGCCGGCTACGTTGACCGAGATCAGGAGCCGATTCGTCGCCACCGACCTCTTCTCCCCCTTTGCTCACCTCGAGGCCCAGCTGTTCATGCCCGAGGTCCCCGCCACCACCCGGACGGGCACCAGGCGCGACCTCGCCTGACGTCACCGGGAGCCCGGCCAGCACGGGACCCACTCCGAGGCCGGTTTCCACCGGCCGGGGTGCTTTTTCCTACCCCCTAGGGGTATGATCGGGGCATGATCAGGGGAGCCACGGTGCCGGGCTACCAGATGCACAAGGACGACGTGCAGCGTCGCCTGCGGCGGATCGAAGGCCAGGTCCGGGGTATCCAGCGCCTGGTCGACGAGGACACCTACTGCATCGATGTCCTCACCCAGATCGCTGCTGTCAACCGGGCGCTCCAGGGGGTGGCCGTGGGCCTGCTCCACGACCACCTCGGCCACTGCGTCAGCGATGCGGTTCGGGCCGGTGAGGCCGAAGGTACGGCCAAGGTCACCGAGGCCACGGCCGCCATCGAGCGTCTCCTGAAAGCCTGACCTCGACCTCCCGACCGCAACGACCACGGCGTGCGCGGGATCCGTCCCCCTCGCGTCCCGACCCCGACCGTAGACGGCACCATCCAAGGAGATGCCCATGAAGCGCATGCTGTTCCTTCTGTCCCTCCTCAGCTTGGCCGCGGTGGTCGCCTGCGGAGGCACCGAAGGCAACACCGCCTCGGCCCCGGTGGGAGACGATTCGTCGGCCACGCACAACGACGCCGACATCGCCTTTGTCCAGGGAATGATCCCCCACCATCAACAGGCCGTCGAAATGTCGGATCTGGCACTCTCCCAAGCAGGGAGCCCTGCCGTCACCGAGCTGGCCGAGCAGATCAAGGCTGCCCAAGGGCCCGAGATCGAGCAGATGCAGGGCTTCCTGCGGACATGGGGGGTGAAAAGCGCCGGCGGCGAACACGGCGGGGGCCACGGCGGGAGCCAGGGAAGCGGCGGGGCTCACCCGGGGATGTTGTCCGAGGACGCACTCGCTCAGCTCGGCCAGGCCGACGGGGCCCAGTTCGATCAGCTCTTCCTGACCGGGATGATCGAACACCACCGCGGCGCCGTCGCCGCCTCGCAGAAGGAACTGGCTGAAGGGGAGTCCGAGGAGGCCCAAGCCCTGGCCCAGGAGATCATCGACGCCCAGGAGGCCGAGATCGCCGAGATGGAGCAGCTTCTGGCCCCGGGGTGACGCCAACTGCCTTCCTCATCAGCCGTGTCGTCAGCCCCCGGCTCGTAGGAGGCTCAAACGCACACGGCGATGAGGATTGTCGGCGTTGAGGTCGACCAGCACGATGCGCTGCCAGGTACCGAGCATCAACGCGCCGTCGTCCACGGGGATCACGAGCGAAGGGCTGACCAGGGCGGGGAGGACGTGGTCGGCACCGTGGCCGATGCCACCGTGGCGGTGCCGATAGCGGTCGTCCCGGGGGAGCAGGCGAACCAACGCCTCCACCAGGTCGACTTCGGAACCCGAGCCGGTCTCGACCAGGGCCACACCCGCCGTGGCGTGGGGGACGAAGACGCTCAACAGGCCCGATCCAGCGGCCCGGCAGAAGGCCACCACCTCGTCGGTCAGGTCGACGACGTTGCGCTCTTCCGTGTCGACCGAGAGCTCCCGGCAACGCCAGCCATCGTTGGTGGAAGCCACGGCCTCAGCTTGCCATCGCCGGCCGGGTAGCGTGGCACCCCGTGTCACCCCGGATTGCCGTCGAACTGACCAGCGAACGCCCTGACGGGACCTGGACGTGGCGCGCCGCCGGCGCCCGTCAGCCCAAGGGCGTCCTCGAAGGCAAGCTCCTGCCGGCCGGCGTCGTCGTCGGCGAGGTCCTCCGGGTCGAGGCCGACATCGACATCGACGGCATCACCGTCACCACGGTGTTGCCGCCCAAGGGCGAGCGCCGCCAGCCTGAGCGGCTGGCGGTCATCGGACCTCCACGCGACGAAGCGAGTGTCACCACCACCCGGGTCGAGCGGGGGCGCACCTCCTCGCGTCCGATCGATCGCTCCGATCGCCCGTCTGGTGGTGCCCCCGGCTCGCGTCGACCCGAGCGGGCCCGACCCGACCGTACCCGCCCGGAGCGGGACCGGCCGGAGCGACCACAGGCTCACCGGCCCCGGCCCAGCGCCCCTCGGCCGGAGGGGGACAGTGAGGCACGCCGACCCGAACGCCGGGCCCGCCCCCCCCGACCCGAGGTCGCTCCCCGACCCAAGCCGAAGAAGCTCCGTCCCCGGCGCGTGCATCGGGATGCCCTGCTCGCCGGGTTGCCACAGGAACAGCTGCCCATCGCCGAGCAGGCGCTCCGGGGGGGAATGCCGGCAGTACGGGCCGCCCTCGGGGAGCAGAACGCCGAGGCCCGGCGCGAGGGCAAGCCCGAGGCGCCCAGCGCCGCCGTCCTGGCCATCGCCGAGGCGCTGCTCCCCCGGGTCCGGGTGGCCGACTGGCTGGATCGAGCCGAAGCAGCACTGGCCGACGTGGAGGAATTGGCCCTCGCCGATCTCCGCTCGGTGGTCGTCAGTGCCGACGACGTGGCCCGCGAGGAGCAGACTCGAGAGATCGCCGCCACCCTTCGGGCGGTGCTCGAGCGTCGGACCCAAGCCGAGCAGGCAGTGTGGCAGCGTGATCTGGAGCAGTCTCTCGAGAGCGGGAGGGTGGTGCGGGCGCTGCGGCTGTCGTCGCGTGCCCCTCAGCCCGGCGAACGCCTGGCCCCCGAGGTCGTCACCCGCTTGAGCGAGGCCGCCGGGGCCGCCATGACGGCCGAGATCGCCGTCGACCGCTGGGCGACGCTCCTCGACGCCGTCGCCTATTCCGCCGTCCGGCGTTCGGTGACACCGGCGGGGGTCCCCCCCGAACCGGGTGACGAGCTGCTGGGCCAGGTGCGCAAGCACGCTGGTCGGCTCCCCGCCATCGCCGGGCTCTTCGGGATCCAAGCACCGACCTCCGGTTCGCCTCGCCGACCGCCTCGACGGCGGCCGGCCGGAGAAGCGCCGGCCGGACCGCCAGTCCGGCCCGGCACCCTTCCCACCGCTGCTGGCAGTGCCCCGCCGCGGCCCCGCCGCATCCCGCCGCCCCCGTCGGCCACCCCGCCGACACCCGGGCCGACCCGCGAGGCCGGGGGCGCAGAGGCGCCGGATCCCTCTGCAGGGGCCGCTGCGCCGGTCCCCGAGGCCACTGTGCCCGGACCGGTCCCCGAGCCCGCCGCTCTCTCGGATCCCGAGCCGGTGCCCGAGGTCGCTACCCCGGTCCCCGATTCGGCGTCGCTCCCCGAGCCCACTGTGCCCGGACCGGTCCACGAGCCGGCGCCGGTGCCGGAGCCATCATCGACCGCGGCTCCTGGCCCGACACCGGAACCGGTTGGGGCCGGGGATGCCGAGGTACCACGCCAGTAGAAACATCGAAGGCCGTCCCTCGCGCCGGGCGCCGGCCCGGCCACCGAGGCTGCGATCAGGCGATGACGTCGAGGATGCCGTGGGCATGGAGAAGCTCGGCCAACCCGTCGACCAGGACCAGGTCGGCCACCTCGCCCAAGGGCACCCAGGCGGCTTCGGCGGCGTCGTCGCCAGCCTCGACGGGGTCAGGAGCCAGCACCTCGACCGAGAAGTCGAAGATCACGAAGTGATGGTCGGGGCCCACCCGCTCGACCCAGTCCACGAGGGCCCCGCAGACGCCCTCCAGGCCGGTCTCCTCGGCCAGTTCCCGCACCACCGCTTCGGCCAGCGTCTCCCCCAGCTGCACCCGTCCCCCGGGCACTGACCAGGACCCGACGGCCGGCTCCCGGCCCCGGCGCACCAACAGGAGGCGTTGGTCGTCGACGGCGATGGCACCCACGCACACCTCCGGTACCGTCGACATCACCGCTCCGCCGGTGGCCCGGGCTCCGGATCGTTCGCCGGCGAACCGGGTAGGGGCGGGTCGACCAGCGGGCGGTGAACGACGATGGCCCGGGCCGTGAACCCGAAGGTCTCGAAGAAGTTCTTGGTGTTGCGGTTGCCGGGCAGGGCCAGGGCATCGACCCCGAGGCACCCGTGCTCACGGCACCAGGCCAACACCCGGTCGGCGAGCATTTCCCCCACCCCCACCTCGCGGGCCTCGGGCTCGACGTAGATGTCGCTGATGACGCCGAGGCGCTCACCGCTGCGCAAGCGCTCCAACCGGGTCACGCCGTAGCCGACGACCACACCGTCGATGGTGCCGGCCAGGACCAATTGGTCGGGATCATCCAGGGCGGCCCCGAGCGACGCCAAAGCGGGCAGGGCACGGGTCTCGCGCTTGGCCCACAGCGCCCCCCCTCGGTGGTCGACCTGTTCGGCCACCGCTTCTTCGGCCAGCTCAGCCAACCGGGGGAGGTCTTCCACGTCGGCCCGACGGGCGTCCTCCCCGGGCGACGACCGCAACTAGGTGGCCCTGATCTGGACGATCCTGTTGAGGATGGTCTTCCGGCCCCGGTGCTGCTGCTCGTAGGACCGGACGGCCTCGAGCTCCTCGGGTGAGAGGCTGGAGAGGCGGGGCACCACCTGAGACGCCGACAACGAGTCGTAGTCGGGGATGGCCAGGGCCATGTTCGTGACCGCGTCGTGGACCGTACCGCCGGCGACCCCCGGAACTGGGGTGGAGGCGACACCGGGCAGAGGGGTCACCACCGGACGGGCTGCTCGGGGCGGCGGAGGCACGGGTGCCTCCGACGGCGGCGCCGGGACCGGCCCTGGGCGCGCCGTCGTCTCGGGCTCGTCGGGGAGGAGACCGAGGTGCTGGAAGGTGGCCCGGGCCTGGGCCAGAGCCCGTTCGACGGCCTTCTCGGCCTCCTTGCGGCCCTGCGACACCGCCATCTGGCCCACCATCCGAGCCACCCCGACCTGGGGATCGATCTGCTGGCGGCCCCGCTCGACCAGGGTGGGGACCAGCTCCCGGGCGGCCACGGCCAGCCCCACCGGGGCATAGACGAGCATCTCGACGACCTGGTCCAGGGGGCTCTTGGTGTCAGTCACGCTTCTACGCTACCGGGCTCCTACACGCAGTCCCGGCACAACAGGCGGGTCTCGTCGGCGAGTTGGCTCGGGTGTTTGACCAGAAAGCACGACTGGCAGACGAACTCGCCCGGGGCGCGGGGCCTGACCTTGCCTCCCTCGCCCTTGTCCTCGGGCTCGAGCGGCTCGTCCTCGTCCTCCTCCTCCTCGACGACGACGAGGCGATCCTTCAGAATCGTGTCGAGGTCGGCTTCGACATCGTCGGGGTCGGGTTCGTCGTCGTCGTCCTCGCCGCCCTCCTCGTCGTCACCCGACGCGGCCACCTTGGCCTTGGCCGGCTTGGGAGAGGTGGGCACGACGTCCTCGATCTCCTCCTCGGCCTCGTCGTCGTCCAGCTCGTCGTCGGCCTCCGGAAACTCGTCCTCGACGACGAAGGCGGCGTCGGCGTCCTCCAGCACCTCCCCGTCGTCCACCTCAACGTCGTCGTCGAGGGCTTCCGGGTCTTCGGGGGAGTCGTCAATCTCGTCGTCTTCGAGGTCGTCGGCCATGCAGTCCTTCGTGGGAGAGTGAGCAGGTGGTCAGGCGGGAGAACCGGCGCCGGACTCTATCCATTCCC
>JAUJNQ010000002.1:628906-746777 GCA_030448025.1 Acidimicrobiales bacterium | reverse complement strand
GATGGCCCCGCCGACGAGCATGAAGACCACGAAGAAGGCATTGGCCATCCCGGCCGACACTCCCCACAGCTCCCGCACCCGCCCTGCCTCGCTCACGTCTGGGGTGGCCAGGACGGTGCGGCCCAGGAGGTCCAGCGCAGGGTCCAGGGCCGAGGTGACGAGGTCGGCGAACCAGTCGTTGATGGCCTTCTGGACGCGGCCACCGACATCGAAGAACCCGGGGTTGTCGGGCTCCGACGGAGCCTGGGCAGCCGGGCCCGTAGCGGGCGCGGCGGGGGGTGTGGTGGCGGGCGTGCCTGGCGGTGGCGGTCCCAGCTGGATGCCGGGTGGGGCAGGCCCGGTCGTTGTGGGGACAGTCATTGTGGGGACAGTCGTCGTCGTGACATTCGTCGCGGGGGCCGCTCCCGGTTCGGGTGGGGCCGGCTGGGCAGTGGCCCCCCCGCCCGCTGCGACGGCCACGGCGCTTCCCAGCAGCAGTACGGCGGCGAGTCGGCGATGGCGTCGGGTCAACCCCCCACCACCGTGCGGAGGAGGGCCACCAGTACCGGGGCCAGGGCAGCCAGTCCGTAGCCGATAGCAGCCGAGCGCAGGGCTACCTTGGCCCGCTCCACCTGGCTGGGGTCGCCACCCGCCGTCATGTAGCGCAGGCCGCCGACGGTGAGAAACAGGGTGGCCAACCCGGCCAGCAGCCCCACCACCACGTTGCGGAGCCGGTCAATGACGCCGGAGAGCGACGGGCCGGGCGACTGGGCCAGGGCCGGCGTCGGCACCAGGAGGACGAGCACCACCACCCCGGCGGCAATGAGGACGAGGGTGAACAGCTTCTTGGCGGTGGGTGTGGTCAGCGGGTGCCCCTTTCCGACGTGTGGCTCGACTGGGCGGGTCGGCCACCCCGGAGGGGCCGGGGCCGGCGGTGGGTCTTCCTCACCTCCTTGGTCGCTCCGGTGGCGGCGCATCCTCGGGCTGCCGGTGCCCTGTGGCCCTTCCTGGGGTCGACCCGCACCCCTAGAACCGGGGTTTCCGGCCAGTTCGCGGACAAGGAATTCCGAAGAATCCACTCGACGAGGCCCAGCTCCGCCCTCCGGCGTCGCTTCTGCAGGGCGTCGTAGGCCACGCCCCACTCCGTTGCCAGTTGCCGGAGCGGCACCTCGCCTACGCGGGTGGCGCCGATGAGCTCGGCATCCTCAACGGACACCACCTCTGCGGCCACGGCCTCGGCCAGCACCAGGTCAGGGTGCCCCCAGGGCCGTGGCGGCTCGGCCGGGGCCGCGGTCGATGCGCTGTGGTTGCGATGGGCGAACTCAGCGCCCAGCAGCGCCCGCGCCCGGCGGGCCGCCGACCACACCAGGCGAGCGGCCACCCGCTCGGCCCCTGGGCGAGCCTCGCCTACCGCCTGGACGAGGGCGGCCAGCATCTCCGCCTCCAGGTCGGCGGCTTTGGCCGGACAGGCAGCGACCAGTGGCGCGGCAGCCCGGCGCAGGCCGGGAAGCAGCACGCCAGCCAGGCCCACCACGGCCCCGTCCCGGCGCCGCTGGGCCCGGCGAACCAGCAGGTTCAAGGCGGCGTCTCGAGCGGCGAAGGGCACCGAGGGATGCAGCAGCAGGCTCCGCAGCTCGTCGAGGGGAATCGGGCGGGCTGGCAGGCCGTGGCCGATCGCCGCTCCGTTGAGGCTGAGCGGCGAGGGGCCGACGACGAGGAGGCGGAACGCCTCCTCCAGGGTGTCGAAGGGGGAGGGTTGGACTGGGCGCATGGGCGGCTCCTTGTGGTTGGGAGCCGCCATTGCCCCTGTCCCGCTCCATCACTTTTCCGTCGCGTCATCCCCAAGGCGTGATGGAGAGGATCGTGGAGGTCGACTCCATCACCTGCGGCTCGACGTGATGGAAAAGTGATGGAGTCGCCCCGGACGGGAAGGCGTGCGGCGACCGCCTTGATGCGGCCCGGTCAGCGGCGGTGAGGAGGGACGGCGTAGCGGCGAGGGCGGTCGGACACCTCCTCCACCTCACCAGCCGCGGCGAGACGCACCAGGGCGTTGCCGACGGCGCCGGACGAGTGCCCCAACGCCTTGGCCACCGCGTTGGGCGTGAACTCACCTCCGGGCTGGGCCCGCAGGTGCTCCAGCACCTTGCCCCGCAGCTGGCCCTTGCCCAAGCGAGCACCTGCCTCCGCAGCCGAGATCGTTGGCGCTGTCTGTGTCGAGCCCCTGTTCCGGCGCTTCTTCGGGCGCGTCGTGGGCTGGTCGGTCACCGTGGCCGGTGCCCAGCGGTCAGCCAGGCGCCGGGCGCCGTCGCGCCCGCCCAGGGTGCGGCGGACCTGGCCCTCGGCCTCGAGTGCGGCCAGGGCCTTGGCGGCGGTGGAGCGACCGAGGCCTGCGTCTTGGGCCAGCTCGGTGGCGGTGGCATCGGGCTTGCGGGCGAGGGCAGCGAGGATCGCCTCCTTTGCCGTGGGGGCTGTGGTCGTAGTCATGGTGTCTCCTATTCCGAGTCGGTTCTGGGCTTGGAAGGACCTACCTCCACGTCCAGCCCGCCTCAAGGAGATCCTCGAAACCTTGTCCGCGAACCACCCCCGAACCCCGGTTACTGGGGTGACCGGCGCAACCAAGGGCCGTGGGCCAGGCCCATGGCGACATCCCCCCATCACGACAAGGAAGAGGTCCCGCTGGCCGTGTGGCCGGTGGCCCAGACCTCTGCCCAGTATCAGCGCAAGGACCGCTACCTGGCCGCCTCTACCGCACATCCGGCCAAGATGGTCCCCGCCCTGGCACGGCGCATCGTCGAGGCCTACTCAGCCCCGGGACAGCTAGTGGTCGATCCCATGTGCGGGATCGGCACCACCCTGGTGGAAGGCGCCGAGCTCGGCCGGCGTTGCCTCGGTGTGGAGGTCGAGGAGCGCTGGGCCGACCTAGCCCGGGACAACCTCGACCACATCCTGTCCCCTGAGCGGCGGGCCCTGGGGGAGGTGCGGGTGGGCGACGCCCGCCAGCTCCCGACGCTGCTGGCCGACGAGGCTGGCTCGGTTGACCTGGTCGCCACCTCTCCGCCGTACGCCTGTGAGGTGGGGACCATCGACAAGGCGGCGTGGCTGGCGGGACGCAGCCTGTGCGACCGGGCCTCGCTCAACTACTCGGCCAACCAAGCCAACCTGGGACACGCCCGCGACGAGACCTACCTGGCCCAGATGTCGGAGGTGTACGAGGCCTGCCACGCCGTGCTGCGGCCGGGTGGGCTGCTGGTCACAGTCACCAAGAACCTGCGCCGGCGGGCCCGCTGCTTCGACCTGGCGGCGGCCACCGTGGCCCTGGCACGCCAGGTCGGCTTCGCCTACCACCAGCACGTCATCGCCCTGTTGTGCGCCGTGCGGGGGAGCGAGCTTGTGGCCCGCCCGTCGTTCTGGCAGCTGACCCAGACCCGCAAGGCCAGGGCCCGCGGCCTGCCGGCCCACCTCGTGGCCCATGAGGACGTTCTGGTCTTCACGAAGGGGGACGACGCCCGTGGCTGAGCCGTGTCTTCCCCTCTCGGTGTGGCCGGTGGCCCAGCGGACCTCCCGAGCGCAGCGGGCCGGGCGCTACCTGCCTACGTCGGGCGCCCACCCGGCAAAGATGCTGCCCGCCACCGCCCGGGCGGCCATCGAGGCCTACAGCGAACCGGGCGACTTCGTCCTCGACCCCATGTGCGGCATCGGCACGACGCTGGTCGAGGCCGTGCACCTGGGGCGGGACGCGGTGGGCGTCGAGTACGAGCCGAGGTGGGCGGAGCTGGCATCATCCAACCTGGCCCACGCCAAAGCCAACGGTGCTTCCGGCCACGGCGAAATACACATCGGCGACGGGCGCCACGTCTCTTCGCTGGTCGACCCGGCCCTGCAGGGGCTAGTTGCGCTGGTGGTCACCTCGCCCCCCTACGGGCCGTCGGTCCACGGCCACGTGCGGGCCCGGCCCGGTCGGGGTGTCACAAAGTATGACTGCGCGTACTCCTCTGACCCCGCCAACCTGGCAGCCGTAGGCCTGGACGAGCTGCTCCGGGCGGTCCACAACATCCTCGTCGGCTGTGCCCGCCTGCTGCGGCCCCGTGGGCTGGTGGCGATGACCGTGCGGCCCTGGCGTCGCCACGGACAGCTCGTCGACTTGCCGGGGGCCATTGGACGGGTTGGCGAGCAGGCCGGGCTGGTGCTCTTCGAGCGCAACGTGGCCCTCCTAGCAGGCCTGCGCGACAACACCCTGGTGCCTCGGGCCTCCTTCTTCGCCCTTGAACATGCCCGCAAGTCCCGACATCGAGGCGCGCCACAGTTGGTCATCGCCCACGAGGACGTACTGGTCTTCCGAAGGCGGGTTGTCCCGTGAGTTCAGAATGAGCGACGCGGTAACGGCGTCCGCCATCGGATCCAGTAGACCTACGGCAGGGGCTCTGCTCGCCTACGCGAATGCCAGCGCTGCGCGTCACCAGGGCGAGCACAGGCTCCTAGCCGGCCTGGCCGCCCCCCTGCGGTTTCTGCGTCAGTCCTCGCGGATCGGGTCGTCCGTCGGTGGCCTTCGCGAACAGGTGGCCCAATTCGAGGGCCGCGTCGCCCGGCAAGTCTCCGTGTCCCTCCGGGGCGGCCACCGGTGAAAATGATGGGAAGTGCTCTTTTCGTCGCCACTCGAGGCGAGCGGCGTCGTCGCAGGGCTCCAGTCCGCTGATCCTCGTCACCGACGAGCCGCCGGCACTGAGCCCTGCCGGCGCCGCGGTGCTCGCCCGCATCATTCGCTCCCACCTGGGCATCCGGCGATCAGGCGAGCACGTGTCGGGCGATCATGGCCTCGCAATTGATCGGCCTCCGGAGGCACACTCCTCGCCATGACTGTCGAATTCGCCGCCTACCTGCGGACCAGCACCGAGGAGAACCAGTCACCCGAGGACTCGCGGCGCTGGCAGCTCTCCCTCGCCCAACAGCTCATTGGACCCCAGGAGGGCCGGATCGTCGCCGTGTACCACGACATCGACGTCAGCCGCTCACTCCCCTGGTCTCGCCGCCCAGAGGCGAGTCGGCTTCTCGCCGACATCACTGACCCTGGCTGCGGCTGGACGAACTTGGTGATCGGCGAGCCACAGCGCGCATTTTCGGGGGCGCAGTTCCAGCTCGTGTTCCCCGTGCTCTGCCATTACGGCGTGCAGTTGTGGGTGCCCGAGGTGGGTGGCCCGGTCGACCCCGACAGCGAAGCCCACGACCTTGTGATGAGCCTCTTCGGCGGGTTGTCGAAGGCCGAGCGCCGGCGGGTCCAGCACCGGACCCGAGCTTCGATCCTGGCACTGGCGACCGCGGGCCGATGGCTTGGCGGACGACCCAACTACGGCTACCGCCTCGTGGACACCGGTCTTCCCCACCCCAACCGCAGCAAGGCGTCGGCCGGCGCCCAGCTCCGCACCCTCAAGCCCGACCCCGACACCGCACCGGTCGTGCGACGCATCTTCGAGCTGTACGACGAGGGCGTCGGGTTCCGCTCCATCGCACAGCGGCTGGAGGCCGAAGGCATACCAAGCCCCGGCGAGATCGGCCCGGTCCGCCATCCCCGCTCTGCCGGTGTCTGGGGGGGCTCGGCCGTGCGCGCCATCCTCACCAACCCCCGTTACCTGGGGCGGCAGGTCGCCGGGCGCCAGCGCCGTCACGACGAGCTGCTCAGCGCCCGTGACCCGGCCCTCGGCACCATCTCCCGCCAGCGTCGGCAGTCCCCCGACTCATGGGCCTGGTCAGAGCAGCCCTCCTGGCCCGCGCTAATTCCAGCTGACTTGTTCGAGCGAGTGAACAAGCGAATTACCACCACGGTCGGCACCAGGACACGAAGGCCCCGCTCTCGCCCCGGTCAGTACGTCCTCGCCGGTGCCATCCGCTGCGGCCACTGTGGCAAGGCGATGTCCGGGAACACCGCCAAGAACAAGGCCTACTACCGCTGCGTGGCGACCCGGTCCGACTACGCCGTCCCTTCGGTGCCCGGCCACCCGCCCACGTACATGGTGCGCGAAGAGCGAATCCTCGCGGCCGTCGATGCCTGGCTCGACACCCTCACCGACCATGACCACATCGACGCCACCGTCGCGGCGATCCTCGCCGCGGACCGGTCGCTGCAAACGGAACCGGCCGAAGTAGTCGGATCACGGCGAAGCCGTGAACGCCTCGAGGTCGAACTCGACCGCATGCTTGCCGCCGTCCGAGCCGGCATGGACCCCGTGCTAGCCGCCGGCCAGACGCGCAAGATCCAGTCCGATATTGCCGCGGCCCAATCGGTCATCGAACAGTGGGAGCGGTCTCAGACGAACGCTGTGCCGCTCAAGGAATGGGAGGTGCGAGACACGCTCACCCAGGCCGGCGGGCTGGTGCTCATGCTCGCCAGATCCGACCGTGCCGAACGAGCCGAGCTCTACCGGGCGCTCGGCGTCAGGCTCCGCTACGAAAAACAAGCCCCAACCGGACAGGAACGCGTCCACGCCCGGTTGGAGCTATGTCGTGGCGGGGGCAGGATTTGAACCTGCGACCTTCGGGTTATGAGCCCGACGAGCTACCAGACTGCTCCACCCCGCGGCGGAGCGGGCAGTTTATCAGGCCGTCCTAGGACGGTGCCGGTGGTGACGGTCCACCATCACCCCCTCCGCCTTGGGCTTGGCGCACCCGGCCGAGAAGGTCGCCGACCACTGTGATCTGGCGCTGGTACTCCGCCAGGTCGCCGCTGCGAAGCGCAGCCTGGGCGGCGTCGTATGCGGTCTGCGCCTGATCGAGGAGTTGCTGGGTGCTGGCCGGTGGGCCTGGCGCAGGCGCTGTGGGGCCGTCGGGAGGCCCCGGTGGCGGGGTCGGGGCCTCCCCCGGCTTGAACTGCTCCAGCGTGTCCGGCGCGTCACCGAACACTGTGGCCAGCGACTGCTGGAGCGTGTCGCGCATGACCGCCTTCTCGCCGAACACCACGATGACCTTCTCGAGCTCCGGCAGGGGGTTCCGCTTGGACTGCACGTACAACGGTCGGATGTACAGCAGCGAGTTCTCCACCGGGATCACCAGCACGTTGCCTAGCAGGACCTCCGAGCCCTGCTGGTTGAGCAAGGTGATCTCGCGTGATATGTCGGCGTCGGCCGAGATGCGGGCGTCGACGATGGCCGGACCGTCGATCTGCGCACCTCGGGGCATGACGAAGGCCTGCAGCTTGCCGTAGTCCTCCGGATCGCTCTTGGCCGTCATGAAGGCGGTGAGGTTCTGTTGCTTCTCGTCCGTGGAGGAGGCGGGGACGAAGGGCTGCAGGATCAGGAAGCTCTCCTCGGGGTCTCCCGGCAGCCGCAGCAGGAGGTAGGTGGGATCCATCTTCTTCTGTCTGGCACCACCCGGGCCCTGCTGGGTGGCCGGAGTGGGCGACCCCGAACCCGGATCCTGCGAGATGTTCCAAGCGTCGCCGGCGTTGTAGAAGTCGTCTGGCCCGGTGATGTGGTAGCGCCC
Source organism: Acidimicrobiales bacterium (assembly GCA_030448025.1). Lineage (GTDB taxonomy): Bacteria > Actinomycetota > Acidimicrobiia > Acidimicrobiales > YB1-3. The sequence goes on along the minus strand of JAUJNQ010000002.1, from coordinate 739,328 downwards.
GTACATGTTGGTCTGGACGCGGAAGAGGTCCTCGGGGTAGCGGAAGTGTGAGCGCAGCTCCTCACTCACCTCCGAAGCCGGGGAGAACAGCTTTGGGAAGGCCTTGGCGTATGCCCGGGCCATTGGGTCTTTTTCGTCGATCAGATAGAACTTGGTGGTGCCGTCGTAGGCGTCGATGACCACCTTCACCGAGTTGCGGGCGTAGTTGAACGGCGCCCGCAGGTCGCTTTCGACCGGCACGCGGTCCACGTTGGGTCGCTGGGAGTACGGGTAGGCGCTGCTGGCGGTGTACGCATCCTGAATCCAGAGGATCCGCCCGCCGATGATGACCGGGTAAGGGTCGGCGTCGTAGCGGAGGAAGGGCGCAGCCGTGCGGACCCGTTCGTTGATGTCCCGGATGTAGATGGCTCGGGACTGTGGGGTCACCAGGTTGGAGATGAGGAAGTTCACGTCGGCGAACCTGAGGGAAAGGGCGGCTTTGCGCAGCAACGAGTTGAGGCGGACGCCGCCCGAGCCGTCGTAGGTGCTGAGCTCGGTCTCACCCTCACTCTTCTGGAAATCGATCTCGGGCTGCTTGCTGTTGACGATGGCGTAGCCGCCGATGCGCTCCCCGTAGTAGAGCCGGGGTTGCTTCACCTCCGGGCTTCCCACCGGGGGAACGTTGCGCAGGACGAAGTCGGGCTTGCCGTCCGGCGTGACTGCGTTGGCGGGGGCAACCACCGCACCGAAGCCGTGGGTATAGGAGAGATGACGGTTGACCCACGACTCCGCCCCCGGCAGGTCGCTGGGGTTCAGTTCACGGGCCGACACGATGGTTTGCGTCACCTGACCGTTGATGGTGTAGCGGTCGATGTCGGGCTCGTTGAACTGGTAATAGCCCCGGATCTCTTGCAGCTTCTGGAAGGTCTGGCCGACGAACTTCGGGTCCCACAGGCGAACGTTGCGCACGGTCTCGCTGTTCTTCTCCAGCCCGGCAGCAGTGAGCTTCTCGTCGTACTCGAACGCCTTCTCCTCCACCGCATCCAGCCCGTACGCCGCCCTGGTGGCCTTGATGTTGCGTTCGATGAAAGGACGCTCCTTGTCGATCTCGGCCGGGTTCACCACGAACTTCTGCATCACCGCCGGAATGATGGAGCCGACGATCAGGGCCACGAAGGCCCAGAGCCCTACGCCGATGGCCGGGAGCACCCATCCCCGGCGGCGGATGTTGAGCAGGAACAGCACGAACGCCACCAGAGAGATGAGGATGAGCAGCTCGAAGGCACGCAGCTGCGCGTTGACGTCGGTGTAGGTGGCGCCGTCCACCACGCCTCGGGTGGAGAGGTTCAGCTCGTAGCGCCTGAAGAAGTACTTGCCAGCCTGGATCAGGGCGAGGATCCCGAGCAGGACGGAGAGGTGACCCTTCACCTGCGCCGTGACGCGCTGGCCCGGGGTCTGCAGCCGGATGCCGCCGTTCAGGTAGTGGGCGGCCGCAGTGACCAGCGCGACCAGCACCATGGCCACGAAGGCCCAATTCACCACGAAGGAGAGGAAGGGCAGCTTGAACACGAAGAACCCGATGTCCTTGCCAAACTGTGGATCCTTCGCTCCGAAGCTCACGCCGTTGCCAAAGAGGATCCAGTTGTGCCACTGGGCCGAGACCCCGGCGCCGGCCAGGAGCGCGAACAGCAGAGCGACAGCCACCCGCAACTTGGCGGCGTGGCTACCGACGAGCTGGCGGTAGCGCTGCACCACCTGGTCCTCGGCGCTCACCGGCCGGAACCGCGGCGCCAGCCGGTCGGCGATCACGAGGTTGACCAGCAGGACAGCGAAGAACAGGGCACTGAAGGTCAGGGCCAGGAAGACCTTGGCGCCGACCAACCGTCGCCACACGCTCGTGAACCCGAGCTCGCCGAACCACAGGTAGTCGGTGTAGAAGCCGGCGATCCCTCGCACGGACGTGAGGACGAAGAAGAGGACGGCGGCGACGGCGATGAGGCCGGCACGGTTGGGCGGGCGGCGGCGCCGACCGATGTCGGCGGGGATTCGCATGAGGTGATGCTAGGGGTTGGCCGGGACCAGCAGGCAGCGGCAACCGGCGTGGGCAGGAGGGTGCGCTTGGCCCGTGGGATAAGTGTCTCCGCTGGGAGTGGGTCCGGCCAACGCGTTGTCGTAACAGTCCGGGCAGGGACCGCCATCGTCGTCCACCACCCAGCGCAGGAGGGCTCCCCGCGCCACCTGAGCCACTCCTCGTGAGAAGGCGCTGATGGCGGCGTCACCGGCCAGGCGGTCCACCAACTGGGTCTTCCACTCGCGGTAGGCGGCACTGATGCGCTCTGCCGTTGCTGCCGCGTCATCTCCGTTCTCGCCCGCCAAACCCCGCTGCAGCCGGCGGCGGAGGGGAGCGGCCAGGGTTTCGGCCAGGCCCTCTGCCAGGTCCCCCACCTCGGGCACCAGAGATGCCCCCGCCGACATGTACCGGGCTCCTGCCACCGCCGCTTCCTCGAGCAGGTCGGCGCTGGTGCGCCGGTAGCGGTCGGCCTGGTCGACGCTGGGGGGAAGCAGCTCGTCCGAGGGGGGCCCCCGGTGGGAACGGAGACGGTCGAGGACCTCGTTCTGCTCGTCTTGAAGCGCCCGCTTCAACTTCCGCGACAACCGCGAGATGATGCTCTCCAGCGCAGCGTCACGACGCTTCAGGGCGGCCTCGTCGCCGTCGGAGACAGCATCCTCATCCGGTCCCTCGACGGTGTCGGCCTCGCTCTCACCTCCGCCCTCCCGGCTCTCGGCCGCGGGTGAGGCGGCTGGCGCCTGCCGGCCCCCCGCATGGCCATCGAGCACTTCCTCGGCCTGGGCCAACGCTGCGCTGCGACCGGCCTTGATGCGGGCGAACAGCTCGACCACACCGCTCGGGGCGTCAGTGGTGAGCAGATCAGGCCCGGCGTCGGGCGAGGCTTGTCGCTCCGGCGTCGACACCGGCTCGGGCTCGGGCTCGACCGCACCCTCGGCCTCGACGATGACATCGCCCTCGTTCTCCTCTTTCCCGTTCTGGGCCTCGGCGGCGGCAACGGCCTCGGCGGCAGCAGCAGCCGCGGTCTCGACGATGACGTGAGCCGGCGGGGCGTCGATGGAGACGGCGTCGTCGCGCACTCGGGGCTCGACCGGAGGCTCTCCCACGGGATCGGAACGGGGAGTGGAAGTGGGCGCGGGCCTCGGCTCAGCGGGTTGGGAACGGGCGAGCGCGGCGGTGTCGGCAGCGACCGACACCGAGACGTGGCGCTCGGACTCGGCGCCAGCATCTACACCGCCGGCATCCGCACCAGCAGCGTCCTCGGCGTGATCGAGCTCGACCCCGGTCCTGCGGACCACCGCCTCACTGGCCGCTCGAGCCTCGGGCTCGGCTCGCTGGAGCTCCTCACCAACCTCCTCGAGGGTCCGGTGCACCACACGGTAGGCCGCGAGCAACCGCTCGCGGCCGGCCAGAAGCTGCTCGACCTGGGCCTGAGCGATCCGCCGGCGCCGAGCCAGCTCCTTCGCCACCCGGGCACTGGCGGCCTCGGCCTCCTTCAGCATCCGGCTCGCCTGGACCTCCGCGCCCGCCGCCAAGGCCCTGGCATCCTGCTTGGCCTTTGCGACCGCTGACTCCATCTCCGACCTGGCAGCGCGGCGGATCTCATCGGCGGCCTTCTCGGCCTCCTCGCTTCGTTCCGACAGCACCGCCTCGGCGCTGGCAGTGATGCGCTGCGCGTCGGCGTGAGCCTCACGAAGGATGCGAGCGGCATTCTCCTCGGCCTTGGCCTTGAGCTCGCGAGCGACGTCATGGGCGCTGGCCAGGATGCGAGCGGTCTCCTCGCCCAGCGACTGCGTGAGGACGTCCTCGTCGATCACCGGATGAGCAGCCCGGTGCTCGGCATCGGCCATCCGGCGCTGAAGGTCGCGCTCCCGCTTCACCGACGCGCGTAGCTCGGCAGCGACCCGGTCGAGATACTCACGAACCTCGCCCGGGTCGAAGCCCCGGAAAGCGGAGGAGAACCGCCGGTGGGCGACCTCCTCAGCCGAGACGGGATCGTCGGGCATCATCCCGAGACTACGACCCGCGGGACACCGTCAGAAGGATTCTATGGATCGTCCTTAGTCTCGATCGGCCTTGGTGCAGCCGGGCTCAGCCGCGAGCCCCGGCCGGAGCCTTGGCCAGAGTGCTGACATCGCCGCCCAGGTCTGAGAGGGCGGCTAGAGCCTCGGACAGCGAGCCGGCCTTCATGACCTTCAAGTCGTCGCCGGCATGGGACCTGGCCTCCTCGTACTCACTGGGCGGCACGAGGAAGTAATCGGCACCCTCGTCTCGAACGGCAGCCGTCTTCTGGGCCACGCCGCCGACGTTGCCTACGGTGCCGTCGATCTCCATGGTGCCTGTGGTGGCCACCTTCTTGCCGCCGGTGAGCTCGCCGGCGGTGAGGGCGTCCAGAACGCCGAGGGTGTAGGCCAGGCCCGCCGAGGGACCGCCGATCTTTCCGGAGTCGATGCTGACATCGAAGGGATAGTCGAACCGCTGGTCCTTGGTGAGAATGCTCACGCCGAGGAACCCGCCCGGTCGCCGCGGATTGACCGCGAGCGTCACCTGTTCGGTGCGAACGGCCCCCTCCACGCTTCGGACCTCCAGTCGCACGACGTCCCCCGGTTTGTGGGCCCGAATGAGGCCCACCGCCTCCGACGCCAGCATCGTGGGCCGCCCGTCGACGGCGAGGATGACCTCGTCCGGAGACAGGCGGCCGTCGGCCGGCGTGCCCCTCTCTACGGCCACGACCACGCCACCTGCGCCGTGCTCCGCCACCGGGTACCCGAGGTGTCTGAGAGCCACCACCGAGGCCACCTGCTTGGATTCCGACATCAGCCGGCGATTCTGCTCCGAGAAGTCGCCGGGGGGAGCGCTCCCGAGAATGCGCTCCTCGGGCACCACTTCGGCGTCACCATCGAGCCAACCGACCAGCGCAGCCACGGGCGTGGCTCGTTCCAGGGAGACCGTGGCCAGGTACACCTTGCCCTGGGGGGGGAAAGCCCGTTCCTTGGGTACCTGGATCAGGTCGTTCACCTGGAGTGCCTCGCCCGGTGCCACCTTGTAGTAGGGCAGCCTGAAGTGCGAGGCCGCGAGGAGGATGACCAGTCCGAGGACCAGGAAGATCGGCCATCTGGGTTGCCGCCCCCGGGGAGGGGGCGGCGCTTCCTGGGGGCTCGGAGGGCCCGGCGCTACCATCGAGTCGATCGTGTCCACCTCTGCCTTCCGTTGTCGCAGAGAGCCTGCCACGCGCCCGCCACGCTTCGGCCGCGCCCTCGGGGCATGACCGTAAGCGACTCGGAGGCAGGCAAGGCCAACGGCCACGGCGCGCCCGAAGGCGACCGAATGACGGACGAGGGGGGCCACGCGCACAACGGTGCTGAGGTGTCCGCGGCATCGAAGGTCGAAGAGCGCTCCCTACTGAGAAGCAAGCCGATCCTCGATTGGACCCGAGAGGACTGGCACCTGTGGGCCGCTGGCCTGGACAAGTCCCAGGACGAGCCGGTCGAGGCCACGCCGGTCGGTGTCGAGCCGGTCGAGGCCACGCCGGTCGCCGACAGGGTGATGGAGGTGAGCGTCGAAACCGACGAACCTGCCCCCGAGGCGGGTTCGGCGACTACGGAAGTGGCGGCGCAGGACCTCCCGGTGGAGGTGCAAGGAACCCCGTCGAGGGCACTGCCCGAGCATCCCCCCCCTGCACGGTCGCTCTCCTCCGGTCTGAGCACCACCAGGCGCTGGCCCGCCCAACCTGAGGTTCCCACCCCGACGGCTCGCGTTCGGGCTCGCTCGGCATTGGGCTTGATGATGCTCGCCGTGGTGGTCGGCGCCCTCGTCGCCGGGCTGGTCATGTTGGCCGTCGCGGCCATCAGTCTCGTCCTGCGACGGGCGCTCGGGGCGTAGGCGACCAGCTCACGTCGGGCCGGCCCAAAGAGCGAGATGGACCACGTAGCGGAACTTTGCAGAGCCGGGAGGATGGCAGGCGAAGAGCGTGGCCGTAGGAGTGGCCGTGGGCTCCACGATGTGCATGCCCTTCGGGGTGACGATCTCATGGCCGGTCATGACGTACGTCGACCGAACCCCGTTCACAGTGAAGAACACCTGGTCGCCGGGAGCCATCCGGTCGATGTCCCGAAAGGGCTTGCTGTGGGTGACCCGATGACCGGAGAAGACGGCGTTGCCCACCTCCCCGGGCATCGCGCTCCCCGGCCAGTGACTGGGCCCGCGGTCGATGGTTCGCAGGCTGATGCCGTGGAAGAGGCGGTGGGTGAGGTTGATCTTGGGAATCTCGATGGTGCCGATCTCCACCAGGGGCTCCGGTGCGTACGGGTCATCGGGCACGTCTACCGGGCGGGTGAGTGGAGCCTGGGCGACGGCGTCCGACCGCGTGGTGGTGGTCGTGATCGCAGACCGCTCGAACGCCGGGTCGTCCGGTCTCCCACCTCGACCGTCGTGCCAGACCGCGCCCGTCCCCACGAGGAGCAGGGACACCAGAAGGACGAGGAGCACGCTACGTCGAGGCCGCACGGGTCCAGTGTGACGCACCGCCACCAGTCGGCGTGACCGGCCCCACCGGCGGCAAGGACGAAGCCGGGGACGAGGCCGTCTCCCCCGCCGAGATCCGCCGGCGGCGGGAGGCGGCGCTGGCCGGCCATCTCGGCGACGAGGCAGCGGCCCGCTGTTTTTTGGCCGACCCCTCACCGCGCGTCCGAGCCACGGCGCTCTGGGCGCTCTGGCGCCAGGGCCGGGCCCACGACGGTGAGGTGGCGGCCATGCTCGCCGACCCCGCGCCGGTCGTCCGGAGGAGGGCCTGCGAGGTGGCGGTCAGCCACCCGGGCGTGGACCTCCTGTCGCTGCTCGACGACCACCAGTCCTCCGTCGTGGAGGCGGCGGCGTGGGCCCTCGGCGAGCGAGGCGCGCCTGAGGCGGGCACGGTGGCCGCGCTGGCCCGTTTGGCCGGTGACCACGACGACGCCCTGTGCCGGGAAGCAGCCGTGGCCGCTCTGGGCGCCATCGGCCATGAACGTGGCCTTCGCGCCATCCTCAACGCCACCGGCGACAAGCCGACCATCCGCAGGAGGGCCGTCATCGCCTTGGCGCCCTTCGAGGGAGATGAGGTCGACGCCGCGCTCCAGCGCGCCCTCGATGATCGTGACTGGCAGGTCCGCCAGGCCGCCGAAGACCTGCTGGGCCAAAGCGTTGGCCGGGAATCGCCGGACGCACTAGGAAAGCGCGGGTGACCCAAGCACCCGGGGGCGGCACGGCCGGTCGATGGGCCAAGCGGGACGCCTCCGTGGTCTGGCACGGATTCACCCAGATGTCCTCCTATCTCGACGACGCCCCGGTGGTGGTCGAGCGCGCCGAGGGCCACGAGCTGATCGACGTGGACGGGAACCGCTACCTCGACGCCATCTCCTCGCTGTGGGTCAACACCGTCGGGCACAGGGTGCCGGAGCTGGACGAGGCGTTGCGCCGCCAGCTCGATCTCGTCGCCCATTCCACCATGCTGGGCAACACCAACCGCGTGGTGGTCGAGTTTGCCGAGGCCCTGGCTTCGGTGGTGCCGGTGGACCGCCCACACGTCCTCTTCGCCTCCGACGGGGCCGCCGCCGTGGAGCAGGCCCTGCGGATCGCCTTCCAGCTGTGGGCCAACCGGGGCGTGGAGGGACGGACCTCCTACCTGGCCTTCGGCGGCGCCTACCACGGCGACACGGTGGGTGCCCTGTCCGTGGGCGCGGGCGGCTTCGGCACCGAGGTGTTCGACCCCCTCCGCTTCCCCGTGTTGCGGGCGCCCGGCTTCGATGACCCGTCATGCCTCGACGTGGCGGCGGCGATGGTGGCCGAGCATGCCCACGAACTGGCCGCCGTGGTCGTCGAGCCCCTGGTGCAAGGGGCGGCGGGCATGCAGATGGCCGGCCCGGAGGGCTTCTGTGAGCTGGCGGAGGTCTGCCGTCGCCACGAAGTGCTCCTCATATGTGACGAGGTCGCCACCGGCTTCGGGCGCACCGGCACCCTCTTCGCCTCCGAGCAGTGCGGCCTGCGGCCCGATCTGCTGTGCCTGGGCAAGGGCATCACCGGCGGCTACCTGCCCCTGTCGGCCGCCGTGGCCGCCGGCCACGTCTTCGACGCCTTCCTCGGTCCCGACCCATCACCTCGAACCCTCCACCATGGCCACTCCTACGGGGGCAACGCCCTCGCCGCGGCGGTCGCCCTGCGCCACCTCCAACTGCTCGAAGAACGCCGGGTGTTGGCCAACGTCGGCGTCCGCTCGGCCCAGCTGGCGCGCCTGCTGTCCGCCGGCGTCGCGCCCCTGCCCGGCGTCGGGGACATACGGGTGAAGGGCCTGATGGTGGGGATCGACCTGGACCCACCGGGGCCGGCCATGCGATGGGGTCGGCGCGTCTGCGCCGCGGCGGTGAGGCGAGGCGTGCTCCTCCGCCCTCTGGGAGACGTGGTGGTGCTCATGCCCCCGCTCACGGTGACCGCCGGCGAGATCGAGCGGATCGTGGCGGTGCTGGGCCAGGCCATCGCCGAGGTCACGGCCTCGTGAGGCTGGCAACGGCCACCTCCGCCACCTGGCCCCGGTGGGCCGAGCGCGAGGGCGCCCGCATACGAGCCGACGGCCGCTGGCGCGAGGTCCGGGACTTCGACGGCGCGGGCCCCACCGGCCGGGTGTGCGACGGTGACGGATACCGGCCCGTGGTGTCGTTCGCCTCCAACGACTACCTCGGCTTGAGCCATCACCCCGCCGTGGTGGCCGCTGCCCACGACGCCCTCGACCGCTGGGGAGCGGGCGCCGGCTCGGCCCGCCTGGTCACCGGCTCCCGACCGGTGCACAGCGAGCTGGAGGCCGAGCTCGCCCGGTGGAAGGGAGCGGAGCGAGCTGCGCTGTTCTCAACCGGCTTCACCGCCAACCTCGGTGTCCTCACCGCCATGGGCACCGCCGGCGCTCGCATCCTCTCCGACGAACGCAACCACGCCTCGATCGTGGACGGGTGCCGCCTGGCCCGAGCCGACGTCACGGTGTACCCCCACGGCGACGTGGGCTTCGTCGAACGCAGCCTGCGCCAGCCGGGCCGGGCCCTGGTGGTGACCGACGCGGTGTTCTCCATGGACGGTGACGTGGCCCCGGTGGCCGAGCTGGCAGACGCCTGCCACCGCCACGACGCCCTCTTGGTGCTCGACGAGGCCCACGCCGTGTTGAGCGCTGAGCCTGCCCTCGGGGCCTGTCAGGTGCTCCGGGTGGGCACGCTCTCGAAGACCCTCGGGGCCCTGGGCGGGTTCGTGGCCGGCCCGGCCGCGCTGGTGGACCTCATCGTCAACCTGGCCCGCTCGTACATCTACACCACGGCGTCCTCGCCGGCCGACACCGCTGCCGCCCTGGCCGCCGTGAGGGTGGTCCGCTCGCCTGAGGGAGACGACCTCCGCGCTCGGTTGCGGGCCCACGTGGAGCTGCTGGCCCCCGGCCACCCGTCGCCGATCGTCTCCGTTGTCCTCGGGGACGAGGCGCGCGCCATGGACGTCTCCCGCCGGCTGCTCGACCGGGGAATGCTCGTCCCGGCCATCCGTCCGCCCACGGTGGCGGCCCACAGCTCCCGACTGCGGATCACCCTCTCGGCAGCGCACCAAACGGCTCACGTCGAGCGGATCGTCACCGCCCTGGCCGCGTTGGGGCTGGGGCACGGGCCGGGAGGAGACGGACCTGAGCAGGCCTGAGCACGTAGTGCTCGTGACGGGCACAGGCACCAGCACCGGCAAGACGTGGGTGGGCGCACAACTGCTTGGTGCGTGGCGCGCCGGTGGCCACACGGTGGCGGCTCGAAAGCCGGTGCAGTCCTACGACCCCGGCTTGGAGACCACCGACGCCGACGTGCTGGCCGCCGCCGCCGGGGAGCAACCAGAATCGGTGTGCCCCGGGCACCGCTGGTACGAGGTGCCCATGGCCCCGCCCATCGCCGCCGAGCTCCTGGGCCGGCCCGCCTTCAGCGTGGACGACCTTGTCGACGAGCTGGCCTGGCCGGGCGGCGTCCGCTACGGGCTGGTCGAGGGAGTGGGAGGGCCCCGCTCACCGATCGCCTCCACCGGCGACACCGTCGCTCTGGGCGAAGCATTGAAACCGGACACAGTGGTGCTCGTGGCCCCCACCGAGCTGGGCACCATCAATGCCGTGCTGCTGGCCGCCTCGGTGCTCGACGACCCGGTGGTGTTCCTCAACCGCTACCGGGAGGGCAATCCCCTCCATGCCCGGAACGCCCGCTGGCTACGGGACCGGACCGGCCTCGACGTGGTGACCGACATGGACGCCCTGGTAAGCCGGCTGTCCTAGCAGCTGGTCACGGCGTCAGGTCAGGTCCTCGGCGAGTGCCGGCCGTGCTCGGCGCAGCGGGCCATGAAGCCCTTGGGCATGACCTGCACCGCCATCCGGCGCCCGCACTGCTCGCAGTACCGAGGCGGATCGAGGGCGGGAGCGCACCCGCGGCACTCGGGGCTCGATCGGCCGCACCCGGAGCAGTGGCGCCTCAACAATGGCGCCTCACAGGACCCGTGACAGCGCCGCCACCGGCATGCCCAGGTCGGCCAGCATCTGAAGGTCCTGCTCGGCGGCGCGGCCCAGGGTGGTGAGGTAGTTGCCCACGATCAGGGCGTTGATCCCGGCCGTGAGGCCCATGGCCTGGAGCTCCCGCAGCGTCACCTCGCGCCCGCCGGCGTAGCGGAGCAGGACGCTCGGAAGAGCCAGGCGGAACAACGCGATCCAGCGAATGGCCTCCAGGGGGTGGACCAGCGACCGCTGCCCCAGAGGCGTTCCCGGACGGGGGTTCAAGAAGTTGATGGGCACCTCGGCGGGAGCCACCTCCCGTAGCTGGGCCAGCAGCTCGAGTCGGTGAGCGGTGGTCTCGCCCATGCCCAGCAGGACGCCGCAGCACAGCTCCATCCCCGCTTGCTGCACCAACCGGCAGGTCTGGAAGCGCTCGTCCCACGTGTGGGTGGTGACCACTCGGGAGAAGAACGAACGCGCCGTCTCCAGGTTGTGGTTGTAGCGGTGCGTGCCGGCGGCGGCCAGGCGCTCGGCCTGGCCGGCGTCGAGGATCCCCGCGCTGACCGCCACTTCCAGACCTGTCTCCTCGCGCACCAGGGGCACCAGCTCCTCCAGGCGCGCCATGGTGCGCTCGTCCGGCCCGCGGACGGCGAGGACGAGGCAGAACTCGGTGGCCCCGCTGGCTGCCGTCTGGCGCGCCGCGGCCATTACCTCGCCGGTGTCGAGCAAGGCGGTGGCCTTGACCGGAGAGTCGAAGCGGGCCGACTGGCTGCAGAAGCCGCAGTCCTCCGGGCACCCCCCGGTCTTGGCCGAGAGGATGCCTTCGACCTCCACTTCGGGCCCGCACCAGGCGAGCCGCACCTCATGGGCCAGCGAAGCCAGCGCAGGCACCGACTCGGGCGCCAGCCGCGACAGCGCTTCCAGCTCCTCGGGAACGAGCTGGCGCCCTTCGTCGAGCAGGGCCGCGCCGGCCGCAGCCAGGGCGGCCCGAGCGTCGCCCAGCCGCCGGCTCACAGGCGCTTCCTCGCAGGGATCCCTCACAGGGACTCGGACCCCATGAACAGGTCCATGACGGAGTCGAACGCCTCGAGGCACTTGCCCGCGCCGAGCACAACGCACTCGAGCGGGGCGTTCACCAGGCGCACGGGGATGGCCGTCTCTTCCGAGAGCCGGCGGTCGAGGCCCCGGAGCATCCCGCCGCCGCCCACCAGGTTGATGCCCTGCACGATCAGGTCCTGAGCCAGCTCGGGAGGAGCCTGGCCCAAGCACTGCACCACCGAGTCGACGATGGCGGTGACCTGCTCGTCGATGGCGGTGCGCACCTCCTCGGGGGAGAGGATGACGTTCTTCGGCAGGCCGGTCATCAGGTCCCGGCCCCGCACCTCGGCCTTGGTGGCGTTCTCCACTGGGTAGGCGGTGCCGATGGCCACCTTGATCTCCTCGGCCGTGCGCTCGCCGATGGCGATGCCGTACTCACGGCGCACCCACGCCTGGAGGGCGGCGTCGATGTCGAAGCTGCCCACCCGGATGGCTCGGAGCGCCACCACCCCTCCGAGGGAGATGACGGCCGTCTCGCTCGTGCCCCCGCCCACGTCCACCACCATGTTGCCGAGCGGCTCGTGGATGGGGAGACCAGCCCCGAGGGCGGCGGCCATGGGCTGGCCGATGAGGTAGGTCTCGGCGGCTCCGGCGCGCCGAGCTGCCTCCTCCACGGCCCGGCGCTCCACCTCGGTGATGGCCGACGGCACGCAGATCAGCACGCGTGGCCGGTTCATCCGGGTGACCCCAGCCCGCTTGAGCAGGAGCCGGATCATCCGCTGCGTTATCTCGAAGTCGGTGATGGCTCCCTTGCGCAGCGGCCGGACGGCGACGATGTAGCCGGGGGTCCTGCCGATCATCTGCCACGCCTCGTGACCCATGGCCAGCACGTCTTGGGTCTTCTCGTTCAGCGCGATGACGGTGGGCTCGTTGAGCACGATGCCCTTGTTGCGCGCGTAGACGAGGGTGTTGGCCGTACCCAGGTCGATGGCGAGGTCCTTGCCCATCCGTCTATGAGGAATCCATCTAGTGCACCCGGCGGCGCCTGCGCCACGTGGGGGCGGGAGCCGTGTCGCCACCCGGCGCCAGCGCCCGCAGGCCCCTTTCGAACTCGTCGATGCCCGACTCCATCGACGTGGGCTTGCGGTGACGAGCCCACAAGACGAGCGATCCGAGGATGCTGCCGCCCAGGGGGATCACCAGGTAGAGGAGGTTGCTCATCGACCGTTTCCGGGGGTCACCACGGGGATCGCCAATGGGGGAAGTGGAGGTCTCACGCCGACAATGCTACGGGCATCGGTGACGGCGGCGGAATGGTGTGTTGGCTGCCTTCTCCCATCCCTCCCCTACGATGGCCGGGTGAGCACGCCGGGCAACCCTTTCGAAGGGATCTTCGGCGAGCTGGCCAAGCTGTTCGCCAATCAGGGCCCGGTGAACCTCCAGGTCGCTCGCCAAATTGCCCAGGGACTGGCCATGGAGGGCGGGCCCGAGGCGAACATCGAACCCCTCGAGCGGATGGGCTACGAGGAGCTGGCCCGGGCCGCCGACCTCCAGGTGAGCACGGCGACGGGACTCTCCACCTCGATCGCAGGGGGTGTGCTCGAGATCCGACCGGTCGGTCGGGGCGACTACGCGGGCCGCACTCTCGACGCCTACCGGCCCTTGCTCGAGGGTTTGGCGGAGAGCTTCGCTCGCATGGGACAGCAGGGCGAGGACGCATCGGACGACGCCGGCGAGCACGACCCCACGGCTCAGCTCCTCGGTGGCGTGACGGACATGATCGGGCCTGTCCTCCTCGGGCTGCAGGCGGGCTCGCTGGTGGGTCACCAGGCCCGCCGAGCGCTGGGCCAGTACGACCTGCCCATCCCCAGGCCACCTTCTGACCGGATCCTCATCGTCCCCGCCGGCGTCAACGCCTTCGCCTCCGACTGGAGCCTGGACCGCGCCGAGGTGCGCATGTGGGTCTGCCTTCATCAGATCACCCATCACGCCGTCCTCGGGCGCCCGCACGTGCGCGAACGGCTCACCGAGCTTCTCCGCCAGTACGTGAGCGGCTTCCAGCCCGACCCCAGTGCTCTGGAGGACAAGCTCAGTGGGATCGACCCCACCAATCCCACCTCCTTCAACGAGATCCTCGGCAATCCCGGCGAGCTGCTCGGTGTCATGCAGACACCCGCTCAGCGTCAGCTGCTCACCCGCATCGAAGCCCTGGTGGTCGCCGTCGAGGGCTACGTCGACCATGTGATGAGCACCACCGGGGCCAACCTCGTGAGATCCGCTCCCGCCCTCGTGGAGGCCATGCGCCGGCGTCGGGCCGACGCCGGCGAAGGAGGGCGGCTGGTGGAACAGCTCTTCGGCCTCGAGCTCGGCCCGGCGCAGTACGAGCGGGGCACGACCTTCGTGCGTGGGATCCTGGAGCGGGCAGGAGACCAGGGGCTGGCGCGGCTCTGGCGCTCCGAGCGGGAGCTGCCCACCCCCGCCGAGGTCGACGCTCCGGGCCTCTGGCTGGAACGCATCGACATCCCGGACTGAGTCCGACGGTCTGGACTGAGCGTCAGAGCGCCACGATCTCGCTGCTCACAACCTTCCCGGCCTCGAGGTCGAGCACGCCGAGGGTGTGGCGGGGCTGGGCTCGACGCTCGGTGGGCGAGCCGGGGTTGAACAGCAGCTGGCCGTCTGCACCGGGCTGGTTCCAGGGGATGTGGCTGTGGCCGAAGACCACGACCTGGGCGTCGGGGAACCGCCGGCGCATTCGGGCCTCGCGCCCGGCTCGTGGACCGCTGTCGTGCACCATCGCCACTCGCACCCCGTCGATGACCTCGAGGCGCTCCTGGGGCAGGTGGGCCAGCGCCGGATCCAGGTCGTTGTTGCCCAGTACGGCGTGGGTGGGAGCGAAGCCGGACAGCTCGTGAAGGAGCTCGGCGGTCACGATGTCGCCGGCATGAAGGATCACCTCGGCATCGTCGAGGGCCCGGTAGGCGCCGTCGGGAAGTCGCCGTCGACCGCCGGGGTGCAGGTGGGTGTCGGACAGCACCACCACGCGGCTCAAATGGCCCCCGCCTGCTCCTCGGACCCGCGGTGCGCCCGCCGTAGACCGAGGAGGTAGGCCACGATCGACGCCGCGGCAGCGACGATGAGCAGCGCGTACCCGAGCCGTCGGGGCACGGCCGTCACCACCGGCACCAGGGCCCCGACCACCCATGCAAGCTGGAAAAGCGCCTCGTAGCGGGCAAAGGAGCGACCCTGGGTGGCGTCGGGGGCGTCGCGCTGCACCAGCGAGTCGAACGCCAGCTTCCCCGCGCTGGCGGCGCCGCCGATGGCGGCGGCCAGCACCAGGTCGCCGACGAAGCCGCCGACCTGCCAGGCGGCGACCCCGCTCACCATCACCAGGCCCATCGACCCGACCAGCATGTGCTCCTCCGCCACCCGCCGCCGCAGCCGGGGTGCCAGCGCCGCGCCCACCACCGTGGCGCCCATGCTGGCGGCGAGCGCCGCCCCGAACTTCCACGCCGGGGCGCCGTCCCGGCGGAGGGTGAAGGCGATGAGGAAGGTGAGAAACCCCACCGACCCCCGCAGCACTCCCATGGCCGTGGCCGCCAGGCGGATGCCGGCGTCGTGCAGTTCCTGGCGAGCCAGAGGTCGCGACTCGGGATCGTCGAGGCGCACCTGCTTGATCCGGAGCGAGAGGACGGCGGCGGCCACGAAGACGACGGCAGCCAGGCGCACGACCCACTCCGCCCCGGCAAGCTCGAGCACGGCCACAGCCGGCGCCGCCGCCACCAGACCGGTGACGGCGCTTACCAGAGCCAGCTTGGAGTTGGCCTTCACCAGCTCCTCGTCAGACCTCACCACCGTGGGCACGAGCGAGCTCTTGGCCACGGAGTGGGTCTTCGAGAGCACGAGCAGAGCGAAGGTCACCGGGAAGAGCAGCAGCCCGTCGAGGACGCCGGCCATCAGCCATGCGGCCACGGCCCGGCCGGCGGCAGCGATGAAGACCATCAGGCGCCGCCCGCCGCCCAACCGGTCGATTGCTGGTCCGAGGAAGGGGGCCACCAGGGCGAAGGGGGCGATGGTGAGCACGAGTGAAAGGGCCACCCGGCCCCGTGCGGCCGTGGGCGAGATGTCGAAGAAGATCGATCCGGCCAGCGCCGTGGTCACCAGGGCGTCGCCGGCCACAGCCACGGCCTGGGTCGTGACCAGGCGGGAGAACGGCGATGCCGGCCGCTTGGCCCCACCGTCCAGTACCCGGCTCCCGAGGTCCCGGCCTTCGGGGTCGGTCTTCACCGGTGCCAATGCTACGGGACACTCAAGTCGGGAGACTCAGTGACCGATCTCCGTATGCATGGATCTCTCCAAGCTGCTCGGCGACCTCTATGAGACCAACGAGGTCGACGCCCCTGTCGACACCCCATTGGCACCTACTTCTGCCGTCGCTCCCTCTGCCCGGCCGGCCCCGGGGCCCGAGTGGGCGGACGAGGCGCTCCTCGACGAGGCCTTCGCCTCGTGGAGGCCCGGTCCTCCGGACGATGCCCCGGCCGCGGAACGCGAGATGGCGAACGGCTTCCCGGGGACGGACTACCCCGAGCTCGAGGGCGTGCTCTCACACGACGAGCTGGGCGCGCTCGTGACGGACCGGGACCAGTCCATGGCCGAAGGAGAGCTTCCCGGGTCGGCCCAGGCCCACGCCGAGGCCGGCGAAACCGTCGACACCGGCCCAGCCCGGATGTGGACCAGAGCCGACGACGACGTGCTAACGCACCGACGCAGCGGCGGGCGGAGACTGAAGCTCAGCCTGCGGCGTCGCTGAGGGACAGCTGGGGGTGGCGGACGCGGACTCGCGGCCTGCGCCTCCCGGCGGAGGTTCGCACCGGGAGGCGCAGAGTGAAGGTGGAACCCTCCTCGCTGGTGGAAGTGACCTGCACCTCACCCCCGTGGCCACTGGCGATCTGGGAGGCGATGGCAAGGCCCAGTCCAGTCCCCGCTGAGTCCCGGGAACCGCTGGCGCCGACCCGATAGAAGGACTCGAAGATGCGATCCAGCTCCCTAGGCGGGATCCCGGGTCCCTGGTCCACGACGTCGATCTCCACCCATGAGGCCTGCCGGCGTATTGCGACGCGCACCGCTGATCCCTCGTCCGAGAAGGCCACGGCGTTCTCCACCAGGCGTCGCACGGCGGATACGAGCTGGCGCCGATCACCGAGCACGACCAAGCGCCTCGGCGCCTCGGCGGCGCCGATGGTGACCTCGCCGATGGTGGAGTGCGATCGCACCTCCTCTACGGCCTGGGCCACCACGAGGTGAACCGGCACGAGCTGACGCTCGGGCGCCGCCCCGGTGCCGATGCGGCTGAGCTCGGCCACGTCCTCGACGATCCGTCCCATCCGGATGGCGTCGTCTCGAAGCCGCATCGCCAGGCGCCGGACGAGCTCCGGCTCGCTCTCGGCCACCACCGTGTCGGCGAGCAGCCCGAGGGCGCCCAGTGGCGTGCGCAGCTCGGCCGTCACGTTGTCCACGAAGTCCTGGCGGATCATGTCGAAATGCCGACGATCGGACATGTCCTCGATGACGACGACGGCGCCCAGCGTCCGCCGACCGTCGTCCAGCGGTCGCCCCGACACCGTGATCGTGCGCTGTGGGGGGCCCAGCACCTCGACCGTGCACGACCGGCGGTCTCCGCCCACGCCCCCTCGGAGCAGCTCGTTGACGGTGTCCTCGACCTCGCTGTGGTCGGCGTCGATCCGGCACAGGTCCGCGGCCCGCGGGTTGCGGTAGACGATGCCTGCCCGCTCGTCACAGATCACGACGCCAAGGGCCATCTCGTCCAGGGTCTCGCTCATGCGGTCGGTGGCGGCCTCCGCCTCGCTCACCCGCAACACAGCGGACTCCGCCAGCTGCTCGAGCCGGCCCATGCCGTCCTCACCGTCGCTGGCGTCGGAAGCTCCCGGCAGGTCGAGGCGGGCCAGCACCACGCTCAGGCGCCGGGTCATGGCCCGGCGACGGCGGACCGACACCAGGAGGGCCACTAGGAGCGTCACCATCAACAGGCCCGCGGCTCCCAGAGCGGCCAGCTGGGCGAGTACGGGAGCGTCCGGCACGATTTCCACTGTACGGGTGGGCTTTCCCGCACCGGTGGACCCGTGCTCTATGAGAGCTGTCCGAGCTCCTCGTCGTCGGGCACGCCGAGGTTCCACTCGAGCACGAGGTTCTCCCGCTCCGCATCACGTGCCACCCGCTCCCGGTTGCGGCGGAACTGCGGATCGTGGGGGGGAAGGAGCACGAGCCTGGCGAGGGCCCGCTGGCGGAACTCCTCGATGAGGGACCGGTCACCGAACTCGGACTGCAGGTCCCAGTGAGGCGCGACGGGGCCGAGGTACACGATCCTCACGTGGCCTCTGGGAGGCTGTTGCGAGAGCTGTTCGGACGGGATCGACATGGTGAGCTCCTGGGCCGCCAAGCGCTGGCCGTGGGCGAACGGCGAGCCTACCCCCCGCCCGTTGGTCGGGCCGCGAGGGTGACCGTGGCCTTGCCATCCTCGTCGCCCCGCTTCCACTGGACCTCCACGCGGGTGCCCGGCGCCAGAGCCCGCACGGCCGCCTGGAGGTCGGCGTTGGTGGTGACCTGCTTGTCTCCGATCCTGGTGATGATGTCGTAGCGCTGCAGGCCGGCGGCCGCGGCTGGCGAGCCCTCCGTGACGTCGTCGATGAGGGCACCCGAGTCGGCGCTGACGCCGAGCCGGTCCTTGATGTCGGGCGTGAGCGTGACGCTGCTCACACCGAGAAAGCCCTGCGGCGCGCCCGCTTCACCCTTGCGCAGTCGCTCGAGCATCGGCTTCACGCCGTCGATGGCGATGGCGAAGCCGATGTTCTGGGCAACGGATCGTCCGCTGTTCTGGATCACGGCGGTGTTGATGCCGATGACCTCTCCCTCGGCGTTCACCAGCGGCCCTCCCGAGTTGCCCGGGTTGATGGCAGCATCGGTCTGTATCAGGCCCGAGAGCTGCTGGTTCCGGTCGGCCAGCGAGCGGTCCAAGGCGGACACGATCCCTTGGGTGACGGTTGGTCCGCCGGGCAGGGCCAGGGCGTGGCCGATGGCCACGACCGAGTCACCAACCCTCAGGCGTCCCGACGAGCCAAGGCTGACCGGTCGTCCTTCAAGGCCCTTCGTATCCCGCAGCTTGATGATGGCGACGTCGGTGGGAGCGTCCAGGCCGAGCAGGTCGGCGTCGCGGGCTGCGGTCTCTCGGTCGAGCGTGACCTTGATGGAGGTTGCGCCGCCCACCACGTGGGCATTGGTGAGGATCTCGCCCGCGGACGTGAGGATGACCCCCGTCCCCGCCCCCCGTACCGGCGTCGGCTCGAGGTCGAACAGGCCGCCGCCACCCTGGAAGGCCTGGGTACGGATCGACACCACACCGGGCTGCACGTTGGCCAGGATCTGCTGGATGTCCTGGGGCCGGGCGATCACGCTGCTGTTGTTGGCGAAGGGGGGGCCGGACGGCTCCTCGGGATCGTCGTCGCCGGCTACCAGGGCCCCGATCCCTCCGCCGGTGACGGCGCCTATGAGGGCGGCGACTAGAGCCACCCCGACCCAGCGCCGCGCACCGCCGGTGGCAGACGTCGGCGCGGACTGTGGGGACGGAGGCGGCGGCGCCGGGGGATCCGCCACATAGGGGGGCGCTTGCTGCTGCGTGGGCGGCTCCAGCGGGAGCGTCTGGGGGCGAAGCGGCTGGGGATTCGCAGGGCGGTCGTCCACCGTCTCCGGCTCCTTACAGTCGGATTTCAGTCAGGTCACAGGTCGCTATCAGCTTCATCCGCAAAGGTCGGTCACTACGGACACCTTGTCAGGCAACGGTACCCCCGGGGTCCGCATCGGGGGTTGGGAGGCGACGTGGAGGTCAAAGAGGTCAGTGAGGTCACCGAGTCGGATTGGATGGCCGCTGGGAACTGCCGCCACGAACCCTCCTCGACCTTCTTCCCGAGCGATGGCGTCGGGGTGGAGGTGGCCCGTCGAATCTGTGCCACTTGTCCGGTGAAGTCGCCCTGCCTGGAGTACGCCCTGCGCAACCACATCGTCCACGGCGTGTGGGGAGGGGCCTCGGAACGCGAACGCCGCCGCATCGCCCGCCGGCGGCGCCGGGAGGCTTCCACGCAGTGACGGATCGCACCCAGTGACGGACCCACCCCATGACAGGCGACTCGGCGGAGCCAGGCCCCGTCGCATGACCGTCTAGGTCGAAGCCCGCTTCTTGGTGTCCTTGGGCTCGACCTGCTTGGACTCCAGCCCCTTGGGCTCGGTCTTGGCCCTCTCGATCTCGTCTTCGTCGTCGCCGGGCCCCTCGGCCACGCCCTTCTTGAACTCCTTCGAGGCCTGACCGACGGACCTGGCCAGCTTGGGCAGGCGGGTGGTCCCGAAGAGCAGCAAGACCACGACGAGGACGATGATCAGTTCCGGTGCTCCGATACCACCCATGACACTCCTCACCTAGAAAAGGAAACGGCGGATTCCACGATCTCGAGCTCCTGCTCGAGGGCGCCACCGCTCGCCGCAGGCAAGGCTACCGCCCTGAGGTCGAGCATGAGCGTCGCCACGCCATACTTCCCCCAGGCGGCCACCTCGGCGCCGAGCTGACTGGGCCCGCTCGCCGGCACTTCACGGCGCACGAACCGGTGAATGCCGGCCGGGTCCCTGCCTGCCTCCTCGCATGCCTGGTCGAGCGCGTTCCCCAGACTTCGGTACTCCTCCACGCTGCACCGCCGTCCTGAAGGTCCCCACCCGTCGGCGTGGCGTGCGGCGAGGGCGAGGAGGCGCCCGTCGCTGCCGCTGATCCAGATGGGAGGCGCGGGTCGCTGAACAGGCAAGGGCCGGCACCGCAGACCCTCGCAGCGATGGTGCTGCCCCTGGAACGTGAAGGGCCCGCCTCCGAAGGCACCCCTCATGACCTGTACGGCCTCGCCCAGGGCGCATGCCTCGGCGGCTCCGGCGCCTGGATGCTCCTCCAACCCAACGATCACCCGCCCGCCGCTCAGGACGTCGGTGGTGGAGAGCGCCTTGGCCGCCACCGCCGGCGACCGGGCACCGGCCTGGAGGAGAACCCCCAGCCGGACCATGGTGGTGACCCGGGCCAGGCCCGCCAACGCCGTCAGCGGTTCCATGGCGTCGTGGCCGGACGCCGTTCCTCTGCTCTCCGGGTGGTCGCAGAGCCACAACGACCCCACACCCAGCCTCTCCGCCCCGGCGGCCAGCTCGACGACTCCCTCCCACCGTCCATGGTCCGGGAGCACCAGCCCGATGTTCACCGACCGATCGTAGGAGCGCGATCCTCGGGTGGTGCTCGAGTGCGTGCTGAACGTGAGCGAAGGCCGGAATGGGTCGGTCCTCCATGCCCTCGGCCTGGCCGCCGGCTCCCACCTGCTCGATCAGCACACCGATCCCCACCACCACCGCGGCGTGTTGACCCTTGCCGGTCCGCAGGTCGAGGAGGCAGCCAGGCGGGTGGCGAGCGAGGCCGTGGCCCGCATCGACATGCGGTCGCACCAGGGGGGCCATCCCCGCCTCGGAGCGGCCGACGTGGTTCCTTTCACACCGCTGGAAGGCTCCTCCCTCGACGACGCCCTCGCCGCCCGGGACCGCTTCGCCCGCTGGGCCGCCGAGTCGCTGGGGGTCCCCTGCTTCGTGTACGGGCCTGAACGTTCGCTTCCCGAAGTCCGCCGTGGCGCCTTCAGGTCACTGGCGCCCACGACGGGGCCTTCCCTGCCCCACCCGAGCGCCGGCGCCATGAGCGTGGGCGCCCGGGGCCTGCTCGTGGCCTACAACCTCTGGCTCACACCGGGTTCGGACGTGCAAGTGGCCCAGCAGGTGGCGGCGGCCATCCGCAGTCCGGGGATCCGCGCCCTCGGCCTCGATCTCGACGGCGCTGCCCAGGTGTCCTGCAACCTCATCGATCCCTTCGCCGTGGGCCCCGACGCTGCCTTCGACGCAGTAGCCCGGCATGTGGCGATCGCCCGAGCCGAACTCGTGGGCCTGGTGCCGGCCCGGTTGCTCGAGACCATCCCGTCCTCCCGCTGGCGAACGCTCGACCTGAGCCCCTCTCGGACGATCGAGGCCCGCCTGGAGAAGGCGGGCCTCGACGGTGCCGGTCGTGGGGGGCAGTGATCAGTGTTCGGAGCCGTCAGGAGGCGGAGGCGGCTCCCCGAGAACGCCCGGCCACGGACCGGGCCCGGCGGATGCGACGGCGCTCACGCTCGCTCAAGCCGCCCCAGATGCCGAACTTCTCGCTGTTGGTGAGGGCGTACTCGAGGCAGTCCTCGCGGACCACGCAGCCGCGGCACACCTCCTTGGCCTCGCGGGTGGAGGCACCCCGCTCGGGGAAGAACAGGTCGGGGTCGACGCCCATGCAGTTCGCCTGGCGCTGCCAGGTCCGCTCGGGAGCGGCATCCATCAGCTCAGCGAGCAACTCGGATCCCCTCATGCCAACCTTCCTTCCTGGGCAGCGGTCTCCGCCACCTGTGTAATCGCCACTCTGTAATTACAACGTTGTCATCATGGCCCCTGGACGTTACCTGCGCAAGGGGGCTCAGGAGGAGGACGACCGGCGTGAGGATGAAGGCCGTGCAGGGCGACATCACCTGCCAGCAGGTGGACGCCGTCGTCAACGCCGCCAGCCAATCTCTCCTAGAGGGGGCGGCGTGGACGGCGCCATTCAACGGGCCGGCGGCCCGGAGCTACTGGCCGAGTGTCAGACCCTCGGCGGCTGTCCGACAGGGGACCCAAGACCACCGCCGGCTACCGTCTCCGCGTTGCTCCTGAGCGGCTAGCGGTTCGCCCTTCGGGCGACGGTGTGCGTCTGATCGGGTGGAGTGACCGTCGCCAGTTTCCTGAGGCCTGCGTGAATCATGATGCCGACCGGCGGGCGCGTTTCTGCTCGATGAAGTCCACGAGCACGTAGTCACCGAGCGTCTCGGGGGTGGTGAAGAACGCCCGTCCCCGGTTGAGTCGGGTCAGGTCGTCCACGAAGGCCTTGAGGTAAGAGGTGGCGTCGAGCATGAAGGTGTTGATGACGATGCCCTCGCTCGTGCAGCGGGCTACCTCGGCGAGAGTGGCGTCGACGGTCTGGCGCACCGGTGGATAGTGGAAGAACACCTCACCGTCCGCTTGCACGTGGGCGGTGGGCTCGCCGTCGGTGATCATCATGATCTGCCTCGTCCCCGACTGGCGGGCCAGCATCCTCCGGCTGAGGGTGAGGCCGTGGTGCATGTTCGTGCCGTAGACGAAATCCCACGACACCTCGGGCAGCTCCCGGGGCTTCATCTCCCGGGCCAGCTCGCTGAACCCCACGATGCCCAAGTAGTCCCTCGGGTACTGCGTCGAGATCAGCGAATGCAGGGCGATGGCCACCTTCTTGGCCGCGAGGAAGTTGTCTCGCATGGGCATGGACAGTGAGAGGTCGAGCATCAACACGGTGGCCGTGCGGGTGAGGGTTTCGGTCCGGTCCACCTCGAAGTCGGCCGGTGACAGGAGGACAGGGATCCCGCCACCGCGTGAGGACAGGGCATTGCGCACGGTGCGCTCGATGTTGAGGGTGAACGGGTCCCCGAACTCGTAGGGCTTGGTCTCGTCGCTCCGCCCGTGCCCGGTGCCGGAGGCATCGACCGCGTGGCGGCCGAGGCGGTCCTTCGACAGCCGGGCGAAGAGGTCGGCGAGGGCGTTGCGCCCGATTCGGCGAAGGCCCTTGGGCGTGAGCTCGAGGCGGCCCCCCCGGTTCTCCACCAGTCCGGCTTCGGACAACAGCTTCGACATGTCGGCCAGGCGTTCCAGTGAACGAGCGGCGTCCTCGCCCAGGAGCTCGCCGGCACGATCGATGTCCACGTCGGCCAGCGCCCCGGGGTTGGCGGCGGAGCGCAACAGGTTCTCCAGGTCGTCCAGCTCACCCAGGCGATCCAGCACGCCGACCCCCTGCGCCAGGCCGATCGAGTCGTGGCCGACGAAGTCGTAGCCACGGTCCCAACCGGCTCCGGGCACGGCGTGGCGCAGGTTGTTCCCCAGCCGGTCCAGCTGCCACTGAAGGTCCATGTCACCGAGGAGCTGCCGGGAGAGCTCCTGGAGCTGGGACCGCTGCTCGGGCGTCATCGAGTTGAACATGGCCTGCGCGGCCGCCATCTGGGCCGCCATCTGCTCGAGCAGCTCGCCGAGCGTCCGTGGGTTGGTGGGGAAGAAGCCACCGTGGCGGCCCATGAAGTCGTCGAACGCCCGGTCGGTGTCCTGCCCCGCCTGGCGCATCTCGAGGAGCTGGTTCAAGTCGTCGACCATGTCCTTCACCCGCTGGAGCTGGGCAGGGTCGATGTCGGACATGGCGCCGGCCATGCGGTTGAACTGACTCTGGACCAGCTCCCGCCGCAGATCCTCCAGCAGGGCTTGGAACCGCTGCCCGGCCTCAGAGGACGTGAACTCGTAGTCCTGCAGGGCACGGACCCGCCCGGCCAGGTCGGGAGGGAGCAGGTCGAGCTCCAACCGGGCTTCGGCGGCATCCGCACCGGGCAGCCGATCGAGCGCGGCCCGCTCGGTGTCGACCACGTCCCGCAGGGCTTGGGCCAGGTCGTGGTACGCCCCTCCGAGGTCGTAGCGATCGAGATCCTCCCGGCGGCGCTGGCGCAGCTGGTCGAGCAGGTCGCGGATGCCGGTGATGTCCCGCTCGGGCATCCCCGACTGGAGGAGGCGCCGGAGGGCGGCGTTGAGGTCGCCGTGGTACAGCACGTCGTCGTTGAGCTCGGCCAACACGTCCTCGGCATCGAGCTCGAAGCCCACCTGGGTGCCGTCCCAGCGGGAATAGCCGTAACGCCGGGACACGCGGACGAGAATACTTACGGGGCCTCTAAGGTTGTAATGCCAGACGGGCACTGCGCCCGCCTCACGAGGAGGACTGAACGTGCGTACCAGCAGCAACCCTGCGCTCACCCGCAGCCCTGGTTTCTCCGGAGCGGGGCGAACCCAGACGATCGACCCCTTGGAGCAGGCGTACCTCGGCCCGAGCGCCACCTCTAAGCAGACCGGGCGGATGACCGTGGAGGACGTCATCGGCCGAACCGCGCTCCTGCTGGCAGTGGCCTTCGTAACCGGTGCAGTCACCTGGGTCCTCGGCCTGGGTGCGCTGGCGTTCCCCGCGGCCATCGTCGGCCTCGTGCTGGCCCTGGTCATCATCTTCAAGCAGGTCACCAACCCGGCCGCCATCGTCACCTACGCCGCCGTCGAAGGCGTCTTCCTCGGCGGGGTCAGCCAGTTCTTCAATGCGCAGTACCCCGGCATCGTGGTCCAGGCCGTAATGGGCACGGCCGGTGTCACGGCGGTCATGCTCGGGCTCTACCGGAGCGGGAAGATCCGCGTCACACCACAGTTCACCAAGATGGTCGTGGGCGCCACCATCGGCTTCTTCCTCCTGATGATGGTGAACCTCGTCGCCGGCTTCTTCACCGAGGGCGGCCTGGGCCTGCGCCAGGGCCCGCTCGGGATCGGTGTAGGCCTGTTCGCCATCGGCCTGGCCTCGCTCAACCTGGTCCTCGACTTCGACCTCGTGGAGAAGGGCGCCCGACAGGGCCTGCCCGCCCGCTATGGCTGGTTCGCGGCCTTCGGGATCATGGTCACGCTGGTCTGGCTCTACGTCGAGATCCTGCGCCTGCTCTCCATCCTCCGGGGCGACTGACCAAACCATCAGGTGCTGACGAAGCGGCGCACTCCCTCGAGGTAGGACTCGGTCACACGGCGCTGCACCCGGCGGGAGACGGGTCCGGCGAGCGCGGCCAGGCGTTCACGCGGTCGGGAGAACGCGGTGATGCTGAAGCGCACGCTTGGGTCACGCTCCTCGTCCCACTCCACGAGGAACGCCTCCTCGCCCGTCTCCGGGTGCATGGGCAGGGTGCCGTAGGCGAAGCCGAAGCGGGCCGCCTCGTCGACGACGCGAACTATGCGACAGGCGGCCACCACGTGCAGGGCGACGAGCCGGAAGCACAGAACGACCTCCACGCCCACCTCGATGGGCGCGCCCGAGGGAAGCACCCGGACGCCGGCCCCGGCGTGCGCCTGCCACTGGCGGAGGGCCTCGGCTCCTCGCTCGAACACATCTCGGCCCCGGCCCAGCTCCGCGGAGCAACGGTCGTGGCGGTACCCCGGCGGCAGCTCAGTGTCTGTGGTGGCGCCGAGCTCCGCGTAGGTCAGTGCCTCGCCCCTCTGCTCGGCGAGGATCGATTCCAGCTGAGCCGGCGTGGGCTCGAGGATCGAGTACATCCGCTGGTCCTGACGAGTCGGCTGGGCCGGTGGCTCAGCGGCCCCGATAGGCGCTGCGACCGACGAGCGCTTCCTTGTTGAGACGCTTGGACAGGTGGAGGCCTTCGAGCAGGAACTCCGCGGCGCTGGCCACGGCGGCAGGCGTCTCGCTGGCGGCCAGCTCCATGGCCGGACCCCGCAGAGCGGGGATGGCGGCCAGCAGGTCGGCATAGGCGGCAGAGCCCACGTCCTCGCCGGCATGGACCACGGTGCCCTCGTCGAATCCGAGCACCACGTCGGCGAGCCGGCCAACCGAGCAGTGCTGCTTGAACACCGTGAGCACGGCGGAGCTCAGGAGGCGATCGATGACCTGCTCCTCACGACTCTCCTCGAGCGCCTCGAGCTCCACCTTGCCGGCGGTGGACGACGCCAGCGCCGCCAGGTCGCTGACCCTCGGCACCACGTCCTTCTCACCCAGGCGCAGCGCTCGGCGGGCGGCGTTGGCAACCAGGGTCTCGTGATTGGCGATGGTGAGCCGCACGGAGACGCCCGAACGCTGATTGACGTGAGCGCTGGCTCGGGCCAGCTGGGTGAGGGTGCCCACCACCTCGCTCATGAACACCGGCACCTGCACGCGAAGGCCGGGGACGTCCAAGGCGACGGCCTCCTGGGCCACCACGTCCAGTTCCGTGGCCAGGTCCAGCGGGTAGTGGGTGCGGATCTGAGCGCCGAAGCGGTCCTTCAGCGGGGTGATGATGCGACCGCGGTTGGTGTAGTCCTCGGGGTTGGCCGAGGCCACGAGCATGAAGTCGAGGGGCAGTCGAATCTTGTAGCCGCGGACCTGCACGTCCCGCTCCTCGAGCACGTTGAGCAGGCTCACCTGGATGCGCTCGGCCAGGTCGGGAAGCTCGTTGATGGCGAAGATGCCCCGGTTGCTGCGGGGCACCAGGCCGTAGTGCAGCGTGAGCTCGTCCGACAGGTAGCGGCCCTCGGCCACGCGGATGGGGTCCACCTCGCCGATGAGGTCGGCCACTGACGTGTCGGGCGTGGCCAGCTTCTCGCCGAAGCGCTGGCCCCGACCTATCCACTGGATTGGGGCCTCGTCTCCCTGCTCGGCGACGAGGTCTCGGGCGTGGCGGGAGATGGGGTGGTACGGGTTGTCGTTCACCTCCGACCCGGCGACGACGGGGACGAGCTCGTCGAGCAACGAGGGAAGCGAGCGGATGATGCGGGTCTTGGCCTGACCGCGCTCGCCGAGCAAGATCAGGTCGTGTCCGGCCAGCAGGGCGTTCTGGAGCTGGGGCAGGACCGTGTCGTCATAGCCGAAGACGCCGTCGAGAAGGGGCCGGCCCTCGGCTAGTCGGACGGCGGCGTTGCGCCGGAGCTCCTCCTTCACCGGGACCGAGACCCATCCCGAGTCCCGTAGCTGGCCGATGGTGGCAGGCCGTGAGCTCACGACCTCAGCCTACGAGCATGCCGGGAGAGCGAGCGCTCGTGGCAGATAGGCTAAGAGGGTGCAGTCGATCGCTCAACGAGAGCTTCGCAACGCCGGCCCCGCCATCTTCGGCAGGGCCGAGGCGACTTCAGGCTCTTCCTGAACACCGTCGACGTTTACCGGGCCTGAAGGGCAGCCACTCGAATGGAGGTCCATCGCCACAGCTACGACGCGGTGATCGTGGGTGCCGGCGGAGCGGGCCTGCGGGCCGCGATCGAGGCAGCTGGCAAGTGCCGCACGGCCGTGATCACCAAGCTGTACCCCACCCGGTCGCACACCGGAGCGGCGCAGGGCGGCATGTGCGCGGCGCTGGCCAACGTCGAAGAGGACTCCTGGGAATGGCACCTGTTCGACACCATCAAGGGCGGCGACTACCTGGTGGACCAGCCGGCGGCCGAGATCATGTGCCGAGAGGCCATCGACGCCGTCATCGAGCTCGAGCACTTCGGCCTGCCGTTCAACCGCACCCCAGAGGGCAAGATCGACCAGCGCCGTTTCGGCGGCCACACCCGCAACCACGGCGAGGCGCCCGTTCGGCGGGCCTGCTACTCGGCCGACCGCACCGGCCACATGATCCTGCAGACTCTCTTCCAGCAATGCGTGGCCCGGGACGTGAACTTCTTCAACGAGCTCCACGTGCTCGACGTGGCCTTCGTGGACGGCCGGGTGGGTGGAGTCGTCGCCTATGACCTGGCGACCGGTGACCTGCACGTGTTCACCACCAAGGCCGTGCTCTTCGCCACGGGTGGATACGGCAAGATGTTCAAGGTCTCGTCCAACGCCCACGCGCTGACGGGCGACGGGCCGGGGCTCCTCTACCGCCGGGGCATTCCCCTCCAGGACATGGAGTTCTTCCAGTTCCACCCCACGGGCATCTACAAGCTCGGCATCCTCCTCTCCGAAGCAGCCAGGGGTGAGGGCGGCATCCTGCGCAACCAGAGCGGCGAGCGCTTCATGGAGCGCTACGCCCCCACGGTGAAGGACCTGGCCCCGCGGGACATGGTGTCGCGCGCCATCCAGAGCGAGGTCCTGGAGGGTCGGGGCGTTGGCAACGACAAGGACGCCGTCCACCTCGACCTCACCCACCTTGCTCCCGAACAGATCGACGCCAAGCTCCCCGACGTCAGCGACTTCGTGCGCACCTACCTCGGAATCGAGCCCAAGACCGAGCCCATCCCCATCCAGCCCACGGCCCACTACGCCATGGGTGGCATACCGACCAACGTGGACGGGGAGGTGGTGGTGGACCCCGACGGCACGGTGTTCCCGGGCCTGTACGCCGCTGGCGAATGCGCCTGCGTCAGCGTCCACGGCTCCAACCGGCTCGGCACCAACTCCCTGCTCGACATCGTGGTGTTCGGCAAGCGCGGTGGGCGGGCCTTGGTGGACTTCGTTCACGCCACCGACCTACCAGAGCTGCCCGGCGGCGTGGAAGCGGACGTGGCGAACCGCATCCAGAGCCTGGTGAGTGGCTCCGGCGGCGAGAAGGTGGCCCGCGTCCGAGCAGACCTCCAGGCGGCGATGACGGAGAAGGCGTTCGTGTACCGCACCGAGGAGACGCTTTCGTCGATGCTGGCCACCCTGGGGGACCTTGTCCGGCGCTATGCCGAGGTCACGGTGGACGACAAGGGCCCCACCTTCAACTACGACCTCACCGAGGCGCTCGAGTTGGGATACCTCCTCGACCTGTCCGAATCCCTGGTGGTGAGCGCACGGGCCCGCACCGAGAGCCGGGGCGCCCAGTTCCGCACGGACCATCCCCTGCGCGACGACGCCAACTGGATGCGCCACACTCTGGCGACGAGAAAGGACGACGGCACCGTGGAGCTCTCCTACAAACCCGTCGTCGGTGGCGACTACCTCCCCATGGAAAGGAAGTATTGAACTTCACCCTCGGCGCAGAGCGCCTCGGGCGATCAAGATCGTGCTCCGGGCGACCGGCAAAGCCGGATCACCCCTCCGCTCCGAAGGAGTCCCCAGTGATCGACGTCGAGCTGAAGGTCAAGCGATTCAACCCCGACAGCGACCGCAAGCCGCATTGGCAAACGTTCACCGTGCAGGCCGAGCCCACCGACCGGGTGCTCGACGCCCTGCACACGGTCCGTTGGGCCCAGGACGGCACCCTCGGCTTCCGCCGCTCGTGCGCCCACGGCGTGTGCGGCTCGGACGCCATGATCATCAACGGGGCCAACGCCCTGGCGTGCGTCGTCCTGGTCAAGGACGCCGTCGGTGGCGGCGGCGGCACCATCACCGTGGAGCCCATCAGGGGCCTGCCGGTCATCAAAGACCTGGTGGTGGACATGGAGCCGTTCTTCGCCCAGTACCGCTCGGTGATGCCTTACCTGGTCAACACTGACGACCCCGGCTGCACCGAGCGCCTCCAGTCACCCGAGGAACGGGCCCGCTACGACGACACCACAAAGTGCATCCTTTGCGCCGCCTGCACCACCGCATGCCCCGTCTACTGGGGCGACTCGGAGTACGTGGGCCCGGCCGCCATCGTGAACGCCCACCGCTTCGTGTTCGACAGCCGGGACCAAGCCAGCAGTGAGCGCCTCGACCTTCTCGACCAGCGCTCCGGCGTGTGGAAGTGCCGCACCGCCTTCAGTTGCTCCGAGGCCTGCCCGCGCGGCATCAAGGTCACCCAGGCCATCCAAGAGGTCAAGCGAAAGACGCTGTTCGACCGTAGCTGACAGCGCCGTCGACAACCCCTATCGGCCACGCTGCTGCCTCCAACGCTCGAGAAGCTGCTGTAACGAAGACCAGCACGCGGTCGATTCCCCAACGTCAGCCAACAAGGGCTGACAAGAAGAGAGGAAGTCTTCATGCGCAAGGTGCTCTCGGCGGTGGCCGCAGTCGTCGGCATGGCCATTCTCGCGGGTCCGGCATCGGCCGGGATCCTCGACACGAAGGTGCACGCCAACAACGTGCGTGTCTGCAACAACCGCTGTCTCACCGATACCGTCTCGGTGAGCGTGCTTCCCTAACAGTTCCATCGCAGGGACGGAAAGCCACAGATTCGCCTCTGCGTTCCTGGTCATTCCCCGCTGCAGCCCACTTGGCCGCAGACCCCCCCTCGGCCGGGACATCAAGTTCGTTCGGTGTCCCGGCCGAGTCCCCATGCGTCGCCCCATTCCC
Organism: Acidimicrobiales bacterium; assembly: GCA_030448025.1. Classification (GTDB taxonomy): domain Bacteria; phylum Actinomycetota; class Acidimicrobiia; order Acidimicrobiales; genus YB1-3. Next base: position 708,842 of record JAUJNQ010000002.1, on the reverse strand, counting down.
GGCGGGCGGCCGGGTTGTGCCGCCGGGAGCTCGCGCTCGGTCCGGTCATTCGTCCCCATTAGGCTCGGCAGTGATGCGAGCGATGGTTTATCGCGGACCGTGGAAGATCCGGGTCGAGGAGAAGGACGTCCCTCCCATCGAGCACCCCAACGACGCGATCGTGCGGGTGACCCTTGCGGCCATCTGCGGCTCGGACCTCCACCTCTACCACGGGATGATGCCCGACACGCGGGTCGGCATGACCTTCGGGCACGAGTTCATCGGCGTGGTCGAAGAGGTGGGGCCCTCGGTGCAGAACCTCAAGCGCGGCGACCGGGTCATGGTGCCGTTCAACGTCTTTTGCGGGTCTTGTTTCTTCTGCGCCCGCGGCCTGTACTCGAACTGCCACAACGTCAACCCGAACGCCACCGCGGTCGGCGGCATCTACGGCTACTCCCACACCTGCGGTGGATACGATGGCGGCCAGGCCGAGTTCGTGCGGGTCCCCTTCGCCGACGTCGGGCCGAGCCTCATCCCGGAGTGGATGGACGACGAGGACGCCGTCTTGCTCACGGACGCGCTCGCCACCGGCTACTTCGGGGCACAGCTCGGCGACATCATCGAAGGCGATGTGGTGGTGGTCTTCGGCGCCGGACCGGTGGGACTGTTCGCCGCCAAGTCGGCCTGGCTCATGGGCGCCGGGCGCGTCATCGTCATCGATCACTTGGAGTATCGGCTGGAGAAGGCGCGGACCTTCGCCCACGCCGAGACCTACAACTTCACCGAGCACGACGATGTCGTCGTGCACATGAAGAAGATCACCGAGCATCTCGGTGCAGACGTGGCCATCGACGCCGTCGGCGCCGAAGCGGATGGCAACTTCGTCCAACACCTCACCTCAGTCAAGCTCAAGCTTCAGGGCGGCTCCCCCGTGGCGCTCAACTGGGCGATCGACTCCGTCCGCAAGGGCGGCACCGTCTCGGTGATGGGTGCGTACGGCCCGATGTTCAGCGCCGTCAAGTTCGGGGACGCCTTCAACAAGGGCCTCACCCTGCGGATGAACCAATGCCCGGTGAAGCGGCAGTGGCCACGCCTGTTCGAGCACGTGCGCAACGGCTACCTCAAGCCCAGCGACATCGTGACCCACCGCATCCCCCTCGAGCACATCGCCGAGGGCTACTACATCTTCTCGGCCAAACTGGACGATTGCATCAAGCCGCTCATCGTCCCGAACGCCGGCTGAGGAACAGGAAGAGCGACCATGGCGTACACCGCAGACAAGCCCGTTCTAGCCGAGTCAAGTGACCAGCTCAGGGCTCGTATCCCCGGGTGGGGCGTGGACCTGGACCCGAAGGATCGCCCGTCGGTGCCGAGGGAGCGGTTCGACCCCAACCTGAGCGGCGCACACTGGGACTTCCCCGAGCGCCAGCCGGAGAAGCGGCCACGCGAGAGGTCGATCGAGCACGAGTTCCTCACGCCGGTCTTCGGCACGTCGTGCCCGCCGAAGGGCGTGTCCGGGATGATGCGCAAACACGCCTACACCCTCAGCGAGGGGCGCGCAGCGCATTGGTTGATCCTGGTGGCGGCCGACAGGGTGGACGCGCTCGGAAGTCACCTCCGGTCGTTCCTGACGCTGCACCCGGACGACCCGATCACCGAGAGCGGCGTGCTGAGCGAGATCTCTCACCACGGCATGGCGTCGCGTGTCGGCAAGAAGCGCGCCGACCTGGCGCACCAGCCGCTCGACCCGATCATCGCCGTGGGCCCTTGGGTCGTGGCCGGCGGCGTCGTCTACGTCGGCCTCAAAGGTCTTTTGCGGGCCGTGACGAGGGCCGGCCGCGACTGAGGGTTGCTCGAGAGGCGATACTCCCGGCTCAAACCATTGCGAGCTCGGCCGGCTCCGGGCGGCCGAAGTAGTAACCCTGGGCCAGCGGACACCCCAACGCCTGCAACGCGTGGTGCTGCGACTGCGTCTCCACCCCCTCGGCAACCACGTCGAGCTCGAGCACGTCACTGATCTTGACGATCGAGGAAACGATGGCCGACCCGCACGGGTCAGAGCCGAGCCCAGCGACGAAGGAGCGGTCGATCTTCACCGTGTCCAGCGGGAGTCGTTGCAGGTAGGTGAGGGACGAGTAACCGGTGCCGAAGTCGTCCAGGGCCAGCTTCACGCCAAGGGACTTGAGGTCGTCAAGGGTGTTGGCGGTGCCCTCCTCGTCATCGAGCAGGACGCTTTCAGTCAGTTCCAGGCAGAGCCGGTCCGGTGCCAGGTTCGACTGGGCCAGGGCTTGACCCACCAGACCTTGCAGGTCGGAATGGACCACTTGCAGCGAAGAGATGTTCACGCTCATGGTGGGAGAGGAGCTTCGGTCAGCCCACGGCGCCGAAGCGCCCTGCCGACAGGCCTCGGACAGAACCCATTGGCCGAGCGTGAGGATGAGGCCTGTCTCCTCGAGCAGCGGTATGAACTCGTCAGCACCGAGGATGCCCCGCTCGGGATGCTCCCAGCGCAGGAGCGCTTCGTACCCGACCGTCCTTCCCTCACCGAGCTCCACCACCGGCTGGAAGTAAAGGCGGAACTCGCCGCGCTCCACGGCTCGGCGCAAAGAGAGCTCCTTGTCCAATCGATGCACCGCTCGTAGCCGCATGGCATCGTTGAACAGCTCGAAGCGACCGCGCCCGCGCTCCTTGACCGAGTACATGGCGACGTCGGCATCGGCCATCAGTCGCTCGGGTTCGATCGCACCGTCCCTGGTCAGGGCGACGCCGATGCTGGTGCCGACCACCAGCTCGTGACCGTTGGCGGACAAGGGTTCCTGGAGAGCCTTCAGGATGCGCTGGGCGACGGCTATGGCGTCCGACTCGTCATCCACCTCGCAGAGCACGGCGAGCTCGTCCCCGCCCATGCGGGCGACGGTGTCCTCTGGCCGGGTGACGCTTCTGACCCGCTCACAGAGGGCCACCAACAAGCGGTCGCCCACCTGGTGGCCCAGGCTGTCGTTGATCACCTTGAAGCGATCCACGTCGAGGTAGAGCACGGCCACCAGGTGGTCGTGGCGGTCCTGGCGTGCCAGCGCCTGACGGAGGTGTTCTGCGAAGAGCACCCGGTTGGGCAGCCCGGTAAGGGCGTCGTGCAGCGCCTGGTGCTTCAGGTTGGAGAGCAGCTGCCTGCGCTCGGTGACGTCCCTGGTGATCTTGGCGAATCCACACAACGTCCCGTCCTCGTCACGGAGCGCGGTGATAACCGCGTTGGCCCAGAACTGCGATCCGTCCTTGCGGACGCACCAACCCTCGGCCTCGACACGGCCCTGGCGTTCGGCTTCGGCCAAGTGCGTGTCGGGAGCTCCCAGTCGGCGGTCTTCCTCGCTGTAGAAGCAGGACCAATGGCCACCGAGCACCTCGTCGGCCTCGTAGCCCATGATCAGCTCGGCTCCGCAGTTCCAGCTCAGGACGCGCCCGGAAGGGTCGAGCATGAAGATGGCGTAGTCCCTCACCCCGGCCACCAGCAGCCGAAAGCGCTCCTCGCTCTCACGCAGGGCCTTCTCGGCCATCACTCGGCCGGTGACGTCTCGGGCGACCTCGGCGAAGCCGCGAAGGCGTCCATGTTCGTCTCGCACCGGACTCATGACGATGTCTGCCCAGTACGAGGAGCCGTCCTTGCGGACCCGAAGCTCTTCGGCCTCGCAATGATCCTCGGAGACGGCCCTCGACAGGATCTCGTCCGGGCGTCCGCTCCGTCGGTCTGCCTCGGTGTAGAAGCAGGACAAGTGACGGCCGAGCACTTCGTCGTTTGGGTAGCCGGTCATGGCGCCCGCACCTGGGTTGCACCTGATGACGTGGCCGTGGAGGTCGAACATCATGATGCCGTGGTCCCTCACAGCCTCGAGCAGCAGGCGGTCGAGGTCCCGGTCTTGCGACCAAGCCAATCCGTTTCCCGACCGACTCACTCACGCCCTCCTTACCGCCTCACACGACAACTCCCGACCAGCAGCTGCGTCGCTTGTCCGGTATCGGCAGTACGTGTGCTCACCTTGAGAGGGAAGGCGCCTGATTCTTGCGCCCGTTCTGTCTCTTTCCGGATGGCAGGCCGGGCGCTGCCACGCCGTGAGCCCGACCAGCGAAGCTGCATGCAGACGTCCCGCTCTAATCGATGAAGGACATCCTCACCCGCTCACGGCGCCGCCGACGAAACGGGTTGAACACGAGCAACCCAGTCGTGGCCAGACGTTGGCGGTCACCGTCCTGCTGGATCCAGAAGGTCGTCGCCTTGGTCATGACTTCGCCTCGGTAGGTCGCCTCGACCTCGAAGCGACCGGTCAGGGCCTGCTCGACAAAGCCGAGCGCGTCTTCGATGCCTTCCTGAGCGGAGGGGTAGTCGGACAGGAGGAAGTCCTCGTGAGCGAGCGTGCCCCAATACGCCAACAGCTCGTCCTCCTTGAACAACGCAAGGCCCACTTCGAGCTCCACACGCTCGTCGTGCCGGACAGCCAAGGTGAAGTGGGGGCCGTCCCTGTCGAGGGTTGCCGACGTCAGCTCTGGCTGCGTCCTCATCGGCTGCACGCGCTCCAACAGTGCCCTGAACCTCTCGAGAACGAGGTCCTGGCGGGCGGTCAGCTCTGACTTCGGTGGAACATCCGGAAAGTACGGCGACAAGTGTCCATGCTGTCAGTTCCGTGCCCGGGGCTGAGCGCCCGTCAAGGCCTCAGCCATTCCACCCAACCCACGCCCTGGCCGGCGAGCGGGTCGCCAAAACGACACAGGTGACGCTCCAGGGCCGCCGGCCCGCTGGCCGTCTCCACCACCAGTGGGGCTCGATGCAGAGGCTCGACGACGACCTCCTCGGCGACGGTCTCCAACCGATGAGGCGTGCCGTCTTCGAGTCGCCCGCCCAGCCAGCAGCTCGGCCCGGTCATCCAGTCGGCGCCCGTCCCGTCGTAGTGCTGCCAGGAGTGACGCCGCCAGCCGAGGCCCTCGAAGGCGATCTTCTCCACCCAGGCGCCGCCCACCAGGATCTCGCCGTGGACCACCCCTGGCTGGTCGTAGGAGCCCTCCGCCCCCACCACGTCCCCCACTGACTCCCACTCCACATCCAGCCCGAGGCCGACGCGCTCGCCCCGCTCCGCTCCGAGCGCCTCGTCGGGATCGTCCATGGCCACGCCGAAGGCCTCCAATCCGAGCGACCAGTGCTCGAACGGGGTCTCGCAATTCATGTCGGCCCACAGAGCTTCCGAGCGGATCTCTCGAGAGGCGGGAAGGCGGGGCAGGGCAACCTCCAGGTCCCGCACGAGGAGGTAGGGGCGCCGGTCGCCCACCAGAGCGGCCCAGTACCAGCACCGCTGACGGTCGGGCAGGAAGGTGAGACCCACGAAGCCACCCAGGGAGGCGTCTGCCGTGAAGAAATCGAAACCCCAGAACTCGCGCCGACCCGGGTGACGCCGCTCCCACGATGCCGAGACCATGCCTCGGGCGTACTAGACCTTCGGCGTGGCCCGCTACCTGAGCCCTGAGTGGTTCGACGACCTCAACGCTGCGGCGCGGCAGCGGACGCAACCCGCGCCGGCCGGCCCTGCTCGTCTCAGCCTCCAGCAGGTGGTCACGGGCACCCCTGACGGTGATGTGCGCTACTGGGTCCGGCTGGACGGGGGAACGGTCAGGGCCGGGCTCGGAGAAGCCGAGACCCCCGACGCCGTCATCAGCCAGTCGTACCAGACCGCGGTGGGCGTGGTGAGGGGCGACATCCGGGTGCAGACGGCCCTCATGTCGGGGGACATCCGCCTTACGGGGAACATCGCCACCCTCATCGAGCACCAGGAAGCGATCCGGGGGCTCGACACAACCTTCTCCGAGCTGCGCGAACGCACGTCGTACTGATGACCGAGCACCAGGACCCACAGGAGCCGCTGCCACCGAAGGCAGAGCCGGAGAAGCCCGGGCCCGGCGCCAACGGGTCGTCTTCCCCACAGCGCCGGAGCGGTACAGCCAACAAGCCTTTGCGGACGACACGGGTGCCGTCGCGGCCGGGCACTCGAGGGCCCGGGCGCCCGGCGCCGCCATCGCGCCGGTGGGTGCTGGTCGCTGCCGGTGCGCTGTTCGTCGTCCTCTTCGGAGTCGTCTTCGCCCGCGGTCTGGGCAGCGGGCCGAAGCTGCCGCCGCGCACGGTGGAGGACCAGGAGTTCGTGCGCCAGGCCAACGCCGCCTGCGCCCGCAGCCTTCCCGATCTCCGCCAGGACCGGGCGCGGCGCAGGACCGGCGACGAGCGCAAGGAAGCGGCGCTGGCGGGGACGGTCGACCGGACTTCGGACGAGCTGGAACGCCTGACCGGAGAGGTGCGTGGCCTGCCGGTGAGCGCCGACGATCAGGCGGAGGTGAGCCGCTGGCTCGATGACTGGGACGCCTACGTGGCCACCGGCCGGAGCTTCGCCGATTCCCTCCGCCGGAAGGACAACAAGAGCTACGCCGGAATCTCCGCCCAGAGCACGGAGCTGAGCGAGAGGATCTTCGGCTTCTCCAAGGCCAACGGCATCTCGGAGTGCGTGTTCTAGATCAGCGACGGAGGGGTGCTGGCTCCGACGCGGTCCGGTACGCTCCGATGACTGGTTTACCGGCGGTGAAAGGGACGATATTCGTGACATTGGCCGAGGTGATCGACGACCATTTCCTGAGGCGGTATCGCGAGCTGCTCGATGCCGAGGATGCCGCCTTCGACGAGTTGGAGCACGCTTACGAGGACGGCGACCGCTCCCACTTCGAGGCCGACCTCGCGGCCTGGCAGGAAGCGATCGAGCAGAAGCTGGCCTACCTGCGGCGCCGCGGCGTCGAGCCCGTCCCAGCCACCCCCTGATCCACCCGATCGGCCTCTGGGCGCCGCCGGGCCCGTCCTGGTGAGCACCGAGGCACCGTCGGCTGACGGCGGGCCGGGCGAGGAGGGCGGGACGGGACATCACGCCCTGCTCCTGGTGAACCTGGCCAAGTCCTTCGCCACCATGCGGGCGGTGGACGGCGTCTCACTCGCTGTCCCCCACGGGTGCTTCTTCGGGTTGGTCGGACCCAACGGGGCGGGCAAGACCACGGCACTGCGCATGGCGACCGGCCTGCTGCGCCCCGACGCCGGCACGGCGGTGGTGGACGGCATCGACGTCTGGCGGGACCCACGCGCCGCCAAGGCCCGGATCGGCGTGCTTCCCGAAGACCTCCGCCTCTTCGATCGGCTCACGGGCACCGAGCTGCTTTCCTACACCGGGCTCCTCCGGTCGATGCCCGAGGTCGTGATCGGCGAGCGCTCGGTCGAGCTGCTGGGGGTGCTGGGGCTCAGCGAAGCGGCCAACACGCTGGTCGTGGACTACAGCCACGGCATGCGAAAGAAGGTCGCCTTGGCCGCCGCCCTGCTCCATGGACCTCGCATCCTGTTCCTGGACGAGCCCTTCGAAGCCATCGACCCCGTCTCGGCCCGCGCCATCCGTGGAGTCCTCGAGCGCTACACCGACGGCGGGGCGACGGTGATCTTCTCGAGCCACGTCATGGAGCTGGTGGAGCGCCTGTGTGACCGGGTGGCGGTCATGCACCAGGGCCGTGTGGTGTCGGAGGGGTCGCTGGACGAGGTCCGGGGTAGTCGGGCGAGTCTCGAAGACGCCTTCGTGGAGCTGGTGGGCGCCACCGAGGTGGACAGCCGGGGGTTGGGTTGGCTCGGCACTTCGTCCGGCTGAAGCTCCGCCTGATCCGCAACGGGCTACGCCTCGGATCGGCCCAGGTGGTCGGGCTCGTCCTCAGTCTCTGCGTGGCCCTGCCCTTGGCCGGTCTGGGGTTCACCCTCCTCGCCGTCGTGCCGCGGGCCGAGCCCGATGCCCGCCTGCCCGTGGCCGTGCTGTCCTTCACCGCCGTCTTCGTGGGTTGGCTGCTCGCCCCGCTCCTGGCCTTTGGAACCGACGACACCCTCGACCCGGCTCGCCTGGCGCTACTGCCCCTCACCCGGCGCCAGCTCATGACCGGTCTCCTGGCGGCGTCGACCATCGGCGTGGTCCCGCTCGCGATCCTGGTGGCGCTGAGCGGGGCAGTCGTGGGGTTCTCCCCGCCAGGGCCGGGCGCCGTGGTGGTCGTGGCCGCCGTCGTGGTGGAGCTGCTCCTGTGCGTCACCGCCAGCCGGGCTCTGGTCACCTCGCTCTCCGGCTTCCTCCGCTCCCGTCGGGCACGAGACATCTCCGTGGTGGTGAGCGTGACCTTGGTACTCGTGTTCAACCTCGCTGTTCAGGTGAGCGGACGGGTGCTGGGAGCCGCGGACCGAGCCGCGGTGGACCAGCTGGCAAAGGTGCTCGGCTGGCTCCCACCGGGACTGGTGGCCAGAGCCGCGGTCGACGCCGGCGACGGCCACCTCCTCACTGCCCTGGGCGAGCTGGGTCTCGGGGCGGCGGCGGTGGTGGTGCTCTTGATGGTATGGGCAGCAGCCCTCGACCGCCTGTCCACGACGGCGGAGTCGGCCACCACCACGACTCGGGCGCCTGGCTTGTTCTCGGGTATCCTCCGATTCCTGCCCCGCACACGGTCCGGCGCCGTAGCGGCCAAGGACCTGCGCTACGCCTGGCGCGATCCGCGCCGGAGAGCCGGCCTCATCTCCGTCGCCCCCGTCGCCTTCCTACCGCTGGCCAGCATCCTGTTCTCCGATGGGGGGGCTGGCCCTGTGCTCGTGCTGGCGGCGCTGACATCGGCTGGGCTCGTCGTCATCCAGTCGCTCAACCACCTTGGGATGGACGGCCCGCCGTATTGGGTCAACGTGGCCGCGGGTGAGGACCTCCGAGCCGACCTGGGCGGCAAGACCCTCGCCACCGTGCTCCTCGGGACCCCGCTCTGCACCGGTGTGGCTCTGATGATCGCCGCCCTCACGGGCGGGTGGGCCTACGTGCCCCTGGTCGTGGTCCTCGCCGTGGGCCTGCTCCTTCTGGGGACGGGGGTGAGCAACGTGGTGTCCGTCTTGGCCCCCCAGCCCGTCCCCGAGGGGACCAACCCGTGGGCGAGCGGCAACACCGGCCAGGGCTGCGCCACCGGGCTGATCACCCTCCTCGGCATGGGGGTGATGGCAGTGCTCTGCGTACCCGTGGTCATCGCCGTGGTGGGCGCGCTCGCGGTGTGGCGCCCCGGTCTGGTCGCGGTCAGCCTCGTGACCGTCGCCTACGGGTACGTTCTCTGGCGCGCCGGCCTGGCCATGGCCGCCCGCAGGGCCGAGGGACGTCTCCCTGAGCTCCTGGAAGCCATCTCCCCCAAGCGAGCCGGCTGAGACTTGGACGCTGCTAGCCCAACAGGTCTCTCACCGCATCGCGTTCGGCCAGGAGCTCATCGGTCGTGACCTTGAGGTTGTCCCTGGCGTAGTCGTCCAGCTCGAAGCCGTCGGCCACCTGCCACGAGGAGCCGTCGCTGATCACCGGGAGGCCGAACTGGAGCCCCTCGGGGACGTCGTACTGGCCTTGGCTCACCACCGCCAACGCCGCGTTGTCGCCTTCGGGCGTCGGCTCGATGACGCTGCGCACGGAGTCGATCACGGCATTGGCCGCCGACGCCGCCGACGACGCCCCGCGCGCCGCGATGATGGCCGCACCCCGCTGTTGCACGGCGGAGACGAAGTCGCCCCGCAGCCATTCTTGGTCTTCGATGACCGACGTGGCCGGCCGCCCGGCGATGGTGGCGTTGGCGAAGTCGGGGAACTGCGTGGCCGAGTGGTTCCCCCAGATGGCCACGTTGGCCACCTCGGACACCGGCACCCCGGCCTTGGCCGCCAGCAGGGCCCGCGCCCGGTTCTGGTCCAGGCGGGTCATGGCGAACCATCGATCGGCGGGTACTTCTGGTGCGTTGGACCGGGCGATGAGGCAGTTCGTGTTGCACGGGTTTCCCACCACGAGCACCCGCACGTCGTCGGCGGCGTGGGCGGCGACGGCCCGGCCCTGTGGCCCGAAGATGCCACCGTTGACGCTGAGCAGGTCCTTGCGCTCCATGCCCGCCTGGCGCGGGACCGAGCCCACCATCAGGGCCCAGGAGGCGGCGTCGAACGCGCGGTCGAGCTCTGACGTGGTCACCACGTCTGCGAGCAACGGGAAGGCGCAGTCCTCCAGCTCCATGGCCACGCCATCGAGCGCTCCCATGGCGGGCTCCACCTCCAGGAGGCGCAGGACCACGGGCTGGTCGGGACCGAGCAACTGTCCCGACGCCACCCGGAAGACCAGGGCGTAGCCGATTTGGCCGGCGGCCCCGGTGATGGTGACGTGCAGCGGCTTTCGCTCGGGCATCGCCACTCAGAGGCGGTCGACGATGGCGGCGGCGAACTCCGAGCACTTGACCTCGGTGGCGTCGTCCATCAGCCGGGCGAAGTCGTAGGTGACGATCCGCTCGGCGATGGTGGCCTCGAGGGCGCGCACGATGTCGGCGGCAGCGTCGGTCCAGCCGAGGTGCTCGAACATCAGCACTCCCGAGAGCAGCACCGAACCCGGGTTCACCTTGTCCTGACCGGCGTACTTGGGCGCCGTGCCGTGGGTGGCCTCGAAGATGCCGTGCCCGGTGACGTAGTTGATGTTGCCGCCCGGGGCGATGCCGATGCCGCCGACCTGGGCCGCCACCGCATCGGAGAGGTAGTCACCGTTGAGGTTCGTGGTGGCGATGACGTCGAAGTCGTCGGGGCGGGTGAGCACCTGCTGGAGGGTGATGTCGGCGATGGCGTCCTTCACCAGCACTCGGTCGCCGGGATCACCGCCGCAGTCGTCCCAGCCCACGGCCACGTCGGCGAACTCCTCCCTGGTGAGCTCGTAGCCCCAGTTGCGGAAGGCACCCTCGGTGTACTTCATTATGTTGCCCTTGTGCACCAGCGTGACGCTCCTGCGCCCCCGTTCCACGGCGTAGGCGATGGCGGCGCGGACCAAGCGCTTCGACCCGGTCACCGAGACGGGCTTGATACCCACACCGGAGTCGGGGCGGATCTTCCAGCCCATCTCGTCGAGCAGCAACTCGATGAGGCGCTTGGCCTCGGGCGTGCCCTGCTCCACCTCGAGGCCGGCGTAGATGTCCTCGGTGTTCTCCCTGAAGATGACCATGTCCACCTTCTCGGGGTGCTTGACCGGAGAGGGCACGCCCTGGAACCAGCGCACGGGCCGCAGGCAGACGTACAGGTCGAGGACCTGGCGCAGAGCAACGTTGAGGGAGCGGATGCCGCCGCCGACGGGCGTGGTGAGGGGACCCTTGATGCCGATGAGGTGCTCACGGAAGGCGGCAACCGTCTCTTGGGGAAGCCAGTCCCCCGTCTCGTCGTAGGCCCGCTGGCCGGCCAGCACCTCCTTCCAGGCGATGGTCCGCCCATGCCGAGCGGCGGCGGCGTCGAGGACGGACCGGGCCGCGGGCCAGATGTCGATGCCCGTGCCGTCGCCCTGGATGAAGGGGATGACGGGGTCGTCGGGAACGTGCAGGGTACCGTCGGCACCCATGGTGATCATGGCGGACATCGGCCGAGCGTAGCCACCGGCCGGTGACCCGATCGCTCCGCCGGCGGGGGTGCACGCCGTGAGCCCGTCCGGGCTGGACGAGGCGATTCGCCGTCGCCGGCTCCTGTACCTAACGGGCATCGGTGCGTTCCTGGCGCTCGAGGCCGTGCTGGTGATCGTGGCCTTCGCCATGCGAGCGCACGAGCAGGTGCTGGACCGGGGCGCCGTGCGCACCGAGGCGGTGGTGAAGGACAGCCGTCACTACCGGTTGCGACCGGAGGGCGCGGCTGTCCGCTACCAGGTGGACGGTCGGGAGATCGAGACCATCCTCACCGTGGATGACTCCGTCGACTTTGGGAAGGGTGAGCGCGTGGTGGTGGAGTACGACCCGAGGAATCCCTCGCACGCACGCCCTGTGGAGGGATGGGAGCCCACCTATGAGTATCTCCTCTTCCTCGGCGCGTTCGCCGCCGTGGCCCTGCCCGTCGTGACCGGGCGGCAAGCCTGGCGGGACCTTCAAGCCGCACGCGCGACCCAAGCGCAGCCGGAGACATCCACCATGCACGCGCGCGTCTACCGCAGTTGGAGCTGGGTCCTTCCCTTCCCCGACGTGCATTTCCTGGTCGGCCTCTGGTCCCACCATGACCCATCCGCCAGCTCACCCCCTGTGAGCCTGGAGGTCGCTGAGGACGATGCCTACCTCATTCCGTCCGGCGTCGTGACTGCGCACGGACGAGTCCAGCCTGGCTGCCGGGTCATACTGGAAGCCGGTGGGAAGTTCTTCTGGCCCAGACGGAAGGTGCGCCGTGGGCTGCCGGACACCGCACGGGCACTCGGCTGACGGCTCAGCGGTGACCCGGGCATGAGCGAGCGGGTCGAACTGGTCTGGTACGGGGACGACGTCCCCTGGTACGACCACGGTCCCCAACATCCCCTCCGCCCGGCTCGCGTGATCCTCACCCGCCAGCTCATCCATGACTACGGCATCGTCGACGGTAAGCGGGTGCTGGAGACGCCGGCTCGCGACGCCACCGTCGACGAGCTCCTGCTCGTGCACGACGAGGCCTACGTGGACGCCGTCACGCGGGCAGGCCACGGTGAGAAGGGGCCTTGGGGACGCTACGGATTCGGCCCGGGGGACAACCCCCTCTTCGGCCACATGCACGAGGCTTCGGCCCGGGTGGCGGGGGCTTCCATCGCCGCAGCTGACGCAGTGCTCAGCGGCCGAACCCAGCACGCCTTCAACCCCGCCGGTGGGCTCCACCACGCCATGCCCGGTCGGGCCAGCGGTTTCTGCGTGTACGACGACCCGGCCATCGCCATCGCCTGGCTGCTCGGCCAAGGCATCTCCAAGGTGGCCTACGTGGACGTTGACGTCCACCACGGCGACGGTCCGCAGGAGATCTTCTACCGCGACCCCAGGGTGCTCACCATCTCGCTGCATCAGGACGGCAGGACGCTGTTCCCCGGCACCGGCTCCGTGAGCGAGCTCGGGGATGGCGATGCCAGAGGCACGGCGGTGAACGTTCCCCTCCCACCGCGCACCGGCGACGAAGGATGGCTGGACGCCTTCGGTCAGATCGTCCCCCCGTTGGTGGAGGCCTTCGAGCCCGAAGTACTGGTCACCCAGCTCGGCTGCGACAGCCACCGCAGCGACCCGCTGGCCAACCTCATGCTCACCACCGCCGCCTATCGGGAGGCGGCGGCCATGCTCCATGATCTCGCCCATCGTGCAGCCGGTGGCCGCTGGATGGCCACGGGCGGCGGGGGCTACCAATGGGCGGCCGTGGTCCCCCGCGCATGGACCATCTACTTCGCGGAGATGGCGGGGACGAACATCCCCGACGAGCTCCCGCTGGCGTGGCTGGAGCGGGCGGCGGAGGAGGCGGGCGGCAGCGTCCCGGACCGGCTGTCCGAGCCCCCGTCCGAGGGCCTCGGCGCCGAGGCCGTGGTCGACGTGGTCCAGAGGGTGCGGGAAACGGTGTTCCCGCTCCACCACCTGTAGAGCGTTCACACATCTTCATCTTTCCTTCGCGGTCATCTCTGCCGACGTTCACCGCCGGTTCGCCTGCCGATGCTGGACTGCCACCACCAATCGGAGTCAAGGGAGGTACAACGTGAGCAATACCCCTGTCAGCGCGGAACCTGGCCATCACCTCGACCGGCGGGCGTTTCTCCGGAACGCAGGAGGTGTCTTGGCGGGCACGCTGCTGGCCGACCACCTCACCGGTGGGCTCGTCGGCACCGCCGCTGCCGAGCACAGCCATGCCCGGCGGCAGCGGCGCGATCGCTTCGCTGCGCCGTTCACCCTGGGCGTTGCGTCGGGGGATCCACTGCCCGACAGCGTCGTGCTGTGGACCCGCTTGGCACCCGACCCCCTAAACGGCGGGGGCATGCCCAATCAGCCAGTGCCGGTGCAGTGGGAGATGTCGACGGACGAGCGCTTTCGCACCGTGGCCCAGAGGGGCACCGCGTTGGCGAGGCCGGAGAACGGCCATTCCCTTCACCTCGAGGTGAGAGGGCTCGAGCCGGCCCGGTGGTACTGGTACCGGTTCATGGTACGCGGTGACATCAGTCCCACTGGGCGCACCCGCACCGCACCGGCGCCGCAAACCGACGTGAATTCCCTCCGTTTCGCCTTCGCCTCGTGCCAGATGTACGAACACGGCTACTACACGGCCTACCGGCACATGGCCGGCGAGGATCTCGACCTGGTGGTGCACCTTGGTGACTACATCTATGAGTACGGCCCAAACGTGTACCGCGTACCGTCGGGCAACGTCCGCCAGCATGACGGGCCCGAGGTCAGCAGCGTTGACAGCTACCGCAACCGATTCGCCCTGTACAAGAGCGATCCCGACCTCCAGGACGCCCATGCCGCGTTTCCCTGGATCGTCACCTTGGACGACCACGAGGTGGAGAACAACTTCGCCGACGAGATCCCCGAAGACGAGGAGACCGACATCCAGGACTTCCTGATTCGGCGGGCCAACGCCTTCCAGGCCTACTACGAGCACATGCCGTTGCGGCGGTCGAGCATGCCGACGGGACCCGACATGGCGCTGTACCGCCGCCTCCAGTTCGGCGACCTGGCCACGTTCAATGTTCTCGACACGCGCCAGTACCGCAGCGACCAGGCCTGCGGCGATCGCACCGGTCCGCTCTGCGAGGAGGCGCTGCGTCCCAACCGCACCATGACCGGCGCCGCCCAGGAGCAGTGGCTCACCTCAGGGCTGAGCGGATCTCGCACCCGCTGGAACGTGCTCGCTCAGCAGGTGTTCATGGCCAGGCGAGACTTCGCCGCTGGGCCGGAGGAGCGGTTCAGCATGGATGCCTGGGACGGCTACAAGCCGGCCCGGGACCGGCTGCTCAACTACGTCGCCGAGAAGCGAGTGGGCAACCTCATCGTGCTCACCGGCGATGTGCACGCCAACTGGGTCGCGGACCTCAAGTCGGACTTCACCAACCCGGCCTCGGCCACCCTGGGGACCGAGTTCGTGGGCACGTCCATCACCTCCGGCGGCGACGGCGTCGACCAGCAGGCCAACACCCGAGCGATACTGGGAGAGAACCCTCACATCAAGTTCTACAACGGACAGCGGGGCTACGTCCGATGCCAGGTCGACAAGGACCAGTGGCGGACTGATTACAAGGTGGTTCCCTACGTCAGCCGCCCAGGAGCGCCCATCAGCACCCGGGCCTCGTTCGTCGTACAGGCCAACCGCCCGGGCGTGGCCCAGGTCGGTGCGTCGGCCGCGGCCACCGGAGGTGGTTCTTCGACGAGAGCTTCGGCCGCTTGAGCCCACGGCGAGCCTGGTTCCTACGACCCGCCGACCTGTGGGGTCCGGCGTCTCCTCGCGCCAGGCGGTCGAGCCGTCTTGGACCCTGGGTCGGCGTCTCGCTTGGCCCCTCAGCTCGGCAGGGTGGTCTTGACGAGGCCGATCGTGTGGCCCTCGGGCTCGTTGAACAGACCGGTCTCCAGCCCCTCCACCTCGTCGGAGCCCATCATCCTTGTCCCGCCGAGGCTCTCCGCCTTGGCCAGCGAGGGAAATCATCTCGGCAGGTCTAGGCGACTGGTCGGTGGCCCACGAAGACCTTTCGGGGCGTCCGATCCTCCGACGTCACCTCGGTGACCGCCCTCGCCTCGAAGCCGGCGTCGTCCAGCAGTCGAAGCCAGTCTTCGCTACCGAACAGGCCCAGGCGATGCGTCTCGTGCACGACCCGGACCGAACCGTCGCCACCGCGAAGCAGGAACGCGTACTCGGTCAGTGTCCAGGTGTCCTCGGGATCGGGGTCCCATGTCCAGTCCAGGTACCGAACCGCCCGGCCGTCGGCACCGTCGCTCCCGCCATGATCGCTCGCGGCCTCGAACGTCTCCCTGGTGGCGTCGGGCACGAAGACCCCCACGCCGCCCGGGCGGCAGTGCACGAAGGCGGTCTGGACGGCTCGTCGGAGATCGGCCTCGCTCACCATGTAGTCGACGGCGTCGTGGACGAACACCGCATCGAAGCTGCGGCCCAGCCGCACGGTGCGCATGTCGCCACGATGGTGGTCACACTCGGGGTTCAGCCGGCGTGAGACCGCCAGCATGTCTTCGGACAGGTCGACCAGCGTCATGGAGAAGCCCGCCTTGAGGTGGACGGCGTTGTGGCCGCCCCCGCTGCCGAGCTCGAGGACCTCGCTCACGGGGATCCACGCGGTGTCGAGCAGCGTCGCGGCAAAGGCGGCTTCTTCTGCATACTCCTCCGGTGGCGAGATCAGTGGCCACCAGACGGCCAAGTCACCGTAGAAGCGATGCGTTGCCGCAGGGCCCGGCATCGCTCCGTCGTTTACGACTTCGGTCCCAGGCCGAGGTTGGCGTAGATCTCCCTCGTCGCCGTGGAGCGGTTGAGGGTGTAGAAGTGCAGGCCCGGCGCCCCCGCGTCGAGCAGGTCCGCGCAGAGCTCGGTGGCCACCTCCACGCCGATGCGCCTCACCTCCTCGGGATGCTCCGCCACCGCCTCCAGGCGCGCCGCCAGGTCGGGAGGGAACTCGGCCCCCGACATCTGGGCGAAGCGCTGCACCTGCTTGGCGTTGGTGACGGGCATGATGCCGGGCACCACCGGCTTGTCCACCCCTCGGGCCGCCAGGTCGTCGACCATGCTCAGGTAGTCGTCGGCGCGGAAGAAGAACTGGGTCACGCCGAAGTCGGCGGCGCGCAGCTTGGTGGCCAGGTGGTCGCGGTCCAATTGGCGATCCTTCTTGGAGCGGGGATGCAGCTCGGGATGGGCGGCCACGCCGATGGAGAAGTCACCTATCGAGCGCACCAGCTCCACCAGCTCCAGGGCGTACTCGAAGTCGCCCTCGGGCTCGGGCTCCGCGTCGGACAGGGCGGGCGGGTCGCCGCCCAGGGCCAGGATGTTCTCGAACCCCTCGTCGCGGTACCCGGTGACGATGTCGTTGATGTCGGCACAGGTGTGGGCCACGCACGTGAGGTGGGGCATGGCCGTCATCGACGTGTCCCGGTTGATGTGGGTGACGATCTCCCGGGTCCGCTCCCGGGTGGTGCCCCCGGCGCCGTAGGTCACCGACACGAACGACGGCTGGAGCGCTTCGAGCTCCTGCAGGGTCTTCTCGAGCAGTCGCTCGGCGTCGTCGCTCCTCGGAGGGAAGAACTCGAAGGAGAACGTGGGTCCCGCCGCCAGCAGGTCGGCGATCTTGGCCATCCTCGAAGCCTACGGCGCTCCGGCGAAGCGTTCAGCGGCCGAGACCGCGTTGGACAGCAGCATGGCGATGGTGGTCGGCCCCACGCCCCCGATCCGGGGCGTGATCCATCCCGCCACCTCGGCCACGGACTCGTCCACGTCGGGCAGCAGGCGCCTGCCCTCGCCCCACGTGATGCCGGCGCTGACCACAGCGGCGCCCGGCTTCACCATGTCCGGAGTGATGATCGACGGGCTGCCGGCAGCGGCCACGAGGATGTCGGCTTGGCGGGTGTGGGCGCCGAGGTCGTCGACGCCAGTGTGCACGACGGTGACGGCGGCGTTGGCGTTTGGACGCTTGAGCGAGAGGAGGAGGCTGAGGGGCCGGCCGATGGTGAGCCCGCGCCCCACGATCACCACGTGTCGCCCCTCGACGGGCACCCCGGAACGCACGAGCAGGGCCTGGATTCCCGCGGGGGTGCAGGCCCTCGGCCCGTCAGTGCCCATGACCAGGCGACCGAGGTTGACGGGGTGCAGGCCGTCCACGTCCTTGTCCGGGTGCACCGCGAGCAGCGCCGCCTCCTCGTCGAGGCCCTTAGGCAGCGGGAGCTGGACCAGGAAGGCGTCGACCTGTGGTGCGTCGTTGAAGGCCCCGATAGCGGCCTGGACCTCGTCCTGGGTGGCGGTGGACGGGAGGGCCTGGTGGAAGGAGACGATGCCCATCTCCTCGCAGTTGCGGTGCTTGCGATCGACGTAGGACGCGCTGCTCGGGTCCTCGCCCACGAGGATGGTGCCCAGGCCGGGAGTCACGCCCCGTTCGAGCAGGGCGGCGATGCGCCCCGCCAGCTCGGCCTTGGTGGCCTCCAGCAGGGCGTTGCCGTCCAGAAGCTGGGCCGTCACGAGAGCTGGGCCGTCAATGGAGGAAGTGGCGTTCGCCGGTGAACACCATGGCCATGCCGTGCTCGTCGGCAGCGGCTATGAGCTCGTCGTCGCGTAGGGCGCCGCCGGGCTGGATCACCACCACCGCGCCGGCGGCTACCGCTGCGTCCACGCCGTCCCTGAAGGGGTAGAAGGCGTCGCTGGCGCAGGCGCCCCCCCGAGCGCGCCCAGCGGCCTTCTTGGCCGCCAGCTCGGCGGCGTCGACCCGGCTCTGCTGGCCGGCACCGATGCCGACGGCCTGGCCTCCCCGCACGAGGACGATGGAGTTCGAGCGCACGTGGCCGCCCACCCGCCAAGCCAGCTCGGTGTCGACCCACTGCTTCTCGGTGGGGGCGACCTTGGTGACCACCTGCCAGTCGCTGCGGCCGGCGGCGAAGTGGTGCGGATCCTGCACCAGGAAGCCTCCTCCGATCTGGCGGACGTGGAGACGCTCGTGCTCGGGAAGAGGCGCCTGCAGGATGCGGGTGGCCTTGCGCTTGGCTACCAGGCGCTCGACGGCCTCATCGTCGTAGCCGGGCGCCACGATCACGTCGGCCTGGGGGGCGCCCACCATCTCGCCGGCCACCGAGGCGGTGAGGGGACGGTTGAGCGCCACGATCCCGCCGAAGGCTGACTTGTCGTCGCATTCGAGGGCCAGGCGGTAGGCGGTGACGGGATCGCCGGCAACCGCCACCCCGCACGGATTGGCGTGCTTGACGATGGCGCACGCCGGTTGGTCACCGAGGCCGTGGACCAGTCGCCAGGCAGCTTCGGTGTCGTAGATGTTGAGGTAGGAGAGGGCCAGCCCAGCGAGCTGGTTGACGTCGTCCCACCAGCTTCCCCGCCCCACGGCCCGGTACCGGGCGGCGTCCTGGTGGGGGTTCTCGCCGTAGCGCAGCGCCTGGTCCGACCGCTCGAGGGCGAAGTGAAGCGTGGCCGGAAGCAGTTCTCCGTCGACGTCGTCGAACCAGGAGACGACCGCAGCGTCGTAGGCGGCAGTGTGGGCGAAGGCAGCTCGGGCCAGGCGGAGGCGAGTCTCTTCGGACAGGACCCCGTCGCGGCGCAGCTCAGCGAGCACGGGCGCGTAGTCGCCGGGATCGACGACCACACCGACGTGGGCGTGGTTCTTGGCTGCGGCCCTCACCATGGTGGGGCCCCCGATGTCGATCATCTCCACCGAGGGCTCGGAGGCGAAGGGGTAGAGGTTGCACACCACAAGGTCGATGGTGTCGATGCCGTGAGTCTCGAGGTCGGCCATGTGCTCGGGTTGGTAGCGGTCGGCGAGGATGCCGCCGTGCACCTTGGGGTGCAGCGTCTTGACCCGACCGCCCAGCATCTCCGGCGCGCCGGTCATGGCCTCCACCGAAGTGTGGGCAATGCCTTCGGCGGCCAGCGCCCTGGCCGTGCCTCCGCTCGACAGCAGCTCCCAGCCGAGGCCGACCAGCCCCTGGGCCAAGGCAGGCAGACCGGTCTTGTCGTACACCGAGACAAGGGCTCTCACCGGGCCAGCACCTCCTTGATCGTGGCCGGGTAGAGTCGCCGCTCGACCTCCTTGATGCGCTCGTGGAGCGTGGTGACGGTGTCGCCGAGGAGGACGGGCACCACCTCCTGGGCCAGGATGGGGCCGGCGTCGACCTCAAGCGTGGCCACGTGCACCGTGCACCCCGTGACCTTCACGCCCGCGGCCAGCGCGTCCTCCACCGCGTGCCACCCGCTGAAGGCCGGGAGCAGGGCGGGGTGGGTGTTGACGATGCGTCCGGCGAAGCAGTCGAAGATGGGCTTCTCCAGCACCGTGCCGAAGCCGGCCATGGCCACCAGGTCCACGTCATGGGGCGCCAGCGCGTCGATCACGCGGTGGGTGTACTCCACCCGGTCGAAGTCGGCGCCGAAGCTGTCCCGCTCCACCACTTCAGTGGCGATGCCGGCGCCGGCGGCCACCTCGATGGCCATGCAGGTGCGGTCCACCACGACGATCCCCACGTCGATGCCGGACTCCACGATGGCGGCCAGGATGGTGCCGCTCCCCGAGGCCAGCACGCCGATGCTCACGCTCGAACGCTAGCCACTGGCACCGGGCCGCACGCTGTCCCGCTCCTCCTTCACGATCCGGTTGACCCGCGCGCACTCCTCGACGAGGGCGTCGAGTGACTCGCGGGCGTCGGTGCGGTCGCCGAAGTCGAGCACCCTGGCTCGCAGCGCCGACCATCGCTCGTCCACCTTGGCCGCAGCCTCGGCGTCGCGAGCCGCGGACACAAGGGCGTCGGTCGAGGGTCGCTGGTCCTTCGAGACCGGATCGAGGGCGGCGATGCAGGCGTCCTGGGCTCGAACCGCAGCCTCTTCCTCAGCAGTCCGCCGGCTACCACACGCGGAGCTCGCCGTCGTCGCCAGCGCCGTCGTCAGCGCGAGGGCCAGCGCCAGTGGCCCGGCCCGCCTCACCCAACCCAACCTACAGCGGGGGGTCGACGCAACCCGAGCCGCCGCCTCCCGGCCCGGCGGGCTCGTTGCGAGGGTACGGCGTCACGTACCCCGAGCCAGGGGCGTCGGAGTTGAGGAAGCGGAGGATCCCCCGAGCCACCGCTTCGCCTTCGACCTGTTGGACGTCCGGGCGGGCCAGCAGCTCGGCCTCCGGAGGGTTGGAGATGAAGGCCAGCTCGGCCAGCACGGCGGTTACCGGGCCGGCCTGGCGCAGGATGGCGTAGTAGTCGCCGCCTCGGCTGTTCGTGCGGTACTTGGCGCCGGCGTCCCGATCGGCGACCCAGGCCACCCTGTAGGCGGAAAGCGCCTTCACCACCTCCTCGTAGATCAGCCCCGCCAGACGCTTGGAGCTGGCTGACTGGATCTGGTAGTAGGTCTCGGTCCCGGGGCCCTCCCGGGGCCCGTCGGGCACGGCGTTGTGGTGGATGGACACGAAGGCACGCGGCCGCAGGACACGGGCCAACTCCGCTCGGGTGCCGAGCGTCATGCGGTAGTCGCCGGTGCGGGTGAGCACGGCGGGCGTTCCCTGGCGTTCCAGGGCGGCCTTGGCGGCGCGGGCAACGGCCAGGTTCACGCCCTTCTCGCTGAGCCCGTTGGGGCTCACGGCGCCGAGCTCCTCCCCCCCGTGACCGACGTCGAGCACGACGGGGACGCCAGCGATCGGCGTGCCTCCGCGCACCACGACGGAGTTGGCGCAGGGGGTCTCGACCCGGTAGCCGGCTCCTTCCCTGGCTTTGACGGGGAGCACCACCCCCCTGGTCGACACCACGGCTCGGGCCTCACCGCCCGGCGCTTCAGGAGGCGCAGGGGCTGACCCCGGCTCGGGGGCGGTGGGCTCGCCCGTGGTCGTGGAGGTCGTCGTGGTCGTGGTGGTGGTCGTGGTGACGTCGGCGCTGGTCGGCGGTCCGGCACTGGAGCCGCTGTCACTGCACCCACCGATCGCCATCATCGAGGCAAGGAGGAGGGCGCCGGCTCCCCGCAGTTTGAACACGGCGACGCTCGTAGGACCCGTTCGAGTGATCAAACGTCGGCGATGACCCGGGCCATGAGCTCGCCGGCCTCGGTCGGGTTCAGCGCCACCTCGGCGCCTCCATCTCGCAGGGCCGTCATCTTGGCCTTGGCGGTGCCCTTGGTGCCCGACACGATGGCACCGGCGTGGCCCATCTTCCTGCCCGCCGGCGCCATGACGCCCGCCACGTAGGCCACCACGGGCTTGGTCATCGCGCCTGCCAGGAAGTCGGCTGCCTCTTCCTCGGCCGTCCCCCCGATCTCACCGAGGATCATCACCGCCCTGGTGTCGGGGTCGGCCTCGAAGGCGCGCAGGCAGTCGACGAAGCTGGTACCGGGGACGGGGTCACCGCCGATGCCGACGCAGGTGGTGACGCCGATGTCCTTCTGCTTCAGCTCGTACAGGGCCTGGTAGGTGAGCGTGCCGGAGCGGCTCACGATCCCCACCGGCCCGCCTCCCTTGGCGATCTCACCGGCCGTGATGCCGATGTTGCACTCGCCGGGGGTGATGATGCCCGGGCAGTTGGGACCGAGCAGCCGGGTCCCGGGGTGGTTGCGTCTGAGCTGGTTGTAGAAGAGGGCCTGGTCGTGGGCGGGCACGCCCTCGGTGATCACCACCACCAGCTCCATGCCCGCCCCGGCCGCCTCGAGGACGGCATCAGGGACGGCAGGGGCAGGAACGAAGATGCACGAGGCGCTGGCGCCCGTTGCCTGGCGGGCATCGCCGACGGTGGCGAACACCGGTATGCCCTCCACGTCGGTTCCCGCTTTCCTCGGGTTGGTCCCCGCCACCACCTGCGTCCCGTAGGCGCGGTTGCGCAAACCGTAGAAGCGGCCCTGGCTGCCCGTGAGCCCCTGCACCACCACCCGCGTGCCGGCGTCGACGAAGATGCTCACCCGCGCTCCAATGCCAGCTCCACTGCCTTGCGGGCGGCGTCGAGCATGGTGGGCTGGCTGACCAGGCGCTCCGACTCGTGCTCGGCCAGGATCGCCCGCCCCTGCTCGGCGTTGGTCCCGTCGAGTCGGACCACGATGGGCGAGCTCAGCTTCACCCGGCCCAGAGCCTCAACCACGCCCTTGGCCACCTCCTCGCCCTTGGTGATCCCTCCGAAGATGTTGATGAAGATGCACCGGACCTTGGGGTCGGTGTTGATCACCTCGAGGGCGCTGGCCATCACCTCCGCCTTGGCGCCTCCACCCACGTCGAGGAAGTTGGCCGGCGTACCACCCACCTGGTGCACGACGTCGAGGGTGCTCATGGCCAACCCCGCCCCGTTGGCGATGATGCCGATGCTGCCGTCGAGGCCGACGTACTGCAGACCGCGCTCTCGAGCCAGCTGCTCGCGGACGTCGAGCACCTGGGTGCTCTCGAGCTCGGCCCATTCGGGGTGGCGGAAGGCGGCGCTGTCGTCGAGGGTGACCTTGGCGTCGAGGGCGAGCAGCGTGGCGTCCGTCGTGAGCACGAGGGGATTGACCTCCACCAAATCGGCGTCACCATCGGTGTAGCAGCGGTACAGCGCGCGCAGGAGCTGCACCGCGCCGGGAGCTGCGTCGCCGCCGAGGCCGGCGCGCTCCACCCACTCCCGGCACACCTCCTCGCTCAGGCCGTCGACGGGATCCACGTGCACCCGGGCGATGGCCTCCGGCCTGTGGGCGGCGACCTCCTCGATGTCCACCCCGCCCTCCGACGACAGCAGGCCTAGGTCGAGCTTGGCCGACCGGTCGAGGGTGAACGAGGCGTAGTACTCGGCGGCGATGTCGGTCGCCTGCTCCACCAACAGCCGCCCGACCACGTGGCCCCGGATGTCCATGCCGAGGATGGCTTCGGCGTGTCGTCGGACCTCGGCGGCGTCGGCCGCGATCTGGATGCCCCCGGCCTTACCCCGACCCCCCACCTGTACCTGGGCCTTGACCACGACGGGATAGCCGGCCTCTTCGGCCCTGGCCACCGCCTCCTCCACCGTCTCGGCCACGCCGCCGGTGGAGACAGGGACGCCGAAGCGGGCGAAGTAACACTTTCCCTGGTATTCGAAGAGGTCCACTGCGCCGCGAATACTAAGGGGCAGCGCACCGGCATCGCGTCCAAACCGTGGCTAGCCTCCTGGCCCGCCTGGACACCGCCATCGAGCCGGTTCTCGGCGAGCGGCACGTGGTGGTGGTGGACGAGGAGCCGGCTGCGGTACGGAAGAGCTCACCCGGCGCGAGTCACGTAGGCTGGGCCGCTAGAGCACAATTCTTCCAGCGGACGTACTAGTGGCGGGCCCAATCGCGTCGTAGTCGGCCGGAACGCCAGCATCTTTCGACAGCCGTGGAAACGTGGATTCAGACCCAGTAACTCTCAATCAGCAAGTCCTCGCCGACTCCAAGCAGAGGATTCGCGATCAGTTCATTGACTTCGGGCCGCAACTGCTCGACTTTCTGGAGCGCGACGAATCGACGATCTGCTACGCGAGGCCCTGGAGCCGCAGTCTCGCTGCCTTACGGGTCGCGCCTTCGCGTGCCATCTCAGGCCAGTTCGATGTGTCCCTCGAGATCCCGGTGCTGATTACAGCCTTCGGTGGAGCACACAGGTTGGACCGCGAGCCCTGCGACATCTGGACACGTCGACTGAGCTCCGCGCAAGTTCGAGCGCGGACAAGGACATTGCCATCTTGGTCGCATCCGACGCCGATCGAGCCTATGAGTACGTCAAGGACCGAAAGCGATTCGCCTTCCCAATCCTGGTACTGGAGTCCGAACGCTTGCGCGACGGCGGCTACTCAAACACGAACCTCCGCACCGAGCTCGCTCGACTGCTCCGTTCGAACATGGCCTCGAATCTGGCCGGGGGCTGCATCGTCCTCGGCGTCGCGACGAAGAAGGACCCCGATGACTTCGAGGAGGTCGCTAACGAAATCAAGCCGTTTCCGTGCGATCTCGTCGACGATCAGAAGTATCGCGACACGGTGGACTCGTTCGCGTATCCGCCCATCCGGCGGCTGAAGATCCGCCAGCTCAGGCGTGACAACGGTTGCCTAGCTCTTATCGTTGTGCCCCCGCAGCCAGAGGACGACCGGCCGTTCCTCCTGAAGCGAGTGGTCGACGCTGAAGGAGGACTCGTGGAAGCCTTCGCTGTGCCAACTCGGGACGGGAGACATACTCGGTGGGTACCGGTTGGCCAAGTGCATAGAGATCTCGCCGACGCGCGACGGTGGCGACGAAGCGGCGCAGCACCCGAAGCAGGCAAGCCCGCTACGCCCGCTCGGACGGAACCGTTGGCTCCTCGGCTCGTCCATCGCGTCGACGACGTCGAGCAGTACATGGATTGGTCGGATGCCGCCATCTACACGCTCGCAGCGGCCGTAGCTGATCCCCCGGACCGCATTCCGAGTCTGTACGGCGGTGCGCTCTTCGACTCCTTTGCGCGACCCCCCGAACTCAGAGACGCGGGTTTCGGCATCGGATGGCGCCAGGAGCCGCGCGTTGAGAACGGGTCGCTTGTCGCAGCTGACGCTGACTTTCGATTCCGTCGACTCGAGCCCAACGGTTTCTTCCTTGTCGCCGCGAGGCAGACGAAGACTTCCTCGGGCGCGTAGGTCCGCGCCCGAGAGGCGAACCGCGTGCGCTTCGGATCAACACGACCGTGCTTGTTGAGTTCACATATGAGTTCTGTCGGTTCCATGCCGATCTTCTCCTCCCAGCGGTGCCGGGCGACTGGCGGCTTGCGCTGCTCGTTCGAGGTGCGCAGTCTCGGCCCTGGCGACTCGCTCTCGGACCACGCGACGCGCAATTCGATACCGAGTACAACCTGGCGTCGAGTGATGAGTGGGAGCGGGCGATCGCTTCGTCCGGTGATGCCGAAGCGGATGCCTTCGAACTCCTCGCTCGCTTCTATGACCTTTTCGGGATGCCGGAGTCTCTGATCCCATTCAGCGACAATCGTCGGATAACACCCGGCGCTCTGATTGCCTTGAGCCGATAGGCCCGCTCCCGTCCTGCCGGCACGGTCAACTGACGCATCGTGCCATTGGCTCGTAGCGGGGGTTCTGCCCGAGGCGGTCTTAGCTAAACGGGAGGGCCCGGGGCGCCGTCAGCTTCGGCCCCCGCTGTGGCGTCGCCGCCGAGATACGCCGACTTCACCGACTCATCGTCCAGCAAGGTTGCCGCCGCGGCTGATCTCACCACCCGGCCGGTCTCCAGCACATAGGCCCGGTGGGCCAGCCGGAGTGCCTGCGCCGCATTCTGCTCCACCAACAACAGCGTGGTCCCCTGGCGGTTGATCTCGGCCAGGATCTCGAAGATCTGGGCCACCAGCATGGGCGCCAGGCCCATGGACGGCTCGTCCAGGAGCACCATCCTGGGCCGGGCCATCAACGCTCGGCCGATGGCCAGCATCTGTTGCTCTCCGCCGGACAGGGTTCCGCCAGGCTGGCTCCGGCGCTCGGCGAGAAGGGGAAACAGGGCGAAGACCCGCTCCAGGTCCGGCCCGAGGTCCGGCCGGCTGCGCCCGGCCCGGGCGTAGGCTCCCATCTCCAGGTTCTCCATCACCGTCATCCCCGGGAACACGCCACGGCCCTCGGGTGACTGACAGAGCCCGAGGCGGACGATCTGGTGGGGGGCGAGCCCGGAGATGGCTCGGCCGTCGAAGCGCACGGAGCCGGAGGTCACCGGGCGCAGCCCCGAGATGGTCTTGAGCGTCGTGGTCTTCCCGGCTCCGTTGCTCCCGACGAGGGTGACGATCTCACCCTCGTCCACGTGGAGGGACATGCTCTTGAGCGCCTCCACCTTGCCGTAGTGGACCTTTACGTCCTCGAGCTCAAGCAACATCGGTCGGCACTCCCAGGTAGGCCTCCACGACCCTGGGGTCATCCTGGACCTCGGCGGGCGAACCCTCGGCGATCAACCTGCCGAAGTCCAGTACCGCGACCCGATCGCAGGCGCTCATGACCAGCCCCATGTCATGCTCGATGAGGACCACCGTCACACCTGAGTCCCGGATCCTTCGGATCAGGTCCACGAGGGCCCGCTTCTCGGACGGGTTCATTCCCGCTGCCGGCTCGTCGAGCAGGAGGACAGTGGGCCCCGTGGCCAGGCTGCGCGCGATCTCCAGGCGGCGCTGATCGCCGTAGGCCAGGTTCTTGGCCAGGTCACCGGCCCTGGACGAGATCTCCACGTACTCGAGGAGCCGCTCGGACTCCGTCCGGCCAGTGCGCTCTTCGCGCCTATGTCTGGGGACACCCAGGAGGGCGCCGGGCACGCTCGTGCGATGGCGGGCATCGGCCCCCACCCGCACGTTGTCGAGAGCCGAGAGGTCGGGGAACAGGCGGATGTTCTGGAACGTGCGGGCCACTCCGGAGCGGGTGATCTGATGAGCCTTCTTGGCGGTGATGTCCCGGTCGCCGGCGCGGATCGTGCCTCCAGTGGGTCTCACCATCCCGGTCACGCAGTTGAACAACGTCGTCTTGCCCGCGCCGTTGGGGCCGATGACGCCGAAGATCTGGCCCGCTCGCACCGTCAGCGAGACAGCATCGAGGGCCACCACGCCGCCGAACTCCACGCCGATCTGGTCGAGCTCCAGCGCCGTACTGGCGTCGGACCCGTGGCGGACCAGGGCGCCGACCGCGTCCCCCTCCTCGCTGGTGTCCGGCGAGCCGGCCGACGACGCCGACTTGACCCGCTCGGGTCCTTCAGGAGTTGGCGCCCGGGCGGGGGCGGTGTCCTGGACGGGCAGGGGGTCGGGGTCGACCTGAGTCAGCTCCGCCGCCCGCTGCCTGCTCGGGAGCAACCCCTGGGGACGGAACACCATCATCACGACGAGGGCGGCCCCGAACAGCAGCACCCGGTACTCGGTCACGTCGCCCACGTCACCTCCGGTCACCTTGTTGAGCCAGTTGGTAATCGTCTCACCGGCCGCAGCTCGGCGCAGGTACTCGGGCAGGAAGGCGATGGCGAAGCCGCCCGCCATCACGCCGGGGAGCGAGCCCATCCCGCCGAGCACCACGGCGGCTAGCACGATCACGGAGAAGAAGAAGGGAAAGTTCTCCGGGCTGATGAAGCCGGCCTTGCTGGCGTATACCCAGCCTGCCACCCCACCCATCGACGCCCCCACGGCGAAGGCCCAGAGCTTCATGGTGAAGGTGGGTACGCCCATGGCCTCGGCCGCGTCCTCGTCCTCTCGGATGGCGGACCAGGCTCGACCAACCCGTGAGCGGTTGAGGCGGACGGTCACCACCACGGCCACCAGCACGGCACCGACTACCAGGTAGTAGTAGGGGAGCGGCCGGAGCTTGAACGCCGTGCCGAGGATCGGCGAGGGATGAGGTATGCCGGTGATGCCCCGGGCCTCGCCGAGCGAGCCGCTGTTCTGAGCCACGATGCGCACGATCTCGCCGAAGCCCAGGGTGACGATGGCCAGGTAGTCGCCCCGAAGGCGAAGGGTGGGAGCACCCAGCACCACGCCGGCCACCAGGGCCAGGAGCACGGCTACGGGGAGGGCCTGCCAGGCGGTCCATCCGTACGTCGTCCCGAGCACGGCGGTGGTGTAGGCGCCGACGGCGTAGAAGGCCACGTACCCGAAGTCGAGCAGTCCGGCCGAGCCCACCACCACGTTGAGCCCGAGGGCCAGCAGAACGAAGACGCCGACAGGGAAGAACAGGACGCTCTGCCAGTAGCTCGAAAGTCCAAGTGGGCCCAACATCACGAGGACCAGAGCGCCGAGGACGATGACCACCCTGCGCCACTTCGACTGGTGTTCGAACCAACGGCTCACCGGTTCCACGATCGACAGCCGGGTGCGGCGGACGCCCGACCGGCTGGTGATCATGCCCTTGCCCGTCCCAGGCTCTCGCCCAGAAGTCCCGTCGGGCGGAACATGAGCACCAGGACCAAGACGGTGAAGGCGAACACGTCCTTCCACTCACCGCCCAGCACAGCGGACCCCCAGTTCTCCAACAGACCGAGCAGCAGCCCCCCGGCCAACGCCCCTCGGATGTTGCCGATGCCTCCGAGCACCGCGGCGGTGAAGGCCTTGATGCCGGGCAGGAACCCGATGTTGTATCGGGCGGCCTCGAAGAAGACCCCGTACAGCGTGCCCGCCGCGCCCGCCAGGAGGCCGCCCAACAGGAAGGTGAGCATGATCACGCGGTCGATGTTCACTCCCATGAGGGATGCGGTCTCGGCGTCCTGCGCCGTGGCCCGGATGCCTCTGCCCAGACGGGTGCGGGCAACGAACCGGTCGAGGGCCAACATCAACAGCAGCGCCGACACCAGGACCAGCACCTTGTCGGTCCTCACGTTGGCACCACCCAGCTCGAAGAGCTGTCGCTTCTCCATCAGCCTCGGGAAGCCGAGGACCTCGCGGCCGTAGCGGATGGCGAAGAGCTCCTGGAGGAAGAGGGAGATGCCGACGGCAGTGATGAGCGCAGCCAGCCTGGGGGCCCCGCGGCGGCGCAGAGGGCGGTAGGCCACCCGCTCCATGATCACGGCGGTGAGACCCGACGCCACCATGGCCACGACCATCACGACGAGAAGCGACGCACCGAGGGCGAGCCCGGTCCTGGCCGGGTCGCCGGCGTCGATGCCCAGGGCGTGCATGGCGAACAGGCTGGCGAACACGCCGATCATGAAGATCTCGGAGTGGGCGAAGTTGATGAGGCGCAGCACCCCGTAGACCAGCGTGTAGCCGAGGGCGATGAGTGCATAGATCGCGCCAAGCGTGAGGCCGTCGAGCGTCTGAGGGCCGAACTGGTCGATCAGGCACCGGAAGCAGGCGTTGATGGTCTTCCCTCTCAGAGAGTGACGGAGGGCCGGTGGCGCCCTCCGCCTGCCGGCTCACCGGTGCGGCGTCACCTGGTGGGGTTGGTAGTCGTGGCTCCGCCGGTGGTGGTGGTCGTCGTGGATCCGCCGGTGGTCGTCGTGGTCGTGGATCCGCCGGTGGTGGTCGTGGTGCTGGCTCCGCTCGAGGTGGTGGTGGTCCTTTGCCTGCCGCTGCTCGTCCCGGTGTCCTGCTCCTCGATGGTGAGGGTCTGCAGCGGCACGATCTTGCCGCCCTTCACCTGGAAGACGAAGAACTGCTTGGACTTGAGGTTGCCGTTGGCCTCGAACTCGATGGTCTTGGAGACGCCCTGGTAGACGCCCACCTGGTTCTCCACGTACTGGAGAAGCTTCGGTCGGGTGTCGTTCCCGGCCTTGATGGCCTGGATCAGGATCTTGGCCGAGTCGTAGCCCTCCGGCGAGTAGAGGCCGGGCTCACGTCCGATCTTCTGCTTGTAATTGTCGTAGAAGGCCTTGAGCTCACCCTGGGAGCTCTCCAGCGCCAGGTTGCACGGGCAACTCAGGCGGGCTCCTTCGGCGGGGGTTCCGCCGGCAGACGTGATGAAGCCGGGGTCGAGGGACCCGTCGCCACTCAGGAACGTCGCCTTCGACCGCTCATCGGCGAGCTGCTTCTTGAACCGGCCGGCCTCTGCGTAGTAGCCACCGTAGAAGATCAGCGCGGCATCTTTGACCTTGTTGACGGTGGCCGAGAAGTCCTGGGCCTTGGGGTCGACGACCTCGATCTTCCCGAACTCCCTCACGCCCTTGGCCGTAGCGAGCTTCTGCACGTCCTCTGTCAGGGGCTTGCCATAGGGGGTGTTGTCGTGGACGTAGGCCACCGTGGCCGGCTTCTCCACATTGGCCAGGTAGTCGGCGATGCCGGTGGCTTGGACGACGTCGTCGGCGAGGGTGCGGTGGAACACCGTCTGGTCCGGAACCACCCCGGGGATGTCCTTGGCGGTTGCCGAGGGGCTGATCATCACCAGGCCCGCTTCCTGGAAGGCGGGCAGGAGGGCCTTGGTCTCACCGGAGAAGGCGGGTCCGACCACGCCGACGATGCTCTCGTCGCCGATGAACTGGTCCTTGACCGTGTTGGCCTGAGCCGACTCCCCGGCCGTGTCGAACTCCTTCAGCCTTATGGTGACGTTGCCGCCCTTGGCGTTCTCCTCGTCGATGGCCAGCTTGGCCGCGTCTCTGATGTTGAGCCCCAGGTTGGCGTTGTCCCCGGTCTTGGCGCCCACGAAGGCGATCGAGACCTCCTTACCGCCCGGTCCGGCGCCGCCGCCCTCGTTGCCGCCGCAGGCGGCCAGCACCACGGCAGCCGCAACCAGCAAAGCCGATGACCTTCTCCAAGGTCGAGCTCCCCGCTGACGCATGGCATGCCTCCCTTGTCACCCTGAGTTCACTGCGAAGCATAGGCCGCCTGGCGGCGAACCCAACGAGAACAGCCGCCCCACGAGGGTGGGCGGGCGGTGCACGATGGAGCCATGTCCACTCGCCGTCCGCCGAACCGGGGCCGGCTGATCGTGGCCGGATCATTGATAGCTCTGGTCTTCGCCGCGGTGCTGCTGTTCTTCGTTGTCCGCTTCGCGTCCAGGAACCCCGAACAGGTCAACCTCGGGCCGCGCGTCTTCCGGGTGGGGAGCGCCACCCGGCTCGCCCGGGAAGTCGAACAGCGTGGCCCGTTCCTCTTCAAGGACCCGCTCAACCGGGAGCGGGAGGTGTTCGTCCAGCATCTGGGACAGGACCCCAACACCGGTTGGTCGGCCGTTCGCGCCTATGCATCGCGGGAGACCGTCGAGTGCCTGTTGCGATGGGAGCCCGACCCGGGACGCTTCGTGGACCCCTGCACCTCCCAGAGCTACCCCGCCGACGGTGCGGGGCTCACCACCTATCCAGCCGAGGTGCGCAAGGGCGTGGTCAGCGTCGACCTTCGCTCCGCTCGGTAGGACTTCATCGCCTCAGGCTCTGGTGAGAGGCGCCCAGGCCAACAGCAGGCGCTTCTCGCCTTCGCCGGGAAAGCGGACCATGGCCTCGGCCTTGTCACCGCGTCCCAGGATCTCCAGCACCACGCCCTCGCCCCACTTGGCGTGCACCACGTCGTCGCCGACTCGAAGGCCCAGCTTGTCGCCACCACTGTTTCGGTCACGGGCCGCTGCCGAGCCTCGCAGGGCCGACTCGACGACCCGTCCGCGGTGGCTGCTCGAGCCGCCTGATCCGGACGTTGCCCGGCTCCGGACGCTCTGGACCATCCGGGTGAGGCTCTCGGGGATCTCCTTCAGGAAGCGACTGGGCGGGTTGTACTGGGTTGACCCCCACAGGGTGCGACACCAGGCGTTGGTGAGGAACAGGCGCTCACGGGCCCGGGTGAGGCCGACGTAGCAGAGGCGGCGCTCCTCCTCTAGCTCGTCGGGGTCACCCAACGACCGAAGGTGGGGGAAGATGCCGTCCTCCAGACCCACCATGAACACGACCGGGTACTCCAGCCCCTTGGCCGTGTGCAGCGTCATGAGCACCACCTTCGACGCCTCCTCCTCGAGGTCGTCGCTGTCGGCCACCAGGCTCACCGCCTCGAGGAACGAGTCGAGGTCCTCGTACTCGCCGGCCACCCCCACCAGCTCGGCCACGTTCTCCAGCCGCCCGGCCGCCTCCACCGTGCGCTCGGCCTCGAGCTCGGCTGCATACCCGGTGCGGTCGAGCACGACCTGCACCACCTTGTCCGGGCCAACACCACCGTCGGCCAGCATGCGCAGCTCGTCGAGGAGGTTGAGCACTTCTCGTATGCCCCCGAGTGCCTTGCCGGTGACGCCCGCCCGCTCGGCGTCGAGCATGGCCTCGAAGAACCCGATCCCCTGGGCGGCGGCCCACGAGTCGAGCCGACCCACGCTGGTGTCGCCCACGCCGCGCCTGGGCACGTTGACCACCCGCTTCAGCGAGACCTCGTCGGCGGGGTTGTTCACCGCCCTGAGATAGGCAACCAGGTCCCTGACCTCCCGGCGCTCGTAGAAGCGGGTCCCGCCGGCGATCACGTAGGGCACCTTGCGCCGTACGAGCTCCTCCTCCACCACCCGGCTCTGGGCGTTGGTGCGGTAGAAGACGGCCATGTCGCCCCACCGTGTGCCCTGGCGGTGCAGGCGGGCCATCTCCTGGCACACCCAGGTGGCCTCGTCGTGCTCGTCCTCGGCGTGGTAGCGGCTGATGAGCTCGCCACCCACCTGTTCGGTCCACAGGGACTTGGGCTTGCGCAGGGCGTTGTTGGCGATGATGGCGTTGGCCGCGTCGAGGATGGTCTGGGTGGAGCGGTAGTTCTGCTCCAGCACGATGGTGGTGGCCTCTGGGAAGGCCTCCTCGAACTGAAGAATGTTGCGCACGTCGGCGCCTCGGAAGCGGTACACACTGTTGTGCACCAGTACCCCATCGGCGACATACGTGTGCGTCGGTGTTACCTCGAGGTCGTAGACGGGGCCGTCGTACTCCTCGACCTCGACCGAGTCCACCCGCGCCTCCTCGAGCCTTCCGTCCTGATCCACGAGCACGCGCATGCCGACCCGTAGATGAGACAGTGGGGTGAAGGCGTACACACGACCGTTGATCTGGGCACGACGCTGGATCTCGAGGCCGCCGGCATTCGCCATGGTCTCGGTCAACCCGAGCGCCTCCGGGTAACTCTTTCGGGACACCTCCACTCGAAGGCTCGCAGCCTTCCCGGCCCTCGGCTCGTAACCGGCGGCCGCCAGCCGAGCGGCGGTGTCGGCCCGGTTCGAGCACCACTGGATCCGGTGGTAGCCCGTGCTCCCACGACGATGGTCCGAGAACATGGTGAGGTTGACGCTCTGGCGGCGACGGCCGTTCTGCGGCCGGTAATGAGGGAAGTCTGGGTGGAGGTCGAGATCCTCCAGCAGATGCTTGGCTGCGGTTTCGGTGTCCAGCTCGTCATAGAGGCGCTGGAGCCATACGTGGTCCATGGGAAGGTTCCGGCCCAATGCGTGGAAACAGGCCGTGGGCAATCCGTACTGCGCCGCGTACCTCGCTTCCCAGAAGGCGGCCTCCGCCCGCGTGGCGCACACCCGCAGGATCCATGCTTTGTCGGCATGCTCCTGGTTGACTCGCACGCGGAGGCCGTGCCCGAGTCCACCCTTCCCGGTAGGGCAAACCCCCATGGTCAGGCCTACCCGGTACCCACGGTCGGCGCGTTCCATGAGGTAGACGAGGTACCGATCGGGCTCAACCACCGGATCGGCGAGCACGATGTGGTGCGGCGTGCCCCGAACCGTTCGGCCGGCGGCCGTGATCGTGTACAAGGGTCCGGCGTAGCGTCCCCTCTGCACATGCTGCACCCGACCCGGGACCAGTGTGCTTCCGCCGCCGGTTCCCAGCACCGGGTCGCCTCCCGAAAGATCCTCGATGCAACGAGCCCCGAGGGGTGTGGCCACCTGCGTCCCTGGGGGCAGGCATTGATCGCTGTCTCCGACCACGCACACGTTGCGGTGCTTGCGCCCGAGGAGCACCACCAGCTCGTTCTGGGCCCGATTGGTGTCCTGGTACTCGTCGACCAGCACGTGCTTGAAGCGCTCCTGGTAGTGGGCCAGCACCTCGGGGTGGGCCTGGAGCAGGTTCACGGCCACCATGACGAGGTCGTCGAAGTCCATGGCGCTGGCGGCCAGGAGCCGCTGCTGGTACTCCCGGTAGACCTCGGCGATCCGGCGCTCGTAGGGCCCACTGATCCGAGACCCGTAGGACTCGAAGTCGATCAGCTCGCACTTGGCCTGGCTGATGACCGCGTGCACGCTGCGGGGAGGGAATCGCTTGGCGTCGATGTTGAGGTCCCGCAGCACGTAGCCGGTGAGGCGCTGGGCGTCGGCCTGGTCATAGATGGTGAACGTGGAGCGGTAGCCGAGGCGGCTGCCGTCCCGGCGCAGGATCCGTACGCACGCCGAGTGGAAGGTGGACACCCACATGCGCTGGGCCACGGGCCCGACCAGTGCCTCGATCCGATGCTTCATCTCGCCGGCGGCCTTGTTGGTGAAGGTGATGGCGATGATCTCGAAGGGGGACACGCCCTCGGCGATGAGGTGGGCGATGCGATTGGTGAGCACGCGGGTCTTGCCCGAGCCCGCCCCGGCCACGATGAGGAGCGGGCCCTCGTCGTGCAACACGGCCTCCCGCTGCACGGGGTTCAGTCCGGTCAGCAGATCCTCCACGGACTCAGGCTACCGGCGAGGTGTGACCGAAACGCGCTGCCTCACTGCTCACAGAGCGGCCAGCAGCTCGGCCCAGGCCCGGCGTTCCCGGTCCGGGCTCACCAGCGGGCGGAGGGCGTCGCACTTCCTCCGGAGCAGGTCGTAGAACCCCGCGTCCACCTCGACTCGCTGGAGGAGGGTGGCCAGCTGGTCGGCCTGGCCGGTCTCGAAGTAGCCGGGATAGTCGTCCCCGAGGATCCCCACCGAGCCGTCGACGCGGGAGGAAAGGACGGGTACGCGCCCGGCCAGCGCCTCGGACACGGCGTTGGCGCCACCCTCGGCCTTCGACGTCAGAACCATGACCCGTGAGCGGGCCAGCACCCGCATGGCCCGCCAGCGGGGAACGTCGCCCCGCCACTCGTACCGTGGGTTCCGGCTGGTCTCGGCCCTGGCCCATTCCTCCATGCCGTCATCCAGCGCCGCGCCCAGGTGGACCACCCTCACCGCCGAACGGGAGGGAAGGAGGCGCACGGCCTCGGCGGCCAGCTTCGGGTCCTTGACCTCCCGCAGGTGGGCGAGGACGACGGCGGTGAAGCCGGGCCCCCGGCCCGGGCCGGTCGAAGGTGGTGCCGACGCCGACTGGTGGATGACGGTGGTCTTGGCCCGCACCCGTTCGGGTAGCTGATCCAGGGCCAGGGGCTGGAGCACCACGCAGGCCGTGGCCAGCTCCAACGAGCGCGAGATGAGATCGTCGTCATGGCGGTCGGCGTAGACGTCGGTCCCGGTGAGGGCGACGACCAGCGGTGCCCGAGGGCGTCGCTGGCCGAAGCGTTCGATGGACGCTGCGCTGCGTCGGGCGTGAAGGGCGACGAGCACGTCGCAGCGCTGGTTCTCGTAGGACTGGGCCACGACGACGCTGTGGCCCAGCTCCCGGAGCAGCCTGGCCCACCGCAGGGCCGTGAGCCGGTTGCCGTGCCGGGAGCGCAGGGGCGCCGGTGTGACGATGCAGATCCGAGAAGCGCCGAGCACTTACCTCAGGGCACAGGTGCGGAAGCCGGCGAACACGTCCCGCCGGTCAGGGGTGAAGTAGTTGCGCATGCTGGAGCGCACGAACCGCGAGCGTGTTGCCCAGGAGCCCCCACGGAGCACCTTGCGAGAACCGAACCACGGCTCGGACATCTCCTTGTAGGCGTCCGGCTCGAAGTTGGGATAGGGGCCGAAGGTGGTGGCCGTCCACTCCCAGACGTTCCCCAGCATCTGGCGACATCCAAACGGGGAGTATCCGTCAGCGAACAGGTCCACGTCCACGGTGCCCATGGCCTGCCAGTCGAGGTTGGCGTGGCGTGGCTCGGCGTCTCCGTCTCCCCAAGGGAAGCGACGCTTGGGTAGCCCGGTGGCGGCGAGCTCCCACTCCGCCTCGGTCGGCAGCCGGCGCCCGGCCCACCGGCAGTAGGCCTCGGCCTCGTGCCAGCTCACGTGGACGGCAGGCCGGTTCGGCTCGAGGTCGACCCAGCGGTCGAAGTGCCGCCGTTGCCAGCCCTTGCCCTCTGGCCGCCAGTAAACCGGGTGATCGGCGCCCACCCCTTGGCGCCAGCGCCACCCCTCGTCTCCCCACAACTCCGGCCGCCGGTATCCGTCGTCCTCCACGAACCCGGCAAGGTCATCCTGGGTCACCGGTCCTCTGGCCATGGCGAAGGGCTCGAGCTCCACGGGGTGGGCCCACTTCTCGTTGTCGAAGACGAACGGCTCCCGCCGCATGGCCCCGAGCAGGAACGCTCCACCCGGCACCTCGGCGTCGTCGAAGAGCTCGCAGCCCCCTGACCCGACAGCGGTGTCGGCGCGGGCCAGATCGGACAGGGTCGGCTCGGGATACCCGAGGGTCTGGCGGGTGTAGGTGATGGCCTCGGTGTGCATGTCGTCGTGGCCCACGGTGTACTGGGCGAAGTGGAGGACGACGTCGTTGTCCCCGGCGGCGAGGACGCGGTCGATCACCCGGTCGCGCACCTCGTGCACGTACTCGAGGGTCTCCTCTCTGGTGGGCAATGCCAGGCGCCAGCGGGTGTCGTGGGGGATGGCTCCCGAGTCCCAGACGGCGTCGGCGTCGGAACGGATCGGAGCCTCGCCGCAGGCCTGGCGCAGCACGAAGCGCTCCTGGAACCAGGCCAGGTGGCCCACCTCCCAGAGCAGCGGGTTGACGACGTCGAGCAAGGGGCCGACGAGCTGCTCGTCGCTCAGGTCCTCCACCAGCTCGATGGTGCGCCGGCGGGCGTCGCCCACCCAGGAGGCGAGCTGATCGGGGCTCGGGCCTACTCCCACTCGATGGTGCCGGGGGGCTTCGACGTGATGTCTAGGGCGACCCGGTTGACCCCGGGCACCTCGTTGATGATGCGGCTGGACAGGCGCTCCAGCACCTCGTAAGGGAGCCGGGCCCAGTCCGCGGTCATGGCGTCGTCGGAGGTGACGGCCCGGATCACGATTGGGTAGGCGTAGCTGCGCTCGTCGCCCATCACTCCCACCGTGCGCACGGCCGGCAGCACGGCGAAGCTCTGCCACAGCTCCCGGTACAGACCGGCCCGCTTGATCTCCTCGGTCACGATGGCGTCGGCGGCCCGGAGCACCTCCAGGCGCTCCGGTGTCACCGTGCCCACGATGCGCACGGCCAGACCGGGCCCGGGGAAGGGCTGGCGCCACACGATGTCCTCGGGCAATCCCAGCTCCTCGCCCATGGCCCGCACCTCGTCCTTGAACAGGTTGCGCAGCGGCTCCACCAGCTCGAAGTCCATGTCGTCGGGTAGGCCGCCCACGTTGTGGTGGCTCTTGATCCTGGCCGCGTCAGCGGTGCCCGACTCGATGATGTCGGGGTACAGCGTGCCCTGGACGAGGAAGCGGGCGTCGTCGAGGTCGCGCGCCACCTCCTCGAACACACGGATGAACGTGGCGCCGATGGCCTTGCGCTTGCGCTCGGGGTCGATGACGTCGTCGAGGGCCTCGAGGAAGCGGTCGCCTGCCTTGGCGTGGACCAGGTCCACGCTGAACTGGCCGCGGAACGTCTCTGTCACCTGCTCCGCCTCGCCCGAACGCAGCAGCCCGGTGTCCACGAAGACGCAGGTGAGCTGGTCGCCGACCGCCTTTTGCACCAGGGCGGCGGCGACGGCCGAGTCCACACCACCGGACAGACCGCAGATCACCCGATCGCCTCCGACCTGCTCTCGGATGGCCACCACGGATCGCTCGATGATCGAGGTCATGGTCCACGCCGGCCGGCAGCCGGCCACGTCGTAGAGGAAGTGCTTGAGCACCTCCTGGCCCCGGGCAGTGTGGGCCACCTCGGGGTGGAACTGGACGCCGTAGATCCGCCGTTCGGGGTCCTCGATGGCAGCGGCCGGGGACTCGGCGGTGCTGGCCACCACACGGAATCCCTCCGGCCCTTCCACGATGGAGTCGAAGTGGCTCATCCACACGTCCTGCTCCACCGGAAGGTCGGTGAACAGCGGCGAGCTGCCCACGACGCGCATCGGTGTGCGGCCGTACTCGCCTCGCCCCGTGGGCGCCACCTCCCCGCCGAGCTGCTGGGCCACGAGCTGGGCGCCGTAGCAGATGCCGAGCATCGGGACGCCGGTCTCGTACACGGCGGGGTCGAGGACCGGAGCGCCCTCCACGTGCACCGACCTCGGACCGCCGCTCAGGATGACCGCCGCCGGGGCGCGGGCCTGAATCTCGGCCGCAGTGATGGTGTGGGGGACGATCTCGGAGTACATGTGGGCCTCACGCACCCGGCGTGCGATGAGCTGTGCGTACTGGGCCCCGAAGTCCACCACCAAAACGGTGTCGGACCCCTCGGGCTGTCTCACCTCGCCATGCCCACGCCCTGGGTGCGCTGGAGGTCTTTGCCTTCGGTCTGCAATGAGGGGGCCACCATGACCTCGGCCTTCTGGAACTCCTTGACCGACTCGTAGCCGCACGTGGCCATGGAGGTGCGCAGCGCGCCAAACAGGTTGAGGCGACCGTCGTTCTCGTGGGCCGGACCGATGAGTATCTCCTGGAGGCTGCCTCGTGTACGGGTGCTGACGCGAGTGCCGCGGGGCAGGGTGGGATGGAAGGTGGCCATACCCCAGTGGTGACCACGGCCGGGCGCCTCGTGAGCCGAGGTGAGGGGGGAGCCGATCATCACCGCGTCGGCACCGCAGGCGATGGCCTTGGCGATGTCGCCACCGCGGCTCATGCCCCCGTCGGCGATGACCTGCACGTACACGCCCGTCTCGTCCAAGTGGCGCATGCGGGCGCCGGCGGCGTCGGCGATGGCGGTGGCCTGGGGCACGCCGATCCCGAGGACGCCTCGCGTGGTGCAGGCATTGCCCGGGCCCACGCCCACCAGGATCCCCACCGCTCCGGTACGCATGAGATGCAGAGCCGGCTGGGCCGAGGCACAGCCCCCCACGATGACCGGGATGTCGAGCTCACGGATGAACTTCTTGAGGTTGAGGGGCTCGGTGGTCTTTGAGACGTGCTCGGCCGAGACCACCGTTCCCTGGATCACCAGCAGGTCCAGCTCGGCCTCCAGCAGGGCGTCGGTGTAGCGCTCCACGCGCTGCGGCGTGAGTGAGACGCAGGAGACGGCGCCGCCCTCCTTGATCTCCCGGATGCGCCGAGTCACCAGCTCGAGCTTGATGGGCTCGGCGTAGATCTGCTGCATCCGGGCCGTGGCCTTGTCGTCGTCGAGGTCGGCGATCTCCTCGAGCAGCGGCTCCGGGTCCTCGTAGCGGGTCCACAGGCCTTCGAGGTTGAGCACGGCGACGCCGCCGAGGCGGCCGATCTCGATGGCGGTGGAGGGGCTCACCACCCCGTCCATGGCCGACGCCATGAGCGGGAGCTCGAAGTTGAAGGCGTCGAGCTCCCAGGAGATGTCGACGTCCTCCGGATCTCGGGTACGCCTGCTGGGGACGATGGCGATGTCGTCGAACCCATAGGCCCTCCGACCAGACTTGCCGATGCCGATCTCGACCTCAGCCATCTTTACCTCCCTGGGCCCGACGAAGGAGCCAGGATAACCGCCTTGGGTTGGCCTGAGGCTCATCCTCATCGAGCCTGTGAGCTCGTTCTCGAGCACGGTCTGCGAACGTCGGATGCGATTCACCTGGCCGTTGCCCAAGGCGAGGTGAAGACCATCTTCCGGGAGGAGCGGATCGTGTTCGTGACCCGCGATCGCAACCAGGCCCAAGCCGCACGGGAAATGGGATTGACCACGGGCTGAGGCCGTCAGCCCAAGCCGATCTCCCGATGGGCTGCGACGGTGGACTCCAGCAGGTCGCGCAGGCCCGCCGTCTTCAGGTTGGCCAGCACCCGGCCGGGTGGTGTCTCCCCGCGTTCCCACTCCAGCCAGAAGGCCAGCAGCTTCTCCGGGTCCGGAGCGGGGCGATCCTCGACGACCATGCCTCGACTCTACGCTCCGAGCTCTCGTTTCTGGAGGACATAGCCCGTCGTTCCCGCCGGCTATGTCCTCCAGATGAACCGCGGCGTGCTACATCATCCCCATTCCGCCCATACCACCCATTCCACCCATGCCGCCCATGCCCCCGCCGGGGGGCGCAGCCGCGGCCGGCTGATGCTTCTCCGGCTTGTCGGCCACCAGCGCCTCGGTGGTGAGCAGGAGCGCGGCGATCGAGGCCGCGTTCTGCAGAGCGGAACGGGTGACCTTGGCGGGGTCGATGATCCCGGCCTTGATCAGATCCTCGAACTGCCCAGTAGCGGCGTTGAGGCCGACCGACCCTGTCTCACGCTCCACCTCCTTGACCATGACGGAGCCCTCCAGGCCGGCGTTGAAGGCGATCCACTTGAGGGGCTCCTCCAGCGCCTTGCGCACGATGGCAGCGCCGGTGGCCTCGTCACCCTCGAGCGTCGGCAGCAGGCCGTCGAGCACCCCTCGCGCTCGCACCAGTGCCGTTCCGCCGCCGGCGACCACGCCTTCCTCGATGGCCGCTCGAGTGGCCGACAGGGCGTCCTCGATGCGGTGCTTCTTCTCCTTGAGCTCGACCTCGGTGGCGGCACCGACGCGGACGACGGCCACGCCGCCGGCCAGCTTGGCCAGGCGCTCCTGGAGCTTCTCCTTGTCCCAGTCGGAGTCGGCGTCCTCGATCTCCCTGCGGAGCTGGGCCACCCGACCCTTGACGTCGGCGTCCGAGCCGGCACCCTCGATGATGGTGGTGTCGTCCTTGCTGACGATGACTCTCCGGGCCCGACCCAGCAGGTCGAGGGTGACGGTGTCGAGCTTGAGGCCGACCTCCTCGGAGATGACCTGGCCACCGGTGAGGATGGCGAGATCCTGGAGCACCGCCTTGCGACGCTCGCCGAACCCGGGTGCCTTCACGGCCACCGAGTTGAACGTGCCTCGGATCTTGTTGACCACCAGCGTGGCCAGGGCCTCACCCTCGACATCCTCGGCGATGATCAGCAGCGGCTGGCCAGACTGCATCACCTTCTCGAGGACGGAGATCAACTCCTGGGCGGCGGAGATCTTGGAGTTGGCGATGAGGATGTAGGGGTCCTCGAGCACTGCCTCCTGCCGTTCGGGATCGGTCATCAGGTAGGGCGATAGGTAGCCCTTGTCGAACTGCATGCCCTCGGTGAACTCGAGCTCGAGTCCGAAGGTGTTGGACTCCTCGACGGTCACGGTGCCGTCCTTGCCCACCCGGTCGATGGCGTCGGCCAGAACGCCGCCGATGTTGGCGTCTCCGGCAGAGATGGACGCCACCTGGGCGATCTCGCTCTTGTCGTCGACGTCCTTGGCCTGGTCGTGGATGGAGCCGACCACGATCTCCACTGCCTTGTCGATGCCCCGCTTGAGGGCGGTGGGGTTGGCGCCGGCGGCCACGTTGCGCAGACCTTCGTGGATGAGGGCCTGGGCCAGGACCGTCGCCGTGGTGGTGCCGTCGCCGGCGATGTCGTTGGTCTTGGTGGCGACCTCCTTCACCAGCTGGGCGCCCATGTTCTCGAAGTGGTCGTCGAGCTCGACCTCGCGAGCGATGGTGACACCGTCGTTGGTGATGGTGGGGGCGCCGAAGCTCTTCTCCAGCACCACGTTGCGGCCCTTCGGTCCCAGGGTGACCTTCACGGAGTCGGCCAGCTTGTTGACGCCGGCTTCGAGCCCGCGCCGCGCCTCCTCCCGGAAGCGAAGCTCCTTGGCCATCAGTTGCCGCCCCCGGTGGAGATCACCTTGGCCAGCACGTCACGGCTGGTCAGGATGAGCAGATCCTCGCCCTCGGAGGTGAACTCGGTGCCTCCGTACTTGGAGTAGACGACCTTGTCGCCCGCCTGGACGTCGAGGGGGATGAGCTCGCCGCTGCTCTCCGCCCGCCGGCCCGGCCCGACGGCCAGCACCTCCCCCTGCTGGGGCTTCTCCTTGGCGGTGTCGGGGATCACCAGGCCCGATGCGGTGGTTTCCTCGGACTCGCTGGGACGGACGACGAGACGGTCGTCGAGGGGCTGCAGATTCATGGTTGACCTCCGGTTGGACTGTTGGCGGCTTCGTTAGCGGGCGATGCTGCTGGCACTCTCAGCCGTTAGCACTCGCACCTTGCGAGTGCTAACGATAGCCACCCGCCACCACACTGGCAACCGGGCGGCCAACCGCGGCCGCTTCGAAGCCGTCGGCCGGTCTCCCGAGGAGGTACCCCTGGACCCCGTAGCCCGCGCTCAAGTAGTGGCGCACCAGGATCAGCTCGACGGAGTCGAGCATCGCCTGAGTCTCGATGCCCTCGACGATGACGAACGAGCGGGCCTCGGAGGCAAACGCGCACACAGCCGCCATCACGGCCCGACCGGGGCCGTCCTCGACGATGCTGTCGGCCACGCTGCGATCGACCTTGACGAAGTCGAACCTCACCTCGAGCAGCATCTCCAGGCCGGCGTTGCCCGAGCCCACGTCGTCGAGGGCGAGCTTGAAGCCGAGCCGCCGCAACCTGGCTGCCTCGCGCACCACGACGTCCAACCGCTCGGTGGACCGCTCGGTGATCTCGATGACCACTCGTTCGGGCCCCAGACCAACCGCCTCGACCTCCTCGACCAGGCGCCTTCCGGCCAGCGACTCGTGGTCGAGCACTTGGGGCGAGACGTTGACGAAGAGGAGGGCGTCGGGCGGCAGCTCTCCGGCGCCGCTGAGCACGGCCCGACGGCAGAGGGCGTCCAACTCGTCCACCTTTCCGATCCTCTCGGCCACCTGGAACGCCTCGAAAGGCCCGTCGAAGCCGTAGTCCTTCGACGGCCGGGCCAGGCCCTCGAAGGCCATCACCACACCGCCGCGCCTGTTCCAGATGGGTTGGTAGACGGCGCTCAACCGTCCTTCCTCCAGCAGAGCGCGCAGAGCTTGCACCTTGGCCGCGGGCAGGACCGAGGTGAGGGCCGCCTCGTGGAAGGACACGGCCCGGTTGCGACCCAGCCGCTTGGCCTCGTAGAGCGCTGCGTCGGCCTCGTCGCGCAACACGTTGGCGTCGCCCTCGGGGCCCAGTGTGGCGAGCCCGATGCTGATGGTGGTGTTCGGGAGGCGGCTGGCCACCTTGGCCCGCAGCCATTCGGCGGCCACGCTCGCACCCTCGCTGTCCGTCTGGGGCAGGACGAGGGCGAACTCGTCTCCGCCGATCCGGAAGGCCCTGTCGGTGAGTCGCCCGCTCTGCAAAGCGGCGCTGAGCTCCACCAGCATCTCGTCACCGTGACGGTGCCCGGCCTGGTCGTTCACGATCTTGAAGTCGTCCACGTCCACCATGGCCACCGACAGGGGGCCGCCGTCGCGCAGCGCCCGAGTCACCTCCCGGTGTATCTCCTCCTGAAAGCTGCGGTGGTTGGCAAGGCCGGTCAGGCTGTCCCGGCTCGATCGCTCCTCGGCCGACTGGTAGCGAACCGCGAGGGAGCGCCCACCCAGGAGCCACAACAGCGGGAGGGCGATCAACAAGCTCGCACCCAGCGCCCCGTACGAAGAGCGACGCAACGCGGCCAGCTCCTGCTCGAGCAGGACCGGGAGCTCCTCCACCTCGAGTACCACCCGTCCGGTTGGCAACTCGACCGGGGCGAGAAACTCGAAGGGCCGATCTCCCTCGTCCTCGCTTTGGAAGCGGGACTTGCCGCTCCGAAAGACCGCGTCGACTGCCGGCGAGTAACGGACCTCTCCCTCGTCGTCGGGGTCGCCGGCCACGATCACCGTGCCGGTCGAGTCGATCACATAGGCATTGGCCACGTCCGGCCGGTTCTGCACCTGGGCCAGAACCGCACCCACCTCGCGTCGGGCTGCTCGAGCGTCGGTGGCGCCTTCGAAGGTGCGCTCGATCAGGCGGGCCTCGGCCTCGTGGCGCTTCAAACCCTCGTCGATCAGGATGCGACGCAAGGCCGCGCTCTGGGAGACCTGCAGGACCAGCCCGACCGCAACCAGGACCAGTGACGTGGAAACGAATAGCCGGGTTGCGAAGCCCCGTCGCCGTCGGTCCCCTCCCACGGGCCCCGACCTTCGGCTGCGCCACGACACCAGGCTGCGCCTCGTCATCAGGGCTCGCACGTCGCTTCTCGTCCTCCGGCCGGCATCGAGGGCGACGTCACTGCGGCGGCCCCTGCCTTACATCGGCAGCGACACACCCGCACTTGAGGACAGCTACACCGTGGTGGCCAGGTTGAGGCTGGGTTCGGCGGCGGCGTCGAGCGGGGTGGGGCCGTCAGCCTTCAGGCGCCACCAACCGGCCGCCGCCACCATGGCTGCGTTGTCCGTGCACATGGACCGGCTGGGCAGGAACGCCCGCATGCCGTCTGCGGCGCACACCTCGAGCGCCCGCTCCCGCAGCCGGGAGTTGGCGGCCACCCCCCCGCCCAGGACCATTCCCTTGGCCCCCGTCTCGGCCGCGGCCCGCCGGGCCTTGGCGACTAGCACGTCCACCACGGCCTCCTGAAAGGAGGCGGCAACATCGGCCACGGCCAGCTCTGGATGCTTGCGCACGTGGGTGACCACCGACGTCTTGAGGCCGCTGAACGAGAAG
Source organism: Acidimicrobiales bacterium (assembly GCA_030448025.1). Taxonomy (GTDB): domain Bacteria; phylum Actinomycetota; class Acidimicrobiia; order Acidimicrobiales; genus YB1-3. Next base: position 664,350 of record JAUJNQ010000002.1, on the reverse strand, counting down.
TCGTAGGGGCGCTCGGGTAGCCCTCTCGGGAACCGGACGGCAGAAGGGTCCCCGTCCTTGGCCAGGCGGTCGATGACCGGACCGCCCGGGTAACCGAGACCGAGGAAGCGAGCCACCTTGTCGAAGGCCTCGCCGGCGGCGTCGTCGATGGTGGAGCCGAGCACCCGGTAGCGACCGTGAGCCTCCATCAGCACCACCATGGTGTGAGCCCCCGAGGCCAGGAGGACGACGACGGGCAGCTCTAGGTCCGGCTCTTCGAGGAAGGCGGCGTAGAGATGGGCCTCCAGGTGGTTGACCCCCACGAAGGGCACCTCCCACGCCAGGCAGAGCGCCTTGGCCGCGCTCACGCCTACGAGGAGCGAGCCGATGAGGCCGGGTCCGACCGTGGCCGCCACCGCAGCCAGGCCATGAGGGTCGACGGTGGCCTCGAGGAGGGCTCTGCCGATCACGGGATTCAGCAGCTCCACGTGGGCCCTGCTGGCGATCTCGGGCACGACACCACCGAAGGTGGCGTGCAGGTCGACCTGGCTGCTCACCACCGAGGACATCACGTCGTGGCCGTCGGCGACGACGGCAGCAGCCGTCTCGTCGCAGGACGTCTCGATTCCGAGGATCCGATCGCTCATGCGTCCTCTCTCCCTTGGTTGTCTTCGGGCTCCCTGGAATCGGGTCCGCCGTCGCCTTCGGCCGAGCCCACCACCACCGTGGTTCCCGAGATGGTGGCCTCGATCTCCGCCAGCCGCTCTCGGTACACAGGCGTGGCGATGTCGTCGACCCACATCACCAGGGCGTCCTCGTTGGTCTCGGCGTAGTAGTTCTTGCGGACGCCCGCAGGGTAGAAGCCGAACCGTCGGTACAGCACCTGGGCCGCCTCGTTGCCGACTCGGACCTCCAGGGTGAGGTGGCCGGCGCCCCGAGCCGCGGCCGTGCGGACCATGTTGAGGAGGAGCCGGCTCCCGATCCCCCGGCGGTGCCACGCCGGGTCGACGGCGATGGTGGTGACGTGGGCGTCGTCACCGGCGAGCATGAGGCCCGAGTAGCCGATCACCGCACCGTCGACGCGAGCCACGGTGTAGGCCCTCGTGGTCCGCAACGCCAGCTCGCTCATGAACAGCGCCAGCGACCAGGGGCGGGGATACACCTGGGACTCGATCCGCATCACGGCGCGCAGGTGCCGGCGGCGCATGGGCATAAGATGCACCACGAGCGCGGGCGGGGCGGGGCGGGGGATTCGGGCAGCCATCGTTCAGGCGCTCGCCCTGCGCTCCCAGTTGAGCTCGGCATCGGACTTGCGCAGGTAGAGGGGCTGCAGCTCCCAGTGCTGGATGAACTCCTCACGCAGCGCCCGTGGATGGGCCAGCTCGACCAGGGCGGCCGCCGAGGGATGAGCCGAACCAACCTCGGCGATGTCGGCGGCACGAACGTCGCCGAAGGCGGTGGCGTAGCGGAGGGCACCGTCGCCGACCAGCAGTGCCCCCTCGTTCCTGGCCATCAGCTCGGAGGCGAGCTCCTCTGCCGAGCTCAACCGGGGCGGGTCCAGCCGCTGGACGCCGCCGGGCACCGACCGGTAGACGGCGTAGAAGACCTCGTCCCGTCGGGCGTCGATCACGGCGACGATCAGGCGGCTGGTCTGGCGAACGCCGAAGGCGAGCAGGTCGAGGCTCGACAGCCCGATCATCGGTACCCGCAGACCCATGGCCAGAGCCTTGGCGGTGGCCACGCCGACGCGCAGGCCGGTGAACAGGCCAGGCCCGATGTCGACGGCCACGACGGCGACCTCGCGAAGCGCCACCCCGGCCTGGCGACAGGTGAACTCGATGGCTGGAGCCAGGGTCTCGGCATGGCGGCGACCCCTGGCAACGTGGAACGAGGCGAGCACTCCTTCGACGCCGCCGAGGGCGCAACCCGCCTGTTGCGTGGCCGTCTCGATGCCCAGGACGATCAACGGGGCCCGATCATGACTGCCACCTCTGGGTGGCGAGCCGCAGCTCGTCCGTGCGTCCCAGCCACGATGAGCCGACCGGGTGGAGCTGGAACCATCGTTCGTCGTCGGAGGGGGTGAGCTCGATGCGCGTCTCGAGGTGATCGGTGGGCAGGCCCGGCGCGGCCACGTCACCCCATTCGACGAGGGCCACCGCGGCGGCATCGAGCATCTCGGGAAGACCCAGATCGATCACCTCCTGGAGGTGGTCGAGCCGGTAGACGTCACAGTGGATGAGCGAGAGCCGCCCGTCGTACGAACGCATGAGGGTGAAGGTGGGGCTGACGATGTCGTCCTGGACGCCGAGCCCGAGGCCGAACCCCTGGGCGAACGTGGTCTTGCCCGCGCCGAGGCCCCCCGAGAGGAGGATCACGTCACCGGCCACGACCAGCGGCGCCAGAGCGGCGCCGAGCTGGCGGGTGTCGTCCGCCGACTTGGTGAGGGCGGTGATCACTGCGTCGGCGCTCCGAGGTACTGCTTGGCCCTCACCAAGTCGGCCCGGAGGCCGGCCATGACCTCGCCCACACCGCCGCTTCGCAACACGTAGGACGGATGGAAGGTGGGGACCACCATGACATCTCCATCTGCATTTGGCCCCGGCTTGTAGCGATAGGCGCGGCCTCGAAGCTGCTTGATCCCTCCGGTCGAGTCCAGAAGCAGGCGGGTGGCGAAGTTGCCCAGCGTGACGATCACTCGAGGATCGACGAGCTCGATCTGGCGTTCGAGGTAGGGCCGGCACGACGCCACCTCGACGGGATGAGGGTCCCGGTTCCCGGGAGGGCGGCATTTGACAGTGTTGCTGATGTAGACGCGGTCCCGACCGACCCCGAGCTCCTCGCGGAGCACCCGGTCGAGGAGGTGACCGGAGCGACCCACGAAGGGCTCACCCTTGAGGTCCTCGTCCCGACCCGGGCCCTCGCCCACGAACATGAGGTCGGCGTTGGCGTCGCCCACCCCGAACACGACGTTGGTACGTCCGGCCGCCAGCGGGCATCGAGTGCACACACTGGCCTCCCGCTCGAGCTCGGCGAGGCTCACCACGCCCCGATGGTACCGCCGGGACGACTGGCGGACTGCTGGTCAGAGTGTGGTTTTCCCGGTAGTAGCGTCACTTCGGTGGATTGGGATTCTCCCGATACGTGGAGGTGGGTCTGGCTGGTGGCCACCGTGGTGTTCGTGTCCGGGGAGCTCCTCACCCCGGGGGCGTTCTTCTTCCTTCCCTTCGCGGCGGGAGCCTTCCTTGCGTCGGTGCTGGCCTTCATCGGGGTAGGCGTTGGCTGGGAGTTCGTGGCGTTCCTGGCGGTCTCGGGTGGATCGTTCGCCGTCCTGTGGCCCATCGGGAGGCGCATCGAGCGCAAGTCGGGACGGTCCGGCGTCGGAGCCAACCGGTGGGTGGGCCGCCAGGGCGTGGTCCTCTCCGACATCCCCGCCGAGGTCGGCGGCACGGGTCTCATCCGCCTGGAACGAGAGAAGTGGCGGGCCGAGAGCGGCATTGCCGGGGTCCCCATCCGCCAGGGCACTCCGGTGCTCATCAGCCGCGTGCACGGCACCCGTCTGATCGTCCTTCCCCTTGAAGATGGTCCGCTTCCCCCGATGGAACAGGGGGCGGCCCCCCCTACAACGGATTCAGAGCAAGGAGCGCAGCAATGACGTTCGTCATCCTTCTGGGAGTGATGGGTTTCCTCCTCTTCGTCTTCGCCGCCGCGTCGGTGAAGATCATCCGCCCTTACCAGCGCGGCCTGGTCGAGCGGTTGGGCCGTTACCACGCCACCGAGGAGCCGGGCCTGCGCATCATCGTCCCCGTGGTCGACCGCATGGTGCGGGTGGACATGCGCGAGGTTGTCCTCGACGTCCCGCCGCAGGAGGTCATCACCTCGGACAACGTGGTGGTGCGGGTCGACGCCGTCATCTATTACGAGGCCACCGATCCTCAGCGACTGATCTACAACGTCACCAACTTCCAGGTCGCCGTCACCAAGCTGGCTCAGACCAACCTGCGCAACGTCATCGGCGACATGCAGCTCGACGAGGCCCTCACCTCCAGCGAGATCATCAATGCCCGCCTCCGCGAGATCCTCGACGACGCCACCGACAAGTGGGGCACCCGGGTGGTGCGTGTCGAGATCCAGCGCATCGACCCCCCGCCCGACGTGGTGGAGTCCATGCACCACCAGATGCGGGCCGAGCGGACCCGCCGAGCGGTGGTCACCGAGGCGGCCGGAACCAGGGAAGCTGCCGTCACCCAGGCCGAAGGGTTGAAGCAGGCGGCCGTCCTCAAGGCCGAGGGAGAGAAGACCTCCGCCATCCTGAAAGCCCAAGGCGACGCCGAGGCCACCAAGGCTTCGGCCGACGCCGAGCGCTTCCGCCAAGACACGGTGGCCCAGGGCGAGGCCGAGGCCATCCGCACCGTCTACAAGGCGATCCACGACGGTGGCCCGAGCAACGACCTGCTGGCCATCAAGTACATGGAGACCCTCCAGATCATGGCCAACGGCCAGGCCACCAAGATCTTCCTCCCCACCGAGGCCACGGCCCTGCTCGGAGCCCTTGCCGGGATGAGCGACGTATTCCAGGAGCGTGCCAACGGCGCCCCCAAGTCCAGTGTCACCAGGGCCAAACGGCCGACGCCGTAGGATCGCTCCCATGCGTAGACCACTGTTGGGTAGACGACTGTGCGCCGCTGCGGCCCTTGCCACTCTGGCCACGCTGGCGGCGGCGTGCGGCGACGGCGAGGACCAGAGCAAGGAGGCCGAAGAGACGGCAAGACGCACGGCCACCAGCGTGGCCAACAAGGCCGAGGAAGCCACCCGTTTGACCGCCGTGCTCGCCGGCTCGGCAGAGGCCCCGGGCCCCGGTGACCCGGACGGCACCGGAACGGCCACCGTGAACCTCGACGTCAGCAAAGACGAGGTCTGCTACGAGGTCTTGGCACAGAAGATCGACCGCCCTACGGGAATGCACATCCACGAAGGGGACACCGGCAAGAGCGGTCCGGTGGTCGTGCCCTTGGCAACCCCCACCGCGAGCGACACCACCACCAAGGGATGTGCCAGTGCGGAACGCACGCTGATAGGGCGCATCGCGGCCAAGCCGGGCGACTTCTACGTCAACGTGCACAGTGCCACCCACCCACAGGGAGCCGTTCGAGGTCAGCTCTCCCAGTAGGCAGGCGGACTCCCGCTCCCGAACGACCAGCTTGACCGACGTTTCGAGGTGTCGAGGTAGTCCACCTCACCGCTCAGATTCGGTCCTCCCGCACTGTGCCGAGCACTTCGGTGAGCGTTGGGCCTTCGCCGGTGGGCGGAAGCGGAGCGCCCAGGTCGGCGAGATTTCGGCCGGTGCCGAGGCGGACACGGCCCTCCGCCCCGAGGCGCTGCAGCGCCGTGGCCGGACCGGTGAGAGGAGCGAGCACGGCTACGGACCGGCCGTGCTCGGTGATCTCGAAGGCCTCACCCTTCCCGACGCGCCGGAGGTACTGGCTGAGGTTCTGGCGCATCTCCCGTACCCCCACTCGCTCCCGAGCCACGACGCACAGATAGCACATCTCCGCGCCGGCCACTTCGGCGATCACATCTCCTCCAGCGGTGGCTGCTCGGCCCGCTGACCCGCTTCAATCCCGCCACCCACGTAGACGCGCGGGACCCGGGACCCGATGCCGCAGACGATCTCGTAGCTGATGGTGTCGAGCAGCCCGGCCCAGTGGTCGGCGGTGATCTGGTGGTCACCCTGGCGACCGATGAGCACCACCTCGTCACCGGGTGCCACGCCCGACGACGGGCCGCAGTCGACGAGGAACTGGTCCATGGTCACCGTGCCGGCCATGGGGCGGCGGCGACCGCCGATCAGGACGTCGGCCCCTTCGACCGCCAGCCGCCGGCGTACGCCGTCGTCGTAGCCCAGCGGCACGGTGGCCAGGTCGCCGGGCCCCGGCAATGCGTAGCGCAGACCGTAGGAGACGCGCTCACCGGCCCCGAGCGCTTTGACGAAGGACACCCGGGCCTTGAGGGACATGGCCGGGCGCAGGTCCACCCTGGCGTCCAGGGCCTGACCGGGGCAGTAGCCGTAGACCGAGATCCCGCAGCGCACCATGTCGTAGCGGGCGGCCGGATGGGCAATGGTCCCCGCTGAGTTGGCGGCGTGGAGCAGGTCGGGATGGATGCCGGCGGCGGCCAAGCGATCCCGTGCGTCCTCGAAGCGCCGGAGCTGCTCGATGGTGAACCCGTCCTCGCCTGGTTCCTCGGCGGCGGCCAGGTGGGTCCACAGACCTTCGACGCCAAGCCCGTGGGCGTCCTCCGCGGCCCTGGCCACGTCCACCAAGTCGTCGGGCGTGGCGCCGACCCGGTGCATGCCGGTGTCGACCTTGAGGTGCACCGGCGTAGTCGGCCGCCCGTGGACCGCCGCTTTGGCCGCGGCTTCGACACCTTCGACGGTGTACAGGGTGGGCGTTAGGCGCTGGGCCAGGGCTTCCGCCATGACCTCGGCCGGCGGCTCGGCCAGCAGGAGGATCGGGGCGCTGATGCCCGCCCGCCGCAGCGCTTCTCCCTCCTCCACCACCGCCACGGCCAACCAGGTGGCGCCCGCCTCGAGGGCGGCGCGCGCCACCGGCACCGCCCCGTGTCCGTAGCCGTCGGCCTTGACCACGGCGCACAGGGCGGCGGGCGCCGCCACCGCGGCCAGGGCGGCGGTGTTGTGGCGAACAGCGTCGAGGTCCACCTCGGCCCACGCCGGGCGGGATCGGGCCTCAGGCATGGGCCGAGAGCCACGGGGGCAGCAGCTCGACGACGTCGCCGGCCACCATGCCCCGCACCGGTCCGAGCCTGGCCGCGGAGCCGTGCACGTGGGCGGCCACCCCCGCCGCCCGCATGGCGTCCATGCCCTGGGCCATGAAGGCGGCGATGACGCCGGACAGCACGTCGCCGGTGCCGGCGGTGGCCAGTCTGGAGTCGCCGGTGACAGACAGCAGCGCATCTCCCTCCGGGCTGGCAATCACAGTCGTGGGTCCCTTGAGGAGGACTACGGCGTTCAGACGCGCCGCCAGCGACCGTGCCCCGTCGAGGCGGTCGGGCCCGGGCGGGGATCCGGTCAGCCGTTCGTACTCCCCAGCGTGGGGAGTGAGCACGGCTTCGGCGCCGAGCGGTCCGTCCACCGCGGCCAACGCGTCGCCGTCCACCACCAACGGGACGGGCGACTCGGCCAAGAGCCGGCGCACCTCGGCAAGGGTGCCCTCGCCCCGGCCCATGCCGGGCCCCACCACGACGGCCTTGAACCGTCCCGAGTCCCGGAGCACCTCCGTTGCCCAGTCCTCTGACGGCAGCGCCCGGCCCACCACCTCGCTGCCCGAAGGCATCCGTTCGAGGGCGGCGCCCGGCACCCCGAGGTTGACGTAGCCGGCACCGGCACGAAGAGCGGCACGGGAGACGAGGACCGGTGCCCCCATCATGCCCGGCGACCCGGCGACCACGAGCACCGCCGAGCGCCACTTGTGGGACTCCCTCGAGCGACGCGGCAGCGATGCGCCGGCGTCCTCGTCCTGGACGAGGTGGATGCGGGCCCGGCTGACGTCGAGGCCGATGTCCACCAGCTCCACCGGCCCCGTCCGCTCCGGTCCCAGTCCAAGGACGAGGCCTGGCTTCAAGGCCGCGAACGTCACCGTGCTCGTCGCCCTCACCGCTCCGCTGCCCGCTTCGCCGGTGAGGCCGTCCACCCCCGAGGGGATGTCCACGGCCAGGACGGGGGCGCCCCCGGGATCTGGCGCCCGGTACTCACCGGCGAAGCCTGTGCCGAAGGCGGCGTCGACCACGAGGTCGCAGGGCGGGAGCCGCTCGGGCGCCCCGGTGACGTCGAAGACTCTTACTCGGGCGCCGTTTCGGCGCAGACGCTCCGCCGCTGCTCGGCCGTCGGCGCCGTTGTTGCCCTTGCCGGCGACGACCACCACCCGCCGTCCGTAGCCGCCGCCGACCATGTGGAGGGCGTGGCGCGCAACCGCCACCCCGGCCCGTTGCACCAGTACCCCGGCGGGCTCGGGACTGTCCTCGTCGATGCACCTCATCTCCTCGGGGGTGACGACGGGGATCACGATGTCGCTCTCATCAGGGCCAGCCTCAAAGGGCGGCCACGACCGCTTCGGCCGTGGTGTCAGTGTGGGTGAGGGAGACGAAGAACGACGTCACCCCTCGCTGGCCGGCCAGCGCCGCTGCCGCACCCGAGACCCGGAGCGACGGCGCCCCGCTGGCGGCCCTCACCACCTCCACGTCGTGGAAGGCGAAAGCTCCGAGGCCGACGCCGAGGGCCTTCATGGCCGCTTCCTTGGCCGCGAAGCGGGCGGCCAGGCGCGGAGCGGGATCGGAGAAGCGGGCGCCGTAGGCTCGCTCGGCTTCGGTGAACAGGCGATCGGCCAGACTCGGCCTTCGCTCGAGCATGCGCCGGAACCGGTCGATCTCAACAGCGTCGATGCCCAGGCCGATCATCTACATCCGATCACGTGCCCCGCCACGTAGAGCCGATCACCTCGCGACCGGGCGCCAGTGGTCGGCCAGGACGTGCACCGGAGCGGTCAGGAGATCCACCAGGGCCACCTGGCCCAGCACCTCCTCGCTGAACGCCGGCTCGGTCTCGGTGACGGCGTCCACCAGCGCGGAGTAACGATCGCGGTAGCCGAGCAGCACGGCCTGGGCCTCGGCCGCCGGCAGGCGGTCGTGGAAGCTCACGTGCAGCAGCGTCATGCCCGTCACTTCGCCGCCCTTGGTCTCCGGGACGAGCACCACGGTGCGGGCGTCGCTGCGGCCCCGAGCCACCGTGACCTCACGCTCGTACGCCGCCCGGTGCTTCGTACCTCGCAGGACTGGGTTCTCCTCCGTGCGCGACCGGATGTCGCGGGCGACGCCACCTCGCTCCATGACGTGAATGGTGGCGGCGGCGTCCTCGTCCACGCCACCCTCGATGCGGTAACGGGTGAAGCCGGTGACGTCGGCCACGCCGTCGTCGAGGGCGGCGAGGGTCCGCAGCGCCCGGTAGCTGAGCCGGTCCCGCGCCACTCCGGCGCTGAGCACCTCCTTGACCAGCCGCACACGGAAGAGGGCTTCCTCGGATCGGGATATGCCGACGGTCACGGTCTTGGCCTGGTGCTTGATGGCGTCGACGGGCCGGGTGAGCTCCTCGATGGCGCGGGTGAGGGCCTCGGCCAGGTCCTCCACCACGACCGCAGGCGTTCCCAGCTTGCCGAACTCCACCTGGTAGGAGTCGAGGGGGGCCGGGCCCACCACGTAGCGGAGAAGCGACGCCACCCGTACGGCCGTACTGGGCTCGAGGTGGCCATCGTAGGAGCCGGTGCGCAGCTCCTCGAAGAACCGGCGCGCCGCCGGCTCGACCAAAGGCGCCAGGCGTTCGAGGGGGTCCCCCCCGTATGGCGGCGGCGACACCAGGGACTCCACTGCCGCCCGCGCCGCCCGGAATGGCAGGGCCTGGGCGTCGATGGCGAGCGCCGCCTCGTAAGCGAAGAGGTGGCCGGCCATGGCCGCCAGCACGAAGGCCAGCGCCGGATCGACCTGGGGCACCTGGATCACGTGCACGGCGGCGCTGAACCGGTGGCCGGCGTCGGCGGTGATCACCACGGGGGCCGCCTTGTGCGAACGGTAGATGGCCACCTCCTTGGCCACGTCGTCGGCGTTCGGACCGCACAAGCCTGCAGCGCAGACGATCACGAGCGGCTCGGAGGACAAGTCGATGTGCTTCTTGTCCTCGGTGACGTCACAGGCGATTGACTTGTAGCAGAGCTCGGAGAGCTTGATGCGCAGCTCTTGGGCGGCGATGCGGTCATGCCCGTTGCCCACCACGGCCCAGTTCCGACGCCCCGGCGCGTACCGCTGAGCGGCGATGGCGATCTCCGGACGTAGGGCCAGCACCGACTCCATGGCCTCGGGGAGCCGGCGGAGGGCCGAGAGCAAATCGTGCGCCGAGCGCCGGTCACACGAGCCCAGCTCGTCGGCAATGCTCAGCGCCAGCAGGAAGCCGGCCGCGACCTGGGCGTAGAAGGCCTTGGTGGACGCCACGCTCATCTCCACGTCGCGGCCGTCGGAGGTGTAGAGCACGCCGTCCGCCTTCTCGGCCAGGTCGCTGTTGCGCCGGTTGACCACCGCCACCACGGCGGCCCCACGCGCCCGCACCAGGTCCACCGTGCGGTTGGTGTCGGTGGTGGTGCCCGACTGGCTGATGGCGATCACCAGCGTGTCGGACATGTCGTCGTCCAAACCGAAGCCGGACAGCTCCGTGGCGGGAATGGCTGCCACGCTCAGATGAGAGTCGCTCACGAGGCCCGCGAGGGTGGCGGCCAGGCTCTGGCCGGCGACGGCGGCCGTTCCCTGGCCGATCACCTTCACCCGGCGGATGGCGCTCGTCCGCAGGCGGGTGCGCAGGTCGCTCGGAATCGTCTCCTCGCCGAGGCGGACCCGAAGCTGGCTGTCGGAGTCGTCGATCTTTCCCCGCAGGGTCTTGAGAAACGACTGGGGTGACTCGGTGATCTCCTTCAGGAGGAAGTGAGGGAAGTCGTCGCGATCGATGTCACGGGAGGTGATCTCGGCGGTTTGGACCTCGTCGGCCCCCACGTCGAGGGGACGACCGTCGTAATCCAGCCGGTTGATGCCCTCCACCTCGCCCGCCTTCTGGCGGGCCAGCGTCACCACCTGGCCCCTGACCCCCTCCGCCGCCGCCTCGCCGTCCATGCGCAGGTACCGGGATGTTTCTTCCACCAGGCCGTAGGGTTCGCTGGCGACCACGAAGGCGTCCTCGGCCAAGCCGACGTAGAGGGCCTGCCCGCTGCCCCGCAGGGCCAGCATGAGCCGATCGGGGGCGGCTGCGGTGCTGGCGGCGATGGCGACCGAGCCGTCGAGTGCGACGACCGCGGCGCGGAAGGCGTCGAGCGGGCCCAGCCCGTCATCCATGCGACGGGAGACGAGGGTGGGGATCAGCTTGGCGTCGGTGGTGATCTCGGCGGGGATGCTCAGGTCTTCGCCAGTGGCCAGCTCGGCGTGGTTGTCCACGTCCCCGTTGAGGGCCCCGACCACGTAGGGCCCATGGGCTCGGCCTTCCTCCTCCTGGTTGAGGGGATGGGCGTTGGGTTGGGAGATGATGCCGACGCTGGCCCAGCGGGTGTGGCCCACCACCACCGCTCTGGCTTGGCCTGATCCGAGGGCCCGCCGCAGCAGCTCGTCCCCGGTGATGGCATCCCGCAGGCGCCGGGTGTTGTCGCCCAGCTCACCGATCTCGGCCGCGGCCTTGTACACGAAGGCCAGGTGGGCGCCGGGGCTTCGGACCGCCATGGAGGTGAAGAGGGCGCCGGTCGAGCGCTCGTTCAGGGCGGAGCGGTTCTCCTCGGCCTCGAGGTCGAGTCCGTGGCCTTCCACCAGCACGTGCAGGCCCGCCGAGTCCCGGCCACGAACCTCGAGGCGGTCGATGGCGGAGAGCGCCGAGTGGAGCGAGTAGTACGCCTCTACGCCGGCTTGTCCGATCTCGGCGGCGTGGTCCTCGGTCGTGCTCGCACGGGCGAGCTCGGCCACGGCCCGTGCGGCCCGAAGGCGATCGTGGCCGAGCGACCAGGCAGCGTCCTTGGTGCGGACGAGGGCGGCGTTCACCGCTTCCAGCTCACCGGGATCGAGATCCACCTCACAGGCGTCGAGGGAGCGCTCGATGTCGGCAATGTGTCTCTCGACGTCTATGAGCCGCCGCTCCACCTCGGCGGTGAGGTTCTCGTCGCCGAGAAGTGCCCGCACCCCGGGGGGGCCGCTCAGGGCCTGGTCGACCCGCTCCAGTGCGACGGCGGCTTCGGCCAGGGAATCCAGCCCGGCACCGAGCGCCGTGCACGACACGTCCAGCCCGGTCAGGACTTCCCGAGAGGCCGGAGGGGTCCGCAGGCTGGGCCTACGAAGGATGGCGATGATCCCGCACATGGGCCAAGGCAGTGTACGTGACGACTCGATTGCGGGTCCTGCCCCCATCATGGAGCTGCCCCTCATTGAGATATCTTGAAGCCATGTCCAAGACATCCGTCGAGGTAGATCGAGATGTCGCCAGACAGGCGCCCGCCATCCTCGGTACGACGACGTTGCGTGACACGATCAACGAATCGATGAAGGAAGTCGTCCATGCCAAGCGTCGCCTCGAACTGGTCTCGCTTCTGAGCGAGGAAGGCCGCTTTGATTTCTCGGCCGCCGAGCAGGCCTGGGGGCCGACGAGTAGGTGGCCCGGCTGCGGTACCTCGCTGATACAAGCGTCTTCGCCCGACTGTCGAAGCCGTGCGTGGCGGCGGCCTTCGCCCCCCGTGCCGCCGAGGGGACGGTTGGCCTCTGCGCGCCCGTCGCCTTCGAGCTCGGATACTCCGCTCGCAACCATGGCGACTACGTCGCCCTGACCGACCGCCTGTTGGCGTTCCCCTATGTGCCGGTGACCGACGCCGACCATCGGCCAGGGTCAGGAGTGGATAGTCGAACGAGGAACCGCGGACTGACCGCTCGCTCGCACCTCCACTGTCCTTCATGTAAGCAGCAAGTCCAGCGTGCGCTGTGCAAAGGGTAAGGCGGAGCTGAACTTCAGCGCACGGGCTCGAAGGCCGCCTTGAACGCCTCGAATGCGTCCTGGGACTCCTCCCAGACCTCGTCATTGCTCTGGAAGTTCAGGGCGAACCCGTGCTTGCCGGTCACCATGCCCAGGTTGACGGCGTGCAGCCGCCCGCCCCGCGATGAATAGGTGTACTCCCAGATGGCGGCATCCAAGCCCTTGTAGGTGGTGGGCTCGATGCGCACCTCGCGATAGTCCTGTTGCCTGGACGCGAACGTCCTCGAGAAGTCCTGCCAGGCAGCGACCGGCGACGGACCAGGTTTGTCGGTCCAGTCGACGCGCAGGTAGGAGCCGGTCTTGGGATCCCGGATGTCGGTGCGGGTTCGATCGACCTGGCGGACCTGCCAATCCGGCGGATGGGCGATGCGGTAACCGGTGGCCGGATCGACATAGGCCAGCCAGTCCGCGGGCACGGCTCGATCCACGGTCGCTGGCCTCGTCGGTCGTCGCCCGGCCTGGCTCGGTTCCTTCGTCGTGGCGGTCGTGCCTCCTTGGGGCGCAGCCTCAGTGGGGGCCGTCGGAGTCGGTGAGGCGCGCTCCTCGTCGAGGCCGGACAGCAACCATGCCCCCAGTGCCAAGGCGGCCACAGCACCGAGGCCCGCCACCCAGGCCGAACGCCACCGCCGGAGGCTCAGCTGGTGCCGGGAGGGTGGCGGCGAAGGGCTGGGCGGCGAAGGGCTGGGCAGAGCGGGGATGACTGCGGTGTCCTCAGGGCGATCTTGTTGCTCCTCTGGAACAGGCGGCGCGGGAACGAACGGGCTGGCCTCCGGTGCCTGTCGAGTCCCTTCTGCCATCGGCGTGAGCTTCTGGCGCACGGCGGCGACGGTCGGACGCTGGTCGGGATCCTTGGCCAGCAGCGAGGAGATCACGGCCGCCAGCGGGCCGGCGCTGGTCGGTTCGGGGAACTCCTCATGGACAACGGCGTTGAGCGTCGCCATGACGCTGTCCCGCTCGAACGGGGACCGTCCCTCGACTGCGTAATAGAGGGTGGCACCCAAGCCCCACAGGTCAGCGGCAGAGGTGCTGCGCTCCCCTCGGACCTGTTCGGGGGCCATGTAGGAGGGTGATCCCACCACCAGGCCGGTGCGCGTGATGCTGGGGTAATCCACGACCGATGCCACACCGAAGTCGGCAAGCTTCACCGAGCCGTCGTTGAGGAACATGATGTTGCCGGGCTTCAGGTCGCGGTGGACGATCCCTGAGCGGTGAGCGGCTTCCATCCCACCGAGGAGGCCGAGGCCGAGCTGGGCGGCGGCCGCCGGCGCCAGAGGCCCCCGCTCCCTGATCCGCTCGCCCAGCGTGCGGGCGATCACCAGCTCCATCACTATGTAGACGTTCCCCTGCTCCTGGATGACGTCGAAGACGGTGACCAGCGCTGGATGGACGAGTCGGGCAGCCGCCCGGGCCTCTCGCAGCACCCTCGCCTGCACCACCTCGCATTCCGGTTCGGGCAGCCAATCGGGCAGCTCGACCTGCTTGACCGCCACTTCCCGCTGGAGCAGCTCGTCCCGAACGGGCGAACACGACCTCGTTGGCGATCCTCACGATCTCGAGCACCTCCTCCTCGTAGCCCGTCTGGTGGTCGACGCTCTCGTCACCTGGTCCCGCTACCCCGTTCCCCAGGCCCTGCTGGTCGACGTGGTCGACCTCATGGCCCGCTACGGTCGATTGGTGCTCGAGGAGCACGCCAAGGCAGGTCTGGCTCTGCGGGCCGGTAGTCCTGGAGACGTCGCCGTGCTCGAAGAGGTCCTCCGCTCCCGCCACGTGGCGCCCCTTCTCGGCATCCGACTCGGACCCGAGGTGGTTGCCGTCCGGGCCGGCGAGCGAGGCCGGCTCAAGCAGGCCCTCGTCAAGGTCGGGTGGCCGGCGGACGACCAGGCCGGGTACGTGGACGGCGCCTCGTTCGGCGTTCACCTCCTGAGCGGACCCGAGCACGGCTGGGACCTGCGCCCGTACCAGAGCCAGGCCGTCGAAGGCTTCTTCGCCGGCGGCAGCGGAGTTGTCGTGCTGCCGTGCGGCGCGGGCAAGACCATCGTGGGCGCCGCCGCCCTGGCCCGGGGCGGCGCCAAGACCCTGATACTGGTCACCAACACCGTGTCGGCACGCCAGTGGCGCCGGGAGCTGCTGGCTCGGACCTCGCTCAGCGAAGAGGACATCGGGGAGTACTCGGGCGAGCGCAAGGAGATCCGCCCCGTCACCATCGCCACCTAGCCGCTGTCAGCACCATCCGAATCGGCGAGCCCGGGGTCTCGGCAAGCTGGCCCTCGAAGTCGCGGCTGAGCGCTGTCTCCACTGCCCTCAGGACCGTCTCGGCGAAGAGCTCGAACGACGGGCGACCTTCAGGCGAGCCGCCGGGCGGAAAGCGCTGACGGGCCCTAGCCGAGAACTCCGCTCCATGGCGAACAGCCCGGCGGCGAGGCACCAATTCAGCCGGGTCGTTGCCTGGCGGCCAGCTCCCGCGCGTATGCCAGCGCCCTTGGCCCCGCAGGGCCGGGCCGCAGGAACGCAGCCTCGTACGGGATGGTCTCGCCCTCGGCGACGAGGTTCCATGCCGGCTCTCGGTGCGACAGTTCGCTCAACTCCGTACCCGTGCGCTCGCCGAGCTGCTCGATCACCTCGTTGATCGTGGCCAGCTCCGTGTCCTCGAAGCGCGAAAGGTCGGCCTGGCGCCGTGGCTCCAGGCGTTCCTGGATGCGTCCCACGAACACCTCCTTGCGCAGAACAGCGTCACCATTGGCCAGAAGACGCTCGCGGATCGGCACGAGGCGCCGCGGCGCCGGGCCGTGGGCCAGGCGCTGGTACTCAGCCCCTGTGATGGGCCGGCCGTGGGCTCGAACGTGGGCGAGCTCGGCGAAGAACAGCAGCTTGTTGAGCTTGGTGGCACCGGCCGAAGGGTGGCCAGCGAGGGAGCCTGCGACATGCAGAAGGAGCTCGGCCAGCTTGTCCTCGTCGTAGGCGATGTCCATCTCTCTTCGCAATCGTTGTTGGCGGTCCGTGCGCTAGGCTAGCGAACACACGTTCGACTTACCGTACCGTGACCGACCCAGTCGGTGTCTGACCGCGAACCTACGGGCCGTGGCTTGGGGATCGAAAGGTGGGAAACATCGGGATTACCTGTGGAGGACCCACCATCGCTCACGGACTGGGCGTGGGATCAGGGTGCCGGCAGCACGCCCATCCAGCACACCACGCCCACATCGGACTCCTCGATGGGTTCCAGGATGGGCGGCGGCTCCACCGGCTGGAGGCCGAAGGTCCCGACGACCTTCACGATCCTCCTTGCAGCCTCGTCCCGGGAGATAGCCCCATCAGCCAACACCGCCCGCACGTCGTTCAGCGCCTGGCGCACACCCGAGCGTCGCCACGTTAGCGACGGGCCTGTGAGCGACACGCCATGGCTCCCCCTCGGACGCGCAGAACAGTCGGCGAGGGGGAAGGGCCGTCACCAGGATGCCAGGAGGGTGAGACAACCTCCCTGTGGGCTACGGCGACTTGTTCCCACTTGGCCTGCGATGGGGTCGTCCAGCAAGCCGGCTGCGGGCCCAGGTTCGCCATGGTGACGAGAACCAGGATGTTTGTACGTAACAGTACGTGAACGTATAATTCATGGACGTGTCGAAGACGATCACCGTGAGCGAGGCTCGAGCCGCCCTTCCCCAGATCCTCGACCGAGTTCTTGCCGGCGAAGAGGTGACTCTCACCCGCCACGGCAGACCCGTCGCCGTCGTCGTTCGGCCAGACACCCTCCGTGTTCGCCGAGCAGACGAAGCATTGGCCGCTACGGAACGCCTACGGGATGTCCTCGCTCGGGCCAGAACGAGACGGCTTCCACCCCGGCCGACGCTCAGTGAGGAGCGAGCTGACGCTCTCGTGGCCGACGTCCAAGCCGCTCGCGCGACCCGCTAGAGACTCCCAGGACGTGGACGCGTTCGATGCCGACGTCTTGATCTACGCCGCCGTGGCCGACCATGAGCTGGGGCGGAGAGTTCGTGCGTTGTTTCCCACCGATCCGGTCGAGGCGTCTGGCGTCGTCGCCGGAATCGGCTCCGTGCTGCTCCTTCCGCAGTTGCTGACCAAGCCGCTCCGTGAGCACGCGACGGATGACCTGGATGAGCTTGGCGCGCTTCTCAGCCGGCTCGACCTACGCTCGACGGACGAGGCGACGGCCGAACTGGCGACGGCGCTCGGTGCGTCCTATGGACTTCGGGCCGCGGATGCGATTCACCTTGCAACAGCCGTCGGTGCCGGCGCAGACCGCTTTCTCACCAACAACATCTCGGACTTCCCCAAGACGATCACAGAGATCGACGTCACCTATCCGGAGGATCTGACTGCTCCTGCTGATCGTTGACGTCGTGGTTGGCGACGCCGAGCCAACGGTCGAGGACACGCCTGCTCGACATCTATCGACATCTATCAGCAGCGCCTGCGTTCGGTTTGCGCGACGTGCCGGTGACACCGGCAGCCCGTGGACTCGTCCGCAGGTGCGTCCCACATTTGCCGTTCGGGGGGTACCACAAACGGTGGCCGATGCGGACGCGAGACCTGCTCTATGCGTTACTCGACTCCTGTTCGGCTCGGCCCCCGAAGGGGAAGTCCAGCAGGCCGGCGCGGCCCAGGAGGTTGTCGAGGGCCAGCCCGTAGTCGAGGGTCTCGCCGCCCCATGAGGGCACGCCGGTGCGGTGGTCGATGGTGAGCCCGGCGTGGCGGTTCCGCGGAACCACCTCGTCGCCTTTGGAGACGATGCTGGCCGGCGGAGCGGCGGGAATGCGCTCACCGTCGGGACGGTGGAAAGTGAAGCCGTCGTCGGAACCTCGCTCGATCTCGAACCCGCCCTCGTGGACGAGCCTGTGGTGGGCGCGGCACAGCTCCAAGAGGTTGGAAAGGCTGGTCTCGCCTCCGTGAGCCCAGTGCCTTACATGGTGACCATCCACGAACCGTCGGTTGGTGCATGAAGGGAAACGGCACCCGCCGTCACGGGAGCGAAGAGCCCTGCGAATGGCCGGCGGGATGGAGCGCGTCTTGCGACCCACGTTCAGTGGCTCGCCGTCTGCCTCGAGCATGGCGACGAGGCTCGCGTCGCAGCTCAGGCGACGGGCGGTCTCGGCGACGATAGCCGGGCCATCTTCGAGCTCGCAGCGCTCGCCGTCCCCATCGCGGTGACCGGCGAGGGTCTCGAAGTCGGCGTGGACGACCACCTGGTACCGCTCGCCACCCGGCTGGGACGTGGGCCCTGTGGCGAGCAGTGTCTCGGCCATGGTGACGAGAGCGCCGGCGTTGCGTGCCCCCCAGCCGTCGGCTCCGTCCCTGGGTTTCGACGGTTCCGCGGAACCACCCTTGGGCATCGACGGTTCCGCAGAACCGCCTTTGCGTTCCCCGGAACGCATGTCAGCCGCGGCCTCGAGCGCCTTGATGACAAGAGCGCCGTCCTCGGGCGACAACCGACCTTGAACGACGAGAGACCCGTCCTCGTCCCAGTGGCAGGTGAGGTGACGTTCGGCGTGGCGGGCGTTCACCTCCCCCAGGTCATCGGGCCGCGTCGCTCGCCGGTAGGTCCGCACCAGCTTCTCCAGGTGGGCGGCGGTGGCAGGGCGGCCATGGCCACCAGGTCCTCCTCGCTCTCGGGCGTGGCGACACGGGTGAGGGCCCGGGCCTTGGAGTAGCTCAGCTCTCCGCGGCCGAAGGCTCCCTTGATGTGGGGCAGGTTCTCCATGGATCGGGCCATTCGAACGTGCTCGCGGCCCGCCCTCAAGTCCAGCCCGCAGCGCCAGTTAAGCCAGTGAGCACACGACCGGCACCCCCAGTCGGTCCACCCCTCTCGCCGGTCGAACTCCGCCACCATCCCCAGCCACCGGCAGGTGGCCGCTGAGAGGTGGGCGGCAAGCTCGCAGTTTCGCTCTCGAGACGCTCGAGGGGCACGTCCGATACCTCGGTCTTGGTGTTCTCTGTGATTGTTCGGGCTTCGTCCATAGGGCCCATACTAGCCCGTGGCTACGAACATATGTTCGATGACTCAGTGAGCTCTGGTGCGGCACCAGTTGGCATGATATGCATTGGAGCCGTGATCGTCCGAAGTGTCCTCCTGGTCGTTTTCCTGGCCGTCACCGGGAGCTGCAACGGCAAGGCTGACGGAGGCCCGGCAGCGACCATTCCCCCTCCACCGACCACGACTTCCGCACCGGCCGACCCCTACGCCGTGCCGGCGGTGATCGACGAGGCCTACGTCAACCGCGTCCTCGCCGCACTGGACAAGGTCGACGGTGACGCCACGAGAAGCGTGGTCTCGGCAGGACAAGTAGGCCCACAAGCCGGAGAAATCCTGCGAGCCATCTACAACGATCCACAGTACGTCCAGGAGCTCGAAGGTCTGGTCAAGACGGACCTGTCACGACTCATCGTTCCTCCGGGAAACTTGAAAAGAACCGTGAACCGTTTGGTGGAGGCCAGCGCGAACTGCCTCAGAGCCGAGGTCTCGATTGACTACAGCCAAGTGGCCAAGTCTCCACCTCCCCGTCCCGCCGACGAAGTGAATTCATTGACGCTTCGGCCGACACAGCCAGGCGCTGACCCGAGGAACCTCAATCCCACTCCCTGGTCGATCAGCGATGCACAAGTCCTCAAAGTGGGTCAAGCGCCGAAGCCGGAGGATCAGTGCGCCGCCTAGCTCTGTTTACCGCTCTTGCTCTCCTGGCGTTGAGCGTCGGTCCCGTTGTCCCCGCTCGAGCTTTGGAGTGCCCTCAGAGTGAGGTCATCAACAAGAGGGATGGCACGAGCGAGGTGATCTGCTCCGGCCAGAGTCACCAGTCGAGTCCCAAGGTGGCGGGGGCCGGCGGCTCGGCGCCGGGACGACCCAGGGTCGCGGTGCCGGACATGGTCGGAGTACTCGGGCTGGGCAATGACCCAGCCACTGGCTTGTGCTACCGACCCAGTGGTCAGACCATCCCTACGGCCGAGTTCAACGCTCACGCCAACTCCGCGTACCGGGTCTGGAATGACGTTCTGCAACGCGAACTTTCCCGCTGTCCGGCGGCGGTCGCGGCCCCCACCCCCCAGGAGGTAGCAATCGGCGTGGTGGAGACCTTCCCCTTCCCGGCGCCGAAGCCTTACATCGCGCCCGGCAGGGCCATCACCGGCCTTCGTGCCTTCCTCGAACCCCGCTCTCCCACCACCATCAGCGACACACGTCCCACGCCCCTCGGCGACATCCGCCTCGATGCCACCGGCGTCTACTACGTCAACTGGGGTGACTCCAGGACCGGCCCCCACCCCGGCCCCGGTGGACCCTGGCCCGACGGCAACATCAGCCACGTCTACACCGACCGCGGCGTCTACGACGTGGAGGTCACCGTGGTGTGGACGGTCCGCTGGCAGCTCGGTGGCGACAGCGGCACCCTCAACGTGACCACCGAGGGCGCCCTGCCGGGCTTTCCGGTGGAACAGCTCCAGGCCGTCCGCAACCGGTAGCCGCCTACAAGGGCGCCACTCCGCAGGCCTGCTCCACCTCGGCGACCAGGCGCCCGGCGGCGTCCTCGGCCTGGCGCTCGGTGGGGGCCTCCACCATGACCCGCACCAGGGGCTCGGTGCCGCTGGGGCGCACCAGCACCCTGCCCTGTCCGTCGAGCTCGGCCTCGGCGGCTGCGATGGCCGGACGCAGCCGCGTCACGACATCGGGGTCGCGAACGGCCACGCGCACGTTGCGCAGGACCTGCGGCAGGCGAGTCATGGCCTCGGCTGCCAACTCGGCCAATGGCCGGCCTCGGCGGCGGAGCAGGTCCAGAACCAGGAGCCCCGTGAGCGTGCCGTCGCCGGTCGTGGCCAGCTCCCGGAAGATCAGATGGCCCGACTGCTCGCCACCGAGCGACCATCCCCCCCTCTCCAGCGCCTCGAGCACGTAGCGGTCGCCCACGGCCGTCTCCTGCACGGCGATGCCCTGAGCGGCCATGGCGTGACGGAACCCGAGGTTGGTCATCACCGTGACCACCACGGTGTCGTCCCGCAGCCGACCCCGGCTGCGAAGGTCCTGGGCGCACAGCGCCAGGAGGTGGTCGCCGTCGAGCAGACCACCCTGCCCGTCGACGCCCAGCACCCTGTCGGCATCGCCGTCGAGCGCCAGTCCCACGTCGGCCCCGGTCGCCACCACCGCTCGTTGCAGAGCCATTGGGAAGGTGGAGCCGCAGTCGTCGTTGATGTTGGTGCCGTCCGGCTGGTCGCCGATCACCTCGACCTCGGCGCCCAGCTCGACCAGGGCGCGCGGCGCGGCCTGGAACGCAGCGCCGTTGGCGCAGTCGACCATCACCCGGAGGTGGTCAAGACGACGCCCCTCGAGGGACCCCACCAGGTGGGCGACGTACTCGTCCAGGGCGGTGGCATCGGTCTCGAGCCTTCCCACCGATCCGCCGGTGCGGACCGACGAGGCGGGAACCGAGGAACCGGCAACGCCACCGCCGCCGAGCAGCTGGGTGAGGCGAGCCTCGAGGACCTCCTCCACGTGGTCCGCCAGCTTGCAACCCCCGGGGGCGAACAACTTGATGCCGTTGTCCGGGAACGGGTTGTGCGAAGCCGAGATCACCGCCGCCGGCAACCCCCTCGTGGCAGAGGCGAAGGCGACCCCAGGTGTGGGCAGCACGCCCAGGTCGACCACCGACACGCCTTCGGACGCCAGCCCCGCCGAGAGCGCGGCCTGCAGCATCGGGCCGGACACCCGGGTGTCTCGCCCGACCAGGAACGTGGAGCCTTCGATCACGCCGGCCGCAGCCCGACCAAGGGCCAACACCAGCTCTGGGGTCAACTCCTGGTTGGCGACGCCGCGGACCCCGTCGGTGCCGAACTTGAGAGTCAAGCGTCTCCTACCGCTTGGAGTACTGCGGCGCCTTCCGGGCCTTCTTGAGGCCGTACTTCTTGATCTCCTTCTCGCGGGCGTCTCGGGTGAGCAACCCGGCCCGCTTGAGCGCCATCCGCTGCTCGGGATCGAGCTCGACCAGGCCACGGGCGATGCCGAGCCGAAGAGCACCGGCCTGCCCAGAGACGCCGCCACCGTCGATGGTGGCATCCACGTCGTAGGTCTCGGCCGTATCGGTGATGCGCAAGGGCTCGATGGCCACCATGCGCTGGGTGGCGGACGGGAAGTACGCCTCGATGGGTCGCCGGTTGACGGTGACCACACCGGTGCCGGTCCTGATCCGCACCCGGGCGACGGCTTCCTTGCGCCGACCGGTGGACTGGGCGAGGGGCAGGGTCATGCCTGCCTCGCTGAAGCGTTGGCGCGGGCGTGCTCGAATGCCAGCGGCGTTGGGCCCTGCGCATCGTGGGGATGGTCGGGCCCGGCGTAGACCTTGAGCTTGGTCAGCATCTGGCGCCCGAGGGTGCCCTTGGGAAGCATTCCCCTCACCGCCATGCGCACCACCTCCTCCGGCCTGGTGGCCAGGAGCTCGGCGTAGCTACGGCTCTTCAGGCCGCCGGGATACCCGGAGTGACGGTAGGCCATCTTGGACTGGGCCTTGTCCGAGGTCATGACCACGCGGGCGGCGTTGACCACGATCACATGGTCACCGGTGTCCACGTGGGGCGCAAAGGTGGGCTTGTGCTTGCCCCGCAGCACGCGAGCCACCTCCGAGGCCAGGCGCCCGAGGACCAGGCCGTCGGCATCCACCACGTGCCAGGCGCGGTGGATGTCGCTGGGTTTTGGAGAGAACGTCCGCACGCAAGAGCCTCCGCTGGAACGGCTGCAGGGATCGGCCAGCATAGCCGCGACGCGGCGGCGCACGACTTGTAACCCTTGGCACCTCACTGGTAGAGCACTTCCCAGAGGCAGAGCCCGTGGGCAGGAGCCGGCTCGCCGGCGAGGGCGCGGTCCTTCGACCGGATGATCCAGGCCAGGTCGCCTGCTCGCAGCTTGGCCTTGCCGACGGCGACGAGCGTTCCCACGACCGACCGCACCATCTGGTGACAGAAGGACGAGGCCTCGATGTCGAAGCGCAGCAATGCCTCCCCGACGTCGGTCCATCGGGCGTCTCGAACGACCCGCACCATCGACGCGTCGGCTGCGGGGGGCTTGCGGCAGAACGACGACCAGTCGTGCTCGCCGAAGAGCGGGTCACATCCGAGCTGCATCGCCTGCAGGTCGAGGGGCTCGGGAACGTGCCAGGCAATGGGAGCGAGAAATGGGTCGGGCAATGGACGGTTCAGCACCGTGTAGCGGTAGCGGCGGCCCGTGGCCGAGCGGCGAGCGTCGAAGCCCGCAGGCGAGACGGACACCTCCCTCACCACCACAGCAGGGGCAAGCATCTTGTTGACCGACCGCTGCAGCCGGTCCACGTCGGCCTCGCTGTGAGCATGGGAGTGGTCAGTGTCGAAGTGCACCACCTGTCCCCAGGCGTGCACGCCGCTGTCCGTCCGCCCCGCGCAGGTGAGCGTCACCTGGTGGCCGAGGACCTTGGCCAAGGCTTCGCCCAGGCATCCGGCCACGGTGGTGACACCGGGATTGGCGGCGAAACCGTGAAAGCCCCTTCCGTCGTAAGCGACGGTCATCCGGATCCGTTGGGTGGGACCGGTGGGACCGGTGGGCTCGCTGGACCCGGGACCCGGCGTCGAAGTGGGAGGCGTCCCCTCTTCGAACAGGGTCACTCGAAGGGATCAGACGAGCTCTATGCGGGCCATCGGGGCGTTGTCCCCGTGACGGGGGCCGAGCTTGAGGATCCGGGTGTAGCCACCGGGGCGATCCTCGTAGCGAGGCCCGATGTCCTCGAAGAGCTTGTGGGCCATGTCCTTGTCCCGGATGAACGCCACCACCTGGCGGTGACGATGGACGCCGCCCTTCCTGGCCTTGGTGATGACCTTCTCCATGACCGGGCGAAGGGCCTTGGCCTTGGTCTCGGTGGTGACCAGAGCCTCGGCGGCGATGAGCGAGGCGACGAGGTTGCCCATCATCGCCTTCTGGTGGGCGGCGTCGCTGCCGAGGCGATGCCCCTTCTTCGGCCTTGCGGGCACGGTGTGAGCCCTACTCCGGCCGGTTGTCGCGGAGGCCCAGGCCGCGCTCGTCCAGCTTCTGAAGCACCTCGTCGAGCGATTTCTGCCCGAAGTTGGTGATGGCGAGGAGGTCGTCGTGGGTCTTTTCCACCAGCTCCCCCACGGTGTTCACCTGTGCCCGCTTCAGACAGTTGCGGGGGCGCTCCGAGAGGTCCAGCTCCTCGATGGGCAGGTCGAGATCGGGCGAGCCGCTGC
Organism: Acidimicrobiales bacterium; assembly: GCA_030448025.1. GTDB lineage: Bacteria > Actinomycetota > Acidimicrobiia > Acidimicrobiales > YB1-3. The sequence continues at coordinate 640,541 of JAUJNQ010000002.1, read as the reverse complement.
TGACCCTGCTCAGGTCACCCAACTCGAGTCCCTGAGGCTGGTCGCTCATGTCGGCGACCAGGCCCATCAAGGAGCGCATGGTGTCGCCCGCCGAGGCCAGCGCCTCCCTGGGGGAGATGGAGCCATCGGTCTCGATGGAGAGCACCAGCCGGTCGAAGTTGGTGGACTGTTCGACTCGGGTGGGTTCCACCGTGAAGGCGACCCGGCGTACCGGGGAGAAGATGGAGTCCACGGGGATCACGCCGATCGTCGAGGACTGCTTGTTGCGGTCGGCCGACACGTAGCCGCGACCGCGCTCCACCGTGATGTCGACGGCCAGGCGGCCCTGCTCGTTGAGCTGGGCCAGGTGCAGCTCGGGGTTGAGGACCTCCACGTCGGCGGTGGTCTGGATGTCAGCGGCCGTGGCCGCGGCCGGCCCCCGGACCTCGAGTCGCACGGTGGCCGCCTCGCCACCTTCGAGCCGCAGCACCAGGTCCTTGAAGTTGAGGATGAGATCGGTGACGTCCTCCTTCACTCCAGGCAGGGTGCTGAACTCGTGCAGGGCGTCGTCGAAGCGCAGCTGGGTGACCGCGGCCCCCGGAATCGACGAGAGCAGAGCCCGCCGGAGGGAGTTGCCCAGGGTGTGGCCAAAGCCCGGCTCCAAGGGGCCGACTGCGAACCGCTGGTGGTTCGCCTCTTCGTCGTCGACGGCTTCAACGGTGGGGCGCTGGATGATCAGCATGAGTTCCTCTCTCTACTTGCTGTAGAGCTCGACGATGAGCTGTTCCCGGACGGGCACGTCGATGTGCTCCCGCTGGGGCAGATCGCGGACGACCACCTCGAAGGAACCGCCGGCTCCTTCGCCACCTGCCGGCTCCAGCCAGGGCGGGACCTGGCGGTCGAGGGTGTCCATGTTGTGGCGGATGACGATGAGCTCGCGAGACCGCTGCTTGAGCGACACCACGTCGCCCTTGCGCAAGCGGTAGCTCGGGATGGTGACCCGCTTCGAGTTCACCAGCACGTGTCCATGGCGCACGAGCTGACGGGCCTGGCTCCGGCTCGAGGCCCACGAGGCTCGATAGACCACGTTGTCCAGGCGCAGCTCGAGCATGCGCAGAAGGTTCTCGCCGGTGATGCCCTGCTGGCGGTTGGCCTCCTCGTAGAGGTTGGCGAACTGCTTCTCCAAGATTCCATAGATGCGGCGCGCCTTTTGCTTCTCCCTGAGCTGGACCAGGTACTCCGAGCCCTGCCGCATGCGGTCTCGGCCGTGCTCACCCGGCGGGTACGGGCGACGTTCGATGGGGCACTTCATGGTGTCGCACTTCGGCCCTTTCAGGAACAGCTTCATCTTCTCTCGCCGGCACAGCCGGCAGACCGGCCCTGTGTATCGAGCCACTAGACACGCCTCCGCTTCTTCGGCCGGCAGCCGTTGTGTGGGATGGGGCTGACGTCCTTGATGCCGGACACTTCCAGGCCGGTGCTCTGGAGGGAGCGGATGGCCGTCTCCCGCCCCGAGCCCGGCCCCTTCACCAACACGTCGACCCTGCGCATGCCGTGCTCCATGGCCCGCCGAGCGCACGCTTCGGCAGCCAGCTGGGCCGCGAACGGGGTGGACTTGCGGGAGCCCTTGAACCCCACGTTCCCCGCCGACGCCCAGGCGATGACGTTCCCCTCGGTGTCTGTGATGGACACGATGGTGTTGTTGAACGAGCTCTTGATGTGGGCGACGCCGTAGGCCACGTTCTTGCGCTCGCGGCGGCGCGGCCTTCGACCACCTGGCTTGGGCTTGGCCATCTACTTCTTGACCTTCTTCTTGCCTGCGACCGTGCGCTTCGGGCCTTTTCGGGTGCGGGCGTTGGTGTGGGTGCGTTGCCCATGGACGGGAAGACCCCGGCGGTGCCGCACTCCCTGGTAGGAGCCGATCTCCATCTTCCGCTTGATGTCCTGTTGGACGTCCCGACGAAGGTCGCCTTCCACCTTCATGTTGGCGTCGATCCAACCGCGGAGCCGCACGACCTCGTCGTCGGTGAGATCACGGACCCTGGTGTCGAGGTTCACGCCCGCCGCCCGGCAGACCTCTTGGGCCTTCGAGCGGCCGACGCCGAAGATGTAGGTGAGCGCGATCTCGAGCCGCTTCTCACGGGGGATGTCAACTCCTGCGATGCGTGCCATGGGGCTATCCCTGCCTCTGCTTGTGGCGGGCGTTGGAGCAGATGACCAGTACCCGGCCCTGCCGGCGGACCACCTTGCACTTCTCGCACATAGCCTTGACGCTGGGTCGTACTTTCATCATTTGTACCTGTAGGTGATTCGACCTCGGGAGAGGTCGTAGGGCGTGATCTCCACCTGCACGCGATCCCCCGGCAGGATGCGGATGCGGTGCATCCTCATCTTTCCCGAGCTGTGAGCCAGGACCTTGTGGCCGTTCTCGAGCTCCACCTTGAACATGGCATTGGGCAGGGGCTCGAGCACCGTGCCTTCGAGCACGATCGCGTCTTCCTTGGGCTTGGGCAGGTGTACCTCCGGGGCACTTGTTACTGGGGGACTGGCTGGGGAAACGTCGGCGGAATGGGACTTCGGCGCGGACCAGGGCTGCAACTCAGTTGGGCCCGAAAGCCCGACAGCACTGCGTTGACACCCCGGGGGCACCGCACCCGGTGGCGCGCCAGGTCGACCGGAGAGGATATCGCGTCAGGCTGCGCCGCGAAACTGGGGCCGGGAACCGGGGCGGTCAGGCTCCGGGAATGGTCAGCACCTCGGGACCGTGGTCGGTGATGGCGATGGAGTGCTCGGCGTGTGCCGACAGGCTTCCGTCGGCGGTCACCACGGCCCAGCCGTCGTCCAGCAGGCGGGTGCCGGGACCCCCCATGTTCACCATGGGCTCGACGGCGAAGACCATGCCCACCCGCAGCTTCGGCCCCTTTCCGGGCTCCCCGTAGTTCGGGACCTGGGGTTCCTCGTGCATGGCGGTCCCGATGCCATGACCGACGTACTCTCGGACAACTGAGTAACCGGATGCCTCGGCGACGGTCTGGACGGCGTGTCCGATGTCCGACAGCCGGTGCCCGTCGACCATCTGCTCTATCCCCTTGCGAAGGCTCTCCTCGGTGACCTCGATGAGCTTCAGCGCTTCGGGCTCCACCTCGCCGACGGGCATGGTGAAAGCGGCATCACCGTGATAGCCCTCGATGATGGCCCCGCAGTCGATGGAGATGATGTCGCCCTCCTCGAGCCGGTATGACCCCGGGATGCCGTGGACGATCATGTCGTTCGGCGACGTGCAGATCACACCCGGAAAGCCGTGGTAGTTCAAGAAGTTCGACCGCGCCCCGCGCCGTTCCAGCACCTCCCGGGCCACGCGGTCGAGGTCGGCGGTTGTGACCCCGGGACGGGCTGCGGATCTGGTGCGATCGTGCATCTCGGCCACGACCCGGCCGGCACGGCGCATCTTGGCAATCTCGTCCTTGCTCCGCCTCACGATGCCGAACCAACTTGGGCCGAGCTCACCCGGTTGGTGGGCCATCTGCGGTCGATGGCTCGAAACAGGCGATCGGTGACGGTGTCGAGTGGACCGATCCCGTCGATGGCAACCAACTTGCTCTGCTCTTGATACCAGCTCACCAGAGGCTCGGTCTGCTCCTCGTAGAGCTTGAGGCGCCGGGCTATGGCGTGCTCGGTGTCGTCTCTCCGCAGCACCACCTGGCCGCCGCAGTGATCGCATTCCCAGCCCTGCTCCGGCGGGCTGTAGACGCTGTAGTTGGTGCCGCAGTCCTGGCACACACGGCGGCCGGCCAGGCGTCTGAGGGAGACCTCGGTGGGAACCTCGAGGGACAGGACCAAGTCCACATCGGCGGGCGCCAGCAGCTCGGAGAGCTTGGCGGCCTGCCCGATGGTGCGGGGGAAGCCGTCGAGGACGAAGCCCCGGGCGGCATCGTCCTGGTGCAGACGCTCGCTGACCACTCCGAAGACCAGGTCGTCGGGAATGAGCTCGCCGGCGTGCATGTAGCTATCGAGGCGCTCTCCGAGCTCCGACCCGGACTGGACCGCGGCGCGAAACATGTCACCGGTGGAGATGTGGGGCACCCCGTAGTGACGGCAAAGGCGCACGCACTGCGTGCCCTTGCCCGCGCCCTGCTTGCCGAAGATGAGAAGCCTCGGCCCCCGCGGCTCGGACACTTATTTGAGGAAGCCCTCGTAGTTGCGCATCATCAGCTGGCTGTCGATCTGCTTCATGGTCTCCAGGGCCACCCCGACGGCTATCAGCAGCGTGGCGCCGGCGAAGGGGTAGTTGTTCACGTCCCAGGCGGCCAGGAAGATCGACGGCAGCAGGGCGATGAAGGCCAAGAACAGCGAGCCCGGGAGCGTGATGCGGTTGAGGATCTGGGCCAGGTGGCGTTCTGTGCGCTCTCCGGGGCGGATGCCCGGGATGTAGCCACCCTGCTTGCGAATGAGGTCGGCCTGCTGGCGAGGGTCGAAGGCGATGGCCGTGTAGAAGTAGGCGAAGAGGACGATGAACACGCCGTAGAGCACCACGTAGGCGATGCTGGTGGGTTGGACCAGGTTCTTGTCGATGAAGTCTCGCAAACCGTCCCACGGGATCACGTTGGAGAGCAGGGCCGGGAAGGCAAGCACCGAGCTGGCGAAGATGATGGGGATCACTCCCGACTGGTTCACCTTGAGCGGGATATAGGTGCTCTGCCCGCCGTACATTCGCCGCCCCACCACCCGCTTGGCGAACTGCACCGGGATGCGGCGCTGACCCTGCTCCACGAAGACGACGGCGGCGATGAGCAGCAGGGTCACGAGGAGGATGATGGCGAACTTCACGTCGCCTCCTTCGGCCCTCACCGCCGCACCCCCGGCCGGGAGGCCGGACACCACGCTGGCGAAGATCAGGATCGACATCCCCTGGCCGATGCCCCGCTGTGTGATCAGCTCGCCCAGCCACATGACGAAGGCCGTTCCCGCCGTCATGGACAACACCACCAACAACACCCGGGGAACGGTGAAGTTCGGGATGAGGTCGACGTCGGTGCCGATGTCGAGGCCGGGCGCGCCGTTGTGGAAGGCGAAGGCCAACCCGGTGGACTGCATGATGGCGAGGGCCACCGTGAGGTACCGGGTGGCCTGGGTGATCTTGCGCTGGCCGACCGCTCCCTCGTTGCGCCACTGCTCGAGCTTGGGGATCACCACACCCAGGAGCTGCACGATGATCGAGCTTGTGATGTAGGGCATGATGCCCAGGCCGAACACGGCGAAGCGGGTGAGCGCCCCGCCGGAGAACAGGTTCAAGAAGCCGAGCACGCCGCCGGCCTTGGCCGTCTGCTCCAGGCGCTGCACGGCATCGAAGTCGATGCCGGGCACCGGCACGTGCGATCCCACCCGGTAGAGGATGATCACCAAAAGGGTGAACACGATCTTGTTCCGGAGGTCCGGAATCTTGAACATGTTCTTGAAGCTGGCGAGCACGGCTGCTCCTGCGGATGATGGCTCTAGCGGTTGATGATGGCTCTAGCGGTTGGTGAGGGCTCTAGCGGTTGGTGAGAGCGTTGCCCTTGGCCGCCGGCCGCCCGGGCGGGGACGGTATGACCTCAACGCTACCGCCCGCCGAGGTGATGGCCGCCTCGGCCGAGCGCGAGAAGGCGTGGGCCCGCACGCTGAGGGCCCGGGTGAGCTGGCCGCGCCCGAGGACCTTCACCAGTCCGTGCTTGTGCACCAAGCCCCTGGACCGCAGCGACTCGGGGCTGACGTCGTCGCCGTCGAAGGCCTCCAGGGTGTCGAGGTTGACCACGGTGTACTCCACCCGGAAGGGGTTCTTGAAGCCGCCCAGCTTGGGGATGCGCTGCGTGAGGGGGAGCTGGCCGCCCTCGAAACCGGGCTTCACCGTGGACCGGGCGCCCTGGCCCTTGGTGCCGCGGCCGGCGGTCTTTCCTGCCCGGCCGGCGGTTCCCCGCCCCACCCGCTTGCGCCGCTTGGTGGACCCGGGAGCGGGACGAAGCTCGTGCAGCTTCATGACTCCACCACCGCTTCCACGGCCACCAGGTGGGGGACACGGGCAATCATTCCTCGGATCTCCGGACGGTCGGGGAGGGTGTTGACCTTGCCGATACGGCCGAGGCCCAAGGCCCGCAGCGTGCCCCTGTGCTTTGGCTTGGTGCCGATCCCGGACTTCTTCTGGGTCACGCGCAACATCTCCGCCATCTCTAGCGAACCACCTCGGGCACGTGCGGGCCCCGCTTGGACTCTCGGTACGCGGCCAGGACTCCCTTGGGCGTGACCTCCTCGGGGGTCTTGCCTCGGAGGCGGGCGACGTCGTCGGGAGACTTCAGCGCCTTCAGGCCGGCGATCGTGGCGTGAGCGACGTTGATGGCGTTTGATGACCCGAGCGACTTGGCCAACACGTCGTGGATGCCGGCCGCCTCGAGGATGATCCGGGCTGCTCCGCCGGCGATTACGCCGGTGCCCGGTGCGGCGGGCTTGAGCAACACCCGGCCAGCACCGGCCACGCCCATGATGGGATGGGTGATGGTGGAGCCCGCCAGCGGCACCCCGAACACGTTCTTGCGGGCGTCCTCGCCGGCCTTTTGCATGGCCAGGGCCACTTCCTTGGCCTTTCCATAGCCCAGGCCGACCTTGCCCTGCCCGTCTCCGACGACCATGAGGGCGGCAAAGGAGAAGCGTCGCCCGCCCTTGACCACCTTGGCCACCCGGTTGGGTCTACCGATGGCTCGTTCCTCGAACTGACCTTCAGCCATGCCTTCCTCTCAATATCCTTGGCCTCTCAATATCCTTGGCCTGTCAATGTCCCCGGCCCCTCAATGTCTCTGCCTCTCATCTTCTCTGGCCTTCTCAACGTCTCTAGAACTCGAGGCCGGCTTGGCGAGCGGCATCGGCCAGGGCGGCAACGCGCCCGTGATAGCGGAACCCACCGCGGTCGAACACGACCCGCGACACACCGGCGGCCTTCGCCCGCTCGGCCACGAGGCGCCCGACGGCAGTGGCGCCCGTCTTGTTCCCGGCGTTGGCCGAACGCAGCTCCTTCTCCACCGAAGACGCTGCGGCCAGGGTGCGACCCGTCTCGTCGTCGATGACCTGGGCCACCATGTGCCGGTTGGAGCGGAACACGGCCAACCGAGGCCGCTCTCCGGTGCCCGTCACCTTCTTGCGCACCCGCCGATGACGCCTGACGCGTAGCTCTGCCTCGCGTTGGCGGGTCATTACTTGCCTGCCTTCCCGGCCTTGCGCTGGACGTGCTCGCCGGCGTATCGGACGCCCTTGCCCTTGTAGGGCTCGGGCTTGCGGATCATTCGGATGTTCGCCGCCACCTGGCCCACCAGCTCCTTGTCCACTCCCTTGACGAGGATGCGAGTCGGCACCGGCACCTCGAAGCTGATGCCGGCCGGGGCGTCAACGGCCACACCGTGGCTGAACCCGAGTGCCAGCTCGAGGCGCTCCGGGGTGTGCGACGTCACGCGGTAGCCCACGCCCACGATCTCCAGCTCCTTTGTGAACCCCGTTGCGACTCCCACCACCATGTTGTTGACCAGGGCGCGGGTGAGCCCGTGCAGGGCCCGGTTGCGCCTGTCGTCCCCCGCCCGCTCCACCACGACCGCGGCTTCCTCCCGGCGGACGTCGATCTCGCCGGGGATGGTGCGCTCCAGGGTGCCGTTCGGGCCCTTCACGGTGACGCGCCGGCTCGCCACGGACACCTCTACGCCGTCGGGTACCGGGATGGGGGCTCGTCCGATTCTCGACATCTCAGACCTTCCGGGGAGGGCTTTGGGCTACCACACGTAGCACAGCACCTCACCACCCATGCGCCGCTTACGGGCTTCACGATCGCTCATGAGGCCCTGGCTCGTGGACAGCACAGCCACGCCCAGGCCACCGAGCACCCTGGGCAGGCGGTCGGCCTTGGTGTAGACGCGGAGGCCCGGCTTGGAGATCCGCCGGAGGCCGGAGATGGTCCGCTCACGATCCGGCGAGTACTTCATCCGGATCTCGAGGGCCTTACCGGGGCGGTCGTCGTTCTCTCCGACGCTGAAGCCGTCGATGTAGCCCTCCCTCTCCAACACGATGGCCAGGGACTCCTTGAGCTTGGACGAGGGCATACGGACGGTGTCGTGCATGGCCGTGTTGGCGTTGCGGATCCGACTGAGCATGTCGGCGATCGGGTCGGTCATCGTCATACGCGCCCTCCCCTACCAGCTCGCCTTGACGACGCCGGGGAGCTCACCGGCGTGCGCCAGCTCGCGTAAACAGATGCGACACAGCCCGAACTTGCGATAGACCGCCTTGGGCCGTCCGCACCGCCGACAGCGTGTGTAGCCCCGCACCTTGTACTTCGGCTTGTGCCGCTGCTTCTCTATGAGCGCCTTCTTGGCCATGTCAGTTCTCACCTTCACGCTTGAACGGGAAACCGAACGCCTGGATGAGGGCCTTGCCCTCGGCGTCGGTGCGAGCGGTGGTCACGATGGTGACGTCGAGGCCCCGCACCGTGTCCACCCGGTCGTAGTCGATCTCGGGGAAGATCAGTTGCTCGACCACCCCGAATGTGTAGTTGCCGCGCCCGTCGAAGGAGTTCGCCGGGAGACCGCGGAAGTCGCGTACACGGGGGATGGCCAAGGCGATGAGGCGGTCCAGGAACTCCCACATCCGGTCCCCCCGCAGGGTGACCTTGGCGCCAATGGCGTTCCCCTCCCGGAGCTTGAAGCCGGCGATCGACTTCTTCGCCCGGGTGACGAGCGGCTTCTGTCCTGAGATCGCAGCCAAGTCCCGGACCGCACCCTCCAGGAGCGACGCCTGCTGGGCGGCCAGGCCGACGCCCATGTTGAGCACGATCTTCTCGAAGCGGGGGACCTCCATGACGTTGGACAGCCCGAGCTGCTCCTTCAGTTGGGCGCGCACCTCACTGTGGTAGCGCTGCTTCAGGCGGGGCCGGGTGGCCGTGGTGGCGGGCGGCACTACAGATCCCCCCCGCACTTGCGGCAGATCCGGACCTTGCGCCGGCCTCCTGTCGCAGTCTCCTCCACTCGGTATCCGATCCGGGTGGGCCCGTCGGTCGGGCACAGGATGGCGACGGCGGAGACAGGTAGCGGCATGTCCTTGTCGATGATGCCGCCCTGCATGGTGTCTTTGGTCGAACGCTGATGGCGCTTGGCCACGTTCACCCCGTCCACGATCACCTTGTTCTTCTCGGGCAGGGCGCGGCTGATCTCGCCCTCCTTGCCCCGGTCCTTCCCGGAGAGAACGCGGACCCGATCACCCTTGCGCAGTTTCATGCAGTCACCTCACAAGACCTCAGGAGCCAACGAAATGATGCGCATGAAGCGCTTGTCCCGCAGCTCCCGGCCGACGGGGCCGAAGATCCGGGTGCCCCTGGGCTGCTGCTGGTCGTTGATGAGAACGGCGGCGTTCTCGTCGAAGCGGATGTAGCTGCCATCCGGTCGCCTCTTCTCCTTCTTGGTGCGGACCACGACGCAGCGCACCACGTCACCCTTCTTGACCGCCGCGCCGGGGATGGCGTCCTTGACTGTGGCGACGAAGATGTCACCGATGGACGCGTAGCGCCGCTTCGAGCCGCCGAGCACCTTGATGCAGAGCACTTGCTTGGCTCCCGAGTTGTCGGCCACCCGCAGCCGTGTCTCCTGCTGGATCACCTGGCCCGCTCCAGCACTTCCACCACTCGCCAGCGCTTCCGCTTGGAGAGCGGGCGCGTCTCCTGCACCCTCACCCGGTCCCCCACCCGAAGGTCGTTCTGCGCATCGTGGGCGAGGAGCCGCTTGGTGCGCTGCATGGTCTTCGCGTAGCGGGGATGGCGAACCCGCTCGATGACGCTCACGACCACGGTCTTGTCCATGGCCGTCGACGCGACCGTTCCCTCGCGGACCTTTCGGGGGTTGGCCCGGGGCTCGACCACGGCACTCGTGCCCGACTCTGCCTTCCCCTCAGCACCAGGAACTTGACCCTCAGACATCGCTTGCCCCCTCCAGGCTCTCGGCCTCGGCGATCTCCCGCTCCCGGAGGAGCGTGTTCATCCGAGCCACGTCCTTCTTCACCTGGCTGATGCGAGCGTTGTTGTCGAGCTGACCGGTGACGATCTGGAAGCGCAGGTTGAACAGCTCCTGTTTGGCCTCGGCCAAGCGGCTCTCGAGCTCGCCGCCGTCCAGGGAACGGAGCTCCTCGGCCCTTCGACTCGGCATCAGACCTCCACTCCTTCCTGCTGGCGACGGACCACGAACTTGGCCTTGATGGGCAGCTTCTGAATGGCCCTCTCCAAGGCCGCTCGGGCCAGATCCTCATCCACACCAGCCAGCTCGAACATCACGCGTCCCGGCTTCACCACCGCGACCCAGTGCTCGGGGCTGCCCTTGCCGGAGCCCATCCGGGTCTCCGCGGGCTTCTCGGTGACCGGCTTGTCCGGAAAGACCCGGATCCAGACCTTGCCGCCCCGGCGCACGTGGCGAGTCATGGCGATACGGGCTGCCTCGATCTGGCGCGCGGTGATCCAGCCCCCTTCGAGGGCCTGGATCCCGTAGTCGCCGAAGCTCACGACGGCACCGCCCTTGGCTTTGCCAGAGACGCGGCCTCGGTGCTGCTTGCGATGTTTCACCTTCTTGGGCATGAGCATCAGCTCATGCCCCCCTCGGACTCGATCATCAATAGTCCCGGAAGTGAGGGGCCTCGTGGTGCTCGCGGGTGCGGCGCTCGATGTCCTCCTCCTCGGCGAGAAGTCGCTCGATGTCGGGATCGACCTCCTTGATGAGCGGCTTGGCCTCGACTGCCTCGGTGGCGTCCGCCTGCGCGGTCTCGGCCCCGGCTGTCCCCTCGGCTGCGGACTCCTCCGCGGTCGGTGCCGGTGCATCGGGCCGGACCGTGCCCGGCTCGCCCTGCTCGGGACGGCGACGGCCTCCGCCGGCGGAGATGATCCGCCGAGGACGACTCTGTCCCGACGTCTCTCCCACCGCCATAGCGGCCTCACGGCTGATCTTGTCCTCGCTGGAGAGCTTGTACGGCAAGATGTCACCCTTGTAGATCCAGACCTTGACGCCGATGCGGCCAACGGACGTACGCGCCTCTCGCAGGCCGTAGTCGATGTCGGCCCGGAGCGTGTGCAAAGGCACCCGTCCCTCGCGGTAGGACTCCTTGCGGGACATCTCCGACCCGCCCAACCGGCCCGCGCACTGCACGCGGATTCCTTGGGCGCCGGCCTTTTGCACCGTCTGCACGGCGCGCTTCATGGCCCGGCGGAAACTCACCCGGCCGGCCAGCTGATCGGCGATGCCCTGGGCGATGAGGGCTGCGTCGAGCTCGGGCTGCTTGATCTCCTGGATGTTGAGCTGGACCTTGGCGTTGCCCGACATCTTGGCCAGCTCCGTGCGCAGCCGGTCCGCCTCGGCTCCGCGGCGGCCGATCACGATGCCGGGCCGAGCCGTGTGCAGGTCGATGCGGAGACGATCTCGCGTGCGCTCGACCTCGATGCGGCTGACGGCAGCCCGCTCGAGCTGGCCCATGAGGTAGTGGCGGATCTTCCAGTCCTCCACCACCTGGTCCTGGTAGTCGCGCTCGTTGAACCACCGAGACTTCCAGTCGGTGGTCACGCCGAGGCGGAACCCGTACGGATTGACCTTTTGACCCATTACTCGTCCTGACCCAT
>JAUJNQ010000002.1:555451-628806 GCA_030448025.1 Acidimicrobiales bacterium | reverse complement strand
TGACCCATTACTCGTCCTGACCCATCACTCGTCCTGACCCATCACTCGTCACCGCCGCCCTCGCTGCCCTCCTGCGGTGGCGTCGGTTCACCCCTTTCGTCCGCGTTTGTCTGATCACGTGTGGCACGGCGCCCCTGGCGACCGCCCGCCACTCGCCGGGCCCGTCGGGAAGCGTCACCGGCCCGGCGAGCCTCGAGGCGTGCCAGCTGCTCCTCGGGCAGGCGACTCACGATCACCGTCACGTGGCAAGTGCGCTTCCGGATCCGGGTGGCCCGGCCTCGGGCGCGTGGCCGCCAGCGCTTCATGGTCGGGCCCTCGTCGGCGTAACAGGCCGAGACGTAGAGGCCCTCGGGATCGAGGCCGTCGTTGTTCTCGGCGTTCGCCACCGCCGAGCGGAGGAGCTTGTCCACCAGCTGGGCCGCGTCGCGCTCGGAGAACTGGAGCGCTTCCCGCGCTCGCTGCACGTCCTTGCCCCGGATGAGGTCCAGCACCGGGCGAACCTTGTAGGCCGAGACGCGCGAGTGACGGAGCACCGCTCGGGTGCCCTCACGCTCGTTGGTCTTCGTCGCCGTCATCGCCGTGTGGCCGTCATGTCGTCACCGTCGCCCGGCCCGTTCCTGGCCGGCGTGGTACCGGAACGTGCGGGTCGGGGCGAACTCGCCGAGCTTGTGGCCCACCATGGACTCGGTGATGTACACGGGGACGTGCTTGCGGCCGTCGTGGACGGCGATGGTGTGCCCCACCATGTCCGGGATGATCGTGGACCGGCGGGACCACGTCTTCACCACCCGCTTCTGGTTCGACGCGTTCAGGTCGTCAACCTTCTTGAGCAGGTGGTCGTCGACGAACGGCCCCTTCTTCAGGCTGCGCGCCATATCAGACCCTCCCTGTCGTGCTCATCGGCGCGAGCCCCGGGTGCGGCGGCGCCGAACGATCTGCTTCTCGGATTCCTTGGTGCGGTCGCGGGTGCGGCCCTCGGGCTTGCCCCAGGGGGACACGGGGTGACGGCCACCGGAGGACTTGCCCTCGCCACCACCCAGGGGGTGGTCGACGGGGTTCATGGCCACCCCGCGGGTCTGGGGGCGGACGCCCTTCCATCGGTTGCGCCCCGCCTTGCCCAGCTTCACCTGGTCCACCTCGGCGTTGCCGACCTCTCCCACCGTGCCGCGGCAGTCGATGGGGACGCGGCGCATCTCGGTGGACGGCAGGCGCAGCGTGGCGGAGTCGCCTTCCTTGGCCACGAGCTGCACGCTCATCCCAGCCCCGCGCGCCAGCTTGCCGCCGCCTCCGGGCTTGAGCTCCACGTTGTGCACGGTGGTGCCGACCGGTATGTAGCGCAGCGGGAGGGCGTTGCCGGGACGGATCTCGGACCCTTGCCCACTCTGCACCACGGTTCCCACTCCCACCCGGGCCGGCGCCAGGATGTAGCGCTTCTCGCCGTCGTAGTAGTGCAGGAGAGCTATGCGGGCGTTGCGGTTCGGGTCGTACTCGATGGTGGCCACCTTGGCCGGGATCCCGTCCTTGGTGCGCTTGAAGTCGACGACCCGGTACTGCTGCTTGTGGCCACCTCCCCGGTGACGCGCAGTCTTGCGCCCGTAGGAGTTCCTTCCGCCCGTCCTGGGCTTGGGCTGGAGCAGCGCCTTCTCCGGGTGGTCCCTGGTGACCTCCGAGAAGTCGGAAACCGTCTGGAACCGCCGGCCGGCGCTGGTCGGCTTGCGTTTGCGGAGTGCCATCGTCGTCCCTCGCTCAGCTCTGGAACAGGTCAATACGGTCGCCGGCCGCCAGCGTGACGAGCGCCCGCTTGGTGTCGGGACGCTTCCCGAATGTGGGCTGGCGGCGGTTGCGCTTGAGCTTGCCCTTGCGGTTGAGCGTGTTCACGTTGGTCACCCGCACGTCGAAGATGGATTCCACGGCTTGGCGGATCTCGGTCTTGTTGGCCGAGGGGTGGACCACGAAGGTGTAGACGCCCTCGTCGAGCAGGCCATAGGACTTCTCCGAGACGACGGGCTTGATGATGACGTCCCTCGGGTCCTTCATGAGGTCGGGAGGGTGTCGGCGGTGAAGACGATCCAGTCACTGGCCAGCACGTCGTAGGCATTGAGCTCGCCGGCCACCAGGACCAGGACGTTCGGGAGATTCCGGAAGGACTTGGAGACCACCTCGTCGTCGTGGTCCACCACGACGAGCACCTGACCCTCGACCCCCAGGGCGGCGAGGGCGGCGACGGCGTCTTTGGTCTTTGGGGCCTCGAACGTCCAGCCCTCCACCACGGCCACCTTGCCGGTGGAGGCTCGATCGGACAGCGCAGAGCGCAGGGCGAGCTGGACCATCTTCTTCGGCGTCTTCTGGCCGTAGCTGCGGGGCTTGGGGCCGAGCGCCACACCGCCACCCGTCCACTGCGGCGAGCGCGACGATCCCTGCCTGGCTCGCCCGGTGCCCTTCTGGCGCCATGGCTTGGCCCCACCGCCTCTCACTTCTGCCCGGGTCAGGGTGGACTGCGTCCCGGCACGGGCGGCGGCCAACTGCGCCGTCACCACCTGGTGCATGACGGCCGTGTTGGGAGCGATCCCGAACACGGCGTCGTCGAGCTCCATTGAACTGGCGGTGGAGCCGTCGACCCGTCGTACGTCGACCGTCGCCACCGTCACTTCCCGCCTTTCACGGCGTCTCGGATCAGTACCAGCCCGCCCCGCGGTCCGGGGACGGCGCCCTTCACGAGCAGCAGGTCGCGCTCGGCGTCGGCCTCTACCACCTCGAGGTTCATGGTCGTGACCCGCTGGGAACCGAGCTGGCCCGCCATCCTCGTGCCCGGGAACACGCGCGCCGGCGTGGCGCAGGCACCTATGGCGCCCGGTGAGCGGTGCTTCTTGTGGTTGCCGTGGGAGGCTCCCTGGCCGGAGAAGTTGTGCCGCTTCATGGCCCCGGCGAAGCCCTTGCCTTTGCTCACCGCGGTGACGTCGATCTTCTCACCCGCAGCGAGCTGGTCCACCTTGAGCTCCTGGCCGATCTGGTAGCCGTCGGCGTCGTCGAGCCGCAGCTCCACGAGCTTGCGGCCGGGGTCGACCCCCGCCTTGGCGAAGTGCCCTGCTGTGGGCTTGTTGAGCCGCTCCGGCTTCACCGTGCCGAACGTGACCTGGAGCGCGGCGTAGCCATCCCGTTCCTGCGTCTTCACCTGGACGACGCGGACAGGCGGCACCTTGAGCACGGTTACGGGAATGGCGCGGTCGCCATCGCTCCAAACCTGTGTCATGCCGACCTTCTCGCCGACGATCGCTTTGCTCGCCATTCGCTAGTTCTCACTTCTTCGTACTCACGCGAACGCTCCGCACGGGCAGGCCCGGCGGAGCGTCTTCTCGGTTGTGCCACGGGGTCCCCGGTGTGGGCGCCCGCGGACGTCGGTTGAGGGAACGTGTGATGTTAACAGGATCGAAGGCGACCCGGCTCGGCCGTCATGATGGTGGTCGTGAAGGAGGACCGGGACGATGAGCAGGCGTCCGTTGCCGCCAGCGTGGTCAATCGACTGGCCGCCCGTTTCCTCGACGGGCTGCTGTTCGTGCCCATCACTCTGGTTCTCAACGAGGCGTCAGGCGCGGGGCCCGATGGTTCAGACAACGGCGCCTGGCCGCTCACGAGCGTCATCCTCTCCTTCGTCTCGTTCATGTACGAGGCCGTCCTGACGTGGCGCTTCGGCCAGACGCTGGGCAAGCGCCTGCTCGGGATACGCGTTCGTGACGTTGCTGACGACAGGCCTCCCACCCTCGTACGGTCAGTGGCCCGTGTGGCGGTGGTGACTGGCCTTCCAACTTCCCTAGTGGGCATCTGGCTCAGCGCCGGTGCAGGGACGCTGCTGAACCTCGCCTGGGGCCTGGTACTGGCGGGTTCGGTCCTGCTCAGACCCGACGGCCGGGGTTTCCACGACCTGGCTGCCCGAACGAGAGTCGTCGTCGCCTGACAAGTCGGCTGACGGGGCCGGCTGAACGATCAGTCACACCGCCACCACGTCGAGTGCGGGATCCAGGCGGCGCAACTCGCGAGTGTCGGACGTCACCACCCGCATGGAACGCTGCCTTGCGACAACCACGACCGAGGCATCCACGACGTCAGCCGTATCGCTCAGACCGCAGAGCTGGCCGGTGGCACGCGCCGCGAGGTCCTCGAGTGGGACGACCTCGCAGACGGGTGATCCCAGCAGGCCCGGGTCACGATGGTGACGACGCGCCGATCGTTGCGCTCGAAGCCCACCAAGGCGCCTGAATCGAGAAACCGCGCCGGTCACCGACCAAGAGCCCGGTCGGCCCAAGCACGCTCTTCGGCGGTGAGTGGTCCCCCCGTCTCGGCCGACATTTCCTCGAGGAGCGATGCGAGATCGTCGAGCTTGGCCATCGAGAAATCCACCCTCCGAGGTGAGCTACTGGATCTTGATCTCGATGTCCACGCCGGCGGGTAGGTCGAGGCGCTGCAGGGAATCCACCGTCTTTGGGCTGTGCTCCACGATGTCGATCAGGCGCTTGTGGATGCGCATCTCGAAGTGCTCCCGGCTGTCCTTGTACTTGTGCGGGGAGCGGATGACGGTATAGCGGTGCTTCTCCGTGGGCAGTGGTACCGGGCCGCGGATCTTGGCTTGGGTGCGAAGCACCGTCTCCACGATCTTCTTCGTGGACTGGTCGATGATCTCGTGGTCGTAGGCCTTGAGACGGATGCGGATCTTCTGACGTTCAGCCACGGAGATCGCCTTCAAGGATCACTTGAGGATCTTGGTGACGCGGCCGGCGCCCACAGTGCGGCCGCCCTCCCGGATGGCGAAACGCAGGCCCTCGTCCATGGCGATGGGCTTGCCCAGCTCGACGGTCATGGTGGTGGTGTCACCCGGCATCACCATCTCCGTACCCTCGGGCAGCTGGATGCTCCCGGTCACGTCGGTGGTACGGAAGTAGAACTGAGGCCGGTAGTTGTTGAAGAAGGGCTTGTGGCGTCCGCCCTCCTCCTTGGTGAGGACGTAGACCTGTCCCTCGAAGTTGGTGTGGGGGGTGATGGTCCCGGGCTTGGCCAGGACCTGGCCCCGCTCCACGTCCTCCTTCTTGATGCCGCGCAACAGCACACCGGCGTTGTCGCCGGCCTGGCCCTGGTCGAGGGACTTGTTGAACATCTCGATTCCCGTGCACACCGTCTTCTGCGTGTTGCGCAGACCCACGATCTCGATGTCGTCGCCGACCTTCACGATGCCGGCCTCGATGCGCCCGGTGACCACGGTGCCGCGCCCGGTGATGGTGAACACGTCCTCGATGGACATGAGGAACGGCTTGGAGGTCTCCCGCTCGGGCTCGGGGATGAAGCTGTCGACCGCGTCCATGAGCTCGGGGATGCGCCCCACCCACTCGGGATCACCCTCCAGGGCCTTGAGAGCAGACACCCGGACCACGGGCGAGTCGTCGCCGGGGAACTCGTAGTCGCTGAGCAGCTCGCGTACCTCGAGCTCGACCAGGTCGAGCAACTCCTCGTCGTCCACGGTGTCGGCCTTGTTGAGGGCCACCACGATGGACGGCACCCCCACCTGGCGGGCCAGCAGCACGTGCTCCCGGGTCTGGGGCATGGGGCCGTCGGCGGCCGACACCACCAGGATGGCGCCGTCCACCTGGGCCGCACCGGTGATCATGTTCTTGATGTAGTCGGCGTGCCCGGGCATGTCGACGTGGGCGTAGTGCCGGTTGGGCGTCTGGTACTCGACATGGGCGATCGAGATGGTGATGCCGCGCGCCTTTTCCTCGGGAGCCTTGTCGATCTGGTCGAACGGCGTGAACGACACGTCGGGGTTGCCCTCGGCCAGCACCTTGGTGATGGCGGCTGTGAGCGTGGTCTTGCCATGGTCGATGTGACCCATCGTGCCCACGTTGACGTGCGGCTTGTCCCGTACGAACTGCTTCTTGGCCATAAGGCTCCCCTTCGCGTCGCAAGCGGAGCTTGCTGGGCGAGCTAGACGTGTGGTTACTCGCCTCGGACCCGGGCCACGATCTCCTTGGAGACAGACTCGGGCACCTGCTGATACGAGTGGAACTGCATCGTGTACGTGGCACGCCCCTGGGTGCGCGAACGCAGGTCGGTAGCGTAGCCGAACATCTCCGAAAGCGGCACTTGAGAGCGGATCACCTGGCTGCTGCCCCGCTGCTCCATCCCCTCGACCTTGCCTCGGCGAGAGGACAGGTCACCGATGAGATCGCCCATGAAGTCGTCCGGCGTCACCACCTCGACGGCCATGATGGGCTCCAGGAGGGCCGGGCGCGCTCGGCGAGCGGCCTCCTTCACGGCCATGGAGCCGGCGATCTTGAAGGCCATCTCCGACGAGTCGACCTCATGGTACGAGCCGTCGGTGAGGATGATGCGCAGGTCCACCATGGGGTAGCCGGCCACCACGCCCGAGGTGAGGGCCTCCTGGATCCCGGCGTCCACTGAAGGGATGTACTCCTTCGGGATGTCGCCGCCCTTGATCTTGTCAACGAACTCGTAACCTCCGCCCGGTCCCGTGGGCTCGAGGTCGATCACCACGTGGGCGTACTGGCCTCGGCCACCGGTCTGGCGGACGTAGCGCATCACGGTCTTCTCCGCCGCCTGGGTGACGGTCTCGCGGTACGCGACCTGAGGCTTGCCCACGTTGGCGTCCACGCGGAACTCCCGGAGCATGCGGTCGACGAGCACCTCCAGGTGGAGCTCACCCATGCCGCCGATGACCGTCTGGCCCGTCTCCTCGTCGCTGTGGACCTGGAAGGTCGGGTCCTCTTCGGACAGAGCTTGCAGAGCCTTGGACAGCTTGTCCTGGGCGTCCTTGGTCTTGGGCTCCACGGCCACGTGGATGACCGGCTCGGGAAACTCCAGTGATTCGAGCACGACCGGGTGGGCGGGATCGCACAGGGTGTCCCCCGTGGTGGTGTTCTTGAGCCCGACGGCGGCCACGATGTCGCCGGCGAACACCGCCTCCATGTCCTCTCGGTGGTTGGCGTGCATCTGGAGCAGCCGTCCCACCCGCTCCTTGCCGCTCTTGGTGGAGTTGAGCACGGCCGCGCCCTTGGCCAGCTGACCGCTGTAGACGCGGAAGTAGGTGAGCTTGCCCACGTGGGGGTCGCTCATGATCTTGAAGGCCAGGGCCGAGAACGGCTCGCTGTCGTCGGGGCGACGCTCGACCTCGGCGCCGCTCTTCACCTCCACGCCCATGAGGGGAGGCACGTCGAGGGGGCTGGGCAGGAAGTCCACCACGGCGTCGAGCATGGTCTGGACGCCCTTGTTCTTGAACGCCGAGCCGCACAGGACAGGGACGACGCGGTTGGCGATGGTGCCGGCGCGCAATGCCCTGCGGAGGTCGTCGGCGGTGATCTCCTCCTCGCCGATGTACTTCTCGGTGATGACGTCGTCGAACTCGGAGAGTACGTCGACGAGCTCCTGCCTTCTCTTCTCCGCCTCGCCGATCAGGTCTTCGGGCACGTCGTTGACCGACCACGACTCGCCGTGCGCTGAGCTCTCGTCCCACATGAGGGCTCGCATGCCGATGAGGTCCACCATCCCCCGGAAGGTGCCCTCGGCTCCGATGGGAACGTGCAGCACGGCGGGCAAAGCGTCGAGGCGATCCCTGATCATGCTCACGGCGCGGTCGAAGTCGGCACCGACGCGGTCCATCTTGTTGATGAAGCACATGCGGGGCACGCCGTACTTGTCGGCTTGGCGCCACACCGTCTCCGTCTGGGGCTCCACGCCGGCCACGGCGTCGAACACGGCGATGGCGCCGTCGAGCACTCGCAGCGAGCGTTCCACCTCCACGGTGAAGTCGACGTGGCCCGGAGTGTCGATGATGTTGATCCAGGTGTCCTTCCACATGCACGTGGTGGCAGCCGAGGTGATGGTGATACCCCGCTCCTGCTCCTGCACCATCCAGTCCATGGTGGCCGAGCCCTCATGGACCTCACCGATCTTGTAGTTCTTCCCCGTGTAGTAGAGGATCCGCTCGGTCGTGGTGGTCTTGCCCGCGTCGATGTGGGCCATGATCCCGATGTTGCGGGTCCGAGCCAAGGGATATTCGCGGATCAGAGTTGCCATTGTTGAGTTCTTTCAGTGCGGAGGGTGGTCCGGCTTTGCCGGCCGACCCGGAGCTCGATCGAGCTCACCGGCCAAGCTTCGCTTGGCCGGTGATCACCACCGATAGTGGGCGAACGCCTTGTTGGACTCGGCCATCTTGTGGAGGTCGTCCTTGCGCTTCACGGCCGAGCCGGTGGCGTTGGAGGCGTCGAGCAGCTCGTTGGCCAGCCGCTCGGCCATCGTCTTTTCTCGACGCTGGCGCGAGTAGCCCACCAGCCAGCGGATGGAGAGCGTGGTCGACCGCCGGGGGCGCACCTCCACCGGCACCTGGTAGGTGGCGCCGCCGACGCGCCGGCTTCGCACCTCCAGCGCCGGCTTGGTGTTCTCGATGGCCCGCTTGAGGGTGGCGACGGGCTCGGCGCCCGTCTTCTCCTTCACGATCTCGAGCGAGTCGTAGACGATGCGCTCCGCCAGCGTGCGCTTCCCCTCGCTCAGCACCTTGTTCACGAGCTGCGTGACCTGGACGGAGCGGTAGATCGGGTCCGGGAACATCTCCCTGCGGGGGGCAGGCCCTTTCCTCGGCACTACAAGAGCCCTTCGCCTCGCAAGCAGAGCTTGCTCGACGAGCTTGTTGGTGCCTTCGCCGACCGGCAAAGCCGGATCGGCTGCGGCGCTGCATCTTTCTGGTATCCCTCAGCCATCGCGCTTCGCCCCATATCTGCTGCGCGCCTGCTTGCGATCGCGCACCCCGGAGGTGTCGAGGGTGCCCCGGATGACCTTGTAGCGGACGCCGGGCAGGTCCTTCACCCGACCGCCCCGGATGAGGACGATGGAGTGCTCCTGGAGGTTGTGGCCCTCGCCGGGGATGTAGGCCGTGACCTCGTAACCGCTCGAAAGGCGTACACGGGCCACCTTGCGCAGGGCCGAGTTGGGCTTCTTCGGCGTGTGGGTGAACACTCGGGTGCACACACCTCGACGCTGGGGCGCGCCTCGCAGAGCCGGGGTCTTGGTCTTGGTCTGCTTGGTGTCCCGGCCCTTGCGGACCAGTTGCGCGATGGTGGGCACGCGTTTGCCTCTCGGAGAAAGGACTCAGGTGGGCGGACGGGGAATCGGCTACGCCGTGTGCGCGGCTGTGACCGGCCCTACATGGTAACGCGTCCGCATGTGGGCGCGGCAACCGGCGCCCCACCCTCCGGCTCAGGACGGCGAGCGCAGCCCGAGCTCGGCCAGCTCCAGAGCGGCCAGGGCACCGTAGTCCCCTCTGGCATAGGCCGCTGCCGGATCGGCTTCGGCACGCCGCAGCTTGGGCAGGGGCCGGTTGGCCATGGCCCGAAGAGCGAACAGCTGGGGTGCGGAGGGCTGAGCGCGGATGCGGCTGGCGGCGGTGGCCTCACGGACCCAACGCATACGCGCTGGGAGACAGCGGACCAAGAGCCAGACGATGGGGATTGCCGCCAGCAGGAGGGCCAACCAGAAGGCCAAGGTGTGCACCACGGCCTGCTGGGTGTCACCGGCGCGCTGAAGCGCCTCGCCCCCGGAGGTGATGGGCCCGAGCCGGCGGTCCAGGATCGGTACCCGCCAGCCGGCGATCTGGTTGCCGGCATCCTCGATGCTGCGCCCCGGCCCCTCCAACCGCTGCACCAGGTCGTTCAGCCAGAGCCCGATCCGGACCCATACCAAGACCCACACCACCAACCCCACATCCAGAAGAACCTGCCGCAGACGAAAAGCGGGAGTTTCGGCATACACCTTGTAAGAGCCCATGCCCCATTCTGACCAGGAAGGGCTGTGACCAAGGAGGCGTCGGATGCTCAGCGCGGAGGTCGATCCGGCTTTGCCGGTCGGCCGGAGCACCTTTCAGCTCGCCAGGCAACCTCCGGTTGCCCGGCGAAACTAGCCGGCCTCGTCCTCGGTGAAGCCAGGGGCCTCCGGCTCGACAACAGAGGGGGTGGGCTGGAGCCAGGCCGCGTCTCCGTCTCCGGCATCCGCCCCATCGCCCCCACCGATGTTGGCCAGCCACGCAGCCAGGTCCTCGGTCTCGGCGTCCGACGACCAGCCCATCATGGGCTCGTACTCGGGCGCCTCGAAGTCGAGGTCGCGGTAGCGGGTCATGCCCGTCCCGGCGGGGATGAGCTTGCCGATGATGATGTTCTCCTTGAGACCGTAGAGCTGGTCCGACTTGCCTTCGATGGCCGCTTCGGTGAGCACTCGGGTGGTCTCCTGGAAGGATGCCGCCGACAGCCAAGAGTCGGTGGCCAACGAGGCCTTGGTGATGCCCATCAGCTCGGGCCTCCCCTCGGCCGGTCGGCTGCCGGCCTGCACCAGTTGGCGGTTGACCTCGGCATAGGTGCGGGTATCTACCCGCTCGCCGGGGAGGAACGACGAATCCCCCGGCTCGGCCACCGAGACCCGGCGCAGCATCTGACGCACGATGAGCTCGATGTGCTTGTCGTGGATGGACACGCCCTGGTCCCTGTAGACCTTCTGCACCTCCTCGACGAGGTACTGCTGAGTCTCCCGGATCCCCTTGATGTCCACCAGCTCCTTGGGGTCCTTGGGGCCCTCGACCAAGGCGTCGCCGGCGGTGACCTCCTGGCCGTCTCCGACCTCCAGGTAGGCGCGCTGGGGCACGGTGTAGGTGTCCTCCGAGCCGTCGTCGCCGACGATGGTGATGCGGCGGCCGATCTCCTCGTCGGAGATGCGCACCACGCCCGAGGTCCGGGCCAGCACGGCCGCGCCCTTCGGGGTGCGGGCCTCGAACAGCTCGACCACGCGCGGGAGGCCGTGGGTGATGTCCTCACCGGCGATTCCGCCGGTGTGGAAGGTACGCATGGTGAGCTGGGTTCCCGGCTCACCGATGGACTGGGCGGCGATGACGCCCACTGCCTCGCCCATCTCGCTGGGCTTCATCGTGGCCAGCGAGCGGCCGTAGCACGTGGCACAGATGCCCTGGTGTGCCTCGCAGGTGAGGACGGAGCGGACCCGCACCCGAGTGATGTTCGGGTCGTCCCGCAGCTCGGCCATCACCTCGTCATCGACGTCGGTGCCGGCCGGGAAGTCCCCGGTCTGCTCGGCAAGGGCCCGGCCGAACAGGCGCGTCTCCACGTAAGAGCGCTTGCCCGCCTGGTCGGGGACGATGTCGTCGAGCCAGATGCCCCGAGTGCTTCCGCAGTCCACCTCCCGGACGATTAGCTCCTGGGCCACGTCGACCAACCGGCGGGTGAGATACCCGGAGTCGGCCGTGCGCAGGGCAGTGTCGGCTAGTCCCTTGCGGGCGCCGTGGGTGGAGATGAAGTACTCGAGGACCGACAGGCCCTCTCGGAAGGAGGACTTGATCGGGCGGGGGATCATCTCACCTCGTGGGTTGGACACGAGGCCCTTCATGCCGGCGATCTGGCGCACCTGCTGGGAGTTGCCCCGGGCACCGGAGGTCACCATCATGTCCAGCGGGTTGAAGGCCAGGGTGGACAGGGTGGCGTCCATGGCCCTCCCCACCTCAGAGTTGGCCGACGTCCAGATCTCGATCTCCTTCTGGCGCCGCTCGTCGTCGGTGATGATGCCCCGCTTGAACTGAGTCTCGGCCTTCTCGGCCTCCTTCTCGTGCCGATCGAGGATGGCCGCCTTCTCCGGCGGCGTCTTGACGTCCTCCATGGAGATGGTCAGACCGGACTGCGTGGCATACCGGAAGCCAAGGTCCTTGATCTTGTCCAGGCACTCGCCGACGGTGGCCTTCGGGTAGGTGTCGGCGATCTCCTCGACGATGGAACCAATGGTGCGGGACTTCTTCGACACCAGGTCGTTGACGAATGGGAAGTCGAGAGGAAGGGCGGCATTGAACAGGAGCCGCCCGGCGGTGGTCTCCAGCTCCTCGTAAGCGAGGTCGCCGTCGCTTGCGGCGGCGCCAGAGGACACAGTGCCGTTCACGGCAGCGGAGCTGCCGTTGCTGCCCACAGGGATGCGCACCTTCACCTTGGCGTGCAGGTCGACGTCGCCGGCCTCGAACGCCTTCTCCACCTCGTGCAAGTGGCGGAAGGCACGGCCCTCGCCCTTGGCTCCCACCCGCTCCAGTGTCATGTAGTGAGCCCCGAACACCATGTCGTGGGACGGCACGGTGATGGGCCGGCCCGTGGCTGGCGAGAGGATGTTGTTGGCCGACAGCATGAGGATGCGGGCCTCGGCCTGGGCCTCGGCCGACAGCGGCAGGTGGACGGCCATCTGGTCGCCGTCGAAGTCGGCGTTGAAGGCGGCGCACACCAACGGGTGGATCTGGATGGCCTTGCCCTCGACCAACACCGGCTCGAAGGCCTGGATGCCCAGGCGGTGCAAGGTCGGGGCGCGGTTCAAGAACACCGGGTGCTCCTTGATCACGTCCTCCAGCACGTCCCAGACCTGGGGACGGCGACGCTCGACCATGCGCTTCGCCGACTTGATGTTCTGGGCCTGCTCCTCGTCCACCAGTCGCTTCATGACGAAGGGCTTGAACAGCTCCAGCGCCATCTGCTTGGGCAGCCCGCATTGCTGGAGCTTGAGCAGGGGCCCCACGACGATCACCGACCGTCCCGAGTAGTCGACCCGCTTGCCCAGCAGGTTCTGGCGAAAACGGCCTTGCTTGCCCTTGAGCATGTCGGAGAGCGACTTGAGGGGGCGGTTGCCGGGCCCGGTGACGGGCCGGCCACGACGGCCGTTGTCGAACAACGCGTCAACCGCTTCCTGGAGCATGCGCTTCTCGTTGTTGACGATGATCTCGGGAGCACCGAGGTCCAGAAGACGCTTCAGGCGGTTGTTGCGGTTGATGACCCGGCGGTACAAGTCGTTGAGGTCCGAGGTCGCGAAGCGGCCACCGTCGAGCTGGACCATCGGCCGCAGCTCGGGCGGGATCACCGGCACGGCGTCGAGGATCATGGCTCTGGGGTCGTTGGCCCGCCGACCGTTCTCGTCCCGCCGGTTGAAGGCGGTGACGATCTTCAGGCGCTTGATGGCCTTCTGCTTGCGCTGGGCCGAGAGGGGACGGCGGCCGTCGTTGGCGTCGATGGCCTCGCGAAGCTTGATCTCCTCCTCGTCGAAGTCGGTCCGGTCGATGAGGCGGGCGATGGCCTCGGCCCCCATGTCTCCCTCGAAGTGCTCACCGAAGCGATCCTTCAACTCGCGCCAGAGCAGCTCGTCCTCGATGATCTTGCGGGGATGGAGGTCGCGGAACTCGTCGAAGGCGCGCTTCACCAACTCGAGCTCGCTCTGGGCCCGCTCCCTGATGAGGCCGACTTCCTTGTCCGCGGCGCGCTGCCTCGACTTGATCTCGGAGTCCTTGGCGCCCTCCGACTCCAGGCGCTCGACCTCGGCCTCCAGCTCCTTGAACCTGGCGTCGATCTCGAGGTCACGGTGGCGCTCGATCTCGGCCAGCTCCTCGAGAATCTCGGCTTCGAGGTTGGGAAGCTCCTCATGACGGCGCTCCTCGTCGACCCAGGTCACGAGGTTGGCCGCGAAGTAGATGACCTTCTCCAGTTGCTTGGCCTTCAACTCCTCACGCGGCTCCATCCCCATGAGCAGGTAGGCCAGCCACGACCGCGTGCCGCGCAGGTACCAAATGTGCACGACGGGCGCAGCCAGCTCGATGTGACCCATGCGCTCGCGACGGACCTTGGAGCGGGTGACCTCCACACCGCAGCGCTCGCAGATGATCCCCCGGAACCTGACGCGCTTGTACTTGCCGCAGTAGCACTCCCAGTCCTTGGTGGGACCGAAGATCTTCTCGCAGAACAGGCCGTCCTTCTCGGGACGCAGGGTGCGGTAGTTGATGGTCTCGGGCTTCTTGACCTCGCCGTTCGACCACATCCGAATCGAGTCCGCCGTAGCAAGCCCAATACGAAGCTGCTCAAAATCGTTCACGTCAAGCACGTGTCACTTCCCCTTCTCTCTAAACCCTGCGAACTCGATGAGCGGTGTACCTGTCTTCGGGGCGGCAAGGTCCCAGCCGTTGGGGTAGGGCGGGGTTGGCCAGCGGCTGGGAGCCTTGCCGTCCCCAACCGCCGCCAACCACTAAAACCGCAACCCGCGCTCGGCGGCTCGACGCTCGTCTTCTTCGTCCGAGCCTCTCTCCGGCCGGCTGATGTCGATGCCCAACTCCTCCGTCGTCCTGAACACGTCCTCGTCGAGATCGCGCATCTCGATCTCCTCGCCGGTCGTGGACAGCACCTCCACGTTCAGGCACAGAGACTGCATCTCCTTGATGAGGACCTTGAACGACTCCGGGATGCCGGGCTCGGGGATGTTCTCGCCCTTGACGATGGCCTCGTACACCTTCACCCGCCCGAGCACGTCGTCGGACTTGATGGTGAGCAGCTCCTGGAGGGCGTAGGCCGAGCCGTAGGCTTCGAGGGCCCAGACCTCCATCTCCCCGAAGCGCTGGCCCCCGAACTGCGCCTTACCACCGAGGGGCTGCTGGGTGATCATGCTGTAGGGGCCCGTGGAGCGAGCGTGGATCTTGTCGTCCACCAGGTGGGCGAGCTTCAGGATGTAGACGTGCCCGACGGTGATCGGGTTGTCGTAGGGCTCACCTGTGCGCCCGTTGTAGAGGGTGGCCTTGCCGTCGGAGCCGATCAGCCGTTGGCCGTCCGCCGCCTCGGGCGTGAGGTCCTCGAGGATGGCCTTGATGGTGGGATTGCGGCCGGCCTTGTCCTCCTCGTCCCAGTGGGCGCCGTCGAAGGCGGGCGTGGCCACCCAGACCGAGGGCTCGGTGACCGGCTTGGTCTTGGTCCTGGCCTCGCCGTCGGCTGCGGCCCCGCCGTTGGCTGCACCGCTTCCCTTCCAACCCCAGCGGGCGGCCCAGCCGAGGTGAGCCTCGAGGACCTGGCCCACGTTCATGCGGCTGGGAACACCGAAGGGACTGAGGATGATGTCGACCGTGGAACCGTCGGCCAGGTAGGGCATGTCCTCCAGAGGCAGGATCTTGGAGATCACGCCCTTGTTGCCGTGGCGGCCGGCGAGCTTGTCGCCCTCGCTGATCTTGCGCTTCTGGGCCACGTAGACCCGAACCAGCTGGTTGACGCCGGGCGGCAGCTCGTGGGCGTCGTCTCTGGAGAACACCCGGACGTCGATGACCTTGCCCGATTCCCCGTGGGGGACCTTGAGGCTGGTGTCGCGGACCTCCCGGGCCTTCTCGCCGAAGATGGCCCGAAGCAGGCGCTCCTCCGGCGTGAGCTCGGTCTCACCCTTGGGCGTCACCTTCCCCACCAGGACGTCTCCAGGGCCGACCTCGGCACCGATGCGGATGATTCCCCGGTCGTCGAGGTCCTTCAGGATCTCCTCGGGCAGGTTGGGGATGTCCCGAGTGATCTCCTCGGCCCCGAGCTTGGTGTCCCGGGCGTCGACCTCGTGCTCCTCGATGTGGATGGAGGTGAGCACGTCGTCGCGAACCAGGCGCTCGGAGAGGATGATGGCGTCCTCGAAGTTGTAGCCCTCCCAGGGCATGAAGGCGACGAGCAGGTTCTTGCCCAGGGCCAGCTCGCCGTGGTGGGTGGAGGGGCCGTCGGCCAGCACGTCGCCGGCCGCCACCTGAGCACCTTGGTCGACGCGGGACTGCTGGTTGATGCAGGTGTTCTGGTTCGACCGGCGGAACTTGGAGAGGCGGTAGACCTTGCGACCCTTGGTCTTGTACTCGACCGTGATGTGGTCACCGGTCACCTCGCTCACCAGGCCGGCGTCCTCGGCCACGACCACCTCGCCGGCGTCGCGTGCCGCTCGTGCCTCGACGCCGGTCCCGATGAACGGCGCCTCGGGCCGCAGCAGGGGCACCGCCTGCTTCTGCATGTTGGCGCCCATCAACGCCCGGTTGGCGTCGTCATGCTCGATGAAGGGGATGAGCGCAGTGGACACCGAGACGATCTGCTTGGGTGACACGTCCATGAGGTCGACCTCCGCCGGCGGCACGAAGTCCACCTCGGTGCTCGAGCCGTAGGACGTGGCCGTGGCGCCCACCCGCACACCGGCCCCTTGGGGTCCGCGCCGGACGAGGACCCGTGCCTCGGTGAAGTTGCCGTCGCCGTCGAGGGCCGCGTTGGCCTGGGCGATGACGTGCTCTTCCTCTTCGTCGGCGGCCAGGTACATGACCTCGTCGGTGACCCGGCCGTCGGTCACCCGGCGGTAGGGCGTCTCGATGAAGCCGTACTCGTTGATGCGCCCGTACGTGGCCAGGTGGCCGATGAGGCCGATATTGGGCCCTTCGGGGGTCTCGATGGGGCACATGCGTCCGTAGTGAGAGCTGTGCACGTCCCGGACCTCGAACCCGGCGCGCTCGCGGGAGAGGCCGCCGGGACCCATCGCCGACAGCCGTCGCTTGTGGGTGAGCCCCGACAGGGGGTTCACCTGGTCCATGAACTGGGAGAGCTGGCTGGTGCCGAAGAACTCCTTGATGGCGGCCACCACGGGGCGGATGTTGATGAGCGTCTGCGGGGTGATGGCCTCCACGTCCTGGGTGGTCATCCGCTCCCGGACCACGCGCTCCATTCGGGAGAGGCCCACCCGGACCTGGTTCTGGATCAGCTCACCCACCGAGCGGATGCGCCGGTTGGCGAAGTGGTCCTGGTCGTCGAGGCGGTAGCCCACCTCGCCATTGGCCAAGTGGAGCATGTAGGTGGCGGCGGCGAGCAGCTCGCTCGGCGAGAGGACCCCCTGGCCCACCTCGGGGCGGTCCAGGTCGACGCCCAGGATCTCGGCGGCCTTCTCCACCTCGGGCCCGAGCTTGCGGTTGAGCTTGTAGCGCCCCACCCGCGTGAGGTCGTATCGCTTGGGGTTGAAGAAGGCGTTCTCGAAGTAGGCCCGGGCCGACTCGACCGCGGGCGGCTCGCCGGGCCGAGCCCGCTTGTAGATCTCCACGAGTGCTTCGTCCCGGGTGGGCGCCAGCTCGCGCTCCTTGTCCCATTGGCCCTGGAGGAAATCGAAGTGGCGTACGAAGCGGTCGAGCACGCCGGGCTGGGTGGCCTCGTCGTAGCCCAACGCCCGCAGCAGGACGAACAGCGAGAGGCGACGCTTGCGCGCCACCCGAGTGCCGGCCGTGATGTCCTTGCCGGGCTTGGCCTCCACGTCGAACTCGATCCACTCCCCGCGGTAGGGATGGATCGTGCCGGTGACGACCGTCTTGGCGTCCCGTCCGGGCTGGAAGATGCAGCCCGGACTGCGGACGAGTTGGGATACCACCACGCGCTCGGTGCCGTTGATGATGAACGTGCCCCGGTCCGTCATCATCGGGAAGTCCCCCATGAAGACGGTCTGTTCCTTGATCTCACCGGTGGTGGCGTTCATGAACCGGGCCCGGACGAAGATTGGGGCTGAGAAGGTCATGTCCTTCTCTTTGCACTCCTCGACCGTGAACTTGGGGGGCGGTCGAAGGTCCGGGTCGGTGGGGTCGAACTCGAGCTCCAGGCGGAGCTGGCCCGAGAAGTCCTCGATGGGACTGATGTCATGGAACGTCTCGGCCAACCCCACCTCGAGGAACCACCGGAACGACTCTCGCTGGATGGCGATCAGGTCGGGCAGCGGCAGAACCTCATCGAGGTTGGCGAACGAAAAGCGGTCCCGAGCGACGGAACGAGACGGCAAGGCCTACTCCTTCGGAGGGTCAAGCGAGGGGACTTCCTGGGCGGACGACGAAGACGGCGCGCGTCAAGGAAGACAGTTAAGAGACAGCGGCACAGCGGGCGGGCACGGCAACCGACCAATATACGCGCTCAGGCACTGTCGAGCAACCCCTCAGGCGAGCGACCCCGCGTGCTCGGCCAGCGGCGAGAATAAGCCAGGCTCCCCGCCGGGTCAAGGGTCTGGCCCGAGACCCGGTCTGGGGCTACTTGACCTCGACCGTCGCTCCGGCGCCCTCGAGCTGAGCCCTGGCCTTCTCGACGTCCTCCTTGGTGGCCCTCTCCAGGACGGGCTTGGGGGCGCCGTCGACCAGATCCTTGGCCTCCTTCAGGCCGAGGCTGGTGAGGGTGCGCACCTCCTTGATGACCTGGATCTTCTTGTCGCCGGCAGCGACGAGGACCAGGTCGAACTCGTCCTTCTCCTCCTCGACCGGAGCGGCGGCCTCGCCCCCGCCGGCGGGGGCGGCGGCAGCGGCTGCAGGGGCGGCGGCGGTGACGCCGAAGCGCTCCTCGAACTCCTTCAGCAACTCGGAGAGCTCGAGGACGGTCATGTTGGAGATGGCGTCGAGAATCTCTTCTTTGGCAGCCATGGTTGGTTGCTCCTTTCTTCGGGCTCGTCGCCCTACTGGTTTTCTTGCTCGGGCTGGTTGTCCGGCTCGGGCTGGTCGGGCACCGGCCCGCTCTTGTCGATGAGGGCTTTGAGGCCGTAGGCGAAGCTGCGGGGCAGCGCCTGGAGGAGGCCGGCGAACTGTGTTAGGGGGGCGGCGAGGCCACCCGCCAGCCGGGACAGCAACACCGGGCGGGGCGGGATGTCGGCCAGGGCGCCGGCGTCGGAGGCCGTGAGGACGCTGTCGGCGAGCAGGCCGCCCTTCACCACCAGCGCGGGGTGCAGCCGGGAGAAGTCACGCAGCGCCCGGGCCACGGTGACGGCATCGTCGTGGACGAAGGCGATCCCCGTGGGTCCTTCGAGCATGGCGTCGAGCTCGGTGAGCTGGCGGTCCGCCACCGCGAAGCGAACGAGCGTGTTCTTGTACACCTTGTACTCGCCGCCCGCGTCCCGCAGGGATCGCCGCAGCGTCGCCAGGTCCTGGACGCCAAGGCCCCGGTACTCGGTGAGGATGGCGGCGCTGGACGAGGAGAGTCTCCCACGCACCTCTTCCACCACGGCCACCTTCTCGGGCCTCGGGTTATCCATTGCTTTGCCTGCCCGTCGATCTGGGCCCGGCCGTCGATCTGGTCATCTCTCCACCTCCTCGGGCGCTCGCCGCTCGGCGGCCTGACGTTTGACTACATGCCATGGCCACCCGAGAAGGGGTTCGCCTCGTCAGGCGGGCCCATTCCTTCCATGGACCCTTTCAGCGCTGAGTAGCGCACCGGAGATCTTCGGCGAGCGATTCGGTTTTCTTGGTCGGTCGTCTTCTGACGGCCCACCGTGGCAGGCCGAAGAGCGAGACTACTACGAGCCGGTGGCGGCCAGCTCCTCGTCGTCGATACGGATCTTGTTGGGGTCGACCTTCACCCCGGGACCCATCGTGGAGGACAGGGTGACCGACCTCACGTAGCGGCCCTTGGAGGCGGCCGGCTTGGCCCTCTGAAGCTCGTCGATGAGGGCGCGGAGGTTCCGGAGCAGGTCGGTCCGATCGAACGAGACCCTCCCGACGGGGACGTGGATGTTGCCGTAGCGGTCGGTGCGGTACTCCACCCTGCCGCCCTTGAACTCGGTGACGGCGCGGCCCACGTCGGTGGTGACCGTGCCCGTCTTGGGGTTGGGCATCAGGCCTCGGGGGCCGAGGACGCGGCCCAGCCGACCCACCTGGCCCATCAGCGAGGGGTGGGCGATGGCGATGTCGAAGTCCAAGAAGCCCTCCTGCACGCGCTGGACGAGGTCGTCGGCACCAACCTCGTCGGCACCCGCGGCGCGCGCCTGCTCAGCGTCCTCGCCGGACGCGAAGACCGCGACCCGGACGGTCTTGCCCGTACCCGCCGGCAGGCCGACGGTCCCCCGCACGATCTGCTCGGCGCGCCGAGGGTCGACACCCAAACGGACGGCGAGCTCCACGCTCTCGTCGAAACCGGCGCGGGCCAGGCTCTTCACCAGATCGACGGCCTCTCCCGGGGTGTGCAGTTGCTCACGCCCGAAACGGCGGGTGGCATCGACGTAGCGCTTGCCCTTGGTCATCTCTCACCTCGCAAGCGGAGCTTGCTCGCCGAGCCTGAACGTGCTCCGGCCGACCGGCAGAGCCGGCTCGGCCTCCGCGCTCCTCGTTGTCTACTCATTTGACCGAGATTCCCATGGAGCGGGCCGTGCCGGCCACCTGCCTCTTGGCCGATTCGAGGTCGTTGGCGTTGAGGTCGGGCATCTTCACCTGGGCGATCTCGGTGAGCTGGTCATCGGAGATGGTGCCCGAGGACTCCTTCCCGGGGGACGTGGCGCCCTTCTCGAGACCTGCGGCCTGACGCAGCAGCACCGGAGTGGGCGACGTCTTCAGGACGAAGGTGAAGGAGCGGTCCTCGAAGATGGTGATCTCCACCGGGATCACGCTGCCCCGCTGACTCTCGGTTGCGGCGTTGTACTGCTTGCAGAACTCCATCGTCTGCACGCCGTGGGGCCCGAGGGCCGTGCCCACCGGTGGGGCAGGGGTGGCCGCTCCGGCGGGCAGTTGGATCTTTACGATGGCGCTGACGCGCTTCTTGGCCATCAGAGCTTGGCCACCTGACTGAACTCGAGCTCCACCGGCGTCTCACGACCAAAGATGTTCACCAGCACCTTGAGCTTGAGCTGGTCCTCGTTGACCTCGGCGATCTGACCGGTGAAGTCGGCGAACGGTCCTTCCTTCACCCGTACGGTCTCGCCCATCTCGAACGCTTGTGCCGGTCGGGTCTTCTTGGGGATCTCGACCCCGTGCTCCTTGACTCCGAGGAACGTCTCCACGTCCTTGCGCGACAAGGGCACCGGCTTGGCCCCGTGTCCGACGAACCCGGTGACTCCCGGAGTGTTCCGCACGACGTACCAGGAATCGTCGTCGAGCTCACAGCGAACCAGGAGGTAGCCGGGGAAGACTTTTTTCTGGACCACCACCTTCTTTCCGTTCTTGAACTCGATGACGTCCTCGAGCGGGATGGTGACCTCGTAGATCCGCTCCTCCATGTTCATGGACGAGATACGGCTCTGAAGGTTGGACTTCACCTTGTTCTCGTAGCCGGCGTAGGTGTGCACGACGAACCAGCGGCCGGGCCGGTCGTACGGGCTGTCTGCCTCCTCCGCGTCGTCCTCGACCTCGAGGAGGTCCTCGGCGGGGACGGCCACCTCGCCGGGCACCTCCAGGACGGGCTCATCCCCGTTCTCCGCGGTGTCGGTGCCGGCGGCCGGACTGGGGTCGATCTCGGTGTCGTCGGTCATGATTGGAAGAGGAACAAGACGCTCTTGGCGAATGCATAGTCCAGCACGAAGATGAGGCCGATCAACAGCACCAGGGTGATGAGCACGACGGTGGAGTAGTTCACGACCTCGCTCCGGCTGGGCCAAGCCACCTTGCGCAGCTCGGCACGCACCTCGCGCAGGAAGACGACCGGCGAGGTGCGCTGCGACGCAGGCTTCTGGGCAGGCCTGGTTGGCTGACGCTTCGCAGTTGCGGGCGAGCCGTCCTCACCGAGCTGGCCCTGGCGCTGCATCAAGCGCTTCGTCTGTCGGTTCATCGCCACCTTCGGGCCATCGGTTGGGTTCGAGCTTGGGTTCGAGCGGACTGAGTCGAGCAGGGCAGGAGGGACTCGAACCCCCAACCGCCGGTTTTGGAGACCGGAGCTCTGCCAGTTGAGCTACTGCCCTCCGGGAAGAGGTTATCGCGCTCGCAAGCAGAGCTTGCTCGGCGGTAGTGGGTCAGCTTGATTAAGGCAAGTTTGATTAGCCCCGATCCTTCACCCCGGTAACCGCTGACCACGAGTAGCGGTCCGCGAAAACGCCCTCCTGGCAATGGAAACTGCGGTTGTCGAGACACGCAGAAACCCAAACAGGAGGGCACTTCCGAGGTGAACGCTAACAGCACGGTTGCGGTGGTGGTGGAAGGGGGTGGCGAGCAGGTCGTCGCCCATGTCGGACTGCACGCTCTTGGGACCTTTGCCGACCGATTGGGACTGGGCCATTCGCTCTCGGCGCGCATCCCACGCACCGGTGAGCGGCTCCCACTCCATGACCGGGGCAAGGTGTTGACCCAGGCCATGTTGATGCTGGCCGGCGGCGGGGAGTGCTGCGCCGACATCGAGCACCTGCGAGCCCAGGCGGAGCTGTTCGGCTCTGTGCCGTCGGACTCGACGCTGTACCGCACCTTGCGCGACATCGACGCCGAGACCCTGGGCGGTCTGTGGGAGGCCATGGCCAAAGTGCGGGCCGCAGTATGGCGCCGCTCGGCGGCCACCACCGGCACCGACGCGGTGATCTTGGACATCGACTCGTCGCTGCATGAGATCCACTCCGAGAAGAAGCAGGAGACGGCGGCCAACTACAAGGGCGACTTCGGCTTCCACCCCATCTACTGCTTCGCCGATGCCACCGGCGAGACCCTGGCCGTGCAGCTACGTCCGGGCAACGCCGGGGCCAACAACATCGACGACCACGTGGCGGTGCTGGATGCGGCCATCGCCCAGCTGCCCGAAGAGGTCGCCATCGGCCACCGGCGCGGAGACGACGCCTGCCTGGTGCGCCGGAGCGTGCAGGTGCGGGTCGACTCGGCGGGCTGCACCGATTTCGTGCGCCACGCCCGGGCCCGCAACGTGGGATTCGCCGTGGTGGCCCGCTCCAATGCCGCCATTCATGCCGCCATCAGCCGCATCGCCTTCGACGACGACGCCTGGCGCCCGGCGCTGCGCCAGAACGGCAACCAACGCCCCGGCGCGGCGGTGGCCGAGCTGAGCCATCTGGTCGACCTGTCGGACTGGCCCGAGGGCACCCGGCTCATCGTGCGCCGCGAGCCGCTTCATCCCGGTGCCCAGCAGAGCCTGTTCCCCTCGGCCACCTACCGCTACTGGGGTCACTACACCGACGCCGCTGGCGATCCCGTGGACCTCGACGTGCACATGCGGGCCCACGCTCATGTCGAGGACCACATCCGCCGGCTCAAGGACTCCGGCGCGACCCGCTTTCCCTTCGTCGACATCGACGCCAACCGGGCCTGGCTCGGCCTCGTCTGCTTCGCCGATGCCCTGGTGCGCTGGTTCCAATTGCTGTGCCTGAGCGGGGCCCTAGCCGTGGCCGAGTCCAAGACGCAGCACTGGGGGCTGTGGCACGCCCCCGCTCGCCTCGTGCACCGCGCCCGGCGGCGCATCGTGCGCATTCTCGACGGCTGGCCAACGACTGAGGCCTTGCTTGTCGCCTACCAGCGCATCGCCCTCATCACCTGAGCGCCACCTTGTCCCCGACTGCAGCCGGCACCACGCTGGCAGTCCACGCCCCGACTCGGTCCCCAGGCACCTCCGACGCCGTGAATGCCCTCACAGCCACCACCGAAACGCAGAAATGGGCTGACTGGCACTCGTCGCCTTCGAGACAGATCCAGCCGCCTCGACCGGCTATCTCATGAACGATCGGGGTTAGACAATGGCGCGCCCGCTGAGATAGCCGGCGGCTGCGGCGAGTATGCCGCCAATGAGGGAGACCATGGCATAGATGGCCGCCATTGCCAACCGGTCCGTGCGGGCCAGTGTGTAAGCCTCGTACGAGAACGTCGAGAAGGTTGTGAACGCCCCGAGGAAGCCGACTCCGACGGCCACGGTCCCGGTCTCGGACCAACCTCGCTCGGCCCCCACGACGACCGCCAGGCCAAGAAGGTAGGAACCGATGATGTTGATGCCCAGCGTGGCCCAGGGAAACGAGCGGGCACCGACCGCCATGCCGATGCCGTATCGGCTGAGCGCACCCGCACCGCCCGCTATCGCCACTAGAACGACCTTCACGGTGCCATCGTCGCTCTAGCCTAGAGCGACAACTCACATCTGATACTGACCCACTACCTGCTCGGCGAACTCTGGGGAATCGGCACCGACACGGCATAGCCGGATCGGCACCGATGCCGTTCGTGGTCAGCCGGCCAGGCGCATCTTGCGCTTGCCTCGGCTGGCCACCACGATGGCGCCGGCCGCTCCGGCGGCTGCGGTCGCCACGGCGATGCCGCCCAGATACGCAGCCCGGTGACCGGCGAGCAACGAGCGCATGGCGCCTCGCTCCCCGGCGGCCTCCAGGTACGCCAGGATGCCGGTCACCGTGCCCGGTGCGGGCTCGAGAACCTCCGTGCGGAGATGGCGAAGGGCCCGGAGCAGCTTGCGGTACTGGGCCAGCTCGGCCTGGCAGCGCAGGCACGACTCCACGTGGGCGAACACGTGCGAGCTGGCGCCCCCGGTGCCTTCGACCACATCGGGAAGGATCTCCGCTACCTGTTCACACCGCATGGGCGTCCCTCTCCTCGCTGTCCTCTCCCCTGAGCGGGAACAGCCGCTCGCGGAGCTTTCGCCTGGCCCGGTGCAGCCGCACCTTGGCTGCGCCCTCGCTGATGCCGAGCTCGGCCGCGATCACTTCGTGGGGCAGGTCGTACACGTCGCGCAGGACCACGACCGAGCGCATCTCGGGCGACAGGCTCTGAAGGGCCGCCTGGAGCCGCTCTCGCTCTGAGGCGGCCCCGACCCGGGCCTCCGGGTCGGAGTCCAGCCGGTCGTCTACCAGCACATGGTCCTCGTCGAGGCTGTCGTGGCGGTCCCTGGTCCGGCGGGACAGGTGGCTTGAGGCGCAGTTGGCGGTGATGCGATACATCCACGTGGTGAAGGCAGCGTCGCCGCGGTAGCGCTTCAGCCCCTTCCAGGCTCGGAAGTACGCCTCCTGCATCACGTCTTGGGCGTCCTCCTCCTTGCCGGTCAGCCGGTAAGCCAACGTGTAGGTGTCGGCACACGTAGCTCGCACCAACTCCTCGAAGGCTTTCCTGTCACCGGCCTTGGCGGCGGTTACCAGTTCGGCGAGCTCGAGCGCCATCTCGGTAGTTCGACCTCCCGGGTTTCGAGAACGTTACCGACGCCGCTACCGGGTCTCCTTGTGGACCGTATGCCTACGGTCCCAACGGCAGTACTTCTGCATCTCGATGCGCTCGCGATCGTTCTGCTTGTTCTTCATGGTGATGTAGTTCCGCCGTTTGCAGTCCTCGCACGCCAGCGTGACCTTGATGCGCTTCTCGCTCTTTGCCATCTCGACCTCCTTGCTCCCATCCCGCCTGTCCCCATCATGCCTGTCCCATCACGCCGATCCAGTAGCGGCGGTCGGACTCGAACCGACGACCCCACGATTATGAGCCGTGTGCTCTAACCAACTGAGCTACGCCGCCGTGTTACCGAGCCCTCTGTGGGAATCGAACCCACGACACCAGCCTTACCATGGCTGTGCTCTGCCGACTGAGCTAAGAGGGCACCGAAACCGGGAGGGCCCGGGTGGCAACCGGCAATGATAGCCGTCGTGGTCACCGTTTCCCCCCCTTCGGTCCGGCTCGCCCAACCTGACGACGCCGAGGCCATACGGGCCATCTACAACCGTGAGGTGACGGGTTCGACCGTGACCTTCGACCTGGTCCCCCGCAGCCCGGACGCCCAGCGGGCCTGGCTGGCAGCTCATGCCGGCGTCCACCCGGCCGTGGTGGCCGTGAGAGACGGTGTCATCCTGGGGTTCGGTTCCCTCTCCGCCTACCGGCCCCGGCCTGCCTACGCCACCACCGTGGAGGACTCGGTGTACGTGCGCCATGACGCGCGGCGCCAGGGCGTGGGCGCGGCGATCCTCGGCGAGCTGGTACGCCTGGCCACCACCCATGGATTCCACGCCGTCATGGCCCGGATCGCGGGAGGCCACGATGGGTCAATACAGGTGCACCGGGCCTGCGGCTTCGAGTTGGTGGGAGTGGAGAAGGAGGTGGGGCGCAAGTACGGACGCTGGCTCGACGTCGTCCTCATGCAGCGCCTGCTGTGAGTTTGCCGTCGGGGCCGGACGCCTCCTTGTGGTTGCGGAGGTCGAGGCCCGGCGGGCTCTAGCTGCTTCGAGCCTCGTATGATGAAACCGCCTACTGCTCGATCCATGACGCGGCAAGGAGGCCAGCGTTCCGCAAAATCCTGCGCCGACATGAGCCGGCAACCACGGGGTGAGGGATCCTGATGCCCGCACCTCGCGAGTCGACAAGGGACCGGGTGGCCGCCGTGGAGCCGGTGGTGCGCAGGGTGCTCGCCTCCAAGGTCTTCGATCCCCACCGCCTCGACGACCTGGTGCAGGAGACTCACCCGGCTGGCCTCGAGTCGCCGAGACCTCGATGGTGAGACCCTCGTCGCCTACGCCATCGTGACCGCTCGCAACCTGTTGGCCTCCGATCAGCGCGCTCGTCCCGCCGGGGCGCGCTTCAGCATCGTCTGGCCGACACCCGCCAACCCGAGCAGCCGGAATCCCTCGCCTTGGCCGGAGAGCGCCGGTCCGCTCTGCGAACGGCGCTGGCCTCGCTGTCCGAGGCGGAGCGCAGGGCCGTGCTGGCCCACGAAGTCGAGGGCGTCGACACCGCCACCATCGCCGCCGAGCATCGCTCCACTCCCGGCGCCGTTGCCGCCCGGCTGGGGCGTGCTCGAGCCAAGCTCCGGGTGGACTACTTGGTGGCCTACCGGCGGGCCCACCTGCCCACCGAGGACTGCCACAGCGTGCTGGTCGCTATCTCGGCCGGAGACCGGCGCCGCCAGTCCAGCCGAGGAGCCGCCGAGCACGTGCTCGCCTGCACCGCCTGTGCCGAGCTGGCACCCACGCTGGTGGAACGCCGGCTCCCACTTGCGATCCTCATCCCCGCCGGGGCCTTCGGACCTGCGTTGGGCGCCGTCGCCAGGAAGAGCCGGTCTCACGCCCGAGCGACGGCAGCCGTGGGCACGGCAGGCGTCGTCGCTGCGGTGGTGGTGGTGATGGCCCGGGATCCGGAACCGCCCTCCGTGGCCACACCGGTCTCCCTCCCCCCTCCGACCTGTCCGGGACTGGTGACCACCGCTGGGCAGCCGGTAGGACCCGGCTCCCTCACCGGTCTGCAGGGAACCGGCGTTGAGGGAAGGGCCGTGACCGTCCAATCCGTGCCAGCCAACGAAGGGTTCTGGGCGGCGTGCGGTCAGACCCGCCTGTGGGTGCGACTCGGAGGGTCGGGTGAGTCTCCTCGCGCCATCCGGCCCGGCGCCACGGTGGACCTCCGCGGCACCGCCGCCCGCCACGGCCCTGGGTTCGCGGCCGCCCAGGGCGTAGGCCCGGCCGAGGGTGCTGCCGAGCTCGATGCACAGGGCGTCCATCTGGAAGTGGCCTACCGCGACCTGGACCAGTAGCGACACTGACCCGAAGCGAACGCTCCCATGCCCGGGTGCGCGCGAACAAGCGGAGCGGGGGCCAAAAGGCCCCCGCTCCGCTTGATTGTGGCGGTCCTCAGCCAGTGGTGGTGACCGCCGAACGGCGGCGGCTCATGACCACCATGGTGCCGCCGGCTCCAAGCAACATCAGGGCCAGCTGGGCCAGCCCGTCGATCCCGGTGCCGGTGCGGGGCAGGGAGGCCGAGGAGATGCGCTGGGTTGACGCCGAACGGGCCGTCGTCGACAAGGGACGCAGACCGAGGCGCACGCCGGGGTCCGCCGAGCGGGCCAGATCGGCGCCGAGGACGCTGAGGCTGGCGGGGCGCTCGAGGTGCAGGCCCAACACGCTCGGGACTGGCGTGGCCCCCGTCGTGGTCCCCCCTGTGGTC
Organism: Acidimicrobiales bacterium; assembly: GCA_030448025.1. Lineage (GTDB taxonomy): Bacteria > Actinomycetota > Acidimicrobiia > Acidimicrobiales > YB1-3. Next base: position 601,355 of record JAUJNQ010000002.1, on the reverse strand, counting down.
GGCACCGAGAGGCCAACTCCGGAAGGGGCTGTGCTGCTGTTGCCCGAAGGGGCTGTGCCGTTGCCGGAAAGGACTGTGCTGTTGGCCTTGGGCGTGGTGGCCTTGGGCGTGGTGGCCTTGGGCGTGGTGGCCTTGGGGAGGACCCTGCCCCGGCCCTTGCCCCCGCAGTTGCCGTTGTTGTCGTCCTCGAAGTCGTCGTCGTTGCCGCAGCCGTTGTTGCCGTCCTGGTCGTGGCGGTCCGCGCCGCCGGAGCCGCCGGGCTTGTCGAGCCCGCCATTGGTCTTCTTGTCGGGGTCCGAGCCGGACTTGCCCTGGTTGACCGACCCGCCGTGCTCGACGGAGCGGTCCTTCCCGGAAGGATGCCTGTTGTCCCCGGCGTCGACCACGTTGTTGGCCACGCCGTCGTTGTCGTTGTCCTCGGTCACCACCGTGGAGGGCGCCTTGGCCTTGCCCCCGCCGGCGGGCTTGGCCGCACGACCGTTGGACTTCTCCTTGGGGGCGGCCAGGGCCGGGGAGGCCATGGCGCCCACGACCAACGCGCTGGTGAAGATCATGCTCAAACTGGCCTTGAGGGCTGCCGATGAAGTGGGGGTAGTCACTGTTGTTTGCTCCTTGAATGGGATGAATGTTTGGCCTGGCTGGACCGGTGGGCTTCCGCCAGGAGCACATGGTGGTTCACTCTCCGTGGTCAGTCAAGGGATATTTTCACTTTTAGTGAGCGTCTCAAGCCGGCGAAGGCGCCCGGTGGCCGTCGGGTGATGCAGGCCCGCACATCTGCTGTTCCGGGCCGATGGCCCCACCTGCCAGGCCTACAACGCCGGCTTCTACACCGCACACCGCCACATGGCGGACGAGGAACTCGACCTGGTGGTCCAGGTCGGCGACTACATCTACGAGGGGGCCGGTCCGGTAGCCGGCCGGCCCCGCCAGCACGAGGGCAAGAGCGAGCCGGTCACCCTTGTCCAGCATCGGAACCGGTACGGCCAGTACAAGGGCGACGCCGACCTGCAGGCCTCCCACGCCGCCTTCCCTTGGGCGGTGGTGCTCGACGACCACGAGCCCAGCAGGTCTTCCTCTCCCAGCGGGACTTCACCGAGGGCGTGGACACCCGATTCAGCGACGACGCCTGGGACGGCTACGTGGCCGACCGCGACAGTCTGCGCGACCACATCGCCGCCACCAGCCCCTCCAACCCCGTCGTGCTCACCGGCGACGTCCACGCCAACTACGTGTGCGACTTCAAGGCGGACTTCAACGACCCGGCATCGAGGACGGTGGCCACTGAGCTGGTCGGCACCTCGATCAGCACCGGCGGCAACGGCATGGACCAGGGCAGCGGTGATCGGGTCCAGCTGGCCGACAACCCGCACATCAAGTCCATCAACCGCAACCGGGGCTACGTCCGCAACGTGATCACCCGCAGCGAGTGCACCGCCGACTTCCGAGTGGTGGAGTTCGTGGGAGGCTCCGGGGGCGCCGGTGCGGACCCGGGCCAGCTAGGTGATCGAGAACGGTCGCCCCGGTGCCCAACTCGCCGACACCCCCGCCCCGGTGATCCCCGAGGTCCCGTCGTCGGTCCTGCTGCCGGCAGCGGCCGGTGGACTGCTCGCCGGCGCCATGGCCCTGCGCCACCGCCGCGGCGAGCCGTCCGACGCCGCCAGCTGACCCTCGCCGTCACCACCTCTCCTCCGGCCAGACGGGGAGCCCCCAATCGCCCGGTAGTTCGGAGCGCCGTCGTGTCCGGAGGCATGATGGCTCTGTGGCCGCCGAGCTCCGCCTCAAGACGTACCGGCTGAGTCCGAGGAAGTCCACGGTCTGGGTCGACTCGAACAGTGCCGCGCTTTACCTGCCCACATACTTTGGGCGGAGGCGTTGGGCTGTGCCCCTCGGTGAATTGGGCGTACTCGACCTCACGGTCGAGCAGTGGGACGCCGGCGAGGAGGACGTCCTGTTCGCAAGTGGACTCCTGGTGCCCTACTTCTTCACGACGGGGCCAGCCACCACGCCCACGACGGCGCTCCTCTTCAAGCAGCCCCAGCGTGTCCCTCCGATTCGGGCTCTTGCAGCCTGGGCCCCGAACACCGACGTTCCCGTGGGCGTGCTCGAGTCGCGGTCCGGCCATGGCGCAGATCTCGATGGCGTGCTACTTCGCTTCGAGGAACCGGCGGAAGCCCGTGACGTGCTCGTCGGCTGGGGGGCTGAGCCGGTCGTCGACGAGCTCGCCTGGCTGAAGCGGCACCGCCGGACAGTGGAGGACCCGGATGAGAGGGCAAAGCTTCGGCGGAGGGACCGGAACATCACTTGGCTCGGCCGCTCTTCGACTCTCCTGATCGCCCTCGCTCTCCTCGCCGGCTTCGTATCCGGAGACGACCCTTCGTTGGTTGCTGACGGAGCCATTCTCGCCTTGGTCATCAGCTCCTTCGTCGTCCGCAGCGTCGCCTTCAGGATGTCGAAGGCTGACCGCTACCGTCTCCGCTGAGCGGTTCCGGCGGAACCGACGGACGGCGCATCCGGTTCGGGACGTCGCGGCGGCGAGTCGGCTGCCTGCTCCTTGACCGCTTGACCCCGACCCCGTGCGCGTCCCGACCGTCGACTGGCGCTACCGGTTCACCGACAGGCGACGGCGGGGACCCCCTCGGCAACCATGGGCTTGTCGAGAGTCCCTACTGCTGCAAGGAGGTCCCGAATGGCCATGGTAGGTGGGTTGGATCTGCACCGGGCCCAGATCACCTTCGACGTTGTCGAGGTGGACTCGGGCGAGGTGTGGCGCGGCGGCTGTGGCAGCCCGACCGGCAGCGGTTCCGGCGCTGGCTCGAGCGGGAGCTGGCACCTCGGGCGGCCGATGGCGCGGTGGCCCTGGCGGTGGAGGGCTGCACCGGGTGGCGCTACGTGGTGGAGGAGATCACCGCGGCCGGCTTCGAGGCCCATCTGGCCGAACCGGCCGACACCCAGGCGGCACGGGGGCGCAAGCGACGGGCCAAGACCGATCGCAGCGACTCCCAACTGCTGCGCGAGCTGCTGGCGGCCGGCGACCTGCCGGAGTCGTGGATTCCACCGGGGCCGGTGCTGGAGTGGCGGGAGCGGGTGCGGCTCTACAAGTCGCTGGTGGACCAGCGCACGGTATGGGGCCAGCGCATCCACGCCGAGCTCTACCAGCACGGGGTGGCCGTGCCCGAAGGCGCCATCCGTTCCGAGAAGACCCGGGCCATGCTGGCCGACCCCTCCCTGCAGCTGAGCCCCGCCGCCCGTCAGCGCATCCGGGTCGGCTATGCCATGATCGACGCCACCGACGCCGAGGCCCAGCCGCTGAAGCGGGACCTGCAACGCTTCGGTCGACGCCAGCCCGCTTGCAAAGCGCTCGTCGAGGCCCACTACGGCATCGGCGGGTTGATCGCGGTGGCGGTGTGGTCCGAGCTGGGCGACTGCCGGCGGTTCTCCCGATCCGACCAGGCGGTGCGTCACACCGGCCTCGATGTCACCGTGGACTCCTCGGACCGCCGCCGAGCGGGCGGCTACCTGACCCGGCAGGGCCCCGAGACGCTGCGCTGGGCCCTGTACGAGGCGGCCAAGAACTCCTCGCACCACCGAAGCCCCGACCACGACTACTACGCGGCCGTCAAGCAACGCCACGACGGCAAGCTGGCCGCCATCTCCATGGCCCGCAAACTGGCCCGCCGCTGCTACCACACCCTGCGCAGCATCCATCCCGGAAAGGTCTACGCCATGCCCTGACCGACAGCCGCCATCACAGTCGGCACCGACGGTCGGGATCGCCCACCACACACACATCAGGGTCTCGCGGTCAGCTCCTGCCACCGGCGTGCCCGCCAGCATCCGTGCTGGACGGCCTTCGAACACCGAGCGATCGCGCTCCCACCCAACGGGGACACCCAATCAAGAATGTTGTCGCCGACGACACTTCGTTCGTCGAGCACCCAGGTAACGCTGGGCGCCCCCACGCCGTCGACTGCTGGCACATATCGAATCCGCACTAGCCCTCGGGCCGGTCACGGCCGTTCGTCCTCTTCCGAAGATGGGCGCTCAACCACCGACCACCGGCTCGGTAACGCCGGCCGGAGGATGCCTCCTGCGGAGGCCAGGAGCCCGTGGACGGCGCGGTTACTCGCGCCCGCCGTGCCAAACTCGAGCGGAGCGCCAGATCCGCTGTTCTGGTCGTCCCCCGGGGCGTGTGTCCACTCGGGTAAGGCTGCGAGTCTGTGTGTGGAACGTGGGACGCGAGGCGCGCCGTGGCCATCGCCGTGGGCGGGGTCATAGGTGCTGCACTCCGCTGGGGCGTGGTCACTACGTTCGCCATGCGCGAGTTCCCGTGGCCGGTCCTCCTTGTCAACGCGGCCGGATCCATCCTGCTCGGCGTCCTTCTCGCTGAGGAGTGGTCTCATCCGGTGAGCTGCTGCACGACTTCGGCGGCATAGTTGTGGCAGCCACAACCTCTCGACTGAAGGCACGCCTCCGGCGGCATAGGTCGTTAACCTCGGCGGCATAGGGACTTGACATCGGCGGGCTCACAACCTTCTCGACCCTTCTCACTCTGGTCGTTAACCTCGCCCGTGACGGTGACACATCGACGGCGCTGCGTCCTCTGACGCCGGCAGCCGTTGGAGGAGGAGCCTGGATCACTTCGGGTCGACGTTTCGTGCGGCTGCGCTGCGGCTGCTGTGCGCTGCGCTCACACTGTCCGTTGGAGGAGGAGGCTTGATCACAACGATGTTCTTCCGATCCGTTGCCGCCCGAGGACCGCCTCGCGGACGCCGGAAACGTCGGGGGGCTGCTGGTGCGCTCGCCCTGCTGAGCCGGGCTGGTCGGCGATGGAACCGCCATGACGACTTCCCGCTGGGCACGTTGATCGTCAACGTCACCGGGTCGTTGATGCTCGGACTGATGTCCCAGGTCACGCCGCCCACGATCACAGTTCTCGGCGTCGGCGGGCTCGGCGCATACACGACGTTCTCAAGCTTCGCCCGCGACGCCGTCGGGCTCGCTGAGACGAACAAGGTCATCCTCGCTGTTGTCTATGTCGCGTTGTCGCAGCCTCAGCTTACGACGGTGCCGCCGCCGTGGGTGCCGCCGCCGTGGGTGTCGGCATGAACCGGTAGTGACTGATGTCACCGAGGTCGATGTTTCGCTGGAATGCGTTCCGCGAGGGGTGACCCGAGACCGAGGACGAGGGCGCCGGAGCCGGCGCAGCGCGATCGAGTCGGCGCAATGCGCTTCCGGAGCATGGGCGGGGTGACTGAAAAGCCACCCGTGCCGGGCCCCGCGAGAGAGCGCGACTCGTGTTGCCCGTCGCAACCTGTCACCGGCGGAAGCGGGCGACTTGGCCACAGGAGTTCGCTCCGCGGCAGCTCTGCTAGGACCGTAGAGCGTTACCTTGCGCCGCATCGGTGCCGTTACCGGGCGCCCTGACCGGCACTTTGAGGCCACCCTGCGACCAGCCGTAACTACCGTGGAGGTTCGGTCGCCGCCATGGGGGTGAAGGCATGCCAGAAGACAGTCTGCAGGGCATCAACTGGGCGGGCGCGGCGAGATCGCTCATTGAAAGGGGTGGGTCCGCCTCGAGAGCGTCGTCCCCAGCCACGCGCTCTTCTGATGGAGGCGGTACCGACGACCTGGGCGCCGCTTCCCGAGGTCGAAAAAGGGTGTTCGCCAAGGCGGCCTATCGGCCGGCGTTTTCTTCGATCGGGCAGCGCCTACGGTCCAAGAGTTCGGCCGCACGCTTTGCGACTCGCTGACCAAGGCGCGGTCGGACCTGCCGGCCATCCCTCTCTTCAACGAGGTGCAGTGGGGACAGTCGCACGACGGGATCGGATACATCACTGCACACCACGACCCGCCTGGCGCTGGTGGAGTCATTGCAATCGTGACGCTCCTGGGTGCGGCTCTGTTTTGCGCTTGGCAAGGGTCCCAAACCACCGAGTGGGAAACCGGTGATGGCGACCTGGTGATGCTGCGCGGCCACGGCTGGCCGCACGAGAGCCCTCTGTCCTCTCCATGAGGTGGAGTCCCCCGTGTCGGTGACCGGATGACCATGACCCTCCGCCACAACAGGCGCGGCCCTGGCGGGGACTACTTCGCCTAGCAACAGCCGTGCGAAGTCGTGCGGTTCTAAGCCTGGATCCACCGATGGCCCCCGGCGGCAGCTCGTCCCCGCCCGGTTGGCGACTCCGTGAGCGGACCGGGTGACAAGCGACCGGTCCTTGCCGAGTTGGGACGCGTCGACCCAGAGGTTGGTGGTTGTCAGGTTGTCAGCGCGAGGGAATCGTCTGCGGTGCGCCCGGCCGCCGGGGTGACGTCAGCCAGGTTGGAAAGGAAGCGCACGTAGGGCGCCGAGTCGACGTTGGAACCACTGCGCCCATGGCCAGTTGAGCGGTCCTCGGAGGGTAAGGGGTTCCGGCGTGATTGACGAGTCGCCCTGGAACGGCGATGAGGCGGGCCCGCACGGTGCGGGCCACTCGGCGCTCTTCGACGGGCGTTCGCTGGCCGAGGGTGGCGCTCCAGCGCATGAGGTTGTGGGCCAGCACCGCGCAGCACAGCCAGGTGCTGTTGGCGGAGAAGTTCCCCGATGGCACATGCTCGAGCCCGGCACCTTCTTTGAGATCGCGGATGTCGAGCTCGACCACGGCATGGGCGCGGTGGAAGGCGTCCACGCTGGTGGCGTCTCCGGTCAGATCGGTGAGGAAGCCGTGATGGCGCCATTGCGGCCACAGACGAGCCTGGGCCGCGTCGGTGAGACGGGTGCGGCGCACGATCAGGCGCCGACCGTTGTAGACGCACTCGCCCACCTGGGCCTGGCCTTCGAGGGTGTAGTCGATGTCGACCCAGTCCTGCTCGTCGATGGTGGAGATGGCGGCGATGGCCGAATTCCTGTGCGCACGGCCATCGTGTAGCGCACGTCGAGGCGAGCCAGGGTGGCCATGGTCTGCTTGGACCAGAACCCCGAGTCCACCCGAACCACGATCTCGCCCACCGCCCCAGCCCGGCGCACCCGGGCCACGAGCTCTTCGATGAAACGCCGAGCACCCCGGGCGGTGTTGGCCGAGCCCTTGCGCATGCGGGCGTGCAGCACCTCTCCGGTGTCGGCCCGGCTGGCCAGCAGCGGGTGGTAGCCCAACACCTTGGTGTAGCCGAAGGCGGCTCCGGACTTGAGCTTGCCCACCACCTCGCAGACGGTGGAGTCGAAATCGATGACCAGGCGCGACCTGCCGGGGCCGGCACCCATGGACCACGCCCTCCTCAGCGTCTCGCCAATCACGGCCTCGAGCTGGCGGACATGGCCGAACGTGAACGAGCGCAGGAACGTGCCCAAGGTGGAGGGGGCCATCACCCGATGGGGAAGCACCTTGTTGCTGGCCCCCGAGCGCAGGACCTCGGCGTGCTCGATATGCGAGCCCCCGGCCACCATGGCGTGCACCAGAGTCAACACCTTGCGCCCTGGTGGTGCTCCGCCCACGCGTCCACCCAGGCGCACACTGGCGTCGATCAGGGCTTCCAGCCCGAGGCGGACAACGAGGGTTCCCACCAGCAGCAAGCCAGCGTTGGCCACCAGGTTCGAGTCGTCGAACCTCACCTCGATGCGGTCAAGATCGTGCGATACTCGACTCACTGAAAGTGCCTCCCGTGCTGGTGGTGAAGACGACGTTGAACACCGTCATCGTCCCATCTCGGGAGGCCTTTCAAGTGGATACGCGACCTGACTCAGGCCCTACCAGTCGGTGTATCGAGGCTAAGCGCTTGCAGCTCCGGCTGGCACGACCGCGCTGACACGATTGTTGCGATGGCACGGCGACTGCTCCACCAGGCCGGTCGGGTGAGGGAGCCTCGCGGCCTCGGGACACGGCTGCGCTGGGGCTTCTTCATCTTCATCAGGCCGTCTACGTGCTCACCGAAGGGCGGGTCGGGCATCGCCTCCTCGGCGTCCCCTGTCTGCTGCTGTTCACGACCGGCAGGCGCACCGGAAAGAGCCGCACATCGTCGTTGGTGTACGCCCGCGATGAGCAGGACTACCTGGTAGTCGGCTCTCTCGGCGGCGCCGACCGAACACCGGGCTGGTTGCACAATGTGCGAGCTCGAGCGCAGGTGGGGGTGCAGATCGCTCGCGACCGCTTCCCGGCCGTAGCAACCGTCGTCGAGCGGGACGATGACGACTACCAGCGGCTATGGCAATTGGTGAACGACAACAACGGCGGCCGCTACGACCGTTACCAGGCCAAGACGAATCGCCCTATTCCCATCGTGAGGCTGACTGCCTCTAAGCCGCCGTGGCGTCCCTTTGGGTGACGTCGGTGTGCGTAACCCGCCGTGGGTCGGGCGCCGCCCCCGACTCGCCGATGGCCGCGGCGCCCAACCCAACCGGCGCCAGGCCATCCATACGCCCGAAGTATCGGGGACTCGGCGCGTTACCTCGCGCCGCACAGGTGCCGAAGTCGGGTGGTCCGCGACCCTTGGCTGAAGTGAGCCACGGCTAGAGAAGCTGCACATGCGACGCGCCATGAGAAGCTACGTGGTGTCAGTCGACCGCCTCAGTGTTGAGCGAGTTCGAGCCCTTGGCGGGTCGATCAGGACTGGACGACGTCGAGCCAGTCGCGGAGCCGGTCGGTTTCGAACGCCCGCTTCCGGGCGAACGTCTCGCTGTCGGGCTCGGCCATCCGCACGTCGGGATTCGGCTCGGCGAAGAAGTCGCCCTCCAAGACCGCGGCTCGTTGGTCCGGAAACTCGAGGAAGCAGTAGCCCCTCCCGTCGAACCGGTCGCCGTCACCGCCGTCGATCTGGGCGGCGATGTTGCGTGCGGCGACGCGACCCATGCCCTCGGCGAAGATACCGGCGTGGGGCGGAGGAGGCTTTCTGCAATCTCCGGCTGCATAGACGCCGTCGAAACGGGTTTGTAGGGTTTCACGGTCCGGCTGGATCCAGCCTCCGTCACCGGCCAGGGGGCTCTCGGACACGACCCGCGGTGGGACGGCCTGGGGTACGGCGAGCAGCAGCGCATACTCGAGCAGCGCACCGTCGCCGAACGACACCGTGCGGGCGCCGGGGTCGATCGCCTGCACCCGCTGTCCGGTGCGCAGCTCGATGCCGCTCCTGCGAGGGCGTCCGCGAGGAACTGGCTGGTTTCAGGGCCGGCAGCGGGAAGCGTCATCGGCTGGGGCGTCGTGACCACGACTTCGACTTGGTCGCGGACCCCTCGCTCGCGGAGGTACTGGTCGAGGAGGAACGCGGCCTCGTATGGGGCCGGGGGGCACTGGAAGGGGGTACCGAGCACCGGGACCGCCAGGGTCCCGGCATCCAGACGAGCGAGTTCGGCACGCATCGCCGGCAGATCCCCGGCTGCGTACAAGTTGTGCGCCGGTCCTTCCAGCGGCAAGAGGCGCTCAGGCCCGGGAGCTGCCCCGAGCGCGACGAGGAGGAAGTCAGCGTCGAAGGCGCCTTTCTCAGTCTCGACTCGGCGCTGGGCCGGGTCGATCGCTGTGATGCGGGTGTGGAGGAACCGGATGCCGTGCCGTTCTAGGGCCGACAGGCTCGCTGTCCCCTGCTCGAGCGGCCGTGTGCCAACCAGGTCCCAAAGCTTGGCGAAGCCGACGTAGAAGTGGTCGTCGGCGGCTATCACAGTCACGTCGTGGTCCTCGGACAGCCGCGCTCGCAGCTCGTGGGCTGCGGCAAGGCCGCCGAAGCCGCCGCCGAGAATGAGGATGCTTGCCATGGTCGAACCTCCTGTGTCGTCTCTTACGCTCGCCCGCTCAGGCTCCGGCGCCGCTCTTAGTACTCGTCCTTGTCGATCTCGCCGTGACGAGGTCTTCCCAAGCGCCCGGCGTCGTCGGTCGAACTCGTCGTCGTCGATATCTACTCGGACGTATCACGCCCCAGGAGACCATTCACAGAGCAAGTTTTGGTGATGGCGGTCTCCGTCACGACCGCACCCCACACCATGGCGAACAGGCCACGCAGACGGCCGTGGCGTCCGCCGAGTGGGCCGTAGCCAGCAACGAGGAGGGCGGGCCCGCTGAGCGCCCGCACGACTCGTTCTGCTCCACCGACGTTCTCCTTCATGCTGGCTCCTCTTGATCGTCGACATCGGCTCCGCTACCCGTGGACGGCGGCATCCAGACACGCCACCAGCACGACCCACTGCCGAGCCATGATTGGGATCATACCCCCTGGGGTACCTAGCCCTCACGACACGACCGGTGCATCGCCTGTGACACAGCATGACGACCCAGGCTAGGAAGGGGTTCGACGTAGATGTTCTTCAAGCAGTTCTACCTGCAAGGTCTCGGGCACGCCTCGTACCTCGTCGGCTCCGAGCAGACGGGCGAGGCACTGCTGTTCGATCCACAGCGCCACGTCGACGGCTACTTCGCCGAGGCCCGCATACAAGGGCTCCGGATCGGCTACGCCCTGGACTCCCACGGCCACAACGATTACCTGTCCGGCCTCTCCGAGGTGGCCCAGCGGGCCGACGTCCAACTCCTGGGCTCGGCCGAGGCCGATCTCGGCTACCCCCACCGCCCGCTGCAGGACGGCGAGCACCTCGAGATGGGAGAGGTGGGCATCGAGGTCCTGCACACCCCCGGCCACACGCCCGAGCACATCAGCCTGCTCGTCTACGACCGCTCCGCATCCGCCAACGAGCCGGCGCTGCTGCTGTCAGGGGGAGCCTTGCTGGTCGGAGACCTCGCCCGGCCCGATCTCCTTGGCGGCACCGAACAGGCCGAGGAGTCGGCCAAGGTGTTCTGCCACACCATTCAGAAGAAGCTCCTCGAGCTGCCCGAGCACCTCGAGGTCTTCCCGACGCATGTGGCCGGATCGCTCTGCGGCGGCAACATCGGGAGCCGACTGTCCACCACGGTTGGCTACGAGCGGCGCACCAACGCCATCCTGGCCAACGTCTCTTCGAAGGGAGAGTTCGTCGAGCAGTGCCTTCGCCTCGACAATCTGCCCGCCGTGCCGCCCTACTGGCGGCGGATGCGCCGCAAGAACATGGACGGCGTCGCCCCGCTCACGGTGCTGCGAGAGCCACCGGCACTCAAGCCAGAGGGGGTCAGGAGCGCTGTGCGAGACGGAGCCGTCGTGCTCGACACCCGCTCGCCTGAGGCCTTCGGCGGAGGGCACGTCCCGGGTGCGCTCAACGTCGGCCAAGGGGCGGCGTTCGCCACCTGGGCTGGCACCGTCCTCAATGAGGGCGCCCGCGTCGTGCTCGTGCTGGACGCTCCTGCAGACCTGTGGAGGGTCACCTGGGACCTGCTGCGCATCGGCTACGACCCGCCGCTGGGATGGCTGGCCGGGGGCATGATGGCGTGGCGCACGGCGGCACTAGACATCGAGCGGCTCCCCCAGATCACTGTTCACGAGCTCCGCAAGAGGTTGGAGGCGGGCGAGGTCAATCTGCTCGACGTGCGCCAGCCCGCAGAATGGGCCTCAGGCCACGTCGAGGGCGCGACGTTCATCACCGGCGGAGCCCTTCCGGGCCGCGTGGAGCAGGTGCCCGACGACAAGCCTCTCGCCGTCACCTGCGGCTCGGGGTACCGCTCCTCAGTTTCCTCGAGCCTGCTGGCCCGGAACCGGCACCTGCAGCTCATCAACGTGCTGGGCGGTATGAGCGCATGGAAGGCCGCCGGCTACGCCACTACCAAGGAGGACTGATCATGACCTACGCCACGACCATCACGATCCTCGGGGCCTGCAACCCCCAGCTGGCCCATCGGGCTCTCGACATCCAGCGCCAGATCGGGTTGCTGTTGCCCTGCAACGTCGTCGTGCGGAGCGACGGGGACCGCTCCATGGTGCAGGCCCTCGACCGGAATGTCATCGCCGACGGCAACGCCGCGTTGCAGCCCATCGCCGAGGAGGCCGGCCGGCGCTTCGACGCCGCCCTGGCCGAGCTGGCAGCGTGAGCGAGACGCCCGAGCACGTCGTGGCCGCCGCCCGCCGGCGGCTGCGGCGCATCCAGGGCCAGCTCGGCGGCGTCGTCACCATGATCGAAGACGGCCGATCGTGCCGGGAGGTGATCCAACAGATCGCCGCAGCCGGCAAGGCCCTCGATCGGGTGGGGGTGTCCCTGCTGGTGAGCCAGCTGCAGTACTGCTTGGAGGACGAGGAGGCCGCTCGAGGCGAGGGCTACGACCCCGCGGAGGTCGAGCGACTGTTCATGAGCCTGACGTGACGCGCTCGGTGTCGAGCGGTGCCGACGTCGTGGTGGGTGCCGGCCACAACGGCCTCGTCGCCGCCTGCTACCTGGCACAGGCCGGCCGAGACGTGGTCGTGGTGGAACAACTCGACCGTCCCGGCGGAGGGTCGCGTACGGAGGAGACGGTGCCCGGTTACCGCTTCGACCTGCACTCGGCCGCCCACAACATCATCAACATGACCGACATCCCTGCCGAGCTCGATCTGGCCGGCGCCGGGCTCGACTACATCGAGATGGACCCCTTCTCCATCGCCGTCCACGAGGATGGTCGGCGAGTGCGCTTCTACCGCTCCATCGAGGCCACGGTGGAGTCCATCGCCGAGGAGTCGCCGCAGGAGGCGCAGGCCTACCGCCGCTTCCTCGACAAGATCCCCCTCGTGCGCACGGTGATGCCCGCCATCCGTGGCGAGCTCTCTCTAAAGCTGCTCCCCGGCAGGGTCGCTCACCTGGTGCGGGCCCTGCGCCACCAGCCTCTCACCACCGCCCGTGACGTCATGAGCCCCTACGACGCCCTGCTGCGTAGGTGGTTGCCGTCCGACCTCACCCGCGGGCCGGTGGCCGCCTTCGCCGCCCACGCCGGCGTGGGGCCGACGGTGCCCGGAAGTGCCTTCTTCGCCTTCTGGCAGGCTGCCTACCATCTCTTCGGGCAGTGGCACGGTCGGCGCGGCGCCCAGAACCTCACCGACGCCCTCGTTTCGAGGCTGCACTCGCTCGGCGGCGAGCTGCGCTGCTCGGCGCCCGTGGCCCGCATCGAGGCCGGTGGGGGACGGGTTCGAGCCGTGGTCCTGGACAGCGGCGAGCGGATTTCCGCAGCGAGCGTCATCACCGCCATGGATCCGAAGACGGCGCTGCTCAAGCTGCTCGACCCGCCCCTCGGCGGCGACGCCGGCGCCGACCTCGCCGCCGCCCGGCGCTCCAACGTGGTGCAAGCCGTCGTCCACGTGGCCACCGACGCCCTCCCCCCTATGCCAACAGCCGCCACGGTGACTGGAACGGCCTGCAGAGCTACGTCGATCGCCTGGACGACCTCACCCGCGTGGACCCAGTCCGAGGCCGGCCGGCTTCCTGACCCGCTCCCGCTCTACGCCTTCACGCCGTCCGCTCTGGACGACACCCTGGCGCCTCGCGGTCACCACACCGTTTACCTTGCCTGCCCAGCCGCCCCTGCCAAGGTCGAGGGAGGCTGGGCTGATCGCAAGGAGGAGCTCGTTGAGCGTTGCCTGGAGACGGTCGATTCGAGGGCCCCGGGCTTCGGCGACTCCGTCCGGGGACCGCCACCTGGACTCCCGACGACATGGAGCGCGTCGAGCGCTGGCCGCTCGGGCACCCCATGTACCTCGACATCGCCCTGGACCAGCTCGGTCCGTTCCGCCCCACCAGGCGACTCGGCAGCTGGCGCACACCCGTCGAGGGGCTCTACATCTCCGGTGCCGGGACCAACCCTTCGGGCGGGATCGCCGGCACACCCGGCCGCCAGGCTGCCCGGGCGCTGTTGTCCGACCAGTGAGTAGGGCGCTCGTAGCGTCGCCGCTGGGATTCCTCATCGGCTTCAGCATGGGCGCCCTCGGAGGGGGGTTCGGTCCTCGCCGTCCCCGTCCTCGTCTACGTCGTCGGGCAGTCGCCCCCGGCGGCCACGACCACCTCCCTGGTGGTGGTCGGCCTGGCGGCTGTCGTGGGGATGGGCGACCACTGGCGAGCGGGACGCGGCGTCCGGGCGTCGGGGTCATGTTCGGGCTCGCTGGCCTCGGTGGCTCCATCGGCGGCTCGGCGCTCAACCGGCGCCTCGATCCCAACGTGCTCCTGCTCGCCTTCGCTGCTCTGGTCCTTGTGGCCGCCTGGCGGATGCTTGCTGACTGCCCGAGTTGCACAAAGTCCGGGGAGGACCGAGCTCTGGCGTCAGGCGATGCTCCGCCAGGATCGGTGAAAGTCGTGGCCGGCCTGCGAGTCGATGCCGGCACCCTTACCAAGGTCCTTGCCGCCGGAACTCTTGTCGGGTTCTTCACCGGCCTGTTCGGGGTGGGCGGCGGGTTCATCATCGTGCCGGCCCTGACCCTCCTTCTCGGCTTCGCCATGCCCGAAGCGATCGGCACGTCGCTGTTGATCATCGCCATCAACGCCGCCATCGCCCTTGCCGCACGCCTCGGCACCGCCACCGTCGACTGGTCTGTCACGGCGCTGTTCACCCTCGCTGCTCTCGCCGGCGTCCTCGCCGGTAGTCGCACCGCCGACCGCCTTCCCGTCCGCACGATGCTGCGGTCCTTCGCCGCCCTCCTCGTTGGCGTCGGTGCCTACACCGCGGCCCGCTCTGTACTCGGCCTCACGTAAGCGTTCATGAGAAACAAACAAGAGTTCCACCAGGCGACGTGCCCACGAGCCCTGCTCGGTCGTCGTGTCCAGAGCTCTCTCGCCGTCTGGGTTTCTGCCCCTTTTGCGCCGCCTCATCGGGGTGCTCGCCCGGCCCTCTCAAGATGAAGAAGTTGAGCGTGATACTTCCGGCGCTTGCTGCGGTTCCGTTGGCGAGCAGGTACAGACGCAAGGGAAACTCGACGTGGGCACCCCCCGAGGGAGCGGTGCACATGGAACGGCTGGCGGTCCGAACGCTCGGCGAGGCACACCGCGCATCGTGCTTCTGCACGGCATGTTCAACTCAGGACGGTACTGGGGCCAGCCCTACGACCGACTGAGCACGTTCGGTAGCCTGGTGGTGCCCGACCTGCTCGGCTTCGGGCGATCGCCGCAACCCGTGTCCGGCTATACCTCAGATGGTCATGCCGACGCGGTGGCTGACACCATCCGAGCGTGCGGGGCCACCGAACCGCGTCACGGCCCCCTCGGCCGACGAGACCGACCGCCGCAGAATAAGCGAAAGCCCAGGTCATGGGCTGCGTGGGCCGGGGAGGATTCGAACCTCCGTAGGCTGTGCCGGCAGATTTACAGTCTGCTCCCTTTGGCCGCTCGGGCACCGACCCCGCCGGGTCAGGATACTTTGGCCTGATGCCCACCTTCGACGTCGTCTCCGAAGTCGACATGCAAGAGGTCAAGAACGCCGTCGACCAAGCCGCCCGCGAGGTGGCTACACGGTTCGATTTCAAGAACACCGGGTCGAGCGTGGAGCTGTCCGACCAGGATCTCCAGCTGCACTCATCCACCGAGGACCGACTGCGAGCCCTCGTGCAGGTGGTGGAGGAGAAGCTGGTCCGCCGCAACGTCTCACTCAAGGCTCTGGAGCGGGGGCAGATCGAGGAGGCAACCAAGGGAACGGTGCGCCAGGCGATCAGCATCAAGGCCGGCATCTCCCCGGACCACGCCAAGCGGCTGAACAAGTTCATCAAGGATCTCGGGCGGAAGGGGGTTTACTCTCAAGCCCAGGGCGAGCAGCTACGGGTTACAGGCAAGAAGAGGGATGACCTTCAGGCCACCATCGCCGCCCTGAAGGAAGAGGACTTCGGCGTCCCCCTCCAGTTCACCAACTTCCGCGACTGACCCCTCCTACGGGCCGGCGCCCACACCTTCCAAGCCCAGGGGCCCCCGGAGCGGCCGGGGGGTGAGGGGCATGAGCACGGCCCGGGCCCGGGCGTCCCACGCCAGCACCGCGTCGGCATCCGCCTGGCGCTGGCGTGCCAGCTCCGTCCAGTCGATCTCGTTGGCGAGCGCCGTGGCCTCGGCCTCAGCAAGGTGTAGGGACCCCCCCGAAGGGCTTGCCGATGACGCCCAGAGCAGCTCGCTGCGAGAGGGGCGGACGGGAGCGGCCAGGAACCCGTCACGCCCGTCGGCCAGGCGACGGGTCAGTCCGGTGGCGATGACCGCCTGCGGGCGGCCCTTCTCGAAGGAGGCGATGACGCTGGGGATGTTGGCCAGAGCCTCCTTGATCCAGTCGTCGAGGATGGGCTTGGGGTTGACGGTCCTTCCGCCCGGATGAACCTCGAAGTGGACGTGGCAGGCCCCCCCGGCGGCGTTGCCCGTGTTGCCGTTGAATCCGATGATCTCACCGGTCCTCACCCGCTGCCCCGAGCGCACGTTCTTGGCGTATCCCTTCAGGTGCGCCAGGTAGTACTCGGTTCCGCCGCTCCGAACATACGCCGCGGTTCCTCCCGCTCCACCGCCGGCGGTGGAGAAGATGCCGTCAGCTGGTGAGCGGACCGGCATGCCGCATTCAGCGAAGATGTCGTTGCCCTGGTGGAAGTGGAAGTAGGGAGTGAAGCGGGGGTTGCCGTAGTCGTCGGTGAAATTGGCAGGACCGGCAATGGGAAAGCGACCGAAACCCACCTCGATGGCCTCATCTCGGCTGAGGCCGAAGGCAAGGAGCGGTTGGATGGCGTCGAGCAGCTTCTTCGAGTTGTTCGCTCCCGACCGCGGGCCCGTCCTGATGGACTTCTGTGCCCCGGGTGGGATGACCTTGTTGTTGACGCCTGGCTTCTCGGGACCGCCGTCACCACCGGGGTTCGCGCCGCGGGCCGGGGGGGGCGTGGGCTTTGAGCCCGGGCCGGGCGGTGCCTTACCCCCCGGCGGAGGCGGCTGGGGAGTCGGCGTGTGGTTGCACGGGTTCAAGACCCCGCAGAGTGGGTCATCCGCCGCCTCGACAGTGACCGCCGGCAACAATAGGCCCGCTGTCAGGCCTGCAACAGTCAACAGGCGCAAGCACCGCCGACCAGAGCCGGATGAAGAGCTGATGAACGGTGGCAGGCCCTTATCTTGCCGGATGAAGAACCCGAGCGCCAGGGAGCCCCCCTCAGCCCTGCCATTCACCGGCGCGAAGGCGAGCCACGCGCTCCTCGGTGGGCGGGTGGGTGGTGAACCACTTGGCGAACTGGACACGGCGTCCGGTGAGGGGATTCACGATGTACTTCTGGGCCTGGGCGGGCTGTACCTCCATGGGGATGCGACGGGCACCCTGCTCCAGCTTGAGCAGTGCCCGGGCCAGCGGCTCGCCGCTGCCGATGAGGCGCGCACCGGTGCGATCGGCTTCGAACTCGCGGCTGCGGCTGAGCGCCATCTGCAGCAGCATGGCCGCCAGGGGAGCGAGGATCATGAGGGCGATGAGGGCGATCGGGTTCACCCCGTCGTCGTCGCTGTTGCCACCACCACCGCCGCCGAACATGGCGCCCCACATGAACATACGAGCGGTGAAGGTGATGGCCGTGGCCACCGCCGCGGCCACGGAGCCGATGAGGATGTCCCGGTTTCCCACGTGACTCATCTCATGGGCCAGTACGCCCCGCAGCTCATCCCAATCGAGGACCTGGAGGATGCCCTGGGTGACGGCTACGGCGGCATGACTGGGGTTGCGGCCGGTGGCGAAGGCGTTGGGCTGCTGGTCGGGGGACACGTACAGCTTGGGCATGGGCATGCCCATCTGCCGGCTCAGCTCACGCACGATGCGGTGGTACTCGGGCATCTCGGACTCGGTGACGGGCACCGCCCGGGCCGCCTTGATGGCCAGCTTGTCCGAGAACCAGTACGAGCCCCCCACCATGGCGAAGGCGATGACCAGGCCGATCACCATGCCGCCACGCCCGAAGATGGAGCCGCCGATGACGAGGAGCCCGCCGAGGAAGGCTAGGAGGACGTAGGTCTTGATGGTGTTCTTGCTCATAGCCTCTCCATCAACACCGTTTCCGGTTCCGACGTTCCCGCCGGATCAGCTCCGCGCCGTCATTCCTCGGAGGGCGCGGCCTGGGCACGGGCGCGGATCTCCTCAACCACCGACGCGTCGGCGAGCGTTGTGGTGTCACCCAGATCCCTTCCCTCGGCCACGTCCCGGAGCAGGCGGCGCATAATCTTGCCGCTGCGAGTCTTGGGCAGGTCGTCGGTGAACACGATGGTCTTGGGCCGGGCGATGGGACCGATCTTCGTGGCGCAGTGCCGACGGAGGCTCTGCCCGTGCTCCTCGCTGGCGTGGTGGCCGCCCCTGAGGGTGACGTAGGCGATGATGGCCTGGCCCGTCGTGGCGTCCTTGGCGCCCACCACGGCTGCCTCGGCCACGCTCGGGTGGTCCACGAGGGCGGACTCGACCTCGGTGGTGGAGATGCGGTGGCCGGACACGTTCATGACGTCGTCCACCCGGCCCATGAACCAGAAGTAGCCGTCGTCGTCGATCCGGGCGCCGTCGCCGGCGAAGTAGCGACCCTCGAAGCGGCTCCAGTACGTGTCGCGGTAGCGCACGGGGTCGCCGTAGATCCCTCGCAGCATGGCGGGCCATGGTCGGGTGATGGTGACGTAGCCACCGCCTTCGGCCACCTTCTTACCGGCGTCGTCCACCACCTCGGCGGCGATCCCCGGCAACGGCGTGGTGGCCGAACCCGGCTTCAGGGTGGTGACCCCCGGCAGCGGAGAGATCATGATGGCCCCGGTCTCGGTCTGCCACCAGGTGTCGACCACCGGGCAGCGCCCGCCGCCGATGTGCTCGAAGTACCACATCCACGCCTCGGGGTTGATGGGCTCACCCACGCTGCCGAGCAATCGAAGCGAGGAGAGATCATGCTTCGCCGGCTCCTCGCTCCCCCACTTCATGAACGTCCGCACGGCCGTGGGGGCGGTGTAGAGAAGGGTCACGCCGTACTGCTCCACGATCGACCACCACCGGTCCCGTGTCGGGAAATCCGGGCTGCCTTCGTACAGCACGCTGGTGGCTCCGTTGGCCAGAGGGCCGTACACGATGTAGCTGTGCCCGGTGACCCAGCCGATGTCGGCTGCGCACCAGTACACGTCCTCCTCGGGATGAAGGTCGAACACATACTTGTGGGTGAAGGCCACCTGGGTGAGGTAGCCGCCGGTCGTGTGCATGATGCCCTTGGGCTTGGCCGTGGTGCCCGACGTGTAGAGGAGGTAGAGCAGGTCTTCGGAGGCCATGGGCTCCGGCACGCGGTGGCGTCGGGCATCGGCCATGAGCTCGTGCCACCAGCGGTCCCGGCCGGATCGCATCTCCACGTCGACCTCGGTACGGCGCACCACCACCACGTGGTCGATGGAGGGTGTTTCCTCGAGGGCGACGTCGGCGTTGGCCTTGAGCGGCACTGCGGCACCCTTCCGCCACCCCCCGTCGGCCGTCACCAACACCTTGGCCTCGGCATCGACGATGCGGTCCCGCAGCGCCTCGGACGAGAACCCACCGAACACCACGGAGTGAACGGCGCCTATGCGAGTGCAGGCCAGCATGGCCACCGGCAGCTCGGGGATCATGGGCATGTAGACGGCCACCCGGTCGCCCCGGGTGACGCCGAGGCTCTCGAGGACGTTGGAGAAGCGCTCCACTTCTTCCAGCAGATCGGCGTAGGTGATGGTGCGGGTGTCGCCGGGCTCGCCCTCCCAGTGGAAGGCCACCCGATCGCCCCGACCGGCGGCCACGTGGCGGTCCAGGCAGTTGTGGGAGACGTTGAGGGTGCCCCCGATGAACCACCTGGCGAACGGCAGTTTCCAGTCGAGGATGGTGTCCCACGCTTCGAACCAGTCGAGGAGCTCGGCCGCCTGCTCGGCCCAGAAGCCCTCCCAGTCGGCCTCGGCGCGCGCGTAGATGTCGCGGTCGGCGACGAGAGCCCGCTCTCGGAAGCCCACCGGCGGCTCGATGGTGCGGGCCTCGAGGTAGAAGGACTCGATCCCGGCCGCTCCGCTGGACTGGCTCACCTCGACGAGCCTACCGAGGCAGTTCTCGGTGCGACGATGCCCGGAATCCGGATGCAACTGCACCCCGGAACGTCGGTAGGCGCCTCAGGGGAGCTCCCATTCCAGGACCCGGAAGGCGCCGAGGCCGGCGGGGTCGGTGAGGGCCTCAGCCTCACCGACGAGGCTGCGGGCTCGCAGCGCCTCCAGGTCACCCAGGCCGGCGCGCTCCCGCCACGTTGCCCGTGCGTCTTCCACCAGCTCCTCCATACCGTGGGCCCGAAGGAAGGCAGCCTGCGGGCGATCTGCCGACGGTCGACGAACAGTAGCCAGCTGGTCCACGGCCACCTCACAGGTCAGGTCCTGCTCGCCCGGTGCCGACAGCGGATGACCACCACGACCGTGGGCGCGGTAGGTGCGAAGCCACTCCTCCCACGGGCGTGTGGCGAGCGACGGCGTGGGGGTGGCGTAGTCCACCACCACCACACGACCGCGGTCCACCCTGCCAACGGCATCCCGGAGCCAGGCTCGGGCCCTCCGCTGGACCGGGATGCGTCCCCCGAGCGCAGCGTCCGGCGCGAGGTGGTCGGCCTCGGCTCCCAGGTGCGGGACCGCCGGCACCAGCACCTCCACCAACTCGGATCCTTCTTCCCCCACTCTGACTTCGGACCAGCCCGAATCGGATCGCTGAAGGAGGAGGAAGGCCATGTTGTCGAGCAGCTCGTTGGCCAGCACCACGCCGACGAAGGACTCGCCCGGCAGCTCGGCCAACGAGGTGAACATCGGTCCCGTGCCGGCCAACGGATCGGGCTCGTCGTCGTCCTCGTCGGCGCCGGGCCGGGCCCCCAGCAGCGAGCTCGGGGGTTGCAGCGTCAGGTGCAAGGCCTGCCGGGCTCGAAGTGCGCCCGAGCGCTCCACGAGCACGTAGCGAAGGGCCGCCGAGCACTGCGGGTGGGCGCGGCGAATGCCGGCGGCAAGGGTCCCGACCCCGGCGCCGACCTCCACCACCACGAAGGGGTCGGGTCGACCCAGGCCGGCCCACCATGAATCGAGCGCCCGGGACAAGACGGTGGCGAAGAGGCTGCCCACCTCGGGGCTGGTGAGGAAGTGGCCCCTGCGGCCGGCCAGGCCTCCCGTGGCATAGAAACCCTCCTCGCCGTACAGAGCCAGCTCCAGGTACTGCTCGAAGGAGACCGGACCGAAGCGGCGGATGCGCTCGACGATACGGGCGCCGGCGGAGGTCGGCGTGGCTATCTGACGGCGAGCTGAGCCAGGTCGCCGAGCCGGGCGAAGGCCTGAGGGTAGACGCCGATGGCCATCACGGCGACGGCGGTGATCCCGAGGGCGGCGCCCAGGGCCGGAGGCACCCGGATGGGTGTGCGATCGTCACCGGGCACGGGCTGCATCCACATCTCCCGGGCCACGCCGGCGTAGTAGAAGAGGGCGATCACCGAGTTGACCCCGGCCACCACGGCCAGGGCCAGGGCCCAACCGGTGCCGGCGTCGACGGCGGACTTGAAGATGTAGAACTTGGCGAACCAGCCCCCGAACGGCGGGATCCCGGCCAGGGAGAACACGAAGATGGTCATGAGCACCGTGAGGCCGGGGGCGTAGGTGAAGAGGCCCCCGTAGGACGAGATCTCACCGGAGCGGGTCCTTCGGGCCACGGTCATGACGATGGCGAAGGCGCCCAGGTTCATGGCCGCGTAGATGAGGAGGTAAACGATGACGGCCGTCTGCGCCGTCCCCGCGGCCTCGTCACTGGACCCCCCCACGGCGAAGGGCACGAGCATGTATCCGGCCTGGGCCACCGAGGAGTAGGCCAGCAGGCGGACGATGTTGGTCTGGCGAAGGGCCACCAGGTTGCCCACCGTCATGGTGAGGACGGCCAGGACCCAGAACAGTGGCTGCCACACGTTGTCCTGCCCGAAGAAGCCCATGAAGATCAGCTCGAGGAGGGCGACGAAGCCGGCAGCCTTGGAGGCCACCGACAGGAAGGCGGTGACCGGCAAGGGCGCACCCTCGTAGGTGTCGGGAGCCCAGAAGTGGAAGGGGACGGCCGACACCTTGAAGGCGAACCCGACCACGATGAAGAAGATGCCAAGGGCGACCAGGGGCTCGCTGGCGTCGCCACCCAGCTCCCGGGCTATGTCCTCCAACACTGTGGTCCCGGTGGCGCCGAAGACCAGCGACATCCCGTAGAGCATCACCGCCGAGGACAGCACGCCGAGCAGGTAGTACTTGAGGGCGGCCTCGTTGCTCCTGAGATCCCGCTTGCGCCAACCGGCCAGCATGTAGGCGGGGATGGAGAGCAGCTCGAGGGCCACGAAGATGGTGAGGAGGTCGCGCGCCGAGCTCATGACCACCATCCCGAGCAGCGACGACAGCAGGAGGAAGCTGTACTCGCCCTTCCAGTAGTCGCCCTCCTCGATGTGGTCGGTGGACATGAGCAGGACCACATAGCCGCTCACGAGGAACAGGGCCTTGAACACGAGCGCGAAGTCGTCTACCACGTAGGCCCCGGAGAACATCGACCGGTCATCGCCGTCGACGGCCAGGAAGACGACGGGCAAGAGGCTGGCCAGCAGGCCCACACCGGCCAGTTGGGCGACCACCGCCTTGCGGTCCTCGTCCACGAAAAGGTCGACCACGAGGACGGCGAGCAGGACGCCGGTGAGCACGATCTCCGGAGCCAATGCCGCGTAGTCGAGGTAGGGAGCCTCGAAGGCAGCAGCAACCAGCGAGGGCATGGCGCTCTCAGTCCCCGATGGCCTGCAGGGCCGAGGTCACGGTCTGCACGGCCCCGTCGGTGACGCCGAAGATCAGGCCGGGAAAGATCCCGAGGACCAGGATGAGGATCAAGAGAGGGGCCCAGGCCAGCCACTCGGGGACGTGCACGTCATGCACGTGGGCGTCGGCGAACTCCTTCTTGGCCGTGCCGAAGGCGGTGCGCTGGTACATCCAGAGCAGGTACCCGGCGGCGAAGACGGTGCCCACCGCAGCCACGACCATGTAGAAGCGGAAGAGCGCCTCCGACAACCCGGGGGCCGGTTGGTAGGCGGCCAGGATGGCGGGAAACTCACCCCAGAACCCGGCCAGGCCGGGCAGGCCGAGGGAGGCCATGGCGCAGAAGCCGAGCAGCCACGCCAGCCTGGGCGCCTGAAGAAGGAGCCCGCCCAGCCGGGACATCTCCCGCGTGCCGTAGCGCTCCTGGATGGAGCCGGCGATGAAGAACAGCATGCCGGTGATGAGCCCGTGGGCCACCATGCCGAAGACGGCGGCGTTGATGCCGTAGTCCGTAAGGGTGGCGATGCCCAGCATCACGAAGCCCATGTGGGCCACCGACGAGAAGGCGATGAGGCGCTTCAGGTCCTTCTGGGCCAGGCAGCCCAGGGCCCCGTAGATGATGCCGATGACGGCCAGGCCGCCGATCCAGGGGGCCCACGCCCGGGACGCGTCGGGAAGGATGGGCAGGGCGATCCGGATGAAGCCGTAGGTGCCGAGTTTCAGCAGCACCGCGGCCAGGATCACCGAGCCCACGGTGGGCGCCTCGGTGTGGGCGTCGGGGAGCCAGGTGTGGAACGGGAACATGGGCACCTTGATGGCGAAGCCCATGAACAGGCCGCCGAAGATGAGGATCTGGGTGTCGCGGGCGATGGAGCCGCCGTTGGCCGCCAGCTCGGGGATGTCGAAGGTGTTCCCTCCCTTGAAGTACAGGGCAAGGAAGGCCAGGATCATGAGGGCCGAGCCGAAGAGGGTGAAGAGGAAGAACTTGATGGCCGCGTACTGCCGGTTCGGCCCTCCCCATACCCCGATCATGAAGTACATCGGGAGCAGCACCAGCTCGAAGAAGACGAAGAAGAGGATGAGGTCCTGGCCCACGAAGGTGCCGTTCATCCCCGTCTCCAGAACCAGCATGAGGGCAAGGAACGCCTTGGGATTGTGGGGCTCGGGGAAGTGGTCCCAGGAGTAGATCACGCACAACACGGTGATGAGCATGGACAGGGCCAGCAGGGGGAGCGAGATGCCGTCCAGGCCCACGTGGTAGCGGCTGTTGATGACGTCGATCCACGGGCGGTCCACCTCGAACTGGAGCTTGTCGGTGGCGCCGTAGTCGAACCGGGCCAGGACGGCCACGCCCACCGCCGCGGTGGCCAGGGTGGTGGCCAACGCCACCATCTTCATCAGGCTCTCCGCTCGCCTGGGCACGGCGATGAGCAACGCCGCCCCCGCAGTCGGGAGGAACACCACCAGGGTGAGGGCCCACGATTCGAACATCGGTCTCCGTTCTCCGCTAACCGGTGGTGAAGAGGACGAGGGTGCCGCCCAGAACGACGACGGCTCCGAACAGGAAGAGGGCGTACTGCTGGACCCGCCCCGTCTGCATGAGGCGAAGGACCTTGCCACCGTCCTCGGCGCCCATGCCGGCTCCGTTGACGGCGCCGTCTATGACCCTTTGGTCGACGGTGTCGTACACGAAGCGGGCCAGGCCGCGGGCGGCGATGCCCACGCCGTTCACCACCCCGTCGATGACACGCTGGTTGAACCAGTAGGCGCCCCGGGCGATGGGCCCCTTGATCGCGCTCACCACCCCGTCGGTGTACAGGCGGTCGAGGCCGTACTTGTCCTCGAGGATGCGGTAGGCGGTCCGAGCCGGGCCGCTGCTCTGGGTGAGACGGTGGGGCCCGAGGTTGCGCCAGTAGTAGGCGTAGCCGGCGGCGATGCCCACCAGCCCCATGGCGGAGCCGATGACGGCCACGATCGGCGAGAAGGAGTGGTGGGCCACACCCGCGGACAGGACCGTCTCGTTCTCCGTCCACTCCGCGAACCACTCCCCGCCTGGGACGTTGACCAAGCCGGCGAAGACCGAGAAGCCGGCCAGGACGACCAGGGGCACGGTGATGGCAGGCGGCGACTCGTGGGGATCACCATGACCCCGGTAGTCGCCGAAGAAGGTGAGGTACACGCACCGCGTCATGTAGGCGGCGGTCAGGACTGCGCCGAGGAGCCCGACGACCAGGAAGATCGGGTAGCCGTTGGACGAGGCCCCGAGCAGGATCTCGTCCTTGGACCAGAAGCCGGCCAGAGGGGGGACCCCGGCCAGGGCCAGCGAGCCGATCAGGAAGGTCCGATACGTGGTCGGCATGTGCTCGCGCAGGCCCCCCATGTCCTTCTTCATGTCGAAGCTGTGCACGGCGTGGCTCACCGACCCGGCGCCCAGGAACAGCAGGCCCTTGAAGAAGGCGTGGGTGACGAGGTGGAAGACCCCGGCGGTCCAGGCCCCCACGCCGAGGGCCATGACCATGTAGCCGAGCTGGCTCACCGTGGAGTAGGCCAACACCTTCTTGATGTCGCTCTGGACGAACGCCAGAGCCGCGGCGATGAGCACCGTGGTGCCCCCGACCAGGGCCACCGCGTTGACGCCGCCGCCACCGATGTCGAAGCCCGACCAGAACACGCCGTACAAGCGAGCCACGAGGTACACGCCGGCCACCACCATGGTGGCGGCGTGGATGAGCGCCGACACGGGCGTGGGGCCGGCCATGGCGTCGGGCAGCCAGGTGTGCAATGGGAACTGGGCGCTCTTGCCGATCACGCCACAGAGCAGGGCCGCCGCTCCGGCCAACACCAGGCCGTGGCTGAGGTCACCACCGAGGGCCGCGGCGTTGATCTCGGCTATGTCGAAGGTCCGGCCGGCGGCGAAGAAGAGGACGGCGATGCCAACCAGGAGGCCGACGTCGCCGGTGCGGGTGGTGAAGAAGGCCTTGAGGGCGGCGTTGGAGTTGTTCTGCTCCTCCCACCAGTGGCCGATGAGCATGAAGGAGCACACGCCCATCAGCTCCCAGCCCACGAGCAGCTGGAGTGTGTTGTTGGCCGTCACCATCACCAGCATCCCGGCCGTGAACAGGCTGAGGGCGGCGAAGTAGTGCGTGTAACGGCGGTCACGGTGCATGTAGCTGGTGGAGAACACATGCACCAGGAGTGAGATGAGGGTGACCACGAACATCATGGTCACCGCCAAGCCGTCGATGTGGGTTCCGGCCCTGACCCGCGTCTGGCCGTTGTCGAACCAGGTCACCTCCCTCACCACCGGCTTGCGGATGGGCTCGGCCTCATGCTCGCCCTCCTTCTCCTGACCGCCCCCCTCCGTGGGCTCATGCCCCGGCTCCTTCTCCTCGAAGGCGGCGACGGCGTTGGCGTGAGGCATCGGACCGGGCGCGGCATGCTCCTCGACCGGCCCGTGAACCTCCAGGTCGGCGGGCCGCTGCACCCACTGCACGGCGCACACACAGGCCAGCATGAAGGCAATGGCCACGGCGCTGACGCCGATCTCGTGACCGCCCTTGGGCAGGCGCTTGCCGAAGAAGAGGATGAGGACGAACGACAGCACCGGAAGGGCCGGGATGATCCACGCATTCTCGAGCACCGGTCAGCCCTTCATCATGTCGACCTCGGTGAGGTCGATGGAGTGGCGGTTGCGGTAGATGAGGATCACGATCGCCAGACCCACGCCGACCTCGGCGGCGGCCACGGCGATCACGAACAGGGCGAACACCTGCCCCGCCACGCTCTCCCGGAAGAGCCCGAAGGCCACCAGGTTGATGTTCACGGCGTTCAGGATGAGCTCGATGGACATGAGCACGAGGACGGCGTTCTTTCGGGCCAGCACCCCGTAGACGCCCACACAGAAGAGGAAGGCGGCCAGGAACAGGAACTGGTTCAGGTACACCTCTAGTCCCGCCTGGCGATCACGACAGCCCCCACGAGGGCAGCGAGAAGGAGCACGGAGACCACCTCGAAGGGCACGACGTATGTCTGGAAGATGGACAGACCCACGTCCCCGGTGCGTTGGATCTGCGGTGCCTTGGGCAGCTTGGTCGACCCGAAGGCGTCGGCCAGCACCGACCCCATGACCCCGAGTAGGAGGAGCGCCACCACCACGCCCAGCCACCGTTGGTCGTTGTCGAGGTCCGAAGCGCGGCCGATGGGTGCCCTGGTGAGCATGGTGCCGAAGAGGATGAGCAGGACGATGGCGCCGATGTAGATGATCACCTGCACCACGGCGATGAACTCGGCGGCCAGCAGGATGTAGAGGGCGGCGACGCCGGCCAGCACCACCACCAGGTACAGAGCGGCGTGGACGACGTTCTTAGTGGTCACCACCCGGATGGCGGCCAGCCCCATGGCGACGGCCAGAACCCCGAAGACGATGTTCTGAGCGACCATGTCCTACTTCTTGGCGCCCTTGACGGTGGCACCGGACTCGAGCGGCGGAGGCTCGGGCACCGTCTTCATCCACTCGCCCAGGCGGTCCTTGTCGTGGAGGAGGTCGGCGATCTTGACCTCGGAGTACTCGTACTCCGGGGACCAGAAGAGGGCGTCGAAGGGGCAGACCTCGACACAGATCCCGCAGTACATGCAGAGGCCGTAGTCGATGTCGAAGCGATCGAGCTTCTGCACGGTGCGGGGCTTGCCGCCCTCGCGACGGGGCGGGGCCTTGTCCTTGTAACCCTCGATGTAGATGCACCAGTCGGGGCACTGACGGGCGCAGAGCATGCAAACCGTGCAGTTCTCCTCCTTGAGAGCGATCACGCCCCTCGCCCGAGTGGGCGGTGCCTCCTTGACATGGGGGTACTGCACGGTGACGGCCGGCTTGGTCATGGTCTTGAAGGTGACACCCAGCCCCTTCAGCAACCCTGGAACGTGCGGCATGCGAGACCTTTCAGAAGAGGACTTTGAGGACGCCGGTCACGAGGATGTTGGCGAGGGAGATGGGGATCAGGTACTTCCAGGCCACGGCCTGGAGCTGGTCCTCACGGAGCCGGGGGAACGTGAACCGGAACCAGAAGATGAAGAACGCCACCAGCATGACCTTGGCCCCGAGCACCAGTGGACCGGTGACGTCGGCCAGCGAGCCGCCGATGCCGGGGAAGTGCCAGCCGCCGAGGAACAGGGTGGCGCCGATGGCGGACAGAGCGAACGCTGAACCGAACTCGGACATGAAGAAGAACAGGAAGCGGAAGCCCGTGTACTCGGTCATGAACCCGGCCACCAGCTCGGACTCGGCCACCGGCATGTCGAACGGCGTCTGGGAGAGCTCGGCCTGGGCGGCCAGCAGGAAGACGGCGAAGCCGACGAACTGGGTGAAGATGAACGGGTTCCCCAGGAACCCGATTCCGAAGATCTCACCTTCTGACTGGGCCCTCACTATGCCCTGCAGGCTCATGGTCCCGGCCTGCATGACCACGCCCACCACGGCCAGCACGAGGGGCAGCTCGTAGGCGATGAGCTGCCCGGCGGCTCTGAGGGCTCCGATGAGGGAGTACTTGTTGGCCGAGGACCAGCCGGCCATGAGGACGCCCAGCACCGAGAGGGACGAGACGGCCAGAGCGAAGAAGACCCCCGTGTCCAGGTCCTCCACCACCAGACGGGGGCCGGCGGGGATGACGATGTAGAGGAGGAAGGTGGACATCAACACGACGACGGGAGCCAGCCCGAAGACGAAGCGGTCGGACCGGTCGGGGAAGATGTCCTCCTTCTGGATGAACTTGAGCCCGTCGGCCACGAGCTGGAGGGTGCCATGGGGTCCCGCTTCCATCGGTCCCAGCCGGCTCTGCATGTGGCTCATCATCTTCAGCAGGAACACGTATCCGAGGACGATGGCCGCGACGGGTATGACTCCCAGCACGACGAGCACCTTGATGGTGGTGGTCTGCCAGTAGGCGAGCTCGACGGCGAAGGTCACCGCTGAGGCCTCACCGATCGATGTCCCCGAGGATGAAGTAGAGCGAGGCGAGGATGGTGATGACGTCGGGCACGAAGACGCCCCGGAGCACCCATGGGATGACCGAGATGTTGTTGAACGAGGCACTCCGGATCTTCACTCGGAAGGGCCCCAGGCCGCCTTTGCTCACCACGTAGTAGCCCATCTCGCCCAAGGGGTTCTCGGTGTGGGCCCACGCCTCACCGGCGGGCACCTTGATGATGCGGGGCACCTTGGCCTGGATAGGGCCCGAGGGCAGCCCGTCGAGCAGCTGGACCACGATCTTGGCCGCTTCCCTGGTTTCCTGGAGCCGGACCCAGTAGCGGGCGAAGGCGTCGCCATCGGCGTGGGTCCAGACCTTCCAGTCGCAGTGCTTCCAGGCGAGGGGGGAGTCCTCGTCCCGGCGCAGGTCCCAGTCGACGCCGCTGGCCCGGATGTTGGCGCCCGACATGCCGTATTCCAGCCCCACCGACGCCGGGATGACACCGATGCCCCGGCACCGGCGGTCGAAGATCTCGTTGCCCATCAGGAGGTCTTCCATCTGGTCGCAGAAGGACTGGACCCGGGTCATCACCCGCTTGGCCTCTGCCACCCAACCCTTCGGAAGGTCCTCCTTGAGCCCGCCGATGCGGTCGAAGTTGGGATGGAAGCGGCCACCGGTCACCGCTTCCATGAGGTTGAGCACGTACTCCCTGTCGCGGAAGGCGTAGAACACCGGGGTGAGGGCGCCCAGCTGTACCCCCATGTCACCGAGGAACAGCGAGACGTTGGCGATCCGCGCCATCTCGAAGAACACCGTTCGAAGCCACTGGGCCCGCTCCGGGGCCTCGATCTCCATCAGCTTCTCGGCGGCCAGGATGAAGGGGACCTCGTTGGCGAAATGACCCAACCAGTCGATGCGGTTGACGAGGGTCGTGACCTGGGGGTAGGTGCGGACCTCACAGAGCTTCTCGTAGCCGCGGTGCATGTAGCCGCACACCGGCTCGGCCCACAGGACCTGCTCGCCGTCGAGGCGCACCACGATGCGAAGAGTCCCGTGGGTGGCCGGGTGCTGGGGCCCGATGTTGAGGGTCATGCCCTCGGTCTCGAGCTCGATGTTGACGCGGGCGTCGGCGGCCTGGCTGGACACGTAGGCGGATTGCTGCCGTTCGGTGGTGAGCGTCATCCGCCCTCGTCGGTGGCCGCTGCCAGTGTCTTGGCGTCGCCCTCGTCCTCGGCCGACTCGTCGCCCGGAATGGGCTCCACGTCCACCAGTCCGGGCCAGGGCTTGAGCTCGCGGGCCAGCAAGGGGAAGTCCTTGCGCAGGGGATGGCCTTCGAACTCCCCGGGCAGGTACAGGTGCCGCAGGCCGGGGTGGCCGTCGAAGGTGAAGCCATACATCTCCCAGGCCTCTCGCTCGTGCCAGTCAGCTCCCCGGTACACGCTCACCCACGACGCCACTCGTGGATCGGCCTCGTCGAGGTCCGCCTTCAAGGTCACGCCGATCTTCCGGCTCGTGGAGTACAGGCGGGCCAACATCTGGAAGCGGGTGTCGCCGCCGGCGACACCCGTGCCATAGGTCCCCTCGGAGGCCTGGTCGTCGCCCTCGTCGTCGATCTCGCCGGCTGGCTCGGCGCCCTTCGGTGTGGCGCCCTCGGGATCCCACCGCTTCTCTCCGGAGAGATCGGGGTTGTCCAACCAGTCGATGCCGGAGAGAAAGCAGAAGTAGTCCATGTCCAGGCGGCGCTCGCACGCCTCGGCGGCCTGGCGCCAGGCACCGGGTTCGACCCGTACCCAGACGTCGTCGCCGGAGACCTCGGAGCCGACCACGGCGTCGCCGAGCTCCGCCTTCAGCACCTCGACCAGCTGCTGCAGCGTTGAATCCGAGGGCCGATCGCCATCGCCGCCGGTCGGCTGCTCTCCTGCCGAGCCGGTGCCCGCCTCGTCAGCTGCCGACGACAATGGGGTCACCCTTCCAACGCTCGGCCATGTCCTCGTGCTGGATGCGCTCCTGGAGCAACACGATGCCCTCGAGAAGCGCCTCGGGCCGAGGTGGGCATCCCGGGACGTAGACGTCGACGGGGAGGATCTGGTCGACCCCCTTGGTGACCGAGTAGCTGTCCCAGTACGGGCCGCCGCAGTTGGCGCACGAACCCATGGAGATCACGTACTTCGGGTCGGGCATCTGCTCGTAGAGCCGGCGGATGGGCGGCGCCATCTTGTCGGTGACGGTCCCCGAGATGACCACCAGGTCGGCCTGGCGGGCGCTGGCCGGAAAGGGGATGACGCCCAGGCGCATCACGTCGTACCGGGGTGAGCCGAAGGCGGCGCCCATCTCGATGGCGCAGCAGGCGAGGCCCCACTGGTAGACCCACAGCGAGTACTTCCGGCTGAGGTTGAGGAGATGGCTGAGGGGTTTGGGAACCCATCCCCTCTCCACTAGGCCCATCCCGAGCCACCCCCTCTGGGGCTCGTCACATCCACCGCAGCACTCCCTTCCGCCAGGCGTACAGGAGCCCGAGGGCCAGGATGGCGATGAAGACGACCATCTCCACCAGGCCGAAAAGGCCCAGGTCCTCGAGGCGGACGGCCCACGGGAAGATGAAGACCGTCTCCACCTCGAACATGACGAAGAGCAGCCCGAACAGGTAGTAGCGGATCTGGCTCTGTGACCAACCCGTCCCCACCGGGTCCACACCGCTCTCGTAGGAGATGTACTTCTGGAGCTGCGCCCGCTTTGGCCGCAGCAGGCTGCCCGCGCCCAGCATGGCGCCCACCATGGCCACCGCCGCGGCACCGAACACGAGCACGGTGAGGTACTCACGCAAGAAGCCGGACATTGCGATGAGCGTAGTGAGGGCCTTCACGAGCTGCCAGCTCCCCAAAACAAGAGGGGCTCGCGTGGATAGCCTTGCCACAGAACCGCTTCCACTCAGGAGGATCATGGCCAAGGTGAAGCCCATCCCGGAGGAGTACCCCCGGATCACGCCGTACCTGATAGTCGACGGAGCCGGCCTCGCCGTCGGCTTCTACACGACCGTCTTCGGCGCCACGGAGCGGATGCGAATGCCGGCCCCCGGCGACAAGATCGGCCATTGCGAGCTGCAGATCGGCGATTCGGTGCTCATGCTGGCCGACGAGTTCCCGGACATGGGCCAGCGCAGCCCGAAGACCATCGGCGGCACGCCCGTGACCATCAGCATCTACGTGGAGGACGTGGACGACGTCTTCGATCGGGCGGTGAAGGCGGGCGCCACCGCCCTGCGCCCGGTCGAGGACCAGTTCTACGGCGACCGGTCGGGGCAGTTCGAGGATCCCTTCGGGCACCATTGGAACGTGGCCAGCCACGTGGAGGACGTGCCGCCCGCGGAGATGGCCAAGCGGGCCAGCGAGGCCATGGGCGAAGGCTGACCACGCCGGGCGCGGTGCCATCGACGACGTCACGGCGCCCGATTGGCCTCGATCAGCTCCTGGGTGAAGGTGAAGACCTTGGGGTCCCTCGGGTCCACGGTGGCGCGCACCCAGTGGACGTCGGGGCTGCCGAAGGTCTCCACTCGGGTGAAGTTCTCGAGGGTCCGACCTGTGGCTGGGTCTTCGAAGGGCTGGTCCACGCGGGACACGTGGCTGTCCCCGTGCACCAGCACCACCGGCTTGGCGAAGGCCTTGGTCTGGCGCCCGAGGGCAGCCAGGAGGTCTGCATACCCCGGCCGCTGTGCCGGCGGCCGTTCGAAGGCGGGGTCAGCCTGCATGGCGATCACCACGGCCACGCTGGCGTCGGCGCGGGCCGCCTCGAAGGTCCGCGCCAGCCACTCCAGGTTGGCGGCGTTGCGAGCGGCGTACTCATCCGCGTCGCCCAGCGTCCCCTCGGGGCGGCTTGGATCGGGGAGGTTGTTGTTGCTGCCCACCACGTGCAGGGTGGCGAACGTGACCTCGCCGAACCGCCAGCGGGCGTTCTCGGGGTAGTCAGGACTCTGCCGCTCGAGGCGGAGGCGCTGCCTTCCCCGAGACTGGTCGTCGGCGAAGAAGACCCGGCGCAAGAACCCCAGGCGCTCACGGGGCCTGCGGTCGCCGCAGTCGGTCCACTCGTTGTCGCCTGGCGTGTAGATCAACGGGGAAGCGAACCCGTCGAAGAGATCGAGGGTCTCGGTGTACACCCGGTCGGCACACGACCCACCGCCCTTGATGTCGCCCACATGGACGGTGAAGGCCACCTGCTCGGCGTTGATCACGTCCCGCAGGCGAAGGAACTTCGGGTACTCGTCGGGCCGGTAGCGGGCATCACCGATCAGGGCCAGGTCGAAGCGCCCGTCGGGGCCACCACGGCGGTCATCGCCGGTCCTCGTCTCCAGTAAACCGGACACCGCCACGCCGGCCAAGAGCACTCCGGCCAGCAGGACGATCCCGGCCACCAGCAGCACTGACGTCCGTGACCGTCGGGGTGGCACTCGGCGCTATATCAGGAGGGTGGCGTCGCGGGCGAAGTCGATCACCGGCGCCGGCAGCAGGCCGAAGGCCACGGTGAAGGCCACTGAGACGGCCAGGACCACCGCCATCGAACGCGGGATCGCCAGGGGCTCGGTGCGGGCCTCCTCGGCCTCTTCCTCGTCCGTGCTCATGTACATGAGCACCGTGATCCTCAGGTAGAAGAACGCCGCCACGACCGACGACAGCATGCCGATGAGGGCCAGCGAGTAGGACCGACCCTCCACGGCGGCGGAGATCACGTAGAACTTGGCCAGGAAGCCGGTGGTGAACGGGATCCCGGCCTGGGCCAGGAGCAGCACGGTGAAGGCCAGGGCAAGGGCTGGTCGGCGTGCCGACAGGCCCCGGTAGGCGTCCAGATCGTGCCTGGCGTCGCCCTTGCGCCCCACGAGGGTGACCACCGTGAAGCTGCCCAGCACCATGAAGGCGTAGGTGAGCAGGTAGTAGAGCGAACCGGCAAGGCCCTTCTCGTTGGCGGCCTGCAGGCCGATCAACACGAAGCCGGCGTGGCTTATGGAGGAGTAGGCGAGGACGCGCTTGATGTCCTCCTGCACGATGGCGAGAACCGAGCCGACCAGGAGGGTGGCCACGGCCAGGACCCAGACGATCGGCTGCCAGTCGAGCTTCAAGGTGTCGAACGTGGCGAAGAAGACCCGGAGCAGCCCGGCGAACCCCGCCGCCTTGGCCCCGGCGGCCATGAAGCCGGTCACCGGGGACGGAGCGCCCTGGTACACGTCAGGGGTCCAGGTGTGGAAGGGGACGGCGGCCACCTTGAAGCCGAATCCCACGAGCAGCAGCGCCACCCCCGCCAGCAGGACGCCGTTCGCCGGCGCCACGCTGGACTGCAGGTATCCGACGATCTCACCCAGGTTGGTGGAGCCCGTGGCGCCGTAGACAAGGGCCACGCCGTAGAGGAACACGGCCGAGGAAAAGGCCCCGAGGACGAAGTACTTGATGGCCGCCTCCCTCGACTCCATCCGGCGATTGTCGAGACCGGCCAGGACGTAGAGGGCGATGGAGAGGATCTCGAGGCCCAGGAAGGTGATGACCAGGTCGTTGGCCGAGGCCATGAACATGGCCCCCGAAGAGGACAGCAGCATGAGCACGTAGAACTCGGGCCCACGGATGTCCTCCCGTTTGAGGAAGGACTCCCCCATCAAGGCCCCGAGCACGACGATGACGCTCACCAGCACCATGAAGAAGATCGAGTAGCCGTCGACGACGACGGCGTCGGCCACGGCCGTCCTCGGCCCGTTGCGTCCGACGTCCAGCCACATCAGCCAGGAGGCCCCGAGCGAGGCGAGGCCCACCGCCACGGTGAACGCGGCCCACGCCCACGGCGGACGCCGGCGCACCATCGCCACCCACACCAGGAGCACGAGGGCACCACCGATCAGGATCAGGTGAGGAGCCATGGCCGAGTACTCCACGTTGGGCAGCTCCAAGGGCGCAAGCCCCTCGGGCTGCCCGGCCTGGGCCACCAGAAGTCCGTTCATCGGGAGTCCGTTCATCGGGAGTCCGTTCATTGGCCGCCGCTCCTCGCCTTCTCCCTCGCCTTGTCCTCGGCTTCCTTGAACTCGGCCAGCTTCCTCTCCGACTCCTGCTGCTTGGCCTGCCCCTCCTCGACCTCCTTCTTCTGGCGCTCTTCGCGCACGCCCTCGGCACCGTTGACCGCCACCGCCGGCTGCTCGTAGCCGCCCTTCTCCTCCACGTGCCGCACGAGCCTCTCCACAGAGGGGTTGATGCGGTCGAGGACCGGCTGGGGGTAGACCCCGAGGAACACGATGAGGAACAGGAGCGGGGCCATCACCGCACGCTCCCGCAGCGTCATGTCGGTGAGCGTGGCGTTCTCACCCTCCGGGGTGCCGTGGAAGACCCGCTGGTAGGCCCAGAGCAGGTACAGGGCGGCCAGGATGACGCCGGCCGTGCCCACCACCGCCCACCAGCGGCGGGTGACGAAGGAGCCGATGAGGATGAGGAACTCGCCGACGAAGCCGTTGAGCCCCGGCAGCCCGATCGAGGAGAACATCACCACGGTGAACATGACGGCCATGACCGGCATGGAGCGCTGGAGCCCGTGCAACTCGGCGATCTCTCTGGTGTGACGGCGCTCGTAGATCATCCCGACGAGGAGGAAGAGCGCGCCGGTGGACAGGCCGTGGTTCACCATCTGGAGGACCCCGCCGGACAAGCCTTGGGTGGTGAGGGCGAAGGTGCCGAGGACGATGAAGCCGAGGTGGGCGACGGAGGAATAGGCCACCAGTCGCTTCAGGTCCTTCTGCATGGTGGCGCACACAGCTCCGTAGATGATCCCGACGACGGCGAGGGTGAGCAGGACTGGGGCCAGGTCGACGGCCGCCTTGGGGAACAGGGAGAGACCGAAGCGCACGAGGCCGTACGTCCCCAGCTTCAGCAGCACTCCGGCGAGGATCACCGAACCAGCGGTGGGCGCCTGGGTGTGGGCGTCCGGCAGCCAGGTGTGAAAGGGGAACAGCGGCACCTTGACGGCGAAGGCCATGGTGAAGGCGAGGAACACCCACCGGGCCGTGTCCTCCGCCAGCGCCCCCCGCTCGGCCAGCTCCCTGATGTCGAAGGTCAGCGGAGCGGTTCCCTTGGCCGACAGGAACACCAGAGCCACCATGCCCACGAGCATGAAGGCGGACCCGAAGAGGGTGAACAGGAAGAACTTGAGCGAGGCATAGACGCGCTTCTCGTAGCCCCAACCCCCGATGATGAAGTACATGGGGAGAAGGGTGAGCTCGAAGAAGAGGAAGAACACGAAGAGGTCGAGGGCCAGGAAGGAGCCCAGGCAGCCCGCCTCCAACAACAGCATCCACGCCGTGTACCCCTTCACGTCCCGGTGGGGGTCGGTGCCGACCAGGGCAATGGGGAAGAGGATGCCGGTGAGCACCACCAAAAACAGCGAGATGCCGTCCACACCAAGTAGCCACGACACCCCGAACTCCTCGATCCAGCTGGCCTCGGAGACGAACTGGTACTCGGCGCTGTTGGCGTCGAAGGCGAAGGCCAGGCTGATGGAAGCCACCCCCACCAAGACCGCCGCCGCAAGGCCCACGGCCTTGATGACGTCCTCTCGCGACCGGGGGATCAGCGCCACGACCGCGGCACCGATCACCGGCACGAGGACCATGGCCGTGAGTATCGAGAAGCCCTCCACGGCGCTAGATCCCCATGCGCAACAAGGCGTAGCCCAGGAGCAGGGCGGCGCCAAAGGTGACGCCGAGGGCGTAGTTGCGGACGTAGCCGGTCTGGACCTTGCGAAGCTGCGAACCACCCATCCGGACCACCGAAGCCGCTCCGTTGACGAAGCCGTCCACGACGCGGGCGTCGAAAACGAAGGCGGTGAAGTTGGCGATGACCCGCCCCGGTCGCTCGACGAGGAAGGAGTAGAGGTCGTCGAAGCCTCCGCTGCCCCGCTTCAGCAGGGCCGGCTGGAAGGCGGCGGTGCGCCGGGCCCGCATGAAGATGGCATAGGCGATGGCGATGCCGCCCGCCCCGGCGGCGATGGCCAGCAACGCCAGGACCAGACGCAGGTCCTCGGCGCCCGGCGACAGCTTGTGCTCGGCCTCCTCGAACACCGGCTCCAGCCAGTGCTCGAGGAACTTGAGCTTCCCGAAGGGCAGGTTGAGCAGCCCCCCCAGAGCGGCCAGGGCGGCGAGCACCACCATGGGGGTGGTCATCAACCGCGGTGACTCGTGGGGCTCGCTGTGTGACCCCTCGGCCGGGGGCTCGGCCTCGGACCTGTCCTCGGGGCGCCCCCTGGACGGCTCGTTGCCCTGAACCCCGTCTTGCTCCTCTCGCCGCCAGCGCTCCTCCCCGAAGAACACCAGGAAGACCTGGCGGCCCATGTAGTAGGCGGTGAGCAAGGCGGTGAGCAGGCCCACGGCCCAGAGCACGGGGCTCTTGTCGTAGGCGGCGAGGAGGACGTCGTCCTTGGACCAGAAGCCGGAGAAGGGAGGTACGCCGGCGATGGACAGCCAGCCGACGATGAAGGTGGCCCCGGTGACGGGCATCCAACGCCTGAGGGCTCCCATGCGCTTCATGTTCAGCTCGTCGTTCATGCCGTGCATGACCGAGCCTGCACCGAGGAACAGCAGCGCCTTGAAGAAGGCGTGGGTGATCATGTGGAACACGGCGGCGATGTACGCGCCCGAGCCCACCGCCAGGAACATGTAACCGAGCTGGGAGATCGTGGAGTAGGCCAGGACGCGCTTGATGTCGTCCTGGGCGCAGGCGATGACCGCCGCCACCAGCGCCGTCACCGCCCCGACGATGGCGATGACCGTGAGGGCGCCGCCGGCCTCGACCAGAAGGGGGCTCACGCGAGCCATGAGGTACACGCCGGCGGTGACCATGGTGGCGGCGTGGATCAGGGCCGACACCGGTGACGGGCCCTCCATGGCGTCGGGGAGCCACACGAAGAGGGGAAGCTGCGCCGACTTGCCGCAGGCGCCCAGGAACAGCAGCAGGGCGATGGCGACGATCGCCGCGTGGGAGACGCCCTCGAGCCCCTCGAAGACCTCCTTGTAGGTGAGCGAGCCCACGGTGGTGAACAGCAGGAACATGGCGATCATGAAGCCGAAGTCGCCGATCCGGTTGACCACGAACGCCTTCTTGCCGGCGGTGGCGGCCGTGTCCCGCTCGAACCAGAACGAGATCAGCAGGTATGAGCACGCCCCAACTCCCTCCCATCCGAGGAAGGTGAACAGGAAGCTGTCGGAGAGAACCAGCACCAACATCGAGAAAGCGAACAGGTTCAGGTAGACGAAGAAGCGGGCAAAGTGCTCGTCGCCCTTCATGTACCCGACGGAGTACAGGTGGATGAGGGTGCCCACGCCCGTGACGAAGAGGGCCATCGTGATGGACAGCTGGTCCACCAACAGCGCGGCCTTTACCTCGAAACCTCCGGCCGCGATCCAGGTGAAGAGTGGCTTGGTCACCTCGCGGTGATGGGCGTCCTGGCCGAGGAGCTCGAAGAAGGTGGCCACCGTGGCCAGGAACGAGAGCCCTATGGCCGAGGTCGCCAGCCACCCGGCCCGGGGGTCGCCGGCCCGGCGGCCGAGCACGACCAGGCCCAGGAAGCCGGCGAGGGGGAGGGCCGGGATGAGATAGGCGAGATCGGCCACGACCGCCTAGCCCCGCAGCAGGTGGAGGTCGTCGGCGGTGGCGCCGACCCGGCGGCGGAAGATGGCCACGATGATGCCGAGGCCCACCACCACCTCGGCGGCGGCCACCACCAGCACGAAGAAGACGAGGGCCTGGCCGCCGATGTCGTCGAGCATGCGGGCGAAGGTGACGAGGGTGAGGTTGACGGCGTTGAGCATGAGCTCCACGCACATGAACATGACCAGCACGTTGCGCCGCACCAGCAGGCCCACCGCCCCGATGGTGAAGACCGCGGCGGCCAGGCACAGGTACCACGAACCGTCGAGGCTCATCGGGCTCCGGACGGCGCGGCGTCGGGTTCGCCGGCGGGCTGGGACTCGTCGGGATGGGACTCGTCGGGATGGGACTCGTCGGGCGCGGCCGGCGGAGGTGCCGCAGACAGAGGCGCTTCCGACCTGGGTGACTGCGGCTCCTCCACCTGGGCTGCGGCGGGCGATTCGGTGGCCGTGGTCTCGTACCGGCGGGCCAGGACGACGGCCCCGACCACGGCGATGACCAACAGCACCGACGTGACCTCGAACGCCAGCAGGTAGCGGGTGAAGATGACGCGGGCCAGCTTCTCGACGTTGCTCCCCGGCCCGCCGGCGGGCCCGGCCACCTGCGTGGCGCCCGTGGCCCATTGCGTGCCCTGTGCCAGGAGGAAGATCTCGGCCAGGGCGATGGCGCCCAGGAGGAACGCCAGCGGTCGCTGGCCTCGCAGCGGCTCGGCCATCACGTTCTCCTCGCGGTCCACGCCCAAGAGCATGATGACGAAGAGGAAGAGCACGACGATGGCGCCGGCGTAGACGATCACCTGGACCGCGGCCAGGAAGTGTGCCTCCTGGGCCACGAAGAGGACGGCCATGCCGAAGAGCGTGAGGACCAGGAAGAGCGCGGCGTGGACAGGGTTCCGGGAGACCACCACCCCGATGGCACCGCACAGGACGATCACGACGCAGGCGGCGAAGACCGCGATGTCAACCTTGGTGGCGACGGCCAAGATCGCGGTGGCCGTGATCGACAGCGCCGGGGTCAACGGCGCCGGCTCCGCTTCGGGGAATGCTCGCCCTCCACGGTGGGCTCGCCGGTGACGTCGGCCACCACGTCGACGGGAATGTCCACCGACTGGCCGGCCTCGGGGGGCCGCACGCCGTAACCCAGCTCGCCCGACCACTGGACCTTGCCCTCGTACTCGGCGGCGCCCGACGGCGACGTGGCCCGCACCCAGGCGGACGTGTGCCGGTCGTCGCCGTCTCGCCAGTCCTCCCAGGGCAGGTGCTTGGGCCGGCCCTCGTCGTCCACCAGCAGCTCGTCCCGCGTGTAAATGGCGTCGGCACGGTTGGTGAAGGAGAACTCGAACACCTTGCTCTCGGTGATCGCTTCGGTGGGACACGCCTCCACGCACAGGTCGCAGTGGATGCAGCGCAGGTAGTTGATCTCGTAGACGTAGCCGTAGCGCTCTCCCGGCGACACCGGGTCGTCCGGGGGTTGTCGGCGCCTCGCACGTAGATGCACCGGGCCGGGCAGACGCCGGCGCACAGCTCGCAGCCGATGCACTTCTCCATGCCGTCCTCGTAGCGGCTGAGCACGTGACGGCCGTGGAAGCGGGGCGGCTTGGGCCGCTTTACGTCCGGGTAGGACGACGTGACGGTGGGCTCGAACATCGTCTTGAACGTCACCTTGAACCCGTCCAGGTAGCCCATCAGCGCACCTCCTGGAACTTCGGAGGGGCGGGCGCTTCGTGCTCGGTGGCGCCGTGACCCACCTCCATGGCCCGCCACAGCAGCACGCCCATCACCGCTGCGCCCGTGAAGACCACGATGCCCCATTTGACGTCGACGAGGAACGCGGCCTGGATCAACAGCCAGGCCAGGGACAGGGGGATGAGCTTCTTCCAACCCAGGTCCATGAGCCGGTCGTAGCGGAAGCGGGGGAGCGTGGCCCGGAGCCAGACGAACACGCACAGCATGGCGAAGACCTTGAGCAGGAACCAGAAGACGGGCAACAACGCGCCGATGAGGCCGCTGTCGGGTCCGGGGCCGCTCGGGCCGCCCAGGAACAGGGTGACCATGATCGCCGAGATGGTGATGGTGTTCATGAACTCGGCGAGGAAGAAGAGGGCGAACCGGAGCGCCGAGTACTCGGTGTGGAAGCCGCCCACCAGCTCCTGCTCGGCTTCGACCAGGTCGAACGGCGGACGGTTGGACTCGGCCGTCCCGGCGATGAAGAAGACGACGAAGGGGATGAACCCGAGGCGCAGGACATTCCAGTTGGGGATGATGCCGAACAAACCCTCTCCGGACTGGCCGGCGACGATGTCGCTCGTCAACAGGGAGCCCGTGACCAGCACCACGGCAACGGTGGACAGGCCGAGGGCGGCCTCGTAGGACACCATCTGCGCCGATCCCCGTACCGCACCGAGCAGCGGGTACTTGGAGCCCGACGACCACCCCGCCAGCATCACTCCGTAGACGGCGATCGACGACATGGCCAGCAGGAAGAGGATGCCCACCGGCGGGTCGGCCAGCTGAAGGCGGGTCTGGTGGCCGGCAATGGTGACCGTGCCGCCTATGGGGACGATGGCAAAGGACAGAAAGGCCGGGACCGTGGCCAGGTAGGGCGCCAACCGGTAGACGCGCCGGTCTGCCTGGGTGGGGAGGAAGTCCTCCTTGAAGAAGAGCTTGATGCCGTCTGCGAGCGTTTGCAGCACGCCGAACTTGCCGGCCCGGTTGGGGCCGATTCGGGCCTGCATGTCGGCGACGAGCTTGCGCTCGAACCAGATGAGCAGCAGGACGGACACGAGCATGGCGCCGAACACCACCACCGTCTTGGCGATCACGATGAGCACGACCGTGAGATCGACGCCATCGGCGAACAGCGGATCACCGGCGGCGAGCATCTGGGTCACGGAGTCATCCCGTTCATGGAGTCTCCACGCGTACCTCGGCGACGGGTCTGGTCGCGTCGATGAGCTCGCCCGCGTCGGCACCGACGGCGTTGAACGGGATGGAGATCGATCCTCTGGGCACCCCGGCGTCGGCCACGACCTCGAGCACCAGCGCGCCCCGTCTCGATCGAACCCGCAACCGGGACCCGCCACCAGCGATCAGCCGCTCGAGGTCGTGGGGGTTGGCCCGTGCCGTGGCGGGAGCAGCGAGGTGGGCCAACGACGGAGCGTTCTGCACCAACGTGGCCTTGCCGTACAGCGTGCGATGGGCCACGAGGCGCAGGGAGTAGGCATCCACGCCGGGCGGCGTGTAGTCCGTAGGAGCAGAGAAGGCCAGAAGCGGCGGTCGGGGCCCTCCATCGCCGTGCCCAGCCGAACCGAGATCCCGGGGGTCGGCCGCAGCCACCCCGGTGGCCGGGACACCCTGGGCCGCCGTGGCCAGCAGGCCGGGCGTACCCATGGGATCGATGATCTTCAGCTCCTCGATGGCCCCATCTTCGGTGGTTCCCGTCTCGCTCGCCCCGGTGTCCGGGGCGGCGGCCCCGCTCGGTGGCGCGTCCGGGCCTCTGCCGTCGGCGATCGGTGCCACCACGCCGTCGCGGTGGCGACGGTCGGCCAGCATGGCGCGCGTGACGCCGGCGTGCGAGGGGGCCAGCCGCTCGATCTCGTCCCAGAGATCCTCGAGGCTCTCGACACCGAGATCGTCCCCCAGGCGAGCCCCCAGCTCGACGGCGATCATCCAGTCGGGCCGGGCCACGCCCGGGGGCACGACCTTCTGGCCCAGACGGGTGATCCGGCCCTCGATGTTGGTGGTGGTGCCGGACCGCTCGGCGTACGAGGCGACGGGGAGGACCACGGTGGCGTGCCGTGATGACGGGTTGAGGAAGGTGTCGAGGGCGACGACGGACCCGGCACCGGCCAGCGCTCGGCGGGCGAGCTGGCGATCGGGAAAGTCCGAGACCGGGTCGGCGCCGAGGAGCACGAGGCACTGGATGCGGCCTTCGGCGGCCGCGGCCAGGATCCCTGCGGCATCGAGGCCCCGGCTCGGGGGGACGGCGCCCCACGCCCCGGAGAACCAGTCCCGCCCCTCGGCCAGGCCCACCCGACCGGGGAGAACACCGGGTGCCATGCCCATGTCGAGGGCGCCCATCACGTTTGCCCGGCGCAGCGCAGGCAGGAACCGCACGCCTGGGAGCTTTGCCAGGGCGCCGGCGGCAGCCGCGATCGACTCCGCCGACTCGGCCAGCGAGGGGCGACCCAGCACCACGACGGCGCCTTCTTCGAGCAGCTCCCGCGCCTGGGCGATGGCGCCGGCGCTCACACCGGCCACGTCCGACTCGCTGCCCTCCACCAGTGCCCGGGCCAGGGCCGCCGCCTCGCCGGGACGGTAGGCCAGGGTGGTCCTGCAGTAACGCGACATCCCGCTGCGCTGCGGAGCCAGCTCCACGATGGGCATGTCCCGGTTGATGGCTGCGCCCCGGAGCCGGAGGAACAGGACCGGCAGCTCCTCCTTCAGGTCCGGACCGAGGAGGATGACGGCGGGGGCGCTGCACGCGTCGTCGATGGAGGCCCGGGGCAGGCCGAGCACCAGCTCGGCGGGCAGGCCGTCCCCGAGCTGGGCGTCGACGTTGTCGGTGCCGATGACTGCCTTGGCCAGCTTGGCCCAGGCGTAGGCGTCCTCGTTGGGCAGCCGGGCCCCGCCGATGACGGCGACCGCGCCGGGGCCGTGCACCGAGCGGGCCCGTTCGATCTCGTCGGCGGCCGCGCCCAGGGCCTCTCCCCAGGAGACCTGCACCAGCTCGTCCTCGTCGCCTTCGGCCCCGGGCTTCCTCATCAGGGGCTTCCCGAGCCGGTCAGCGCTGTTGACGGCCTCGAAGTCGAAGCGGCCCATGTCGCAGAGCCAGCCGTGGTTGACCGGATCGCTGTCTATGCCGATGTAGCGGGTGAGGGCGTTGGACGAAGACTGCACCGCCACCCGGCAGCCGAAGGCGCACGAGGTGCACGTGCTCTCCACCTGCTCGAGGTCCCAGGGACGGGCCTTGAACCGGTACGGCCTGGCCAGGAGGGCGCCGACCGGACAGATCTGCACCGTGTTGCCCGAGAAGTAGGAGGCGAAGGGGTGGTCGGGGAAGGTGTTGACCTCGAGCTCGTCAGCCCGCCCGATGAACTCGATGAGGGGGTCCCCCGCCACCTCCTCGGCAAAACGGGTGCAGCGGTCACATTGGATGCAGCGCTCCCGGTCGATGTCCACCAGCGCCGACAGGGGGATGGGCTTGGCGAAGTGGCGCTTCTCCTCCACGAACCGGGATTCACCCGGACCGTAGGCGAGGGTCTGGTCCTGGAGGGGGCACTCGCCGCCCTTGTCGCAGACGGGGCAGTCGAGCGGATGGTTGATGAGCAGGAACTCGAGCACCCCGTCCTGGGCCTTCTTCACCTTGGCCGAGGTGGTGATGACCTGCATGTCGGGCTTCACCGGTATGTAGCAGGCGGGCTGGAGCATGAAGCCCTTGGGCGTCTCGATCTCCACCAGGCACATGCGGCACATGGCCACCGGCCGCATGCGGGGGTGGTAGCAGAACCGTGGGATGTAGACCCCTTGGCGCTCGGCGGCGGCGATGACCAGCTCGCCGGGCTTGGCCTCCACCGGCTTGCCGTCGACGACGATGGACACCGTCTCCTTCTCTTGCTCTTGCTCCGTCTTCTGGTCAGTCAAAGGGGCACCCCCCTTCCTTGATGTGGACCAGGTACTCGTCGCGGAACATGTTGAGGCTGGTGGCGATGGCCGGGGGGATGGACGGGCCGAGCACGCAGATCGTGGTCTGCTTCGGCGGCCAGGTGATGTCGGGCGAGATGTTGTCACAGACGTCGAGG
Source organism: Acidimicrobiales bacterium (assembly GCA_030448025.1). Classification (GTDB taxonomy): domain Bacteria; phylum Actinomycetota; class Acidimicrobiia; order Acidimicrobiales; genus YB1-3. The sequence continues at coordinate 557,351 of JAUJNQ010000002.1, read as the reverse complement.
AGGAGCTCGAGGTCCTCCTCGCGGCCGGATCCCTGCTCGATCCTGATCATGATCTTCTCCAACCAGCCGCTCCCCTCCCGGCAGGGAGTGCACTGCCCGCACGACTCGCGATGGAAGAACTTCACGATCCGCCATGCGGCTCGAACGGCACAGGTGGTGTGGTCCATCACGATGACCGATCCGGACCCCAGCATGGAGCCCGCCTTCTGGACGACATCGTGCTGGAGGGCCATGTCGAGCTTGTCCGGACCGAACCACGGCGAGGACGCGCCGCCGGGGATGATGGCCTTGAGCTGGTTGCCGTTGCGCACGCCGCCGCCCAGTCGCGGGTGCTCGATGAGGTCGCGGAACGTGGCCTTGGCCCACTCGAACTCGTAGTTGCCGGGCCGGTTCACGTGACCCGAGAGGGAGAAGAGCCTGGTGCCGGCCGACACTCCCTCGCCCATGCGGGAGAACGACGACCCGCCGTTGATCACGATCCACGGGAGGTACGACAACGTCTCCACGTTGTTCACCACGGTGGGGCACCCGTAGAGGCCGGAGACGGCCGGGAAGTTGGGCGGCTTGATGCGGGGGAAGCCGCGCTTGCCCTCCAGGCTCTCCAGCAGCGCCGTCTCCTCACCCACGATGTAGGCCCCCGCGCCGTAGTGGACCACCAAGTCGAGGTCGAAGCCGGAGCCGAAGATGTCACGGCCGAGCGCCCCGTGGTCATAGGCCTCGTTGACCGCGGCCGTGAGCCGCTCCACGCCGAGGGCGAACTCTCCGCGTACGTAGATGAAGGCCTGCGTCACGCCGTTGGCGTAGGCGCAGATGGCGGTTCCCTCGATGAGCTGATGGGGGTCGCCCTCGATGAGCATGTGGTCCTTGAACGTGCACGGCTCGCTCTCGTCGGCGTTCACCACGAGATAGGAGGGCTGGCCCTTGGCCAGCATGCTCCACTTCTTGCCGGCATCGAAGCCCGCCCCGCCCCGACCGAGCAGGCTGGCGTTGAGCATGTCGTCCTTGATGGCGCCGGGGGACATGGAAAGCGCCTTGCGCAGACCGGCGTAGCCGCCGTTGTCGACGTAGGTCTTGAGCGTCCAGGACTCGGGAAGACCGAGCCGGGCGGTGACGATGGGCTCGACCTCGGTGACGGCCATGGCCTAGGTGCCTCCGCCCGCACGGGAGCCGCCCGCGGTGGGGCCGGTGTCGGTTCCCTCGGGACCCAGGATCTGGGCGGCGGACTCGTCCACTTGGGGGACGGCCCCCTCGCGGGCCGGCTGCTGCCCCTCGGCGACGCGCTCCCCCGGCGTGCGCTTGTCGACGGGTGGCGCCGGTGCGCCCGCAGCTGCCCCCACACCGTCTCCGTCCCTGACCGGCTTCTTCATGGGGTCTCCCTCCCTGCCGGGGAACGGCACCTGCGCCGGCAGGCCCACCGTGCGGCGCACCCGGCACAGGGTGCCGTGAGGCGGAACCACGTCGGCGAGCCGGCCGGCACGGAGGTCGTCCACCAGGCGGTCGAAGTCCTGGTTGGTGACGGGGCCAAAGAACCGCCAGTTCACCGTGAGGCAGGGGGCCTTGTCACAGAGGGCAAGGCACTCGAACTCCTCGAGGGTGAACTCGCCGTCGGCGGTGGTGGTGTCGGCTTTGATGCCGAGCGTCTTCTCCGCGTGGTCGACCAGCTCGTAGGCGCCGTTGATCATGCACGCCACATTGGTGCAGATGGAGATGAGGTGACGGCCGACGGGCTCGCGGAAGAACATGTCATAGAAGCTGGCCGTGCCGTAGACCTCCGCGGCGGTAATGTCGAGGAGCTCGCCGATGTGGACCATGGCGTCCTCGGTCAGGTAGCCGTCCTGCTCCTGGGCCAGGTGGAGGACGGGGATGAGGGCCGACCGAGGCCGAGGATAGAGCGCCATCA
>JAUJNQ010000002.1:531852-555351 GCA_030448025.1 Acidimicrobiales bacterium | reverse complement strand
CCGCCCATTACTGGGTCGACCGAGGAGATGATGGCGACGGCGTCGGCTACCAGTCCACCCCGCATCATCGACGGGAGGGCCTGGATGTTGACGAAGCTCGGGTCGCGGATGTGAAGCCGGTAGGGCTTGGCCGTACCGTTCGACACCATGTAGCAACCCAGCTCGCCCCGAGGGGACTCGATGGCGACGTATACCTCGCCCTCGGGGACCTTGAAACCCTCGGTGAAGATCTTGAAGTGGTGGATGAGCGCTTCCATGGACTGGTCGATGCGAGCTCGGGGCGGTGGCGTGACCTTCTTGTCCTGGAGGCGATAGTCACCCGTGGGCATGAGCTCGACGATCTGGCGGACGATGCGCACGGACTCGCGCATCTCGTTCAGCCGCACGGCGTATCTGTCGAAGGCATCGCCGTACTTGCCCACCACCACGTCGAAGTCGAGCTGGTCGTAATACTGGTAGGGCATGTCCCGGCGCAGGTCCCAGGTCACGCCGCTGGAGCGAAGGATGGGCCCGGTGGCGCCGAGCGCGATGGCCTCCTCGCCCGAGATCGTGCCGACTCCCTCCGTGCGCTGGTGGAACACGGGCTGTCCGGTGAGCAGCTCGTCGTACTCATCGAGGCGCGGCGGTATGAGGTCGCAGATGGCGAGTACCTCGTCACGCCAGCCATCGGGGAGGTCGGCGGCGACCCCGCCGGGCCGGATGTAGTTGTAGTTCATCCGCAGGCCCGTGACCTTCTCGAAGAACGACAGCACCGTCTCGCGCTCCCGCCAGGCGTAGAGCATCATCGACAGGGCGGCGACATCGAGGCCGTTGGTGGCCATGAACAGGAGGTGGGACGAGATCCGGTTGAGCTCGCACATGAGCATTCGGATCCAGGTGGCCCGGGGCGGCACCTCGATCTCGAGCAGCTGCTCCGTTGCCATGGAGAAGACGCACTCGTTGAAGAAGTTGGCCAGGTAGTCCATTCGGGTCACGTTGGTGGGGCCCTGGATGTAGGTGAGCTCCTCTCCCGTCTTCTCCATGCCCGTGTGGAGGTAGCCGACGATCGGCTTGGTGCGCAGCACCGTCTCTCCGTCGAGCTCCATCATGAGCCGCAACACGCCATGGGTGGACGGATGCTGCGGGCCGAGGTTGAGGATCATGGTGTCGTCCTCGCCGAACTCGGTGTTGAACGCCCCGGGGTCGACGCTGACGCCCTCGGACAACCGCAGCACCGCACCCTGCTGGCGGAGCAGCTCGGTGGCGGTGGTGGACGAGCGGTCCGCCATCTCCTGAGCACCCTCGAAGGTCTCGATCGCCCCCGTTCCGACCTCGTCGTCCCTGCCGGCGTCGTCCCCGACTGCGTCGTCCCTGCCATTGGAGCTCATGGCTGCGTCACCTCGTGGAAGGCGCAGCCTTGAACTGCACGGGCACCCGACCGACCGAGTAGTCCTTTCGCAACGGATGGCCTTCCCAGTCCTCGGGCATCAGGATGCGGGAGAGGTCGGGGTGGCCGTCGAAACGCACCCCGATGAGGTCGAAGACCTCTCGTTCCATGGCCTCGGCACCCGGGTACAGGCCGAAGAGGGAGTCCAGCCGTGGATCGGGCTCGGGTACCTGCACCCGCACCCGCATCCTCGTGCGCTGCTCGAGCGACAACAGGTTGACGACCACCTCGAAGCGCTCGGCGACGACGCCGTCGGGCAGCGACCGGGCGGGGTGGGCCAGGTGGTCGACGGCACACAGGTCGGCGCACATGTCGAAGCCGTCGGCCCGGAGCCCCGACACAACGTCGAGGTAGGTCTCCGGGGTCGCATGGAGAACCTGCTGTCCCCGGGACCAGCTCACCAGGGCGCCGTGGACGAGCTGCGATCCTGTCTCCGGCTCCGGCGCGGAGACCGGCTCGCTCACTTGGGGGTGCCTACGTGGACCCGGGTCGGCTCCGAGGAATGTCGCTCGGGCAAGACCTCGTCCACACGCAGCCCGGCCCCGGCCCCCGTCTCCTCGCGGCGGCGCGTGATCTCGCCCGTGCCGATCTTCTCGTGCAGGGTCAGGATCGAGTGCAGCAAGGTCTCCGGGCCCGGTGGGCACCCGGGCGCGTACACGTCGACCGGGACGACCTGGTCAATGCCTTGGACCAGCGCGTAGTTGTTGAACATGCCCCCCGTGGAGGCGCACACCCCCATCGAGATGACCCACTTGGGCTCGACCATCTGGTCGTAGACCTGGCGGAGCACGGGTGCCATCTTCTGCGAGACACGTCCGGCCACGATCATGAGGTCGGCCTGGCGGGGCGAGGCACGGAAGACCTCCATGCCGAAACGAGCCATGTCGAAGTTGGACGCTCCGGTTCCCATCATCTCGATGGCGCAGCAGGCCAGACCGAAGGTAGCGGGCCACACGCTGTTGCGCCGGGCCCACTTCACGAGGTTCTCGAGGCTGCCGGTGATGAAGTTGTGGTTGAGCTCTTCGAGTCCGGGCATTGGCTACGCGGCCTCCTCGGCACGCCCGATCCGCCGGACGGTGGAATCGCTGGTGCGGCTCGGTGCGGTGGCCGCCGGCCGCATCCGCTTGACCGGTCCCCAGTCGAGGGCACCGTTGCTGATGAGGTACACGAAGGACACGAAGACGGCGAGGGCGAACACGATCATCTCGACCAGGCCGAACAGGTCGAGCTGACGGAAGATCACGGCCCACGGGTAGAGGAAGATGATCTCGATGTCGAAGATGACGAAGATCATCGCCACGAGATAGAAGCGGACCGGAAAGCGCTCCGCGGGCTCACTCCGGGGCACGATCCCGCACTCGTAGGGCGCCTCCTTGGCCCTCGTAGGCTTCTTGGGGCCGAGCATGGCCGAGCCGAAGAAGGAGAGGCCGGCGAACAGGGTGGCCAGCACCAGCATCGTGAAGATCGGGAGGTACTCGGCCACGGCGCCAGCCTAGGGGACCGACGCCTGCGCCGCCGCCTGCCGGTCCCGATGATGGAGGCTGTAGGCGAAGATCCCGAACAGGATGGCGAAGCACAAGGAGAAGAAGGCCGACGGGGCCCGCAGGTTGCCGAGGTCCCGGATCATGACCACCGTGGTGGGCGACTTGCCTTGCACCTCGCCGGGTGCGGTGGCGGTGGGCTCCACCTGGACGGCGACGTAGTGGGGACGATGCCTGATGCCGAGGAGGAACCACTTCTCGCCGCCGCTCCTGAAGGCCTCCGCCATCCGGTAGTCCGTCTTCTTCGTGAACGGCGGCTCGATGCGGAGCTTCTCCTCCTCGCCCCCGCCGCTCTCTTCACCGCCTTCGCCGCCTTCGCCGCCTTCGCCGCCTTCGCTCTCGCCGCCCTCACCCGAGAGCAGGGCGTCGGCAGCACCCTCGGCGTCTGCCAGTGAGGGGTCTGTCTTGGGCACGGGCTTCCAGCCGTCGGGGAAGCGGCGGGCGACCTCCACCGTGGACTGCGACAGGTCCCCCGACACCACCTCGAGCGGCTTCCAGCTGGGTTCCTCACCCTTGATCCCGATGCCGAACACCGTCCACACCACCCCCATGACCGCCAGCCACCCGAACAGGCCGGCGCCGGCGATCATGAAGCCGAGCCGGGCGCCGGTGTTGGTGGCCAGCAGGAGGTACACGCTGCCGATGAGGATGATGGCCCCGGTGAGGACGATGAGCGCTCCCCGGATCTGAGGATCCCACCGCAATGCCGCAAACAGGAACGCCGTCAAGAGAGGTCCCTAACGCCAGGGGAGGTGTGCTGGCGGCCGCAGTAGCCGCCGAAGGCGGCCCCAACGGCTGCCAGCCGAGAGGTAGTCAGGGCGAAGGGCGACCGGCGAAGCCGGGAGCCCGAAGCACGACAGAGATCGCCGAGCAACCTCCGGTTGCGAGGCGAAGTCACAGCGCACGCTCGTAGTCGACGATGGCCTTGATCTGCTCCGGGGTGAGCATGTCGCCGAAGCCGGGCATTCCCCCCGCTTCGTCACCACCGACGCCGCGAACGCCGTAGGACTTGGCGTACTCAGCGCCCTTGGAGATGAACTCGGCGTGACTGTCCTGACCCTCGGCCAGAGGGAACTGGCGGACAGTCGCGCCGTCGAGGAGGCTCGGGCCGAAAGCACCTCCCCCCACCTCACCGGACTCTCCGTAGGACCAACCCTGCGTGTGGCAGCGAGAGCAGAACTGGTCGAAGAGCTTGACCCCGTCGGTGCCGTACTTCTCCAGGTTCTCCTTCTGGACCTCCTTAGGGTCCCGCTGGATGCTCTGGAGGTAGGCGACGAGGTCCGAGATCTGCTGGTCGTTCATGGGACCGCCGCCCTCCACGCCCCACGGCGGCATGGGCGTGTTGACCCGGCCGTAGACGATCACCGAGGTGACCTCCTCGGGCGAGTAGCGCATCAGCACGTCGTTCAGCGGGGGCGCGATCCACTTCACCTGTCGGGGAGGCTTGCTCGGGTCTATCGGGTCCGGGAGCGAGTAGTTCGTCTGGCCCCCTTGACCGGTGGCGCCGTGGCAGCCCCCGCAGCCGAACTTGCCCACGTTGCCGGCCGGGACCGGCGAGTCGTTCGGCTGGAAGAGGATGAAGCCCCGCTCCGCCGCCCGCTCTGCGAAGCCGCGGGCGGCGCCCTCCTGGCGGCCGGGCTCGCGAAGCCAGTACGCGGGCAGGCCCACGGCAACCACCACCAGGATGAGCAAGGCGGACAGCTGAGCGCGGTTGAGCTTGGGGCCCTCGAGGCCCTCGTCGTCGAGGTAGGGCTTGCGGTTGGGAGCAAGCTCGACCTCCGACCCCGGCGGGGCGGCCTCGGCCCGGAACAGGTGGAACAGCGCGTAGACGACCAGGCCCAGGACGAGGAGCACGACCGTGGCCGTCCCCAGTCGCTGGGCCGTGCTCGCAGCCAGGACCGCCGTCATGGGCACCGCCTCATGGAAGCAGCGGGGGGTAGGAGGTCGTGGCGCTCACGCGCAGTGCGGTCCCTCGGCCCCCTGGCCGGTGGTGTCGGTCCCGGTCGGGGGGCCCTGGACCACCTCTTGGGTGTCGACCACGATGGAGTCACCGGAGATCGAGACGCCGAAGCGGTCGAGGCCACGGGGCGCCGGTCCGGCCTTCTGCTCCCCCACCCGGTTGTACTGAGACCCGTGGCACGGGCACTCGAACCACTGCGAGCCGGCACACCAGGGCACCCGGCACCCCAGGTGCACGCACTTCTGGTACAGGGCCACGAACCCGGCCTCCATGCCTTCGAGGACGGCACCGGTGTATACACCCTCGGCCTTGGCCACGGCGTCCTTGGGGTAGGTGGTGAGCCACGTTCGAGCCTCGGGCACGTAGAACGGCTCACGCTTGGAGGTGATCTGGCTCACGATCTCGTCGATCTTGCCCACGTTGACCTTGGACCCGAACCCACCCGACCGGGAGGGCCACAGGAAGCTGATGGCTGCGAGGCTGAACCCGCCGACGCCCAGCCCGAAGAAGGCGGTGATGCCCCGGTTCATGAACTGCCGCCGGGTGACGTCGAGGACCTCGGGGTCCATGGGGGCGCGCACGGCCGGAGCCGTGGCCGCTGCGGCTGCCAGGGCGGCATCGCTCTGGTGCTCGAGGACCGCGGCCCGCTCGATGTCGCGACCCGTAGATTGCTCAGCCTCGCCGGTACCCGCGGTACCGCCAGGGCCGTCGGTGCCGGGGCCATCCTCGCCACCCCGCAGAGCCGCAGCCCGGTCGCGCCGGGCCGCTGTCGTGAACACGAAGAGGGCGGCCAGAGCCACCACCACGACGATGGCAGCGATGAGGAGTGCGCTGTCGGACACGGCTAGGCGTCGGCCATGGCTAGAAATCGAAGATGTCGTGGACGCCCTGCTCCCACGGCATGATGAAGTTGAAGCCCTCACCTCGGAAGAACGACCCGATGATCACTAGGGTGGCCCAGAACATCAGGAACACGGTGAGGATCGTCACCGCGAACTTCCGGTCTTCGGGCTTCTGGCTCGGGTTCTTGTCGATGTAGCCCGCTGCGCCCAGCGCGATGAGGCCCATGCCGGGGATGGTGACCCCCGCCACCATGGGATGGAACATCGTGAGCAGCTCCTGGAGGCCGAGGAAGTACCAGGGCGCCTTGGAGGGGTTCGGGGTGAGGTTCGGGTTGGCCAGCCCGAGCAGTGGGGCGTTCACGAACATCGAGAACACGAGCAGGAACGCAGTCATGGACAGCGCGGCCACGAACTCGACCACCAAGAGGTGGGGCCAGACGTGCACCTTGTCGCTCGGGGTGGCCTTCACGTCCTGGATGGAACCGGCCTTGACCACGGTGAGCAGGCGCTGGGTGTGGCCCGCGGGCCCGACGGCGGCGGGGCCCGGCGCGGCTACGGGCGCAGCGGTGGCCGGCGCTGCGGTGGCCGGCGCTGCGGTGGCTACCGAGGCGGCCGCTGCCGCACCCTGACCACCAGCTTCGGCGCTGCGCTGGAGGAGGTGGGCGGGGATCTTCTCCCCGTCGTCGGCGCTGGCTTGGCTCTCGGTGGCGCCGGGGTCGCCCGTTGACGCGCCACCTCCCTGGCCGGAGAGCCGGGCCCGCCGCTCCTTGGCTCGTTGCAGTAGATGTTCGGGGATTTCGGTCATGCCTGGTTCCTTACAACGGTCCGGAGATGCCGCCGTCCTTGCGGACTCTCCAGAAGTGGATGGCCATGAAGATCACGATGAAGAAGGGGAACATCAAGACGTGGAGCACATACCATCGCAAGAGGGTGTCGGTGCCGATCTCCGCCCCACCCAGCAGCACGAACCGGACCTGGGATCCGAACACGGGGGTGTAGCCCATCATGTTCGTGCCCACGGTGACGGCCCACAACGCGAGCTGATCCCAGGGCAGCAGGTAGCCGGTGAATGACAGGAGCAGCGTGAGGGTGAGCAGGATGATCCCGATCACCCAGTTGAACTCTCGGGGAGGCTTGTACGCCCCGTGGTAGAAGACGCGAGCCATGTGCAAGAAGACGGACAGCACCATGAGGTGGGCCGCCCAACGGTGCATGTTCCGCACCAGCAGGCCAAAGGTGACCGACGTCTGCAGGCTGGAGATGTCGTTCCAGGCCTGAGCGGCCGTGGGCCGGTAGAAGAACATCAAGAAGATGCCCGTGACGGTGAGGTGGATGAACAAGAAGAAGGAAAGCCCACCGAGGCACAGCGTGTAGCTGACCTTGACGGCGTGGCGCTTCACCTTCACCGGATGCAGGTGGAACAGCACCGAGTTCATGATCACGTAGGAGCGGTTCCTGGGACTGTCCGTGTAGCCCTTGCGGAAGATGGAGCCCGGCCGGAAGATCGACGTCCACAGCGCGGAGCCTTGGACTTTGGCCAGCCGCTCACCGGGGACGCGCTGCTTGGCGCCTGTGCCGTTCCCCTTTCCCCTGGTGATCTGCTTCGCCATCAGAAGCGCATCCCGTAGGAGTAGCCGTGCTTGTTGTCACGCTGGTGCTGCTCGGCGCGAGGCGAGACCCCGGCCTTGCCCATGATGATCACGCCGGTGGGACAACGATCGACGCACAGACCGCAGCGCGTGCACACGTCTTCGTCCACCAAGAAGACGACGTGATCACTCGGGTCCTCGCCGGGCTGATCGGTGTCCACGGCCTTGGCGATGGTGTCGGTGGAGAGCATGTGGATGCACTTCCAGGGGCAGATGTCGACACAGCCCTCGCACATGATGCACTCGGACTGGTCGATGTGGAGGAACTGCTTGGGCTTGACCGCCTTGGACAGCTCGGCGGGCCCGACCTCCTGCAGGACGTACTCGCCCGGGAAGGACGGCATGGGTGGGTTGGCGTCGTTCCTGCCCATCAGGCTCCAGCCTTTCTGATCAGCGGCCGTCCGTAGGCGGACCGCGCCACGTCGGACGTCACCGTGCGCTCTCCACGGCTCTGCCACCACTTCCAAGCCGCGAACTGGCCGACCAGCCCGACGATGTAGATAGTGGAGGCGACGATGTCGCGGATGGCTTCCTTGGAGATGAGGATGCGCCCCCGGCCGCCGGGCCAGGAGACGCCGTTCTCGAAGAAGGACTTGCCGAAGGGGTTGGGGATGCCGAAGGCGTCCTTGCGCCACCCAAGCTCGTTGTCGGCCCACAACAGCCACTGGTTCGGGACGATTCCGTACAGCATGAGCAGGAGGGTGAAGACGAACACTGCGGCCACGATCGCCTCACCCCAGGTGAGCGGCTTCCCCGGAGGTCGGGTTCGTCCCACGACGAAGACCACCACGCACATCAGGGCGGTGATCAGCAGGGATGTGACGAAGGCGACCATCGACCTCTCAAACGCTCGTGAATTCGCTCACACATGCTACCTCGGGTGACCGTCTGGCGTTCTACCACGCGGCCCTCCGAGCGTTCACATCGCCCTGGGGGCGGCGGGGCGCTTGGTGAGGCGCTCGACCCCTCGCCTACAGTTCTTCTCACCTCTTCTCCCCGACACAGGAGGTCGTGGTGACCGAAGTACCCGAGCACCTCTTGCATCGCTCCCGCGAGCGTCGGGAGGCGCTGGGCCTGGCGTCGTCATCACCTCAGTCCCCGGCCCCATCGGCCGAGGGCGGCACGCAGGGCATGTCCACCGCCACACCCGAGACGCCGGCCACTGCTGCGGCCGCCGCCGAAGCCAAGCCTGCACCGGTGAGCACGCCCGTGTCCGAGCCCGCCGCCGAAGAGACGGTGCCCTCCCTTCCTCCGGTTGGCGAAGCGGCCATGCGCACCAAGGTCCCCATGTGGGTGATGCCCGTCCTAGTGCTCCTGCCCTTCTGGGGGTTGTTGTACATGGGTGCCTTCGGGGACCGCACCGTCAAGAAGGTGGAAACGCCGGCGGACGTCTACGCCAAGGCGGGGTGCTCCTCGTGCCACGGCTCCAGCGGCGAAGGTGGCGTGGGCCCCGCCTTGGCCGGCGGCATCTCCAAGCTGACCTTCCCCAACGAGCAGGACCACATCGACTGGGTGAAGAACGGCTCGGCTGCGGTGAGCGGCCAGAAGTACGGGGACCCCAACCGTCCCGGTGGCCAGGCCGGGCCGTCCACCGGAGGCATGCCGGGCTTCGGAGGCCAGCTGACCGAAGAGGAGATAAAGATCGTGGTCAAGTACGAGCGGGACGAGCTGTAGACCTTGGCCCCAGTGGGACCTGACAGTGGGGCCTGACAGTGGGCCCTGACCACGATGTCGTAGTGGTGGGAGGAGGTCCGTCCGGGGCGGCGTGCGCCTACTGGCTGGCCGAGGCCGGACACGACGTGCTGCTGCTGGAGAAGAAGCGCTACCCCCGGGAGAAGACCTGCGGCGACGGCTTGACGCCCCGCTCGGTCAAGCAGCTCCATGACCTGGGCCTGGAGGAGGATCTCGCCGGCCACCACCGCTTCTCCGGCCTGCGCTCGATCGCCTTCGGGCGCACCCTCGAGCTGGAGTGGCCGTCGCACCCGGACTACCCGCGCTTCGGCTACGTGGTCACGAGGAAGGATCTCGACCACCTGGTGGCGCAGCGGGCCGTGAAGGCGGGGGCCACGCTGTGGGAGGAGAGCGAGGCCACGGCGCCGGTCAGCAGGGACGGTGCGCTGTCAGGGGTGATGGTCAAGCGTAAGGCCGGTCCGGCCTCCGCCCCGCCTGCCGTGGAAGAGGTGTCGGCTCGCTACGTGGTGGTGGCCGACGGGGCCAACTCTCGCTTCGGCCGGGCCATGGGCACCAGCCGCGACAAGGCCTACCCCATGGGCATGGCCATCCGGGGCTACTACGAGTCCCCGCGCCACGACGAACCGTGGATAGAGAGCCACCTCGACATCCGGGATCGCCGCGGCAACGTCCTGCCCGGTTACGGCTGGATCTTCCCGGTGGGCGACGGCCGGGTCAACGTGGGCGTCGGGCTCCTGTCCACCTTCAACCAGTGGAAGGACGTCAACACCAGCCATCTCATGGACGCCTTCGCCGAGCACGCGCCGGCGTCATGGGAAATTCGTCCGCAGACGTCGTGCGGCCCCCCCACCGGTGGCCGCCTGCCCATGGCCTTCTCCGTCGGACCGAGGGTTGGGCCCAACCACGTGGTCATCGGCGACGCCGGAGCCGGCATCAACCCCTTCAACGGCGAGGGCATCGCCTACGCCTACGAGACCGGCCGCATGGCCGCCGAGGCCGTGGGCAACGCCCTCGCCGGTGGTGGCGGGGCCGCCTTGGCCGGGTACGAGCGGCGGCTCCAGGACGAGTACGGCCTCTACTACCGCGTGGCGCGGGCCTTCGTGCACATCATCGGCCGGCCCCAGCTCATGCGGGCCCTGGTGAGCACGGGCATGCGCTCCCGCTCGCTCATGGAGTGGATGCTGCGCATCATGGCCAACCTGCTCCGCCCCGACGAGCTCGGCCCCGCCGAAGCGGCCTACAAGGCGGTGGCCGCCATGGCCCGCCTGGCCCCGGCCAGGTAGCGCGCTCGTTCTCCGGTCGCCAGTTCCGGATTCCGAACCTCAGCGACCGGAGAACGAGTCTGCTCGGTGGCCTGCCGGGCGCGGGCGGCGATAGAGGCCGCCGCCTAATCGGCACTGCCGCGGGGCCAAAAGCTCTGCCTCATGATCATGTTCCCATCGCAGCAGCCATCGGACCTGTACAGCCATGGTCAGCGCCCCTCCGAGGACGGCGCCACCAGGGATGCCTATCGACTCAGCAGAGAGGGCGATGCCAACGAGCATCAGCGCCGCCGCCGCCATGAGCGCCGGGCACGACAGTGCGCGTCCTCCCCGGGGAACGTCGGCGGCAACCGGGCGGGCCTGCTCGAAACTTCCCCGGACTTGCTCCCGGCTGAAGAGCGGTAACACCAGTCCGTGTACCAGCAGGAATATCGGCGTGAACACCAGCACCTTCCAGCCTTCCTGGATCACGTCGAAGGCAAGAAGGACGCTTCCTCCAACGGCGAACGCCCCTGCCAGGCGCTCCAGCCGTGCGGTGACCGGGGCGAGCGGACCCACCTCCGGAGTCCACTCGGGCGGGGGTACGGGAGGCTTCGGCTTGAGCCGCGCCGGGAGGAAGCGGTCGTCCAGGGCCTGGAGCCGGTCGACGATGCCCATCGGTCTCAGTGGTACCACAGCCCTTCCCGGGTCTACAGGGTGGCGATGGCGGCGCGGGCGAGGTCGGCGGTGCGCTCCACGTCGTCCCTGCTGTGGGCCAGGCTGGGGAACATGGCCTCGTAGGGGCTTGGCGGCAGGGCGACCCCACGGGCGAGCATGGCCCCGAAGAATCGGGCGTAGACGCCGTTGGCGGCCGATGCCCGTGCGCCGTCGTAGTCCACCACCGGGGCCCCGGCGAAGAACAGTCCCATGAGCGGGCCCACCACCGGCACCTGGGCGGCGACGCCCGCCTCCTCGAAGACCTGCCCGAGCAGGGTGGACAGGTCGGCGGCCCGGCCGGCGAGCATCGTGTAGGCCGCGTCGTCGAGAAGCGCCAGCACGGCGAGGCCCGCTGCGGTGGCCAGAGGGTTCCCCGACAGCGTGCCGGCCTGGTACACCGGACCCACCGGTGCCAGCACCTCCATGATGTCCCGGCGACCACCGAAGGCCGCCAGGGGTAGCCCGCCACCGAGGACCTTCCCGAAGGTGGACAGGTCGGGCACCACCCCGTACCTCTCCTGGGCCCCACCGGGGCCAAGGCGAAACCCGGTGATGACCTCGTCGAAGATCAGCAAGGCGCCGGCCTGGTCGCAGCCCGCCCGGAGACCCTCGAGGAACCCGGGCGCCGGCGCCACCAGGCCCATGTTGGCGCCAACCGGTTCCACGATCACGCACGCCACCTCGGTGCCGATCTCCGGAACCTGGTTGAAGGGGGCCACCACCGTCTGGGCCACCGCTTCGGCGGGCACGCCGGCCGATCCCGGCAGGCCCAACGTCGCCACCCCGCTGCCGCCCCCGGCCAGCAGGGCGTCGGAGTGGCCGTGGTAGCACCCGGCGAACTTCAAGATGCGGTCGCGCCCCGTGAAGCCGCGGGCGGCGCGTATGGCGCTCATGGTGGCCTCGGTGCCGCTCGAGACCAGTCGCACCATCTCGCAGCTCGGTACCCGCCTGCGCACCGCCTCGGCCAGGAGCACCTCGGCCTCGGTGGGCGCGCCGTAGCTGGTCCCCAGCGCCGCGGCCGCGGACACCGCCTCCACCACCGCGGGGTGGGCGTGCCCGAGGATGGAGGCGCCCCAGGACTGCACGTAGTCGAGGTAGCGCCGGCCCTCCACGTCCCACACCGACGCCCCCTCGGCCCGGGCCACGAAGTAGGGGGTGGCACCCACCGAGGAGCCCGAGGAGACCGAGGAGACCGAGGAGAAGGACCGCACCGGCGAGCTCACCCCGCCGGGCGTGACCTCACACGCCCGGCGGTAGAGCGACTCGTTGTCAGCCATGACCGGACTCGCACCTACCGACTCAGCCATGCAGGGACTGGGCCAGCTCCCGAGCCAGGTAGGTGAGCACGAAGTCGGCGCCGGCCCGCTTGATGGCGCCCAGGTGCTCGAGGGCCACGGCCTGGCCGTCGATCCAGCCCCGCTCGGCAGCGGCCTTGACCATGGCGTACTCCCCGCTCACGTGGTAGGCGGCCACCGGCACGTCCACCGCGGCGCGCACCGCGGCTAGCACGTCGAGGTAGGCGAGGGCCGGCTTCACCATCACCATGTCCGCACCTTCGGCCACGTCCTCGGCCACCTCGGCCAGGGCCTCCCGCACGTTGCGGGGGTCTTGCTGGTAGGTGCGCCGGTCACCCGTGCCTCCCACGATGGAGACGTCCACCGCGTCACGGAACGGGCCGTAGAGGGCGGAGGCGTACTTGGCCGAGTAGGCCAGGATGGCCGCCTGAGCGTGGCCGGCTCCGTCGAGCCCGGCCCTGATGGCGCCCACCTGGCCGTCCATCATCCCGCTCGGCGCCACCACGTCGGCGCCGGCATCGGCCTGGGCCACGGCCACCTCGGCGTAGCGCTCCAAGGTGGCGTCGTTGTCCGGCTGGCCGCCGGCGTCGAGCACGCCGCAGTGGCCGTGGTCGGTGTACTCGTCGAGGCAGAGGTCGGCCATGAGCACCAGGTCGTCGCCCACCTCGTCACGCAGGTCGCGCAGGGCCACCTGAACGATGCCGTCGGGGTCCGACGCCTGGCTTCCGGTGGCGTCCTTGGCCTTAGTCACACCGAAGAGGATGACGCCCGGCACCCCGAGCTCCACGAGCGCCCGGGCCTCCTTCACCAGCGACTCCCGGGTGTGCTGGACGATGCCCGGAAGGCTGGCGATCGGGTTCGGCTCGGTGATGTCCTCGCGCACGAAGAGGGGCGCCACCACGTCGTCCACACCGATGGCGCTCTCCGCCCTGAGCCGCCGGAGGGCGGGGGTGCGGCGCAAGCGTCGCAGGCGACGGGTGGGGAAGGCCACGGCCGATCAGCCTAAGGGCTTCGCGCCGCCGCCCAAGTGAGCAGCGAGGGCCTCGACCAGGGCCGCCATGGTGTGGACCTCGGGCACCACGTGCACCTCGAGGCCGCGCTCGGTGGCCGCGGCCGCGGTGACGGGACCGATGCAGGCCACCACGGGCGGGACGGCATCGGTTCCCGCCGCCTCGAGGTAGCTGCCTACCGACGAGGCCGAGGTGAAGGCGATGGCGTCTGCGCCCGCCGCCGCCGCCACGGACTCGGGCGAGAGGCGGGTCCGTTCCGTGCCGTAGGCCTCCACCACGTCCACCTCCCATCCGGCCGCCCTCAAGCCCTCGGGCAGGACCTCGCGGGCCACGGCGGCCCTCGCCAGCAACACCCGGCGACGGCCGCTCGGAGGAGGAAAGACCTCGAGGAGCGACTCGGCCACGAAACGATCGGGAACCAGGTCGACGCCCAGACCGGCGCTGGCCAGCGCGCCCGCCGTGCTCGCGCCGATGGCGGCGATGCGGGCGGTGACCGTGGCCGGCGGTGGGCCGAGCAGCGGGACGAAGCGCTCCACCGCGTTCACCGACGTGAAGACCACCCAGTCGTAGTCACTCAGGCGGTCGGCCGCGGCCCTGAGCCCCTCGCCCCCGTCGGTCGGGTCCACGACGCGTATGGCGGGCATCTGGACCGCGTTGGCTCCCAAGCCGTGGAGAAGATCCACCAGCGCAGGGGCCTGAGCCTCGGCTCGGGTGACCACCACCGTGCGGCCCCGCAGCGGCTGGTCGTTCACGGCCGGGCCCTCAGGCGCGGCTGGCACCCTCCAGCAGCCACCTGCCCCCGCACTCGTCGAGGATCTCGCTCGCCGAGGAGCGACCCAGCTCCTCGGGCTCGTCACCCTGGTGCGTGGACCGGATGACGATCCTCCCGTCCAGAGTGGCCAGCACGGCGGTCATCCGAATTGTGCCGTCGACGACCTGCGCATGGGCGCCGACCGGCAGGTCGCAGCCGCCCCCGAGCTCGGCCAGGTAGGCCCGCTCGGCGTCGACGGCCCGCCGAGAAGGACCGTGCTCGATGGCGGCCAGCTTCTCCCTGATCCCGTCGTCGTCCTCGCGGCACTCCACGGCCAGCGCGCCCTGGGCCACCTGGGGGACGATCAGGCGGGGATCGAACAGCTCGGCGGCCTCCTCGACGCGCCCGAGCCGCTCGAGGGCGGCCGCGGCCATCACCACCCCCGAGAACTGGGTGGCCTTGGCCAACCTAGTGTCGACGTTGCCCCGGATCCCGGCGAAGGTGAGATCGGGACGGAGGGAGGCGAGCTGGGCCCGGCGGCGCACCGCCCCCGTGGCCAACCGGGCACCGGCGGGAAGGTCCTCCAGCGTTCGGCCCACCAGGGCGTCACGAGCATCCCCCCGCTCAGGCACGGCGGCCAGCACCAGCCCCGGGACGCTGAGAGCGGGCAGGTCCTTGGCCGAGTGGACGGCGAAGTCGGCTCGACCGTCGAGGACCGCCGCCTGCACCTCCTTGACGAACACACCGCGGCCACCGATCGCCCAGATCGGCAGGTGGTGGTTCCTGTCACCGGTTGTCTCCACCACGACCTCCTCGACCGGTTCGGCGAGAAGGGAGGCAACGTGGCGGGCCTGCCACAGCGCGAGCTCACTGCCTCGGGTGGCGGCCCGAAGCATCAGCTGCCTGGCTCGAGGCGCAGCACCACCAGCACTAGAGATCGAAGAGGGTGCGGACGGCCTCGGCCAGCCGGTCACCGGTCGCAGAGCCCGCCGCATCCTTGAGGCGCACGGTGGGCTCGTGCAGGAGCTTGGCCAGGATGCCCTTGGTCAGCGCCTCCACAGCCTCCCGCTGGCGAGCGTCCAGGCCAACGAGTCGAGAGCCGTACCGGTCTATCTCCGCAGTGCGCACCCCTTCGGCCTGCTGGCGTAGGGCCACGATGAGGGGGGCCAGCTCCCGAGCCGTGCTGGCCGCCATGTACCGAGCCACCTCGGCCTCCACGATGGTGTCGACGGTGGCCACCTCCCGGCGTCGCTCCGACATGCTCGTCTCCGCGTGCGCTCGCAGATCCTCCATGTCGAGCAGGGTGATGCCGGGGACCTCGGCCACGGCCGGCTCAACGTCACGGGGAACGGCCACGTCCACCACGAGCATCTCTCGACCCCGCCGGGCCGCCATCACCGGCGTCACGTCGTCGACGTGCAACAGCGCCGACGGCGCACCTGTCGAGGTGAAAACCACGTCGGCTTCCACCAGCGCGGAGTCGACGCTCTCGAACGGCACCGCCGTGCCGCCGACGCGATCGGCCAGCGACTCCGCCGCCGGCCAGCTGCGACTGGCCACCATCAGCTCAGCGCCCGAGTGGCGCCTCCCCAGGGTGGCGAAGCGACCGGCGAGGGCCAAGGCCATTCCCTTGCCCATCTGCCCGGAGCCCAGTACCAAGATCCGCTTTCCCTCGAGGGTGCCCAACCGCTCGCCGGCCATCTCGACGGCGGCCTGGGAGATCGATGTGGTGCCCCGGCCGATGGCCGTCTCGGAGCGCGCCCGCTTGCCGACCTCCAAGGCGTGGCGGAACAGCCCACCCAGCACCGGACCGGCCGCGCCCTCGGCCGCGGCACGCTCCCAGGCACTGCGGACCTGCCCCAACACCTCGCTCTCGCCGAGGACTGCAGAGTCGATTCCCGACGCCACGCGGAACAGCTGAGCCACGGCGCCATCCTCGTAATAGGAGTAGAGCCGGTCGGAGAAGTCCTCGGGGGGGGCGAAGCTGAAGTCGGCCAGGAAGTCGCGGACCTCCCCGACGGCGGAGTGGAAGCGCTCGGCGAGGACGTACACCTCGGTACGCATGCAGGTGGACACCACCACCGCCTCGGACACGCTGTCCCGAGAACGGAGATCGGCCAGTGCCTTGGGCAGGCTGGTGGCGGTCACGGTCATGCGCTCCAGCAACTCGAGGGGCACCGTGCGGTAGTTCAGTCCTACGACGACGACCGCCACGAGCTACCAGCCGATCCCGGGCTGCTTCATCCCTGGTTGGGCTGCGGGGCCGCCTCTCATGGGCCAGAGCTTGTCGGAGCCGACGACGTCCCCGCCAGTCCTGGGGCCCGGGCAGCCACCTGTCGTCACGCCAGCGCCACCTCCTCGGCTGCACCCTCCAGCCCCGGCCTAGGGGGAGCCACCATGGCCCCTTGGCGCTGCTGGTAGAAGGAGAGGATCTGGAGCTCGGTGGAGAGGTCCACCTTGCGGACGGACACCTGGTCGGGAACGTCGAGCCGGGCCGGAGCGAAGTTGAGGATGGAGGTGACGCCGGCGGCCACCAGCCGGTCGGCCACGTCCTGGGCCGATGATGACGGGGTGGCGATGATCCCGATGGCGATCCGCTCGGCAGCCACGATCGGTGACAACTCGTCGACGTGGCGGACCACGAGGTCGCCGACCTCCTGTCCGACCTTTCCGGGATGGGCATCCACCAGGGCCACGATCTTGAAGCCGCGGGCCTCGAAGCCCCCGTACTTGGCCAGCGCCAGGCCGAGGTTGCCCAAACCGACGATGACCACGGGCCAGTCCTGGGTGAGGCCCAGCTCCCGACTGATCTGGAACAGCAGGTACTCCACGTCATAGCCCACGCCCCGCGTCCCGTACGAGCCCAGGAACGAGAGGTCCTTTCGCACCTTGGCGGCGTTCACACCGGCCAGCTCGGCCAGTCTCTCGGACGAGATGGTGGCCGTCTTGGCCTCCGCCACCTGGAACAGGCTGCGGAGGTATACGGGCAGGCGGGCCACCGTTGCTTCGGGGATGCGGTGCCGAACCGGCGCGGACACGGGCGCAATCCTACGTGGGGGGCGGCCCGCCTTCACAAGTGCACGAGCCCTACGCTTGGCGACCCATGCTCCATGCCGCCTTGGCCGCCGCGGCCACGCTCGTGTCGCTGGCCTTCGCCCTGTGCACGTTCGAGCGTTGGCTGGCTCGGGAGCGGCCCCACGAGCTGGCCTGGAGCCTGGCTCTGGCCGCCTTCTCCCTGGCGTCGGCGGCGCTTTGGGCGGGCGTGAGCGTGGGATGGGACGGGCTGACGTTCCGCCTGTTCTACCTGTTCGGCGCCATCGTCAACGTACCCGCCCTCGCCCTCGGGACCGTGTACCTCCTCGCCGGTCGCCGGCGCGGGCACCAATGGGCGCTGGTCGTGCTGGGGCTCTCCGCCTTCGCCGCCGGCGTGGTGGCGGTGGCTCCCTTCACAGGCCCGCTTCCGCGCGATGAGCTGGCGCGGGGTTCGGAGGTGTTCGGGCCCCTACCGCGGGTGCTCGCGGCATCGGCCTCCGGGCTCGGCGCCCTCGTCCTGGTCGTCGGAGCCCTCTGGAGCGCCATCCGGGTGCGCCGGGCCCGGATGGTGGCGGCCAACGTCCTGATCGCCACAGGGACGCTGATCACCGGGGCCAGCGGGCTCCTGAACTCCGTGCTCGACGAGATGACGGGCTTCGCCGTGGCCCTCGTGGCCGGGATCAGCGTCATCTTCGCCGGTTTCCTGGTGGCTACCGCGGCGGGGGCCACCACGCCTCGGGCCCGACGTGAGCTCACCGGCGGAGCAGGAGCGAGCAGCGGCTCAGCGACCGAGGACCAGGAACTGCACCAGCGACGCGCCCAGGATGAGCAGGAGCAGAACGGCCACGGTGATCGTGACGCCCGGCCTCACGACGGAGGCGCCAGGGTCACGGCGTCACCGGGGGCGAGGCGCAGCTCCTCGGCCGCCGATCGGCGATCGAGGGCGAGTGAGACGAGCCCGTAGGAGTCCACCACCAGCCCCACCTCGCCCGGCTTGAGGTCTCCGTAGGCGGGGGCGCGGCGAGCGGTGCGGACTTGATCATGGCCCCAACGTAGAGCCAGCCGATCACCCTCGCCGGCGATCTCGTCAGGGTCGAGGTTGAGCTGGACGTTGCCGAAGCAGTCCACCCACAGCACCTCGGCCAGGAGCTTCTCTCCCTCTCGACGGCTGAGGGGGAGGATGCCGGGGCGGAGGGTGACAGGATCGACGGCCGGCCCGAGGTCGCTCAGGTCCATCCCGTTGCACAGGTGGCCGGCGACGGGGGCGAAGACGTCACGGCCGGCGAAGGTGGGACCAGGCGAGGGGAGGTGGTAGGAGTCGTCGGAGAGCTCGACGGCCCGAGTCGCCCCGCCGGCCATGGCCACGGCGGCGGCCATCAGCCCGTTGTCGGGGCCCACGAAGAACGCCGTACCAACATCGTCCCCACCAACATCGTCCCCACCAACCTCCACGGCTACCGCTCGTCGTTCCGTGCCGACGCCGGGGTCCACCACGGCCAGGACCACGCCGGGGAGCAGGTACTGGACGCTGCGCACCAGCGCCAGCGATCCGGCCCTCACGTCGTGGGGCGGGATCCCATGGGTGATGTCCACCACGGTCACCTGCGGCGCCATGGTGCGGATCACCGACTTCACCACGCCGACGAACTCGTCGCTCAGCCCGTAGTCGGAGAGGAACGAGACGGTGTCCAGGCGGTGGCTCGAAGCACCCGCCGGGGCTGGTTGGGTGCTAGCCAGCCTCGGTGTACCGATCGGCCAGGTACTTGTCCACGTCGGCTTCGAACAGGCGATAGGACTTGCCCACCCGCACCGCCGCCAGGTCCCCGGCCGAGATCAGGCGGTACACGGTCATGTTCGATACACGGAGCAGGGCAGCGACCTCGGCAACCGTCAGGAAACTCGCCCTTGCGTGGTCTGCCGTTGACAACCAACCACTCCTCTCCGCCCGAATGACTGTACGACAACTCCGGGGCGGGCGAAAGTGGATTAGGGATCGGCCAGCTGCCTAGAGCGTTCGGTGGCAGCCAGCACCGCCTCCAGGAAGGCGGTCCGCACGGCCCGGGACTCGAGGACGCCCAGCCCCGCTGCGGTGGTGCCACCCGGGGAGGTCACGCTCGCTCGGAGCGCCTCGGGACCCTGGCCGGACTCGGCCAACAGCCGGGACGAGCCCAGCAGCGTCTGGGTCACCAGCGAGGTGCTGACCTCGCGGGGCAGCCCGCTCGACACACCGGCCTCGATGAGCGCCTCGGCCACGAGGAAGACGTAGGCCGGTCCTGAACCGGACAGGCCCGTCACGGCGTCGAGTTGGTCCTCGGGGACGCGCACCACGCTGCCCACGGCGCCGAGGATGCCTTCCGCCCACCCGAGATCCGCCTCCGAAGCCGCACTTCCCGCGGCTGCGGCAGCGGCCCCCTCGCCCACCAGCGCCGGGGTGTTGGGCATGGCCCGCACCACCGGGACCCCTGCGCCGAGCCAGGCCTCCAGCTTGTGCAAGCGGACCCCGGCCGCGATCGACAGCACCCGCCCGGTGCCGGCCCCGGCCACGGCGGCACACGCAGCCTCGACATCGTCGGGCTTGACGACGATGACGGCCCCCTCCGAGGCCACGGGTTCGGTCCGTACGTCCACGCCCGCGAAACGCCGACCCAGCTGGCGGCGGCGAGCCTCGACCTTCTCCACGAGCACCAACTCGGACGGATCCGCCCAACCAGCGGCGAGAAGCCCGGCGACCAGGGCCTCCCCCATCCGCCCCCCGCCAACCACAACCAGCCGCGTCATGAGGAGAAACCTATGTGGTCGCCAAGCAGGCTCCACGTGCGAGCGGCGCTCGAAGCAAGATCAAGCTCGCCGAGGAACTCCGCTTCGGAGGCGACTACGGCAAATACCTCATGGGGTTCTGCGGAGACCCACCCACGCGGGTCTCGAAGTGCAGGTGGGGGCCGGTGGAGTGGCCGGTGGAGCCCACGAAGCCGATGACCTGGCCCTGTGCGACGGACGCGCCGTCAGAGGTGGCGAGGCGGCTCTGATGGGCGTAGAGGGTGCTGAAGCCGCCGCCGTGGTCGATGATCACGTTGTTTCCGTAGCCACCCATCACCCCGACGAAGATCACCGTTCCCGCCTTGGCGGCCCTGATGGGCGTTCCCATGCCGGCGGAGATGTCGATACCGGCGTGCAGGCGGCCCCAGCGGGAGCCGAAGGGAGACGTGACCGGTCCCCGGAGCGGCCAGGCCAGTCCGGATCCCGACACCCGGCCGTCGGCGCCCGGGTCCGAGGGGGCCGCGGGCAGACCAGTCCCCCCCGGGAGGGCAGCCCGGGCCGAGGCGGCCAGCTGGGCCTGAGCGGCTGCGGCGGCCATCTGGGCCGCCACCTGCTGCTCCTTGGTGCGGATGAGGGTGCTCAGCCCCGCTTCTTGCTGGGCGACGGCGTCCGCCTCCGATTGGTACTCGCTGATCCGCTCCTGGAGCGCTCCCGCCAGCCGTTCCTGCTGCTGGCGCGCCCGGACCAGCTCGCCGAGCTTGGCCTGTTCCGCCCTTCTTCGCTCCTCGGCCACCTTCCGGGCCTTCTCCAGCTGCGCCTGCTGCAAGCTCAGGTCCTGGCTGACGGCGCGGAGCTGGTCCATCACGTTGCGGTCGCTGCTGTTCACCTGGTCGAGGAGGGTCCTCTTGCGGCTGGCCTCGCCAAGGTCCTTGGCCTGGATGACCTCGGTGATGCCCTCCTCGTGGGGGCGAACGTAAGCGGAGACGGCCCGGCCCACCACGGCCAGGCGAAGCTCGCCCAGCCGCTTCCGGGTCGCAGCCAGGCGGGCCTCGGCTTCGCTGACGGCCGCCATGGCCGCCCGGACGGCTTGACCGGCGGCGTCGGCGTTGGCCTCCTGGGCCTTGACTTGCCCGCTCAACACGCCGACGGCGGATTCGAGCTCGGCATCGGACGCCTGGAGCTCGTTGAGCTGGGCGGCGAGCTGGGCCTTCTTCTGGCGAGCTGCCTCCCGCTTGCGGCGCGCCTCGGAAAGGCTCTCGGCCCAGGCAGGCTGGGCCAAGGCCAAGGAGACGAGCACGGCGAGCGCCACGATCGGGCGAAGGTAGGTCTTCGGCATGGAGTCGATGAACCACCAGCGTGTCCGCCCAAGGGCACCTGGAAGTAGCCAGAAACCTAGTTACTCCGCTCTCACGAGCGCAAGGACCGGCAGTTGAGAGAGCGATGCCCGGGGCCCGAGAAACCTCCGGACGACATCCGCACTTCCCCGAACGGATGGCGCCCTTCCGCCCCTCGGGCACCGGGCAGTCGTCACGCTATCGCCGCTGCCCCGGCGGGGACAAGGCCAAATCGCTCAGCAGCGCCGCCGAACCCTCGGTCGTCCCATCAGCACGTCACCGGGGCACGCTCGGTGAGCTGCGTGCAGAGTCGGCGGAGCCGGCTGGCGGTGGTCGACCAAGAGTAGTGCCGGGCGCGGGCGGCGGCCCGCGCCGACATGCGCGCCGCCAGCGCGGCGCTGGTCAGCACCTGCTCCGCACATGCGGCGAAGGCGGCCGGATCCCGGCCCTCCACGAGAAAGCCCGTCCGAGCGTCGTCCACCAGCGTGCGCAACCCCCCGACGTCGGCGGCCACCACAGGGGTGCCGCACGCGCCGGCCTCCAGGGCCACCAGACCGAAGGACTCCGACCGGCTCGGGACCAGGCACACGTCGGCCGCCCGGTAATAGGTGGAGAGCATCTCGTGTGGCTGGGGGTCGACGAAGCGCACCCGACCGGTGAGGCCGAGCTCCCGCACCAGGTCACGCACCCGGGCCACCTCAGCCTCCCCCTGCCGCCCGCTCGGGCCGCCGACGACCACGAGGAATGCTTCCGGGAACCGGCGGAGGACGGCCAGGCAGTCGACGGCGACGTCGACACCCTTGAGCGGCTGGATGCGACCGACGAAGAGGAGCATGGGGCCACCGGGAAGCCCGAGCGCCCGGCGAGCGCTGGGCCGGTGACCGGGGGAGAAGAAGGCGTGGTCCACGCCCGGGGCGACCACCTCGAGGCGGGAGCGATCAATGCCGTACCGCGAATTGATCTGGGACGCCTCGACCGTCGAGGAGGTCATCACCGCGTCCGAGCAAGTCATGACGTCGAGCTCGGCGCGCCCGCGCCGCTCGGGGTCATCGTCACCCTCTCCCTTGACCCGAGCCAGCGTGTGGAAGGTGGAGACGAGGGGGACGTCGAGCTCGTGCTTCAGGGAGTGGCCGGCCAGACCCGAGAGCCAGTAGTTGGCGTGGATGGCGTCGGGCGGTCGTCCCTCCTTCATCCGGGTCGAAACCGCGTCGGTGAACTCGGGAACGACGGCGGGCAACCGCTCCTTCTCCACCTCGGCCAGGGGGCCCGCGCCGACGTGATGGACGCGCAGGCCCGGCTCGACGGTGACCACGGTGGCGAGCGCCGGGTCCCATGCGCGGGTGTAGACGTCACACTCGACGCCGGAGCGGGCGAGGGCCGACGAGAGCTGTCGGACGTAGACGTTCATGCCCCCGGAGTCACCGCGTCCCGGTAGAGCCAGGGGCGACGTGTGCATCGAAAGAATCGCCAGCGTGCGCACGGTCAACGGATCGTCAAGGCAAACCGCTCTCTCTTACTGGTTTCGAGCGGATCGGCAACGCCCGTCCACCGCCCGCATCAGGCTGCGGGTACCAGTGCTAGTGGAGCTCGAGGTCGGGGCCGTCATCCGCGGCCCTGGCCAACAGGTCGACGGGGCTGGCGGCGCCCGACTTGTACCGGTTCACGATCTCGGCCTGGAGGTTGTCGATGCGATCCTGCACCGCCTTTCGGCGGATGGAAACCTTCTGCTCCAGATCGTGGAGAGCGTCGGCGATGGCGTGCACTTCCTGTTCCCCCAAGCCAAGGAGCCCGGCCGAGGTGTCCACGTCCATGATGCGGTCGAGCTCGGCGGTGAGCTGGCGGTAGTTGACGTTTGGACCGATGTTCCGCCGCATGCGCCCACGAGGGGCCGCCGAGCGCCCTCCGTCGGACAAGATCTCCGGGAGCTGCTCGACGACCCGAGCGAGGTCACCTCCGGCCACCCCGTTGGCACGGCGCTCGAGGTCGGCCAGCACGATGTCGAGCTTCACCTGGACGAACCGGCGGAGACAGGAGAGGGCGTCCTCGACCACGTCGCACTCGTCTCTGCGGTCACGCACCTCGACCACGGACATCTCCTCCAGGCCCTTCAGGTACTCGTCGGCGAGCAGGCGCTCGAGATCGAGGTGACGGTCAAGGTCCAGATCGAGATCGAAATGCGAGGGGTTTTGCACAACCAGGCATGGTACCGCTGTCCGGCGCCCGTGCCGTCAGCCCGCTGGTTCGAGCCGTC
>JAUJNQ010000002.1:506453-531752 GCA_030448025.1 Acidimicrobiales bacterium | reverse complement strand
AGGCATGGTACCGCTGTCCGGCGCCCGTGCCGTCAGCCCGCTGGTTCGAGCCGTCAGCCCGCTGGTTCGGAGCCGTCCCACCCGGTGGGCTGGGTGGTACCGGTACAGCGGTCTGCCTTCTACCCGTTCCAGAGGGCCGAAGGTTCGGCTGTCCGTGCTGGCCGCAGGGTTGTCACCGACCACCGTCCACCCACGGTGGCCGGCGCCGGCCACACGCTTCACCATGAGCCGGCTGGGTTGGCGCGGATCGGCCACGACAACCAGGTTCCCGGGCCTGGCCCGTCCGTGGCGCAGGACCAGCAGACGGTCGCCCGGTAGTAGGGTCGGCCTCATGCTGTCCCCCTCGACCTCCACCCGGCGAAACAGGCGGATGGCCAGGGCGAGGACTACGCCGCCGAGGGCCAGGCCGCTTGCCGGCATGGCCTTGGATGTCATGGCCCGGATGGCCGACCCGCGGACCCGTCTCGATCGAAGGAGCACTTCATGAGCATTCTGCCCCGTCTCCTCCAGCTCACTGACCGGCTGAGCCCGCCGGACACCGTGCTGGCCCATTGCGACCTCCCTTGTGGCGTGTACGACCCGGCCCAGGCCCGCATCGAGGCGGAGTCGGTGCACATGATCCAGCAGAAGTACCAGGACTCCGACGACGCCGAGTTCCGTGACCGGGCGATCCAGATAAAGGAGGAGCGGGCCGACCTGGTGAAGCATCACCTGTGGGTGCTCTGGACCGACTACTTCAAGCCCGACCACCTAGAGAAGCACCCCGAGATCCACGACCTGTTCTGGAGGGCCACCAAGCTGGCGGGCGATGCCAAGAAGAGCACCGATCCCGCCCAGGGACAGCAGCTGCTCGACGCCATCGCCGAGATCGACAAGCTGTTCTGGGAGACCAAGAAGGGCTGAGCCTGCAGCACGGTCCGTCGCGGCGCAGTCAGTCCAAGAGCAGGACCGCGGCCACGCTCCAGAGGGGTCCGAGGACCAGCAGAGAGTCCAGTCGGCGCAGCGCCGGCATCCGCACCTTCCTGTCCATCTCTTCGCCGGGAAAGACCGAGCCGATCATGGGCCCGATCGGTGCCAGGACCGCCGCCAGCGCGCCGAGCAACCACGGGCTCGTGCCGTGGAAAGGTGGGGCGAGCATGGCAGCGACCGTGAGCGTCACCGTTCCGGTGGCGGCGATGCCGGCGGCGGGACCTTCCCACGCACTGGCGGCTCCCGAGCCCACGAGGTAGGTGCCGGCGTCGTATGCCATGGCGTAGGCGAAGAGCACGAGCACCGGTACCAGGCCCGTCCCGGCTCGAAGCAGCACGGGGGCCGCTCCGGCCAGGCCCACCATCACGGCCGCAACGGCCACGACCAGTGGCTCTTTGAAGTCTCGCTCGCCCGTGCTCCCGACGGCGAGGACGTAGCCAAAGGCCACCACGGGAACCACACATGCCGCGATGGCGACGGCGATCGGACCCACCACTGCGGCCATCGTCACGCACGCCGCGCCGGACCCGGCGATCACCATGACGGGGGCGGGGGCCGCAGGGCGCGGGCGGCCACCATCCGACCTGCGAGCTCGCGACCCTCCATCCCTGGACCGGGCGACCTGAGCTCCCGCCAACGCGGCGGCGACGCCCAACCACACTGCCAGCCACAGCGCTCCGGCCACCGTGGCCGCCACCGTGACGACGGCCCATGCAAGGCCCAGGCGGCCGTGGGGGCCGACCACATCTGGCCTTCCCGCCTCGCGCAACCTCCCTGTCGAGGTGCTCGAAGCCCTCGAGGCTGTGGGACCCTTCGACGACCGCGTCCCGTCGGAGGCTCGAGCCGGCCGGCGGACGCTGGGCCTACGCGCTTGTCGTCCGGACGCCACGAACCCCCTTCAACCGACGACGCCGGGCGCCGCGACCGTAGTGCAGGCCCGACCCGGCGAGCCTTTAGGCTCCGCCCCATGGCTCGTCTCCTGCTCGTTCGCCACGGCCAGTCGGCGTGGAACGCCGAGAGCCGGTGGCAGGGTTGGGCCGATCCTCCGCTCTCCGATCTCGGCGAAGCCCAGGCCGCGGCCCTGGCGTCGGCGCTGGCGCCGAGCGAGTTCCAGGGGGTCGTCAGCTCCGACCTGGAGCGGGCTCGACGAACCGCGGTTATCGCCGCCCAGAGCCTGGGGCTCACCGTCGAGGTCGAGCCGGCGCTGCGCGAACGCGATGTGGGCGCGTGGTCGGGCCTCACCACGCCCGAGATCGAACGTCGCTGGCCGCACCAGCTGGCTGCGTGGCGATCCGGCCGCCTGGTGGCGCCGCCTGAAGGCGAGTCCGACGACACCATGGCCGTCCGGGTCGTGGAGGCGCTGCACCGCCTCGTGACTCGTCCCGAGGACTCCCTGCTGGTGGTCACCCACGGAGGCCTGATCCGACTCGTCGAGCGCCAGCTCGGGCTGGAACCCTCCTCCACCCCGAACCTGGCCGGACGCTGGGTCGCCGGCGCCGATGCCGGCGCCGGCGCGGGCGTCACCGCCGGCGGGTTCGCCTCCTTGACCCCTGGAGCCGCCTTCCTCCCCCAGCTCGAAGCCGCCGGCCGAACCCTTCCCCTCGTGCACGACACCACCAACAGTCGATGAGCGATCCTCCGCAGCGACCCGCTGCGCTGGTGGTCTCGGTGGTGCTCGGGATCGTCGGCGCAGTGCTGTTCGTCGTCGGAGCCTTGCTCGGCAGCGATGCCGTCTTCGTCGCCGGGGCCACCGCCGGTGCCCTGTCGCTCGGCGCCGCCCTCTACTGGCGCTCGGAGCTGATCACCGCCTGGAGACGGGACCGGCCTCACCGGTCCGGACCCTCGCGCTGATCTCGGCGCTCAGCATCGCTGCCAGCTCGGCGGTCAGCAGGTCCGTGCCGTGGCCCTGGCCCGGCCTCCACCACAGCTCCTTGGGCTCGACGGCCCACTCGTAGAGGCGCTCGGCGTGCTCTGGTCCGAAGTAGGAGTCCTCGGGGTCGTGAACGATGACCGTGAACAGGGATCCCTTGGGACGGACAGCGGTTACGGTGTCGGGGAGCCCCTCGCAATCCATCCCCATCCGGGTGCGAGTCAGGGTGGCGAGAAGCAGGCGACCGGTGCGGCCGCTCACGGCTCGCCGGACCCGGTCGAAGCCGACGCCGCCCTCGTACGACCACCCGGCAGGAGCGCTGATGGCCACGGTGCCAGCCACGCCTCCGTAGGCGCCGGAATGGACGAGCA
Source organism: Acidimicrobiales bacterium (assembly GCA_030448025.1). Classification (GTDB taxonomy): domain Bacteria; phylum Actinomycetota; class Acidimicrobiia; order Acidimicrobiales; genus YB1-3. The sequence continues at coordinate 528,542 of JAUJNQ010000002.1, read as the reverse complement.
CGACACCACCGCCCAGGCTCACGCCGATGGTCACCACCGGCAGGTCGGGCGGCGCGGCGCGCACCGCGGCGTCGACGTCCAAGGGCTCGTGCCTGCCCATGGAGCATGCTCCCTTCGAACGGCCATGGCCCCGGAGATCCGGGACCACCACGTGGAAATGCTGCCCGAGGAGCTGGGCGAAGGCGTGGACCCGCGGCGTGCGCGACCAGTTCGTGAACCCGTGGACCAGGACGATGGTGCAGGGGGCAGTCCTCGGACCGTCGATGCGCCACGCGCTGAGGCGCACGCCGTCCTGGGTGGTCAGAGACAGCCGCTCCTCTCGCCGGTAGTGGGGAGCGACGACGTACTGGCGGAAGTAGGTGCCTACCGCCTGGCCAGCGTGCCGTCTCGCCATTCGGCCTCGATGCGGCCCAGCTCGGTGGTGGGCGCCGCCCCCTTGCGGTACTCGGCGAGAAGGGAGCGCCACTCGTTGGTGGCACCCAGGCGGCCCAGCAGGGCGCTGACGCCCCACACCACGCGGTCCAGGATCACGTAGGAGGTGGGCATATTGAGCTGCTTGATGAGCTCGCCGTAGCGCCCGTTCACGTCTATGACCGTCTGCAGAGCCTTCACCGTCCAGTCCTGGGTGTAGGTGAAGCGCTCGCTCATGAACGGCTCGTACGGCCCCCGCACGTACTCGTAGACGAACTCCGGATCGAAGCCGTGATGGGGAGGTAGGAAGCCGACGGCCACGGCCCGCTTCACCATGGTCTCGGCGTCGTGGTCCAAGATGGCGTCGAGCACCGAGCCCAGGCGCTCCAGCTCGCCGGGCGACCACCGCTTCACCAGGCCGAAGTCGAGGAAGGTCACCGAGCCGTCGGCATGGAAGCGGTAGTTGCCCGGATGAGGATCGCCGTTGAAAACGCCGTGTTGGTGGATGGAGCCCTGAACGAAGCGCATGAGGATCTCACCGGCCCGGTCCTTGGTGGGCCGGTCAGCGGTGGCGAGGAACTCGGCCCAGCGCATCCCGTCCACCCACTCGCTGGTGAGCACCCGCCGGGAGCTTCGTTCGGGTACCACTCGAGGGACCCGGATGAAGGGATGGCCGGCGTAACGGACGGCGAACTCCTCCTGGCAGGCAGCTTCGTGCAAATAGTCCAGCTCGTCGGCCATGCGTTCCCGCAGCTCGTCCACCATGGCTTTGACGTCGAGGTTCTTGAGGGCGAACTGGGCGAACATGCCGTAAAGCAGCTCGGCGTTGTCCAGATCGCTCTTGATGGCCTTGTCAACACCCGGGTACTGCACCTTCACGGCCACTATCCGCCCGTCGGGCATCACGGCGCGGTGGACCTGGCCGATGGAGGCCGCCGCCGCCGGAACGGGATCCCAGTCGAGGAAGAGCTGGTCGGGACCCGCTCCCAGCTCGTCCCGGACGACCTTCTCGGCCAGGCTGGGGGCCATCGGGGGCACGTCGGCCTGGAGCGTGGCGAGGGCTGCCCGAGCCTCCGGCGGAAGGCCATCGGCGATGAAGGACAGCATCTGGCCCGCCTTCATGATGGCGCCCTTCATGCCACCGAGGACCTTGGCCACGTCCTCGGCGCTGCGGATGGCGAACTGCTCCTCGAGCCGGGCCCGTTCGGCCTCGGTGGCGGCGCGGCCCTTGACCCGGAGGCGGACGTAGTGGAGCCCCCGCCGGGCCGTGAGCCGCCACACGCGGCCTTGGCGCTCGAGCCGGAGGCGGCGGTCGGGGTCACGCAGGTAGTAGGCGCCCGCGCCGGCACAGCCGAAGCCCACACTGGTTGCGCCCGCGAGCGCCCCTACCACGACCTTTCGCACCGGCGCCGCTACGACTGTTGGCCGGGCACGCGCGCCTCCTGCTCGGCGGCCGCCTGGTCGTCCAGGCAGAAGCGAGTGGCGGGCATGGCCTCGAGCCGGGCGTCGTCGATCTGGCGTCCGCAGGCGTCGCAGGTCCCGTACGTACCCTCGTCGAGGCGGCGAAGAGCGTGCTCCACGTCGGCGAGCTCCGCTTCCAGGCTCTCCAGGATGGACAGGTCGCGCTCGCGGTTGAAGGTCTCGGTGCCGATGTCCGCCTGGTGCTGGTCCACCGAGGACAGCTCGGACAGGCTCTCCTGCTCGTTCTCGGAGGTGAGCCCCTCCTGCAGGAAGTCGTCTCGCAGCCCCTCGAGACGAGCCTGCTCTTCGTCCAACCGGCCGCGGGCCTCGTCGCTCTGCACACGACAACTGTACTTTCCCGCGCCCTTGATCGAACCAGCGCCGTCTCTCGGCCGGCAAGCCCGGCGCTGTCGGTACGCTGACCCGTTGGGCCGCTAGCTCATCGGGTAGAGCAGGGGACTTTTAATCCCAAGGTGCGGGGTTCGAGACCCCGGCGGCCTACGGCGCAACCGGGCGAAGGAGCAAGACGATGGGTCGGCCTGGGGACACACGCGACCCGAGACGTTCGACCAACGCCGCCGGCGTCAGCACGGGCGGGACCCGCTTGTCGACGCCGCTGCTGTCGGGGCGACAAACGTCCTCGTGAACCAGACTCTCGGCGTCCGACTCGTCAACGCCCGCACTTGCCTGCCAGCGCCCTCCGAAGGCCTCGACCCGGTCTTGACGGGTGCACCTGTTTTCTCGGGGATGTGATTCGCGTACCCTGGACTCGATCCCAAGGAGGCACCTCCGCAATGGCGAAGGCGCCGGGCGGCATCCCGGAAGCACAACCCCTGCTGGATATCGGCCCCACGGTGTATCGGCGCGCGGCGACGGCGACAAGGGTGCCGGCGCGGCGCAGCCGGGTCTCGAGCCAGCAGGCCGGCCTTGGCGTCCGCACGCCGCCTCGACCGCTGCACGCTCGCCGTGGCCCGGCCGGTTGGACGCCGCCGGCCTGGCTGACCGATCAGCGCCCTCCCACGGGTTCGGCCCACGGAGCGCCGAGCAGCGAACCGGCGTCCTCCCAGCTCCGCTGGTGTCGGCGGCCGGTGCTGAGCACCATGGTCAGGGTCGTCGTGCTCGCCATCTCACTGGCCGCGACCATGCTGTCCGCCCTCGTCGCCACCTGGTTGCTGCCTCGTCCGACCACTGGCGCCGCCTCGCTCACGTGGTGGCTGTCGATCCTCACCATCTCCACCGTGGTGATGCTCAGCGTCCACCGGGTGGCCCGTCGCCTACTACCCCTCGCCCAGCTTCTCAATCTGGCCATCGTCTTCCCGGACCGGGCTCCGGACCGCATGCGAATGGCCTTCAAGGCCGGGACCCTCCGTCACCTCGAGCAGCGCCTCGCTCACGCCCGAGAGCACGGCATCGGCGACGAGCCCGCCAAGGCGGCGGCGACCATCCTCACCCTGGTCGCGGCCATGACGGCTCACGACCGGCGAACCCGGGGGCACAGCGAACGGGTCCGGGCGTTCAACGACCTCCTGACCGAGGAGCTCCGCCTGCCCCCGCATGATCGGGAGCGGCTGCGGTGGGCGGCGTTGCTGCACGACATCGGCAAGCTCCACACACCGCCCCGAATCCTGAACAAGCCCGGCCCGCTCACGGCCGAAGAATGGAGGGTCCTCCACCGTCATCCCGAGGACGGTGCCCAGATCACCGCCTCCCTGCGGGGCTGGCTCGGCCCGTGGGCAGCCGCCATAGAGCAGCACCACGAGCGCTGGGACGGGAGCGGTTACCCCAAAGGCCTGTCCGGTACGCAGATCAGCCTGGGCGCCCGCATCGTGGCCGTGGCCGACGCCTATGAGGTCATGACATCGCCCCGCCCCTACCGGCGGGCGAAGAGCAGCCGAACGGCCCGAGAGGAGTTCGCATGCTGCGCCTCCGGGAGCCAGTTCGACCCTATGGTGGTCCGGGCCTTCCTCACCGCCTCCCTCGGAAGGATGCGGAGGATCGTCGGTCCTGTCGCCTGGTTGGCCCAGCTCCCGCTTCTCGTGTCGGGACCGAAGCTGGCCACCGCCTTGGCTGCGACGGGACGCCAGCTTGCCGCCACCGCCGGCGCCGCCACCGCCGTGGGCGTGCTCGCCGTCTCGGGCACCATCCAGACGCCGCTCCCGGCAGTCACTCCACCGGCCCGAACACCAGTCGCCAGCCGGCCGGAGTCCGCCGCTACCCGAGTCGTGCCTCCTTCGACCACCGCCACCACATCCGTCGCGGTCGTCAATGCGCCGACCTCTGTACCGCCGCCGGCTGGCGCTCCCGTGGCCGACACAGCTCGCCAGCCGTCTTCAGCCCCAACCCCTGGAGCACGCCGAGTGGTCACCATCGACCTCTCGGAGCTCGGTATCGGCGGGGGCGTTCCCCCGATCGAGGTCGACCTTCCCGAGCTTCCCGAGCTCCCGCCGGTCAACGCCACCCCGACCCCGCCCTGATCGGGCCGGTGACACAGGGAGGCGGGGGCGAACCGGCGGCATGAACGTTGCAAGTTTGAAAGGGCCGCCGGTAGGGACCCATGACATGCAGAGCCAGCTCCGGGACGGAGCGATGTGGGTGGAAGATCCTCGAGGCGTGGGCCACGGCACCTGAGCGGTTCGCCGACCGGGCCCACGCCGGGCGAGTCCTGGCCGGGCTGCTCGGGAAGTACCGCCACCGTCCGGGGACCGTCGTCCTCGGACTACCTCGGGGAGGCGTCCCGGTGGCCGCCGAGGTGGCCCGGGCACTGGGAGCACTCCTCGACGTCTTCGTGGTCCGAAAGCTGGGGGTCCCCGGACGCGAGGAGCTTGCCATGGGCGCCATCGCCACCGGCGGCGTGCTCGTCCGCAACGAGGAAGTCGTCGCCCACCTTCAGATCTCCGAAGAAGCATTCTCCGCCGGCGTGGCCAGGGAGGCCGGGGAACTGCGGCGCCGGGAGCTCGCCTACCGGGCCGGTCGGTCGGCGCTGGAGGTCAGCGGACGCACCGTCATCCTCGTCGACGACGGCTTGGCAACGGGGTCCACGATGCGGGCCGCCGTCGCCGCCGTCCGGCAGAGGGGGCCCGAGGAGGTGGTCGTGGCGGTCCCCACCGCAGCGCAGGAGAGACTCGAGACACTTCGGGCTGAGGCCGACACCGTGCTGGCGGCGCTCACGCCCGACCCCTTCACGGCCGTGGGCCAGTCCTACCTGGACTTCTCCCAGACCGGCGACGACGAGGTCAGACGCCTGCTCCTGGCTCCCGAGCCAGGCTGACGCCCCTCCACAGGCGGGGAAGGAGCCCGGCATGGCCTCTGATTGGCACCTCTTGGATGGCAGTACCGGTCAACGGTCCTGGTGCCTGTAGGTGTCGCGCAGCTCTCGGTGATCGAGCTGGTCCGGGGACTCCGCTCCCCCGGAGGGGTACATGACCGACCCCGGCCGGGCGCTGTGGACCAGCCCGAGCACGTGGCCCAACTCATGAGTGGCCACCTGGCGGCGGCGAGAGGAGCCGAGGGCGCAGTCCGAGCACACCCGGATCAGGGCACCTCGAACGTGGTCCCCGCGGCGCTGCTGGTCCGCCACCCCCTGGAGGTGGAGCGATCCCAGGCTGCCGAGTCGCTCGGAGGACTCGGGGCACACGTCGATGGTGGTGCCCTTGTAGCCACAGGCGCCCCCGCCCACCGTCCAGGTGAGACGGAGGTCCGTTCCGGACTCGTTCCAGCGCCCAACCGCCCAGCGCGTGGCCTCCTCCCATCCCGGGTCGCCGGTGCGATCGACCACGGTCAATGACCGCTGGCCCCTCGACCAATGGCCGAAGGCCGGGCCGGCGTCTACGTCGGGGACGATGGCGTCGCTGACCAGGAAGGCGAAGGCGGCGGCGAAGAGCAGGACGTTGGCCAGGCGACACATGCAGTACATGCCGGCCCGAGCACCGAAGCGGGCCCGGTCCTGCTCCGTCGGGAGTATGAGCTCGCTGAAGTCTCGCATGGGGTGGCCTTCGGGTGGCGATCGACGCGGTGGGTCGGGCACAGCTTGGCCGAGGGCACTCCGGGCCGGCGCGCGCCCGGGACGAGACGGTCCCGCTTCGGGGAAGGCCGCGTCACGGGCCGGATGGCCAGCGACTTGTGACAGGGTGACCGAAGCCCTGCGGGTGGGCCGTGTGATAAGCGTTGGAGTCCTCGGCATGGCCTTTTGCCAATGAGACGGACGAGGGCGACGACGTGAGGGCGGCGATGGACGATCGAAGATGGCAACCCGGCGGGTGACCACACGTGGGCATGACCCGAGCGAGCGTGTGGCGGAGGCGGAGAACGGTCATGCCAAGGACGGCAAGGCCAGGTTCGACCACATCTACAACCAGCCGGATCCACGGCCGTACTTCCAGACCCTCGAGCAGTTCGGCTACGAGATACCCGCTCATGGCCAGGCGATGTTCACCCTGCTGGTAGCCAAGCTCCTCGAAGAGAAGAGGCCCGAGGACCTGGCGGTTCTGGACCTGTGCTGCTCGTATGGCGTGAACGCCACCCTGCTCAACCACGATCTCACGCTGGATGACCTCTACCAGCGGTACCGCTCCCCCGAGCTGGCGGACCTGTCCAGCCGGGAGCTGGCCGATGACGATGCCAGGTTCTACGGATCACGGAGGCGGCGATCACCGCTGCCAATGCTCGGCATCGACACCGCCGACCAGGCCGTGGGCTACGCCGCCCGGGCCGGTCTCCTTGCCGTGGGCAGCCACGAGAACCTGGAGACGGCGGATCCGAGCGAAAGCCTCAGGCGCTGCCTCGCAGGGGTCGGCCTGATCACCGTGACCGGGGGCATCGGCTACATCTCGGAACGAACCTTCGATCGGGTGCTCCAGGCTACGGGAGGGACTCCGTGGGTGGCCTCCTTCGCCCTCCGCTGGGTCTCCTACGACCCCATCGCCTCCGTCCTGGACAAGCACGGTCTGGTGACGGAGACCCTGGCCACGAGGACCTTCCCCCAACGGCGCTTCACCGACGAGGCGGAGCGGGCCTACGTGTTGGCCGAGCTCGCTCGCATCGGGATCGACCCCGCGGGCAAGGAGGCCAAGGGCCGGTATCACGCCCACTTCTACCTGTCCCGGCCGGCTGCCCACGTCAAGCAGCTGCCGCTCGAGGAGCTGGCCGCCGGCCTGTGAACAGTGGGGGAAGACCGGGGGACGGCCAGAAGCCACAGCGCAGCACTCAGCGCAGCCGACGGCAACGGGGCTGCACTCAGCGGCGCCGGCGGAGCTCCTCCATGCGTCTGGTCCACTCGCTGGCGCCAGACCGCTCGGGCGTTGGCCGCAGCTCGGGCTGTCCCCGAACGGGTTGCCCGGCCGGAGCCGCGGCAGCCCTAGAGCGCTCTGGAGCCTCGTCGGTCTGTTCCTGAGCCTCGTCCCACTGCTTCGGCGTCTCGCCGGCACGAATGGCGCTCTGGCGCTCGAGCTCGGCGTTCAGCTCCGCCCCGAGCATTACCGCGATGGCGCTCAGGTACAGCCAGAACAGGAGCACGACCACCCCCGCGAAGGAGCCGTACGTCTTGCCATAGGAGCCGAGGCTCGACACGTAGAAGGAGAATCCGAGCGACGAGAGCAGCCAGATGATGGCGGCCACCACCCCTCCGGGGCTGAGCCAGCTCCAACGGGGTGAGTCCCGGCTGGGCCCGAGGTAGTAGAAGGACGCGAACAGGACGGCGATGGCACCGATGGCGAGGAGCCAGCGCACCGCTGTCCACACGGCCACGAAGGCACCGCCGCCGAAGGAAAGGCTGTCGCGGAAGGACTCTCCGAGCGGCTGGCCGAAGACGGTGAAGACGGTGGCCACGCCTCCGAGGACCATGGCGACGACTATGAGCAAGAGGGCGCGGAGGCGCTTCTTCAGATACTTGCGCTCACGCTCCTGAGGGACGTCGTAGGCCACGTCCATGCCGTTCTGGAGCGCCACCATCCCCGCCGAGGCGCTGAAGAGGGCCAGCGCCAACCCAATCACCGCCGTCACCAGCGACGCTCCGCCCGACTGTGGCTGGCTCACCGCCCCGGCCAGCACGTCCGAGGCCCCGGGGGGCAGCGTCGTCCGGATGGCCTTGGTCAGCGAGTCGGTTGCCCCCTGCCCGGCGTTCACCAGGGCGAAGATGCCTACGGCAGCGATCAACGCAGGGAAGATGGCCAGGAACCAATAGAACGCCATGCCCGCAGAGATGAGCGTTGCCCGGTCAGTCTTGAACTCCTTGACGGTGCGCCGGAGCGTGGCCTTCCAGTCCGACCCGGTGAGGTCGGCAGGAGATTGAAGCTGGTCGTCGGCTCCCGTCTGGGACGGGACAGCCCGCTCGGTCAAAGCGTGCGCTACGCCCCTGCCGGCGAAGGCCTCATCCGCTGGGAGCTCATGTCGTTGGGGACCGGCGGGTACTGCGCCGGGGCGCGGAGCCGGCGGTGCTCTTGACCGCACGACTCGATCGGGTGGCTTCCTTGCGCACCTGCTGCTTGGCACCCTTGGCCTGCGACTGCACCCGCTTGGACGCTCCCTGGGCCCGCTTTTGCACCCGCTTGGACGCTCCCTGGGCCTGTCCCTTGACCTGCTCGGTCGACGTCTGGGCCTCCGACTTGAGCCGCTCGGTGCCCGAGACGGCCTTCTGCTTCACCTGCTCGGCGCGGCTCTGAGCGGACTGCTGGAGCTCCCCTGCCACGTCCTTGCCAGCGCTCGTGAGCTGTTCCTTGATCGGCTCGAGCTCCTTCAGGACACGTTCGGCGGCCTGGCGCTCGGCCTCGCTGGCCTTCACCGCCGACGCGAGGACCATGCCCCCGCCGAACGCCACCAAGCCGACCAGCAGAGGGCTGCCCTGCGTCTTGGTGCGTACCACCTCCGGAGCGGCACTCACCCCGTCGCTCACTGCGCCCTTGGCCTCGCTCGCCCGGCGCGAGACGCGCTCGGCGCCTCCCCGGACGGCGCCGGTGGCCGGGGCCGGCTCCACCTCGTCAACAGTTCCCATCACGGAGTATCGGACGCCGCGCATGCTCTGGCGTACCCGCTCGCGGCGCCGCCGCACGATCCGCCTGGGATTGACCCGATCGTTGATCTCGTCCATTCGTTCTGTGACCTTTCCCATCGCTCGTTCCTTGGCCAGCTTGGGGCTCACCCGGTCGCCGATCGCTTCCAGCGTGACTCCGAGGTCCCCCCTCGCCTGATCGATCTCTCTCCTGATGTCTTCGGGCCTCCTGCTCATGTCATCTCCTCCTGACGCCGGACGCCCTGGGCGGCGAGAGAGAACCGCTCACGCCCCTCGACAGCGACGTCTTGGCCACCTGGATGTCCTGCTTCATGCTCGACAGTGCCTGCTCGGGCGCCGGAGGCTTCATCTTCGACAGCTGCTTCTTGCCCGACGTGGCCATCACCGCGGCCACCACCAGCCAGATCACGGCGACGATGAGGAAGGCGAATCCCGTGGGAATGACCTCGGCCAGCCCCCAGGCGGCGGCCAGCGACAGCATCACGACTCCTACCAGAGCAGCGACCCCCCCAACCGCCAGGGCACCGCCACCCTTGGCCGCCAGAGACGCCTTCTCCTGCAACTCGGTCTTGGCCAGCTCCACCTCCCTGCTCACCAGGAAGCTGAGCTCGCCGGACAGCTCCGAGAACAGATCCTTCAGCGGACGCTCGGCGGCGACCTCCGACGGGCGCTGCGCCATCATCGGACCCCGGCTCGGCCCCGCTGACGAGTAACCGGTGTCACAGCGACTGGCCTGCGGCGCACCGGCCGGGCCACCGTGGCCGGGGGCAGCTCCTCCACGTCGTCGTCTCCGTCGTCGGACTTGGCCCGGATGAGGCGCCCCACGCCGAAGCCCACGGCGGTGGCCCCGAGCAGGAACACGCCGGGGCGGCGGCGGGCGAAGGACTTCAAGTCCTCGACGAGCCCGTCGACCCCCCGCGCCTCCAGGTCATCGGCCCATCCCTCGAGCCGGCCGGAGACGTTCTCCAGGTAGCCGGGAAGGTCTCCGGCCTCGCTCGATCGTCCCTCGGCCAGGGCCTGGGTCTCGGCACCGAAGCGGCGCAGGGTCTGCGCCAACTGCTCCACCTGGGTGTTGGCCTGGTCCTCGACCTGGGCGCGGGTCTCCTCCAGGAGCCCGCGGCCCTGGTCGACCACCTCCTGGGAGATCTCCGACACTTGCTCCTTGGCCGAGCCTGCGAGCTCCCTGGCGTCCTGGCGGGCAGCCTCGACCACTTCCATGCCCTGGCTGGCGGCTTGGGAAGCGACCTGGCGGCTCTCCTCGGCGGCTGCTCCGGCCACCTCGTTCCCCTCGTCCATGGCCACCGAAGCCATCTCCTGGCTCTCGTCCATGGCCGTCGCTGCGGCGGTGCCGCTCGATCGATCCGATGGGCGTCTGCGCGTCCTGCGTACGGCCACTGCTGAACCTCCTCGTTTACCGGACGGTGCTGTGTGCTGCTTCTGGTAGGTGCACCCGGCCCACTTCTCGAGCGAGGTCTGCGATGTCTGCACGTTCGCCTTGCCCGGTACACCTCGGGGCCCACCGAACGAAACTCATGGGAGCTTCTTTTAATACGTTCGGGGCTGCATCCTCAGTACGTCAGATCCTCAGTACGTCAGGATCGTGATGGTCCCGAGCGCGAACAGCGAGAGCGCCACAGCATACAGGCTCACTTTGATGACTGCCCGCCTCCCGGGAGAGCGGACGTAGTCATCGATGATCCACCGCAGCCCGCCCAAGCCGTGGAACAGGGCCAGGGTCAGGAGGGCCCAGTCGAAGAGACGCCACAAGGGGTTGGCCCAGCGGTCATCCACGAAGTCCGACCCCGTGTCGGCCACGTCGGTGACGATGTGGGTGAGGGCGAAATGGACCAACGCCAGGAAGATGAGGGCCAGTCCGGAGACCCGCATGAACAGCCACGACCACGCCTCGAACGAAGGCCGTGAGCGCCGGCCCGCCTCCATCTTGCCGGCGCGAGCCGGGCTGGCCGTCTGCATCATCAGAGCAACCTTCCCTCGATGAAGGGCTTCATGATCACGTACCCTCCCGCCAGCGTGGCGCCCACGCTGATCACGGTGACCGCCACCAGCACCGTCCTCTCGTTCCTGATGCTGCCCGGAAAGAAGTCGATCATCACGATGCGCAACCCGTTGAGCGAGTGGTACACCAGAGCGAAGAGCAAACCCACCTCGAACAGCCGCAGCAGGACGTTCCCGTACAGCTCGTGGACCTGGTCGTAGAGCCGGGGTCGGGCGATGAGCGAGACGTCCACGATGTGCAGCAGGAGGAAGGCGAACACCAGGAAGCCGGTGATGCGATGGGTGATGAAGGCCCACTGCCCCGACTTGCCGCGGTAGACCCTGCTCTTGAGGCTCATCCGCTGTCCCGGGGCTCATCGGCCACTCCCGGGTCCCGGCGCCGAACCCACCGGTCACCCCAAGCCACAGACGAGATCACGTAGGCGGCGAAGGCGACGACGACCAGGCTGACGGCGCCCAGGGCGATGGCGAAGACGACCTGCGCCCCGCTCACGGGTGCGACGTCAGGTCAGCGGCGGTGATCACCTCGAGGCCCCGCATGTACTCCCGGAGCACCTTTGGGACCACGACCGATCCGTCTGGGCGGCGGTTGGACTCCACCAGCGCGGCCCACACCCGAGGCACGGCGAGGGCCGAGCCGTTGACGGTGTGGACCACGGCCGTGCCCTTCCCCCGAGCCGGGCGGTAGCGGATGTTGGCTCGGCGCGCCTGGTAGTCGGAGAACCAGCTGACCGAGGACACCTCGAGCCACTGGTCACACCCCGGGGCGTAGACCTCGATGTCGAAGGTGCGCGCATGAGGCTGGCCGAGATCACCAGTGCAGATGTCCACCACTCGGTAGGACAGCTCCAGACGGGAGAGGACGGCCTCGGCTCGGGCCAGCAGGTCGGCGTGCACCTCCTCGGCCTGGTCCGGGGTGGTGTAGGCGAGGATCTCGACCTTGTCGAACTCATGCACCCGCAACAGCCCTCGGGTGTCCCGGCCCGCCGAGCCGGCCTCACGACGGAAGCACGAGGTGTGGGCCATGAGACGGACGGGCAGGTCCTCCTCGTCGAGGAGCTCGTCGCGAGCCAGCGAGGTGAGCGGCACCTCGGCGGTGGGAATGGCCCAGAGGTCGTCGCGCTCCAGGTGGTAGGCGTCGTCGGCGAACTTGGGGAGCTGGCCGGTGGCAATGAGGGTGTCGGTGCGCACGAGGGTGGGGGGCCGTATCTCCTCGAAGGCGTCCGCGTTGTGGTCGAGCGCCAGCTGGCAAAGGGCCCGCACCAGCAGCGCCCCCGCGCCCCGGTACATCACGAACATGGAGCCCGAGATCTTGGCGCCTCGCTCCAGGTCGAGGATGCCCAGAGCTGCACCGACCTCCCAGTGCGGCACTCGCTGGTGCGGTCCGTAAGCCTCCGGGTCGTACCCCTCGACGCGGAGCACCACGTTGTCAGCTTCCGAGGCGCCACAGGGGGCGTCGTCGGCCGGCAGGTTGGGGATGCGCAACATCACGTCGCGGAGCTCGCTCTGGACAGCGGAAGCCTCCGCGTCGGCGGCATGTGCCTCGTCACCCAGCCGGCGGCTCTGGGCCGCCAGCTCGGAGGCACGGCCTTGGTCGCCGGAGCTTCTTGCCGCGCCCACGTCCTTGGAGATGGCGTTGACCGCGCCCCTCATCTCATCCCTGCGCCGAGCGGCCTCTCGCCGGCGCGCGTCGAGCAGCGCCGCTCTGTCGACCTCGGCGGCGTCCACGCCCTTCCGGGCCAGCGCCGCCTTGACGAGCTCTGGCTCCTCCCGCACCAGCCGGATGTCGATCATCGCTGGCGAGACGGTAGTGCCCAAGGCCCTCAGGACGAAGGCCTGGCCGGCTCCGTGCTGGACAGCTCGCGCTCCACGTCCTCCCAGGTGAGCACCTCGGATTGCCCGTCCCGCTGCTCGTGGGAGTACCAGCGGAAGAACATGGTCGCGATCACCCCCCACAGGAGGAAGCCGGCATAGATCTTCATCAGCGCTCCGGCCAGCTGCTGGTCGTCGAGGGCCGAGAAGGACCACGCCCGGGGCGCCTCGGCGTAGAAGCGGTACATCACCGTGCTTCCGAAGGTGAGGAACGACGCGGGCACGGTGGGGACCACGGACTGAAGGAACAGGTACACCATCCGCGCCGGATACCCCATGGTGGGCAGCTCGGGGACGCGGTTGACCACCGGGAACCACATGAGCAGGGCGGCGGTGAAGATCACCGTGTGGACCACCAGGTGCACGGGGTGGTAGTTGAGCGACGCCTGCATCACCACGGGCCAGTGGGTGAGCACGGTCACCAGGTTGAACACCAGGGCGGCCGGGAGCGGCCGGGCAAGCTTGGACACCAGCAACCGCGCCGCCCGGGGCTGCACCAGCCACCGCACCAGCCAGGCCGGCAGCCCCAGCAGCAAGAGGGGGACGGCCACCAGCGTGAAACCGATGTGCTGGAACATGTGGACGCTGAAGAGGTAGCCCTCGCCAATGTCATGGATCGGATAGTCGGCGTGCAGCCACAGGGCCGCCACCCCAAGGGCGAAGCACACCACCTGACGGCGGGTGGCCACGGCCTGGCCCGGGGGGACGCGTGAGGGGCCCAGGCGGGTGAGCGCCAGCCAGTACCCACCGGCGAAGACCGCCACCAGGGCCCAGACGTCGGGGTGGGCGTGCCAGGTCCACGGTGAGCTGCCGACGTGGGCCAGGAGGCTCACGGCAGGAAGACCCCGAGGGTGAGCAGGTAGCCCACGTACACCGATGCGGCCAGCACGAAGCCGGTGATGAAGAGCCGGCGCAAGAGCTTGTTGTCGAACTTCAAGTGCATGAAGTAAGCGGCCACCATGATGAACTTGACCGCGGCCAGGATGAGCAGGGCGCCATTGGTGGCGGCCTCGGGGAACCCGGTGTAGGACAGAGCGATCTCGACCGCCGTCAGCACCGCCAGGACGAGGGCCACCTTGATGTACTTGGCCTCGGTGGGATGCGCGCCGTGCTCGACCTGGGCCTCCTCGTCCTCGGCGGGATGGTCGACGCCTTCGAGCGTGGGCTGGGTCATCGGTGGTGGCTCATTACTTGACCAGGTAGACGACGGTGAAGATCACGATCCACACCACGTCCACGAAGTGCCAGTAGAGGCCGGCGATCTCGACGACCTCGGAGCGGTCCTGGGTCAGGCTTCCGCGCAGCGAGAGGTTCCAGAGCGAGAGAAGCATGACGATGCCGAGCGTGACGTGGACGCCGTGAAAGCCGGTGAGCACGAAGAAGCTGCTGCCGAACAGGTTGGTCTTGATGGTGAGGCCCTCGCGGATGAACGAGGTGAACTCGTAGACCTGCCCGGCGATGAAGCTGGCCCCGAGGAGGGCGGTGGCCAGTAGCCAGATCCGCAGCCGGCGGTAGTCGCCGCGCTGGATGGCGGCGAGGGCCAGCACCATGGTGAGCGAGCTCATCAAGAGGACGAACGAGCTCACCGAGGTGTACGGGATGTCGTAGACGTCCTCCGGGGTGGGCCCCGAGACGCTGCGGCCGCGGTAGAGGAAGTAGGTGGATATCAGTGCTCCGAAGAGCAGACACTCGGAGCCGAGGAACGCCCACATGGCCAGCTTCTCGTTGGAAAGGCCGGTGTTGGTGGCGTGGTGGTGCTCCGGGGCAGGGGTGACCGGTTCCTCATGGGCCAGCGACTTCTCCTTGGTGGCCACCGTCAGGGCCCCGACCCTTCCGGGGCAGGACCCCCGCCGCCGCCGTCCGTGGGGTCCTCCGACGCTCCCCCAGCCGGCTGACCCCCTTTCTCGCCCGACTCCTGGCCTCCGTCCTCCAGAGCGGCCGGACCACCGGCAGCCACCAGGACCGGCTCCTCGCCCGAGTGCGCCTCGATCATCTCGTGGTCGTGCTCCTCCGGCTCGGCCGAGGGCTCCATAGCCCACGCGAACAGCCCGGCCAAGAGGATGACGGCGCCGAGCACGACCACCACGTAGCTCTGTCCGGAGCTGCGGCCGTACACCATGCCGTAGGCCATGACGGGAAGTCCGAAGGCGGCCACCAGCGGGTAGTACGAGGGCGAGGGCATGTGGATGCCGTGGCCCTCGTCGTCGTGGTGCTCGTCGTCGTGGTCAGGGTCGTCGTCGCCGCCCTCACCCCCCTGGGGGTCAGCCACCCGCACCGGTCGGCCATCGTCGTCCTCGGTGTACTTGCGGTGCCAGAACTCGTCGAGGGCGTGGACGGTGGGGATCTCGGCGAAGTTGTAGTGCGGCGGTGGCGAGGGGATCGACCACTCGAGCGTGCGGGCGTCCCACGGGTCGGCCGGGGCCTTCACCTTGCGCTTGTGCGAGCGCCAGATGTTGTACATGAACACCAAGACCGAGAAGGCGATCGTGAAGGCGCCCACCGTCGAGACCATGTTCCAGAAGTCCAGGCCCAGGCTCTCGTCGTAGGTGTAGATGCGCCGCGGCATGCCCTGCAGACCGAGGAGGTGCATGGGCCCGAAGGCCAGGTTGAAGCCCACGAACCAGGTCCAGAAGTTGAGCTTGCCCAGCCGCTCGTCGAGCATGGTCCCGAAGACCTTGGGCCACCAGTAGTAGATGCCGGCCATGATCCCGAACAGTGCCCCGCCGAACAGCACGTAGTGGAAGTGGGCCACCACGTAGTACGTGTCGGTCTGCTGGCGGTCGTGGGGGGACACGGCGTGGGTGACTCCGGAAAGACCGCCGATGGTGAACATGGCGATGAAGCCCATGGCGAAGAGCATCGGCGTGGTGAGCTTCAGCGAGCCCTTCCACGTGGTGGCGATCCAGTTGAAGATCTTCACCCCCGTGGGGACGGCGATGAACATGGTGGACAGCGAGAAGGCGCTCACGGCCACCGGGCCCAGTCCCACGGCGAACATGTGGTGGACCCACACCCCCCAGCCCATGAACCCGATGGCGATGCCCGAGAAGACCATCACCGGGTAGCCGAACAGGGGCTTGCGGGAGAACACGGGCAGGACCTCGGAGACCATGCCCATGGCCGGGAGGATCAGGATGTACACCTCGGGATGGCCGAAGATCCAGAAGAGGTGCTGCCACAGCACAGGGTCGCCGCCGGCGGCGGGGTTGAAGAAGTTGGCGCCGAAGTTGCGGTCGAAGGAGAGCAGGAACAGCGCCACGGTGATCACCGGCATGGCGAAGAGGATCAAGAACGACGAGATCAGCGTCATCCACGAGAAGATGGGCATGCGCATGAGGGTCATCCCGGGCGCCCGCATGTTGAGCATGGTCACGATGAAGTTGACGGCGCTCACCGTGGACGCGATGCCGAGGATCTGCAGCCCGTAGACCCAGAAGTCGATGCCGTGGCCGGGTGAGAAGACGATGCTGGTGTTCGGGGCGTAGCCGAACCAGCCCCCGTCCGGAGCGCCTCCGAGGAGGAAGCTCGAGTACAGGAACAGGCCCCCGAACAGGAAGGCCCAGTAGCTGAAGGCGTTGAGTCGGGGGAAGGCCACGTCCCGGGCCCCGATCTGCAACGGCATCATGTAGTTGAAGAAGGCCGCCGACAGCGGCATGACGACGAGGAAGACCATCGTCGTACCGTGCATGGTGAAGACCTCGTTGTAGGCCTCCGCCCCGAGCACGGTGCCGTTGGGCTTGGCCAGCTGCAGCCGGAGCAGCAGGGCCTCGATCCCCCCGGCGAGGAAGAAGATGAAGGCGGTGACGCCGTAGAGGATCCCGATGCGCTTGTGGTCGACGGTGGTGATCCACGACCAGACGCCCTGAGGCTCGGTGGGCCGGCGCATGAGGCCGGCGTCCTCGACGGGCGTGGTGGCCAGAACGTCTGGGGTCGGCGGCTCGAGGACGGTGGTCATGGCTGGGCTCCGCTCACGTCGGGGTCACGTCGGACATGTCGTTCGAGTCCTCACTTCAGGGTTTCGAGGTAGGCGATGAGTTTGGTGATCTCATCCTCGCTCAACTCGAGGTTTGGCATGAGCGAACCCGGCTTCTCCTCCGGCGGGTCCCGCAACCACACACGGAGGTTCTGCTCGTTGAGTTCGAAGGCGGCGCCGGCGAAGACCTTCCGCTGCTGGAGGTGGGTGAGGTCGGGGCCGAGCTCGCCTGCCGAGTAGCCGTTCACGGTGTGGCAGCTGGCGCAGCCCTTCTGGCGGAACAGCGCCGCGCCCTCCCCCGCCTCTCCTTCGTTGGGGCGCTCGGCGGGGGCGGCGTTGGTCCTCACCCACTCGTCGAAGTCCCCCGACGTGTGGGCCACCACCCGCAGGCCCATGTCGGCGTGCGACAGGCCGCAGAACTCCGCGCACTGGCCGAAGTAGGTGCCCGGCTCGTCGGCCTCGACGGTCATGAAGTTCTCCCGGCCGGGGATCACGTCCAGCTTGCCGGCGAGCTTCGGGGGCCAGAAGCTGTGGATCACGTCCTCGGAGGTGAGCTTGAGGGCCACCGGCCTGCCCGCGGGGATGTGCAGCTCGTTGGCCGTGACCACCCCGCGGCCGGGGTACTCGAACTCCCACCACCACTGGTGACCGATGACGTTGACGTTGACGACGTCGGCGCCCTCGGCCCTGCGGTTGATGTCGGCGATGGTGCCCACGGTGGCCACGGAGACGACGAGGAGGATGAGCGCCGGGGCGACGGTCCATCCCAGCTCCAGCTTGGCGTTGCCGTGGACCTGGCGGGGCGCCTCGTCGTCGGAGCGGCGCCGGAACCGGAGGGCCGAATAGAGCACGAGGCCCTGCACCAACACGAACACCAGGCCGGCCACCACGAACACCGGGTCGATGAGGTTGTCGAGCTTGCGGGCCACCGGGCCCTCGGGGTCGAGGGTGTTCTGAGGGAGCTCCTGGTTGCCGCAGGCGACGAGCAGGAGCCCGGCCGCGGCCGTCGTCCAGAGGACCCGGAGCCGTCCGGCGCGGGCCATCAGGGTCCTCCCTCGCTGACGAAGGTCCCCTTCATGTTGGGATGGAAGTCGCACACGAACGTGTACGTGCCTCCCGGCGGAGCCTTGAACTCGTAGCTCCGCTCATCCTCGCCGCGGAACCCCTCACCGTTGAAGACGGGCTTGGAGTCGGGGCCACTCCCGTCGTACACGGCCACGTTGTGGTAGATGTCCTCGTCCTCGTTCACGAACTCGAGGTGGACCTTCTCACCGGCCTTGACGGCGATGGTGTCCGTGCTGAACTTGAGCTCCCTGGCCGAGATCTCGAGCGGATGCTCCTCCGCGTGATGCTTCTCGAAGTGTCGCTCGCCGCCTACGGCGCCGGCGATGCCGGCTCCCACCGTCGACGTCGCCGCCAGCACGGACAGGGCCACGATCACCGAGGAGCCCAGACGGGGGCGGGAAGCCACCCAGTAGCACGCGGCGAAGATGGCGGCGGCGGCCAGCATGGCCACCACCCATGCCGCGTCCTTGGAGATCGCCAGCAGGACCCGGGACATGCTCACGGCGATGACGGCGGCCAGCAGGAACCCGCCCACCGGGAGGCCGATGGGCGCCAGCAACCGGCTGCTCACCCGCTGGCGCACGGGGCGGGTCCAGCTCGGGTGCTCACTCCAGGCCCGGGCGAACCAGCCGGCCGTGGCGACCAACACGAGGAGCAGGCCGGCGACCACCACGGGCACGCCGACGACGGCGCCAAGGGCGAGGACGGTCAGGGACACCGCCGCCCCCAGCGGCCAGCCGCTCCCGGCGGGCACAGCGGTGCTCATGGCCGTGCGGCCGGGAGGCGGGGAGTCGGGCGCCACCGCTGGAGCCAGGTCGGGGACGGCGTTGCCCGCGGTGCTCAGCCCACCCGCGAACGCGGCGAGGGCCAGGAAGGCCAGCAGCACCACACCGGTCCGGTCCCCGTCGGCCACGAAATAGGCGCCGGCGAGCGTGGCACTGACCGCCGTCAGCGCCAGCAGGAGTCGAGAGACGAGGTTCAGCATGCCCGCACTACTTGAGGATGGCGACCGTGTACCACACGGCGATGGAGGCGGCGACGGTGAAGTGCCAGTAGCAGGCGGTTGCCCGAAGCTGGGATGGCTCGGCGGCCCATATCTGGCGTCCTGACACCCGCAGCAGGGTGAGCGTTACGAAGGCCACGCCGGCACCGACGGCGATGCCGAGAAGCATCACCAGGGCGGTGACCACGAGGCCGTAGGGATGGCTGGCGGCGTCGAAGGGGACTTGGTCGGCGGTATAGCTGAGCAGGTTCAGGAAGGCCACGCCCAGACCGATGGTCACGCCCAGTGCCGCCGAGGCCTGCCGGCGGTCGTCACGGCGCACGGCGAAGCAGGCCCACTCCACGGTGACGGCCGACAGGAGCATGGTGATCATCAGCAGGTTCCCGAGGTACAAGTCGAGCTTCACTCCCTCGGGCGGCCACGGGTCGGTGACTTTGCGCAGGTGGAGGTAGGCGGCGACGAGGGTGCCGAAGAGCATGGTCCCACCGGCCGAGAGGAGGAGCACACCCATCGTCATCAAGTCGCGCGGCCGTTCGGCTCCGGCCGAGGGGAGGGCCGCCAGCGGAGCCGTTCCAGCCCGAACGGTGCCGGCCGAGGCGGTGCCAGCCGACGCAGTTCCGGCCGGGGCAGCGCCCGGAGCCGTCCCAGGTGACGTGAGGGTGGGGCTAGCCACGACTGCCACTCTCCACGGGGGTGCGCAGGTCTAGGAGCGGCTGAGCGGAGCGGACCTCGGGGACGGTCTCGAAGTTCTGGGGGGGAGGCGGCGATGGAGTCGCCCACTCGAGGGTGAGGCCCTGGTAGGGGTCGTCGTCCGCCTCCTCGCCACGTCGCAGGACGGCGATCCGCACGAAGTCGAGGGCGAAGGCCACCAGGCCGAGCACCGCCAGCACGGCGCCGAGCAAGGCCAGGGGGTTGAAGGTGGTGGCTCCGGCCGTGAAGGAGTAGTCCTGAAGATGAGCCGGCCCACCGTCGTAGCCCAGGAGGTAGCTGCCCAGACCTAGAAGGGCGAACCCACCGAACAGGCCGAGGAAGGCGGCCCCGCCCAGCTTGGGCGAGGAATGGCGACCGGTCATCTTCGGGGCCCAGTGGTAGAGGGCGGCGAAGAGCAGCATGGTCGGAGCGCCGAAGCCCACGATGTGCAGGTTCCCCGTCGTCCATGCTCGCCCATCCACCCCCACGACGGCGGCCACACCGGCGTTCAGGCCACCGAGGCCGGCGAGGATGAGGAAGCCGCTCACGAACAACAGGCTGACGTGGAGCTGGGGACGACCCTTCACCGTGGTGCCCAGCAGCACAAGGGCCACCACCGCCGCCGGGAGGACCACCAGAGCTGTGAGCAGGGAGTACGTGGGCAGCACCAGGGCGTCGGCCACGCCGGGACCGGCAGCCCAGGTGGTGAAGGAGATCAAAGCGAACACCACCATGGCCCGGCGTGCCGCCCCCTCGCCCAGCAGGGGCCGGCGAGTGTGGGTGGCAACGATGTCGCACGCGGCTCCGAGGCCGGGGAGGAGGACCAGGAAGGCCTCCGGCCGCCCGAAGAGCCACAGGGTGTGCCGCCACACCGCGTTGCCGGCGGGATCGCCGAGGAACAGGTCACCACCGAAGTGACGGTCGAGGTAGAGGAGGACCAGCCCGGCGAGGAAGACCGGGGTGGCGAGGAGGAGGGCCAGGCAGGTGACCAGGACGGACCAGGTGAACATGGGCAGGCGCACCAGGGTGAGTCCCTTGGTGCGCAGCTTGAGCACGGTGACGGCCAGGTCCATGGCCGCCAGGAGGGTGGAGACGGCCACCAGGACCATGCCCATGATGGCCAGGCTGGTGGCCTCGTTGGCGCCCTGGTCGGGGCCCGGCCTCGGCAGTCCCTCGGCCAGGTCGAAGGCTGGGCGCCCGAGGGTGTAGGCCGCGAGCAGCATGGTTCCCCCCAGCAGGAACAGCCACAGGGCAAAGGCGTGCAGGCGGGGGAACGCCAGGCGGGATGCCCCGATCTGGAGAGGCACCAACCACGAGGCCATTCCGATCCACGCCGGGAGGAGGAACAGCAGCGTGGCGACGGTGGAGTGGAGCGACAGCAGGCGGCCGTACTGGATGTCCAGGTCCACGCCCTCTCTGGCCAGCTCGGTCCGCAGCACTGCGCCGACCGCGCCACCGACGAGCAGGAACACCAGGGCCCCGACCAGAAACAGCCCGCCGAGGCGCTTGTGGTCGGCGGTGGCCACCCACCCGCTGGCGGCGGTCGACCCGGTGGTGGTAGGTGGAGTGGCGGTCAACGGAGGCCAAGGAGCTGGTCGAGGGCCATGGCCGAGAAGAGCAGGGTGACGTAGGTGATCGAGTAGGAGAAGAGGCGCAGGGCTCGCTGTTCGGAGCGGTCACGCTGGAGCTGCCAGGCCATGAGCACGAAGACCGCCCCGAGGACGACCGCCGATCCCAGGTAGAGAAGGCCCATGCGGCCGACACCGGCGAACAGCAGCGAGCAGGCCCACAGGGCGAGGGTGTAGCCCATGACGCGGCGGGCGGTGGTGCGGAGCGAGGCCACCGCCGGCAGCATGGGCACCTCGGCGGCCGCGTAGTCCTCCCGGTACCGGATGGCGAGGGCCCAGAAGTGCGGGGGTGTCCACAGGAAGATGACGGCGAACAGCACGATCGGAGCCAGACCGAGCGAACCCGTCACCGCGGCCCAGCCCACCAGCACCGGCACGGCGCCGGCCGCGCCCCCGATGACGATGTTCTGACTGGACGTGCGCTTCAACCAGAGGGTGTAGACGAACACGTAGAACAACGTGGCCGACAGTGCCAGTACGGCGCTCAGCGGGTTGACCAGGAGCCAGAGCTCCACGAAGGCCAGGGTTTCGAGCACCACAGCGAACACGAGGGCCTGGTGGGGCTCCAGCTCGCCGGTCACGAGGGGGCGTCCCCCGGTGCGGCGCATGATGGCGTCGATGTCCCGGTCGACGTACATGTTGACGACGTTGGCGCCGGCGGCGGCCAGGGTGCCTCCGAGGAGGGTAGCCGCCATCAGCCCCACCGGCGGCAGACCTCGGGCGGCCACGACCATGGTGGGAAGGGTCGTCACGAGGAGGAGCTCGATGATCCGGGGCTTGGTCAGAGCAACATAGGCCGACACCCGAGAACGGGTATGGGTCAACAGGGAAGGGCGACGAACTACTTGCATCGTTCCTTTCCTTCCAGCGCGACGCTCCCGGTCTCGGTCAAGTAGTTCGTCGCCCTTCCCTCGTCGACGCGGCCATCAAGAGGGCACATTACGGCTGGCCGCGGGGTGACGACAAA
>JAUJNQ010000002.1:406970-506353 GCA_030448025.1 Acidimicrobiales bacterium | reverse complement strand
CGTCGACGCGGCCATCAAGAGGGCACATTACGGCTGGCCGCGGGGTGACGACAAAGTGGGGCTCTCACCGGGAGTTCGACCACCCCCGAACCGTTTACGATCAGGGCCGTGTTGTCACCCGAGGCCTACCGGCGGATCACGTTGGTGGCCCTCCTGTCGCTGGCGTTCATCATCGTGACCGGGGGGGCCGTCCGCCTCACCGGGTCAGGCCTCGGGTGCCCGGAGTGGCCCAATTGTGACGACGGCCGCCTGGTGGCCCCGTTGCAGTTCCATGCCCTGGTGGAGTTCGTCAACCGCATGATCACGGGGCTGGTGTCGGTAGCGGTGATCGTGGCCGTGCTGGGCTCTCGCCGTCTCTCGCCTCGCCGTCAGGATCTGGTCTGGCTCTCGTGGGGGCTGGTTGCCGGAGTGTTCAGCCAGGCCATCCTGGGGGGCATCACCGTCAAGGTCGAGTTGGCGCCCCCGTTCGTGATGGCCCACTTCCTCCTCTCGATGGTGATCCTGGCCAACGCCGTCGTCCTCCACTGGCGAGCCGGCAAGCCGCCGACGCCGTCGCGCTCTCCGGTCGCCGCCCCTGCGGACGGCAAGGGCGGCCTTGACCTCCGGCGCTTCGGGACGCTCATGCTGGCCACCACAGCTCTGGTGGTGTTCCTCGGCACGGTGGTCACCGCAGCCGGACCCCATGGCGGCGACGAGAAGGCCAAGCGCCTCGACGTGCCCATCCACCGGGCGGCCCAGGTCCACGGCGCAGGCGCCATGCTCCTGCTGGCCATGGTCGTGGCCATGCTGGTCCTGCTCGCCCGCGCCCGCTACCCCGACGAGGTCCGCCAGCGGGGCAGGGTCCTCCTGGCCGTGGTGCTGGCCCAGGCCGGCATCGGCTACATCCAGTACTTCACCGGCGTGCCCGTACTGCTGGTGGGAGCCCACATCGCCGGCGCCACCCTCCTCTGGGCCACCGTCGTGCGCTTCCGGCTCGGGTTGGGCGCCGCCACCTTTGCCGTCGAGAAGCACGAGCAGGCGGCCGACACCCGGCCCGAGGGGGTCGGCGGCGTCACCGTCAACGCCGTCCGGTGACCCTCGCTCCGGCCGAAGCAGAAGTCGAGGTCGACGAGCCCGGGACCGACGAGGTCGCCGAACCGGACCGGCCCTGGGTGGTCATCGTCTGGAACGACCCCATCAACCTCATGTCCTACGTCGCCTTCGTCTTTCAGAAGCTCTTCGGCTACTCGAAGGAGAAGGCCAACAAGCTCATGCTGGACGTGCACCACAAGGGGAGGGCCGTGGTCTCCAGCGGCACGCGCGAGCGCGCCGAGATGGACGTCTTCCGCCTCCACGAGCACGGGCTGTGGGCCACCATGCAGCACGACACCTGAGGAGCTCTCAGACCATGCTCCCGAGGCCGCGGATCGTACGGACCCGGAATGGAGAGATCCGGCTCAGGCTCCCTGCCGAGGAGCGGGAGCTTCTCGGAGGCCTCCCGGCGCAGCTACGAGCCCTCCTCCGAGACGCTCCCGACGACCCGGCCCTGCTGCGCTTGTTTCCCCCCGCCTACATCGAGCACCCCGAAAACGAGTCCGAGTACCGGCGCCTGATGGGTGACGACCTGCGGGAGCGCCACCTGTCGGCGCTGGCGGTGCTGGAGGAGACGGCCGGCACCGACCGTCTGACCGAGGAACAGGCCCACGGGTGGCTGGCTGCCCTCAACGACCTTCGCCTGGTGCTCGGCACCCGTCTCGACGTCGGCGAGGAGCCCATCGACCACGAGGACGAGGACGAGGGCAACACCGACCTCGACAACCCTGAAGTGGCTGCCCTGGCCCTGTACCACTACCTGTCGTGGCTCCAGGAGCAAATGGTGGAGGCGCTGGCCTCGTCCTGGCGGCCCGTCCCCGACGGCTAGCGCTCGCCGGCCGGGTACCACATGGCGCCGGCGGTTCCTGGGCCCGTGTGGACCCCCACGCTGGGCCCGACCCGGTAGCGCACCAGGTCGGTGACCTCGTCGGCGCCCCGGAGCCGGTTCTCCAGCGCCTGCCAGACAGACGCGGCCCCGGCGTCGGCGATGCTGATGCCGACCCGCAGGCTCGACCCGCCGGCAAGCACTGCCGAGGCCATGACGTCGGCCACCTCGTCGATGCCGTGAGCCCGGGCCACGGTCTGGACCGACGCCCCCACCAGCCGCAGGACGGGGACGGCGTCCTCACCCGACCCCGGAGCATCAGCGGGCCCCGGCTCTCGGGATGCCTTGGCGGCCTCGACGCTCACCCGCCCACCCCTGGCCGCCAGGTCCAGGGCCCGGACCACGAAGACGTTGTCCGTGCTGGCGGCCACGCGCTCGGCGACCTGAGCGGCCCGGTCCAGGTCCGCTCCCCCGGCCACGGCCTCTGCCGCCTCCCACAAGGAGCAGGTGACGGCGAAGGAGGCGGTGCCCGTGTCGACCAGACGAACCGGTACGGGCGAGGACCGGGCGCCGACACGGGCGGCGTCGAAGGTGGCCGAGATGGACGAGCCAATGTGCACCGAGAGGATCTCGGTTGCGCCCCGGGCGGCAAGGGCTTCGTAGGCGGCGACGAAGAGTCCCGGGCTCGGAGCTGTGGTGGCGACGGCCGGGCCGGCACCTCCGGTGAAGCGGGCCCAGAAGGCGTCGGCGTCGAGGTCCACCCCCTCGAGGAAGGCCTCGCCGTCGACGGTGACGGTGAGAGGCACCACCTCCACCCCGTACCGCTCCACCAGCTGTGCGGGCATCTGGGCGTTCGAGTCGACGCAGAAGCCGATCACGGGCGGGCGCCGTTCCTCGCCGAGATGACCCTCGGGGCGGCGAGGAACCTCGAGAGGATGACCGCCGTGCTCACGGCGTTGGCCACGGGCAGGGCCGGGCTCGGTCTCGGCCCCCAGCCGTTGGGCCACCCCCGCAGCCACCAGAGCGCGCCGGCCCCGACCCATACGCTCGACGCCACCACGGTGGTGGTGAACGTGCGGGAGCGCCACCTGCCGGCCACCGTGGCTCCGGCCACGGCCAGATCCACGGGCACGTAGGCGGGAAAGGTGGCCAGGCACTGGCCCACGCTCACGGCAACCCCCTTGCCCCCTTTGAAACCTTTCCACACCGGGAAGCAGTGTCCGATCACCGCTGCCGTGCCTGCGGCGTGAGCGCCCGCGTCACCCGCCAACCGTCGTCCGGTCAGGCACGCGGCGAAGCCCTTGGCGATGTCGGCGGCCATGATCGAGCAGCCCCAGCCCTTGCCCAGGAGCCCAAGGGCATTGGCCGCTCCCGGGTTCCTCGTGCCCTTCGAGCGCAGGTCCGCGCCGGCATCGCCGGCCAGGCGGCTCACCAGGTCCGCCGAAGGCGTGGTTCCCGCGAGGTAGCCGACCAGAACGGCCCCCGAGAGGCGGGCAAGACTCATGGGCCCGGCACCCTAGGCCGGTCGGGGCGGCCCTGATGGACGGGTGCGCCCTTGCTGTGCTGCCGCCGCTCGTCCACGTGGTTGCGGGCCCAGCCGCTCAGGAGGACACCTGAACGACGCCTGGTATCGTGACCGGGCCCCGGGGGCTGGCCCCCATCGTCTAGCGGCCTAGGACGCCACCCTTTCAAGGTGGTAGCACGGGTTCGAATCCCGTTGGGGGTGCGTAGATACCAGGGTCCTGTGGTGCAGCTTGGAGTGCACGCCGGCCTGTCAAGCCGGAGGTCGCGGGTTCAAATCCCGTCAGGACCGCGTAGCACCCGGTCGGGTAGCTCAGTTGGTAGAGCGCGCGCCTGAAAAGCGTGAGGTCACCGGATCGATACCGGTCCCGACCACCGTAGAAGCCCAGGTCAGCGACATCCCGCGGCCGCCATCAGCTGACTGGCGCGGCTCTGACTGGCGTCGGTCCGGGAACGGACTCGCTCGGCGGGGACGCTTGGCGAGAATCACCAGAGCACGCCTCGTTCGATCAATGCATGGCGATATCCTCATGTTTGTCGATGACACCGGCCACACGGACACTCCGCGCCGCCCGGTTGGTCGAAGGCCGCCGCCGGGGCCGGGAGATCACCTACCGCCTCACCGACGAACACGTTGCGCACATCGTGCAAGACGCCGTACTCCACGGAGGGGAGAGGAACCGAGCATGACCCTGACCCACCACAGGGCTCCCGCCGGCCACGACGGTCATTGGGACGAGCACTGAGGACCGAGGATCCGGCGCCCACGCCCCACGACGAGGCGGCGGCCGGGCTGGATCGGATCGATCAGCGCTACACGCGCGGGCGGCGGGCCCTCGTCGAGGTCCTCGCCGGTGCCGACCGGCCTCTGACCGTACCCGAGATCCTTGCCGCGTCTGGTGCCGCAGTACCCCAGAGCTCGGCGTACCGGAGCCTCACCGTCCTGATCGACGCCGGTGTGGTCCGGCGGGTGACGGGGACCGACGACATGGGCCGGTTCGAGCTGGCCGAGGAGCTGAGGGGCCACCATCACCATCTCCACTGCGTGAGCTGCGGAACGGTGGCCGACGTGCAGGCCCTCCCTCGGTTGGAGCGGGCACTGGCGGCGGCGGCCCAGCTGGCGGCCGACGAAACCGGCTTCGCCGTTATGGAGCACCGCATCGACCTCGTAGGCCGCTGCGCCGGCTGCCGGTGACCGGCTACACGAGCCGGTTCTCAGTCGCAGCCCAGGGCGTCCTTCAGGGCGGCGAGGTTCTCGCCCATCACGCTGACGTAGCTCGCCCCCTTGTCCAACTGCTCTCGGGTGAGGCCCTCGATCGGGTTCAGCACGGCGGTCTTGGCCCCGGTCTGGCGCGCCAGGGTCTCGGCCACCTCGGGGGACACCAGGGTCTCGTAGAAGATGGTCGTGGCGTTGCGCTGGCGCACGAGGTTCGTGAGATCAGCCAGCCGCCGGGGGTCGGGCTCCGATTCCGGCGAGAGGCCGGCGATCGGCTGCTGCGACAGCCCATAACGCCCGGCGAGGTAGTGGAAGGCGGCGTGTGAGGTGACGAGCTCCTTGCGCCGGCAGGACGACAGCGACTTCTCGAACCTGGCGTCGAGCTCCCGCAGCTCGGCCCGGAAGGTGGCGGCATTGCGCTCGAACTCCGCGAGGTCCTCGGGGCGGGCCTCGCCGAGGGCCTTCTGGATGCGCTCGACGGCCTTCTCCATGAGGATCGGGTCCAGCCAGAAGTGGGGATCCAGACCCGCCTCCTCCTCCGCTCCCTTCTCGAGCGGGAGGGCCTCCACCAGATCGATCGTTGCCCCGTCCCGCCGAGAGGCGACCTTCTCGATCGCCGGCTGGAAGCCCCCTCCCAGGTAGAGAACCAGGTCGGCGTCCTCGAGCTGATCCACTTGGCGAGGAGTGAGCTCGAGATCGTGCGGCTCGGTCCCGGCCGGGGTGAGGTTGATTATCTCGGCGCGCTCTTCGGCGACGCGTCCAGCGGCCTCGGCGACGGGGTAGAAGCTGGCCACCACCTGAAGCTTCCCGTCCCTTCCGCCTCCCGCCGCGCCCCCGCAGGCACCGGCCATCAGGGACAGCGCTGAGGCCAGCACCAGGGCAAGTCTGCGCACTCGAGTCTCCTTGGTTGGGTCTTGGACTTGGTCGGCTCTTGGAATGGGAACGGTTCTTAGTTTAGCAGGACCCATGGCGCCGGAGCCATACTCGTCGGCCAATGGCTACGACTCGAGATTCGAGGTTCCGCGGCTTGACGGGCGCGTTCCGGGCGGTGGCCTACGTCGAGGCGGCCACCTTCCTGGTCCTCCTGGCCGCCGTGTTCGTGAAGAGGGTCCTCGACGGGCCGGAGAGCCTCGTCACGGCCTTCGGGCCCATCCACGGAGTCGCCTTCCTGGTGTACCTCTACCTGGTGCTGCGCATCCGGGAAGGCCAGGGGTGGGCGCTCGGGCGCACCATCGTCGTGATCCTTGCCTCCGCCGTGCCCTTCGGCGGCTTTTGGGCCGGGCGCCACCTGGCCGAACCCGAGCGAACGGAGGCGTCCCCGCCGCGCTGAGTCGTTACGGGGGGGTGACCCCCAGGACGCCCGGCAGCTCGGAATGGTGGGCGACCACGTGGTGCGCCTCGGGCTCGGCCTGCGAGTCGTCGTCGTTGATGCCCGTGTAGCGCACCGCCACCATGCCCAAGGCCAAGGCGCCGGCCACGTCGGTGCGGCGCAGGTCTCCCACGTGGGCGACCCGCTCGGGGACCGGACCCCCCAGGCCCTCCAAGGCGTGCTCGAAGATGGCGGGCGCCGGCTTGTAGGCGCCCACCTCGTCGGAGAACGACCAATGGTCGAACAGAGGCAGGACCCCGTGGCGGATCAGGTGGTCCCGCAGCATGGTCGAGGAGGTGAAGCCCACGTCGCAGATGATCCCGAGCCTGAGTCCAGCCTCCTTGAGGGTCCGCAGGCAGTCCTCGGTCCCCTCCGCCAGGTGGAGCTCGGCATCCTCTCCGGCCCGGCCGAAGGCGTCCACCAGCGCGGCGCGCACGTCGGGCGGGACCTCGAAGCCGAGCTGCTCCACGCAGTGCTCGGCGGCTTCGACCGACAGGTACTGCTCGTTTGCCCGCCACGACGCCACGTACGCCTCCCAGGCGGCGTCGTACACGGCCTCGAGCTGCACCCGCTCATGGACGAACCCGGCCTCCTCGAGGAGACCGGACCAGGCCTCGAGACGGCGGCCCCGCAGGTGCCCGCGCAGCTCGTAGACCAGCGTGTTCCAGTAGTCGAAGGTGACCGCTTCTATTGCAGTCATGAGCTCATGAGCTCAAGGCTCCAGGAGGACCTGACCGCCGCCGGGCACGACCTCACCCACGTGCACGGCGCGGTGGCCGCATTGGCGCAGCACGTCGAGGGCCCGGAAGGCATCGCCAGGAGCCACGGCGACGATCATGCCCAGCCCGAGGTTGAACACCCGAGCCATCTCGTCGTGGGCCACCGCACCGAGGCGCTGGATCTCGTCGAAGACCGGTGGACGCTCCCAGGTGCCGCAGCGCACCACCGCATCGAGGTTCCCGGGCAGGACGCGGCCTAGCTTGGATGGGATGCCCCCACCGGTGACGTGGGCGATGGCCCGCACGTCGGCTGATCGCAGCAGGGCGGTGACCGCCGGGGCGTAGATCCTCGACGGCACCAGCAGCTCGTCGGCCAGGGAGTGGTGGGCGCCCGGGTAGGCGGGGTCGTCCAGCGACCGACCGGCGACTTCGAAGAACACGTGGCGGGCCAGCGAGTACCCGTTCGATCGCAGCCCCGGCGAAGGGAGCCCGAGCAGCACGTCGCCGGGCTCGAGCCGAGCGCCGGTGACGACACGGCGACGCTCGGCCACGCCGACGGCGAAGCCCACGAGGTCGAACTGACCCGGTTCCATGGCGCCGGGATGCTCGGCCATCTCGCCACCGATGATGGCGCAGCCGGCCTGGCGGCATCCCTCGGCCACGCCTTCGACCAGGTCCTCGATGTGGCCCGGATCCAGGCGTCCGACGGCGACGTAGTCGAGGAAGAACAGCGGCTCGGCACCGTGACACACCAGGTCGTCGACGCACATGGCCACCAGGTCGATGCCGATGGTGGCGAACCGCCCGGCGGACTGGGCGATCAGCGCCTTGGTGCCCACCCCGTCCGTCGAGCCCACGAGCACCGGCTCGCGGTAACGGTCCTGGTCGAAGGCGAAGAGCCCGCCGAAGCCGCCGACGTCGCCGATCACCTCCGGTCGGAAGGTGGAGCGGACCTTCTCCTTTATGCGGCCCAGCGCCTGCTCGGCCGCCGCCAGGTCGACGCCGGCTTCGGCGTAGGTGGCGCCCGGCCTCCCCTGCTCGGGGCTCTGCCGATCCGGCCCGGCCTCAGACACCCGTATCGGTGAAGAGCTTGGCGTCGTCGGGGTTGGGCTGGGTGGACCCGCCGTCGAGCACGTCCCTGGTGAACCGGGCGGGCACCTCCGTCGGGTACTCGCCGGTCAGGCAGGCGGAGCAGAAGCCGGCGCCGGGCGCGTCGATGGCACGGACCAGGTTGTCGAGGTTCAGGTACGCCACCGAGTCCACCCCCAGCAGGTCATTGATCTCCGACATCGACATGTTGGCGGCCAGCAACTCGGCCCTGGTGCCGATGTCGATGCCGTAGAAGCAGGGCCACTTGATAGGGGGCAGGGCCACGCGGAGGTGCACCTCTCGGGCGCCGGCCTCGCGCAACATGCGAACCATGGCCTTGGTGGTGGTCCCCCGGACCACGGAGTCGTCCACCACCACAAGCCGCTTCCCGGTGATGTTGTCCCGGAGGGGGTTGAGCTTGCGCCGCACCCCCTGAGTGCGCATCTCCTGGCTGGGGGCGATGAACGTCCGGCCGATGTAGCGGTTCTTCACCAGACCCTGGCCGTAGGGGATGCCGCTCTGGCGGGCATAGCCCTCGGCAGCAGGCACGCCGGAGTCGGGGACACCCATCACCATGTCGGCCACCACCGGCGCCTGCTGGGCCAGCAGTTCGCCCATGCGGCGCCGGGCCCCGTGGACCTCCTTGCCGTAGAGCCGGCTGTCGGGACGGGCGAAGTACACGAGCTCGAAGATGCACAGCGTGGGGTTGACCCGCTCGGCTGGGAAGGGCCGAACCGAGCGCCAGCCCGTGGCGTCGATCACGATCATCTCGCCCGGCTCGACCTCGCGCACGAAGTGGGCGCCGATGACGTCGAGCGCCGTGGTCTCCGATGCCAGCACCCAGCCTGTTTCCGCCTTGCCCAGGCACAGAGGGCGAAAGCCGTTCGGGTCGCGGACTCCAATGAGGTGGCTGGCGTCCATGAGGACGAAGGAGAAGGCCCCTTCCAGCGCGGGCAGCACCTGGGTGAGCGCTTCCTCGAGGTCCCGGCCGTCACTGCGCTCCTGGCCTGCGGGGAGGAAGGCGGCGCTGATGAACTCGGCGACCAGGTCGCTGTCGCTGGCCACCACGCCCGGCAGCATGCCGGCTTCCTCGGCCAACTCCCAGGTGTTGGTGAGGTTGCCGTTGTGCCCGAGGGCGAAGCCCGACTCACCCGAGCCCCGGTACACGGGTTGGGCGTTGCGCCACGTGCTGGACCCCGTGGTGGAGTACCGCGTGTGGCCGATGGCCAGGTGGCCCTTGAGCGGGGCCAGGGTCCGGTCTTCGAACACGTTCGTGACCAGGCCCATGTCCTTGACGACGGTGATCATGTCCCCGTCGCTCACCGCCATCCCCGCCGATTCCTGACCCCGGTGCTGGAGGGCGTAGAGGCCGTCGAAGGTGAGGTGGGCGACGGGCAGTCCGGGGGCGTAGATCCCGAAGACCCCGCAGGCCTCCTTGGGACGGCCGTCGGGACGGCCTGGGTCACCCCCTGATGGCGCCGGCTGGCTCACCGGCCCATGTTCGCGCATGTCTCCCCCCGGCCGGCGAACCGAGTCCCTACCCTGGCCCCGTGATCGACCTCCACACCCACTCCACCGTCTCGGACGGCTCCGACGCGCCGCGCCGGATCCCGGAGCTGGCCGCAGAGGTGGGCTGCTCGGCCGTCGCCTTGACCGACCATGACCGCCTGGACGGCGTGGAGGAGGCGAGGGGCCGGGCCGAGGAGTTGGGAATCAACCTGATCGCGGGCTGCGAGCTGTCCTGCGTCTCGCCGGCGGCGGCGGGGTCCATGCACGTGCTCGTGTACTTCGTGGAGCCGGTCGAGGGGCCCCTCCAGGACAAGCTCATGGAGCTTCAGACGGTTCGCGACGAGCGCAACCGCGCCCTCGCCACGCGCCTGGAGGACCTGGGCCTGCCGGTGACATACGACGAGATGCAGGAGGAGGCCGGGGGCTCGGGGGCGGGGCGCCCGCACGCCGCCGCCGTGCTGGTTCGCAAGGGCGTGGTGAGATCGGTGACGGAGGCCTTCGAGCGCTGGCTGGGGGACGGGCGCCCGGGGTACGTGGAGCGGACTCGCCTGGAGCCCGCCGAGGCCCTGCGCCTGATCCGGGGCTCGGGCGGCGTGGCTTCGGCGGCCCATCCGCTCAGCATGAAGCTGCCCGGCGCGGAGCTGGAAGCGACCATGCGCGAGCTGGCCGAGCTGGGTCTGGCGGGGATGGAGTGCGTCTACGGTCGGTACTCGCCCGAGGAGCGGGAGGGCCTCGTCGACCTCGCCCGCGGACTGGGCCTGGTCGTGACCGGCGGATCGGACCATCACGGAACCTACAAGCCCGACCTTCGGGTGGGCGTCGGCCAGGGTGACCTCGACGTCCCCGACCAGGCCCTGGAGCAACTGGCCGCCCGCTGCCCGTCCTGACCTGCTCGGCCTCCTTCGTGGCGGACGGGGAAAGGGTGCTAGGCGGGGAGGAGGGCCCCAGGGATGGCGTCGCGCCATGCCGCCTCCGCCTGGTCGACGCCCACGTCCACCAGGCCCTGCACCACCAGCCGGTGTCCCCCAGCCACACCGATCTCGGAGAACGGGACGCCGGCGGCCTGCGCCCGGCGGCCGACCTGCTCGACGGCATGGCCCTCGGAGCACAGCACTACGCGGGACGGCGACTCGGAGAACAGGGCGGCGTGGTCGCCGATCCCGCCCACGTCGAAGCCCACCCCCGAGCGCACCGCCATCTCGGCCAGGGCGACGCCGATGCCGCCGTCGGACACGTCGTGGATGCCCACGGCCAGGCCCTCCTCGACCAGGCCCCTCACGAGTTCG
The DNA here is from genome assembly GCA_030448025.1 of Acidimicrobiales bacterium. GTDB lineage: Bacteria > Actinomycetota > Acidimicrobiia > Acidimicrobiales > YB1-3. The sequence continues at coordinate 495,747 of JAUJNQ010000002.1, read as the reverse complement.
GTCAGCCGGGCGTGCAACCCGAGGTCGAGCGGGGGCAGGGTGCCGCCCCGGTGGCCACGGACCTGCAGCGCCCACAACGAGCCGGCAAGGGTGAGAACGGTCTGGCCCAGCAAGAGCACCCGGCCACCCTCCGCCAGCCCTACGCCGGGTGGCCGGGCATCCAGGCGCTCGATCAGGCCCACCACGCCGACCACCGGCGTGGGGTCGATGTCCCGCCCCCTGCTCTCGTTGTAGAGGCTCACGTTGCCCCCCACCACGGGTATGCCCAGCACCCTGCACGCCTCGGCCATCCCGTCGATGGACTCGGAGAGCTGCCACATGACCTCGGGATGCTCGGGGTTGCCGAAGTTGAGGCAGTTCACGAGGGCCAGGGGGCGGCCGCCGACGCACGCCACGTTGAGGACCGACTCGGCGACGTTCATGGCCGTGCCCTGACGTGGGTCGAGCGCGCACCACCGGCCGTTGCCGTCGGTGGACACGGCCAGCGCCTTGGAGGGCGCCCCGAGTGGAGCCTTTGGCAGCCCGGGGGCCTTGAGCCGCAGCACGGCGGCGTCACCGCCGGGGGGCTCGACGGTGTTCAGGAAGAGCTGGTGGTCGTACTGGCGGTACACCCAGGCCGGGTCGGCCAGGAGCGCCAGCAGGTCCTGTCCGCAGTCGGCCGGAGGGGGGAGACGGGCAGGGTCGGCGGCCCGCAGCTCCGCCAGGTCGTCGGGGGGCGAGGCGGGGCGGTCGTACACCGGGGCCGCGTCGTGCAGGGAGGAGGCCGGCACGTCGGCCAGGACGTCGCCTCCCGGATGGTCAAGGATCCGGAGGCGGCCACCGTGGGTCACCGTTCCCACCACCGACGCCCGCACCTCCCAGCGGCCGCAGACGGCCAGCACCTGGTCCAGGGACTCGGGGGTGACGATGGCCAGCATGCGCTCCTGGCTCTCGCTGGTCATGACCTCGAACGGCTCCATGCCTGGCTGGCGGCGGGCCACCTCGGAGGCGTACACGTCCATGCCCACGCCGCCTCGGGCCGCCGTCTCGCTGGTGGCGCAGGTGAGGCCGGCGCCACCGAGGTCCTGGATGCCGACCACGAGCCCGGCGTCGAGCAGCTCGAGGCAGGCCTCGATGAGGCGCTTCTCCTCGAAAGGGTCCCCGACCTGCACGCTCGGGCGCTTGGCCTGCTCGGCCTCGGCGTCGCCGAACCCGGCCGACGCCAGCACGCTCACCCCTCCGATCCCGTCCCTGCCGGTGGTGGAGCCGAACAGCACGGCGAGGTTGCCCACCCCGCTGGCCCGGCCGAGGACCAGGCGCGACGTGGGCATGACCCCGAGGCAGAGCACGTTGACCAGGGGGTTCTCGGCGTAGACGTCGTCGAAGACCACCTCACCCCCGACGGTGGGGACACCCACCGAGTTCCCGTAGCCGGAGATGCCGCTCACCACGCCCTCGAACAGCCACCGTGAGCGCGCCTCGTGGAGCGAGCCGAAGCGCAAGGAGTCCATCAGGGCCACGGGCCGGGCGCCCATGGTGAAGATGTCGCGGAGGATGCCGCCCACGCCGGTGGCGGCGCCCTGGTAGGGCTCGACGGCGGACGGGTGGTTGTGGCTCTCGATGCGCACGGCCACCGCCACCCCGTCTCCAACGTCCACGACGCCGGCATTCTCCCCAGGGCCCACCAGCACGTGTGGCGCCTCGGTGGGAAGCCGGCGCAGGTGGGTTCGCGAGGACTTGTACGAGCAGTGCTCGCTCCACATGACGGCGTACATGGCCAACTCGAGGTGGTTGGGGGCCCGGCCCAGGATCCGTTCGACGGCCAGCGCCTCGTCGTCGGTCAGGCCCAGCGCCCTGTGCACGGCGTCCTTCACGGCTCCACCGTACCGGCAGGCTCGGACCTCAAAATGTATGCCGGGGCTCATGATGGGAAAGGCCAACGGTTCCATGACTTGAAAGTTCATGAGCAGGTACGCCACAATCCATGAATGGCACCCCGAACCAAGCGCAACAAATCACCGATGACACAAGAGCACAAGGACGCCCTCGCCCAGGGAAGGGAGCAGGGTCGCTCCGTGCGCCGATACCTCGACGCCCTCGAGACTCATCGTCCAAAACGGGGCCGGAAGCGTACGCCGGAATCCATCCAGAAGCGGCTTGACGACATCGAGGTCAAGCTGGAAGCGGCCGACCCTCTTACCCGCCTTCAGCTACGCCAAGAGCGCCGGGACCTGCTGTCCGAGCTGGAAACCAAGTCCAACGGCGTCGACCTGGCCCAGCTCGAGGAGGACTTCGTGCAGTCGGCCAAGGCCTACGGCGAACGCAAGGGCATCACCTACGCCACGTGGCGGGAGCAGGGCGTCGACCCCGGAGTGCTCAGGCGAGCGGGCATCCGCAGGGGTAGTGGCGAAAGCTGAACGACAGCCCGACGGACAGCTCGGCGACAGCTAGCGCAGCGCAGGAACGTGGGCCAGGAGCGAGCGCAGGAGGATACGCCCGTCCTCGGACCCGAGCAGTGCATCGCTGGCTCGCTCGGGATGAGGCATGAGGCCCACAACGTTTCGCCCTTCATTGCAAACGCCGGCGATGGAGTCCGTGGAACCGTTGGGATTGTCCACATAGCGCAGCACCACTCTGTCCTGGTCACGTAGCTCGGCCAACGTGTCGGCGGGACAAGTGTAATTTCCCTCGAAGTGGTTGATGGGGATGCGGAGCACCTGGCCGCCATGGGCTGCGGAGGTGAGGATCGAATTGGTGGTCTCCACTCGCACGTTCACCATGGTGCAGAGGAACTTGAGCCCGCTGTTCTTCTGCAAGGCACCCGGAAGCAGGCCGGCTTCGGTGAGCACTTGGAAGCCATTGCAGATGCCGATGACCGGCCCCCCGCCGTCGGCAAAGTCGCGAACCGCGCCCATCACCGGTGAGAACCGGGCCACGGCGCCGGGACGCAGGTAGTCACCGTGGGCGAACCCGCCCGGCAGCACCACGGCGTCGACATCGGGGAGGGCGCCGGCGCCGTGCCACACGATCTCGGCCTCCGCTCCGAGGGCCTCCACCGCCTCCACCACGTCGTGCTCGCAGTTGGATCCGGGGAAGAGGACCACACCCACTCGTGCCGTCACCGGACTCCCTCCGGCGACGGGGGCGGAGGCCACACCTCGATGACGGCATCCTCGATGACCGGGTTGGTGAGAAGGCGCCGGCAGAGCTCCTCGGCCGTTCGGCGGGCGTCGTCCTCGCCGGCGGCCTCGACCTCGAAGCGAATGGCCTTGCCCATGCGCACCCCACGCACCCCGGCGAAACCCAGCGCCGGCAGCGCCCGCTCGACGGTGGCTCCCTCGGGATCGGCGATGCCGGGGCGGAGGCGGACCTCGACCAGGACCTCGAAGGTGCTCACGCTCCCTCCGGGCCGGGCTGATCGGCGACCTGCCGGTTGGCGCCGTACCACTGGGACAAAGGTCGGCCGGTGATGCGCTCATAGGCGCTCAGGTAACGCTGTCGAGTGGACTCCACCACCTCGGGCGGCAGCTGCGGGGGGGGCGGGGTCTTGTCCCAACCCGTGCCTTCCAGCCAGTCCCTCACCGGCTGCTTGTCGAACGAGGGGGGTGTGGTTCCGGGACGCCAGTCCGAGGCGGACCAGAAGCGCGAGGAGTCGGAGGTGAGGACCTCGTCACAGATGCAGAGTTCCCCGTCGATGAAGCCAAGCTCGAACTTGGTGTCGGCCACGATGATCCCCCGCTCCGCGGTCCACTTCGAGGCCCGTGCGTAGCAGGCCAGGCTGATGTCCCGGGCTGCCGCAGCCACGTCGGCCCCCACCAGCTCACACGCCTGGTCGAAAGAGATGTTCTCGTCGTGGCCCGACTCGTCCTTGGTGGACGGCGTGAAGATGGGTTCGGGAAGCTGGTCGGACTCCTGCAGGCCTGGTGGCATCGCCTCGCCGTGCACCGTGCCCTGCGAGCGGTACTCCTTCCACGCCGAGCCCGACAGGTGTCCCCGGACGATGCATTCGATGCCCACCATGTCGGCTCGGCGGACGAGCATGGCGCGGCCGGCCACGTCGTCGATCTCCGCGGCAGCCTCGGGGAAGTGGGCCGGGTCCGCCGAGACCAGGTGGTCGGGGGCCACGTCGGCGAGCCGGTCGACCCAGAACGCCGTCATGGCCGTGAGGCACCTGCCCTTGTCCGGGATGGGTTCGGCCATCACCACGTCGAACGCCGAGATGCGGTCCGACGTGACCATCAACAGGTTGCCTTCCCCGGCGTCGAAGATGTCGCGCACCTTCCCCGAGCGCATCATCGGCAGCGGCGTCAATCCACCGACTCCAGCTGCTCGAAGATGCGGCCGGTGTGGCGCAACGACCGCCCGAGGTCGAAGGCTTCGTCGAGAACCTCCGCCTCCAGCGCGACATCGGGATCGGCTTCGAGCATGGTGCGCAGGTCCTTCCCCTGGTCCCACGCCGCCATGGCATTGCGCTGGACGATCCGGTAGGCGGTGTCGCGGTCGAGGCCCGTGCCGACGAGGGCCAAGAGCACGGGCTGGCTGAACACCAGGCCGTGGGAGCGCTCAAGGTTCTCGTGCATCCGTTGGGCGTCGACCTCGAGCCCCTCGACCACGGTGGTCATCTTGCGGAGGGCGTAGTAGGCCAAGTGGCTGGCATCGGGAAGGGCGACCCTTTCGACCGAGGAGTGGGAGATGTCCCTCTCGTGCCACAGAGCCACGTCCTCCAGACCGGCGCCCAGGTATCCCCGGAGAAGGCGGGCCAGACCCGTGAGGCGTTCGCAGATCACCGGGTTGCGCTTGTGGGGCATGGCCGAGGAGCCCTTCTGGCCCTTGGCGAAGGGCTCTTGGACCTCGCCAACCTCTGTGCGCTGGAGGTGACGGACCTCGGTGGCGAACGCCTCCACGCTGGCGCCCACCGATGCGCACGCCCACAGGTACTCGGCGTGGCGGTCACGGGCGATGACCTGGGTGGCGGGCACCGGGTCTAGCCCCAGGCCTGCGCACACCTGGGCCTCCACGTCGGGATCGATGGTCCCGTAGGCGCCCACCGCGCCGGAGAGCTTGCCCACGGCCACGGTTCGGCGAGCGGCACGGAGGCGCTGGCGGTCCCGGTCGGCCTGGAGGCACCAGAGGGCCAGCTTGGCCCCGAAGGTGACGGGCTCGGCGTGCATGCCGTGGGTGCGGCCCACCATGGCCGTGTGGCGGAGCTCGAGGGCCCGGCGCTTGAGCGCCGCCACGAGCGACGTGCTCGCCTCCAGCAGCAGATCAGTGGACTTCACGAGCCTGGCTGAGAGGGCGGTGTCCACCACGTCGTAGGACGTGAGCCCGTAGTGGATCCAGCTGCCCTCCGGGTGCCCTATGGCCTCCTGCACCACGTCCACGAAGGCGGCCACGTCGTGGTCGGTGACCGCTTCCCGGTCGGACACGGCCCGCACGAAGTCAGCGCAGACGATCGGTGCTCGCTCTCGCGCCGTGCGTGCCTCCTCGGCCGGCACCCGTCCGAGGCGGGACCAGGCCTCGACGGCCAGCAGCTCGATCTCCAGCCAGGCGGCGAAGCGGGCCTCGTCGCTCCAGAGCCCCGCCATCTCCGGCAGGGCATAACGCGGGATCATCGGGAGCCTTCGGCGCGGAAGCGGGCCAGCTTCTCGGCCATCTCGTCGTCGGCGACGGACAGCATCTCGGCCACCAGGATCCCGGCGTTGGCCGCACCGTCGACGGCAACGGTGGCCACGGGGATCCCCTTCGGCATCTGCACCGTTGCATAGAGCGCGTCCACGCCTCCGAGCGCCCCGCCCGAGAGCGGCACGCCCACCACCGGCAGCGTGGTGTGGGCGGCCACCACGCCGGCCAGGTGAGCGGCCATGCCCGCGCCGCAGATCACGGCCGCGTACCCTTCCTGGCGCGCTCCGGACGCGAACGCGGTCACGTCGCTCGGGCTGCGATGGGCGGACATGACCCGCTCGTCGGCCTCGATGCCGAAGCGTTCGAGCATCTCAGCCGCCCCCCGCATCTTGTCCTTGTCGTTGGGCGAGCCCATGAGCACCGCGACCTTCACCACATAACCTCCGCCGTCTTCGCCGTCTCCGGCCTTCCCGGTGCCGCCGCAGAAGCGGCGATGTCCCCCCGATACTGCATGCCCGAGAACGATATGTGGTCGACCGCCCGGTAGGCCCGCCGGCGAGCCTCGCCGACGTCGGCACCGAGGGCGGTGACGTCGAGGACCCGGCCACCGACGGTCATCAGGCCTCCGTCCGCGCCGCGCTCGGCACCGGCGTGGAAGACGGTCACGCCCGGAACGGCCTCCGCCTCCTCGACGCCGGAGATGGGATCACCGGTCTGGGCCGAGACGGGATATCCACACGCGGCCAGGACCACGGTGACGCACGCGTCGTCGATGAACGTGGGCTCGGTGGTCAGGTGGCCGGCTGCTGCCTCGGCGAGGAAGGCGGCCAAGTCGCCGGCGTAGCGGGGGAGCACGACCTGGGCCTCGGGATCGCCGAAGCGCACGTTGTACTCAAGGACCTTAGGGCCCTCGGCCGTGAGCATCAGCCCGGCATAGAGCACGCCGCGGTAGTCGACATCGAGCCGCTGAAGGGCGGCAAGGGTGGGCGCCACCGCGCGCTCCACCACCTCCTCGACGAGCTCCGGACCTGCCTCGGCCACGGGTGAGTAGGCCCCCATGCCGCCTGTGTTGGGACCGGTGTCCCCCTCGCCCAGCCGCTTGTGGTCGCGGGCCGGCGCCAGGGGCACGGCCCGGCGCCCGTCGCAGACGGCGAGCACGGACAGCTCCGGGCCGCGGAGGCCCTCTTCGATCACCACGGTCCGCCCGGCGTCCCCGAACGACGCGCCCACCAGCTTGGACCGGACGTCGTCCACCGCCTCATCGACGGACTCGGTGACCAGCACGCCCTTGCCGGCGGCCAAACCGTCGGTCTTGACCACGTAGGGAGCGGCGAGGGAACGGAGGAACCGCACGGCGGGCTCCTCCCGGTCGAAGGCGCCGTGGCGCGCGGTGGGCACCCCGGCGTCGTGCAGCACCTGCTTCATCCAGACCTTGGACCCCTCGAGCCGTGCCCCGTCAGCGCCCGGACCGAAGACCAACCGGCCCTCGCTCCGCAGCCGATCGGCCAACCCGTCCACCAACGGCTGCTCGGGGCCGATGACGTACAGATCGGCGTCGATCCCGCTGGGGTCGGCCCGGGCCCGAACGACCTCGGCGGTCCGGGCCAGGACGTGTGCCAGCGCGTGCTCGCGGCCCCCGCCGCCGACGACGCAGACCTTCACCGGTCCGCCGGGCTCAGGGTGACGTACTGCTGGCGGCTGGGTCCCACGCTGATGAGGCCGACCGGCACGCCGACCTGACGGGCAAGGAACTCCACGTACTGTCGAGCTGCACCAGGAAGCTCGCCCAGAGAGGTCGCCCCCGACAGCTCGGAGCCCCAGCCGGGGAGCTCCTCGTAGACAGGCCGGACCTTGTGCAACACCGACTGGTGGTAGGGCAGCTGCTCGTGGCGGACGCCCTCGGCCTCGTAGGCCACGCAGACCTTGATGGTGTCGAACGTGTCGAGGACGTCGAGCTTGGCCAGGGCGATCTCGGTGAGGGAGTTGAGGCGCACGGCGTGACGCAACATGACGGCGTCGAACCAGCCCACCCTCCGCCGCCGCCCGGTGTTCACGCCGTACTCGTGGCCCCGGTCAACCATCGAGGTGCCCAGCTCACCGTGCACCTCGGTGGGGAAGGGACCGGAGCCCACCCGAGTCACGTAGGCCTTGGCCACGCCGATCACCCGTTCCACGTGGCAGGGACCGATGCCCGCTCCTGTGCAGGCGCCGCCGGCGACGGGGTTGGAGGAGGTGACGTAGGGATACGTGCCGTGGTCGAGGTCGAGGAAGGTGGCCTGGGCCCCCTCGAACATCACGTGGCGCCCGGCGTCCAGCGCCTCGTGGACCAGTCCAACGGTGTCGGAGATCATGGGGGCCACCCGAGGGGCGTACTGGTCGAGGTAGGTGTCGGCGATGTCGTCGGCGGACAGGGGAAGGCGGTTGTACACCTTGGCCAAGATGGCGTTCTTCTCCTTGAGCACGACGTCGAGCTTCTGGCGGAAGATCTTGGGGTCGAGCAGGTCCTGCACCCGCAGCCCCACCCTTGTGGCCTTGTCGGCGTAGGCCGGCCCTATTCCCCGCTTGGTGGTGCCGAGCTTGTTGTGCCCGAGCCGGCGCTCGGTGACGCGGTCGAGCTCTTGGTGGTACGGCATGATCAGGTGGGCATTCCCGCTCACCTGGACCCTGCCGGCATCCACACCCTTGGCGTCCAGGGTGTCGATCTCCTCCAGCAGCACGGCGGGGTCCACCACCACGCCGTTGCCGATCACCGGCGTGATGTGGGGGTACAGAACGCCGCTCGGGATCAGCTGGAGGGCGAACGTCTCGCCGTCGACGACGATGGTGTGCCCGGCGTTGTGGCCGCCCTGGTAGCGGACCACCACGTCCATCTCCTTGGCCAGCAGGTCGGTGAACCTGCCCTTGCCCTCGTCACCCCACTGGGTACCGACCACCACCGTTGCGGGCACGTCGCGCCATCCTAGGTTGCGGTCCGCCCAGGTTCGATCTGCCCCGTGTTCGATCTGCCGTGTTCGATGTCATGGTCAAATGCCGCAGTGCGCGCCATCGTGCAGCGGGTCCGGCGAGCCCAGGTCCGAGTGGGCGAGGAGACCGAAGGGGAGATCGACCTGGGCCTGCTCGTACTCCTGGGCGTGACACATGGCGATACCGAGGCAGAGTCGCGGAGGATGGCGACCAAGCTCTGGGGACTTCGCATCTTCGACGATGGCGACGGAGCCATGAACCTGTCCGGTCGGTGACGTGGACGGCGGCGTGCTGGTGGTCTCGCAGTTCACTCTGTACGGCGACACGAGCCGAGGGCGACGGCCGTCGTGGTCGGCGGCCGCGCCCGCGGCGTTGGCCGAGCCTCTGGTGGAGGCGGTGGTCACCGCGCTCGCCGAGCTCGGCGCCAGGGTTGCCACTGGTCGGTTCGGGGCCGACATGCGGGTCGAGTTGGTGAACGACGGGCCGGTGACGCTGGTTTTGGAGGTTTGAGCCGGCGCCTTCCCGCCTAGACGAAGGCCGCTCTCCGGGGCTACGGCTTGACGACTGGACGGGCTCCCGGCCAACCAGCTGAAGGGTGTAGTGGCCTTCGTCGTCGTCTTGGGTAATTCGACCGCCGTCGTAGTCGCCGGACTGGTCCCTCACCGTGCAGTCGACGACCGGCCATCTGCCCGCGGCGAGTCTGCGGCGTCTGAGCTTCAGCGACGGCCCCTATAGGGGACCGGCGCCCTGTTCACGGGCACCAGGTCCCGGCGGTATTTGCGGTGGGTCCGCTCCACCGCTTCGTCGGTCTCGGCCCGAGCCCGCACCAGCTCCTTGCGCAGCCGCTCGTTCTGGTCCTCGAGCTCCATGATGCGTCTGACACCCTCGAGGTTGATGCCCGCAGCGGTGAGCTCGTGGATGCGGAAGAGGCGCTCGATGTCACCGTCGCTGTACCGGCGACTCCCCCCCCCTGTCCGGGCCGGCTCCAAGAGGCCCTTGCGCTCGTAGACGCGCAGCGTCTGGGGGTGAACGCCGGCCAGCTCGGCGGCGACGGAGATCACGTAGACGGCCCGGCGCTTGTCAGCCATCGGTCACCCCCGCCTCACTCCACTCCGAGGTGGCGCCGGGGGGACTCGGCCGAGGCCGAGGCCGCCGCCAACGCCTCCACCGCCTCGCGCTGCGCCTCGGTCAGCTGCTCCGGCACGGTGACCTCTACCGTGACCAAGAGGTCGCCGGCACCGCTGGACGCGGGTACGCCGTGGCCCCGTACCCGGAAGGTGCGACCCGACCTGGTCCCGGGGGGGATGCGCAAGCTCACGGGCGCGCCCAGGGTGGGAACCTTCACCGTGGCGCCCAGGGCGGCCTCGGCGAAGGTGATGGGCAGGCGAAGCGTGAGGTCCTTGCCGCTTCGTCCGAACACGTCGTGCTGGCCCACCCTCACCACAACGTACAGGTCACCCGGTGGACCCCCGTTGGGGCCAATGCCGCCACGGCCCTTCAGGCGGATGCGCTGGCCGTCGTCCACCCCGGCCGGGATGCGCACCTTGACCTTTCGAGCACGGCGCTCCATGCCCGAGCCCTGGCACGTGGGGCACGGCGTCTCCACCCTCATGCCGGTGCCCCCACACTTGGGACACGGCTGGCTGAAGGAGAACAGGCCCTGGTTCTCGGCCAGGACGCCGCGCCCCCCGCAGTTGGAGCAGATGACTGGAGACGTCCCTGGCGCCGAGCCGGTGCCACCACAGCTGCTGCACGAGGCGTCGCTGCTGACGTTGACCGTGGTGGTAACGCCCTCTACGGCGTCTTGGAACGACAGGTGCAGGTCGGTTTCGAGGTCGTCGCCCCGCAGAGGGCCCATGCGAGGCTGGGTGGCGCCGGGCCGGCCCCGGTTGAACAGGTTGCCGAGCAGGTCACCGAGGTCGTCGGGGCCGAAGGTGCCGGAAAACCCTCCCGGTCCTCCAGAGCCTCCGGACCCGCTCCGGGAGCGGGCTCCGGCGAACGGGTTGCCCACGGGGCCCATGCGGCGGACCTCGTCGTACTCCTTGCGCTTGGGCGGGTCGCCGAGCACGTCGTAGGCGGCGGAGACCTCCTTGAAGCGGTCCTCGGCACCGGGATTGGCATCAGGGTGGTAGCGCTTCGCCAGCTTGCGATAAGCGCTCGTGATCTCCTTCTCGGTGGCGCTGGAGGGCACGCCCAGAACCTTGTAGTAGTCCTTCTCGAACCACTCCCGTTGCGGCGCCATGGGCTTCCCTGGTCCTGGCCCCTCAGCCCTTGACCTTCACCATGGCGGGGCGAATGACACGCCCCTTCCACCGGTACCCCGCCCGGAGGACCTCCACTACCTCGGGGGACGCGTCGGCGTCCTCCGACTCCTCGTGCAGCACGGCGTCGTGCTCGTTGGGGTCGAAGGGCTTCCCGAGGGGGTCGACCCGCTGCAGGCCGCTACCCTCGAGGATGTCCAGAAGCGAGAAGTAGACAGGCTCGAGGCCCTCGGTACCGTGGGCCATGGCCAGGTCGAAGGTGTCGAGGGCGGGGAGCAGGTGGGCCACCAGCTCCTCCGTCGCCCGCTCGATGTGCTCGGTCTGCTGCCTGACAACTCGCTTCTTGTAGTTCTCGAAGTCGGCCTGCAGGCGACGCAGCTGGTTGAGGTAGTCGTCGCGCTCGACGGTGAGGAGGCCAAGCTCGGAGACGTCCTCGGCAATGGCCTCCTCCGCCTTCTCGACGGCTTCGTCGACCGCCAGTGCTGCTTGAGCGTCGACATCCCCGATGGCGTCGTCGACGACGACGTCGGCCTCCGACGGCAGTCCGCCGGAGCCCGGATCCTGGTCCGCCGCCACACCGCCCTCAGCGTCGGCCATCACGGCCGCTCTTCGTCGACGATCTCGGCGTCCACCACCTCTTCGTCGGCGGGGCCACCGGAGGGCCCGGTACCACCGGCGGGCTGGTCCTGGGCCGCCTGCTCGTAGAGGCGCTGGGCGAAGGTCTGGCTGGCGGTCATCAGGCCGTCGGTGCTCCGGCGGATGGCCTCGATGTCCGAGCCACCGAGCGCGTCCTTTACCTCCTTCAGGGACGACTCCAGCCGGTCCCGCTCGTCGCCGATGAGCTTGTCGCCCTGGTCTTTGAGGAGCTTCTCGGTCTGATACACGAGGCTGTCGGCGTTGTTGCGGACGTCGGCCTCCTCCTTGCGCTGGCGGTCCTCGGCGGCGTGAGCCTCGGCGTCGCGCACCATGCGGTCGATCTCGTCCTTGTTCAGCGACGACTGACCGGTGATGGTCATCGACTGCTCCTTGGACGTGGCCCGGTCCTTGGCCGAGACGTGCACGATCCCGTTGGCGTCGATGTCGAAGGTGACCTCGATCTGGGGTACGCCGCGGGGCGCGGGCGGCAGGTCCACGAGCTGGAACTTCCCGAGGGTCTTGTTGTACGCGGACATCTCCCGCTCGCCCTGGAGGACGTGGATCTCCACCGACGGCTGCATGTCCTCGGCGGTGGTGAACACCTCCGAGCGCCGGGTGGGGATGGTGGTGTTGCGCTCGATGAGCTTGGTCATGATGCCGCCGCGGGTCTCGATGCCGAGCGACAGCGGCGTGACGTCGAGAAGCAGCACGTCCTTCACGTCGCCCTTGAGCACGCCGGCCTGGATGGCGGCGCCCACGGCCACCACCTCGTCGGGGTTCACGCCCTTGTGGGGGTCCTCGCCCGTGAGGCCCTTGGTCAGCTCCACGATGGCCGGCATCCGGGTGGAGCCGCCCACGAGGATGACGTGGTCGATGCTGCCCCTGCTGAGGCCGGCATCCTTGATGGCCTGCTCGAACGGGCCCCGGCACCGCTCCACCAGGTCGGCGGTGAGCTCCTGGAACCTGGCCCGCGTGAGCTTGAGGTCGAGGTGCTTCGGTCCTTCGCTGGTGGCGGTGATGAAGGGCAGGTTGACTGCGGTCTCGGTGACTTGCGACAGCTCGATCTTGGCCTTCTCGGCTGCCTCCTTGAGGCGCTGCAGGGCCATCTTGTCCTTGGCCAGGTCCACGCCCTCGGTGTTCTTGAACTCCTTGACCAGCCAGTCGATGACCCGCTGGTCCCAGTCGTCTCCGCCGAGATGGGTGTCACCGTGGGTGGACTTCACCTCGAAGACACCCTCGCCGATCTCGAGCACGGAGACGTCGAACGTGCCTCCGCCGAGGTCGAACACGAGGATGGTCTGCTCCTGGCCCTCCTTGTCGAGCCCGTAGGCCAGGGCGGCGGCGGTGGGCTCGTTGATGATGCGCAGCACCTCGAGGCCGGCGATCTGGCCTGCCTCCTTGGTGGCGGTGCGCTCGGCGTCGTTGAAGTAGGCGGGGACGGTGATGACGGCCTGGTTGACGGTGTCGCCCAGGTAGGCCTCGGCGTCGCGCTTCAGCTTCTGGAGGATCCGGGCCGAGATCTCCTGCGCCGAGTAGCGCTTGCCGTCGATGTCGACGTTCCAGTTGGTGCCCATCTGGCGCTTCACGGAGCGGATGGTGCGGTCGGGGTTGGTGATGGCCTGGCGCTTGGCCACCTCGCCCACCAGCACCTCACCGGTCTTGGAGAAGCCCACCATCGACGGTGTGGTGCGGGCTCCTTCGGCGTTGGGGATGACCACGGGCTCCCCCGCCTCCAGCACGCTGACGACCGAGTTGGTCGTCCCGAGGTCGATTCCGACTGCTTTTGCCATGGTGCAGGTCCCTCCCAGGGGTTGTTCGGTCAGATCAAGCTGTATGCAGGGCTCGACCCTAGCAAAGTTAAGCGCATCACAGTCAACCTGGCCCCCGGCCCCGGCTATTCCAATGGGCGTCTAGTCCTCCTCTTTAGTCCTCCTTCTTGCCGCCGCCCTTCCTGCCCCGGTCCTCATCGTCGTCCTTGTCGCCTCCGGGGTCGCTCGAGGGCCGCCTGGCCGTCGTGGTGGTCGTGGCGGGCGCGGGCGCGGCCGGTGGCGGGGCCAGCAGGTTCAGGCGGGCCTCCACCTCGCCCGCGGCAGCCAGCACGTCCGCCGCTCGTCCGGCGCTGATCTGACCCTGGCCTCGGTAGCGGTCCACCGCGCTGCGTAGGGCCGCGAGCTGGCTGCTGGCGCCGGCCCGATCCCCGGCGGCGGCCGCCGCTCGCACCCTCGCCGCCGCAGCCTGAAGGTCGGCGGCAGCCTGGTCGGAGAGAGCTTGCTCCTTCGAGCCACAGGCGAGAGAACCGAGGGCTAGGAGCAGAGCCAGCACCAACGTCATCGCTACCCGTCGCCGGGGCGGCTGCGCCGCGCTCATGGCCGGACCGACTCCTCGAGCTGGTCGATGGCCCGGTCGAGGGGCTGGGGCAGGCTCCCACCGGGCGTCACCGACGTCGGAGGGGGCGCCACGTCTGCAGGCGACGGGTCCTGGTCCCTGGTCGACAAGGCGAAGAGAGCGACCCCTAGGAGCACGACGGCCACCAAGACGACTCCTAGCCACCGACGAGGGCTCCCGACACGACCGTCGCTGGTCCCGGGGTGCCCACCAGGACCGGGAGAGGCGAGGTGCTCGGTGGCGTCGGGCGGGGACGATGGCACGGCAACGGTGGAGGTGGCGTCCCCAGGGGAGGCAGCCACGGTGGTGGCGTCGCCCCCGCGCCTCCTACTCGGGTCGTCGAGGGTCTTGGCCATGTCCGCGGCGGTGCGGAATCGATCGTCGGGTTCGCTGGCCATGGCACGCTCGACGGTGGCCACGAGTGCCCGTGGGCAGCCGGGCACCACCTCGGCGAGCGGCCGGTGCCGGCCGTCCACGATGGCCTGTGCCAGGCCCCACGGAGTGTTGCCCTTGTAGGGCTTGGTACCGGTCAGCGCCTCGTACAGGACGACGCCGAGCGAGTAGAGGTCGCTCTGGGCCGTAGCCGGCCTGCCCTCCAGACGTTCGGGGGCAAGGTAGGCGGGGGTGCCGATCACCTGCCCCGTGGCGGTGAGGTCACGAGGCTGGGTCTCGGCCGCCTTGGCGATCCCGAAGTCGGCCACCTTCACCGAAGAGTCGGGCGTGAGGAGGAGGTTGCCCGGCTTGATGTCCCGATGCACCACGCCGGCCCGGTGGGCAGCGTCGAGGGCGGCCAGAGCCTCACGGGCCAGGCGCTGCACCCGCGCCGGCTCGAGCGGACCGTCGGCGATCTCGTCGGCCACGGTCCGCCCGGCCAGGCGCTCCATCACGATGTACGGGACCCCGTCCTGCTCCCCGGTGTCGTGCACGGCCACCACATTGGGGTGGGCCAGGCCGGCGGCGGCCTTGGCCTCGGCCTCGAACCGGCGGCGCAGCTCGGCGTCCGCAGCCATGTCCCTGCGGAGGAGCTTGACGGCCACGGGCCGGCCCAGACGGCGATCGAGGCCGTCCCGCACTTCCCCCATGCCTCCACGCCCGAGCACCGTGCCCAGCTCGTAGCGGTCCGCGATGACCTCCGGAGCCGACGACTCTGGCATGGTGCATGGTTACCCATCCCGACCCGATCTCCACCATGGGCCGCCAGGGACTCACGGCCGGTCCAGGTGCCAGGATGGCCAGATGACCACGCTGGTGCTGCTAAGGCACGGGCAGAGCGACTGGAACGCCAAGAACCTCTTCACGGGTTGGTACGACTCGGACCTGAGCCCCAAGGGGGAAGCCGAAGCCCGCCAAGCCGGCCGCCTGCTCGGGGACGAGGCCATCCTCCCCGACGTCGTGCACACGTCGTTGCAGACCCGAGCCATCCGAACCGCCAACCTGGCTCTGGAGGTGATGGGCCGGTCCTGGCTCCCGGTGCGGCGGCACTGGCGGCTGAACGAGCGTCACTACGGCGCGCTGCAGGAGTTGGACAAGGCGGCGACGTCGGAGAAGTACGGCGAGGACCAGGTCCAGCTATGGCGACGGAGCTACGACGTGCGCCCACCGGCAATGGCAGACGACGACGCGAGGAACCCCGGCCGCGACGAGCGGTACCGGGACCTGCCCAAGGAGCTGGTTCCGGTCACCGAGTGCCTGAAGGACGTGGTGGTCCGCATGCTGCCCTACTGGTACGACCACGTCGTGCCCGACCTGCTGCTGGGCTCCAACGTGCTGATCTCCGCCCACGGCAACAGCCTCCGGGCCCTGGTCAAGCACCTGAAGGGCATCTCCGACGAGGCGATCCCCGGGCTCGAGATACCTACCGGGGTGCCCTGGGTGTTCGACTTGGACCAGAACCTGAGCCGCGGCGACGACCGCTTGCTCGGGGACCAGGAGGAGATCCGCCAGAAGGCGCAGGCGGTCAAGCGCCAGGCCAGCAGGGAGCGGCAGAGCCGGGATTCGGGCCGGGACGCAGCGGGGGAGGGCACTCCTGGCTGAACAACTCCTGAAGTTCGCCCACCCTCCTGCCGATACAGACGGGGAGGAGGTGGCGATGGACGGTGGGAACGGTTGGCGAAGATGGCAGACGCTGATGATGGTGCTGGGCGTCGCCTGCGCCTGGGGCCTGACGGGCGTGGCCAAGGCCGACCCTCCGACGCCCCCCAACTCGACTTCCACGACCTCGACGACTTCCACGACCTCGACGACGACTTCCACGACCTCGCCGACGCTCACGACCTCGCCGACGCTCACGACCTCGCCGAGCCCACCGGGGCCGGTGCGGCCACCACCCCAGGAAGCGGTGGAACTGTCCCTCAGCGGCGGCAGCACGACCGTCCTCCTCCCACCCTTGGCCGTCCCCTTGCCCGAGCTGCCGCCTCTGGTGGGAAAGCGGCCGGTCCCCCAGTCCGGATCGCCGCCCGAAGCGGTCGCCTCGGACCCCGGCCCGGCGGCATCCGAGCCGAGGGTCGAGCGGGCGCCGGCACCCGTCCAGTCCCGTCCCAACCTCGTCGCCGCTCCCCGACCGCCGCAGGCCGGGGCGCTCCCGTCGCCGCCCGCCGATTCGCCCACGCTGGCCGCGAGCGCCGCCGCCACTGTCAAGAAGTTCTCGTTTCCCCTGGCGCTGACGGCCATGGTGGTCGTGTTCCTCCTCGTGCAGGCCCTCTTCGATCGGCGTGACCCCAAGCTGGCGGCCGCGCCGATGACCGACGAGCTGTACGTGTTCCGATGACTCAGCCGGTGACCGAGCCGGTGGAAACGTCCGGACTCGTCCCTCTGGCCGAGCGCACCAACGTCCTGCAGGCCTTCCGGCTGACCATGGTCGCGGCGGTCCTGATCTGCGCCCAGCTGTGGCCGGCGACCTTGGGTGCCCCGCAGCAGGCGTTGGCGCCGATCACGGCCGGATACGCCCTGCTCACCGCCGCCGTCGAAGTGGTGCGCCGCTCGTTGAAACGACGCAGCCTGGCGCTGGTGGGCGCGCTGCTCCTGGCCGACGGTCTTTGGATCGCGGCGGTGGTCGCCAGGACCGGCGGACCCCGCAGCCTGCTCACCGTCCTGGTGGGGCTCCATGTCGTGGCCGTGACGCTCCTGGCCTCCTACCGCACCGGTCTGAAGATCGCCGTGTGGCACTCCTTGCTGTTCGTGGTCGCCCACACGCTGCGCGAGGCGGGCGTCATCCCGGAATGGGACCCACCTGCCTTGGCCGGGGCCGGTGCCGTCCCGAACTCCATGGTGGTGTCCGGCGTGGTCACCTTCCTGGTGCTCGCCGTCGGCACCGCCGCCTTCTCTTCGCTAAACGAGCGCGAGCTGCGACGGAGCCGGCGTGGGCTGCGCGGGCTGGTGGCCATGGGAAGCGAGCTCCAGGACGTGCGGTCCCCGGACGACGTAGGGCCGGTTGTGCTCAGGTCCGTCCTGGCCACCTTCAGTGCGCGCCGGGCGGCTTTGGTGATCGGGGACCAGTCGGGCGTTCGGGAGGTCTGGGTCGGGACAGCGGAGGGGGCCCGGCCGAGCGCCCTGGGCCCCGAGGAGAAGATGCCGGGCAAGCTCCTCTGTCGGTGCTGGACGGAGCGCCAACCGCAGCTGGCTCGGATGCTGAGTCCTCACGATCGGATGCTCCAGGCCGCGCTGCCGGGGGGGAGGAACGTGGTGGTGGTGCCCATGGTCGCCCACGGGCGCGCCTTTGGCGCCTTGGTGGTGGAGCACGGCGGGGGGTTGGACGAGGTGATGAACGCCAGCCGCGTCAACGCCCTTCTCGAGTTCGCGGCCCATGGTGCCCTCGCCATACGCAATGCGACCCTCCTGGCCGAAGTCGAGCGCCTGGCTCGGGTGGACGGCCTCACCGGTCTGCCCAATCGCCGGACGTTCGACGAGACCCTGGACCGGGAGGTGGTGAGGGCTGCCCGCAGCGGCGAGCCCCTGAGCCTGGTGATGCTCGACGTCGACCACTTCAAGCGGATCAACGACACCCTCGGCCATGCAGGGGGTGACGAGATCCTCCGCACGATCGGGCGCATCCTGGCCACCTCCCTCCGCCAGATCGACCTCCCGGCTCGCTTCGGAGGCGAGGAGTTCGCACTGGTGCTCCCCGACTGCACGGGGACGGCGGCGCTGAGGCTGACCGAGAACCTGAGGCAGGCGATCGCCTCCGCCCACGGCAACCGTCCGGAGCTCGCGGTGACGGTGAGCGCCGGGATCTCGACCATTCCTCGCAACGCGCTCACCGGCGCCGAGCTGCTGAAGCACGCAGACGAGGCCCTCTACCTGTCCAAGCGCGACGGGCGGGACCGAGCGACCCTCGCCATGCGACGGCCACCCAGGGCCGAGGTCGAGGCCGCTGATCACCTGGGGATCCCCGCCTAGGCCGCCACGCACTCCCGCTGGCTCCGGGTCCTTGCCGCTCCCGGCGAAGGCAGTGCCGAACATCACCAAGGCGATCGTGGCACGCGCATATGGCCGGAGCTGTCAGCTTGAACGCCGGCTCAGGCGCCTCGGGGCTGTTCAACTCGTGTTTGAAGGCTCCAGCGGGTACCCGGGACCTGACAGTGCGGATGGCAAGGCGATCGGCCGCAGGCGTCGACGCAGGCGCACGAAGTGGACGTCGAGGGCGTTGGGACGGGCAAGCACCATCGGGCCAGCCCGACCGAGCCAGCGCGCCGCGGCTTACCACGGCGCCGAAGCCGCCGAACAGGGCTGCGGTCAGGCGCGCCTCACCGCCGGCAGAACAACCCAGCGGACGCGAAGCGGAGGACACCGTCGCCGTCGAGAGCGGGGGCCTCGTGGGCGTGGAACCGGTACCGGGCCGAGAGGCTGACGAGCCGGGCGCGCACCTCATCCCCGTCGGACGCCACCCTCACCCAGTCCTCCAGGCGTCCACGGCGTCCGACGCCGGCTGACCGTCCTCCAGAACCAACAGTCGGGGTCGCACGCTAAGGGTTCAGCGTTGCAGGGGCGTCGCCCTCAACGAAGAACGAACGCGTCATCTGGGTGTGGGGCGAGGTTCAGGTGGGAAGTTCTCGTAGTACCGGCTCGGCGTGGGGCCGCGTTGGCCCTGGTACTTGGAGCCGACGGTGGTCGAGCCGTACGGGGCGTCGGCTGCGGTGGTCATGCGCAGGAAGCTGATCTGGCCAATCTTCATGCCCGGGTAGATGGTGATGGGAAGGGTGGCGACGTTCGAGAGCTCGAGGGTGAGATGCCCGTTCCAGCCCGCATCCACGAAGCCGGCCGTGGAATGGATGAGCAGTCCCAGCCGGCCGAGAGATGACTTGCCTTCGAGTCTGGCCACCAGGTCCTCGGGGAGCCTGACGCGCTCGGCGGTGGAGCCCAGGACGAACTCGCCGGGGTGGAGGATGAAGGCCCGGGCCCCGCTGGGGTGGTCGTCGCCGTCGTCGCCGATCTCCACCAGGTCGGCGAGGTCCGTCTGGTTCTCCTTGACATCGATGACCCGGGCGCTGTGATTGCGGAAGACGCGGAAGTAACGGTCCACGTGCAGGTCCACCGACGAGGGCTGGATGCACGCTTCGCCCAGCGGATCGATCTCGATCCGACCCGCTTCCAGCTCGGCGCGGATGGTTCGATCGGAGAGGATCATGGAGAGGTCACGCTACAGTGACCGTCGATTCGCGGGCGTAGTTCAGAGGCAGAACATCAGCTTCCCAAGCTGAGAACGCGAGTTCGATTCTCGTCGCCCGCTCCAGGAGAAGCCCTGGTCCAGCTACTTCCACGTCGTTGCTCTTCCTTGTCTGAACCGCCGCGCGCAAAGTGCAGGCTTTCAAGCCACAGTGCTGCGGGCAGCCATCCCAGTTCTCTTTGCACACCTCCCGACGGCGCCATCGCCGGCTGTGGCAGTCCGGCCGGCACCCAGGCACCGCCTTCGTCACCGAGCCGAATGGATGGGGCAGTCAGCTGTTGACGCCCGACAAGGACGCCACCGTCGCCTTCTACGGCGGTGTCAACTTCAACTGGCGGCTGCCCGATCCCCGGACTGGGCGGGCACCTGACCCTCAGAGAGGAGGGTGGATCGATGCCAGTGTCAACCCAGATCGGCGACGAGCTCCGCCAGAGGTGCCGGCGCATTGGGCGGTCACGTTCGCCTACCCGTCCAACCAGAGGCCCCGGCGAATCACTCCGGCAACTGCATGGGCGCACGTCAGCCGGTGATCAGTGACGCGAGGGCCCACACCGCGGCCAGGAGCCCGACCGCCACCATCACCAGGCTGCGGCCTATGGGCGCCTTGGCCAGCTCACCCGCCTTCGGGTTGGCTGGTGGGCGCACCAGGGCCAGACCGTTCCCCACGGCCAGCGCCCCTCCGAGGGCGAGAACCAAGAAGGGCAGCAGGTCGTTGCCGAGGAACATGGCGTGGCCACGCTATCGCCGGGGCCACCATGGCGGAGGGAGGTCGACGCACGCCTCGTTGAGCAGCTGGCCGTCGCCGAGCCCAGGCGACCGAACGGTAAACCTTGGCTGGCGACACCCTGCGACCGCGGGCACATCCTGGCGACGACGACCATCTCTGCTTCATCAAGGCCGACGCGACCGTCGATGTCCAGATGGGAGCTCATCCCGGACCGCGGCCCAGGCACGCCGTTCTTGATGGAGGGGGATTCTCCGAGCGCGCTGCCGAACCTCTCTGTTGGAGGAGACGGTCAGCCTGATCTGAGTCACGCTCCTCCACGATGGCGGCTGCTCAGAGCCTGGCCATGTTGGCGAAGCGAGTGTATTGGCCGAGGAACGCCAGCTCCGTCTTGCCCGTGGGCCCATTACGGTGCTTGGCCACGAGGATCTCGGCCGTGCCTCGATCAGCCGACTCGGGGTTGTACACCTCGTCGCGATAGATGAACATCACAACGTCGGCGTCTTGCTCGATCGAGTTGTGAGCGATCACACCGTCGGCGATGAAGTTGTGAGTTCCTTCCACGGTGGCGTCGAACGTAGGCATCGCTCCCAGCGCCACCACCTCGACGACCTCGTCCCAGAACACGTCGGAGATAGCCAGATCGTCGAGCTCGCTGTCGTCGACGTTCGGGTTGGTTTTGATGTCTCCGATGATCCGCAGAGCGTCGGGGACGCGCTCTGCGCGCCGGCCGTGACACCCAACGAGGTCCAGGAACCGCGTCAGGTTCTCGGCTCCCTCTACCCGGACGTTCCAGCCCTCGCGATGCCCAGCCTTGCGTCCTCGACCGATGCGGCTCCGGATGTCAAGGCGAAGCAGGAGGCGACGGACGTCGTTGGACAGCCGGCGACTCGGGGAGGAGTAGTAGATCGTGACGTATTCGGCCCGGCCGTTGCCGCGGAGGGTGATCGAGCCGTCCGTTGCCCACAGGTGGCGGAGGAACAGGCGGACCTGGTCGTCACCGAGCCCGAAGAGCTCCTCGGGAACGAACTTGTCCTGCGCCCGGGCGCCCCAGAGACCGAGGGGCTCGAGCCAGTTGCGGACCGGGTGATGGCGGCTGGGGGTGAGCCGGTAGGGGCTCGGCAGCCAGAGTTGCCACCTGTTGGGGAGCTGGGAACCCTTGACCGAGATCCCGAACCGCCGGAGAGCCGCCTCTTCCACCGCCACCTTGTTGGCCGGGTCGGCCGTGGCGTACTTGACGCCGGGGCCCATGGAGCCGCCTCCGAGCAGATGGGCGAGAAGCACGATCTCGTCGTCGTCCCAGCGCTTCTGCCCGAGCGGTGCGGGAAGCCGGCGAGGGACAGCAAGGAAGTCCCCCACCTCGAGCTGGTCGAGGCGAATCCAGCCTGCGATGGTACGAAACGGGTGGTTGGCCGTGGCGTCCACCTCGTAGCCCGAACGCAAACGGAGCCGGAACACCGGACGGATGCCGGACGGAAAGGTTCTCGCTAGTCGCTGGGGCGTGAGTCGCCACTTGTCGTCGAGGGACCAGACCAGGGGCTGCTCCTGGCTGAGCACCAGTTCACCGAGCGTCACCTCCTCACCCGTGTCCGCCCGGGCCAGTCGGGTGCCAGCCGGCATGCATCCAGATTCGCGGAGATCGGCCAGCACCGGGCGCTTGTCGGCGCGAGCCTCCAGGCTGCGGGACAGCTGGGACAGGGCGATGACGGGGACTTCCAGCTCCCGGGCCAGGACCTTGAGGTTGCGGCTGATCTCGGAGACCTCGAGCTGGCGATTCTCGACCCGCGCCCGGCTCGACATCAGCTGGAGGTAGTCGACGATGACGAGGCCTAGGCCGTCCCTGGCCTTCTGCCGCCGAGCCTTGGCCCTGATGTCCATCACCGTGATGTTCGGGTTGTCGTCGATGAAGACCGGCGCCTCGCCCAGCCTGCCCATGGCGTGGGCGACCTTCGACCAGTCCGACTCGTGCAGCTTCCCGGTGCGCATCCGCTGCGCGTCCACCCGGGCTTCGGAGCACAGCAGGCGTTGGGTGATCTCGAGGTGGCTCATCTCGAGCGAGAAGAGCAGCACCGGCACCTGCGCGTCCATGGCCGCGTGGGAAGCCATGCCCAGAGCCATGCTGGTCTTGCCCATGCTTGGCCGCGCCCCGATGATGACCAGGTTGGACGGCTGCAGGCCGGCCAGCATCTCGTCGAGCTCCGTGTAGCCGGTGGGGATCCCGGTGATGGACTCACCACGCTCGAAGAGGGCCTCTAGACGGTCGAGCTGATCGGCGAGGAGCTCCCGCAGCGGCCGGGTGCTGGTGGTGACCCTCCGCTGGGCGACCTCGAAGACCAGGGACTCGGCCCGGTCGACGGCGGCGCTCACGTCCTCGGGCAGCTCGTAGCCGAGCTCGGCGATCTCGCTGGCCACACCGATGAGCCGCCGCAGCAGGGAGTGCTCCTCCACGATCTGGGCGTAACGGCGAGCGTTGGAGGTGGCCGGCGTGTTGGCCTGGAGCGAGACCAGGGTGGCCAGCCCACCGATGGGCTCCAGGAGGTCGGCCCGGCGCAGCTCGTCGGCGACGGTGACGGGGTCGGCCGGCTCGCCTTGGCCGTACAGGGAGCACACCGCCTCGAAGACGTGGCCGTGAGCCGGCTTGTAGAAGTCCTCGCCCGTGCAGACCTGGACCGCCTCCACGATGGCGTCGCGGGACAAGAGCATGGCCCCGAGCAACGACTCCTCGGCCTGAAGGTCGTGGGGTGGGATGCGCCCCCGCGCGGTGGCGGCTTGGCGGCGAGCGTCTTCGAGGGAGCGGACCATGGCTAGGGAACCAGCCAAGCGCCATGTGCTTGTTGATTGCCAGGGGCGTTTGCTGGGGAAAACCCCGTGGACAGCACCCTCGTTCGTCCACACGGGAACATGTGTTCGAACGTTACTCGGGCGGTGTGACATGTAGTCACCTCCGCTCGAGGGAGGCCCTCAGCCCTTCACGACCTCCACGTTGAGCACGAACTCCACGGCCCCGGCCAGCTTGACCCCGACCTCGTGTGCGCCCAGAGAGCGGATTGGCTCCTCGATCTGCAATGACCGCTTGTCCAGCACCGCATCACTCTGGTTGCTGACCGCCTCGGCGATGTCGGCGGGAGAGACGGAGCCGAACAACCGGCCCTCGGCGCCGGCCTTGGCGGGGATCCGGATGACCATCGGCACCAGCGTACGAGCCACCCTCTCGGCCTCCTCGCGCTGCCTGGCCTCCCTGGCCGCCGCCGAGCGGCGCATGGCCGCGGCTTGGGCTTGCACCCCGGGCGTGGCCTGGATGGCCCGACCCTTGGGAATGAGGTAGTTGCGGGCGAAGCCGTCGGCCACCTGCAGCATGTCGCCCTTCTTGCCCACGCCGTCGACGTCGGCCCTGAGCACCACGTTCATCGGCCGGGCCGCACTGGGCTGGCCGCGATCACTGGGCTGGCCGCGATCACTGGGCCGGCCGCGATCACTGGGCTGGCTCGCCGGCAACCGCGGGCTGCGGCGCCTCGCCGTCCGATGCTCCTGGGTCCGATGCTCCTGGGTCCGATGCTCCTGGGTCCGATGCTCCTGGGTCCGATCCTCCTGGGCCCACCGCTGCGGGCGGCTCGACGCCTCCCTGAAGGGCTTCGTCGGCGGCCTCTGCCGGAGGTCGGCCGGGACCGGGGCGCACGCCCCGGTCTCCTGACCCGCCGACCCGTAGTGACCGCCCCCCTGCCCGTTCGACGACCGTACGCTGCAGGTAGGGCAGCAGCGCCAGCTCGCGGGCGGTCTTGATGGCGACGGCCACGTCGCGATGGTGCTGGGTGCAGTTGCCGGTCACTCGGCGGGCTTTGATCTTGCCCCGGTCCGACTGGAAGCGGCGCAGGATGTTGACGTCCTTGTAGTCAACCCAGAGGCGCTCGGTGCAGTAGACGCAGACCTTCTTCCTGCCGCCTCGGCGATTGACCTCCTTGGCCCTCGGAGCCCGCTTGTTGCCGTTCCGGTCGTTTCCGCGGGGCACTAGAAGGGCTCCTCGTCGAAGCCGGCGCCGGCCCTTTCCCGAGCGGGCATGTTCCGAGGTCCGTCCTGCTGCGGACGGCCGGGAGCACTCTCGCCGGGGGCGCGGCGCTCGTTCTTGGTCACCGTGGCCGTGGCCCACCGAAGGCTGGGGCCGATGTCATCGGCGACCACCTCGGTCTTGGAGCGCTTCTCGCCCTCCTGGTTCTCCCACGACCGCTGTTCGAGACGTCCGGTCACCACCACCCTCGAGCCGCGTGCGAGCGACTCGCTCACGTTCTCGGCCATCTCCCGCCAGCACACCACGTCGAAGAACGACGTGGCCTCCTGCCACTCACCGGACTGGCGGTCCTGCCAGCGCCGGTTCACGGCCAACCCGAAGCTGGCCGTGGCCTGCCCGCTGGGCGTGAACCGCAGTTCGGGATCCCGGGTGATATTGCCTACCAGGGAGACACTGTTGCCATTGCTCATCTCAGCTCTCTTTCACGCGTGTTTCGCCTCCGGCCGGCTGCGGAGCCTCCGAAGCTCCGTTCCCCGACGCCGAGCTCCGGCGTACGGCCTTGGCCGCGACCTCGTCCGGGATGCGAATGACCTTGTGGCGCATGACCTCGTCTGCGAGGGAGAGCATCCGGTCGAGCTCGCTGACGACCGCCGGCTCCGCCGTGGCCTCCATGAGCACGTAGTACCCCTCGGAGCGGTGCTCGATCTCGTAGGCGAGACGGCGCCGCCCCCAGTGATCGACCCTGGGTGTGGAGCCACCATCCTTCGAGAGGAGGTCGGTTGCCCGGTCGACGACAGCGCTGATGGCATCTTCCTCCAAGCTGGCGTCGAGTATGAACATGACCTCGTAGGGTCGCATGAGCTTTGGGATACCTCCCTTTGGACCCGATCCCTCACGACCGGGGCCCCGACGGGGCGGGGCAGGGCTACGGAACGACTCGCCCATGCTAGCCAGCCCGGCGATGCGTTCATGCCTTGGAGTATGGCAAGGGGGTGTGACAGGCAGCGGTGACAGGCAGCGGTGACAGGCCCCAGGAAGGGCTGGCTGGCGGTGACGGCCCTCAGCGCACCTTGCAGGCGCCGCCGACCTCGATGACCGACCCAGGTCCGACGCCCAGCCGCCCGAGCCCCCCGCTCAGCACCTCCAGAGCGAAGCGGTACGGAGCTGCCGGCGGATAGGTCGGGCAGTTCTGGTCGGGGCAGGTGGCCATGTCCGCCGAGGAGACGAATCGGCCCCCGGCATCGAACCACGCCACAGTGAGGGGCACCGGCACGTCGCGCATGTAGAAGCCCGCGGTGCTGTCCGCGGGAAAGCGGAAGATCATGCCGTCGTAGCCGGCGAGGTCTCGCCGGCCCATGAGGCCGCGTTGCACCTGTTCGGTGGTCTCGGCCAGGAGGGCACAGTACGGGCCGGCGCTCGCGGTCGGCCCTGCCGCTGGTCTGACGCCGAACGCCACCTCCCTGAAGCCGGGAACACGGGACTGCCCCCCCTCCAACCGGGGATCGGCCGGCCGGTTGGCGCCCGTGGCGACGCACGCCACCAGGCTCCCCGCCATCAGCGCCGCCACCGCCCAGTGCAGGACCCGGACACCCCACCTGGTCTCCAGGATCTCCGTCACGGCGGAGAGGCCCATGTCAGCTGGCCCGACGCCCGCCGGCACCGGCTCGGGGTGCCGCGAGCCGGGTGGGCCCGTCGGACGGCTGGGAGGGGGGGTCGGAGGCGTCCGCCGGCAGGTTCTCGCCGTCGTCCGGGAAGCGGCGGCCCCGCACGTCGGCGGCAAAGGCGGCCACGGCCGCCACGGCGTCGTCTTCGAGCTGCGCGTAGCGGCGCACGAACCCCGGAGCCGCGCCGTCGTCCAGACCGAGCAGGTCGTGCAGGACGAGGACCTGGCCGTCGCACGCCGGGCCGGCGCCGATGCCGATGGTGGGCACTGGCACCGCTTCGGTGACGGCCCGAGCCACTGAGTCGGGGACGCTCTCGATCACGATGGCGAAGCAGCCGGCGGCGGCCAGGGCGACGGCGTCGTCCACCACGGCCTCGGCGGCTTCAGGGTCTCGGCCCTGCACGCGGTAGCCGCCCGTGACGTGCACGGACTGCGGCGTGAGGCCCACATGGCCCATCACCGGGATCTCGGCGTCCGCCAGGGCGGAGACCATCGGCACCCGCTTGCGCCCTCCCTCCAACTTCACCGCACGAGCTCCGGCGCGGAGCAGACGGCCGGCGTTGTGCACGGTCTGGTGGGCGCCCACGTGGTAGCTGAGCCACGGGAGGTCGGCGACCACCAGCGCCCGAGTCCGCGCCCTCGCCACCGCCGCCGTGTGGTGGACCATGTCCTCTATGGTGACCTGAAGGGTGTCGTCGTAGCCGAGCACCACCATGGCCACCGAATCACCCACCAGAACGAGGTCGACGCCGGCGTGGTCGGCGATGCGGGCGGTCGGCGTGTCGTACGCCGTGACCATCACCAGCGGCTCGACGCCCAGCACCTCACCGCCGGGCACCTCTTCACCTTTGACCTGGGCAACATTGCCGGACGGCACCTTCCTGGCCCGAACCGCGGGGACGGTGATGGGGTGGCTCATGTGATTGCCTTCCTCCCGTCCAGCGCCCGACGGCTGCCGGCGGTGGCTCCAGTCTGAGGGCGGCCGTGCGCCGAGGCAAGCCGTCGTGGCTCGGATCGGACGTCGCCGGCTCAGGGGACCACGGGTGTGCTGGGGCCGGGCGGTGTGCCGGGACCGGGCGGTCTGGGCACCGGCGTGGGAGGGGCGGGCTGGGTCGTCGTCGTCGGGAGCTGGCCTACGGGCTTCGGGGGCTTGGGAACGGTGGCACCGGGTACCGGCGGGATGGCTTGGCCCGGCACAGGGACCGAGGTGGTGGGAGTGGTGAAGACAGCTCGCCCGCTCCCCTTCACCGCCTTCCCGGAGAACGACGGCACGGGCGGGAACGTCCCGGTGTCGATCTTCCTGGTGGCGGCCTCCATGAAGCGCTTGAAGATGGTGGCAGGCAACGAGCCGCCGTTCACCTTGCGGCCCCGCACGTTGACCATCTTGCGGGCGTTGCCCTCGGGGTAGCCCATCCAGACGGCGGCCGTGAGCTTGGGCGTGTAACCCACGAACCAGGCGTCACCGAAGTCCTGGGTGGTTCCGGTCTTGCCGGCGAAGGGCCTTCCGAACTGGGCTCCCGTGCCCGAGCCCTTTTGCACGACCTGCTGCAGACAAAAGTTGACGATGTCGGCCTGCCGGCGCTCGAGCACCTTGGTCTGGGGTCGGGGACGGGCCCCGGACAGGATCCGGCCGTCTGCGGTGGCGACCTCGAGGATGGCGGTGGGGGGCACGTGCTGGCCGCGATTGGCGAACGTGGTGAAGGCGCTGGCGATGTTCAGGACCGACACCTCTGACGTTCCCAGCGTGAGGGAGATGTTGGGCACGAGCGTTTCGGTGATCCCGGCGGTCTTGGCCAAGTTGGCCACGTTGGCAGGACCGATCGAGTCGATGAGCTGCGCGTACACGGTGTTGACCGAGTTGCTCGTGGCGTCGATGAGGCTCACCGAGGGCCCGAACTCCTGGTCCTCGTAGTTGGCCACCGTGTAGTCCCTCCCTTGGTCGGCGTTTGGGAAGACCACCTCTCTCGGACCGGGCAGGGTCGACTCCACGGTGTAGCCCTGCCGCACGGCTTCAGCCAGCACGAAGGGCTTGAAGGTCGACCCCGGCTGGCGGCCCGTGCCGCCGCCTTCGCGGCCGAGCGCCAGGTTGACCTTGGCGTAGGGCTGCGGGGAGTTCCAGTCCTTCCCGCCCACCATGGCCTTGAGGTAGCCGTTCTCGTCGATGGCGACGAGGGCGCCGGCCGGGTCGTCCGGGCGGTTGAGCATGGCCGGGTAGACGGCGTTGTAGGCGTGAGTCTGGGTCTCGAGGTCCAGGGTGGTCCTGACCCGTAGGCCGCCCTCGTTGAGCGTGGCCGGGCCGTACGTGGCCAGGAGCTGCTGGCGGACGAACTCCACGAAGTACTGCGTGCCCTTGTCAGCCTGGGCGAAGGTGGTCTCCCCCTGGCGCTTGGCCCCCACGTAGGCCCGGACGGGCTCCACCTCGGCGGCGGCTCGTTCCCCCGTGGTGATGAACCCGGCCCGCTCCATGGCCGCCAGCGTGCCTGCTCGGCGGGCGTCGGCCGCTCCGGGCGCACGAATGGCGTCGGCCGCCTCGGGTGAGCGGATGAGCCCTGCCAGGTAGGCCGCCTCCCGCAGCTGGATCTGGCCGACGTCCTTGCCGAAGTAAGCGCGCGAGGCGGTCTGCACCCCGTAGGCCCCCCGGCCGAAGTAGATGACGTTGAGGTAGCGCTCGAGGATCTGCTCCTTGGAGAACATCCGCTCCACCTTGACCGCCAGCGCCGCCTCCTTGACCTTGCGCAACGCGGTCCGCTCCCGAGTCTTGAGATAGGCGTTCTTCACGTACTGCTGGGTGATGGTCGAGCCGCCCTGCAGGGGCTTCCCCCGCAGGTCCGCCCAGGTGGCTCGGGCGATTCCCGACGGATCGACCCCACCGTGCTCGAAGAAGCTCTTGTCCTCGGTGGCGAGGACGGCGTCCACCAGGACCTTTGGCACCTTGTCGAGGCTGACCGACACCCGGTTCTCCCCTGAGTCCAACGAGGCCAGCTGGGCGCCTTTGACGTCGGTGATCATCGTGGTCTGGGCCTGAGGATTCTCCGGCGGCAACGGAACCCGTCCGAGGAGGTAGACCGCACCGGACAGGGCGGTGGTGACGGCCAGCGCCAACATGAAGAGCAGGCGCCGGTACCGCCACATCCAGCTCCGGCGCCGCCGGCGAGGGCGGCCCGCGGTCCGGTTGCCGGCCGCCTGGGGCTTGCGGCCGGCAGGCTTGCCGTTCGGCGGCCTGCGGGTGGGCGGCCTGCGGGTGGGCGGCGTACGGGGGGGCGGCGTACGGGGGGGCATTGGCACAAGCGAGGGCCCCGCCGGTGCGGGCTGGCTCGTCATCCTACCGTTGGACCAAGCCCACCGTTCGATCAGGCCCACCGTTGGACTCAGCGCAGCGTTCGACCAGGGCAGCTCGGCGGGCGGCTCCGACCCGTCAGGCGTCGGTGACCCGCGACCATCCGGAAAGAGCCGGCTCCCCGCTTTGCCGAGGTTCGCGCAGTCGGGCCGCCGCCTTCAGCACCACCACGGCGCACCCGACGGCGGCAGCGGGCGCCGCTCCCCGGTCGTAGGCGCCCAAGCCCGAGGCGCCCGTCCAGGTCCAGGTGCCAGGGGCGACCAGCAGCCAGGTGCCGAGCGCGGCGGCCGGAACAGCGGCCCAGGGCAGGTAACCCGGTTCCATGAGCCGCACCGGCGCCAGTTGGATGGCCGCGGTGACGCCGGTGGCAGCGAGGACCAAGAGAGCGGCCGTGGCGGCCGTGGCCGCGACCAACACGACCGGGGTGCCTCCACCTCCGGTGGTCAGAGCATCCATGGTGAGGGCGGCCGCCCCGGGGAGCCCCAGCAGGCCGGCGGCCGGATGGTCGCCCCCGTAGGCGAGGGCGAGGGCGGCCCCGGCGAGGAGGAGGGCCGCCGCCGGCCGCCCGGCCGAGAAGGCGGCTGCTCCGAGGCCGAGGAAGCCCAGCGCGACCCCGGGCCGGCGGCCGAGCACCGTGGCACTCAGGAGGGCGAGGGCCCCACCGATGATCGCCAGCGCCAGCGGGGACACACCCGGCGCCACGACCAGTCCGACGAGGAAGCCCGGTACGGCATAGGCACGGCCCCGCGTGGGGCCCAGAGCGGCCGCGCCCAGCAGCACCGCAGCCGCAGCCAGACCGAAGCCGGCGGCCACTCCGCCGTCGGCGACGAAGCGCCACTCCCCGTTGCCCCCGCGTCCGGAGGCAATGGCGGCAACGAGCAGTCCGGCCGCCAAGAGCACCAGGCCGGCCTGGGCCCAGATCTCTTCTTGGCCCGTCTCCTCTGCTTCGGACTCGTCACCTTGGAGCTGACCGATCCGGTCCTCGCTCCCGCCGCCACTCGACAGCGAGGGAACGACTTCTCCGGCGGCCAGCAGCAGCAGGATGACGGCCAGCACCGGGGCTGAGCCACCCACGGCGGATGCGGTGGCGACGGGCAGGAGCAACAGTGTGAGGCCCGCCAACCACAGAGGCCGGGGTGGCCTGAAACCCCACGCGGCACCGACGGCGGCCGCGGTGCCTGCCGCCGCTGCGGCGCCTACGGCGGTGGTGTCGACCGGAGCAGGATCTCCCCCGGCCAGGGCGGCCACCACCCACAGAGCGGTGACCACGGCCGCCGCACCGGCCCATGCCGCCTCGTCGCCCCTCATGCCACCAACGCCAGTACGCCGGCGATGGCGGCCAGGGCTAGGGCCGCCGGCCGAGCCGCAGCCTGAGGCAGCCATCGCCCGGCTGCGACCGCCAGTCCCCCGGCGACGACGCCGGCCGCCACCCGGAGCGCCAGTGAGTCACCGTCGGTCGCAGCCGGGCCGGCCACGAACAGGGCAGCGGCCAGGCCGAAGGCCGGCGCACGCCAACCACGGGGGGTGGCCAGAACCAGGGCGGCCGCCGCGCACCAAGCCGACGTGGTGGCCAGGGCGGGCCCCACGACGCCTCCGGGTCCGAGCACGGCCTGAGCACCGGCGATGGCGTCGAGGGACGTGGAGCCCCACCTGAAGGCGACCGACAGCCCGGCGGCGACCACGGCGGCGCCCGCCACCAGGTCAGCGGACGCCAGCCCGAGCAGGACGCCGAGCAGCACGACGTCCCCCGTCGAGGTCAGGGCCACCATGGCCGCGGCCGCGGCCGCGCCGAGGCGCAGATCAGGTCCTGTGAGAATCAGCGCCCAGCCGTCGCTCGACGTCGTGGCCCGACCGCGAACGTACGGACGAGGTGGTTCCACGAACACGCTGGGCACACCTCCACCACGTAGCACGCCAGCTCACCGGCCCGGCGGCTCAACTTGGCCAGCTCGGCGGCGTCGGCGAAATGGGATCCGCCCGGTGACAGGTGGCGGCCGAAGGCGTACGACACGTGGACCAGAGGCGTGGACTCGCATATCGGGCAGGTCTCTCCGGTGGGCTGGCCGAGCGTGCGGGCCACGCGGAGCAACTCGGGATGGGCGTCGCACACGTCGAGCTTGGAGAGCCGCCCCCGGTGGAACTGGCTCAGGACGGCGTTGCGGGTAAGCCGATAGTCGACCTGGCCTGCAAGACCGTCGGCGGAGGCGGCGCCGGGCACGGACTCGGGCCGGGAACTCACGGGGGTTCAGGGTAGCGGCTCGGGCCTTGACGGGGCCCGTTGCCGGCATACATACTCTGTTCGATATATCGGCCCGATACATCGACTTTGTTGATTCCACTTGTCGAGCGACCCGTCCATGTTCGTCGCAACCGCAACCTCGCACCAGGAGCAGCCGTGCTGGAACTCGCGATCCTCGGCGTACTGAAGGAGCAGCCGCTCCACGGCTATGAGCTCAAGAAGCGTCTGACCGAGGCGCTGGGGCCCCTGTCGAGCGTGTCGTTCGGCTCTCTTTACCCGGCCCTCAAGCGCCTGGCGGCCGCAGGCGCTCTGGAAGCCGTCGAGCCTGACCAGGCCGGTTCAGACAGAGCCGGTGCCAATGGAGCGGGTGAGGATGGAACCGGCGTCGAGGGCTCGGGCCTCGCGAGGGAGATGGTGGCGCCCATCCCGATGACCGGTTCGCTCGGAGGCGAGATCGCCGCCTTCCGGGCCCGGCGCGGGACCCCGGGCCGCCAGGCCCGTCACCCTCGTCAGGCTCAAGAGTCCCAAGGGCCGGAGTCGACCGCCAGGAGAGCCAAGAAGGTCTACCGCATCACCGAGCGGGGGGAGCGTCTCTTCGAGGAGCTGCTGGCCGCCCGGGGGCCGTCCGCCGACGACGAGCGCGGCTTCGGGCTCAGATTGGCGTTCGCCCGCTATCTGCCGGCCGAGGCCCGCTTGGGACTGCTCGAGCGCCGGCGCGCCCATCTGGTGGAGCGGCTGGCCAAGGCCCGCGCGTCGGCCCGGGTCGCCCGGGAGCGCCTCGACACCTACGCCCGCTCGCTGGCCGAGCACCGCACCGAAGTAACCGAACGAGACATCTCGTGGTTGGACCAACTGATCGCCGCCGAGAGAGAGGGCACCAATTGAGCAAGATCCGAGTCGCCATCGCCGGGGTGGGCAACTGCGCCAGCTCCCTGGTCCAGGGCGTGGAGTACTACCGCCATGCCGCTCCGTCCGAAGAGGTTCCGGGGCTGATGCACGTGGTGCTCGGGGGCTACCACGTGGGCGACATCGACTTCGTGGCCGCCTTCGACGTCGACGCATCCAAGGTCGGCTTGGATCTGGGCAAGGCCATCCACGCCGGCCAGAACAACACCGTGCGCTTCGCTCCCGTCGGGGAGCTGGGCGTCACCGTCCAGCGGGGCCCGACTTTTGACGGACTCGGCAAGTACTACCGCGAGACGGTGGAGGAGTCACCGGCCGAAGCGGTCGACGTGGCCGAGTGGCTCCGTTCGAGCGATGCCGACGTCTTGGTGTCGTACCTGCCGGTGGGCTCGGAGCTGGCCCAGCGCCACTACGCCGAGGCCTGCATCGAGGCCGGGGTGGGCTTCGTCAACGCCATCCCCGTCTTCATCGCCAGCGACCCGGGCTGGGCCCGGCGCTTCCAGGCTGCGGGCGTGCCCATCGTGGGCGACGACATCAAGAGCCAGGTCGGGGCCACCATCGTGCATCGAGTCCTGGCCCGGCTGTTCGAGGACCGCGGCATGGTGCTCGACCGCACGTACCAGCTGAACGTGGGCGGGAACATGGACTTCAAGAACATGCTGGAGCGCACCCGGCTCGAGTCCAAGAAGGTGTCCAAGACCCAGGCCGTCACCTCCCAGCTCGACAACGGCATCGCCGACGACGACGTCCACATCGGTCCGTCCGACCACGTGAGCTGGCTCGACGACCGCAAGTGGGCCTACATCCGCCTCGAAGGCCGCGGCTTCGGTGACGTGGCGCTCAACGTCGAGCTCAAGCTCGAGGTCTGGGACTCACCCAACTCGGCGGGCGTGGTGATCGACGCCCTGCGCTGCGTCAAGGTCGCTCTGGACCGGGGCATCGGCGGTCCGCTGGACGGGCCGTCCGCCTACTTCATGAAGTCGCCTCCCGTGCAGTACCGAGACGAGAACGCCCGCAGCATGGTGGAGGATTTCGCCTCCGGCCCGTAGCCGCCCACGATGTACCAAGATTCCCCCGTGAGCTTCGGCCCTGGTACACCCGCCGTTCCCACCGACATCGTCACCTACGGCCCCGACGTGGGTACGGAGGACGATTTCCGCCTCCTCGGGGACCTGAAGGGCAAGCGGGTGCTGGAGCTCGGCTGCGGCACGGCGCAGCGCTCCATCGCCTTCGCCCGCCAAGGTGCCACCGCCATCGGCGTGGACTTCTCCCCCCACATGATCGACGCCGCCAAGCGGCTCTGCGAACGCGAGAGGGTGCGGGTGGAGCTCCGCCAGAGCGACCTGGCGGACCTGGCCTTCCTTCGGGCCGATTCCGTCGACCTCGTGTTCAGCGCCTTCGCCCTCACCTACGGCGGGGACGTGGAGCGGGTGTTCCGCCAGGCGCACCGGGTCCTCAAGGTCGGGGGGTCCCTCGTGTTCAGCCTGCGCCACCCGGTGTACGACATCTTCGACGACAACGACGTGCTGCGCCCGCCCGTGGTCGCCCGCTCCTACTTCGACCGGGCCGCCTCCAGCGAGCACCGCAGCGGGGAGATCGTCGAGCTTCACCATCACACCCTCGCCGACCTCCTGGTCGGGCTGGTGCGCTCGGGCTACCGGATCGACACGGTGATCGAGCCGGAACCGGTACGGGGACCTGCGCACGTGGCTCACCACCCCGCCTCCCGCTACGTGCCCCGGGCTCTCATCGTGCGGGCCCGCAAGGACGGCTTCTAAGAGCCTGGACCGGCTGATCCCTGGGACGTGGACGGCACCCTGCTGGAGTGACTTCAACCCTGGCGTGACTTCCACCATCGGTCGAGCCGGTGACGGGCCTCTTCCTCACCGAGGGGGCCCTCGTCCAGGCGGACCTCGAGGAGGTGGGCCAACGCCTCGCCCACCTCCCTGCCCGGCCCCACGCCGAGGTGCTCCATCACCTGGCGACCATCGAGGTCGGGCCGGATGGCCGCCAGCTCCTCCTTCTCCCGGAGCCTGGCGATGTCCTCCTCCAGCCCGTCCATGCGCTCGGCCAGCTCGGCCGCCTTGCGACGGTTGCGCGTGGTGCAGTCGCCGCGGGTGAGCTGGTTGAGGCGATCCAGCAGGGGCCCGGCGTCGCGAACGTAACGGCGGATGGCCGAGTCGCTCCACCCGAAGCGGTAGGTGTGGAACCGCAGGTGGAGCTCCACCAACCGGGACACCGAATCAACGTCCTCGTTGGGGTAGCGCAGCGCCCGCATGCGCTCTCGGGTCATCCGGGCACCTACCACCTCGTGATGGTGGAAGGACACGCCACCCGGCCCGAACGACCTCGTACGGGGCTTGCCGACGTCGTGGAACAGCGCCGCCAGGCGCACGATGCGCTCCGCCGGCACCTGCTCGACCACGGCGATGGTGTGGGCCAGCACGTCCTTGTGGCGATGGATCGGGTCCTGCTCCAGCGCCAGCGCCGGGAGCTCGGGCAGGAACTCGCCGGCGAGGCCGGTGCGGACCAGGAACCAGAGGCCCTCTCCAGGGCGTTCGACGACGAGCAGCTTGTCCAGCTCGGCTCGCAAACGCTCGGCGGACACGATGGCCAGGCGGTCGTGCATCACTTCCACGGCCTCGGTCAGGGCCGGGTCGGGACGCAGGCCGAGACCGGCAATGAAGCGGGCCGCCCGGAGCATGCGCAGGGGGTCGTCGGCGAAGGACTCCTCGGGGGCCATGGGTGTTCGCAGCCGGGATGCGACCAGGTCGGGCGCCCCCCCGAAGGGATCGACGAGGTGGAGGTCGGGCAGACGAAGGGCCATGGCGTTGACGGTGAAGTCCCGGCGGGAGAGGTCGGCCTCCACGGCGTCGGCGAAGGCGACGTCGGGCTTGCGGGAGTCGGGATGGTAGGCCTCGGCCCGGTGGGTGGTGATCTCGAAGGATCGGCCGTCCCTCTTGACGCCGATGGTGCCGAAGCGCGCCCCCTGGTCCCAGACGGCGTCGGCCCCCGGTCTCACCAGCCGCTTGATCTCCTCGGGGCGGGCGTCGGTGGTGAGGTCGAGATCCCCTGCCGGATCGATGCGGCCAAGGGCCGCGTCGCGCACCACGCCACCAACCAGGTACAGGCTGCGGCCGGCCGACTGGAACCGCTCCACCAGCCACGCCGTCTCCCGGACCAGGGGCGCCAGACGCTCGGCGTTTCGCTCCTCCGACGACACTCCCGAAGACTAGGTTGCCCCGCGGTAGGGGCTCCCGATGCCACACCGGTAACCTCGGACCGTCGAAATGATCTCTCGCGCTGAGGACAGTGACGTCATCCGCTGGGGGCGGGAGCAGGCCCGGGCCGGACCATGGCAAGGGGACCTTCGCGTCGCCTACCTGGTGCCATTGCCCGATGGGCCGACGCCTTCGGTCGGTTTCGTGCGCTGGGCCATGGCCGAGCTGAGCGCCCGAGGCTTCTCCCGAGTGGTCACCAATGCCCTTTCGCCCATGGAGCAGATGGCGTTCCTCGGGGCCGGATTCGAGGTCCAGGAGCGTCTCCACCTCTTGGGCCACGACCTGCGCCACCTCCCTGGAGCTCTCCCTGGGGCTCGGCGATCCATGGGCCAGGGAACCGCGTCTCGGGCAGGTGTCCACACGGTGCCCGCCAGTCATCGACGGGCCCGCTCCGGCGACCACCGGGCGGTGCTCGAGCTCGACGGGCGGGCGTTCCCCACGTTCTGGCATCTGGACCAGCGGGGCCTCGACGACGCAATCCGGGCCACGTCGCATACCCGCTTTCGTGTCATCACCAGCGGGGACGTGGTCATCGCCTACGCCCTCACGGGCCGCGCCCGGTGGCGGGGCTTCCTGCAGAGGTTGGCCGTCGACCCTGCGCACCGCCGCCGGGGCCTGGGCCGGGTCCTGGTCCTCGACGCCCTGCGGTGGCTGCGGCGATGGGGAACGGAACGGGCGGTCGTCAATACGCCCACCGGCAACCGGGCCGCCTTGGCTCTGTACGAGGGCCTGGGCTTTCGTCGCGAGCCGCGTGGGTTGTCCGTCCTGACCGCCGGCCTGCAAAGCGGCCTGCGGGCCCGCCCATGGGCCGAGCGGCGAGAGGGCTCCGACCGCTGAGACGCCTCCTCGCGGTGCTCGCGATCGTGATGGCGCTCGCCGTTCCGGCCGTGGGAGGCCATGCCCTGGCCGCTCCCGAGGAGGCGAAGCGGCCACC
Organism: Acidimicrobiales bacterium; assembly: GCA_030448025.1. GTDB lineage: Bacteria > Actinomycetota > Acidimicrobiia > Acidimicrobiales > YB1-3. The sequence goes on along the minus strand of JAUJNQ010000002.1, from coordinate 459,154 downwards.
GGCCACCGGCCGAGCAGGCGGCGGCGGTGACGACCCCGGCGACAACACGTCCGGCACAATCAACCCCGACAACAGGGTCCGCCTGGCGTCCCAGACACCCTGGGTGGGCCCGGGCCAGGAGATGGTGCTCCGGGTGATGGCCCGGACCAACCGCCCGCCCGACCAGGTCGAGGTAGCGGTGGCCGTCTACCGCCGGACCACCAGTCGCAGCGAGTTCAACCGGACCCTCGGGAGCCGGCCCCGCACCGCACCGCTGAGCGTGACCTCCACCACCTTGTCCGATCTCACCACCGACGCGGGTGGGGCCGTCCTGATTCGCCTCCCTGTCCAGGATCCGGGCAGGACACCGGAATGGCCCCGGCTCCGGCTGTCGGAGGAGGGGGTCTACCCCGTGCGCGTGGAGTTGCGGGAGGTCGGGGGCGGAGCTTCGCTCGCCGACCTCGTCACCCACCTCGTGTACGTGGCCCCGCCCAGCCAGGGAGGGCGCCCTCTGGGAGTGGCCCTGGTGCTTCCCGCCCACGCGCCCCCGGCCGTGCAACCCGACGGACGCCAGGAGTTGGCGCCCGACGCCGCCGAGCCCTTGGGCGCCCTGGCCCGGTCCCTCATCGCCAACCCGGCCGTACCGCTGACGCTGGCGCCAACGCCCGAGACGCTCCAGGCACTGTCCCGCAGCCCCCGTCCGGATGATGGCCAGACGGTCAAGCAGCTGGCCCAGGGGCTGACCGGCCGTCAGGTGGGAGCTGGAACCTACGTGCCCGTCGATCTACCGAGCCTGATGGCCGCCGGCCTCGACACCGAGGCGGTCTCCCAGCTCGACCGGGGCAGCGAGGTGATCAACCGCACCCTCGGGGCCCGCCCCGACCCGGGTACCTGGGTCACCGACGGGCCACTCGACGCGGCTGCCGTCCAGCGGCTCCGCCAGCAGCGGTCCGACCGTCTGGTCGTCCCCGAGTCCGCCTTCGAGCCCGCCGACCTCCCGATCACCCTCGCCCAGCCCTTCGAGCTCGACGCCCGGGCGGTGCGTCGACCCCAGGTGATGGCCGCGGACGCGGGCCTGTCCGCCGGTTTCGAGGGCAGTGACGATCCGGTCCTGGCCGCCCATCGGATGCTGGCCGACCTGGCCATCGTCTACTTCGACCGCCCGGGCCGCTCCCGTTCGGTGGTGGCTGCCGCCCCCCGGACGTGGCGACCCACCACCGCCTTCCTCGACGCCCTACTCGGCGGCCTGGCCACGAGCCCCATCCTCGCCGGCTCCACCCTCGATACAGCCTTCGCCACCCCTCCCGCCACCACGGCCTCCGGGGCCCCGCTGGTGCGCCGTCTGGCCGCATCCAAGCCCGGCGCGGCCACGGCGCCGGCAGCGCCGACCAGAGACGCCCGCCGGCGCCTCGTGTCCTTCTCCAGCATGCTCGCCGCCGACAACCCACTCGACGAACAGCTCGAGGAGTTCCTGCTCGTGTCCCAGAGCGCCGATCTGGGAGCCCGCCAGCGCTCGAGGTACCTCGAGGGCTTCGAGACCCAGATCGCGCGCGAGCTGGACCAGATCGACGTGCCCCGCAGCAGGTCCATCACCCTGACGGCTCGCAACGGCGAGATCCCCGTCACCATCCTCAACAAGACTGATTATCCCGTCCGGCTCCAAGTGCAGATCGTGAGCGACAAGCTCGAATTCCCGGGCGGCGCCGTGCGACACATCGATCTGGCCCGTCGTAACACGACCGAGCGGTTCCTCGTCGAGGCCCGCGCCTCGGGAGCGTTCTCCCTCCGGGTCAACCTGGTCTCTCCCGACGGCGCCCTCGTGCTCGGCCGCAGCCGCCTCACCGTACGGTCCACCGCCGCCTCGGGCGTCGGCGTCATCCTCTCCGCCGGTGCCGGAGGCTTCCTGCTGCTGTGGTGGGCCAGCCACCACAGGCGGGGCCGGCGCAGCCGGCGCAACCGGCGACTCGTTCCCGCCTGACGGGCACGGGTCGTCTTGGAGGAGGAAGAGCGGCCGAGCCTGTCCCGCAGCACCGGCGTGATGGCTGCGGGCACGGCCCTGTCCCGCCTGACCGGGTTCGGGCGCCTCTTGGCCCTGGCCTACGCCCTCGGCTTCACCGACCTCACCGACACCTACAACCTGGCCAACAACACTCCGTTGATCGTCTACGAGCTGGTCCTCGGAGGCATGTTGTCGGCCACGCTCGTACCAGTCTTCGTGCGCGAGCTGGTCGACAAGGAGAGCGAGGACAACTGGCGGGCCATCTCGGCGGTCGCAACCGTGTCCGGCGTCGTGCTGCTGGCGGTGACCGCATTGTTCGTCGCAGGGGCGCCGCTGCTCATCCATTTGTACACGTTGGGCCAGGAGGGACCGGTGCCCGACCAGCAGCGGGCGGTGGCCACCACCTTGCTGCGCATGTTCGCCCCCCAGGTGGCCCTGTACGGGGTGATCACCATCGCCACCGCCCTGCTCCAGGCCCGCCGCCGCTTCGCCACCCCCATGTTCGCCCCCGTCCTCAACAACCTCGTGGTGATCGGGGTGCTGCTGGCTTTGCCCAAGGTCACCGAGGACCTGTCGCTCGGGGCGATCCGTGGCCATCCGAGCGCCCTGATCCTGCTCGGCCTCGGCACCACCGCGGGCGTGGCCGCCATGACCGCAACCCTCCTCGTTGCCCTGCGCCGGGCCAAGGTCCCGCTCCGCCTCCGCTGGGAGCCACGCCACCCGGCGGTGAGCACCGTGGTGCGCCTGTCGGGCTGGACCTTCGGCTTCACCGTCGCCAACCAGGTGGCCCTGTGGGTCGTGCTGAGCCTCGCCAACCGAGGTCAGGAGGGCGACGTTGCCGCCTACCAGGCCGGGCAGGTCTTCTTCCTGCTGCCCCATGGCATCTTCGCCGTCTCGGTGGTGAGCGCCTTGCTCCCCGAACTGTCCGAGCGTTGGGATGCCGGCGACGTCGACGGTTACCGCCGCCGGCTGAGCGTGGGCCTTCGCACGATCGCCGTGATCGTCGTCCCCGCCGCCGTGGGCTACGTGTGCCTGGCCCGGCCCATCGTCACCCTCGTGCTCGACCACGGCGCCCTGGCGGCCGGCTCGGCGAGGGTCACGGCGGAGGTCCTCGCCCTCTTGGCCTTGGGGCTTCCCGGCTTCTCGATCTACATCCTGTTGATGCGCGCCTACCAGGCCATGCAGGACACCAGGACCGTCTTCTTCCTCTACGCCGTCGAGAACGGTGTCAACATCGTGCTGGCCCTGGCGCTCTACCCTTCGCTCGGCGTGCGGGGCCTGGCCCTTGCCTACGCCCTGGCCTACACGGTGGGCACCGCAGTGGCACTGGCACACCTTCGCCGCCGCACCCAGGGGATCGGAGGGAGGCCCCTGATCCGGTCGTGGTTGAGCGTGGCCGGCGCCAGCGCGGTGATGGGCGCCGTCGTCTCCGGCCTGACCCCGCTCCTGGACGCGCCGCTGGCCAAAGCCGTGGTGGGCGTGACCGCCGGTGTTACCGTTTACGTCGCCGGGGCCAAGGCTCTCGGCGTCACGGAGCTGGACACGCTCCTTCCCGTTCGGAGGCGTCCGCAAGCGGCTGTCAGGAAACTACGTGAGCAAAGAGACGACGCCCGTCCACCTCGACGGGAACCCGAATGACCCCATTCGCACGCGATGACCGAGCCGAGTACGGCGTGGACGAGCGTCGTCTCTTCGTGAACAGGTAGTTTCCTGACAGCCGCTCAACAGCCATGATCAGCCGCTTCCTGGCCAAGGTCGTGATCAGCATCGCCGTGCTGGGGTTCGCCGCCGTGGAGCTGGGTTCGCCGCTCATCGTCCGCGTGCAGCTGGACGGCGTGGCCCATGACGTCGCCGACGAGTCCGCCCTAACCCTCTCGCGGTCGGGCGACGCCAGTCAGGCCCGGGCAACAGCCGAACAGATCGTCTTGGACCGCGACGCGTCGCTGCGTTCCTTTGCGATCGACGGCGCCCGGACCGTGAACGTCACCGTGGCCCGTGAGGCACCTTCCCTCGTCCTCAAGAAGGTGGACAAGGTGAGGAGCTGGTACGACGTCTCGGTCACAGCCGCAGCCCCGAAGAGAGGAGTCTGAGTGCCCGACAGCACAGCACCGATCCGCCCAGCCCCGGTCCGCATCGTCACCGACAGCGCCTGTGACCTGCCACCCGAGACGGCCGAGCGGCACGGCATCGAGATCGTCCCCCTGACCGTGCGGTTCGGTGACGAAGAGCTGGTGGACCGCCGGGACCTGACACCCGGGCAGTTCTGGGACCGGCTGGCCCGCTCCGAGGTGTTGCCCGAGACTGCGGCCCCGTCTCCCGGGGCCTTCGAGGCCGCCTACCGAAGGGCGGCCGACGACGGCTGCGACGGCGTGGTCTGCGTCACCATCTCCGCCGGCCTGTCCGCCACCTACGAGGCCGCCAACCTCGCAGCCCAGGCAGTGACCGGCTCCATACCGGTTCGGGTGGTGGACTCCCGAGCGGTGGCCCTGGCCGAGGGTCTGATGGCCGTCCGCGCCGCCGAGTTGGCCGAGGCGGGAGGCGGGCTCGACGACGTGGTCCGGGAGCTCGACGACCTGGTCGGCCGGAGCCGCACGTTCGCCGCCCTCGACACCCTCGAGAACCTGAAGAAAGGGGGCCGCATCGGAGGGGCCCAGGCCTTCCTCGGTTCGATGCTGTCCATCAAGCCCGTCATCCAGGTGAGCGAAGGCAAGGTGGAGCCCGAGTCGCGCCAGCGAACCCGGGCCAAGGCCCTTCGGTACCTGGCCGAGAAGGTGCGCCAACACGAGCCCGTGGACTCGTTGGCCGTCATGCACGGTGACGCCCCGGACCTCGACGAGATGCTCGACCTGCTTTCCCCCACCCATCGGCGGGAGGAGATCGTGGTTGGCGACGTGGGGGCGGTCATCGGGACCCACACCGGCCCCCGCGTCATGGGCGTGATCTTCTTCGTCCGCTAGGGAGCCACCCCTGCGCCCCGCCGGCATGTTCGTGCCCGTTCGGCGGCGACGGGCGGCTCTTGCCGGGCTGGCCGTCTGCGTCCTCATGGCGATCGTCGCCCTCGTCGTGGTCCGAAGCGGCGACGCGGCGCACTGGGCCGACCTCGGCGCCCAGTCGGACCCGAGCTCGCTGGGTACCGCCGTGGACGCCGCCATAGAGGATCGAGGGCGCGGCGCCCCGGCAGCGGAGTCGTCCGCCACCTGCGCGATCCAGACCCGGGAAAGCTACGGCCAAGACCTCGGTCCCCTGGTGTACGCCGCCAGGCTGCGGTGGCAGGGGGTGCCTGCCGTGGCTCTCGCCTACCGGGTGGCCCGTGCCCCGGGCACCGGCCTCGAGCACCGGGTGTTCGTCGTGTCCACGGCCGGATGCCAGCTCCTCGTGGCCCAGAGCCTCTGACCCCCAGAGCCGTCCCGGGCCTTGATCCCGGCTTCGCAGCTCTAGCGAAGGCTCCTGCTGGCCACCGTGACTAGGGTTGCGGCATGGTGCAGCCGGGTCGACCTCCTGTGGCGCGCCGGCCCGCCACCGGTGTTCCGGTGACGAGCGGACCGGTGGCCGGCGCTCCGGCAGCCGGCTCCGGAGCGGGTGACGAAGGCGACTGGGCCGTCCAAGCGGCAGACACCATCGAACGCCTGGTCGGCAAGGTTCGCGACAAGACGTCGGTGCCGCTCGTCACGGTCGCCCGGGCGCTGGTCTTCGGCCTCCTTGCGGCCGTCATGGGCATCGTCGTCGCCATCCTGGTGGCGGTGATGCTGGTGCGTGTGATCGACGTGTTCACGGGGGAAGGAAACGTGTGGATCGCCCACCTGGCCGTCGGCGGACTTTTCGCTGCCGTGGGAGCGTTCCTCCTTCGAAAGGCCACCACCACTCCGACCACGAGGTAGCCACGTTGTCCGACGTCCGCGACGTCATCATCATAGGTTCGGGCCCAGCCGGGCTCACGGCGGCGGTGTACACCGCCAGAGCCAACCTGAAGCCCTTGGTCATCGAGGGGGAACCTTCTTCGAGCAGCGACCAGCCCGGCGGTCAGCTCATGCTCACCACCGAGGTCGAGAACTACCCCGGCTTCGTCGATGGCATCATGGGTCCGGAGCTCATGGCCTCCTTCCGTGCTCAGGCGGCCCGCTTCGGTGCCGAGTACCTGACGGCCAAGGTGAGCCGGGTCGACTTCTCGGACCGCCCCTTCCGCATGTGGGTCGGCGACCACGAGTACCAGGCCCGCACCGTCATCGTCGCCACCGGAGCCCGGGCCCTCACCCTCGGCCTGCCCAGCGAACAGCGCTTGATGGGTCACGGGGTGTCCACCTGTGCCACCTGCGACGGCTTCTTCTTCCGTGGCGAGGAGATCGCCGTGGTCGGTGGCGGTGACTCAGCCCTGGAAGAGGCGATCTTCCTCACCAAGTTCGCCGAAAAGGTGAGCGTGGTTCACCGCCGCAAGGAGCTGCGGGCGTCGAAGATCATGCAGGACCGGGCATACAAGAACGACAAGATCGAGTTCGTCTGGGACTCCAAGGTCACCGAGGTCCTGGGTGACGGAGCCGTGTCCGGGGTGAAGGTGCTGAACACCGTCACCGGCGAGGAGTCGGAGCTTGCGGTCGCCGGGCTGTTCGTGGCCATCGGCCACGTTCCCAATACCGACGTCTTCAAGGGCACGCTCGACATGGAGGACTCCGGGTACCTCGTCACCAAGCCGGGTACCACTCGGACCAACGTGGACGGTGTGTTCGCATGTGGCGACGTACAAGACCACGTCTACCGCCAGGCGGTCACCGCAGCCGGCTCGGGATGCATGGCCGCCATCGACGCCGAGCGCTGGCTGGAGTCCCATGAGGACGGGCCGGATCACCTGCTCGAAACCCCCCGCAACTGGTGAGGGCGGGCACCGACCATGCCGACTTTCTCTCACCCAACCCACTTCGCAACCAGGAGGTCGCACCACTGTGGCTACAACCATCACCACGCTGACCGACAGCACCTTCGACGAGGAGATCGCCGCCGCCTCGTCGCCCGTCCTCGTGGACTTCTGGGCCGAGTGGTGCGGTCCGTGCCGGGCTGTGGCACCTGTACTGGAAGAGATTGCCAATGAGCAGGGTGACCGCTTGCGGGTCGCCAAGGTCAACGTGGACGACAGCGTGGGCCTGGCCCGGCGGTTCGAGGTCCTGAGCATCCCCACCATGATCCTCTTCTCGGACGGCGAGCCCCGGGTCCGCCTGGTCGGGGCCAAGCCCAAGGGCAAGCTGCTCGAGGAGTTGCAGGCATTCCTGTAGACGGCCTGCCGCTGCGCAGCGGCGACCGGGGTGTGGAGGTTGGCGACCTGCAGCAGCGGTTGGCCGGGTTGTCGTTCGACGCGTCCGGCGACTTGGCAGGGCACTTCGGGCGTCACACCGCCACCGCCGTCTGCGCCTTCCAAGAGAGACGGGGACTGCGGGTCGACGGAGTCTGCGGCCTCCAGACCTGGGCCGCGGTGGTCGAGGCCGGCTACCGACTCGGGGACCGGCTGATCTATCTCCGCCAACCCATGCTGCGCGGCGACGACGTGGCGACGCTGCAGCGCCGCCTCGGCGCCCTCGGGTTCGACGCCGGCCGCGTGGACGGCATCTTCGGCCCGGACACCCAGTCGGCCCTCACCGAGTTCCAGCGCAACACGGGCCTGGTCGTGGACGGAGTCTGCGGGCCAGCAACGATCCACGGGCTCGAGCGTCTGGGCAAGCGTCAGGACGAGCGGGAGCCGGTAACCGTCGTCCGAGAGACCGAGACCCTCCGTCGAGCCCCGCGGACCCTCCATTCCAGGCACGTGGCGCTCGGCGGGAACGGGTTGCACGCCGTGCTCTCGGCCGCGGCCAGAACCCTGGTAGAGGCGGGGGCCAAGGTCACTCTGGTGCAGCACCCTGACCAGTCCGAGCAGGCCACCGAGGCCAACGCCTCCGAGGCCGACGTCTACCTGGGCCTCTTCCTCGTCGCCGACCGGGAGGAGTGCTCGTCCGCCCACTACGCCGGGCACCGCTACGAGTCGGCCGGCGGGCGACGACTGGCCGAGCTGGTCCAGGCCGCGGTGCCGGCCGCGCTGGGCGTTCACGACGCCGGCGTTCGAGGCATGGCCCTGCCTGTTCTAAAAGAGACTCGGATGCCCGCCGTCTTGTGCGAGGTCGGGCCCCCTGAGCGGGTGGTGACCCGCTCGGCCTTGCTCGCCACCGTCGTGACCAAGGTTCTCTCCGACTGGGCCGCCCACCCCTGTGACCAGGCCGACGAGGACTGACGACGACCTGTTGCGCCGATCGGACTGCCTCACGGAGTCGAACTACGTGGGGGCCGGATTTCGAGGAAAGCTGCGGCGCTCCCTAACCAGGCCTGGGGGTGGAGTCGGTGTCCGGGTCCACGCGGGCGTCGGTCATGGCGCGGTAGAGCCGCTCGAGATCTTCGAGGCTGGCAAAGTCGATGATCACCCGACCCTTCTTGGCGCCCATGTCCACCTTTACCGTGGTGTCCAGGTGCTGTGACAACAGCTCCTCCAGCTCCAACAGGCCGGGGGGGCGCAGCCGCCGGCCGGGCTGACCGGCGGGCGCGTCAGCACCTGGCCCAAGCGTTGCCAGCTGCGAGCGGGCTCGAACCGCCTCCTCCACGGCGCGCACCGAGAGTCCCTCGCTCACCACGCGCCGGGCGAGCGCTTCTTGGAAGGCCCGGTCCGGTGTGCCCAACAGAGCGCGCGCGTGGCCTTCGGCGAGCTCTGCCTCGGCGACCAGACGCTGGATGGCGGGGGTGAGCTGAAAGAGTCGGAGAGTGTTGGTGATGGCCGCTCGGCTCTTGCCCACACGGGTGGCGAGCTCCTCGTGCGTGAGGCCGAAGTCCTCGATCAGCTGCTGGTACGCCGCTGCCTCCTCTAGGGGGTTCAGGTCCTCGCGCTGCACGTTCTCGACCAGGGCCTGTTCGAGGCTGGTGTCGTCACGTACCTTGCGGACGAGGGCGGGGATGGTCTGCAGGCCGGCCCGCTTGGCCGCTCGCCATCGGCGCTCGCCAGCGATTAGCTCATAGGTGTCCTGCTCGCCCGGCCTCACCAGAACGGGCTGGAGAACGCCGAGCTCTCGTATGGACGAAGTGAGCGCCACCAGGCTCTCCTCGTCGAAGTGCTTGCGGGGCTGGAAGGAACTGGCGCGGATGCTGGTAATGGGAACCTCCAACAGCGCCGATTCTCGCTCGGTCATCACCTCGCTGGGAATGAGGGCCCCGAGTCCCTTACCCAACCCGCTGCGGCGCGCCACCACTCACCTCCTTGGCAACCTCCCGGTAGGCGATGGCGCCCCGGGAGGTCGGATCGAACACCACGATGGGCTGCCCAAACGACGGGGCCTCGGACAACCGGACCGTACGGGGGACGATGTTCCGGCACACCTTGGCCCCGAAATGCTCACGCACCTCGCGGGCCACCTGTTCTGCCAGCTTGGTCCGGGCGTCGTACATGGTGAGGACGATTGCGTTGACCTCCAGTCGAGGGTTGATGTGGCCCTGAACCAGTCCCACGTTCCGCAAGAGCTGGCCCAACCCCTCGAGGGCGTAGTACTCGCACTGGATGGGGACCAGCACCTCGGAGGCGGCACCCAGGCCGTTCACCGTGAGGAGGCCGAGCGAGGGCGGACAGTCGATAAGCATGAAGTCGAAGTCGTCCATCACCTGCTCGAGGGCCCGTCGGAGCTTCAGCTCCCGACTGAACGCGGGCACGAGCTCGATCTCGGCCCCAGCCAGGTTTATGGTGGCAGGGGCCACGAACAAGTTCCGAAGGCTGGTTGGCTCAATGCAGTCCTCGAGGGGCGTCTCGCGCATTATGACGTCGTAGATCGAGGAGTCGAGGTTGCGGGGGTTGACTCCGAGGCCCGTGGTGGCGTTCCCTTGGGGGTCGAGGTCCACCACCAGGACGCGATAGCCGAGCTGGGCCAGCGCCGCCCCCACATTGACTGCTGTGGTCGTCTTGCCCACACCGCCCTTCTGGTTGGCAACGGCGATGACCCTCGGAAGCGGCCGGAAGAACGGGCTTGCGGGTTTCTCCTCCGAAACGACCGGGCGTTCCTCGTCCCCCGGAGCCGGCCTGCGCTCTCCGATTGAGCTGCCGTCAAAACGGTCCGGGGCGGCTCCTGCGGCCTCGGCGACCGCGGTGCCCGGCGCTGAGGGAGAGAGAACCTCTGCCTTCGGTTGTCCCAGCCGGTCGTCTACGGGGGAATCGCTGCCGTTGGTGGTTTCGGGGGCAACGGTTTCCTGGATGACCCCGACTCCCGGATGCTCTACGGCGGGTTCGTCCGTGCTCGGCCCACGGGCGATGGCCCTGACCTCGCCCGCGCCTGTCTCAGCCACGGTTTGAGCCAGACCCAACTCGGTGGCCTCGTCCCCCAGCATCTCGACATCAAGGGGCTCCGCCTCGCTGGGCTCGGACGCGGCCTGAGAGGCGGGAAATGTAGGGCCTTCGAGCGATCGTAGCCGCTGTAAGATGGCCCACCCGCGTTGGCGCGGGTCGTCAGCCGGGTCCTTCACGAGCCCACTCTGGCGGCCTTGGTCACCGCCGTCAAGCATCGTTCCACGTGGAACATGACGCCTCCCCTTGGCTGTAGGTACGTCACGACCGGCTGGCCCAGCTCTTTCAGAACAGTAGGCGCTTCATTGGAACACCGGAGCGCCGGGGGAACCGGTCGGGGCAAAGCTGTTTCTGTTCCAGCACCCGATACCAGCGCCCTTCATGAAGTTCGGGCGAGCTCCCCGCCAGCCCCAGCGCCTCCATTCCTGCCTGCGGCCAACGTGCGTGACCTCCCTCAGGCGGCTCGGAGACGATCAGCCTCCCCCCGGTCATGAGCAACGGGGCCGCGCACTCGGCGACCGCCGCCGGTGGCCCGAATGCCCGGGCCACCACCAGGTCCGCCGTCGAACGCCACCGAGCCTGCCGGCCGGCGGACTCCGCTCGTTCTCGGACGACCTTGACTCGCGGCCCCGCCAAGCCGAGTTGGTCAAGCGCATCCGAGAGGAAGCTGGTCCGGCGTTCACTGGCATCGAGCAACATCACCCTCGACTCAGGCCATGCCAGCGCCAGGATCAGCCCGGGTATTCCGCCGCCACTACCAAGGTCTACAACCATGCTGTGCCCGCCCTGCGTTCCGGCACGAACAAACCCAAGCGAGTGCCGCAGATGGTCTTCGACCGGGCCGGGCCCGAGAAAGCCACGCCGTCGGGCCTCCAGCAGCACCTCGATCAGCACGGCAGAGCCGAGCCACGCAGGCTGCATTACCCGCCCGACCCCTTCAGTCCGGGGTGATGATGACCCTACGCGCCGGCTCCTCGCCCTCTGATACCGTCGACACCCCTTCTAGGTCGTTGACCGTGTCATGAACGATCTTGCGGTCAGGGGGAGCCATCGGCTCCAGCACCCGAGGTGTCCCGGTTTGCTGGACCTGCACGACGACTTCACGTGTAAAGCGCTCCAGCGCCACCTTCCGCTTCTGCCGGTAGCCGGCCACGTCCACCATGAGCCGACCGTTGCGTCCCCCGGTCTTGCGATTGACCACCGTACGCGTCACGTCCTGCAGCGCGCCCAGCGTTGCCCCCTTGGGTCCGATCAGGAACCCCAGATCGCTCCCATCCACCCTCAACTCCACGGTGTCCTCGTCCAGCTCCACGGTGGCGACCGAAGCCGACAACGAGAGCTGAGCCACGAGACCTTCCAGGAACGCTCGGCCGGTATCGGCCTGCTCGTTCAACGGTACCTCTCGATCGTCCATCACCGTTTCATCACCTTGTCGTCGTCGTTTCTCGGGTGCCCGCTTTTGCGCCGCACGAACGGGTTCTCCTTGGTGCTTGGCTGGGGGTTCGGCTGATTCCCTCGGTTCCTTCGGACCCTTGGCCGGCCGCTTCCGACCTCGGTCCTGACGTTCAACCTTGGGCCGAGGTCGGGTGGGCCGGACCCTGGCCCGGATCCTGGCCTCAGACCGAAGCCTGCCGAACAGCCCCGTTTTTGGTTCTTCGAGGACTTCTACCTCGGCCTCCCGCTCGTCGATACCCAGTTGATCGAGGGCGGACTCAAGTGCCTCCTCGACGCTCCGCCCGGTCGTCTCTACCCACTCCATGTCCGCTACCGGCCCCCCTTGCCTCGCCGCTTTCGCGTGGGCTTCTTGGCGTTCTTGGGTCCGGATCGCGGTCGCGCCCCGCCGTTTCGCTGGCTCTTGGCCACTTGAGCCTTGGCGGGCGAACCCGTGCCGTTCCCCTTGCCCTTGCCCGGAGGCTTCTGCCCATTCACCCGCCCTTGCCCGTTGGGCCCCCCCGCCTTGCCCTTCGCTTTGGCGTCACCCTTCGATCCCTTGGGTTTGGCGTCGCCTGATCTGGCCTTGGGTTTGGCGTCACCCTTCGGCTCCAAGGCTTTGGACGCGAGCTCCCGCAGGCTGGGGCGCTTTGTGGGCGCGTCTTTCGCCGTGGCGTGGGCTTCTTTGGCCCGTTCCCGGGCGTGAGCCGCCAGGCTGGGGTCCCAGCGATACATGGCTCCTTGTTGGGCCACCCGGAACAACCCAGAGACGAACCAGTACACGTTGAGCGCAGCCGGGAAGGCGAAGGAGAACACGCCGAACATCACCGGCATGACCCGAGTCATCATCTGGATCTGAGGGCTCTGGGAGCCTTGGGGGTTGCGTCTGGTCATCTGGCGGCTCTGGTAGTACTGCACGAACGCCACCAAACCGGTGAGCAGGAGGAACGGGATCCCTCCCAGCACCGATATCCTCAGCGCCTCGCTGGCGGACTTGGCCAAGTCGATGCCGAAGGCGTTCATCTCCCGGCCGGACGAGCAAAGGTCTTGGAAGAGCTGCGTGCCCTTGTCGAGGTACTTCGCGTCGAAGCCGGGGCAGGGCCCCGCCGAGCGAACCTGGGTGAGCCCCCGGATGACGTGGTACATCACGAAGAGCACTGGCAGCTGCACCACCATGGGGAGGCATCCCGACATGGGGTTCACCTGATGCTCCTTGTAGAGGGCCATCATCTCCTGTTGCATCTGCTGGCGATCCCCGCCCTTGTACTTCTGCTGGATCCGCTTGATCTCGGGCTGCAGCCGCTGCATGGCCAGCATCGAGCGCGTGCTCTTGAGGGTGAGGGGTGACAGCACCAACATCACGCTGAGCGTGAGCAGAGCTATGGAGATGGCGTAGTTGGGGATTATCCCGTAGAAGAAGGCCAGGAGTCCTGACAGAAACTGGAACATGAGTCGGCCGCTACCTCACTCCGGCACCGGGTCCGGGCCCCAGCTGCCCCAGGGATGGCACCGCCCCAGTCGGCGAGCGATGAGCCGAGTTCCCCGCCACGCCCCATGGCGCTCGAGGGCCTCCAGGGCGTACGCCGAGCACGTCGGCCAGTGGCGGCAGGCGGAGGGGCGCCCGGCCCGGGCCAGCTGGTACAGGCGAATCAACACGTACAGCGGTCGTGCAGTCAATGGCAAGGACGGTCTTCTTCCGGGATGCTCGTCAGCAGTCTCTGGTCGTCCAACGCTTGGGCCACGCACTCTCTCAGTTCTTCGAAGGACAGCGATGTCGCTCCCGGTCCAGCGCCCACGAGGTAGGCCCCCGAGCGGAGGTTGCCGACTTGCTCCGACATCACTGCCCGCAACCGTCGCCGCAGGCGATTGCGCCTGACGGCACCACCCACTCGGCGACCGACGGCATAAGCCACTCGGACGTGATCCGTGACGGGTCCAGCGGCGTAGGTTACCGTGATCGGTCCCCTTCGCACCCGCCGGGCCGACCGACGGAGGGCGGTGAAGGTGGCCCGGTCGCCAATGGAGTGGATCAGGGGATTCGATCAGCCGTCCCGATCAGGCAAGAGCCCGGTCAGGCCGAGAGCTTGTGGCGGCCCTTTTGGCGTCGCGACCGCAGGATCGCCCGTCCCGCTCGAGTCGACATCCGATGGCGGAACCCGTGCTTCCTCGCCCGCCGGCGGTTCTTTGGCTGGAAGGTTCGCTTCACCTGATCACTCCTGCTCGCGTCGGCTGGGCGCCACCGAGGGTAGTACAGCCGGTTTGACAGCCCGTCTGGCTGTACTGAGGGGGCGCACGGCGCTGCAGACAACCCCGCTCATCTCCGCTGGTCAACCAGCTTTCCCGTCGCTCCCTCGCCAGCAGCCAGGCCGGGTGGTAGCTTCGCCGCCCCTACGGGACAGCGGCGCCGTCTTCGTGGCTTCCCTTCCCCAAAGCCCGTCTCGGCCTGTCCACAGCCCTTGTGGGAGAGCGAAGTGCAGGATCGATGAAGGGGAGAGGGCGTCATGCGGGACGCTGAGCAACTTTGGACAGACGCGGCGGAGCTCTTGCGCTCCCAGATCCCCGATGCCGCGTGGCGGACCTGTTTCGAGGGGGTTACGGCGGCCGTGGGCGAGGATGGGTGCCTTCGCCTCTCCGTGCCGAGCGCTCTGGCCCGCAGGCGGATCGAGGAGCGCTACCTCTCCCGGGTCCGGGAGGTGGTGGCCGCCACCGTGGATCTACCCGTCCCCGTGGTCCTCGACGTTTCCATCGGTTCGGCCCCCCCAGCTGATGCTCCGGCGGCATCCAACGGCACATCCGCCGTTGCCCAGACGAGCTGGTCCGACTCCTACGACGGGAGTTTGCCAACGCCCGCAGGAAGCGCTGACGTCGCCGGGCCCCCTGCTCAGGTGGCCAGGCCCAGGACCTACCCCACAGGGGTCAACCAAGAGGTGGCCCTCAACCCTCGCTACACGTTCGAGGCCTTCGTCATCGGTGCCTCCAACCGTTTCGCTCATGCCGCCGTCCGCTCGGTGGCCGAAACGCCGGCGCGCTCCTACAACCCATTGTTCATCCACGGGGACAGCGGGCTGGGAAAGACTCACCTGTTGCACGCCATTGGGAACTACGTCCTTCAGAACTTCCGGGGCCAGCGAGTTCGCTACGTGCAGACGGAGACCTTCCTCAATGACTTCGTGGAAGCCATCCGCACCAACACCGGCACCGCGTTCAAGCGCCACTACCGCCAGTGTGACGTGCTGCTGGTGGACGACATCCAGTTCATGGAAGGGAAGGAGGGACTTCAAGAGGAGTTCTTCCACACCTTCTGCACCGTCTACGAGGCGTCCCACCAGATCGTCATCACTTCCGACCGCCCACCCAAAGCCATCGCCACCCTCCAAGGCCGTCTTTGCAGCCGCTTCCTGTCGGGGCTGACCACGGACATCCAACCGCCGGACCTCGAGACCCGCCTGGCCATCCTGCGCCAGAAGGCCGGTGCCCAACGGGTCGACGTCCCCGACGACGTCCTGGCTCTCATCGCCACCAACGTCACCGACAACATCCGCGAGCTCGAGGGAGCACTAATCCGGGTCTCGGCCTATGCCAGCGTGAGCGGCGAGGTGCTTACACCACAGTCGGCTGAACGGGTGCTCTCCGACATCCTCGCCGCCGGCCAGCCTCGACAAATCACCCCGGGCGCCATCCTCGACGCCACTTCGGAGCTCTTCGGGTTCAGCGTCGAAGACCTGTGCGGCCACAGCCGCCGCCGGCCGTTGGTGATCGCCCGACAGGTCAGCATGTACGTGTTCCGAGAGGTCACCGACTTCAGCTACCCGGCCATAGCCAAGGAGTTCGGAGGGCGGGACCACACCACGGTGATCCATGCCGTGGAGAAGATCGCCAACCTCATGAAGCAGCAACGTCCCGTTTACGATCAGGTCACCGAGTTGATCCATAGAGTTCGCACAACAGGGTGATCCTGTGGATCACCCTGTGGGTTCTGGGGATGACGGTTGGGGAGATCCCTCGAACCGTCACACCCCTGTGGGATTCTGGGGATGGCCGGTTGGAAACGAATGTCCGCTCTGACCTGGACACATGGCAGGTTGTGCACAATCCACAGCCCTTACTACCCCTTTTACAAACCCTCTCTTGAAAAAGAAGAAAACAAACCATGAAGTTCAGTTGTGAACGAGATGTCCTGCTCGAAGCTCTTGCCGTAGCCAGTCGGGCCGCCACCGGGAGGGGCGGCAGCTTGCCTGTGCTGTCCGGCGTGCGGCTCGAGGTGGGAGGCGACCGGTTGTACGTGGCGGGCTCGGACCTCGACCTCACCATCCGGGTCGAGACTCAAGTCAAGGGAAGCCAGGACGGCGTTTGTGTCCTGCCGGCGCGCACGGTGACCGAGATCACTCGAGCCCTTGAAGCCGGGGCCGTGAGCATCGAGAGCGACGAGGACGAGGCCCACCTGTCCTCGGGCAGGTACCGTTCCTCGTTGCGGGCCCTACCCGCCGACGATTTTCCTCGAGTCCCAGCTCTCACCAGGGGGGACGGGGGAGTCACCGAGGGTGTGGTGAACCTGGACGTGGGAGACGTCGGGCAAGCTCTTCGCCAGGTGGTGCGGGCCGCTTCCTCCGACGATGCTCGACCCATCCTCACCGGCGTTTTGATGACCGCCGAGGAAGGGGGTCTGCGCCTGGTGGCCACGGACTCGTACCGCCTCGCCATCCGTGATCTGCCGGGGCGCAACGTGCTGGGCGAAGGGCAACAAGTTCTCGTTCCCTCCAAGGCCCTGGCCGAGCTGCAGCGGTTGCTGCCGTCAGTTTCAGAGGTCGAGCTGGCATTCGGTGACCACGACGCAACCTTCGACCTGGCCGGGGTCCGGCTCACGACCCGCCTGATCGAGGGTGATTTCCCGAACTACCGACAATTGATCCCTTCCTCGTATCCGAACCGCCTGGTCGTGGACAAGGAGGAGATCCAAGGAGCGCTGCGCCGGGTGCGACTACTGGCCCGCGACGCCACTACGCCGGTTCGCCTCGCTCTGCGACCGGACACCATCGAGCTGTCGGTGGTCACCAGTGACCTGGGCCAGGCGTCCGAGGAAGTGGATTCCAAATACGAGGGCACCGAGATGACGGTGGCCTTCAATCCCGGGTACCTGGTGGACGGGATCGAGGCCACCGACGGGGACGAAGTTTCCTTGGAGACGATCGACGCCCTGCGCCCGGCCATCATCCGCGGCACCGGCTCGGAGGAGTTCTTGTACCTCCTGATGCCCGTGCGGGTCTCGTGAGGCTGATCAGGCTCTGGGTCGGGAACTATCGGAACTACGAGTCTGCGGAGTTGGAGCCAGCCCCTGAAGGGCTGACCGTCATCGAGGGCGCCAACGGTGACGGCAAGACCAACCTCCTCGAGGCCGTCGCCTACCTCGCCACCCTGTCCTCGTTCCGGGGCGCCCCCGTCGATGCCTTGGTCCGTCACGGCGTCGAGCGAGCTGTGGTCCGGGCCGAGGTCGAGCGAGAGGGTCGTAGCGTGCTGCTGGAGGTGGAGATCCACGCCGGGGGCCGCCATCGCATGATGGTGAACCGCCAACCAGTCCGCCGGGCCCGAGATCTGCTGGGAGCGTTACGGGTCAGCGTCTTCAGCCCCGACGACCTCTCCATGGTGAAGGGCGGGCCCGGCGAGCGGCGTCAGTACCTGGACGAGGTGCTCGTGGCTCTGCGTCCGGCCAACGAGGCGCTGCGAGCGGACGTGGAGCGCATACTCCGGCAGCGCAACGCCCTGTTGAAGCAGGCCCAAGCAAGACTGGCAGAGCGCAAGAGAGGCAGCGACCAACTGAGCCCCGACGTCGCCTCCACCCTCGATGTCTGGGACGCCAAGCTCAGCGACGCGGGGGAGATGTTGGCCGACGCCCGAGAAGATCTGGTGATGGCCCTGGAACCACAGGTCACCAAAGCCTATGGGCAGCTGGCGACGGGTAAGGGCGACGTCACCCTGGCCTACCAACGCTCGTGGCGGGGGCCGCTGTCGGACGCTCTGGCCACGGCTCGTGACGAGGATCTTCGACGGGCGGTCACTACCGCCGGACCGCACCGCGACGAGCTGTCGCTGGCCATCACCGGCGGGGGCCGGGAGGTGCCTGTGCCTTTGCCGGCCCGCACCCACGCCTCCCAAGGCGAGCAGCGTTCGTTGGCCCTCGCCCTTCGCCTCGGGGCCCACGTCCTGATCACGGAGAGCACCGGCTCATCGCCGGTCCTGCTCCTCGACGACGTGTTCTCCGAGCTCGACGCAGCACGGAGCTCGGCGCTCCTGGCCTCCCTGCCCCTCGGGCAAGCCCTGCTCACCACGGCTGGCTCCGCACCGGCCGGCTTTTCACCCGCCCGCACGGTGTCCGTTCGAGCGGGGCGCGTCGAAGCGGGGAGGGCGTCGTGACCGATCCCGAGCTCCCCGACGCCGGCCCTCGACCGGTGGCGGCATCCCTGGACCACGTCACCCGAGCGCTGGGCATGCCCTCGGCGGCCGTGCTGGAGGCGGTGTTCTCACAGTGGCCCGACCTGGTCGGCCCCACCGCCGCCGCCAACGCGCGCCCCTCTTCGCTGCGCGGCGGCGTGCTGGTGGTGACCGTGGACGATCCGGCGTGGGGCAGCGAGCTCCGCTACCGGGCGCAGGACATCTTGGCCAGCATCGCGGGCAGTGTGGGGCGCGGCTCGCCGACCCGGATGGAGGTGCGTGTCCGATCGCGAAGTACCCGGGGAAGGGGCTCCTCGGTGGTAAACTTCGCCCATCGCAACTCGGCGCCTTGACCGTCCCGGCGGCGCTGCAGATGCCCTCGATTCGCCAGTGCTGAGAGCTCGTCAGTGCTGAGAGGTCGCGCCCGTGGCGCAGGGAACCATGTCTGATCCAAGATCCCAACCCGGCCCAAGATCCCAATCCGGCGAAGGGTCCTACGGCGCCAGTGACATCACGATCCTCGAAGGCCTCGAGGCCGTCCGCAAGCGTCCCGGCATGTACGTGGGCTCCACCGGTGCAGCAGGGCTGCACCACCTGATCTGGGAGGTAGTGGACAACTCGGTCGACGAGGCCATGGCCGGGTACTGCACCCGGATCGACGTCGACCTCCTGGCCGCCGGCGGTTGCCGAGTGAGCGACAACGGCCGGGGCATCCCGCCCGAGAACCACCCGCACCGCCAGCACCGCAACAAGTCCACCATCGAGGTCGTCCTCACGGTGCTGCATGCCGGAGGCAAGTTCGGCGGAAGTGGCTACAAGGTTTCCGGTGGCCTGCACGGCGTGGGGGTCTCCGTGGTCAACGCCCTTTCCAGCCGCCTGGTGGTCGAGGTCGACCGGGACGCCAACCGCTACCGCATGGAGTTCGCCAAGGGGGGCAAGCCGCAGGGGAAGGTGGAGGTGGTGGGCAAGGCTCCCCGCAGCCGCACCGGCACCACCATCACCTTTTGGCCCGACGCCACCGTCTTCGACGACGTGGAGTTCCGGGCCCAGACGGTGCTCGAGCGCCTCCAGATGATGGCGTTCCTGAACAAGGGCCTCGAGATCCGCTTCAGCGACGAGCGGCCCGGCCACGAGCAGGAGGTGGCCTACCGCTACAACGGCGGCATCGTTGACTTCGTCAGGCACCTGAACGCCTCCAAGGAGGCGCTGTTCAAGAAGGTGGCCGCCTTCGAGCAGTCGGAGGACGACCAGGAGGTCGAGGTTGCCCTCCAGTGGAACACCGGCTTCAACGAGGGCCTCCACAGCTTCGCCAACGGCATCGCCACCGCCGAGGGAGGCATGCACGAGGAGGGCTTCAAGAAGGCCCTCACCAACGTGGTCAACCGCTACGCCCGGGCCAAGGGCCTGCTCAAGGAGAAGGACGACAACCTCTCGGGCGAGGACATCCGCGAGGGCCTCACCGCCATCATCACCGTCCGCTTGCGCGACCCGCAGTTCGAGGGCCAGACCAAGGCCAAGCTGGGCAACGTGTCCACCCGGTCGCTGGTGGAGCGGGCCACCAACGACAAGCTCGCGACGTGGCTCGAAGAGCACCCGAGCGAGGCTCGCCAGGTGGTGCAAAAGGCTCTACAGGCGTCGCGGGCGCGAAGCGCGGCCCGCCAGGCCAGAGATCTCATCCGGCGCAAGTCCGCCCTCGAGGGCGCAGGCATGCCCGGAAAGCTGCGGGACTGCCAGACCCGCAATGCCCGGGAGGCGGAGCTGTTCATCGTGGAGGGCGACTCCGCCGGAGGCTCCGCGGTCCAGGCCCGCGATCCCGCCTTCCAGGCCATCCTGCCCATCCGGGGCAAGATCTTGAACGTCGAGCGCGCCCGCATCGACCGGATGCTGAAGAACGCCGAGGTCCAGGCCCTCATCGCCGCCATCGGGGCGGGCGTGGGCGAGGAGTTCGACGTCTCCAAGATCCGCTACCACAAGGTGTGCCTGCTCACCGACGCCGACGTGGACGGGAGCCACATCCGCACCCTGCTGCTGACCTTCTTCTACCGGCAGATGACCGATCTGGTGGAGCAGGGCCACGTGTTCGTGTGCCAGCCCCCGCTGTACTCCACCCTCGTGGGCAAGGAGCGCGAGTACATCAAGGACGACGCAGCCAAGTCCCGCTTCGTGGCCGAGCACCCCAACCACAAGGCGGACTTCACCCGCTTCAAGGGCCTGGGCGAGATGGACTTCGACGAGCTGGGCGAGACCACCATGGACCGCACCAAGCGCACCCTCCTCCAGGTCTCCGGAGAGCAGGCCACCATCGCTGACGAGGTGTTCTCCATCCTGATGGGCGAGAACGTGGAACTGCGCAAACACTTCATCACCACCAACGCCGCAGACGTGCGCTTCCTCGACATCTAGGGATGAGCGACGCAGCGACCACCGGAGGCGCCGGCTACGGGTCCATCGAGCTGATCGAGATCCAGGAGGAGATGGAGCGCTCCTTTCTGGACTACGCCATGTCGGTCATCGTGTCCCGCGCCCTTCCCGACGCCCGGGACGGGCTGAAGCCGGTGCACCGCCGCATCCTCTACGCCATGCACGACCTGGGCCTGCGCCCCGACCGGCCCAACATGAAGTGCGCTCGAGTGGTGGGCGACGTCACCGGCAAGTACCACCCACACAGCCCGGAGGCCGTCTACGACGCGCTGGCGCGCATGGCTCAAAGCTTCAGCCTCCGCCACCCACTCGTCGACGGCCACGGAAACTTCGGCTCGCCCGACGACCCGCCCGCGGCCATGCGCTACACCGAGTGCCGGCTCAACCTGCTTGCCCTCCAGATGCTGGCCGGCATCGACGAGGACACGGTCGACTTCGCCGACAACTACTCCGGTGAGTTCACCGAACCGGTGGTGCTGCCGGCCCGATTCCCCAATCTCCTCGTCAACGGCAGCCAGGGCATCGCCGTTGGAATGGCCACCAACGTCCCGCCCCACAACCTGGGCGAGATCATCGACGCCACGGTGCACCTGATCGACAACCCCGACGCCACGCCCGACGAGCTGATGGCCTTCGTCAAGGGCCCCGACTTCCCCACCGGCGGCCTCATCCTCGGACGCAGCGGCATCCAGGAGGCGTATCGCAGCGGCCGCGGCTCGGTGCGCATGCGGGCTCGGGCCGAGATCGACGAGACCAAGAAGGGCACCGTCATCGTGGTCACCGAGATCCCCTACCAGACGTCGGTGGGCGCCATCGCCACCAAGATCGACGACCTGGTCAAGACGCGCGAGCTCGAGGGCATCGCCGACGTCAACGACGACTCGGCCAAGGGCAAGACCCGCCTGGTCATCAGGCCCAAGCGTGACGCCAACGCCAGCGTGGTGCTCAACAACCTCTACAAGCACACGCCGTTGCAGGGCAGCTTCGGCGTCAACCTGGTGGCCCTGGTCGATGGTGTGCCCCGCACCCTCAACCTGGCCCAGGCCCTCTCGGCCTACGTCGACCACCAGGTCGAGGTGGTCACCCGCCGCAGCGAGTCGCGGCTGCGCAAGGCCAAGGACAGGGCCCACATAGTGGTGGGCCTGCTCAAGGCCCTGGACATGATCGACCTCATCATCGAGCTCATCCGGGGTTCGGCCGACCGGCCGGCCGCCCGGGTCGGGCTCATGGTGGCGCCCTTCGAGTTCACCGAGGTCCAGGCCAACCACATCCTCGACATGACTCTGGGGCGCCTCACCCGCCTGGGCCGTGCTGAGCTGGACGAGGAGCTGGCCAAACTGCGCCAGACCATCGCTGAGCTGGAGGCCATCCTCTCCGACCCCGCCAAGCTGCGTGGCGTCATCAAGACCGAGCTGGGCGAGGTACGAGAGCGCTTCGCCCAGCCTCGCCGGGCCGAGATCACCTATGACCCGGGCGAGATCGGCGTGGAGGATCTCATCGACGACGAGCCTCTGGTGGTCACCATGACCAAGGCGGGCTATGTGAAGACGGTGGCGGCCGGCACCTTCCGCACCCAGAACCGGGGAGGCCGGGGCGTGCGAGGGGCCAGGCTCAAGGAGGAGGACCTGGTCACCACCGTGGTCCATGCCACGGCCCACGCCTATCTGTTGTTCTTCTCCAACATGGGCAAGGTGTACCGCCTGAAGGCCCACGAGGTGCCCATGAAGGAGCGCACGGCACGGGGCACCCACATCGCCAACCTGTTGCCCCTGGCCGCCGGCGAGCGCATCCAGGCCCTCATCGAGACGCGCGACTTCGGCGAGGACCGCTACCTGTTCTTCGCCACCAAGTTCGGCCAGGTCAAGAAGACCACGTTCTCCGAGTACGACAAGTCGCGCCGGGACGGGTTCATCGCCATCAACCTCAAGGAGGGTGACGAGCTGGTACGTGTGATCCAGATGGGCGGCGGCGAAGACATCTTCATGGTCTCCGCCCACGGGCTCACCATCCGGTTCGGCGAGGACGAGGTGCGCCCCACCGGCCGGGCGGCCCAAGGCGTGATCGGCATGCGCCTCCGCCCTGGCGACGAGGTGGTGTCGTGCGACGTGGCCCGCGACGACGTCGCCATCCTCCTGGTCACCGACGCCGGCTACGGCAAGCGAACCCAGCTCGATCGCTTCCCCCGCAAGGGGCGGGGGACCATGGGGGTGAAGGGCATCAAGATCACGGCCCGTCGAGGCGGCGTGGTAGCGGCTTTCATGGTGGGCCTCGACGACGAGGTCGTCCTGATCTCGTCCAGCGGTGTCACCATCCGGTTGGCCGTTCGCGAGGTGGCGTCCCAAGGTCGCGACGCCACCGGCGTGCGGGTGATGAACCTGGCGCCGTCGGAGACGGTCACGTCGGTAGCGCCCATCCTGGCCGTGGACGACGCCGACCCAGCCGAGGCCTTGACCTAAGCGACCGCCCTCGGACAGCACCCCGACCACTTCCCCCTACGTCTTACCGGTGGAGGAGGGGCGTCGTGTGCTTGTGGTCCTGGAGGCCCGCGAGGGGCGAGGGCGGGCAGATCCTGCCCCTCGTGACGCTGATGATCGTGGTGATGGGCATGGGGTGCCTCGCCCTCGGTCGAATAGGTGGGGCCGCGATGGCCCGGGCCCAGGCGGTCACGGCTGCCGATGCCGCCGCGCTGGCAGGAGCGGCTGACACCAAGGAGGCAGCGGCGTCGGCCGCGGTCTGGAACGGTGCCCGCCTCCTCTCCTACGAGGAGCTCGGGACCGACGTCCGGGTCAGGGTCGAGCTGGGCGGGGCCAGTGCCACGGCCAGAGCACGGAGGGCGGCAGGAGTGGCAGGGCTCGCAAGCATGCCGGGCAGCGGCGTGCTCGGGCCGGCCACGTCCGGGCACGGGTTGGCGCCGGCAATGCGGGCCGCACTGGATCGGGCTCGAGCCGACCTGGGGACGCCGGTGCCGGTGACGTCGGGCTTCCGTTCGCGCGCGCAGCAGGCTGCCCTGTACGCCAACCGTGCCACCAACCCGTACCCGGTAGCGGTACCGGGCACCTCCCGCCACGAGCTCGGTCTGGCCGTGGACGTCCCCCCGTCGTTCGTGCCCCGATTGCTGTCGGTGGCGCCCCGAGTTGGGTTGTGCCAGCCCTATCCCCGCACCGATCCGGTCCACTTCGAGCTCTGCACCCGGCGGCTACCGTGAGCGGGTGGCGGACGGACAACGGGTGCGTCGGGTCGTCCGCAGGGTCAATCCGTGGACCGTCCTTCGCTTCTCGCTCGTCTTCTACCTGTGCATGTTGGTGGTCTGGCTGGTCGCTGGCGCGCTGCTGTGGTTGGCGGCGTCGATCACAGGGCTGATCGACAACCTCGAGCGCTTCGTCACCGACCTGTTCTTCCTGGAGTACTTCCAGATCAGGGGCGGCGTCATCCTCCTCACAGCCCTCGTGGGCGGACTGGTGCTGGTGCTGCTCGCAACCGGGATCAACGTGATCATGGCCGTGGTCTACAACCTCACGTCCGACTTGATGGGCGGCGTGGAGGTCACCGTCATCGAGAAGGAGCAAGCCCCTCGGCGGACGGTGGTTTAGGGGGGTCGTGTAACGTTCCCCACCCGGCTCGGGGGCTATAGCTCAGCCGGTTAGAGCGCAGCACTGATAATGCTGAGGTCGCTGGTTCGATTCCAGCTAGCCCCACCAAAGTGGTCTCTTTCGAACTGCTCGGGAAACAGAGGCTGGGCGCTGGTGCTTGCCTCTGGTAGCCCTCCATCACC
Organism: Acidimicrobiales bacterium; assembly: GCA_030448025.1. GTDB lineage: Bacteria > Actinomycetota > Acidimicrobiia > Acidimicrobiales > YB1-3. The sequence goes on along the minus strand of JAUJNQ010000002.1, from coordinate 434,794 downwards.
ACGTCGAGCGTCTCTCGGATGTACCCGTAGAGGGTCTGCACCGCTTGCCGGAGGTAGCCCTTTCGTACGTCCTGGGCATCCACCAGCACCCGCTCGAAGAAGAACTGGTTGAGCAGGCGGCGTACTGCCTCGGGTGCCCGACGGTACATCTCGAAGCAGTCAGCCACGAGGTCCAAGGCCAGGTTGATCGTGGTCTCCACTTCATCCACCCGCCGCTCACTGGCCGTAATCAATCGCTCTGCCTCGGCCACTTCCCGTGACAACCGTTTCTGCTCGGACTTCAGGAGATCTCCAGGGGAATGGCATCGGAGTAGTGAGCCTGCAGCAGCTTCTGGCGTTCTTTGGACAAGCGGTTGAGGCGCCGGCGCTGCCTGGTCACCTCCTCGGCATTCTGGTGCCGCCGACCGGCCAACTCCTCGTGCAGTACCTTCCGTATGCGGTCGATGTCCTTCGGATCAACCTGCACTTGCTGGTAGTAGTCCTCCACCATCGCACTCACCTTCTCGGCCAGCACGTAGCGCTGTCGGCAGGCGGATCGGCGCTGGTGATGACCGATGCAGAAGAAGTAGAGGTACGTGCCCTTGGCGTTGGTCAAACACATCCGCTCCCCACAGCCGCCACAGAAGACGGTGCTCTTGAGGTAGTGGTGATGCTTCCGCTGCTTCTCCCTGGGAACAACGGTGACTGGCATTGACGGCCTGGACCTGGTCAAAACATATCCAGTGAGGGGATGTCCACCGGCTCTCGGTGGCCAGCAAGAGCATCTACAGCGAGGAGCAGCGCATCCTGGTCGGGCTCCTACGCCAGCTGCGGGAGGAAGCCGGCTTGCGTCAGGTAGAACTGGCGGAGCGGCTGAACCGCCACCAATCCTTCGTCAGCAAGTACGAGGCCGGTCAGCGCCGGCTTGACCTCATCGAGCTGAGAGCCGTCGCCGGGGTGCTCGGCGTCAGCCTCGGGGAGCTGGTGCGGCGGTTCGAGAGGGCAGTCGGAGGATGAACCACTGACGGAGCAGGCCTCGTCATCCGACCTCGAACAGGTCCGGTTGACTTCCCTGGCTTACCCGACTGTAATTACAGGCCCGTAAGCGGGGAAACCTTGCGATCTGGCAACGCCTGGAGATCATGGACTCAAGTGGTGTGAGCGAGTGGGCAGGAACCGTTGTAACCGGGGTCCTGGCCTTTGCGGCCTTTTGGCAAATCCGCATCTCCACACGTTCCAGCGCCGCCGCCTTGGCGTCCGCCGAGGCTGCCCGCAGGGCGAGCGAGCAAGCCGCAAAGGCTCGCATTGATGATCGGGCGCCGATCGTTGTGGCGTTGCCGCCTATAGCGGAGTGGCCGCCCCTACTCCACATGAGCCGTGAGCGTGTCCCAGGTGGAGGGGAGCCACTGCTGCTGGATGCCATCAATATTCATGGCTCGCAGCTTCCCGACCACACCTCAGTCTTCGCCTTCCCTCGGGACCAGAACAAGTTGCTCTGGTTCAAGATTTGGGGACTGATTCGAAACGAGGGTCGTACGACGGCTGTAGTTCGATTGAAGAGCCATACCCGCTTCGTAGACGAGGCTGGGCCCTTTTCGGCGTCGGTAGAAGAACCAGTGGTCATCCCCCAGGAGGTGGGGGGCGAAGGCACGCAGGCTTACGCCCTTCCACCCGGTGCCTCCGCTGTCTTCAACTGGGCAGATGGCCATCCGCTCCACGAGTGGGCTGATGCAGTTGAACGGCCGGAACCGCCGAACCCGCATGGAGCGCTCTTCTTCTCCATGGGAGTGGAAGACGGCTTCGAAGACGGTGTGATCGACGGCCTCTTTGCTGTCGTCACTGCTCGACCGATCGAGCGAATTGCCGATCAAACCGATCACTGGCGACTTGCGCAGCAACGGACGGTCGGTGGTACTCGGTATCCCACGAGACGGCATTATCGGGGCCTGGACCCATGGCCGCCAACTGAGCCCCCGCCTTGGGTGAAGGACTTTCCCGGTGGCTCTTGATTGATGGCGCCGCCGCAGTACTGAGTCTGGTTGGGGCGGCAGCAGTCACCTGGGACATTGTGGACAGTGCTCGGCGACTGCAGAGTGGCCCAGCATGGAACAACAACTGCACCACCGCAATGAGGCGAACAATGCACAGTGAGGACAAGTCCGACCAAACCAAGTCCCCACCAAAGTCACCTGCCGAATCCGGCAGTCCGGCAAGCCAGCCCTCACAGGAGACCTATGAAGAAGGTCCTCCCATCCCTAGGAAGCGGAGGCTGCGACGGCCCCGTCTCTTGGGCCGGCGGAAGGGAGCTGCTGATGAGCAGTAGTTCCGGGGAGGTTGTGACGAAGTACGTTCAACAACAGATAGACAGGGAAGAACAACGGCGTCAGCGCCTTGAGAATAGGGCCGCCATCGTCATATCCGGTTCTGGCGCCGCAACTGCAGCATTGTTCGCCGCCCTCACCTATGCCTATACGAGGAACAAGGCTGTGCTAGCTGGCGGCAGCCGATGGTACATGTATGCAGGGCTCATCGGATTTGCCGCCGCTGTCATCCTTGGATTAGTGGCTCTGAACCCTCGACGACAAGAAGTTTCCGATCCAGAAGCACTGGAGCACTACCTACAGAAGGATGAATTCGTAAAGCCGGCGAGCTATTCTGAACGGCAAATAGCAACCACGAGCTTGGGCGAACTACGTTCCTTGACAAAGATCAACGACTTCATCGCTGGGCTCTTGTATGCCAGTCAAATCGTACAGATGGCTGCGTTAATCTGCATTGGCATCGCTGTCGCTCTTCTCTATCAGTAGCCGGCCGTCCAAGGACTGGTAAGGCCGGGCAGCTGGGTGGAGCGAAGAAGTGGTTGTTCCAATAGTCTTGTGGATTCCATTGCTATACACGATGGATACTGAGGTACCGAGCCGTAGGGCGTGTACCCAGGGGTTCTTTGGATTTGACGTGGCGTCAAACACAGCCTCGCCTAAGCACTGGTGCGCTGACAGTGGGCCCTCAATATCAACGAACTCCACCACTGCAACCCACTCTGAAAGCCGTAACGAGCGATACGCTGTGACTAGCGACGGGCATGCTCCACGCTCGACAACACGACCCTTGAACTCATTGGCGGAGACCAAGTACGTTCGGAAGCGGAGCATATTCTTAGCCCGGGCCTTAAGGAGGGCAACTAGTTCGGGGAATTGTGGCTGACCCGCAGCTTCGCCCTTGTCCGCTTCGGCAAAGTTGAGGGTCAGCAACCGCAGGGCGGCGGCCTCGGCTGCGTGCAGCCTGAGAAAAACCCGACTGGGCAGGGGAACAAGCAGCTCCATCCAGTCAGACCATTCAGAATGACCCTCCTCCGACGGGTCAGGAGACGTTCCTGCAAACAGGTGCGTGCTTACCTCCGCAAGGCTGGCTGCTCGGTCGGTGACGCTGAGCGCCTGAGCTTCCCGAAGGTCATAACGATCAAATAGACAATCTGGGACGTTGATGTACGGCCCGACTTGGTCGTCTTGCACCACGAAGTTGGCCACAGACTCACCTTCGGTCAGACGGTACCCGCAGACGACGAACGTATGCTCAAATGAGTCAGCGATTAGTGGGATACCTGAGTTCAGGTTCCGACAGCACTCGTCCACCAAGCGACGCTTGAGTGCCAAGAGCTCCGAGTCGTTCATTAGTCCGTCTCGACCAGCGAGCAGCGGTGGGGGATTCTCCCGGTAAATGGGACTAAGCGAGAGACTTCCCGCTGTAGGCTCTGGATCCCATGGATAACGAGTCTCCGGTATGTCATCCTTCGCGTCACGTGGGAATAGCTCCGTACGAAATCCGACTCCATCAAGGAGACCAAGAAGCTCAAAAGGGTCAAGGCCGACTGCAGCCTTGGGCGAGAAGTCGAGAGCTCGCCGCTGAAACTCAGCAACAAAGCGACGGCTAACTTGGGATTTCCGGTAGGCTGTGTAGTGAACCATCCAAGCGACAACGTTGGCGCAAACGCCCAGTCTTTCGTCCTGCTGCATGAACGGGACACCGTTAACTTTCAGTTCCTGTCCAAAGAAGGTTGGCGTATCCTCCACGGCTGTTAGCACTGGGTAGCCAGGAGGCGGTTTAAGTACGGTCCTTCCTACTATTTCAAGGTCACGGGGCCGGCATACTATATAGCCTAGATATCCGGCCTTCTGGTCCCCCTTAAGCTCACGATAATCGGCTTTGGTTACATGTGAAGAGAAGAAGTGTATGCGGTGACTTGTGGTAGGGAGGCCAGCCAGAACGTGGGCGTAGAAAGCGCTAAACTCGCTTTGGTAGTCATAACAGATGTAGCGGCGCTCTATTACAGCTGACTTCGCACCACTGGCTCGGGCCACGTGCAGACAGCGGCGCCACGGTAAGAGGTTGTGCGTTCTTTCGCTCCGCCCAGTCTCATATCGAGCCTGTAGATCGGACCAAGCGGATGCGTCAGAAAGATCGAGGCAGTCAGCGAGACCGGCTTCCCAAGTCGAGATGTCCTCTGGGCCGTAGAAGAGGAGTTGCCGACCATTTGACGAACGGGATGAAAGGTCATCCCCAGGTTTAGCCATGTAGCGCAGGATATGGACTCAGCGCCGGAGCAAGCGACCTCGACCTCTGGCAAAGTAGTTCGCGAGTCGGGCTTCCCGCCGGCGTCGCTTCTCGCTGCGCTCGCGTTCGTCCAACCAGGCTTCTACCTCGGGATGGCTGCCCTTTGGTCCGAGTGGGTCAATCGTGGGCTCGGGGGCTTCGCCCGACCCACCAGCCCCATTCAGCGCCACGTGCTGTCCGTCTCCCATGTCCTGCTCCTCGTCCGGTTTCCCTGGTTGCCAAGCAGGGACCTGGTACGACCGTTCCTCCTCGGCTGGCTCCTCCATCCTCATAGGAGGCTGCCTCCACCGATGGGGGAGTCATCGTCGCATAGAGGGCAATGCCTGAGCAAGTCGATTTGTGTACGTTTCGCGGTCGTTTGGCACAACGTTCGAATCACAGTACTGTGATTCTAGGTTATTCCACGTTCCATGTCTAGCCCTGGCGATGCGTTTCGTACTAGTTTGGGCACTAGATCGGCCACAACTGCGATGAGATCCGACCCCTTGCACCAGTCACAGGCCGGTCGTACTCTGCTTAGAGCACGATTTGGGGCACAGCGTTGGCTGAAACAGCGGCGGATCGAACAAGAGAACAACCGGGAGGTGCGGGTTTGCGCCGCGCCCGTGAAGACCTCGGGCTGAGCCGGAAGGACGTGGGTTCGGCCGTCGGGGCGACACCGGCGACGGTGGGGCGGTGGGAACGAGGACAGTCGAGTCTCCAGGAGCGCTTCCGGAAGCCGCTGGCCGACCTGTTGGGTCTTGACGTTTCTCAGCTCCTTCGGCTCGTCCGGTCCCCTATTGAACTCGGACCAACCAATGTGGTGTCACTTAGCAGAACGCCAGACCCACCGTCGGAGGCGCCATCCTCACCTGGGGCACTTCCAGAGTCTTCAAACTCTGCTCTCCGAGAGCGTGGCCTTGCCGCTCTGATAAATGGCCTCGAACAGGGCCATGCGACTAACGAGAGCTGGGTCCAGACCGCCCGGACAGTCACGAGGGCTCTCGGAATTCCTTGGTCTTCCGGTCCTGAGGACGGGCCGGGGCGCTGACTCGATCTCAGCCAACAACCTCACACGTCTGAACCCGTCTCCCTCCGAAGGTCCTGACCAGATCATCATCGAGCCCGTCAACCGTCCCGGCGACCTTGGCGAGCGCCAAATTGAATCGTCAATCGGTTTGTTCAGCTGCTGCTTTACGAACTCGTACACCTGGCCAGCGGACTTGGACGACCTAGCCGTGGTCACTCGCAGGCCACTCCATCATTGTCACGATCAAGGGACGAGCTGTAGCCCGGCTCTCCCCGGTTGATGGGAGTGGCCCCAGCCGCCCGGGCCTCACTGCAGTTGGAGTAGGAAACGCCGCCTGATCGTGGAGTGGCTGCCGTAGTCGGCGTCCGACCGCTGCTGCCTGGAGCGGCTGTGGTCGGTATGGGCACCGCCGTGGTCGTGGTGGGTATGGTTGTGGTGGTCGTGGTTACGACGGTGGTTGTCGTCGTCTCGTCCGTGGTGTCTTCGCTATCCGAACACGCCCCGATGGCCAGAACAACCGGCAGCAGTACCAATCCTAGCTTTCGCAATCTGGTCTCCCGTCGCCCCAGTTGGCCTTCGACAGCGCCCACGGCGATGTTATGTCGCCAGGGACCGCGGAACTCGTCCCTATAGGATTGTGGACACGAGAGCGCCGGCTGTGAACGGAGCAGCAGAGTGGGTCTGCTGGACAACATGCGCCAGGCGGGTGCCGAGCGCCAGGCTGCCAAGGAACGGCAGGCCCAAGCAGCTGCGCTCGCAGCGTGGCAGGAGCGAGACCAGCAGCTCGCTCAAGCTCTTGACCTTGCCCAAGCCGGCGGCATTAGCGACCAGTCCGAGATTCCCCTGCAGCTAAAGAAGGGTGAGCAGGCCTTCGTGGCGATCCGTGGCGTGGCCTTGGTTGAGCCGCGCCGCCTGCCCGGCCAATGGGTGGGCCGCAGCCAAGGTGTTTCCTTTCGCATCGCCAAGGGGGTGAGCTACCGGGTCGGTGCGTCCCGGGGGACCTACCAGCAGGGGGCCGAAGTCCCGACGCCCATTGACAACGGCACAGCGACCATCACCAACCGGCGGGTGGTCTTCCAAGGCATGAAGCAGTCTCGGGAATGGCAGTTCTCAAAGTTGCTTGGCTTCCAGCACGACGAGGCTTTGCCGATGACGGCCATTCAGGTCTCCAACCGACAGAAGGTCTCCGGCGTGCTGTACGACTGGCAAACCGCCGAAGCTTTTCGCCTGCGCCTGGCCGTCGGGCTGGCCTGGGCTGACGGGGATGCGGGCGAGGTCATCCCGCAGTTGAAGCAGCTGATCACTGAGCACCGGGCCCAGCGGCCCCGTCAACTAGGTCCCCAGGTCGCTGTCCCGGCTGCAGCGCAGCCCGCGCCGTCACCGGCACCAGCACGGTCCTCCACGCCAGCGGGTTGGCATCCTGATCCGAGTGGCCGCCACCAGTCTCGCTACTGGAGTGGGACGAAGTGGACCCAGCATGTGGCAGACAACGGCGTGTCATCGACGGACCCGGTGTAGCTAGCCACGCCACATCTAGTTCCGGCCTGGTCCTCTGGCTCGAAACGGACATCGGAGTGATGGCGTGCGAGGTTCACACGCTAAACGAACCCAGCCCCCGGCTAGTCGCACGGGTCCCGTGATCCCGACTGGGGTCATAGGAAGGGAATTGAGCGGAAGCGCCGCCGATTCTTAGCGCCTTAGTCGGCCAGTTTGTCGGGTTCTCGCCGGAACGTGAATGTAACGGGGTAGGACTCCTCGCTGCCACCATCCCGGGCAACGATCGCTCCCTCAAAGGGACCCACCTCGTCCGACTTGGCTTCGTCGAGGAGCTGCCTCCCGAGTCTCAGCAGGTCCATCGACAAATTCTGCCCCACCTCGTCAGTCCGGTGGGTGGATGGTCTGGCTTGATTGGCTAGGCGTAGCCGAGGGTCACTCGGACATGAGAAGGCCGGCAAGTCGGGCGATCAACTTCTGCACCTCGCTGTTCGAGAAATGTTCGGTTAGGGCCACTGGACGCGCCCCTTGTGCCGGTCGGGCCCTGCGCATCCCCCGATAGGGATCAGCCGAGCGGCTCCTCCTCGACCACCTCTCCACCCGGCTCCCGTGATGCAGTCGGCGGGTCGGTGCCGGGCGGGACGTCGGTAGGGCCTGCGTCGCCGATGATGTTGGGGTCGTTGACCCCGACCGGCATGTCACGGAGCTGTTCGAGGAGGCCGTCGTCGGGGGGCAGAGGTGGGTCGTTCTCCATCCACACCACCTACCCAAGGGCCCCTCGCTGCAAGCCGGGTTCCGTCCCGGCCGGTCTGGGCGGTAGCGTCCGGATGATGGCCCAGACCCGGACAGCGCAGGACGGCAACGCCACCGGGGGCCTGTGCCGGCTCGTTCATGAGGTTGCCTCCGTCGCCCTCGGGGAGCGCACCAGCTACGCGTCGGGAACTCTCACCGTCTCCGCCGACGAGGCCAGAGCGCACTTCAGTGAAGGGGCTCTGGGCGAGGTGCGCCTACGTGGGCCTCGCCCGGGGAGTCGGTCCGCATCGTCAAGGTCCTCGACGCCGTGGAGCCCCGCACCAAGGGCCGGGGCGGCGCCGGCATCTTCCCCGGCCTGCTCGGCCCGGCCCGCCCGCAGGGTAGAGGCCAGACCCACGTGCTCCGGGGTGCGGCCGTGGTGGCCGCCGGCTTCCTGCCACGGGCCCAGGAGGCCGTGGTCGACATGACGGCGCCGATGGCCGAGCTCAGCCCCCTCGCCAACACCCACAACCTGGTGGTGGAGTTCGACCCGCCGGAGGGCGCCGACTGGGGAGCGGTGAGCGCCGGCCTGCGCCAGGGCATGCTGGCCCTGGCCGCCCACCTCGCCGACGCCGCCCTGGACGCCCCGCCCGATCACGAGGAAACGCTCCCGCCGCTGCGAGCGGGTGGGCGGGGAAAGGACGGTCTCCCCCGAGTGGGCGCCATCACCAACCTGCAGACGCAGGGGACGTTCAAGGAGACCTTCGTCTACGGGCGAAGCTTCACCGCGGCCCTGCCCACGCTGCTCGGTCCGGGCGAGCTGGACGACGGCGCGGTGGTGAGCGGCCAGTTCGGCCATCCGTCGCTCAAGAACCCCACGTACCTCTACCAGAACCACCCGGTGGTGGCCGCCCTCCTCGATCGCCACGGGACCGACCTCGACTTCGCCGGGGTGGTCATCTCTCCCGAACCCGTCGACCAGGTCGGCAAAGAGCTGGTGTCGGCCCACGCCGCTCGGCTGTGTGCCGACGCCGGCTTCGACGCCGCGCTGGTCACCAAGGAGGGCGGGGGGAACGCCGACGCCGACGTCGCCCTCAAGATGGACCGCCTCGAGGAGCTGGGCATCGCCGCCGTGGGGCTGTTCGCCGAGATGGCCGGCCCGGACGGCACCGCCCCTTCCATCGTGGTGCCTCCCAATCGGGCCACCGCCATGGTGAGCACCGGCAACTACGACGAGAAGGTGAAGCTGGCCCAGACCGAGCGCGCCCTCGGCGGCGACCGGGTGGTGCTGGTCGACCAACCCGCCACGGACCCGATGGAGCTGCCCACCGCCGCTTTCTACGGTGCCCTGAGTCCCCTCGGTTGGGGTTGCCTGACCTGCAAGGAGACGGTGCCGTCATGACCCGAGTCGTCCACTACCTGAACCAGTTCTTCACCGGGGTCGGAGGCGAGGACGCAGCGTCCACGCCGCCTGCCCGCACCGATGGCGCGGTGGGCCCCGGCCGGAAGCTCCAGGCGCTGCTCGGGGACGACTTCGAGGTGGTGGCCACCGTCTCGTGCGGCGACGACTACGCCGCCGGCGAACCCGAGGCGGCGAGGGAGATCCTTGCCCTGGTGAAGGAGGCCAAGCCCGACGTGGTGGTGATCGGGCCCGCCTTCTCGAGCGGCCGCTACGGCCTGGCCTGCGGCCGCCTGGCCGCCGCCGCCACCCAGGCGGGGCTGGCGGTCGTCGCCGCCATGCATCAGGACAACCCCGGCCTGGCCGAGGCCGCGGGCGCTCCGGTGGTGCGCAGTGGGGAGGCGGCCAGAGAGATGGGCCCCTCGCTCGAGACCCTGGCCGCCGCGGTCAAGAAGTTGTCGGCCGGTGAGGATCTCACCGAGGCCGAGGGTCGGCTGGGCAAGCCCCCCCGTCGCAACCGGGTCGCGGACCAGAATGCCGCCCGTCGGGCCGTGGCCCTGGTGTTGGCTCGGTTGGGCGGCGACAAGGAAGCCACCGAGGTCCCGCTGCCCGACTTCGACAAGGTGACGCCCGCGCCTCCGGTGGAGGACCTCTCCGAGGTCACCGTCGCCCTTGTGAGCGAGGGAGCGGTGGTGCCGGCCGACAACCCCGACAAGCTGGAGTCGGCCCGAGCCACTCGTTGGGCCCACTACTCGATCGAGGGGAGGGACTCGCTCCCCGCCGGTGAGTTCATCTCCGTGCACGGCGGCTTCTCCACCGTGGCGGCCAACGAGGACCCGCAGCGGATCCTGCCCCTCGACGTGGCACGCCAGCTCGAGAGCGAGGGCGCCATCGGCCGGCTCCATCACGAGTACCTGGTGACGGCGGGCAACGGCACCTCGGTGGGCAACGCCAAGCGCTTCGGCACCGAATGGGTGGCCGACCTGCGCAAGTCCGGGGTCCGGGCGGCCATCCTGACTGCCACGTGAGGGACCGGAACGCGTTGCGGGTCAACGCTTGCCAAGGAGCTGGAGAGGGGAGGGATCCCCACGGCGTTGCTGTGCAACCTGGTGTCCATAGCCACCAGGGTCGGCGCACCCCGCATCGTGCCCACCCGGGGGATCCCCTTCCCCACGGGCGACCCGTCGCTCGGGACCGAGCAGGAACGGGCGTGGCGGCGCACGCTGGTGGAGACTGCTTTGGTGGCGCTGTCCACGGCCGTGGACGAGCCCACGGTGTTCGACGGCAGCCACCAGAGCAACCAGGGCGAACACAGCGACACGAGCGACAACACGGACGGAGCATGACATGAGCAACCCGGTCATAAGTGGGGCCGCCCAGGTCCTCGCCCACGCCCCCGGCCTGGCCCGTCACGGCTCGAAGCCCCGGCGGGAGCTGCCGAGGGACGGCGAAGTGGAGTCGTCGTTCCTGGGGTCGCTGCGCACCTTCGACCAGGCCGTCGCCTACCCGCCCCACCAGGCCTACATCGGCGCCATCCATCCACGCGCCATGCCCGAGCGGCCCTGGTTCGCGACCACCGACCCCGAGGCGTCGCGCTTCGCCCCGTCCGGCGAGCTGATGCCCGAGGACGAGCTCCTGGGCCTGCTGGCGGCGGTGGACCACTTCGACTTGTTGGTCCTCGCCGAGGACGTGGCCGAGCAGGCCGCCGCCGCCCTGGCCGGACACCCTCTGGCCAAGCACCTCGACCTGGACCGCATCGAGCGAGCCGTTGGCGACGTGGAGAAGGTGTCCGCTGAGCCCGGCGCGCTGGGTTTGCACCTCGGCGCCCACCGCCTGGGTGCGGCCATGCGACGGGGAGACGAAGCCGACGAGGCCTTGTCGGCGTACGTGCTCCTGGACAACCTGGCCACCAAGGCCACCGCCACCCTGTCTCTCCTGCACCTCCTCGTCAACCTCGACGTGGACCCCGCCTCGATCGACTACGTGATCGGCTGCGGCGAGGAGGCGGTGGGCGACCGCTACCAGCGGGGCGGGGGCAACATGGCCAAGGCGGTGGCCGAGGTGGCCGGGCTCAGCGAGGCTTCGGGCATGGACGTGAAGAACTTCTGCGCCGCCCCCATCCCGGCGTTGGTGGTGGGCGCCGCCCTGGTGGCCTCGGGGACGTTCCAGCGGGTGGCCGTGGTGGCGGGCGGCTCACTCGCCAAGCTGGGCATGAAGTTCCAGGGTCACCTGCGCCACGAGATGCCGGTGCTCGAGGACGTCCTGGGCGGGTCGGCGGCGCTGATCGAGGCCGACGACGGCGCCTCGCCCCGCATCCGCCTCGACGTGGTGGGCCGCCACCGGGTGTCGGCCGGCGGCTCCAGCCCCCAGATCATGGAGGCGCTGGCGGTGGAGCCGCTGCAGCGGGCGGGCATCCCCATGACCGAGGTGGACGACTACGCAACCGAGCTGCACGACCCCGAGATCACCGAGCCTCAGGGATCGGGCAACGTGCCCGAGCGCAACTACCGCACCATCGCCGCGCTGGCCGCCAGGAGCGGCGCCATCACCAAGGAGGAGCTGAGCGACTTCGCCGCCACCCGGGGCATGCCCGGCTTCGCTCCCACCCAGGGGCACCTGGCGTCGGCCCTCTGTTATCTTCCCCACGCCCTCGATCGCCTTCGGGGCGGCGAGGCCGAGCGGGTGATGATGATCGCCAAGGGGAGCCTCTTCCTCGGGCGCATGTCGCAGATGTCGGACGGCATGAGCGTGTTGTTGGAGAAGAACCCGGAAGGAGCATGACTTTGCCAGGGACGTTGCCAGAGGTAACCAAGGACAACTTCAGGGAGCTGGTGTCCGAGGGCACCACATTGGTCGACATGTGGGGGCCGGACTGCACCACTTGCCTGGCCCTCATGCCCGACGTGGAGCGCATCGCCGAGGAGAAGCAGGACGTGAAGGTGGTGACCCTGGAGGCGCCCAAGGCGCGGCGGCTCTGCATGGAGCTAAAGGTCATGGGGTTGCCGGCGTTCCTGCTCTTCCGCGACGGCGAAGAGGTGAGCCGGTTGGCGGGCCCGAGCCTGTCCGCGGCGGCGTTGGAGGAATGGTTGGACGAGAACCTCGAGGAGGTGAGCTAGTCGATGGAAACGCTCGAGAACAAGTTGGTCATCGCGCTCGGCGAGCGCGATGGTGTGTCGGGGCCGGCGATCAGCGCCTGTGCCGAAGCAGCCGGAGCCAAGGTGGTGTTCTCCGCCACCGAGTGCTTCGTCTGAACGGCTGCAGGAGCCATGGACCTGCAGAGCCAGGAGTCGATACTCCGGCTCTCGGAGCAGCACGGTAAGGACGACCTGATCGTCCTCATCGGTGCTCCGGACGCCGAGGCCGCCGAGATCACCGCAGAGACGGTGGTTCTCGGAGACCCGGCGTACGCAGGTGCACTGGCCGGGGTCCAGTTGGGCCTCGATGTGTTCCACGTCCTGGAGGACGAGGTCAAGACGGCGATCCCGGACGACGTCTGGGAGGCACAGATCGGCGTCATGGAGGACATCCTCGACACCGACGCGGTGAGCTCGGCGGTGGCAGGCATGCGGGGGAAGTCCCAGGACACCCCGTAGGCCCGTTCATCGCAGCCACGGCCTCAGGCCGCCAGGGGCATCCGATCGGTGGTTGCTGACTCGGGCAGGCGCCGGCTCTGTGGCCTCCGGTAGAGTGCTACGGCCGGCGATTAGCGACGGTGAGCCGCCCCGGGCCTGCCATCTGGCGCCGGCGCGCTGGCAGGGGGCTGGCCCGGAGCGCTCTGCCGGTGCGGAGTCCCGGACCTGCTATCTGCCGTCGGGCTGCCGGCGGGGGCCTGGCCGGGAGCGCTCTGCCTGCGCTCAGTGCCGGGGTTGCTCGCCGTTGGCCTGGTGGCCGGAGCCTGACCGGGCGCTGTCTCCCTCAGGCTCCGTTCGAAGTCCCTGTCCTTGGCATCCGTGCTCTGGGGTCGATCGGAGACATCGGCGCCGAGGTTGTCCTTGGCGTTGGGGTCGGCATGGTCGAAGGGGACCTCCGGCTTGATGTCGGCGCCGGCGCCGCCACCCTTGCGGTGCTTGCCGTCTTGGCCCTTGTCAGCGCTGTGGCGAAGGTCGAAGGGGCTCACTGCCTCGACGACGACGGCCACGCGGTCCTGGGCGACCTCGGGAAGCACGTCGGCCGCAGCCGCGCCCGTGGTGGCGAGGCCCAGGCCGGCCAGCACTGCGGCCGCCTTGCCCAGGGCACTGGCAGAGATGGCCTCGATCTTCGACCTTCTCCTCTTCGCCAGCCCGGCCGCCGGCAGGTCGACTTTCCCCCTGGGTAAGCCGCCCGTCAGGATGGTCGTCAGATCTGCGCCCAGTTTGGGAGCTGGCCCGTCGGCGACACTGCGCACCTCGGAGACGAAGCTGGCCAGCTCGTCGACCTCGGGTCGGTCCGGAAACCTACGGCCGGCGAGGATCGACTCGATTGTGTGATCGTCGAGGAGGGGCTGCGTTCGCATCTCGTCATGGTCATCGCCGAGGACGCTCAAAGGGGTACGCCCTCTGGCGTGATTTCCTTGCGAAGCGCTGTCAGTCCCCGTCGCTGGAGAGCCTTGACCGCTCCGGGCGTCTTACCCAGGGTCTGGGCTGTCCGCTCCACGGTGAGGTCGGCCACGACCCTGAGGAGCAGGACGTCGCGCTGGTCGGGTGCCAGGCGGGCAAGCAGTTCTCGAACTCGCTCGTTGCCGGCCGAGCACAGAGCGTCGTGCTCCGCGTCCCCGCCGCTGACATTGGCGTCGGGCTCGCTGTCGACCAGCGCCGGGCGCCGTCCCAACCTGCGACGCTCATCGATGAGACGACGATGGGCGAGGGTGAAGACCCAGGAGCGGAACTGCTCCTTGCTGCCTTGGAAGTTGGCGATGCCGGAGAACACTCCGAGAAACACCTCGTTGGCCAGGTCGTCAGGCTCGCGCCCTCCCTGCGCCCGCAGATAGCCGACAAGCGGCCGAGCCAGCTCATCGAACAGCCGCTGGAATGCCCACCCGGCGTTGGCCTGAGCGGCGCTCAGGACGTCATCGAAGGCCTCATGGCCCGTCAAGCGATCTCCATCGATCTTCGTATCGGACGTCCGGACCCATACCTGGAACTTTCGCTCCGGCTCTTGTGAGGCGGCGCGACGGAAGACTCCCGCTGATCACCTGGGCCCATGAAGCCCCCGTCTGGCATCTCATCGGAGCAATCGCCGACGAGCCCCCAAGAGTTACGCTTCGTCTGCGATTCCTTCGTCCGGTCCAGCGATAGGGCGGAGGCCGGCAAGGGGTTCCATGAACCAGAGCACATCGCGGCCCTCGTCCTCGATGAGCTGGACGAAGGAAGCTACCTCCGACGCAGTGGACCCCGACCGCAGTGGTCGTTACTAGCTAGCTAGTTGCGGCCCCGCCCCCCCTGCTGGCGGTCGCCGGCCCTGTCGCTGCGTGACTTCTTGGGCTCGTCTTTGACATCGTCGACGTCACCGTCATGCGCGGGCCCGTTGGGCCTGGCCGGCTGGGCCGCGGCGCCCGCAGGACCACTCTGCCCAGTCTGCCCACTCCGAACAGTCTGGGCTGAACGGCCCGCCTGGCCGGCATGGACAGCCTGGCCGTTGCTTGGTGAGCGATTGGCGTTGACTCGCGGTGGTGGCGCGGAGCTGGCCTCCGCCGATCCCCCCTGCTCAGCGCCGCCTTCACCAGGAGGAGTAACGCCCTCACCGGTTCCCACTCCCGCTCGACGCGGCGCCACGTGGCACGTCGCCCGTCCGTTGGAGTGATACATGCCGTTGTAGGAAGGGCAATGCAGGCGATGGCCGTTCTTTTTGCCGTAGCCACCGTCGCCTCCATAACCACCAACTCCGTAGTCACCGCCGCTGGGGCCCCGGGCAGCGAGGGCGACGGTGGCTGTCAAGACCACCCCTGTGGCCAGCAGCCCTCCGACGATCGCCTTCAACCTGGACGTTCCCTGCTCTTCCATCTCGGTGACCTCCGTGGTGGCGTGTGTCTCGTCGGGCCCTTGGGACAGGTGCGGTTGCCGGTACCCGCCGTCCATGCACGATCTTCTTCTGAGTAATCGTCGAGCTGGGCGGTAGCGATACGCCTTGGCCGGAGATTTCCGCGGTTTTCTTGTCCTTGGCTATTCGGATTCACGATGGCTGCGGCCGGGGATAGATGAGCGGTGCCAGACCTGAGAGCAGTCCAAGATCGGCCGCACGTGGTCGTCGCCGTCCTCGCTGTCCTCGCCGCGGGCTGGGCCGTTCTCGCATCGGTGACGTTGTTCCCTTACCTCAGCGTGAACCAGGACGAGACCGTGTACCTGCTCCAGGCCGACAGCCTGACAGAGGGTCGCCTCTTCCCTCCGGCGCCGCCCGCTGAGGCCGACGCATTCGTCCCGTGGCTGAGCATCACCTCCGGCGATCACTACGTGCCCAAGTACTCACCTGTATGGCCAGCGGTGATAGCCGTAGGTCGCCTGCTCACCGGTAGCCACCACGCCGCCCAGGCATTGGTGGCGGCCGGTGTGGTGGTCCTGACCTACCTGCTGGCCCGAGAGGTGCTCGGCCGTCGCTGGCCTTCTGTTCTGGCATCCCTGTTCGTCGTTCTCTCACCGTTCTTCCTCATGCAGTCGGTCACCTTCCTCTCCTACCTACCGAACGTCCTGCTCCTGGAAGGTTTCGCCGTGTCCTTCCTGCGCGGAGTGCGACAGAGCTCGAGATGGTTGCTGGTCGCCAGCGGCGGCTTGATTGGCTTGGCCTTCTTTGCCCGGCCCTTCGACGCAGTCCTCTTTGCCCTGCCCTTCGGGTTCTTGTTCGTCATCTCCCGGCGTCACTCTTGGCGGACCCTGATCCCGGACGTCGCCGCGTTCGCCATGGGCACAGTCCCCCCTATGGTGGCCATGCTGGCCTTCTTCAAAGCAGCCACGGGGAGCCCCCTTCGCTCACCGTTCAACCTCCTGGACAAGAGCGACACACTGGGCTTCGGCGCCAAGCGGGTCTTTCCCTGGGACCCCGAGCTGGAGTTCGGCGCGGGCCAGGCGTGGCATGGCCTCCTCACCCACTCGATGCTGCTCAGCTTCTGGTGCTTCGGGGGCCTGGTCCTGATCGGCCTCAGCGTGGTTGCGCTCCGGCACAGAAAGACCGGCTTGGAAGGATGGATGGGTCTGGTCGCCCTCACCATCCCGATCGGCTACCTGCTCTTCTGGGGGAGCTACCTGCTCACCCGCCTCGAAGGCCCGTGGCGAATCGGGCCCTTCTATTACTTGCCGGTTCTCGTGCCGCTGGCCATCCTGGGAGCCGGTGGCTTCTCCCGTCTCTGGCACCTTGACCACCGATTGGCCTGGTTCGGCCTGCTCGGCATGTCCGCCGTCAGCGGGTTGGTGATCGCCGGGGCCCTTGGCGATCAACGAGAGCGGACAACAGGCTTGCGAGCACTGCACTCGCCCGTCGAGGAGAGACCGCTCGACGGTGCCATCGTTTTCCTCCCGCGGTACGGACCGCAGTTGATGACACCGTTCACCAAGCTGAGAAATCCGTCGTTCGATCAGAAAGTGGTGTGGGCTCTCGATCGAGGCGATCGGGCCAATCTCCGTGCCCTCGACCTGTTCCCTTCACGAAAGCCGTACCTGCTCACCGAGGGCGCCCCCGGTGACCTCCACCAGTTGGTACGACGCCGGGGCGCCACTGTGACCGCCGAGGTGCAGCTCCGCGTCCCACCCGGAGAGGAGCAGTTGGTGCTCGGAGTGGGCCGCGGCGAGCGCCTGGAGACGTTTCCCGTCGATGTCTCGAACCAGGCCACTCAGAGGGTTCAGCTCATCATCACCAAGGATGAGGTCAGCGTCCAGGGTTCCCTCGGTCCTCGTCGGGTGGAGTCTCGAACGCCCGACCCGGATGAACCCGATGTCCTGCTCTGGCTCCTCCGTCCGGCTGCGGGCGACGCGCCGGAGACCGAAGCCGCTTCGGCATTCGACATCAGTGCTTTGGGCGAGGAAGTCGAGGTGCTGTTGCCGGCGACGGGGAGCTCGGACCAGGCAGACGCCCCTTCGCTCGAGGTGGTGGCCGGCAACTGATGGCAGACGTGTAACCCGGTTGCTCAGTGGGCCAGAGCGACCTCGTCCACGGCTCCGTCGAGGAACTGAGCGACCCACCAAGCCGCTCGGCATGGCCTGATGGTCGTCCGGTGTCGGCGACCTCATCAAGGAAGGGGCGCCGTCATCCTTGGTTCTCTGGCCAGTGAGAGGGTAGCGGCCGCCTGCGGCTGGCGCTGGGGCGTGGAGGGGTTGCCTCCACTGCCAAGAGCGCTACCGCCTGAAGCTCGCCCCGTCATTAGGAATCACGCTCGCGCCGTCATCGCTGATTACCCGGCCGGATCGCATCAATCCGGAGACCATGCTGTTGTAGTCGCCGCCTACTGCGAAGATGGGCTTGCTCGACTTTATCTGGATCTTCCTCGAACTTGAATCCAGCTCGACAAGCGCAGGGTGCGAAGGTGTCGCAATGCCGATGGCACCTGGCGGATCTATGGGGAGTACCTGGTGCCGGATGAGCTTGGTGGCGGCGAGCTGCGCGTGCGCTTCGATCAGACAGACGAGGACCGCCGGACGCGCTTCAACCGGAATGAGCACCTGCGGCGCTTCCCCCCGAGCGATGCCGATACAAGCGCCTCTACCCCCAACGAGCCGATGCCGAGGCGACAAGTAGGGCGCTCGATGACTCGATTGGCTCGGTCGCGCTCACTCGGGCTGGTGCCAAGCGCCAGCTGGGCGACCTCCTCGGCTTCGCCATGATGGTCAACTCCCTGGTGCTTCACCGCCACCGCCAGTCGCTCGCCCCGCCGGGCGAGCGCGCCGCATAGGTCCGTCCGCTCCAAACGACCCAAGGGCCACTTGGCGCGCTCGTCCTAGCAGTGGCAGGGGTGCTGGTCACCCGGCGCGGGCCCCGGCCAGCGGTTGGCTCACGGATCGGCCCGGTAGAATCGGCTGGACAAGGCCGCTGAATCGGTCCGGTGGGTTTTCTGCCACCTTTTCAGCATGCCCCGGGGGCGTAGCTCAGCTGGCTAGAGCACCTGCTTTGCAAGCAGGGGGTCGTGGGTTCGAGTCCCATCGTCTCCACTGGTAACAGCGCAGGTCAGAGGCGCTTTTCAGGCCCTGGCGAGCTGTGGATAACGGAGTGGGTCGGCGCCTACTCCGCGAAAACTCCGCGAAACTCCGCGACACCAGGCGACACGGGGCGGTCCTGAAGGGCACGGGATGCCACTGTTGGTCACTCGTCAGCGTTCTCGAGAACGAGGCCGGGAGCGTTCCGGAAGATTCCGTCGTGCGACAGCAACGGCACGCCAAGGCGGATGGCCGTGGCCGCGATCCAACGGTCGGCGTCATGGTCCCGCTGGCCAAGAGCGTGGCCGGAACGTTCGCAAGCCGCTCGCAGCTCGGCGTAGGTGACGACGAGCTTCTCGTTGGAGTGGACCACCTGAGCCCGGGCGATCTTCATGTGGAGCTGGAGGAGGCGTGGCGCGCCCCACTCACGGCGTAGCGCTCCGAAGCGAAGCTCCGCGACGGTCTGGAAGGAGATGAACGCAGCCCTCCCCACCATGAGCGGCTCGTAGAGTTCGGTGAGCAGCGAGCCCGGCACAAGGTCGGCGCCGAACACGTTGGTGTCGATGACGATTGGGCCACGCCTCCGCCGGGCGTTCAATCGTCGAGTGCAGCGAGGAAGGCGGCGCCTTCTTCCTCCGTGATGCCCTCGATCACCATCTCCTCATGCGGGGGGAGCGGCCGGGCACGCCGCAGCAGCTCGTCGACTGTGAGCCGGTCAGCAGCGTGGTCCCCTGGCTCAACCGGTTCAGTGTCGGGGTTCCGGTCCCCGGGATTGTCCTTGGCGGGTTGGATTGCCATCTCAGTCCCCCAGTTTACGGACCGCGGCCAACCCGGCCGGCGGCCGATTGCCCAGTGCGGCGAGAGCGTCCTGGCGCATCTCGTCCAGGCGGGCCGTGAGGGCCTCGTCAAGGGATGGGAAGAGATGACCGTAGCGGTCGAGGGTGACCGTGATCGACGAGTGCCCGAGGCGTTCCTGGATGGCCTTGGGATGAGCGCCGAGGGCGATCATCAGCGCTGCGCAAGTGTGGCGTAGGTCATGGAAACGCGTCCCCTGGGGCAGGTCGGCGGCCAACACGGCCGGCTTGAAGAGGCGCCGGTAGAAGTTCTTGTGGCGCAGAGGCCCGCCTTCTGGAGCGGTGAACACGAACGCGGCAGGATCAGCTGGCCGTCCGGCGAGGATGGCACCGAGCTCGTCTCGCACCGAGGGCAGTAGGGGAGCCGCCCGACGCTCGTAGGTCTTCGTCGGTCCGAACACAAGCCCCCGACCCTGCACCTCGGTCACCGACTCGGCCACCTGCACCCGTCCCCGCAGCAATTCCAGGCGCCCGACCCTCAGGGCGCCGACCTCGCCAGCCCGGAGACCGGTGTAGGCCGCGAAGCGGACGAGCGTGTCATAAGGCGGCCGGATGCTGGTGGCCAGCCTCTCAACCTGCTCGGCGGTCAGGAAGATCATCTCGTCCTTCGGAGACTGGCCCACCTTCACGCCGTCGCAAGGGTTCGCCTTGACGGCCCCAGCGCTCTGGGCCGTGGCCAGCACCAGGCGGAGCACCTTGCGGGCCGATCGGATGGTGCCCGCTGCTGCCCCGGACTCCGCCATCACAGCGATGAAATGGCGAACGTCCACCTGCTGGATGGTGGCGATGGGCCGATCGCGGAACGCCGGGAGGACATGACAACGGAGCATTCCTTCGTAGTCGACTCGGGTCTTCGCCTTCAGGTGCGTTGTCGTCGCCAGCCATTCCTCGGCCCACTCCCCGAACCGTGAGCGAGCAAGGCGCGGGTCGATGTAGTCGCCTCGTCCCATGTCCGTCTTCACGCCGGCGAGCCATCGGTCCGCCTCGGCGCGCGTGCGACAGGTCTTGATCCGCTCACGACCCACCGGGTCGCGGTACGACGCCTCCCATTTTCCGCTCGACAGTCTCTTCACAGCCATGACTGAACTCCCTCCGCGATCGCCGTCATCAGCGTTCTCCGTCCTTCTCTGCCGCCTCACCCACAGACCCCTCCAGCTGCCTCCGCAGCCCGCCAAGGTGATCGGCTACTGCCCGTAGCGACTCCTCCCACTGTTCGACATCACCGAGCCGGTGTCGCACGATCCCAGCGGCTCGCAGGGCGGCGCCGGCTATTTGCTCCTGCGCCTGCGTGAGGCGGTCGGGGCCGAGCGAGTCCAGGAACTCGGCCAGCCGTGCTTCGAGAAGTTGACAGTGGTGGCTGTCGTCCCCGAAGACCAGGTCGACCAGCAGGGCCAGCTCGGTGCCGAATCGCCGGGCGTCGGGGGTGCTGAGCTTGACCGGGGCGCCGTCCTTCCACGCAGGAGGCGGCATGAAGAACCAGGTGACGGGCAGCTCGAAGCCCCGGGCGAAGGCCACCACCTCGTCGGCGTCGAACTGGCGCACGAACTTCCCCCCCACGGATCGCTCAGCCTGGGAGAAGCTGGCCTTGGACCAGCGCAGTCCGAGGTAGGGCTCGAGGGCGGCGGCGGCCTGGTCCTGGGTCAAGCCCCGGAGCTGGCGGGCCCGCAGGAGGTTGTAGGCCACCACCTGGTTGGGCGTCATGCCCCGATATCGAGCCTCTGGGGCCTTGCGAGGCGACCTCGGCGAAGATTTTTTCTCGTTCATCTAGTGTCCGTTGGTACTCGCTGGTAACCCCTAGTGTCCCCTGGTGTCCATGAGTACATGACCCCGTAATTCTACCCGTTGACCAGGGAATGACAAGGGCGTAACTTCCCCGGCCGTGGCGGAGCACCCCGAGCCCCACAGCCGAGCCAGCGTCCTGTCCAACGACGTCGCCGACCTGCTCACCATCGAGGAGGCAGCGGCCCTGCTGCGCATTGGCCGCCGGACGGCCTATGAGCTGGCCGCCCGCTTCGAGGCCACCGGCGGGCGAGAGGGCCTCCCCGTGGTCCGCCTTGGCCGCTGCCTGCGAGTGGTCCGGGTCCGTCTCGAGCAGTTCCTCCTTGCTGATCCCCCTGCACCCGCACCGCAGTTGCGCGGCATGGACGGGGGCCGGCGCCGCCGGCCATGAGCGAGCCCGGCCCAGAGCCGACCGTGGTGCTCACCGGCGCCGCGCGCGCCGCGAAGGCAGGGCTCGGCCCCACGGCCTGGGCCGTGCTGGAGGAACTGACCCTCGGCGCCGAGCGAGGCGAAGACGGCCGCCTGGTCGCCACCACCAGCGTGCGCCGGCTGGGAACGGCGCTCGGCCTGGACAAGGACACCGTGGCCCGGGCCCTGGTCAGGCTCGCCGCCGCCGGCTTCGTCCTCCGCTGTTCAACCGAGCGGCCCGCCGACGGCTCGCACTACGTGGTGACACCGATCTCCGGCCTGACTCGGCTCGGTGCCGCCGATCCTGTCGCCACTAGCACAGTCGTGCGTCCCTCGAACGGGGACAGGCCCGGGCGTCCCGAGGTTGGGGACGGCGCACGACGTCGGCGCTTGCGCCGGGCACCGGTCGCCGACGACAGCCCAGTTTCACGCGCCGCCCAACTCAGCCTTCTCGGTGAGGACGCTGCGCCTGAAGACGACACGACCACCACGTCATCAACGACAGCGCCAACTCCGACCTCAACGCAGCACAGAACGCCACTCGACCAGCTCGACACCGAACCCGACGACGACCACCACCATCGCTACGCAATCTCACCGATTCGAACTCCAGACAGTTGCCACCCCTCCGGGGAGGCCGATGCGGCCGGCCTTGGTGGCAGCGGCGGGGGAGGGGCCGACCCGTGTTGAGGGTGGCGGCCCTCACCGACGCCGAGTACACCATCTCGGCCGTAGCCGAGGGGCTGGAGGAGTACTACCTGGGCCACGGCGAGGCCCCAGGCGTGTGGGCCGGGACATGGGCCGGTGAGCTGGGCCTGTCCGGAGTTGTGGGACACGACGACCTGCGGGCTCTGGTCGACGGCCATGACCCCGAGGTGGGGACAGACCTGCTGGCCGGCAAGCGGGGGCGGCGGGACATGGCCTTCGACGCCACCTTCTCCGCCCCCAAGTCGGTGTCGCTGCTGTGGGCCTTCGGGAGCCCGCAGATCTCCTCGGTGGTGGTCCGGGCCCACGTGGAGGCGGTGGCGCAGGCGCTGGCATTCGTGGAGGGCCGAGCGGCGAAGTACGGCTGGATCGCGTACTTCGAGCTGATCGGCCGTCTCGCTGATGCCGGGCGGATTCGGGACCAGCGGGTCGGGGGTGCGCGGAACGTGACGCCCGACATCGACCCGTCGTTCCCCGATGAACCCCCGGTCCTTCCCCTCCCGCTCCCGGAGTGGGCGCCTACCGCATCGATGGCCGACGAGGTGTGGCTCCGGACCGGTGCGGTGCACGTGCCAGCGGAGTTGTGGTCACCTGAGGAGATCTACGGCGTCGCCGGCGGGTGGCTGCTGGTCGAGGGGTTCTTGGAGCATAAGCGTGACGGGCGGCGCGTCTGGGGGTTCTTCCGCACGCTCCTTTTGGAGCCTGCCGATGTGGATCCCGCACTCGAGATGATCGGCGGGCTCAAGTACCTCGGGAACGACTTTTTTCCTGAGCTCCCGACAGTCCGTGGTGTGTTCGCCGGGGAGGTGCCGTGGAGCCCCAGGTTCGAGGTGCGCTTCGAGGACGGTGACGATGACACCTACTCCCGTCCTGCGTTGCGTCGTGACTGGCGCGACGAAGGCATCGGGCTCGGGCAGGTGGCCGTAGAGCTCTCGACCGGTGAAGGCGGCTCACCGACGGTGCTGACGCGGTCTTATGACGTGCCGTCGTTCGAGTTCGCTGCCCGGTTCGGGCTTCGTCAGCTGCCCGGCACCTTGGATCTTGTCGGCTTCGACGGGGTCCGTGCGTCGGCGACCTTCCGCGCGGAGGAACCGTGGCGCGGACACCTGCTGTTCGTCCGCCGCGACTTGGTCGCCGATTTCGCTGGCGATCGCCGGATTGTGCGGGTTGGATGGGGAGAGCGCGAGGTGACCGTCGATTGGAGCGCCGTGCCCGCCTGGGTCCGTGAGGTGCACCAGAGCCACGAGAACATGTGGCGCGACATCCGGGTGTTCAGCGAGCCCTAGAGCCGCCTGGTGCGGCGGCTGCGTTGTAGCCCCGATCCCCCAAGTTCAGATCGGGGTGCGTCGCCGCGTGAGCGCTGATTGGACGAAAGCAGCGTCTGACCACGGCGTATGTGGGAGTGAGCAGCATCGGTAACCGGACACCACGTGCCGCCGCGGCCGGCGCGTAGTCGAGCGGGAATGTGCCAACTACTGCGCGGTTACAAAGAGGGTCGGAACTGCCCCTGATCGCCGGCCGGAGGCTGCCTCGGGCGGGAGGCCAGGCGCCCATGTACGGCGCGGTTACCTCGCGCCCAACCCGTGCCGTACTCCGGCGGTGCCCAGTGTCCCCGCCCATGGCTGAGAACCGCACGAGAAGCGTCGATCTGTGGCAGGCGGCGCAGCCGACAATCCCGTCCAGCGCGCGGCGAGGCCCGATGGGGAGATCATGGGTTAGTGGGTTCTCGAATAGACGATGTCGCGCAGCCGCCCGTCGCGCCCGCGAACGTTGGCGTACAGCCGATCGAGCCCGAGCTTTGGAACCTAACTCGAGCAGCCGTGTGGGCAGCCGGCGCCGCTGCCGACCGACAGCTCGA
The DNA here is from genome assembly GCA_030448025.1 of Acidimicrobiales bacterium. GTDB lineage: Bacteria > Actinomycetota > Acidimicrobiia > Acidimicrobiales > YB1-3. The sequence continues at coordinate 410,874 of JAUJNQ010000002.1, read as the reverse complement.
GCGTGGTGGATGGCGTCCAAGCATTGAGCTGCCGTCCGTCACCGCATTCGACCGCGGCTGGCCCAACCTCAGCCGCTCTCGCCTGTTCCCACATGACGACGCGCCAACCGACTTTTCCGCGCTGTTCGGACCGAAGAGGGATCAGCTCAAGCCGATCGCCTACAGCGATGTTCCAGAACTCGCCGCGCTCATCTTGTACGTCCGCGCACACGACGACCTGCGCGCTCGGGTGGCGATCGCCACTGCGACCGGCAGGGCTGACATCGAGGACCGGATGCTTGAAATCCAGGTGGCAGACCTCGCCCTATCCCTGCTCGACCGTGCTCGCGCAACTGGGGTGGCGACCGAGGACGCCCTACTTCCCTTGTACCTGGAACGTGAGCGAGCGTGGCTCCTCGATCCGCTCCCGGTCGAGTACGTCATCCCGCTCGTGCTTACCGCCTTCGAACTCGGTCAGGTCTTGGTCGTCGACGCCACGACCCGCATCGAACCGATGGACGCTGCAACACAGGCAGCGAGAGCCCCAGGCGACTACTCGATCACGAGCGTCCCCGACACCGTGATTGGTGCCGCGACCCACGCGCTGGTCGTGTCCGGACGCCAGCTCTCCAATCCAGGACCGGGACCGAGGCTGTTTGGCCGAGACAACGAACCGGTTCCGCTGGACGACGCCGATCTCGTATGCGAGGCGCTGCGCATCGCCACCCACATCGACGTCGGGTACGCGCAGGTGCTCCGTCGTCCGCTCGGCTGGGCCGATCGGTGGGACTACGACCTCCCCCCGTTGACGACGGTGGCAACCTTTCGCCGCTACCCCGACTCGTTCGACGACTACGGCTGGCTGCGAGCGCCAAACCCGATCTCCAACGAGGCCCTGCAACTGGTCCCGGCCCTCGTGTCCTCGTTGCGTGCGGCCGCGGCACACGTCCGGCTCGCGGCGCGGCGACTGTCTTTGGCGGCTCTGCGGGCAACCGACGACGATCGAACCATCGACGCGTGTATCGGCCTGGAAGCCTTGCTCAGCGAGGGACGCGACGAACTCTCGCACCGCCTTGCGCTGCGGGCGGCAACTGCTCTTGCAACTCGCGCGAGCGATCCCGCTGACGCACAGACGGTCTACGAGTTGGTAAGGAAGGTGTACTCACACCGGTCAGCAGTCGTCCACGGCACGCCCGGCGATCGTTCGCGACGAATGACCCTCGGCGACAGCACATACGACACTGCGACGTCGCCGTGAAGCTGCTGCGCGAGGTGCTCACTGACGCGCTCACCCGCCCGGGCGGCTGGTCGCCAAAGACGCTCGACGCGACGCTGCTTAGAGCGCTCGCCCCGATTGCGGAACCTGCCGAGGGCGGGGGCGGCGGTGGTCTCGACGACACGTAAGTAGAAATAGGAACCCGCGCGGTCGAACAGCGGTCGAAGGCAGGCCATGCCACGAGCGATGCAAGGTTCGGTGCGCCCTCGCGGTCGCGATACCTCGCGCCACACTCGTGCCGTTCCCGAGCGTTCCCAACGGAGTCGCTAAGTGGGAGGGCGCCGCCGACTTCACATGTCCTCGCCATCCAATAGGGGGTTCCCCAGCCGGCAACGAGGGGAATCCCGGATGCCCCCAGACGTGATCCACGCTTATGGTGCCGATGTGGCATCACCGTACGAACCCGGGACCGAGTCGGGAAAGATCCCAACCGCCAAAGCGGAACAAAGAAAGCCGACGGAGCGTGCCGGCAGTTCGCGGTTCCACGCCCGCCTCCTGGCGCTGCTGGCCGTGTTGTTCGTCGGTCGTGTCGTTGTCCAGCTCATCCAGTACTTCCACCCCGTCGACGTCCTGCCTGGCTTCGAGGAATGGCAGAGCGGCGCGCTCCCGTACGCGGTCCTCGTCGCGTTGCAGTTGGTGATCGTCGCTGGGCAGCTCCGGGTGGTCCGAGCCGTCAGCCGAGGCCAGCGCCGCCTGCCGCAGGAATGGCGACGGGCAGTCTCTGCCCTCGCAGTCATCTACCTCGCGGTGATGGCCTTCCGGTTGATCGCCGGTCTCACCTTCGCCACCGACGGGGGGTGGCTCGACGCTCGGCTCCCGACGATCTTCCACCTCGTTCTTGCCAGCTTCCTCTTCACCTGGATGCATCACGAGTCCGGCGGCTGGACGATGCCGGCGGCAGCGCCGCGGGTTCTCCTCTATCCCCTGGTGTCGATCGGTGCCTGTGTCGCCTTCTACCTGCTGGACCGGAGCGGCACCCCCACCGCCGTCGCCGCCTACGGTCCGATCCTTGTTGCGGCGATCCTGATCACGGTTGTGGAGCAGCGTTGGCCGTACCGGGCGGCATGGGGACCCGACCGCGGCACGGTCACGACCGACATGGCCTTCATGGCCGTGGTGCAGATGGTCGTCCCGGCTTTCGCAGGGATCGCCTTCGCGCTGTGCGCCAGTGCGTTCGCCGATTCGGTCTGGGAGGTGGACCACCTGTGGCCTCACCGCCTTCCCGGCATCGTGCAGGTGGCGCTGATGCTCATCGTGGCGGACTTTTTCCGCTACTGGCTGCACCGGGCCACGCACAACAGCCCGACCCTCTGGGGGCTCCACGCCATCCATCACTCACCCGACCGGCTCTACTGGCTCAACGTCGGTCGCTTCCACCCCCTGGACGAGGTACTTCAGTCCCTCGTTGAAACGCTCCCGTTCGTCATTCTCGGCGTCGACCCCCGGGTCCTGGCCGGCTACTACGTCTTCTATGCGGTGAACGGCTTCTTCCAGCACTCCAACTGCGACGTGCGGCTCGGTCCGCTCAACCAGCTGATCGCCGGGCCCGAACTGCACCGGTGGCACCACGCGGCCGACCTCCGCGACGCCAACCACAACTACGGCAACAAGCTCATCATCTGGGACACGCTTTTCGGCACGCGGTACCTGCCCGCCGATCGCGAGGTCGGCGAGCTCGGCAATGGCGAACCGTCTTATCCGACGACCTTCGTCGGGCAGGTCGCCGCCCCCTTCCGGCGGGCCGTCGCGTCGTCATGACCAAGTTGATGGACGCCTTCAGCGGTGCGGCCCTGGACCTGGGCATGCGCTGGCGACGCCGGACACTATGGGGTGAGCTGACCGAGCAGTCCGCCAACCCCGCCGGGACGCAGGCAAAGGTCCTGGCCGAGATTCTCGCCCGCAACACCGACACCACGTTCGGGCGCTCACAAGGCTTCGGCTCGATCCGGGGTCACGGCGAGTTCGCCAAGGCAGTACCGGTCAACGACTACGAAGGGCTCCGCCCGCACATCGAGCGTCAGCAGACCACAGGCGAAGCGGTCCTCACGGCCGAGGCGCCCATCATGTACGCCATCACCAGCGGCACCACCGGCGAGCCGAAAAACATCCCGGTGACCCCGACCGGCCTGAACCGCCAAGCGAAGGCTCAACGGCTCCTGGCCACCATGGTCCACGCCGCCACCGGGTCCCTGTCGGGTCGGATCCTCGGCATCGGCGGTCCGGCCGTCGAGGGTCATGGTCCCAGTGGCATGCCGTTCGGCTCGGCCAGCGGGATGATCCTCGAAGGCATGCCGGGAATCATCCGTCGCCGCTACATCGTCCCGCCCGTCACGCTCACCATCGCCGACTACGACGCCCGCTACTACTCCATCGCCGCCCTCGCCCTCGCGGAGCGCAACCTCACGGCGATGGCCACGGCGAACCCGTCCACCCTGCTGCGCTTGCGCCAGGTCATCGTCGACCGCTGGCCGGACCTTCTCGATGACCTTGCTTCGGGGACGCTGCGAGGCGCCGGGCCCCTCGATCCCGACTGCCGGGGCGCGCTAACCGCCGCCCTCGCCGCCACGGGAGGACGGGCGGCGCAGCTCCGGGCGCTGGGTGACCCCTCGGACCTCACCTTCGGTGACCTTTGGCCGGGGCTCGCCGCCG
>JAUJNQ010000002.1:379568-406870 GCA_030448025.1 Acidimicrobiales bacterium | reverse complement strand
CTGGGTGACCCCTCGGACCTCACCTTCGGTGACCTTTGGCCGGGGCTCGCCGCCGTCACCACCTGGACCCGAGGGAGCTGCGGGCTGGCCGTGACCCGACTGCGCGACGTCCTGCCCGAGACGGCCGCGGTGGTCGAGTTGGGCTACCTGGCCAGCGAGGTGCGGGGGACGGTGGCGGTGGACACGACGAGCGGGAACTGTGTGCCCACCCTTGGGGACAACTTCTTCGAGTTCGTCGAGCGAGACGCCTGGGAGTGCGGCAACCACCAGTTCCTGACCCTGGCCGACCTCGAACAGGGTCGGCAGTACTACGTGTTCGTCACCACCTTCGACGGGCTCTATCGCTACGACATGAACGACATCGTCGAGGTGACCGGCATGTTCGGTGGCACGCCGTGCCTCGGGTTCGTCCAGAAGGGCCGGGGTGTCACGAACATCACCGGCGAGAAGCTTCACGAGAGCCAGGTGCTCGAGTCGGTGGTCGCAGCAGGCGAGGGCCGGGTGCCCGGCGGCGGGTTCTTCCTCATGCTGGCCGACACCCCGATGGCCAGCTACCGCCTCTACCTGGAAGGACCGCTCGGTCGCGCTGAACTCGCCCGCCTGGCGCGCTCGGTCGACGACACTCTCGCCCGGCTCAACATCGAGTACCGCTCGAAACGGGCGAGTGGCCGGCTCCATCCGGTCGTCGCCCAAGAGCTACGGGCGGGCACCGGCGAGGCGTACCGGTCCTATTGCGTGGGCAACGGCCAACGGGACGCCCAGTTCAAGGTCATGCCTCTTCAGCGAGCTGAGGACTGCACCTTTGACCTCGCCGCCGCCGTTGTGAGCTGAGCGATGCGGGTTGAGCTGGCAACGTTCCCGACGTCGTTCAAGGTGACGGTGCGGCACGCGTCCGCCGTCCGCGCCGCCACCGAGAACATCATCGTGCGGATCCAGACGGCCAGCGGCGCGGTGGGCGTGGGTGAGGGCTGTCCCCGCCGGTACGTGACCAGCGAGACCGCGGAATCCGCTCGGACCTTCCTGCGGGGCGCCGCACCGGGCGCAGTCGTGGCCGCCGAGACCATTGACGGGTTGCGGTCATGGATGGCGGATCACCGGGAGAGCATCGATGCCAACCCAGCCGCCTTCTGCGCCCTGGAGCTCGCCCTGCTCGACGCGCTCGCAGGTGAGCAGCGCGTCTCTGTCGAGCGGTTCCTCGGGTACCCGGACCTGAGCGGAAGGTTCCGCTACACCGCGGTCATCGGCGACAGCGGACGCTGGGTCTTCGCCCTACTCCTCCAGCGCTACCTCTTCCGGGGCATGCGTGACTTCAAGCTCAAGTTGTCGGGTGACCTGGACCGAGACCGTCGGAAGCTCGCTCGGCTCCGGCGTCGATGGGCAACCGTGCGGGTCCGGGTGGACGCCAACAACCTCTGGAGCGATGCCGACAAGTGCATCGCGCACTTGAGCAGACTGGACTACCGCTTCACGGCCATCGAGGAGCCGCTCACTGCGAACGATCTCGACGGATTCGCTCGCATTGCTGCCGCCCTGGACACGCCGATCGTCCTCGACGAGAGCGGCCTCCGGGGTGAACAGCTCGCTCGCCTCCCAGGACCAGCGGATCGTTGGATCCTCAACTGCCGGGTGTCGAAGATGGGCGGCCTCCTGCGTTCGCTGGCGATCGTCGAGGCGGCCCGGGAGCTCGGGATCGGCGTGATCGTGGGCGCCCATGTCGGTGAGACGAGCATCCTCACCCGGGCCGCCCTGACCGTGGCTGCTCATGCCGGGGACGCACTGGTCGGTCAAGAGGGCGCCTTCGGCACGACCCTGCTGCGACGAGACCTCGTATCCCCCCTCCTGATGTTCGGCCGGAGGGCGGAGCTGGACATCGCCACCGTGCTGGATCCAGCGGCGCCTGGTTCAGGACTTCTGGCCGACGAGTCCGCCCTGGCAGAACGCGAAGTCCTTGTGGGCTAAAGCGGAGTCGAACCCATCCGGTTTCCCGGAACGCTCTGGGCTGGACCACTCTCCGGCCCCGCCTTGCCCGCTATGTATCGGCAGCAACTGAGGTGGCGTCTTTGCACGAGTTCGCTCAGCCAGCGTGTCGACGCTTCCGAGCGTTACCTCGCGCCGCACCGGTGCCGAACTCGAGCGGCCTGCCCATAGTCAACACAACGGAGAACGGGGTCGACTGGGGGATAGCGTCGCGGCGCTAAGCACTTCTTGAGATGGGAGGCCACGCCATGGCAGTTGTCGCTCACGTCATCCTTCGCGGCGTCAGCCCTGAGCAGTACAACCAGGTGCGTGCCGAAGTAGGTTGGCTCGAACGTCCTCCCGACGGTGGCATCTCCCATGTGGCCTGGTGGGAGGGCGGGGACAACCACAACATCGACGCCTGGGAAAGCGAGGCCGCCTTCGTGCGTTCGGGCAGGACCGCCTGGCCCCGGCCATGGCGAAGCTCGGGATCGAGGTGGCACCTGAGGTGACCTTCCACCAGGCGCACGAGGTCTACACCCCCCAGTCGGTCAAGCTGACCTGAAGGTCTCCATCTGGCCATCTCCATGCCGCGTGAAGCCGTGTATCGAGGTTGGGATGGCCCACTCGTTTGGAGGGATCCCGGACGCGCTGTTCAGGCTGGTGTGCTGGCGCAGGATCGGACATCGCGTCTCCCTACGGACGCCGTAGCGTCACCCATCGCACGCGCGGCGTCCAGCTCGGAAAGAGGTGTTGGCCGACCGAGGTAGTAGCCCTGAGCCGCGGTCACGCCAAGTTGTTGCAGGGTGTGAAGCTCTGCGGCCGTCTCGACGCCTTCGGCCACGATGGTGCTGCGGGTATTGCCTGCGAAGGTGATCAGCGCCGACGCGAGGGCACGACGAGCCGGGTCCTGATCGATGTCTCGAGTCAGGGCCATGTCGAGTTTGATGATGTCTGGCCGGAGGCGAAGGATGTGGCGGAAGCTGGCATAGCCGGCGCCGGCGTCATCTACGGCGACACGCAGACCCCGCTGGCGGAAGACGCTGAGCGCTGCCCCAAGCTGCTCGTAGGCCTCGATGGCGGCGTGCTCGGTGACCTCCAGAATGATCCGGTTTGCCGGGACCTCCCTCAGGAGGGCGTCGAGCTGTCCGGACATCACGGTGGCGGGAGAGACGTTGATGGCGAGATAGGCCTGCGGCGGCAGGTGGGGGAGGCCGGCGAGGGCCAGTTGGACTGCCGCGGCTTCGAGCTCGACACCCAGGCCGATGCCAGCCGCTTCGGCGAACCACAGCTCAGGGCCTCGGGTGGGTGTGCCGCTGAAGCGAGCCAGGGCTTCAAAGCCGATCGGCTCCCCGTGGCCAATGTCAACGATGGGCTGGAAGGCCATGGCGAGTCCCTCACCGGCGATCACGGCTCTCAGTCGATCGACGATCTCGGCGTTGCGCTGCTTGGTCTCCAGCTCAGCCTCGATCTGGTCGGCGGTGAGATCGGCGAAGACATGCATCACGGCCAGGTCGCGGTCGGTGAGAGAGTGGTCCGGCGTGTAGCTGAAGCAGCAGAACGTCCCGTAGACCTGCCCGTCTCTGAGCCGAATGGGAACGCTCATGTGGGCTCCGACGGGGAGGGCGGCGGTTACGGGCAGCTCCATGGCGGCCGGGACCTCGCTTGCGTCGTGGATCAGCCCCGGTAGCCGTCCGTCGACCACGCGCTGGCAGTAGCTCTCCTCCAGCGGGCCAGCACCTCCGGCACACACGGGGGAGTCCTGCGACGCAGCATCGACGTAGCGGAAGACACGCTGATCCGCCCTGAACTCGGAAACGAACGCCACGTCCATCCCAAGATGGGTGCGGATGGCGCGAAGAGCGTTGTTTGAGACCTCGCGAGCGGCGTGGCCCACCCGATGTGGCTCGGCCACCAGGAAGCTCGCCAAGGTCGTAGGGTCGCTTGGTACCTCGAGAGCATCCGCGGCGGCAGTGTCCACATGAGAAGAATCGACACCTTGGCCTGGGAACTCAAGCCTCGTGATGTGGAGGTCTGATCGAGCGGACTTGAAACCGAGCCTGAACCGCCTGGTCCACATCGCGGGTGCCACCAAACGCCGGGCCGGAGGATGCCTCCCGCGGGAGGCCAGGCGCCCGTGGACGGCGCGGTTACCGGGCGCCTCGGACGAGCCGTTCGCGGGTGCCCTCCAACGGCAGCTATGCCGCGGCGGACTGTACGTCGGAGTCGAGCGGTATGGGGCACTCCGATGGTCTGCCGGTTCGGCGCTCCTGCGCCGTGCTTGGGGCTTCCGCTCTTCGGGCCGGTCAGCAGACCGGCGCCGTCTGCTGAGCCTTCGGCTCGTCGATCGCACCTACAATCTTTATGCCAGCCGGCCTCGTCGGCGCCAGGGATATGCTCTTGCGCCAGGTCGCCCGTCGGGTGTCCGACTGGGACGCGAGCCGGTCGAGGGTCGGAACCAGCGGTAGTGGTGGGTCCATGACGCATAATCCAGCCGAGAACGGGCCTCAGGATCAACCCATGGTGGCGCACGACACGGAGACCGAGCGGCGCCACGAGTTGGACTCCGACCGAGACAAGACCGCCGAAGCACGAGACCGCACGTCCCAAGGTCATGACGAGGCATCTGAAGCGCGTGACGAGCGAGCCGATGCTCGTGACAAGCGAGCCGAGGCCCGCGAGACGGCCGCCCACAAATTCGACCCGGAGGTGGTTTCGGACCGAGCCGCGGCCAAACGAGATCGCAAAGGAGGCGCCAGCGATCGCCTGCATGCGGGAGACGACCGCGAAGCGGCATCGACGGACCGCTCCGTTTCGGCTCGCGAGCGGGAGAGCTTTGTTATTGACGAGCTCACCGGCGCCCATCGACGCGATACAGGCCTCGTCGAGCTGGACCGTGAGATCTCCAGGGCGAAAAGGACCAAGCAGACATTCGTGCTCGCGTTCATCGATGTCGACGGGCTCAAGGCGACGAACGACTCGCTCGGACACGTCGCCGGGGACCAACTCCTGCGTCAGGTCGTCGACACGATCCGAGGCCATGTCCGCTCCTACGACCTGATCGTGCGCTATGGAGGCGACGAGTTCCTGTGCGGTCTCCTCGACGTCGACATGGCGGAGGCGGTCGAGCGGTTCGCGTTGGTCAACGCCGACCTCGCGGCGATCCGACAGGCATCTGTCACCGCCGGGATCGCACAGCTCGATGCGCACGACGGTGTTGAGGATCTCATCCAGCGCGCGGACGAAGCGTTGTATCGAGAGCGCGAAAAGCGCTGAACCCGCTCGCGCCAGCAACGAGGATTGGTCGCGCGTCGATCTTCGACCGATCCTCGACCGTGGCGCATCGCCAGCAGCTCCACAACGAGTGGACCACTGGCGTCATCTGACGTGCTTCCGCAAGGCGTCGCACGCGACTCAAACTCAACGCCTCGCCCTGGACATCGCTGTTGCTCGGATCTCGCCACCGAACTCGCTCCGAGTTTCCTGGCGACCTAGTCGGGATGCACCCGGGCACCGCCGTGGGGTGGGTGCGGGCCGCGGGGCGGTGACTGGTCCAGTTTGCGCAGGTGCCCGGAGCAGCTCGGACGTCGATCGGAAGACGCTAGGTCGCTCCGAGCCGAATCGTCGACCGCGTCGTCCCTCGGGCAGAGCGCCTCGGGACCGAATGGTCCACGGGCAGTCTGAGGCCGAATGCCTCACGACGCCGGGTTTGGGATCGCAAGGGCGGCCACCTGATAACCGGCGATATGTGCGGTAGATCCGCCCGATAACACGCCGACGACGACGGCCGGTCCCATGCGAGTCGGCGTCCGAACACCAATGCCGCGACAGAACGCTCACCGTTGGGGGGACCCGGAGCAGATCGACGGATACGCGGTCGTTCCTATCCCAAAGATCGGCCGCCGGCGCCGAGCCTGGCTATCACCTCTGGGCGCTGCTCGATGGAGGCAGCTTCCCGGAGAAGCCGGGCGAGGGCATCGGGGACAGCCCGAACGCCCGGCGAGGGAAGTTGACTCGGAGGTGGCGGAGCGGACCGTCACGCCGTCGCCGACCTCCAGGTCTTCAATCCACTCCCACCTTATGAGCGTGTGGTCGCGGGGTCCGAAGACGGACACGCCGTGAAGGTCTACGCGCAGGGCGAAGCTTTCGGCCGAAAGGCCCGGTCCGGACCACCTGCTCGGCGGCGCGCATCGCCCGCCTCACTCTACTGCCCTGGCGCTCCGCCCTCGCCAGCGCCTCGAACGATTGCCCTACAAGCAGCGCCCGATGAGGGCGAGGGTGGTCGTGCCGTGGGAGCCCCCAGAACGCCGCGACCGAGCGCGCCTCGGCAACCGCCATTGCCCGCACAGATCGACGGCTAGGGCGCTTGCCAGCCGTGCCCGGGCACTGGTGCGAAGGAGACGGACGGGGCGTGACCGACGAGCGCGGAACTGCCGCTCTGGTCGTCGGGCGTCGTCAATCTGGCATTCTGCGACGGTGAGCCCGCGACCGAAGTACCGATGGCGGGCAGTCGTGCGTCGGCGCCTTCCGGCGTTCATGCTTGACCGCGGCGTAGCTCCGAAGGGGACCAGCGACTGCGGCGATCATGAGTGGTACAAGTCATCAGACGAGGAGGACCGCTGCTACCACTGCACCGCGGGCGTGCGGCGTCCTTCCCAGTTCACCGAGCGGACATAGCTGCTCGGCGTCCCATTGGTTCAGCAAGAGGCCGGTTAAGTCACTGGACGCTTACGCTCGCCAGAGCGCTCCACTCGCCGCACTGTACTGGTCCCGCCGACCAGGGCGAGGTCCCAACCGCTTGAGGTCCCACACTCCATAGAGGGCCAGTAGCGGCATCGCAGCCGTAAGTAGCCACAACCACCACGATCCCCGCGTGTACGCCTGCCACGCGAGCACGGGTAGTCCGATGATCGCCCACGTGATAGCCGCAACGGGCAACCGGATAGCGAACCACCAACCGGTATACCGTTGCTCGGCCGCATGGACCTCCGATGCACTCCGGACTCGCTTGATCCCACCAGCCACCCCTTCATACTGCCAGCGGTTGTGATCAGCTCTTCCTCGTCCTGCGGGAGCGAAGACGACATCCGATACTCCCGACGACTGGTGCCAGAACTGCCGCTCGGCGCTGCGAGCCCGCCCGAACCAGGGAAGTTCGTCGGCTCCGTCGGCGGGCGAATACCGTCGCCGGAGTGGTGCCCGAAATCGAAGCTGTTCGAGCGGTGGAGAAGACCTTGGGGCGTCGAGTCGAGGTCAGTGCCTGGCTCCGCGCTGCCCCGCGGACGGGCGAGCACTCTGCACCCTTCGGCCGTTCGCCCTTCTTCGCCGCGATCGTCGGCCACGAGTTGATGACTTTCGACATCCGATCGCCAGGCCCCGCAGTGTCTCGCCTCGCGAGCTGGCATCTCGGTGACCTTGACGCGAGATGGCGGTCGGCCATGGAAGTACAGCTCTCGGTCCCGCTGCGTCCTACCTCGCTGACCCTGGAGGCAGCCGATGACGGTGGGAGGCAGCTGCTCGAGTTGCTCACGAGGCGCAGCGGCCCTGGTCGCCTGCGCTGGATAGCTCCGGCTCTCGCTCTGGCCGCGGCGCTGTTCTTCGCCGGCTATCTACACAGGGCTATCAACATCGAGGGCGAGACTGCGCGTGGACGCCGCACCGGTAGCCGCGATGTTCGCCGGCGGGATGGTTGTCCTGCTCGGGATCGTCGTCGTGGGTCGCATCCGAAGGCGCAAGCGATTCTTCAATACCCAGCCCGAGAGCCCGGTCGAAGGCGATGGGCGCGCCACCTAGCCAGCAAGTTGCTGGTCGGTGACACTCCGCTAAGACGGCGATCCGCCGAAACCGCGTGACGGGGGCGCCTCGGGGACGGGCTCACCGCCCCGATCGCCGTGTAGGAGTCTGGACTGACGATTCGGGTCACGCGTAGGGACGCAACGTTCGAGGTCGCGCACGGATACCGAAACTGCCGTACCGCGTTCGTAGACCCGCGAGTCGCACGGACTAGGTAGACAAGCAGGCTGTGCCTTCTTTGAGAGCCGTCTGGCGCCGCTTCTGGCGTGGTCAGGACAAGCGAGCTGCGCCCCCTCGTCGCTGTCCGAAGTGTGACGGCCCCCTAGCACCGAGTACCTACCACAGCGGCCGCTTTGGACCGATGTACGCCCGTCACCGCCTGAGGAACTGTGCCTCCGGTGCTTTCTCGACAAGTCCCGGCCGGCGTCAGAGTAGGCAGCACCTGCATGTTCCCGACAAGACCTCCACGCGCCAGAGCTGCCGATAGGCATCACGAGCTCCGCGGTGGTCATCCAGGAACATCCCCGGGCGCCCGTACCGACAATTGGGAACACAGTGAGCGGCGGCCGGTCTTCGATGGCTCAAGAGTCTGAGAAACCGGCAACCGCCTGCCCGGTGCTATCGCCCGGTATCGAGAGATCCTGCCGCAACCGCTTCGGAAGTCGTCGTCGGTCCTGCATGAACGACCTAGCGCCAACCGCACTCATGAGGATTCCTAGTGCCCCGTATGCAAGGGCCTCCGGATGCCATAGGGCCACAACCGCGCTTATCGCAATGACCAATGCTCCGAGCATGGGGAGGGCCAGAGAGCCAAACGGATCATTCCACAAGGGTGACCTGAGACGTGTGACCCGCCCACCGACGATCACTCCTTCGAGCTTCACGGCTCCGGTCGACTGCTGGTATGCAGCATTTCAACGACGAAGCCATCCCGATAATCCAAAAACTCGAAGGAGAGGGTGACACCAGGCCCGTAAAGGTCAGGACGGGCTTCGACGCCGATCTCCGGCCGGGTCGAAGTAATGACGGCCGCGTCCAAGACGCGTGCCCCATCGTCGAGCACCTCGATGCGCAGTGGATGCGCTGCCGGAACCTCGTCCCGACGAATTGACTTGCGTCCCCGGTTCCAGAACACCACGAGCGTACGGCTGACAACCGGAACGACTTCCCCCGCGAAGCGAATCTCTATTTCCTCTCGCCCCAGGCTGCCGCTGACGACGACGTGTCCGGTGAGAACGTACGTCGGCCCTGGGTCTCGCAGCGCTCGGCGGTAGAAGAACCAGCCAAAGCTGGTAGAGACGATCGCTCCAACGGCTACACCGGCCACGGCCAAGAGGACGTCGCGTCCGACTTCGGCCAGCAGCATGCTCTCAGGTTAAGTGGACTGACGGCTCAAGGATCGAGCCGGGACCGAGATATCGCCGACGGCAATGCTGGGTCACGCATGGACGTGCCAGGTAGCGCCATCACTGCCGCTCGGCGCTGGTCGCGGGCTCGAACCTTCGGAGCGGCTTGCCGACCGAGCGGCCTGTGCCCTGTAGGGGCCAGCCGACCTTCCGCTACTCCGCGAAAACTCCGCGAACTTCCGGTAACTGAGGGGTACTGGCGAGTACCAGGGGACATGTAAAAAGGTGCGCTGACCAGCAGTTTTGTAGATATCCCCAGGTCAAGCGAACTAGCTGTTTCTGCTTTGCAAGCAGGGGGTCGTGGGTTCGAGTCCCATCGTCTCCACCAACGAACTGGCTGGCCAGAGTTCCAACCCGCGGTTGAGTCCCACTGGGCTAGGGAGTCGCGCCCCCCGTGCCCCAGGCTGAACCCTCTTGTGCGGCCCGGAAAGGCGCGGTCGACGCCGTCGGTCAGCTTCGAGAGCCGGAAACAGGTGGCCGTTCAGGGCGGCCCTGCCGGGCGTAGTCGCCAAGCCGTTCCTGGTCCTTCGCACTGAGCAGTTCGACGACGTCGAAGACCGGCCGTCCGGCGCCCCTCACGACGCCGAGCGCCACGTAGCCGGCACTGCCTCGCGTCGGTGCGTGGGTGGTAAGGAGCACGAGCGGGAGACGCCTGCAGCCCTGGTGGAGCACGGCCGCCTTTGCCAGCGCCTTCCACAGCGTGTCCGTGCGCTTCAGCCCGGCGCGGCTCGACGTGAAGGCGCCCGAGACGTCGAAGGCCCACTCACTGCCCGCCTGGTCGCAGGCGACGAAGCTGAGCTCGATGCCCAGGCCGGGAGGCTTGACGTCGGACCGGATGTCGACGAATCCACAGTTGCCCAGCAGGATGCCGGCAATCTCCTTGGCCTGTCTGCCCTCCCGGACGGCGCGAGCCTGGAAGTCCTCGTCGTCATCGGCGGAGGAGACGGCGGGGAGGTGAACTCGAAGCGGTGCGGTGGCCAGGGCTTCCTGGCGACGGAGCCGTTCGGAGGAGTCCGCGATCCGCTCGTTCGCCCGATCGACGTAGGACCTGTCGGTTTCGAACCCCACGAAGTGGCGACCAGTGCGAAGGGCAGCAACGGCTGTGGTCCCTGACCCCATGAAGGGATCCAGCACGACGTCGTCCTCGTAGGTATAGAGCTCGATCAATCGCTGGGGCAGCTCGACGGGGAACGGAGCAGGGTGGCCCACCCGAGTGGCGCTCTCCGGTGGGAGCTCCCAGAGGTCCGTGGTTGCCTCGAGAAACTCGTCGCGTGAGATGGTCGCCGCTGACGGCAGGCCCAGCCCCTGGCGCTTCTCCGGGGTCAACGCCCGGTCGAAGCGGCCCTTGCTGGCGATCACGATGCGCTCCGTGACGTCGCGCAGCACCGGGTTGGCCGGACGTTGGAAGCTTCCCCAGGCGCACGAACCGCCGGCGGCTCGACCCTTCCACCAGACGACCTCGCCCCGGAGGAGGAGTCCCAGGTCCTGGAGGATCTCTGTCACGTCGGCAGCGAGGGACCGGTACGGCCGTCTGCCGAGGTTGGCCACGTTCACGGCGATACGTCCGCCCGGCTCGAGAACCCGCTTGCACTCCTCGAACACCTCCCGCAGGAGGACGAGGTAGTCGAAGTAGGTACCCGGCACGCCGTTCTGGCCCAGGCTCTCCTCGTACGCCTTGCCCGCAAAGTAGGGAGGGGATGTGACCACCAGGGCCACAGAGCTCGACTCGACCCTGCTCATGTCACGGGCGTCATGCTCGTAGATGACGTCGACCTTCTCGGGACGGACCACCGTGGTGTCGCCCGACACCTCGGGAGCGACGAAGCGCTCGTAGAAGGCGGACGGGTCATGGCTCTCCCGGCGCGACGAACCGAAGCGGGCCGTCACCGTGGGGCGCCGAGCGCGTCCGGTGCGGCCGCCTCGGGGGGTGGGCATTGCGGCGGCGGTCATGACGAATCGCTGGCCGGAGGGAGTCGGCGCAGACAGTCGGTCAGGGCGTAGGTCGGGGGGCGGCCCATGACCGTGACGGTACCGAGCGGGGGCCGACGAGCGGCGGATGGATGCCGTTGTAGGCCGTGCCTACCATCCCTTTCCGATGGGTCCCGACTGGTTGCGACGATGAAGCTCTGGGCCCGCGCCCTCACGGCGGTCAGGGAGCGTCTGCCCGGCCCCGTGGGCCGAGTGTTCGGCTACCTCCGCGACGAGGACTTGCTCATGATCTCCGCCGGCTTGGCCTTCTACGCCCTTGTCTCGGTGGCTCCGTTGGTGGTCATCGCCTTGTGGGTTACGAGCCTGTTGGTGGGCGACGACGCGGTGCAGCGCACGGGTGAGGAGCTGTCCCGGGTCGCCCCGGCCAAGCTGGGGTTGGACACTGCCTTCGTGCAGGTGGCGAAGACCGGGACCGACATCGGCATCTGGGCCCTAGCCACCGCCCTCTGGCCTGCGACCGCCTATGGCGCCGGTCTGGCACGAGCCTTCAACCGCGTCTCGGACCAGGCCCGGGAGCTCCCCGGGCTCCGGGGCCGGGCCCTCGCCTTCGTCCTCATGGCTGGGCTGCAGATCGTGGTGTTGGCCGGCCTGGCAGCAGCCTTGGTGGGTCCCCGCCTGCTGGGTGAGGGTCCGCTGGCGAAGGCTGCCGGCTGGGCGATCGCGGTGGCCGTGGGGCTCGTCTCCATCGCCGCGATGACCAGCCTCATCTACCGAGTCTTCGCCACCGAGTCCGCGTCGTGGAACGGTGTCGTCCAGGCCGCGGCCACCGTGGCGGCCGGGATCTCGCTCCTCTCACTCGGCTACGTGGCCTTGTTCCAGCTCGGGACGAACTTCGAGCAGCGCTACGCCAGCAGCGGCTTGGCCGCGGTGGTGCTGCTGGCAGTCTGGCTCTTCCTGGCCAACGCCCTCCTCCTGGTGGGTTACCGCCTGGCGCGCGAGCGGGACCGGGACAGGCCCGAGGTGGACTCGGATCGGATCTGAGCCAAACTGAGCACATGTCCCGTGCCGTGATCGTGGACGCGATCCGCACGGGGACCGGGAAGCGCAACGGCGCGCTCCGTGGGTGGCACCCCGCTGACCTGGCCGGCCGGGTCCTCGCCGCCCTGGTGGAGCGGAACGATCTGGATCCCGTCTTGGTGGACGAGGTGATCATGGGTTGTGTAACCCAGGTGGGCGAGCAGGGCCTGAACGTCGGGCGCAGCGCCGTCCTCGCCGCCGGCTTCCCCGACACGGTGCCGGCCACCTCGGTCGACCGGCAGGGCGCCAGCTCCTTGCAGGCTCTGCACTTTGCTGCCCAAGGCGTGATGGCGGGCGCCTATGAAGTGGTGATCGCGGCCGGCGTGGAGGCCATGTCCCGAGTGCCCCTGGGCGCCTCGATGCAGGTGGGCGGCCAGCCTTTCGGCCCCGGGGTGCTTGACCGCTATGGCGAGGAAGGCGGCTTGGTGCCCCAGGGCATCTCCGCCGAGATCCTCGCCGACCGCTGGTGCCTGTCCCGCGAGGATCTCGACGCCTTCGGGGTGTGCAGCCGGCAGCGGGCTGCGCGGGCCCGCGCCGCGGGGCGCTTCGACGGCGAGATCCTGCCCGTGGCAGTCAAGGATGAGCGGGGTTGGGACACCGGCGAGGTTCTCGACCACGACGAGGGGATCGGTGCCGAGGGGATGGGCGCGGACGCCACTGCTGAAGCGCTGGCCGAGCTCAAACCCGCGTTCAAGCCAGGCGGAAAGGTCACCGCTGGCAACTCCTCTCAGATCGGCGACGGCGCCGCCGCCGTGCTCGTGACCAGCGAGGAGAAGGCGTCCCAGCTGGGCCTCGATACCCGGGCTCGCGTCCAAGCCTTGGCCGTCGCAGCCGTGGACCCCCTCACCATGCTCACCGGCCCCATCCCGGCCACGCAGAAGGTCCTGGAGCGAGCGAAGCTGGCCGTGGAGGACGTCGACGTGTTCGAGATCGACGAAGCCTTCGCCTCGGTCGTTCTGGCATGGCAGGCCGAGTTGCACGCCGACATGGACCGCCTCAATGTCAACGGCGGAGCCATTGCGCTCGGCAATCCGGTCGGGTGCGCCGGGGCCCGGCTGATGACCACGCTGGTCCACGAGCTCTGCCGCGGCGGTGGCCGCTACGGGCTCCAGGCCATGTGTGGGGCAGGTGGCGTGGCCAACGCCACCGTCGTGGAAAGGCTCTAGCGGCCTTGGTCTTCAAGGTAATCATCGCCGTTCTGGCTTTCCTGGTGGTGATGCGGGTGGGCCTGTTCTTCCTCCGGACCGTGGGTCAGCCCCCGCCCCCTCCTCCGCCACCGGGAGAGATGCGCCGGGTGAGCCTGCGCTACCGCTGCACCTCGTGCGGAGTGGAGTTGAGGCTCACCATCGCGCCCGACGAGGATCCCGAGCCCCCCCGCCACTGCATGGACGAGATGGAGCCGGTCACCCCGGTCGACTGACGAAAAAGCCGCCGTCACACGTCGTCCCCACCTGTGGACAACGTTGGGGAGAGTCACACCGATGTAACTTGGATGTGATCCAGATGAACGCCCGGGGCCAACTTGGCGGGCGCCAGGTTCGGGCCGGCTCAGCGGTAGCGGGTGGCCACCAAGAAGCCGACTGTGATGATGCCGAGTCCGAGGAACAGGTAGCCGTTGTTGGCGTCTCCGGGCAGCAGCCCCAGGTAGTTGCAGACGACGACCAGCATGCCGCCGAGGAGCAGCGTGAACATCACCACCGCCAGCCAGCGGGGGCTCGCCTTCTGTGACTTCGGTATGGGCGGCGTGTACCTGCCCGAGGGGGCGGGTGGACCTTTGTCCGGAGGGGCGGTCCTGCGCGCCGACCGTGCCATGGCGACGAGATTAGTGACGGCGGCGGACAGCGACCACGCCAAGCGGGACCTGCCGGGATGATGCCAGCCGGTAGGTTGCGGTCGATGCCCCGCCGGGTCCTCGTCATCGACAACTACGACTCGTTCGTCTACAACCTGGTCCAGTACCTGGGTGAGCTCGGCGCTCTGCCCCTGGTGCGCCGCAACGACGCCCTCAGCGTGGACCAGGCCCGAGCCTTGCGACCCGACGCCGTTCTGGTCAGCCCCGGACCCGGGCGACCCAAGGACGCTGGAATCAGCAACGCCCTGATCGAGCAACTGGGTCGGGAGGTCCCCACCCTCGGCGTCTGCCTCGGTCACCAGTGCATCGGTGAGGTCTTCGGGGGGAGCGTGGTCCGCGCCCCTACCGTCATGCACGGCAAGACCTCGATGATCCACCACGGTGGCGCGGGCGTGCTGAGCGGGCTGCGCACTCCCTTCGAGGCCACCCGGTACCACTCCCTGGTCGTGGCGCGGAGCTCGGTCCCCGACGCCCTGGAGATCACCGCAGAGGCCGAAGACGGCACGGTGATGGGCCTTCGCCACCGGAGCCTTCCCATCGAGGGTGTCCAGTTCCATCCCGAGTCGATCCTCACCGGGTCGGGCAAGGACATCCTTGCCAACTTCCTGCGCTAGCTCGAGGCCCTCAGGGCTGGGGCGCGGGAACCCTGGCAGTGGTGGTGCTGGTGGAGCTGGTGGTAGTGGGCGGCGTGGTGGTGGTGGTCTGGGGGCCGGCGGACACGACCAGGGTGACGGTGGAGCCCTTGTCCAGCTGGGCGCCCGCGCCCGGGTCGGAGCGGACCACCCGGCCGGCGGGGACGGTGGGCGAAGGCTCGGTGACCCTGCGGACCTTGAACCCGGCACCGCCCAGCTCGCTGGCTGCCGTCGCCTCGTCCTGGCCCACCACGCTCGGGACCTGCACCTTGGCCTTGCCACCGGACACCACCAGGCGCACGACCGAGCCCTTGGGGACGTCGCTGCCCCGCCCCGGGTCCTGGGACAGGACCACGCCTTCCTTGCGGGTGTCGTCGGGTTGGGTGGTCACCTGCGCCTGCAGCCCCAGGCGTTGGAGTGCTTCCTTGGCATCGTCCTCGTCGTCACCGACGAGATCGGGCACCTTCACCGGTTGGGGTCCCTGGCTGACCTGGATCATGACCGTGGACCCCTTCTCGACCTGGGTGTTGGGCGGTGGGTCCTGGCCGACGACGGTTCCGGCGGCAGCGTCGTTGCCCACCGGCTGGCGCGTCACGTCCAGACCGGCGTTCCGCAGGATGGACTCGGCTTCGTCGGCCGTCTTGAAGACGACGTTCGGCAGCGCCACCGGGCCCGAAGCCGTGTCGCCGAAGATGCCCAGCGTCTTGCCCAGCAGGTAGAACAGCACGAGGAGCACGGCGAGCATGGCCAGAAGGAGTCCGACGTAGACGCCGGTGCGGCTGCGGCCGGGGGGCGGCAAGGGCGGAGGGGGCGCCTCTTCCACCACTGCGGCGGGCGCCAGCCGGGTCCCGGTGGCGGCGACGGCCCTGGTGGGGGGGGCGACGGGATCGGGAGTGGGAACGGTTGCTGCGGCGACGGTCTGGGTAGGGAGGCCGCCGCCGGGGGCAACGGCTGCCGCCACCACCCGGCGCCCCTGGCGGTACCGGAGAAGATCGGCCCGCAGCTCGTCGGCGGTGGGATAGCGATCGTCGGGGTTCTTGGCCATAGCCTGCAGCACGATGGCCTCGAAGGCGGGCGGGATGGCCGAGTTGACCTCCCGAGGAGCGCTGGGCTCCTCCCGCACGTGCTTGTAGGCGATGGCCACGGGGCTCTCGCCACTGAACGGCGGGCCACCAGTGACCATCTCGTAGAGCACGATCCCGAGGGAGTAGACGTCGCTGCGGGCGTCCACGTCGTGGCCCTGGGCCTGCTCAGGTGAGAAGTAGGTCGCGGTGCCCATCACCGCGCCGGTCTGGGTGAGCTGGCCCTCGGTGTTGGCGGCGCGGGCGATGCCGAAGTCGGTGACCTTCACGTGGCCGTTGGAGTCGATCAGCACGTTGCCGGGCTTGACGTCGCGGTGGATGACCCCGTTGCGGTGGGCGAAGGCCAAGGCTCCGGCCACGGCGGCGCCGATGCCCGCGGCGCGGTCGGGGAGCAGGGTGGCCTCCGAGCGAATGAGCGACGACAGCGGCTTGCCGTCCACGTACTCCATGACGATGAAGTAGGTGTTGTCCGTCTCCGACTCGCCCCAATCGTAGATGGGCACGATGTTGGCGTGGCTGAGGCTGGCCGCCGACTGTGCTTCCCTGCGGAATCGTTCCACGAAGGTGGGGTCCACGGACAGCTCCGGGAACAGGACCTTCAGGGCGACGGGGCGATCGAGCAGCTGGTCATGGGCCAGGTACACGTCGGCCATGCCCCCACGAGCCACCGGGCGGCGGATCTCGTAACGGTCGCTGTACACCGTCGCCGGTTGCTGGGTCATAGGCCGTTCCAGCCTAGGGGGTGGAGCCCGAGGTGGTCACCGGCTGCCCTGGCTCGCTCACCGGCTGCCCTGGGCTCGCTCACCGGCTGCGCAGGGCCGCGGCCAGCACGCTCTGGGCGATGGGCGCGGCCACCCGGCCACCGGTGACGGTGTCGCCCAGGCCGGGCTGGCTCTCCACGATGACGGCGACCGCCACGCGGGGTGCCTCGGCGGGAGCGAAGGCGACGATCCAGGCGTGGGAGTTGTCGCCCACGGTCTGGGCCGTGCCCGTCTTGGCCGCCACCTGGACGCCGGGGACGGCGGCCCGGGTGGCGGTGCCGCCGTTCACCACTCCGACCATCATGTCCCTGAGGGAGGCGGCGTTGGCCGGGCTCATGGCCCGCTGCCACGGCTCGGACGGGGCCGAGCGGACCACCCGCCCCTCGCTGTCTCGGACCTCGCCCATGACGTGGGGCTTCATGATGACCCCACCGTTGGCCACCCCTGCGGCGACGAGCGCCATCTCGAGGGGCGTGGCCGACACGTCCTGCTGACCGATGGCTGACTTGGCCAGCGCCGGCTCGTCCCGGCGGAAGGAGGACGCTTCGGGGAACTCGCTGGCGGCCACGGCGTTGAGGTCGAGGGGCGGCCGGGCGGCGAAGCCGAAGTCCCTCGCCTCGGCGGCCAGGCGTTCGGCGCCGAGGTCGAGGCCCATCTGGGCGAAGCCCGTGTTGCACGAGACCTTGAGCAGGTCCGGAAGGGCGCCGCCGCAGCTGCTCCCGCCGAAGTTGGGCAGGTTGGCGTTGGTCCGGGGAAGGTCGAGCTCGCGCAGGCGGGGGTAGGGCTTGGACACGAGCTCGGGGCCCCGTTCCAGCGCGGCGGCGGCGGTCACCACCTTGAAGGTGGAGCCGGGGGCGTAGCGCTCCCGGTAGGTGCGAGCCAGGAGGGGCTTGGACCCGTCGGCCTGGAGGCCCTTCCACGATGCCTGCACTGCCCGCTGGTCGTGGGCCGCCAGGGGGTTGGGGTCGAAGGAGGGGAAGCTCCACATGGCCAGCACGGCCCCGTCGGTGGGGTTCAGCGCCACCACCGACCCCCGGCGGTTACCGAGGGCGTCCCTGGCCACCTGCTGGAGGCCCTTGGTGAGGGTGAGGGTCACGTTGCCGGTGCGGACCCGGTCCGACAGCACGTCGCGGACGTCCTTCACCTCGGCGCTCCGCCCGGCCAGGTCGTCGTTGTAGGTGTTCTCCACCGCGTCGGTCCCGAAGGTGAAGGACAGGTATCCGCTGACGTGGGCGAACAGGGCGCCTTCGGGGTAGCGGCGCAGGCGCTTGAACTTTCCGTCGGGCGTGGGCACCGACTGGGCCACCACCACCCCGTCGGCTGTCTGGATGACGCCTCGGTCGCGGTTGAAGTCGCGGGTGGCCTTGCGGGCATTGCCCGGGTCGTTGGCCAGCTTGTCGGCCCGCACGATCTGGAGGTAGTTGAGCTGCAGGAACAGGAGGCAGAGCAACACCAGCAAGGCCGCGCCCACGCGCCGGATCTGGCGGTCCATCAGCGCTCCGGGCTCGCCAGTCGCCGGGCCCGCCGAGAGGTGTCGTCGGAGACGCGGATGAGCATCGCCAGCAGCACGTAGTTGGCCAGCAGGGACGAGCCCCCGTAGGACATGAAGGGCAGCGTGAGGCCAGTGAGGGGCACCAGGCGGGTGACGCCCCCGATGATGATGAAGGCTTGGAGACCGATGATGACGGTGAGGCCGGCGGCGAGCAGTTGCTCGAACGGCTGGTCGGCTCGCAGGGCGATGCGAAGGCCGGACGCCACGATGAGGACGAAGGCCACGACGACGGCCGTGGTGCCGAGCAGCCCCAGCTCTTCGCCCACGGCGGCGAAGATGAAGTCCGTGGCGACGGCGGGGATGCTCCCCGGGCTGCCGAGGCCGACTCCCGTACCGGCGAAGCCTCCCGACCCGAAGGCGTAGGCCGCCTGCACGATCTGGAATCCGTTGCCGTCGGCCCTGGACCAGGGGTCGATCCAGACGCCGATCCGCGACTGCACGTGCTCGAAGGTGGAGTAGGCGAACATGGCGCCGGCGGCGAACAGGCCGAGGCCGATGCCCAGATAGGCGCCGCGCGCCGTGGCCATCCACACCATCAAGATGAAGAAGGCGAAGAACAGCAGCGAAGAACCGAGGTCCCGCTGGGCGGTCATGACCACCAGCGACGCCCCCCAAGCCAACAGCAGGGGCCCGACCACGCGCAGGTCGGGGAGGCGGCCTCGGGTGACGCGGACCTCGGAGAGCAGCTCGCGCTTCTCCACCAGGTAGGCGGCGAAGAAGATGGCGAGGGCGATCTTGGCCAGCTCCCCGGGCTGGAAGTTGATGGGCCCGAGGCGTACCCACAGGCGGGCGCCGTTGATGTTGCGGCCGACCACCGGGAGCAACGGCATCAGCAGCAGGACCACGCCGAGGACGGCGAAGGTGTAGCGGTAGCGCTCCAGGTCCCTGGCTCGGCGAAGGAGCGCCAGCGTGCCCACGAAGGCGCCGATGCCGAGGGCGGTCCACAGGGCCTGGAGGCCTGCCAGATCGGGGTCGAGACGGGCGATGAACACGTAGCCGATGCCGTTGAGCACGGCGGCCAGAGGCAACAGCATCCCGTCGGCGTCGGGGGCGAGTATGCGCACGGCGACGTGGGCTCCTCCTAGTAGGGCCAGGATGACGCCGAGGAAGGGGACCACGTTGGCCGGCAAGGACGCCGACCGCCCGAGGCTGGCCAGGGCGTAGAGGGCCCCCGTGAGCAGCACGGCCAAGACGATGAGCCCGAGCTCGGCGTTGCGCCGCGGTCGCTTCACCGAAGGGGGGCCGAAGGAGGGGCCACCGACGCCGGGGGAGGGATCGTCGACGTCGTGGTGGCCATGAGGGCCTTGGCCCCCTCCTCGGCGATCTCACGCACGTAGGAGCGGGCGGCGGCCATGGACGGCTCTTGCTTGCCCTTTCGCAGGTCCTCGAGCCGGCTGGGGAGGACGTCGGCCACGCGGACGCCGGTGCGCTCCTCGAGGGTGGGCTCGAAGCCGAGGAGCCCACCCGGACGGCCCTTGAAGATGGCCACGTCGTCGCCGTCCACGCCCACGTAGTACGAGCCTCGGGCGGCGACCAGGATGGCCGTGGCCGCCAGCCCCAGGATCAGGATCAGCACCGCCAGGAAGGCCACTGTGGCGAGGTTCGGGCGGCGGGTCTTCTTCGGCGCCTCCTTCGTAGCCCTCGTCGGGGGCGTTGGCGGCGGAGGAGGCGAGGGCCTGTCCTCGGTCAACACGGCCCTGGGTATGCGCTCGGTGGGGGGGTCGGCGTCGAGGGCGGGGGAGGCGAAGACGGGTCGGGGCATGGCCGTGACCGGCTGGCTCCCCACCTTGGCCGAGGCCTTGGCCGCCCGGTCGTCGTCGTCGGTGACGTCTATGACCACCACGGTGATGTTGTCGGCCCCGCCGGCGTCCTTGGCCATGGTCACGAGCTGCTGGGCCACGCGCTCGGGCTCGGACCGGCGGCGCAGGATGGAGGCGATCTCGTCGTCGGAGAGCTCGCCGAAGAGGCCGTCGCTGGCCAGGAGCAGACGATCACCTCGGTAGGGCACCAGCTGAGCGGTGTCCACCTCGACCTCCGAATCCACGCCGAGGACCCGTGTGAGCACGTGCTTCCTTGGGTCGGCGGCCGCTTCCTCGGGACTGAGACGACCCGCCCGGCGCAACTCCTCCGGCACGCTGTGGTCCTCGGTGACCTGGGTGAGCTCGCCGTCGCGAAGCAGATAGGCACGGGAGTCCCCCACGTGGGCGATGGCCAGGACCTCCTCGTCACCCTCGTCGATCAACGCCACCGCCGTCATGGTGGTGCCCATCCCCCGCAGCTCGGAGCGCTCGCGGCTCTGCTCCCACACCGCCCGGTTGGCGTCACGGACGGCGTCCACCAGGCCCGCCCCCGAAGGATTGCCGTCGAAGGCGACGAGCAGGGCTTCCATGGCGGCCGCCGAGGCCACCTCGCCGGCGGCGTGGCCGCCCATGCCGTCGGCAACGGCGTAGAGCGGCTCGGCGATGAGAAGCTCGTCCTCGTTGCCCGACCTCACCTTGCCCACGTCGGTGGCGCCGGCGGCGACGAGGGTGGTCATCGGTTCACCTCGAGCACCGCTCGCCCGACTTGTATCCGATCACCCTTGTGCAGCAGCGCGGGCGAAGAGACCGAGTTGGAGTTCAGATAGGTGCCGTTGGTGGAGCCCAGGTCCTCGAGCCAGAGCCGCCCGTCCCTGCGGTAGATGCGGGCATGCCTCTGGGAGATGGTGCTGTCCTCGGGAAGGGAGACGTGGCAGCCGGTGTCGCGCCCCATGGTGAGCTCCTGCCCCAGCTCGTAGGAGCGTCCCTGCCGTTCGGCGGGCTGGAGGATGGTCAGGCGGGCCGGACCGCTCGCCGGCGTGGCCGCAGCCCGGGCGGGCGCGGCAACGGCGCCGGGCGGACCGGGGGGCACGGCAGGCGTCGCAGGGGCGTGGACCTCGGCCCAGGCAACCCGCACCACCCGCACGAAGAAGAGCCACAGCACGGCGAGGAAGCAGAACTTGAGAATGGTGAGGAGGCCTTCGGACACCGTTGCTCCAATCCCCCTACGACGCCTCGAAGCGGACGGATGCATTGCCGACGGTGACGACGTCGCCGTCGTCCAGGATCCTCTCGGTCACCCGCTCGCCGTTGACCTTGGTGCCGTTGGTGGAGCCCAGGTCCACCACTACGATCTCATTGCCCTGGCGGCGCACCTCGGCATGACGGCGGCTCACGCTGTCGTCGGCCAGCACCACGTCGCACTCGGCCAGCCTGCCGATGCTCAAAGGCTTGTCGGCAACGCTTACCCGCTCGCCGTCGGCGAGGACGAGGGCACCGACGGTCACCCCGCCCGCTGCCTCCTTGAGCTCGCTGGACACCAGGAAGATGCCTGGGGTGAGCGAGGGGTCCTCGTGGAGCTCGACCTCCACGGGGCCGACGAAGCGGTAGCCCTCGCTGCGGGCGTGCTCCCTGGCGGCGTCGGCCAGCTCCCGCACCAGGGCTTCGGAGAAGGGTCTGATCCGCTCCATGTCGGCGGGAGCCAGGTTGAAGACGAAGGCGTTGGCGGTCATCACGCCCCGCACCCCGACGGCCCGCCGGGCGTCCATCTCGCGCGTCAGGCGGCGGCCCAGCTCCACTGGCTGCAGCCCGCTGCGGAAGGCCTTGGCGAACACGCCCTCCACGAGGCGCTCCAGCCGACGTTCGAAGCTCTGGAGTCCCATCCTCGCCGTACCTTACCGAAGCCCCCTCCCAACCCATGTCGACCGGGGAGGATCGGCTCATCCGATACGTTGTTCGCTCACCACTCGGGCGAGTGGCGGAATTGGTAGACGCGCAGGATTCAGGTTCCTGTGTCCGAAAGGACGTGGGGGTTCAAGTCCCCCCTCGCCCACAACAACAACGAAACCGCTGGCCCGTCGACCAACTGGCAGCAGCAGACCGCGTCCGCTGTCGGCCTACGGAATGGTGGCTACAAGGTCGACAAAGTGGCGGTTCCAATGCCTACGATCTGGTAACTACACTGCGAGTTGAGCCCGGATGGCTTACCTGCCGAGGATTGTGGATGCCGAGCTGGACGCTCGACTAGCGGCCGCCGGCGCGGTCGTCATCGAAGGACCCAAAGCCTGCGGGAAGACGGAGACAGCGCGCCAGCGAGCGGCCAGCTCCGTGCTGCTCGACATCGACGAGAACGCCCGCCGGGCGGCTGCGGTCGATCCCTCGCTCGTCCTCGAGGGTCTCATGCCGCGGCTGATCGACGAGTGGCAGATTGCGCCGGCGATGTGGAATCACGTTCGGCGCGCGGTCGACGATCACGGCATCGCCGGCCAGTTCATCCTGACCGGCTCGTCGGTGCCGGACGACGACGTGGCCAGGCACACCGGCGCCGGTCGGTTCTCCTTCCTGCGGATGCGGCCGATGACCCTGTTCGAGACCGGACACAGCAACGGTGCCATCTCACTGGCGGCGCTGCTAGCTGGAGAACCGGCGCGCTCGGACGAGCCTCGGCTGTCAGTGCGAGACCTGGCAGAGCGGATAGCGGCCGGAGGCTGGCCCGCCCAGCACGGTCGTCGCGTCGCCGACGCCGCTCGAGCGGCGCGGGACTACCTGGAGCAGATCCGCCAGGTCGACGTCTCCCGCGTGGCCGGATCACGCCGAGACCCGGCCAAGGTCGAGCGGCTGCTCCGCTCACTGGCGCGCAACACCTCGACGGAGGCGGCGGTGACGGTGCTCGCAGCAGACGCAGGAGGAGGTGAGGGCCCTCTTGACCGCCACACCGTCGTCGAGTACCTCAACATCCTCGACCGCCTGATGGTCATCGAAGACCAGCCGGCGTGGGCGCCTCACCTGCGTTCGCGCGCCAGCCTCCGCACGTCACCGAAGCGGCATTTCGTCGACCCGTCGCTCGCAGTGGCTCGCTTGGCGCCGCGCCGGAGCGCCTGCTCCAAGACTTGAACCTGCTCGGCCTCCTGTTCGAGTCGCTCGTCATCCGGGACCTCCGAGTCTTCGCACATTCGCTCGATGGGCAGGTCATGCACTACCGCGACAATTACGGGCTCGAGGTCGACGCTGTCGTGCAACTTGCCGACGGCCGGTGGGGGGCGTTCGAGATCAAGCTCGGTGCTGGGCTCGTCGACGAGGGGGCCGAGGCGCTGCTCCGGTTCCGCATGGCGATCGACACCCGCAAGAGCGGAGAGCCGGCGGTCCTCGGCGTCATCGCCGGAACTGGTTTCGGTTATGTGCGACCGGATGGCGTGGTGGTCATCCCCGTCGGTTCGCTGGCCCCCTGATGTCCCTCTGACTTCTACCGAAACTGTCTATGGGACGGGTCGAAAATCCGGTAGAACCGGCCAGCCCGGTCCAACACGCCGGAACGTAAGGGTCCTGCTCGGACCCCCTTTTGAGCTGTCTGGCACGTGAGGCACGTAGGGCAGGTGGGCACCGGAGGGTGAAGGGGAAGGCGGCGCCGCAGGAAGCGGGCGCGGTCAAGGGGCCTTACACCGAACGGGAATCAACGCCCGCCACGGCTACGCCTCCGGGCGTCGGCGGGGACGAGTTGTCGGCCGTTGTGGACACGGGAAGGATGCAACCGTGGAGCTCAATACCGTCCTCGTCGTCCTCGGGGCGTCGCTCCTGGTCATAGGACTGCTGTCTCGGCTGGTGAAGCGGCTGTACCTGTCAACCGTCCTTGTGGCCCTGCTCCTTGGCGTCGCGCTCGGCCCAGAAGGCCTTGGCGTCATTGACCCTGCCGAGCTCGGCGACGAGCGGCGGCACATGGAGCAGATAGCGCGAGTGACGCTGGCGATCGCGCTCATGGGAACCGGCCTGCAGATCACTCGCAGGGATCTCCGCGAGAACCTACGGAACTGGGTGTCGCTCCTGACGGGTGGGATGGTCGGGATGTGGGTCCTCAGTGGGCTCGGCGCCTGGCTCCTGCTCGACCTGCCTTTCTGGTCCGGATTCCTGCTGGGGGCCATCCTGACGCCGACCGATCCGGTGGTCGCCACAACGCTCGTGACCGGACCGCTCGCCGAAGCCAACCTCCCTCGAGGGCTGCGCCGCACGCTGCAGATCGAGTCTGGGGGCAACGACGGCCTGGCACTCCCGTTCGTGCTGCTGGCCGCGTACATGGCCATTGACCGGCCGGGGACGACGGTCGGCGATTGGGCCGTGGAGGCAGTTGAGCAGGTCGGACTGGCACTGTTGGTCGGTGGCGCGGTCGGGTTGCTCGCCGTCGGGCTCGTCAAGCTGAGCCTCCGGGATTCCAACGTCGAGCAGGCGAACCTTCTGGGCGTTGGGATTGCGATCGCCCTCTTCACCCTGGGTATGGCCCATAGGGCCGGAGGCAGCGGCATCCTTGCCGTCTTTGTCGCCGCGCTGGTTTTCTCGGCACTACTGGAACAAGACGTGCGCGAAGAGGTCCAACAGGTGCAGGAGACCATCTCAAAGTTCTTCGTGCTGCCCGCGTTCATCCTCTTCGGGGCGATACTGCCCTTCGCCGGGTGGGAGCAGCTCGGTCTGAGCGGGATCATGTTCGTCGCTTGGATACTGCTGCTCCGCCGTTTGCCGGTGGTGGCGCCGATACTGGCTGCGACCCGCACACCGGCGACGGCGACGGCTTTCCTCGGGTGGTTCGGGCCACTCGGCGTTGCGGCCGTCTACTACGCGACCTACGTCGAGCGCTTCGCCGTCCCCGGCGCCGACCGCATCTTTGCCTCTGCGACGCTCGCGATCTGCGCCTCCATCGTCGTCCACTCGGTCACCGCCACGC
Source organism: Acidimicrobiales bacterium (assembly GCA_030448025.1). GTDB lineage: Bacteria > Actinomycetota > Acidimicrobiia > Acidimicrobiales > YB1-3. The sequence continues at coordinate 382,104 of JAUJNQ010000002.1, read as the reverse complement.
CGGGTGTTCGGCTCTACGCAGGGCGCTCTCCCTTCGCCACGCTCGCCCACCCCTTGCACGGCGAATCGGAAGCGGAGCCCTGACCCGTCGTCGTCAGCCCAACCACGACAAGCCGCACCGTCATTTCACCGGCGGTCAGATAAACGCTTTGGACGTCGTTGTGACCGTCGCCATTGGGGCGCTTCTTGGGTCAGCGGCGGAACCTGTCCGCCAAGTCCGCGGCTAGACACCCGCGTTGGAGCGGCTTGGGACACGAGGCCGGAGGCGTCGCCAACGCGTGGCCAGACATCGTCGCTAGGGTCGCCCGACAAGTCACCAGAGGAGGAACCATGGGCCAGGCCAACGTCATCGACATGCTCACCGAGGAGCACAAGCAGGTGGACGCCATGATGGACACCTATGACGGGGCGGACGTCGAGCGGCGTGACCGTCTCGTGCACGAGATCATCGAGTCCCTCACCAAGCACGCTCGCATCGAGGAGCAGGTCCTCTACCCGTTCATCCGTGCCGAGGTGCCCGACGGCGACCAGCTCATGGACGAGGCCGAGCGGGAACACCAGGAGGCCAAGGACGCCATCGCCAAGCTGAGCGATCTGAGCCCCGACGACCCCGCCTTCGACGGCGCCTTTCAAGCGCTGAGGGACGGCGTGCGCCACCACGTCGAGGAGGAAGAGACAGAGGTCTTTCCCAAGCTCACCCAGGCCGCCGACGAAGCCAAGCTCGTAGAGCTTGGTTCGCGCCTGGCCCAGGCCAAGGCTCTGAGCACCCGGATGCCGCGTCCGCCGGAGTGAAAGGGCGCGGCCGGCCTACCGAGTAGGGTGTCGTAGTCGGTAGCGCCAACTGTGGCGCTGCCGAGGTCGAGTGCGATGCGCCCTCTGGGCGTCGGGTTTGCGCTTCTTTGGAGCGTGTGGCCGCAGCATCAACGGCCCACCCCGACAACGAGAAGGAACCCAACACGTGTCCACCGCCCTCCACGCCGGAGGCGCGCCGCGCCGTAACCAGCGCCGCCGCCCTGCCCGACGGGACCTTGCCTCCAACGCCGGCCGCCCCGGCTCCACCAGCCCCACAGCCGCCGAAACCGCCCCCGATCCAGTCGTCGTCGACGAGGCTCCGGTCGAATCCTTCGCCGAGCTGGGTGTCCCGAGCCCCGTGGTCAGCGCCCTGGCCGGCCTGGGCGTCACCACGCCGTTCCCGATCCAAGCCGCCAGCCTGCGCAGCTCACTGGCCGGTCGTGACGTGCTCGGCCGGGGTCGCACCGGCAGCGGCAAGACCGTCGCCTTCGCCGTGCCCACCGTGGCCATCCTGGCCGGATCGGCACAGCGTCTGCAGCCGCGCCGGCCCCGTTCGCTGATCCTCGTTCCCACCCGAGAGCTGGCCGCCCAGGTGGCGGCCGTGGTGGTGCCGCTGGCCAAGGCCATGGGCCTGCGGGTCACCACCGTCTACGGCGGCGTGAGCCAGGGGCCACAGGTGGCGGCGCTCCGCCCCGGCATCGACATCCTCGTCGCCTGCCCCGGGCGCCTGGAGGACCTCATCGGCCAAGGCCATTGCCAGCTCGGCGCCGTGGAGGTCACCGTGCTCGACGAGGCCGACCATCTGGCCGATCTGGGCTTCCTGCCGGCCGTGAAGCGCCTGCTCGACCAGACCCCCGCGGGCCGTCAGCGCCTGCTGTTCTCCGCCACCCTCGACCGCGGGGTCGACGAGGTGGTGCGCCGCTATCTCAACGACCCGGTCACCCACTCGGTGGACAGCGCCGACACCATCCCGCCGATGCTCGATCACCACATCTTCACCGTCACACCCGAGCACAAGGCTGCCGTGGTGAGGGAGCTGGCCTCGGGGGCGGAGCGCAGCCTGCTGTTCACCCGCACCAAGCACGCCGCCCGCAAGCTGGCCCGCCAGCTGACCGGGCAGGGCATCCCCGCCGTCGACCTCCACGGGAACCTCTCCCAACCACAGCGGGCTCGGAACCTGGCCGCCTTTGCCAAGGGGTCGGCCCGGGTGCTGGTGGCCACCGACATCGCCGCCCGCGGCATCCACGTCGACGACATCGCTCTCGTCGTGCACGTGGATCCCCCGACCGAGCCCAAGGCGTACCTGCACCGCTCCGGGCGTACCGCTCGAGCCGGCGCCGCCGGCGTGGTGGTGACGGTGATGACGCCCGGACAGGTGGGCGACGTGAAGACCCTGGTCCGCCACGCCGGCATCCGCCCGACCACCGCCCGCGTGGCGCCCGGTGACCCCCGGATGGCAGCGCTCACCGGGCCGCTGGCGCCTCTGTCGTTCGTCGACCCGTCGCCACCCGTCACCCCCCGGTCCGAAGCCGGGCGGGGAGGGCCCTCGTCCGGGGCGGGCGGCGCCGGCAGGCGGCCGCGGGGAAACGGTTCCCCATCGCCGGATCGCCGTCCCGTCGCCCCACGGCGCGGGCCTGGCCCGGCACCTCGTCGCCGGCCGCGGTAGCTACCGGGCCGCACCGCCTGTTCACACAGCCGTTCACACCACAGCCGTTCACACCACAGCCGTTCACGCACCGTCGCCG
>JAUJNQ010000002.1:357947-379468 GCA_030448025.1 Acidimicrobiales bacterium | reverse complement strand
CACAGCCGTTCACACCACAGCCGTTCACACCACAGCCGTTCACGCACCGTCGCCGGAGCGCCGCGGGTCAGTAGCGTGGCGCCTTCATGGCTACGGCCTCCCGCCGAAGGCGTCGCAGGACCTCCCGATGGGTGCTGCTCGGGCTGGTCCTCACCGTGGCGACCCTGCTGGTGAGCGTGGTCGCGTCGGCGGGGAGCGACGGCCCGGCCCGGCGATACTCCGAGCAGGCCTACCTCGACCGCATGCGCCCGCTGGTGGAGCGCTCCACGGAGCAGGGGGTGGCGCTTACCCGGACCCGGGCGCAGGCCCTCCGCCTCGGGCGCGACGCAGTGCAGCGCCAGCTCATGCGGGTGACCCAGGACGCCCAAGCCGTGCGCGACGAGGTCGAGCGGACCGATTCCCCCGAGTCCCTCTCGGTGGTCCGCAGCGTGCTGGTGACCACGATGGCGGTCCGCGCCCGGGTAGCCGCCGCCGTCCGGGAGGGATTCGCCCAGGCTTACGCTCCGACAGCGGCGACCGCACCGGTCGATCTTCTTGCCCGCGCCGGCGAGCAGGCCGTGGCCGCCGACCGGACCTACGAGGTCTTCCTCGAGTCCCTGCCGGCAGTGGAGGGCGCCCGGTCGGCGATCATGCCGCAGTCGAGGTGGGTGGCCGACGCCAGGCTCTGGGACCGCACGGAGCTCACCGTGTTCGTGGGAGCCGTGCGCGCCAGCGCCAGTCCCACCCCCGTCCACGAGCTCGTCATGCTGGTGGTCTCCACCAAGCCCCCGGCCGTGGGCACCGAGGGCCCGGCGTCGGTGCTGCCCGTCGTGAAGGCCTTCCAGCTCGAGGTTGTGGTGGCAAACGTGGGCAACGCCGCCGAGCGCAAGGTGCCCGTGGTGGCGACCCTCACCAGCGCCACCGGGCCCGCGGAGACGGTGCAGGAAGCGGTGGACCTCGAGCCGGGGCAGCGCCTGTCCTTGACGCTGAACGGACTCCGCCCCGTCCCTCCGGGACCGGGGACCCTGCGGGTGGTGGTCGGGCCCGTCCCCGGCGAGGCCAACGTGGCCGACAACGAGCGGGTCCAGCCCGTGGTGCTCCGGGGTAGCTGAGTCTCAGCGTTGTGAACCGGAGCGGTGCTACGCGTCCCTTCGGTCAGGCCGGTCGTCGTCGTCGGGGTTCGTCGTCGCGTCGGGCACGGCCGACAGGCCACGACGAGAGAACTCCGCTTCGGCCCGCAAGAGGACCTCCCGGAGGGGCAGGCCCGCTCGACGGGCGGCCCGAGCGGCGTCGTCGTGCTCCACCTTCACCCGCCCGGGGCTCACCTTCACCCGCACCGGGTGGCCCTCGACGTTCACATGGGACTCGCTCCGGGCCGCCGGCCACCGCTGCAGCGGCATGCCCCGGGTGCCGAGGGTGCCAGTCTCGGCGACGAGCGTGCGGGCCACCTGCTCGGCCACGGCCGGATCGGACAGGGCGCTCACCGTGTACGCCGGGCGGCCCTTCTTCATGACGATCGGGGTGAGCCAGGCGTCGTGGGCCCCCGCTTCGAGCAGCTGGGCCACGGCGTGGGAGAGGGTCTCGCCCGTGGCGTCGTCCACGTTGGCCTCCACCAGGACCACCGGCTGGCCCTCGTGGCGGTGAGCGCCGGCGGTGGCCGTGCCCAACACCACCTGGGTGAGGTTGGGCAGGTCGTCGATCTCTCGTGACCCGGCGCCGAAGCCCGTCACCTCGATGGTCATGGGGGGAAGGGGGCCGTAGCCGCTGGCGTTGGCGGCCAGGAGGGCTGCTCCCGTGGGTGTGGTGAGCTCCACGGTGACCTCCTGGCCGTAGGTGGGTGCGCCCCGCAGCAGCTCAACCACGGCCGGGGCCGGGTTGGGGAGCATGCCGTGCGCGCTTCGCACCATGCCCATGCCGGTGGCCACGGGGCTGGCGAAGATCGCGTCCACCTCCAACACCTCCAGGGCGGCACAGGTGCCCACGATGTCGACGATGGCGTCCAGCCCGCCCACCTCGTGGAAGTGGACCGAGGACGGAGGGCGACGGTGGAGATGACCTTCGACGTCGGCCAAGGCGGCGAAGGTGGCCAGGGTGCGGTCCCGGACCCGCTCGGGAAGGCGGGCCTCCTCCACCATCCCCTCGATGTGGGCGTGGGTGCGCACCACGGCCGTGTCCGCCGCGCCCACCTCGATGCGCGTGGCCGCGATCCCGCCCCGCTGGGTGGGATGAGCCTCGAGCGTCCACCCGCTCACGGGGAGCCGTTCGAGCAGGGTGGTCACCTCCGCCACGTCGGCCCCGGCGTCGACCAGCGCGCCGAGGGCCATGTCCCCGGCGATGCCGGCGAAGCAGTGGAACCAGGCTGTGGTCATCGCATCAGGCGGGCCACGGCGCAGGCGGCGCCGAAGCCGTTGTCTATGCCCACCACGGTGATGCCCGACGCGCACGAGGCCAGCATGCCCAGAAGGGCGGTGACCCCCTCGAAGGCGGCGCCGTAGCCGACGCTGGTGGGGACGGCGACGACAGGGCAGGCGGCGATGCCGCCCACCACGCTCGGCAGCGCTCCTTCCATGCCGGCGACGACCACCACGACGTCGGCGCCGGCCAGGTCATCGACCGTGGCCAGAAGCCGGTGCACGCCGGCCACGCCGCAGTCGGCCACCAGATCAGGGCGGAAGCCGTGGGCCATCAGCGTGGCCTCGCACTCGCGGGCCACGGGGAGGTCGGCGGTGCCGGCGGTGACCACGAGGATGCGCCCCGGCCGCTCGGGTGAGGGTCGCCAGGTGAGGGTGCGCTCCACCCGGGTCCCACCGGGGTTGTGTTCGAGCGCGGCCGCCGCCTGGTGGTCGTCGGCCCTCGTGAGCAAGACCGGGCCGCTGCCGGGCTCGTCCAGGAGCTCGGCCACGATGGCCGCGCACTGCTCGGGCGTCTTGGCGGGGGCGTAGACGGCTTCGGGCAGACCCTGGCGCAGCGGGCGGTGGTGGTCGACACGGGCGAAGCCCAGGTCTGCGAAGGGCAGCCGGCGAAGGCGGTGCACGGCCTCGTCGGGCCCGAGCGTCCCCGAGCGCACGTCGTCCAGGAGCTGGCGGAGGGTGGGCTCGTCCATGGCACCCCAAGTATCCCGTGCCCCGCCCCAGGAGACCACGGGAGGGCAGGCCACGTGACAGGTGAAGCTCGTATCCTGCCAAGGTCATGAGCCGCGTCGCGTTCCTCGGTCCCCCCGGCACCTTCACCGAGGAAGCGATGCTGACCCAGCCCGACCTGGCCGCCGCCGAGCTGGTGGAGCTGCGGTCGATGCCCGATGTGCTCGCCGCCACCCAGGACGGAGAGGTGGACCTGGGCTTCGTCGCCCTGGAGAACTCCATCGAGGGAACGGTCAACGTGAGCCTCGACTCGCTGGTGTTCGAGCACGACGTGCTGATCCAGCGCGAGGTCGTGCTCGGCATCTCGCTCAACCTCATGGCGCCGAGCGGCGTGCGTCTGAGCGACGTCAAGCGGGTTGTGTCCTTCGGCCCCGCCACGGCCCAGTGCCGGGGGTGGCTGGCCCACAACCTGCCAAGCGCCCAGTTGGTGGCGGCCAACTCTACGGCCGAGGCGGCACAGGTGGTCGGGGAGGGCGGCGTCCCCGAGGCGGCGGCCGTGGGCAACGCCCTTGCCGCCAAGCTCTACGGCCTCGAGATCCTGGCCGGCGACATCGAGGACCACCCCGAGAACTCAACCCGGTTCGTGCTGGTGGCAGCCGACGGCATCCCCCCGCCCACGGGCCACGACAAGACCAGCATCGTGTGCTTCCAGGCCGCCGACCGCCCGGGCAGCCTGCACGCCATCCTCGGCCAGTTCACGGCGCGCGACATCAACCTCACCAAGCTCGAGTCACGGCCCACCAAGAAGGGCCTGGGCGACTACTGCTTCATCATCGACCTCGACGGCCACGTGGACGACGAGCCGGTGGCCGACTGCTTGCGGGACCTACACGTGGCCCTGCCCCGCCTCAAGTTCCTCGGCTCATACCCCGCGGCCGGGGACCATGGTCCCACCAGGCGCCGCGACGCCGAGCAGGCGTGGAGGACGGCGGACGACTGGATCGCCTCGTTGCGGCGCAAGATGGACAGGCCCAAGATGGACGGGGACTGAGCGTCCCCCCATTACCCTTGGCGAGCGGAGGGATGGCAGAGCGGCCGAATGCGAGGCTCTTGAAAAGCCTTGGACGAGAGTCCCGTGGGTTCAAATCCCACTCCCTCCGCCCATCGTCTCCATCAGTCAGTGGGCGCTCACGGGAGACCGCCGCCACCCTGGGGCGAGGGGCTGATCCCGCCGCCCCCGGGGTCAGAGCGAGTGACTACTCCTCGGAGGAGAGCCTGTCGGCGAGGAGCTTCTTGGCCCGGTCGGCTCGGTTCCTCTCCTCCTGCTGCACGTCCTTGAAGAACTCGACCAGCTCGTCGTCACCCTCGGCGTCGGAGATGTAGTTGTCGTAGTTCTCCCCACCCTGGAGGGCGTGGTAGAGGATGCTCGTGAGGTTGTAGTTCTTGTCCTTGGTCCCGGTGTCAGCCATCGATGCAGTGCTCCCTGATCTGGTCTAGTGGATGTGCTGGTGCTGGTTGTTCAACCCCGGCGCCGGACAGTAGCAACATGGGTGGTCGGCGCGAGGCGCCGGCGAGTGGGTCCCTGGTCAGCCGGCCCTCCCTGGGCGGCGCGCTCGGCTCGTTCCAGCAGCCTCACTCGATGTTCCAGGTCGCGATCGACGACCTGGCGGCGGACCAGCGCCGCAGGCAGGTTTCGCAATGCCGTGCGCAGTCCCTGACGCGCCGCCGGCTGCGACCAACCGCTTGCCAGGGCCCTGGCGGTGATCTTCAACGCCGAACCGAGCGGGCGGCGCATCCACGCCGACAGCACGGCGTTGCGAACCTCGAGCTCGTGGCGGCGGCGCTCGTCGCGCACCGGCGCCGGATGGTGGTGGGCGATCACGTCGTCGACGTATGCCAACTCCCATCCCGCCGCGACCAGGTCCAGTGCCAGGAGCTGTTCTTCGCCGTAGAAGAACAGCAGTGGCTCGAAGCCGCCTACCTCAAGGAAGGCCGTCCGGCGCACGACCGCCCCGCAGGCGACGAAGCCGAGCACAGGAGGTCCCGGGAGGTCAGCCCCACTCGTCAGTAGGCCCTCCGACATGGCCGCGCTGACAGGGTCCAGCCGAGCGTCCTCGCCGACGAGGATTCGGGCCGCCAGCAGGCCGAGGCGGCTGACGGCGTCGAAGGTGTCGGCGGCGCGGGTCAGTGCTCCGTCGGCCCACCACGAGTCGTCGTCGGAGAAGGCGACGTAGGGGGTGGTGGCCTGCTCCACCCCGAGGTTGCGACCCTGGAGGCCGCGGTTCTCGCCCAGCTCGATGAGGCGGACGCCAGGAAACTCGGACCTTACGGCCTCCCCGGTTCGGTCCGTTGACCCGTTGTCGGCGACGATGACGGCGGGACGCTCGGGCAGGGCAGCCAGCCGGTCGAGCGTGTTCATCAACTGCTGGCAGCGGTCCCGAGTGACTACGACGACCGTGACCCGGGTCTCGCCCTGGTGCGCTGCCCTCACGCCCGCTGTTCCTCGCCCATGTCGAAGGGTCCGACGGACCGCTCCACGTCGACCAGGTGGTCCAGTGCGTCGATCACGTCCTCGACGCCCAGCGCGAGCAGTCCGGGGTCCGGCGTGGCGCCGCGTGGGTCACCGGTGGTCCCTCGCCAAAGCACCCGATGCCAGGGACGGTCCGGAGGTGGGCCCCAATGGTGAGGCGACGTGGGGCCGAAGAGGACGACGGAGGGCGTACGCAGGGCGGTGGCCAGGTGGGCGACGCCGGTGTCGGTGCACACCACCCGTGCCGCGGCTGCGACCAGGCCGGCCAGGCGGCCGAGGTCGGTGCGGCCCGCGTGCACTGCCCAAGCGGGCAGGCCGGCCCGGCGGGCCACGTCCAGAGCGAGATCCTCCTCGCCGGGACCGCCGGTGATCACCACCCGGCAGCCCGCATCGACCACGGCCCGGGCCACCGCAGCCCAACGCTCGGGCGGCCACCGACGCGCAGCGAAGGCGGCGCCCGGGTGGATGAGCGTGGCACCGGCGACGTGGTTCGGAACCGGACCGGTGGGCCGGTCCAGGTCCAGGCGGCGGGGATCGGCGGGGATGCCGCTGTCCCGGAGCATGCGGCACCAGCGGCTCACCTCGTGCTCGTCCTGCCGCCACTCCGGGAAGCCGGCGCTCTCCGCGACGGCGGGGTTGGCAAAGGCGACCAGCCTCCGGGGCCTGGCGGCCAGGAGGACTCTGTGGCTGGCCGGGCCCCTGCCGTGGAGGTCGACGGCCAGGTCGGCTCCCCGCAGCGAGACGGGAAGGTCCACGAGCGGCTCGGTCGGGACCACCTCGTCCATGGCGCCGGCCATGGCCACCAGCGGTTCGAGCACGGCCGGGGCGGCGAGGACTCTGTGGTGTGATGGGAAGGCGTCAGCGAGGGCTCGCAGGGCAGGCACCGCGGTGAGGAGATCGCCGAGGCCGAGCGGACGCAGGGCGACGAGCAGCGGGCGAGATGAGAGCGACCGGGATGAGAGCGACAGGGCCGCGCTCATCCCGATCGAGAAACCGACCTGCCCGCCTGGGTCAGCAGGGTGGTGGTGGAGCGTCCTTCGAGGTAGGGGAGGATCACGACTTGGCCGCCCCAGCGAGCCATGGCGGTCGCCTCGGGCAGGTCGCCGACGGCGTAGTCACCGCCCTTGGCGAAGATGTCGGGGCGAAGGCTGTCCAGTGCGGCCTCGGGGGTGTCCTCGTCGAAGACCACGACGGCGTCCACGCACGCCAGTGCGGAGAGCACGGCGGCCCGGTCACCCTGGGCCACGAGGGGTCGGTCCGGCCCCTTGAGCCGCCGGACGGAGGCGTCGGAGTTCACCAGCACGACCAGCCAGTCCCCCAGGGCCCGCGCCGCCTCGAGGGTGCTGACGTGACCGGCGTGCAAGAGGTCGAAGCACCCCCCGGTGGCCACCACCGTGCCGCGGCGCTCTGGCACGCCGGCCAGAGCGTCCTGGGACTGGGCCCGGGGCCGGTCATGGGCCAGTGGAGAGGGCAGGCGGAAACCGGTCGCACCTCCAGCGGCCACGAAGGCGGAGGCGGAGCCGACCGCGGCCACCACCGCCTCGGAGGGCAGCGCCCCGTCGGCCAGGAGCCCTGCCGCGGTGGAGGCGAAGCGGTCACCCGACCCGCACGGGTCACCGCCTTCCACTTCGGGGGCGGGCACCACGAGCGGCGGGCCGTCGCCGTTGACCAGCACCGCCCCACCGGCTCCCTGGGTCACGGCCACCGCCACCGCCTGCCAGCCCGAGGCCAGGGCCCTGGCCCGGGCGGTGATCGCCCCCAGCCCGTCTCCCGGTACGTCGGGCATGGCAGCGGTGGCCTCGGCCCGGTTGGGCGTGGCCAGGCGCACGCCCGGTACGGGATCGGGGCCGCGCGGGTGGGGGTCCCAGACGATGGGCGTGCGTCGGGAGACTCCCTCCAACAGCCGGCGCAGGCCAGGGTGAGCGGCCACGCCCCGCCCGTAGTCGGCGACCAGGACGGCGGCGGCTTCCTCCACCGCGGTCCTTGCCCCGTCCGAGCACCCACCCACCGCCCCCGGGGCCCTGGGCCCGTGATCGAGGCGCAACAACGACTGGCCGCTGCTGCGGACCCGCACCTTCTCCGGTGTTCGGCCCTCCAGGCCAAGATCGATCAGGCGCACGCCGCAGCGGTCGAGGAGGTCGGCCAGCTCCTGGCCCGCCTCGTCATCGGCCAGGGCGGTGACGAGGGTGACCGGGCGACCGTCGCCAGCGGCGAGGGCGGCGGCCAACCCGGCCCCGCCGGGACGGGACCGGCTGGTCAAGTCATCGAGCACGGGAACCGGAGCGTCGGGACACAGGCGCTCCGCCCGGCCCTCGAGGTCACGGTCGAGCAGGCTGTCTCCAACGACGAGCAGAGGCGTGCCCTGCCTCATGTGGCCTCCCTCATGTGCCCTGCCCGGCCACGGCGCTTTCGCTGAGGAAGGCGCTCACCTCCACTTCCAGCGACGCGCACAGCAGATGGATCGCGACCTGGTGCACCTCCTGCACCGTGGCCGTGGCCGGGGCGTCGACGGCCAGCCCGTCCTGGCACCGGGCGGCGACGGGGTTGGGCGCTGTCCCCGTGAGCGACCAGGTGGTGAGGCCGCCCTCATTGGCGGCATCCACGGCCTGCACCACGTTGGCGCTGCGGCCCGACGTGGTGAGGGCCACCAGGACGTCGCCCGGCCGGCCGTGGGCTCGCACCTGGCGGGCGAAGCCGAGGTCCGCCCCGTAGTCGTTGACGATGGAGGTGAGGCTCGAGGTCTCGGCGTGGAGGGCAAGGGCGGAGAGCGGTGGGCGCTCGCCCAGGTAGCGGCCCACCAGCTCGCTGGTCAGGTGCTGGGCCTGGGCCGCGCTGCCGCCGTTCCCCACGGCCAGGAGGCGCCCTCCGCCGAGCAGCACCCCGGCCAGGTGGCGGCCCCAGGAGTCGATGTGCTCCACCTCGGCGTCGAGGGCGCCCAGAGGCCCGCTCAGAGCGGCCAGGTGGGCACGGCCCGCCATCAGGGGCTCGGGGCTCATGGCTGGAGCACCCGGCCGGCGTCGCCGGCCTCGCGGGGCACGACCACCTCGCGGTAGGTGTCCAGGGTGGCTCGGGCCACCGTGGACCAGCTGTAGTTCTCCCGGGCCCGCCGGACGCCGGCGGTGCCGAGCGATGCCCGCAGCGAAGAGTCGTCGAGCAGACCACGGAGGGCCCGAGCCAGCCGGACGGGGTCGCGTGGCGGGACGTGGACGCCGGTGACGCCGTCGACCACGGTGTCGACCAAGCCCCCCACTCCGGAAGCCACCACTGGAACCCCACAGGCCATGGCCTCCACCGCCACCATGCCGAAGGGCTCGTACCAGGGGACGCACACCACCACGTCGGCCGAGCGCAGCAGGCAGGGCACATCGGCGCGCTCCACCCGTCCCCGCAGGTCCACGCGATCGGCCACTTCGTACCGGTGAGCCAGTACGCCTAACCGCCGGGCCTCTTCGTCCTCACCCAGCTCGGAGCGGTGCGGGCCGCCGGCCACCACCAGCTCGGCGTCGGGAAGCTCGGCCAGGGCGGCCACGATCGTGCCCAGGCCCTTGCGCTCCACCAGGCGACCGACGGCCACCAGCCGGTGGCGGGCGGCGGGCGGTGCGTCGCTGGGGCCGTCCGGCCGGAACAGGTCGTGGTCCACCCCGCACGGCAGGACACGCACGCGGTTGCGGTCCGCTCCCAGGCGGACCAGCTCGAAGACCTCGTCGGTGCACGTGGCCACCAGCCGGTCGGCTCCGGCGATGATGGCCCGTTCCTCGTCCACCCGCTCCGGCGGGCTGGTGTCACGCGTTCCTTGATGGCGCCGCTTGACCACGCCGAGGGCGTGGAAGGTCTGCACGACGGGTATCCCGAGCGGTCTGGCGGCGGCGAGCGCAGCCCGGCCGGACATCCAGAAGTGGGCGTGCACGACGTGGGGACGCCGGTGCGACCAGCGCCGGTGGAGGGCGGCGGCGAAGTCGTCCATGTGGGGCAGCAGCCGGTCCTTGGGCACGTGGTGCGCGGGCCCGGCGTCCACGTGGTCCACCATCACTCCAGGGGCGAGGCGAGCCCGCGGGGGCAGAAAGGGGTCGTCTCTGCGGGTGTGGACGACGACGTCCATGCCCTGGCGCCCCATCTCGGTGGCCAGCTCGGCCACGTGCACGTTCTGCCCACCGGCGTCCACCCCGCCCAGCACTCCCAGAGGGCTGGCGTGCTCGGACACCATTGCGATTCTCATGGGGCGATCATCAAGTCGTCACCTCCGCCAGCAGCTCGTCCCAGTCGGCGAGGAAGCGGCCCAGGCCGTAGCGAGCGAGCGCTGCGGCCCGACCGGCCTTGCCCAGGAGGAGGGCCTCCTCGGGCTCGTTCACCAGCCGTCGCAGCTCGGCGGCCAGGACGTCGAGGCGGTTGGTCACCACGCCCGCTTCGGCGGGCACGGCCTCCACCACCTCGGTGGTGGCCAGGGCCAGCACCGGCATGCCCAGGTGCATTGCCTCCAGCAGCGACAGCCCGAGCGACGTCCAGCGCACCGGGTGCAGGTACACCCGGCGCCGGGCCATCTCTTCGTGCAGCCGAGCCTGGGGCAGGTCCTCGATGCAGGCCGCGAAGGGACCCAGCCGACCATCGAGCTCGGCCGCCTTCATCCCGAAGAGGTCCAGCGGGACGTGGCGGCCGAGGCACGGGAGCAGGTCCGTGCCGGTGACCCGGCCGCGCCGCCGGGCTTCGTTGACCACCACCGCCGCACGGGCCAGCTCGCCGCTGTAGAGGTGGCCGGGGTCCACCACGCCGTGCTCGATGACGCGGGTGGGAGTGGTGCCGGTGTCCCAGAACAGCTCGTTGAAGTAGGTGACGTGCACCACGGTGAGCTCGGGCCGGTCGGCGGCGTGATGGCCCATGGCGTTGACGGGGCCTTCGGGAGCGTTGTGCTCGAGGTACACGGCGGGAACGTCGATACCCGGCCGGCGCCCGCCCAGCCAGCGCTGGGCCAAGCCGTGCAGCTCCTCCGGTCGCTGCAGCACCACCACGTCCACGTCGGCGCCGGCCGCCTCCTCGGGGCACACCTCGATCACCGTGTCGGGCCACGGGTAGGTACGGGCTCGGCCCCTCCCGTCGGGGCCGCGATCGGGAAGGACCGGCACCAGGTACTCGTGGCCACCCTGCACGAAGGCGGTGGTCCACGACCCGTGTACATGCCAGAGAAGGACTCTCACGTGAGGGCCAGCTCCATGGGAGCCAGGCGGCGAATGGCGTCCACCACCTGGGCCACGCTCACGCCGGACAGGCACGGGTGTCCGGACACCGGGCAATGGCGAGCCCGGCACTGGGCGCACCCGATCTCCTGGTCCCCGAGGAGGACGTGGGGCACGCCCCAGGGCCGCCACCACTGCGCCGGCACGGTGGGGGCGAAGAGGGACACCACCGGCGTGGCCACGGCCGCAGCCAGGTGGGCCGGACCGGTGTTGCCCACCACGACGGTGTCGGCCCCGGCGATCACCTCGGCCAGCTGAGCCAGCTCCGTCTCCCCCCCGAGGTCCAAGACCCCGGGCCGGGGCTGCCCCGCCACCCAAGCTGTCAGCTCCCGCTCGTCGGGCCCACCGGTCACCACCACCCGGTCCCCGTCCTCCACGAGGGCGTCCACCAGGGCGGCGTGGCGCTTGGGGCTCCAGGCCCGCGCCGGCACCGAGGCTCCCGGGTGGACGACCACGTACCTCTCCCAACCGGCCGGCGGCGACCAGCCAGCGTCCCGCTCCACCGCCAGGCGGCCGTCGTCGCCGGCAGGCAACCGGTAGCCCGACCTGGCCAGCAGCGAGAGGGCCTGCTCCACCTCGTGAAGACCCGGGTCCCGCCGATGGCGAACATCGAGCAGTGACCCCGGGTAGTCCTCGCATGTGGCGGTCACGGTGCCCACCCCGGCCATGCGCAGGAGCAGGGCGGTGGGCAGGGGGCTCTGGTGGAAGGAGGTGAGCACGAAGGCCTGGTCCACGCCCAGGCCGGCCAGCTGGTCGACCAGGCCGAGCGTGGCCTGCCGGCTCACCGGCTCGGGCTCGGGGTCGATCCACGGGGCGCGGTGCACCACGATGTCGTCCACGCCCGGCAGGAGGGCTGCCGCCGCTCGCCCACGGGGACCGCACAGCAGGGTGACGCGGCGGGCGCCGGCTGCCGCCGCCCGGATGGCGGGGCCCGCCAGCAGCACGTCCCCGTCATTGTCGAGGCGGGCCACCAGGACGTGGGGCTTCATCGTCGAGCTCCCAACAGGAGGTCCACCGCGGCCGCCAGGTCGGCGGCGACCTCGGGGGCGGCGCCCACCTCGTCGGCTCTGGTGACCGGCGTGGGTACGAGGACTCCTCTGACCCCGGCAGCCCGAGCCGCATCCATGTCGGAACCGATGTCGCCGATCAGGGCGCAGCGGCCCGGGGGGACGCCGAGGACCTCGGCGGCCCGCAGCACCATGCCGGGCGCCGGCTTGCGGCAGCCGCATCCGTCGGCGGGCGCGTGGGGGCACACGATCCATGGCCCGAGGGGACCGATGAGGTCCTCGACTCGGCGATTGACCGCCTCCACGTCGTCCATGGTGATGGTGCCCCGTCCCACCCCGCTCTGGTTGGACACGACCGCCGTCGCCACGCCGGCGGCCCGCAACCGCTGCACCGCCTCCCGGGCGCCGGGCATGAGCTCGACTCGCTCCGGGTCGCCGTTGTAGGCGACGTCGGCCACGAGGGTCCCGTCCCGGTCGAACAACACCGCGGCCGGCGTCCTTGGGGAAGCACCGCTCCTTGACGGGGCGTCAGGTCCTCGCCACCGCAGCTCGCCCCGCAGCCGGTGGAAGGCGGCGGCGGCCGGGATCACCGCCGAGGTGATCACCATGGTGATCACCTCACGGCGGGTACGGGTGCCCTTGGCGATGCGAGCACAGGCCAGCTCGGCGGTACCTGCCAGCCAACCGGCGGCGGCCCAGGCGGCCAGAGCTCGCCGCCCGGCGACGAGCGCGGCCAAGGCCCCGGCACCGGCGGCGGTGATGGCGAGGTGGCGGCCGAACCGTCCACGCGGCGCCCCGGCCCGCTGGTACCAGCTCGGACCGTGCTTCGCCCGCATCAGCGCGTCGTCGGCGTTGCCCGCCTGAAGTCGGACGCTGACCCATGGGCTTGCACGTCGGATCGGGTGGGCCGCGGTGCGCCCTCCCCGTTCCAGGCCGTAGCCGGCGTCCAGCACGCGGAGGGCGAGGTCGGCGTCCTCGCGAAAGGCCCGGGGGAAGCGCTCGTCGAACCCATCCACCTGGGCCAGCACGCTCCGTCGGTAGGCCATGTCGGCCGTGGCCCAGCGAGCCTTCTCCAGGCCGGCCACGTTGCGTTCCCAGTCGGTGGGCGGGCGGTGCGGGGGCAGCGGGACCCGGAGCCGGCCCTGGCTCCCGCCCACGCCGGGTCCGACCCCGGCCAGGTCGAACGAGAGTCGTTCGAGCCAGTCGGCGTCGGGCACCACGTCGTCGTCGACGAACGCCACCCAGTCGGCGACCGACGCCCGCCATCCCACATTGCGGGCCGCTGCCGGTCCCCTGGCCCTGCCGGCCACGACCTCGGCGATCGGATGTTCCGCCGGGAGTGGCTGGGAGCGGTCGGATCGGTCGTCGACGACCAGCACACGCCCGGGACGGGGACCACTGGCCTCGGCCAATGCGTCGAGCAAGGTGACCAGCGAGGGCCGGCCCACGGTGGGCACCACCACGTCGAAGGAGGGCACGTCCAAGGAGGGCCCGGATCCGGTCACGCCGCGGCCCGGCTGACGACCGCCGACCGGCGCACAAGGAACGGGCCCAGGGCAAGCACGTCGACGGGAGCCGACCCGAAGCACTCCAGAGCGTCACGGGGGTCGTCCACCATGGGCCGGCCGGCGGTGTTCAAGCTGGTGTTGACCACCACCGGCAGGCCGGTTCGCCGGGCGAAGGCATCGAGCATGCGAGCGACGAGAGGCTCCTCGCTCCGGTGCACCGTCTGGACCCGGGATGTGCCGTCCACGTGGACGACGGCGGGGATGCGCTCCCGCCACGCCGGCCGGACCCGATGGGTGAAGAGCATGTAGGGGCTGGGCATCGGGCCGTCGAAGACGTCGGCGGCCCGCTCGGCCAGGGCCATGGGAGCGGGCGGAGGGGCAGGATCGGCGGCCCGGGCTGCGCCTGCGGCCGCTAGCGCTCCGGGCGGTGCCGCCGCTCCCGTGGCACCGACCGTGGCCGGCTCCGCCGCCTCCGGCCCCGAGCAGGCCGTCATGATGAACGCCGCCCCGGCCGATCAGCTGGCGCCCGGGCCGAGTGGCCTCCCGAGCGGCGCCGTCCAGGAGCAGGCCAACGCCGGCCCACCTCCGCCGTCGGGCCTGGTCAGTCCGGGCACGCCCGAGGGCTCTGACGCCGGCCTGGCCCGGCGTCGGGAGGTTGAGCTCGGCGGGCCCTCACCATGGATCATGGTTCCCATTGCCTTGCTGGGCACCGGCCTGTTCTCCTGGAGCCTGGCCGGCGTCACCCACGAGGTGCGCCAGCGGCGGCGGGTGAAGGTCAAGGGCTGACCTCTGTGGTGGTCCGCCGGCCCCGGTCGGCGGTGACGTGAGGTCAGAGACGGGTTGACGAGGCTCGTCGGGCTGGCCGGAGCGGCCGTGCTCTCCGCTGGCGCCGTGGTCCTGGGGCTGGCCTCCCTGCGCGGCCAGTCCCACGAGGCGGTGGTCGGTGCCAACACCCTGGTCAACCCTTCCCGGATCATTGACGCCAACAACTCACCCACGTTGGTGCGCAATCCGGCCGAGTCGGCCAACCTCGTCGTGGTCCACCGCGTCGACCGGCCGAACTTCTCGGGTCTACTCAACTGGAGCACAGACGGCGGCAGCACCTGGAGTGCCACTGAGCTGCCGTTGCCCTCAGGGCTGGACCGGCCGTTCGCGCCCGATGCCAGCTTTTCCCCGGACGGGGCCCTGTACGTGACCTATGCCAACCTGACCGGCGCCGGCAACGTTCCGGACAACCTCTGGCTGTCCCGCTCCGACGACGGTGGGCGGACTCTCTCGCCCCCGGTGCGGGTGTCGGGCCGCCTGGGATTCCAGGGGCGCGTGGTGGCCGCCCCGGACGGGACCGTCCACGTCACATGGTTGCAGGCCGCCGAAGTCGGCCTCCTCCGCTTCGCCGGGCCGGCCCCCCGGGTCGTCGCCGCCCGGTCCGTCGACGGTGGGAAGAGCGTCTCCCAACCGGTACCCGTGAGCGACCCCGAACGGGAACGAGTAGGGGCCGCAAGCCCGGTCGTGGGCCAAGACAACACCGTGGTGGTGCTCTACCAGGACTTCAAGGGTGACCGTTTGGACTTCGAGAACATCGAAGGACCCCCGTGGGAGCACCCTTTCGCCTTGGTGGCCACCCACTCGACCGACAAGGGGCAGACCTATGCCAAAGGTGTCGAAGTCGATGCCGGGCTCGTCCCCACCCGACGGTTCTTGACCTTCTTGCCCGAGTTCCCCTCCATTGCCCCCGGACCCGATGGGGCGCTCCACGTGGCCTGGGCGGACGGGCGCAACGGCGACGACGACGTCTTCACCCGACGTTCCGATGACGGGGGACTGACGTGGGGAGCTCCAGTCCGAGTGAACAGCAACGGCGCTGGTGACGGCACCGCGCAGTACTTGCCTCGAGTTGCCGTGTCGCCCGAGGGCAGGATCGACATCGTGTTCCTGGATCGCGGCCGGGGCGGGGACCGTGCCACTCACGCCGTGCTGGCGCTGTCCGAGGACGGGGGCCGTCACTTCGGCACCATCCGCCTCTCCTCCACCGCCTTCGATGCCGACATCGGACCCAAGACGGCCGGAGACCGGCTCCCTGTGGACTTGGGGTCTCGCCTCGGTATCGTGAGCTCCGACCGGGATGTGGTCGCCGCTTGGACCGACACCCGGTTGGGCACGAGGGACAGCGGTCGGCAGGACGTCGTGGTCACGAGGGTCGATCTGTCCGGCTCGCGTGCCGCCATCCAGCCGGTGTTGGCCGTAGTGCTGCTCGTCCTCGGAGTGGTTGCCATGGGCTTGAGCACACCGAGCTTGGCGTTGCGCCCTCGGGGACACCGTTCGTCATAGGACCTTCCCCGTCAGAGGGACGATCCTCCCGTTCACACCGGCAGGGCCTTGCGGCTGAGAGTCAGTGTGGGTCGTTCTGTTGACGCAGGGCAGGCTTGTCGATCTTGCCGGTGGCGTTGCGGGGGATCTCCTCGAGCAGCTTCACCCTTCGGGGCATGGCGTAGTCGGCAAGTTGGGAGCCCACCCACTGACGCACGTCGTTGCCGGACAGCGTCGCGCCGTCGGACACTACGACGAAGGCGGTCACCGACTCGAAAGCGATCGCGTCGGGGACACCGATCACGGCCGCGTCCTCGATGTCCGGATGGCTCACGAGCACTCGCTCCACCTCGGCCGAGAAGATCTTGTGGCCGCCCCGGTTGATCATGTCCTTCTTCCGGTCGAGGATGTACACGTAGCCCTCGGGGTCCATGCGGGCGATGTCGCCGCTCCTGAACCAGCCGTCGCCGCTGATGGCGGCGGCGGTCGCCTCGGGGTCGCGGTAGTAGCCGGTGGTGACCAGAGAGCCCCTGAGGAGGAGCTCCCCCGGTTCACCGGGTGCCAGCGGGCCGTCGCCGTCGTCGACGACGCACGCTTCCATGCACGGTAGGGGGCGCCCCACCGAGCCCGGCTTCCGGCGGAACTCCTCGTCGAGCAGCATGGTGGCGGGCGAGTGGGTCTCGGACAGCCCGTAGACGTCGTGCAGGCGGATCTGGGGCAGTCGGCGGCGGAGCTCGGCCACTGTGGGCGATGGGAAGGGCGAACCGCCGAACGCCCCGACGGTGAGCTCGGGGAGCGCAGGCCAGGCGAACTCTTCGAGCTGGAGCATGAGGAGCCAGAACGACGGCACGGCGTACATCCACGTGATGCGCTGGCTCACGAGCACGCTGAGGAACTCGCGGGGGGTGGGGCTGGTCACGAGCACGCACGCTCCGCCGACCAGCATCATCGGCAGCATGTGGGCGTGCATGGCGCTGATGTAGTACAGCGGGAAGAGCACGGTGGTGCGGTCCTCGGCGGTGAGGTGCAGCACCCGGCTGTAGGTGATGCCGCTGTGCATGCTGCAGCGGTGGACGACCTGGCTGGCCTTGGGGCGGCCGGTGGTGCCGCTCGTGTAGACCACGGCGTAGGTGGCGGCCTCGTCGGGCCGTTCGGCGGCGGTGTACGCCCACGTCCGCCGCCGTCCGGTCAGGTGGTCGGCGAGCGGCCGCACCCGTCCCGCTGGGAGCCCGGCGTCGGTGGCCGCGGAGCGCAGGCCTTCGAGGAACTCGGGCTGGGCCAGGGCCAGGGACGGCTCGGAGTGGGAGAGCATGTAGCTCCACTGCGCCGGCACGAGCCGGACGTTGACGCCGACCAGGATGGCGCCCAGCCGGGCGCAGGCCCAGAGGGCGACGGCCAGGTCGAGGCTGTTGCGGGCCGCTACCGCCAGCCGATCCTCAGGGCCGAGGCCTTCGGCGGCCAGCCGCTCGGCCGCTCCCTCCACCAGCTCGGCGAACTGCCGGTAGGTGACCTCGCCCTCGCCGGTGACGAGGTAGCACCGGTCGCCGAACTTGGCCACGGCGCGGTCCAGTGCGTCCAGGATCGTCGGCGGCCGGTTCGGGTAGCTCAGGACTTGGCCGCCCAGCCATGGCTCGCGCCGGATCGGGCCCATCAGGTCGTCGTCGTGGCCGAGCGCAGCCGGCCACTCCTGGCCCGAGGTCACTGGCCCGAGGTCACTGGCCCGAGGTCACTGGCCCGAGGTCAAGAGCCGTAGGCCTCCGGAGGAAGGTGGGCCTGGAGGGCGTCGAACACGGCCAGGTAGCGCCGGTGCCCCACCTCATAGCCGTCGGCCGGCCTGGGCTCGACGACGACCACGGGCGGAGGTGGCGGCCGGTGGGTGGCGCCCAGCGCCCGTGCCACCAGTGCCGTTCCTCCGGCCGCGGCGCTGTCGCTGACCTCCGGCACGGTCAGCACCCGTCCGGTCACGTCAGCCACGAGCCGGCGGAAGTCGCCGTTTCGGGCGGCCCCGCCGGTGAGCAGCACCCGCTCGAAGCGGTGGTCGCCGACGGCTCGCTCCAGGTCGTCGATGTTGGCGCGAATGGCGTAGGCATGGGCCTCGACGAAGGCCCGGGCCACGTCGGCCGGCCCGTGGGCCATCGTGAACCCGACCAAGGTGCTGGGCGCCTTGGTGGCCCACGACTCCTCGCTCCACACCGGGCTGGCCACCGTGGCCGTTACGCCCCGGGCGCCGGGGACGCTCTGGACCGCCAGGTCCGACAGCTCCGCGGTGGTCCGGCCGGTGGTGGCCGCCAGCCACCCGAAGTTCATTCCGGCGTAGCCGGCGTTGGTCTCTGCCACCCAGAGATCCGGTTGGAGGTGGGTGCTGACCCACGGGTGGCGAAGCGGATCCACGGGGAACGAGCTCACGGCCGCCTGCAGCGGCGTGGTGGAGCCCGCCACCACGCACACCGTGGCCGGGACCATGCCGCCGGCGCCGAAGGCGGCCACCTGGGCGTCGCCGCCGCCGCTGATCACCGGGATCCCGAGCGGCAGGCCGAGCGTCTCGTCGCTCAGGCGACCCACGACGGTGGCCGGTTCCACCAGTCGGGCCAACCTGGAGGTGCCGAGCCCGAGCTCGTCGAGGAGGCCGGTGGCCCACCCCCGCCGGCCGACGTCGGCCATCTGCCCGGCGCAGGCGTAGGACACCTCGGTGACGGCCTGGCCCGACATGCGCCACAGCGCCCAGTCGTGCACGAACAGCAGCCGCTCCGCGGCGGCCCACATCTCGGGCTGGTCGCCGGCCACGGCGAGGAGCTTGGGCAGGGTGAGCTCGGGCGCGGGCCAGTGCCCCGTGAGGGCATAAAGGTGCTCCACGCCGACCCGGGTGCGCAGCGTCTCCAGGTGGGGCCCGCCCCTCCGGTCGGAGTTGAGGACGCCGGGCCCGAGCTCGGTGCCGCCGTCCCTCCCACCCACCAGCACGAAGCCCTGGCGCAGCGAGGTCGCCGTGACCCCGGCATAGGCGCCCGGTGGCTGCCCGGCTGCCTCGACGGCGCCGCGCATGGCCGCACCCGTGGCCGACCACCAGCCGGCGGGGGAGAACTCGGCAGCGTACGGCCGGGGGCGGGCCGTGTCGGTCGCCTCGGTGACGGCGCTCAGCACCTCGGCCGTCTCCAGGTCGGCAACCCACGCCTTCAGGCTGCTGCCCCCGTAGTCGAGCCCGGCCACGAGGGTCATCTCAGCCGCCGTTCCCGCTCACCGCGGCCCGAGCGGCCGCCTCACGTCCCTCGATCAGGGCCAGGTACTCGGGCGGGCACACGGTTGTGCGGTCGCCGAGCAGGAGGGCCCGGTAGGTGGCCGTGGCGGCCGCCTCCAGGTTGGCGACCCGCTCGTAGGCGGCCTCGGCGCCGGGCGCCACCAGCAGGCACCCGTGATGGACCAGGAGCACCACGTCGACCTCGGCCAGCCGGGCGGCCACGGCATCAGCCAGCTCCTGGCTGCCCGACGGCAGGTAGGCCACCACGGCCAGGCGCCGCACGTAGTAGGCGTGGTCGAGGGTGATGAGGCGGATGGGATGGCCGGTGGCGGCCAGCAGGTTGGCGTAGGGGGGGTGGGCGTGCACGGCCACCACCGCGTCGGCTCTCGCTCGGTGGGCGGCCAGGTGCATGTACGACTCGCTCGACGGCGCGGCCTCTCCTTTTCGCACCTGGCCGTCCAGCCCCAGGGTGACGAGGTCGACCCGGTCGAGCTCGCCGAGGGAGCAGCCGCTGGGTGTGACCAGGATCTCGTCGGGGCCGGTCCGAACCGAGAGGTTGCCGCCCGCTCCGACCACGAGCCCGGCGGCGCTGATCCGCCTTCCCAGGCGGGTGAGAGCGTCGGCGGCGTCGGCGGAGTCGAGGTGGGACGGGGTCACTGCGCCGTCCTGGTGAGGGCATCGCGGACATGGCGCAGCCCCTGCCGGCTGGCCTCGGCACCCGTCGCCACCCCGGCCACGACCGCTCCGTACAGGTCGAAGGAGACGACGCCCTGGTAGCCGACGGACGCCAGGGCGGCGAGGAACGGGGCGAAGTCGTGTTCGGCCCCCGGCGGGAGATCGGCGTCGGCGTCGCCGCTCGAGTCGCCCAGATGGACGTGGGCAAGGCGCCCCCCCAACCGGGCGGGCAGGGCGGCGACGTCCTCGCCGGCGGCGAAGGCGTGGGCGGTGTCGACGAGGACACCAACGCCGGCACGATCGATGTCCTCGACGAGGCGGAGGGCATCCTCGGCGTCGGCGATCAACTGCCCCGGCTTGTACTCCACCGCCAGAGTGAGGCCGAGCCGTCCGGTCAGGTCGCCGACCTCGGTGAGGGCATCGCTCGTTCGAGCCCAGCCGCCGTCGACGTCGTCGACGGCGGCATCACCGGTCAGTACATCAGCGCCAGGCCAGACCCCGAGCACGCCGGCCCCGAGATCGGCCGCCCGTCGGGCTGTCTCGGCGATCTCCGCCACCGCCCGGGCCGACTCTCCCGCCGAGGCCAGGCCGCCGTCCGGCCACCGCTCGGCAGGCATCGAGAACAGCACCGCATCGACGCCCAGGCCGGTCTCCTCGACCAGCGCCTCGATGGACGTCACCGCCGAGGCGGAGAGCTCGTCGTCGGGGTGGTAGACGCCGACCTCCATCCCGGAGAACCCCAAGGCCGCGCTCGTGCACCAGATGTTCTGGCGGTCAAGGCCGTCGGGCCAGAAGTTCCAGTCGGCGCTGACCAGTCGGGAGGCGGAGATCAGGCCCTCGCCAGCAGGACGGCCGGCGCGCTCATCGCTCGCTTGGTGCCGTGAGGGCGGAGAAGACCTCGTCGACCTGGTCGACGCCGATGCGCAGGAGGAACTGGTTGACCCGGCCGTAGGACTTCGACCCCAGGATGAAGAAGTTGGGCTCGGGGTTGCGCAGGACGTCGACGCCATGGCTCTCCTGCTGCAGGCAGTCACCCGCCGCCGACCCGAGGAGGGCAGCCGAGAGGTTGATGGGCGCCGCGGTGGCGTAGCACTCGTGTACCTGGAGCTGCCTGTAGATGGAGTTGTCACCCACGGCTCCGGTGAGGGAGAGCACCTTGTCCACGACGACCTCGGCGGTGCTGCCGTTGCGCAACGTGACGGCCACCTGCCCGTCTCGCTCGGCCAGCGCCTCGATCACCACACCCGTCTCCAGGCGAACGGCCGGCTCGCCCCCTTCGACCATCGACTGGACGCGCCCCACCAGGGCGGCGCGCTCGGGAAGGGGATCGTCGGCGACGGCGCCCCAGGTGGGCTCGGTGTCGCGCACCGCCCAGATGACCTTGGTCGCGGACTGACGCCGGGCCAGGTCGGCCAGGTCGTTCACGGCCGTCTGGGCCGAGTGGCCGGCGCCGACCACCAGGACGGTGCGACCGGCCCATTCCGCCTCCTCGGCGGCCAGGTCGGGAATGCTCCGGCGGATCTGGCCCTCCAGGCGCCGCTCGCCGATGGCGGGGATGCCGCCATCGCCGAGACTGTTCGGATGGCCGTAGGTGCCGGTGCAGTCGAGGACCACGTCGGCATCGGCGATCTCCTCGTCGCCGTCCCCGTTGCCGTCGCCGTCGCTCCCGGCGACGAGGAGGCGGAAGGGCCGAGCGCCTCGCTCCGGGGTGGAGATCTCCTCGTGCTTGAGCAGGCCCCGACGTCCCACCGACGTGACCCGAGCCCCGAGGCGGATGTGCGCAGCGACGTCGGGCAGGGCGGCCACCGGGTCGAGGACGTGGTCGCACAGCTCGTCACCGGTGGGGCAGTCCTCACCCTCGGGAACGGGCGCGCCGGCAGCTTGCAGGTGGCGGGCCATCCGGGGCGACACGTTCAAGTTCCACGGGGTGAACAGGCGGACGTGGCCCCAGGCCCGGACGTGGGCCGCAGGGCGG
>JAUJNQ010000002.1:281010-357847 GCA_030448025.1 Acidimicrobiales bacterium | reverse complement strand
CCACGGGGTGAACAGGCGGACGTGGCCCCAGGCCCGGACGTGGGCCGCAGGGCGGTCGGCGGCCTCATACACAGTGAATGGCCAGCCCAGATCGGCGGCGGTCAGGGCGGCCTCCAAGCCGGTGGGACCGGCTCCGAGGATGGCGAGACGAGGGCTTTGGGACATGTCCACCTCTGGTCGGGGACCGGGCCATGACCCGATCCATTTCAACGGCGGCTGGACTGTACGCTACGGGGCGTTGCAAGGGGGAGCGCCCGTGGCCGGCGAGCAGAGGGGCGACTGGTGCGAGGCGCTCGGTCTGGAGGAGTCCGACATACCCGGCCTGGTGGTGCTCGAGGGGTCGTGGTGGCAACGGGAGCGCACCGCCCAGCGCCTGGCCACCTTGGATGACGTGCGTGAGCTGCGCTTCCCCGAGTACCACCTTGGCTGCCGTCAGGCCGACGCCATGCCCGTGCTGTACTCCTGCGTCTACGGCGCGCCGCGAGCGGTGGAGCCGGTCCACGTCTTCGGCCAGCTGGGGACGCCGACGGTCGTGCAGATCGGCTCGTGCGGTTCGCTACAGCCCCAGGTGCGCACCGGCGACGTGGTGCTCGCCGAGACGGCGGCAATCGGCGAGGGCGCATCGCAGTACTACGGCGGCTTCGACACCTCCGCGGCCACCCCTGCCCTCGTCGACTGCGCCGAGGCCGACCTCCGCGCCCGCGGCTTCCGGGTCCACCGCGGCGCCCACGTCACCACCTCCGCCCTGTTCGCCCAGCCCCCCGAGCGGGTGGCGGCCTGGCATGGGGCCGGCTACCTCGGCGTCGACATGGAGACCTCAGCGGTGTTCAGCGCCGCCCGCTACTTCGGGATGCAGGCGGTGTCGCTGCTGTTCGTGTGGGACGAGCTCCTGGCCGGCCGCAGCTTCCTGCACCCATACACCGAGGCCGAACGGGCCGCTCAGAGCCGGGCCAACGACGTGCTCATGGATGTCGCCCTGAACCTGGCCCCCCTGCGCGCCTCCACCTCGACCGCCTCCACCTCGACCGCGCCATGAGCCGGCGGCGCATGGTCAACTTCGTCGGTGGTGCGTGGTCCGAGCCGCGCGACCCGCTGGGCACCACGCCCATCCTCGACCCCTCCACCGAAGAGGCCTACGCCGAGGCCCCGATCTCGGGGCCGGGCGACCTGGACGCCGCCTTCGCCGCCGCCGAGGTGGCCGCACCCGTGTGGGGCGACCTCACCCCAGGACAGCGCAGCCGGGCGCTGCTCTCGGTGGCCGACGCCGTGGAGCGCTGCGCCGACCAGCTCGTTGCCGAGGAGTGCCGGAACACGGGCAAGCCCCGTCGGAGCATGGCGGTCGACGAGATGCCGCACATCGTCGACGTCATCCGCTTCTTCGCCGGCGCGGCCCGCCTGCTGGAGGGCCGGTCGGCCGGCCAGTACCAGCAGGGCCACACATCCTCGGTGCGCAGGGAGTCGCTCGGCGTGGTGGCCCAGATCACGCCCTGGAACTACCCGCTCATGATGGCCACCTGGAAGTGGGCCCCGGCGCTGGCCGCCGGCAACACCGTGGTGCTGAAGCCGGCGGAGACCACGCCGGTCACGCCGCTGCTGCTCGCCGAGCTGATGGCGGAGCACCTGCCGCCCGGCGTCTTCAACGTCGTGTGCGGTGATCGGGCTACTGGGGCGGCAATGGTGACCCATCCCGTGCCGTCAATGGTGTCGGTGACGGGCAGCGTGGCCACCGGTCGGGCCGTGATGGCCGACGCCGCCGCCGGCCCCAAGCGCGTGCACCTGGAGCTCGGCGGCAACGCCCCTGTGGTGGTGTTCGACGACGCCGACCTCGACGTGGCGGTGCCTCGCATCACCGGCGCCGCCTACTTCAACGCCGGCCAGAGCTGCACGGCGGCCTCACGGGTCCTCGCCGGTCCCCGGGTCCACGACCACCTGGTCGAAGCCCTGTCCATCGCCGCGGCGGCCACACCGGTGGGAGCGCCCGACGACGACGCCTACCACGGTCCGCTCAACAACCCCGACCAGCTCGTCCGGGTGCGCGGCCTGGTCGACCGCAGGGGAGTCAAGGCGGAGGTCGTGGAGGGCGGGCGGCCTCTCGACCGGCCCGGGTACTTCTATCCCCCCACCGTCATCAGCGGTGTCGAACCAGGCGACGAGCTGGCCCGCACCGAGGTGTTCGGACCGGTCGTCACGGTGTCCCGCTTCTCCGACGAGGACGAGGCGGTGGCGTGGGCCAACAGCACCGACTACGCCCTCGGCTCGAGCGTGTGGACCCGCGACCACGCCAGGGCGGAGAGGATGGCCCGTCGCCTGGACGCCGGCACGGTGTGGATCAACTGCCATTCCGTGCTGGCCGCCGAGATGCCCCACGGCGGGACCCGCAGCTCGGGGTTCGGGACGGATCTGTCCGCTTACTCGATGGAGGAGTACACCCGCGTGAAGCACGTGATGGCCAGGTTCGATCCATGACCGGAACCCGCATCGCAGTGTTCGGGGGTCCCTACTCGAACCCGTACGCCCTTCGGGCCCTCCTCGACGACGCCCGGAGCAGGGGGTGCGAGCGGATCTTCTGCCTTGGTGACCTCGGCGGCTTCGGGGCCGAGCCGAACGCCCTGTGGCCCCTCCTCGTCGACGGGGGGGTCGAGTGCATCGCGGGCAACTACGACATCGCCATCGGCCGGGGCGACGAGGACTGCGGATGCGGCTACCGCGACCCACGCGACAACGAGTTCGCCCAGCTCATCTACGACTACACCCGAGCCCACACCTCCCCGGCGTTCGCGGCCTGGATGCGCCAGCTGCCCGGCCAGCACCGCGAGAGCATCGCCGGCGTCGACGTCCACATGGTCCACGGCTCCCCGCTGATGGTGAACGACTTCTTCTGGGAGTCGTTGCCCGATCAGGACGTGCGCGAGCGCCTGGCCGCCAGCGGCGCCGACGTCCTGCTGTGCACCCACACCGGCCTCCCTTGGCAGAAGCGCCTCGACGAGAAGCTGGTCGTGAACGTGGGCGTCATCGGCCGGCCCCCGAACGACGGGCGAACCGAGGTCCGGTATGCAGTGCTCGACCTCGCCGACGGACACGCCGAGGCCGAGCTGGTCCCCCTGGCCTACGACTGGAAGTCCCAGGCCGCTTCCATGCGAGCCGCCGGCCTCCCCGAAGCGTTCGTCGAGACCATCGAGACGGGGTGGTGGACGACGTGCCTCGAGGTGGTGCCACCCCTCGAGCGATCCCGGGGCCGTTACCAGCTCTACCGCAGCGCCCTCCCCACCGGCTTCGGCGCCGAGGCGGTGAGCTGGGGCGACGTCCCCGAGCCGGGCGACGACGACCTGCCCGTTGTGCCCCTGTTCGGGTCCGCCCTGTTCCCGGCCAGGCTGTGGCTGTACACCAACTTCCACTGCAACCTCCGCTGCGGCTACTGCTCGGTGGCGTCGTCGCCCACCGCCCGGCGACGATCCATGTCGCCCGAGCGGTTCGCCAGCCTGGTCGACGAGGCAATCGACAACGGCTTCACCGAGATCTACGTCACCGGCGGCGAGCCCTTCCTCGAGCCCGACATCGTGGCCATGGTGGAGTACGCCAGCGAACGCCTGCCCACCGTCCTGCTCACCAACGCCATGCTCTTCAGGGGTCGCCAGCGCACCGAGCTGGGTCGCCTGGCCGGTCGACCGAACCTCGTGGTGCAGACATCGATCGACGGCGCCCGCCCCGAGACCCACGACCGCATCCGAGGGAAGGGAAGCTGGGCCCGAGCCATGGAAGGCGTCAACATCGCCGCCGAGCTGGCCCTGCCCATACGGGTGGGGATGACCATGACCGAGGAGAACGCCTCCGAGGTCCCCGAGCTCGGCGCCCTCCTGGCCACGTTGGGCATCTCCGGCCGCGACTTCGCCGTCCGACCGCTCGTGCGACGGGGGTTCTCCACCGCCGCCGGGGTGGAGATCGACGACACCAACACCGTGCCCGAGCTGACCGTCACCACCGACGGGGTCCACTGGCACCCGGCCGGCGCCGACATCGAGACCAGTCCCGACATGCTGCTCGCCGCAGGCGACGTGCCGCTCGCCGAAGCCAAGCGCCTCGTGGTCGAGCGCTTCCTCACCCTCCGCCAAGCCGACGGAAGCCTGCCCATCGCCTACAACTGCGCCGTGTGAGCGTCACGCGCCGTCGCCCGCCTCGCACCATGCGGCCGTCACTTCGGCCGTCCCGGCTCAGGTCGGCAGCGGCCCTTCGGCCGGCTCGGGCGGTTCATCGAGTCGAAGGACCCTGCGGCCCACCACCTCCCGGCACTGCTGGGCGGTGAGGGCCATGAGGTCGCCGGCCCGGGCGTCGCGCACCAGCCGTTCGGCCGTGTGGCCCCGCACGTAGCCCCGGCCACCCACCACCTGGAGCGCCTTGTTGGCGACGGCGAAGCCGTTCTCGTTGCAGAAGGCCTTGGCCTCAGTCATGACCGCGCCGGCCGCCTCTGGATCGCGGTCGGCGGTCAGTGCCGCTCTCATGACCATGAGCCGCATGGCGTTGGTCACGATGGCCATCTCGGCCACGAGGAACTGGATGGACTGGTATCTGGCGATCGGTTCGTTGGCGGGCTCGATGACGCGCGCCGTGGCATGTTCCACGGCCATGTCAAGGGCCGCCCGGGCGATGCCGACCGAGGTGGCGGCCAACCCCAGGGCGATGAAGTTGGGGCGGCCCAGCACCACGTCCTTGCCCCCGCCTTCGGGCCCGATGCGGTCGGCTGCAGCCACGAAGGCATCGGTGAAGACCAGCGAGCGGCTGTCGTTGGCCCGCATGCCCATGGCGTCCCAGCGGCCGGTCACCTCGATGCCAGGGTTGGCCTTGGGGTCGACCATGAACAAGGTGAAGGCGCCCTCCGGCGTTCCGTCGACCACTGCGTTGACCACCACGACCTCGGCCGCCCCCGCACTGGTGGCGAAGCTCTTGCTGCCGTTCAGGAGGTAACCGCCGTCGACTCGTGTGGCCGACATCTGCGGTTCCATGAAGTGGGTTCCGGAGCCGCTCTCAGTGAAGACCACCGTGAAGATCGCACCGTCGGCCAGGCGCTCGGTGGTCCTGCGGCGCTGGTCGTCATCGCCGGCCAGAGAGGCGGCCACGCCGGCGCAGTGCATGGTGAAGCACAAGCAGGTGGACGCGTCGCCACGAGCTATCTCCTCAGCCGCCAGGCTGAACGCCAGGTAGTCACCGCCCCTGCCGCCCAGCTCCAAGGGCACCGCAAGGCTGAGGAGGCCGGCGCGAGCCAGGTCGGCGAAGTTCTCCGCCGGGAACCGGGCCAGCCGATCGTTCTCCTCGGCACGCTCGCTGAAGGCGCCGGCAACCTGGCCAACCTCGTCGCGCAGCGCAAGACGGTCGTCGTCCAAGAAGACGTCGACGCTCATGCTGGTTGGGTCATGGCTGGTGCTGGTTCTCCCCGTCGTTGGTGCTTCGAAGCTAACAGCGTCGTACCCCATGTTTAGGCGAAGCCATTCGGGGCTAGACCGGTACGGTGAGTGCTCCTCGCTTGGGTCTTTCCGAGATGCCGGTGGTGATCCTCTGCGGTGGGCAGGGCACCAGGCTCCGGGAGGAGACAGAGCGGGTTCCGAAGCCCCTCGTGGACATCGGGGGCCGGCCGATCCTCTGGCACATCATGAAGCTGTACGAGCACCACGGAGCCCGGCGCTTCATCCTGTGCCTGGGCTACAAGAGCTGGGACATCAAGGAGTACTTCCTCACCTACCGTGAGCACTTGAGCGACCTGGTCCTTCAGCCCGGCGACGACGGCGGTCCCAGGTTCTTGAACGATGTGGGCAAGGAGCAGTGGACGGTCACCTGCGCCGAGACCGGCCTCCTCACGGGCACGGGCGCACGCCTCTGGAGGGTGCGCCAGTACCTGGACACCGAAACCTTCATGTTCACCTACGGCGACGGCATCGGCTCCGTGGAGCTGGGCCGCCTGCTGGACTTCCACTACGACCAGGGCCTGGTGGGCACCGTCACCGGCGTGCATCCCTCGTCCCGGTACGGCGAAATGCGCGTCGACGGGATGATGGCCCATGAGTTCAACGAGAAACCCACTCGCCCCGAAGGCTTCGTCAGCGGCGGCTTCTTCGTGTTCCAGAGGGAGGTGCTCGACTACCTCGACGACGACCCCGAGCTCATGCTCGAGCACCACCCGCTGCGCAACCTGGCCCGTCACAAGCAGCTGGCGGTGTTCTCCCACGAGGGCTTCTGGAAGGGAATGGACACCTACCGGGACTACCTCGAGCTCAACCAGCTCTGGGACGCCGGGAAACCCCCGTGGAAGGTCTGGTCGTAGAGTCGTGACCGGCGCCACCCTCCGAGGCTGATCACACCGAGATGGCCAGCCGGCGGGCCATCTCCAACTCCTCGACGGTGGTGACGTGGATGTTCCGAGGGTCGCCCGGGACCACCGCCACGGTGCCGCCCACCGCTTCCACGAGAACACTGTCGTCGGTGGCCTCGCCGCCTTGGGCATGGGCGGTTCGAAGGACCTCGGCGCGGAACGCGTGCGGCGTCTGCACCATCACCAGGTCGTGCCGGGCGACGTTGGCCACGGAGCGCCCGCCGTGAATCCGCTTGAGGGTCTCGGCCAGAGGCAAGCCTGGGACGGCACCATCGGCGCCGGCGCTGACCCCCGCTATCACCGCTTCGAACAGCGCCGAGGAGGCGAGGGGGTGGGCAGCATCGTGGACGACGACGATCCCGACCGTCGACGGCACCGCCGCCAAGCCACAGCGCACCGACGCCTCGCGGGTGGGCCCGCCCGCGGTGACGGCGGCGACCGGCGAGCCGTCCCACGACACACCGGAAGGCAGGACCACCACCACCTCGTCGCAGACCGACGCCGCGGTGTCCACCACCACGTCCACCAGCCTTCGCCCGTCGAGGGACGTGAACTGCTTGACGCCGCCGAAGCGCATGCCGGTGCCGGCGGCGAGGATGATGGCCCACACCTCCTCGTCGTGACCCCGGCCGGGGTCGCCCGTCAATGTGCTCTACCGCTCAGTTCGTCTCCTCCAGGAGGCCGTGCTCGAGAAGGGCCGCAGCGGCCCGCCGCACGGCGTCAAAGGCCAAACCCGAACGCTCGGCGATGTCGAGCAGCGAGTGGGACCCGTCCGACTGGTTGAGCACCCACAGCAGGGCCAGCTGCATGACCTCCTGGTCGGCCTGCCCGCCCGTCACCTTGTAGAGCCCCCTGCGGCCGAGCTGAGGCTCGCACTTTGGATTGGTGTTGACGTAGATGCGGTTGTGCTCGACGAGGTCGACGATGGCAAGGAGTTGGAGGAAGGACTCAGCCAGGTGATCCGGCCTCACCAGGTCGAGGTCGTCGGCCGACGTGTGGTACTCCGGGTACTCGCCGTGCGGTGAGCGGCTGAACCGACCCACCGGGAGGTCGAAGCCCGGAGAGCAGAACTGGCGCTCGTCGTACCCGTAGGGCGAGAAGTCGACCACCTGGTGGGAGGTCTGCGACTGCTTCAGGACGTGACTCATCCCTCTGTCGATCTCGGCTGAGCCCTGGCGGGAGCGCTTGTAGGTGAAGGGCCCGCCATCGCCGACGCCGGCCACCACCAACCCGTGCACGATGCGCGCCGCTGCGGCCTCGTTGCGCGCCAGCCAGGTGATGGAGCCGATCGTCCCGGGGATGAATATGAACCGGTACGAGTACCGCAGGTCGAGCCGGCTCAGGTGGCGGGCCAGAAAGGACGTGACGGCGACGCCGGAGAGGTTGTCGTTGGCCAGTGACGGGTGGCACACGTGGCACGAGATCAGGAACTCCTTCTCGCTCCGCCCCGGCAGCAAGCACTCGGCGTAGGTGAGGTGACCGTCCTCGAGCGAGGCGTCGATGCAGACCTCGTAGTCCTCGTCCGCCAGACGGGAGCGACGTTCCTCGCTCAGGCAGAATCCCCACGCTTCGCGGTAGTAGCTGGTCCGGTACGGGACCCAGTGGGGGTGCTCCGGAAGGGTGAAGAGGTGCTCGCTCAGCTCGGCCAGGGTCACCGTCTTGCTCACCGGTGTGCTGTAGCTCACCACATGCAGGTTGGACTCCCGGAAGTCGACGACGCGCTCGCCCCTTGCGTCCTTCACCCAGGCGTCGCCGATGTTCCACTCCTTGGGGACCGTCCAGTCGAAGACCTGGGTACCCGAGGGG
The DNA here is from genome assembly GCA_030448025.1 of Acidimicrobiales bacterium. GTDB lineage: Bacteria > Actinomycetota > Acidimicrobiia > Acidimicrobiales > YB1-3. The sequence continues at coordinate 349,683 of JAUJNQ010000002.1, read as the reverse complement.
ACCTCGAAGGTCTCGAGGGGAACGGTGCGACCGACCAGCTCGAGCGTCCGGCGAACACCGTCCCCGGTGATGCTGCGACAGATCGGGTACAGCTCGGCTACGAACTGGTACATCTCTCGCCCGAGCTCGGAGGCGGCCACAGCTCCTGGTCTGTGACCGATGCCCATGATCGGCGCCGTCACGCCCTCACCGGGGCCGAGCCGAGGAGCTGGTCCTGGCGGCGGCGAAAGCTGACGATCGGTGCTTCCTCGTCCAGCTCCACCGCGTCCAAGGAGACCGGCTGATCCTGGCGCACCGGCGCCCGCAGCCGGGTGTGCTCGGCCAGACCGATCGGCAGCAGGCCTGCGGCCCCCTCGACGGTGTCGACCTGGCCGTAACAGGTGAAACCGCCGATGCCGTCGAGCGCCTCGCCGGCGGCGAGGTCTCGCTTGGCGACGGCCACCACCTCGGCCACCGGCGGTCTGGACGGGACACCTAGGGCCTGGCGGTCGAGCACCACGTCGGCGACGGTGATCGGCATCTCGAACTGCACCAGGGTGTAGGGCCGGAAGAAGAGGTAGTCGGGGCCGTCGCCCATCTTGAAGAATCGCAGCGGTCTGCGCACGAGCTCGTGCTCCGGAGCGCTCGCGATCACGAACACGCCGGCCCCGAAGTCGCCACCTAGGGTGTGCTCCACCACACCACGCCGGGAGACGGCGGCGAGCACGTCGTGGAGGGCATGCTCCAGCGTGGTGGGCACGCCATGCATCCCACGCCGGTCGGGGGGCAGCCCGGCGACGTTGGCCACGACGGCGCACTCGATCTGCATCTTGGTCCCGTCACCGGCCGACGTGGTGACGGCCAGGCTCGTGCCGTCCCGCTCGGCGTAGGGGGCGCTCGTGGCGGGGGTCTGGCGGACGTCGAGATGGCGCTTGCAGTTGACGGCGGCCACCACCTCGAACCCCATGCCCTCGGCGAGCTCGATCTGGCGCAGGAGCCCGCCCGGCTGGTCACCGTCGGAGATGGTGTAGACCGCGCCGCTCTCCTTGGCCACGTGGTGGAGGAGGTGACCGATGGTGGCGTCGACCTCGGCGTTGACGGAGATAACGTTCTTGCCCGCCTCGAGGCACGAGAGCATGACGGTGGCGCCGTGGTCGACGGCGCCGGTCGCCTCCACCACCACGTCGATCTCCGTCATGGTCGGAAGGATCCCTGCCGCGGTGGTTACCGCCGGCCGGAAGCCGTCGATGGCCTCCGCCAGCTCCCCTGGTTCGTCGCTCACCACGATGTGGCGGCGGGCATGGCCCACCCGTTCGTACGCCTCCACGCCCGCCCTCAGGCTCCGGTTGACCACCAGGGCGGCCCGCAGGCCCGGCGTGCGCTCGAGGCGGTGCACGAGGCCCTGGCCCACGTAACCGGCCCCCACGACCGCCACCCGCGCCGGTCGGCCCTCGCCCTCGAGCCGCCTCAGACGTCCCCAGACACTCATGACGGCGGGGACGCTACCGGGTACGACGGCCGGTGAGAGGCTGTCGTTCGTGCGCGTACACCACACGGCGATCCCCGGGCTGCTCGTCTTCGAGCCCGAACCGAAGGTGGACGAGCGAGGGTTCTTCGTGCGAACGCTCTCCGCCGACGTGTTGGCCCGCGCAGGAGTGGACCAGGCCCGCTTCGTGCAGGAGAACCAGTCGCGGTCCCGTCGAGGGACCCTGCGCGGCTTGCACCTGCGTGGCGGACCCGGAGAGGCCAAGCTCGTTCGCTGCTCCTATGGCCGGATCTTCGACGTCGTGGTCGACCTCCGGCCTTCGCTTCCCACCTTCGCCCGCCTCGAGTCGTTCCACCTCGACGACGTCCGCCACCTCCACCTGCACATCCCGGCTGGCTGCGCCCACGGCTTCCAGACCCTCTCCGACGTGGCCGACACCTGCTATCACCACGACCAGTTCTACGACCCCTCGCTCGACGCGTCGGTGGCGTGGGACGACCCCGAGATCGCCATCCCCTGGCCGCTGGCCGATCCCATCCTCTCCGACCGGGACCGGGGCGCGCCCTCACTGTCGGAAATGCGGCCACGGCTCGACCAGTGGTTCGCGAACCTGCGCCCGGAGTACTGAGTCAGCCCTGACCTCAGCCCACCCGAGCCGGCGAGGGCTGCACCAGCCAGCGCAGCTCGGCGTCAAGGGCACCATCTGCCATCAGCTCCTTGAGCCGGGCCACTCGCTGCAGCCGGGGGCCCACCAGGTCGTCCAGTCGAAGCCCGAGACTCCGATAGCGGGCGTAGAGATCCTCGACACCACGACGCACGCTCCACTGAGGCTCGAAGGCAGGCAGCACGGCAGGCAACCGGTCGAAGTTCACCCGGTAGCAGCGCAGGTCCGGGCCGGCTCCCTCGTCGAAGGCGATCGTGCTCCCCTCGACCACCTCCTCCACCATCCGGGCCACGTCCCGGATCTGGTAGTTCTCCTCGGTACGGCCAACGTTGAAAGCCTGGTTGTGCACGCACTGGCGGGGAGCGGCCAGGACGGCGAGAAATGCCCTGGCGATGTCCTCCACGTGCACCAGCGGACGCCAAGGGGAGCCGTCGCTCTTCAGCCGGACGTCTCCCGTGGTGGTGGCGTAACCCACGAGGTTGTTGACCACCAGGTCACCGCGCAGACGGCTGGACCAGCCGTAGGCAGTGGCGTTGCGCAGGAAGGTGGGACTGAAGGCGTCGTCGGCCAGGAGGGCCACGTCACGTTCGGTCATCACCTTCGACTCCCCATAAGGGGTCACCGGGTTGAAGGGCGCCGCTTCATCGAGGACGACCTCGACGCTGGCCGCGCCATAGAGGCTGCACGACGAAGCGAAGAGGAATCGCTCGACTCCTGCGTCCTTGCAAAGGCGGGCCAACCGAACCGAGGCCGCGTGGTTGACGTCGTAGGTGCAGGCAGGGTTCAGGGCGCCCATCGGGTCGTTGGAGATGGCGGCCAGGTGCACGACGGCGTCGAAGCCCTCCAGGTGCTCTGCCTGCACGTCGCGCACGTCCATGGCCAGCTCGGGGATGGCGGCGGCCTCGGGGCCCAGGGCGCATCCAGCGTAAAGATGGGTGTCGAGGCCCACGACATGGTGGCCGACGGCCTGGAGCAAGGGCACCATCACCGCGCCGATGTAGCCGTCATGACCGGTGACCAGGATCCTCATGTCATCCCCTCACACGATGGTGGGCTCGGGGACGGGCACGATGAACCGCCCACCCCGAGCGGCGTACTCGGACTGCTGCCTCATCACCTCATCGGCGAAGTTCCACGCCAACAGGAGCAGGTAGTCCGGCATCCGGTCGGTGATGGCATCCGGTGCCACGACGGGTACGTGCACTCCGGGCATGTAGTGCCCCTGCTTGTGAGGGTTCTTGTCGGCCACGAACTCGATGCTGCGGGCGTCGATCCCTGCCGCGTTCAACAAGACCGTGCCCTTGGCCGCCGCTCCGTACGCCGCGACTCGGGCGCCGTCCGCCGAGAGCCGATCAAGGAGCGAGACGAGCTTGGCGCACAGGTCCTTCACCCGCGCCGCGAAGCCCTCGAAGTAGCCGATGTGGCTCATCCCGAGCTCGCGCTCCTCGGCCAAGAGATGCTGCACGGCGGGAGCGACGAGGGCTGCCTCCGAGCGTGACGCGTACACCCGGAGCGAGCCCCCGTGGATGGGGATCCGCTCCACGTCGACGACCTCCAGGCCGTGGCGGTTCAGCAGCGAGCGGAAGGAGGTGAGCGAGTAGTAGAAGAGGTGCTCGTGGTAGATGGTGTCGAACTCCAGCTTGTCCACCAGGTCTCTCACGTAGGGCGTCTCCACGATGGCCACGCCGTCGTCGGCCAGGACCCGGCTGATCCCTCCGATGACGCCGTTGACGTCCGGGACGTGGGCGAGGACGTTGTTGGCATGGAGAACGTCGGCCCGCAGGCCCTCACGTCGCAGATGCTCGGCCACCTCCTGCCCGAAGAAGGCGGTGAGCGTGGGCACGCCGGATGCCTTGGCGTCGGCCACCATGTTCCGGGCCGGATCGATGCCGAGCACGGGTATGCCCGCCTCCACGTAGTGCTTGAGCAGGTAGCCGTCGTTGCTGGCCACCTCCATGACCAGGCTGTCCGGGCCGAGCCCACGAAGGCCCATGACTCGGTGGGCCAGGATCTCGGCGTTGGAGGTGACAGCGTCGGCGTAGGAGGAGAAGTAGGGATAGTCGCTGAAGAGCTCCACCGGCGGGATGGAGACGGTGATCTGCGCCAGCGCGCAGCCCGAGCAGAACGCCAGCTCGAGCGGGTAGCGCGGCTCGGGACCGTCCACTCGAGCCTCTTCGACGAGGGCGTTGGCCAGTGGCTGCTCACCAAGCGAGAGCACCATCTCCACGCCGGCGCGCCCGCAGCCTCTGCACGACCTCATTAAGACGAAGGTACCGGATACCGATGTACAGCGAGGACTCTGGAAGCATCGGCGGCAAGGTTGAGATGAATGCTCATGGTGACTACGCCGATGGAAGCCGAATGAGGATCGTCTTCCTGTGTGATCAGTACCCTCCGGTCGTGTGGGACGGAGCCGGCACGTACACCCATGCCGCGGCTCACGCCCTCGCCGAGCTCGGACACGACGTCCACGTCGTGGCGTGCGAGGGGCGCCGCTGGTCGGACACCGTGGACGGCGGAGTCTCCGTGCACCGCCGCCCGGCGCTGACCATCCCCGTGACCAAGCTGTTGGGACCGTTCCGGCGGTTGGTGATCGGTGCTCACAGTCCCAGGGACTCTCTGTCGATCCGGGCCAGCCTGGCCGCGTCGTACGCCTTGTGGATGCGGCTGCTCCATCTGCGTCCCGACGTCGTGGAGACTCAGGACGGCGAAACCCGCGGCCTGTTCTTCGCTTTGCGCCACTCCGTTCCGTTGGTGATCTACCTGCACACCCCTACGATGCTCGACGTGTGGTTGATGGGCCGACCTCTGTCGTGGCGAGGACGTCTCGCCGACCGCATCGACCGCCTCTCGTCGGACCGAGCAGACGTCTTGACCTCGCCGTCGCAGCTGCTGGTGGACACTCTTCGGCGGTTCGGCTGGCTCGAAGGGGAGGTCCCGGAGATCATTCCCCCCCCGGCGCCTGCGGGGCCATGGGCCGAGGTTTCTTCGGCTCTGCCCACCGATCCCGTCGTGTTGGTGGCCGGGCGCCAGGAGTGGAGAAAGGGCGGGGACGTGATTGTCGAGGCACTCCCGAGACTCGTCGGGATCGAAGGCGTGGAGGGTCTGTTCGCCGGTGCTTCCTCAGGACTGGTGGGCGGTCGGCCTTACCAGGAATGGCTCAGCGACCGAGCCGACGCAGTAGGAGCGCCCTGCAGGTTCCTGGGCCCGGTACGGCGCGACGCCATGGCCGACCTCTACGGCCGTAGCAGGGTGGTAGCCGTTCCCAGTCGGTACGAGAACTTCTCCACGGTGGCGGTCGAGGCCATGGCCTGCGGACGCCCTGTCGTTTGCTCAGCCACCGGGGGCATCGCCCCACTGGTCGAGCGGTGGGGCGCGGGAACGGTGGTGCCGCCTGACGACCCGGTCGCCCCCCTGGCGCCCTTCCTCGCCTCCCCCGAGTGGGCCGCCGAGGTGGGCGAGCGTGGCCGGACGGCCGTCCGGCGCGAGCTCGACCCCGAGGTGATCGCCCGCCGCCGCCAGGCCGCCTACGAGAAGGCGGTCGAGAAACATCACGCTCGGGCCCGGAGCACCCGCGCCGCGGCTGCCTCGGCCTGAGGCCAGATGTCATGGGGATCCTCGTCTATGGCGTGGCACCCTGGAGATGATGGAAGGAGCGGGTGAAGTCGTGGACCGAGTCAGCCGCACGCGGACGCCCACAAGCTCGCCTCGGGTCACAGTCTTCGTGCCGACCTACAACCGGGCGCAGTGGCTGCGCCAGACCATCGAAACCGTCCTGTCCCAGACCTATGCGGACTTTCGGCTGGTGGTGTCGGACAATGCGTCCACAGACGACACGACCCAAGTCGTGAGGTCGTTCTCCGACGAACGGATCTGCTACCGGCGCCATCCCCAGAACGTGGGCCTCCTGGAGAACCACAACTCCTGCCTGCGCAGTGTGGACACCGATTACGCCCTCATCCTTCCCGACGACGACCTCCTGCACCCCGACCACCTGAAGTCGACCGTCGCCGTTCTCGACTCCAACCCGCCGGTCGGTTTCGTTCACAGCGCCTTCGACGTCATCGGAACCAGCGGCCAGCCGCTCAGCAACGGGGTCGACTGGACCTACGGGCTCACCGCCGACACCATGGAGACGGGTTCGGAGTTCATCCGGCAGTCGATGTATTGGTCCTGCCGGGTCTGCCCCTCGACCGCCTTGATGCGTGCCGACGCCATCCACCCGGATCTCTATGTGCAAGAAGAGTTCCCGGCCATCGACTTCGGCATGTGGCTACGGATCGCCCTCGACTGGGACGTCGCCTACCTTCGACGACCCCTGGCCGATTTCCGAGTCCACGCCGCGAGCCATTCGGCCAGCTTCGACGAGTCCGCGGGCGACACCTACAACCACAGCGTGGCCACCCTCACGGGTGTGAAGGCGCTGAAGAAGCGCTTCCTCGACCTCCACGGCGAAAGGCTCGATGATGTGGCGGGCCTCCACCGAAGGGCAGACGCCGGGTTGCGACGAGAGCTCGTCCAGCTCATGCGGAACACCACAGTCCCGCAGCGGGAGTTCGGACCAACCGTTCGGACCTTTCGCCAGCTGGCCAGAGTGGACCGGGGAGTGCTGAAAGAGGTGCAAGCCTGGAGGCTGGTGGCGTCCAGCGTGCTTGGCCCGCAGCTGGTCGAGTGGCTCAAGTCCTACCGCAAGACGGCCACACCACATGGGTCCATCCCCTGCTCTCCTCACATGCCTCCCCCGCCCGAGCTGCGTCCCCTAAGGGGTCGTCTCCGACCGTTCGGCCGTTCGAACAGTGCCGACGCAGGCAGCCCGCCCTCACCCCGACCGGCTGCCACAAAGGCCTCGACCATCCGGCTCGTGCTCACCGTCGACGCTCGGGCATACGGAGGAGCCGAGGCCTACGTCTCCCACCTGCTCGAGCACCTTCCCGACACCTACCTGTGCACCCTGCTCGCCACCGAGCCCGTCCCTCGCCAACTGGCGGAAGCGGCGCGGGCTCGAGGGGCCGAGCTCGTGCTGGTGCCCCGGGTGGACAAGAAGTTCGACCTTCTGGGGCAGCTGACGCTGATACGGGCCCTGCGGTCGGCGGCACCACATCTGGTGCACGTCAACATGGCAGATACCGCCAACCATCGCTACGCGCTCGGCGCCGCCCATCTCCTGGGCCGGCCTGCGGTGGCGACCCTTCACACGACGACATCGTTACTGCCCGGCCTTCAGGGAAACGCGCTCCGTTTCCTGTTCCGGCGTCTCCGGTTGGCCATCGCCGTGTCGGACGAGATCGCTGGTCATCTTCGCGACGGACTCGGTGTGCCGAGGCCGAGGGTGTGCACCGTCGCCAACGGCATCCCTGCGGGGCAGATGGTCGAGAGATCACACAGCAGCACCGCGGCGGTCCGTGTGGCAGCCATCGGCCGGCTGACGGAGCAGAAGGGGTTCGACCTCATGCTCGAAGCGGTCGGCGAGCTGGTCCGCCTTGGCCGGTCCGTGGAAGTAGTGATCGCCGGCGAGGGTCCCGAGCTGGCTCAGCTCGAACGCCTGGCGGCGGGCCTGCCCGTGCGCTTCGTCGGCTTCGTGGACGACATGGCCGCCTTCCTCTCCAACGCTGATGTCATCTGCCTCCCTTCGCGTTGGGAAGGACTTCCCTTCGCTCTCCTCGAAGCGATGATGTCGGGAGCTCCCTGCGTGGCCACCGCCGTCGGCGACATGGCCGAGGCCCTGGGCGAAGCCGGCCTCATCGTGCCCCCCGACGACGTCATGGCCCTCACACAGGCCCTCGACCGCCTGATCCGGTCGCCCGCCCAGAGGCAGGCGCTAGGCCGGGCAGCCCACGAGCGGGTGCGCTCTCATTACTCCCTCCGCTCAATGGTTGAGGCCACCTCCGAGGTGTACCGCCTGGCGCTCGAAACCTGACGCCGGTGAAGGTGTCGTCGCGTTGTACTCGAGCCCCACATTGGAGACGAGGCGGCACCGGGAACCGCTTCGGACCGGCGCCGGGGCCCGGGCTACGCCGCCGCCCCGGACGACCGGCGATGGGCTCCGGTCCAGCGGGGTCGTTCCCCGTTCGCCTCGACCGCGAACTACGCAAGGCGCTCGACGAGCGAGCGGCTGCCGAAAGCACCACCGCATCAGACGTTGTCCGAGAAGCCCTCCGCCGCTACCTCAACGTCAGCTGAATCGATCACCTGCCACGACGCCGGTTGGGAGGCCGCGTCGGCACCCGCCTGCCAACCGGCGAGGCGAGGCAGATGAGCCCACCAATCGTGCTGCTCGCGCTGCCGGACGGCAGCGATCGTTACCTCGCGCTGCATCGGTGCCGTACTCGGGCGGTTACCCACTTCAACCCGAGCCGCGGCGCTGGCGGGAGTTCACACCACTGCGACTTCGCCGTTTGCGTCAACCACATACACGGTGATGCCAAGCGCGGCTCGCACCTCATCGGACACGCGGAGAGCAAAGTCCCGCAGCGCGGTGGGCACAACAAGCCCGTAGGTCAAGGGAACGTCACGGTGCTCCATCCGACGGAGCAGCTGACCGTAGCCAGTATCGACGTCAAGACCCATTTGGCCCGTTGCACCCTTCGCCTCGGCGACCAGAAGGCGGCCATCACGCTCTGCGACCACGTCTGGCCATCCTTGCCCACGCTTGATGGTCCAGCCCTTCTCGAGGAGCCAGAGCTCGAAGTACTGCACGACCTGGTCCTCGTCGTTAGACACCTGTGGGGTGGATGGTGCTGGCCACTCCCATGGAACGAACGGGGTTGACGCGGCCAACCGAGCCGGATGCCGAGGGTGCCCGGACTTCGTGGTGCCCAAACAGACCATGGGCACGTCACTGAGCAGCGAGCGCAGGACGCGCAGACGCTCTTGTCCAAGCGGTGTGTGAAGCACAACGGAGTCACCCCACGCAGCGACGAGGAGATCGCCGGATCCGAGAGCTTCAGCGAGATGTGTGTCGGTCTCCGGACCGACGGGGTCGTCGGCGTGCAGAAGATCCGTAGGGTATGGCGTGCGGTACCCGAAGAGGTTCACGATCTGTGCACCTCCCATGCAATCGCGCTGCGAGAAGGCAACCACCCGCTTGACGGTGGGGTCGTCAACGACGGCGTCGGCAACCGAGGGATAGGTCATTACCCACACCGCTGTTAGACCAGAGCTCCACCGGCGGCCCAACGAGTAGCGATACCGGCCGCACTGGCTGAGCAGTGCTTCTCGTTGCACGACACCAGCGTTGCATCCTCTGGCGCTCAGCGCCTCCCGTACGGCTCCTCGTCTGTCCTCGGGAGCCCGGTCGACGGGCGTCGCCTTGGCTACATGTGTCCCAACTCAAGTGCGACCTCACCGCCGACCGGCGCCCTCGGGTAGTGAATACCGAGCGCTGCAAAGCGTGCCGATATCGCGCCTCCGGCGCTGTAAGCCGGGAGGCGAGTGGCCGGACGTCCGAAACAGCTCGGGACGCGTCGGCTCCAGGTCGCGGACGTCAGGATCGAGCACGCCGGCCCCGCCGTAGCCTCACGAGACGTCGAACTCGTTGCCTTCCGGGTCGACCAGCAGCGTCCATCGGCCCTCGTCGCCGTCATGGACACCGACGACGGTCGCGCCCAGGCCTGGAGGCGTCCGACCTCGGAATCGTGGTGCTCGGGTCCGACGAGGAGGTCGAGATGGACGCGGTTCTTCACCGTCTTGGGCTCGGGGACCGCCTGGAAGAGGATGCGCCGGCCCATGCTCGACCCGCGCTCGTCGACCGGGTCGTCGGGATGGCGCAGGGAAGCGACGGACCGCCAACGTCGCTTGCCGTCAATCTCGACGGTGTACTCGACCGGCACGTGGCCGGCATTCACCAAGCCGCTGACGAAGGCGTCGATGTCCTCGTGCTCGTAATGGAGGGCGTCGGCCCAGAAGGCCGCCAGCGCGTGGGGTTCAGCGGCGTCGAAGACGACTTGCGTGCGGATGGCGACCACACGACATGATCGCGCCCGGAAGGGCGGCCGGTCGCCGCGGTCACCGACGGAGCTGGTCGTCTGAGAGCTTGCCGCCCGCTTTTCGCCTCCACTTGAGGCCAACACGAACGTCCCTCGCCGTCGTAGTCAGCGTCGTGGACGCCTCGACGGCCATAACGGTTGCCCACCACAGCGGGCGGCACCTATCGCTCGTGCTTGCGGGACCCGTCAGTAGAACATCCACCAAATGCCGGCTGAGCGGCACGGTTTGCCGCAGGGCGTGAATGGGGAAGGCCCGTATGTGCACCGCCACCGGAATGCTGCGTACCGCTCGCGTGGCGCTGGTAACCGCCGTTGGCTGGCTCGCAACCCTGGGAGATCCGTAGACCCCGGTTCGGCTCAGCCTTCGGGCCACATCCCGAAGGCGTGCTTCGGGCCGAGGCGAACGATCAGGCGGCAGTCGGCCACCATGGCTCGGCGGTACTCGTCCCAATCGGGATGCTCTCCCTGAAGGGACCGGTACAGCTCCACCAGCTCGTCGACAACCGCGTCGTCAACAGCCTCGGCCACTCCCGTCAGCTCGGCGTCGCCTTCGAGGACGAGGTAGGCCCAGCCGTCCGGTCGACTCACGGGTCGTGTTGGTAGAAGTGGTGTAACGAGCCCAGCGATGGTCGCCAGAGCCAGAGCGGCCATCGCAGGCTCCAGACTCGTCGGTTGAGAACCACCTCGATCGACGAAAGGAACACCACGATGACCGCAAGGCAAAGCATGACGACCGCGGAGGTCGTCGCCAAGACCCTCATCGAAGAGCACGGCGACTTCCTGCGCGAAGCAGTGGCGCTGGTGGCTCGCGAGCTGATGGAAGCAGAGATCAGCTCCGACATCGGTGCCAACCACGGCGAGCGGAGCTCGCAGCGGGCCACGCACCGCAACGGCTATCGGTCCCGGCCCTGGGAGACCCGGGTCGGAGACATCGACCTGGAGCAGAACGACGAATGGCTGGTCGGACGTCGCTACCTGTCGGCCGAGTCCCTGGTCCTCGTCCTCACCGACCAGGTCGAGGACGGGAAGGAGGTGGCCGAGCTCGAAGCTGCGTGAAGTGCCGACGAGCAGTTACACCACTTCAGCCGACTTGACTGACTCACGTAAAGCGAGGCGGGGGTCACGACGCAGGTTCGCCGTCTTGGCCCTGCCATCGGTGACGGAGATGCGCACGAGCCCCTCCCGGACCGCGTACATGACGTTCGACACCTGTGGACGACCATCGCGCTTGAGCGTGACCAACGCCCCGAGCTTTCGGTCCGAAGCAAGTCGAAGGGCGGATCAACTCCATGAGAGGAAGGAACAGTAGGCCGCCCCGAGCGGATCGATCCCCTGGGCTTTCGCAAGGAGGCCGCCGAAGTCGGGCCAGTCGGATGCTCAGGAGCGGTGTGGCGACCAGCCCCAGAGCCGTCGTTACGCGCCCCGTATCGGTTGCTCGTTCTCTTCCCCGTTGGCCGACGGCGCCCGCTGTCGGCCTCCTTTCCGGGACTGTGCGTGAAGACGAGCGCAAGATACCGTGAGGAGTATGCCGATTCTCCCGGTCGCGTTCGCAGGAGGAGACGAAGGCCCCTGGCGCGTTCGGAGCATTTCGGCGGTCGTGGGCGCGCCCCTTCCCACGGCCGAGCGCTTGGCGGTTCTCGAAGGGGCGCGCGCCGCTCCTCCGGGCGCCACCTGGGCACTTCTCGGGGTCGTCGGCCACGAACGGTACGTCGAGGCGAGGGAGCACAAGGAACTAGCTGCCCGTTCGCCCAGCCTCGGGCGGCCCGAGGCGGCGAGGGCGGCGCTGATCCCGATCAGGAAGTCGGAGGCGTGGTGGGCGCTCCCGCAGGAAGAGCGGCGGGCGATCTTCGAGGAGCGGTCCCGGCACATCGCGACCAGCCTGAAATACCTTCCGGCAGTGGCGCGCCGCCTGCACCACAGCCGGGACCTCGGCGAGCCGTTCGATTTCCTGACGTGGTTCGAGTTCGCGCCGGTCGACGAGGCTGGGTTCGACGAACTGGTCGCCATGCTGCGAGCGACAGACGAATGGGGCTTCGTTGAGCGCGAGGTCGATATCCGCCTGGAGCGGTAGCAGCACCCGCTGGAGCGCTCCGGAAGGATTCAGTACTCCTCACACTGGTACCCCTCGCCTCGCTCAGAATCGGTGATCGGTGCCTGGTCTGTCGCTCCCGGACCGGCTTGCTTCCGCGAGTCGGGGAGCGCCCCATTCCGGCGAAGTTGTGCACGTGGAGCGCCCATTAACGTTCGGCGCGTACGATCCAGCGGCTGCCCGACCGTGCAGTGACTGGGAAGCACCGGAAACTAGAAGTCATAGTTGAAGCCCAGGGTTAGGACGAGTACCGGCCGCCAGAGGCGGTCACCAGAGAAGGCCCTGAGGCCTGGCGTCCTCGGATCGGCCTGTCTCCGCCGGTGGACTCTCGCTGGCCATGGTGGCGCCGGTGCCGGCCAGCACCCAGAACAACAGGTCCATCGGGAAGATCTCGAAGTAGGTGGCGACCACCGAGGCGACCGCCGAAGCCAGCACCACGGCGCTCAGACCGGTGGCGAAGGCGCGGTCCTCCGGAGGACCGATCGACGCTTGGCGGTGGGCGAGGGTGAAGGTGGAGACCAGAACCAGCACGAAGAGCCAGAGGCCGAGGACGCCGAGCTCGAGCGCCATCTTCATGTAGTAGTTGTCGGGTTGGTAGATCTCTTCCTGCCCGGTGAACTCGGCCGCCTTCACAGCAGCGCCACCGGTGGCCCCGATCCCGACCCCGAAGGGGTTCTGGCTGATCTGGGAGAGGTTCGTCCTCCAGCCGGTCGTCCGCTCGACCGAGCTCGTGGATGACAGCGCCGAGGAGGCAGCCTCGGGCGGCAGGGCGAGTACGGCCACCGCAGCGAGGGGGATGAGGAGGAGGAGCGCCCGGTACCGTCGGACGCCCAGGTACACCACCCCCACGGCCAGTCCCAGCCAGGCCCCCCGGACGATGGTGGACAGCACGGCCAGCCCGAGCACCGGAGTGGCCAGGGCGAACAAGCGGTTCCGGCGCCGGGACAGGTCCTCGAAGGCCACGGGCACGGCCAGGAGCAGGACCGTCATGACGAAGAACCCGAAGCCGAAGGGCTGGATGAAGGTGGAGAACGACCGCATGAAGCTTCCGCTGAAGCGGATGGTGGAGTTGTACTGGTAGCCGAGGGCGTTGAGCCGCTCCGGCCCCATGAACTGTTGGACGATCCCGATGACCGAGGTCACGAAGCCCACCACCATGAGCACGGTGATCAGCTGATCGCGGTCGCCCCGGTCGAAGGGGCACCGCCAAACCGCGACGGCAGCGAGGACGTAGAAGAACACGATCTTCACACCGACCAGCCCCTGGATGCCGCCGACCAACACTGCGGACACCACCCCCAGCCCGAACAGAGCGGCGATGCCCGCGGCCCAGGGGGGAAGGCGCCGCCCAGGGGCGCCTCGCGCCTCGGCAGGGGCGACGAAGGTGGCGGCCACCACGGCGACCAGCAGCACTTCCTTCCAGGCCACCAGCGCCGGGGGATGGGGAACGACCTCGAGGAGGCCGTCGAACGGCGTCAGGGCGATCAGAGCGAGCAGGCCTCGCTGCGGCCGCTGAGAAACGGCGAACGTGAGGGGGATCGCCAGACAGACGCCGCCGAGCACCGGTCCGGCGCCCGCCAGCGCCGCCAGCAGCAGGACGGCGTTGGCACCGACAACGAGCGCAACCTCCCGGACCAAGGGTTTGGCCCCAAGGGAACGCCGTTCCCTTACCTGAGCTGGCATTCCCCTACCATGGCAGAGAGCCCGAACAGGGCCAAGCTGTCCGGGTAGGGCGCCGGAAAGGGCCAATGGATCTAACCGAACACCTTCGCCTGATCTACCAGCGGAAATGGATCGTTCTCGGCGCATCGCTGGCGGTCGCCCTTGTCGTGTTCGGATGGCGGACGACCCAACCCAAGACCTGGGCTGCCACCTCCCTCATCGACGTCCTCCCCAGCCGGGGCCAGCAGGGCGACACCGTGAGCGAGGAGGAGGCACTCTTCGCCAGCAAGAGCTACGCCGAGCTGGCCACCACCCGGCCGGTCCTGGCCCGCGCAGGCGCCACGATGCAGCCGCCTCTCGACCTCCCCGCCGTCGAGGAACGAGCCACGGCGTCGTCGGAGCGGGCCGGCTACATCGACGTCAAGGTCACGGGGCCAACTCCGGAGGCCGCCATCCGACTGGCCGACGGTCTCAGCCAGGCACTCATCAGCACGGTCGCCACCCGCCAGAGCCAGCAGACGACGGTCCTCCTCCAGCCCGTCCAGGCGCAGATCGCCGAGCTGGAGGCCCGGCTCAACGACCTGTCACCGAGCGACCAGCGCCGGGAGACCCTACGGCTCCAGTACGAGGCCCTGGTTCAGAACGCGGCCGAGACCCGCCTCCGGCCGGTGGATCGGCTATCCGTCGTCGCCCCGGCCCACGCGGCCAGCGTGCCCGTCTCGCCCCGTCCGAAGCGGGACGCCTTGATGGCCTTGCTGGTGGCGCTGATCCTGAACAGTGAGCTGGCCGTGTTCCTGCTGCGACTCGGGGACCGCTTCGGAGAGGCGGACGTGGCCGGGGCCATCAGCACCGAGATCGGACTACCCGTCCTCGCCGAGGTCCCTCAGGGCGACGACGAGCAGATGCTCGAAGCCTTCAACTCGCTGCGGACGAATCTCATGTTCATGCAGCCCGAACGCCTTCGTTCGGTGGCCGTGGTGGGAGGCGAGAGCGGCGTGGGCAAGACCTTCGTCGCCGTGAACCTGGCCAAGAGCATCGGACGCCTCGAGGTTCCCGTGGTACTCGTCGACGGAGACCTGCGCCGACCGGCCGTGCACGAACGCCTCGGCACCACCCGATCGCCGGGGCTCAAGGAGATGCTCGATGGCAAGGACGTGAGCGCCCGTCTAGTGCCCGACGTTCCCTCGCTCCAGGTGCTGCCGGCTGGTGGCCCCAGCCCCGACCCCGCCCGCCTGCTCGTCAGCAACGAGTTCAAGACCTTCTTCGAGTCGTTGTCATGGGCCGAGACCGTGGTCATCGACACGCCGCCCAGCGGACCCTTCGCCGACGCCGTGGCCATCGGCCTCCGGTGCGACGCCGTCATCTTGGTGGTCGACTCGCGCAGAGCCCGGCGCCGTCAGCTGCGCCGGGTCACCGACAACCTCCGACAGTCCGGCGTGAACCTCCTGGGCGTCGTGGTCAACCGCACCGCGCCCCCCAACCTGCAGTCCTATTACCGCTCCACCCAGGAAGCGGAGGTCTCGCTGGTCCGCTGAGGCCGGCGGACCTGGCTCAGAGAAGCGGCTGCAGGGCCGACCGCAGGGCGTCGGCGCTGCGGTCCCAGGTCGCCAGGCGAGCCTGCTCCGCGCTCCGGTGCCGAAGGCCGCCCAGGTCCCGGGAGCGCCACTCCCGGAGCCTGGCGACCCACAGCTCCGGGTCCAGTGGCAGCACCTGCTCGGGTGTGAGCGCCAGGTCCCGGGCGGCGCCGACATCGGCGGAGATGAAGGGGGTACCGACCGCCATGGCCTCCAACAACGGGATCCCGAAGCCCTCGGCGATGCTGGGCCAGAGCAGGCACAGGGCTCCGGCGTAGGCCTCGACCAACTCCTCGTCGGAGGGGTCGCGCAGCCGCACCACACCGCGAACCTCGCCGAGGTCGGCCATCACCCGGCTGGGGACGGCGCGCTCGGTGACCCACAGCTCGAGTCCGAGCTCGCGGTGGACGTCGGGCCAGAAGGCGGTCAAAAAGGTCAGGTTCTTCTGGGTCTTGTCCCCGCCGACGAAGAGGCAGTGGCCGCCCGGGCGGGCATCGATGTCGTCCAGGGGGTGATCGGTGAAGGGCGGGCCGACGGCGGGGGACACGAGGTCGATCCGAGCGGGATCCACCCTCAGGTGCTCGACGAGCTGGTCACGAACCCTCCCGCTGGTCGCCGCCACCCGCCGAGACACGTGTACCAGCAACGGCGTGGCCAGCTTGGACCAGCGGGCGTAGTTCCGGGCGAAGAACTCGGCGTGGAGGATGGGATGGATGTCGTGGATCACAGGCAGCTGTCCGCGGACGGTGATCGGTCCCCAGCCGGCCGGGCTCAGCAGGACCGGCGCACCGGTGCGGCGGAAGAGCGAACGCAGGGCGGTCTGCTCCCAGCGGTGCCCACCCATGCCCCACCAACGCTCGTCGGGGAGAAGAGGCGTCTGCTCCCCAGGCCCCAGCTCGATGACCTCGTCCGGAGGCACCAGGAGGAGCACCCGTAGCCCGTCGGTCGTCGCAAGGCGGCTCACCAGCTCATGTGCGTAGCGCTGGACCCCGGTCACGTCCTGGGTCACGAACCGGGCATTGACGGCGACGACCGGCGGCTCGCTCACGGGTGTGCCGCTGGGGCGCCGGCGTCCCTGTAGGCCTCGAGGATCTCCGCCACGTGCTCCGCCCAACCGGCCACTGTGGGCTCGGGGCCCGGTGCGAATCGGTCGGGTTCATCCATGAACATCCGGACCTTGGCGGCCAGATCGGCGGCGTCCAGGGGCTCGAAGAGCAGCGGTCGGCAGCTTTCGGGGACCAGCTCGGGAAGACCACCGATACGGGCGGCGATCACCGGTAGGCCACGGCTGCGAGCCTCGTTGACCACGAGCGGGGCCGGGTCCTTCCACGCCGAGGGCACGACGAGGCAGTCGATCTCGGCGAAGAAGCGGTCCCTGCCGTCGTCGTCCACCCAACCGAGGGCTCGTGCCTGCGGGGTCGCCCGCACCTCGGAGAGGAGAGGACCGTCACCAGCCACCAACAGCTCCACGTCATCGAGGGTGCGCAACGCCTCGAGTAGCAGGGGCAGCCCCTTGATGGCCACGAGCTGGCCCAGGAAGCCGAGCCGGGTTGGCCCGGATCGGCGCATCCCTCCCTTCACGGTGGCTGCAACCCGGGAGGGCTCGACCGGATTGTGGATGACCCGAAGCCGGTGAGCGGGGACACCCCCGCGGCGGTGCTCCTCGGCGACGGCCTCGGAGACGGCGATCAGCACCGGGGGGAAGTGTCGGACGCTGACCGCCCGGCGTACCCCCGACACCACCCGGCAACCCGAGCAGCGGACCTCGCAGGCCACTCCTTCCCGGTTGACCAGGCTGGTGCGCTGGCAGAGCAACCAGTAGTCGTGGAGGGTGTGGACGTGGGCTATGCCCCGAGCCGAGGGAGTGGTGAGCGCTGCGGCCGAAAGTCCGGCTATGGAGTGGGAGTGCACCACGTCGGGACCGAAGCGGTCGATCGCCTGGCGCAGCTGGTAGGAAGCCACCGGATCGAACTGATCGCGGACGTGAAAGGCCGCCCGCTTCCACCCTGGCTGCGCCTCCGACTCGTGCAACCGGTAGGGCCACGCCGGCGAGCGTCCCACCACGTCCTCACCGCCGATGCCGAGGGTGAACGCCCCCGTCTGGTGGCCGGCGAGACCGAGCTCGGCGGCCAGCCTGCCGGCGTACATCTCGGCGCCGCCCCTGACGACGGGCGGCCAGAGGCTCGACACGAACAGGACCCGCACCGGAGGCGAGGGTAGCGGCCGCGAGCGGGTCCGAATACCGTCGCCGTGTGCGGGTCCACTTCGTCAGCGAGAACGTCGGCGGGCATGCCACGCTCCACCTGCACCTTCACCGGGCCCTCCAGGCGCACCCGGACATCGACGCCACCCTCTTCGAGGTTCCTCCGGCCGGTCTGGGACGCAAGCTCCTCGCTGCGCCCGTTCCGGGCCTGGCTCGGCTGGACCTTGACTTCCATCCGCTGCGGGACCAGCTGGCGCGCAGCGCCGTGGTCCGCCGGCACCTGGCAGGTCTCACCCAGCCAATGGACGTGCTCCACGTCTACACCCACAACGTGGGCCTGCTGAGCGTCGGTCACATAGGACGCCAGCCCACCGTGGTGTCGCTCGACGCCACCAACGCGCAGAACGGCTACCGGCTGCCGCAGCGCTACCCGACGCGGTTCACACCCCTCACGGTCGCCGTCACCAAGCCCCTGGAGCGACGCGTCTACCGCGCCGCGACATTCGTGATCGCCCATTCGCTTTGGGCCGAGGCCTCACTGGTCGAGGACTACGGGGTGGAACAAGCTCGGATCCGGGTGATTCCGTTCGGCATCGGCATCCCGCCTCCACGTCCGCCCTCGCCGACCGCCGAAGGGGCCAGCCGCCGCATCACCTTCATCGGGAGGTCCATGGAGCGCAAGGGAGGGCATTGGCTCCTCGACATGTGGCGGAAGTACCTGAGCGACGTGAGCACCCTCACGCTGGTGACCCCCGAGCACGTCCCGGGGGAGCCGGGGGTTGAGTGTGTGAGCGACGTCCGTCCAGGGGACGGACGGGTCTTCGAACTGCTGGCCGACACCGCGGTGTATGCCTTCCCGAGCCCCATCGACCCGTTCGGCTACTCCATGATCGAGGCCATGGCGGCGGGGGTCCCGGTGGTCGCCGTCCGCCACGCCGCCGTTCCCGAGATCGTCGAGGACGGCGTCACGGGTGTGATCGTCGAGCCCGGCGACGATCGAGGGTTCGCCGGAGCCGTACGTGGCCTGCTGGACGATCCCGCGCTCGGTCGGCGGATGGGTGAAGCG
Organism: Acidimicrobiales bacterium; assembly: GCA_030448025.1. Lineage (GTDB taxonomy): Bacteria > Actinomycetota > Acidimicrobiia > Acidimicrobiales > YB1-3. The sequence continues at coordinate 330,975 of JAUJNQ010000002.1, read as the reverse complement.
GGCCGGGCCCGGGTGCTGGAGCGCTTCGACGTCCGGGTCACCACCCGGCAGTTGGCAGAGGTGCTCGAGGCTGCCCACGCCGAAGGTGGAGGCGAAGGCTGAATGGCCGCCGTCAGGCAGCGGGTCAAGCGCTTCACCCGCACTCTTCCCGGCCCGGTCAAGACGCTCGCCCGCCGCGCCCTAAGCAGACCGCTCGCCAGCCGCCGCCTCAAGCGCCTGGTTCGCCCCGTCCGGTGGGGGACACTCCGCCGTTTGGAACCGGTCAGCGCCCGGTGGGGCTTCGATCGGGGTACACCGGTCGACCGCTTCTACCTGGACCGCTTCTTCTCGTTCGCCGCGCCGGTGATCCGGGGCCGGGTGCTGGAGGTCCGGGACCCGGCATATACGAGCCGCTTCGGTCACGACGTGACCTCGGTGGAGCTGGTCGACATCGACCCCCGGAACGACGAGGCCACCATCGTCGCCGATCTCGGGGACGCCGGCTCGCTGCCCCTGGAGAGCTTCGACTGCGCCATCCTCCCCCAGACCCTGCAGTTCGTGGACGACCCTCGAGCGACGCTCGCCAATCTCTGGCAGAGCCTGGTGCCGGGGGGCGCCCTCATCGTGACCGTCCCTTGCCTTTCCCGCGTGGATTCCGACGCCGGGGAAGCCGACCGGTGGCGATGGCTTCCCAGTGGTCTTGGTCAGCTTCTGGCACAGGCCTGTGGTCCGGCCGCTCACGTGGACGTCGTGACGTTCGGCAACCTCCTGGCGGCCACCGCCTTCCTGCATGGTGTGGCCGCCGAGGAGCTTCGCCGGACCGAGCTGGAGACAGTCGACTCGAGCCATGCCATCCTGGCGTGCGCCATGGCCACGAAGCCCTCGCGATGACCGGCTTTCCGTCGGCGTCGCTCGTCCTCACCTACCACCGCGTAGCCGACGGTCGTGACCCGTACCTGCAGTGCGTCCAACCCGAACGGTTCGCCGAGCAGATGAGGCGGTTGGCCACCATGGCCGAGGTGGTCCCCCTCAGCGACATCACTCGCCGGGGACGGGGGCTCCGGGTGGCAGTCACCTTCGATGACGGCTACGCCGACAACTGCCACGTCGCGGCCCCCATCCTTCGGGACGCAGGCCTCCCAGCCACATTCTCCGTCGTCGCCCGCATACTGGAGGACCCTCGTGAGTTTTGGTGGGATCGCCTCGAGCACCAACTGCTCGACGACACTGAGGCGACGGCCTTCCCCGAAACGCTCGTCGTAGAGATCGCCGGACGTGGCGTGCGCATCGACATCCGCACCCAGGAGGGACGCGCTCGGGCCCTCAAGGTGCTCAATCGCCGCCTTCGGGTGTTGCCCGCCGCAGACATCGCCGCGTCGCTGGAGTCGGTCACCGCCCAGGTCGGTTCGAGAGCCTCGGCCTCGTGTGATTCCCACCGGCTCCTCACTCGTCAAGAGTTGGGCCAGCTCTCTGACGGCGACTTGTTCGAGGTGGCGTGCCACGGGATGACCCACACCATGCTGAGCGCCGTCGGCGCCGAGGAGAAGGTCGAGGTGAGCGGGGCGCGGCAGGCGTTGGAGCAGGCGACCGGGCGGCCGGTGCGGACGTTCGCCTACCCCTACGGCACCGCCACCTCCATGACGTCCCAGACGGTCCGGGCTCTGCGAGAGGCCGGCTTTTCCAGGGCCCTGGTCAACACGCCGGGAATCGTGGGTCGCTTCTCGGACCGCTTCCGCCTGCCCCGCTTCATGGTCTACGACTGGACCGCCGACCAGCTCGAGCAACAGCTGCGCGACTGGGCGGCCGCCTAGGACAGCTTCGGCCAGCTTGCGGAGCCCGTCAACCCACGTACCCTGCTTGACGATGGACAACGTGGCCGTGCCCAAACCCGACGGCGACGCCCGGGCCGGGCCGGTACCAACCTTCTCCGTCATCGTCGCCGCCTGGCAGGCTGCCGGCTTCATACACGATGCCTTGCGCTCCGCCCTCGACCAGGATCCGCCGCCTCTGGAGGTCGTCGTGTGCGACGACGGCTCGACCGACGACCTGGCCGCAGCCGTTCGGCCCTTCGGGGACGGCGTCCGGCTGATCAGGATCGAGCACGGAGGTGAGGCGGCGGCGAAGAACGCCGCCGCCTCCGAGGCCCGTGGAGACTTCGTCGCCGTGCTCGACGCCGACGACGTGTTCCTCCCCGGACGGCTGGAGGCCATGGGTCGCCTGGCCGCGAGCAGACCCGACCTTGACGTGCTCACGACGGACGCGCTGCTCACCGCCGGTGAGGACGTCCTCGGGCGCTGCTACCACGAAGGGCACACCTTCGAGGTCGACAACCAGCGGACGGAGATCCTCCGTCGCAACTTCATCCTCGGGTTGGCGGCGGTCCGCCGGCGCCGATTCCTTGCCGTCGGCGGCTACGACCCCACCATCCCCTATACGACGGACTGGGACCTTTGGATCCGGCTGATCCTCGACGGGTCCAAGGCGGGAGCCGTCCTCGAGCCTCTGGCCGAGTACCGCATGCACGACGCGAGCATGAGCGCCAAGCGGGCAGCGATGTCGCGCGGACGGGTCATGACGCTCACCAAGGCTGCCGCCCGGGCCGATCTCCGCCCGGACGAAGCCGCTGTGCTGAACCAGTCATTGCGAGCCGAGCGTGCTCGCTTGGCGCGCGAGGACCTGAAGGACGCCCTGCTCGAGGGCCGCGCCGACGCGCGCAGGCTGGCGCTTGGCGTCGTGGCGTCGGGCGCGCACCCGGTCCAGACCCGCCTCAAGGCCATGGCCACGGTCGCAGCCCCAACGGCTCTGGCCCGCCGGCTGCGTAAGGAGCGCGAGGGCCAGTTCCTCACCGTCGGAGACGCGGGAATCCCTCGACGATGACCGGAGAGCCTCTGGTGACTTTGTCGGACGGGGCCGGTGCCGAGGAGCCGCCCCTCCAGACGCGTGTCGCCTTAGGTGTGCGGTGGGGCGGTCTGGACCAGGCTGTCCAGGCCGTCGTCCGTCTGGGCGTGATGGTCGCGCTCAGCCGGCTGATCGCGCCTCGAGACTTCGGGCTGATGGGAATGGTCTGGGTCGTCGTCAACCTGTTGTCCCTGCTGACCGGCCTGGGCTTGGGTGAGGCCCTCGTGCAGCGCGCCGAGCTGCGACGCGAGCACGCGGCGGTGGCCTTCACCGCCAGCGCCCTCACCGGAGTTCTGCTCGCCGGGCTGACGGTTGCCGCGGCCCGACCGATCAGCCACCTGTTCGGTCAGCCTCGGCTCGTGTCCCTCCTGCTGGCCATGAGCGTCGTGTTCCTGGTGTCCGGTTTGGAGCGCACTCCGAACGACATGCTCCTCCGCAACTTCCGCTTCCGGGAGTTCTACCTGTCGTCTACGGCCGCCGCCGTCGCCGGGGCCGTGGTGGGCATCGTTCTGGCAGTGCTGGGCCAGGGGATCTGGGCGCTGGTATGGATGGCCATCGCCGAGGCCCTCGTCGCCGGAGCGCTGGCCTGGGTGTTCGCTCTTGGCGCAGGAGTGTGGCGGCCGGCGGTGTCAACGAACGTGGCTGCCTTCCGGGAGCTGATCGGCTACGGCGCCAACCTGACGGCAGCGCGGGTGATCGCCTACGGCCAGAGCAATGGCGACAACCTCATCGTCGGCAAGGTGCTCGGGCCGGCAGCTCTGGGCTACTACGCACTGGCATACCGCACCATGCTCCTGCCGATCTCAAAGGTCGCCAGGGTGATCGGATCGACGGCGTTCCCCGCCTTGGCTGCCGTCCAGCACGACCTGCCGCGCCTCAGGACCATCTTCGCCCGGGCCAACCGCTACGTGGCGCTGATTTGCTTCCCGGTGACCGTGGGGCTGGCGGTGACGGCGCCGCTTGTGGTTCCGGTCGCCTTCGGCGAGCAATGGAGACCGGCGGTGCGCGTCGTTCAGCTCTTGGCCCTCGCCGGCCCTTTCATCAGCATCACCAGCCTCGACAACACGCTCTACGAAGGGGTGGGCAAGACACGGTTCGGCTTACGGCTGGCCCTGGTCGAGCTGGCTCTGTACATCCCTGCCTTCCTCGTCGGAGTGCAGTTCGGCATCGAGGGTGTCGCCGTTGGCTTCCTCGTGAGCGGCTACGCCACCCTCCCTCTCATCTTCGCCGTGCGGGCCAGGGTGCTCCAGAGCGATCTGGTCTCCCAGGTGAGCCCCTTCGTCCCGCTGGTGCTGGCGACGGTTGTCATGGCGCTGGCGGCGACGGCGATCCAGCGCCTCTTGCCGGCGTCCATGCCCGACGTGGCGACCCTGGCGGCGATGATCGGCGCAGGTGCAGCGGCCTACAGCCTCACCATCCGCTTGCTGGCCCCTGCCCTTCTCGCCGAGGCGCTGCGCGACCTCATACGTCGGTCGTCTTGAGGCTCTTGCCTCCTGCGACGGCACGCGCCAGTGCGGCGACCTGGGGGCGGATCACCTCCCAGCGGTAGCGCTCCTGGTAACGCCTCTCTGCCGCGTCCACGAGTAGACCGCGGAAGGCGTCGTCTTGGACCAGACGAAGGCAGGCGCGGGCCAGGCCCTCGGCGTCACCGTCATCGGCCAACAACAGGTGCTCGCCGTCGGTGGCCTCGATCCCCTCGGCCCCGGTCCTGGTGGCCACCACCGGGATCCGGTGGGCGAAGGCCTCGAGCACCTTGATCCGTGTGCCTCCGCCGAAGCGGATCGGGACCACGGCCACGTCGGTCCGGGCCAGCTCGTCTCGGATGTCGTCCACCTCGCCTCGAACCACGACTCCGGGCAGGGAAGCGACGGGATTTCCGCCCAGGCTCCCTCGTCCCACGATGCGGAACTCTGCCCCCGGCTCTTGGCGGCGAACGATCGGGAGGACGTCCCGGGCGAAGTGCTCGACGGCGTCGAGGTTCGGTGGGTAGGTCATGAGGCCCACCATGGTGAAGACCGGTCCCGAAGCCGCCGCTGGTCCCCCTCCCACCGGCGGCCCCACCCGCTCGTACCCGTTCGGCACCACGGTGGTGGTCGGCGAAGTCAGCCTTCGGCGGTCGAGCTCGGAGCACACCACGACCCGTCTGGCCGAGGCCGCTGCCGCTCGCTGCCGCCGAGCCCACCGCCGCTCGTCCACCAGATCGAAGCCCTGGCCGACGAGGGCGTCCATGGAGGGGCGACCCGCTTGCCCGGCCCGGCGGACCTGGCGCAGGGCCCGCAGCTTCTCGTCCTCCAGGTTGTCGAGGTCGACGACCTCCGCCCCGGGGACGGTCTTGCCGAGCGCCAGGTAACAGTCCAGGTGGCTGTACCAGACCACGTCATAGGAAGGTTCCGCCCATGCCCGCAGCTCCCGGCGGGCGCGGTCCCACTCGTGCCAGAGCACGGCGCGGGGAAGGGGGCTCGCCAACCAGCGAAGCACCTTGCGGGCGTCGCGCCCGAACGGGGGCCGGGGGCTGACGAAGGCTCGGCGCAGACCCGGTGCCGGCGATGGTCCGGGCTCCACGTCGTCGCGACCGCTCTCCACGGCGAACAGGTCGACCGCGCCCGCCTCACACAGGCCCCGCAGCAGCTGCGAGAGGCGCTGGCGGTAACCGTCCGTGGCCGGCCAGGGATAGGTGTCGGATAGGCAGAGGATGCGCACGTCAGCGTCGAGTCAGAGAAGAGGCAGGGGGGTCTGCCGCGCTCAGGTGTCGGCTTCGGCGGCTTGGTCTGGCTCGTCCTGGTCGACGGTCTCGTCCAACGCCTCCGCCCTGTCCTGCATCTCTCCCTCGACGCGCCTCTCGATCGGTTCATCGACCGGTCCACCATCGGCCCCGTTCACCGGACTGGCGACGGGAGGAAGGAGGCGTCCGATGACCTTCGTTGGCCCACTCGTCGCCAACTGCTCGAGCCGTCCCCGCCCCTCGTTGGTCTCCGGCGTGACCGGTGTGATCTCCAGAGGAGCCTGGCTCCAGTCTCCGGCACCCAGCCCGGGGACGCCTGCATCCATCTCCAGCCGGCGGGCGTGCTCCAGTAGATGGGTGAGTTGCTGGCGGAGAAGCATGCGCTCGGAGCGCAGCGCCTTCCGAGCCTGCTCGACCTCGTCGCGAGCCTCGGTCAGCTCCCTGTCGCTCTGGGCCCGCATCTTGGCAACGTCGTCGGCCGCCTCCTGCACGAGTCCTCGAACGTGGGCACGAGTTTCCTCGAGCCTGGCCAGCCTGGTCTGCTCCGCCTCGGTCTCCGTGGTCCGGAGAAGGAGCTCGCGCTCGGCAGCCACCTCGTAGCGAACCTGCTCCAGCAGCTCCTCCTTCCTCGAGGCGACCAGCGCCCGGTGCTCCTCGAGCTCCCGCTCGTGGCGAGCGAGCTCCTGGACCGATTCCTCCTGCGCCCGGGAACGATCGGCGGTGAGCCGGTCGAGCTGTCCCTGTTCGAAGGCAACCTCGTCCCGCATCTGGCTGAGCCGCCTCTCCTGGTCCAGGGACGACTCCTCGAACTCGAGCTGACGCCGGGCCACCTCTTCGCTCAGCTCCTCCAGCCGGAGTGTGGAGGCGGCCACGGCCTCGTCCAGCCGACGTTGCTCGACGGCAACCTCGTCTCTGGCCTCGTCCAGCAAGCGCTCGCGCTCGGCGGTGACCTCCTCGCGACCCTCATCCCGAAGACGATCGAGATCCGCTGACGCGTCCTCGAGCTGGTTGCGGCGCCCCCTGAGGTCCTGGTCGAGCTGATCCAGCTCGTTCCGCTTCAGATCTGCCACCTCGGCCAAGCTGGACTGCTCGGCGGCGGCCTCCTCCCGTACCTTCTGCAGCAGTTGCTCGCGCTCGGCGGCGGCTTCGTCCAACACGTCGGACAGGAGCCGTTCGCGCTGGTCGGCTACCTCCTCTCGCAGGCGAGCCAGGGCCTGCTCGCGCTCGATCGAGGCGTCCTCGAGCTGGCCACGACGTCGGGCCAGCTCCTCCAATCGGCTCTGCTCGGCGCCGACCTCCTTCCGCAGGTCGGCGAGCAGCCGCTCCCGCATGGTGAGCGAGTCCTTGCGAGCCTCGTCCAGGAGTATTCCCCGCTCGACTTCGATGCCGTCGTGGAGCTCCCGCCTGAGCCGGTTACGCTCCGCGCCGAGCTCCTTCTGCATGTCCTCCCAGAGGAGCTCCAGCTCCGACAGTACGTCCTCTTCGCTCCGAGCCGCGGAGGGGCTCGGAGGCCTGGGCTTGTCTTCGCTCCTCGGCGTTTGGTTCGTCATCCGGCCCTACTGTCCCCGTCGGAAGAGGTCTCGAACCATGCCATCCAGCAGTTCGCGGGCGAGAACCCGCAAGGCACAAAGATACAGTGCGGCGCCGGTGACGACCATTCCCACCAACTGCAAGGGCTGAGCCACAGAACCCCCCATGAGCCGGCCCACGCCGGCGGTCCCGGCGGCCATCACCAATGTTGCCAGCGCCACTGGGACCAGTGGGCGGAGGACGGCTCCAGGACCAGTGCCGATCGCCCGGCCGGTGACGACGACGACCACCGGCGCCTCGAGGGCGGTGGCCACCGCATAGCTGATGGCGACGCCCAGGATGCCGTGCTGGACCCCGATGAGGAAGGCGGGGACGTACAGGGCGACGCCGAAGACGTTGAGCCAGAAGTCCCAGTTGGGCCGGCCGACGGCCATCAGCAGGGCGCCCCTGAGTCGGCTCATGCTGGCCAGAGGCCCGGTCAGCGCCAACACCTGAAGGGTGTGGACGGCCGGGGTCCACTGGCGGCCGAACGCCACGGGGACCGCTTCGGGAGCGGTGATGGACATCCCCACGGTCAGGGGGAAGAACACCAGGGCAACGTACTGGCTCGAGCGGAGGAACCCGGCCCGCAGGCGTGGCAGATCGTCCTTCACCGCCGAGAGGGCGGGGAAGACCGAGTCGCTGATCACCTCGCCGAACCGCTGGAGCGGCAGGAGGAAGGCCCGGTAGGCCAGGCTGTAATAGCCGAGGGGCCGGGCGCCGAGGATCTTGCCGATCAGCAGGTTGTCGCCGTTGCTCTGCCCGTATCCCACCAGCAGGCTGACGGTCACGTAGGAGCTGTAGGGAAGGAGGTCGCGCAGGGCGGCGCGGTCCATGGAGACCGACGGCGACCACACCCCCGCTCGCACGGCGACCACCCAGGCGAGGACCGAAGCAAGCGCCGCTTCCACCAGCGAGAGGGAGACCAGAGCCCAGATCCCCCAACCGGCGGCGGCCAGGGCCACTCCGACCGCGCTCGCCACCGTGACCGCCATGGTCGAGGTCAGGTAGTAACCACGGAACCGCATCTCGCGGATGAGCATGTCGTTGGGCGTCAGCTCGACTCCCTTGAAGAGGAAGATCACTGCCAGGACCGGGAGGATGCTGCGGAGCGCCGGTTGGTCGAAGAAGGCGGCAGCCGGGAAGGCGCTCAGGGCGGTCAGTACCGCCAGCAACGCGCCGAAGCCCGCGCTCAAGGTAAAGGCCACGCCAACGTGCTCGGGGCGCAAGTCCCCCCGCTGGACCAGCGCCGGCCCCAGACCGAGGCCCGAGAGCAGGGCGGCGAGGTTCACCACCACGAGGGCGATGGCGATGAGACCGAAGTCCTCCGGTGCCACCAGCCGGGCGAGCAGGATGGTCGTGACCATGCGCAACACCGTTTGCACCGTGCGGTCGAACGTCCCCCATCGGACGCCGGAGGCCACGTCGCGGCGCAGGCGCGAGCCGCCGCCCTCGGCTTTGGCCTCCGCGTCCGGCGCGTCGTCGGTCTGGCTGGTTGGTTTCATCGCTGTCCCGACCGTCTGGGGGCAACCGCCGCCGCCCCACCGATGCAACCGCTGGCCCACTCGCCCGGTGGGCCCAGGGTAGCGAAGCCACAGAACCGGGTGGTCGGGTCTCCCTGCTCGCTCAGCTGAGCGCTTCGACGATCTGCACGGCGTTGAGCGCCGCACCCTTGCGCAGGTTGTCGCCCGACACCCAGAGAGCCAGCCCGTGGTCGACGCCAGGGTCTCGCCGGATGCGGCCGACGAAGGTGTCGTCCTGCCCCGCCGCCATCAACGGCGTGGGAACGTCGGCGAGCGTCACCGCCGCCGAGGACGCCAGCAACTGTCGGGCTCGCTCGACCCCGAGTGGTCGCTCGAACTCGAGATTGAGGCTCAGAGAGTGACCGGTGAAGACGGGTACCCGAACGCACGTGCAGGACACCGAAAGGTGGGGCAGGTCGAGGATCTTGCGGCTCTCCTGCCTGAACTTGTGCTCCTCGTCCGTCTCCGTGTCGATCAGGTTGCCGGCGAAGGGAATGACGTTGTAGGCGATCGGGGCCACGAAGGTGGACGGCAAGGGATGCTCGACGCCTGCTCCCCACGCCAGCTCACCGGCGCCGTCACCGATCTTCTGCACCTGGTCATCGAGCTCGCTGACACCGGCGTGGCCCGCCCCGGAGACCGCCTGGTAGGTCGACGCCACCACCCGGCGCAGGCCGGCCTCCCGATGCAGGGCCTGGAGGGGGGGCATGCAGATCATGGTGGTGCAGTTGGGGTTGGCCACGATGCCCTTGGGGATGGAATCGAGAGCGTGGCGGTTGACCTCGGGCACCACCAGGGGAACGTCCGGGTCCATGCGCCACGCCGAGGAGTTGTCGATGACCACCGCTCCGGCCGCGGCCACCTTCGGCGCCAGCTCACGCGACACGCTCGCCCCGGCCGAGAAGATCACGAGGTCCAACCCCGCGAAGTCCGCCGAGCCGGCGTCCTCCACCTGGGCCTCTCCGTCCGCCCACGGGATCCTGCGGCCCGCCGAGCGGGCGGAGGCGAAGAACCTGACCCGGTCGGCTGGGAAGCGCCGCTCGACCAGCAGCCGGCGGAGGACGCTTCCGACCATGCCGGTGGCGCCGACGATCCCGAGCTCCATTCGCTCAATGGTACGGCGTGATCCGCCTGCCTAACCGCCGACGTGCGCCCGTCTCACGCCGGCGGTGAGCCCGGCGACCGCCTCCCCCCACCTGCGAAGGTCGTGGTTCTGCTCCGCCCGGGCCCGGCCCGCCAGTCCTTCGCGGGAAGCTCGTGACGGGTCCGCCAGGCGCCGGGACACCTCTCGGGCCAGGGTGACGGCGTCCTCCACGGCCACGATGGCGCCGGCGTCCTCTCCTATGGCCTCTGCCATGCCCTCCACGTCCGAGGCCACGATGCTCCTCGCCGACGCCATGGCCTCCAGGACCGACATCGAGAGACCTTCGTACCGGGAGGGCTGAACCACCACGTCGGCCGCGTGCAACCAGGCAATCACCCTCTGCTGACGGCCCACGAAGCGCACGCCGGGGGGCTTCCGGCCTTCGAGCTCGCCCCTCGCCGGGCCGTCTCCCACCAACACGAGCTCGGCAGCCGGAACCTCGTGGCGAACCCGCGGCCAGGCACGGAGGAGGAGGTCCTGGCCCTTCTGGGCGCTGAGCCGGCCCACGCAGACCGCCAGGGGAGCGGCTCCGAGCCCGAGCTCTCGGCGGGCGGCCTGCCGATCGGCGTCGCTCCCGGCGGGATAGCGATCGAGGTCGACGGGGTTCGCCACCACGCACCACGAGCCGCGGATGCCGGCGGCGACGCCCCGCCGCCGCTCGGCCTCGCTGCAGCAGAGGACGGTGTCGGCCCACCGCACGGCCATCCGCTCCCACCACAGCGACGCCGCCGCCAACGGTCCGGAGAGGGCCAGGAACGACCAGGCGTGGGGCTGGAGGATCGTGGGCAGCCGACCCCGGATCGCCAGCCGACCGGCCAAACCGGCCTTGGAGGAGTGCAGGTGCACGACGTCGGGCTCGAAGTGGCGCACGAGCGCCGACAGCCGGCGGACCTCGCCGACGACGGCCGGTCCGGGCGCACGGCCGGCCGTCCAAGGCAGGTGACGAGCGGGGCCGATCGGCACCGGCCCGGCCACCCCCACCCGCCATCCCCGCCTGACCTGGTCCTCCACCAGGCCCTCGAGGACGGTCACCACCCCGTACTCGCCGGGCTGGGCCACGTGGAGGACCGACAGCGAAGGCTCGCTTCGCGGCCCCCTGGTCACCCCGGCGAGGGTAGCGAGCGGGAGGAGCCGGCGGCTCCAGCTCAGGTCTTACTCGGTTGTGTCGAAGAAAACCACGGAGAGTGCTGACGACGAGCCCGTGAAGGGAGGTGACCAAAGATGGATCTTGCACCAACAGCTGAAACATCGGTCGCCGAGGCGCCCCACGCCGTCGCCAATCCTCTCGCCTATGCCGGGGAGCGGCCCAGCGGGGCAGCCCAGACGGGCATCGGTGTCGACAACCGTTCGCTGCGGCGCGCCGACGCGCGGTTCCTCCTTCCCGCGTCGCCCCGCACCATGGTCGTCCTCCCCGGCGCCGAGGGGTGGAGTGAGGCAATGAGCTACGAGGGGGCGCGAGCCACCACTTACGGTGAGCTGCCCGACCTGGTGATGGCGCCCGCCGGCGCAGAGTCGGAAGCTGCCGGCGCGGGAGCAAAGATGATCGTGCTCGAGGGGACCCGCGGCTGGCGGGCCTTGGAAGCTGCCGGCTACAGCACGAGTCGCTGGATGCCATTCCCGTCCCTGGAGGCTCCGCGCGCCTTGGTGCCAATCGGACAGCCCGACGTGGCGCGCTACGCGGTGAGCTCCTGGGCCGCGTCCGACCGGGCCTGGAAGCGAGCCCGCAACCGCGCCGCTGCGACCCTCCTCGGCCATGGTGCACCGGGCGTGGCCCGCAGGACTGTCACCGTCGGGTTACGGAGCCAGGCTCCGCCCTTCCTGCTAGCTGCGGCTCGAGATCTCGGTGTCCCGCCGGACGCCCCGTTCCTGGTCAACCTGGGCGGGGCCGACATCTTGAGCCGGTGCGCCTTTCAGATCTTCCCGAAGGGCTCTCGATCCCCCGCCTGGGTCCTCAAGTTCTCCCGTGTGCGCGGGCACGACCGACCCTTCGTCAACGACGAACGCGGGCTCGGCCTCATAGCCCGCGCCGGTGGTACGGCGGCAAGCCGGGCGCCCCGCCTGCTCGGACGCTTCGAGGTCGACGGCTATCACGCCTCCGTGGAGACGGCCGCCGTGGGCCGGCCCCTCGACCAATTCCTCCGTTCGTCCGAGCCACGCCAGGCCAAGTTGGCCGTGGTGGACAAGATCGCGACCTGGATCCTCGACATGGCCCGGAGCAGCAGGGCGAGGAGCGCCCTTCTCGTCGACGAGCGGCGGCGGCTGAACGAGAAGGTGCTCCCCCAATGGGGTTTGACCTCCGATCTGGCGGCAGACGTGGCCGACGTGCCTGCCGTGCTGCAGCACAACGATCTCGGATGCTGGAACATGGTGGTGAGCAAGGGGGACTTCCGAGTGATCGACTGGGAGTCCGCGTTGGCCCACGGGTTCCCACTCTGGGACCTCTTCTACTTCCTCACCGATGCCCTGTCCCTGATCGACGGGGCGGGAGAGGCGGAATGGGATCGGTACGTGCCTCGGCTCTACCGGGGCGAGCTCGCGTCCTCAGCCCTGCTCTTCGCGTGGACCCGCAGGATGGTGGTCACGCTTGGCATCCCGCCTCATGCCGTGGGCCCGCTGGCGGCCCTCTGCTGGATGCACCACGGGGTGTCCCATGTCTCCCGGCAAGAGGCCGGAGGCCGCCTCCAGACAGACCTCTCGCAGGTGCCGCGCGCCGAGCGGGTGGCACCCCTCTGGCTCTGCGATCCTGCGCTGGGTGCCGGCTGGGACTGCTGGCGAGCCTGAGGGGCCGGCGCCGGTACCTCAGCCATCAGAGCTCAATCTCTCGCACCGCCTCCGAGTCGAACGACGCCCCGGGGGTGGTCCAGCGGGTGGCGGGGACGCGCGCTGACGGCTCCACTCGAAGCGCCGGGTGGTCGGGGGGGAGGCGGAACCTGACGACGACGGATTGAGCCGACCCCTTCCTGACGGTCACCGGTACGGCCACGACCTTGGTGGGGCCGTCGGGACCGGCGGCGGCGAACGTCTCCCTACCCTCCACCGTCACCGCATCGGCCTTGGCCGGGACGTTCACGCTCAGCAGCCCCACGTAGTCACCGGCGCCGACCCCGGTCCCGGGATAAGGCCCGGCCACGTAGCCAGGTTCGCCGTCGGGCGTCGTGTTCTGGAGGAGCACCTCGAGGGTTGCGCTGTTGGTGTCCTCCTTGCGCTCGAACCGCAGCTTGGCCTCCACGTCGAGGAACCGGTCGAGCTTGTTGCCACCCCTGTTGAGCACCGACACGACCAAGGAGTTGGCGCCGAGGGTGCCGTCGACCTTGGCCGCGGACCAAGCCCGCTGCTCGGCCGGCCGGGAAGACCAGGCCAGGAGGTGTCGGCCCCGGGCCGCGTCGGCCAGCCCTGCAGCCAGGCCGCCCAGGTCCCAGTCCCGTTGCTGAAGCGCCTCGAGGGCACTCTTGGCGATTTCCCCGAGCTGCTCGCGCCGGCCAGTCTGGACGTCGGTCACGCTCTCGATCCCGGCGTACTGGTCGTGGAGAAGGAGGTCGTCCACGTTCTCGGCCGACACCGTCTTGTCGTCCACCCTCACCGGCCCCGTGGCCCGCAGCACGCCTCGAAGCGTGATGGGGTCGAGGGCCAGCACGCCGTCCACCGGTCGTCCACCGACCGCCGTCCACATCCGAGACGCCAGCGCGGCGTTAGCCGGGAACCGGGCCGTAAGGCCGAGGTTGCGCCACTCGCGGTTGGGTATGAGGCTCCCCCACCGGGCAGCCAGGTCGCCATCCTCGATCGGGGGCGCCACCTCGGGAGGCACCGTGAGCTCACCGGTCGGGCGGAACTCGCTCAGCGACAGATCTCCGTTCGCTGTCTGCAGCTCCCCGGCGCTGAGGAACATTCCGGAGCCCGAGCGCATCTCGGAATTGTTGGCCGCCAGCACGAGGTAGCGGCGAGGCCCTTCCAGGAGGCCGGCCAGGCCCTCCAGGGCCGTGCCGCTGTCCCGGAGACCGGTGCGGGCGTCTGTGAGCTTCTCCTCCAGCTCTCGCCGCTTGGAGGCGAGGGGGCCCACCAGCGCCCGCTCGGGTCCGAGCTCCACGGACCGGAGCCGGGCCTCCGCTCCGGCGGACAACCGCGACAGGTCGCGCATGAGCACGATCCGCTCCGGCCCGCTGGCGTGCGGCTTTGACAACGACTGCTTGGCCTCGCCCACGACGTCCACGCCGATGCCGCTGATCTCGGCGGCCGCCTGGGTGAGCGCCCTTCCCGAACGAAGCTGGCGGCCCACGACGGGCAACACCCGAAGCGGCGCCAGGACCGGGCTTCCCATCAGGCGGCTCGAGCTCTGGAACGAGGTCCTGGCCTTGACCAACGGCTCCGTGGCCCGCCCCTCCAGTAGGTCTTCGGGCGAGGATCGGTCTTGGGCCGCCTCCACCATGGCCAAGCCCTCGGTGGCGTCGTTGCGAGCCCAGAGCAGGACCAGGGCCACGACGACGAGCCACACCGCCAGGGCTACCAGCACCAAGGTGGCGGGCCTGAGCACGCGGCGCCATCCCTTCCTCGGGGTCAGGGCAGGCGCGGTGGCGCTCATGGCCGCGCCGATGGCCGCGCTGATGTCAGCGGAGGGCCCGCGCCCATGCTCGGGCCGATGTCACAGGGCCAATGTCACAGGCCGAAGGCGGCATGGAGGCCCTGAACCGCTCGTTCGACGTTGTCGCTGTGCACGACACAAGAGATGCGGATGGGCGACGTCGAGATCATCTCGATGTTGACGCCCTCATGGGCCAGGGTCTCGAACATGGTTGCGGCGATGCCCGGATGGGTCTTCATGCCCGCACCGATCAAGGACACATTGGCGATGTCGGGGTCGGCCAGGACGTCATTGGCCCCGATCTCGTCGGCGTGGGCCCGGCAGATCCGAAGGCTCACGTCCAAGAAGGCCTTGGGCACGGTGAAGGAGATGTCAGTGGTGCCCCCGATGGACACGTTCTGCTCGATCATCCCGACGTTCACGTGCTCGTCGGCCAAGGACCGGAAGAGGCGGGCGGCGATGCCCGGCCGGTCTGGGACGTGGGTGACCGTCACCTTGGCCTCCGAGGTGTCGTGCACCACCGCCGAGATGATCGCTTGCTCCATGGACGACTCCTCCGCTCTCCTCTTCTCCGCCTCCTCGGCGGAGACCACCCACGTTCCTGGTTCCCACGTGAAGCTGGACCGAACGTGGAGCGAGACGCCGTGGTTGCGGGCGAACTCCACCGAGCGGGTCTCGGGCTTGGGGCAGCCGCTGGCCGACATCTCCAGCATCTCCTCGAACGACACCTGTCGCAGGCGGCGGGCCGAGGGCTCGATCCGCGGGTCGGCGGTGAAGACCCCCGAGACGTCGGTGTACAGCTCACACACTTCGGCACCGAGGGCGTGGGCCAGGGCCACGGCCGTGGTGTCGGAACCGCCGCGGCCGAGGAAGGTGACGTCACGGTCGTTGGACACGCCTTGGGCGCCGCCCACCACCGGGACCTGACCCGACTCCAGCGCGTGGCGTAGACGATCGCCGCGAACCTCGACGATCTTGGCTCGGGTGTGCACGGTGTCGGTGATGAGGCCGGCCTGGCTGCCGGTGAAGGACGCCGAAGGACAGTCCAACTCGGCCAGGGCCATGCACAGCAGAGCCATGGACTTGCGTTCGCCGGCGGTGATGAGCATGTCCAGCTCCCGCCCCGGCTGGACGCCCGAGACCTGACGGGCCAGGTGAAGTAGCTCGTCGGTCTCCTTGCCCATGGCGCTGACCACCACCACCACGTCACTGCCCTGGCGGCGGGTGCGGGCCACGTGGTCGGCGACGGAGCGGATGCGATCGGCGTCGGCAAGTGACGTGCCGCCGAACTTCTGAACCACCAGGGACACGAAGCGAGCGTAGCGGTGGGCTCAGCCGAGCCGATGCACGCGACGCGGTGAGTTTCGTTGGCCCGCTAGCTTGGCCGGCTTGGCCACCAACAAGCGGCAGCGGCAGAAGCAGGCTCAGCAAGCGCGGCGCGCCTACCTCCAGGCCCAGCAGCGGCGCGCCCAGCAGCGGCGCAAGGCGCTGGCGGGCGTGGCCCTCCTGTTGATCATGGGACTGGTGGTGGGCGCCTTCGCCAGCGCCGGTGAGCGGGACCCGGAGCCAGAGGCAGCAGCGAAGAAGCCGGAGTGTTCGCCCGTTGCCGGCAAGTCCACCTACCCCACCCCCCCGCCGGACACCATCGACACAGCCAAGTCATACCGGGCCACGGTGGAGACCGACGTAGGCACCTTCAGCGTGGACCTCGACGACGACAAGGCCCCGAAGACGGTCAACAACTTCGTCTTCCTGGCCCGGAACCAGTTCTACGACTGCGTTCCCTTCCACCGGGTGATCCCCGGCTTCGTGGTGCAGGGCGGCGACGGCGAGAAGGGCGACGGGACGGGGGGTCCCGGGTACACAATCCCCGACGAGCTCCCCCCCTCGGGCCCCTACCCGGAGGGAGCACTGGCCATGGCCAACACCAGCAAGCCCAACAGCGGTGGCAGCCAGTTCTTCATCATCACCGGGCCGGAGGGCATGGCCCTTCCGCCCACGTACAGCCGCTTCGGCATGGTCACCGAGGGCCTCGACGTGGTGAAGAAGATCGAGGCCGACGGCAGCGCCGACCCCAACCCTCCCAGGGTCGTGCACAAGATGCTGAAGGTGACCATCACCGAGTCCTGAGCCTTGAGTGCTCGTTGACCGGGAGCTCGCCGGTACGATGATCCTGTGAGACGACTCACTGCTGCCCGTGGCGTTCCGGGCGTGCAAGGGCCACCTTCACGCTGAGGATCCAGCCCTGACCGGATGAGGAACCGGAGGGGATGGCGATCGTTGCCGTTCTGCTCCGGCCGGTGCGGTTGCCCTCGCCCTGAGCCTCGGGTGAGCCGTCCAGGCGGCGGCAATGCCGCTCATGAGCAGCCCCGAGTCCAACTCGGCCGTCCCCGGCGGGAACAGCGTGACGTCCTCGAAGAAGCTCGACCGGACGTGGCTCACCACGAGCGGTCCTACCCGCCAGCCGTTACAGGCAAGCTCGACTCCATCGAACTCCCCCGGCCGCCTGGTCGCCGAGTACCCGAGCGGTGCGTCCTCGAAGAACGCCGATGCCTCGGAGACGGAGGCGAAGATCGAGTCGGCCGGCATGTCGGTGGCGATCTCGGCTCTCACCTCGACGCAGCCCGTCCCGTCCAGGCTCTCGAAGCCGACGGCATACTGCCCGCCGCCTTCCTCCGCCGAGAATCGGGCGCGGCGGTGCGCACCGGGGAACAAGCGACCGCCCACCACCGCCGTCAGACGAGACGAGGAGTCTCGGCGGGGGATGTAGACGCCAGTGAGGGGGCCGTGGGGGCCGTCCCACTCGACGGCCACCCGGTGAGCGGCGTTCTCGCTGGTCACTCCGGCGATGGAGGGCAGCCCGGCGGGGCGCAGGTCGCCGAGGCGGATGAGGCAGATGCCGGCCACGCCCAGAGCGCCGACAAGCACCGGCCGGAAGGGCTCGGGCAGTAACCGAGCCAGGACATCGGGCTCCACCCGGTAGTTGATCAACAACCGGCGTTCGATCATGCCCACCATGGTGGGAAGTGGCATCAGGTTTCCTTCGTTCGGCGGGACCGGCGGCGATGCCGGAGGACGATCTGCTCGGGGCACACCAGGGAGAGGAAGCTGCCCACGCAGGCGGCGAGGCGCTCCTCGACGAGTGAGTAGTAGATCCGGTTGGCCTCTCGTCTCTCTCGAATGAGCCCAGCTCCTTTGAGCACGGTCAGGTGCCGGGACACCGACGGGCCGCTGATGGGAAAGCGAGCGGCGATCTCTCCTGCCGCCAACTCGCCCTCACCCAGGTCCTTGAGGATCTGGCGGCGGGTGGCGTCGGCGAGGGCCCGGAACACCCCGGCATCGTCGTCGGCCATCTAGCTATCTAGCCATATAGCTAGGCTATGGAGCAAGTCGGAGCTGACGGGCACGACGGTGGGCACGCACTTCGAACCCTCGACCACAATGGAGAGCAATGAGCAACGCCATGGTTCCGGAGCAAGGGGCGTGCTTCGAAGCCCCGTCAACTGGCCGACGAGCTCCGGAAGCGACTCGACCCACCCGTCCACGGGGCAGGGCCCGCCTGTTCCCGTGACCAGCGCCAAGCGCAAGCGCCAGCGTGCGAACCGCCAGGCCCGAGCCGAAGCCGAACAGCCGATCCCTGTCATCACCGACGCCAACCTGGATCAGTTGCTCGCCGACGTGACCGTTCGGGCCGACTGCGAACACGCCTCGACGAGAGAAACCGTTGACGGCCTGGTCCTCACCCGCTGTGCCGTGGGCGCTGACGTCGCCGGAGGCTGCCCTCGAGACTGCGGCCGCTTCGAGAAGCGCCGTGTGGGTGGCATCGGGCTCGGCCTCGGGGCAGGAGGCTGAGGGGAGGTTCGGTACCCGTACGGGACGTCATTCAGTGTGAGCTGCGCCTCCGCTCACCCACGCCGCCACCGACGCAGCCAACATGGCGTCGGCGCCTTTGAGGTCGTGTCCCGCCGCCTCGATCCATACGTGGGTCACCGGGCCGGCGACGTGGGCTGAGGCGGCTTCCAGCTCGCCGGGGGTGGCGAAAGGGTCACGCGTCCCCGACACGAACAGGCACGGCACCTCGATGGCCGGGAAATGCTCCGTGCGCAGACGCTCGGGGTGGCCCGGCGGGTGGAGCGGGTAGGAGATCAGAACCAGCCCGCTTGCCGCCAACCCCTCGGCCACGGCCATCGAGCAGATGCGCCCACCCATCGAGCGCCCACCCAGGGCGACCCGCTGAGGCGACACGCAGGCCCGGCCGGCCAGCGCTGCGGCTTCCTCGACGACGCAGGCCACCAGCCGCGGTGCCCGGTCGGGCGCCCTGCGACCGGCTCGGCGATAGGGGAAGTCGACGCGCGCCGCCGGCATGGGCGCCACGGCCGCCTCGATGGCGATCAGCGAAGCATGGTTGCGATCGCTGCCAGCGCCGGGCGTGAGCAGCAGAGCTCCGGGCGCATCGAAGCTCACTGTTCGGTCGGCTACCCGGGAAGGGCGTCGAGGCTCGCTTCCCGGCCGTTCACGAACACCGTCACCTCACCCACTCCCGCCGAGCGCCAGCTGCCGTCGGTGGCCCGGATCACGGCCGTGCGCTCGTCGATCCCCACCACCGGGAGCCCATCGGGGGCGAGCTCCAGGGTGCGGTGCGCCTTCTCCGGCGACCAGGAGTCGTGGTTGGGGACGATGGCCACCTGGGACACCAGCCCGAGTCCCACGGTGAAGGCCCCGCCGCGCGGATCCACCATGGGATCGGTGAGCACCATGGCCCCTGCCGACGAGCCGGCCACCACCGCCCCGTGCTGCCACGCCGTCACCAGGGCGTCCCAGACAGCGGAGTCCTTGAGCACCGACCGCAGGTGGAGCGGCGAACCCCCACTCAGGTAGACGAAGCTGGCGCCCCGCACGGCGGCGGCCTTGGCCTCGTCCTCGGCGTCGCCGCGATGGAGGACGTCGAGGCCCCTCACGACGGCGCCCAACCCCTCGAACCAGCGCGTCGCTGCCTCCACCGCCCGCTCCGGACGCTCGTAGGCGGCGGCGGTGGGAAGGACCAGGACCTCGCCTCCGCCGCTGGCCTCCAGCAGCTCGGCGTCGAAGGTGCACCCCTCCTGCCACTCGGCCCCACCCACGAGGGCCAGCGTCCCGGTCTCAGTCCCAGTGTCAGGCATCGTTCGGCTCCCGCCGGGCACGGAGGCGGGCCGCGCCCCGGACACCCTTGACCATCAGCGGCCCACCCCACGGCAGCGGGAAGCGTTCGATGTCGGTGATGGCCATGCCGGCGGCCCGGATGGCGGCGGGGACGTCACGATCGAGGTGACAGCCCGGCGCCAGCCGCTGCCACGCCGGCGTCACCGCCCGCTGGAAGCCTTGGCGCCAACCCGGGGCGCCGACGTGCTCGAGGAACAGCAGCACCCCCTCGGGTGCCAGGGCCCGGCGGACTCGGGTGAGGGTTCCCTGGAGGTCGGCCACCCGGCACAGGGCGAAGGTGGACACGACGGTGTCCACTGAGCCGGCCTCCGCGGCGTCGAGGTCGGCCCCGCCTTCGGGTGCCATAGCCAGGACCCGGCCCTCGGACGCTTCCACCTGGTGGATCCCCCTCGGCGGGTGCCGACGACACCGTCGATCACCGAGATGAGACCACTCCTTCCAGTGGATACCCACTGTGTTCCCCGAGTTCTCCCCAAGGTTTTCCACAAGCGGGGATAACGGCAATGGTGTCATTGCGGCAACGGTCTGGCTCGCGGCAGCGAGCTCACCACGGCCGCCGGGAGCTTGTCCCCGAAGCGCTCGGTGCCTTCCGCCGGCTCCACCACCGGCCCGAGAAGCGCCAGGAAGACCGCGAGGCGGCGGGCGTCTCGCCCGGGCGGGTCGCCGACGGGCCGAGCCACAGGGCGTCGACGGCGGCCACGATGGCCGCCGCCACCTGGGGCGAAGCCGTCGGGCTGACCTCGGACACCACCGGCCCGGAGGGGGGCGATTCAGAGGGGGACGTTGCCATGCTTCCTCGACGAGGCCTCCGCCCGCTTGGACCGGAGCAGGGCCAAACCGCGAACCAGGACGTCGCGAGTGTCCGCCGGATCGATGACGTCGTCGACGTAGCCGCGCTCGGCAGCGAGGTACGGGTTCACGTGCACCTCGGCGTACTCCTTGGCCAGCTCGGCTCTTCGAGCGGCGTGATCCACAGCCTCGGCCAGCTCTCGGCGATGCAGGACCTCCACCGCCGCCTGGGGTCTCATGACCGCCACCTCGGCCGCGGGCCAGGCATAGGCGAGGTCGGCTCCGATGGCCTTGGCGTTCATCACCACGTAGGCGCCCCCGTAGGCCTTCCGGGTGATCACCTGGATACGGGGGACGGTGGCCTCGCAGAAGGCGTACAGCAGCTTGGCGCCGTGGCGGATGACGCCACCGTGCTCCTGGTCGGTGCCGGGCAGGAAGCCGGGCACGTCCACCAGCGTCACCAGCGGGAGCCGGAACGCATCGCACGTGCGCACGAACCGGGCCGCCTTCTCCGAGGCGTCCACGTCGAGCACCCCGGCCAGGACACCGGGCTGGTTGGCCACGATGCCCACCGGGTGGCCGTCGAGGCGGGCGAAGGTGCACACGATGTTGGGGGCCCAGTCGGCGAAGCACTCGAGCAGCTCGCCACCGTCGACGACGGCTCGGATGACCGTCCTCACGTCATAGGGGTCGCTGGGACCGGGCGGGAGGAGCTCTACCAGCTCGCTCAGGGGACCGTTCCCCTGCCCGGGCGCCGTCGCCGGGAGCGGGTAGTGGGGCGGGTCATCCCCGCAGCTCGACGGGAGGTACGCCAGAAGACGTCGCACGTCGGTCAGGCAACTCCTCTCGTCTGGGCTGACGAAGGTGCACAGCCCCGAT
The DNA here is from genome assembly GCA_030448025.1 of Acidimicrobiales bacterium. Taxonomy (GTDB): domain Bacteria; phylum Actinomycetota; class Acidimicrobiia; order Acidimicrobiales; genus YB1-3. The sequence continues at coordinate 309,697 of JAUJNQ010000002.1, read as the reverse complement.
CGGGTGGAGTGAGGGGTGGCCCCGCCCAGCTCTTCGGGAGTCACGTCCTCACCGGTCACCGCCCGGACGACGTCGGGGCCGGTGATGAACATGTGGGAGATGCCCTGGACCATGAAGATGAAGTCGGTCATGGCGGGGCTGTAGACGGCCCCCCCGGCGCAGGGGCCGAGTATCACGCTGATCTGGGGGATCACGCCCGAGGCGGCCACGTTGCGCCGGAAGATCTTGCCGTACATGTCGAGCGAGACCACACCCTCCTGGATGCGGGCGCCGGCACCGTCGTTGATGCCGATCATGGGAACACCGGCGGACACCGCCAGGTCCATGGCCTTGAGCACCTTCTCGGCGAAGACCTCGCCCAAGGAGCCGCCGTAGACCGTGAAGTCCTGACTGAAGACGCACACGCTGCGGCCGTCGACGGTGCCGAACCCCGTGACCACGCCGTCGGTGTAGGGCCGGTGGTCGTCGAGCCCCATGGCTTGGGACCGGTGGCGAGCCAGCATGTCCAGCTCACGGAACGACCCGTCGTCGAGCAGGTAGTCGATCCTCTCCCGAGCCGTCATCTTGCCCCGGGCGTGCTGGCGTTCGACTGCCCGCTCCGACCCGGCGTGGAGGGCGTCGTCCTTGCGCCTGGCCAACCCTTCGCGGTGCGGGGTCATCGCGTGGTCCACCACCCCCAGGAGGCTAGTTCTTCGCCCACCGGGCACCCGGTGTCGCCTCGTTGCCATGCTGCCTATCGTCGGTCCGTGCTCGAGCCGTCCACCGGACCCATTGAGCCGCCACCCACCTCGTGGGCCTTCCCCGATCCCACTCTGGCGAGTGACGAGCTGGTGGCCGTCGGCGCCGCCCTCGACGCCGGCACCATCCTCACCGCCTACCGGTCCGGGCTGTTCCCGATGCCCCTCGCGGGTGCGCAGACCAGAGGCGTGGCCGCGTGGTGGTCACCCGATCCCCGCGGCATCCTGCCGCTCGACGGGTTGCGCGTGAGCCGTTCGCTGCGCAAGTCCTGCGGGCACTTCGAGGTACGCGTGAACACCGCCTTCGAGCAGGTCGTCGACGCATGCGCCGACCCCGGCCGGACCCACGGATGGATCTCTCCGGAGATCCGTGAGGCCTATGTGGCGCTCCACCGCTTGGGCTGGGCGCACAGCGTGGAGGCTTGGTCCGGGGACGACGGTTCGCTCGGTGGCGGGCTCTACGGCGTGGCCATCGGCGGTTTGTTCGCCGGCGAGTCCATGTTCCACCGGCGGAACGACGCCTCCAAGGTGGCCCTCGTCGGCCTGGTGGACCTGTTGCAAAGTGGGGGTGCGCGCCTCCTCGACGTGCAGTGGTCCACGCCCCACCTGGCCAGCCTGGGAGCGGTCGAGGTCAGCCGACGTCAGTACCTGGAGCTGCTGGCCGAGGCCCTGGCCCGCCCCTTACCTCCGGCCTTCTCGGGGACATGGGCCGGGGAATCGACGGGCTATGTCCCCGAGAAGCGTTCGGCGGCGAGCGACTGAGCCCGCTCGACCAGGTGGGGAGCCCGCAGGCGGTCACAGACCTCGGCCAAGGCTTCGGTCGGCCCCTGCCAGCGCAGGTCCTCCACCGTCGCCAGCAACGAGCGGTCCACCCGCAGGGTGGCCAGGTCACGGAACAGCAGAGCCGACTCCCATTGCTCGCGAAGGGTGTTGGCCAGCGAGCGGGCGCCTCGCACGTCCACCTGCCAGCGCTCGCCCAGGCGGGGGACGTCCTCCAGGTGGTGGTACCGGCCGAGGACGGCCGACGCCGCGGCTTTGCCCCAGCCCTTGAGCCCGGGGAAGCCGTCTGCCGAGTCCCCTACCAGCGCCAGCCAGTCGGGGACCGACGGTGGCGTCACCCCGAAGCGGGCGACCACGCCGGCCTCGTCGGTGGTCACGCCCTTGCGCTGGTCGTGTTGGACCACCCGGTCTCCCACCACGCACTGAGCCAGGTCCTTGTCCGGAGTGTGGATGACGACCTGCCCGACGGCGCCGTCCTCCGTGGCCACGGTCGCGGCCGAGGCGAGGGCATCGTCGGCCTCCAGCTCGACCATGGGCCACACGACCACGCCCATGGCCCCGAGTGCCTCCTCGACGAGCGGGAACTGGCCGAGCAGGTCCTCGGGCATGCCGCTGCCGTCCTTGTACCCGGGCCAGAGGCGGTTTCGGAACGACTCGATGACGTGGTCGGTGGCCACCCCGACGTGGGCGGCGCCCGACTCGAGCAGCGCGAGCACGAAGCCGAGCACGCCCCTGGTGGCCGCCGAGCCGGAACCCTTGGCGCGGGCCGCCGCAGGCACCCCGTAATGGTGACGGAACAACTCGTAAGTGCCGTCCACCAGGTGCACCCGCACCGCAGGGCCCGTCATGGTGGGCCGGCGGTCACTCCGGATGGGTGTGGGGTGGCTCCACGTGACCGCCCAGTGCCCGCCAGACGGCCTGGACGTTCTGGAAGGCCTGGTCGGCAGGGAGTTGGTCCAGCGCCTGCATCACGTCGTCCGGAGCGTGGTCTTGCCGGGCCACGGTGATCAGCTCGTCGCGATGGGCTGGGAAGCGGGCTGCGGCGAGGTGGCGGGACAGCTCCGCTCGCTCCGCCACGTCGGCGTCGGTGAGCTCCATCCCGGGGAGGGCCTCGTCGAACCGCCTCCCCGGTCCCACCTCCGGGTCCTCCTGGAGGCGTCCCTCCTGGGCCCTCGACTCCTCCGGCGAGCCGTGGAGCAGGGAGTCCACGTCGTGAGCCAGAGCCTCGTCGACCCTCGGGCTGTGCTTGTTGCTCTCGCGATCCATACTCGGCATTCTGCCCCGCTCGCCCGCCATCCGTGATCTCACCCGCCACTGGCTGGGTGCTTGCCTGGCCATATACAAGCGCACCGGGGCCCCCGCTGGCCCAGTCCACTCCCTGGACTTCGCCGACGCCTTCGTCCTCCGGACCGCGGAGAGGTACTACGCCTAGGCCACGCAGGCGGGAGGCGTCGACGCCCTGGTGATGTCCTCGCCCGACCTCGTCCAGTGGGACCACCTGGGCAACGCTCTGGCCGAGGTCCTCCGTGGGCGGCAAGGGTTTCACCTGGTCCCCGTCGGTGCTCGAGCGCGACGACCGCTTCGTCCTCGACTACGTGGTTTGCCACCGGGAGTCGGGCCTGCAGTCCATCTCGATGGCGACCGGGGACCGCCCCGAGGGCCCCAGTGGCACGTCTGCCGGATACGAGGGCGCGTTGTACACCGCCGGGCGACTCCGCGAGCTGAGAACGGTCAGCTCCACGTTGGCTACGTCAGTCCAATCGCTCGGTGGTGAAGGCGAAGCTCCTCTCAGACGATGAGAGCAAGAAATCCTTGTGCCACAAGGGAAATTGCTTGGTTCGGTTCAGCGAACACATGTACGATGGTGGGGTGCTGGAGGAGCTCGACACGGTGTTGGACAAGCTCTGCGAAGCCGAGCCCGCGGCCCTGGCCGATGGTGCGAGCATCGAATCGCTGCACCGCTGCCTGGCCCGCCTGGAGGCGGTGACTACCCGGGCCACGGCCGCGTTCGACGCCGCCGGGAGTGGGAGGCAGACGGGGCCCGCTCGGCGGCGGGGTGGCTGGCGGCCACTTGCCACGTCCCCCACTCCAGCGCCCGGCGCCGTGTTCGCCTCGGACGGGAGCTCCGCCACCTGCCGGTTGCCGAGCAGGCCTGGCTGGGGGGCGACATCGGCGAGGCCCAGGTGGGCGCTCTGGCCCGTGCCCGGACGCCGGCCACCGAGGAGGCCATGGACCGAGACGAGGACATGCTCGTCTCCGACGCCGCCAATCTCCCCCTTTCCTCCTTCACCCGCGTGCTTGCCTACTGGCACCAACACGCTGATCCCGACGGAACCGAGGAGACAGCCACCGACCAGCGCCAGCGACGGCGACGGCGACTGCACCTGTCGCAGAGCTTCGAGGGCATGTGGTTCGGTGACTTCGTGCTCGACCCCATCGCCGGTTCCATCGTGTACAAGGCGCTGAGGCGCATCGAAGACGAGCTGTTCGAAGCCGACTGGGCCGAGGCCCGGTCCCGCCTGGGCGATGGCGCCGGTGTCGCCGATCTGGCCCGCACGCCTTCCCAGCGCCGGGCCGACGCCCTGGCCGAGATGGCCAGGCGTGCGGGCACCGCCCCCGCTGACGGCCGGCGTCCCGAGCCCTTGTTCACCGTGTTGGTGGGCTATGAGACCTTGGCCGGGCGCGTCTGCGAGCTGGCCAACGGAACGGTGGTGAGCCCAGGGTCGCTGGTGGACTGGCTGGGCGAGGCGTGGGTGGAGCGGGTGGTCTTCGACGGCGCCTCCCGGGTGATGGACGTGGGCGTGGCTGCCCGGCTCTTCAGCGGCGCCACGCGTAGAGCCGTGGAGGTGCGCGACCGCCAGTGCTTCCACGAGTACTGCGAGCTTCCCGCCGAGCAATGCCAGATCGACCATGTCCAGCCCTGGGCCGCCGGAGGCCGACGGTGGCCGCCAACGGACGGGTGGCGTGTGCCTTCCATAACCGCAACCGCCATCGACGACCGTAGCCGCCGCCTTCAGTCGAAGGCGGCGGCGCTGCGAAGTTCGTCGAATCCTACGAGTGGACCGTGCCTCGCGTGAGCACTTGCCATGTGGGGCGGGCGCTCGAACCTCGATCCGCACCAAGGGAGAGCAGGCGTGGATGCGTTCTTACCGAGCGTTGGGTGGTACTCAGGCCTCGACGTCGCGGCGACCCTGCAGCGCCCGGCCCAGGGTGAGCTCGTCGGCGTACTNACAACTCGTAAGTGCCGTCCACCAGGTGCACCCGCACCGCAGGGCCCGTCATGGTCGGCCGGCGGTCACTCCGGATGGGTGTGGGGTGGCTCCACGTGACCGCCCAGGGCCTTCCAGACGGCTTGGACGGTCTGGTACTCGTCGTCGGCGGAGAGCTGGCCAAGAGCCCGGACCACGTGGTCCGGGGCGTGGTCCCCCTCGGCGGCGGCGACCAACTCGTCCCGCCGAGCGGGAAAGCGGGCGGCGGCCAGGTGGCTCGACAACTCGGCCCGCTCCGCTAGCTCGGCCTCGGTGAGCTCCATGCCGGGAACGGGGTCGTCGAACCGCCTTCCCGGTCCCACCTCCGGGTCCTCCTGGAGGCGTCCCTCCTGGGCCCTCGACTCCTCCGGCGAGCCGTGGAGCAGGGAGTCCACGTCGTGAGCCAGAGCCTCGTCGACCCTCGGGCTGTGCTTGTTGCTCTCGCGATCCATACTCGGCATTGTGCACCACCGCCCGCCATCGGCGGAGAACGACCCGGCAGGCGAGTGCTTCCTGCAGGCGCCTCAGCGCCCGATGTTGCGAATGGCGTCCCGCGCCCTGTCGGCGACAGCGACGAACGGGCCGACCGCCATGTTCCCCAAGGCGCTCTCGGGTCCGCGCGGGTGCGGGTGAGTTGGGGCGAACGACTCGGCAGCCCGCACTCCCGTGGCCATGGTCTGCAGTTGTTCGGAGCTGTGCGACTGGCGCAGCTCGGGGAAGACCTCCTGCTCCTCGTTCTCAGCGTGGGTGAGGACGAGCTGCTTGCAAGAAGCGAGCTTCGACTCGAAGTCAGGATGCTCCACACCGAGCTTCTCGAGCTCGGCGAGTGCCTCCTTGGCTTCGCTCTCCTCCGCCGTGCGGGCGTCGGCCAGGGCGTCGCCGCCGTCAACCATGTTCCGCACGGCGGGGTAGACGACTTCTTCTTCGGCCGTCTCGTGCACGGCGAGAAGCCGGACCAGCTGCTCGAAGTCGTCACGCCTCGCATCCCCGCTCAGCTGCTCCAGCCGGGAGAACAGGCGCCTCACCTCTTGGTGTTGCTCTCGGAGAAGGTCCACCACGTCCTGGTCTTCTGAGTCCTGCGCGTGCGCTTGCTCGGTCGACGACAAGGCCATTCCTCCTCCGGGGAACTGGCTGCCTGCTCAGCCACCCAGACTTCTACCCGGCGGAGACGCGCTGAAACGACTGGTCGCCGGGCTCACCTGATGCCGGTGCCCTGCGACCCTCCGCCACGGGGGATCCACACCGTCTCGGGGTCGCCCAACAGCACGTTGTTCACGAACTCCACCCCTTGCATGGTGGAGTGGTCCATGTTGCCGATCTCGTAGAGCCAGGCCCCGAAGCGGCCTCGTGACCAGATGTCCTGCGAGCGCAGCCACGGTTGGACGGTGCCGAGCGAGGCGTCTCGGGTCACCGAGGGAACGGGGTAGGTCATGTCCGGGGAGCAGAGCCAGGTGGTGACGATGCGCCCCCGGTCGGCCTCCTCGATTATCCCGGTGGACACCAGGCCGTCGACCACGCGCTCAACGATGGTGCCGGCGTCCTCGGGCTTGTGCTCGGACCTCGAGGTCTCGGTGAGGAAGAGGGTCTGGTCGGGCTGGGCGGTCATGTAGGGCGAGTAGTTCGACAGGTAGGTCAGGCGGTAGAAGGGCACGTCCGGCTCGGGGAAGTAGACCCAGTTCTTGGTGCTGGGGATCGGCCGGTCGACGCCGACGCCCACGATGTGGCTCCCGCTCCAGTTCAGGCCGGGAACGGCTCGCCGGACGCCATCGGGGACGCCGTCCATCGTACTCACGAGCTTGTTGAGGGGGATGGTGGACAACAACACGTCGTAGGGCCAGGTTCGCCCATCGGCGCTTCGGACCTCTTTGGCGGCGGGATCGACGGCAGTCACCGGGGTCTCCAGGTGGAGGTGGTCCTCGACGAAGGTGCGGAGCCCTTCGTATAGGAACCCGGTCCCGCCCCGCAAGGGGTACTTGAACGTGTTGTTGGGTCCCCACGACACCTGGTCGTCACCCAGGATCACGTTGCGGAGGATGGCCTCCACGTCCACGACGGACACTCGCTCGCCGATCCAGACGTAGTTCATCAGCTCGGCCGGTGTAGCCCAAACCTTGAAGTTGTAGGGGATCATGAAGTGCTTGGCGATCCCCGCTCCCATGACGGCATCGACCCACTCTTTGAAGTTGCTCGGCGAGTGGCCGCTGCGCTGGGCCTCGATGAGGCCGGTGACGCAGTCGAACACGGTCTGGCGGTCCAGATCGCGAATGTTGTTCTGGAAGGGGTATGGGATGAAACGATCCTCCATCCACACCCAGGCCTCTCGCTGCAGCTCGGTGTAGTCACCACCCAGGAGCTTGTCGACGACGTCGTCGTAGTACGCGTAGTGGCTGAACATGACGTGACCGCCGATGTCGTAGGTGAAGCCGGCCTCGTCGGTGAACGAGGTGGCCAACCCGCCCACGTAATCGTTGGCCTCTAGGATCACCCAGTCGTCGTAGCCGAGCTCGTTCAGCCGGTAGCCGGCACCCAGCCCGGTGGGGCCGGCGCCGATGATCACGATCCGGGGATCGCTCACCACACCGGTTCGCTCTCTCGTTGGGCCGTACGGCTGACCGCCTCCATGAGCCGGGCCATCCGGGAGGCGATGGAGTCCCAGTGGTTCCAGTGCAGGACAGGCCGGGACTTGTCCGCCCGCTCGTCGGGGCAGTGCCGCTGGACCCGGCGACAGGCGTCGGCGAACCCGGCGCGGTCAGCTTGGAGGTCGACCAGGCCTTCGTAGTCGGCCGCCACGTCGGGCACCGGTGTGGAGACCACGGGCAACCCGGCGGCCAGGTACTCGAGCGTCTTGGTGGGGCTGATCGAGCGGGTGGCCTCGTTGAGGGCGAAGGGCATGAGCGCCACGTCGAACCCGGCCATGACCTCGGCGAGCTCGGCGTAAGGGCGGGGACCGACATAGGTGATGTTCGGCGCCTGGGGCAGCGCGGCGCGGTCGATCTTGACCGTCGGGCCCACCATGCGGATCTCCCAGTCCGGGAGGAGGTCTGCAAGCTCGGCGAGGAGCTCGAGGTCCAGGCGCTCGTCGATCACGCCGACGTAGCCCGCTACCGGGCGGTCCGACTGACAGGCGGGGCTGGCGGGGGCGACTGGTGGGTGGAAGTGCTCTGGCTCGACGCCGCTTGGGAACAGGTGCGTCCCCTCGGGGCGGTGCTCCACCACCCCTCGGTGCAGGGAGCGCCCACCGGTGAAGACGACGTCGGCCTCGGCCAGCACTTGGCGCTGGCGCGATGCCATCTCGGGGGCCGCCACCTTGAACGAGGCCAGGTCGTCCATCACGTCGTAGACGAGCGTGGACGGGCCCAGGGCCATGGCCATGTCCATGGCCATGGGGGTGTAGAGCCAGACCGTTCGGTCGGGCGACGAGCCCATCAGTTGCACGACGCGCTCGGTGTAGTCGATCGCCACCGGGTCGTCGAAGCCGATGGGGCGTTCGGGCCCGGGCACGTCGAGCCACACGCGGGTGACGTCGCCGTGCTGCTCCTGGCGCAGGGTCGGCTCGGCGACGTCGCAGGGCCATGGCTCCTCCACGAACCACGTACGCCTCTCCCGCGCCAGGCGCGAGATGAGGTGCTGTGGCCGCTGCCACACGAAGGTCCACCGCAGGTGGGACAGGACGACGAGCTCAGACATGGCGGGTGCTCCATTCGAATCGGTCGTGCTACCGGTGGGCACCGGCTGCCAAGGGATGGCCAAAGGACCGGCGACACGAACCTCTCCGCAACCGCTCCCCACGCGCCTGTACCAGGCGCTGTGTTCAGGAGCCAGCGTATTCTCGACGCTGCCGACACGGCCAGTTCTGAGCCCGCCGTCGACGTGGCGGGATCGGGATCCAGCGAGATCAAGGTGCTTCGACGATCCTCAGCTCCATTCGGGCTTCTGGCGGCGTGGTGTTCGAGCACAACTCACCCGCCGGGGCCGGTTGCCAGTCCCAGTGCTGCATGTGGCGCGCATAGCCGTGCAGCCATGTCGCGACGGGCTCCTGCAATCGGTAGGCGGGCAGGTCGGCAGCAGGCATGCCCGCCACCGCCATGGCGTACGAACGCGACATCGACGATGCCCGGCGGTCCAGCTGGTCGTCGAGCCAGTGGACGCCGACTGGATCGACGTTGGCCTCGCAGCGGGAAAGGAGGGAGTTCCAGTCGGCCGAGTCGATGAAGGGAAACCAGCAGTACCCCTCCAACGGCACCCCGGCGGCGGCGGCCAGCTCGCACTGCTCGAGCGTGTACTTGAGCCAGCTGGCGCGGTCGGAGGCGAAGCCGCGGATGTTGGTCTCCGAGAGCATGCACGGGAGCTTGTAGCGGTCCCAGTACTCGAAGATCTGCTCCCCGAGCGGGACCGGGGTAGAGGCGGGAACCACACCACCCTCGCCGTCACCGTGGAACTGCCACTGACAGTGCGCGTAGTAGTCGAGGCCGAGGACGTCGATGTGCCCCGGCTCGATGTCGAGGAGCCCTTCGCCGCCCGCCCGGAGCACCAGCGGGAGGAAACGGCTGTCGGGCGGCGTCGAGCCGAGGAACAGGTCCACCGCGAAGAACCGCCGGTCGTTGGCCATCTCGGTGTAGCGCACCGCCGCCGGGTCGCCGGCGTAGTGGTGCTCGCAGGTGTCGACGTACACGTGGCGCGCCACGGGGAGCAGCGTGCGGTACATCCGGCTCGCTTCGGTTACGGCGGGAAGGACGTTGGCGACAAGCCGCACGAAGCCGTCCACGCCACTCAAGTAGGGGGGCCAGATGGCCTCGTGGCCGGCAAGGAACAGCGTGGAGAACGGCTCGTTGAACAGCGTGTACTCGAGGAGCCAGGGGTAGCGAAGGGCAACCGCCTCGGCGAATCGCAGGTACGCGGCCCCGAAGCGCTCGTCCGCGAACCCGCCCTCGAGCCAACGGGGGTAGCTCGTGTGGTGGACCAGGTCGACGATGGGGCGCATGCCGAGGTCGCGGAGATGACCGAGCACCTCGTCGGTGCCCCGCCAGTCGTACTCACCTTGGCGGAACTCGATGCGGTGCCAGCGCACCGGATAGCGCAGCCGAGAGACGCCCACGTCATGCAGCAGCGCCAGGTCCTCGGGCCAACGGATGTCGTGTTCGGTCGTCTCCGCGACATCGCGGTCGTGGCCGGGGAGGTACGTCGTCTCGAACCCGGCGACGACCTCGATGGGCTGCGGTCCGGTCACGCAGCCATCCCCAGCATCGCCAGATCGTCGTCGTCGAGAAACAGCTCCGCCGCCCTGGCACTGTCGACGATCGTGACCGGGCGGCTGGCGCCCGGGATGGGGATGACGACGTCGCCGTGGGCGAGCGTCCACGCCAACGCGACCCGCTGCGGCGAGACACCGTGTCGGTGGGCCACCTCGGCGAACGCCCGGTGGGCCGAGCCGAGGGCGGCAGCCGCTCCCATGCCACCGAGCGGCCCCCATGCCAGGAACGCGATGCCGCGCTCCCTGCAGTAGGTGACCTCGGCGCCCGACGACCGGAACGCCGGCGAGAACTGGTTCTGCACGCTGGAGACGGCGACGATCTCGCTCGCCTCCTCGATCTGCTGGACGGTCACGTTCGACAGCCCGACGAGGCGTACCTTGCCCTCGTCGCGTAGCTCGGCCAGGGCCCCAACGGAGTCGGCAAAGGCAACGGCGGGGTCCGGACGGTGCAGTTGGTAGAGGTCGATGACGTCCACGGCGAGGGCCACGAGGGATGCCTCGCACGCCGCCTTGAGATGCTCAGGACGACCGTCGAGGAGCCAGGAGCCGTCGCCGGGACGCACATGGCCTCCCTTGGTTGCGACCAAGGCTTCCTCCTTGCCGGTGCCGTGTGACCGGAGGGCTTCGGCCACCAGCCGCTCGTTGTGACCGATGTCCGCACACCCGGTCGAGTAGGCGTCCGCGGTGTCGATGAGCGTGATCCCCGCGTCGAGCGCAGCACGGATGGTCCGGATGGCCTGGGCCCGGTCCGGCCGACCTTCGAGCGACATGGGCATGGCACCCAAGCCGATGGCCCCGACGGGCCGCCCCCCGATGACCCGTCGTCTCACCGCGCCCGCCTGCGTTGCGGCCCCGCGCTGCGGATCGTCCCGCGTCTCGACCAACCAAGCCCCCTCGACATACGAGCCAACGCGCCCACTTAGGGCTTACCGCAGCACACGACACGCCCTGTGTGGCGCGACCGGTGTGGCCGTCGACTCAACTCTTGACCGCTACCCTACGGAGAGGGTCGCCAAACGGTTCGCGCACCGAGCGGTTCTCGGCGGGTATACCCATGGCCACATGTCGGCCGCGCCTGTTCGGCCACACGTGGCAGGCGGCTGACCACCCGACTCCGGTGGTGGGACGGCGCTGCGGCTCAGCGAGGTGCGCTCAGGACTCGACGTCGCGGCGACCCTGCAGCGCCCGGCCCAGGGTGAGCTCGTCGGCGTACTCCAGGTCCCCGCCCACCGGTAGGCCAGAGGCGATGCGGGTGACCTTGAGGCCGGCGGGAGCCAACAGCCGGGCCAGGTACATAGCCGTCGCTTCGCCCTCGATGTTGGGGTTGGTGCAGAGGATGATCTCGGTGATGCCCTCGGCCTGGACTCGGGCCAGCAGCTCTCGCACCCGTAGCTGCTCGGGGCCGATTCCCTCGATGGGGCTGATGGCCCCCTGGAGCACGTGATAGCGGCCCCGGTACTCCTGGGTCTTCTCCACGGCCACGATGTCCCGGGGCTCCTCCACCACGCACACGACGGATGCGTCCCTCCGGTCGTCGAGGCAGATCTGGCACGCCTCGCCCTCTGCCACGTTGAAGCAGCGCCGGCAGAAGGAGATCCTCGCCTTCATCTCGCTGATCGCCCGCGCCAGCCGGAGGGCGTCCTCGGTGGGCAGCTTGAGCAGGTGGAAGGCGATGCGCTGGGCCGACTTGGGGCCGACGCCGGGCAGGCGCCCCAGCTCGTCGATCAGGTCCTGGACGGCGCTGGCGTACAACTACCGCAATCCCGGCTCCGGCGTCCCAGGGTCGGGGTCACCGGCACCGCCGAGGTCGAGTCCGCGCGTTCGCCGCCGCCGAGACCGCCGCCAAGACCGCCGCCGCCGAGATCGAGTCCGCCGAGGTCGAGTCCGCCCAGAGCCTCCTGGCCCAGGCTCCGAGCCTGGGCCACGGCGTCGTTGCACGCCGCGAGGACGAGATCCTCGAGCATGGCCATGTCCCCGGGATCCACCACCTGGGGGTCGATGCTCACCGACTGGAAGTCCATGTCGCCGGAGATGCGGACCTTGACGACTCCCCCTCCGGCGTGGCCCTCCACCACCTGCTCGCCAGCAGCCGCTTGAGCCGCGGCCAACTGGTCCTGCATGGCCTTGGCCCGCTCCAACAGGCCCTCCATGTCGAAGCCTTCGTTCATGCCCGGACCCGTCACGGACCTACCTCCTCGGCGCCTGGGAAAGCCTGCAGCAGCCGGTCCTCGATCGAGGCTACCGGCGGGACCGTCTCGCTCAACAGCTCACCCGCCAGTGCCTCGTCCTCCCCGCCGTCCTCGGCCTGCGGCGGCGCGGTCGCAGGCGCCTGCCCCGCGGCCTCCACCACCAGCTCGAGCGCCAGAGGCGTGGCGAAGTGGGCGGACAGGGCCGCTTCGACCTCGGTCTTCACCTCCTCGCAGCGGTCGCGATGCATCTTGTTCGGGAGTGCGAAGCGGACCTTCCCGCCGTCCACGGCCACAAAGCGACCGGCCGAGAATCGCGATTTGGCCTTCGGTGACAGCGAGGCGAGGACGACGTCACCCCAGGCGAGGGTCAGCTCGTCCCGGGCCGGCATGGAGGCGGAGCCTGCGGGTGGCGCCGGAGCACCAGCTGCGACGGCGGGCGGGGCGGGCGGCGCTGGCGGCGGAAGGGGATCGCCCGGCGGCGAAGGGGAAGCGGCGGGCACCGGTTCGGGCGGTCGCTCAGGTGGGGGCGCGGGTCGAACGGACTCCGGTGGAGGCAGGGGAGGAGGCTCGGGGTGCACGGCCCGGCGGGCGGCGTCCCGGGCCGGCTCGGTGGACTGGTCGGCCAGCTGCTTCTCCAGGCGTTCGACGCGCTCGAGGAGCGCGGCAGGGGACACGTCGGCGTCGGGGCGGGCCAGGCGCACCATCACCGTCTCCAGGCAGGTGCGCGGGTCCAGTGCCTCTCGCATGTCGATCTGGGCCTGGCCCAGGGCCTCCATGGCTCGCACCAGGCTCGGGGCGCCCAGGCGGTGACCCTGGGCCGCAGCACCTTCGCGGGCGGTGTCGGGCAACCCCACGAGCCCTGGTGCCATCACGGCCAGGAATGCGCTCCGGAGGTGATCCAGCAGGTCCCCGGCCAGACGCACGACGTCACGACCCGCAGCACAGCCCTGGGCAACGGCCACGAGCGCCCGGCCGGCGTCTCGCTCGCAGAGTGCCTCCACCAACTCGTCCGTGACGGCCGGCTCGTCGTCCACTTCCCCGGCGGCGGCCACCTGGTCGAGGGCTGAAAGGGCGTCACGGGCCGAACCCCTCCCCCGCCGCACCACCAGCTCGACGGCCTCGGGCGCCACACCGAGCCCGGCGGCGGCGTTGACCTCGGCGAGCAGGGACGAGAGCACCTCGCCCGAGAGCAGCCGGAACTCGTAGTGCTGGGTGCGGCTGCGGATCGTGAGCAGCACCTTCTGGGGGTCGGTGGTGGCGAGGACGAACACCACATGGCCGGGTGGCTCCTCGAGGGTCTTGAGCAGGGCGTTGGAGGCCGCCGTGGAGAGCATGTGCACCTCGTCCACGATGTAGACCTTCCAGCGGCCGGGCGTTCCGAGTGACGCTCGGGCCACGAGGTCGCGCATGGAGTCGACCCCGTTGTTGGAAGCGGCATCCAGCTCGTGGACGTCGAGGGACGTGCCCTGCTGTACCGAGACGCAGGAGGGGCAGGTCCCGCACGGCTCCCCGCCCCGCTGGTCGGCGCAGTTGAGGGCCTTGGCCAGGATGCGGGCGGTGGAGGTCTTGCCCGTGCCCCGGGGCCCGCTGAAGAGGTAGGCGTGGCTGACCTTGGCCTCGGCCACGGCATTGCGGAGGGCCTGGCTGACATGGTCCTGGCCTCGAAGCTCGTCGAAGCGCTGAGGCCGGAAGCGGCGGTAGAGCGACTGGTACTGCTCCTCTGCGGCCATCAGCGCGAGGCTATTTCCTCGGCTCGCCCGGGACGCACACCCCCGCACGGTAGGGTACGGAATATTATGAAAGACCTGAGAGGACCTGGCTCGGTACCGAGGAGGCCGCCGCCTTCCTGGGGGTGACGCTCCGGGAGCTCTACCGAATGATCGACTCGGGGCGCCTCCGGGCCTACAAGATCGGCCGGGTGATACGCATACGCCGGCAGGATCTCGAGGGACTCGAGGGCGCGTCGCCCGATGGCGACGGCGGGTGAGCCGAGCGGGCCCGTCACCGGTGAGACGGTCAGGCTGGCCTGCGGCACACGGCGCCATCCGCTGAGAGCTGCTGCCTTCCGGCCCTGACTCGATTCACGGGGCTCCGTTGCGCAGGACCCAACCGTCTCACGAGCGACGGGCCCGATGGCCGGAGAGATTACCCTCTCTCCTTCCGGGAGGGATGCGAGAGCGGCCGAATCGGCACGCCTGGAGAGCGTGTGTGGCGCAAGTCACCGTGGGTTCAAATCCCACTCCCTCCGCTCAGCCGCCCACCGCCGGCTCAACAAGAAGCCGCCTCTGGCCGATGTATGTCGGGAGGAGGTGTTCAGATGCAAACGACCGATATGGTCAGGGCCCCTCACGGGATGCGCCGTTTCACCATGGGGCGGGAGTTCGACGTCTCCGGCGTGTCGGGCACCGGAATCGTGCTGGAGGGCGTGCAGTTCTCGACCGGGGTCGTGGTGATCCACTGGCTCACGCCGCCACCCCGCGGCTCGATCAGCGTGTTCGACTCCTTCGAGCAGTTCCTGTCCATCCACGTGGTGCCCCACCCCGACAACCGCGCCGTGCTCGTGTTCGAGGACGGCGAAGAGCTGGGCGCCTCCGAGGCCATAACGCTGCCAGACTGACCGTCGTCTTGAAAGCCGGCCTCACTGACGAGGAGATGATGGCCGTCGCCCTGGAGGAGGCCGTCCTGGCCCCCGCCCACGGAGACGTGCCCGTAGGAGCCGTCGCCGTGGCCGGTGGCGAGGTCCTGGCCCGTCGCCACAACGAACGGGAGTTGCGACAGGACCCCACGGCCCACGCCGAGCTGCTTGCTCTTCGGGACGCGGCTCGGGTCCTCGAGAGCTGGCGGCTCGAGACCGTGACCCTGGTGGTGACCCTGGAGCCGTGCCCGATGTGCGCCGGGGCCCTGGTCGCAGGCAGGCTGGGCAGGCTGGTCTTCGCCGCGCCGGACCCCAAGGCCGGAGCCTGCGGGTCCCTCTACAACCTGTGCGTGGACCCCCGCCTCAACCACGAGGTGGCTGTCTCCTCAGGCGTGCTGGCCGACCGGGGATCGGAGATCCTGCGCCGGTTCTTCGCCGGCCTACGAGACAGACCCGACTCCCCGGTAACCTGACGAGTCGCTGCAAACCGGGAGGGGTGCGAGAGCGGCCGAATCGGACGGTCTCGAAAACCGTTGTGGGGGCGACCTCACCGTGGGTTCAAATCCCACCCCCTCCGCTTTCCGACCAGGATTTTCAGGACAATGCCCTGGTCAGGCCGATGTTCTCGGATGGCGTTGCGTGCTGGCTCGTGTCCGCCCGTGACCGCGGGTATCCCTGATTCTGGGGTGCGGTTGGGGCGCGGGGAAATTCTGGGGTGCGGAAAGGGTGCGGATTCGGCTGATAGGGGCCGCTCGAGTCGTCGGACGATCAGGTCGTTGGCGTCCATCGCGAGCCGCTGGAGCCCGGAAGGACCTCCATAGTGATGCCCTCGTCGTGGCAGACATCGAGAAGATGTGGATCAGATGTCGCGAGGGACTGTCTTCGCGAACGGGCCACCTCCGCGGCAACGCAGTCCGCCAGGCTCACTGGGCACCTCGTCCGGTGGTAGTGCCGGGCCCGTAGCCGTCCGGCTGCGGCACCGATCGTCGAGTCGACGGCAATGCCGTCCACGAGGCCGAGTTGAGCTACGTCGAGGGTTGCGTCCTCCTCGTCGGCACCGGCGATGCGAACTAGGTGGTCGAGAACCTCGGCGACGCCGAGTGCGGTCAGCGATGCATCGGAGACACCGAGAAGTTCACGCACCTCGGTTGCCGCGGGTTCACCCTTCAGGTAGGCCAGAACGGCGTAGGCATCCAGGATCGTCAACGGGCTCGGGCCTGAGCGGCGTCCTCGGCCCGAGCCTGCTTGCGAGCGCGGTCCGTGCTGGGGCCGCGGCCTCGGTACTTGCCGTTGAGATCGTCGATGGGCCGGTCGCCCAGTGGGCGCATCACAACCCGGTCGCCGAGATCGACCACGACCACACGGCGGGCGTTCCAACGGGCACGGGTATCAGCCGGGATCGAAACCTGTCCGTTCCGAGAAACCGTCATGACGTGGGTGTTCGAACTCATGGCTTGATTGTATGTGACTCCGGTATCGTTGTATAGGGAGGAACAGCTGATCGCACGAGGGGTGCGCTGTCATGGAACCCGACGTCTACCTCTGCGAGCGGACGACGTCGCCTCGCCCGTTCGTCACGCAGGGCGGTCGACGTTTCGTGATGGCTACCGCCATTTCGTCTCGGCGGCAGCATCCTTCCCATCGTTCCAGACGACTTCCCGGGCACCTTGTAGGAAGCTCAAGTTGACCGTCGTTGACCAACCTGTCGCGAAAATCCTGGGGTGCGGATGGGCTGCGGGCTGATGCGAAGCTGCTGCGCCATTCGCTTCGAGATAGCCTGTGACCAGGAACTTTACCGCCGATAGGGAGCCCAGATCGGCCGAATCAAACGGTCTCGAAAACCGTTGTGGGGGCGACCTCACCGTGGGTTCAGACGCACTCGCTCCGCTCTCCGGCCAGGCCTGGAGTGGAGTGCCGGGGCCAGGCGCATGTTCTCTGATGGCGTGCGTGTCGTCTCGTGTCCGCTGGCGTCCTGTGGGGGCCAAAGGGGTGCGGATCTCGGCGCGACGGCGACGATCGTGGTGTCCGCCATCGCCGCGCACTTGGGGACTTGCCCATGCACTTCTCGGCTAACCGGAGGCCAGTGTGATCCAGACCCGAGTCTCGCCCGACCGTCACACCACCTACTTCACGACCGGCGCCAGTCTGAGCACCACCGCGCCCGCCCTCTGGACCGCAGACCATCCTCCATCAGGCATTCTGGTGCTCCGGTGGCGTCGCACATAGCTGCCATGGGGGAAGATCCGATCTGGGACGCGCTGGAGCGCGCCGCCGACCGCCTGACGCACAAGGCGGGAAAGGTTGGATTTGCAGTCGTTTCGCGCCGCCGGAAGTCCCTCTTCGGATGGCGGGTAGTCGAGGGCCTCTGGTTGGGTGATGACTGGACCGATGTGTTCGAACCAGTTCGCTGGCGACGGCTTCTCGGCGACGAGTGGCTCGACTTGCAGTCGGTTAGAGAGGCTGCCTCAAACATCGAAGGGTTCCTTCGCGAACGCCCCGACCTCAGCTGATCTGTGGCGTGAAGAACTGCCGTACCGCACCCCGGAGTAGCGCGCGCTCCGAAGGACCAATCGACAGGGCAGTTGATCGATCTTGCGCTTGGCGACCAGCGTGAGAGCATCCGCTACGAAGCAGTGTGCCTCCTTGATCCCGCCGACATCGGCGCAGTGCTGTGGATGCTCTCGCACCACCCGCTCATGAGCTGGAGCGCCCACTCCATGCTCCTCACGGTCTGCGTCTCCACGAGATTGCGCCGCCGCGCCGATCGATCGCCTGCGCGACGTCGACAACCTGCAGATCGAGATGACCTCGACCTCCGGTTGTAAGTCGGCTGGGCGGTGTGTTCTGGGCGCCTCACCGCCTGCCCAACGGCGGTGACGTGTCAGCTGCGCCGCGGTTCGCATTCGTCGCCACTGCAGCGCCGGTGAAGGCCGAGCTTGGAATCACCTCGATCCGTCCTCGTCCGCGGCTCGACCCTTGTCCGTCTCGTACCAACGCCGAGCGCGCTCTCGGGCCTCGACCTCCAGTGGGATGGCGAGGTAGGCGGCGTGGTGGTCGCGCAGCCGGGCAAGGCTCTTGGCGTAGGCGCCGAGGTACCGGCAAAGGAAGCCCGCCACGCCGAGTCGTGACCACTGCTGCACGTGGACCAGCTCGTGGGCCAGGAGGCGCGAGCTGCCGGCGTGGTGCCGCCGAACCAGCACTACCCGTCCCAGGGTCATGGCGTCGGTCCCCGGTGTCAGGAAGGGCACCTCGACGATCCTCACCCCTTCGGTCAACGCCTCGGGCACGTGGTCGAAGAGGACTACCTCGTCGGAGGTCAGGCGGCGGCGACTCATGCCGGAGGAGGACAAGGACGAGAAGCATGGCAGGCTCCGCCCCCGAGGTCGGGTGCTTGCCGGCGCCGAACGGAAAGGGGACGCCCCGGTGCTCGGCAGTCTGAGCGCAGCCACCGACGGTTCGCTCGAGCTCTTCGTGCGCGGGACCGGGGCTCAAGCCACCCCGTGCTTGAGTCGACCTTCTTCGAGTGCAACGCCTTCGAGTGCAACGCGATCGCGTGCGGTCACTGACCCTGCCCCAGTCGGCGAACGGTCCCGCGCCCGCGGCCACGATCGACGACGACCCCGCCGTCGGGCGCACACTCGCGGGAGCATGGTTCCTGGCCGTGGCCGCCGTTGTGGTTCAGAGTGCCGCCCACCTGATCGATCTGGTCGCCTTCGACCTCAGCGTGAACCTCATCAACGTCGACAGCGACACCAGCGTCTTCAGCTGGGCTTCGGTGGTCACCGTGGGAGCAGCGGCCGTGATCGTCCTGCTCATGGCGGCCAGCTTGGCCGCCAACCGGGGCCGGCTCCTGCTTCTCTCCGGCCTCTTGGCCTTCTTCTCGCTGGACGACGCCGTGGAGATTCACGAGCGAATCTCGTCCCAGGCGAGCCGCTTCCTCGACTTTCCTCACTCCTCGCGCTTGTTCTGGCCGTTGGTCTTCCTCCCCCTCTTGGCCACGGCGTTCGCCCTGCTCTGGAGCCTGGCCCGTCGCTCCCATCCCTCGGCGGGCCGCACCATCCGCCTCGGGCTTCTCCTGCTGGTGGGGGCCGTGATGCTGGAGGCAGCATCGCCGCTCTTGTTCACGGCCTGGAACCACGGGGACCTGCCGTACGAGTTGGAGGTGGTGGTCGAGGAGGGACTGGAGCTCGGCGGATGGATCCTGATCGCCGGCGGCTTGGCTACGACGTTGGTCACTCGGCCCGCCAGCGCTCGATGATGGGGACGAGCTCGGGCAGCGTGTCGATGACGGCGTCGGGCGCCACCTCGTAGCCGGGCACCATGGGGTTGGGCCGCAAGACGCCCCGCATGCCGAGCGACTGGGCCCCGAAGACGTCGTCATAGGGGCGATCGCCCACGAACACCACCCGGCTCGGATCGGTCAGGCCAAGGGCGTCGAGCACTGTGGCGAAGGCGGCGGGGTGGGGCTTGGTGTGCTCCATCTCGCTCGTGTAAAAGCGCACGTCGATCAGCTCGGTGAGACCGTCGCGCTCGAGAAAGTGCTCGTGGAAGGTGCGCGGCCAGTGGGTGTTGGACAGCAGGCCGATGGCCAGGCCCCGCTCTCGGAGGGTGGCGATGGTGGGACCGGCGTCCGGATCGTGGCGCACGTGCGGCGTCCACGAGTCCAGATGGTGGGTGGCCGCTTCCTCGAGGACGGCCTCGGCCACGTCGAGGCCCAGCTCGGCCGAGGCGAGGGTGAGGAGGGAGCTGAGGGTGGTGCTGCGCTGGTCCACCGCGATCCTTGCCCACGACGCCTCCTCTACGGCGACGAGGCGGGCGCAGACCTCGTCCTCCCGGTCCGCGGCCAGGTGACGGGCGGCCAGCCGCCACATGTCCATCATGTCGATCTCGGCGTAGATGGAGAGGGTCCCGCCCCAGTCGAACACCACGGCGTCCACTCCCATGGCTCAGCCCTCGGGCTGGTGTGACTGGCGCGTCTCGAACCAGCGCCGGAAGCCGGCCGCGTTCGAGTGGAAGCCGTTCAGCGTCTCGAGCTTCTCCCGATGACTGGCGGCGTCATCGCCATCACCGCCGTCACCGCCGACGTCGTGGGCGACCTCGTCGGCGAAGGCCTCCTCGAAGGCGGTGGCGATGTCCCGGCCCTCACGCCAGGCTTCGTCGGCCACCACCGTCCACCGGCGTAGCGCCTCGGCGGCCTCGTCCAGCCCGGTTGGGGCGTCGGGCACCAGGCCGTAGTGGGCGAAGGCGAGGGCCGACGGCGAGCGCTCCTTGAAACGCTCCAGCGAGGCGAGCGCCTGGACAGGGTCGAAGTCGGGCGGAGGCGTGGCCGGGCGCAGGCTCCCGGCGTCGGGGAGGCACACGCCGGCAGCGTCGCCGGTGAAGAGGATGCCGCTCCCGGCGTCGTGCACTCCCACATGGTGCTTGGCGTGGCCGGGGGCATGCACCGTCGTCAGCACCCGATCGGGGCCCACCCGAACCGCCTCGCCGTCGTCCAGGGCCCGGACGCGCTCGGCCGGGGTGGGCTCGAGGCGGCCGTAGAGCCCGTCGAGGAGATCCCCGTAGACGCGCGCCGCTGAGTCGACCAGCCGGGTGGGGTCGGCCAGATGGCGGGCACCGGCAGGGTGGACGTAAACCGTGGCTCCGGGGAAGGACCGGGCCACGTCGCCCACGCCACCGGCGTGATCGAGGTGGATGTGGGTGACGATCACGCCGGCCAGGTCGGAGGGCCCCAGCCCCAAAGCCTCGAGCTCGGCCAGCAGGCTGGGCAGAGACGATCGGCTCCCGGTCTCCACCAGCACCGGTTCGGGGCCCTCCACGAGGTAGGCGGCGGTGACCCGCTCCCAGCCCCCGAGCAAGGTGTCGATCTGGAGCACGCCGTCACCGATGCGGGTGGCCACCGCGCCGTACCGTAGCGCCATGGACTCCGGCTTCATGGACCCCGCCGCCGTTGATCCCGCCGCCGTTGATCCCGCCGCCGTTGATCCCGCCGCCGTTGATCCCGGACCGTTGCCCGGCGTTGCCCGGCGCTCGAGCACGGCGCCCACGTGGCCGACGTCATGGGCGCCGTGGATGAAGCCGTCGGGAGGATCCAGGTGCACGACGAGCCTTCGATCGTGGTGGGCGTGGGACCGCCCCGCCCCGGTCCCGTCGACCACGTGCTCGGGCGCATCAGGACCGAGGCCGAGCGCCTGGCGGCGCGGGCGGAGGGCATCGAGGGACGGGACTGGCTGCGTTGCGGGCGCCGGCCCTCAGGGCAGCAAGTCTCGGCCATGGACCTGGTGCGCCACGCCGTCCACGTGGGGGCTCATCACCGAACCGTCATGGAAGGAGTCATGGCGGCTGTACTGTTGAGGCCGGACAGCGCCGGCGACCGTGCGCAGACTGACAAAGGGGGTTCTGCCATGCGCAGGACGAACACCGCTGAGAGCGGATCGGATCGGGTCGCACTGGCCAAGGACGCGGGAATGGGGAGGATCTCTCTGTTCGGCGTGCTGGCTGGAACCTTGGTGGCCTACGGGGCCTTCCTGGTGTTGGCGTCGGTGGTGGCGGCCGTGGCCAACGCCGTGGGCGTCAGCGACAAGGTCGCCACGCTGAACTGGGAGGAGATGGGGGTGACCGCCGGCCTCATCGTGGCCGCGGTCCTGCTGCTGTCCTACCTGTTCGGCGGCTACGTCGCCGGGCGCATGGCCCGCCGGGCAGGAGCCCTCAACGGGTTCCTGGTGTTCGTGCTCGGCGTGCTGGTCGCGGTGGGCGTCTCCCTGCTGGTCAACCTGATCGCCGACGGCGATGAGGCGGCGCGCAACTTCCGAAACGCCGGCATACCCACGTCGGGCGAGGAGTGGGGCAACGCCGGCACCGTGGCGGGAATCGCCTCGCTCCTGGCCATCGTCATCGGCCCGATCCTCGGGGGGATCCTGGGCGAGCGCTGGCACGCCAAGCTTGTCCACCGGGCCCTCGACCCCACCGTCGGCGCCGAGGCCCGCCACCGCCAACAAGCCCAGGATCACCAACGTGGCGCAGACGAGCGGCACCAGGGCGCCGAGGCCCGAACGTTCCGTCCGGCGCCGCCGCCCCGGTCCGAGGCCTATGGCCAGCCTCACGAAGACACGCAGCGCCACCACGAAGGCGCCCGCGACGCGGCTGCCCCAGTGACAGCGGCCGAGGAGCCCGACGACGCACGCCAGAGCGCATGGGGCGCCAAGAGGCCCTGGGCAAAGGCTGAGCGAGAGGGGCGGCCCGCGGCTCCCCCTGGGGGCCAAGCGGGCGTGCCCGACGAGGGCGGACCCCGCGTCACCCGGCGAACGGGGACGAGGCCACCCGGTTAGGCCTCGGGCCTGCTGACGCCGGCCGCTGTTCGAAGTAGGTCGGCGTAGTCATCCGGTTTCTCGCAGCCCACCACCGGAAGGGCCGGTCGCCCAACGGCGACCCGTATCAGTCCTCTTCGTGCTCCTCCCTGGCCTCGTAGAGCCAGACCTGCCCCGTCGACCATACGTCGGGGGCGACCATGCGGGCCTGGGCCAGGGCCTCCTCGACCTTGCGTCGGGCCGAGGACTCGTCGTCGGCGCTCACCGACAACTTGGCTTCCACCAGCACCTCGAAGTCCCGGTGGCCATTGCCCACGAAGGCCGGCGGTTGGCCCGACAGAGCGTCGAGGTATTGCTGCAGATTGGCGGTCCGTTCCCGGAGGCTTTGGGCGCAGCGCTCGACCACATCACGACCGAGCTTGGTGACGGTGAAGACCCGGCGCGCCGGACCCGGGCCCATCGTCTCCCACTCCGGGTCCACCAGGCCGGCACCTTCGAGCCAGTGCAGGGCTCGGTAGGTCTGGGCCGGGTCGTCGCGCAGGTAGCCGAACGGGCGCAGGCGCTCGACCAGGTCGTAGCCGTGTCCCGGGCGCTCGTTGACGAGTAGCAGGAGGTAGAAGCGCAGCTGGCCTCGGGGATGGCAGAGCTCCTCGTCGATGTCGGGCCCCTGGACGTGGGCTCCGCCGGAGCCCGAGCGTCGTCGCCCCGAACGTCCCTTGGAGGCATCTGTCGTCAAGGCGATGCGATAGGTGCGCCGACCTCGAACCTCCCGGACGAGGGCGCCCTCACGCTCCAGGCGGCTGAGCATGGCGTTCAGCGTGCTGAGATCCTCGTAGCCCACTGCCTCGGCCATCTCCCGAGTGATCCCCCTGCCCTCGTCGCTCTCGATACTTCCGCCTCGGCTGGCCAGGAAGTCGAGCACGCGCTGGCGACTCGAGTTCGAGCTCGCGTCGCTCTCCGAGGTGGCCCTCGTGGGTCGGCTCGACACGGGTTGCCTAACTAGTAGTCGCTGAACGCTCATGGTTGATCACGGACAACGGTAAGACCTGGCCCCAGGGGCCAGGTCAAATGATCCTCGCATCGGGCTCCTCTTCGGCTCCGGCTGGTCTGTACCTACTGCTGGTCTTCCTCTTCGGCTGGGCCGGCGCGGGAAAGCTCGCTCATGCGGAAAAGGGCATGGAGCACCAGGCCGGAGCTCTGAAGGTGCTCGGGTCCACCACTTTCCCGATCTATCACGCACAGGACCTCGCTCACCTTGGCGCCCCGCTCGGCGAGGGCATGGCAGGAGGTGAGCACCGCTCCACCGGTGGAAACCACGTCCTCGACCACCACCAGGCGGCGGCCGTCCACGTCTCCGCCTTCGGCCAACTTCCGAGTGCCATAGGCCTTGGCCTGCTTGCGGACGAAGAAGGCGGGAAGTCCGGTGATCTGCGACAGCATCACGGCCAGGGGCACGCCTCCCAGCTCAAGGCCGGCCAGCCCTTCGGTACCGGTCGGGACGAGGCTCTCGAGGGCCTCACCGATGTGTCGCAACAACTCGGGGTCCGACTCGAACAGGTACTTGTCGAAGTACTCGTTGGCAATGGTGCCCGAGCGCAACCGGAACTCTCCCGTCAGGTGGGAGCGCTGGTAGATCTGGCGGCCCAGCTCGGTCCGGTTCATCGCCGCCATGTTCGCGCCGCTTGCCCTGACCCGGAAGAGGGAATGTAGAGGAGGTCGACCAGGGACCGGAAGGGAACGGCCATGCCCACCAGAGACGAGATGCCCGAAACGCTCAAGCGATCGTCGGCCAGAGCACAGCGCACGTGGGCAAAGACGCACGACAGCGCGGTCGAGAGCTACGGGGAGGGCGAGCGCGCCCACCGCACCGCCTTCGCCTCGCTCAAGCACACCCACGAGAAGAAGGGTGACCGCTGGGTGGCCAAGGACGAGAAGGGCCCCTCAGACCCTCGGTCGAAGCAGGCGAGCAGTGAGGACAAGCGAGCCGGTAAGGGGGAGACCTACGACGGCGTGGATCTGTACGGCAACACCAGGGAGGAGCTCTACGAGCGGGCCCGCGCCCTCGACATCCCGGGTCGTTCACGCATGACCAAGAGCGAGCTGGCCAAGGCCATCGGCCGCAAGCAGTAACCGTGACGGCGGCCGAAGGCCGCAACCCACCGGTCACTCACCGAACTCGAACAGCTCGCCCAGAAAGGACCCTCGCTTCTTCTTCCTCGGTCCACGGGACATATGGTCGCGATCGTCGTCCCACCGACCTCGCCGATGGTCGTCGTCGTCGTCATCGTCATCCAGGCGCCCGCCCGGGCGGAGGGGTGCCTCCAGCGCCGCGGACCGATCTATGATCTTGTCGAGCTCGCCCCGGTCCAGCCACACGCCCCGGCACGTGGGGCAGTAGTCGATCTCGATGCCTTGGCGCTCGGCGATCTGGAGGACGGTGTCGTCAGTGGGGCACTTCATCGGACCATCGGCACTTTAGCGCCGATGGCCGGGGCGGTCGGGGGCGAAGGCCGGGCCGTTTGGGGGTCCTACTCGGTGCCCAGGACGCCCACCGGACAGCTGATGCCCGTACCACCGATCCCGCAGTAGCCACCGGGGTTCTTGGCCAGATACTGCTGGTGATAGCGCTCGGCGTAGTAAAAGGGCGGAGCCTCCCGGACCTCGGTGGTGATCACCCCGTGTCCATTGGCGGACAGGGCGTCCTGATAGGCGGTCAGAGAAGCCTCGACCGCTCGGCGTTGAGCGTCGTCGTGCCAGTAGACGGCCGACCGGTATTGCGTCCCCACGTCGTTGCCCTGGCGCATCCCCTGGGTGGGGTCGTGTCCCTCCCAGAACAGCTTGAGCAGGCCGTCGTAGCTGATGACCTCGGGGTCGAACACGACCAGCACGGCCTCGGTATGGCCGGTACGGCCGCTGCAGACTTCCCTGTAGGTGGGGTTCGGTGTCTCTCCCCCGGCGTAACCGACGGCCGTGGTGTACACGCCACCGGTCTCCCAGAACTTGCGCTCGGCGCCCCAGAAGCAGCCCATCCCGAACACGGCTCGCTGCAGGCCCTCCGGGAAGGGAGGGACGAGGGGCCGGCCGTTCACGTGGTGAGCGCCGGGTTCCTCCATGGCCTGCGGGCGGCCGGGCAGGGCCTTTCCCTGTTCGGGCACCGCAGAGCTGCGCCTTGCGAAGAGCATGGGTGATCCTCCTTGAGGGAAGGGACGACGATCAGTTTGCCCGACGCTGCCAGCGCAGCAGGCGCAGGCAGTACAGCGCAGCGGACACGAGGAAGACGAAGGCAGTGAAGGCGAGGAAGCGTGGGAGGAAGCGCCCCGTGCCCAGGCCGCTGGCGTCCCGGTAGGTCTTGGCGTTCAGGCCGAGGATGAGGGGGAACCAGACGAGGAACACCAGACCGGTGAGGAGCACGGGCACGCGCACGAAGTTGATCCACGACGCCCGATCGGAGTCGGTGAGGCCCTGGCCTCGGGCCGCAGCCCGGTCCAACAGGGTGTACGCGGGATAGACCAGGAAGTCGTGAGCGAGGAGCGCGCCCACGAACCACACGGCGAGCAGCACCGGCTCGGCGGAGTCGGCGAGTCGGAGGATGGCGTACCCGGACACGACGAAGCACACCCCCACGGCCACGAAGTGGTACGGCCCCGACCCGTAGACCTTCCGCAGGGCGTTCATGCCGACGCCATGAACGTCATCTGGCGCACCCACTTGGTGTTGTGCACTCCCGGGGCGGCGGGGACGATGACGCGCGCAGGAAAGCCGTGGTCCATCGAGAGATCGGCACCGTTCACTCGCAGCGCGAGCAGCGACTTCTCGTCACGAAG
This sequence comes from Acidimicrobiales bacterium, assembly GCA_030448025.1. Classification (GTDB taxonomy): domain Bacteria; phylum Actinomycetota; class Acidimicrobiia; order Acidimicrobiales; genus YB1-3. The sequence continues at coordinate 283,729 of JAUJNQ010000002.1, read as the reverse complement.
CTGGTCACCCGACAGGGCGGCCTGGGCGAAGGCGCCGCCCTTCTCCAGCGACTCCACCAAGACGGCGTCGGACCCCACGGCCCCCACCATGCGGGCCAGGTCCACGATCCTCACGCCGGTCCAGGTGGCGACGACCGACCAGCCCTCCACACAGGCGATGGGCAGGTCGTAGGTGTGCTGCGGCATGGCCATCAGTTCGCTCCGCGACAGCGAGCGCTCGCTCGAGGGTCCCTTGACGACGAGGCGATAGTCAGGGCCCGTCTCTTCGGGCTTGATACCCACGGAGGCCGCCGTCTTGTTCACCGGAAAGTCGTTGGGTCCCGATCCGTAGCTCCCTCCCCGGGGGGAGAACAGCGCCAGGCGGCGGAATCGGCCGCCGATGCTCTGGCCCGCCGTGAGGCCGAGCAGCCCGAGTGACGACGCCGCCACCAGCCCAAGCGCCCCCCGGCGGGAGATGGTGGGGCCATCCGGGCACTCGGCCACCAACCCGTACTCGTCGGGTGGCTCGGGCTCGGTGTCGGCAATGCCCTTGCGGAGCTCCGCCCGCAGGCTGCGCCGGCGAAGGGACCGCCGCATGGCGGGCAGCTTCAGGGCGACGTGAGTGAGGAAGGCGCCGATGAAGACCCAGGCTCCATAGAGGTGAGCTTCGTAAAAGCTGAACTTCCATGGGTAGAAGACCTCGCTGTTGAGGATGCCGGTGACGAACTCGAACAGCACGCCGCCGACCAGCAGGGCGAGGGTGATCCGCTCCAGCGCCATGGCCACCGAGCGGACGGGGGGCCAGTCGAAGAGCTTGGGTATGACCGACCAGAGCTTGGCCAGCAGGATGGGCACCAGGGCGATGCCCAAGGTGACGTGCAGCCCTTGGTTCAACCGGTAGAGCCACACCGGGCGGGTGGGCCAGTCGAAGAAGTAGAAGCCGAGCACACCGCGCGCCGGCGTGAGGTCGTTGGGCGAGAGCCGCGGGTTGTAGGCCGCATAGGACAGCAGACCGGTGAGGATCATGAGCGGGATCCCTACCAGGAGCGCCGCTCCGAAGACCGACGTGAGCCAGGGCCCACGCAGCGGGCTTCGCCACACGTTCGACCGGAACGGCCAGGGGGGGCCGGGCATCAGCGCCGGTATACCAGGCCCGGTGGCGCGAGGGAACGTCGCGATCCTTACGATTCGCTGGCTTTACGATCAATGGTGTCACGACTCGGGGCCGCTCGGCGCGGCGAGGCCCGCGCCAGAGACACGGCGTGGGGCAGCACGGCCATGACCGCCTCGAGCGACTCTCGAGCCGCTTTGGGAGAGCCGGGCAGGTTGACGATGACCGTTCCGCCGCGTTGGCCGGCCACCTGGCGGGCCAGCGAGGCGAAGGGCGTGGCCCGCATGCCCGCCGCCCGCATGGCCTCGGGAATACCTGGGACCTCACGGTCGAGGACGGCCCGGGTGGCCTCCGGCGTGACGTCGCGGGGACCGAGGCCGGTCCCACCGGTGGTGAGGACCAGGTCGACGCCGTCGTCGTCTGCCCAGCGACACAGTGCTGCCTCGATTCGCTCCTGTTCGTCGGGGACCACCGCCGTCGCCACCACCGGGAAGCCGGCTGCAGTCACCACCTGCGCCACGGCCGGACCGGACTCGTCCGGGCGCTGCCCGGTGGCGCCGGCGTCGGACACGGTGAGGACGGCCACGCTCATCGTCGCCTCCTCGCCGGCGGCGTGGTGCTGACCGGCGTGGTGCTGATCGTCCTGGTGCTGATCGTCCTGGTGCTGGCCGCCCGACACCGGCGGGAGGACGGCGATCTCCGTGGTCTCCGCGACGGGCAGGTCCCGTGCCCGGTCGGGCAGCACGGTTGACTCGTCGACGAGGACGGAGCAGAAGCGCAGGATGCGGGCGAAGTCGGGTCCGAAACGCTCGACGGCGGCGTCAAGGGCCTCACCCACCGACGTGGCGGATATCTCGGTCTCCCGGCACCCGGCGGCCTCGCGAGCGGCAGCGAAGAACACGAGGCGTGCCATCAGACCACCCCAATCAAGGGATTGGAGGTCATGGGACCCGGGCGGCGTCGATCCTCGTCTGCACCTCGGAGAGCATGGCTGAGAAGCGGGAGCCGGGCACGGTGCCAGCCACGGCGACGGCGTCCTCGAAGGTGTCGACGTCTCGGAGGGAGGGCAGCTCCATCCAGGTCAGACCGCGCTGGCGTAGCCGATCGCGCTGGGCCGAACCCGTGCGCGCCGTGCTCATGGGGACACCGATGAACACCTCGGGGTCGGGACGGCGCAGGCCGACAACCCAGTAGCCGCCGTCGTCGGTGGGACCGAGCACGGCGTCCACGCCCGGGGACATCAGCCGGGTCGCGGCCAGCGTGAGCAACGCGGGGGTGACCTGTGGCGTGTCACCGGCAATTGCGAGGGCAGGCGCGCCGGCGTCGTCGAACGCGCCCGCCAACCGGTCGGCGAGGTCGCCTCGACGCTGAGGCAGGAGCCCCACGCCGGGCGGCAGCCACGGCCCTGGCTCACCATCGAGCATGACTACGACGTGACCGGGAAACGTGGCTCGAGCCGTGGCAAGCGTGTCGTCGAGCGCGGCCCGGGCGACCATGGCCGCCTCCGGAAGGGTGCACGGCGGGCAGAGGCGGGTCTTAACCCGTCCGGGAACCGGGGCCTTGGCCATGACCAGGAGCCGACAACACTGGCCCTCGCCTTCGGCCTCCACGTTCATCACAGCCGGGTTC
>JAUJNQ010000002.1:259807-280910 GCA_030448025.1 Acidimicrobiales bacterium | reverse complement strand
AGCCGGGTTCGTCACAGCCGGGTTCGTCACAGCCGGGTTCGTCACAGCCGGGTTCGTCACAGCCGGGTTCACCGCAGCAGGGCCGCCATGTCCCGCGCCGCCGTGACGGTGCCCCGGAAGGTGCCGGTCACCTTGGACCGCCCGGACCGAGCCCGGTAGCCGACGGGGACGTCGACCACCTGCCATCCGGCTCGAGCTGCCAGCAGGACCATCTCCAGCGGCCATCCGGAACGTCGATCCACGATCTCGAGCTCCAGCAGGGCCACCCGGTTCGCCGCCCGCATGGGACCGAGGTCGTGCAGTTGCAGGCCCGTGCGGCGCCGCAGCTCCAGGGCCAGGAAGCGGTTGGCCAGCCGTGCGTGAAGGGGCCATGCTCCGCGCTCGGGACGACGCTCCCCGAGGGCCAGGTCCGCGTGCCCGGCGCGCACCGGCTCCACGACGCGGGGCAGCTCCGAGGGGTCGAGGGAACCGTCGCAGTCCATGAAGCAGACCAAGGGGTCGGTAGCGGCCGCCAGGCCGGCATGGCAGGCGGCTCCGAAGCCTCGGCGGGGCTCGGCCACCACCTGGGCACCGAGCCTCTGGGCCATGGCGGCTGAGCCGTCGGTCGACCCGTTGTCCACCACGATGGGGCGGTATCCGCTCGGCAGGCGGCCCAGCACCCAGGGTAGGGCCTCGACCTCGTCGAGCACCGGAAGAATGACGTCGGGCACGTCCCCGAACCGTACCCGCACACGCCTCCGGCGATTCGGTGGGCGCTTACGATCCATGAAACTTGTCGCCGCCCGTAGGAGTGCGGGTGCCCCACCTCCTACTCTCGGCCGATGCCGACCGTCTCTGTCCCGTCCAGTTCGACGGGGCACGTGCCGCGGGTCCTCGTCGTCGACGACGACGCCACCGTGGCAGAGGTTCTCTCCCGGTACCTGGAGCGCGAGGGCTTCGCCGTGGAGGCCGTGGGCGACGGCGGTGACGCCCTCGAGCGGGCCGAGATGCGGCTGCCCGACCTGGTGGTGCTCGATCTCATGCTGCCCACCATCGGGGGGCTCGAGGTGTGCCGCCGGCTGCGCGCCATGGCACCGATCCCGATCATCATGCTGACAGCGCTCGGTGAGGAGGGGAACAGGGTGGCCGGACTGGAGCTCGGGGCCGACGACTACCTGCCCAAGCCCTTCTCCCCGAGGGAGCTCACCGCTCGCATCAAGGCCGTTCTCCGACGGGCCCACACCTCGCCCCTGGAAGGCCAGCTCACCGAGCTGCGCGCCGGCGGCCTAGAGATGGACCTGCTGGCTCACGAAGCTCGCCTCGACGGAGTGCTTGTGTCCCTGACGGTGCGGGAGTTCGACCTGCTGGCCTTCTTCATGCGCCATCCCCGGCGCACGTTCAGCCGGGTCGAGCTCCTCGAGCACGTCTGGGGCTACACGTACGGCGACAACTCCACCGTCACCGTGCATGTCCGGCGCCTGCGGGAGAAGATCGAGGCCGACCCCTCCCAACCCTCCTACATCCACACCGTCTGGGGCGTCGGGTACCGCTTCGAGCCGTGAGCGCTCACGGGTAGGGTGCGCCATGAGTAGGTGGGCGCTCCTCGTGGCTGCTGTTGGCGGGCTGGCCTGCACCCTGGCCGTGGCCCTGGCCCAGCCTCTGAGCAAGGCGGACGCCGCCGAGCTGGCCCTCGTCGCGGGGGCCGGGGCCCTGGCCACCGGACTGGTGGGCGGCGGCGTGCTCTACGTTCTGCGGAAGGGTTCCATCGGGGCCCAGGCCGTGGTGGTGGCGGCCACCTCGCTCGCAGCCGTGACCGGCGGCGCCGTCGCTGCCAGCAAGCGCATGTTCGTGAACAGCCACGACCTCGGTGCCCTTTGGGTGGTGCTGGCCGCCTCGGCCACCGTGGGAATCGTGGCCGCGCTGGTGCTGGGCCAGCGGGTGGGCCGGGCCAGCCGGTCCCTCGAGGCCGCGGCCCAGCGGATAGGCCGTGGCGACCTTCCTCCCAACGTGCCGTCGCCTCCCACCGGCGAGCTGGCTGCCCTCGCCGGCGAGCTGGACGCCATGGCCACCCGCCTCGAGGAGGTCCGTACCAGGGAACGGGCGCTGGAGTCGTCCCGCCGGGAGCTGGTGTCCTGGGTCTCCCACGATCTCCGGACCCCGCTGGCCGGCATCCGGGCGGTAACCGAAGCACTGGAGGACGGGTTGGTGAGCGACCCCGAGACGGTGGGGCGTTATCACCGCACCCTGCGAGAGGAGGCCGAAACCCTGACCGTCCTGGTGGACGACTTGTTCCAGCTGAGCCGGATCCAGGCGGGAACGCTCCACCTCAACCTGGAACGCTCCTCCATCGGTGACCTGGTGTCCGACGCCGTGGCCGCGGCCGAACCGTTGGCTCGGCGCAGGGGCATCAGCCTCGTTGGGCAGCTGGAGGAACCCATGCCCGAGCTGGTCCTGTCGATGCCCGAGATCTCCCGAGTTATCCGCAACCTGCTGGAGAACGCCATTCGCCACAGCCGCCCCGACAGCACCGTCTTGCTGGAGGCGGGCACCGAGCCGGACCATGTGTACGTGTCGGTCACCGACGCCTGCGGCGGCATCCCCGAAGCCGAGATCGACCGTGTCTTCCAGACCGGCTTCCGCAGTGCGACAGCTCGGACGCCGGGCCACGACGGGGCCGGCCTGGGCCTGGCCATAGCTCGGGGCCTGGTGGAGGCCCACAAGGGCCGGATCGACGTGGTGAACGAGAGCGGCGGCTGCCGCTTCACCTTCCAGCTGTCCCTCCCGTCATGAGGCGGCGGCCGCTCCTGTCGTGAGAGTCCTGGTCACCGGGGGCGCCGGCTTCATCGGCTCCCACGTCGTGGACGCGCTGGTGGAAGAGGCCCACCAAGTGGTGGTGCTCGACTCCTTGGACCCTGCGGCGCACGCCTCCACGCCCACCTACCTCAACCCAGCCGCCGAATACGTGTGGAAGGACGTGCGCGACCGCGAAGCTTGGATGGGGTGTCTGGACGGCGTGGACGCCGTCTGCCACCAGGCGGCCAAGGTGGGCCTGGGTCGGGACTTCGCCGACCTGAGCGACTACGTGGACTCCAACGACGTGGGCACCGCGGTCGGCTTGGCGGTCTTGCACCGGCAGCGCTTCGTCGGTCGTCTGGTGCTGGCGAGCAGCATGGTGGTCTACGGGGAAGGCCGCTACCGATGCGCCGAGCACGGGCTGGTACGGGCCGCCCCCCGCCGGCCCGAGCGCCTGGCGGCGGCCTCGTTCGACCCGACGTGCCCCACCTGTGACGAGGCTCTGGAACCCGAAGCCGTGCCCGAAGAGGCGGCCGTCGACCCCCGCAACATCTATGCCGCCACCAAGCTCCACCAGGAGCACCTCTGCTCGGCCTACGGCCTGCAGAGCGGCGCCCCGGTGGTGGCCCTGCGGTACCACAACGTGTACGGGCCCCGGATGCCTCGGGACACGCCTTACGCCGGCGTGGCCAGCATCTTCCGTAGTTCCCTCGAAGCCGGCCGGGCGCCCGTGGTATTCGAGGACGGCGGCCAGCTCCGCGACTTCGTGCACGTGACCGACGTGGCCCGAGCGAACGTGGCCGCCCTCACCGCAGGTCCCGGCGTCACCGGGCCGTTCAACGTGGCCAGTGGGCATCCCCACACCGTGGGCCAGATGGCCGGCGCGCTTGCCGGCGCCTTCGGTGACGAGGCGCCGCCGCCCGAGGTGAGCGGTGACTGGAGAGCAGGTGACGTCCGCCATGTGTTCGCCGCCACCCGCCGGGCGGTGGAGGTGCTGGGTTTCGAGGCAACGGTGAGCTTTGCCGACGGCATGCGCGAGCTGGCTCACGCTCCCCTCCGCTCGCCCGTGGGAACGGCCGCCGACGGTTAGCCACATCGCCGAGTCCTTACGGGGGGTGGCGCCAGACCCGTTGCTGTCGAGCCGGCGCCCTTCAGGTCGGTGAGCTGACCCGGAGCTGTTCGCCGGACAAGCGAGATATCGAGTCTGATGGCACCCGGCGTACGCGTGGGGTGTTCGTCGCTACTCGCTTACTCTTGACGGCCAAGTGGTAGGTGAGCCAGTCAGTCTCTGATTCCGTCGGCGTCGCCAGATCACGTAGAACACGAGGAAGGTCACGGTAAGGACGAAGAGGATGATCGCGGCCGCCAACTCTCCGACGAATAAGCCTGCTACGCCGAGTGCCAGGAGAGCAACGACTCTTCCGATCGCCCCAGCCAATCCAAGGCGAGACCAGTTGATGTGATGAAGGAACGCAGCGCCGTTCTGCGTGACGAGCCGGAGATGCCAGCCGGCTGGGCGCCAAGGACAAGGGAACTCGTCATGGCCAAGGCCGAGCTGAACCCCTCCACCATCCGCCGGAGCTCCTCCCGTCGCCGGGGACCGAGTGCACGGAGCACACTCGGGGTTTCCAAGCCAACCCGTCAACGACGGAAGGAGACCCCAGTGGAACAGCAACGACAGTACGTGGGTATCGACCTGCACCGCCGCCGCAGCGTCATTGTGCGCCGAGACGCCGACGGCGAGGTGTTGGACACCACCCGCATCGACAACGACGCAGCCACCCTGGCCGCGCTGGTGGCCGAGGCCGGTCCCGAACCCGAGGTGGTGCTCGAAGCCTGTTACGGGTGGTACTGGGCCGCGGACGTGCTGGCCGACGCCGGGGCCCGGGTGCACCTGGCCCATCCCCTCGGCAACAACTGGGGCCATCGCCGGGTCAAGAACGACGAGCGCGACGCCACCGACCTCATCGACCTACTGCGCATGGGACGCCTGGCCGAGGCCTGGATCGCCCCGCCTGAGCTGCGCGAGCTACGAGAGCTGGTGCGCTACCGGGCCCTATGCCGACATCGGCATAGGGCCCGTTATGCCGAGGACCGGATTATGCCGAGCTTTTGAGAACGTCCCTGGTGGGGAGCGTGCCGAGGCGAGCTTCCTCGGCATAATCGGGATGACCACGTGACGCTTCTTTCCGCACGACCACTGCGGAAAGGAGACGGCTGTGAGTTCAGGACAGGGTCACGTGAGGGGCGTCCTCGCTCCGTGGGGGGAGGGCTTCCGGGAGAAGCTGCTCTCCCGCGGATACTCGTGGGGATCTGCTGCGCACCAGGTTCACCTGATGGCGCACTTCAGCGGATGGCTTGGGGAAAGCGAGCTCTCGCCCGGTCAGGTCGATCGCGCTGCCATTGCCGCGTTCCTCCGGACTCGACGGTCCGAGGGCTACGTGAAACTGCTCTCGGGCCGGGCGATGGCACCGATGATCGAGCACCTGCGCGACCTGGGCGTCGTTCCGCCCGAAGCGCCACCCCCGTTGGCACCGGCCGAGGCGCTCCTCGGCGAGTTCGCGCAGTACTTGTTCGATGAGCGCGGTCTCGCCCAAGACAGCGTGCGCAGCTACGTCGGCGTGGCGCGGCGGTTCCTCGCCCATATGGGTAGCGACGAGTTCGCGGGATTGAGTGCCGGCGCGGTAGCGGGCTTCGTCAGAGATGAGTGCGCCCGTCGAGGTATCGGTTCGGCAAAGACCACGGTGACCGGAGCGCGGGCCTGGCTGCGCTTCCTCCATCGAACGGCGAGGACGCGGATGTCGCTCGCCCCGGCGGTGCCGTCGGTCGCGAACTGGTCGCTCGCCGGCTTGCCTCGGGCCATCGGCACAACGGAACTGACACGTCTTCTCCGAAGTTGTGACCGGCGCACAGCGGTCGGGCGGCGTGACTTCGCGATCGTGACCGTCTGCTCGCGCCTCGGGCTTCGCGCTGGGGAGGTGGCGGGACTCGAGCTCGCCGACATCGAATGGCGACGAGGCGAACTCGTTATCGGGGGCAAAGGGGCACGCCGCGATCGGTTGCCGCTGCCGGCTGACGTTGGAGAGGCGATCGCCGCCTGGCTGAAACGGGGACGGCCAAGTGGCGTCGACACAGCGGCGGTGTTCGTGCGCTTGCGCGCCCCGCACGGCCCGCTTGCATCGACGGGAGTCTCGGCCGTCGTGAGGCGAGCCTCGGTCCGCGCTGGGCTAGAGCCGATCGGCGCGCACCGCCTCCGGCACACGGCGGCGACGAGGATGCTGCAGGCCGGGGGCAACCTCATAGAGGTCGGCCAGGTACTCGGTCACGAGCGGCTGCTCACGACGGCCGTCTACGCGAAGGTCAACCGCTCGGCGCTCGCCGAGGTCGCCCAGCCCTGGCCAGCGCGATGAGCGCCCTCCGCCAACATGTCGCGGACTACCTCGCCATGCGCCGCGCCCTTGGCTTCCGGCTCGAGCGCGCCGGTGCGCTGCTCACCCAGTTCGTCGCCTTCGCCGAAGAGGAAGGCACAGATGTCATCAAGGTCCAGCTCGCGCTCGCCTGGGCACGCCTTCCACGGGGCGCGAGCCCCACTTGGGTGGCGAGACGTCTCCAGGTCGTGCGGCCCTTCGCCCGCCACCTGGCGGTCATCGACCCGGCGAACGAGGTGATCCCCATCGATCTCTGCGCGGTTCGAGTCACGCGCCGGTTGCCCTATCTGTATTCGCCCGAGGAGATCGCCGCCCTGATGTCGGCGGCGAGACAGCTGAAGGACCCCTTGAAGGCGGCGACCTTCGAGACCCTGGTGGGCCTGTTGGCGTGCACGGGGCTTCGTGCCGGAGAAGCGATGCGGCTCGATCGCGGCGACTTCGATGCCGAGGGGGCGTTGCTGACCGTGCGCAACTCGAAGTTCAACAAGTCCCGACAGGTCCTCCTCGACAGCACCACGGTGCAGGTGCTTCGTCGCTATGGCCGCCGGCGCGACGAGCTCTGCCCGTCTCCACCAACGCCGGCGCTGCTTCTGTCGAGCACCGGGGCGCGCCTCGGCCATCCCGTCCTCCAGCCCACATTCGTCGGGCTGCTCCGCCAAAGCGGTGTCGGCACGTCGGCACCTCGCCGTCCGAGGGTCCACGATCTTCGCCACTCTTTCACCGTCGTCACGCTGCTTCGGTGGTCTCGAGACGGCGGGGACGTCGCAGCGCGCATGCCAGCTCTGTCGACCCATCTCGGCCATCGCGACCCGGGCTCCACGTATTGGTACTTGCAGGCGGCACCCGAGCTGCTCGGATTGGCGGCAGATCGGCTGGAGGCAGCCTTCGGAGACGGCCGATGACGGCGCTCGCCCCGACCCTCCAGGCGTTCTTCACAGACCGGCTGATCGCCCAGCATCAGGCGAGCGCCCACACTGTGGCCGCCTATCGCGACACCTTCCGGCTCTTGCTCTGTTTCGCTGAGGCCCACGTGGGCAAGGCGCCGTCCGTCCTCGACGTCGGGGACCTTGACGCCGACGTGATCGGTGCCTTCCTCGTCCACCTGCGAGACGACCGCCACAACGGCCCCCGGACGCGCAACGCCCGCCTGTCGGCGGTGCACGCCCTGTTCCGCTACGCGGCGCTGCGCCATCCCGAGCACGCCGCGACGATCCAGGGCGTCCTCGCCGTTCCACCCGCCCGCTTCGAAAGGGCCGACATCGCATTTCTCGATCAGGATGAGGTCGAGGCGCTGCTGGCGGCTCCCGACCGTTCCCGCTGGTTCGGCCGGCGGGACCACGCGCTCTTGGCCGTCGCCATCCAAACCGGGCTGCGGGTCTCCGAGCTGACAGGGCTCACTTGCGGCGACGTGCACCTCGGAGCCGGGCCACACGTGCGCTGTGTCGGCAAATGCCGCAAACAGCGCGCCACTCCGCTGACGACCGGGGTGATGGCGGTGCTTCGGGCCTGGCTCGACGAACGTGGTGCCGCGGAGGGCGATCCGCTCTTTTCGACCAGTCGCGGTCGACGGCTCAGCACCGACGCCGTCGCGCTGATCGTCGCGAAGCACGTCGAAGCTGCCGCCCAGTTCTGCCCGACCCTCGCCTCGAAGAACGTCTCGCCCCATGTGCTGCGCCACACCGCCGCGATGCGGCTCCTACATGCGGGTGTCGACACTTCCACAATCGCCCTCTGGCTCGGCCACGAGCAGGTCGAGACGACCCAGATCTACCTTCACGCCGACCAGACGATCAAAGAACGAGCCCTGGCGCGTACCGCCCCACTCGGCGCAGCGCCCGGGCGCTATCGACCGCCGGACATGCTGCTCGCGTTCTTGGAGCAGCTCCGCTGACGCCGTGGATTATGCCGAGGAAGCTCGCCTCGGCACGCTTCCCACCAGGGACGTTCTCAAAAGCTCGGCATAATCCGGTCCTCGGCATAACGGCCAAGCTGGTCAACCTGCGCTCCGGTCTCAAGGCCCAGGTGCACGCCGTGTTGGCCAAGGAGGGCGTGGCCGTTCCGGTGTCGGACCTCTTCGGCGTGGCCGGCCAGGGTTTGCTCGACACCTGCGAGCTGGGCCAGGCCTACGCCATCCGCGCCGAGTCCCTGCGCGACATCCTCGAGGTTGTGGACCGTGAGGTGGACATGCTGGGGGCATCGTCGCCGCCCTGGAGAATGACGCCGGCTATCACGCCATCCAGGCCATCGGTGGAGTGGGTCCGGTGCTGGCCGCCATCTTCGTGGTCGAGATCGGCGACGTCTCTCGCTTCCCCTGGTCCCCGCCAGCTGTGCAGCTGGGCCGGCTTCACCCCACGACACCGTGAGTCCGACACCACCGTGCACCGGGGCCACATCACCAAGCAGGGTTCAGCCGGCTGTGCGCTGGGCCGCGGTGGAGGCGGTGGCCCGCCAGCGGGGCGCCACCCCCATCCGGGCCCATCACCACCGTGTCGCCGAGCGGCGGGGCAAAGCCATCGGCCGAGTCGCCGGCGCCTGCAAGCCCTCACCTCGTCTACTACGGCCCGCGCGACGGCGAGATCCGCTGCCCGGCCGAGACAGGGTGAGCCCATCCCGCAGCCGGACGCGGAAGTTCGCTGTTTGTCATGGCCCGCATCGAGGCCGAGCACTTGATTGAACCCGTCCAGCTGCGGCCGCAGAACTCCATGCCACCTCGTCGTGGCGAAGAGATGACCGGCACCCGGATTACCGGGCATGCCCGCCAGCATCGTCTGGCCCTGGAGAAGACCGCACCGCCGCACCCTTCCGAACCGAGCAGGAAGAGGCGGCCAATGAGTCCCAGGCGGGGACTCGACGACCATTGTCCTGAACGGCACCTGATCGGGCCGTCAAGGCTTCCCCTACGGGCGGCCTCCGGCAAACGGCCTTGACCGCCCTGCCGTGTGGGCCCCCAGCGGGGGCCGTGCTTCAACGCGTCCGTGTTCCAACTGAGGGACGGTGACACGTGCGAAGAAATCGTCACCTCCTTCGTCGGAGGCTCTTGACATCGAGCGTTCCTTCAGAGATGACTTTCTGCTGAGGGTCATCCGCTCGGTAGATGAGCGAGTTGTCGTCTAACTCCGCGGGGCGATCGGAAAGGCGGCCCACAGGGCAGAGCATTGCGGCGGGCCAAGTCGACAGCAACTCGCCCACCGGCGGCCTCCGACAGCATCTGTTGTACACGGGTCAACTCTCGACATCGGCGGGACGATCACCGAGGTGCCGTCAAACCGGGTCAACCCCATCTTGGCCAGGCGTGGCGGACGGGAGGGCCTCGCAACGACGATGCCTCGGCGACGGGTCCCGTCGGGTGCGCTTCAAGCGCCCCGAAGCCGTCGATCTGCTCGCTATGCCTCGCCCGGTTCGTCGCGACATTCGGTGCTTCGCTCGTCGATTCCCAAGTGCGCCCAGCGTGGCAGCTCCGGCGACCTCAGCGGCCGGTCGTGAGGCTGGTTATCGGAGTTCACCCGTCCACTTCGATGCTCCTATCGTTGTCAAGGGCAGTTTCGACATCTCGGCGGGTTGCCCGGCAGGACAGGGATGGGCCACTCCTGAACGGAGGGCAGGCCACAGGCCATGGCGTTCGCTCGCCGAAGCGGTGACGGTGGTGCTCGAGCGGCGGGCCGGCAGATCGCAATCAGGACAACCCCGTGGGGGCGTTAGCCGGTTATCGGGCCAGGCCGCCGCTCGGAGCGATCTCAGCGGCGAGGCAGGTGGCGGTAGACCCTGCGGGTGATGTAGCGCTTCAGCATGCGCAGGATCTCGGCCTTGGAACGGCCCTCTCGACGGCGGGGGCCACGGAGGCCCGGGTGCGCGGATCTGACCTCATGCGGACCATGGCGATGCGCCACAGGGCGGCGTTGGCCTGGCGATCGCCGCCCGGTTGAGGCGGCGGCGCACCACCTTGCCCGAGGAGGCCTCCAGCGGCGCCACGCCGCACAGATGGGCCCAGGCGGCTTCGCTGCGAAGGCGCTCGGGGTTGTCGCCGGCGCTCACCAGGAGGGTCGCAGCGGTGTGGACGCCCACGCCGTGGAGGGCGAGCAGCTGCGGTGCGGTCCTGGTCACCAACACCTCCAGCAGCTCGTCGAGGCCGGCCTTCTCCTCGTCCAGCACGGCCACCCGCCGCCGAGGGGCTGCGCATGCCGTCTTGGTGGCGAACAGCACCCTTCGCCGCCCGAGCGGGGCCGCAAGGCGGCCGCCTCCTCGGCCAAGCGGAGGGCTGACAGGGCGGAGAAGCGTTGCCTGGCGGGTCGGGAGCGCAGAAGCCGAGATGGCGCAGCTGGTTGAGCGTCTTGGTCTTGGTCGAGTCGCAGCTGCGCTTGGCCGCTCATCAGCGCCCGGATGGCCTCCACGTCGCCGTCCTCGTCTTGGCCGCCCCACGGCCCGCCCCGACAGCGCGGCCCGGGCTGCCTCGACGGCGTCGAGGGGGTCGGACTTGCCCTGGCGACGGCGGGCGGGAGCGATTGGGCCGGTCCACCTCGACCACATCGATGTCCGCCGCCCGCAGTGTCCGTGCGAGCCCGACGCCGTAGGAGCCGGTGCCTTCCACGCCGACACGAACCACGGTGCCGAACAGGCACAGCCAGCTCACCAGGCGTCGATGGCCGGCGGCGTCGGTGGCGAACTCCTCGACGCCCAACAGCCCGCCGATGTCGTCCAGCACGGCGGCGACGTTCACGTCGAGGTGCGTGTCCACGCCGCCGGTGACCAGCGCGCGTTGCTTCTACGATGGCCATGCCCATCCCTTCCTCTCAAGTGGTCAAGGGTGGCACGCAGCAGCCGGGACGGCGGCCGCTGAGACGGTCGACTGCTGGAACAGCCGTCCGTTTCACGCCGCCCGACCGGTGCGCGCCGGTTGGTCTATGTGGTTCTCCGGCTAGAGAGAGAGAACTGCGTCAACCGACCTCGCTTCGAGCCCGCGAAGGCCGGAGCGGATGACCGTAGTGAGCACCGCCTCCTCGCCGGTGGATGAGTGGGTCAACCCTTCCCCCATCATCCCTGCCGGTTATCGGGTGACCAACGGGTTCCCGATAAGACGCTGCGCCGAGAACGAACGACCGGACCGCTGGAACTGAAGGTCCGTGGGCACCCGTTCGGCACCACTGCCGCGCGAGGTAAGGCTCCCTGCTCGAGGCCGAATGACGGCGCGCCTGGTGCACTCAGGGGTATCGCGGGAGCGCCCGGCACGAGGCCGCTGACGGCGTCGCTTTAGACCAGAGCCGGCGACCGAGGCAGCTTGCAGCGTCTCCATGCGATCCGATCTCAGCCTCCCTCCTGACCACCGGCTACGTCATCCCGTAGTTGTCACGAGCCAGAACAACGAGTTCGCGTAGGAGGTCGCGGTTGGAGACGACGTCCTCATCGGTGACCTGAATCCGGTACCGCTGACCAGCCGTGCCCGCCATCGGCCGCCAGCGCCGACCACACGGGCCGCAGACGCCTACAGGCGGGTAGGGCGCGGGCGCTCAACGGGCTGCCCTGCGGCTGGCTGGGCGGCGGACGCCAACGCCACCAGGGCTCGCAGACGTCCACCGCCCGAGGGTTGGGGTGCTGGCGTCTCGGGCCGCCTAGACGATGCCGAGGATTTTCAGAAGGAAGAAGATGACGAGGATGGCAATGATGACGTACAGGACATACAGGATTTGGCCCTTCTCGGTCCGTTCTGCCCCCAACCTGTCGAGCCACGCAAGAGGATTCACGCAAGAACTGTACCATCGCCCCCGGCGGCGAGGGTGGGGCAGGCTCACGTGTTTGACCCGGTGATCAGCCGGGGACCGGGGCCCTGCAGATCGAAGGAAGCCAGAAGTCGTCCCGTCCGCCGATCTTGGCCTCCCACCGCTCGACCTCAAGGAGGCACGCGAGCTCGTCGGTAACGTATTCAGCAACACGTTCAAATGGCCCGACGGACCCGGAGTTCATCCCCGATGATCCTTCGCCGCCAGCGCGACCACGCTGCCGACAACGGCGACCTCGGTCGAGCCAACCTCTTCGGAGGCATCCTGTCCGACGTCGTCGCCGACGACGAGCAGAGCAGCTCCTTCAGTTGGGCTCCCATCCCGACACCGGCCTGTGATTAGATGAGCGTGCCCAGGGACCCCCGGATCACCCGTGTAACGCAGCACGCCTGTTGCGCGAGGTAACGCCCCGAACCTCGGCTCGCACCGGTCAGGCAGAGCCGCACGAGAGGGCCTAGCTCGTGGTGGTGACGTCCCACCCGCAGCGTCCCCCGAGACCCGCCGCCTGGGACGGTGAGAGTCATGACCCATGTGCCTTCCGGGTATGCCTCCCATACTTCAGAACGAACCCGGCCGCGAGGGGAACCGGGATCCCTGAAGCCGACGCCCATGCCCGCACGTCGGCGCTGGTCGGTTGGGCAGGCGGGACATGGCCCGCTGGACGCAAGTCGGCGGCCAGGACCTCCATCGCCTCCTGGGATCCAAGTTCTTGGAGGGCAGCTCCGAGGAAGCGGTAGGTCCACCCTCAGCCAGGGGACGCGCTTTCACAGAACACGATCGGAACCTCCGGGAAGCGCACCTGTGCCTCGGCCAGTCCATCTGCGACGACGCTCGGGCGCACGTGGGCGAGGCGGAAGACCGATGAGTAGCGGTCTTCGATAACCAGCGCGCCACGAGGCAGGGCGGCAAGCTCCCAGCAAGGAGGTAGCGCAGTTTGCCGGTGGTGAGTGTTGACACCAGGTCGGCCAAGGTCTTCCGCTCGACCGAAGCGACGAGCTTCCACCGAGCCTCGACGGCGTAGTCGCCAGCCAGCAGTGCCCGGCGCTCGGTCTCGGCTTGTTGGTGGGCGAATCGCCATGGATAGCGCTCGTGGGCGTCGATGAGGATCGTGAGCGGTCCCGCTGCGCTTGAGCCCTTGCGGAAGGCCCACGTTGGGGCGAGCCTGCTTGGTGGTTCGAGCGCTCTGCCAGAAGATCGCCTCTCGTCCACCACGGATGCGGGTGAACACGATCTGGAGCGATTCTCCCTGCTGCGGTCGAGCACCAGGTCGATGGCAGCGCCACGCCGGACGCAGGATCGAACGGCGACACGCTCCAGCACGTCGGGATCTGCCGGCCATTCTGTGGCCGCATGGCAGAACACCTTGGCGGTGCGAGGCCAGGTATCCCGCGCCTTGAGCACCACACCGTCTACCCCAGGGGCAGCCGAATCAGATAGGGCAGCGAGGAGTCAGATCGGGGTTTCGGGCTACCACGAACTCGGGCCGCGCCATCACCGCACAGTCTGGCGGCGGAGCCGCGTGTTCCGGAGCGACTCGCTCGGTCGACGTTCTGTGCGCTTCCCGGTGTCCGGCGCAGTGCGCCCGGACCGCCGGGCAATATGCGCACGCACGGCTGGCGATAGCGGACACCCCTATCACATATGGTCAATGCATGAGTGCCCGAGGCGACGTCCTCAAGATCCAGCGCTGGATATTGAAGCTTTCGAGGCCCGTCTACGTCGCAATGGTCGCATTCGTACTCTTGGCGTGGATGTGTCGGCGGTCACCTTGGCGCTCGAGTTTCCCACTCGGATGGGGCCGCCTCTCGTTTGGGTACTGGGCGCGGTGGTAATTGCAACGGCCTGGATTCCACGTCTACTTCGCAGTGGCCCGTCCGCAGATGAGTCAGGTGAACATCGCTCCGGAGGCCGGGCGCCGATGGAGAGCCGGATAGGGATCAACGGGCCGAGATGTCACTCGTTGCTCTGGCCGTGTATCCACTCGCAATCTGCGCATGTCTCGCGCTGCTTCTGGTCAGGTGGTGGCCTGACTCTGCCGCCGCTCGGCGGCTTCCCGGTCCTAGCGATTCCGGCAGTGCCGTTTGCCGCATGGGTGGTTCGCTACACGCGCCCGAGAAGGTAACCCCTCCGGGTGCAGAGCTGCCGATTGCTCGGCGTTGCCGCCTACGGCGTAGCCCGTTGAGCCCTTGGCTGAGTTCCAGGCGAGGTAGCGGCGACGATGTTCATGCGCTTCGTCTGGACTTCAATGGCGGCTCGCTGCGCTGGCTCGGCCCGTCGCCGCCCCCTGACGCGTCTGAGGCCAGTGGCATGGGTCACCCGGGCGGGAGCTGCTTCATCACCTCACCCCAGGCGTCCAGTTGGGTTTCGAGAATGGAACCCGTCTTGAACAGCGCCCAGGCCAAGCCGGCGGCTTCAGTGCGCGACGAGGGGGACACGCCGGACCTCGTCGCTATGCAGGACTACCGATCCAAGGAGACGCTCCACGGCAGCGGTAGCGGCGTCAGCCCCAATGCGGAAATGGTCGATCGCCCACAAAGATTGTGTAGGGCGGTCTGGGAGTAATCGTTGGAGTTGAGCGGGGAGAGTGTCCGCGCTACCTCGTCGATTACTTGGGCGACACTGTCCCGTAACGACTGGATCTGCTCGACATCGGGGACCGCGCCTTCGCTAGCGACGGAGGAAGAAAGGAGGAGAGGCTACCGAGGGCAGTGAGGGCTCCAACGTCTACCAGCGCCTTGCCTGGACTGGGCGTCTGCCCAGTGGGGTGGTCCGGTGTGGTGATGGGCGCAGCCCAGTTCAAGCGGTAGTAACTCAAGAGCTCCTGCTGAGCCTCGTCGCCGACACGAGCGACCGCCGCCTCGATGGCGGGAATGAGGCTCCGACGTCGATGACAGCGACCGTTACTTCGCTTTCGCTTACGTCGAGGACATGAGCCCACGTCGCCCGGATGGAACGCTGCTCGTTGGCGGCCGCCCTGTACTCGGTGAGGAGGCGTTGAAGCCTTCCGGCCGGGTTGTCCAGCCTTGTCATCAGAAGTGCATCTCTCTTCCTAGGCCCGCTTACATCTTCCTGCTCGACAGCATGGCGCTTGACGTGGGCTGGGTGAGGGGCGCACCGCAAGACTTCCTCCAGAGACTATCCAGAGTCTGCGATCAGCCCTGTTCGCTGTGGCGCGCGAACTGCGTTGGCGGAGCGACTTAAGAGGAAGCGAGCGCGGCGGATCGCTTCAGGTCAGGACATGAGGCCATCGGATGGCAGCCAGAGATGAGGGCACGGACCCCGGGACGCCTCTCCACTCACGCATATCTGCCGTACCGCGCTTGGCCGAGCCGGCGGGGTGGTGCAGAACAGCGTGACATAACGACGGAACGCCCAGGTGAATGCCCCGACTGAAGCCTCGAGCGAATCTCGACTTGGGAGGGTGGAGCGCCAAGCCGTAGGGTTTCCGCGACATGCCGAAGCAGGGCTTGGCTCTTCGAGGTCGAGGTCGAGGCAAAGCTGACCGTTCTCGCCTTCGATGAGAGGTCGGCCCGTAAGAAGGTCGAACGTGCACTCCGGATGGGGCACAAGCTCGACACCGACGTGGAAGCCACCGGTGCTGTGTGGACCTACGCCACCACGCCTCGGGCGGCTGCGCCAACGGCGCGATTGGACGGGACCAGACCCGGAAGCTGAGGAAGTCGATGAGGGGTGGTTCCGCTCAGCGGAGCGTCTCCCAGAAGGCAGAGCGCGACGCCCGATAACGGCACCGGTGCGGCGCGAGGCAATGCTCGGACGACGGGTTCGGCGTCGACCCGGAAGCTGATCCTATGGCAGTCGTCCGACGCCGCCCAGATGCCCGGTCTAGGTCGCAAACGACGTTCTTTGATCATCGTTATGCGGATCGCCGTTCGCAATGTCGGCGCCCTACCCGGGAGGTCAGCCGGCGAGCCGGGCAGCGAGCAGCTGCTTGCCTTGCTCGGCACCCTTGCGGCTCTCGGACTGCGCCTTGCGGAAGAACTCGGCAAGCTCCGTGTCGCCGGCCCGTTCCGCGCCCTGATGAACACCTCGAGGCGGACGACATTGCTCAAACACGCCTCAGTGAACCAAATGATGTTGTATTCCTTATCTGCGGTACCGGTGGTCTCCCCGGTCTCTGTTTCCATTGGTGCCTCGGTCATGGCCACTCCTCGTCGCGTCACGATGACTCTACCCAGACAGCCATCGTGACTTGGGAGGGGAGCTTCGCTGCGTTGCGTGGTGGCGTGCCCCCAAGACGTCAGGCCCTGACCTCGCCGACCTCCTCCGCACAGAACAGAACCGGGCGGCGGCCCTGCGCCCCAAGGAGGCGTTGGAACAGCAACCCAAGTCGGCCTCGGCCCGTACTCACGCGCTGCGCGGGGGTTGCCCGCCCGAGTTCGGCACGTATCTGGGGCGCCCGGTAATGCCGCAGTCGGCGTGCCTCGATCGATGAAGCCCTGTGCGCCCTACCCGGATGGAGAGGGCGTAGCCGTCGATCGGATGGAGCGTTCTCTCCATCAGCGCAGCGAGGTGCAGAACGTCCGTGCCCCTGTTCCCTGGTGCTGACTGCGCCGCAACAACACCCCTCGTCCTCCCACATCGTCGTCATGAACCGCCCAAGGTGGCTAGGGTCGAGCCAGGCCGTTCGGGCCCTCGGTTCCGCCCAATGCGGTGAGACCAAGCTGGAAAAGGGTTCCTGGAATGTTCCTTGAGTGGGCACGTGCCGATCAGCGATCGGCCACCGTGCAACACCGTTCTATCCGCGAACCACTTGGCCCAGCGTGCGACGGTCCTGCACTGGGATCAGCGGACCAGGCTCCTACGCCTGCTCCCGGGACCCCACCTTGGCGATACCCGGGTCAGCCGGGTCGAGCGTTGTTATGGGCGGCCTACCGGCACACTGCGCCGGTTTCCGGGCGCTGCCGCCCGGTCGGAAAGGACAGTTGCCGCTCAGGTACTCGCGACGTGCCGCCTGCGCCTGACCGGCATTTCGGGGCGCGCCTCGCTGCCGATGCCAGGGCGCGACGGCAGGACAGGCCAGTCGTAGGCGGAGATCCACCAGCGCACCCGACTCGATGCGGATCGACCTCCGTTCATCGCCGCCCCCGAGGGGACCGGTCCGACCTACCGGGAGGCGGGCTGCGGTGACCCCGTGTCCGCCACACCGCCGACGGCAGTCCTGCATGCAGCTGCGACCGCGACCCGGTTCGCCGTCGACTACTTGCAGCCGTCGAATCGGCGGCGGCTCCCGGACTCCCAGGTCGAGGTCCTGTCACCGCAGCCCGACGGCCGGTGGCAGACCGTCGGATCGACCTACGGTCCGGTC
Organism: Acidimicrobiales bacterium; assembly: GCA_030448025.1. GTDB lineage: Bacteria > Actinomycetota > Acidimicrobiia > Acidimicrobiales > YB1-3. Next base: position 263,613 of record JAUJNQ010000002.1, on the reverse strand, counting down.
GTCACCGACCCGGTATTCGCCAAGAAGAAGGGGATCGTCTCCCGCCTCACGTCCCGCCGCTCGCTGCGCAGCGGCCGCTAGCCCTCCGCATGAGTTGCGGCCGGGCGCGGTGACCGCGGCACACGCGCCCGGCGCCAGGCCACGCCTGCTGATCGCGCGGAGTGCACTCGCCCAAGCGACAGCCGCCGCCACGACGGCAGGCCGAACCGAGACCGGAGGTGTGCTCATCGGGTTCCGAGCAGGCTCCGACGTGTACGTCACCAACGCGCTCGTTGTCCCAGCCGACACGGCGACCGGTACCAGGTACGTAAGCACGGAAGCGAGCCGAGATGCTGCCCTTGCCCGGTTCCGAGAGAAGCACCCCGACGACAGAATCGGGTACGTCGGCACGTGGCACTCGCATCTCGGAACCTCCAAGTCGTCCCCCACCGACAAGCGGACCCTCCGCTCCGAAGCGGCCGATGCACCTGACCTTGTCGCGATGCTGATCGTGCTGAAGACCCGGCGCGGATGGCGGACCGACGCGTACATCGGACACCACCACCGGACCATGGAGCACCGCCGAATGTTCCGGATCCTCCGCCGCGACCCCTGCGTCAAACCTGCACCCGTCATCGAGGTCGAGACGTAGCCGCGTCTCGAGCAGCCGATCCCGGTGGCGCGGACCGGAATGGTGACCACCATGGGCGGGACCCAACTCACCGACACTGAGCTGGCGGAGGCGATGCCACCCTTCGCTCCTCGTTCCCTCGGCCTAACCGATCCCGCGGTCGTGCGGGAACGAGGTGGGCGGGTCGAGCGAGCGCTCCACATAGGTCCGGATCCCGGCGTCTGCTGACGCGTAACCCCAGTTGATCAACCGGTGCTGGACCTCACGTGGCACCCGTCGCAGCCGGGTCTCGATGGCAGCGAGAGCACGTACCGCCGGGTCGGGGCACGGGAGGAGCCCTGGGGCGTCGTAGCGGTCCATCGTCGTGGAGATGGTCCAGAGCGCCCCAAGCCGCTGACCCGACGCCAGTTCGTGTACCAGGGCCCGGCGCCGTAGGCGACCGACGTGGTCGTTGATCGTGAACGTGGTCCGGAGCGACTGGGAGAACACATTCGTCCGGAGGCGGGCCGCCTTGTGGAACGGAGCGCCGCCGTCGCTGGCGATCACGGTGTGAAAACTCTTGAGGGTCTCGATCCCGAGGTTGTCGTACACGCCGCCATCGGTAAGCCACAGCCAGTCCGGCTGGTTCGGCTTCGGTTCCTTCGTGTTCGCATCAACGAGGGTGCCTGGCACGCGGATCCGGAGCGGGGACAGCCAAGGCGGGAACGCGGCCGACGCAGCAACGGTCTCGGCGAGGGTGAGCGTCGGGTTGTCGATCCACCCCGCCCCGTGGTCGGCGCCGTACGCAGGTGCCCACCTGAACAGGTTGCCGGTCTGCTGGTTCGTGGAGTTGAAGGTGAACCGCGGCCCCTCATGGGGCAGGTCCGCGAGGCGGGCCCCTTTGAATCGGCGGTCGAGCTTGCGGGCGATCTGCTCGGCTCCGGTCGTCCACGGCAGGAACCCGAGCGCTGCCGATGGGATGTCGATGGTGCGATCGGCGATCGCCATAATGTCCCGCTGGACTGCGTCGAACCCCGCAGCGACACCGTCGGTGCCGAAGGTCAGTGACGACCAGTGCAACCCGAGGATCGCACCAGCGAGCGAACCACCCGACACGGTCGAGAGCCTGTCCATCGCCGACAACAGCCCGAACTCGTTGAGGCGTCGCAGTGCCCCGAGGTGGTACAGCATCGCCCGGTAACCGCCGCCGCTCAGCGCGATGGCCAACTTCGGGCCGCGCAGTTCCCGAGTGGGATTCGGGGCAGTGCGGGTGGCGATCTCGTGCGGCGTCGTCATCACGGTTCCGTCAAGCTTGGGGAGCAGCTTCGCCCAGTGTCGTTCATCGAGCGTGCGGGGGGGGGCCGGTCCCGGGCAGACTTGCGGAGCGGCCGACTGGCTGGAGGTCCGGGCATGTCGCTGCGGATCGTGAGGGCCGACGCCGGTGCTGGCGAGACGCTCGTCGTGAGCGCCATGTCGGAGACCTCCCCTCGCACCCTGGGACTCGCAGTCGTCGACGGCGACGATCTCCGAACAGCCCGGTGAAGAATCCCACGGCGGTGCCGGCCACCAGGAACTTGGCCACGGTGGCGGTGTCGACGCGCAGGCCAGCTACGACGGCGACGCGGTCCGAACCGCTACCGACCGGCCCGTCGGTTTCGGTGGCCTTCCGCTCCCCCTCCTTGGTGCAGGTCGGGCAGCCGGTGAGCATCCTCCAAGCGGCGATGAGGACCAGACCGGCAAAGACCAGGAGCAGGACGTCGGGGTCGAGGCGACGGTTGAGGGCCGAACCGGCCACCGAGCCGCCGGCGCCGGCGACCCCGAGCACGAGACCCGGACCGGCCCGGACGCGCCCGGCCCGCCAGTGGTCGCCCATGCCGAGCAGGGAGGCGAGGCCGACCACGATGAGGCTGGTAGTCGTGGCGGCCTGGGCCTGCTGGCCGGCCACGTAGACGAGGGCGGGCACGGCCAGGATGGAGCCTCCGCCGCCCAGGGCGCCCAGTGACAGGCCGATGAGGAAGCCGATGGGTGAGGCGGCCAGGGCTCTCACCGGTGATCTGCGAGCAGGGCCCGGGCCGCCTGGCGTCCGGGGGTGCCGGCGATACCGCCGGTGGGATTGGTACCGGCGCCGGTGATGTACAGCCCCTCGACGGGGGTGCGCCAGCGGCCCAGGCTCTTGGTGGGCCGGAAGGGCCCGAGCTGGTCGAGGGCGATGTCCAGGTACATGGGGTGGCCGGCTGGCCAACGCCCGACTGCCTCCATCTCATCGGGCGTCCACGTGGCGGTGCCGCGGATCGAGTCTCGAAAGCCCGGGGCGCGGGCCTCCACGGTGTCGATGCAGCGCTCCACCAGCTCTTGGCGGCGGGCCGGCCAACCTCCGTCGAGCCTCGACGGCGCGGCCGGGCAGGCCAGGTACACCGTGTGGTGGCCGGCCGGGGCCAGGGTGGGGTCCATAGCCGACGGGGTGAAGGCGTAGAGGGGAAGCGGCTCAGGGAGTCGCCCGGCTTCGGCCTGCACCCACGCCGAGGTGAGGTCGTCCAGGTAGTCGACGTAGCTCTGCAGTCCGTTCCAGTCACCATCGCGGCTGTTCGGGTAGTCGGGCAGGCGGTCCGTGGCGACGTGGACCACGGCCTGCACGACGTTGGAACGCCGGGCCGCGGCCAGGTCGGCGCCGATGTCGCCGCCGAGGGGAGGGTCGAGCAGCTCGAGCAAAGCCGCCTTGGGGTCCATGGCCGTCATGACGGCGGACGCGTCGATGCGCTCGCCTTCCTCGAGCACGACGGCGCGCACTTTGCCGCCGCGGGCCTCGATGCGCGCCACCGGCGCCGAGCAGCGCAGCTCCCCACCGAGGGAGCGCAGCCGTCTGACCAGCGCGTCGGTGAGGTTCTGGGCCCCGCCCCGTCCGTGCCACTGCCCGAAGAGGTGGTATGCGGCCTGCCAGAAGGCGAACAGGGCCCCGCCGGGTACCGTGGGGCCCACCCCGGCGTGAGCGGCGAAGGCGGCCACCGGTCCCCGGGTCAGGTCCGAGGGCAGCCAGCGGCGCAGGAGCGCGTCGTAGGGGCTCATGACGTCTCGGGCCGTGGTCAGGGGTTGGCGGCGCAGAACACGGGCGGCATGGGCCAGCTGAGCGGGCAGGACCTTTACCGAGGTGTCGCCCCTCACCGCGGGCAGGATCGTTCGCACGAGGGGGAGGGCCTTGTCCATGAACCGCCGGTAGGCC
>JAUJNQ010000002.1:222314-259707 GCA_030448025.1 Acidimicrobiales bacterium | reverse complement strand
GGCCGGGGACTCCTCGGCGATGGAATCGACCGTGTCCTCGACGGAGCGGAAGAAGCGCACCCGGCGGCCATCGGCGTGCACAGCGATCGAGAAGGGGTCCATCTGCTGGTAGCAGAGCCCGGCGCCGGCCAGGTCGAGCTCGAAGGGGATGTCGGTCATGTTGATGATGTTGTGGGCGGCGGAGTGCAGGTCGAAGCGGTAGCCGGGCACCGTCTCCTCGGTGCGGGATCCGCCTCCTGGGCGGTTGAGCTGCTCGACCACCAGCACATGGCGTCCGGCGCGTGCCAGGTAGCAGGCGGCGACCAGCCCGTTGTGCCCGGCGCCAACGACGACGTCGACGCCGGCCAACGGCTCAGACCGCGATCCGAGAGCGGCCCTGGGCGGCCCCGGCCGGTCCAGCCTCGACGCCATCCCTCGCCGGCTGGTCGCTGCGCCACAGCGCCACGCCCACCACGACGAGCACCGCGCCCAACGCGAGGAAGCCGAGGTCCCAGGAGAGGGGACCCCCGAGGTCGTCTCGAACGTGATGGATCCCGAGGATCTGGTGATCGACGAGTCCCTCGATCAGGTCGAAAAGACCCCAGCCGGCCAGCAGCAGACCGGTCAAAGCTCGCCAGCTGGCTCGGTGACCCGCGGCCACGGAGCGCCACAGCAGAAAGAGGCCGAGCACGACCAGGGCGTAGGCGCTCAGGTGGAACAGCCCATCCCAGAGCGTGTTGTCCTCGAGGATCTTGACCGTCGACCTCGGGAAGTCTGCCGACTCGCCGTGACTGGTGCCCATGTGGTGCCACTGCAGGATCTGGTGGAGCACAATCCCGTCGATGAGCCCACCCAGGCCGAGGCCCAGCAGCACGCCGGCGACGGTCGTGCGGGGCCGGGCGTGATGCCCCGCCGGCGCGGTTCGAACTGTCGTTGCCAATTGCCTTCTCCTCTGGTCCGTTGTTCTTCTTCGCTGGTGCTGAACGGCCAACCAATGCGGCCGTGTCAGGTGAGGCTCAGGAACAGCCGCTCGACTTCGACGGGGTCATAGCCTTCAGCCCGGGCGGCCTCCTCGTCCTCGAGGCAGTGCTGGAGCTGGCTCACCAGCAGGGACACGCCCACCCGGTCGAGGGCCTTACCGGCGGCGGCGATCTGCTGGACCACCTCCCGGCACTCACGGCCCTCCTCGATCATGGCCAGGATCCCGCCCAGTTGGCCCTGGATGCGCCGGAGCCGGCGTCGGGCCGCGGCCACGACGTGTTCGGGCTGGTCGCTCACGTCGACAGGTCCGCCAAAGCGGCATCGATTCGCCGGCCCGCCTCCTCGGCCACCGGCTCGAGCTGGGCCCGGCCCGGGACCTCGGCGATGATGCGGGGGTCGAGCGCCTGGACCAGGGTGCGCTCGGCATCGGCGCGCACCACCACGTTGCAGGGGAGCAGGAGTCCGATCTCGCGCTCGATCTCGAGCGCCCGGTGGGCGAGCTCGGGGTTGCAGGCGCCGAGGATCACATAGGGCTCGACCTCGGCGCCGATCTTCTCGGCGAGAGTGGCCTTGACGTCGATCTCGGTAAGCGTCCCGAAGCCCTGGGCCTTGAACGCCTCCTTCACCCTGGGGACGGCCTCGTCATAGGAAAGGTCGAGGCTTATGGTCTTGGCGTAGGTGGCGGTCATGAGTCCTCCTTGGTTGTTGGATACCCGGCGGCGTTCCACGCGCTCATGCCGCCCGACACGTTGAGCACCTCCCGGCCCTGGCGGGCGAGGAGGCTGGCTGCCACCGATGACCGGTAGCCCGAGCCGCATGTCACGGCCAGGGCCCTCTCGGTGTTGGCCACGTCGTCGAGCCGGCCGGGCAGCTCGGCGCCGGTGATGAAGCTCGCTTGGCGGACGTGACCGGCGGCCCACTCGCCGGGCTGGCGCACGTCGAGCAGGTCGACTTCGCCGGTGTCGAGACGCTCTCGCAGCTCGTGCACGCTGATCTGGGCCATGTGTTCGAGGTCGAGGGCGGCGGTGCGCCACGCCCTCATCCCCCCGGCCAGCCAGCCCACCGGCAGGTCGTAACCGATGCGCATCAGGTCCCAGGTCACGCTCCAAAGGTGTTCGGGTGAGTCCAGGATGAGGACGACACCTGCGCCTTCGTCCAGCACCGTGCCGGCCCACGTGGCAAAGGCGGCTCCGAGGCCGACATTGACTGCGCCGGCAATGTGGCCGCCGCCGAAGGCCTCGGGCGCTCGGGTGTCCACCACGACCGCCCCTTCGGCGATGAGACGCTTCACGTCGTCGGGCGTGAGCGCGGGCGGCTCACCCAGCACGCCCAGGGGTGCCACGCCGGCCATGTTGTGCTGGCGCATGCGCTTCCAGTAGGGCGGCACCGCCGGAAGGTTGTCGAGGCGCAGGCACTGCTCAACGAACTCTGCCTTGGAGGAGACGCGGGCCAGGATGGCGTTGGTGCGCCGCTCGTAGCCCACGGTGGTGGAGAGGCGACTGCCTATGTTGCCGCCGCACAGCGAGCCGGCCACGTGGGTGGGAAACACCTCCAGGTGGTCGGGCAGCTCCAGGATCCTCTTCTGGATGTCTGGCAGAAGACCCGGGCCGACTCCTCGGCCTGGTCCCGTCCCCCGAGCAGGTCCGGGCGGGCCAGGTCCCCCACCAGCAGGGCTCCACCCGACAGCAGCATGGCCGGGCCTCGGAGGACGCCTGGCCGTCGTAGACGAGCAGGCTGTTGTGCTCGGGAGTGTGACCTGGGGTGTGGAGCACCTCGACGCCGACCTCACCGAACTCGATTCGCTCACCGTCGTGCAGAGGCCGGTGGGCGTAGCCCAGGCTTGCCTCCCCCGAACCGAGCACCTCAACCCGGCCCCGGTCACTGATCTCGCTCAGCCCCGACAGGTAGTCGTTGTGGCCGTGGGAGTCGAGTGCGTAGCGGATATGCAGCCCCTGGGCGCGGGCTTCGTCGAAATAGGCGTTTACCTCCCGCTGGGGGTCGAACAGCAATGCCTCACCGCTCTGCTCCGAGCCGAGGAGGTAGGAAGCGTGGCCCAGGCCCGGCAGGTAGAACTGTTTGAAGAACATCTACGAAGAGCCTCCCGGATCTGTGGCCATGCTCAAGACCAGACGAGTCGCCTGCCGCGCCACCGCGGTTGGCATGATGCGACGTCGCTCCTCGGTGGGGACGGCGCTCATGACACGTTGCAGCGGGAGCGGAACGCGGATCCGCCGAACGGCAGCCGGAAGAGTGGTCCAAGGACGCAGAAGTCAAACACGCCGGCCGTCAGTGGCAGCAGCCCGAGGAGCGCCAAGGCGAGCCAACCACCCCCGGTAGCGACGCCCATGCGATGAGTGCCACGCCGGCGACCACCCGAACCATCCGCCCCGGAGTGGATCCCAGAAACCGGAGTATCACCATTCTCACATGCCCTCCCTGACGATCCCTGTGGAATAGGGATACTCCCAGGAGTATAGCCCGCCCCGACACATCTCATTCGCCCTGAGGTTGCAGCCCGGCGCCACTGACCGGACCCCGATCGTTGGTCCACCCGCTATGAGGGCTGGGCTTGGTTGGTCCGCCACTGCCGAGCGAACTCGACGGGGGTGAGCATCCCCAGGGCGGAGTGGGGACGATACTCGTTGTACTCGCTTCTCCAGTCGGCCATCAGGACCTGGGCTTCGAGGAGGGTGTCGAACTGCTCGATGGCCAGCAGCTCGTCGCGAACCCGGCTGCCGTAGGACTCGACCCATGGGTTCTGCCAAGGCGAGCCGGGGTCGATGTAGGCGCTGGCGGCGCCACCGAAGCGACACCAGTCTCGAAGGGCGTTGGCGGTGAGCTCGGAACCGTTGTCGCAGCGGATGAAGCCGGGATGGGTGCCCCGGCGGCCGACGATCTTGTCCAGGGCGGCCACGGTGGCATCGGCGTCGATGCAGTGCTCCACCAAGTCGGCCAGGGACTCCTCGGGTGAACTCGTCGACGACGTGGAGGAGCTTGATCACTCGCCCGGTGGCGGTGACGTCGAACTGGTAGTCGAGGCCCCACGTGGTTGGGGTGGGTGGCGCCCAGGCGGTCGGCCGGCGTGGTGGACTGGCCCACGTTGGCGCTTGCGGCGCTTCTGGGGCGCGTAGGCCCTCCTCTCGCCACAGGCGCTGGATCTTCTTGCGGTTGATTTGATGTCCCTCCCTCACGAGCACGGCGTGGGCCTGGCGATAGCCCCATCGAGGATGGGCCTTGGCGAAGAGTCGCAGCCGAGCTCGAAGCTCGGCGTCGGGATCGGCCTCGAGAGGCTGGTGGCGCTGCGTGGAGCGGTGCTGGTTGATGATCTGACACGCCCGCCGCTGCGACAGGCCGAGGTGCTCCTGGAGCATCTCCACGGCTCGGCGTCGCCTCGACGGGCTCGAAGTTTCCCCGGCTCACTTCCCGGAGGGCATCGATCTCCAGCTCCTTGTCGGCCCCGATGCGCTTGAGCCGGCTGTTCTCCCGCTCCAACTCTTTGAGTCGCTTGGCGTCGTCGGCCTTCATCCCGCCGAACTGGTTGCGCCAGCGTTGGTAGGTGGCTTCGGACACCTCGAGGTGTCGGGCCACGTCTGCGATCTCCGCTCCCTCTCCGAGAAGCCGGTCGGCCTCGCGGAGCTTTGCGGATGATCTGCTCGGGTGTATGGCGCCTTCTGGCCATACGTGATGATCCTCCTTCGCCCACATCGTGGGCAACGGGCCTTCATCACGGGTGGACCGATGTCATGGGGTCAGGCCAGCCTCAAACTGCCGCGACGTCACTACCGAGAGTCGATTGGCTTCCCTTTGCCGGCTCACCGGCCGAGATTCCCCCTAACAACAACGCGGCTTGGCGTTGATTCGACTGGCGCTTGAACCGCGGTCCTCCGGCAAGGGGGCAGCCAAGGGAACGGTCGGAGGAGGCTCTGTTCCCCAGCGTCCAGCGTCCGGGTTCGCAGGGGTGGGGCGCCTGGTTCGCCATCCGTGGTTGGAGTAACCGAACTGCCTAATCTGTCTGGTCACGTAGAAGCGGATCCACACAGAGCGCGCATCCATAGTCAGGGTCTTGAGGGGGCCGCCAAAGTTGCAGCTGGCCACCCGGTAACGGCACCGGTGCTGCGCGAGGTAACGCTCAGAGCCATCGGAGCACCTGGGGTGACGGGGGCCACGGAAAAGCAGTCCGCCTGACCCGGTGAATCAAACGGTTTCCGCTACAACCATCGGCCTGGCCGGCGAGAGTACGCGCAGCCATGGCGGCCGTCGGGCACCGCGGGCGCGATGCTGGAGGCGTGGCGGATGAGGTCGAAGGGCGTCAGGCGTCGGCGCTCAACGCAGAGCTGACCGCTCTGCTCGTCGACACGGGTCGGCGAATGGGCTTCGACGTCCGCACGGAGTACGTCTTGCCTGGGGGACGCCTTGACGTCGTCTGGCTGTGGTCGCCACCGACGCCGATCCCCGGCGTCGGCGAGCCCCTGCCGGTGGTGGCGTTCGAGGTCGAGTCGAGCTGGCGAACCCGAAAGCACGTCAAGGGTGACCTGCTCAACCTGCAGGACGCCGCGGTTTCACTTGGCGTGATCGTCCTCGCGGGCGCCGACGCAAGGACGAGTCGCTGCGTCGGTTCGCCACTTCGCTCGTCGATCGTCCCGCTAGCCGGGTCGTCGTGTGGACTCAAGAGGACGTGCGGGCACTCGCCGCCGGCGAGCCGACCGCGACCGCCGTCGCCGAAGCGGCTGCCACCGCTGCGACCCCCGCCGCATCTGCTCTGGCGGAGGCTCCTCCTGCGTCCCGGGGCGCCGGCGTCGAGCACACCGGCCGGTATCGAGCACTTTGGGCGTGGCCGCGACCAGGAGCGGCGACATGCGGGTGACGTTCAACGAGATCGAACGGGAGATGGGTCTGTTGCTCCCCGACTCGTGTCGGGCGCACGTCGCTCACTGGCACGGCTACCAAGGCAGCGCTGTGGCCAGAGCGATTGTGGGCGCAGGTTGGCGCGCGAGCGGCGTCGACCTCGTCGAGAATGGTGACACTGTCGCCCGGACCACCGCCGCGACACCGGTAGATGTCCGGCCCACGCTAAAGGATCGTGGCCGACGCCAACGAGGACTGTCCTCTGAAGCTTTGACGTGCCGGCAGGGCACCCGATATCGGCACCTGTGCGGCGCGAGGTAGCGCGCCGAGCCCCCGATACTTCGGGCGTATGGATGCCTGGCGCCGGTTGGTTGGGCGCCGCGGCCATCGGCCAGTCGGGGGCGGTTCCAGACCCACGGCGGGTTACGCACACCCGACGTCACCCAAAGAGACGCCGCGGTGCGGCAGGGCGAGTCAGCCTCACGATGGGAATGGGGCGATTCGTCTTGGCCTGGTAGCGGTCGTAGCGGCCGCGGTTGTTCTCGTTCACCAACTGCCATAGCCGTTGGTAGTCGTCATCGTCCCGCTCGACGACGGCTGCCACGGCCGGGAAGCGGTCGCGAGCGATCTGTGCCCCCACCTGCGGTCGAAATCGCACGTTGTGCAGCCAGCCGGGTGCTCGCTCGGCGCCGCCGAAAGAGCCAACCACCAGGTAGTCCTCCTCATGGCGGGCGTACACCAACGACGATGTGCGGGCCTTCCCGGTGCGCCTGCCGGTCGTGCGAAGCAGCAGACAGGGGGCACCGAGAAGGCGATGCCCGACCCGCCCGTCGGTGACCACGTAGATGGCCTGATGGAGATGAAGAAGCTCGAGCGCAACGCGTGTTCCGAGGCGCACGAGGGGCTCCCTCACCCGACCGGCCCGGTGGAGCAGTCGCCGTGCCATCGCACAATCGTGTCAACGGTCGTGCCAGCCGGAGCTGCAAGCGCTTAGAACCGCACGTCCCGCGCACCCGGTAACCACCCGACGCTGTGCCGGCTGCAGGGGCCGAGGGCCTTCCCTCCGGTAGGGGACTACCAGTCCCGGTCAGACCTCGGTCTCGCCGTTGTCCGCCTCGTCGTCGTCGTCCACCTCGGCGACGTGCCATTTGAGCTGGAACTCGACCTCTTCTTCGTCGCCCCTCGCGCTCGTGCTCGACGCTGATGGCGGCGCCCTTCGGGGCGCGAATGCGTTCGCCGGCGACCTGGATGCGGAACGGCCTGTCGGCCTCGAGAGCGTCCGCCAACCGGCGGAGCTTCGCGGCGAACTGGTCGACCGAGTAGTTGCGTTCGACGTCACGAGAAGCCATGACTCAATCCTTGCAGCCCGCGGGTCACTGACGGCTCTGCATCCGGTCGGCGCCTCCTCGTGTCGGGGACGTCCTCGGGTTTGAACATTCTGTGCGCGCTCGGGTGGTGGCGGCGCAGCTCCTACCGGGCAGTCGGTTCGCTTGTCAGCTCGGACGGTAGCGACGCCGACCGACTGAAACAGTTCCCGATACTCCGACCGCTCGTACGACCGGCGTGCACCTGCGGGCCGGGCGCCCGCTGCTCGCCGTCGCCGGCTCGGGCGGCGTGGCCCACCAGCTCCCGGAGCACGCCGTCGCCCTTGCCGCCCTGGTCGACGCCGTCCTCGCGCCCTGGGCGTCTAGGAACTGCCGCCGGAGGAAGGAATCCCGGCCATGAGCCACATCATCGGTCGGCCCAACGACGACCTCCTCGACGTCATGCTCGGCCACGGCGCCGACCCCGAGCAGGCCATCATCGGCGGCTCGGAGCGGGGCCTGGAGGAGGGCGACGGCTTCGAGGACCGCCTGCTCGGCGACGAGCCCCCGTCCCGGAGCTGTAGGGCTGGCCACCCCAGGCTGCGCCGGCTGGCCCCGCCAGACCTTGCTTCGAGCAGCTCCGCCCCGGCCAGGAGGAGGCCGTCCGGGCCGCAGCCGCCGGCCGCGACGTCCTGGCCGTGCTGCCCACCGGCGCCGGCAGGTCGGCCATCCACCACCTGGCCGCCCTCATCATCCCCGGGCCGGACGTTGGTGGTGTCGCCCCTGATCGCCCTCCAGCGCGACCAGGTCGCCGCCCTTGCTGGCCAACGGGACCGATGCCGCCGACGCCAACTCCCAGGTCCGGGCGGCCGAGCGCGGGCAGGCCTTGATACGGAATAGCTGCCGATCTGGCACCTTCGAGGTGTTGCACCTCGGTGGCCGACGCCGCCCCGAATGCCGGTTCTTTGGCGCCTCCGTACCCCGCCGCGGCTCGCCGCCAGCCGAGGGGATCCGGACCGATCTGGAAGTACGGAACGGCGACGGCGAGCGCGACAGACCTGCCGATCCGGCGTCTCGCCGAGATCCGCGATCCGCACAGAACGCGTCCCTATCGCTCGCGGGAAACCGGCCCGCGATGATCGCAAGGTGCCGCCCCGGTCGAGTCCTCGGTGGGCGGCGGGGCCGCCCGGGAACGGCACGCATGCGGCGCGAGGTAATGATCGGCTCCAGCCACCCGGATCAGCGTCGGGCGCACCAGCGATCTCGCGACGGAACGCCGGGTCCGCCACCTGGCGCAACGCCTTCGTTCCCCGCTCCGGGTGGCTCTTGGTGGACGTACGATGGCGTGTATGTCGATGAGCCTCCGCTCGGATCCGGCGCTGAGCGCTGCCGTCGAGCGGGCCCGGGAGCTGGCGGAGGCCACAGGAGAGGTCCACACGAGCCCGTGGTCGGGTCCCGTCTCGGCGCTGTCGCCCGAGGCCCGGAGATCGTGGCGTCGTGGGTCCGCGATGGCGGCTATGAGCGTGCTCTGGCTGACGTCGTCGCCAACGACGCTGACCTCGCCGACCAGTAACCGGACCCCACTACGTGGCCGTTGTTATTGACGACCACCTTCTGCTGGACCTGGTCGCCGGCGAGGCGTCGCAGGCTGAACAGGAGGCGGTGGCCAACGAGGTCGTGTACACCACCGGCTGTTGGTATTATCGCTTGGCGCGAGCGGTTCTCGCCGGCTCCGGGGATGGCTCGCTGTCCGGGCGTCTGGATGCGCTCGGGCGAGAAGCTCGCGACGCTGCGCTTGAGTCGATCAGGCGGCTACCCGACGAGGTCAGCCTGCTCAGCCTCCGCACCGTTGCTCCGGTCATGGCCACGCTGCGCGTGCGGCGAGCGCTGAACATGCTCAACGCCGAGGCGTTGGCCGTCGCCCTCGTCACCGGCGCCGAACTGCGGGTGGCGGTGGGATCGAGTTGTTGCGCAACGGCGCCGACGACCTCCAGGTCGGCTACCAAGTCCTGGCCTGAGCAAGCCCGGAGGTGAGCCGAGCCCACGAGCGGCGGCCGCGGAGGTGTTCCTTCCTCCTGCCGGCCCACCCAGGGTCTGGCAATGAAGGAGGCACTCATGAGCGTGACTACGACCGTCGTCCTCACCGACCATCCCACCCAGGCGAACGCAGCGGTTGCCGGCTTCTTGGCCGGCTACCGGGAAGCACCCGGCGCAGCTACGCCACCGACCTGCGGCTCTTCGCCTCCTGGTGCAGGAGGCCAAGCTGGAGCTGTTCACAGTTCGTCGAGCGCATCTCGAGCTGTTCGGCCGCTGGATGGAGGAGACCGGCAAGATGCGCTCCACCGTGGCCCGGCGCCTGTCCACCCTGGCCAGCTTCTACCGCTACTGCGAGCAAGAGGCCCTAATCGAGCGGAATCCGGCGGCCAACTTCCGCCGTCCCAAGGTCGACTGCGAGTCCCGAACGCTCGGGTTGGACCGGAACGAGCTGGGGGCGTTCCTGGTCCAGGCCGGGCTCGGCTCGGCCCGCGACCATGCCCTGGCCTCGCTGCTGGCCCTCAACGGGCTGCGCATCTCCGAGGCCCTAGGCGCCGACATCGACGACCTTGAGTTCGAACGGGTTCACCGCACGCTCAAGATCGTGCGCAAGGGAGGCAAGACGGCCGTCATCCCCCTGGCGCCCCGCACCTCACGTGCGCTGGACCTCTACATCGGCGAGAGGACCACGGGCCCCATCTTCCTCGGCGCCAAGGGCGAGCGGATGGACCGCTACACCGCCGACCGCACGGTCAAGCGCCTGGCACGACGGGCCGGGATCACCAAACGCATCAGCCCTCACAGCCTGCGCCATAGTTTCATCACCGCCGCCCTCGACGGCGGCGTGCCGCTCCGAGACGTCCAGGAGGCGGCCAGCCACGCCGATCCCCGCACGACCATGCGCTACGACCGGGACCGGGGTTCCTCGATCGCCACGCCACCTACATCGTGTCGACGTTTCTGGCCGGCGCCTCTCGCTGAATCGTTCAGCTGGCGCGGGTGATACCGGGCGGATGGAAACGCCCGCACCCGCCGGATACCGGGCGCGCCAGCCTCCCGGCGGATGTGCCTGATCGGCAGCGAGGATCGAGTTGGGCCCTAAATGGGTGCACCACTCTGGTGGCGGGGACGGCCAGCGTACGGATGCGTGCCCGAGGTAGGCCTGACCAAACGAATGGCGGCCGCCTCTTTCCCGACTGTCCCTGGCTGACCGCCACCTCCAGGCCGAGGGCGTGCGGGTGGTTGAAGCGACGCGGTGGCTCGAGGAGCTCGCCAACGACGAGCCTGTCCTCGATCACACCGACGCCATCTTCGTGGAACAGGTCCTGCGAGCCGCTGCCGAATCCCACCGGCAGGAGGCACACGAGCTTAATTACGGAGCACGTGTGAACGAGGACAGGCTGCGGTTGGGTTACCGGCGCCTGCTCGCCCGCTTCGAGGCGGATGTCAGCGCATTCGAACGCAAGCGCTACGTAAACCTTTCCCATGAGCCGAACAAGGCCATGAATCTCAACAGTTACATAGCCCTGCTAGGGCAGTCCTGGCGGCGAGTCCAGCGGCCCGACGGCGAACATCTTGTCGCTGCCGGAGAAGAAAGGGTTGATCTGGTTGTCCCGGACGCCACCTACCTCATCACGCTCGACGCTGACAGCCTCTTGGTTCCGTCTTACGCCCTCCGCCTGGCGCATGTCCTCGAGGAGCCGGGAAATGAGCGGGTGGCGGTGGTGCAGACGCCGTATAGCGCGGTTCCGGGCGCCGGTGGCGCGCTAGAGCGCATGGCCGGCGCAACCACCGACCTTCAGTACATCGTTCACCAAGGATTTACTCACCACCGGGCCACCTTTTGGGTGGGGGCTAACGCCTTGATCCGTAGAACGGCACTGCACGACCTGGCTTCCGTCGACGACGAGCGCGGCTTCATAGTCACCCGCTACATCCAGGACCGCACTGTCATCGAGGACACCGAGTCGAGCGTGGATCTCATCGAGCGAGGCTGGCAACTGGTCAACTACCCCGAACGCCTCTCCTACAGCGCCACCCCTCCTGACTTCGGTTCCCTGATCATTCAGCGTCGCCGCTGGGCTAACGGCGGGCTCATCATCCTTCCCAAGCTGCTACGCCATCTTCTACGTCGGCGGGAACGAAGCCGCGGTCGAGGGGAAGGACTCATGCGCGTCCATTACCTGACGTCGATCAGCGGCGCCAACCTCGGCCTGCTCGCCTTGCTGAGCTATCCCTTTTCAGCGCCCAAAGCCGCTGCCTGGGTTCCCATTGCCGCGCTGCCCTACTTCTTCCTCTACGCCCGTGACCTGCACCAGGCCGGATACCGCTACCGCGACGTGGTGCAGGTCTACGCACTCAACCTCCTCCTCGTGCCAGTGAACCTGGCGGGGGTGGCGAAGTCGGTGCACCAAGGGCTCACCGGAAAGAAGATCCCCTTCGGGCGCACCCCCAAGGTCGAGGGTCGCACCCGGGTCCCATCACGGTATCTGGTGGCCGAAGTCGCGTTGTTGGCCTACTGGTCAATGGGGTGTGCATGGGACGTGGCCGACGGTCAGTGGACCCATGCTGGATTCGAAGCGGCCAACGTCGCTCTACTCACCTTTGCTATCGGTAGGTTCATCGGTTGGCGACAGCTCGTTGTTGACCTCTTGCCCAGCCGTTGGGTACGGGCCGGCTCGATACGCGAGGCCGAGAACTCACCACTCACCGCCGTCGAACCCATGGCAGCGTGAAGTCGCCGCGAGCCTTCTGACGCCATCCGCATCTCCACCGGAGGTCGTTCGAGAGACGTGTGTCCCGCTCAGCCCGGATCGAGGGAAATCCTCGGCGGAAAGCGCCAACGGGCCCGCGGGCACCACAATGACCGCGATCAGCGATGACGAGTTGGCCTACTTGCAGAGTGAGCGGCGGCTGGGGGGTGGCGACGGCGGCAAGGATGGAACACCCACGTGACATTCGTGTCGCATGGACCTTCAACGCCGCGCTTGAAACCATCGACGTGGGCGGCCGACAGTTCGACACGACCAACAAGAAGTACGGCGACGTCGAGGGCAGCGGTCAAGCTTCCATCTTGTCGACAGGGACGGGTGCGACGACCGGCGCATCCGCGGTCGCTGTCCCCAATGGGGTCCGAGCAGGAGTGCGTCGAGCCGCCCGATATCGGCACAGCTGCGGCGCGAGGTAATGCCCGGAACGACGGTTTCAGTGGCGACCCACACGCTGATGTCTATGTCAGACTTCCGACGCCGCCCAGATGCCAGGTCAGGTCGCGAACGACGTTCTTTGGATCATCGTCATGCGGATGCAGTTCGCAGTGCCGGCCGCCTCCTACCCGGTCAGCGGGTCAGCCGGCGAGCCGGGCCGCGAGCAGCTGCTTGCCTTGCTCGCCACCCTTGCGGCTTTCGGACTGCGCCTTGCGGAAGAACTCGGCAAGCTCCGCGTCGCCGGCCCGTTCAGCGTCCTTGATGAACACCTCGAGGCGCACGACATGCTCAACACGCCTCAGTGAACCAAATGATGTTGTAGTCCTTATCTGCGGTACCGGTGGTGTCCCCGGTCTCTGTTTCCTTTGACCATCGGTCATGGCCACTCCTCGTCTTGTCACGATGACTCTACCCAGGCAGCCTTCGTGGCCGGGTGCGTGGGGCGCTGCGCTGCGTGGTGGCGTGCCCCCCAAGACGTCGTGTTTGACCTCGCCGGCCTCCTCCGCCGACAGAACCGGGCGGCGGCCCTGCGCCTAAGGAGGCCTTGGAACAGCAACCGACGTCGGCCTCAGCCGCTACTCAGACGCTGCGCGGGTTGCCCGCCCGACTTCGGCACGGCTGCGGAGCGAGGTAACGCTCGGAACGATCGATTCACGGTGGTCGGGCGAACTCGTGCGGACGCGCCACTCAGTTCCGGTTATCCGCCTCCTGAGGGCGCTCCAAGGCAGCGAAGGGGATGCACCGAGGGGCCAGTAGCGTGAACCCGTGTCTGCTACCACGCTGCGCCGGATTGCCCCGGTCTTCGCCACGACCGACGTGGCCCGGGCCCTGGCCCACTATGAGCGTCTCGGCTTCGAGGTGGAGTCTTACGACAATGCCGACTACTACGGCTACGCCTGCCGGGATGGCATTGAGATCCACCTCACCAGAGTTGACCAGCTCGATGGTCGGACGACGACATCGTGCGCGTACCTCTGGGTCGACGACGCTGCTGCCCTCCACGACGAATGGGCTGTTGCCGGCGTGAGCGGTCGGCTGCACCCACCGGAACCGACGGCCTATGGGCTCAACGAAGGTGCCCATGTCGATCCCGACGGGAACCTGATTCGCTTTGGCTCACCTCCACTGCCGCCCCGAGCGCTTCGCTGACCCGCGCGCGTCAGCCGGGCACTGAAGCTCTGCCTCAGCCGGTGAAGGTGCATGGCTCGCGCCTCGACTAGCGGCCGCGGGCTGGCGTCCGCCGAGACGCCCGAGTACGGCACGCCTGCGGCGCGAGGTAACGCTCAGTCCAACCTTGAATCATCCGCTCCTGTGCGAACGGGCCGGCGAACCGGTTGAAGGTAGCGCTCCACGTTTCGAAGCCGCCTGGACGGAGGAGGTCAGCCGGATTGAGTCATCCAAGCCGGGGCTGGCCAACTCTCGGCGTCTGGAAGTATGTATACCGATGTACGCCGCCACCGGAACCCCGCAGCGCCTTCGAGGACTGTTTTCCTTCCCCAATCCGGTCAACGAGGTCTCCGCCCGGCTGGTGGCAGCCGGCGTCGTAGTCATGGGACTGGCCACGGTGGCGTTCGACCTGCGCTGGCTCACCCTCGTTATCGCTTACGGGTTCTGGGCCCGAGTGCTGACTGGCCCGAGCCTCAGTCCCCTGGGCCTGCTCATAACCACAGTGGTAACACCTCGGCTTCCCTTCGCCGATCGCCCCGTGGCTGGACCTCCCAAGCGGTTCGCACAGGGCGTCGGCGTCGCTTTTTCAACGACCGCAGTCATCCTTGCTTTCGGCTTCGACAGGTGGGGTCCAGCCCAGGTGGTCCTCTCTCCTACTGGTTGGCGCGGCGTTTCTGGAGTCAGCCTTCGGTTACTGCCTCGGCTGCAAGATGTTCGGCTTGCTGATGCGGGCCGGCATCATCCCGGAGGCTGTCTGCGAGCGATGCAACGGCATCGGGACACTTCGCAAGCCGTAGCTCGTCGCAGCGCACTTGTGGCACTGGCACGACAGATCGACAACCCTCAAGAGACGGCTTGTTTTGAGATCTCCTTCAGCGACCGCACGATTTCGGCACCACGCGGCGCGAGGTAACGCGGTCGTCACAGCAGCGAGGTGGCCCAGGTACCAAGGAACCGGCGACTACGGGCGGTGGGCTTTCCCGGGGCGTCCCGGATGTGCTTAAACCGGCAGGTGCGGGACAGTCAGTCCCGCGCGCGGAAGAGACAATGGCGGTCACGGTCTTGCGGACCAGCCCAGACACCTCGCCGAGCTGGCGGATCGGCGCGCCGGCGCGATGTGCAACTCGGATCATGTCGTCACGAATCTGCGCTTCCTTGGCGGTTCGTTCTGCGCTCAGCCCGACCACAACCAGCGCCGAACCGACTTCGCCGTCGTCGCAGCCCCGATACTTGTCCATGGCGGCGGTGGCCGCCGATACCTGGCCGTCCGTGTAGCTCATGATTCCTCCCGGAGAGCTTTGGCGAGCTTGTCTCGAATGGCCATCAGCAGCGGTACTCGGGGGGATGCCTCCGCCCTCGCCTCAGCATCGTTGAGGTGCGCCAGAGTCATCCCGAGCAACTCGAGCGCCTCGACTCGTTCAAGCTCGATGCCTAACACCGGTGCCAGTGTAGCCAGCACCGGTCCTTTTCGGACCACCCGCGGAGGTGTGATGCGTGACCGACCGCTGGAGCGGACGGACGGCAAGGCCAACTGGCCACGGGAGGCGCCCGAGTTCGGCACGTCCCGCGCACCCGGTAACACGCCGACGATGTGCCGGCGGCAGAGGTCGCGGGGCCCTGCGTCCGGTAGGGCCACGCTAGACCGGTCACACCTCGGTCTCGCCGTTGTCCGCTTCGTCGTCGTCTACCGCGGTGACGTGCCATTTGAGCTGGAACTCGACCTCTTCTTCGTCGTCCTCGCGCTCGTGCTCGACGCTGATGGCGGCGCCCTTGGGCACGCGAATGCGTTCGCCGGGGACCTGGATGCGGAAGGGCCTGTCGGCCTCGAGAGCGTCCGCCAACCGGCGGAGCTTCCCGGCGAACTGGGCGACCGAGTAGTTGCGTTCGACGTCACGAGAAGCCATGGCTCAATCCTTGCAGCCCGGGCCGTCCGGTCAGCGACGGCCGCATCCGACGTCGGCGGCGCCTCGACGAGGAGCACGTCGACCGTGCGGCGGTTCCGCTCGGAGGTCCTCATCCAGCCCGAAGTCGCCAGCAGCCTCAGTGCATCTCGGCGGCCCAATGCCAGCATCTCAGAGCCGTGGTCCCCGGCCGGATCTCCACCACACGGGGCAACGTCGGCCAAGCGTCCTGGCGCAGATCCGGGAGACCATCGAGGTGCCTCTCGACCTTCCTGGCCAGCCTCGATTCGCCGGCCGCCGACCAGCCGCATTGGGGCACTCTTTGAGTCTTGAGGTGTCCTCCGCCAGCTCGGGAGGTCCCCGAGGCTCTCTGGCGCCTGACTGCCCGAAAGCCCGAGTCGTCACCAGTGTGGAAGAAGATGTGGCCGCGTAGTGAGCCATCGGTCTCGAGCTTGGCCCACCCGCGGCCGGAGGCATGATCGCCCCCGTCGTTGCCTTCCCAGGTGAACTCCACCTTCGGGCAGTCCCCACCCTCGCCGTACCGGCAGTCTAGGAAGGCCTCGACGGCTACGAAGCGGAAGCGGCCGGTACGGTCGGCATTGAGCTCGATGAAGGCGGACCCGACGAGGTCAAATGGCGTCGCGATCCCAAAGTCCATCTCCACGATCCGCCAGCTGCCGGCCATTCGAGACGCCACCAGGTTGGGTCTACCGTCGGCCACGAGCAAGGCCGGGAAACCGCCCGGCGACCACATCTGAACCGGGTCGCCGGTCAGCTGCCGGTGGGGACTGACCAGGGCCATCCGCCTGGCGCTGGCAATGACCAGCTGCCGTCACCGCTGCCTTGGGTGCCCCCGAACGCCGGCTGGTGCACGCCACCCGGAATATGCCCGACGGCACTCCGGACACACACTGCGAGGGCAGGAGTGCGACACTCATCGCGTGACTTGGGTGTTGCCGTCATCCCCGCCGCTTGCTGTCGACGTGCATCGAGCCGAAAGGGGTCTGGGGAGCAACCAAATACGGTGAGCAGAGTCCGAGGCTACCTGTACTGCGCACTGATCACCACGCTCAACGTCATCGTCTACGCCGCAACCTTGGGCAGGCACATCGTCCTCGAGGGTCGAGTCTACCGGGGTACATGCAGCAACTGGCTTGGACAATTCCGCTACCGGCCCCGGAGATTTGCGCAGCCTTCCACGGAGGCAGAGCTAGCCGAGCTCGTCCGAACCTCGAGGGGACTCAGACTCCTCGGCTCCGGGCACTCCTTCAACGACGGCGTTGTGGCTGACGACACCTTGGTCTCACTGGATAGATACGCGGGCGTGCTCTGGAAGGACCTCACGAGAAAGCAGGTCTCGTTCAAAGCGGGAACGCGAGTGCGTGACGCGGTGCGGGAGTTGCAAGAGGACGGCCTGGCGTTTCGTGGGCTGCCTTCCCATGACGCGCAGAGTCTCGGGGGCATCTTGTCCACCGACGTGCACGGAACCGGTGGCAGCGACTGGGGGTTCGTCAGCCAGTCCGTCGTCAGGCTGAAGGTCATGGATGGTCAGGGGCGCGCCTACGAATGCGTGCCAGCCGATGACCTCTTTCGAGCCGCCGTCGGTGGAGTCGGCGCGGTCGGGATCATCACCGAGGTCGTTGTCCAAGGTGTCGACCGTTTCAATGTGGAGCAACGAGTCGAACCGGCAACCTTGTCCTTCGTGAAGGACAACCTGGATCGACTGCTGCTCGATAATGACCACTTGAGCCTCTACCTGTTCCCATTCACGGACAAGTGCCAAGTCAACACCTGGAATCGAACCACCAGCCATCGATCGACTCTCGGGCCCCTTCGAGAGTTCTTGACCACTGCGGCGGAGTCCCTCCTCGCAGCGTGGGTGGGCAATCTCTTGGCGTACATGAAGCTGCTACCGGCCCTTTCAGCCGTCACACACAGCCTTGTCCGAACGAGAAGCCTGGTGATGGAGAGTAGCCAGGCTTTCAACCGGACGCTCTATCATTTGCACCAAGAGTTGGAATTCACCGTTCCCTATACGGAGACCTTCGAGGTCTGCGAGCGTTTCCTCCAGCTATACCAGACGCTATACCGCGTTGAGCGGTTGCCCTACGCCTTTGTTGAGGTCCGTTTCACTCCGGCAGGCCACGACCGCACCCTTATTGGCGCCGGGCGTGAACGACGCTCCACATGGGTCGATCTCCTCTGCGACGACTCGCCTGGCGTTCATGCCTACTTCGAAGCGGCCGAAAAGCTGATGAAGGAGATTCGCGCTCGTCCGCATCTTGGGAAGTATTGCAAGGAGTATCGCAAAGGCGATCTCATGGACGTGCATCAGGAGCACTTCACGAAGTTCTTAGAGCTCATGAGCGTGCACGATGTAGACAGCAAGTTCACGAACGAATTCACGCGGCGTCTATTCAGGGATTAGAGCGGAGGAATACCGGCGCATGCCGGCCTTGGCGGGAACTGGTCGGGAAGCATCGCGACGATGGCACCATTCGGGCGGGCGACCGTCGCAGGCGACGCTGGCGTGGGGCATCTCGTCCTCTACGTCGTGTGCGCCTACTAGCCGCTTGACGCTCTCGGCGTTCTGGCGCGAAGACTGTTACCCGGCCTGCAGGGGCCATGGCACCATCTGGGTAATGGGCTTCTTCGACTCCCTTCCGGTACGGCCAGATCCGCCATCCGAACCGGAGCCTTTGCCGTCTCATCGGCCCTCGTGGAGTCGTCGCCCGAATGGAGTTCTCGGCGCCTTCGTAGCGATCCGGCCATCCATCGTCCAGACCCGAGAGGCGCTGATGGCCTTCGATCGGTTCATTGCCTTTCCCGAGGGGTTCGAGTTCACCCTCCTGGTGTGGTCGCCCAACGAACCGGGCCGGACCCTCCCGCCCTTTCCCCACTGGTACTGGGACCGCTCCTCACCAGAGATTCCGCCTGACGTCATTCGCCTCGGTGTCACCTACCCCGACGGGCGTAGGGCCACCAATCTCAACTGGTTGGCCGACGTCCAAGGTCTGAACCGCGAAGGCCCCGTGCTGTACCCACTCGACGAGGCTGGCTGGCAACCCCACTGGGAGCAGGAGTACTGGGTGGGGCCCTCGCCTCCGCCAGGGCCCGTCAGCCTGGTGGTCGAGTGGCCGGCCCATCACATCGCCGAGACGTCGGTCGAGCTCGACGGCGCAGCCATCCACGTGGCGGCCGCCGAGGCCGACGTGGTCTGGAGCTGAGCGTCGTGGGGACGTTCTTCGACTCGTTCCCGTCCCCTGATCCGTTGCCTCCGCCCAGACCGCTGCTGCCCTGGCAGGGCCCTGCGGAGCTCACCTTCGGCGGCTTCGTTCCCCTCCGGGCAGTCCTCGTCGATACCGAATCGGTACTTGTCGTCGTGGACCGCCTGCTCGCTCACCCCACGGGGCTCGAGTTCACCGTCCTGGTCGCCCGTCGCCATGCCTCCGACGACCTGGCCGATCCCCTCGACTGGGGCCAGCATCGGGGCAACGGCGGCCTCGACCCACCGGCTGAGGTCCTACGCCTCGGGATCGCCTACGTCGATGGGCGAAAGGCATCGAGCCTGGCTCGCCCTCCACACTGGGAGGAGGAGAACCCGAAGGATCCCGTGCTCGTGATGCGCTCTGGCCACGGCAGTCGGGGACGCTGGGAAAAGCAGTACTGGCTGTGGCCACTCCCTCCCGAGGGTCCGACCGGCTTCGTCGTTCACTGGCCGGCCGAGGGCGTGGACGAGTGGCGCGTGGACGTTGACGGGGCGGCCATCCACGCCGCCGCCGACCAGGCGCTGGCACTCGGGGACGGGTAGACCCGCGTGGGCTTCTTCGACGCGCCGGCACCCAGCCCGCCACCCCTCCCGCCGCTTCCGCCACCCTGGCTGTTCCCACCTGACAACGTCCTGGGCGCCTTCGTCCCGCTGAGGACCGTGCTGATCCGATCGAGCTCCCTCTTGGTCGTGGCCGAACGCTTCGTCGCCTATCCCACGGGTTTCGAGTTCACCGTGAGGGTGCAAGCGCGGGAGGCGATGATCACCGAACCCATGGCGGCGGATGCACCTCCGCCAACGACAGGCGAACCTGATGGGGGCGCTTTCCGCGTCGGTGTGGTGTTGCCCGACGGCTCCCGGGCGTCGAGCCAGTCTCGTCCAGCCTTGGAGGATGAGCCGAACGCGCCGGTGGTCTCCGCCTACCGCGGCGGGGGCGACGGCAATGAACGGCACCAGCGGTGCTGGGTGTGGCCGCTTCCCTCCGACGGGCCGGTGCGTCTCGTGGTCGAGTGGCCTGCAGCCAGGGTGAAGGAGACGTGGGGCGAACTTGACGGGGCCGCCATACACACCGCTGCCGAGCGTTCCGAGCTCCTCTGGGAGCGCTGATCACCCCGAGAGGGCCTGATCGTAAGGAACACAGTGACGAGACGCAGTGGTTCCCGGCCGAGCGTGCCCAACCTGGTGGTGACAAGGGGTGGGAGCAGCGGCGAGGTCAGCGCCTCCAGGGGCGCCGACCAACGCCCGCGTGGTGATGGAGTGGCGGCAGCCCTGACGTGGTCGTTGCCGCGTGGAGCGATACAGCCGCACGCCCATCCGGCGACGAACGGGCCATCGATGCCCCGGCTAGTCCCTCGGCTCTGGGCTCAGCCCACCGGCCTGATGCGGGAGGCGGTCCAGCTCGGCGAACCAGCGGCCCGCACCCTGCCAGAGCTCGTGCACGGCGAGGCCGACCTTGGCGACCAATGGATCGATCCGGTCGGCGGCCACGCTGGTCCATGGGAACCACGGCCCCGAGGTGTCCTCCACCTCGAGACGCACGCGCTGGCGCTGTGTGTCGCATCCGGGTGCGCCGAGCTCGACCAGCACCCGTCCGTCGGGAGCGATGAGGTCGGCCACCCGGCGGAGCAGCGTCACCGGATGGCCCCCGATGCCGACGTTTCCGTCGAGGAGGAGCGCTGTTCGCCATTCACCCGTGCGGGGAACGGGGCCGAACACCGAGCCCTCCATCACCGGAGCTCCTTGCTGGCGGGCCAGGCGAGCCGCGGCGGGCGTCAGCTCGACGCCGAAGGCGCTGATTCCCCGGCGGATGAGCGCCACCACGTGACGTCCCGGGCCGCACCCGATGTCGAGCACCGGACCCCGCACCCGGTCCAGGAGCAGCTCCTCCTCCGGTGGAGGCGGGGCCAACCATCGACCGGCGTCTGCGGGAAGGAAGCCACCCCGGTTGGTGCGCAGCCTCAGGTCTCTGGTGCTCATGGACGTCATCGGCGGGCGTTCATCGAGGGTCGACCACCTGGAGGGCGGCGTCGGTGGCGCCGGCCACGAACACCCGGCCCGAGACCGGGTCCACGGCCACGGAGTTGGGCTGGCGAACCGTGGGCAGCGTGACGAACGGCTCGGTGGGCGGGTTGGCGGTTGCGCTCAGATCGAAGCCGACGAGCTGGTTGGTGGCCGTGAGCGTGACCCACAGCCGGCGACGGGTGGCGTCGAAGGCCATTCCGTAGGGGGAGCCCGAAAGCGCCACCCTTCGCTCCATCCGGGGCTCCGGGCCGAGGCGGAAGAACAGGAGGGCGCCGCCCCGAGTGTCGGCCACGACTATTCCTCCGGTTCCAGGACCTCCGGTGCCGTCGGGCACGGCGTGGGTGGGGCCGTCACCCGACGGGAGCTGCGCCAGCGGCTGTGCCTTGGCCGCGTCGTACACGAAGAGCTGGGCCCCCCGAACGTCCACCACTCCCACCCGGCCACCGCTGACGGCAACGCCGCCGGGCTGCACCGGCCCGGGGATGCGCGGACCGAGACTGCCGTCGCCATTCACCACTGACGCGCTGCCGCCCAGCTCGTCGGCCACGTAGACGCGACCGTCGGCGGCGGCCGCGTCGTGCGGCTGGCGGCCCACCTTGGCGGTGGTCCCGACCTCCCCGGTGCGCAGGTCCACCTGGGACAGGACGTCGGTGTCCTCACCGGGAACGAGCACGGGCCCGCCCGGACCTACCAGCTGGAGATGACGGGCCGCTCCCGGAACGGGCACGACCTTGGTCACCCGAGCCGTCTTGGCGTCCACGAGGGCAAGTCGGGAAGGCTCCCGGAGGGCGACCGCCACCACGCCGGTCACGGGATCGGCCACCACTCCCTCTGGCCCACCGCCCGGCAGGGCTACGACCATTCCCGCCGGCGCCGTGGAGGGCACCGGCGCCACGGCCGGCTCCGGGGCCGGCGGCAGCTCGCGCTTCTCCGGACCGGCGGGGGAGGCGCCGTCGCCGCCCCTGCTGCACGCGGCCAGGAGCGCCAGGACGACGACGGCGCAGGCACGCCGCCACCTTGGTGAGGACCTGAACGACGTCATGCCCGACCCCTTCCAGTCTCGGAGACCAGGACCCTTCCCGGAACGGGCAAGATCTCGGCGACGGAACGCTCCGGGGACTCTGGGGACTGTGGGGACGAGTCGTGGCCACCCTTGCCCATGCGCCACGCCAGGGCGACCACGACCAGGGCGGCGATGCCGTAGCTCAGTCGCCCCACGACCTCGGGCCGGCCGTCCCCGAGGATGGCGTCCAGGTAGACCGGGTACCCGGCGACGGCCACCGCCAGCCACCACCAGGCGGCCCCGAGCACGGCCACGGCCACCAGGGCGAGGGCGTACCACGGCTGCACGGGCGTGACCACCAGCAACAGCACGCCAAGGAGGAGTCGGGCTCGCACGTCGGCGTCACGGGCCGACGCCCACGCGGCCCACGCGGCGACGACCATGATCACCGCAGCGGCGGCCTGGGCGGCTACGCCGGACAGCCCCGTCAGTCCGAGCAGCAGGAAGCGACCGCCGGTGGCGTAGTTCTCCTCGGCCAGGTAGCCGGGCAGGAACCCGAGCACCTTGGGCCCGAGCGCCGCCACATGGGGGACATAGGACACGACCACCACGGCGGCGAAGGCCGAGATCGCCCGCAGGGGATGGCGGCGGAGCAGGACGGGGAGCAGCAGCGCGGGGTAGAGCTTCACCAGCGTTGCAGCACCGAGGATCCCCCCGGCCCAGCCGCTGCGCCCTCGATGCGCCGCCCACAGGGCACCCACGATCCCGAGCACGGCCAGGCCGTCCACGTGGGCGCTCTGCGCCGTCTCCAGCACGGCGATCGGGCTCCAGGCGTAGAGGACCGCATAGCGCGGGTCCCGGCCGAGGGCCTTGAGGACGAGAACCAGGACGCCGACGAGGGCCAGGTCGACCGCGGCCCCGGCGGCTTGCCATCCTCCTTCTCGAGCCTGGCCGGGAAGCACCACGTCCACGGCCCGGAACCAGACCTGAGCGAGCGGCGGGTAGATGGTGGGGTCCCGGTCGCGGTTGATTCGAGTGCAGCCCGGTGGCCGGCTGAGCTCGGCGCAGCCGGCCTCGTCGGGCCACAACCAGGGATCGCGGAGCTCGGCCAACTCCGGCGCCGTGGGCGGGAAGCGGTAGGGGTTGATGCCCGCGGCCTGCACCCGACCGTCCCAGGCATAGCGGTACAGGTCGTCGGACAGCACCGGCGGGCCGGCCAAGGCCACCAGCCGCAGAGCGGCGCCCACGACGATCACCGTCACCAGCGCCGTTCGAGGGGGCAGCCGCAGCACCACGGCTGCCCCCACGGCGAAGACGATCCACCAGACGCCCAGCAGAGCCAGGACGCCCCACTGCTGCTCGAGAAGCGGACCGCCGGTGGCGATGCCGTAGCAGAAGACCACACCACCCAAACCGGTGACGACCGCCCCGGCCAGGAGGGCCTTTGGCCGGGTGGTGACGGGGGTGGGGGGAGCTCCGGACATTGGCGCTTGGGGCATCGCTTGAATCGTGGCGACGGCCTGCCTGGAAGGCGTCCGCTCCGCGAAGGCCGAGCGTAGAGTTCGCCCGCCGACGACGTGGGTGCACCCGCTTACGATTCTGGGAACAGCTCAAGGGAGCCGCCGGTTCCGAGAGCCGCCGGTTCAGAACGGCTGGCTCAGGACCGCCGCGCCGACGGGCTGCCCTTAGCTGGAGCGGGCCACCTCGGGGTGGGCGGACAGCGAGGCCATCTCGGCCGCGGCCAGACCCGCGAACCAACCGTCCCGGTTGCTCGGGGAGAACGAGCGCTGGCCAAGGCCGGGGAAGGTTGCGTCGCAGGCCTCGTCGACGGCATCGGTCCTGGCGGCCAGGACCGGCAGGAGCGCAGCGCCGTGTTCCTCCGCCGCCGCGGCCTCTGACTGCGCGGTCGCCTGTCGCAGGCGGGCACCGATGCGGGAGGCGAAGGCCACCAGGAAGGACTGTCGGAACGACCGGGTGCGGGAGCGGCCATGGCCGTCGACCTGGCGGCCGGCGCCGGCCATGGCGGCGTCGGCCTGGACCAGCAGCGACGTGTACAGCAGCTCCACGGAGGCAATGTCGGCTTCGTAGCCGAAAACGGTGGCGAAGCTCACGTCCGACGACCACACCGACCGGCACCGGTTGGCCACGGCGACTTCGCCGAGCAGGAGGGCCTTGGCGCCGGCATAGGGGTCGTCCACGCCAGCCGACGGCCGACAGGGCCGCCCGTCTGGCCCGCGGCGGTGCCGAGGACCGCGCGGTCGATGGCGTGGCGGGCCATCAGCTCCTGGGCCTTGGTCGTCAACGCCTCGGCCTCGTCGGGGAAGGTGGTGGACTCGGCCTTGGCCAGGAGCGCGCGCACCCGCCCGAGGACGCGAGCGTCGGTCGAAGCAGCAATCCCAGAAGCAGCAAAGGTCGCAGCCCCGGTCGCCTCTCCCGGGGGAGCGCAGAGCCGGGGGAGCTCGGGCACGTGGAGGAGCAGCGCCAGGGTTTCCACGCCTCGGCGGATCTCGATTTCCCGGGTCGCAGGACCGCCGGCACGGCGGCCGTTGGTAGCCGGTGCGGCGTCGTGGGCCAGCTCGTCGAGCTGTGACCGCCAGTGGGCATCCACCGTGGACGGGGGGTAGCGGCCCGCTTCGGCAGCGATGGCGGTGGTGGCCACCCGGGCGTGGGCGGGGCTCAGCCTACGCTCGGTGACGCGCGCCAGGTCGGCCGGTTGCCATCCTCGCCGCCACGCCTCTCCAACAGCCCGCTCGAGGCACCGGGACAACCCAGCATCGACCAGCCGTGACCCGTCTGCCACGGGCGGTCCCCAGAAGAGACGGGTGAGCAGCTCGGCGAAGGCGGGCCCGTCCTCCCGGACGACGGCCACGGCTGCGGCCAGGACGACCGATTCCACCTCCCGAGGGCTGGACCTATCGCCGGCGCCCCAGTGCCCCGAGGGACCGGAGTTACCTGTCTCCCTCGCCCTGCCGGCGGCCGAACGTGCCCGCCGCTGCTCCTCCCTACGCCGCTCCGGTTCCGCTTGCCCACGCCGGTCATCCTGGCACGGCCCCTGTGACAAACAAGGGATGTCCAAGCTTCAAGATGAGCAGAGCAACTGGAGCTCAGGCTTCGTACACCTGCACGTCGGTGGCCTTGACGGCCACCCAGACCGGGCCGCCGGGAGCCAGCTCCAGGTCGTTCACGGCGGCCGCCGTCACCTCGGCCACGACCGTGAGCGGCCCGGTCACCCGCACGCGGGACCGCTCGCCCTCAGGGTCCACGACCTCCACCCTGCCGCGCCAAACGTTGCGGGGAGTGCCGTCGGGCCGGCTGCGGTGCAGGGCCACCGAGCGGGGATGGACGACGACCAGCACCTCACCGTGGCCGGCGTCGGGAACGACGAGGTCCAGCCCTTCGACGCGTACCCGGGTCTGTCGGGCCTGGCCGCGGAACAGGTTCACGCCCACCAGGTCGGCCACGTAGGGCGAACGGGGCCGGCTGATCAGCTCTTGTCTGGTACCTGACTGCACCACGCGGCCCGCCTCCAGCACCAGGAGCCGATCGGCGAGGGCCATGGCCTCCAATGGGTCGTGAGTGACGACCACGCGCATGCCGCCGTAGGCGTCGAGGCGCCGCCTGAGGTCGCGGCGAATGGCGGGCCTGGTGGTCGCGTCGAGGGCGGCGAGGGGCTCGTCGAGCAGTAGCAGCCGCGGCTCGCAGGCCAGGGCACGAGCCAGGGCCACCCGCTGCGCCTGGCCACCCGAGAGCTCGCCGGCCCGGGCGCCGGCCCGGTCGGACAGTCCGACCCGCTCCAGCCACGCGCCGGCCTGCCGGCGGGCAACGCTGCGCCGCGCACCCCGGCACCGAGGTCCGAAGGCCACGTTCTCCAGGACGCTCAGGTGGGGGAAGAGGACGTGGTCCTGGAAGACCACGCCGATCCTGCGGCGCTCGGAAGGTACGTGGGCGCCCGTGGTGGTGTCCTCCAGCGTCTCGCCGTCCAGCACCACGGTGCCGCGATCCAGTGGGTTGAGGCCGGCCAGGGCCCGGAGCAGAGTGGTCTTGCCTGCGCCGTTGGGTCCGAGGACGGCCACGGTCTCGTCGTTCCCGACCCGGAGGTCGACCGACAGGTGAAGGTCCCCGAGACGGACGTCCACCTCGGCCTCCATCCCCGATGCCTCCATCACCGACACCCAATCAACGGCGGCGGCGGCTCCGACGTCACTGCTGTCCGAGCCATCGGTCGCGCAGCCCGACGAGCACGCCCACCGAGACCACGAGGAGCACGAGGCTGAGCACGATGGCGCCGTCGAGGCGGCCGGCCTCCAGCTGGAGGTACACCTCGAGCGGGATGGTGGTGGTGCGGTTAGGGGTATTGCCGGCAAAGGTGATGGTGGCGCCGAACTCGCCTAGGGCACGGGCCCAGGCCAGCACCGCGCCGACCACCAGGGAGGGCAGCGTGAGCGGAAGGGTGACGCGGCGGAACACCGTGAAACCCCCGGCTCCCAGAGTGCGGGCGGCGTCCTCGTAGCGCCGGTCGAGGTTGCGGAACGCGGCCTCGGCGGTGATCACCAGGAACGGCATGGCCACGAAGGCTTCGGCCAGGATGGCCCCTGGGGTCGTGTAGGGAAGCCTCACGCCGAGCCACTGGTCGAGCCATTGACCGACCAGCCCCCTCCGGCCGAAGGCCAGCAGGAGGGCCACGCCGCCGACGACGGGAGGCAGCACCAGGGGCACGAGGGCGACGGCCCGCACGAGTCGCCGGCCCGGGAAGTCCACACGGGCCAGCACCCACGCCAGCGGTACCCCGAGCATCACGGCCACCAGCGCGGCGCCCAACGAGCAGACGAGGGAGAGTCGCAGGGCGGTCGTCACCACGGGATCCCGCAGCTCGTCGAGCACCGCCGACCAGGGGGTGCGCCACACCAGGCCGGCGAGCGGTAAGGCCATGAAGGACACGCCCAGCGCGCCGAAGGCGAGGGCAGCCAGTGGCGCGCCCCTCCGGCTCACGGCGGGAGGAACCCGAACCTCGACAGCGTCTGCTGCCCTCGCTCCGAGAGCACGAAGTCCACCCAGCCGCTCGCCGCCTCCACGTCGTCGGCCTGCCTGGTCAGGGCGATGGGGTACACGGCCGTCAGCGCAGGATCGCCGTCGATGTCGATGTCCACGCCCTCGGCCCTTCCTGCGGCGGCCTTGACATCGGTGGCGTACACGATCCCGGCGTCGGCCTCGCCCAGCGCGACCTTGGACACCACGCCCTTCACGTTCTCCTCCAGGGACGCCGGACGTGCCTTTACCTTGGCCTTCTCGAGGGCTGCGGCGCCGAAGCGGCCGCAGGGCGCCTCGGGCGCGCACAACAAGAAGACGACGCCCGGCCCGGCCAGGTCGGCGAGGCTCGTGATGGCCTTGGGGTTGCCCTTGCCTACCAGGATGGCCAGGCGGTTTCGGGCGAAGACCTTAGGGTCGAGGGCGTTGCCCGCGACGGTGACCTTGCTCATGCTCTCCTCGTCGGCGGAGGCGAACACGTCGAGCGGCGCAGCGTCGTTGACCTGCTGGGCGAGGGCTGACGACGCTGCGAAGGTGGGCCTGATCCGCACGCCGGGGTGCTCGGTCTCGTACTCCTTCGCCAACGCGGTGAACGCCTCGGTGAGCGACGCCGCGACCGCCACCTTGACCGTCCTTGCCTCCGACCTTGCCTCCGGCGCGCAACAGGAAGCCGCCATGAGCCCGGCCGCCGACAGGACGAGGAAACCCCGCGTCACGGCCGATCTCCCGGCAGCTCGACGACAACGGTGGTGGCCTTGACCGCAGCGACGGCCAGCACGCCGGGAGCCAGGCCCAGCTCGTCGGCCGCCTCCCGCGTCATCAGCGACACGACGCGGTGAGGGCCGGCCTGGATCTCCACTTGGGCCATGACCTTGTCGGCCAGGACCCGGGTCACGATGCCCGGGAAGCGGTTGCGGGCCGACTGGCCCACAATGGCCTCGGGCTCGGGCAGGGTGGGCTGCTCCCGAAGGAACCGGGCCAGGTCGGCTCCGTCGATCAGGCGCTGGCCTCCGGAGGTCCGCTTCATGCGCACCCGTCCGGAGTCCCCCCAGCGGCGCACGGTGTCCACGCTCACGCCGAGCAGCTCGGCCACCTCGCCCGGTCTATAGCTCGAGCCCACCGCGCCAGACTAGAGCCGCAAAGACGGCACTTGCTAGGGCGCTCAGCCTAGGAAGCCATGGCTAATGCGGTAACTATCCCTTGACTGGAGAACCTGGGGCTTATACACTGAGGGTATGCCTCCGGTAGATCGCAACAAGCCCAAGCGAGCCGCATCGTCGGAATCGCAAATGTCGCTCATGGAGTTCATGCGCGACTTTCCCGACGACGCCGCGTGCCTGGACTTCCTTGGCGCACCCGATACTCGGAGGATGGGACGCACGCCGAGTGCCCCGAGTGCGCCACGGTTCGCGCCTTTCGACGCTACGAGACGGCTCAGCGGCGCCAGTCGTGGACCTGCACCGCGTGCGGCCACCATCTGCACCCGACAGCGGGAACGATCTTTCACAAGTCGTCCACCTCGCTGCACCTTTGGTTCTATGCGATGTACATGATGACGAGCACTCGTTGCGGAGTCTCCGCCAAGCAGCTCGAACGCGAGCTGGGCGTTACCTACAAGACCGCGTGGCGCATGTTCCATCTGATCCGCAACGAACTGATGACCCAGGACGACGAGCCGCTTTCGGGCGAGGTCGAAATGGATGAAATGTTCGTGGGCGGAAAGCCTCGCCAGTCCGACCGGGCGACCTGGGGACCGCCGTACTCGCGACAGAGAAGGCAGGCCGCCACAGGTGGGCCGCCCAGCACAAGACTCCGGTGTTCGGCATGGTGGAGCGTGGTGGGAACGTCGCCGCCTACGTCGTGCCAAGCACTCAGGGTCGGACTCTGGGGCCCCACGTTGAAGCGCGGGTGCTGCCAGCCTCGACCGTATACACCGATGAAGCACCTTCTTACGTCGGCATCACGGAGCGAGGTGGCTACGAACACAAGCGCATCCACCACATGGCCCGCGTGTACGTCGAAGGTGACGTGCACACGAACACCATCGAAGGCTTCTGGTCGCTCGTGAAGCGAGGCATCGGCGGGACGCATCACGCCGTCTCCGCCAAGTTCCTACAGGGATACTTGAACGAGTACGTCTGGCGGTACAACCGGCGGGACGACCGCCGGGCAATGTTCGCCCAGCTACTCCTACGAGCAGCTACGACGACGAGTTGAACTAGTAGTCCGCAGCCGTTTTCAAGTAGTGGCGCAGCGCCACGCGGATGGTCTGCGCCATCGTGCGATCTTCGGCGGTTGCCCGCTCCTTGACCGCCCGATGTAGTTCGCTCGGCAGCCGCACGTAGGTCGGCTGCACCTTTCTTTCCTGCTCGCCCTGGGTGCTCACAGCCATGCTCAGACGGTACATCTGTCCCATGCCGTACCGGTGGATCCACCACTACGCAGAGATATCGCGTCCAGCATGGTGTGGATGGAGCGAAATAGAACGCCCCCGCACAAAGGCGGGGGGCGGGCCGATGAGTTGGATCCAGGATCCTGTTCCCATCAGGGCACCCGCAAACTAGCGGGATTCGTTGGGCAGGGGGGCAGCGGTCCAGCAGATTCGGTCGTACCTCCAGGAAAGGAGAAGGCCGGTGAGAACCGTGCGAGTAAGCCGGTATCCGCGCCGCACCCGGTATGGGTGCGTAACTGTGCGGCCACACCGTCGGCGTCTGCCTCGCCGATAAGGCGATGAGATGACGACACCCGGTGAGAGGCCTTTCGCTTGGCTGCCTATTCCCGCTCTCGGGAGTCCTCTTGCCGTTCTCTCCGTGGCTTCGCCACCTTCGCCAGGTCTTCGTAGACGCGCTTCCGAGTCGGGATGGGTATTTCGGTTCCACCCTCGCCGTCCAGTCCGAGACGTTCACGCTCGGTCCCTTCGGGCGTCCGCTGCGTCGGTTTCTTTTCGTTCGCTGTCATGACCCTCCAAGGATAGGTCGGCATGAGGATCACTCTCGATGACGCATGGGCGAAACTGCGGTGGGCCGAACACCACCTGAATGTCTTGCGGGCTGACATTGAACAGTTTCGGCAGGGCAACGACTACCGCATCACGGTCGACAAGAACATCGATGAGGCCAGGTACTCGTTCAAGGTCCGAGATCTTCAACCCATCAAGCCCGACTGGGGACTTGTTATCGGTGACTGTCTGCACAACGCCCGTACCAGTCTTGACTACCTCATGGTCAGGCTCGTGTCGCTCGTCACTGGAAGGCGGCCGGAGGACATCGGTGACGTTCAGTTTCCCATCTACGACAGCCCCAAGCGACTTAATGGCGCGCTTGGCGAACTCCGCAAGGAGCTTGCTCTCAGCGGCTACCTGACACGAATTGAGGAACTGCAGCCCTACAACAACGGCAACGCCTCGATCTGGGGAACCCTCCCCATCGAAGCATTTGGGGCAGCCTGGCCGGTTTCCTCGTCCAGAAAGGATGGAACCCGACAGTTGGTCACACCTGAGTTTGCTCCGGCGCTGTCGGTGCTTCCATTCGGGCTCCAACGCCTTTGTGCTCTGGACAACATCGACAAGCACCGCGCTATCCACGTCGCGTGGAACCGCTTGGACAGCGACACGACGGTGATTGCAGGAGTCGAGAAACAAACCTATGTGCCCCTCACTCCACCAGCCGGATATGACCTCCAACACACCAGTCGTGCAATCGAGCCGCTGGAAGACGGCGCAGAGGTGGGGTACTTTCAGTTCACCGTTCCCATCGCCGATGCCTGGACGCCAGGGGAAATGGACATGAAGGACCACTTCCCCATTCATGTAGCGATTGGTGACTGGCAGACCGGTAGTGCTCAACCGGCACTCGACTCGCTCGAACTTTGCCTCTGGTCGACTCAGATGGTTCTGACCATCTTCGGGCCGGTCTTCGAGCGTCATCGCAAGCCACCGCTTCCCGTAACGGTGGCCTTACCAATGGACGAGTAACCGCCATCTTCTCCAGCAAAGGGATAGTTACCGCTAATGCGGTGTGGTGCGGTGCGGTTTCCCAGGTGATGGGCCGCGGCGGGCACTGACCAACCCGATGCTCCTCACGGGTTGTGACGGAGCATGGCGGGGTGCAGGAGGTCCGCTGTCCCCCGCCGGTACAGCTGCGCAGGGCGACCGCCGTCACGGGTGGTGGTCTGGCCGACGGGCTCCACGAAACCGGGGGTCCCGGTGATCTTGCGGTGGAAGTTCCTGGGGTCGAGGCGCTGTCCCCACGCCGCCTCGTAGACGCGGCGCAGCTCGGCGATCGTGAACTCCTCCGGGCAGAAGGCGGTGGCGAGGGGGCTGTACTCGAGCTTGGCCCTGGCCCGTTCCACACCGTCACTCAGTATGTGGTGATGGTCGAAGGCCAAGCGGCGCGGCTCGTTGAGCAGGTCAGCGGCCGGTACCCAGCGAGTCGTCCCGGTCGAGCCGGTAGCTGCCGGCTCGGGCATCTCAGGGGCGAAGGCCAGGTAGGCAACGCTGACGACCCAGCCACGGGGGTCGCGAGCGGGCCTCCCGTACGTGGCCAGCTGCTCGAGGTGCACGATGGCCGAAGAGGCGCCTGCCCGGTCCGCCAGCGCTCTGGAGGCGGCACCCCTCAGGTCCTCGTCGTGGAGCGCCACGACACCCGGGAGCTCCCAGCGTCCCCGGTAGGGCGGGGTGGCTCGGCGAGCGACGAGCAAGTCGAGTCGATCATGACGAACGGTTAGGACGGTCAGATCGACCGTAATCGCCGCCCGATCCCGGAACGTTTCACCCGGACTGCTCCTTCTCACTCTTTGGATTGTACTCGTCACCTTGACGATAAGACTCACCTTCGTTATCGTCAGAGCGACGACAAGGAGGTTTTCCATCATGGCCGACGTCAAGAAGGCTCCGTTCCTTCGCCACCTTCGGGGCGCCCCCACCACCTACGTCCAGCACCTTCGGCGAGGGCGGGTGGTCCATGAAGGCATAGGGCAGGCCTTCTGGTTCCGGCCCCTCACGGCCGTGCTGAGCGAGGTGCCCGTCGACGACCGCGAGCAGCCCCTGCTCTTCCACGCCCGCACTCGCGATTTCCAGGATGTGACCGTTCAGGCAACCGTCACCTACAGGGCTGCGGACCCCCGCCTCACCGCCACCCGCCTGGACTTCGGCATCGACCCCGACACCGGAGCTTGGCGGGGAGCTCCGCTCGACCAGCTCGGGGCCGTTCTGGTGGAGCTGGCCCAGCAGCAGGCCATCGACCTCATCGCCAGCTTGCCCCTTGCCGAAGCGCTGGCCGATGGCGTGGTCGCCGTGCGCGAACGGCTTGCCGGAGGGCTCGGAGCCGACCCACGCCTGGTCGAGATCGGTGTGGCCGTCGTCGGGGTGCGGGTGGTCGCCGTGAGGGCCGAGCGCGAGATCGAGCGGGCGCTGCAGACCACCACTCGGGAGCAGGTCCAACAAGACGCCGACAAGGCGACCTACGAGCGAAGGGCGGTGGCGGTGGAGCGGGAGCGGGCCATCGCCGAGAACGAGCTGCAGAGCCAGATCGAGCTGGCCCACCGCGAGCAGCACCTCGTCGCCCAGCGAGGCGCCAACGAGCGGCGCCGGGCCGAGGAGGCGGCCGCCGCCGACCAGGTGCAAGCCGAGGCCGAGGCGGCCCGCACGCGCCGCCTGGCCGAGGCCAACGCCGAAGCGACCCGGTTGGCCGGTGCGGCAGACGGCGAGGCCGAGGCCGCTCGCCTGGCCGCCTACCAGGACGTGGACCAGACCACCTTGCTCGGCCTGGCGGCCAGGGAGCTGGCCAGCCACCTCCCCGACATCGGCACCCTCGCCATCACACCGGATCTGCTCACCCCCCTGCTGGCCAGGTTCAGCGCCGGCGTGGGAGGCCCTGGTCCCACAGCGGTGGGCCCGGCTCCGGGTCGCCACCAATGACTCGCCGGCCGAGGGGTTGACAGCTGGACCTTGGACATGAGCACTCTGGGGCCGAGGGCCGTGGTGGTGCACCGTTGCACCGAGCTGGAGGAGCTGGTCGCCCGCCATGGCACCCGCCAGCAGGCGGCGTTCTTCCTCCGGACCCGAGGCCGGAGCCTGGAAGAGGCGGAAGCTCGCCACGAGGTCCAGCGCGCCGCTCTGGCCACGGTGGCCGCTGCCATTCCGCTCGACTGGCGCCGGGGGCGGGTGGAGCGAGGCGACCTGGACCGGTTTCTGTTCGCTCCCGATGACATCGTCGTGGCCGTAGGCCAGGACGGCCTGGTGGCCAACGTGGCCAAGTACCTCCGGGGCCAGCCGGTGATCGGCATCAACCCCGACCCGGCCCGCAACCCCGGAACCCTCGTTCCCCACCCTCCGGCGGCCGCCCCTGAGCTGTTGAGCGCGGCGGCGTCCGAGCGGGTGGACCGCGCCGTGGAGCGGAGGACCATGGTGGAGGCGCGCACGGACGACGGTCAGGTGCTGACCGCCCTGAACGAGGTCTACGTCGGTCATCCGAGCCATCAGTCGGCTCGCTACCGGATCGTGGTGGCCGACGGACGGAGCGAACGGCAGTCGTCATCGGGCCTGCTCGTGGGCACGGGAACGGGTTGCTCGGGATGGTGCCGCTCGGCCTGGCTGGAGCGTCGCAGTGGCCTCGAGCTTCCTCACCCGGGAGCGCCCAGCCTGGCCTGGTTCGTCCGAGAGGCATGGCCCTCCCCAGCTACGGGCACCGATTGCACGGAGGGCCTGCTGGGTGCTGGGGAGGAGCTGGCCGTCGTGGCCGAATCCGATGGGCTGGTCGTGTTCGGCGACGGCATCGAGTCCGATCGCCTGGTACTCGGTTGGGGCCAGGAGGTCACCGTGTCCCAGGCCTCCATCCATCTCCATCTCGTCGCCCGCACCGGTCTCTAGCGCCGCCCCCGCACCGCTTCCTCCTGCCAGAGCGAGGGACCGGTACCCTGTCGCCCGTGGGGAGGCGGGTCGTGCGTGTTCGGGTGCTCGTCGCCCTGCTGCTGATGGTCGGATTCACCACGGCTGGCGCCACGGGATCGAGCGCTAAGGCGGCGGTTCCGACCCCCGCGGGATGGCTCGTGGAGCGGGTGCGGTTCGAGAGCCTGGCACCGGACGGGTTCCTCACCGCGGCGGACCTCGGTGACTACCGCGGTGCCATGGAGCTGGTGCGGTCGGGCTCCGGAGTGGGCGTCATCAACGACGTCGGCGTCGAGGACTACGTGCGGGGCATCTCCGAGGTCCCCTCCAGCTGGCCCACCGCAGCGCTGCAAGCGCAGGCCATCGCCGCTCGGACCTACGCGCTGCACCAGAAGCAGAACCCTCCCCCCTCGGCGTCCGCCATAGGCGCCGACATCTGCCCCACCCAGGCGTGCCAGGTCTACGTCGGGCTGGCCAAGGAGCGCGCCCAAGCCGGTGAGCGGTGGGTGGCGGCGGTGGAGTCCACCCGGGGCCAGGTGCTCCTCAGGAGAGGGGCTCCCATCAAGTCGATGTACTACGCCGGGGCAGTCCCCGGTACGGGCGGGCAATCGGCTCCCGCCAAGCCGGCGGCTCGCGCTCCGGCCAAGCCTCCCGCCCCGAGCCCCCCTGGCGCCGCCCCTCCGGCCGCCCCACCACCGGCCGGCCCTCCGCTCCTCGGCGTCGTGCCCGCCGATCCCCCACCGCCCCCTCCGCCCAGCCCTCAGCCCGCCAGCCCTCAGCCGGCCCCCGCACCTCCGAGCGCGCCCGCCGGGAGCGGACCCAAGGTCTCCGATGCGCCGGTCATCAGGGGCCATGGCATCGGGATGAGCCAGTACGGCGCCCTGGCCAAGGCCCAGGGCGGGGCCGGGGCGGGCTCCATCCTCTCCAGCTACTACGGCGGGGCCAGGCCCGGTCGGCTCCCGGCCGGCCGCATGCCGGCCACCATCCGGGTGGCCCTGGACACCGGACGCTCGGCGGTCACGGTCAGCGGCCCGGGCCGGTTCCGCGTGCTCGACGAGGCCGGTCGGACGCTGGCCGTCGTCGCCACCGGAGACTGGAAGGTCCTGCCCGGGCCCGAGGGCAAGCTGCGGGTCGTGCCGCCGCCGGGGCAGGAAGCGGCACCGGGCATCGAGGCCCTTGGCATCGAGGTCTTGGGGCCCGAGCCCGCACCGCCAGCATCGCCGGAGCCCGACAACGCCAAGCTGATCCGCTTCCGCCTGTCCGCTCCCGCCCTCGTGCAGGTGAACGTGAAGAGTCCCACCGGGCAGACGGCAGCGCCTGCGCCTCCGACGCTGGTGGAGGCCGGCGAGTCCACGGTCGCCCTGCCCACGCCGGCCCATGCCGGGCCCCATGCCGTGTCCCTAATCGCCTATTCGGGCCTCTACCGGGTGACCAGCATCCCGATCGACACCGCCGCGCTCCCGCCAGCCGACCCAGCAGCGACGACATCACGCCGGCTGGCGGCGAACCGGTCCGAGGAGCAGGGGTCGCCACCCGTCGTACCGGCCGCGATCGCCTTCATGCTCCTGCTGTGCGCCACCGCGGGCCTTCTGGTCGACCGCCTGGCGCTGGCCCGAATGGGGGTTGCACAGCCTGACGAGCGCTGAACCCGGTGGAGTGATCAAACCCACCGATCAGCAGGTCACCGCAACGAGCACACCCACGGAGTCGGGCGGCAGAAGGATGCTTCCGTCGTCGACGCTGACGCCGGGCTCGGAGGCGGCCAGGAGACGGCCTGTCGCCGGAAGACGAGCGTCACCCGAACCGAGGTTGCAGGTGATCGTTGCCCGGCCTCGGAGCACGACCAGCCAACGCCCGTCCTCGTCGTAGGTGACCTGCACCCGGTCCAGACGACCGTCGGCCAGGTCGGGTACCTCCCGTCGGAGTTGGATCAGCCGCCGGTACCAGTGGAGCAGCTGGTGGTGAGGCTCTGGCTCCAGCTCTGACCAGTCCAGCTTGGAACGCTCGAAGGTGGCCGGGTCCTGCGGGTCGGGGACGTCCTCCGGGTCCCACCCGAAGGCGGCGAACTCCCGCCGCCGCCCCGCGCTCACTGCGCGCCCCAGGTCGGCGTCCTGGTGGTCGGTGAAGTACTGGAAGGGCGTGCTTGCACCCCACTCCTCGCCCTGGAACAGGAGGGGGATGAACGGGGACGTCAGGACGAGGGCGGCGGCCACCTTGAGCCGCGCCGTGCTCACCAGCGCTGCCGTGCGCTCCCCGGCCGCCCGGTTCCCCACCTGGTCGTGGTTCTGGGAGTAGCCGAGGAAGCGATGGCCGGAGAGGGCGGGGTCGAGGCGGCCATGAGGTCGCCGGCGGTAGGGCGAGTACTCGCCGGCGTAGACGAACGCCCGTCCAAGGGCGGTGGCCAGCGCGGCCATGGTCCCGAAGTCCTGGTAGTAGCCCGTTATCTGGCCGGTGAGAACCGAATGGATGGCGTGGTGGAAGTCGTCGCTCCACTGGGCATCGATCCCGTAGCCACCCACCTCCCGGCGGCGCACCACACGGGGATCGTTGAGGTCGCTCTCGGCGATCAGGAACAGGTGCCGCCCGAGCTGGGCCGACAGGTCCGCCACCCGTACCGAGAGCTGCTCCAGGAGGTGGGTGGCCGAGGCGTCGATGACGGCGTGGACGGCGTCGAGGCGAAGCCCGTCGCAGTGGTAGTCCTCGAGCCACGTGACGGCGTTGTCCACGAAGAACCGGCGCACCTCCTCGCTGCCCGGTCCGTCGAGGTTGACAGCCTGGCCCCACGGCGTGGCGTAGCGGTCGGTGAAGTACGGGCCATAGCTTGCCAGGTAGTTCCCGGCCGGACCCAGGTGGTTGTAGACGACGTCCATCACCACACCGATGCCCTTGCGGTGGCAGGCGTCGACCAGATGCTTCAAGCCGTCGGGGCCGCCGTAGGCGTGATGAGGGGCGTAGAGGCCAACCCCGTCGTAGCCCCAGCCGCGCGACCCCGGGAACTCGTTCACGGGCATGAGCTCCACCACGTCGACCCCCAGATGAACCAGGTGATCGAGCTTGGCGATGGCGCCGTCGAAGGTTCCCTCGGGAGTGAACGTGCCCACGTGCAGCTCGTATATGACGACCGAGGGCAGGTGGACACCGCGCCATCCTTCGTCCGTCCACCCGAAGGCGGCATGGTCCACCACCCGCGACGGGCCGTGCACCCCCGCTGGCTGGTGGGCGGAGCGGGGATCGGGAAGAGCGTCGCCTCCGTCGAGCACGAAGCGGTAGTCGCTGCCCGCACCGGCCTCTTCGATGTCGGCTTGGTACCAGCCCCTGTCACCCACCCCGGCCATCGGCAAGCGTGCCCCGTTGACCTCGACCTCGACCCGCGCCGCCGTCGGAGCCCACACCCGGAAGGTGCTCACCCTTCCTCCCCGCCGCAGAGGAGGGCGACGGGGAAGCGGGCGAGCAGGTCCGACAACCGCACTCGCCCTTCGGGCCACTGCTCGGCGGTGAGCTCGTTGTGCCACTGACCGGGCGGCAGGTCCACGGCGGTGTCGTCCCAGCCGTCGATCCCCATCACCAGGCGCGGCACCACGGTCAGCGAGCCTTCGCCCCGGGCACCCAGGGCACCACGGGAAAAGGCCACCACCCGCTCAGCGTGACCCCCGCCCACGGGCAGCCGTTCGTAGCCGCCCTTGGGCCCGAAGAGGTCGGGGCGGCGACGGCGCAGGTGCAGCGCCCGGGTGGTGACCAGAAGCTTGGGAAGCCCGTCGTCGCTGCGGGAAAG
>JAUJNQ010000002.1:160819-222214 GCA_030448025.1 Acidimicrobiales bacterium | reverse complement strand
GCAGCGCCCGGGTGGTGACCAGAAGCTTGGGAAGCCCGTCGTCGCTGCGGGAAAGCACCTCCTCGGGCCCCATGTCCCCCAGCTCGGCGAGGAACCGCCGGCGCTGCTCGTAGTCCACGGGCCGGCGGTTGTCCGGGTCCACCAGGCTCAGGTCCCACAGCTCGGTGCCCTGGTAGGTGTCGGGTACGCCTGGAGCAGTGAGCTTTACGAGAGCCTGGGCCAGAGCGGTAACGCGCCCGGGCGCCACGAGGGGTCGGACGAAGCCGGCCAGATCGGCCAGGAACGCCCCGTCACCCAACACCGCTGACACGAAGTCTCGGAGGGCTGCGTCGTACTCAGGATCGGGGTCGGTCCACGACGTGTGGACCTTGGCCTCGCGCGCGGCCTTCTCCATGTAAGTGAGCGCCCTGTCCGGCTCCAAGGGCCATGCCCCCACCAGCGTCTGGTAGAGCAGGTACTCGGCGTTCTTGTCGGGCCAAGCTCCGCCTCGGCGGTGGGTTTGGTTCATGTTCATCCATCGGTGCACCGCCTCGGCCCATTGGTCGGGGATCTCCGAAAGAAGGTTGAGTCGTGCCCTCAGGTCCTCGCTCCGCTTGGTGTCGTGCGTGGACGTGCTGAGCAGACCATGGGACCGGTCGCGCTGGGCCTCGGAGCAGGCTCGATGAAACTCCTCCAGCGACGTCCCGAACGACCCAGGGTCACCCCCCACCTCGTTGAGCGACACCAGGCGGAGGTAGGTGTAGAAGGCCGTGTCCTCCACGCCCTTGGCCATGACCGGGGCCGACACCTGCTGGAAGCGGCCGGCCAGCTCCTGCTCCACCGCCTCGTCCGAAGCGTGCCGTGCAGTGGGACCGATCCTGAGCAGCAACAGGTCCCGGAGGAAGGAGAACAGCTCCGGGTCGAGCTCGGACCTGCGCCCCATGGCGTCGGCCACGGCGCCCTCGACGCACGCCACGTCCTCCTCGGCGACCGCACCATCGGTAGGGCGGACGTAGGTCCGGTAGACGGGGAAGCAGGCGAGAACCTCTCGCAGCACCTCGTGCAGCTCGTGGCGCGTGTAGTCACGGAAGCGGCGGTGCCGTTCGCACACCTGCACGAAGAGGGCCGTGAGCCGGCTCACATCGGCGGCCAGCGAGGCCCGCATGACCTGGTGCTTGCTGGCGTAGGCGACGTGGGGGAAGTCTTCACCGTCGTCCGCGTCCGCTTCGGCGGCGGCGTCGGCTTCGGCACCGGTGATCCCGGCGTAGAGCCGCGTGAGCGTCTCCTCGCCGGCGGGGTCCACGAACAGGCCACCGAGGCGGTTGAGGAAGTCGTAACCGGTGGTGCCTGCCACGGGCCAGCTTCCCCGAAGACGC
The DNA here is from genome assembly GCA_030448025.1 of Acidimicrobiales bacterium. GTDB lineage: Bacteria > Actinomycetota > Acidimicrobiia > Acidimicrobiales > YB1-3. Next base: position 220,859 of record JAUJNQ010000002.1, on the reverse strand, counting down.
TCGCCCCGTTCCAGGATCTTCTCCACCACCACCCAGGCCCCGTCCGTCGCCTCCTCCAACCGGCGCAGGTAACCCTCCGGGTCCCTCAGGCCGTCGGGGTGGTCCACCCGGAGCCCGTCCACCACCCCCTCTCGGACCCAGCCCAGCACCCGCTGGTGGGTGTCGTCGAACACGTGCGGGTCCTCCACGCGCAGCCCCACCAGGCTGCTGATGTCGAAGAAGCGCCGGTATCCCAGCTCCCGGGCGCCGGTGCGCCAGAACGCCAGGCGGTAGTTCTGGCGCTCGAGCAGGGCGCCCAAGGCGTCGGCAGCAGCGTTCACGGCGGCGACCCCGGCATCCACGGCGCCGACCATCTCCGGGTCCGAGTCACACAGCTCCGCCAGCCGAGCTCGCAAGACCTCCTTGTCGCGGTGGCGTTCCCGCACACTTTCGCGATCGGTTGCGGTGGATGGCGGGAGACGTCCGAAGGCTGTGGCCATGGACTCCAGCCCGTCGCTCTGGCATCGGGCCGCGGCCTCGGCCAGTAGGTCGTCGAGCGAACGGGGAGCGACCGGGACCGTATGGTCGAAGTAGCTGAAGGTGAAGCTCCCGCCGTGGCGCTCGAGCAGCAGGTCCCCCGCTTCGAGGACCCGGCCGTAGTGATCTCCGAGGATGGGCATCAGCACCGTGTTTCGCAGCTTGGACTCGGGCGGGTCCCAGTCAACGTCGAAGTACGACGCGTACACGCTGGAGGGGCCGTTCTCCAGCACGTCCCACCACCAGGCGTTCTCCGGCCCGGTGATGGCCATGTGGTTGGGCACGATGTCCAGCACCTGCCCCAAGCCGAACTGGTCGAGGGCGGCGCACAGCCGCTCGTGCCCTTCCTCTCCCCCGAGCTCCTCGTTGACCCGGTGGTGGTCCACCACGTCGTATCCGTGGGTGCTGCCCGCCGCGGCCTGGAGGTAGGGCGAGGCGTACAGGTGGCTGATGCCGAGGTCGCGGAGGTAGGCAGCCACGGCCGCGGCGTCGTCGAAGTCGAAGTGCGGCGCCAGTTGCACGCGGTAGGTGGAGTCGGGCGGAGTGCTACCCAACGCGGCGCATCAGCACGATGCTGCGGCTCTCGGCCACGACGACGTCGCCCGCTTTGGCCGAGTCCCCCTCGGACAGCGCGTCGGCGGTGTCGACCATCCTGATCCACCGCTCCCCGAAGCGCTGGTCAGGGATCGAGAACGGCAAGGACTCATGATGGGCGTTGAACAGCACGAGGAACGACTCGTCCACGATCTCCTCGCCCCGAGGACCGGGAGCCTCGATGGCCTCGCCGTTCAGGAAGACGGCCATTGACGTGACCGTGCCCGTCTGCCAGTCCTCGTCGTTCATCTCCGTGCCATCAGGCCGGAGCCAGGTGATGTCGCTCACGCCTGCTCCGTGCAGGGGGCGTCCCTGGAAGAAGCGACGACGGTGGAAGACGGGATGATGGCGGCGGATCTGAACCAGCCTGGTGGCGAACACCACCATCGGTCCGTCCATGCCGTCCCAGTCGATCCACGACAGCTCGTTGTCCTGGCAGTAGGCGTTGTTGTTGCCTCCCTGGGTGCGCCCCATCTCGTCTCCGGCCAGGATCATGGGGATGCCCTGGGACAGCAGCAGGGTGGTGAAGAAGTTCCGACGCTGACGGCAACGAAGATCCAGGATCGTCGCCTCCTCGGTGGGCCCCTCGACGCCGCAGTTCCAAGACCGGTTGTGGTTCTCACCGTCTCGATTACCCTCGCCGTTGGCCTGGTTGTGCTTCTCGTTGTAGGAGACCAGGTCGGACAGCGTGAAGCCATCGTGGGCGGTCACGAAGTTGACGCTGGCGTATGGGCGCCGTCCGTCCGACTCGTAGAGGTCCGAGCTGCCGGTGAAGCGGTATGCGAAGTCGGCCAGGGTCCGCTCCTCGCCCCGCCAGTATTCACGGACGGTGTCGCGGTACTTCCCATTCCACTCCGACCACAAAGGAGGGAAGTTTCCCACCTGGTACCCACCCTCGCCCAGGTCCCATGGTTCAGCGATGAGCTTCACCTGGCTGACGATCGGGTCCTGCTGGATGAGGTCGAAGAACGCCGAGAGCTTGTCCACCTCGTGGAACTGGCGGGCCAGGGCGGCGGCCAGGTCGAAGCGGAAGCCGTCCACGTGCATCTCGGTCACCCAGTAGCGCAGGCTGTCCATGATCAGCTGCAGCACGTGAGACTGGCGCATGTCCAGGCTGTTCCCGGTGCCGGTGGTGTCGTAGTAGTAACGCCGGTCCTTGTCCACCAGGCGGTAGTAAGCGGCGTTGTCGATCCCCTTGAAGGACAGCATCGGGCCCATGTGGTTTCCCTCGGCGGTGTGGTTGTAGACCACGTCGAGGAAAACCTCGATCCCGGCAGTGTGCATGGTCTTCACCATCTGCCTGAACTCCTGCACCTGCTGGCCGCGCTGGCCCCCCGCGCTGTACTCGTTGTGAGGCGCCAGGAAGCCGATGGAGTTGTAGCCCCAGTAGTTGCGCAGGCCCCGACCGACGAGATGGGCGTCGTGGATGAACTGATGGACCGGTAGCAGCTCGATGGCCGTGACCCCGAGGTTGGCGAGGTAATCGACTGCGGCTGGATGCGAGAGCCCGGCGTAGGTGCCTCGCAACTCCTCGGGGATCTCGGGGTGGCGCTGGGTAAACCCCTTGACGTGAAGCTCGTAGACGACCGTCTCGTGGTACGGCGTCTGGGGGTGGCGGTCGTTGTCCCAGTCGAACCAGGGGCTGACCACCACAGACTTGGGCATGTACGGCGCGCTGTCGGCGTTGTTGTCCCAGTCGTCGGGATCCTTGAACCTGTAGGGAAAAACAGCCTCGTTCCAGTCCACCTGGCCTTCGATGGCCTTGGCATACGGGTCGATCAGGAGCTTGTTGGCGTTGCAGCGGTGTCCCCACGCCGGGACGTTCGGTCCGTGCACTCGAAAGCCGTAGCGCTGTCCCGGACCGATCGTCGGGATGTACCCATGCCAGCACAATGCGGTCGTCTCCGAGAGCTCGATCCTCGTCTCCTGGCCACCGCCGTCGAACAGGCACAGCTCCACCCGGTCGGCGGCTTCGGAGAACACGGAGAAGTTCGTCCCCAGACCGTCGTAGGTGGCGCCAAGAGGGTACGGCTCCCCAGGCCACACGATCATGGGCCGCCAAGCTACTTCGGAGGCCCGGGGCATCCCAGCCGGGGGCGGGACCTACCATGTCGCCAGGCTGTCGAGTCGAGGAGAGCGCGCAAATGGCCGACTTCCAGGAGATCGCGTCCCAGCGACCGCGGGATGCCGAGGAGGCACTCGCCTGCATTCGCACGGCGCTCGACTACTTCCACGAGCACGACGACTACCGCGCCGTGTTTCTGCGGGCCTACTACATCGTCACGGCCAACGTGGGCGCTGCCGTGGACCAGCGCGGGACTACGCCGGTCGACAAATCTTCTTCGACAGCGACTGGGTGCGACGTGTCACGGGCAACTTCGCCAGCCTGTACTTCCGGTCGCTCACCACGTTCGACCGGCCGCCGGAATCCGAGCGGGCATGGAAGATCGCCCACAGGACCGCCGAGAACCGGAGCGGGACGATCGTCCAGGACCTACTCCTCGGGCTGAACGCCCACATCAACTTCGACCTCGCCTACGCCACTTACCTCACCATGAAGGAGTACGGCGACGGGGCCGACCATCTCCTGCTCCCTCGGCGAAAGTTCGACCATGACCAGGTGAACAACCTCCTGGTGCGATCGATCCCCCAGGTCGCAGAGACCGTCACTCGCGACTACGGCGGCGGCATCCTCTTCCTCGGCCGCGTGATGTTCAGCCTCGACGACATTCTGTCGTCGACCGGTCTCAAGTACTACCGGGAGCGGGTGTGGTGGACCGCCATCTCCTATCTGGCTACGACCGACGACCAGGAGGTCGACCTGGTTCACGAGAAGCTGAACTGGGAGTCGGGGAGGGTGGCCAAGGGCCTCGCCGACGAGAGCCTCTGGAGCCTTCCGGTCCGGGCCGTTGGCTGCGCCGTCCGCAAGCGGCACTTCGGGGAGATCGACTTGGAGACGGCCACCCGTGCCGCCCCCAAGGGCGAACAGCAGTTGGCGGGGCCGCAGCGGGTGCCCTCCCCTTCTGACCGGTTGGCCCCGGCGGCGGGGAGACTGACCTCATCGATGGTCGGCCAGCTGGCGGTGGAGCTCCACGACGAGCTCGCCTCGCCGGTCCCCCCAGCGGGACTGGTATGCCTCCAGGAAGTCCCACCCCAGCCGGGACAGCGAGAGGTGCCGATCGATGTGGGCCTCCGGACCCTCGGCATGGACGCAGCATTCGACGGCGAAGTACCGCCGAGAATCGCCGACGCAGACATCGACCACGTGCCGGCCGCTCGGGTAGCCCGAGATCACCGGCAAGCCGGCGGCCTCGAGCTCGGCGGCGATCCCCGCAGGCCATTCGTCAACGTGGCCAGCCGGCCTCGGGCGACCGGGGGCGGTGTCGGCCTGAGCGAGGAACTCGGCCAACACGCCGCCGGGAGGGGGATCGGCAGAGTGGACGAGACCAGGCGCTTCCTGGCCCGCGTGGAGAAGACCGTGAAGAGATGCGGGTCCTCGACGAACCTCCACGAGCGAACCTCGTCGTCGGGGCCTAATCCCAGAGAGGCGATGATGACGTCCCTCTCGTTGCCCTGGAAGGCGTGGACGGTCCCGACTCGCAGGTCGAGCCGACGAACAACCACCCTGCCCGCAGCGACCGCTGCCCCGGCCGGAGCTGGTCGACGGCGGCCAGTCGCTCTCCGAACCGGCGGTCTATGGCCACGGTCCTTGCCTCGTCCGGTGCGGTGGCGAGGGGAAGGAGGCCCTCGGGCGGGAACAGACGCACCGCCTCCATCGCCAACCAGCGAAACCACTCGAGGGGAATGGCGTGGCCGGGCGAACGTTGCTCAGCCGAAGGGGAGAGGTCGGCCAGGGTGTGAAGGACTGCTCGAGCTCGGGCATCCTCCTCTCTGGACATAGGCGAACGGTACCGGCGAGCAGCGCCGACGGGCGGCTGGGTGCGAGGCGATCACACGGCGCAGGAGCCGTCCTCGCAGCCCGGCGTCTCGCAGCCCGGCGTCTCGGTTCCCGCAGCCAGTCCGCCTTCCTCCGCGTGGGAGCCCCTCCACGCCCGCTGCAGCGCATCGAGCAGCACGTCGGGCGCCTGGGCGCCGGAGGCCCCATAGCGGTCGAAAGCGAAGGAGGGGACACTGCGGACAGCGAGCCTTGCCGCCTCCAGTTCGTCGGACCGCACCTCGCCGGCATGGGCGTCGGTCGACAACACCCGCTCCGCTTCCTCGGGATCGAGGCCCACGTCGGTAGCAGCGGGCCAGCGTCTCGCTGTCCGCAATGGCTTCACCGTTGGTGAACACTGCTGCCAGCAGGCGCTCCACCAGCTCGTCCTGGACGCCGGCCATGCGGGCCAGATGCAGCAACCGGTGAGCGTCCAGGGTGTTGCCGGGCCGGGCCACGTCGAAGCGCAGGGACAACCCGTCGCCACGGCCGGCATGGACCATGCGATCGATCATTTCCTCGGCCTGCCCGACGCTCACTCCATACTTCTCCGCCAGTCGCACTTCATACGGACCCTCGCGCAGCTTCGGGGCACTGGGATCAATCCCGAGAAGTAGAGCGCATCAAAGCCTTGGGTCGACGGGTTCGCTCTCCAAGGCGAGCACCCCGAAGACGCATTGGTGGACTCGGTAGAGCGGCTCGCCGCCGACGAAGCGTTCCAGAGCTTCGACACCGAGAGCGAACTCGCGCAATGCGAGGGACCGCTTGTGGCCGAGGCCACGCGATCGCAGTCGGGTGAGGTTGGCCTCGGCGGTGTACTCGGCCCCGTAGATGATGCGGAGATACTCGGGTCCGCGGCACTTGATGCCCGGCTGGGTGTTGCCCTTGGGGCCGCGGTGCACGACATCGACGGGCTTGACGACCATGCCTTCTCCGCCGCGCTCGGTGAGCTCCTGCCACCAGGCGGTGGCAGCCGCTTCGCTGCTCGTGTCGTCGAGCTCGACGGTCGTGATGGCGGTGGAGCGGAACGTGGCCGGGTCCGCTTCGGCGAGGCGACCGAGGACGTCGATGTGCCAGAGGTGGTCGGTGAGGGCATGGACCTGGCCTTCACCTGCGAGGATCTGGAACGGAGCCAGGCGGAGGTCGTCCACGGACTCGACGGGCCAGCAGTACTGGCGGTACGCGTCGACGAAGCGCTCGGCCATGAGGCTGCGCTCGCCGGTCCGGGCCAGAAGGTCCTGGAGGTCTGCACCTCGTCCGAGGGCGGTCCCGATCACGTCGGCTTCAGCCCTCAGGGCGGCGGTGGCCGCTGCACCTACGGAGGCGTACTGGCGGCGGAGCAGCTCCTCAGCCTTGGCCGACCAGGGAAGGAGCTCGGCGTCCAGGACGAGCCAGTCAGTGGTCAGCGCGTCCCACAGTCCGGTGGTGGTGATGCCGTCGCGGATCTTGTCGAGAAGAGCGAGCTCCTGCTCTGAGTCATTGAAGAACCGTCGGCCGGTGCGGGTGACGATGGTGCCGGCGGCACGGCTGCTCGCCACGTCGAACCGCCGCTCCGCCGCTTCTGGGTCACGGCAGACGACGACCACGGCGCGGGAGCCCATGTGCTTCTCCTCGCACACCACTCTGGTCACGCCATCGCGGCGGAAGGAGTCGAACGCTTCGGTTGGGTGCTCGAGGAGGCCTTCAACCGTGGTCGTCGCGGTGGGCGCCATGGTGGGGGGGAGGTAAACGAGCCAGCGCGGGTCGACGGCGAAGCGGCTCATCACCTCCAGTGCGGCGATGGCGTTCTCTTCGCGAATCGTCACCGTCTGGCTGAGGCGGGTGGTGATGATGCGCTTGCCGACGACGTCGTCGAGGTCGAGGTCGGTCGCCTCTCGGGTCACGTCCTCGGTGGCGGGCTGGAGCGGCCGGACCGGTTCCCAGTACGTGCGCGCCGCGGGCACCGAGACGAGCTCGCGTTCGGGGTAACGGAGCGCGGTGAGCTGGCCGCCGAACACGCAGCCGGTGTCGATGCAGATGGTGCGGTTGAGCCACGTCGCCTCGGGCACCGGGGTATGGCCGTAGACGACCATCGCATCGCCGCGATAGTCCTCGGCCCAGGGGTAGCGGACGGGGAGACCGAACTCGTCGGTCTCGCCGGTGGTGTCGCCGTAGAGAGCGAACGACCGGACCGCAGCCGAGGCTCGACCATGCATGTCGGCGCGCAGCCCGGCGTGGGCGACGACGAGCTTGCCGCCGTCGAGGACGAGATGGCTGACCAGGCCGTCGATGAACTCGGCAACCCTCTTCGAGAGCTCGGGCGGCTCCTCGGCGAGCTGGGCGAGCGACTCGCCCAGGCCGTGACTGACCGTCACGTTGCGGCCCTGCAGGGCGCGCAGCAGCTTGGCCTCGTGGTTGCCGGGTACGCAGAGGGCGTTGCCTGCGTCGACCATGCCCATGACGAGCCGGAGGACAGCGGGGGTCGCCGGCCCGCGGTCGACGAGGTCGCCGACGAAGAAGGCCCGGCGCCCGTGCGGGTGATGCGCACCGGCGCCGTCGTCCTCGAGCTCGTAGCCGAGCTGGCTGAGGAGCGTGGCGAGCTCGTCGAAGCAGCCGTGGACGTCCCCGATGATGTCGAAGGGGCCGTGGTCGTTGCGGCGGTCACTCCAGAGCGGCCGGCGTTCGATGGTGGCTCTGGAGATCTCCTCGACGCCGTTGAGGAAGAAGACCTTGTGGAAGCCCTCGCGGCGAAGACCCTTCATCGATCGGCGGAGCTGGCTGCGCTGGTTGCGCAGCACGTGGGCGCCGAAGTTGCGGTCCGGCCGGGTGGCGTTTCGCTCGGCGCAGATGGACTCGGGGACGTCGAGGACGATGGCGACGGCGAGGCTGTGGTGCTTCTTGGCAAGCGCCACGAGCGACTTGCGGGCCTCGGATTGCACGTTGGTGGCGTCGACCACCGTGAGCTTCCCGGCGTCCAGCCGCTTGGAGGCGATGAAGTGCAACACGTCGAAGGCGGCGTTGGTCGCCTTCTGGTCGTTCTGGTCGTCGCTCACCAGTCCCCGGCAGAAGTCCGAGGACAGCACCTCGGTGGGCAGGAAGTGAGTGGTGGCGAACGTGGACTTCCCCGAGCCGGACACGCCGACGAGCGCGACGAGCGAGACCTCGGGCAGGGTGATCTTCATCGGCGGAACACCGCCATCTGCGTGGGCGTCCCGAGCTCCGCATCTTCGGGCCCGATACCGGACAGCTCAACGGTGTAGCCATGCCGCGAGGCGATGGCGCCTGCCCAGTCCGCGAACTCCGCTCGAGTCCACTCGAAGCGATGGTCGCGGTGGCGCAGGGCACCGGCGGGAAGGCTCTCGAAGAGCGTGTTGTACTCCACGCTGGGCGTCGTCACGATCACCGTGGTGGGGCAGGCGTAGGCGAACAGTGCACGCTCGAACGCACCGAGCCGGGGAGGGTCGAGGTGCTCGATCACCTCGATGACGGTTGCGACGTCGAAACCCTGCAGACGACGATCACGATAGGTGAGTGCTCCCTGGACGAGCTCCACGCTCACGCTGGCGCGGCGCCATGGTGTCGAGGTGCAGGCGCCGAGCGGCACCTTCGAGGGCGCGGTAGGAGACATCGACACCGAGGATCTTCTCGGCCTTCGTGTCGCTCAGGATGCGCTTCACGAGCGCGCCGCCGCCGCACCCGAGATCGACGACGCGCCGACCGCCCACTTCCCTGATCTGATCGATGACAGCAGCGAGGCGCTGGTCGTTCAGGCTTATCCGCTTTTCGACCGCCTCTTCTTCGGCGTCGTGGGCAGCTTCGGCCTCGTCCGGGTCGTCGGCTTCGTCGGCGAGCAGCCGCCCGAGAGCCTCGTTGGTGAGCCGCCGGTCGTGGCGGAGGTAACGACGGGCGATGAGCTCGCGGTCGGGGTGCGTAGCGAGCCAGTCGCCGCCGCGGCGAAGGAGCTTCTCGATCTCTTCGGGGCCGACCCAGTAGTGCTTGTCGTCGTCCAGGACCGGCAGCAGCACGAACAGGTGCTCGAGTAGATCCCGTAGCCGCTCCGTGGCGGTGAGCGTGACGTCGACGTAACGGCTGTCACCCCACTGCGGGAAGTTCGGGTCCAACGGGATGGCGGTCGCGGCGACCTGGTACCCGAGCGGCTCGAACAGCCGTCGCAGGATCGTCTCACCGCCTCGACATGGCACGACCGGGAGGTGGGCGCTGACCGGGATAGGTGTCCGGGCCAGCTCCGGCCGCTCCCGAACAGCTTGCTGCGACCCGTGAGCGCGGTCCCGAACAGCTTGTTGACGACAGGAACGACGAGGCGACGTAGCCACCCAACGGGGTCGACCTCCACGATGAGGGCAGCGGTGCACCGCTCGACAGGAACGACGAGGCGGCGTAGGGCCGGTCGTTGACGTACTGGGCGAGGGAGAAGTCGATTGCCCTTGGGGCCCTCACACATCGACCACAAGCGCTGGCGCGCACGAGTCCGACGGGGTCGACCTCCACGATGAGGGCAGCGGACCATGCACTTTGATGGCGCGCCCATGACGGTGGCCTCCGGGCCCGACGACGGACGCCGTGCCGAATGACATCTCGACGGCCCTGTGGTTCGGACGCGCTGCTGCGGGGTTCTTGTGAAGCAGGAACCCGAGGTCGGTCGCCGGCTGATGGGTTGTCGAGATGGTGAGCAGCATCGAATCGCCTTTTGGCGCGCTGCGACCCGAAGTCGAAGCCGAGGGATTCGAATCCCAACCTTGTGATCGTAGTCAGATGCTCTGACGTGCTGCGCTGAGCTACGGGCGCTTGAGTCCCGAACCGTTGCCCGAGCAGGGGAGTTGGCCTGATCGCCCGGCGGCCGAACCTGTCCGTTCAGGCGGTCTTCTCCGCCTTCACATGGTGAGTCTGTGACCAGGTCTTGACCAGTATCCGACCTGGGCGTGGCTCGCACCACTTGACCAGTATCCGCACCGGGGGAGGCGCCGAGGCGTTCATCGCCGACACCTTGAACCGCCAGCTCGCTCGAGCATCGATGGGCTCGGCCAACCCGATGATGGCCTCGGCTCCTCACACATCGACCACAAGCGCTGGCTCCAAGGGCCGGCACCCAGGCCTGGATCAACGCTCATCAAATCCGGGAGCGGTCACCATCCTGGGTAGCGCTCCCACCACCACGAGGGGACGGACTGGTCTCCGTCCGACGGGGGGTTCGTGACCTCGAGGATCAAGTCGCTCGCAACAGTCTCCACGAGATCGGCGGCGTCCAGTGCGGCGAGCCACTCGGCAGGGATGGCTGAGCGACCATGGGAGGCACCGAGCAGGTTGCCGCAGATCGCGCCGGTCGAGTCGGTGTCGCCGGAGTGATTCACCGCGGCAAGGAGGCCTGTCGGGAAGTCATCCCCGCCAAGGGCGCAGGCGGCGGCGATCGCCAGCGCTTCTTCCCCGACCCACCCGGCCCCTAAGCGTTCCTCGATCACCAATGGCGTCGGAGGCCCGTCCTCGGCAACCTCCATGGCGTTCTCGAGCACCGCTCGGATGCTGTCGGACGTGAGAGGCAACGCCGTGGCGACGGCTTGGTCCATCTCTTCGCCACGCACCAGTTCGCTGACGATGACCGCAAGGGCGCCAGCTGAGTGCCATCCGTCGGGGTGACCGTGAGTGATCGCCGCGACGTCGCAACCCAGTTTGTAGATGTCGCTGGCGGGTTGGCGGCGAAGGAACAGGCCGACGGGTGCCGCCCGCATCACGCCGCCACATCCCTTGGAGTGGTTCGCGGGTTCCTCACTCGTGCCTCGGCCACCCAACTCGAGGGCAGACAGGCACGTGTTGCCCGGCGCCTGCCGGCGGTGCAGACGCTGATCGCGCACCAGCCAGCCGTCTGGTTCGTCGGCTTGCCCGGCGAAGTCAGACGCCGCCTGTCGCCAGGGCACGCCTTGGGTGTGGAGCCACCGGAGATAGGCGTGGCGAACGACGGATGGCCGATGACAGATGCCCTTCGTGCGACCTCGGACTGACGCACGTATGAGGCCCTCGCAGGTAAACAGCGTCATCTGCGTGTCGTCGGTGAAGTGCCCTGGCGGCTCCAGTGTGGTGAGTCCTTGATCTCCGTATTGGGCCTTGATGTCGACCCAGCTCTGGAACTCGACCGGCGCGCCCAGCGCGTCACCCACGGCGCCACCGAGGAGGCAACCCTCGACTCGGTCACCGAAGTCTCGACCCACGCTTGGAATGTACCGCCGGCCAGCGGCAACACAGTCAGTCTGAACGGCCCCGGGATGAGTCGAGGTCCATCGCCGCCTCACGGTTACAGGGCGAGCCGCGCATTGCCAGCGTGGGCAGACCATTTGGTACCAGGAAGGCTGGTGCTGGCACCCTTCCGCTGGAGGCCGCAACGCCATGACCAGCACCCGCAGCGCGCTCGGAGGGATTCGAACCCCCAACCTTCTGATCCGTAGTCAGATGCTCTGATCCGTTGAGCTACGAGCGCTTGGACCGACGAGTCTAGGGGGAGGCGCCGGCCAGCGAGAGGAGTGAGCGGAGAGGGAGGGATTTGAACCCTCGGACCCGGTGAAGGGTCAACTCATTAGCAGTGAGTCCGATTCGGCCGCTCTCGCACCTCTCCCTTGGCACCAGTCTACGCCGCCCCGTGGAGCATTTCGCGACCGACTGGTCGCTCTCGCTTCTTCAACGGCGGGAGACCCGAGCGGGTTCTTGGAGGGTCTGAGCTCGATCCACTCGACCCGCCGATCTCAGCCTTCAGGTCCGGACGAGTTCGCCGAGATGGGCGTCCAGCCCTTCAACCAGGACGTCTCGGGCGTGGACGAGCTCATGAGCTCGCGTTGCTGTCCTGGTCGATCGAGAACGGGCACAACACCGCCCACGCCGATATCGAGATGGTGACCGGAACTCCGATGATGGATCCGAGTCAGAACATCTAATTTTCGGCCGTTCTGGCAGCTGCACTTCTTCATCGACGATGTGTTCCGAATAGCAGCTGATCCAGTAGGGCGTGACCGGGCGCATCGCGACCGGCTGGTGACGATGGACGCCGTGGCCTCTCAGCTCCGAGACACGTCACCACAACTGGGTTCAGCGCATCTAGCAGAGCCAAGCTGATGAACCGAGCCGGGTAACGCACAAGCCGGGCGTTCTGGTCGGGAAGGCGGGATTCGAACCCGCGACCTCAGCGTCCCGAACGCTGCGCGCTAACCAAGCTGCGCTACTTCCCGTGGTTCAGATGCTACCGGAGCCTAAGCCGGCGTCGGCCGGTACGAGTCGTCGAAGTAGGTGCCTCCCTCCAGCAGCTCGGCGATGGCCTTGCGCAGCCGGATGGGATCGAGGGGCTTGAGCAGCCACCCGTCGGCCGCACTGCGGCGGGCGAGGAATACGTCGGCCCGGCGGTCGAGCAACATGAGCACCGGAACGTGGCTCAGGCGGTCGGCCCCCTCCTCCAGCCGCAGGTCCAGGCACACGGCGACGGCTCCCATGTTGCCCATCTGCTGGTCGAGGACGACGAGGTCGGGCTCGGTCTCCTTGGCCGCTGCCAGCACGGCTGGGCCGGAGGTCACCTCCCGCACCTCGACGTCGGGCATGGCCGACACCACGGAGCACACTTCGTCACGCACCCAGCTCTCGTCACCGGCAACCACCACGTCGAGCACCGCCCGAGGGTAACCACCCCTGGAGACGGCTACCATCTCGCCTACCTGAGCAAGCAGGGGCGGACCCTCGCAGGAGTTGCGGTTCCAGGAGGAAGGCATTGCTCGATATACAGCTGGAGCAGACGGATTCCTACACCCTCTGCCGCCCGGTCGGGGAGCTCGACGCCTTCACCGTCAGCCAGTTCCGCCAGTCCCTGGCCGAGCTTGCCTCCACCCCCCGGCTCCTGATCGACATGTCGGCGGTGCCCTTTCTCGACTCGGCCGGCCTGGGCGCTCTGATCGGCGGCATCCGCCGGGCCCGTGAGCTCGGTGGTGACGTGGCCGTGGCCTGCAACCGCACCACGCTCGTGCGCCTGCTGCGCACCACCGGCTTCGACCGCATCGTGACGGTGGTGGACACCGTGGCCGAGGCCGCGGCAGCTCTCCAGCAGCCGACCGAGGCGACCTAGGCCCGCTGGCTCGCCGGCGGCGGGAACAGCTCGTCGGCCACTGCCGCCAGACCTTCGAGGTCGTGGACATCGGCGGGCAAGAAGGGAACTCGGGCCACGGGCGCGGGCGCCACCCGGGCCCCCAGCGTGGCGAAGTGCGACTCTTCCCGGCCGGCGATGTCCACGAACTCGGCCAGGTTGGCGTAGAACGGCGCCAACGCCGTGGCCACTGTGCCGCCTTCGAGGCCGCCAGCGGAACCCCCCTCGGAACCGCCGCCGGGCTCGGAACCGCCCTCGACGAACCGAGGATGGACCCGGTTGACCACGAGGGCCGAGGTGGGGATCCCGGCCTCCGCCAGCTTGTCGGCGAAGTACGCCGCCTCCCGAACGGCGTCCCGGGCCGGGGACGCCACCAGCACGAACGCGGTGGCGTCGGAGGTGATCAGGTCGTGCACCTCCTGGGCCCGTTGGCGAAAGCCTTCCTCCATGCCCTCGAAGGCCTGGAAGAAGGCCACGACGTCGGTGACCACCTCAGCGCCCACCACCTTGCTGATCGTGCGGAGGAAGGCCTGCGTCGCCACGCTCACGGCCCGGAGATAGGCCCGGGTGGGCACCATGAGCAGCCGGAAGACCCGGTTGTCGAGCAGGCGCGTGAGCCGGCGAGGAGCATCCACGAAGTCGAGGGCGTTCCGGCTCGGGGGGGTGTCGACGACGACCAGGTCGAAACGAGGCGCTTCATGGTCACTCGATCCGGGTAGTCGCCCTTGTTCGTGCAGCTCGTAGAGCTTCTCCATCGCCATGTACTCGTGCGTGCCCGACAACACCCCCGAGATGTTGCGGTACAGGCGGTTCTGGAGGATGGCGTCGGCCTGCTCGGGGCTGGCCGCATGCCGGGTCACGAGGGCGTCGAAGGTGGACTTGGTGTCCAGCATGAGCGCCCACAGCTCGCCGGGCCAGTCACCGTCGATCCTCGAAGGGGCGTTGCCGACTTCTGACAGCCCGAGAGCGTTGGCCAGGCGACGGGCGGGGTCGATGGTGACCACGCAGGCGCGCCGCCCCCGCCGGGCGCACTCGAGAGCCAGGCTGGCGGCGACCGTGGTCTTGCCCACACCGCCCGGCCCGCAACACACAACGATCTCCCGGTCGAAGACCAACTGTTCCAGGGCGCCCCCGTCGAGAACGCCGCTCATGGCCGGGGGCTCACCGTCGAGGCGTCGACGGTGCCCGAGGAGGAAGCCGCCCGCTCGATCGGCAGGGCTCGCACGCCGGCGGCCAGGGCTCGAGCCAGGATGCCGACCTCCGGCCATCCGACCTCGGTGGTGAACAGGTACGGCAGGGGTAGCTGGGGGAGGGGCAGGGACCGGGCCAGGCGGGTCACCTGCTCGGCCTGCAGCGCGGCCCGGCCCAGACGGAACCGGGCAGCGGCTCGGAGCTGCTCGAGCTCGGTGGCCGGGAGCCGGAGACCTTGGCGCTCGGCCACCTCGGCGGGGTCGGCGTCGAGGCCGGGCCGGGGAGGATAGAGGCCGTTCACAACCACTGCGGCCAGGCTCACCCCCACCCGGTCCTCGAGCTTGTACGCCGTCTCCACCACCTCGTTGACCGGCGTCTCCTCGGGCAGGGTCACGAGCAGCACCTGGCAGCGAGCCGGGTTGCTCAACAGGTCGACCACGTCCTGAGCTTGGGCGCGGATGGGCCCCACCCGCACCGAGTCGAGCAGTCCGGAAGCGCTGGTGAGAAAGGTCACCGCGTGTCCGGCGGCGGGAGCGTCCACCACGATGAGGTCGATGGCGCTGCCCTGCTCTAGCTGCTTCACCTTGCCGAGGACGAGGATGTCCTTGATGCCGGGGACGGCCGTGGCCACCACGTCGATGGCGCCGGAGGAGAGGAGCTTCCGCGAGATGCGGCGCATGCCGTGCTCCTCGAGGTACTCGAGCAGGGCGTCGTCTGGGGTAAGGGTGCGGGCTCGGATCTCCCCGGCCCCCGGCCTTTGCGGCGCCATCACCGTCTCCTCGTAGCCGAGGAGCTCGTCGTACCCGAAGACCGCAGGTAGGCCGCCCTTGCCCTCCACGTCCACCAGGAGGGTGCTCAGACCGGCGTCGGCGGCCATCCGGGCCACGGCAGCGCTGACGGTCGTCTTGCCGACCCCGCCCTTGCCAGCGACGATGAGGAGGCGGGTTTGAGTGCAGAACCCGACAGGATCCATCCTCATGCGAACGTTACTCACCCCCATCATCGCCCTGACGGCGTTACTCGCCCCCTTCGCGCTGGCTGCGCCGGCGGGAGCCGGCGGGAGGAGCCACGTCGACGTGGTCGAGGTCGTAGGCCTGATCGACCCCATCCAGGTCGACTTCATCGGCCGTACCGTGGACGACGCCGAGGAGGACGGCGCCGAGGCCGTGGTCGTGCAGCTGAACAGCGGAGGCGGCGTGATTCCCGAACCGCAGCTGGAAGATCTGGCCGAGCGGTTGCGGAGGGCGCGCGTCCCGGTGGCCATCTGGGTGGGGCCCAACGGGTCCAGGGCGGTCGGACCACCGTTCAGGCTCGTCCTGGCCGCGTCTGTGAGCGGCATGGCGCCCGGGACCCGCGTGGGGAACGGGTCGGAGCCCTCACTCGGCACGGCCGCCGCCGTGGAGCGAGGGGTCGTCGACCTGAACGCTCCCACGTTGGGTGATTTCGTGGTCGCCCTCGACGGCAGGACCGTTGGCGGTCGGACCCTCGAGACCGGCGATGTGGTGCTCGGCGGCGAGCAGCCCCGGCGTCAGCCCACGGTCGATGTGCGCCTGGCCAAGCCGGGCTTCTTTGCCCGGCTCCTGCACACGGCGGCCAGCCCGTCGGTCGCCTACTTGCTGCTCGTCGCCGGGCTTTCCCTCGTCGTATTCGAGCTGTACACCGCCGGCATCGGGGTGGCAGCCGTCACAGCCGCTGGTTGCCTGGTGCTCTCCTGCTACGGCCTGGCTGTCCTCCCCACCCGACCCTGGGCCGTCGGTCTCATCCTTTTGGCCATGTTCGGCTACGCGGTCGACGTGCAGGCCGGCGCGGCGCGGGCGTGGACCGCCATCGCCACCCTCGCGCTGGTTGCCGCCAGCTTCGGCCTCTACGGCAAAGGCCTCGCTCCATCGCCCGTCGCTGTGGCCGCCGTGGTCTCGGGGACGGTGGCGCTCATGGTGGCAGGCATGCCGGCCGCGGTGCGGGCCCGCTTCTCCACGCCCACCATCGGTCGGGAGTCGATGGTCGGTGAGATGGGACAAGCGGTGGCCGCTGTCGATCCTGAGGGAACCGTCGAGGTGCGAGGAGCGCGCTGGAGGGCCCGAACCAACCGGGCCACGCCCGTCGCCGTGGGGGAGGCGGTGCGGGTCGTCGGCATCGACGGTCTGCTCCTCGAGGTAGAGCCGCAGAGCGGCGGTGCTCGTGACGCACGGCGGCACTGAGGCACTGACCGAGAGTGGCGGCCAGAACGTCCAGTTGAGGGACGGTATTGCCTCTTGAAGGCGGGGCAAAAGGCAGATAGGGTCGCCGCCCGTGAGGTGGGCGGCATGAGCTTGCGAGAACAAGTGGAAGAGGTCTGGCAGGCCAAGGCTGCATGTCGGGGTCCTCAGTCAGCGACGTTCTTTCCGCCTTCGCACTTCGAGCGCAAGGACGAGAAGGAGGCCCGGGAAACCCGGGCCAAGGCCATCTGTGCCAGTTGCTCCGTCCGTCAGTGTTGTCTCGACTACGCCCTGCGCATTCGTGAGCCCCATGGCATCTGGGGCGGTCTCAACGAGGTGGAGCGCAAGCCACTGTTGCGGTAGTCGCCTCGCAACCAAAGGTTGCTCGGCGAGCTTGATCGGTGCTCGGCCAACCGGCAAGCCGGATCGGCCTCCGCGCTGCTTCACTTTCGGCAGCCGGAGAGGCGCCTTCGGCGTTCATGCCTCCGCCGATTGGGGCCTGCCGACTCGGCAAGGCCGCCTGTGGCTGTCTGCGACACCCGAAGATGAGCGGACCGGGAGAAGGCGCACCGGCGAGCGCGCCCACTTTGGGACTGGGAGAAGAATTACAGCGCTGTAGCGTGCTTGACCTTGAGACCTTCGTCGCGGTGTTCATCGACTACCAGAACGCCTACATGGGTGCCCGCCAAGCGTTCAATTGGCAGCATGACCACTACACGCTGGGCCAGGTGTTTCCTAGGCGGCTGGGCATTCTTCTGACCGACCGCGGCCTGGGAGTAGATCCAAACCGTCAATTGGCGAAGGTCATGGTCTTTCGGGGCGAACCATCGGCGGTCCGCAGCCGAGTTGGTCAGGCAGCCTGCCAACGCCAGGTCCGATACTGGATGCTCAGGCGAGCGTGGAGCCGGTCACGAGGCCGTTGAAGTACTACCCGCTCGGGACCGATCAGCTCGGAAACACCATTTGGGAGGGACGTGAGAAGGGCATTGACGTCTTGATCGCGTGGCCATGGTGATGGGGTGCCATGCGTGACGAGTTCGACGTTGCGATCCTGCTCTCCGGCGACACAGATCTGGTACCAGCCCTTGAGACAGTTGACGACCTCGGCAAACGGTGTGAGGTGGCTTCCTGGCAGAGCCGAGCCGGCCATCGCTCTCGCCTCTCAATACCCGGGCACAACCTCTGGTGTGACTGGATGTCCAAGCAGGACTATCGACCTCGTCGAGGATACGACTGACTACACGAAGCCCCAGCCCGGCGAGCCGCTCGTTTCCTGAATGGCCGGCTGCCTCGCTCCGCAAGGTGCGAGCCCGTGACCGACCGACTACTCGATGAGCGAAGGGCGGCGCGGCTTTAGGCGCCCTGCCCAAAAGCGCTCTATTGCTCGTCCGAGGAGCTTTGCACCGAGGGCGAAACCGGCAGGCGCGGTCCGCCGATCCGGTAATCGCCACGGCGGCGGGTGACTCCGGTGGCGTCGAGGTGCGCCAGCACGGGCAGGATGAACTTGCGGGTGGTGCCCAGGGCATCGCGGACCTGCGCCACCGTCACCCCTTCGGGTGACTCGGAGAGCAGGCCGGCCACCACGTTGGCGGCCTGGTCGAGGGCCGCTGGGGCGAACCACACGCCGTCCTGCTCCACGACCAGGCCTCTCCGGCGGAGCTCGCGCAACTCACCGCGGTCGACGCCGGTGGGCGTGGGCGGCGAGAAGGGCTCGGCCTCCAAGGCAACAAGATAGGGATGGTCGCTCAGCGAGTCGGCTTCCTGGCCGTACGCCGTTGCCCGGCCACCCTGCACCACGAACCCGTCCAGGGTCTCGAGCACTGACCGCTGGCGCTCGTCGAGGGTGGCGGTGTCGAGGCCGAGCGGGCCGGCCGCTTCCACTGCGGTCCGCACCTGCTTTTCGGTGACCGACAATGCCAAGGGGTCCACCACCCAGCGCCCGCCGACGGTGGGCTCCCGGCGCTCGCCGGTAAGGCGCTCGAGAACCTCGGCCTCCACCCAGCCGCGCTCGGCCACCACCCGTTCCACCGACCGGGACGGCCGGGCCCGAGACGCCCGCAAGACCGGAGCCACGTCGAGCACCTCACCGCCTCCAACGGTCTCCGCCCGGCCACTCTCGCGCAGCACGAACAGGTCGCCCGGGAGCAGCGGTAGGGGAACAGGCAGGTGGAGACGAACCGGTCCACTCGTCCCCGGCGCCAGCGCCTCGGCGCCGAGCACCCGGAGACGCACGGGATGCTCGCCCGAACCGACGTACGCCTGGTAGGCGCCGCGCCGGGAAACGTCGTGGTCGATGGCGTCCAGCACCGTGAGCGAGCAGTCCAGGGTGCGAGTGGGCGCCCATTGACCGGGCCGCACCAGAGCGTCGCCCCGAGCGACCTGGTCGTGGCTCACGGCGGTGAGGTTGACGGCAAGGCGCCGGCCGGGGTCGGCCTGCTGCAGCCGGGCCTGGTGGCTCTGGAGCGACCTGACCCGCACCCGGCGGCCACTGGGCAGGAGCACCAGCTCGTCGTCGACCGCCAGGGAACCGCCGGCCAGGGTGCCGGTGACCACCGTCCCCGATCCCTTGGCGGCGAACGAGCGATCGACCCACAGCCGGGGTCGTTGACGGTCGGAGGCCGTCGGGGTGTTCGAGAGGAGACGGTCCAGCGCGGCCCGGAGGTCGTCGACGCCGGTGCCCTGAGTGGCGGCCACATCCACCACCTCGGCTTCTCCCAGGAACGTCCCCGCCAGGTGGTCGTCCAGATCGAGATGGGCGAGCTGGCGCCATTCCTCGTCCACCAGGTCGACCTTGGTGAGCGCCACCACACCGCGGTTTACGCCCAGCAGCTCCAGGATGCGCAGGTGCTCCTCGGACTGGGGCTTCCACCCCTCGGTGGCCGCCACCACGAACAGGCAGGCGTCCACCGCCCCCACGCCGGCCAACATGTTCTTGATGAAGCGCACGTGGCCGGGCACGTCCACCAGGGCCAGCTCCCGCCCGCTCGGGAGCGTGGTCCAGGCGAAGCCGAGGTCGATGGTGAGGCCGCGGGCCTTCTCCTCGCTGAACCGGTCGGGGTCCATGCCGGTGAGGGTTTGGACCAGCGTGGACTTGCCATGGTCGACGTGACCGGCGGTGGCGAGGACGTGCATTGTCCGGTTCGGACGGCCTAGGCGGTGATGCCGGACAGAGCCTTGGCCACCAAGGTGTCGGCGCCGGGGTCGATCGTGCGCAGGTCGAGAACCGTGCGACCCTCGTGGACCCTGGCCACGACGGGGGTGTCGGCGGAGCGGAGGGCTGCGGTGTGATCACCGGCCACGGCCACGCCCACCGACGCCATGGTGAGGCCCGGCACCGACCCACCCCCGGGCGTGGCCTCGCACTCCACCACCTCGGCGTCGGTTCCCACCTCCTGAGCCAGGGCCTCGGCCCGCTGCCGCAGCGCTTGGAGGGGCGTGGCCGCCATGCGCCAGAAGGCGATGGCGTCGCCGTCGCGACGCAGGTAGGCGAGCGCCGTCTCCTGGAGGGCCGACAACACGAGCGAACCGGGACGCAGGGCTCGGGCCAGCGGGTGGCGGGCACAGCGTTTCACCAGCTCGGCCCGGCCGGCCACCACACCGGCCTGCGGCCCGCCCAACAGCTTGTCGCCTGAGAAGGTGACCAGCGCCGCCCCCTGCTGCAGCGTCTGGCGCACGGCGGGCTCGTCGGACAGCCAGGCGGGAGGCCCGGTCTCGAGCCACGGCGTGGTGGCGTCGAGCAGCCCCGAGCCCACGTCGGCGACCACCGGGGGGCCGAGGTCGGCCAGGGCGGCCACGCTCACGGCCTCGGTGAAGCCCACGATGCGGTAGTTGGACTGGTGGACCTTGAGCACGAGCGCCGGGGTCGGGTCCGTGTCGGCCACCGCCTGCTCGTAGTCCCGCCGCCGGGTCCGGTTGGTCGTGCCCACCTCCACCAGGTGAGCCCCCGACTCGGCCATCACCTCCGGCACCCTGAAGCCGCCGCCGATCTCCACCAGCTCCCCCCGGCTCACCACCACGCTGCGATTCCTGGCCAGGGCGGCCAGCACCAACATCACCGCTGCCGCGCCGTTGTTCACCACCAGGGCGGCTTCGGCTCCCGACGCCCGGGCCAGCAGCGAAGCGGCGTGGCGACTACGCGAGCCGCGCTTGCCGGTGGCCAGGTCCAGCTCGAGGTTGGCGTACCGGGCCTCCTGGTGATGCTCGATAGGGGCCCTCCCGAGGTTGGTGTGCAGCAGCACCCCGGTGGCGTTGATCACCGGTCGGAGCAGGGCTCGGGCAATGGCCTCGGCCCGGGCCCGTGCCGATGCCGGGTCACCGGCGGCGATGGCCTCGCGGGCGGCGTCCACCAGCAGGGGATGGGGCAGTCCCACGTCGACCAGCTCCCTGGCCAGGGCGTCGACGGACGGCGGTCGCATCACCGCCAGCCTAGGGGTGAGGGCATCGGTGCCCTCTCAACCTCTATGGCGCCCATGACCGACGGATGACGTGGCTGGGCGCCGTCAGCGCGCCAGGACGAGGCAGAACGGATGACCGGCCGGGTCGAGGAAGACGCGGAAGCTCGAGTGTGGCTGGGATTCCGCCTTGCGTGCCCCCAAGCTGAGAACTTGCTGCTCGGCAGCGTCAAGATCGTTGACGTCGAAGTCGAGGTGGGCTTGTTGGGGCCGAGCTCGGCTCGGCCATACCGGCGGCTCGTGATCGGGCGCGAGTTGGAAGGCGAGCGTGACGTCGCCGTCGCTGCGCAGCTGCACCCAGTCACCGTCCCCGTCCTCCATGTGCCAACCGGTGATCGCGCTGTAGAAGGTGGCCAGGGCCCGTGGGTCACGGCAGTCGAGGGCAATGATGCTCAGTCTCCCGATCGGAGCCACGCCCGACAGTCTCGCGCCCCGCTCACGGACGCTATGGTCGGCGTCGGTCTACCACGCCTCTGCCAAAGGAGCTCGTTCCATGAGCAAGGGCGGCTCCGATCTGACGCTCGTGCTCGACGGGCACGAGGTGACGATCTCGAGTCCCGACAAGCTCTTCTTCTCGGAGCGGGGGGAAACCAAGCTCGACCTCGTGGAGTTCTACGAGGCGGTCCGCGGCCCACTCCTTGCGGCAATGGGCGGGCGGCCGGTCCTGCTCCAGCGGTTCCCCGAGGGAGCCGACGGCGGCTCCTTCTTCCAGAAGCGGGTCCCCACGGCCAGACCGGCGTGGCTGCAGACCGCCGTGGTCAGCACGCCGAACGGGACGACCTCGAACGCGCTGGTGGCCGCCGATCTGGGCCACATCGCGTGGGCGGTCAACATCGGCTGCCTCGGCTTCCACGTGTGGCCCACGGCGGCGAACGATCAGGTCCACGCCGACGAGCTGCGCATCGATCTCGACCCCACACCGGATGTCTCCTTCCCGATGATTCGAGAGGCGGCGTTGCTGGTGCGCGACTTCCTCGCAGAGCTCGGCCTCGCCGGCTGGCCTAAGACCACAGGAAACCGGGGCATCCACGTCTACCTGCGCCTCGAGGCCCGATGGGACAGCTATCAGGTTCGCGCCGCGGCCGTCGCCCTTGCCCGGGAGCTCGAGCGCAGACGCCCCGATCTGGTGACCGCAGCGTGGTGGAAGGAGGAGCGCGGGCGGCGGGTGTTCATCGACTTCAACCAGAACGCGCCCCACAAGACCGTGTTCGGTGCCTGGTGCGTGCGGGCGCGCGCCGGCGCACAGGTTTCCACGCCCTTCCACTGGGACGAGCTCGACAGCTCGTTCCGCCCTGATTGGCTCACCATGCCGGTGGTGGCTGAACGCGTCGCCCGCGATGGCGACCCTTGGGCCGGCATGTACGAGCGGCCGCAATCCATCGAGCCCCTTCTCGCCCTGTACGACCTCGACCTGGCCAACGGGCTGATGGACGCTCCATGGCCGCCGGTGTACCCGAAGCAGCCCAATGAACCGCCACGGGTCGCGCCGAGCCGCGCCAGGAAGGACAAGTCCCCGGACTGACCGACGAATCCGGCCGAGACATCAGACGTCCCGGCAGGTTGAGCATGCAGCTTGCGGCGAACGTCGTACGGTCAGTCGGATCCGATCCGCACCTCATTGGAGGTGTGCTGCGCGAGTGCTCGCAGGTCGCCAGGGTCCCTGGTGAGGACCGCTGCCCCACCGGCGTTGTCGGCGACGGCGGCCAGATGGCGTCTACTGCGGAGGGAATGCGGGCCCCGCCGACCGCGGTCCGCAAGACCGCTCCCTCTCGAGCCAGGTCTTCGTCGACCGGATGTATGTGGCAGGTCCTCAAGAGCCTGTTCTCGTGGAAGTCGCACCGGTGGTCGCCGGTAAGTCCCTCGGTGAGGACAACCGAAGGCACGGTGGCCGGCCAACGTCGTGATCCCTCCGGAGTCGAGTACCAATGTCACGCCGGGCGGCGACTGGGGGTTGACCCGAGCAACCGGTCAGCCCACTCTTTGGCGTCAACACGCTCCGCGTCGCTCGTCGGGCCGAGTTCGGATTCGAGCTCAGCCAGGTAGGCGTCGAGCTCGGCGATCTTGGCCAGCCGGGCGAGCTCGGCGGTCACGCCCCGCTGGGCGACTTGGGAGAAGTTCAGACCAGCGTGTCTGGCCTGATGGTAGAGGTGGTCAGGCATTGTGATGTTCACTCGAGCCATGCGCACATGATGCGCATTGACCAAGCTCCGCTGCCCGACCACGACTCTCTGGCTGGCCAGTGGCACGATGAGGCCCGTGCGGCGGCTCATCAAGGTTCTCGTCATCCTCCTGCTCTGCGCCGTCATGGTGCCCCTGGCCGCGGCCGCCACCCTGCTGGCCACCATGCTGTTCGCTCCTCTGCCGGCCGTGCTTCCCGACCCCCGGCCGGGCATGGTGTCCCAACCGAGCAAGGTGTACCTCCTCGAAGCCAACGGGGACCGTCGCCAGATCTCCGTGTTCCGGGAGTTCGAGCAGAACCTCCCCGTGAACAAGCCCGACATCCCCCGGGTGCTGAAGGACGCCGTGGTCGCCGCCGAGGACAAGAACTTCTACTCCCACGGTGGGGTGGATCCCCGGGGGAGCCTGCGGGCCCTCGTGGCCGACGTTCGCAATCGCTCCGTGGTCCAGGGTGGGTCCACCATCACCCAGCAGTACGTGAAGGCCGCCTACGTGTCCCGCGAGCGAACCCTCGCCCGCAAGATCCGGGAGGCGGTGCTGGCCCAGCAGCTGGACCGCCAGGTGGACAAGGAAGAGATCCTCTTCCGCTACCTCTCGACCATCTACCTGGGCGAAGGCGCGTACGGCGTCGGGGCGGCGTCGGAGACCTATTTTCGCAAGCCCGTGAGCGAGCTGACGGTGTCCGAAGCGGCCACGCTGGCCGGCCTCATCCCCTCACCGAGCCGGTACGAGCCCCGGGGCAACCCGGGCCTGGCCGAGTCCAAGCGCCGGCTCGTTCTCCAGAAGATGTTGGACGAGCGGGTCATCGACCAGCGTCAGTTCGACGAGGCCATGCCTCAACAGATCCAGTTGGCCACCCAGGGTCCCTCGGCGGGCCCGGCAACCGTGGTCTTTCCCCGCCGCGAGCAGGTGACCGAGTTCCCGTACTTCGTCGACTACGCACGGCGGTACCTGATCGCCAAGTACGGCCCGGCCAAGGTCTTCCGGGGCGGGCTCGACATCACGGTCACCCTCGATCCCGCCAGGCAGGCCCAGGCCGAAGCGACCGTGGCCTCCGAGCTGAAGGGCACGAAGCCTCCTCTCGAGATGTCGCTCGTGGCGGTGGAGCCACCCACTGGTCACGTCAAGGCCCTGGTCGGGGGGCGTGACTTCGCCACGTCCCAGGTGAACCTGGCCCTCGGCGGCTGCCCCGACCGGCCGACGGAGGCCAGGATCAAAGTGGAGGTGGCAGCCTCGTGCTGGGAGTCACCGGGCGTCGACGGAGGTGGCACCGGCCGCCAGCCCGGATCGGCGTTCAAGCCCTTCGTGCTCACCGCCGCCCTGTCCGAAGGCGTCCCACCCACCAAGGTCTACCGGGCCCCTGCCACCTTCCAGATCCCGGGGTGCCGGCCAGGGCAGGGACCGGCCGGCAGGTGCACCATCGGCAATGCCGAGGGAGGTGGGGGAGGCAGCGCCAACCTCCGCCAGGCCACGGTCGCCTCCATCAATACCGTCTACGCCCAACTGGTGCGCGACGTTGGATGCAAGGAAGCGGGTGAGATGGCCAAGAAGCTCGGCATCACGGCCGCTTGGTACAGCCCTCAGTTCCACACCTGCAGCGGCACCTACGCCCTTGGGGTGATCGACGTCTCGCCCCTCGACATGGCCTCGGCTTACGGCGTGCTGGCGGCCCGGGGCAAACGAGTGGATCCCACCCCGGTCCTCCTGGCAACCGAGCTCGGTCCCGGCGGCGAGCGACGGGTGCTCGAGGACAATACCGAGCCGAAGGCGAAGCAGGTGGTGCCCGAGGCCGTGGCCGACACCGTGACCGACATCCTGCGGGGCGTGATCGCCGACGGCACGGGGACCGCCGCCGACATCGGCCGACCGGCTGCGGGGAAGACCGGGACGGGGCAGAACTACACCAACGCCTGGTTCGCGGGCTACACGCCCACCCTCGCCACCTCGGTGTGGATGGGGTACTCCGAGAGCCAGAGCAGGCCTCTCACCAACATCAAAGGGGTGGGCCGCGTCTTCGGAGGCACCATCCCTGCCCGCAGTTGGCACGACTTCATGGCCGCAGCACTGCAGGGCGTCCCCGTCACCGACTTCTCCGAAGCGCCTCCGATCAGCTCCCTGGCCGAGGCCGTGCGACCCCAGCGCCAGGGCGGTTCCGTCGCCGGTGGTGCCGGCGGCGGCCTTGCCCCGGGCGGCCGTCGAGGAGCGGTCGGCACTGGCTCTGGAGGCCCGTACGACCTGTCCCCGTCCCGGCCCACGGTCAACGCCAGGCCTCCTCCCACCACCGCGCCGCCGCCCACGCCGATGCCTTCCACCACGACCACCACCGAACGGGAGCCTGGCGGACAGGGACAGAGCGGGTAGCGGTGGTGATCGTCTGGTCCCTACCTGCGCGTGGGCGTGTCGCGGTCTCCGAGCCCCGGGGCCCCGCCGCTACAGCTGAGCACTCGCTCGCAGGCGGCCCGCACGAAGGGGGCGAAGTACACCTGGTCGCTGGTGAACCCGAGTGGGGCATACGAGCGTGAAGCCACCGCCAGCACGCTGCCTTCGGAGTTCACCATGGGCCCGCCCTGGAAGGCTTGTCCCACGGCGGCGTCGTGCTGCAAACCCGCGGACGACACGTCGGCCACGAAGCCCTGGGTGACGGCTCCGCCCGCTGCACCGAGGGCCGATATGGCGAAGACCCGCTCGCCGGGGCGCAGCTTGTCGGGGCCGAAGGACAGGGTGGGAACGCCGCCCTGGGCCAGCAGGATGAGCGCCAGGTCCTTGCCCTCGTCCCACGTCCACAGCGTGGAGCGGATCTCGGCGTCGCCCTTGCGAACCCGCACCGGCGGTCCGGGCTGGCGGGTGGCGGCCTTGATCGTGGTATAGGAGGTCACCAACAGGGTCTGTTGAGTGTCGGACGCCACGGCGAACGCCGAGCCCACGGAGGGCTGTCCCGCCTCGTCGAGGGTCGTGACGAAGAACGTCGACGGCTCCACCTTCTTGACCAGGCTCTCGAGGGTCTGTCCCTCGGCCCGGGTCTTTCGCAGCGGCTCGAGCTCCTTTTGTATCTCGGCCCGGGCGTTGTTGGCCTCGGCCTCGATGGTGGCCAGGGCAGTGTCGAACCGCCCACCGAAACCCTCGATGAAGCCGGCCACCCGCTTCTCGGTGGTGTCCTTCTTGAACTCGTAGTACGAGTACAGGATCGCCCCGCTGAAGGCCGCCCCTACGGCGAAGGCGAGGACGAGGGCCGTGATGCCGAGGATGCTCCTCGGAAGTAGCGCCGGCCGCCGACGTTCGATGGATGCCTCGACGGGCACTGGATCGGCCTTGGGCCCAGGCGGGGCTTGCGGTGACTCCTCGGCCGGGACCTCCTCGGGCGGCCACGGCGGCGACAGGGGGCGCCTGACGGCGGGCCCGACTCGGCCGTCGTCCCGAGGGACTTCGGTCGCAGCCATCATCAGGAGACTAGCGAGGCACGTCGGTTGGGACTGGCGACCAGGCTCTGTGACGGCACCGGTCGCACGAGGTCAGCCGCCAGGGGATCACTAGGCTCCCGGCAGTGTTCGCCCTGCTGGCGCTGCTCTTCGTGGTGGTTCCCTTCCTCGAGCTCCTCCTCATCATCCAGGTGGGCCAAGCCGTCGGCGCCGGTTGGACGATCGGCGTCCTCGTCCTGATCAGCATCGTGGGCGCATGGATGGTGAAGCGGGAAGGCGTAGGCGTGTTACGTAGGGCCAGGGCGCGCATGCGGGCCGGCGAGGTACCCGGGAACGAGCTCACCGACGGGGTGTTCATCCTCTTCGCCGGTGCCCTGCTGCTCACCCCCGGGTTCCTCACGGACGTGCTCGGAATCCTCCTGCTCGTTCCCCCCGTGCGAGCGGGCATTCGCCGGACGGCCACCCGTACCTACCGGAGGCGGCGCGGCAGGCACCGCACCCAGCGGTGGTGAAGGACCCCGACGCCAAGGGGCCAACCGACGCCTCCGATCCATGGACCGGTGCCTCCGCCGGCGCGGGTGAGCTCAGCCTGTCCGAAGCCGCCGTCTACCTGAACCTGCCGGTGGAGACCGTCGCCGCTCTGGTGTCCAGAGGCTTCCTCCAACCGGTGGGTCACGATGCGGTGGGCCCTGTGCTCTCCACAAGGGAGCTGCGGGCCTTCATGGTGTGGAACGTCGAGACACTCGAGGACGAGGATCTCATCGACCTCAGCGCCACCGACGGATCGGGTGCCGGCCAACCCGAAGCCATGTTGGATGCTCTGGATGGATGTCGTGACGAGATGGCCGCGCAGGCCTACGAGATCTTCGCCACCTTGTTCCCCGAGGCGCGGGAATGGTCGGACGCGGACCACGCACGTTTCGTGGAGCAGGCCAAGGGCCGCTTCGAGGCCATCCTGGCCGTGTCCCGCCAGGGCTTCGACGTCGACGAGGCGTTGGCGAGCGACCTGCAGAAGGTGGGCGCCGCCGCCGCATGGGACGGGGCGCCCCTCCCGCAGCTGTTGGTGGCGCTGCGCATCTCGCGGGACCTGTTGGTGCACACCGCCGCGGACCTCGCCGAGGATCGTGGCCCTCGATGGGGGCTCGGGCTGTCCTTGCTGCTCACCCAGGTGCTGCCGGCCACGGACCGGCTCACCGACTCGCTGGCCAAGGGCTACTGGTCGGCCGTCGTCAGCCGTCAGAAGGAGGCGAGGGCGCGCTACGAGCACGTGGTGGAGTACGCCTCCGACGGTGTCTACGAGGTGGACCTCAGGGGCCGGATCCAGTACTGCAATCCGCAGCTCGGCCTCATCCTCGGCCGCCGCCGCCTGGATGAGCTCGAGGGGTCGCTGCTCTCGGAGGTCATGAAGCCGATCGGCTCCGGGGCAGCGCCCGATGCGCTCCTCCGTCCTGCCCACGGCGCCGAGCACGTGGAGGTCACCATCGCTCGTCCTGATGGCGTCCGCCGGGTGCTTGACGTGCGCACGGTTGCCCGCATGCAGGGTCACGAGCTGGTGGGCTTCCAGGGAGTCGTCCGTGACGTCACCGCAGCCCACGACCTCGGAGCGGAGAAAGACCGGCTCCTGGGCTCGCTTCTGGGTGACCTGCGCCTCGCCCTCGTCCGCCTCGCCGACCTGGGTGCGGGCATCGAGTCCGAGGGTGGGCGCCTGGCTCCCGATCGCCTCCGCCATGTAGGAACGTCCGTCGTCGGCAACGTGGCGCGCCTCTCCGACCTGACCGATCGCGTGGCCCGGGCCAGCCGGATGGCGGCCGAGGTGCCCTTGCTCACGCCGCGCCCGGTCGAGCTGGCTCATGTCGTGCGGGCTGCGCTCGCCGGAGCCGGAGCCGGAGCCGGAGCCGGCGTCGAGCACGTCAACGTCCACGTGCCGGCCGGCCTCACGGTCATGGCCGACGCCGATAGCCTCCAGCGGGTGGTGCGCGATCTCGTGGATCGCGCTGTCCAGAGCAGAGGTGCGCTGCCGGGGAAAGCACAGGTGCGGGTGGAGGTCGAAGGAGTCGAGGCCGGAGAGCTCTACCTGGCGGTGTCCCACTTCGGCCCGGGTGGGGATGCCGCCGCCGGAGACGCCGACGTCGAGGGCGAGCAGGTCCTGGTGCGGACCCTGGTGGAGGCCATGGGCGGCCGGGTGTGGCACGAGAAAGAGCCCGACGGGGGGTCGCGCTTCCGGTTCACCGTCCCCGTGGCCAACCGGCGAAAGGGCGACGAAGCCATCCGCTTGTGACGCCAACCTGGCGTTCACCAGCGCCAGTTAGGGACTGCCGACGAACTACTTGCACGTGTAGCAAGGGTCATCCTGGTGGAGGTCCAAGAAGTATGCAAGTAGTTCGTCGGCGATCCCGTATCCTGCGCGGCGATGAGCGTCGAAGCCCAACTCCGCCACCCAGGACGGTGGGTGTGACCCCCCTTCTCCAGGCCACCGGGGTCACCAAGACGTACAGGAGCGGCGCCTCAGCGGTCCAGGCCCTGCGCCAGGTCGACCTGTCGGTGGCGGCCGGTGAGCTGGTCGCCGTCATGGGCCCCTCCGGATCGGGCAAGACCACCCTGCTCAACTGCCTGTCGGGCCTCGACGACATCGACGCCGGGACCGTCGTAATCGGTGGAGAGAGCATCCACCAGATGAGCGATGCCCGCCGGACCCGGCATCGTGCCCAAGCCATGGGCTTCGTCTTCCAGGCCTTCAACCTGATCCCCGTGTTCAGTGCCGTGGAGAACGTGGAGCTGCCCCTCCTGCTGGCGGGCAAGCCTCCCAAGGCAGCTCGGTCAGCGGCTCGCGAGACCCTGGAGCGGGTGGGTCTCGGCCACCGCCTCGATCACCGTCCCGCCGAGCTGTCGGGAGGCGAGCAGCAGCGGGTGACGGTGGCCCGTGCGCTGGCAGGGCGACCGCTCCTCGTGTGGGCCGACGAGCCCACCGGAAACCTCGATACGGAGACCGCTGGAGCAGTGATGGACCTCCTTCGGGAGCTCAATGACGACGGCCTGACGCTGTTGCTCGTCACTCATGACGACGAGATCGGCGCTTCGGCCGGGAGGCGAGTCGTGGTGCGCGACGGCGAGCTCGTTTCCGACGAGCGCCAAGAAGGGTCACGCTAGGGCCGGCCATGGTCCTCGTCCTGGTCCTGTCCCTCCCGTTCCTCTACGTGATTGCTCGCAAGCCGGTCCTGCGTCGCCTCGCCGTGCGCAACGCCCAGCGCCGACCGCGGGAGACGATGCTGGTGCTGCTCGGCTCGCTGCTCGGGACGGCCATCATCACCGGTTCGTTCATCGTGGGCGACACGCTGGAGGCGTCCATCCGCCGTTCCGCCTACACCCGGCTGGGTCCCGTGGACGAGGTGGTGCGCAGCCAGAGTCCGGAGGTGGCGGCCGACGTGGAGCGGACGGTGCGCGCCCTTCCCGCCGGCACCGTCGACGGGACCCTCCGGATCTTGAGCGTCGAGGCTGCGGTGGCCACCCCCGGACCCAACCCCAGAGCCGAGCCTACGGCCACGCTTCACGAGATCGACTTCGCCGAGGCCCGCCGCTTCGGTGGCGACCCAGCGGCCACTGGCATCGCGGGAACCACTCCGGCCCCCGGCGAAGCCGCCATCGGCACGGACCTGGCCCGCACCCTCGCCGTAGGGCGCGGGGACCGGGTGGTGGTCAACGCCTACGGCGCCCGTTCGGAGCTGACCGTGGTCAATGAGCTTCCGCGGCTCGGCATCGCCGGCCTGGGGAGGGGCGTGCAGGGCAGCGAGTCGCCCAACCTCTTCGTGGCGCCCGGCACCATCGCCCGGCTTCAGGAGGACGCCCCCGAAGGAGCCGCCGCCGCCAGCCCACCCACCACCGCCGTCCTGGTGTCCAACCCGGGGAACGTGCTCGACGGGGCTGCCCGCACCGACGAGGTCAAGGCGACTCTCGAGCGGGCATTGGCCGGCGCGCCGGCCACCGTCGAACCGGCCAAGCAGGACCTGCTGAAGTCGGCCAAGACCAACGGTGACCAGTTCACCGAGCTGTTCAGCAGCATCGGATTCTTCAGCGTGCTGGCCGGGATCCTCCTCTTGGTCAACATCTTCGTGATGCTGGCCCAGGAGCGGAAGACCGAGCTGGGCATGATGCGCGCCGTGGGGCTGAAGCGGGCCGGGTTGGTGGGCTCGTTCGCCACCGAGGGATGGCTGTACGCCCTCGCCGCCTCCGCCATCGGTACCGTCGCCGGCCTGGGCGTCGGCCGCCTGGTCGTGCTGGTGGCGGCGGGAATCTTCGCCACCGGCGACTTCACGCTCGAGCTGCGCTACCAGGCGGACCTCTCCAGCATCCAGCAGGGCTTCACCACCGGCTTTCTCATCTCGCTCGTCACCGTGGTGGCGACCTCGCTGTGGGTCTCCCGGCTCAACGTGATCCGCGCCATCCGGGACCTGCCAGAGCCCGAGACCCGTCGCCAGGGTCTCGCCACCTTGGTGTTCGGCGCACTGGTAGCGGCGATGGGCATTGTGCTCACCCTCTCCGGCACAGCCGGAGAAGAACCCTTCACCGTCTTGGGAGGCCCGGCCGTGGCGGGGCTTGGCGCCGTGCTCGTCCTCCGGCGCTGGCTGCCGCGCCGGGCGCTGGTCTCGCTGGTCTCCGCCGGCGTGTTGGTGTGGGCCGTCGTGGTCTTCGAGGTGTTTCCCGAGACCTTCGATGACACCGACATCCCCATCTTCGTCGAGCAGGGCATCATCCTCACGGCCGCGGCAGTGGCGCTCGTCACCCAGAACCAGGGTGCCATCGGCACCCTCATGCGCCGCGTGGGCGGGGGCTCGAACATGTCGCTCCGCCTCGGGCTCGCCTACCCACTCGCCCGGCGGTTCCGCACCGGGATGATCCTCACCATGTACGCCCTGGTGGTCTTCACCCTCACGTTCATCACCGTGCTCAGCCACCTGTTCGAGGGCCAGATCGAGCAGTTCACCCGCAAGGCTTCCGGTGGCTTCGACGTGCGCCTGGCGTCCAACCCGGCCAACCCGGTGCCGGTGGACGAGGTGCGCAAGACGGAGGGCGTGGTCGCGGTGGCCGAGCAGGCGGTGGTGCCGGGGGAATGGAGGAGCCCCATCAACGAGGGTGAGGGCTACGAGGGTTGGCCGGTGGCCGGCTTCGACGAAACCCTCGTGGCCCGAGGCGGCCCTGCGCTTTCGGAGATCGATCCCGCCTATCCCGACGAGCAGGCCGCCTACCGGGCGGTGCTGGAAAACCCGTCCCTCGCCATAGTCGGCGAGTTCTTCCTCCAAGAGGGCGGTGGCGGCCCCCCCAAAGCACCGATGAACCCGGGCGCCAAACTCACCGTGCGCGACGCCCTGTCGGGCCGCACCAAGGAGCTCACGGTGGCCGCAGTGTCCGAGGGCGGCTTCATCCTGGAGCCGGCGTTGGTGGCCCGAAGAACGGTGGATGAGCTGTTCGGTCCGTTGGCCACCACCAACACCCAGCTGATCTCCGTGACGCCCGGAACGGACGCTCAGGCCCTGGCTGAGCGGCTCAACGGCCGGTTCTTGGCCAACGGGGCCGACGCCGACTCCTTCCGCAAGACGGTTGGCGAGAACCTCGCCCAGCAGACGCAGTTCTTCCGCCTGATGCAGGGGTACCTGGCCCTAGGGCTGGTGGTAGGCATCGCCGGCCTCGGCGTGGTCATGGTCCGAGCGGTGCGGGAGCGTCGCCGCCAGATCGGGGTGCTGCGGTCTCTGGGCTTCGCGTCGGGAGCCGTGCGCAAGGCGTTCATCGCCGAGTCGGCCTTCGTGGCGTTGGAGGGCGTGGTCATCGGCTGCGTGCTGGCCAACCTCACCGCCTGGCGGCTGGTGGGCAGCGGTGTCTTCGGCGCGGACATGTCCTTCGACGTGCCCTGGTCGGAGCTCGGCCTACTGGTGTTCGGCACGTTCTTCGCCTCGCTGCTGGCCACCGCCGCGCCCGCCCAGCAGGCGTCGAAGATCAAGCCCGCGGTCGCCCTCCGACTGGCGGACTGAGGTTTCGCCTCCAAGCGGAGCTTGCTCGGCGAGCTTGATCGTGCTCCGGCGGCCGCCGGTTCACGACTTTGGGCCCAGGACCTCCTCCACCTGGTCGAAGAGGCGGGCGGTGCAGCCGGCCATTTCCACCAGTGGGAGGGCCTCGTTCACCACCCGGTCGGCCAGGGCGGCGTAGGCATCGGCCGCAGGCCCGGAGCCCGACAGCGATGCCGGCTGACCGGTGTCGCCACCTGCGGCCAGGGCGGGGTCGAGGGGGATGCTGCCGAGCAGCGGCACACCCACCTGGTCGGCCAGGCGCTGGCCGCCGCCGGACCCGAACAGGGCGTAAGACCGGCCGTGGTCGCAGACAAAGGCGCTCATGTTCTCGATGACGCCGGCCACCCGAAGGTACCCTTTGCGAGCCATGTCCGCGGCCCGTGCCGCCACCTTCTGGGCCGCCAGTGTGGGCGTGGTGACGATGAGCACCTCGCTGCGGGGCAGCATTCGAGCCAGCCCCATCTGGATGTCACTGGTGCCCGGCGGCATGTCCACCAGGAGGTAGTCCATCTCTCCCCAGCGCACGTCCTCGAGGAAGTGCTGGACGGCGCGGTTGAGCATGAGGCCGCGGAGCATGATGGCCTCGTCCTCGCTCGTGCCCTCCACCGAGCCCATGGACACGACCTTCAGCCTTCCCTGGCCCACCCGCTTCTCGAGGGGGACGATCTTCTTCGCCTCGGCCGTCACATGGCCCTCCAAGCCGAGCATTCGGGGGATGGAGAAGCCGCCGATGTCGGCGTCGAGCACACCGACGGTGAGCCCTCTGGCGGCCAGGCGGCTGGCCAGGTTGGCGGTGACCGAAGACTTGCCCACGCCGCCCTTGCCCGAGGCCACGGCGGCGACACGGGTGCTGCCGGGGATCTCGGTTTCCGGCGCGTTGTCCCTGGCCATCCAGCGGGCCCGGGACATGAGACTCTTCTTCTGCTCGGACGTCATCTCCCCGAAATGGACGCGCACCTCCTCGACCAGGGGGACGCTGCCCACGCGGGCTTTCACGTCCTTCATCAACTGGGCGCGCAACGGGCAACCGGCGGTGGTGAGGGAGAGGGTGACGTCCACGACTCCCGTCTGTTCGGCCTCTATTCGCTGCACCATGCCCAGGTCCACGACGTTGTCGCCGAGCTCGGGGTCCATCACGCCGAGGAGGGCGCGCCGCACTGCCTCATGCTCCGGGGCGCGCCGTTCGGACGAGGGGGAGACGACCATGGCCAGTCAGTTTACAAGGAACGGCCCTGGTATATTGCTGGGCGCATGGACCGGCTCCAGGTCTTCAAGGCCTTGGGTGACAACACCCGCTACGCGATCTACCTCGAGTTGGCTCGCGCCGAAGCGGCCCGGTCCACTTCGGAGATCGCCGAGACCCTGGACCTGCACCCCAACACGGTGCGTCCCCACCTCGAGCGCATGCGGGAGATCGGCTTGCTCCATGTGGAAGCCGACAACCAGGGCACGGTGGGGCGCCCCCAGCATCGGTACTCGGTGGCCGCCGAGGCCCCGTCCCTCGGCCTCGAGCCCGCCAGCTTCCCTTTGCTGGCCGGTCTACTGGCCAACGTGGCCGCCGCCTGCGAGCCCGCCGCCGACGACGTGGCCGTCGCCGGCCGTGACCACGGCCGTCACGCGGCCGTGGCTCGCGCCGAGGAGGGCCAGCGTGGGTGTGTGCAGGCCGTCAACGCCGAGCTGGCCGACATGGGTTTCGACCCCGTCCAGAGCGGCGACGCCCGGATCACCACCATCGCCTTCAGCCAATGCCCCTTCCGCAGCCTGGCCGAGGCCTTCCCGGAGTTGGTGTGCCACCTGCACCGGGGAATGATCGAAGGCATGGTTGACGTTCTAGGGAATGCCAAGGTCACACGTTTCGCTACGTTGGCCGATCGAGATCCGTGCCAGGTCGACCTGGCTGTCCGTTAACATGGCGATGTCTTTCAACATGTCGATGTCTTTCGACGAGGAGGCTTCCTGGTGAGCACCACCGAAACCAGCACTGAGACCGCTACCACCACCGACCGGCAGGTCATCGGCTTGACTGATGCCGCCAACCAGAAGGTGGCGGAGCTGCTCACCATGGAGGGCAACCCCGAGTTGGCCCTGCGCATCGCGGTGCGTCCGGGCGGGTGCTCCGGCTACTCCTACGAGATGTTCTTCGACTCGGAGTTCGCCCCCGACGACATTCGTTCCTCGTACGGCCAGGTGAGGGTCGTGGTCGACCCGGCCAGCGCACAGCTGCTCACCGGTGCCACCCTCGAGTACAAGGACGGCCTCCAAGGCGCCGGGTTCAGCATCGACAACCCCAACGCCCAGCGCTCCTGTGGCTGCGGCCAGTCCTTCTCCTAGAGCCTGGGCCTGGATCGAGACGTACGGCCGCCGGTCGCTCAGGTCCCGAGGACCTGGCGGATGGCAGCCTCGAGCTCGCCCTCACTGGTGACGTTGTCGAACCGGTACTTGACCAGGCCGTCGCTTCCCACCACGAAGGTCCACGGTTCGTTGCCTTGGCCGTCGCGGTCGACGTCGATCCACTCCTGCGCCGAGGGGTTCAGCTCGCCCTTCTCGTAGTTCCGCCACACCTCCAGGTGGACGAAGGCCATGCGGTCGCCGTAGCGCTTGGCGAAGGTCGAGACGGCATCGGTGATGGGCCCACAGAAGCGGCTCTGGCAGAACGTGGGCGTGGACACCACCACCACCAGCGGCCGGCGGGCGTCGAGGGCCTGGGCGACGGTCGTGGAATGCAGCTCGGGGTCAGGCACGGGGGTGGCCGCATCGGCGCGGGAGTCGATGCTCCTCGGGTCCGCGTCAGCCTGGCCCGCCAACGGGTTGCGGGTGCGGGGAGCGGGATCGCCGACGGCGGGGACGAGGCTCTTGGCCAGAACCTCGAACCGGCCCTCGGCGCGGTAGTCCCGGTCGTTGATGCGCGCTGTGACGTTGACCTGCCAGAACCCGGGCTCGGAGAACGTCACGGGCTCGGCGCTGTAGACGCCGGTGCCCGCCGAGGCCTCCACGAACCGTGGACCGGGCGTCGAGGTATCGGCATTGGCTCCGGGGATTGGCAGGAAGCGGGCCGGGGCTGACGCGCCCGGCCGGGGCGAGGCCAGCGGCCGCTCCTTGGTCCCGGTGAAGGCGAAGGTCAACTGGACGGTACCGAAGCCCACGAGCCGCTCGTTGTCGGCGCGCACCAGGCCCACCAGGAAGCGCTGGGGCCGGCCGGCGGCCAGGTCGAAGCTGGCGACCTTGGTCACGATGGCCTCCGTCCCGCTCGAGGCTGGCGCCCCGCCTCCCCCCGAGTCACCGCATGCAGCGGCGAGTAGGGCGAACAGGCCAGCTACGGCGACGAGGCGAGATGGGCGGCGGACGGCGATCATCGTCAGCTCCCGCAGACGGGTGCCGCAGGATGGCCGGTCAGAGCCAGGGCGGCGCGGGTAGCGCCGCTCAGCCGGGCAAGGTCCGAACCGAGCGCCGCCGGATCCGCTTGGGGTCGCTCGAGGTGGTGCTCCACTGCCTGCTTGGCCTCCAGCAGTCGAGCGGCCATGGCGCGATCCGACGCCTCCGCCTCCTGGGCGATGTCGTGGAGAGGCCCGTGGACCGTGTCGGCGAAAACCCGCTCGGCGCCAGCGACGTCCCCGCTGGTGGCAGCCGCCGACGAGCGACACAGCCCGGGGAGAACCGTGGCGTAGGCATCAGTGGGAGCGGCCGCCACCGGGGCTTCGTCGTCGCCTCCTCGTCCCGGCGGCCCGCATGCGAGGGCGGCGGCCGAGAGCACCACCGAACCGGCGAGGATCAACCCAGCCGTTGTGGACACCGGGCCGCCCCGTGGCCTCATGCCGGTGCTCTGCAGGCACCGGGCGGGCGCCGGTGCGGTCTGGACATGGCGCTCAACCTATCGTGAGGCCAATGAGCGCTCCGGTCGGCCCCTATTCCCCGGTTGTCCGTGCCGGTGAGTGGCTGGTGTGCTCGGGCCAGGTCGGCCTCCGTGACGGAGTGCTCATGGGCGGCGGCGTCCGAGGCCAGGCACGACAGGCCCTGGCCAACGTGCGCGACCTGCTCGAAGGTGAGGGAGCGGCCATGACCGACGTGGTGAAGACCACCGTGTTCCTGGTCCACATGGGCGACTACGGTCCCTTCAACGAGGTGTACGCCGAGGCGTTCGGTGACCACAGGCCCGCCCGCTCGGCGGTGGCCGTCTCGGCCTTGCCGCTCGGCGCCCTCGTGGAGATAGAGGTCTGGGCCCGGGTCCCGGACGAGAGCTGACCGCTATGCCACCCGGCCGAGTCTGCACCACGACGAACGACTCGAAAAACGAAGAGCCCCCAGACGAACCGGCACACAGTTCCGGATCAGGGCACGGCTGGCCGGACGGCACGGCCAGGGGCTTGCGAGCATCGATGACAAGGCACCGACGAGCGGTTGGGTAATCGTTTCGGCGAAGAACTTGACCTCGGGCATCCGACGGGTCGAACGTGCACGAACCTTGAGCGGCGCGCAAGACCGAGCGGGCAGTCCGCCCTGTGAGCTAGTAAGGCCTCAGCGCTGAGGGCGGTGGGGGTTCCACCGACGGAGCCGCGTTGATCTTCATGAACGAGAGCTGGCGCGGGAAGCCCTGCTGGTCGTAGCGGATGCTGAGCGTCCGAACGTACCCGCCAGCGACTTCGGCTTCACCTTCTGCTGGCACCCCACTCGCCCCGGGACGGGGCGCGAAGGACGAGAGCCGAAACCGGTACCTGGAGTCCTCTTGGATGACGTTCTCGGCCCGACGGAGGATCTGCACCTGGTGCAGGAGGTCGCTCGGCGAATTGGCATCCGCCGCCAACTCCTCGGTCGTGAAAGCGCTCGGCTCCGTGGGATGGGAGCGGTACCGCGTCGTGCCGACATAGATGTTGACGATCCTGGCCGGCACGGCCGAGGGCGGGACTCCGCCCGCTAGGGAAGGGCTGGCTGAGCTAACCGCGCCCTCCTCCACCATCTCGAACCGGTCAGGTGCTTGATAGACGATCGTGACGCCACCCGTCAGCTCCACCTCGAAACTACGGGCGTCCGCAGTCGCCTCTGCGGCGCGGCGCAATGCGATGGCAGGGTCTTGGGAGTCGGTCCGAGCTCCTGAGCCGCCGCAGGCGGTGAGAAGCACTAGGGCCAAGCACGACAGCGCGGATGGAGCTCGGAGCCTTCGGCAAAGACCGCGGTCGTGCCAGGGCGGAGGGATGTGCCCACGGGTCAGGCCGACAGTCTTGCGCACGATCAGGCTCACCAGGCCGGCCGCGCCGTTCCCGCTATGGCTGCGTCACCCGTTCCACGGCGTTCCTGAACTCGTTCCCGTCGACGGCGTCGAGGAAGTCGGTTTCCTCGCCGATGGCTCTCATCTTGACCGTGGCCGTCTTGCCCGTCTTGGTTCCCTGAAGGGTGCAGTCGATCTCCTTCACCTTCTTGTTCACGTCCTCGGGGCACATGAGCCTCACGTTCCGCGCCTCCGCCACCCGGTTGAAGGCCTCCACGGCCTTGGTGCTGGAGACGGTGTCATCTCCTCCGCAACCCGCTCCGCCCGCAGCGGCAACTACCGCAAGGGCGCCCGCCCACACGCGGTGACCGACACGCCGGGGATGGAGGTGCGCCACTGCCTGCCCCTCAAATGCCCCAACGGGACTGGCCGAATCGGTACCCGACGGACCGGACGGTCTGGATGAGGTGCTCCTGCTCGTTGCCCAGCTTTGCCCGTAGGCGTCGCACGTGGACGTCGACGGTGCGGGCCCCCCCGTAGTACTCATAGCCCCACACCCGCGACAGCAGCGTCTCGCGGGAGAAGACCTTTCCCGGGTGGGTGGCGAGGAACTTGAGCAGCTCGTACTCCATGTAGGTGAGGTCGAGGGGGCGGCCCCCGATGACCGCCTGATACGTCTCCAGGTTGAGGATCAGCGGTCCGTACTCCACCAGCTCCGGGCGGGTGCCCCGGCCGGTGCGCCAGAACAGGTGCTGCAGACGGGCCTCCAGCTCGGCCGGCTGTGGCGGCACCAGGCAGAAGTCGTCGAACAGGTCCTCACGAAGCTCCAGGTCACCCAGCTGGCTTCCGGTCACGACCAGCAGAAGGGGCTCGAGCGGCAGGTCCCGCTTGCGCAGCGCCCGGCACAGAGCGAAGGCGCCTTCGGGATCGGCGTCGGCGCACACCACTGCGCCGGACCAGCCGTCGTCGGGCTCGGCTGCAGTCGCCGCCTGGGCGCCGGCGGCCGCCTTCCAGGGATAAGAGGCCTGTTCGAGGGCTTGGGTGAGGGCCGGTGGAGGGGGATCCGGGTGCACCAGCAGGGCTTCCATCTTCAGAGCGAGAGGTACCGCTTGAGCTCGAAGGGTGTGACCTGAAGCTTGTAGTCCGCCCACTCGGCTCGCTTGTTGCGGAGAAACCATTCGAAGACGTGCTCACCAAGGGCGTCGGCCACGAGCTCTGATCGCTCCATCTCCGCCAGTGCCTCGGCGAGCGAACCCGGAAGCGAGGGGATGTCCTCGGCCATGCGTTCCTCGGGTGTCATCTCGTAGAGGTTGGCGTCTGCCTCAGGGGGCAGCTCGTAGCCCTCCTCGACGCCCTTGAGGCCGGCCGCCAGCACCACGGCGAAGGCGAGGTAGGGGTTGCACGCCGGGTCGGGCGCCCGGTACTCGAAGCGGGCAGAGTCAGCGCGGCTGCGCTTGGGGAGCGGCACCCGCACCAGCGCAGAGCGGTTGTTGCGAGCCCACGACACGTAGATCGGTGCCTCGTAGCCGGGCACGAGGCGCTTGTAGGAGTTCACCCACTGGTTGGTGACGGCCGTGATCTCACGGGCGTGCCTGAGGACACCGGCGATGAAGCCCTTGGCCACCTTGGACAGACCGTGCTCGTCGCCCGGGTCGTGGAAGGCGTTGACGTCGCCCTCGAACAGCGAGAAGTGGGTGTGCATCCCCGAGCCCTGGACACCGGCCAGCGGCTTGGGCATGAACGTGGCCATCACGCCCGACTCCTGCGCCAGCTCCTTCACCATGAGGCGGGCGGTCATGACCGTGTCGGCCATGGTGAGGGCGTCGGTGTAGCGGAGGTCGATCTCGTGCTGGCTGGGGGCGTCCTCGTGCTGGCTGTACTCGACGGGGATGCCCATCTCCTCGAGGGTCAGCACTGTGGACCGCCGCAGGGAGGCGGCCTTGTCGGCGACGGTGAGCTCGAAGTACGAGCCGTTGTCGAGGGGCTGGGGAAGGGACGTGCCGGTGGCGAAGTAGAAGTACTCGAGCTCAGGGGCGGCGTAGAACGAGTACCCCTTGTCATGGGCCCGCTCGAGCTGGCGCCGGAGCACTTGGCGGGGACAGCCCTGGAACGGGTCGCCGTCCAGGTGGGTGACGTCGGCGAAGACCCGAGCCACCGGTGACACACCGGCCTTGGCCGGAAGGATCTGGAATGTCTTGGAATCGGGCCGCGCCAGCACGTCGCTCTCCTGGACCCGGCTGAAACCGTCGATGGAGGACCCGTCGAACGTCATGCCCTCCTCGAGGGCGTTCTCGAGCTCGGCGGGCGTGATGTTGAAGGCTTTGGGGATGCCGAGCACGTCGGTGAACCAGATCTGAATGAAGCGCACGCCGCGCTCCTCGACCGTGCGCAGCACGTAATCCTGTTGGCGTTCCACGGGTCCAGTCTGGCAGCCGCGGCCACGTCACTCCACGGCTTCGGCTCGCAGGTTCACAATGCGTTCACACGCTGGGTGCGACAGACTGCCTCTCTCGGTGACAGGCTTGCCCCGCAAGTCAGCCGTCCGGTGGCACCTACCCGTTCGTGTCACGCGTGGTTCGAGACCGAGCGGTGGCGACACCCGTCGCCGTCTCCGAATTAGCCCAGGAGGGAACGTGCAAGAACGCACTCCGAGCGAGGTCCTGAGCCTCGCCATGGATGCAGGGATCCAGATCGTCGATTTTCGCTTCTGTGATCTTCCCGGCCTCATGCAGCACTTCTCGGTGCCCGTCGCCCAGCTGACGGAGGACGCCTTCGAGGAGGGCTACGGCTTCGATGGTTCCTCGATCCGTGGGTTCCAGGAGATCCAGGAGTCGGACATGATCCTCATGCCGGACCCCAGCACCGCTGTGGTGGACCCCTTCCGCCAGCATCCCACCCTCAACATCAACTGCTTCGTACGCGACCCCGTCACGAGCGAGAGCTACAGCCGCGACCCCCGGTACGTGGCCAAGAAGGCGGAGGACTACCTCGCTTCCACGGGCCTCGCCGACACCGCCTACTTCGGCCCCGAGGCCGAGTTCTACATCTTCGACGACGTGCGTTTCATGCAGGACCAGCACTCGGCCTACTACTCGGTGGACTCCATCGAGGGGATCTGGAACTCAGCCCGGGACGAGCAGCCCAACCTGGGCTTCAAGCCCCGCTACAAGGAGGGGTACTTTCCCGTCCCGCCCATGGATCACTTCCAGGACCTGCGCTCGCAGATGGTCCTCACCATGCAGCAGATGGGCCTGGAGATCGAAGTCCAGCACCACGAGGTGGGCACCGCCGGTCAGGCCGAGATCGACATGCGCTTCGACACCCTGCTCTCGATGGCGGACAAGCTCATGGTCTACAAGTACGTGGTGAAGAACGTGGCCCGTGCCGCGGGCTACTCGGCCACCTTCATGCCCAAGCCCATCTACCAGGACAACGGCTCGGGTATGCATACTCACCAGTCGTTGTGGAAGGGAGGCGAGCCGCTCTTCTACAGCGAGGCGGGCTACGCGGGGATGTCGGACATGGGCCGCTGGTACATCGGCGGCCTCCTCAGCCATGCGGCAGCCATCCTGGCCTTCGCCGCTCCCACCACCAACTCCTACAAGCGGCTGGTGCCAGGGTACGAGGCGCCCGTCAACCTGGTGTACTCGCAGCGCAACCGCTCGGCCTGCGTGCGCATCCCCCTGTACTCCCAGAGTCCGAAGGCCAAGCGTCTCGAGTTCCGCTGCCCGGACCCGAGCTGCAATCCCTACCTCGCCTTCTCGGCCATGCTCATGGCCGGCCTCGACGGTGTGCAGAACCGCATCGAGCCGCCGGACCCGGTGGACAAGGACCTCTACGACCTGCCGCCCGAAGAGCTGGCCCAGGTGCCGCAGGTGCCGGGATCGCTCGACGAGGCCCTCGATGCCCTGGAGAACGATCAGGACTTCCTGAAGGTCGGAGGCGTGTTCACCGACGACCTCATCGACACGTGGCTGGCCTACAAGCGCACGGCCGAGACGACGAGATTCGCCTCCGGCCGCACCCGTGGGAGTTCATGCTCTACTACGACATTTGAGCAAAAGGGGTTGCTGACCTGCGGTTTTGCTGGCGCCCCACCTGCCCAGGACGCGGTATGGACGCGGCAGGACGCGTTTCTCGCGGTCTGTGGCGGCCTCTGGCGGTGCTCGGAGGTGTCTCCAGGTTGGCCCAAGTCACCGGGTTGACCACGCTTGGACGCTCCGTATACTTGACGTTGCCGGTCGCCCTAGTGACTGGAAGTAAACCCGGTCCCTCCCCGGACGAGGAGCGGCCGGGTTTTGCGCGTCAGGGCTCGACGTCCACCACGCGCAGCACCTCGCCGCAGCGTCCCAGCCAGTCAGCTCCGGCACCGGCGGCCCAGGCGAAGGCATCTGCAACCCAGAGGATTGGGTCCTCCGTCGGCCGCAGATGCTCATACGTGAGGGCCGAATCCCTCTGGGAGAGGAGCCGTCTGTGGATGACGCGCCGGTCGAGCTGGTCGCGGCCTTCACGGCTCTCGAGCACCAGTCGGGTTGCTCCCTCCCCAACGATGTCATCGACCATCACGACGAGGAGAGCTGACCGCACTGCTGGCTCCTGCCGCGTCGGGGCGTGGTCTGACCGGTACGCGACAACCCCGAGCGGTAGGCCACAGAAGAGGTCAAGGAGCTGGCGTCGGCGGTCGACCCGCTCGTCCACGAAATGGATGCGTCGCTGAGAACCGAGCAGCGCGCCACGCACGACTTTGCGGACCGCGGTCAGGTGGGCGGGCATGACCCGCACGCTCGCCAGCAGGTAGGTCGACCGCCGCCGACTCTCGTCTACGAAGACGTGCGCGCCAGATCCTCTTCCAGCGGCCTTCACTGCGGCTGGCTGCTGGGCTTCTCAGCGGCTCTCTGCGTGGCGAGCCCGTTCCGCAGGCCGTCGCAGCTCGGCGTCGATCGCGGCCCGGGTGCGGTCCTCCTCGTCAGGAAACAGGTGTCCGTAGACGTCCAAGGTCGTCTTGGCTGACGCGTGGCCCAGCCGGGCCTGCACGACCTTCACGGATGCACCTGACCGGATGAGGACGCTTGCGTAGTAGTGACGCAGGTCGTGCGGGGTCGCCCAGTCCGGCGTGGCCGCCTTACGCTTGGCCGTGTTCCAGGCGGCGGAGAACGGGTATTCCTGGATCAGGCGGCCGCGCTCGTTGGTGAACATGACGCCCGTGTCGATGTGTTTGGGCCACCGCGCCAGGTGGGCTGCCATGGTGTTCGCAACGGTCTCGGGAAGCGGCACGGATCGGTACGATGCCCGGGTCTTGAGCGGACCCGGCGCTACCCCTCCGCTCGCGACGCGAGCAATCTGTTGGTCGACGCGGACGGTACGTCCGAGGAAGTCGACTCGGTCGGCGCGAAGTCCGAACAGCTCGCCCGGACGGAGGCCGGTCCCGGCCGCCGTCAGGACCAACGCCGCGTACCGGGGGGCGATTGCGCCGGCCAGCGCGTGCACCTCATCGGTCGAGAGCACCTCGAGCATCGACGCGGGGGGCTTCGACGGGAGCCGGATGCCAACGCACGGGCTGGTCGTCATGACCCTGTCGCGCACCGCTGCCCGGAAGACGGCGACGACCCGACCGTAGACGACCTCGATCGTGGAAGGCGCCAGCCGTTCCCCGAGGCGATGCACGAGGGCCTGGACCTCGCTCGGCCTCACGGCGGCGATCGGTCGGTGACCGAGCGTGGGGTACACGTGGAGTCGGAGGTGGGTTTCGATCGACACTGCGGTCCCGGGACGGTTCACCTGCACGCGACGCCAATCCTCGGCATACGCGCGGAAGGTCACCCGGCCGGCAGCAGGGTCGACGTAGGCCCCGGTCAGCTTGGAGTGCTCGATGCTGGTGAGGAAGCGTTCGGCCTCACCCTTGCGGGCGAAGGTCCGGGAGTGCTCCATCCCGTCGGGGGACCGGTACCGGGCGCGGTAGTGGTTGTTGGCTCGTCGCTCAATGTGTGCCACAGGGGCACCTCCTCCCTTGAAGGCGGGTCAGCGCGGAGCTAGGGCCCGCCTTCCTCGGTGGTGTCAGGTTCGCCTGAGGCCGGCTTGTCGCTGGCGATCTGGCTCGCCTGCCGGTCGAGGTGGGCGAGGTGGTCGGCCAGCGTACGCAGCGACTCCGCCCAATGCTCAATATCACCCATCTGCTGGCGCGTCATCGCGGCGACTCGCTGGGCTGCGGCGCCGGCTATTTGCTCCTGCGCCTGCGTGAGGCGGTCGGG
This sequence comes from Acidimicrobiales bacterium, assembly GCA_030448025.1. GTDB lineage: Bacteria > Actinomycetota > Acidimicrobiia > Acidimicrobiales > YB1-3. The sequence continues at coordinate 176,773 of JAUJNQ010000002.1, read as the reverse complement.
GCCGAGCGAGTAGTTCATGCTCTACTACGACATCTGAGCTGAATGGGCCCGCCGGTCGAGCTGCTGCGACCTGCCTCCAACTGGCGACGATTTGCGCCGCATCTGGCGGAAATCGTCGCCAGAACGAACCGAAGGGCAGTCAGTCCCCCGACTGGGGGTCAGCTCGCGCCGCAGCCCTGGGCCGTGGTCCATTGGCTCCAGCCGCTGCGCTGCTGGAGCTTCATGGCCATGGCGTCCTGGGTTTCCGGATCGGCATCCTCGGGTCGTCCCGTTCCCCCGAGTGACTCCCACGTGCTGGGACGGAACTGATAGGCGCCACCGCCGCCCGAGCGGTAGTTGCCGCTGGACTCACGCTGGCGGATGCACGTCCAGAGCCCGCCGGGCGGGGTGTGCCCCGATGCCGATGCGGAGGCCGAGGGAGAGCGCCGGCGCACCGCGGCCCGAGCTGCTGCCGCGGCCTGGGACGCACGCAACGCTTCGGCGCTCCGGCGGGCCTGCTCCTGTCGGAGGAGCTGTGCCAGCTCCCCGTTCACCCGGGCCAGGCTGGCGCGCTGGCTGCTCTCGGCCTTGGCCACGGCCGCGAGCTGATCGTCGACCGTGGAGGCGGCTGAGCGGGCCGACTGCTGCGCCTGCTCGAGGCGGCTGCGCTTGAGCATGAGGTCCTCACGCGCCGCTTTCAGCGCGTCCAGGGCATCACGCTGGCCCGACGCCGTGGTCTTGAAGTACTGCGTGCGGACCGAGAGGTCCCTGCCGTCGGTGGTGGCCAGCTGCTCCAGGAAGGACACCGAGCTGCCCTGTACGTACGCCTCGACGGCGGCGGACGAGAGCCGAATGCCGATCTCGGCCATGCGCTGGTCGGCCTCGGCCAGCTGGGCCCGCGCCTGGGCGACGGCGGCGTCAGCCTGGCCGGCCCTGTCGCTGGCGATGTCCAATTGACGATCCAAGCCCGCGATGCGCTCGGCTTGGGCGTCGATCTGGGTTTGGAGGCGCGCCGCTTCGGCTTGCTTCTCTTCGAGGGTGCCTCCTAGAGCGGAGGACGCACCGACGAAGGGGACGGTGATGACTATGAGGGCGATTCCGACGAGAACGCCGATCTGCCTTCGCTGCCGTGGGGTCAGGGTGTGGCCTCACTGCTAGGGCGCGCTCATGCAAGGTGCAGGCACGCGGCGGTGCAAACAAGGTATCCAGGCTCCGATCCGGCACGCAAGACGGGTGGGCGACGCGTGGCGCCAGCGACCCGTTCGAGAGGCCGGGTTGGGGCCTCCCCACTTCGGCTACGACCCGTAGAAGAGGCGCTCCATCACCTGCCGGGACCGTCGAGTCACCCGCCGGTACTCCTCACGCAGCTGGGTCGGCGTCGTCTCGCAGCTCCGGGCCAGGCGGGCCAGATCCTCGGGTCGGGTGGGCAAGGCGTCCCCCGGTCCCCCTTTCACCAGGTACCACCTGTTGCGGGTCTGCTCGCAGAACCGGTAAGCCTCGCCCAGCACACGGGCGTCGTCGGCGGCGAGGGCCCCTTCTTCCCGAAGCCGACCGAGCGCCGCCATGGTGCCCTGCCCAGGTACGCGATGGCGAAGCTGGAGGAGCTGCGTCGACCACTCGACGTCGGACAGCGAGCCCCGGCCCAGCTTCAGATGGAACTGCGGGTCTTCGCCGCGAGGGATGCGCTCTCGCTCCACCCGAGCCTTCATGCGGCGGATGTCTCGAACGTGGTCGTCGGTGAACGGCGGGCCCCACACCACTTCATTGAGGAGGGACATGTACCTTCGCCCCAGGTCGGGGTCTCCGGCCACCGGTCGGGCTCGCACCAGGGCCTGGCGTTCCCACGTCTGGGCCCAACGCCCGTAGTAGGCCCGGAGGCTGTCGAGGCTTCGGGCCAGGGGCCCGTCCTTGCCCTCCGGCCGCAGGCCGGTGTCGAGGGTGTAGACGCGGTCCGCGGGCGTCGTTCCCTTGACCAGTGTGATCAGGGCGTGGGCCACCTCCTGAGCGGCGGCGAAGTCGTCCGAGGTCGTTCCGTCATAGACGAGGACCACGTCGAGGTCACTGGCGAAGGCCAGCTCCTCGCCCCCGAAGCGGCCCATGGCCACCACGCAGAAGGGCACCGGTGGGCCGAGGTCCCCGAGCACCCCTTCCAGCGTGGCCTCGGCCAGCGCCGTCAGCCCTGCGGCCGTGGCCTCCACATCGCTGTCTCCCAGAACGTCCCGGGCGGCGGTTCGCACCACCTCGGCCCTCACCATCCGGAGCAGGGCCTGCCGGCGGGCGGCCACCTCGGTCCGCAGGTGAAGTACCGAGCCGACGCGGCCGAGCAGCTCGTTACGACTGGGAGGGGCCATGGCCTGGTCACGGCCCAGGGCGGTGACCAGCTCGGGGTGGTGCTCGAAGCCCGTGATCAGGATGCGGCTGGTGCCGCACAGCAGGCACAGCCGGCGCGCCGCCTCGGGCGACTCGCGAAAGGTGCTGACCAGCTCGGACGTGCGGTGGCCGCTGCTGAACAGGGTACGCAGCCCGAGCAGCCCGAGGTCGGGGTTGGGCGACTCGGACAGCCAGCTCAGCACGAGGGGCAGCACCTGCTGCATCAACCGGGAGGTGCGCGTCAAGCCCCGAGTCAGCTCGGCCATCGCCTGCCTGGTGCGCTCGGCCTCGGCGAACCCGAAGGCGGCCAGACGGGCTTGCACCGCCTCGGGCCTCATCGGTGAGCTGCCGGCGAAGGCCTCGAGCAGGGGGCGGAAGAAGAGTCGCTCGTGGATGGGTCGCACGGTCGCCTGGTGGCGGCGAAGGTCACTCTCGAAGCGAGACAGCGCCGTGCCCTCGGCATCGTCGCGATAACCCATGGCGCGCGCCAACGAAGCTCTCGCCCCGGCGTCCACCGGCACGGCGTGTACCTGCTGCTCGTCCACCAGCTGCAGGCGGTGCTCGACCATCCGCAGGAAGCGGTAGGCCTGGTCCAGGGCAGAGGCGTCGGCCGGATCGACGTAGCCGGCCGACCCCAGCTCGGCGAGGGCAACCAGCGTGGTCGCCGAGCGCAAGGCCGGGTCATGGCCACCGTGGACGAGCTGGAGCAGCTGCACGGCGAACTCCACGTCGCGGATGCCACCTCGCCCTCGCTTGATCTCCCTGTCGAACACGCCTCGACGAGCCAGGTCCTCCTCGGTCCTGGCCTTCATGGCCCGAACCTGGCGCAGGTCGTCGGCATCGAAGGAACGGCCCCACACTCGATCGGCGGCGGCTTCAACGAAGGCGGCGCCTAGCTCGGCATCGCCTGCGACGGGGCGACACTTGACGAGGGCCTGGAACTCCCAGGGCTGGGCCCAGCGATCCCAGTACGCCTCGTACGAGGCGAGGGTGCGCACCAGGGGCCCGTTGCGGCCTTCGGGTCGGAGGTTGGCGTCCACGCGGTAACACTGCCGGGCCACCTCCATGATCGGTCGTGCGTCCCCCTCGCCCACGAACATCACGTCGATGTCGCTGGCGTAGTTCAGCTCGCGACCTCCGAGCTTTCCCATGCCGATGACAGCCAGGCCGTCGACCCTCCCCTCGCGCCCCAGCCCGCAGGACATCTGCAGGACTCGCTGGGCGACTTCGCTGAGGCCGGCCACGACGGCCTCCAGGGAGTCGAGGCCTAGAAGGTCCCTGGCCGCGATGCGCAGCAGCTCACGCTGCTTCCACGTCCTGAGCGCAGACTCGGCTTCGGCTGCCTCGAGGTCCTCCAGCAGGACGGCACGGTCCAGCTCGGCGAGCACGGCGATGGCTCCCCGGTCGCGCATGAGTAGACGGGTGAGCGACCGACTGGCGGTGGCGACCAAGGTGACTGCCTCGAGGAGGTTGGCGTCGGAGCTGAAGCGCTCGTCGAGGCCGGCGTGGGAGTCCACGAGCTGGTGTAGCGCGGCCACGGCCACCGGGGGCGGCGAGAAGCGCTCGATGGCCTCGTCGATCGAAGTGGTGGCCACCTCCAGAGTCTCGCAGTCGGACAGGGATCACCGTCGGTGCGGGCGCCGTAGTCTGGAGGCGTCCATGACCCGGCTCCGCGTCGCCGCATGTCAGCTCAACCCGGTGGTGGGTGACCTGGAAGGCAACGTGAGTAGGGTGCTGACCGCTCTGGAAACGGCCGAGGCGGCAGGTGCGGATCTCGCCGTTTTCCCCGAGCTCGCCATCACGGGTTACCCACCCGAGGACCTGCTGCTCAAGCCCCAGTTCGTCGAGGACAACCTGGAGGCCCTCGAGAAGGTGGCGTCCCACACCGGGCGGTGCGCGGCCGTGGTGGGTTTCGTGGATCGCGAGCGGGACCTTCACAACGCCGCTGCGGTGTGTGCCCACGGAGCAGTGCAGGGTCGCTATCACAAGGGCGTGCTTCCCAACTACGGCGTCTTCGACGAGCAGCGTTACTTCACCGCCGGCGCCCCCTTGTCGTCGCTGTTCCTCATCGGGGGTGTGCGCTGCGGCGTGTCCATATGCGAAGACGTCTGGAGTCCCACCGGGCCGGTTGCCGAGCAGGCCGCCGGCGGTGCCGAGGTGGTGGTCAACCTCAACGCCTCGCCTTACCACGCCGGGCGCATCCACGAGCGTGAGCGCATGCTCGCCACCCGGGCCGCCGACGCTTCGTGCGCCCTCGTGTACGTCAACCAGGTGGGCGGGCAGGACGAGCTGGTGTTCGACGGCGCGTCCATGGTCTTCGACGACAGCGGACGCCTCATCACCAGAGCGGCCCAGTTCGCGGAGGCGGTGCTGGTGGTAGACCTCGACGTCCGTCCCACTTTTCGCCAGCGCCTGCTCGACCCGAGAGGCCGAAACAACGCCCCTCTGCTGCCGGCTCACATCGTCACCGAGCACGCAGCGGAGAACGACGATCGCTGTCAACCCGAACCATCGGACCTCCTCCACCCGCTGGACGAGGTGTACGAGGCCCTCGTCGTAGGCACTCGGGACTACGTCACGAAGAACGGGTTCGCAGACGTGGTGGTCGGGCTGTCGGGCGGCATCGACTCGTCATTGGTGGCGGCCGTGGCCACCGACGCCCTCGGAGCCGAACACGTCCACGGCGTGTCCATGCCGTCCCGGTTCTCCAGTGAGGGTTCGAGCACCGACGCCGAAGCGCTGGCCGAGAACCTCAAGATCGACTACTTCCCCATCGCCATCGAGGCCGCCCACGCCGCCCTGATCGAGATGCTGGCTCCTTCGTTCGAGGACAAGGCCGAGGACGTCACCGAGGAGAACCTGCAGTCGCGAATCCGCGGCACGCTGCTCATGGCCCTGTCCAACAAGCACGGCTGGCTGGTGCTGGCCACCGGCAACAAGAGCGAGATGGCCGTGGGCTACTCCACGCTCTACGGCGACACCGCCGGCGGGTTCGCGCTGTTGAAGGACGTCCCCAAGACAATGGTCCGCAGGCTGTGCGCTCGGGTCAACGAGCGAGCCGGCGAGGAGGTGGTGCCCGAAGCGGTGATCACCAAGGCCCCAACGGCCGAGCTGCGCGCCGGCCAGCGCGACGAGGACTCCCTGCCGCCGTACGAGGTGCTCGATCCCATCCTCGAGGGCTACGTCGAGGACGACCTCACCGCCGGCGAGCTGGTCCGGGCGGGCTTCGATGCCGACCAGGTGGGTGAGGTGGTGTGGCTCGTGGATCGTGCGGAGTACAAGCGCCGCCAGAGCCCCCCCGGCGTGCGAGTGACGCCGAAGGCCTTCGGCAAGGACCGCAGGGTGCCCATCACCAACCACTACCGGAGTTGACGTCGCCTGTGGACGGCCACCACCCGGCCCCGGGGGTCCACTCGGGCGGGCTGGCGCTCCGGGAGTCGGCCCGGCGGATGGGCGCCTATCGCTGGATCGAGTCCCGACTCTTCGAGGTTCTCGGCGCTTGGGCGGTGTCGGCTCCCGAGCTGGAGGTGAAGCCCATGCTGACCGCCCACGCCCGTGAGCACGCCTGGCACGCGGAGCTGTGGCGCGAGCAGCTCCCGACAGCGGCAGAGATCACCCCGGAGGGACTGACCAGGTCCGCCAACGAGGGTATCGACGCCTTCTTCGCCGCTCTGGTCGAGCCCGACGGCCCCGAGCGGACGAGCGAGAGGCTGGTCGGCGCATACCGGGTACTCCTGCCTCGCATGATCGCCGCCTACTCGGCCCATCTCGCCGTGGCGTCGTCAGTCTGCGACGGGCCCGTCATCCGGGTCCTGCGCCTGGTGCTCCGTGACGAGGTCGAAGCATGGTCGAGCGGCGAGCGGGCGATCCAGGCGCTTCTCGGCACCGAAGAACAGGTCCGGGCGGCCGCCCGGCACCAGGGCCGGCTGGAGTGGATGATCACCGACGCCGGGGGGTTGACCGGGCCGGAGACCACTGGCAGCGGTTTCACCGGACCCGAGAAGGGGCAACCTTGACGTCAGGGGTAGTCTTTGGAAGGTTCCGGGCAGTACCTCGAAAACCCTGGGAATGCTCTTGCCCACGCTCAGCGTTGGGCAAGGGTCCGGACGTAGGCAGTACGACGAAGGGTTCGTAGATCTTGGCCAAGGAGCGCGTCGAGCGGGACGAAGAAGACCTTGTCCGGCTCTATCTGACGGACATCGGGCAGTATCCCCTGCTCACCAAGGATGACGAGGTGCGCTTGGCCCAGGCCATCGAGGGCGGCAATGAAGCACGCGCTTCCTACGAAGGCCAAGCCAAGGCCCTCACGCCGGCTCGGCGCCGCGAGCTGCGACGCACCGTGAAGGAGGGCGAGGACGCCCAGCGCACCTTCGTGCAGTCGAACCTCCGCTTGGTGGTTTCCATCGCCAAGAAGTACCAGGCTTCGGGCCTGCCCCTCCTCGACCTCATCCAGGAAGGAAACCTCGGCCTCATGCACGCCGTCGAGAAGTTCGACTGGCGCAAGGGCTTCAAGTTCTCCACCTACGCCACGTGGTGGATCCGCCAGGCCATCACCCGCGGCATCGCCAACACGGGCCGCACCATCCGCCTCCCCGTGCACGCGGGGGACACGCTGGCCAGGCTCCAGAAGGCTCGGTCGCGACTTGAGCTCAAGTTGGGGCGCCCCGCCACGTTGAGCGAGTTGTCGGCCGAGGTGGAGATGCCGGAGGACAAGGTGACCGAGGCACTCCGCTTCGCCGCCGAGCCGCTCTCGCTGTCCGAGCCCCTGCGGGAGGACGGCGACGCCGAGCTGGGTGACGTGGTCGAGGACCGCTCCGCTGAGTCGCCTTTCGAGGTGGCGGCCACCAGCCTCCTCCCGGAGGAGATCTCACGGCTGCTCGGCCCCCTCGACGAGCGGGAGCGCGAGATCCTCCGCCTGCGCTTCGGGCTCGACCGGGGCGAGCCGCGCACCCTCGAGGAGGTGGGGGAGCACTTCAACCTCACTCGGGAGCGCATCCGCCAGATCGAGGCCCGGGCCATGTCCAAGCTGCGCCATCCCTCCAGTGACACCGGCGCTCGTGACCTTTTGACCGTCTAGCGACGGTCAACGGTCTCGCCGAGCAACCTCTGGTTGCGACGGCGGGGCTCGCGGAGGTGGACGGGAATCGAACCCGCCGGACGGGGATCGCCCGTCCCACCCGCTTTGAAGGCGGGGGAGCCCACCAGGTACCCAGACACCTCCGCTCCGAAAGCTACAGGCTCGGACTTGGACAGGGCTGGCGGGCTCGGGCGGTCGGGTACGGCCTCGACGAGTCTCGACGAGTAGGGTCGAAGCGATGAGAAAGCTGCTGTTCCTCGTGATACTCGCCGCCCTCGGTGCGGTTGCGGCCAAGAAGCTCCGGGTTCAGTAACCGCCCACACGGCCGCCAGAAATGCTGGCCCACCCCTTGCGTCTCCGGGGAGCCAGGCAATAGGTTCGCTGCCTCCCCTTCCCCCCGGTCCTGTTCGACGCGCCCCGGGGAGACACCGTGCTCGTCGCATGCTGGTCAGCGAAGGGAGGCAGCGGCACCACCGTGGTGGCCGCCGCCCTCGGCCATGTCCTCGCCCGCTCTTCTCCGGGCGGGGCCCTCCTCGTCGACCTGGGAGGTGACCTTCCCGCAGCCCTGGGGTTGCCCGAACCCGCCGGGCCGGGGATCTCGGACTGGCTGGCGGCGGGTGATGACGTTCCCGCCGACGCCCTGGACCGCCTGACCATCCAGAGCACCGACCGCCTCGGTCTCCTGCCTCGCGGGCGGGGGGCGCTGGCCCACGAGGGAGGTGACCGGCTGGCTGCCGCTCTGGCCGCCCTCTCCTCGGTGGTGGTGGTCGACTGCGGCCCGCCCGGTGACGCCGTGGGCACGGCCGTCGCTGCCGCTGCAGGCCTGTCCCTCCTGGTCCTTCGACCCTGCTACCTCGCCGTGCGCCGGGCACTGGCCGCGCCCATTCGCCCGTCCGGGGTGATCCTGGTGAGCGAACCTCGCCGTTCCCTCGGTCGCAAGGACGTGGAGGAGGTGCTCGGGGTGCCGGTACGGGCAGAGGTGGCGTGGGACCCCGATGTGGCCCGCTGCGTGGACGCCGGCTTGCTCGGCCGGCGCGTGCCCCGGGCCCTCGAACGGTCACTGCGGCGGGCCGCGTGAGCGCCCCCGAGGCTCCGAGCGGCGCCCACGGGCTGGCCGAGCGCCTCCACGCCCGGCTCGTCTCCCAAGCTGGGCCCCCGGCCGGTCTGGGCGCCGTGGCCGTCGCCGAGCTGGCCCGCCAGGAGGCGCCCCTCATGGGCCCGCTCGAGCTCGGTCGGGTGGTGGACGAGGTCGTGGCGCGCGCCAGCGGGCTGGGGCCTCTCCAACCCCTGCTGGCCGACCCCGATGTGGCCGAGGTCATGGTGAGCGGGCCGGGCCGGGTGTGGGTGGAGCGCAAGGGGCGCCTCTGCCGGGTGGAGATGGACATCGATGGCCCAGGCATCGAGCATCTCATCGAGAAGATCGTCGGGCCCCTCGGGCTCCACGTGGACCGGGCCTCGCCCATGGTGGACGCCCGCCTCCCGGACGGCTCCCGGGTCAACGCCGTGGTGCCCCCCTTGGCCGTCGACGGGCCGTGCCTCACCATCCGGCGGTTCTCGCGCCGGCCCTTGCCGCTCGAGCGCTTTTGCGGTCCCTCCGTTGCCCGCCTCCTACGTTGGGCGGTGCGAGCGCGCCTGAACGTGCTCGTCTCAGGAGCCACCTCCTCGGGGAAGACCACGCTGCTCAACGCTCTGTCGAGCGAAATTCCCCCGGAGGAGCGCATCGTCACGGTGGAGGACGCCGCCGAGCTCAGCCTTCCCCAGGAACATGTCGTCCGCCTGGAGGCCCGCCCCGCCAACTCCGACGGCACCGGGTCCGTCACGGTGCGGGACCTGGTGAGGAACGCCCTTCGGATGCGTCCCGATCGCATCGTGGTCGGCGAGGTGAGGGACGCGGCCGCCCTCGACATGCTCCAGGCCATGAACACAGGCCACGAAGGGTCGCTCTCCACGTGCCACGCCAACGGCCCGCTCGATGCCCTGCGGAGGGTGGAGACCATGGTCCTCATGGCTGATGTCGCCCTGCCGTTGGCCGCCGTTCGTGAGCAGGTGGTCTCGGCGCTCGACCTGGTGGTCCAGGTCGCTCGGGGCGCCGACGGCGGTCGCAAGGTCGTGGAGGTGGCCGAGGTCTCGGGGCCGTCCGAGGTCCGCCGCCTGGCATGCGGGGACGTCCTCGAGCAATACCCGCACTGTTCGCCACGTTCTCCTTCGGAGCCACCCTTCGACCGGGGCCGGCCGTGACCATGCCTGCGCTGGCCATGCCTGCGGTCGTGGCCGTACTGGTGCTGTTCTCGCTCGTCGCCGGCCGGGCCGCGGCTCGCACGCACCGCACGGCAGGCGCCGGCTTGCGGGCCGCCGCTCTGTTCACACTCTCCGCTCCAGGGCGACCGAGGCTGGACGTGAGGGCTCCAGGCGCCCTCGCCCCCCGACTGGCAGAGGCCGGCCTGGACCTGAACGTTGACCGGGCGTGGTCGGCGTGGCTGGTCACCTCTCTGGCGGCAGCCATCCTCGCTCTGCCGGCAGGCGGTCCGGGCCTGGTCGCGTTCGTCGTCGCCCTCTCTATCGCAGCTCCAGTCGTGGCCTGGAGTCTGTGTCGCCACCGCGGCCCTGCCGGCGTCGAGGCCGCGCTCCCCGGAGCTGTCGACGCCATCGCTGGAGGGCTCCGCTCGGGCGCATCGCTCCGCCAGGCCGTGGCCGAGGCGGCCGCCGCCGCCCCCGGGGAGCTCGGTCGTGACCTGGCCCGCGTCGCCACCGCGACCGAGCGGGGCGCCACCATCGTCGCCAGCCTCGAGGAGTGGGCCGAGCGTCGACCCCTGGGCGGTGTGCGTCTGGTGGTGGCGGCGCTCGCTCTGGGCTCGGAGATGGGGGGAGCCACGGCTCAGGCCGTTGACGGCGTGGCCGACACGCTGCGCCAGCGCCTGGCGGCCCGGGCCGAGGCCCGCTCGCTGGCCACGCAGGCCCGCCTCTCGGCAGCCGTCATCGCCGCCGCGCCTCTGGCCTTCTGCGCGCTGGCGTCGGCCACCGATGCTCGTACCCTCAGCTTCCTCTTCGGGACGGCTCCAGGCCTTGGGTGCCTGACCAGCGGGCTGGCGCTCGACGTCGCCGGCGCGCTGTGGATGGCACGGATCACGAGGCTTGAGCCGTGATCACCGTCGTGCTGGGTGCAGCCTGGGCAGCGCTCGTGCTCTGGGCCGCGGCAGGCCGACGACCCCCGCCCCGCCGGTTCGCCTCGTTGGCCCGGCCGGAGGGTGGTGGGCGCGGTTCGCCACCGGGGCGGCGAGCTCCACTGGAGGTCCTCGGCTCCTTTGCCCTTCGGATCGCCCGCCGCCCCCCGCCGGCGCCGGCGCAGGCACGCATCGTGGGGGCGGTCGTAATGGCCACCGGCGTGGTGCTGGTCGTTGCTCCCGTGCTCCTTCCCCTTCCGCTGATCGGCGGCTGGGCGCTGCCCCGCCTGTCCGACCGGCGGGACCACCGGCGCCGCCTCCAGCGTTTCGAGGCCAACCTGCCCGAAACGGTGGATCTCCTCGCCTTGGCCGTCGGGGCCGGGTGCAACGTGGCCTTGGCGGTGGCCGCCGCCGGCCGGCGGGGAAGCGGTCCCCTGGCCGTCGAGCTCCGCAGGGTGACCGCCGAGGTGGGCCGGGGCCGGCGCCTGGCCGACGCCCTCGACGAGCTTCCGGCCCGGGCCGGTGAGAGCGTCCGCCCGCTGGCCGCAGCCCTGGCCGGCTGCGAGCGCTACGGCGCCCCGCTGGCCACTTCGCTCGATCGCATCGCCCACCATGTCCGCCGCCAGCGCCAGCGCCGCGCCGAAGAGGCCGCCCGCAAGGTGCCGGTGATGCTGCTCTTCCCCCTCGTGCTCTGCATCCTGCCTGCCTTCGCACTGCTCACCGTGGCGCCGCTGATCGCCGGTGCCCTGAACGAGCTGCGCCTGTAAGAGACCAAGAAGAAGTCCGAAGGAGACTCATGCTCACCACCTATGTGTGGACGCACTGCCTTGCCCTGTCCTGGTCGCCGAGGGGTCGTCGCCTCCGTCGCTTTGGCCTCGACCAGCGGGGCCAGGCCTCGGCCGAGTACGCGCTGGTGCTGCTCGGAGTGGCCGCCATCGCCCTGCTCGTCATGGCCTGGGCCGCTCGCACCAATCGCGTCGGGCGCCTCCTCGACGGGGTGATGGACCAGCTCATGGACCGGGTCGGGTGAGGGCGGGGGCGGGTGACGAGGGGCAGGCCGCCGAGGGCCAGGCCGCTGTCGAGCTGGCCCTCGTCCTGCCCCTGCTCGCCCTCCTGCTGCTGGGCATGGTGCAGGTGGGCCTGGTCGTCCGCGACCAGGTGCTGCTCACCCACGCAGCGCGGGAGGCGGCCCGGGAAGCGGCCGTCGATTCCGCGCCGGAGGCCGCGAGACAAGCGGCCCTGGCCGGAGCGCCCCTCGAGGCAGCCCGCCTGAAGCTGCAGCTGACGAGGGAGCCGGAGGACGAGCGGGTGAGGGCGAGCCTGGCCTATCGCTCGCCGACCATGGTGCCAGTGATCGGTCCCTTGCTCCCCGACGTGACGCTCACCGGTGTCGCCTCCATGAGGATCGAGGTCGCAGCGGGAATGGGTCCGACAAGGTATGGTGTCGCCTCTGTCCCGCTGACGAGAGGTAATGTCCGTGGCTAAGCACCGACTGGTGGTTGTTGGGTTGGCTGGATTGGCTGTGATGAGCGCCTCGGCTGCGATGCCGGCCTCGGCCCAGGCTCCGGGACGGGAGGTCTTCATGGGGGAGGCCCGAGGCGTGGCCCTCGACCTGAAGGTCCTCGGCCAAGGCGCCACCTTGGGTTCCGGTTCGGCCAGGGTGACCTCCCAGCCCACGGCCCTGGCTGAAGGCGCCGGCGTGGCCGCCATCGCCTCGACTGTCTCCCGATCGTCCGGCAACCAGAACAGCCCAGAGGGGTGCGCCGTGCCGCTCAGCGTGGTTCCCGCCCTGACCGGGGGGCTGGCGTGCGGAGACTCGTCGGCCAGCATCGCCGGAGGCAACCCCACAGCCGAGGGCAAGGGCACCGTCGCCGCCGCCGGTGTGAACGCCACCGATCTGTCGGGACAGGTCACCGCCATCGTCAACCAGTTGGTGCCGACGCTCTGCACCACTGCTGGTGCGGTGGTCTCTCCCATCACCCTGCCCGGCGTTGGCGGCATCCAGCCGCCCCCGTTGACCGGTGCGCAATGCACCACGCTACTCAACGGCTTGGTGAGCGGCATCGGCCAGCCTGTCAGTCTCACCGTCGGTGACTCGAGTGGCAAAGTCATCACCGATGTCAACCGGGTAACGGCCACCGGAACCGCAGCCGGAGCTATGGTGAGTCTGCTCGACGTGACGGCAGCGGGGCTTCCGGGGCAGGTCTGCGACGATCCGATTGTCAAGGTCACGGTCGGAGACTCCAAGGCAACAGCCGTGTACAACCGCGGCTCCGCCGAATCCACCTCCGCTGTCGATCCGGCTCTGGCCACGGTCGACCTCTGCCTGGTCACCACCGACCCCGCACCTATCAAGCTGGCCGTGGGGCAGTCGTTCACCGTGCCGGGGACCGACATCACCGTGACCGCGGCATCAGGCAGGACGTTCAGAGGCTCGGCCGGCGCCGAGGCCAGCGCGGCTTCCATCAAGAGCGCCACCCTGGGACTGGAGCTGAACATTGCGGGTGCCTCGGCGATCGTGGACGGCGGCAGGCCGGCAGCCCAGGGGGTGGAGGTGGCCCCGGTAGGTGACCTGCCCCGGACCGGCAGCGGGCTGCCTCCGTGGGCTCCGGTGGCCGGCTTCGCCATGCTGGCGGTGGCCGTCCTGGTCGGGAGAACGGTCGTCAAGGCCCGCTGACGGGCCGCCGATGGACGCTCTGGTCGGCTACCTCCGCGGTCACAGAGGGGCCCGAAGGGGCCTGTCGGTCTCTTCTGTAGTCCTCGTGCTGGTGGCGGTGGGGCTGATCGGCTATCCGGTCTTCACCAACCTGTACGAGGACTGGCTCCAGGGACGTCTCGGCCGGCAGTTGGACACCAAGGACCTGGCCGACCGGTACCGCCAGCGCAGCCTCGGAGACGGAGACCCCCTTACAGACATCAAGATCCCCAAGCTCGGGGTGTCCACCACCGTGGTGGAGGGCACCTCGTCTGGCGCCTTGAGGGCCGGGGCCGGGCACTATCCGCAGTCACCACTCCCCTGTGAGGGCGGCAACGTGGCCATCGCCGGCCACCGCACCACCTACGGGAAGCCCTTCGCCGATGTCGACAAGCTGGCTGTGGGGGACACCATCGATCTCGAGACCCCGGTGGGCTCGTGCATCTACCAGGTGAGCCGGCCCCCTTCGTCACCCGGCCGAACGACTGGTCGGTGGTGGCCAACAATCCGGCCACCTCAACCCTGACGCTCACCACCTGTCATCCCAAGGGATCGGCCCGTGAGCGCCTCGTGGTCCAAGCCACGCTCGTCGGTGAGCAGGGGACCAAGGCATGAGGTCGCTCCGAGTCGCTTGGGGCGCGGCGGGGGCTGCGGTGCTGGCCGTTGTCTCGCTCACTCACCCGGTGTGGGCCCAGCCGTCGCCACAGGCGGCGCGGGTCACCTATGACCCGCCACCAGGCGAGATCACGGTGAACGAGATCACCGCTTTCGTCTCTCTGCCCGACATGCTCACGCCCGGGCAAAAGCTGTACATCAGCGTAACTGGGCCTGGTGCAAAACCACGGGAAGTGGCTGCCACCCCGGGGTGTCAGCCGGTGCGGGTGTCACTTCCCGAGAACGGGAACTATGAGGTGGCCATCGAGACCGAGATCCCCCTGCTAGTGGATGCCGCCGGGAAGTGCAGCGGGGGTGGTACCGACCCCGGGAAGTTCGTCGTGAAGGTCCCGCCCAAGGTGCCGGCGTCGCCGACCTCGGTCGCTGCCGCACCCAAGAGCCCGGGCACAGCCGGGCGTGGCAGGGCAGGACCAGGCGGCAAGGGCGGAGGCGCCAGCATTGCCGGCATCGACGTCGGTCGCTTCGAGGCCGACTTCGACAGGCTCCAGGGTAAGGCCGCGGGTGGACCGGCGGGTGCCCCGGGTGAAGAGGGTTTCCAGAACGAGCTTCGGTACACCGAGGCGGGCGAGCGGGAGGAGGAGCTAGGCGCAGCCGAGGAGAGAGGCGCTCGGCGCAACACCCTGGCCTTCATCGCCGGCGGCCTTCTTGCCCTGGTCACGTTCCTGTTCCTCCGGGTCCTTCGTAGCGAGGTGGACCGCCAGCCCCTCCCCGTGTGATAGCGCCTGGCTGATTGCCGCGGGTGTCGGGGCCAGGCGCTACCTTTTTCGCCAGGGCGGTCCAGCTGAACGCCCAAGGGAGGAAGCCAGCGATGGATCTGGTTCTCGACGTCACCGAGAGCGACGGAGCGACCGTCCTCACCGTCCGCGGAGAGGTTGACGTGTACACCGCTCCCAAGCTGCGCGAGAAGCTCGTGGAGTTGGTGGCCCAGGGTAGGTACACGATCGTCGTGGACCTCGAAGCGGTGGACTTCCTCGACTCCACCGGCCTGGGAGTCCTGGTCGGTGGCCTCAAGCGCGTGAGGAGCCACGACGGTGAACTGATCCTGGTGTGCACGCACCAGCGCATCCTCAAGGTCTTCGAGATCACGGGCCTCACCAAGGTGTTCACGATCCATGACTCGCTCGGCGCCGCAGTGGACACGTCCCGAGCATCATGATCGTTGCCGGCCTGGCGGCCTCGGTGGTGGAGCTCGAGATCCCGGCTCGTGGCGAGTACGTGGGCTTGGCCCGGCTGGTGGTCTCCTCGCTCGCTTCCAGCCGCCGGACCCTGGCCGACGATCGGATCGACGACCTCAAGCTGGCTCTGTCCGAGGCCTGCACCAACGCCATCGAGGCCCATGCCGACGTGGGCGACGACGAGACGGTGCTGGTGCGATGGGCTGAGTCCGACGACCGTCTCGAGGTCGAGGTCGAGGACCGAGGGCCCGGGTTCGACCCCTCCACGCTGCCCGAACACCCGCCTGTCACCGATCCGGAGCGCTTGAACTTCGAGCGGGGCCTCGGCATCCCTCTCATCCGGTCTCTGGTGGACGAGGTGATCTTCGCCCGGGTCGAGCAGGGGATGGCAGTGCGCATGGTGATGTTCTGTGGCCCCGTCGCCGACCTCGACGACGACGACGAGCTTGCATGGAGCTGAGCCGGTGGAGCTGAACCAATGACGTTCAACAGGGTCTTCAAGCGCCTGCGGGCACCGACGAGGGAGCTCGACCGTGACCGCCTCCGTGATTTCTGCGCCAGCTGCCCCGGCGCCAAGCCCATCGCCGAGGTGAAGCCCCGGGTGGAGGCCATCGTGGTTGGTGAGATCACCTGTGTGGCAACGGTTCCTCGCCCCGACGGCTCTCCCTGGCTCGAGGTGACCGTGAACGACGGGACCGGTTCGTTGCGAGTGTTGTGGACCGGGCGGCGCAAGATCGCCGGCATCAAGCCGGGGCAGCGGATCATGGTGAGCGGCCGCTGCACGCCCAAGGGCGCCAAAGGCCGCCTCATGGTCTACAACCC
>JAUJNQ010000002.1:147860-160719 GCA_030448025.1 Acidimicrobiales bacterium | reverse complement strand
AGCGACGAAGATCGCCTTGATGGCGTCTTCGCCGGTGCCCGTGACGAGGCAGAGAACCTCGTCGCCGGCCTGGACCACGGTGTCCCCCCGGGGGACGATCACGTGGTCGGCGCGGACGACGGCCACCACGGTGGCGTCCCTCGGGATGGCCAGGTCGCTGACGGTCTTGCCCGCGGCCGGGCTGTCCTCGGCGAGGGTGACCTCCACCAGCCCGGCGTTGCCGTGCTCGAAGCGAAGCAGGCGCACGATGGTGCCCACCGAGACTGCTTCCTCCACCAGGGCGGTGAGGAGGTGGGGGGTGGAGACGGAGACGTCGACACCCCAGTTCTCGTCGAAGAGCCAGTCGTTCTTCGGGTGGTTCACCCGTGCCACCACGCGTGGGACGGCGAACTCCTGCTTGGCCAGCAGCGACACCACCAGGTTGTCCTCGTCGTCGCCGGTCGCCGCCACCACCACGTCGGCGTCGGCCAGGCCGGCGTCGTGCAGGTTGTACACCTCGCAGGCATCGCCCACGTACCACTCGACGTCGAGCCAAGCGGACAGCCTCCCCACGAGGTCAGCGTCCTGCTCGATGACGAGCACCTCGTGACCGGCCTCCTTGAGGTCGGCGGCGATGTAGGCGCCCACGTTGCCACCGCCGGCGATGGCCACCTTCATCGGTCGTCGCCCTCTTCGAGGCGAACGTCGAGCGCTTCGAGGCTCTCCTTGGTCACCATGACGTGGAGGACGTCTCCTTCCTGACCCACCATGTCCGGCCCCGCCATGCGCGCCTCACCCGCTCGGGTGACAGCCGTGACCCGGAATCGGCCCGGCTCTCCGAGGCCGGCCAGCTTCTTGCCCGCCCAGATCGCCGGCAGCTCCTTCTGCACCAGGGTGAGCTGGCCGGAGACATCGGTCCAGTCGTGCACCGTCTCGTCGGGGAAGAGGCGGCGCATGATCTGCTCCTTGCCCCAAGAGACCTGGGCCACGGTAGGGATGCCCAGACGTTCGTAGATCACCGCCCGCCGCGGATCTTGGATCCGGGCCACCACCCGGTCGATTCGGTACGTTTCCCGGGCGATCCGGGCCGTGAGGATGTTGGAGTTGTCGCCCCCCGTCGTCGCCGCCAGGGCGCCCGCCTCCCGAGCGCCCGCCTCGTCCAGGTGGTCACGGTCGAAGCCGAAGCCTTGGACGGCCTTGCCGCTCCACTTCTTCGGGAGGTAGCGGGAGAAGGCCTTGGCGTCCTTGTCGATGATGGCCACCGAGTGCCCGGCAGCCTCGATGCTCATGGCCAGCTCGGCCCCGATCCGTCCACAGCCCACGACGATGGCGTGCATGCCCACCATCCAATACCTGCTCCACGACGCGCACAACTCGTCGCCGGCGCGTATGGTTCGCGCCGTGCTGGACTCCTTCAAGCGCCTGCTGGTGGGCAAGCCGCTGGCCTCCACCGAGACGGAGAACCAGCGCATCCCCAAGCTCATCGCCCTGCCGGTGTTCTCGTCGGACGCCATCTCGTCCACGGCCTACGCCACCGAGGAGATCCTGTTCGTCACCGCCGTGGGCGCCTCGAGCCTGACGCTGGGCCTTTCGGTCCTGGTTCCCATCGCCATCGCCGTGGCCATCCTCCTCGCCATCGTGGCCACCTCGTACCGCCAGACGATCTTCGCCTATCCCAACGGGGGCGGCGCATACATCGTGAGCCGGGAGAACCTCGGCGAGTACCCCTCGCTCCTTGCCGGCGCATCGTTGATGATCGACTACGTCCTCACCGTCGCCGTCTCGGTGTCGGCCGGCGTGGCCGCCATCATCTCCATCCCGGCGTTCCGCTCGCTCGCCGACCGGCGCGTGCTCATCGGGCTCCTGCTCATCTTCCTCCTCACGGTGGGGAACCTTCGAGGCGTGAAGGAGTCGGGCCGGATCTTCGCCGTGCCCACCTACATCTACATCGTGGGGCTCGGGGCCCTGCTCGTGTACGGGCTCGGCCGTGAGTTCTTCGGGGAGTTGGGAACGGTGCCGTTCGACCCCAAGGAGTTCCATGGTCGGGAGGGGGGCGGAGAGCTCGGCCTTTTCCTCATCCTGAAGGGGTTCTCGTCCGGTGCGGTCGCGCTCACCGGGACAGAGGCCATCGCCAACGGCGTGCCGGCCTTCAGGAAGCCCCAGTCCAAGAACGCGGCCGCCACCTTGGTGTGGATGGCCGTCATCCTGGGCATCCTCTTCTTCGGCACAGCGGTGCTGGCCAATCATCTCCGGCCCTTCCCCACCCACAACGAGACGGTGATCTCACAGTTGGGTCGGGTCGTGTTCGGCGAGGGCCCGGTGTACGTGATCCTTCAGTTCGCCACCGCCGCCATACTCACCCTGGCGGCCAACACGGCGTACGCGGGCTTTCCCTGGCTTTCCTCCATCATCGCCAGAGACGGGTACCTGCCCCGACAGTTGGCCAACCGCGGTGATCGGCTGGTGTTCTCGAACGGGATCGTGTTCCTCGCCGTCGCCGCCGCAGTTCTGTTGGTGGCCTTCGGGGGCGTGACCACCAACCTCATTCCGTTGTACGCGGTCGGGGTGTTCACCTCCTTCACCCTCAGCCAGGCGGGAATGGTGCGCCACCACCTGCGCCTTCGTGAGCCGGCGTGGAAACGGGGGACGGCGATCAACGCCGCCGGAGCGATTGCCACTCTTCTCGTCCTCCTGATAATCGCGGTCACCAAGTTCAAGAGCGGGGCCTGGGTGCCCCTCGTGGTGGTGCCGGTGATCATCGTGATCTTCTCCGGCATCAAACGGCACTACGACCGAGTGGGCGAGGTGCTTGCCATCACGCCGGCGGAGGTGCACGCCGAGGCGATCTCCCACACCGTCGTGGTTCTGGTGGGCCGGGTCCACAAGGGCGTGCTCAGGGCACTCAGCTACGCCCGGTCCCTGCGTCCCGACCACCTTGCCGCCGTCTACGTCTCCTTCGAGGACGACGACAGCGACGACCTTCAGCGCCAGTGGGAGGAGTTCCGTCTCGACGTTCCGCTCGAGGTCATCCACTCGCCCTATCGGGAGCTGGTCGACGCCGTGGAGGAGTACCTCGACGAGCTCGACGCCCGGTGGGCCAACGACACCATCACCGTGCTCATCCCCGAGTTCGTGGTGGACCGCTGGTTCGCCAACGTGCTGCACAACCAGAGCGCGCTCGCCCTCAAGTGGGCCCTGCTGCGTCGAGACGGCACAGTGGTCACCTCGGTCCCCTATCACGTCCATTCCGACCACAAGGGCAACGGCGCCCCCAAGGGCAAGGGCGACGCAAAGGCCAAGGTCAACAGAAGGGGCAAGGGCGACGCAAAGGCCAAGGTCAACAGAAAGGGCAAGGGCGACGGCGACGTTCCTCCGGACGAGGGATCGTAGGACCACGCTCGGCGGTAGCATCGGCTCCGGGTGAGCCGGGAAGCCTGGTCGGCACGTTCTTCGCCGACCAAGAGGACCGATGCCCAACACCGACCGCCCTCCGCTCCCCGAACCCCGACGCATACCCCCGGCGCTCCGGGAGTTCCTCCAGACCGAGACGGCCGGTGCCGTCGTCCTCTTGGCCGGCGCTCTGGTCGCCCTGGTCTGGGCCAACTCGCCGTGGAAGAACGCCTATGAATCGCTGTGGTCCACCAGGCTGTCCCTGCGGATCGGTGACGCCTCGGTCAGCGAGGACCTGCGGCACTGGGTGAACGAAGGGCTCATGGCCCTCTTCTTCCTCGTGGTCGGGCTCGAGATCAAGCGGGAGCTGGTTGTCGGTGAGCTGCGCGGCTGGCGTACGGCTGCGCTGCCCGCCCTCGCTGCCCTCGGCGGCATGGTGGTGCCGGCTGTGCTCTACACCGCCGTAAACCTGGGCCGAGAGGGGGCCCGGGGCTGGGGCATCCCCATGGCGACCGACATCGCGTTCGCCCTCGGAGTGCTGGCCATCCTGGGCTCGCGCGTCAACCCCTCGCTTCGGCTGTTCCTCCTGACGCTCGCCATCGTGGACGACATCGGCGCCATGGTGGTCATCGCCGCCTTCTACTCTGACGGCATCCGGTGGCTCCCTCTGGGTGCCGCCGCTCTGCTCCTCCTGGCCGTCGGGCTGCTCCCGAGGGCTCGGATCTACTGGCTGCCGGCCTATGCCGCCCTGGCCCTGGGCACCTGGGTGCTGGTGTTCGCCTCGGGCGTGCACGCCACCATCGCCGGTGCCCTGCTCGGCCTCTTGGCCCCGGCCCGGCCCGCCGCTCCGGCGCAGGTGGTGCGGCGCTGGTCCGAGGCGCTGAGCGAGGAGCCGTCAGGGCCCGAGCGCGCCCGGATGTGCGAGCTGGCCTCCTCGGCAAAGTCGGTGACCGAGCGCCTCGAGCAAGCGCTCCATCCCCTGACGAGCTTCTTGATCATCCCCCTGTTCGCCGTGGCCAACGCGGGCGTCAGCTTCGAGCGCGACGCCCTGTCCGCAGGAGGGGCCACAGCCGTGGCCGGCGGAGTGGTCCTCGGACTGGTGGTGGGGAAGATCGTCGGCATCGGCGGCTTCTCCTTCCTCGCTGTGCGTCTGAGGTTGGGCTCGCTGCCCTCGGCTGTGCGATGGAGCGACCTGCTCGGCGCCGCCGCCGTGGCCGGCATCGGGTTCACCGTCTCGCTCTTCATCGCCGACCTGGCCCTCACGGGGCCGTAGCTGAAGGCGGCCAAGACCGGGATCCTCGCCGCCTCGCTGCTGGCCTCCATCGTGGGAGTGGCATGGCTCTGGGCCGTGTCCCGCCAGCCTGGCGACCCCTGACGACTCATGAAGCGGCAGGTTGAGCTCTTGTCTTTTGGGAGTACAAAACCTATCTTCTTGCACGACAAACATGGACGCCATCCTCTCCAGGTCCGAGCGCGAGACCCTGAAGGCGATCTACCGCCTGAGCGGTCTGGCCGATGACACCGCCGCCGCCCACACCGGAGACCTGGCTCAGGCCCTGGGCGTGAGCCCGGGTACGGCCACCGCCATCATCAAGCGCCTGGCCGACCGCGGCCTCGCCGAGCACAAGCCTTACCGGGGCGTTCTTCTCACCCAGGAGGGCCGTGCGGCGGCGGTGGCCGCCATCCGCCGCCACCGCATCGCCGAGCGGTTCCTCTCCGACATGCTCGGCTACCCGTGGAACGAGGCCGACCGCCTGGCGGCCACCTTCGAGCACGAGCTGCCCCAGGAGGTGGAGGAGCGTCTGTACGTGGCGCTGCACCGGCCCGCCACCTGCCCCCACGGGTTCCCGATACCCCAGCCGGCGGAGGCCGACATCCCCGACCTGCCGCCCCTGTACGATCTGGAGCCTGGTGACGTCGCGGTGGTGGCCGTTCCGGGCGCCACCGACGACGAGGTGGTGGCCTTCCTCGAGACCCTGGGGCTGCGTCCCGGCGTCCGGGTCGAGGTGAGGGAGAAGCATCCTTTCGACGGGCCTCTGGTCCTGGTCGTCGACGGCCACCAACGCACGGTGGGCGAGAAGGTCGCCCGCCAGGTCCACGTGAGGAAGGACGGGGATGTCCCCGATGGCCTGTTGAGGCTCCAGCAGGCACCCAGATGAGAACTAGATGAGAACGGAGCACACGCTGAGATGACGTCGACCAACCTGATCGCAAGCGAAGGGGGGTTCCAGGCCTTCCGCCTTGGAGGCGGGGAGTTCTTGTGGTTGTACTTCTCGGTCGCCAGCGCCCTCCTCGCCCTCGCCGTGGGCATGGTGTTGATGAAGGGCGTGTTGGCCGCCGACCAGGGCACCCCGAAGATGATCGAGATCGCCCTGGCCATCCAGGAGGGGGCGCTGGCCTACCTGCGGCGTCAGTTCCGCACCATCGCCGTCATCCTCGTGCCCATGGCCGTGGTGGTGTACCTGTCCTCGACGGCAGTGAAGCGCCCCGACGGCAGCGTGGCCCTGAGCTTCGCCCAGTCGGGCGGCTACCGGACCCTGGCCTTCCTGGCCGGGTGCTTCCTGTCCGGGCTCACCGGCTTCGTGGGCATGAGCCTGGCCGTGCGGGGGAACGTGCGCACCGCCGCCGCCGCTCGCACCAACTCGCTGCCCGCCGCCTTGAAGGTGGCCTTCCGCACCGGAGGGGTTGCGGGAATGTTCACCGTCGGCCTGGGCTTGCTCGGCGCCACCATCATCATCCTGCTGTTCCAGAACACCGCCTCCTCGATCCTGGTGGGCTTCGGCTTCGGCGGCTCGCTCCTGGCCCTGTTCTTGCGGGTGGGCGGAGGCATCTTCACCAAGGCCGCCGACGTGGGGGCCGACCTGGTGGGCAAGGTGGAGGCGGGCATCCCCGAGGACGACCCCCGCAACCCGGCCACCATCGCCGACAACGTGGGCGACAACGTGGGCGACTGCGCCGGCATGGCGTCGGACCTGTTCGAGTCCTACGAGGTCACCCTCGTCGCGTCCATCATCCTCGGGGTGGCCGCCTTCGACTCCATCGGCCTCAACTTCCGGCGCTGGGCCTCATCTTCCCGGTCATCGCCCGGGCCATCGGCGTGCTGGCCTCGATCGTGGGCGTGTACGCCGTGCGGGCCACGCCGAAGGACCGCTCTGCCATGGCCCCCATCAACCGGGGCTTCCTCACCGCCGGGCTGCTCACCGTGGCCGGCACCTTCGCCGTGGCCCAGTTCTACGTGCACAACCTCAAGGTGGCGTGGGCCGTGGTCATCGGCCTGGTCCTGGCCCAGGTGGTGAGCCGGCTCACGGAGTACTTCACCTCCACCGAGACGGCCCCGGTGCGCGAGATCGCCGAGTCTGCCCGCACCGGCCCTGCCACCACCGTCCTCTCGGGCATCTCCTCGGGTCTCGAGTCCTCGGTGTGGGCCATCATCGCCATCGCCGCCGCCCTGGGTGTGGCCCTCGCCCTCGGTGAGGGCAATCTCCAGTTCTCGCTCTACCTGGTGGCCCTCACCGGCATGGGCATGCTGGCCACCACCGGCGTAGTGGTGTCGGAGGACACGTTCGGCCCGGTGGCCGAGCAACGCCGCCGGCATCGCCGAGATGTCGGGCGAGTTCTCGGGCGAGCCCCAGAAGATCATGGTGAGCCTCGACGCCGTGGGCAACACCACCAAGGCCGTCACCAAGGGCTTCGCCATCGGCTCGGCCGTCATCGCCGCCGTGGCCCTGTTCGCTTCCTATATCGAGACCATCGGCTCCGAGCTCGGGATCACCAAGACCGGCTCCGAGCTGTTCCGCGACCCGCTGACCTCCATCAACGTGGCCGATCCCAAGACCTTCATCGGCCTGCTCATCGGCGGGTCGGTGGCGTTCCTGTTCTCCTCATTGGCCATCCGAGCCGTGAGCCGTACCGCGGCCGTAGTGGTGGAGGAGGTGCGGCGTCAGTTCCGCGAGAAGCGGATCATGGAGGGCATCGACAAGCCCGACCACGGGCGGGTCATCGACATCTGCACCACTGCCTCGCTCCGGGAGCTGGCCACGCCGGCGCTCCTGGCGGTGCTCACGCCGGTGATCATCGGCTTCGGCATCAACTACTTCGCCCTGGGTGCCTTCCTCGCCGCCGTCATCCTCACCGGCCAGCTCATGGCCAACTTCTTGTCCAACGCCGGCGGTGCGTGGGACAACGCCAAGAAGTACATCGAGGACGGGAACGAGGGAGGGAAGGGCTCCGACGCCCACAAGGCGGCCGTCATCGGCGACACCGTGGGCGATCCATTCAAGGACACCGCGGGGCCGGCGCTCAACCCGTTGATCAAGGTGATGAACCTGGTTTCGCTGCTCATCCTCCCGGCGGTCATCAACCTGCAGGACAACGACTTGGCGCGCTTCAGCGTGGCCGGTGTGGCCCTGGTGATCTTGGGTGCCTCCATCGCGTTCTCGAAGCGCCGGCGCCCGGGCCTGGACCAGGGCGCCGCGGCCGACGTGCGCACCGGAGAGCCCGCCGCCCACCACGACGCGGCATCGGGCGACGGCCCCGTGGCGGACGGTCCCAACCGCAGCGCGGAGCGGGACACCGCCACAGTGGAGCAGCCCGTCGAGGCCCCGCCCGGGGCTTCCTCGGGCTGACCGTCGACCACCAGGTAGTGCAGCGTTGTCGTCGAGTCAGTAGCGCCGGATCAGTCCGCCGGTCCGGTGAGGCGCAGGCGCCCGAGCCGCCAGGTGGCCACGGCCAAAGCGACGATGGTCATGACACAGAGGCGGCCGACGGCGGACCAGCCCGAAGGAATGCCCCGCCGGACCAGGTCGGCCGGCACGGCTGCCAGCCCGGTGAAGACGGCTCGCGATTCCCAGGTGGGTGACAGCTGGGCGATGCCCGTGAGGGCAGTGCCGAGGAGTCGTTCGAACAGGAAGACCCACAGCAGGGAGACGAGCGTGGAACGGCGGGTGACGGCACCGATGGCGACGAACAGGGCCACATAGGCCACCGCACCGGTTGTCGCGGCGAGGGCGGCAGGTGCTGCCGCGTCGGGTGCCCCGGCCACGACGGCGGACAGGGCGAAGGCCGGTGCCATCACAGTCACCGCCGTCGCCGAGCCCCCCAGCCAGCGGCCGAGGACGAGGGTGAGCATTGGCACGGGTGACAACCAGCTGTACGCGAACGTCCCCCGGCGGATGTCGGCCCCGAGGACGCCGTCGCCGATGACCAGGGTGGCGAGGGGCAGGACCAGCCCGAACAGTCCGGCCGAGGCCACCCGGGCGAAGGCAGCCTCCCTCCCGGAGTCGGGCACGTGGGCGAGGAGGCCGAAGGCCAGGCACGCACCGAACACGATCACCAACCCCGTCCAGCGGCGCGAGGGCAGGCAGGCCCGCACCGCGTAGGAGATCACGGCGGTCACCTGACGAGCTCCCGGAACAGGCTCTCCAGCGAGTCGTCCAGGGGTCGTACCTCGATCAGGCGAGAGTCCACCGATCGAGCCAGCCGGGGCAGGGCCACGGCCAGGTCGCGGGCCCGGCTGGTGCCCACGGTGAGCTGGTCGCCGTCCACCCAAAGCCCGGCCACGGCGTCGAGGCCGACCAGGGCAGCAGCGAGCTCCCGGGGCCGGCCGGCCCGCACCAGCACCCGCCGCGGCCGGTCGGCCATGGCGTCGCGGATGGCCCGGTGGTCGCCGGCGGCGGCGACCCGTCCGTGCACCAGAACGATCACGCGGGAGGCCATGGCCTCCACCTCATGGAGGACGTGGGAGCTCGCCACCACCGTTCGGCCTTCGGCGCCGAGACGGCGAAACAGGTCGATGAGCGCCGCCCGCTGGATGGGATCGGTCCCGTTCAGCGGTTCGTCCAGCACCAGGACCTGTGGATCGGTGACCAGGGCGGCAGCCACCTTGGCCCGCTGGCGCATTCCCTTGCTGAACCCCCGGAGCCGGCGATCGGCGGCGTCGGTCAGGCCCACCGATCCGAGCGCCTGATCGGGTCGATCAGGCCCAGTCACCCCGTGAAGCCGGGCCACGTAACGCACGAACTCTCGGGCGGTAAG
Organism: Acidimicrobiales bacterium; assembly: GCA_030448025.1. Taxonomy (GTDB): domain Bacteria; phylum Actinomycetota; class Acidimicrobiia; order Acidimicrobiales; genus YB1-3. Next base: position 151,317 of record JAUJNQ010000002.1, on the reverse strand, counting down.
GGCGTCGGGCACGGCCTCGTCCTCGGGCACGAGCGCCAGTCGGCGATGGGTGCTCCGGTCCGTTCTCGGGTTCTTGCCGGTGACACGGACCGTGCCGGCACCGGTGGGGAGCAGCCCGACGACGACCCGCATGAGGGTGGTCTTGCCTGCGCCGTTGGGCCCGAGGAGTCCGGTGATGCCCGGGCCGAACGAGCAGGTGACCTCGGACAGCGCCACCTTGGGCCCGAACCACACCGACAGCGCGTTGACCTCGACCGTTGGATGGGGCGCCAACGCCGGATCGACGCCGAGGGGCCCGTCGTGGCGTGTCCCGGTCTCCGAAGGCAGCGTCACCGCTCCGCCCACCGGTAGCGGGCCAGCAGGATGATCACGCACGCGCCGGTGACGGCCAGGTAGCAGGCCACCGCGAGCACCCCCCCGCTGCTCACGCCGCCGAGCGGCGTGTCGTCGCCGATGTGGCCGAGGAACACCAGGTCCCGGACGAACAGCGGGATGCCCATCACGTTTACGAGGGCGCCCAAACCCTGGCTCGACGAACCGAGGAGCACCGCCGAGACCGTCGAGCTCACGAGGACCAAGCCGAGGAAGGCCGCCGCCGCCACCATGCGGCGACTGGCCAGGGAAGCGATGGCCGTGCCCAGGAGGGCCAGGTAGGTGGCGAGGATGGCGACGGACAGCGGCGCCTGCCAGAGGATCTCGGCGTTCTCCCGGAGGTAGGCGAGGGCGGCGTCGCTCACCAACATCTGGCCCACGAACAACAGCACCTGAGGGAGGAACCCGAAGGCGAACACCACAGCGAAGACGGCGCCGGCCTTGGCCAGCACGTAGTCACCTCCGGTGAGCGGGCGGCTGAAGATGAGCGGCAACACCCGTTGGCGGCGCTCGGGGCAGATCAGGTCGGGGGCAGTGGCAGCCACGAACAGCAGCAGGGCGGTGGAGATCCCCACGTAGTCCCGGTAGGTGATGAACTCGACCTCGGCGGCCGGAGTGTTGCGAGTGACGTATGCGACCCCCACGAAGACCGCGGCAGGGGCGGCGGTGACCGCCAGGAGAAGCCACGGCAGGACCTTCTGCTTCCATGAACGCCTCAGCCCGAGGGCCCGTCGGATCGACCCGAGGAACAGCGCCTGTACCGCCGCCCGCCGCCCGCCACGAGGACCGTCGTACCGGCGGTAGCCGCGGTCGTACACCCGTCCCGCCCCCGCGCTCGTCGGGGCACTGACCGGATCGCTCATCGGGGAGTTCTGTGGACGAAGACCTCGTCAAGTGACGTGAGGCGGGTGGCCAGAGTGTTGAGGGGCAGGCCGAGCTCGCTCACCTCGTCCCTGATGGCGTCGAGGCCGGCGTCGGCATCGGGGGCGGTGACCTCCACCCGACTGCCCGACATCGTGCAGGCCAAGCCCCGAGCCGTGAGAGCGGCCATCAGCTCGTCGGCCCGCGCATCGACCTCGACCAGGATGGTGCCGGTGGTGTCGAGCAGGTCGGCGGTGCCACCGGCAACGACCAGCCTCCCGGCGTCGAGCATCACTACGTGGTCGCACGCCCGCTGCACGTCGGCCAGGACGTGGGTGGACATCACCACCGACATCTCGTCGGCCCCCAGACGAGCCACCAGATCGAGCATCTCGTCGCGTCCCGAGGGGTCGAGCCCGCTGGTGGGTTCGTCGAGGAGCACGACCTCGGGGTCGGCCACCAGGGCCTGGGCAAGCTTGGTCCGCTGGCGCATGCCGGTGGAGAAGGTGCCCACGGGCCGGAACCGGGCTTCGTCCAGGCCGACCAGGTCGAGCATGTCCGAGGCACGCTGGCGGGCGGCGCGAGCCGGTATGCCGGCCAGCTCGCCCAAGGTGGCCACCACGTCGGCCGCCGACTGGTCCAGGGGCAGGCAGTCGTGTTCGGGCATGTAGCCGATGCGTGCCCGGATGCCGACCGGGTCCTCGGCCACGCTGCGGCCACCGACCTCCACGGACCCGGCCGTGGGACGGGCGAGGCCGAGGAGCAGCCGGAAGAGCGTGGTCTTGCCCGCACCGTTGGCCCCCACCAGCCCGACCCGCCCCGACGGGATGTCCACGCTGAGGTCGTCGATGGCGACCGTCGAGCCGTAGGACTTGGTCAAATGCTCGGTTCGCAGCACGCGGGCGCCGGCGTCCGGCCTACCGCGCGCGCCGGGCGCGCAGCGCTTCCCGTGCCACCGGTATGAACGAGACCAGCACGATCCCGATGATGATGGGCAGGAGGTAACGGTCGACGTTGAAGGCCTCCCCGAGCACATAGCCGAGCATGGTCACTCCCACGCCCCAGAGCAGACCACCGAGGACGTTGTAGGCCGCGAAGGTGGGGTAGTGCATCCGACCGACCCCGGCGACGATGGGAGTGAAGGTCCGGACGAAGGGGACGAAGCGGGCGAGGACGATGGTCTTGGACCCGTGCTGGGCGAAGTAGAGGCGGGCCTTCTCCACGTACTCCTGCTTGAAGAACCGTGAGTCGGGCTTGCGGAACAGGGCGGGCCCGACCCTGCGTCCGAACGCGTAGCCGACCTGGTCACCGGCCACGGCGGCCATGAACACGCCGGCGACGATGACCGCCAGGTTGAGATCGCCTTTGGCGGCGAAGACGCCGGCAGTCAGGAGGAGGGAGTCGCCCGGCAGGAAGAAGCCGAAGAAGAGGCCCGATTCGGCGAAGACGATGGCGAACAGGCCGATGGTCCCGAAGGTCTCGATCAGCTTGTCAGGGTGCAGGAGGTCCACGGATGGAGGCTAGACGCGAGGCCATTCCGGGTATGCGGGTTGACACGGGCTGGCAAACCTGTCCACGCTCGAAAGAGATGAGCAAGCCCCTCGTGATCGTGGAGTCACCGGCCAAGGCCAAGACCATCGCCGGGTTCCTGGGCGGCGACTTCGTCGTGGAGTCGTCCATCGGCCACATTCGCGACCTTCCGCGCAACGCCGCCGACGTTCCCGGCGCCCTCAAGGGTGAGCCCTGGGCCCGCCTGGGTGTCGACGTCGAGAACGGGTTCAAGCCCCTCTACGTGGTGGCCCGCGAGAAGCGGGACCAGGTCAACAAGCTGAAGGCTCTGGTCCGCGGCGCCAGCGAGGTCTACCTCGCCACGGACGAGGACCGCGAGGGTGAATCGATCGCCTGGCACCTCCTGGAGGTGCTCTCGCCCCAGGTGCCCGTGAAGCGCATGGTCTTCCACGAGATCACCCGTGGCGCCATCGAGCGGGCAGTGGAGGAGTGGCGCGAGCTCGACCGCCGCCTGGTGGACGCCCAGGAGGCGCGCCGCATCCTTGACCGGCTCTACGGCTACGAGGTCTCTCCGGTGCTGTGGAAGAAGGTCATGCCCCGGCTCTCCGCCGGGCGGGTCCAGAGCGTGGCGACCCGCATGCTGGTGGAGCGCGAGAGAGCCCGGATGCGCTTCCGCTCGGCGGCGTGGTGGGGCCTCGACGCCACCTTCGCCTCC
>JAUJNQ010000002.1:145657-147760 GCA_030448025.1 Acidimicrobiales bacterium | reverse complement strand
CGCCTCCGCCTCCGCCAAGGACGGAGCGACCTTCGGGGCCGTCCTCGCCGCCGTGGACGGCCGCCGCCTGGCCGACGGGAAGAGCTTCACCGAGGACGGTCAGCTCCGGCCCGAAGCGGCCGGCGTGGTGGTGCTGGACGAGGCCGGCGCCAGTGGGCTGGCGGCCCGCCTTTCCCAGTCCGACTTCGTGGTTCGCTCCGTGGAGGAGAAGCCCTACACCGACCGGCCGAAGCCGCCGTTCATGACCTCCACGCTCCAGCAGGCAGCCGGAAGCAAGCTGCGCTTCTCCGCTCAGCGAACCATGCAGACGGCGCAGCGCCTGTACGAGAACGGTCACATCACCTACATGCGCACTGACTCCACGACCCTCTCGCACAGCGCCCTGGCCGCGGCTCGCGAGCAGGCCACGCAGCTCTACGGGCCCGACTCCATCCCCGCCTCCCCCCGCACGTACCAGCGCAAGGTGAAGAACGCCCAGGAGGCCCACGAGGCCATCAGGCCGGCGGGCGACACGTTCCGCCACCCCCGCGAGGTGACGAGGCAGGTCGGCCCCGACGAGGCCCGCCTCTACGACTTGATCTGGCGCCGCACCGTCGCCTCGCAGATGAAGGATGCCACCGGGCTCACCGTGGCCGTCCGGATCGGCGGCACCTCGTCCACGGGCGAGGACGCCGAGTTCTCGAGCGGTGGCACGGTGATCACCTTCCCGGGTTTCCGCCGCGTCTACGAGGAAGGCGCCGACCACGTCGAAGCCTCGGCGGGCTCCCGCACCGACGAGGAGCAGGAGCGGCGGTTGCCCCCGCTGGCCGAGGGCGACGGTGTCGACGCGCTGGGCTTCGAGGCGGCGGCTCACGCCACCAAGCCACCTGCCCGCTTCACCGAGGCATCCCTCGTCAAGGCGCTGGAGGAGATGGGCGTGGGCCGTCCGTCCACCTATGCGTCGATCCTCGGAACCATCCAGAGCCGTGGCTACGTGTGGAAGAAGGGCAGCGCCCTCGTCCCGTCGTTCGTGGCTTTTGCCGTGGTCGGTCTGCTGGAGCAGCACTTCGGCGAGCTCGTGGACTACGGCTTCACCGCGAGCATGGAGGACGACCTCGACGCCATCGCCACCGGAAACGAGGAGGCGGTCCCCTGGCTCACCCGCTTCTACTTCGGCAACGGCACGCCGGGACTGCGGCCGATGGTGTCGGATCATCTGGGCGAGATAGACGCCCGCGAGATCAACTCCATACCTCTGGGCACCGACGAACAGGACCGCCTGGTGGTGGTGAGGGTCGGCCGTTACGGGCCCTACGTGCAGCGGGGTGACGACCGGGCATCGGTGCCCGAGGACTTGGCTCCCGACGAGCTCACGCTGGCGCGGGCGGCAGATCTGCTGGAGGCGCCGAGCGACGATCGGGTTCTCGGGACCGACCCCCGGAGCGGGCTCACCGTGCTGGTGCGCAGCGGCCGCTACGGGCCGTACGTGCAACTGGGACAAGAGGGGGCCGCGGACGGCGCGGCCGCAGCCGGCAGCGGAGGGCGAGGCAACGGCTCGAAGCAGGCGCCCAAGCCGGCGAGGGTCTCCCTCCTCAAGTCGATGACGCCCGAGACGGTCACCCTCGAGGACGCGTTGCGCCTGCTCACCCTCCCGCGGTCGCTCGGTACCGACTCGGGCACTGGCGAGGAGATCGTGGCCCACCTCGGCCGGTACGGCCCGTACGTCAAGAAGGGATCCGACAGCAGGAGCCTCGGATCCGAGGAGCAGCTCTTCGACATCACGCTCGAGGAGGCCCTGGCCATCTTCTCGGAGCCCAAGCGTTGGAAGGGTCGGGGAGGCGCGGCCGCCCCGGGGCGCGAGTTGGGCCCCGATCCGGCCACGTCCAAGCCGATGGTCATCAAGAACGGCCGTTTCGGCGCCTACGTCACCGACGGCGAGGTGAACGCCAGCCTCCCCAAGGCGGAGACGGCCGAGACCATCTCGGCGGAGCGGGCGGCCGAGCTGCTGGCCGAGAAGCGGGCCAAGTCGGCCGCCGAGCCCAACGCCAAGCCGAGGTCGCCGCGTCCCAAGGCCAAGAAGGCGACCAGAGCCAAGAAGGCGACCAGGGCCAAGAAGGCGACCAG
>JAUJNQ010000002.1:131680-145557 GCA_030448025.1 Acidimicrobiales bacterium | reverse complement strand
GCCAAGAAGGCGACCAGGGCCAAGAAGGCGACCAGAGCCAAGAAGGCGACCAAGGCCAAGAAGGCGACCCCGGCGGCGAAGAAGATCAAGAAGGCAACGGTGGCCAGGAAGGCCGCCGGACCGGCGAAGAAGATCAAGAAGGCAACGGTCGTCAAGAAGGCAACGGTGGCCAAGACGGCGAAGGAGCCCCGTCCCACCGAGACGATTGGGTCACCTCGGGCGTCCGAGCCCAGCAAGGCGGTCCGGTTCGCCAGGGCGGTGAAGGCGGCCAAGGCCGCCAAGGCCTAGAGACGTCCGGGACGACAAGGACCCGGTAAGCCTCGGGTCACCAGGCCGGTCCCCTAGCCTTTGGGCTCGTGGCCGACACGTCTCCATCCGGCTCGGAGGCCGAAGGCGAGGACACCGCGAGCCATCCCACCGTCGAGGTCCCGACCGAACCCGTGAAGGGCCGTGCTCCCGGCCCGGCGGCCGACACCGCTTCGCTGCTGCGGCTGTTCGGGTCCCGCTCGTTCTTCCGCCTCTGGCTGGCCCAGGTGGTGTCCTCGCTCGGTGACTGGATCGGCTTCGTGGCCGTCACCGCTGCCGCGGCGCGGATCGGAGGATCCTCGCCCGAGGGAGCGATCAGCCTCGTCCTCTCGGCCCGACTCATTCCCGGCTTCTTCTTCGCGCCGGCAGCCGGCGTCCTGGTGGATCGGTGGGACCGCAAGCGCGTGATGGTGGCCTGCGACGTCGGGAGGGGCCTGGTGCTGGCCTCCATCCCGTTCGTCGACACGGTGCCCGGCCTGTTCCTGGCCTCGCTCCTCCTCGAGATCTTGACCCTGCTCTGGTCCCCGGCGAAGGAGGCGTCGGTCCCCAACCTGGTGCGCAAGGAGTTCCTGGCCACCGCCAACTCCTTGTCACTGGTGGCTGCGTACGGGACCTTTCCCATTGGTTCGGCGCTGTTCGCCGCCCTGGCCGGGGTCGCCGCGTGGTTGTCCGGCACCGGCGCCCTCGGGAGCGTGCCGGTGAGCCAGGAGACGGTCGCCATCTGGTTCGACGTGGTGACCTTCTTCGTCTCCGCCACCATGATCTCCACGCTGGTCCTGCCCCGACATCGCCGCCGCGAACGCGGTGGGGGCCACGTGGACCTCAAGCAGTCGTTCCGCGACATAGCCGAGGGTTACCGCTTCATTGGCCAGAGCCCGGTGGTGCGTGCCGTCATCCTCGGCCTTGGAACCGGCCTGGTGGGAGGAGGAATGCTCGTCCCCCTGGGTCCCGTGATCTCCAAGGAGGTCCTGGGCGGAGGTCCGGCCGGCTTCGGGCTCCTCCTTACTGCGCTCGGGACGGGGGTGGCCGGAGGCATCGTCATCCTGTCCATCGTCCAGCGACGGCTCGCCCACGAGCGCGTCTTCGTGTTCTCGGTGCTGGGCGCCGGGGTGTGCCAGTTGGCTGGGGCGTCCATGTCGAGCCTGGCCCCCACGCTGGTGTTGGTTGCCGGCCTTGGCCTCTTTGCCGGCTCGGTGTACATCCTCGGCTTCACCATCCTGCAGACCAACGTGGAGGACAAGCTGCGAGGCCGCATCTTCGCAACGCTCTACACCTTGGTCCGGTTCTGTCTGCTCCTGGCGTTCGCGGTCGCGCCGATCTTGTCGTCGCTGCTCGGCAAGGTCTCCGACGCCCTCGTGGGAGGTTCCATCTCCGTCGGCGATGCCACGCTCGATCTGCCGGGGGTGCGGCTCACCCTGTGGCTGGGGGGCGCCATCATCGTGGCCGCCGGCGTGTTGGCCAGCCGGTCCATGCGGTCCCGCTCAGCGGCGTGAGAGGTCGGCTCATCGCCCTAGAGGGTCGGGACGCGTCAGGGAAGAGCACACAAGCCAGGATCCTCGCCAGGCGCCTCGGCGCAGTGCTGACTCGGGAGCCGGGCGGGACCGCCCTTGGTGAGCGCATCCGTACCCTGCTGCTCGATCCGGAGGTCACGGCGCTCGACGCTCGGGCCGAAGCCCTTCTCATGGCCGCCGACCGGGCACAACACGTGACCGAGACCATCAGGCCCGCCCTCGAGGCCGGCCGGCACGTGGTGACCGATCGCTACTCGCACTCGTCCCTCGCCTACCAGGGCCACGGTCGGGGCCTGCCCGTCGATGAGCTCGGGTGGGTGTCGGACTGGGCGGCGGGTGGCCTGTTGCCGGATCTGGTGGTGCTGGTCGACGTTCCCGACGACGTGGCCCGGCGGCGGCGGGCCGGCTCCGACCGCTTCGAGCTCGAGGATGAGGCCTTCCACCGCCGAGTAGCCGAGGGCTATAACCAGTTTGCGGCCGGGGACCCGAAGCTCTGGAAGGTGGTGGACGGGACGGGGACGGTGGAGGACGTGGCCCAGAGGGTCTGGGCCGCCGTCGAAGCCCATCTGGTCAGGTGACCCCCCCTCATCCCTTCGCCGGCGTGGTGGGCCAGGAGCGGGCCGTCGGCCAACTCCGTGCTGCGGTCCGGGCACCGGTGCACGCCTACCTCGTTGTGGGTCCGGCCGGCACCGGCCAGCGCGAGCTGGCATCGTCGTTCGCCGCCGGCCTGGTGTGCGACGAGGGTGGCTGCGGGCGTTGCGAGCATTGCCGGCGTGCCCTCGCCGGGACCCATCCCGACGTCATCGTGCGCGAGCGCGCCGGGCCCTTCATCACTGTCGACGACGCTCGGGAGATCGGGCGCCTGGCGTCGCTCAGCCCCGTGGAGGCCCGCCGCAAGGTCCTGGTGCTGGCGGACTTCCACCTGGTGCGTGATGCCGCGCCCGCCCTGCTCAAGACCATCGAGGAGCCACCCGCCACCACGGTCTTCGTGGTGCTGGCCGACCAGGTGCCCGCGGAGCTGGTCACCATCGCCAGCCGCTGCGTTCGAGTGCAGCTCTCGCCGCTGCCGGCGGAGCGGATCGTCGAGGCGCTGGTGGGCGAGGGCGTGGAGGCCGCCATCGCCGAGGAGGCGGCAGCGGCGTCCAACGGGCGCCTCGACCGGGCACGCCTGCTGGCGTCGGACCAGGGTTTCGCCGCCCGGCGGGCAGCCTGGCGGGACGCTCCCCTCCGCCTCGACGGCACCGGCGCCACTGTGGCCAGCCTGGCCGACGAGCTCCTGGCAAGCGGGGAGACGTTGCTCCAGCCCCTGGAGCAGCGCCAGGCGGCGGAGCTGGCCGAAGCCGGGGAGCGAGCCCGCCTCTACGGCGAGCGTGGCAGCGCGCGCCGGGAGCTAGAGGCCAGGCACCGGCGGGAGCAACGGCGGCTGCGGACCGACGAGCTCCGCTTCGGGCTCGCCACCCTGGCTTCCCGATATCGCGACCGGCTGGCCTCCGGGCCGGACACACAGGCGTGCCTCGAGGCCCTCGATGCCATCGCCGCCGCCAACGAGGCGCTGACCCGCAACCCCAACCAGACCCTGCTCCTCCAGGCTCTCCTCGTCCGGCTTTCCCGCACCGGGCTGGCATAATCCACCATTCGGCCCGGGTAGCTCAGACGGCAGAGCAACGCACTCGTAATGCGTAGGTCAGGGGTTCGATTCCCCTCTCGGGCTCGGCCAACCGCATTTCACGGCGTTCGCTCATCCCTCGTCATCGCCAGGCAACCTTCGCCGACGGCTTGTTGTAACGCCCAGCCGTGGCTTGACACCCGGAGTTGAAACCGGAGGACCGGACCAAGCTATCTGCGGTCGTTTCCTCCCGGAATCCGGACCGAAACGACCGCAGAACCGGTTGGAGACGGGGTTCCGAGGAGCTCCGTTGCAGAGCGGCGGGTGGTTCGGGCCGAGATCATGTTCCGCTACAGGGCGCAGCCTCCGCCGCTCACCCGCACCGGTGGCGGTGCGCACCGGTTAGCGTCAGCGGTCATGGCAGAACGTGGCGGGAGGCCCATCACCGCAGTGCTCGGTGCCGCCATCGTCGCCTTGATCGTGGCCTCGGTGGCGGTGCTCGTCTTCGTGGACCTGGGGGACGACTCGCCCACGACCTCGACGTCGGCCACACCGTCGGCCCCGACCGGCGGCGGGTCCGAACGCACCAAGCCGACTCAGCCGTCCGGACCTCCTCAGCCCGTCAGCAACGCCTGCACCCTGGTCAGCGTGGAGGCGGTGGCCTCTGCCATCGGCGCCAAGCCGGCAGAGGTGAAGCCCGAGCCGGGCAGTCAGAGCGTGGGCCCGAAGTGCGACTTCATGGCTCCCCAGGGTGAGGACGTGCTGATCGGCTTCACCGTGCAGCTGGTCGAGGCCAACGACCCGGTGTTCGCCCGCAGCACCATCGAGGGGCGCAACGGGAAGCGCATCCCCGGCCTCGGCGACGTCGCCGTCCTCGAGCAGAGCGATGTGGGATCACAGATCTCGGTGGTCAAGGGCTCGCGCTACGTGCAGCTCCAGACCCGGCGCAAAGCAGCCAGCGACGACGCCATGATCGACCTGGCCAGGCAGGCAGTGTCAAAGCTCTGACGTCCTGAATCAGCCTGGCGCCGGTCACGGCGGCCGGCCCCCGGGGAAGAGAACCTGGCCCGCCACCGTTGCTAGGGCCGGAGCCGGCCGGCTCCCGACGGGGGACACCAGTGGCCAGAACCCATGAACCGGAGGCGATCCACGCCCGGCGGTGGCGCATCCTGGCCGTGCTCAACCTCAGCCTGGTCATCGTGGTGGCGGCCAACTCGTCGCTCAACGTGGCCCTGCCGACCATGGTTCGAGACCTCGACGCAACCAGCGCCGAGCTCCAGTGGATCGTCGACGCCTATGCGCTGGTGTTCGCCGGTCTGCTGCTCCCCATGGGCGCTCTTGGGGACCGCTTCGGGCGCAAGGGCCTCCTCCAGGGCGGGTTGGCCACGTTCGCCCTCGGCGCCCTGGTCGCCACCCTTGCCACCGAACCCTGGCAGCTGATCGCCACCAGGGCCGTGATGGGGGCCGGCGCGGCCGCCATCATGCCTGCCACCCTCTCGATCATCACCAACGTCTTCCCCGCCAACGAGCGCTCCCGGGCCATTGCCATCTGGGCCGGTTTCGCCGGGGCCGGTGGCAGCATCGGGCCGCTGGCCAGCGGGTTCCTGCTCGAGCACTTCTGGTTCGGCTCGGTGTTCTTCATCAACGTGCCCATCATCGTGCTGGCCCTTGCCACCGGCGCAGTCCTCCTGCCTTCGTCCCGGGACCCCGAGCATCGGGTCCTGGACCCGGTGGGGAGCCTGCTGTCGATCGCCGGCCTCGGGCTCCTCCTCTACGCCATCATCCAGGCGCCGGAGCGGGGCTGGACCGACCCGCTCATCCTCGTCCTCTTCGCCGTCGCGGTGGTGACGTTGACCGCCTTCGTGCGCTTCGAGAGCACCACCGCCAGCCCCATGCTCCCCATGGACCGCTTCAGCGACCCCCGCTTCTCGGTGGGCGCCGGAGCCATCTTCCTCACCTTCTTCGCCATGTTCGGCCTCTTCTTCGTTCTCACCCAGTACCTCCAGTTCGTGCTCTCCTACAGTCCCCTCCAGGCCGGCGCCGCCATCCTTCCCATGGCCCTGTCCCTGATCGTCAGCGCACCACGAAGCGCACCACTGGCCGAGCGGTTCGGGCGCAAGCGGGTGATGGCGGCCGGGATGGCCCTCCTTGGCCTCGCCATGGTCGTGCTCTCGACGCTGTCGACCCAGAGCAGCTATCCCAACTTGGCAGTCGCCCTCGCGCTCCTGGGCGGCGGCATGGGCCTGGCCATGGCCCCGGCTACGAGCGCGATCATGGAGTCGATGCCGCTCGCCAAGGCCGGCGTGGGTTCGGCGGTGAACGACACCACCAGAGAGCTCGGCGGCAGCCTCGGGGTGGCCGTCCTCGGGAGCCTTCTTTCCTCCGGCTACCGAGGTGGGCTCGGACGAAGCGCGTTCGATGGCGAGCTGGCCGGGCTCCCACCGGCTCTTGGCGATGCGGCCAGGGAGTCGGCCGGAGCGGCCCTCGGGATCGCCGGCCAGGTGCCCGGCTCGGCCGGAGACCTCCTCGCAAGCTTGGCCAGGGAGTCCTTCACCGACGCCATGGGCACGGTCTTCTTGGCTGCCGCCGCCGTGGCGCTGGTGTCGGCCGGGCTCGTGCTCCGTTTCATGCCGGGACGCCCACCCTCCCCAACCGTCCCAGCTCCGCCGACCGGAGATCAGGGAGAGCCTGTTCCGGCGTGATGGCCGAGGCAGGGGCCCGGTCCGACCTTTGGCCCTGGCGGGAGGGGCGCCAGTAAGGTCGGGTCATGGCCGATCAAGCGAGGTTCACCGAGCTGGCCATGGAGCACATGAGCTCGCTGTACTCGGCCGCGGTGCGCATGACCCGCAATCCGACCGATGCCCAGGACCTCGTCCAGGAGACCTACCTCAAGGCCTTCCGGGGCTTCCACACCTTCGAGGAGGGCACCAACCTCAAGGCGTGGCTCTACCGGATCCTCACCAACACCTACATCAACTCCTACCGGGCCAAGAAGCGCCGCCCGGAGCAGTCCGACGTGGACGACGTCGAGGAGCTGTACCTGTACCGCCGCCTCGGCGGGCTGGAGGCGGCGGCGGCCGGGCGCAGCGCCGAGGAAGAGGTGCTCGACCACTTCACGGATGCCGACGTGAAGAAGGCCGTGGAGTCACTGCCCGAGCAATTCCGCATGGTGGTACTGCTGGCCGACGTGGAGGGCTTCTCGTACAAGGAGATCGCCGCCATCATGGATGTTCCCATCGGGACGGTGATGAGTCGCCTGCATCGGGGAAGAAGGGCGCTGCAAAAGGCGTTGTTCGACTTTGGTATGGCTAGAGGCCTCGTGGACCAACGAGACTGATGTTCCCGGAGAGCTGGGGCTCGGGTGGCTTTGGTGGTCCTGGCTGTGGCTGTAGAGACGCAGTCCACCGCCTGTACCACTTCCTCGACGGCGAGCTCGACGACGACCGCCGGTCGACGATCCGCCGTCACCTCGACGAGTGCCAGCCGTGCTTCCAGGCCTTCGGCTTCGAAGCCGAGCTGCGGGGGGTGATCGCCCGCAAGTGCCAAGACCAGGTTCCCGAAGCGCTCCGACTGCGGGTCTTCCACGCCATCGAGGGCGAGGCCGGCCCCCTCGGCGGGCCGAAGCTCCCGCCGTGGTAGCGGGCCCGCAGAAGCTTCGCCCGGCACCCGCGGCGATCGGTTGACGGCCGGCCGCCTACCATTTCGACGATGAGCCCACTCCTCTCAGCCGAGGTCTGGCACTACTGGCTGTCGTTCGTCATCTTCGGCGCAGCGGTCGTGGCCGTGATTGCCACCCTCGTCGGCTATCTGGCCAAGGTCACCAGCAACAAGTACCCCAAGCAGTAACGGTGACGGAGCCCATCTCCTGGGAGCTGGCCGAGAGAGTGGCGGTCCGCCTGGCCCGGCGCCAGCCCCCTACCCCTGCGCACCAGATGGCCTCCCTGTCCGAGGACTTCGGGGAGCTCACCGCTCAGGCCGAGGAGCTGGTGGAGGCCGCCACCGGTCTGCGTTCGGACGCCGGTCCGGCACGGGCCCGGGTCACCGACCGTGCCGGTTGGGTGAGGGCCAACCTGGTTTCGTTCCAACGCCTCCTGCGCCCGGTCACCGAGAAGTTGGCGCCTCGCCTGGCGGAGAGCCCCGTCGCTCCGGTGACCCGCGCCGTCTCCGGCGCACAGCTGGGCACGATCCTCGGCTGGATGTCCACCCGGGTCCTTGGTCAGTACGACCTCCTCCTCATCGAGGAGGAGCGACCCGAGGACCAGGACATCGTCTACTACGTGGGCCCAAACGTCTTGTCCCTGGAGCGGCGCTTCGGGTTTCCGCCTCGGGAGTTCCGCCTTTGGCTGGCGATCCACGAGGTCACCCACCGGGCCCAGTTCACCGGTGTTCCGTGGTTGCGTCCGCACTTCCTGTCCCTTGTCGAGCGCAGCCTGGGCGCCATCGACCCTGATCCGAAACGCTTCGTCGAGGCCCTCCGCCGCACGGTGCAGGAGCTGCGCGCCGGCCGCAACCCGCTTGCCGACGGTGGGTTGGTCGGGCTGCTCGCCGGTCCCGAGCAGCAGGTCATCCTTCAGGAGATCCTCGGGTTGATGAGCCTTCTCGAGGGACACGGAGATATCACCATGAACCGGGCCGGAGGCGAGCTGATCCCGAGCGCCGAGCGCTTCGGCCGGGTCTTGCGCCAGCGCCGGGAGCAGGCCAAGGGGCCGACCAAGCTGCTCCAGCAGGCGATCGGGCTCGAGGCCAAGCTCAAGCAGTACGAACAAGGGGAGCGCTTCGTCGAGGCTGTGGAGCGGGCGGGAGGCGCCGGTCTCCTCGAGCGGGTGTGGCGTGGTCCAGAGTGGCTTCCGAGCCTGACCGAGATCCGCCGGCCCAGCCTATGGATCGATCGGGCGCGCGCCGAGACGCCAGCAGGGGCATAAACGGCTTGGCCGGGCCCGGACACCCTCCCCCCGTACCGTCGAGGCCCGGGTCTTCGAACCTTCTCCTCTCCCGCTGCCGCTTCCCCGGGCAAGGAGCGCCGCTCACCTGCGCCGTCTCAGGCGGGGCCGACTCGCTGGCGCTCTTGGTGTTGGCCGTGGAGGCAGGCTGTCGGGTAACCGCCGTGCACGTCGACCACGGCTTGCGCCCGGCCTCCGCGTCCGAGGCCGACGTGGTGGCGTCCGCCGCCGCCCGCTTCGGGGCCGGCTTCCGGTCCGAGCGGGTGCAGGTGGCCCCTGGGCCGAACCTGGAGGCGCGGGCCCGGGCCGCCCGGCGGGCAATCCTGCCTCGGGGCACCGCCACCGGCCACACCGCCGACGACCAGGCCGAGACCATGCTCCTCAACCTGGTACGAGGTGCGGGGCGGGATGGGCTCGCCGGCATGAGGCCGGGGACCACCAAGCCCCTCCTGGCCCTGCGGCGGTCCGAGACGCACGGGTTGTGCGCCGAGCTGGGGCTCGAGCCCGTCGTCGATCCGTCCAACCTGGACCAGGGCTTCCGCCGGAACCGGGTCCGTCACGAGCTCCTGCCGTTGCTCGAGTCCATCGCTCAGCGCGACGTGGTCCCCGTGCTCACCCGCCAGGCCGACTTGATGAGGGACGAGGCCGAGCTCCTCGACAGGCTTGCCTCCTCGCTTGACGGCCACGACGGCCCGGCGCTGGCGTCGGCGCCACCGGCCCTGGCCCGAAGGGCCGTTCGCCGGCTGGTGGAAGCCGTACCGTCGTACGGTCGCCCTCGTCCGGACGATCGCTCGCCCCACCATGGCGAGGAAAGCCATCCGCCGAGTGCGGCCGCCGTGGAGCGGATCTTGGGCGTGGCCCGAAACCAGGCGGCGGCCTGCGAGTTGCCCGGCGGTGTGCGGGTCCGCCGATCGGGCGGGCGGCTCTACGTGGAGCGGGGGTAGGGCAGCCAGTGTCGAGCCCCTCCCTCTCTGGCGCTTCTGAGCCCCCGGACCCGAACCTCGGTCCGGTCCTCATAGACGCCAACGAGCTGCAGGCCCGGGTGACGGAGCTGGGCCGGCAGATCACCGATGACTACGCAGGCCGAGCCCCACTTCTCGTCGGCGTGCTGAAGGGCGCCTTCATGTTCATGAGCGACCTGGCTCGTGCCGTCCGCCTGCCCGTGGAGTTCGACTTCATGGCCGTGGCCTCGTACGGCAGCTCCACCAAAGCCAGCGGGGTGGTGCGCATCGTCAAGGATCTCGACCTCGACCTCTCCGGTCGCCACGTGCTCCTGGTGGAGGACATCGTCGACAGCGGCCTCACCCTCTCCTACCTTCGGCGCAACCTGCTGGCCAGGGGCCCCGCCAGCCTCGAAGTGTGCGCCCTCCTGGTGAAGGAGGGGATACAGGAGAGAGAACCCGACTTCAGATACGTGGGGTTCCGGATACCTCCCACCTTCGTGATCGGATACGGGCTCGACATCGCCGAGCGGTACCGCAACCTCCCCTACATCTGCGCCTGGGCCGGCTGACCTCCGCCAGGAGCCGAGGGCAATGGCGCTGCGCTGAGATCGGCGACCACCCACGGGTACCCTACGGGTCATGGTGAGATCCCTCGTCCGTAAGCCCGTGCTCTGGGTGGCGCTGGCCCTCGTCGTCGTGCTGGGGGCGGCCGGCGCCCTTGGTCGAGGTGAAGACCGCCAGAAGTTGCGCCTGAGCCAGCTCGAGCGCCTCGTGGCCGAGAAGGGCGTGCGCTCCGCTCAGATCGAGGGCGACGACAAGGTGGTGGGCCAGCTCGACAACGGGAGGAAGTTCGAGACCAAGTTCCCGGCCGAGTACGGCGACGAGCTCACCCGCGAGCTCCTGACCGCAGGAATCGACCTGGACTCGAAGAGCGCCAAGGGCAACGTGTGGCTGTCCCTCATCCTGAACCTCCTGCCAATCGCTCTGGTGCTGGGCGCCATCCTCTACTTGATGAACTCGATGCAGGGCGGCGGGAACCGGGTCATGCAGTTCGGCAAGGCCAAGCCCAAGCAGGTCTCCCAGGACGGGCCCAAGGTCACCTTCGCCGACATCGCCGGGGCCGACGAGGCCATCGAGGAGCTGGTGGAGATCAAGGAGTTCCTCAAGTCACCGGGCAGGTTCCAGGCCACGGGGGCCAAGATCCCGAAGGGCGTGCTGCTCTTCGGACCGCCCGGGACAGGCAAGACACTGCTGGCCCGGGCAGTGGCGGGTGAGGCCGGCGTGCCCTTCTACTCCCTGTCGGGGTCCGACTTCGTGGAGATGTTCGTGGGTGTGGGGGCCAGCCGTGTTCGAGACCTCTTCGAACAGGCCAAGACCCACGCGCCGTCCATCATCTTCGTGGACGAGATCGACGCCGTGGGCCGTCATCGAGGGGCCGGTGTGGGTGGCGGCCACGACGAGCGGGAGCAGACCCTGAACCAGCTGCTCGTCGAGATGGACGGCTTCGACACCCACGCGGGGGTGATCCTCATCGCCGCCACCAACCGACCGGACATCCTCGATCCCGCCCTCCTGCGGCCCGGGCGATTCGACCGCCACATAGTGGTCGACCGCCCCGACATCGAGGGGCGTAAGCAGATCCTCGGCGTGCACGCGAGGGGCAAGCCCATCGACGACGCCGTCGACCTCGCCGTGCTCGCCCGGCGCACACCCGGGTTCACCGGCGCCGACCTGGCCAACCTGCTCAACGAAGCGGCGTTGCTGGCCGCCCGTCACGGCCGAAGCGGTATCGGGATGGTCGAGCTGGAGACAGCCATCGACCGGGTGATCGGAGGGCCGGAGCGCAAGACACGGGTCATGAGCGAGAAGGAGAAGCTGGTCATCGCCTATCACGAGGGTGGACACGCCCTCGTCGGCCACGTGCTTCCCCACGCCGACCCTGTCCACAAGGTCTCGATCCTGGCCCGCGGCCGAGCCCTTGGCTGGACCATCTCGCTCCCGACGGCGGACAAGTACATCGTCTCCCGATCCGAGCTGCGCGACCAGCTCACCGTCCTCATGGGAGGACGCACGGCCGAGGAGCTGATCTTCGACGAGATCACCACCGGGGCGGCCAACGACATCGAGAAGGCGTCGGAGATCGCCCGGGCCATGGTGACCCAGTACGGCATGAGCGACGTCCTCGGCCCGCTCCAACTGGGCCAGCAGGGTGACGAGGTGTTCCTCGGCCGGGACATGAACCATCACGTCAACTACTCCGACCAGATGGCCGCCCACATCGACGTCGAGGTGCGGGCGCTCATCGACGGTGCCCACGACGTGGCTGTCGAGATCCTCGAGGCGCACCGGTCCACGCTGGACCGCTTGGCGTCGTCGCTGATGGAGGAGGAGACCCTCGACACACCGGAGCTGATGGCCATCCTGGGGGACCTGCCACCCTGGCCCGCCCGCACGCCTGCGCTGGCGCCCCAGGGCGTGTCGGCGGCGGCGGCCACCGAGGCACCGATCGAGATGCCGAGGGAGGCGCCCGAAGGTGCGGCGGCCAAGCGGGGCCGGCGGCGGGTGCCCCGGCCGAGGACCAAGCCGGCCACCGCGTGACGCCGTCCCCCGAAGGTGGTATCGACCGGGGGCGGATCGAGAAGGCCGTTCGGGAGATCCTGGAGGCCATTGGCGAGGATCCGGAGCGCGACGGGCTGGTCGGGACGCCCGAACGGGTGTCGGCGCTGTATGCCGAGATCCTGGGTGGCCTCCACGAGGATCCCGAGGAGAACCTGGACGTCTCCTTCGAGGCCGGCCACGACGGCATGGTGATGGTCAAGGACGTCCCCTTCTACTCCGTGTGCGAGCACCACCTGGTGCCGATGGTGGGCAAGGCCCACATGGCCTACATCCCTGGCGCGGACGGCCGCATCACCGGGCTCTCGAAGCCGGTCCGCCTGGTGCAGGCCTACTCGCGGCGCCTGCAGGTCCAGGAGCGGCTCACCACTCAGGTGGCAGATGCCCTCGAGCGCCGGCTCCGCCCGAGGGGCGTGCTGGTGGTGGTTCAGGCCGAGCACCTCTGCATGACCATGAGAGGCGTGCGTACCCCGGGGGCCACGGCGGAGACCTCGGCGGTGCGGGGACAGTTCCGCGACGACGCCCGGACCCGAGCCGAGGCCATGACGATGATTCACGGCCGGTGAGTCCTGAGCGACGAAGGACGCAAGATGCCGGTGATTCCCGGCACGCCGTTGCCTGACTGGCCGTACGCTCTACATCGATGGTCCCCCTTGTGATGGGCGTGTTGAACGTGACGCCCGACTCCTTCTCCGACGGCGGCCGCTTCCTCGATCCCGAGGCGGCGGTTGCTCAGGGCATGGCCATGGCTCGGGCGGGCGCCGACGTGGTGGACGTGGGCGGCGAGTCAACCCGTCCCGGCGCCGACGCCGTGGGCGAAGCCGAGGAGCGTCGCCGGGTCGTGCCCGTGGTCGAGGCCCTGGCCGCCCACGTGCGGGTGTCGATCGACACCCGCAAGGCCACGGTCGCCGAGGCGGCGGTGTCTGCCGGGGCCACGCTGGTCAACGACGTCACCGCCTCGCTCCACCCCGTGGCGGCGGAGGCAGGTGTCGGCTGGGTGGCCATGCACATGCAGGGCGACCCCCGCAACATGCAGCGCGATCCCCGGTACGACGACGTGGTGGGGGAGGTCCGGGAATTCCTCGTCGAGCGAGCCGAGGTGGCCGTCGGGGCGGGGGTGGACGAAGTGTGGATCGACCCCGGCATCGGCTTCGGAAAGACCGCGGAGCACAACCTCTCCCTGCTGCGGCGCCTCTCCTCCCTCGTGGCCACGGGCCATCCGGTGGTCGTGGGTACCAGCCGCAAGTCATTCCTCGGCACCCTTGCGGGGGGTGCTCCCGTCACTGACCGGCTGGAAGGATCGTTGGCCACGGCCGTCCACGCCGTTGACCAGGGCGCCCGGATGGTGCGCGTCCACGACGTGGAGCCGACGGTGCAGGCGCTCCGGCTCACGGCGGCGGCGTCGCCCATGAGAGGCAACCAGTGAGGGGCAAGTGGGCGGCGGGCATCGCTCCCCGCAATTTCACCTGGATCATCAAGGGGAAGCTGGCGGTCAGCGAGCGGCCGGGCGGGTATGCCCGCAATCACCGCCGGGTCCGCCGCCAGGAGGAGATCATCTGGCTGCGGGAGCAGGGCTTCACCCGCATCGTGTCCCTGCTGGTCTCCCCCCACAACCTGCACGCCTACGACGAGCTGGGCATGACGTGGGCCCACGAACCACTGGGGCTGCAATCCGATGCTCGCAATGTGCTCCCGAGGCTCTTCGAGGACATCAAGGCATGGCTGGACACCGGCGAGCGGATCCTCGTCCACGAGGAGGAGCTGGGCGACCGCCTCATGGGCGTGATGGGCGGCTACCTCCTGTGGGCCGACCTGCTCGAGAGCGGGCCCCAGGCCATCGCCGTGCTGGAGCGACTGGTCCATCGCCAGATGGGCCCCCTCGGCAGGGAGCTGGTGGCCCTGGCGCCCGCCCTCTGAGCGCGCCGGCCATGACCGACCGCCCATGACCGACCGC
>JAUJNQ010000002.1:129215-131580 GCA_030448025.1 Acidimicrobiales bacterium | reverse complement strand
CCATGACCGACCGCCCATGACCGACCGCATAGAGCTTCGAGGATTGCGCCTCATGGGCATCCACGGAGCGCTGGCCGAGGAGCAGGCTCGGCCCCAGCCCTTCGAAGCCGACCTCGACGTCGAGGCCGACCTCGGAGCCGCCGCCCGCTCGGACGACCTCTCCGACACCGTCGACTACGCCGCTCTGGTGGAGGCCATGGCCCGCGTCGTGGGCTCGGAGCGTTACGCCTTGCTCGAGTCACTGGCGGAGCGCATGGCCGAGGTGGCCATGGGCGACGAGCGTGTCCGCGCCGTCACCGTCGCCATACGCAAGCTGCGCCCACCGGTGGCCGCCGACCTCGGCACTGCGGGCGTTCGCATCACCCGGGCCCGGCAGCCCTAGCCCCCACCGCGTGCGTGCCTTCCTCGGCCTCGGCTCGAACGTGGGTGACCGATGGGCCCACCTGCGCCGGGCGGCGGCTGCCCTGCCCGACCTGATCAGGACCTCGCCGGTCTACGAGACCGAGCCGGTGGGGGGACCATCCGGACAGGGGCCCTTCCTCAACGCCGTCGCCGAGCTGGAGACCGCGCTGGCACCCCACCAGCTGCTCGCCGTGTGCCACCGTCTCGAGGAGGCAGCGGGACGGGTCCGGACCGAGCACCACGGGCCCCGCACCCTCGACGTGGACGTGCTGCTGGTGGGCGACCTCGCAGCGGGGCAGGTCACCGTGGACGCCCCCGACCTCACCGTGCCGCATCCCCGGATGTGGGAGCGGCCGTTCGTCCTCATCCCCCTTGCGAACCTCGCGCCCGACCTCGTCCCCGATCCGCCGGTCGACCCCTCCGTCCGCTTCGCAGGCAACCTGTAGGGCTACCGTCCTCCGAGATGGAGTTGGTGCACACCGTCGAGGGGTTTCGCAAGGCACTGGACGGCGAACGCTGCGCCGGGCGCACCATCGGCCTCGTCCCCACCATGGGGGCGCTGCACGACGGTCACCTGAGCCTCGTGCGCCGGGCGGTGCAGGAGTGTGACGCAGTCGCCACGACCATCTTCGTGAACCCCCTCCAGTTCGCTCCCGGCGAGGACCTCGACCGCTACCCCCGGGACCTCGAACGGGACCGCTCGCTCGCCGAGGCCGCCGGTTCTCGGTACCTGTTCGCCCCGAGCGAACGGGAGATCTACCCCCGGGAACCCCTGGCCCGGGTCACGGCGGCCGCCATCGAAGACAGCCTCGAAGCCACCTCCCGTCCCGGTCACCTCGACGGCGTGGCCACCGTGGTCACCAAGCTCTTCGCCTTGGCCGGACCTTGCCGGGCCTACTTCGGCGAGAAGGATTACCAGCAGCTCGCGGTGGTCCGGGGACTGGTCATCGACCTCTCGTTCCCCGTGGAGGTGGTGGCCTGTCCCACGGTGCGCGCCCCCGATGGTCTGGCCCTGTCCAGCCGCAACGCCTACCTGACCGACGCAGAGCGCCGCGCCGCCCCGGTGCTTTACCGAGCGCTGTCGGCAGGCGAAGCTTGCATCGAGTCGGGGGAGCGGGACCCGACAACGGTGAGCCGGGTCATGAGGGACTTCGTCGGCACCGAGCCCTCCGTCCGGGTCGACTACGCCGAAGCACGCCCGGGTGATCAGGAGTGGCGCCTGTTCGTGGCTGCGTGGGTGGGCACCACCCGCCTCATCGACAACATTGCCGTTCCCGTTGGAGCCGGCCCTCTTGGCGCCGGCCCCGTTAGGAGCTGACCGGCCGTGCTCCTCGTCCTCGACGCCGGCAACACCCAGACTCTCATCGGTCTGTTCGACGGCGACGCCCTGGTGGCCAACTGGCGCATCGCCACCAACGCCGAGCGCACGGCGGACGAGCACGCCCTCATCGTGACCCAGCTGCTGGAGCTGGACGGGCGCAGCCTCGCTGACGCCGTGACCGGCATGGCCATCTCGTCGACCGTGCCCAGCCTGAAGGCCACGCTGCGGGCGATGGCCAGCCGATGGTTCCACGTGCCCCTCGTCGTGCTCGAACCAGGGGTACGGACCGGCATCGCCATCCTGGCCGACAACCCGCGCGAGGTCGGGGCCGACCGGATCGCCAACGCTCTGTCGGTGCACCACCTGTACGGCGGACCGGCCATCGTGGTCGACTTCGGGACGTCGACGAACTTCGACGTGGTCTCCGCCAAGGGGGAGTACCTGGGTGGCGCCATCGCCCCCGGGATCGAGATCAGCCTGGACGCTCTCTTGTCCCGCGCTGCCGCTCTCCAGGACGTGGAGCTGGTGGAGCCCCGCGCCGCCATCGGCAAGACGACGGTGGAGTGCATGCAGTCCGGGATCCTCTACGGTTCGGCCGGGCAGGTCGACGGCCTGTGCCGGCGCATCCAGGCCGAGCTGGCC
>JAUJNQ010000002.1:126649-129115 GCA_030448025.1 Acidimicrobiales bacterium | reverse complement strand
CGGTTCGGCCGGGCAGGTCGACGGCCTGTGCCGGCGCATCCAGGCCGAGCTGGCCGGATCTGGCGCGTGCACGGTGGTGGCCACCGGCGGGCTGAGCGGGCTCATCACGCCGATATCGGAGACCATCCAGCACCACGAACCCTGGCTCACGCTGCACGGGCTCCGGCTCGTCTTCGAGCGCAACTGTGACCTCGAGAACAGGGACCTCGAAGGCGGGGACCGGAAGTAGCGTTCGGGGGGTGCCCGAGCGCCGCCCCGAGGTCCCCTACCGGTTCGAGCGGACCCATGACACTGCGGCCATACGGGCGAACCACGAGGACCTGGAGCCCGGGGAGGAGAGCGGTGTCACCGTCTCGGTGGCCGGGCGGGTCATGCTGCGGCGGGTCCAGGGCAAGCTGGCCTTCGCCGAGCTGCACGACTCGAGCGGGGCCGTCCAGCTCTTCTGCCTGGCCGCCGTCACCGCCGACTACGAGGGGTTCTGCCGGCTGTCGCTCGGCGACTGGGTGGGCGCCACGGGCGAGGTCGTCAGGACCAAGAGAGGCGAGCTGAGCGTCAAGGTCACCGGCTGGGAGTTGCTCGCCGAGGCCCGGCGCGGTTTCGGCGACAAGTGGCACGGGATCAGCGACGTGGACACCCGTTACCGGCAGCGGTACGTGGACCTCTGGGTCAACGAGGGCTCGAGGAGGACTTTCCAGCTTCGCAGTCGCCTCATCAGCCTCATGCGCCGGTGGCTCGAGGACCGGGGGTTCGTGGAGGTCGAGACACCGGTGTTCCAGCTCGTGGCCGGCGGAGCCCTGGCCCGGCCGTTCGTCACCCACCACAACGCCCTGGACCTCGACCTGAACCTGCGTATCGCCACCGAGCTTCACCTGAAGCGCCTGGTGGTGGGCGGGTTCGAGAAGGTGTTCGAGATCGGCCGAACCTTTCGCAACGAGGGCCTGTCGCCCCGTCACAACCCCGAGTTCACCATGCTCGAGGCCTATCAGGCCTACGCCGACTACGGCGACATGATGGCCCTCACCGAGGCCCTCGTCGCCCACTTGGCCACCGAGCTGTGCGGCACGACCCAGGTCTCCTACGGGGGCCGGGCCCTCGATCTCACGCCCCCCTGGAGGCGGGCCACCCTCAGCGAGCTGGTGGAGGAGCACGCCGGGGTCCACGTGGGCGTCGACGTTCCCATCGATGAGCTCCGCCGGGTGGCCGGGGAGCACGAAGTCCACCTCGAGGAGGGCTGGGGCCCCGGCAAGCTCGTCCTCGAGATCTACGAGAAGACCACCGAGGCCCAGCTCTGGGGCCCGGTCTTCGTCTGCGACTACCCCCAGGAGGTGTCCCCGCTGGCCCGGCCCCACCGCTCGAAGCCCGGCCTGGTCGAGCGCTTCGAGGCCATCGTGGCCGGCCGGGAGCTGGCCAACGCCTTCAGCGAGCTGGTCGACCCCGACGACCAGCGGGCCCGGTTCGAGGAGCAGGCTCTGGCCCGGGCCCACGGTGACGAAGAGGCCATGACCGTGGACGAGGACTACCTGCGCGCCCTCGAATACGGCCTCCCACCCACCGGCGGCCTCGGCGTGGGCGTGGACCGCCTGGTCATGCTCCTGGCCGACGTCCACCACATACGAGACGCCTTGCTGTTCCCAACGCTGAGACCAGAGGCGTAGAGGCGAGGCGCTCGGAACGCCACCGCGCATGAGTCGCCGTACCATGGCACCAGTGGCGAACGGCGGCTGGAGCACTTCGTGATCGAGGCGCCGCTGTGGACCGAGGGAGCGTCGGCCTTCCCTCACGAGCGGGAAGCGTTGGCCTTCCTGAAGGCCAGGCTTCCGGGCAACGAGCCCTACCGGGCGTGGACGAACGTCGAGTTCATCGCCGACGACGGGTCGGTCAACGAGATCGACGCGCTGATCGTCACGCCCCGTGGGTTCTTCCTGGTCGAGATCAAGTCGTTCTCCGGAGTCCTGTTCGGGGACGGGCAGAACTGGCGGTGGCAGCGACCGAACAAGTCGGAGAAGAACCTGCCCCACCCGCTCATCCTGGCCAACACCAAAGCCAAGCGCCTCCGCTCGCTCCTGGCCCGCCAGACCGCGCTGCGCAACGAACGGGACCCCTTCATCACCGCCCTGGTCTTCCTCTCTTCCACCGACCTCCAGTGCCGACTGCACGACATCGCCCGCATGTCGGTGTGCGGTCGTGATCCCGACCCGGTGCCGCTGGGCGCGCCCAAGCCGGAGGAGAGGAAGTCGGCGTTCGCGCCGCTGCCGGGGATCGTTGCCGCCATGAAGGACCCCTCGGTCCTCAACCTTCGGGGCAGCGTCATCAACCGTCCGATGTCGGCCAAGATCGCCGCCGCCATAGAACAGGCGGGCCTGAAACCCTCGAACCGTGGCCGGCGGGCGGGCGACTGGGAGTTGGGGGAGCTGCTCGACGAGGGCCCGGGGTGGCAGGACTTCGCCGGATCCCGGCCGCGGATGA
>JAUJNQ010000002.1:115329-126549 GCA_030448025.1 Acidimicrobiales bacterium | reverse complement strand
TCGGCCACTGGCAGGCCGGCGCCCGAGAGCTGGCCACCCGATTGACCCACCAGCCCGACACCAGCGGGGCCACCTTCGGTGACGAGCTGCTCCAGCGCCTGGGCGCCGACGAGCAGGTATACCTCGCCCCGGAGGCGTTCATCGTCGACGATCCCGACGGCGTGGCCCTCGACGTGTTCTCCCTCGGCGCCATCGCCTACCTGCTGCTCACCGGCCGGCCCCCCGCCGCCGATCTCGTGGAACGCGAGCGCCTCCTCTCCGAGCACCACGGCCTCCACCACGGCTTCCGGCTCGCCGCCGCCATCGACGGCCTGCCCGACGATCTGGAGACCTTCGTGGCCATGGCCACCGACCCGGTCCCGGCCCACCGGCCCACCATCCGCGAGCTGCTCGACCTCCTCGACGGCGCCCTCGAAGCCCTCACCGCCCCGACGGCGGACGACGAGGCCGAACCACCCCAGCCGGAGACCCAGCCGCAGGCGGAGGACCAGCCGGCGACAGCAACCGACACGCCAGTGGTGGCGACCGCCGACCCTCTTGCGGCCCACCAGGGCGACCTCCTGGAAGGCGGCTGGAAGGTGCTGCGCCGCCTCGGGAGCGGCTCCACCGCAGTGGCGCTGCTCTGCACCCGCCCGGGCGCGGCGGCGCCCGAGGTGCTCAAGGTGGCCAAGGACGAAGACCAGGCCGAACGCCTGCGGGACGAGGCCCGGACCCTGAGCGATCTCCGCCACATCGGGATCGTCGAGCTGTTCGCCGTGGAGCGGATCGGCGGCCGCACCGCCCTGCGCCTCGCTCCCGCCGGCGACCCCGACGGCCGCCAGGGCCTCACCCTCGCCGACCGGCTCACCGCCCAGGGCCGCCTGGGCCTCGACCTCCTCGACCGCTTCGGCGACGACCTCCTCGAGATCGTCGGCGTGCTCGAGAGCGAAGGCATCCCTCATCGGGACCTCAAGCCCGACAACCTCGGCGTCCGGCCCCGCCGCGGCGACCGGTCGCTGCACCTGGTGCTGTTCGACTTCTCCCTCGCCCGCACCCCCGACACCAACCTGCAGGCCGGCACCCCCGGCTACCTCGACCCCTTCCTCGCCGAACGTCCCGGCCGCCGCTGGGATCCCGCCGCCGATCGCTACGCCGCCGCCGCCACCCTGCACGAGATGGCGACGGGTATCCGGCCTGTCTGGGGTGACGGCCGGACCGACCCGCTCCACCTGCCCGATGAGAACCCCAGGCTCGACGCGGAGCTGTTCGACCCCTCGGTCCGCGACGGCCTGGTGGCCTTCTTCACCCGGGCCCTGCACCGCAAGCCGGCCAGCCGCTTCGACACCGCCGACCAGATGCGCCAAGCCTGGCGGGCCGTGTTCGCCGCCGCCGTACGGCCACCATCCACCAGCCAGGACGGCGACGACGCCCCGCCCGACCCCGACGAGCTCCAACGGCTGGCCGACGCCGCCGGCCTCGACACTCCCGTGGTCGAGCTGGGCCTCTCCGCCGCCGCCATCGGCACCCTCGACCGTCTCGGTGTGGGCACCGCGGCCCAGCTCGCCGCCTTCCGCTCCAACGACCTCAGCTGGGCCGCCGGCCTCGGTCTGGTGGTCCGCCGTGAGGTGCTCGACGCTGTGGCCCGGCTCCGTGAGCGTCTCGACGTCGCCCCCGGCGACGACGACGCCAGCGTCGACCGCCTGGCGGCGACGCTGATCCCCAAGCCGCAGACGGCCCAGGCCCAGCACGATCGACCCACGCTCCGCACGCTGCTCGGGCTGGGCGGCTTCGACGGCCTCGGCTCAGCGACCGCCCTCCCGCTTCCAAGCGTCGACGACGACAGCCCGGCCTGGCCCGGCGCCGCCGAGGTCAAGGCGGCCCACGGCCTGGACCGGGCCGAGCTCGACGCCGTCCTGCAGAGGGCCCGCGCCCGCTGGCTCAAGCAGCCCGTCATCACCCAGGCCCGCAACGACGTCGCCGCCATCCTGGAGCGAGCCGGTGGCGTCCTGTCCGGCGAGGAGCTCGCGCGCGGGCTGCTCAGCCGGCGAGGGTCGACTGCCACGGGGGACGAGCGCCTGCGCCGGGGCCAGGCCGTCGTCCGTGCCGCCCTCGAAGCCGAGGCGTCCCGGGAGTCGAACCGCTTCACCTGGCGCCGGCTGGGCGGAGGCGCGGCGGTGGTCGTCGCCCTCGCCGCCCACCCCACCGGCGATGTCGACGGCGGCGACGCTCTCGACGGTGAAGAGCTGGCCGACTACGCCGCCAACCTCGGCGTCGTCGCCGACCAGCTGGCTGCCGCCGACCCCCTCCACGCCCCCGCCGCTGCGCTGGAGCGACTCAGACGCGTCGCTCCTCCGGCCGGGCTGCCGCCGCTCTCCGACCACCGCCTCGCCCGCCTCGCCGCCGCCGCATCGGCCAACGCCGCTGTCTCCAGCCGCCTGGAGCTCTACTCCCGTGGCCTCGCCCCGGCACGGGCCGTCAGGGTCTCCCGCGCCGCCCTCCTCGGCAGCGGCACTCTCACCGAGCAGGAGATACGCGACCGGGTGCGCACCCGCTTCCCCGACGCCGCCCCACTCCCACCGCGGCCTGACCTCGACTCGATCCTCCGAGACGAGGTCGGCCTGGTCTGGTCCACCGACCCCACTGCCTCCAGCGGCGCCCCGCTGGCGCCCGGCTTCCGCGTTCCCCCGCCGCCCGCCGCCAGCGGGCTGACCGCCATCAGTGGCTCCGGCGCCCGCTACCGCACGGGCACCGCCTCCAGTGCCCCGGACGAGGAGCGGGCCGTGGCCGAGCTCACCGACGAACGGCTCCGCCGCCACGCCGCCAACGGCGGCTACCTCGTCCTCACCGTCACCCCCAACCACCAGGAACGGGCCATCCGGGCGCTGCAGGCCCTGGGCGCCACCGAAGCCAACGCCGACCGTCTCGCCATCGAGGCCCTCCACACCGAGAGCGCGGCCAAGGGCATCGACTGGGAGCGAGCCATCCTCGCCACCGATGCCGAGGGTCCGGCCGGGCCCCGCTGGCCCCGGCTGCTCACCGTCGCCCGGGCCGTGGCCGCTCCGTTGCGCACCCGGCTTCTCACCGGGCCGGAGCACCTCGTGCTCACCTATCCCGGCCTGCTGGCCCGCTACGACCTGTTCGGCCTCCTCGACGATCTGCGTGAGCGCACCACCCGCATTCCCGAGCCGGGGCAGACGCTGCGCACCCTCTGGGTCCTGGTCCCCGCCGAAGATCCCCGCGCCGCGCCCGCTCTGGCCGGGCGAGCCGTGCCCATCACCACACCCACCGAACACCTCGCCCTGCCCGGCCCTTGGCTCAACAACCTCCACAAGACCACGCCCGCCCCGGCCGGAGCTTCCCGGTGATCGACACCGACCGCCTCCTCGCCGACACCAGGAAGCTGGTCATGGCCCTGGCCGACGACCTCCGCACCGTCGCCGCGGAGGACCCCGCCGCCGCAGCCCACGTGGGCGACGAGCACCAGCGGGCCCGAGCCGCCGGGCGCACCGCGTTGGGGCAGGCCGAGTGGGCCGAGGGCCTCTACGCCCAGGTGGCCGTGGCCTGGGTCCTCGGCTGCGTGTTCGTTCGCTTCTGCGAGGACAACGGCCTCATCACCGATCCCCTCCTCGGCGGCCCCGGCCTTCGATCCCAGATCGCCCTCGACCACCGCGCCGCCCATCTGCAAGCCAACCCGGCCCACGACGACCGCCACTGGCTCCGCCAGGTCTTCGGCCGCCTGCGCAAGCTGCCCGCCACCGGCGAGGTCTTCGGCGCCCACAACCCGGTCTGGACCGACGGCCTCGTGCCCTCCGCCGACGCCGCCCGCAGGCTGCGCGCTCACCGGCGTGGACCCCGACACCGGCCAGCTCCGCCACGACTTCACCGACCCCACGTGGGACACCCGCTTCCTCGGCGACCTCTACCAAGACCTGTCCGAGCACGCCAAGAAGACCTACGCCCTCCTCCAGACGCCCCGCTTCGTGGAAGCGTTCATCCTCGACCGCACCCTCGACCCCGCCATCGCCACCTTCGGCCTGGCCGAGACCACGATCATCGACCCCACGTGCGGCTCCGGCCACTTCCTGCTCGGCGCCTTCGAGCGTCTGTTCCACCGCTGGAGCGAGGCCGAGCCGGCCACCAACCGGCGTGAACTCGCCAAGCGGGCGTTGTCGGCCATCGGCGGCATCGACCTCAACCCCTTCGCCGCCTCCATCGCCCGCTTCCGTCTCCTCCTCGCCGCCCTTCGGGCCGGTGGCGACAGCTCCCTCGCCCACGCGCCTGCCTACGAGATCCACATCGCCGTCGGTGACTCGCTGCTCCACGGCGACCCGCCCGGCCGCCTCCCCGGAATGCACACCCCAGACGAGGAGGAGGCGCTGGTCGCCGCCCACGGCTACGAGGCCGAGGACGTGGAGGCGGTGCGGAAGCTGCTCCGGCGCGGCTGGCACGCCGTGGTGGGCAACCCGCCTTATGTCACGGTGAAGGACCCGGCGATGAACGCCGCCTACCGGGCCCGCTTCGACACGTGCCACCGCCAGTACAGCCTCGGCGTCCCCTTCACCGAGCGCTTCTGGCAGCTGGCCCGCCACGAGGGCGGCCAACCGGAGCGGGTCGGCTACGTCGGGATGATCACCGCCAACTCGTTCATGAAGCGAGAGTTCGGCAAGTTGCTCATCGAGAAGTGGTTCCCCGCCAACGACGTAACGCACGTGGTCGACACCAGCGGCGCCTACATCCCCGGCCACGGCACACCGACGGTCATCCTCCTGGGCCGCAACCGCAGCCCGGTCGCCTCGACGGTCCGAGCGGTGATGGGCATACGTGGCGAGCCGTCCACGGCCGGCGAACCCGGAGAAGGGCCTGGTGTGGTCGAGCATCGTCGACCTCGTCGACGAGCCGGGCAGCCAGAGCGACTACGTCAGCGTCGTGGACCTCGACCGAGCCCGCCTGGGAACCCATCCGTGGAGCATCGGCGGCGGCGGCGCCGCCGAGCTGAAGGATCGTCTCGACCAGTCGGACGACCGCTCGCGACCTCGTCGAGCATATCGGCTACACAGGTCAGACCAACGCCGACGATGCTCTCCTCGCACCCGCACTCGGCGCAAGCTCGCTTTGGTGGCCGGCTCGACCTCGCTCGCATGGTCGTCATCGGTGAGGTACTCCGGGACTACGCCATGGACGAGGCGGACTGGAGCTTCTTTCCATACGAGAACGAGGCCATCGTCTCCATGCCGCTCAAGAGCCCGCCTGGCTGCGGCGATTGTGGCCATGCCGGACGACGATGTGGGCGACGGCAACCTTCTCGAGCTCACGCGTCGAACGAGGGGCGGCCGTGGTGGGAGTACATCATGTTGTCGCATTGCATCGGCTGCGGACGCCGTTGTCGATCGCGTTTGCGGAGGTGGCGACGCACAACCACTTCGTGCTGGATCGGGGCGGGAAGGTGTTCAACCGCACGGCGCCGGTGATCAAATTGCCGGCCGGCGCCGACGAGGCCCGCCACCTCGAGCTGCTCGGCGTCCTCAACTCCTCCATCGCCTGCTTCTGGATGAAGCAGGTCTTCCAAGGCAAGGGGAACGGTGGCATCGGTGGCTCAGCTGGTGATGACGAACGATGGGAGCCGCGCTACGAACACGACGGAACCAAGCTCAAGCAGTTTCCGCTGCCGTCGTCGCTCCCGGGCACGTCGGCCTCCCAGCTCGACCGCCTGGCCACGGAGCTGGCGGCGTGCTCACCGTCGGCACTCGCCGCCACTGCCACCCCAACGGCTGCCGCCCTGGCCGAGGCCCAGGCCGGAGCGCGGACCTTCGAGCCGAGATGATCGCCGCCCAGGAGCGGCTCGACTGGGAGTGCTACCGGCTCTATGGCCTCGTCGACGAGGACCTCACCACCGGCGATCGGCCCGAGCCGCCGTTGGCCCTCGGAGAGCGGGCCTTCGAGATCGTCCTCGCCCGGCGCATGGCCACCGGCGAGGTGCAGACCACCTGGTTCACCCGCCACGGGTCCACACCCATCACCGAGCTGCCCGCCCACTGGCCCGAGTCCTACCGCCGGCTGGTGGAGCGGCGGATCGAGCTGATCGAGACCGACCTCGACATCGGGCTCATCGAGAAGCCCGAGCACAAGCGCCGCTGGGCCACCAAGCCGTGGACGGTGCAGGTGCAGGCGGCGCTGCGGTCGTGGCTGCTGGACCGTCTGGAGTCCCCGCGCTACTGGCCCGAGCCGGCCATCACCACCGTCGCCCGCCTCACGGCCGAGGCCCGGTCCGACGACGACTTCGTGTCCGTGGCCCGGCTGTGGGCCGGCCGTGACGACATCGACCTCGCCGCCGTCATCGCCGAGCTGGTGAAGGCCGAGTCCGTCCCCTACCTGGCCGCGCTGCGCTACACCGACTCCGGGCTGCGCAAGCACGCCGAGTGGCAGGCCACCTGGGCGCTGCAGCGCCGGAGGACGCCGGCGAGGACGTGGGCACCATCCCTGTGCCTCCGAAGTACACCAAGGCCGACTTCACCGGTGTGGCCTGGGACCACCGGGGCAAGCTCGACGTGCCCAAGGAGCGGTTCATCAGCTACCCCGGCGCCGAGCGGGAGACCGACGCCAGCCTGGTGATCGGCTGGGCCGGGTGGGACCACCTGGCCCGAGCCCGGGCGCTGGCCGGCTGGTACCTCCAGGCCCGGCGCGACGGCCGCGACGCCGCCCACCTCAAGCCGCTGCTGGCCGGGCTGGCGGAACTGGTGCCCTGGCTGAAGCAGTGGCACGACGACCCCAGTCCCGATCCGGTGCTCGACCGTCCCGGGTCGCAGATCGCCGCCCTCGTCGAGGCCGAGCTGCGCTCCCTCGGCCTCACAGCGACCGACCTCACGGCCTGGCGACCCGAGGCCAAGAAGGCCCGTCGAGCTCGGACCGCCGCTCGGTGACGTCTCATCGCAGGGAGCCCCCGTGATCGACGCCAGCCGCCTTCTCACCGACACCAAGAAGCTGGTCATCGCCTTGGTCGATGACCTCGCGCCGTCGCTACGAGCGACACCCAAGCCGCACCCCACGTCGCTGACGAGCACCAGCGGGCCAAAGCCGCCGGTCGCACCGCCTTCCGGAAGAGCGAGTGGGCTGAAGGTCTCTGCGCCCAGGTCGCCGTGGCCTTGGCCTCGGCTGCGTGTTCATCCGCTTTGCGAGGACGACGAGCAGTTACACCACTTCTACCAACGTGACCCGAATGGCGTATGAGGCGGGTGGGTAGGACGACACCTCAACCGACTCTCCTGCAACGAGGTGGATGATGACGCCCGATGCCCATGACAGCCGCTGCGGCGGGACCTACCGGTCGAAGGGCAGGCCAGGACACAGCTTTGTGTCCGAGCAAACCGCGCTCCTCGTGATCGACCCGGTCAACGACTTCCTGTCCGAGGGCGGCGCCGACTGGGACATGGCAAGAAGCACCGTCTTGAAGCACGATGTTGTGGGCCATCTCAGTCACGCCATCGAGGGCGCCCGACAGCGGGGCATCCAGGTGTTGTTCGCCCCCATGGCCTACACCGCCGAGGACTACGAGAACGAAGAGCTCCAGCGCCGGAGCGGCATCAACCGCATGATGTTCGAGCGCAAGATGTTCCTGGCCGGCTCCTGGGGCGCCGACTTCCACCCCGACCTGCAGCCCCTTGACGATGACGTGATCCTCCTCCCCCACAAGGGTGTGGACGTGTTCGAGACCGATCTCCCGGACCACCTCGAGCGCCTGGGCACCACCCACCTGGTGATCTCGGGTATGACGGCCAACCTGTGCTGCGAGTCGACGGGACGCCACGCCATGGAGCACGGCTACGACGTCACCTTCCTGCGCGATGCCATCGGCGCTGACACTCTGGCCGCCTACGAAGCGTCCATCCGGCTCAACTACCCACTGATCGGAAACGCCGTGCTGGAGGTGGCGGAGTTCCTCGCTGCGGTTGACACCGCCGAAGCTCGCCCCAACAAGGGCGACACCGTCTTTGGCTCTGACCACCTCAAGATGGGGACGGTGGAGGAGGTGGTCGAGGGCGACGGCGAGAGGCCGGGCTACATGGTGGTGCCTCGGGGCCTGGTGTTCGAGAGGGAGACGTTCATTCCCCTGGACGCCATCGTCAAGGTGGGCGAGGGCGAGGTGTGCGTCAATGTGCCGAGGCTCTTCGTGGCCAAGATGCCCTGGGACGAGCCGCCCACCAGCGCCACCCGCCAAGCGAAGCTGGGCCCGCCCCGCGAGCAGGTGGCCAACCTCTACGGGTCACGGTCGCCCTCGACGGATCAAAGCCAGGTGTAGCGCCCTACCGCAGCACCACACTGATGTCACAGAGCTGCCTGCGTGAGCGCTACCGGTACGTGCTCTCGGGAGGCGGGCCGTACGCCCAGCGACTCCGGCACCAGATCCTCGAGCGTCTGTGCCGGATGTAGCCCTTGCGCCACGAGCTCAACCGCTCCGTCGGGAGCGAGCTGGCCCACGACCGCGAACCGGGGAACCAGAACGCCGGACGCTATGAGGACCCGATGGTCCGAGCGCCCCGGGATGAGTTCCGGACGTAGAAGCCGGTGGCGAACCGCTCGATGATGCGGAGCAGCTCGAAGACTTGGAAGTCGTTCACGGATGCGTCGCCGCCCGTTCCGCGCGTCGAGGGAAGCTGGCGATCGAGGTTCTCGAAGAAGCTCACGGTGGCCCGGACGGTCAGCCGTCCACCGCGGTCACTCACCGACGGTCAGGTGCCTCAGTTCGCAGGATCCGCTCCTGAACTCGGTAGCGAACACGCTCCACAAACTCGGGCGGAGCGTCGTCGAGACTCTTGGCGATGCTGGCCTCAAAGATCGCGTCCTGTTCGGCGGGCGTCATTCGCTCGAACTCTTCAGCCGACGTGACCTTGCGCTCCACAGCTCGATCGTACCCGGCAGCGACGGGCCGGGTTGGAGCCCGGTCGGTTGGTAGCTCGGCCCATTCGCGGCGGGGGAGGACCGCTATCGACCCAGGCGAACAGATCGTTATTGAGTGCGCTCGATCCTGTTCGCTCAGCTTTTCGAAGTCGGACTCGGAGGTCGCCGTCGCGAAGACCCGCCAGCTCACCTACCCGTGACGAGGGAGCCGAAGGTAAGCCAGGAAGGAGTCCTTGTCCGTGAAGCCGGGAGTTGTGCCGCTCTCGATGTCTTGGATCGACGCCCTGATAGTCGCCGCTACCTCTTCCTCACCAACTTCGGCGATCCATTCGTCAAGGGAGGGAGTGCCGGGCTGTGGGTCGAGTGTTGCCACAAACAAAGCGTAACCGGGTGGCACCCTCGTGTCGGGTTCTTGGGCGCCGGCGGCAAGGAACCGCCCCCGCAAGGCCACCATCTGATTTGCTTGATGCAGTGACGAAGCCCGCCTACGCCCGGTTCTACAAGTGCGACTTCCAGCTCCAGACCCCCGCCGACGCCAGGCACTGGCAGGGAGTAAGCCTGCCGACAAACCCGACCGACTGCGATCTGGCTGCTTCGGCTGACGACTTCGTCGCCGCCTGCTATACGGCGGACCTCGAGGCGGTGGCAATCACCGACCACAACATGGGTGGTGATCTCGGCATCCGCTACCTGGAGGCGATCCTGAGCGCAGTCGACCGGAAGGCCGCGACCGCGAAACGCCGCCTAACGGTCTTCCCCGGCTTCGAGATCACGGCGAAGATCCCAGGGAACGTGCACCTCCTCTGCATCTTCGAACCTCGGAGGCCACTCTCGGAGGTGTCCGGGATCCTCGGTGCGCTCGGCCTCCCGGAGCACAAGCGTGGCCCTGGGGCACACATCGACAAGGACCTCGACGGCGTGCTGGACCTCGTGCAAGCCAAGGAGGGCGGCCTTGTCATCGCAACCCACGCCGATCAAGGTGCCGGCGCCCTTGACGACAAGAAGCACGCCGAGGCGTGGCAGCACGATGTCGTCTGCAATCCGAAGCTGCTCGCCATCGAGCTCACCGCGCCACGGGACCACTGGCTCACCAGTGCCAGCAGGATCGGCATGCTGTGCCGGAACGAAAGCCCGTTCGACCGAGCCCACCCGGTTGCCGTGGTCAACAGCTCTGACAACAAACGGATCCGGGCCGGCGAAGGCAAGGGCAACGGCAACGCCATCGGCGCCCGACACACCTGGGTGAAGATGAGCATCCCCTCGATCGAAGGTCTTCGTCAGGCCTTCCTCGATCACGCCTCCCGAATCCGGTTCGGCGCCGAACGGCCCGAGGATCTTCTGACGCACCCTCGGATCGAGCGGATCTCGATCAGCGGGTTGGGCTTTCTGGAGGACATCGACGTGATGCTGTCCCCCAACCTCAACACCTTCATCGGAGGCGGCGGTACAGGTAAGTCCACGGTCCTGGAGGCCATCCGTGCCGTCACCGGCCATCCCCCGGCAACCAGTGACGAGGTGAGGCGGCTCCACGACCGTGCCGCGACCGGCCTTGCCCATGGTCGGGTCTCCCTCACCTGCCGGCAGGGCGACACGCCGTTCGACCTCGTCATCGATCACGGTACCGGCGCCCCGACGCCTGGCCGTTTTCCAATCACGGCGTTCAGCCAGCGGGAAGCGTTCACCGTTGCGGACTCGCCACAGGCCACGAGGGGTTTCCTCGACGGCCTGCGGCGCGACAAGCTCGAGGAGCTCCGTCACCGGGAGCGAGCAGCCGCCGAGAAGCTGGCTCGCCTCGACGACGAGCTGGCCAAACGGCCCGGTATCGAGTCACGCATAGAGGAGCTGACTGAGGACGTAGAGCGGCTCACCGCCGACATCAAGGCCGCTGAACAGCGGCAAGCGCCACTCGCCCGGCGCAACCTCATGCGGCGGGAACAGCGATTCGTGGGTGCGGTTGACGAACGTCTCGAGACAATGATCGCCGACGTCGAAGCGTGCGCCGAGGAGCTCACGCTCAACATCGGCCCTTCCGGGTTGCGATCTCCGTCCACGCCGCACGCCGACGCCGTCGAGGCGCTCGTCACCCGAGCCCAGGCAGCGGCGGCCGAAGCAGCGGGGTCGGTCGAACAGGCGGCTGAGCGCCTCCGTACCTTCCTGGCCGCCGAGAGGGCCCGTGCCGAGCGGATCAGCTGGCGTGCCGCGGCGGCCGAGGCGGAGCAGGCGTACGAGGCGGTCCTGGCCGATGGCGGAAACACAGATCCGGCTGAGGCTGCGTCGACCCTTGAGCTGAAGCGTGCGACGCTGATCGCCGAGCAACAGCGGCTGGCTGCGCTCGACGCTCAAGCCTCG
>JAUJNQ010000002.1:94113-115229 GCA_030448025.1 Acidimicrobiales bacterium | reverse complement strand
TGCGACGCTGATCGCCGAGCAACAGCGGCTGGCTGCGCTCGACGCTCAAGCCTCGGCGCGACCACGCCTCCTGGCTGCGCTGGTCGACGTATGGCGGGCGCAGGTCGCAGAGCGACAGAAGGTTGCTGAGGATCTCGCGCTGAACGTGCCGAAGACGGAGAAGCACGAGCAGCCGTACGTTGTTGTGGACAACGAGCCCTTCTCCGACACTTCGCCTCTTGTCGAGGCGCTTCGCCAATGGGTGGACAGCCGGTCAGTGTCGGACGAGGTGGTCCACGCCGTCTGCGACTTCGCTGCGAAGGACTTGACTGACATGGCCTTGGCCGGCCAAGGCGTGGCCGGCCTGATCGGGCGCATCGAAGCGAACGGGGTGCCTACTGGTCTTGAGCTCACGGCAAGGGCGGCGGAGTCGCTGGTCCAGCGTGTCACGCCCAGACGGCGGGCCGAGCTCGAGGCGATCCGCCCTGAGGACGTAGCCACCGTGACGTTGTTCCGGAAGGACGGCTCCAGAGCGGGGACCCTCACAGAGGGGCTATCCGTCGGCCAGCGGTGCACAGCCATCCTCGCCCTGGCCCTCGCCACTGGCGTCGATCCAATCGTGATCGACCAGCCCGAGGACGAGATCGACAACGAGTTCATCTACACCGAGCTCGTACCCCTGCTTCGCAGGGCGAAAGAACGCCGCCAGGTGATCGTGGCGACGCACAACCCCAACCTGCCGGTCAACGGCGACGCCGAGCTGATCTGCGCTCTGACGGCCAGCTCGAATGGCACGTCACGGTCGCGCGGTCAGGTGGCCGCCCTGGGTTCTCTCGACCGTCGCCCGGTGCGAGAGCGGGTGGAGCTCATCATGGAGGGAAGCAAGGAAGCCTTCGAGCGACGCCGAGCCAAGTACGGTTTCTGACCGGAACGGTCCAGCGTGGTTGGCTATCGGGCGTGTACGACGTCCCAGCCGAGCTCCTCGCCGCTATCGACGCCGGGGAGGACAGTCTCCTCGAGCTGAAGGAGATCGTTGTCGAGGGTGCCAAGCTCGTCGTTGCGGACGAGGGACGGGCCGTACCCTGGCTGGCCCGCCAGCTCAGCGCCTTCTGCAACAGCGACGGTGGCGTCTTGGTGCTCGGTGTCGCAGATGATCGTCGCCTCATCGGTGTTCCGGACGAGAGGATCGACGACCTGCAGCGGCTTGTCATCGACGCAGCACGGGACGGCGTCGAGCCCCCTGCCGATCACCTGGTGCGCCTCGACGCGATGCGCCTCCCGGGCCAGGGCGGCGAGACGGTCATAGTGCTCAAGGTCGACATCCGGCCCGACTACTTCGCTGTGCACGCTCCAAGGGGGAAGCGCCCGTTCGTACGCGCCGGAAACACGACCCGTGAGGTGTCGATGGAGCAGCTACCCCGCCTGTTGGCCCGGCGGTCGAGGCTGCTCTCCGCCGACGAGCGACCGGTGCTGGCCGCGACATGGGATGACCTCGATCACGACCGCCTCGCCGGCTACCACGACGCGCGGTTCGGGAGACCGGCCGACGACCTGGTCCGGTTCGCGGCCAACGTGAAGGTGACGGCGTTGGATGATCGCGACAGCCGGCACCCGAGCGTCGCCGGGCTGCTTCTGTTCGGCCGTGCCCCACTGGTCGGGCTGCCGAACGCCGGAATCGATCTGGTGGTCTATGGAAGCACCGAGCCCGACACCGACCAGCGGGTCGACACCCGCCAGTTCGAGGGAACGCTGACCAGCCAGGTGGACGCCGTCATGTCCTATCTCGGCGCCTCGCCTCACTTGGCGGTCGCATCATCCAAGGATGCCACCGGGCGCATCGACTCACCGGCGTACTCGTTGCGAGCGCTGCAGGAATGCGTCGTGAATGCAGTCGCTCACCGTGACTACGCCATCTCCGGGCGCGTCCGGGTCCAGGTGTTCATCGACCGGATCGACGTCACCAGCCCCGGTCGGCTGCCGAACACCCTCAGCCCCGAGGACCTGTTCGCCGGTCCTCAACCAATCCGGCGCAACCAGATCGTGGTCGGGTTCCTCTCCCAGCCCGCCACGTGGCCCTCGGGCCGAGCGGCGATGGAGGGGATGGGCGAGGGCTTCCTCACCATCGTCCGCGAAACCGAACGACTCGCCGGAAGGCCACCCACAGTGCGCCAGCACACCGAGGCACTGACCGTGTCCCTTCCCGCCCGTATGACTGCCTCGTAGGGACTCAAAGCTCACGGTAAACCCGACCGACGAAGACCTGGCTGTCTTCGAGCCATGGCGCAGACTCCGGGTAACCTCCACCTTCTCTACATTCTCGATGCTGCCGCCTTGCTGCCGGCGCGGCAAGAAAACCCTTGTCCCACAAGGAATTTGCTTGCATCCCCAGTCGAACACATGTACGCTTGTGGGGTGCTGAGCGAGCTAAACACGGTGCTGGACAAGCTGAGCGCCGCTGAGCCCACTGCCCTGGCCGACGGCCAGAGCATCGAGTCACTGCACCGTTGCTTGGCTCGCCTGGAGGCGGTGGCCACCCGGTCCACGGCTGCCTTCGACGCCAGCCGGGAGTGGGAGTCCGACGGGGCTCGCTCGGCGGCGGCGTGGCTGGCCGCCACCTGCCATCTTCCCCAGGCCGGTGCCCGGCGATGCGTGCGCCTCGGGCGGGTGCTTCGTCACCTGCCCCTGGTCGAGGAAGCCTGGCTGA
The DNA here is from genome assembly GCA_030448025.1 of Acidimicrobiales bacterium. GTDB lineage: Bacteria > Actinomycetota > Acidimicrobiia > Acidimicrobiales > YB1-3. The sequence goes on along the minus strand of JAUJNQ010000002.1, from coordinate 112,546 downwards.
GCGGCGACATCGGCGCCGCACAGGTCTCGGCCCTGGCCGGGGCCCGAACCCCGAGCGCAGAAGAGGCCATGAGCCGAGACGAGGAGATGCTGGTCGGCTTCGCTCGGCGCTTTCGCTTCTCCGCCTTCGCCCGTGCCCTTACCTACTGGCGCCACTACGCCGATCCCGACGGCACCGAGAAGGAGGCAGGCGACCAGCGTGAAGGACGGCGACTGCACATGTCGCAGGGCTTCGACGGCACGTGGTTGGGTGACTTCGTGCTCGATCCCATAACCGGTGCCATCGTGCACAAGGCACTCTCCCGCATCGAAGACGAGCTGTTCGAGGCCGACTGGGCCGAAGCCCGCTCCCGCCTGGGCGATAGCGCAGGAGTTGGAGACCTGGCCCGCACCCCAGCCCAGCGCCGGGCCGACGCCCTGGCCGAGATGGCGAGGCGAGCAGGAACCGCCCCCGCCGACGGGCGCCGCCCCGAGGCGCTCTTCACCGTGTTGGTGGGCTATGAGACCTTGGCCGGGCGCATCTGCGAGCTGGCCGACGGGACGGTGGTGAGCCCCGGGTCTCTGGTGGAGTGGCTGGACGAAGCCTGGGTGGAGCGGGTGGTCTTCAACGGCGCTTCCCGGGTGATCGACGTGGGTGTGGCCACCCGGCTGTTCACCGGCGCCACCCGTCGGGCCGTGGAGGTGCGAGACCGCCAGTGCTTCCACGAGACCTGCGAGCTTCCCGCCGAGCGATGCCAGATCGACCATGTCCAGCCCTGGGCTGCCGGCGGGCCCACGGTGGCGGCCAACGGCCGGCCGGCGTGTGCCTTCCACAACCGCAACCGCCACCGACGACGACGGTAGCCGCCGCCCTCAGGCCGAGGCGGCGGCGCTCGCAGCAGCACTTCTCTGAGGAACCCGACGATCGCCATGTCGGCGAGGAGCCATCACAGACCCGCACGTCCGACGCGCCCCTTCTGCGTACCATCAACCGACAATGACGCTCCTCTCCGACCTGATCGAGATCCCCGAGCAGGTGCACAAGTCGGACTTCGTGATCAGCCTGGCCACGGCTATCGGTGATCCGGCGCGGACGCTGGCCGACTACGTGGTCACGCCCCAGCTAGCGGAGTGCTTCGATCGGGCCCTGTCCCTGGTGTCGTCGTCGGTGACCGACCGCCGGTCGAAGGCCACCTACCTGCACGCCAGCTTCGGCGCCGGCAAGACGGCCATGATGTCGGTGCTGCACCTGCTGCTGCAGGGCGACCCGTCGGCCCGGTCGGTGCCCGAGCTGGGGTCGGTCGTCGCCAAGTACGCCGGTCGGATCGATGGTCGCAAGTTCCTGCTGGTGCCGTTCCATTTCGTGGGGAAGGCGTCGATGGAGCAGGAGGTGCTGGGCGGCTACGTGGACCACATCCGCTCCCTCCACCCCAAGGATCCTCTGCCGGCGGTATACGTGGCCGACGCCATCCTGGAGGAGTCGAAGAACAAGCGCCTCGACCAGGGCGACGAGGTCTTCTTCCGGATCCTCTCCCAGGGCGAGGTGGCCGACGAGTGGGGTGACTACGGCGCTGCGTGGGACGCGGCACGGTTCGAGGCCGCAGTAGCGGCGCCGCCCGGGTCACCGGAGCGCGACCTGCTGGTGGGCGCCTTGCTGCGGACCCACGAGCGGGCCCTTCCGGGGCAGGCGCAGGCCACAGCCGACGGGTACGTCCCCCTCGACGCCGGGCTCGACGCCATCAGTCGCCACGCCAGGTCGCTCGACTACGACGCGGTGATCCTGTTCCTCGACGAGCTGGTGCTGTGGCTCGCGGCCCGGATGAGCGACGTGGCCTTCGTCAGCCGGGAGGGGGCCAAGATCGTGAAGCTGGTCGAGGCCGACGCCGCCAACCGGCCGGCGCCCATCGTGAGCTTCATCGCCCGCCAACGAGACCTGCGGGAGCTGGTGGGCGAGCACGTTCCCGGTGCGCAGTCGCTGACCGCCATCGACATTCTCCGGCACTCGGAGGGCCGCTTCGACACCATCACGCTGGAGGACCGGAACCTGCCGCTGATCGCCGAGCGCCGACTCCTCAAGCCCAAGTCGGAGGCAGCCCGGCAGCAGCTGGACGACGCCTTCGAGCAGGTGCGCCGCCAGCTGGAGCAGCGCGAAGAGCGCGACACGCTGCTCACCGACACGAGCGACCTGGAAGCGTTCCGGCGCCTGTACCCCTTCAGTCCCGCGCTGGTCGACGCCCTGGTGGCGTTGTCGGGAGCGATGCAGCGGGAGCGCACCGCCCTGAAGGTCATGCTCCAGCTCCTGGTCGAGGGCCGCGACCACCTGGAGCTGGGGCAGCTGATCCCCCTTGGGGACCTGTTCGACGCCGTGAACGCGGGCGACGAGCCGCTCACCGAGGTGATGCGCTCGCAGTTCGCCCAGGCCCGCCGGCTGTGGGGGGCGCGGTTCCAGCCCATGCTGCTGCGCGACCACGGGCTCAGCGAGGAGACCGCCATGGGGCTCCCGCCGGCGCACGGCTACGTGACCGACGGCCGGCTGGTGAAGACGCTGCTGATCGCCGCCCTCGTGCCTGAGGTGGGCCCGCTGCGTGGCCTCACCGTGAGCCGGCTCACGGCGTTGAACTCGGGGATCGTGCGGTCGTTCGTGCCCGGAGCGGAGCGCCAGCAGGTCCTCGACCGGCTTCGCCGCTGGCAGGGCGAGGTGGGCGAGCTCCGTCTCGGCGAGGACGAACAGGACCCGACGGTCTCGGTGCAGCTCTCCGGGATAGACACCGGCCCCATCCTCGATGCCGCCAAGGTGGCGGACAACGAGGGCGAACGCCGCCGCAAGGTCCGCGACCTGCTCGAAGAAGCCTTGGCGGTGAAGGACCCGCGCACGATGGATCCTTACCTGGAGGTGATCTGGCGGGGGACCCGGCGCAAGGTGAGCGTGACGTTCGCCAACGTGCGAGACGAGGTCGATCTGCCCGACGAGATGCTGCGGGCCGGCAGCGTTCCCCGGTTGGTGATCGACCTACCGCTCGACGCCGAGGGACACAGCCCCAGCGACGACCGGGGACGAGTCACCGACTACCGGCGGGACCGGCCCGCGGAGTGGACCGCCGTGTGGCTGCCGAACTTCCTCACGGCCGCGTCGCTGCAGCTCCTCGGTAAGCTCGTTCGCCTCGATCACATCCTTGCCGGCGAGACGTTCGAGCGGCTGGCCTCGTACCTGGCACCCACCGACCGGCCGGCGGCCCGGGCCCAGCTGGCCAACGAGCAGGCCGCGGTTCGGGCGCGGATCGACGACTCTTTGCGTCAGGGCTACGGCGTAGACGCGGCACAGGAGGGTCTCGTCGAGACGCAACTCGCTCTCGGCGAGCAGTTCATCGCCCTCGATGTGAGCCTGAACCTACAGCCGCCCGTGGGGACGTCCTTGCGGACGCATGCCGAGATGCTGGCCGACCAGCTGTTCAGCCACCGGTACCCCAAGCATCCCGAGTACACCGAGCTCGTCACCCGGGCCCAGCGGGTGAACACCCTGAGCCAGGTCGAACTGGCGTTGCAGCAGAAGGACGGCCGGCTCGAGAACGTAGAGGCGGCCATGCGCAAGGTGCTCACCAGGATCGTCGGCCCGCTCAGCCTCGGCACCATGTACCAGGCTCACTTCGTCGTCGACGTGAGCGGCTGGACCGACCTGGTCCGGAGCCGCCAGGCCGAGAGCGGCACCGCCACGCTGACCGTCGGCCTGCTCCGCCGCTGGCTGGATGTGGCCCACGTGGCGGACGGGCGGCGGGGCCTTATCGACGAGGACGCCGACCTGGTGATCCTCTCGGTGGCGGCGGCATCGAACTGGGCGCTTCTCAACGGCGGTGTTCCGGTGACCAAGCCCGAGCTGGGCCGGCTCCAGGCCGATTGGCAGCTCGCCGCCCAGGAGCTTCCCTCGGAGGCGGCGTGGGAGGAAGCCCGATCGCGAGCCGCCGACATCGGAGTGTTGGCGGTCAGCTCCCTGCGATCGGCGACGACAGTGGCGGACCTGAGTCAGAAGATCGTCGCCCGCCTCGTGGCCGACGGTGGGCAGGCCGTCCGCGACCTGCTGCCCCAGCTCGACGCCGCCGCGGCTCGACTGGGCGTGGCCGCCGAGGGGGACCGGTGGGCGACGGCGCGAGCGGCAGTGTCGCTGGTCGATGCGCTGCGCCGCCAGCCCGACCGAGCCGCCGAGGTGCTGGCGGCGGCAACCGTCCCCACGTCGGTCGCCGCGCTGGGCACGTCCATCGTGCAGGCCGGAGCAGTCGTCTCGGCTCTCCGGGACGCCAACTGGGACCTGATCAAGGCCGCCACCGAGCTTGGCGGGACCTCAGCATGGGATGCGGGAGCCATCCGGGACCGTCTGGCCGAGGCCCTCCGGGCCGACGAGCTGGCGGTCGGGCTGGTCGCCCGCCTCCGGGAAGCCAGCGTGGCCGCCACCGAGCTCCTCCGCCGTGCCGCGGCGCCTGTCGGGGGCGGAACCACCACCGGGTCGGGGCCTCCGGAAACGGCCGCCGGCCCTTCGGACCTACCGGCGCCCGCGGTCTTCGACAGGGCCGCAGCCGAGGCCCGGCTGTCGGAGATACGGGCTCGGCTTCGCGCCGAGGCTCAGCTCGACCTCACCTGGCAGATCGAAGAGCTGCCTGATGCCGACAGCTGACCCGGCGCGGATCCGAGCCGTCGTCGCCAGCCAACGTCGCACCGAAGAACATGGATCGGGGAACGGCCGAACCGTGCTTGCCATCCGGGCCGAGCCCACGTGGAGCGGCCCCGATGTCCTGGACGGGACGCCTCCCATACGGGTCGTGCCGGCCAGCTCGCCGTTGGCCGCCCGGGAGGCGATCATCCGCCACGCCGAGATGGGCAGTGAGGGCGGGGAGCTGCTCGTGCTGCTCACGAACTGCGCCTCGGCCGACCTGGGGCTCGATCTGCGGGCTCGGCTGCTCAAGGGCGAGGTCCAGCCGTTCGATCCGTTCACCTCGGTGCTGGCCCTGTTCAAGGCCCAGGTCCTCGACCCGGTCCTGGCCAAGGAGCGGTGGCTGATCGACGAGCTCATCGCCCTCGCGCCCGCCACCGGCTGGGCCCGCAACGCTCCGCTCAACGGGGTTCTCACCGAGGACACGGCGTGGACGACTTGGCAGGAGGCCCGCATCGGCGTCGCCGACGTCCCGTCGACTGTGGGCGACCTCTTGGAGCTGTCCGACGATCCGAACGTCCGGACAAGGCTCGCTGCGCTGTCCGACGAAGCCCGAGATCGCGTCGGCGCTCGATGGGCACCGGCCTCACCGCAAGCCACGGCCGTGATCGTCGACCTGCTGGCCACGGGGCAACCGGTCTCGCCCACCGCCCTCGGCCTGGTCGTCGACCTGCTGTGGACGGCCACCGACGACGCGTCCCTGGCCCAACGCCAGACCCTCGGACGAGCCCGGCTCGAGCCGCTGCTCGGGAGAGACCGGCTGGGGCTCGCTGACACCGCCGCCTGGGGCAGGGCCAGCATCGAGCGGGTCACCGAATCCGGCGACACCGCCGGCCCGGTGGGCGATGCCGAGCGCATCCTGGCCGAGGTCGATGCCCTCGAGCTGAGCGTCCTCTCCGACGTGCTGCCCCGAGGGTTCGATGCCAGGCTCGACGCCCTCGGCCGTGCCCTCGGCACCGACGACCTCGATGGCGCGAGCGCGGCACTGTGTGCGGTCGAGCGTCATGCGCTGGCGGCGCGCCGGGCACCACGGGTGACGGCATGCCGGGCTGCCGTGCGCCTCCTCCGCCGCGCCAGCTCGTCGGCGCCGCTCGGGCCCGGTTCGTCGTTCGCCGATGTGGCCGTCGGCTACCGGTCGGAGCTGGCGTGGGTCGAACAGGCTCGACGAGACCTCGGGGCGGGTGAGCAGTCGCTTCCCCTCGCTGCGGCCTTCGGTCGCCTGGGCGATATGGCCGCCGCCACGCAGCACACCGCCTCTCTCGCCTTCGCCTCCGCCCTGTCGGAGTGGTCGAAGAGCGCGCCCGTCCCGGACCGGCGAGTGGCCGTCGTCGAGGATCTCCTCGAGGCGGTGGTGGCCCCCGTCGCCAAGGACGCACCGGTGCTCCTGGTGGTCTGCGACGGCATGGGCGTCTCGGTGAGCCACCACCTCATCGCCGACCTGCGAGCCGAGGGCTGGGCCTCGGCCGCGCCCGCCGGGTCCGACCCGTGGCCAGTCGGCGTGGCAACGCTGCCCACGGTCACCTCGGCCAGTCGCACGTCCCTGCTCAGCGGCCGGCTCGCTGTCGGTGCCCAACGCGAGGAACGGGCGGGGTTCGCCGGGCACCTGGCGCTGCGCCGGGCCGGCAAGGCCGACCGGCCGCCCGTGCTGTTCCACAAGGCCGGGCTGGTGGCCGCCGACGGCGCCGCCCTCCCCGAAGGGATCCGGGCCGCGGTAGCCGACCCTGATCAGCGGGTCGTCGGGGTGGTCGTCAACAGCGTGGATGATCATCTGGCCAGGGGTGATCAGATCAACTTCGGTTGGGACCTGGCCTCTCTGGGCCCGCTGGCCTGGCTGCTCGACGCCGCCTCCGAGGCCGGCCGGGTGGTGATCATCACCGCCGATCACGGCCATGTGCTCGACAAGGGCCGTTCCCTGGCTCGGCCGCACGTCACCGAGGGCGGCGAACGGTGGCGAACCACGGCGACGCCCCCCCAGGAAGGCGAGGTCGTGGTCAGCGGACCGCGGGTGCTGCTCGGTGGCGGCGAGGTGGTGCTACCGGTCGACGAGCGGATCCGCTACGGGCCCCCGAAGCACGGCTACCACGGTGGTGCCACACCTGAGGAGGTCCTCGTGCCCGTCGAGGTCCTCGCTCGCCGGCTGCCCGCAGGGTGGGCCTACCAGCCGGTGGCCACACCGCCGTGGTGGGATGACGCCGCAGCCAAGGTCGTCACCGTGCCCTCCTTGGTCCCGCCGGCGCCCAGGACGGCAAAGGTGGAGCCGTCACCGCAGGCCAGTCTGTTCGAGCCCGCAGCCCCGCCGGAGCCGCAACCCATCGCTGCGACATGGGTGGATGCGTTGCTGGGCAGCCCGACGTTCGCCGCCCACCGGGGAGGAGTGCGCCTGCCGAGACCCCTTCCTGACGAACGCCTACGCCGCTACCTCGACGCCATCGCCGCCAATGGAGGAGCGATCGCGCTGCCGGCACTTGCGGCGGTCACGGGGGAGCCGCCGGGGACGCTGCGCATGACGCTCAGCGTCATCCAGCGGCTTCTCAACCTCGACGGCGCCGCTGTGCTGACCGTGCGAGACGACGGGTCGGTCGTCTGCAACGTCGATCTCCTCGCCCTGCAGTTCGACATCGACCTCACCGGCCTCGCCGGACTCAGCGGAGGATGATCTCCCCGCAGCGCCGTCGTGAGATCGTCGACGCGCTGCGACGAGGCACCGTTCCCCAGCGCGGCCTCTCCGCCTTCGCCGTCGGCACCGAGCGCTTCGCCGAGGCCCTCGACGACGACCTGCGCAACGTCGCCGCCGGGGGCTCGGGGTTCAAGGCCGTTCGAGGCGAGTACGGCTCGGGCAAGACCTTCGCCGTCCGCTGGCTGGCCGAGCGGGCCCGCATCGCAGGGTTCGCGACGGCCGAGGTCCAGATCAGCGAGGGTGAGACACCGCTCCATCACCTCCAGACCGTCTACCGCCGACTCTGCGAACGCCTCACGACCACCGACGCCGCCGGCGGCGCGCTGCGCACGGTCGTCGACTCGTGGCTGTTCGCCCTCCACGACGACGCCGTGGCCGGGGGCGCCGACCCCGACGACGAGGCCGCTGTGGGTCGGGCCGTGGACGCCCTGGCCGAGAGCCGCCTCGGCAGCGTCGCCACCCAGGCGCCCGCCCTGGCAGCCGTCCTGCGCGCCTACCGCTGCGCCCTCGCCGCCGACGACGCCCCGCTGGCCGAAGGCCTCCTCGCCTGGCTGGGCGGCCAGCCCCACGTGGCCGCCTCGATCAAGCGAGCAGGCGGGATCCGCGGCGACCTCGACCACGACGGCGCCATGGCGTTCCTCGCCGGCCTGCTCTCCATCCTCCGCGGTGCCGGCTACGCCGGCCTGGTCCTGGTGCTCGACGAGGTAGAGACCCTCCAGCGGGTCCGCTCCGACGTGCGGGACAGAGCCCTCAATGCGCTGCGCCAGTTCATCGACGAGGTCGACCAGGGCCGCTATCCGGGCCTGTACCTCGTCATCACCGGCACCCCTGCGTTCTACGACGGACCCCAGGGAGTCACCCGGCTCCCGCCCCTCGCCCAGCGGCTCCACACCGACTTCACCACCGACGCCCGCTTCGACAGCCCGAGGGCGATCCAGCTGCGCCTCCGAGGCTTCGACGTCGACGGCCTCCGTGAGGTGGGGGCACGGGTACGTGACCTCTACGCCGAGGGCTCGACGGCCCCGGAGCGGATCGCAGAGCGTTGCGACGACGGCTACCTGGCGTCGCTTGCCGGCGCCGTGACCGGCGACCTCGGCGGCAAGGTCGGCGTGGCGCCCCGGGTCTTCCTCAAGAAGCTCGTCGGTGACATCCTCGACCGGGTCGACCAGTTCGACGACTTCGACCCGCGCCGCGACTACAAGCTCACCATCACCGACGGCGAGCTCACCGACATCGAACGCAACGCCCGGGCCGCCACGAACGTGGACGAGATCGACCTCGACCTCGACCCGTGACCGAGGAGCCCGCCGCGGCGGTACCGGACAACACGTCAGCGGACCCGTTCGACCTGCTGCACCCGGCCGTCGCCCATCACATCGTCAACAGCCTCGGCTGGCGCTCCCTACGGCCATTGCAGTTGGTGGCCGTCGAGCCCATCCTCGCCGGCGACCACGCCATCGCCATGGCGCCCACGGCCGGCGGCAAGACCGAGGCCGCCTTCTTCCCGCTGCTCTCGCGCATGCTCAGCGAGGACTGGCGAGGCCTCACCGTGCTGTACGTCTGCCCCCTCCGGGCCTTGCTCAACAACCTGCACCTTCGCCTCGAGACCTACGGGCGCCTGGTCGGCCGCACCGTCGGCCTGTGGCATGGCGACACCAGCCAACCGCAGCGGGACCGGCTCCTCGCCGAACCACCCGACATCCTGCTCACCACGCCAGAGTCGATCGAGTCCATGCTCGTCTCCCGGAGAGTCGACCACCAACGCTGGTTCGCCGATGTGCAGTCCGTCGTCGTCGACGAAGCCCACGCCTTCGCCGGCGACGACCGCGGCTGGCACCTCCTCGCCGTGATCGAGCGGGTCAGCCGGCTGGCCGGCCGCGAGGTCCAGCGCATCGCGCTGTCCGCCACCCTCGGAAACCCCGACGAGCTGCTCGCATGGCTCACCACCACCTGCCGCCTACCCGGCCACGTCCTCAGCCCCACCGTCGAGACCACCAAGCCGCCCGAGGTGACCCTCGACTACGTGGGCAGCCTCGACAATGCAGCCCTCATCATCTCCCGCCTCCACCGGGGCGAGAAGCGCCTCGTGTTCGTGGACAGCCGGGCCCGAGCGGAGAAGCTCGCCGCTGCCCTTCGAAGCTACGACATCACCACCTTCGTCTCCCACGGCTCTCTCGGCGCCGGTGAACGCCGCAGCGCCGAGGCCGCCTTCAGCGAAGAGCGGAACTGCGTGATCGTCGCCACTTCCACGCTGGAGCTGGGGATCGACGTCGGCGACCTCGACCGGGTCATCCAGATCGACGCCCCGCCGACCGTCGCTGCCTTCCTGCAACGGCTGGGTCGCACGGGTCGCCGGGTCGACACGAACCGCAACGCGCTCCTGCTGGCGACGAGTGACCCCGCGTTGCTGCGAGGGGCGTCGATACTTCTCCGATGGAGTGAGGGCTACATCGAGCCGATCACGCCACCACCGGACCCGCTCCACCTTGCCGCCCAGCAACTCCTGGCTCTCGCCCTCCAGGACAGCGGCGTCGGCCAGCACACCTGGATCCGCTGGCTCGGCGACCCGTTCGTCCTCGGGCCCCGCACCGAAGCGCTCGTCCCCGAGGTCGTCCGCCACCTCCTCGACGAGGGCTACCTCGACGACCAAGGAGGCGTGCTCGGCATCGGTACCGAAGCCGAGGCCGCCTTCGGGCACAAGCACTTCCTCGAGCTGCTCTCCGTCTTCACCTCGCCACCCGTGCTCTCGGTGCGCCACGGCCGAGATGAGATCGGCCTCGTCCCCGACGAAGCCCTCCTCGCCCGCCCACCCGGCGCGCTGGCCGGTGGGGCCGCAGTCCTCACCCTCGCCGGCCGCAGCTGGCAGGTGCTCCACGTGGACTGGCCGCGCCGCACCGTCCAGGTCGAGCCCACCGACGCCCCTGGCGTGGCCCGCTGGAACGGCGGCGGCCAGCCTCTGGGGGCCCACGTCGCCCGCGGCATACGCACCGTTCTCTGCGGCACCGACCCCGTGGGCGTGGAGCTCAGCGCTCGGGCGAAGGAACGCCTCGCTCAAGCGAGGAGCGACCAGTGGTGGCCCCAGCCCGACGCCACGACCATCGTCCGCGAGCCCACCGCCAAGACGCTCTGGTGGACCTTCGCCGGCTGGAGGGCCAACCTGTGGCTGGCTGCCATCGCCAGTGCCGCCGGCCTCCGCGACAGCGTCAACCAGCTGGACGACCTGGCCATCAGCCTCGACCCCGATGCTGGATCCGACCCCCTGCGCTCAGCGCTTCAGGAGGCCGACCCAGCTGCGCTGGCGCTCGCCCCATGGGTCACGGGCGAAGCCATCGACGGTCTCAAGTTCTCCGAATGCCTCCCCCGTGAGCGAGCGACCGAGCTCGTCGCCAGTCGCCTCGCCGATGCTGAATCGGTGTCGGTCGTCCAAGCCGAGCGTCTCAACTCCGCGACCTTGCCGCCCTAGCGACCTACCGTTGCGAGCCGATGTCTTCGAGCAACTGGTGGCCGAGGCGGCCCATGGCGGCCGAGGCCGGGCCTGGGGGAAGCGCCTCCACTGCCCGGGCCGCCCGGTCGGCGTACTCCACGCCGACCTTCAGGGAAGCGGCGAGGCTGTCGGTGGCCCGTACGATGTCGCGGGCCTTGTCCCGTTCAGGCGAAGCCACGGGGCGCCCGAGAAGGCTACGCAGCTCGGGACCGGCGTCAGGGTCCGACAGGGCGTAGATCACCGGGAGGTTGTAGATGCCCTCCACCAGGTCCTGGCCGGGTGGCTTGCCCAGCGTCTCCTGGGTGCCCACCACGTCGAGGATGTCGTCTCGGATCTGGAACACCATGCCGAGGGACTCGCCGAAGGCGGTCAGGGCGTCGACGCGCTGGCGGCTGAGCCCGGCGGTGAGGGCCCCGATGCGACACGACGCAGCCATGAGCGATGCCGTCTTGCCGGCGATGGACTCCATATAGGAGGTCGTGGTGCGGGAGACGTCGAAGGCGGTCCTGAACTCGGACACCTGGCCCAGGCACAGCCGGGCGATGGTGGCGGCCAGCAGCCCGGCCACCTCCGTGCCGAGCGATGCGGCGATCTCCGAGGCTCGGGCCAGGAGGAAGTCGCCCGACAGGATCGCCACCAGGTTCCCCCAGCGTGCGTTGACGCTTTGCACCCCCCGCCGATCCGTGGCCTCGTCGAGCACGTCGTCGTGGTAGAGCGAGCCCAGGTGCACCAGCTCGACCGAGATGCCCCCTTCGACGACATCCCCGGTCACCTCGGCGCCGCCGGCGAGGGCCGAAGCCATCACCAGGGCGGGGCGCAGGCGCTTGCCGCCGGCCTGGATGAGGTGGCCCGCTACGTCGGTGAGGAACGGATCGGTGGTGACGACCGAGGTGCGCAGGGCATCCTCGAAGGAGGCCAGCTCGCCCTCCAGGGCGGGAAGGTTCAGGAGCTGGGCAATGTTGACCACTGGCTAAGGACGTTACGCTACGCCGTCGATACACGAACAACCAGGAGGCGTGAAGGTCTGCCAGGCCAGGACGACGGGTAGGCTGGTTCCAACCACTCGCCCCACCAGAGAGGCGATCACTTGTTCGAACGATTTACGGATCGAGCCCGCAGGGTCCTCGTGTTGGCGCAGGAGGAAGCGCGGCTCCTCAATCACAACTTCATCGGCACCGAGCACATCCTGCTGGGATTGATCCACGAGGGTGAGGGGGTTGCGGCCAAGGCCCTCGAGTCCCTCGGGATCTCCCTCGAGGCCGTCCGGGAGAAGGTGGAGGAGACCATCGGGCCCGCAGCCTCGTCCACCACCGGCTCCCCGCCGTTCACGCCTCGAGCGAAGAAGGTGCTGGAGCTGTCCCTCCGGGAGGCTCTCCAGCTCGGTCACAACTACATCGGCACCGAGCACATGCTCCTCGGCCTGGTCCGCGAGGGCGAGGGAGTGGCCGCCCAGGTCCTCGTCACCCTCGGGGCCGACCTCTCCCGTGTCCGCCAGCAGGTAATCCAGCTGCTGTCCGGTTATGCCGGCAAGGAAGGGGCGTCGAGCGCGGGCACGCCGGGCGCAGGCGGCAGCGAGACTCCGTCGGGCTCGCCCGTCCTCGACCAGTTCGGTCGCAACCTCACCACCCAGGCCCGTGAGCGCAAGCTCGACCCCGTCATCGGCCGGGCCCGCGAGATCGAGCGGGTCATGCAGGTGTTGTCACGGCGCACCAAGAACAATCCCGTCCTCATCGGCGAACCCGGCGTGGGCAAGACTGCCATCGTCGAGGGCCTGTCCCAGCAGATCGTGGCCAACGACGTGCCCGAGACGCTCAAGGGCAAGCAGCTGTACACCCTCGACCTCGGCGCCTTGGTGGCCGGGTCCCGCTATCGGGGTGACTTCGAGGAGCGGCTCAAGAAGGTCCTGAAGGAGATCCGCACCCGGGGCGACATCATCCTGTTCATCGACGAGCTCCACACCCTGGTGGGTGCCGGCGCCGCCGAAGGCGCCATCGACGCGGCGTCGATCCTCAAACCCATGTTGGCCCGGGGAGAGCTGCAGACCATAGGCGCCACCACCCTCGACGAGTACCGCAAGCACCTGGAGAAGGACGCCGCCCTGGAGCGGCGCTTCCAGCCCATAAAGGTCGAGGAGCCCACGCTCTCGCACACCATCGAGATCCTGAAGGGCCTACGAGACCGCTACGAGTCGCACCACAACGTCACCATCACCGACCAGGCCCTGGTGGCCGCGGCCAACCTGGCCGACCGCTACATCTCCGATCGCTACCTGCCGGACAAGGCCATCGACCTCATCGACGAGGCCGGTTCGCGCCTGCGCATCAGGCGCATGGCCACGCCGAGCGACTTCAAGCAGCTCGAGGAAGAGATCGGCCGGGTGCGCAAGGAGAAGGAGCAACACATCGAGCAGCAGGCCTTCGACCAAGCCCGTGTCTCGTCGGAGCAGGAGAAGTCCCTGCGCGAGCGCAAGGAGGCCAAGGAGGCCGACCTGCGGGCGGCGGGGACAACCTGTTCGACGTCGTCGACGAGGAGGTCATCGCCGAGGTCCTCGCCAACTGGACCGGGATTCCCGTCACCCAGCTCACCGAGGAGGAGACGGCCAAGCTCCTGCGCATGGAGGACGAGCTGCACAAGCGGATCGTCGGCCAGCACGACGCTCTGATGGCTCTTTCCCGGTCCATCCGCCGTACGCGCCGGGCTCAAGGATCCGAAGCGCCCCAGCGGCTCCTTCATCTTCCTCGGCCCCACCGGCGTGGGGAAGACCGAGCTGGCCAAGGCCTTGTCCGAGTTCCTGTTCGGCGATGAGTCCTCCCTCATCCAGCTCGACATGTCCGAGTACATGGAGAAGCACACGGTCAGCCGGCTCGTCGGCTCCCCTCCGGGCTACGTGGGCTACGAGGAAGGCGGCCAGCTCACCGAGGCGGTTCGCCGCAAGCCCTTCTCGGTGGTGTTGTTCGACGAGATCGAGAAGGCCCACCCCGACGTGTTCAACACCCTGCTCCAGATCCTGGAGGACGGGCGGCTCACCGATGCTCAGGGTCGGTCGGTCGACTTCAAGAACACCGTGCTCATCATGACCTCGAACCTCGGCACTGCCGATCTGCGCAAGGCCACGGTGGGCTTCGGCAAGGCCACCGGGGGCATGACCTACGAGCGCATGAAGGAGAAGGTCAACGACGCCCTCAAGCAGCACTTCCGGCCCGAGTTCCTGAACCGGATCGACGAGGTCATCGTGTTCCACGAGCTGTCCAAGCTCGAGGTCACCGAGATCGTCGACTTCATGATCCGCCGGGTGCGCGAGCAGCTCGAGGGCCAGGGCCTGGGCCTCGAGTTGACGCAGGAAGCCAAGCTGGCGCTAGCCGAGCGGGGCTATGACCCCACCCTCGGAGCCCGGCCGCTCCGGCGCGCCATCCAGCAGATGGTGGAGGACCCCCTTTCCGAGCGGATTCTCTGGAAGGAGTTCCGCGCCGGCGAGACGATCATCGTCGACGCCGAGGACGGCGACATCGTGTTTCGGTCGGTGGAAGGCTTCGAGCCACCCCCGGTCGAGCTCGCGGCAGCCGAGTAGTCGCCTCGCAACCGGAGGTTGCTCGGCGAGCTGAATCGAAGTGAAGGACGACCGGCGAAGCCGGATCGTCCTTCACGCTGAGCCGATCTCTGCGCCAGCCGGGGGGGCCGCCTTCGGCGGCTTCGGCGGCCAACGCAATCTTGGGCGGTTCTCGCTTGCGCTCGCCGCCCTCCTCCTGCTGCTCCTCACTGGCTGTCAGGTTCGGCTTGACGTCGACCTCTCGGCCCGGCCGGATGGGAGCGGGGAGGTTAGGGTCGAGGTGGTCCTGGACAAGGACGCCGCGGCCCAGGTTCCCAACCTGGAGCGGGAACTGCGCCTCGACGACCTCGATGCCGCGGGCTGGAAGGTCGAGGGCCCGTCCCGGAGCGAGGATGGTGAGGTCCGGTTGGAGGCGGTCAAGTCCTTCACCACCCCGGCCGGCGCCGGCCGGGTCGTGGAGGAGCTGGGCGGGCCCAAGGGCCCTTTCCGGGACTTTGGCCTCAAGGTGGAGCGCTCGTTCCTGGAGACGAGAACGTCGGTCGACGGCACCGTCGACCTCTCCGCGGGTCTGGAGGGCTTCAGCGACGAGGTGTTGACACAACGCCTGGGGTCACCTCTCGGCGTCGATCTGGCCACCGTCGAGCGCCAGCTCGGCAGGCCGCTCAAGGAGATGTTCCGGGTCACGGTGGGGGCTCGGCTGCCCGGTGAGGCACCCACGGTGGTGACCCCGGAACTGGGTCAGCGGGTGCAGCTGGTCGCCTCGGCGCGGCAATTGAACGTGGAGCGCATCGCCGCCGGCGGCTTGGCGCTGATGGCCGGTCTGGCCCTGATGGCGGTCCTAGTCCGCCGCCTCCTGTCCTCCACCTGACGCCGTCGTGGTCCCGAACCGGCGACGGTTACCCGCCCTATGCGCCGCAAACCGTCGCCAGAACGGGCCACCTCAGGGAGTCGTTGACTTGAGTGTCGCACCTCGTCCGTAGCTTGGAGTCGATGACCAAGCTACGAACCGTTCACCGCTGCACCCGATGTGGTGGGGCGGCCGCCCGCTGGGCGGGTCGCTGCGGATCCTGCGGCCAGTGGAACACCCTGGTGGAGGAGGCCTGCGCCGCCCCGCCTCGGAGCTCGGCCACCGCCTCGGGGGATCTCGATCGTGCTGTGCCCCTCCCGGAGGTGGACATGGCGGCCTGGGCGGCGCAGCCGACGGGGATCGACGAGCTGGACCGGGTGCTCGGTGGTGGCCTGGTGCCCGGATCGGCCACCGTCGTCGGTGGCGAGCCCGGGATCGGCAAGTCGACGCTGCTGCTGCAGGCCCTGTCGTCTCTGGCCCGGGGAGGGATCCGGTGCCTCCTGGCCTCGGCCGAGGAGTCCAAGCAGCAGGTGCGGCTCCGGGCCGAGCGCCTCGGGGCATCGGATCCGGCGCTCTGGCTGGTCTCGGAGACGTCGTTGCCTGCCATCCTGGCCGCGGTGGAGCAGGTGGGCCCCCGTGTGGCGGTGGTGGACTCGATACAGACGGTGTTCGACCCCGAGTTGGGTTCGGCCCCCGGCTCCGTGGGCCAGGTCCGGGAGTGTGCCCACCGCCTCGTGAGGGTGGCCAAGGAGCGGGGGGTGGCCATGGTGCTCGTGGGCCATGTCACCAAGGACGGCTCCCTGGCCGGCCCCCGGGTGCTGGAGCACGTGGTCGACACGGTGCTGGCGTTCGAGGGTGACCGCCATCACGGCCTGCGCATGTTGCGGGCCCACAAGCACCGGTTCGGGCCCGTCGGCGAGCTCGGTCTGTTCGACATGGGCGAGTCAGGTCTCCAAGGCGTGCCCGACCCGAGCGGCTTGCTCCTCGGTGACCGCCGGGAGGGTGTGGCCGGTTCGGTGGTGACAGCGGCCATGGAGGGCCACCGCCCCCTCCTGGTCGAGCTCCAGGCACTGGTGTCCTCCACCAAGCTGGCCATGCCTCGCCGGTCGGCTCAGGGACTCGACCAGGGGCGCATGGCTCTGGTCCTGGCCGTGCTGGAGCGCCAGGCGGGGGTGTCCCTTGCCGGTTTCGACGTCTACACCTCCGCCGTCGGGGGTGTACGCGTCATCGAGCCGTCGGCGGACCTGGCTCTCGCTCTGGCGCTGGCTTCGGCCGTGTCGGGCGTACCGTTGGCATCGGACCTGGTGGCGTGCGGCGAGGTGGGCCTCACCGGAGAGGTGCGCCACACGGGCCGCCTCGACCGTCGCCTGGCCGAGGCATGGCGCCTCGGCTTCAGACGCGCCGTGGTCCCCGCCTCGGCTCCCAACGGCCCGGCCGGCATGGAGCTGGTCCGCGTCCCCACCCTCGGGAGCGCGCTCTCCGAGTTCGGCGTCCAGCTCACACGGTAGAATCGCGCCCGTGCTCGTCCGGCGAAGTCCGGCGATGAATCAGGCCCTCGCTTCGGTGGCGCCCGGCAGGCCCTTGCGCGAAGGCCTTGATCGCATCCTCCAGAGCAAGATGGGTGGTCTGGTCGTCGTGGGAGATGGCCCCGACGTGCTTTCCATCTGCTCGGGCGGCTTCCTCCTCGACGCCGAGTTCACGCCCCAGCGCCTCTACGAGCTGGCCAAGATGGACGGCGCCCTCATCCTTGCCCCCGACGCCAGCCGCATCGCTCGGGCCAACGTCCACCTGGTGCCCAACCCGAACGTGCCAACGGCGGAAACCGGCACTAGGCACCGCACAGCCGAGAGGGTGGCTCGTTCGGTCGACGTCCCCGTCATCTCCGTATCCGAGGCCCTTGCGGTCATCGCCGTCTACCGGAACGATCGCAAGCACCCGCTGGAGCCCCCGCCCCGGCTGCTGAACCGGTCGAACCAGGCCCTCCAGACCCTCGAGCGGTACAAGCATCGTCTCGACCTCGTGAGCGGCAACCTGTCGGCGCTGGAGGTGGAGGACCAGGTGACCGTGCGTGAAGTGGTCACCTTCCTCCAGCGGGCGGAGATGGTGCGGCGCATCTCCGAGGAGATCGACGGCTACATCCTGGAGCTCGGGGTCGACGGTCGTTTGGTGAGACTGCAGCTCGAAGAGCTCATGGGTGGGGTCGAGCATGACCGGCGCCTCGTCATCCAGGACTACTTTCAGGACCGCCCGCAATGGCGCCTGGACCAGGCCGATCGAGCTCTGCGAGATCTTGGAACCGAGAACCTGCTGCTTCTGGACGAGGTTGCCGCCGCCGTTCACGTTTCCACCGCCAACCAGGGCCTCGATGCCGGCGTTCAGCCCCGTGGTTTCCGCCTGCTTCACAAGATCCCCCGGCTCCCCGAAGGGGTGCACGAGGCCCTCGTCGAACGCTTCGGCAACCTGCAGAAGATCATGCGGGCGACCATCGAGGAATTGGATGACGTGGCGGGCATCGGAACCGTGCGGGCGCGGGTCATCAAGGAGGGCCTCTCCAGGCTGGCCGAGACCTCGATCCTCGATCGCTACTCCTGAGTGCTGCACTGAGCTCGCCACTCTGTACCTGGCGCAGTGGCGCAACTTGTTCACACGGGGGTCAACCCGTACCCTGGCCCTTCATCCCCTGATCGTCTCGTCCCTGGGAGAGGTATGTCTGTTTTCGACGTCGGTGACAAGGTTGTATATCCCCATCACGGGGCCGCGGTGATCGAACGCAGGGAGCAGAAGGAGGCGTTCGGTGAGGCTCGCGAATACCTGGTTCTGAAGCTGGCCTACGGCGACCTCACGCTGATGGTTCCGAGCGACAACACCGAGGAGGTGGGTCTTCGGGAGGTCATCAACGACGAAGAGGTCGAGGAGGTGTTCGCCGTCCTTCGCAAGAAGGAGGCACGGATGCCCACCAACTGGTCCCGCCGGTACAAGAACCACGTGGAGAAGCTCAAGTCGGGCGACGTGTACCAGGTGGCCGAGGTGGTGCGGAACCTGTCCATTCGCGACAAGGACAAGGGGTTGTCGGCAGGCGAGAAGCGCATGCTGACGCGCGCTCGGCAGATCCTGGTGTCCGAGCTGACCTTCGCCATCAACGTCTCCGAGGAAGAGGCCGAGAAGAAGCTCAACGAAGCTCTTCCCTAATCGCCCTCGGCG
>JAUJNQ010000002.1:91551-94013 GCA_030448025.1 Acidimicrobiales bacterium | reverse complement strand
CCCCGGCCGCCGGCGACCACATGCGGCCGGCGGGATTCAGTCACCGCCACCTTCTGCCGATGCTGCATCAGACATGTTCGTTGAGATCGTGCGCCTGTTCGTTGTCTTCTTGGCCACGGCGGGCGGCTTCGCCATTGGTGCTGGAAGTGGTGGCCCCGAGGCAGGCAACGGCGCCATCCTCGGGGCCACGCTCGGCGCGTCGTCGGGGTACGTGCTGGGCGGAGTGGTGGGCCGCCTGTTTCGGCGGGCCATGGGTGTGGTCGACCGCCGCATCGAACAGGCGCCTGCCCATCACATCTTCGCCGGTGCCGCCGGAGGCATCGCTCTGGGCGGGCTCACCGGCGTCATCGGCATCCCGGCCGTGATGCTCCTGCCCGGTCGAGCGGGCTGGCCACTGTTGGGGCTCTGCATCTGGCTGGGTGCTTACCAGGGGTACTCGTACGGGTCCCGCAAGAGCGACGAGCTGCTGGCCATGGCAGGTCTGTCGGCCCGCCCCCTGGTGCGGGCGTCACCCTACGGGGGCAACGTCGAGCAGGACGCCGTCCTGGTGGACACCAGCGCCGTCATCGATGGCTGCCTGCTGCCGTTGGCGCGCGCCGGCTTCCTGCGCGACGCCCTCCTCGTGCCCCGCTTCGTGCTGGACGAGCTCCAAGGCATCGCCGACGCCCAGGACTCCAACCGGCGGAGGCGAGGCCGCCGGGGCCTGGAGATCCTGCAAGCGCTGGGCGAGCAGACGGGCGTGGAGGTCCACGTGATCGACGACGAGGTGCCCGAGCACGAAGAGGTGGACGCCAAGCTCGTCGCCCTGGCTCGGCGCCTGCGGACCAACCTGGTCACCGTCGACGAGCCGCTCCAGCGGGCGGCCGAGCTCCAAGGCGTGCGCTGTCTCAGCGTGCGCCGCCTCACCGAAGGCCTGCGACCCCACCATGTCGCCGGCGACCACCTGCGCCTGCACCTCTCCAAGCCGGGCAAGGAGGAGGGGCAGGGGGTGGGCTTCCTCGACGACGGGACGATGGTGGTGGTGACCGATGCGGCCGGCCTGGTGGGCCACGACGCCGATGTCAGCGTCAGCAGCACGGTGCAGACCTCGATGGGGCGGATGATCTTCGCTGTGGTTTCGCCCTCGGAGAAGAGTTCCTCGGGCGAGCTTGACGGTGCTCCGGCTCCCGGCTTCGCCGGTTCGCCCTCCGCCCTCTCCTCTTGACCGCCAGCCGTTGGGGCCGCCTTCGGCGGCGCCGGCGGCCACCGGCACCAATGGCTGGCCTAACTTCTCCATGTGTCGGTTTGGGGGGTCGTCGTGGCGGCTGGGCGCGCGTCTCGGTATGGGCGGCCCAAGCAGCTGGAGCGTCTCGGCGACCGCCGGGTCCTGGACTGGTCCCTGGGCGCGGCCCGAGCGGCTTGCGACGGCGTAGTTCTGGTCGTCCCTGCCGGCTCGGCTGATGACCCCGTGCCGCCGGCCGACGTGGTGGTCGAAGGAGCCGAGACGCGCCCGGGATCGGTGCGCAACGGTCTGGCTGCCGTGCCGGCCGACGCCGAAGTCATCGCCGTTCACGATGCCGCTCGGCCCCTTGCCACTGCCGAGCTGTTCGCCTCGGCGGTGCATGCCGTGCGCACCGGTGCCGACGGAGCCGTTTGCGCCGTGCCCATCGCCGACACGGTGAAGAGGGTGGTGGAAGGGACGGTGACCGAGACGCTCGACCGCAGCGGCTTGTGGGCCGTCCAGACGCCCCAGGCGTTCGGCGCTGTCGTGCTCCGTTCGGCCCACGAGGGTGGCAGCGAGGCCACCGACGACGCGGCCCTGGTGGAGCGCATGGGGGGCCGGGTGGTGGTGGTCCCCGGCGACGTTCGCAACATCAAGCTCACCCGGCCCGAGGACCTGTCCGTGGCCGAGGCTCTCTTGTCATCGGTCACTTACGCTCGATCCCCGAGAGTCGGCCAAGGCTTCGACGTCCATCCCTTCAGCTCCGATCCGAGACGCAGCCTCGTGCTCGGCGGCGTCGTCCTGGAGGGAGAGCGGGGCCTCGACGGCCACAGTGATGCCGACGCCCTTGCCCACGCCGCGGCCGAGGCCCTCCTCGGCGCCGCTGGGCTCGGCGACCTGGGTCGTCACTTCCCCGACACCGACCCCACGTGGGCCGGTGCCGACAGCATGGTCCTGTTGGCCGAGGTCGCGAGCCGGGTGGCCGAGCGCGGGTGGCGCCCGGCCAACGTCGACTGCACCGTGGTGCTCGAGGCCCCCAGGCTGGCCCCGCACCGGGCAGCCATGGAGACGGCGCTTGGCCACGCGATTGGGGCGCCGGTATCAGTGAAGGCCACCCGCCCCGAGGGCCTCGGGGCGCTGGGTCGGCGCGAGGGCATCGCCTGTCTTGCCGTAGCCCTCCTCGAGGCCCGTTGACACCGCCCCGCGGCGGCGGGCAAGACCGCGACAAGGGCCGGAACCAGGGCCGGAACCAGGGCCGGAA
>JAUJNQ010000002.1:57563-91451 GCA_030448025.1 Acidimicrobiales bacterium | reverse complement strand
CAGGGTCATGGCCGCCGGCCGGCAAGGGGTGGCCCCGATCGCCGCCCTGGTGAGGAGACCCCCACGCTGGGCCGTACGCAACAGGGCGGCGAGCAGGTGGAAGGCCGGAGGGCAGTGCGCGAGCTGCTCGTCGCCCGCCGACGCCGGACGCGGGACGTGTGGCTCAGCCAGGGCCTCGACGCCTCACCGCTCCTGGCCGAGATCACCGACCTGGCAGCCGAGCAGCGTGTCCCGGTGAGGACCGTGACCAAGGAGCGTCTCGACGCCGCGGCCCAGACCAGCGCTCCCCAGGGCGTCTTGGCCCACGCCGACCCGCTGCCCGAGGTCGAGCTCGACGACCTGGCCCGTCCCGGCGCCGGCGGCACCCCGCCCTTCCTGCTCGTCCTCGACGGCATCACCGATCCGCACAACTTCGGCGCCCTGTTGCGCACGGCCGAGTGTGCCGGGGCCACCGGTGTGGTGGTGCCCAGCCACCGGGCCGCCCTCGTCACGCCGACGGTGGCCAAGGTCGCCGCCGGCGCCATCGAGCACCTGCCTGTGGCGGTGGCATCGAGCATCCCGAGCGCCCTCACCCGACTGGGCCGAGCCGGCGTGTGGACGGTGGGCCTCGACGCCGACGCCGGAGGGAGCCTGGCCGAGCTGGCTGTCGGGACCGAACCGGTCGCCCTGGTGCTGGGCTCGGAGGGAATGGGCGTCTCGCGCCTGGCGCTGGAGCGCTGCGACGTGGTGGTGGCCATCCCGCGGCACGGGGCACTGGAGTCGCTGAACGTCGCCGCCGCCGGAGCCGTGGCCTGCTTCGAGATCGCCCGTCGCCGCAGCGGATGAGCGCCCGGTAGCACCGGTTCTGGCCGTCTCACCCGATGTGGTGACTCCCGGTCGGCAGGGGTCGGGGTGTCGCCCTGCCGCTGATTGTGACAACCCTTGTCATTGGGAAGTTGGGCTGACGTCGGCCCGCAGGATCGCCATCTCGTTGTTGGCCGTCGTCTACACGGCCGCCCGTCGCGTCAGCGCCGACGACCTGACTTCGACCAGTCGCAAGGGCGGGGAGGTCGCCGAACGTGCTGGCGGCTTCCTCTTCGGCCAGGACAGTGACCTCGTTGGCACCGAGAAGGCGACCTCGGTCCGCCGGGGGAGGCAAGGGCGGCAGTGGCTGACCCCACGTAGGAGAAGGCGCGGCCGCTCAGCGAGGCGGAGGCCGGAGCACGGCGAACTGGTCGGTGATGGCGAGGTTGCGGGACCGGAACCGGAACACCGCTCCCGGCCGCCCGCCGGCCCGCCCGGGGGCTCGGCGCTCACCGGTCGGTTGCAGGACCCGGCGGCGGACCAACACCCGCTGCAGGTTGGTTGCCGAGACCTCGTGGCCCAGAGCGGCCACGTAGACGTCCCGGAGCTCTGACATGGTGAAGGTCGACGGTGCCAGCGCGAAGCCGACGTTGGTGTAGGAGAGCTTGGCCCGTAGCCGTTCCCGCCCGGCCAGGGTGATGGGCTCGTGGTCGAACGACAGCGCCGGCAGCTTGTCCACGGGGTGCCACGTGGTGTCCTCGGGGAGGCTGGGGTTGACGTCGGTGGGCACCAGGCCCAGGTAGGCCGTGGCCAGCTGCCATTCGTGAGGAGCCCGGGCCGGGTCGCTCCGGGTCTCCAGCTGCTCCAGGTGAGCCAGCTCCCGCACGTCGACCTTGGCCGCCAAATGGCGCCGGATCGACGTCTCGAGGGTCCCACCGCCGTCCAGGTAGCCCCCGGGCAGCGCCCAGTAGCCGGCGAAGGGGTCCTGCCGCCGCTCCCAGAGCAACGCCTCCAGCCGGCCGCCCCGGACCTGGAGGACCACGGCGAGCACCACGTGGGTCGGATGAAGGCGGGTGCTAGTGTTGGCCACAGTTATCGACTCTAGGTCGAAAACCCCACCCCTCCGATCGGGCCGAGATTCGCATGCTTCCCTCACGGTGATCCAGGACTCGAACGCCAACGCCGGCTCACGCGCCCCCCGCTACGACGCGGTGGTGCTCGGCAGCGGCGTGGCGGGTTTGTACGCTGCCCTCGGAGCGGCCCGCCATGGGGCTCGGATCCTGATCGTGGCCAAGGGCGGTCCGAGGGCCACCGCCACCCATCGGGCTCAAGGTGGCATCGCCGCCGCCCTCGGCGCCGACGACGCTCCCGCCCTTCACGCCGCCGACACCGAGCGGGCCGGCCGGGGCCTGTGTCGTCCGAGCGCGGTGGACGTCCTCGTCCGAGAGGCGCCGGAGCGGATAGCCGACCTCGCGGGGCTGGGTGTGAAGTTCGACGAGGTCCTCGGTCTCGAAGGCGGCCACTCCCGCCGCCGGGTCCTCTCCGTCGACGGGGCCGGTACCGGAGCCAGGGTGGCCGCGGCCCTGGGGGCCCGAGTGGCCGACCACCCGAGCATCGACGTGAGCCGGGACGAGCGGGCCCTCGAGCTGTGGTGCGCCGGTGGCCGCTGCGTTGGCGTCGTCACCGATCGGCGGTCGCTGAGCGCGCCGGCCACGCTCCTGGCCACGGGGGGCGCGGCCGCACTCTGGGAGCGGACCACCAACCCTCCGGGCGCCACCGGCGACGGCATCCTCATGGCCTACCGGGCCGGGGCGGCCGTTGCCGACCTCGAGCTCGTGCAGTTCCACCCCACGGCCCTGGCCGGCACCAAGCTGCTCCTCTCCGAGGCGCTCCGCGGTGACGGTGCCCTCCTCGTAGACGGTGAGGGAAGGCGCTTCACCGACGAGCTCGCTCCCCGCGACGAGGTGGCCAGGGCCATAGGCGCGCGGGGGACGGCGCTGCTCGATCTGCGTCCCGTGGACCGGAGCCGCTTCCCGGGCCTCATGGCCACGATCGAGGGCGCGGGGTACGACCCGGGGGTGAGCCCGGTGCCGGTGGCACCTGCGGCCCACTACACCATGGGCGGCGTCGTCACCGACCTCCACGCCCGCACCGAGATCGCCGGCCTCTACGCCATGGGAGAGGTCGCCTGCACCGGCGTCCACGGGGCGAACCGGCTGGCGTCCAACTCCCTCCTCGAGTGCCTCGTGTTCGCCGATCGGGGCGCCCGTGCGGCCCTCGCCGAACCTGCTCTCAGCGGGACCCTGCCAACCGCCCCGGACCCCACCCGTTCCTCTGCGGACCCGGCGTGCCTCACGCCCGGTGTGCGCCGAGCCGTGTGGCGAGAGGCCGGGCTCGTGCGCCAAGCCTCCGGCCTCGAGGCTCTCCAATGCTCACCCGTGCCGTTGGTCCGCCTCATCGCCGAGGCCGCCCTGGCGCGGGAGGAGAGCCGGGGTGCTCACTTCCGCGCCGACTTCCCCACCGAGGACCCGGCCCTCGCCGGTCATTTCGTGCATCGTGTAGGCCACGCTCCGGTGCTGGAGCGTTGGCAGTGACGGGGGTCCGGACGCTGCAGCCGACCCGCCTCGACCACGGGGCGGTGTCAAGGGTGGTGCACGACGCGCTCGCCGAGGACGTGGGCGACGGCGACGTCACCACCAATGCCCTGTTCCCCCCCGAGGCCCGGTGCCGGGCTCGACTCCTGGTGAAGGAGCCGGGCGTGGTGTGCGGGCTGGCGGTCGCCGAGGCGGTCTTCCGGGCGCTCGATGACGAGGTTCGCTTCGAGGTGGTCGTGGCAGAGGGCCACCCCCTCGACCAATCCGGCCAGGTGGCCGTCGTGGAGGGCTCGGCGCGCGCCGTGCTCACCGGTGAACGCACCGCCTTGAACCTTCTCGGGCGCCTGTCGGGGGTGGCCACCATGGCCAGCGCCTTCGTCCACGCCGTGGCCGGCACCGACGTCGTCATCCTCGACACCCGCAAGACCACACCCGGCCTGCGGGTGCTGGAGAAGTACGCGACCTCCGTTGGTGGGGCCACCAACCACCGCCGGGGCCTCCACGACGGGATCCTCGTGAAGGACAATCACCTGCGCCTTCTCGGTGGCGTCCGCGCCGTGGTGGAGGCGCTGCGACAGGTCCCCGGAGGTCACCCGGTGGAGGTGGAGGTCGAGTCGCTCGAGGAGGTGGAGGCCGCTCTGGAAGCGGGGGCCGACGCACTGCTGCTGGACAACATGAGCCTCGAAGCCATGGCCCGGGCCGTGGCGCTCACCGCCTCCCGGGCCAGCCTCGAGGCCTCGGGCGGCGTGTCCCTCGCCAACGCCCGTGCCGTGGCCCGGACCGGCGTCGACTTCATCTCGGTGGGGGCCCTCACCCACGCCGCCCGCTCCCTCGACGTCTCCCTGGAGGTCCTGTGACCCTGCCCCCTGTGAGCCTGTCCAAAGGCGCCAGAGACGACCGAACCGGCCTGCAAAGAGAGGTCGCGACCCTGGCTGCCGATCGCCGGGCCTTGATCCTCGCTCACAACTACCAGGTCCCAGAGGTCCAGGATGCCGCTCACTTCGTCGGTGACTCGCTCGGCCTGGCGCGCCAGGCCGCTGCCACAGACGCCGAGATCATCGTGTTCTGCGGTGTTCACTTCATGGCAGAGACGGCCGCCATCCTCTCGCCGCAGAAGACCGTGCTGATTCCCGACCCCGACGCCGGCTGCTCCCTCGCCGCCACGGTGACGGCGGAGCAGTTGCGGAAGTGGAAGGCAGAGCACCCCGGCGCAGTGGTGGTCAGCTACGTGAACACCAGCGCCGAGGTCAAGGCCGAGTCGGACTACTGCTGCACCTCGGGGAACGCCAGGGCCGTGATCGAGGCCATCTCCTCCGATCAGGAGATCCTGTTCCTTCCCGACTTCTTCCTCGGGCTGTGGCTGGAGAGAGTGACCGGCCGCAAGCTTCGGATCTGGATGGGCGAGTGCCACGTGCATGCCGGGATCCGGCCCGAGGACATCCAGCGTCGGCACGACGAGGCGCCCGACGCCGAGCTGTTGGTACATCCGGAGTGCGGCTGCGCCAGCCAGGCCATGGCCTTCGGCGACGAGCGAACCCGGATCCTGTCCACGGAGGGCATGGTCGACTTCGCCAAGAAGTCCCCCAAGGAGCGCTTCGTGGTGGCCACCGAGGTGGGGATCATCCACCGGTTGACCAAGGAGGCGCCGGGCAAGCACTTCGAGCCGGCCGACCCCGCCGCGGTCTGCCGCTACATGAAGATGATCACGCTCGAGAAGGTGCGCGACTCCTTGAGGGACACCAAGCACGTGGTCTCCGTGCCCCCGGAGGTGGCCAGCCGGGCCCGCACAGCCATCGAGCGGATGGTGGCCATCTCCTGAATGAAGGCCATCGAGGAGCCCGAGGCCGGATTCGAACCGGCGACCTGACGCTTACAAGGCGCCTGCTCTGCCAGTCTGAGCTACTCGGGCAAGAGGAACCGACAGCCTAGGATGGTCGGACCCCGTGATCAGACGACCGAACCTTCGCCTCCTCGCCGAGCAAGCTCCGCTTGCGAGGCGATGGGGGATCCTTGAAGTGCATGCGCCCGGCTGGCAGGCTTCGGCGAGATGCCACTCTCCCAGCGTGATCGGGCCGTCCTCGACCTGGAGCGGTCCTGGTGGACGCTCGACGGGTCGAAGGAGGACGCCATCCGAGCGCGCCTCGACCTGTCGCCCACCCGGTACTACCAAGTGCTGAACGGCCTGCTCGAGTCGCCGGAGGCCATCGCCTACGACCCGCTCGTGGTGCATCGGCTGCGGCGCCGGCGCAACCACCGGCGCCGCGCCCGCTACGAGGGCCGTACCGCCGGCGGGCCACCCTCCCGGTGAACGACCTCCCGGCGAGCGAGCTTCTGGCGAGCGAGCTCTCGGTCAACGGCGACGTGATGGCGTGCCGTTGAAGCCCGGCCGTCACGCCGCCGAGGACGGTTCGTTCGGGCGTTCGGCCGGGATGGCCGCGGGCCGGGCGGCGGCGGTGCTGGTCGTCGCGGTGGTCATCGGGATCCTCCTGCTCAACAAGGTCGACGACCCGCCGGGGCGCCAGGTCTCGGCCGGGGACGGGGAAAACGGCACGGAGGAGACCACGACCACGGTGCCAGAGCCCGTGCCCACGACCCTGCCCCCCCGGCCCCCGGGTGAGGTCAAGGTGCTCTCCGCCAACGGGACCAAGGTGAACGGGGCAGCCGCAAAGGCACGGGACGAACTGAAGGCATTGGGTTACAACGTCTTGTCTCCGATCGAGACCAAGCGGCCGGTGGAGACGAGCGTGGTGTTCTTCGCCCCTGGGTTCGACCGGGAGGCCCAGGCCGTAGCCCAGGCGCTTAAGCTGCCGCCCACCTCGGTGCAGCCGCTTCCCGCCGCCGACGCGCTGCCTGTCTCCGACCTGCGGGGGGCCAACGTCGTTGCCGTGGTAGGTCCTGATCGGGGCAGGCAGGGCGGGGCCTCGAGCACCACCACAACTGCCAGGAAGACGACCACCACGGCCAAGAAACCGACGTCCACCACGTCCACCACCGCCAAGGCGGGGTAGGGAACGGCGACGAACTACTTGCATAGGTTCGTGCAGTTCACCAGGCATGATGCCTCCTAATCGTGCAAGTAGTTCGTCGCCTTTCCCTTAGGCGCCCCTCCGGTCAGGTCCTGGCTTCAGGCCCTCGGTCAGGTTTCAGCCAACCCGGCGGGTGACCGAGCGGACCTCGACCGTCAGGGTGCCCGGGATGGGCGTCCCCGGCGTGCCGTCGGGCGGCAGCAGCATGACGCCATAGGTCCCGCTGGTCCGGGCGTCCACCGAGACGACGGAGCCGTCCTTCAGGTCATAGGTGGTGGAGGCGTTCGTGTCCTGAGAGCCCGACAGCTCGAGCTTGCTGCGCCGTTCCTGGGCGGTGCGCTTGACGGGCAGCCGGTAGTTGCTCACCACGGTGGCGACCTCTCGGCCGTCTCTGACGCCCAGCTTGGCCAGGCGGCCCTGGCCGACCAGACGGGACAGTTCCGGCGAGGCCAACTGGACGGGCTCGTCGATCACCCAGCGGGAGCCGGGCGAGAGGGGCCGATCGGGCGGGGCGCCGGCAGCGGCAGGGAAGATCTCGGACAGGCCGAGGCCTCCCAGTGCGCTGGCCGGTAGCCCTTCGATGCTCTGCACCTCGGCCAACTGAGCAGCACGATCGAGGCGGACGACGAAGCTGCGGGGCAAGCCGCCGAGCTCGCTGAGGCGTACCTGCACGCGGGTGCCGGAGGTATCGGCGTCGATGACCGACTGCTCGGCCTCGAACACGTTCGAGGTCTCCGTCCGGCGGGGTGCCTCGTCGCCCACCGTGGCCACGGCTTCGGCGTCCACCTCGACCCGGTAGGAGTAGCGATCGCCGGGGCGGGGCTGGAACGACAGGCGGACGGTGTCCTCCCGGCACCCAGTCCCGATCAGGGCCAAGGCGACGGCGACCACCAGACCACGGCGGAGCGGCGGGCGCATGAGCAAACGAGGCTACTTTGGCCGGCGCCCCGGCCACTAGCGTTCGCGCTGTGGAGCACGAAGCCCCGGAGTCATCCCTGTGGGCGCCCTTCCTCGACGACCCGCAGCGAGCCGCCATCGTCACCGACTTCGACGGCACCCTGGCTCCCATCGTCGATGATCCGAGCGAGTCGCGGCCCCTTCCCGGCGCCGTCGAGGTCCTCCATCTCCTGTCGCATCGCTACGCCCGAGTGGGCGTCGTGTCAGGCCGGCCGGCGGCCTTCATCGCTGAGCACCTGCGCTTGGGCGAGTGCGAGGAGTTCGGCCAGCGCGATGAAGCCGGCCAGTGCAACGGTCTCATGGTGTCGGGGCTGTACGGCCTGGAAAAGGCCGAAGGCGATCAGATAACGCCCCATCCCGACGCCGAGGGATGGCGAGAGGTGGTCGACGAGGTGGTGGCGGCTGCGGAGGAGGAAGCGCCCGAGGGCGTGGTCG
The DNA here is from genome assembly GCA_030448025.1 of Acidimicrobiales bacterium. Taxonomy (GTDB): domain Bacteria; phylum Actinomycetota; class Acidimicrobiia; order Acidimicrobiales; genus YB1-3. The sequence continues at coordinate 83,656 of JAUJNQ010000002.1, read as the reverse complement.
TGGAGCACAAGGGCCTGTCGGTCACGCTCCACTACCGCGCCGCCCGAGAGCACGAGGGCTGGGTGAGGGAGTGGGCGGAGGAGCGCGCCCGGGACAGCGGCCTGGCTCCGCATCCGGCTCGGATGTCCTACGAGCTGCGGCTCCCCATCGAGTCCGACAAGGGAAGCGCGTTGACCGAGTTGGTGCATGGTCTGAGCATCGCCTGCTTCGCCGGGGACGACAGCGGTGACCTCCCTGCCTTCGAGGCGTTGGATCGGCTGGCCAGGGACGAGGACATGACCGTGGTGAAGGTGGCCGTCCGCAGCGACGAATCGCCGTCGGAGCTGCTGGAGCGGGCAGACGTGGAGGTGGACGGCCCCGAAGGCATGGTGGAGCTCTTCAAGGCCCTGCTCTAGCCACCGCCGGCGGGCTTACTCGAAGATCGCTGGTCCTTCGACGGTCATGGTGAACGGCACGGAGACTTCGAACGAGCCTTCGGCGTCGACAACGGCCACCTCCTCGTAGGCGTCATCCCTCAGCTCCAGGATGGTCACCGTCTGGGTGTCAGGATCGACGAGCCAGTAGGCCGGGATCCGGGCCTGGGCGTACACCAACCGCTTCTCGGTGAGGTCCAGAGCCTTGGTCGACGGGGAGTGGACCTCGACCACGAGCGCCGGAATGCCGGCCACGTACTGCCCGCCCACGAGACTCTCGTCCACCACCTGGACGTCCGGTCGCTTCAGCACGTCGGGCCGGATGAGCAGCTCGGCTTCGTGGAGAACGCGAAGCGATGACAGCTTGCGGGAACCCAGGAACACCACGACAGCTGACGCCACCGCCTGGTGTCGCGTGTTGGGCGCAGGGGTCACGACCAGGGTGCCGAAGCTGAGCTCATACCAATTGTCGTCGTCCTCGGGAAGGCTCTCCAGGTCGGCGTACGTGAAGGTCCGGGCCTTCCTGTCGACCGCCGCGACCGCCATGTCGAGACTCTACGCCGCAGTCAGGCTCGGTCAGTTCGACGGGGGGCGCGCCGCGTCGAGCTGGTCCTCGAGCCAGTCCTGCGGCGAGCGGCCTTCGCTGATGGCGCGGAGGCGCGAAGCCCGTTCGGCCCGTTCCCCCCGCCCCATGCTCAGGGCTTGGGCGAGGGCGTCGGCCGTGCCCGTGATGTCGAAGGGGTTGACGCCCACGGCGCCGTCGCCCATCTCGTCCCACACGCCCGACTCCCGGCTCAGCACCAGCACGCCATCGCGCTCGTTGAGGGTGGGGCCTTCCTTGGCGACCAGGTTGAGGCCGTCCCGGATCGGGTTGACGAGCAACACGTCGTAACGCCGGTGGGCGGCGACCGACCTCGGGAAGAAGTCCTCCATGTAGGCCAGCACCGGTGTCCACGACGGGGTGGCCCAGGTGTTGTTGATGCGCTCCACCATGGACTCGACCTCGCTGCGGTACGCCATGTAGTCGGGGATGCTGTCTCGCGAGGGGTAGACGAAGGCGCCGAAGATGACACGCTCGCGCCACTCGGGCCTGGTGCGCAGCAGTTCCTCGAAGGCCAGGAACCCGCGCAGGATGTTCTTGGAGAGCTCGATGCGGTCGATGCGGACGATGAAGTGGCGGTCGCCGATCTGCTCGTCGAGCTTGGCGAGCTCCTCCTTGCTCTCGTCCGAGCCGGCTACCTGTGCCAGGTCGTCGGTGTCTATGGCGGCGGGAGCCACGAAGGTGGGCGGGACCGAGCCCAGGGTGGCCTCGCAGCAGCTCTGGAAGGCACGAGCCCAGCGCTTGGCGTGGAACCCACAGGCGCCGTTGCCGGCCAGGCCCTCCATGATCTCGGTGGCCGCTTCGTCGGGGAGCATCCGCAGCGCCGTGGGCTCGCAGAAGGGCGTGTGGTTGAAGTGCGCCGTGCGCAGGTCGGGCCGGATCTTGGCCAGCGTGGTCCCTACCAGGCACAGCTGGTAGTCGTGCACGAGGACCACGCCCCCGTCGGGGGCTTCCTCGGCCACGGCCTCGGCGAACTGGCGGTTCACGTCCGCGAACGTGGACCACGCCTCTCGCCAGCGTCGGTCGATGCGAGGACGGCGGGGGAGGTCGAACAGGTTGTGGTGCAGGAACCAGAGGGTGGAGTTGGCCACCACGTCGTAGAACTGGCGGTAGTCGTCCGGCTCGATGACCAACGAGCGCAGCCGGAAGCCCTCGGCCTCGACGACGCCCTGAGCCGCCGCCTCCCGGTCCTCCTCGGAGATGGCCCCGGCGACCCACGTAGCGCCAGCGCCGGCCACCGCCGGGCCCAGGCAGGAAACCAGCCCGCCCGCCCCACGCGAGGCGGCGAGGTTGCCGTCGTCGTCCTTGTTGAAGGAGAGGGGGCCTCGGTTGGAGACGATGACCAGGTCAGTGTGGCCCATCTCGGTGGCACGATACTCCCATGCCCCAAGTCGTGGCCGCCCCGGACAGGTTTGGAGCGACGGCTTCGGCGCGCCAAGTCGCCGCCGCCGTGGGCCGGGCCGCCAAGACCGCGGGCTGGACCTGTGACGAGGCACCTGTCGCCGACGGTGGCGTCGGCATCCTGGATGCCCTGGGTGGCGCCGTGCGCAGGACGCAGGCCAGGGGACCGCTGAGCGACGCCATCACCGCCGAATGGCGCATGGAGGGATCGACGGCCGTCCTGGAGATGGCTCAAGTCGCCGGGCTCGGCCTCGTAGGCGGTCCGGAGTGGAACGACCCGATGCGGGCGTCCACCGCCGGTGTGGCCGACCTCATCATCACCGCCGCCGCCGCCGGAGCCACCCGGATCGTGATGGGGGTCGGGGGGTCGGCCTCCACCGACGGGGGCCTCGGGTGCGTGAGGGCGCTCGGGGCCCGGGGACTGCGCGGTGTCGAGGTCGTGGTGGCCTACGACGTCGCCACGACCTTCGTGGACGCTGCCAACCAGTTCGCCTCGCAGAAGGGAGCCACGCCTTCCCAGGTGGCGCTCCTCACCCGGCGCCTGGAACGGCTGGCCCAGGTTTACGAGGAGGAGCACAGGGTCGACGTTCGGGACCTGCCCGGCTCGGGCGCGGGGGGAGGTCTGGCCGGCGGGCTGGCGGCCCTCGGAGCGAAGCTCGTTCCTGGCTTCGAGCTGGTCGCCGACTCCATCGATCTCGTCCAGCGGATCGAAGAGGCCGCGCTGGTGGTGACGGGTGAGTGCTTCCTGGACGAGCACTCGTTCGAGGGTGGGGCCGTGGGCGGCGTCATCGGGCTGTGCCGGGAGGTGAGCGTGCCGGTGGTGACCCTGGTGGTCGAGCTGTACGGCGAGCATGCCCATCCCGTCATCGACCTGGCCGAGCGCTTCGGTCGGGACCGAGCCTTGAACGCCACCGTCGAGTGCGTGGAAGAGGCGGTGGCGGCCCACTTGGCCGGAGTGAGCGCTTTCAATTGACTCGCCGAGTGCCTGCCTGCGAAGCCCGGCCGGTAACGTGACGCCATGACCGAGCGCCTCCGCAGGGCGGGCCAGGTCTCGTGGTCCGTAGTGGGCGTCGTCGCGCTGCTGGCCATCGTGGCGCTCGTGGTGTGGACCGTTCGAGTGGTCCTGGCCCCGCTGATCCTCGCCGGCACCATCGTGTTCCTGCTCAACCCCGTGGTGACTCGTCTTCAACGCCACCACGTCCCGCGGGCCGCCGGCGCGGGCATCACCTACCTGACGGTCATCGGGGCGGTTGTCCTGGCCGGGTTCCTCGTGGTCCCACTGGCCGGCGCCCAGGCCCGGGACCTCTCCCGGGAGTGGCCGCAGATCCAGGCCAACGTCGAGCGCTGGGTCGACGCCCGGGCCGAGGCGTCCAAAGGGAAGTCCTGGGAGTTCGACCGCAAGGAGCTCAGTGATGCCCTCAGCAGCAGCCAGCTGTCGGTCCGTCAGCAGCTCGACCGTGCCTTCAGGTTGGGCGTCGCCGTCTTCAACGTCCTGTTGATCCTGGTGCTGGCGCCAATCATCGCCTTCTACCTACTGGTGGACCTCCCCCACGTCCGTCGAGTCTCGGAGTCACTCATCCCCGCCGGAGCCAAGGACGAGGTCATGCACGTGGCTCATCGGCTCAACCGCGCCGTTGGCGGGTTCTTCCGGGGTCAGCTCATGATCGCCGCCATCGTGGGCGTCCTGTGCTCCCTCGGGCTGGCCGCCATCGGGTTGAAGTTCTGGTTCCTCGTGGGGATGATCGCCGGGCTCTTCAACATCATTCCCCTCATCGGTCCCTGGGTCGGCGGCCTGCCCGGCGTGGCCATCGCCCTCACCACCGGCAGCCCCCTCCAGGCGCTGGGCGTGTTGGTGGTCATGGTGGGTGTCCAGCAGGTCGACAACCACTTCATCACGCCCCAGGTGATGCACCGGGTCATCCAGCTGCACCCGGCGGCGGTGGTCCTGGCCCTCGTGGCGGGTGGCCACCTCGGCGGCTTCCTGGGTCTGCTGTTCGCCGTGCCCCTGACCGCGGCGCTGAAGATCGTCCTCGGGCACATTTGGAGGGTCCACGTCCTCGGAGAACCGCTTACCGATGCGTCGCCCGGCGAGGACGGCGAACGTGGGCCGGGCTTGGTCGAGCGCGTGCTGGAGGCCGACGAGGAGGAGAAGGAGAAGAAGGAGAAGAAGGAGGAGCCGGTGGCCGCGCCGGCTCGATGAGCAAGGCGATGTCGACCCCGTAGCCGCAAAAGAAGGCCACGTGGCTCAGCACGTCCCTCCGTCCGGCGCGCTCCCGGTGAGGGGCCGGCCCTCAGGGAAATAATGCTTTCGACTCGTGCAGGTAGTTCGTCGCCCTTCCCTGGAGGTACGATGAGGGCACTTATCCAGAGCGGTTGAGGGTCCGGGCCCGACGATTCCGCGGCAACCAGTTCACCACGAGGAGCCTCCTTACGGCGGCATCGGGGCGCAACCAGGTGCCAATGCCCGGAGCGATGAGGAGGAACGTTGTCGCCCACATCAGCCCCCGCGGGCCCGCACATCATCGGCCTTCGCTGCCGGGAGTGCGGCCGTGGGTACCCGGCCGAGGCATTGCACGTCTGCGAGTTCTGCTTCGGTCCCCTCGAGGTCGACTATGACTACGAGGCCATCACGGCCGCCATCAGCAGGGAGAAGATCGCCGCCGGCCCTCCCACGATCTGGCGCTACGCGGATCTCCTTCCCGCCGGCTCGCCCGGGGCGGTGACTTCGTCCGGGGGGGCGAGCGCGCCGGGGGCCCCCGTCGACCTCGGTGCCGGGTTCACGCCGCTGGTCCGCGCCGACCGCCTGGCCTCGGAGCTCGGCCTCGGCGAGCTGTGGCTGAAGAACGACACCCTCAACCCCACCGGCTCGTTCAAGGACCGCGTGGTATCGGTGGCCCTCACGAGGGCCAGGGAGCTGGGCTTCAAGCTGGCCGCCTGTGCGTCCACGGGCAACCTGGCCAACTCCGTCGCCGCCCATGCCGCACGGGCGGGGATGGACTCGGTCGTCTTCATCCCCCACGACCTCGAGCCGGCCAAGGTGGTCACCACCGCCGTCTACGGCGGCAAGCTCATCGCCGTCGACGGCACCTATGACGACGTCAATCGCCTGTGTTCGGAGCTCACCGCCGACCACCCCACCTGGGCCTTCGTGAACGTCAACGTGCGCCCCTACTACTCCGAGGGCTCCAAGACGTTGGCCTACGAGGTGGCCGAGCAGCTCGGCTGGGAGGTGCCCGACCACGTGGTGGTGCCCGTCGCGTCGGGCAGCCAGCTCGTCAAGGTACAGAAGGGCTTTGCCGAGCTTCACCGGGTCGGCTTGCTCGCCGAGGAGCCACAGGTGCGGATCTCCGGCGCTCAGGCCACCGGTTGCTCCCCGGTTGCCACTGCGTTCGCCGAGGGCACCGACCACGTGAGGCCGCAGAAGCCGCGGACCATCGCCAAGTCCCTCGCCATCGGCAACCCCGCCGACGGTTGGTACGCCCTCGACGTGGTGCGCTCCACCGGCGGGGCCGTGGGTTCGGTAACCGACGACGAGATCGTGGAGGGAATCCGCCTGCTGGCCCGGACGGAGGGGATCTTCGCCGAGACCGCGGGTGGGGTGACCATCGCCACGTTGGCCAACCTGGCGCGGCAGGGCGTGGTTCGAGCCGACGAGCGCGTGGTGGCGTACATCACCGGGCTCGGGCTAAAGACCATCGATGCCGTGAGCCCCCACGTGGGACCCACGGCCACGATCGCTCCGACCATCGAGGCCTTCAACCAGGCCGCCGAGGTCGACTCATGAGCGTCTCCGTCCGTGTCCCCACGCAGCTCCGCAATCTCACGGGCGGCGAGGGTCAGATCTCCGTCGAAGCGGCCACCGTGGGCGAGGCGTTGAAGGCCCTCGACGCCGCCCACCCCGGCGTGGGAGAGCGAATCTTCGACGAGTCCGGCGGGCTGCGGCGATTCGTGAACGTCTTCGTGGCCGACGAGGACGTTCGCTTCCAACAGGGTCTGGACACGGTCGTGCAGGAGGGCCAGACCATCTCGATCGTCCCCGCCGTAGCCGGGGGGTAGCCGCAAGCCGTGGCTGGCACTCGCTTGCGTCGAGTGACAGCCGATGGGTATCGTTAGCACTCGAACAAGCAGAGTGCTAACTGTCTCGCTACTCCGGGAGGAACCCCCCGATGTCCAAGATGATCGCTTTCGAGGAGCAGGCTCGCCGTGCCCTAGAGCACGGGATGAACCAGCTCGCCGACGCCGTACGAGTAACCCTCGGCCCCAAGGGCCGCAACGTGGTGCTGGAGAAGAAGTGGGGTGCGCCCACCATCACCAACGACGGCGTCTCCATCGCCAAGGAGATCGAGCTCGAGGACCCCTACGAGAAGCTGGGCGCCGAGCTGGTCAAGGAGGTAGCCAAGAAGACCGACGACGTCGCCGGTGACGGCACCACCACGGCCACGGTGCTGGCCTGGGCCATGGTGCACGAGGGGCTGCGCAACGTCGCCGCCGGCGCCAATCCCATGTCGCTCAAGAAGGGCATCGAGGATGCGGTCGAGGCCGCCGTGGCCTCGCTCAAGTCCATCTCCAAGGAGACCGAGTCCAAGGACCAGATCGCCCAAGTGGCCGCCATCTCCGCCGCCGACGCCGAGATCGGCGGCATGATCTCCGAGGCCATCGACAAGGTGGGCAAGGACGGCGTCATCACCGTCGAGGAGTCGCAGACCTTCGGCATGGAGATGGACCTGGTCGAGGGCATGCGCTTCGACAAGGGCTACATCTCGCCCTACTTCGTCACCGACCCCGAGCGCATGGAGGCTGTCCTCGAGGACGCCTACATCCTCCTCGTGGGCCAGAAGATCTCCGCCGTCCGGGACCTGCTGCCGGTACTGGAGAAGGTCATGCAGTCCGCACGCCCCCTGGTCATCCTCTCCGAGGACGTCGAGGGCGAGGCACTGGCCACGCTGGTGGTCAACAAGATCCGCGGCACGTTCAAGTCGGTTGCCGTCAAGGCCCCCGGCTTCGGTGAGCGCCGCAAGGCCATGCTCCAGGACATCGCCATCCTCACCGGCGGCCAGGTCATCACCGAGGAGGTCGGCCTCAAGCTGGAGAACGTCAGCCTCGACCTCCTGGGCCGGGCCCGCAAGGTCACCGTCACCAAGGACGAGACCACGGTGGTGGAGGGGGCCGGTACCGATGCAGACATCAAGGGCCGCATCGCCCAGATCAAGGCCGAGATCGAGAACACTGACTCGGACTACGACCGGGAGAAGCTCCAGGAGCGGCTGGCCAAGCTGTCCGGTGGCGTGGCCGTCATCCGCGTGGGCGCCGCCACCGAGGTGGAGCTCAAGGAGAAGAAGCACCGCATCGAGGACGCTGTCTCCACCACGAAGGCTGCGGTGGAGGAAGGCGTGGTCGCCGGCGGCGGCGTCGCTCTGCTGCGGGCCCAGGCCGCCGTGCTCGACCGGGCCGAGAAGCTCGAGGGTGACGAGGCCACCGGTGCTCGCATCGTGGCCCGGGCCGTCGAGGAGCCGCTCAAGCAGATCGCCGTCAATGCAGGCCTCGAGGGCGGCGTGGTCGTGGACAAGGTGCGCAACCTCGAAGGCTCCAACGGCCTCAACGCCGCCACGGGTGAGTACGAGGACTTGGTGGCGGCCGGCGTCATAGACGCCGCCAAGGTCACCCGCTCGGCGCTTCAGAACGCGGCATCCATCGCCGCTCTCTTCCTCACCACCGAAGCGGTCATCGTCGACAAGCCCGAGAAGGAGGGTGCCCCCGCCATGCCCGGCGGTGGCATGGACGACTTCTAGGCCACACGGCGGCCCCGAAGGGTCAGCTTGTGCTACAGAAGGGGCGCCTTTGGGCGCCCCTTCTGCGTTCGTGGGAACCTGGGGCTCTCGTCGCTTCACGAAGGAGGGTATGGATGGACGCCAAGCTGAAGTTCGTCTTCTTCCTGGGTTCGGTGATCTGCTTCGGGCTGGCCGCGGTCGGCTCGGGGTGGCAGTTCGGGAGGAGTGGTCGAGCCGGCGTGGCGCCTCGACTGGCGTTGGAGCCGCTAGGCCTGCTCCTGTTCGTGTTCCCCTTCCTGTGGGACACGGCGGTGCTCGCCTTCTAGCAGGGCTGGTTGCCCTTCCATGAGCGGGTCGCCGAACCGCAAGTAGCCTTGTTCCATGGGTAGGGGGCCATCGCTGCCACGTCTCCTCGGCCGGGCCGCCACACTGGCCGTTGCCTCCGCTTTGGTGACTTTGGCGGCGTGCGGGTCCCCGAGGTACCACTACGTGAAGAACTCCTCGGAAGGTACCTATGTGAAGGTGCCTCAGGAGTGGGCCCTGTTCGACGAGGAGGCAATCACCAAGGGCCTGGACCAGTCCCGCGAGGCCAAGGACGCCTACAACCGTCTGGCCTGGTCGGTGGCGTTCGACGCCGCGCCCAGCCCCTCCCTCGAGCACATCCTGTCACCCAGCGCGGATCACCCTACGGGTCTGGTCCAAGTGAGGACCCTGAGCCCTGAGGAACGGGACGGGTTCTCCTTGTCGAACCTGCGGTCCCTCCTGCTCGAGTTCGATCCGCTCGGCGACAGCCAGGCGCCCGGGATCGAGGTCCTGGGCAGCCGGGACGTGGACCGACCCGGCGGGCTCCACGGGAACGAGTTCGTCGTCAACCTGAGGACCAGTGAGGGCACGCGGGTGAAGTGGCGCCAGATCGCGCTGGTCGACAGCGCTGTTCGCAAGGTCCACGTCCTCGCCATCAGCTGTGAGGACGACTGCTACGCAGCCAACGAGAAGGTCATCGACCAGGTGATCTCCTCGTGGCAGGTCAAGGAGCGCTGACATGGGAGCACATCGAGTTGAGTCGTTGGCCTGGCCCGACCACGACAGCGGGCCGACCCCGCCGCCAGAGAGTGATCCGGCCCGGCGTGAAGAGGGGGTGACTCGCAAGCCCCTGGCATTCTGGGACCGGACGAAGTTCCTGATCCTGCTGTCCGGAGCGTGGCTGGTCGTGGTGTGGGCCGCCATGGCCGACGACCCCAACCTGTCCTTCCCCGACGCGGTGCGCATCCACTCGCGTTCGTCGGGATGGCTGCTCGTGCTCCTGGTCCTGGAGGGCGTGCGCCAGTTGCACTACGTCGTCAGCGAGCGCTTGGCCGGCTACCACCAGTTCTGGTCCCAGACGGTGTTCGGGGGGATCGAGCGCCGCACCGGCCGTCTGAACGACTGGAACCGCTTCCGGCTGGCCCGTGCCGTCAAGGGCGTTCTGCTTGTGTCCCTCCTGGCGGTCCTGATGGGCCGGGTCTACGGCGTCTCCCCGCTGCAGGGCCTGTTCCGGCTGCCCAGCGCCGTGTGGCAGGCCCTGCCTCTGTTGCTCCAAGTCCTCTTCCTGATGGCGGCCGTGGTCCTCCAGTTCGTCGCCATCTTCTGGTTCCTCTCCAAGGGCGGCGTCGACGTCTACTTCCCCGACGACATCAAGACCCGCTTCAGGGACGTGTGGGGCCAGGACGCCGTGGTGGAACGGGTGAAGGAGAACATCGTCTTCCTGGAGAACCCCGAGTCGATCGAGGAGAAGGGAGGGTACGTGCCGGGCGGGCTCCTGCTCTGGGGACCGCCGGGAACGGGCAAGACGCTCATGGCCGAGGCCGTCGCCGGCGAGACGGGCAAGCCCTACGTCTTCGTCGACCCCGGAGCGTTCACCAACATGTTCATGGGAGTCGGCATCCTCAAGGTCAAGTCCCTCTTCAGGAAGCTCCGGAAGCTCGCCGTGCGCTACGGCGGGGTCATCGTCTTCTTCGACGAGGCCGACTCTCTGGGCAGCCGGGGGGCGCTGGCCGGCGGTGGGTGGAACGGGGGAGCCCATGCCCCTCTGGTTGGCGCTCCCGATTCCTGGGAGGCGCTCACCGCCTGCAACGGCCTCGGGTATGCCTCGCCACCGGCGGCCAGCTCCGTGTTGCGGGCCGAGCAGCCGAGCAGCACCCAGGGCGGCCGACCGCCATTGGTGGCTCGCTTCATCATGGGCGCGGGCATGGGTGGTGGGGGAATGGGCACCCTCCAGGCCCTTCTGGCTGAGCTGTCCGGCCTCAAGAAGCCCCGAGGCTTCACCAACCGGGTGCTGCGGCGGGTCCTCGGCATGCGGCCCAAGCCCCCGCCCAAGTACCGGATCCTCGTGATGATGGCCACCAACATGCCCCAGGCCCTCGACGAGGCCCTGCTGCGCCCGGGCCGCATCGACCGCATCTACAAGGTCGGCTACCCGTCCAAGGAGGGTCGCAAGCGCACCTACGTCGGCTACCTGGACAAGGTGAGCCACGAGCTGAACGACGACCAGATCGACAAGCTGGCCGTCATGACGCCCTATGCCACAGGCGCCACCATCAAGGACACCGTCAACGAGGCGCTGGTGGTCGCCATTCGGGCCGGGCGGGAAGCCATCACCTGGGCCGACATCTTGAAGGCCAAGCAGTTGAAGGAGCACGGCCTGCCCGACGAGTTCGAGTACATCGAGCGCGAGCGCCACGCCGTCGCCCTCCACGAGGCGTGCCACGCGGTGGTGGCGCATCGGTTGCGAAAGCACATGGTCATCGACATGGCCACCATCGAGCGCCGGGGCGACGTGGGCGGCTTCGTGTCCTCCATACCACCCGAGGACCAGTTCGTGGGGTGGAAGTCGGAGCGGGAGACCGACGTCATGGTGTTCCTCGCCTCGCTGGCGGGCGAGCGCCTGTTCTTCGGGGGGGACAACTCCGAGGGTGTGGGCGGCGACCTGCGGGGCGCCACCTTCCTCGCCATGCGCATGGAGGGCTTCGCCGGGATGGGCTCCACACTCGCCTCGCGGGCGATCACCCTGGCCGGGATCACGGGCTCGCAGATGGCCGTCGAGGACGGGGCGGACCGCAGCGTCATGGACACCGACTTCGGCCGGCGCGTGGAGGCCAACCTGGCCCAGCTCTACGACCGAACATGGGGGTTGCTCGAAGACAACCGCTTCGAGGTGCTGGCCGTGACCCATGCCCTCGAGACGCACCGGACGGTGAGCGGTGAGGACGTGGTGGCCATCATCGAAGGCGAGCGCGGACCGCTGATCGACGGTCGGCCCTACCATCAGCCGGAGTTCATAGCCCTTGCCGAGGAGTACCACGAGCGGGCCGTCGCCGCCCACGAGGGTCACTCGAAGGTCGAGCTCCCCCTTCCGGTGTGGGCCACGGACGGACAGGCGCTGCAGCTCGAGCCGGTCATCGAGAAACCGAAGGCGGAAGACTAGGAATCATGCCCCAAGCTCTCTCTCCCGGCACCGGATGGGGTGTGCTCCATCTCTTCTGCAGGGCCCGTCCGGGTGCCGACGCGGAGGCGGTGATCGCCGCCGTCAAGGCGGCCCGGAGCTCGACAGCAGAGGGCGGAACGGCAGAGGGTGAGGATCACCAGGTGATCGCCTTCTCGATCCTCGGCCACAAGGCCGACCTCGGCCTGCTGGCCCTGGGCCCCGACCTGTGGCGCCTCCGGTCCCTGCAGACCGGCGTCCAGGTCGCGGGGTTGGAAGTGGTGAGCTCCTACGTGTCCCTCACCGAGGTGTCGGAGTACGCCAAGGGCATGCCCGCCGAGATGTTGAACCCGCGCCTGCACCCGCAGCTTCCCCCTGAGGGCATGCGCGCCGTCTGCTTCTATCCCATGTCCAAACGACGGGACCCGGGGCAGAACTGGTACGAGCTGGCCTACGAGGAGCGGGAGCGTCTCATGTACGGCCACGGCAAGTCGGGCCGGGCTTTCCGCGGCCGGGTGCTTCAGCTCGTCACCGGCTCCACCGGCCTCGACGACTACGAGTGGGGCGTCACCCTCTTCGGCGTCGGGCCCGACGACCTGAAGGACGTGGTGTACACCCTGCGCTTCGACGAGGCCTCGGCCCGGTACGCCGAGTTCGGTCCCTTCTTCACCGGCATGGTCGCCGACCTGGAGGATGTGCTTCGCTCCGCTGGACTCGCCTGACAACCGCGTCCAACCTGAAGGACCCGTTCGGCTTGTCAACAGATCCCGCTCACGTACTAGCCGACGGGCAACCTCTTGGTGCGGGCGCCCGGCGCCGTCGTAGTCGAAGCTGGTTGTTCCTTGTGGAGCCTGACGCTCGCTGAGCTGTACGGCGGCGTCACGGGAGTAGGTGGTCTGGTCGGTCGATGAGCGCTCCATTCAAGCGCCCACCCGCGTCCCGAACTGAACGTCGCGTTGCCTCCGCGACCTCCGCCCCCACCAGCTGGCCGGCTTGGTCGTCGGTGAGGCCCGCAGGGGTGAACCGCAAGGTGTGGGGATGCAATCGCTGGCCGCCCACGGAGCTGCGGCCACATGCGGGAGAGGGTCGGGGGAGAGGAAGGCCCGCGTGGAAGGGTCATAGGCCCGGTTGCGCCCCGATGTCGATTGCTATCCCGGGCGAAGGCACGTCCTCGGCGTAGTAGGCGAAGGAGACACGCTGATCGTCCCGAGCGAAGGTCACCTCACTCGCAGCCTTGGAGATGGGCGCGAAGCCATACCGAGCCATGTGCGGGCCGGCGACCTCTTCAGTGACGTCGGGAAAGAACGACAGTCGAGCGGAGGTGACCATCAACGTCTCCCAATGGTCTTTAGCACCTCATCCTGGGAGACGGTCTCGTAGGAGACTCCGCGTTCGTCGAGCCGGAGGGAGCTCAGAACGCGAGAGATCGAACTCGGTCCGCACTGAATCCGGTCGGTTGTCCAAGCCGATGTAGCGAAATCGTCACCCTCTCGGATGCGCGCCCGCAGCATTCCATCGTTCAGGCGGTACTTCTCCTTCGCGCTCATAGCGTCCCACTCGGCGCTGCTTGGACCGGAGCCGTCGGGAGGGGTACGGGCTCCTGTCGCCTCGGCAAAGGGCTCGACTCGTTTCTCCATGTTCTCGCCGAGGATGGTCGTTGACGGCCGGACTGGTTGGACTCACCGGTCGAGCATCCCACCAGGAGCAGGAGAGCGGAGGCGGCCAACCACCACACCCTCACGGGCGGCGGCCCGGTTCCCGCCTCTCGTCGAGGCCCGCGGCTCGGCCACCAAGCTTGACCCCGTTTGACCTCGGGCGCCATGCGTAGGCCCTGCATCAGGGCAGGGACAGTAGCCGTCACTGACCTCCCACCCGCTCAGGGTGCCGTAGTGGTGGTCATCGGGGTACTGGTGGGCACCGTGAAGCTCGTGGTGGGCACGGTGGTGATGGTCGTCGTTGGTCTTCTCGTGGTTGGGGGGCGTCGGGAGGTGGACGTTGTCGAGCCCGCACGAGTCGTGCTCGTGGTGCCGGTGCTGGGCCCGAGCGTCAGGGTCTGGAGGGTGGTGATCCTCCCGCTTCTCACCTCGTAGATCGTGAAGGTCCTGGCCTTGAGGTTCCCGTCGGGCTCGAACTCGATGCTCTTCGAGATGCCCTCGTACCTGCCCAGCTGCTCCTCCACGAAGCGGAGCAGCGTCTCCCGATTCTCGTTGCCGGCCTTGATGCCCCTGATCAGGATCTTGGCCGCGTCGTACCCCTCCGCCGAGTACAGCCCCGGGTCCTTCCCCACCTTCTGCTTGTAGTCGTTGAAGAAGTCCCTGAGCGCGCCAGTGGAGGTCTCCAGCGGAAAGTTGCAGGCGCACGTGAGCCGCGCCCCCTCGGCGTTGACCGAGGAGGCAGCGTCCACGAAGCCCTTGTCCAGTGCCCCCTCGCCGCTGATGAACCTCACGTTCGCTCCTTGCTCCACGAGCCTTCGCTTGAGCAGTGCCGCCTCGGTGAACAGCCCGCCGAAGAACACCGCACCCGCCCCCGAGGCTCTGATCTTGGCGATGGCGGCCGAGAAGTCCCCGGACTTGGGATCGATGGCCTCCATGGCCGCCGAGCGCACCCCTTTGGCCGAAGCCTTCCTCTCCGTGTTCACGGCGAGTTGCCTGCCGTAGTCCGAGCCGTCGTGCACGTAGGCCACGGCCGTGGCCCGCTCCGCCGAGGACAGGTACTCGGCGATGCCGCTCGACTGGAGGTCGTCGTCGCCGACGACGCGGTGGAACACGGTGCGGCTGGCGGGCGCCGAGGGAAGGTCCCGGTCCACGGCCGACGCACCGATCATCACCAGCCCGGCCCGCTGGAAGTCGGGGACCAGGCGGTTGGTCTCTCCTGTGACGACCGGTCCGACGATGCCCACCACGCTCGGATCGCTGATGAACTGGTTGGTGACCGAGCGCGCCTGGTTCACGTCACCGGCGGTGTCGAACTCCCGGAGCCTGATGGTGAGATCGCCGTTCCCCCTCTCGTTCTCCTCCTCGATGGCCAGGCGGACCCCGTCCCGGAAGTTGATCCCGTAGGAGGCGCTGCCGCCGGTCTTGGCGCCCACGAAAGCGATGGCAACCTCCCGCTTGCCCTTGAGGCCGCGCTCGCTTGCACCACCGCACGACGCGGCGAGGAGGACCACAGCGACGAGCACGCCGGTCACGCCCGCTGGCATTCACCGGGATGATGCGCATGAAGCGTCAGCCGCTCCTGTTCACCTGCCGGAGCATATGCCCGAGCTTCGAGCGGGCCGCCGGCGAGCTTGGCGGACGGGCGCCGTGGCAGGATGGGACCATGGAACGGCGCCATGGCCGCCCACTGGCGGGCCCGGCGGAGGCCTCCTTGGCGTCCAGCTCCCGACAGCTCGGCCCCCTGCGCGAACGCCTCCTCGACCTCGCCCCCGTGGTGGTTGCTTTCAGCGGTGGGGCGGATTCCGCCTTCCTGGCCTGGGTGGCGCACGACACGCTGGGTCAGGCCGCCCACGCCGTCACCGCCGTGTCGGCGTCCTTGGCGCCTGAGGAGGAGTCCGACTGCCGGGCCCTGGCCCGTGAGTGGGGCCTGCGCTGGACGCCGGTGGTCACCCACGAGCTGGCCAACCCTGCTTACTCGGCCAACGACGGCCAACGCTGCTACTGGTGCAAGGCTGAGCTGATGGACGCGCTGGTCCCGCTGGCGGAGCGAGAGGACGCCACGGTGATCCTCGGCGTGAACGTGGACGACCTCGGCGATCACCGGCCCGGCCAGCAGGCTGCCGCCGAGCGGGGAGCCGCCTTCCCTCTGGTGGAGGCGGGCTTCACCAAGGCCGACGTGCGGGCGTGGTCCTCGCGGCTGGGCCTACGCACGTGGGACAAGCCCGCAGCCGCCTGCCTGGCATCGAGGATCCCTTACGGCACACCAGTCACGCTCGGAGTGCTGGAGTCGGTGGCACTAGCCGAGTCGGGGCTGCGCAGTATGGGGTTCCGCCAGCTGCGGGTACGCCACTACGGGCCCCTCGCCCGCCTCGAGGTGCACCGCGACGAGCTGGCCAGAGCCTTCGAGGAGCGTGAGGCCGTTGTGAACGCCGTCCGCCGGGCGGGCTACACGTACGTGACCCTCGACCTCGAGGGCTTCCGGTCCGGCAACCTCAACCAGGCCCTCGCCGAGCCGGCCCCGGTGACGGCGTGACCAACGTGCGGGTGAAGCTCACGTTCCCCGAGCACCTCATCAAGCAGCCCGTGATCGCGCGCATGGTGCGAGAGTTCAACATCATGCCCAACATCCGCCGGGCCAACGTGGAGGAGACCGTGGGGTGGATGATCTGCGAGCTCGGCGGCAACGACGAGGCCGTGGAGCGGGCCATCGAGTGGCTAGGAGACCTCGGCGTCCAGGTGGACCGTCTGGGTGACGTGGTCGAGGGCTGACCACCGCACCGCGTGCGCGCCCTTCGCGCCGCGCTCGGCGTCTCTGCTCTCCTGCTGTTCCTCACCGGTGCCGACGTGGCGAGCCGACATCTCGCCGAGAACCGCATCGAGGCGCGGGCTCGGGCCGAGGTGCCCGAAGCTGGTTCGATCGAGGCCGACATCGACTCGTTCCCCTTCCTCCCCCGCCTGTTGACCGCAGGCTCCGCGGGCGACGTCGACCTCCACCTCGACCAGGTCCCCACACAGTCGGTCCAGCTGACCAGCGTGGACGTGAAGCTCCGGGACGTGAAGGTCGACCGCGACGCCCTGTTCTCCCGCCAGGTGTCGGTCAACTCGATCGAGCGGGGCACGGTGAGTGCCGAGCTCGACGCACCGTCGCTCAGCCGGGCGCTGGGGAGGCAGGTGACGGTGGGCGGTGGCGAGGTGCGGTCCAGGGTGGGCCCGGTGAACGTGAGTGCTCGTCCCACCGTGGGCAGCGACGGCGCCCTGGTGTTGCGGCTCGGTTCCCTGCGGCTCACGGTCACTCTGCCCCGCAGCAACCTGCTGGCGTGCAGTGCAACCAGCGCGGAGGTTGTGGGCGACCGGGTCCGTCTCTCGTGCCAGGTGGACGACGTGCCCCCCGCCGTACGCCGCCGCCTGGACGGGTAGCGCCGCCAACCCCACCCCAACTGGCGACGGTTTCCGCCGGATGTGGCGGCGGAAATCGTCGCCAGAAGGTGGCAGGGCTCGATGTCACAGCCTCGTGGTTGTCTGGGAGCCATGCGCGTCGATGATCCCCTCTGTTCCCTGGCTGAGCGCCAGGCCGGCCTCGTCACCCGCCACCAGGCGCTGACCGCCGGAATGACCCACGGGGTGGTGGACGGACGAGTGCGTGCCGAGCGGTGGCAGCGCGTGGCTCGGGACGTGTACCGGGTCCCGGGCTCGGCGCCCACGTGGCGCCAGGCGCTGCTGGCGGCGGTGCTGACCGCAGGACAGGGAGCGGTTGCCTCCCACCAGTCCGCTGCCGCACTGTTCCGAGTACCGGGAATTCGACCCCGGGCCGGTGGAGGTCACCCGGCTGCGGGGCCGCAGCAGGGTGGCTCGAGTCGGCACGTTGCACGAGACCCGATTCCTCCCACCCGGCCACGTCACCGCGCTCGATGGCGTACCGGTCACCAGCCCGGCGCGAACCGTGTTGGATCTCTGCGGCACCGTCCACGTGAAGCGAGCCGAACGAGCACTGGCCAACGTCTTGGCAATGAGGCTCACCACTCCAGCCCGTCTCCACGTGGTCCTGGCCGAGGCGGGCAGGAGAGGCCGGCCGGGATCAGGAGCCCTCCGGCGACTGCTCGCCGAGCAAGACGATGGAAAGGCCCCGCCGGAGAGCGAGCTCGAGCTCCTGTTCGTGTGCGTGCTTCGCTCCGGCGGCCTACCGTCACCCGACCGCCAGGTCGACCTCGGTTCCGACACCGCCCGCATCGGCCGGGTGGACTTCGTGTACCGACACGCTCGGCTGGTGCTGGAGGCCGACAGCCGCCGCCACCACTCGAGTTGGCTTGACACCGAGGCCGACCGCAAGCGCGACGCAGCGCTGCTTGCCGCTGGTTGGTTCGTGCTCCGGCTGACGTGGGACCAGCTCGTGCATCGGCCCGAGGAGGCCATCGCCGCCGTGCGCGGCGCGCTGAGACGAGCCGACTGAGTCGAACTGGCGACGATTTCCGCCAGATCCGACGGAAATCGTCGCCAGTTCGAGGAGGGTGACGTGCGGGGCGCGAACATGGGTAGCGATGGTCGTACTGGAGGAGCAGGCCCGGGCCTTGGCCGACGGCGTGGACGCCGCCCTGCCTCGCTGGGTGGAGCGGTCGGTGGAGCACTTGCTGGTGGCCTACTGCGGCTCCGCCGACCCCGCCGTCATGGCCGCCGCCCGTGACGCGGGGGAGCGGGCCAAGGCCGACGTGGGGATCCGTGTGCGGGGCCTGCTGGAAGCCGACATCGACGATCAGAACACCAACCCGTTGAGCATCCTCCGCCAAGCCGTGCGCTACCCCACCGAGGTCCTGCGCCATGCCGGCGTCCCCCCGGTTCGGAGGGACCGCTTCGCCGAGGAGCGGTTCCCGGACGACGACTACGACCTCACGCCGACGTCGTTCGCTGACATCGACCCGGCTCTGTTCGACGCCGGTCTGGCATGGGGAGCAGCCAAGGCGTGGCTCCACAAGCAGCGCCATGGTGACCCCCGGAATGCAGTGTCCCGGAATGCAGTGTCCCGGAATGCAGCGCCCCGGAATGCAGCGCCCCGGAACGGAGCGTCGCAGTGACCCGAGTCATCGCCTACGTTCCCGACCTGATGGACCGTTCCAAGCTGGCTGCGGCAGGGGAGGTGACCTTCGTGAGCACCCCCGGCGAGCTGGCGGCCGCGACCGCCGACCTGGTGGTGGTGGACCTCTCTCGACCAGGGGTTATGGAGGTCCTGAGCCAGGTCGGTGTTCGCACCATCGGCTTCGGCAGCCACGTCGACCACGAGCTGCTGGCCGCGGCGCGGGCCGCGGGCTGCGACGAGGTGCTGCCGCGCTCGAAGTTCTTCGCCCGCATCGGCGAGCTCCTGGCCTGACCCGCCGGCCCGCACAGTTCACACGGGTGAAACAATCGGGTGACGGCGCCGAAACAAGCCGTCGTCAGGCTGCCGGGGATGGATATCGACAGCGGCAACACAGCGTGGGTGCTGGTCTCGATCGGGCTGGTGCTGTTCATGACCCCGGGCCTGGCCTTCTTCTACGCCGGCATGGTCCGGTCCAAGAACGTCCTCGGCATGCTCATGCAGAACTTCTTCGCCATGGGCCTGGTGAGTGTGCTCTGGGCTCTGGTGGGCTTCAGCCTGGCGTTCGGTGACGGGGGCGGCTGGATCGGGAACTTCGACTTCGTCGGCCTCAAGGACCTGGCCAACGCCGCCACCCAGCTGCCGGGGTACGTGAAGGTTGACGAGAGCATCGACCTGAGCCTGACCATCCCGGCCCTCGCCTTCGTCACCTTCCAGATGATGTTCGCCGTCATCACCCCGGCGCTGTTCACCGGAGCCACCGCCGACCGCATGAAGTTCGCCGGGTACACGGTGTTCCTGGGGCTGTGGCTGGTGCTGGTGTACTCCCCGGTCGCCCACTGGGTCTTCAGCCCCACCGGTTGGCTGTTCAAGCGGGGCGCCCTCGACTTCGCGGGCGGAACCGTGGTGCACATCAACGCCGGCATCGCCGCCCTGGCCCTGGTCCTCGTGCTGGGAAAGCGGAAGGGCTGGCCCAGGGACGCCATGCCCCCCCACTCCCTGCCGCTCACCCTTCTCGGCACCGGGATCCTGTGGTTCGGGTGGTTCGGGTTCAACGCCGGATCCGCCCTCGGCGCCAACGGCCTGGCCGCCCAGGCGCTCATCAACACCCACCTGGCCGCCGCCGCCGCCATGCTGGGCTGGCTCCTGGTCGAGAAGCTCAAGACCGGCCACCCCACCACGCTCGGAGCGGCGTCGGGGGCAGTTGCCGGGCTGGTGGCCATCACCCCCTGTGCCGGCTACGTGAGCGGACTCTCCCCGTTGGCCATCGGGCTGGTGGCAGGCGTGGTCTGCTTCCTGGCCGTGCAGATCAAGTTCAGCTTCGGCTTCGACGACTCGCTCGACGTGGTGGCCGTCCACCTGGTGGGGGGCATCGTCGGCTCCGTCCTCCTCGGCTTCTTCGCGGATGTCTCGGTGAACCCCGCGGGCTTCGACGGGATCTTCGCCGGTGGCGGCTCGGCGCTGCTCGTCGACCAGTTGACGGCGGTGGGTGCCGTGGTGGTGTTCTCCGGGGTCGTGTCCTTCGTCCTGGCCAAGGTCATCGACCTGGTGATCGGCCTGCGGGTCTCGCCCTCGGACGAGGAGGTGGGCCTGGACACCACCCAGCACTCCGAGGCCGCCTACAACCTGGGGGACTTCGGCTCGATGGGTAGGGTCGGGGCATGAAGCTCGTCACTGCCATCGTGAAGCCCTTCAAGGTCGACGACGTGAAGGCTTCGCTGGAGGCCCTCGACGTGCGGGGCATGACCGTGTCCGAGGTGCAGGGGTTCGGGCGCCAGCGAGGGCACACCGAGGTCTACCGGGGAGCGGAGTACAAGGTGGACTTCGTGCCCAAGGTCAAGGTCGAGGTACTGGCCGACGATGCCGACGCCGCTCGGGTCGTGGACGCCATCGTGGCCGCGGCGCGGACCGAGAAGATCGGCGACGGCAAGGTGTGGGTGACCGACGTGGACAGCGTGACCCGCATCCGGACCGGGGAGATGGGCACCGACGCCCTCTGAAGGACCGGTCCCTGGGCTTCACGCTGACGGGCTGCGCTTCAAGGAGGAGCGCGCCCGGCTGCTCGCCGGGTCCGGGCTGAAGGGGTCGGCCCTGTGCGCGGCCTACTCCGACCTCGCCGACGGGTGGCTCTCGAAGCTGCTGGGCCCGCAGGAGAAGGTCGCCGTCGTCGCCGTCGGCGGCTACGGCCGCCGGGAGCTGTGCCCCGGCAGCGACCTCGACGTGGTCCTGGTCCACCAGGGCGTCAAGGACGTCAAGACGGTGGCCGAGCGCCTCTGGTACCCCATCTGGGACGCGGGGATCGGCCTGGACCACAGCGTGCGAACGGTGAAGGAAGCCGTGGCCGTGGCCGGTGACGACCTGAAGGCGGCCCTCGGCCTGCTCGACGGCCGCTTCGTGGCCGGAGACCCGACCTTGGCTGCCGGGCTCGTGGCCCGGGTCCGGGAGCGATGGCGGAAGCGCTCGGCCCGATGGCTGGCGGCCCTGTGCGAGGAGGTGGAAGCCCGCCACCAGGCCTTCGGCGAGGTGGCCTTCCTCTTGGAGCCCGAGCTCAAGGAGGGTCGTGGAGGCCTGCGAGACGTGCATGCCCTGCAGGCGGCGGCGCTGGCCAGCCCCGTGGTCGGTCTTCCCGGGGCCGATGGCGGCGTGGACGTCCTGGCCGAGCCAAACGAGGTCCTGCTCTCGGTCCGCGTCGAGCTGCATCGCCGTACGGGAAAGACCCTGGACCGGCTGCTTCTCCAGGAGCAGGACGGGGTGGCCGGCGAGCTCGGCTACCCGAGCGCCGATGCCCTCGTGGCTGCGGTGGCCGGCGCGGGACGCACGGTCGCCTGGTGGGGCGACGACGGTTGGCGCCGCGTCAGGTCGGCGCTGGCGGGGCCCAGGGGGCGGACTTCGGGCATCGATCGCCCGGTGGGCTCGGGATTGATCCTTCGGGAGGGCGAGGTGGTGCTCGGCGCCGACGCAGACCCCGGCAACGACGCCTCGCTCGTGATCCGGGCCGCGGCGGCGGCGGCCGAGAACGGGGCTCCGCTGGCGAGGGGCACGCTGGAACGGTTGGGCGCCGATGCCATCGGCCCCGGTGACCCCTGGCCGCGTGCTGCCCGCAACGCCCTGGTGGCCCTCCTCGGCACCGGGCGGGGCGCCATCCCGGTGCTCGAGTCCCTGGACCAGAGCGGCCTGCTGGTGCGGCTCCTACCCGAGTGGGAGACGGTGAGCAGTCGTCCTCAGCGCAACGCCTATCACCGCTTCACCGTCGACCGGCACCTCTGTGAGGCAGCCGCCAACGCGGCCACCCTCACCCGAGAGGTCTCCCGGCCCGACCTCCTCCTCGTCGGTGCATGGCTTCACGACATCGGCAAGGGTTTCCCCGGGGACCACACCGAGGCCGGCATCGAGGTGGTCGGCCGCATCGCACCACGGATGGGTTTCAGCCCGGAGGACGTGGAGATCTTGGTCGACCTGGTGCGTCACCACCTGCTCCTGCCCGACGTGGCCACTCGTCGCGACCTCGACGACCCGGCCACCGTGGAAGCCGTGGCCTCCAGCGTGGGGGACCAGCAGACGCTCGAGCTCCTGGCCGCCCTCACCGAGGCCGACAGCCTGGCCACGGGCCCTGCGGCCTGGGGGCACTGGAAGGCCAGGCTGGTCCGGGACCTGGTGGACCGCACCGCCCGCCACCTCGGTGGCCATCGCCAACCGGACACGCTCACGCTGCCCACGCCCGAGCACGCTGTCCTGATGGCCCGGGGGGAGGTTTTCGTGGAGGTCCACGAGGGTGGGCTCACAGTGGTGGCGCCCGACCGCCCCGGCCTGTTCTTCCGGGTGGCGGGCACGCTGGCCGTCCACGGACTGGCCGTGCGCTCGGCGGCGGCAGCCGGCCAGGACGGCATGGCGGTGGAGGTCTTCGAGGTCGAGCCGGTCTTCGCCACCCCGCCCCACCCGGACCGTTTGCGCGACGACGTCGAGAGGGCCCTGGACGGTCAGCTCTGGCTCGAAGCGAAGCTGGCGGAGCGCGTACGCGCCTACTCGGGCGCCAAGCGGGCGGCCTCGGCCCACCCGGCCGAGGCGCGGGTTCTGTTCGACAACGAGGCCTCGGAGACGGCCACGGTCATCGAGGTCCGGGCTCCCGACGGTGTCGGCGTCTTGTACCGCATCACTCGGGCCCTGGCCGAGTGCAGTCTCGACGTGCGTACGGCCAAGGTGTCCACCCTCGGCCACGAGGTGGTGGACGCGTTCTACGTCACCGACGCCGAGGGGAACAAGGTCACCGCCGGCGAGCAGCTTGGCCAGATCGAGAGAGCCGTCCTGCGCCAGCTCGAGCATAGAGAGGGGTGAAGGTCCAGGGTCCCGACGGCCGCCGCTGGGTCGTCCACCGCCAGTGGGCGCCCCGGCTGAAGGGACGCGGGTTGCGGGCGCGCCTGCGCCGGCGTCGCGACTCTGACGACGGCGCATGGTGGGACCCCGTCGTCGACTTCGTTCCCCTCGACATCGGGGACGGCCTGCCGCGGGTCGTGCTCGCTGTGGTGCTCGCTGTGGCGCTCACCCTGCTCCTTGCCGCCTTCGTCGTGTTCGTGGTGGTGCCGTTGCTTCTCGTCCTGCTCGACGTGGTGGTGGTGATCGCCTTGCTGGTGGGTGGTGTCGTCGCTCGTGTCCTGTTCCGGCGACCGTGGACGGTGGAGGCGGTGACCGAGGACGGCGGGACCGAGCTCCATTTCCAAGCGGTGGGCCTGAAGGCCAGCCGCCGGCTCCGGGACGACGTGACCCGGCGCTTGGCCCAAGGCCAAGACCCCGGCGACGTTGCGCGGGTTTAGCCTCGCGTCTCGTGGAGCCGGCCGAGCCCGACGTCGAGCCCGAACCCCGAACCGGGGGTGTCTCTGGCCAGGACCTGCTGCGGTGGAGCGAGACGCTCTCGGCCGTTGCCCGCACGGCGCTGGGGTTCACCGACAACCTCTACGAACGGGAGCGCTTCGAGGAGGTGCTCAAGGTGGCGGCGGACATGCGGGTGGCCGCCGGTCATCGCCACCCAAGCGACCTGCTCGTCGAGGAATGGATGAAGGAGGTGGGTGGCGGCGTCTCCGGCTTGTCACGCCCAAGGTGGCGGTGGGGGCCGTCGTCGGCAACGACCGGGGTGAGCTGCTCCTCGTCCAGGCTCCGACTCCGGCGTGTGGCTGTACCCCACGGGGTGGGCCGACGTCGGGTACTCGGCGTCGGAGATAGCGGTCAAGGAGGTATGGGAGGAGACGGGCATCGCCGTCGAGCCGGTACGCCTCGTGGCCGTGCTCGATGGGTTGCGCCTGGGCTTCACGCGTCCCGCTGTACTCGGTGGTCTTCCATTGTCGAGTGGTCGGAGGCGATCTGAAGGCCCATCCTCTGGAGTGCACCGACGTCGGCTGGTTCGCCGAGGACTCGCTCCCCGTTCCACTCGCCGGCGCCGACCGATGGGCGCCGCGTGCCTTCGCCGCCATCCGGGGCGAGGCGGTGGAGGTCCTCTACGACGCCCCGCGCGACCCGGCGTGGCGAGATCCCGGTGCCACGAAGGCCACACCCACCGATCCCTGAACTGAGAGGGGCCGCGACCGGCTACTCGCGGGCGGCCAGCAGCAGCTGCACGAACTGCCCGCCGACGGCAGTGAAATCAGGTCCGACACCGTCGAGATGCTTGGAGGACGATCCCGTTGGCCACGTCCACGATGAGCGTGGCCATGGCCTCCGGTTCCACCCAGGAAAGCAATTGCCCCTGTGCTCGCTGCTCGGTGATCTGTTCGGCAAAGAACGCCCGCAACTCTGAGAACAACTCTTCGGACCCCGCCTCCAGCGCTGAGCTCAGGTCCCGAGCTGCGACAGGAGCGCCTCCACGATCGAGACCTTGCCGCCGCTGCGTTCCCACTCGTCGCCGATGGCCGCGTGATCGGCCAACCCGCAGGCATCGGGCGTCAGCCCCAGCGCCTCCCCGACGGCCGTCCGCAGCAGCGACGGCTCGGTCTCGTCGCCGTAGGCGGCGAAGGCCTCGAGCCCGTCCCAGAGCTGGTGGGGCGGGGCGGGAGGCGCGTCACCGTGGGCGAGGGCCAACGCCACCAGCGAGAAGAGCTCGTAGGTGTCCACGCCGGCCGGGCGGCGGAAGCCGGCCACCGGGTGCAGGCGCCATTCGAGTGTCGTGCCGCCGGGCCCGTCGTCGCCCAACCACACCTGCGACCCGTTGACGTAGGCGTCCACGGGCTCCCCGAACCGCTCGTCCAGGGCGACGATCAACTCGGGGGAAGTTCGCCACACGCAGGTCGGGACGAGGGCTGGTGACACCAGCCGGAGCGTAGGGCCGTGGGACCATTGGCGGCGTGTGGCGACGACGGCTCAGCATGGGGGCGACGGCCTTCGTGGTGCTTGCCGCCTGCTCTGGTGACGGACCCCGAGTGCTGGGCCCGACGCCGGCCCAGAGGACCGAGACCGCCCCGCCTCCCACCTCGGCGCCGAGCACGACCGCGCCCGTCGCCCCCGGTCCGGCCAGGGCCGGCGACGCCACCTGTCCAGCCGTACCCGAGCGGCTGGGGCCGGCGCCCGACCGTCCCCGCTACGACCTCCAGATCGACGTGAGCCCGGCGACCAACACCGTCACCGGACGCGTGGCCGTGCGCTTCGTCCCCGACCTGGCCACCGACCGGCTGGTCTTCCGGCTCTGGCCCAACGGTCCGCGCCCGGCCCGAGCCGGGGCCCGCCTGGACGTGGGAGCGGTGACGGTCGGCGGCCGCCCCCTAGCCGCTGCCCGGGAGAACCCGACCACGCTGGTGGTCCGTCCTCCGAAGGCGCTCGTGGTCAACCGCCCCGTAGACGCCACCGTTGACTGGCGTCTCACCCTGCCGGGCCCGGTGAACGACCGCTTGTCCCGGAGCGGCGACGCCATCCGCCTCGGGTCCTTCTTCCCCA
This sequence comes from Acidimicrobiales bacterium, assembly GCA_030448025.1. Taxonomy (GTDB): domain Bacteria; phylum Actinomycetota; class Acidimicrobiia; order Acidimicrobiales; genus YB1-3. The sequence goes on along the minus strand of JAUJNQ010000002.1, from coordinate 58,378 downwards.
TCCTGGCCTGGGAGCCGGGGGTGGGCTGGGTCACCGAGGCGCCGACCTCGGGTTTCGCCGAGGCCTCCACCGCGTCCACCGCCGACTTCTCCGCCACCGTCACCGTCCCGCCCGGCTTCGACGTCCTGGCCACCGGCGTCCCCGACGGGCCCGGCCGGTGGAAGGCGCCGGCGGTGCCCGACTTCGCCCTCTCCGTGGGCCATTTCTCGGTGACGTCGGCCACGGTTGACGTTCCCCACCGCGTAGCGGTGACGGTAGGCGTGCACGCCGGTCTGGCCGACGCGCCGTCGGACTACCTCTCGCAAGTCACCCGCGCTCTCGAGGATCTGTCCCGGCGGTACGGGCCCTACCCGTGGTCATCTTTCAGCCTGGCCGTGACCCCCGAGCTGGACGGAGGCATCGAGTACCCCATGCACGTCCTCCAGGGCCCCGGAACGGACGGGCGGACGACGGCGCACGAGGTGGGGCACATGTGGTTCTACGCCCTCGTCGGCAACAACCAGGGCCGCGACCCGTGGTTGGACGAGGGCCTGGCCAGTTGGGCCGAGGCACAGGTCACAGGGACGCTCGGTGACTTCGTGGAGAAGACGGTCCCCGCCGACGGGCAGGGACGGGCCGCCGAGCCCATGGCGTTCTGGGAGAGCCGGAAGTCGGCGTACTACCGCAGCGTGTACGTGCAGCCGGTCAAGGCGCTGGCCGCCCTGGGGTCATCCGAGCGGGTGGACTGCGCCCTACGGCTGTACGTGGCCCGCACCGCCTACCGCGTGGCCCGCCCCGCCGACCTCCTGGAGGCCGTCAACACCGTGTTCCCCGGC
>JAUJNQ010000002.1:39873-57463 GCA_030448025.1 Acidimicrobiales bacterium | reverse complement strand
GCGGCGTCAGTCCGAAGGGTGGTCCCTGAGGAAGCGCTCCACCTCGGCGGCCAAGGCGTCGGTCGAGGGCAGCTCCTCGTCGCCGTCCTCGCCGTCCCCCGCCTCCTCCTCGCCGTCGAGGTCCTCGAGGCGGCGGACGTAGGCGGCAATCTCCTCGTCCTCCCCCACGATCTCGCTCACCTGGCGCTCGTAGGCGGCCGCCGCCACCTCGAGCTCCACCGTGCCCACGTCCGAGCCCAGCAGCGCTGCGGTGCGCTCCACGAGGGCCAGGGTGGCCTTGGGCGACGGCGTGCTGCCCACGTAGAGAGGCACGCTGGCCCACAGGGAGGCGGCCGGGATCCCGGCGGTGGTGAGGGCGTCGTGGAACACGCCCACGATGCCCGTGGGCCCCTCGTAGCGCGACCGCTTCATCCTCAGCCGGCGCATCAGCTCGGCGTCGGCGGCCATGCCGGTGACGGGGACCTCGCGGGTGTGGGCCACGTCGGCCAACAGCGCGCCGAGGGTGACCACGAGCCCCACGCCGAGCTCCTTGGCCGCGTCGACGAGGAGAGCGGTGAAGGTGCGCCACCGCAGATGGGGCTCGGCGGCCCGGAGGAACACGATGTCATGGGCCAGACCCGGCGGTGACGCCATGGAGAGCTCGGGCGCCGGCCAGTCGACCTGACGGCTGACACCGTCCACCAGGCGGACGTGGGGTCGCACCTCGGTGAAGTCGTAGAACTCCTCGGGGTCGATGGTGGCGAAGCGACGGGCCGACCAGGCCTCGGCCAGGAAACGGGCGGCCGACGAGGCGGCGTCGGCCCCGTCGTTCCACCCTTCGAAGGCGGCGACGAGCACGGGGCGGCGCAGGGAAGGGCGCTCCCCCCAGCGCATGGCGTCCATCACCCGACCGTACTTCGTCGACCCCCTCGGCCCGCCCTGCGCTCAGCGCTGATGGCGGTCCTCGACCGCTTCTCCGAGGCCACCCGCTCGTGGGTTCCTCCACCTTCGAGAACCCCACGCCCGGCCCAGGAGCGGGCTGTGATGTATCGGCCGGGGCCAACACACCCTCATTGTGGCGCCCACGGGGCGGACAAGACCCTCGCCGCCTTCGTGTGGATGCTCGACCTCGTGCGACAGCACCAGTCCACCCTCGTCTTCGTGACTCCCGCCGGCTGGCCGAGTGCCTTTAGGATCGGCTCAACGAGTTGGCCGGCGAGGAGCTGATGCTGGCCCACCACGGCTCCATCGCCTGCGCAGCGGTTGGGATCGAGGACGCGCTAAGGCCGGCAAGCTGCCCGCCTGGTGGCCACCAGCTCCCTGGAGCTCGGCATCGACATGGCGCGGTCGACCTGGTGGTGAGGTGGGAGCTCCAGGCCCGCCGGGTGTTGTGGTGCCCGTGCTGCCAGCCTCGCTGAAGGCCGGCTTCGATTCGGTAGCTGCCTGACGCTCGACGTCTCCAGCTTCGTGGCTGAGAGCTGTCAGCTCACAGTGACTGTTGGAGGACCTCGGTGGCGTACTCCGCCGCCCGCTTGCGCAGTGGTCGTTTCCTCCATGACTCGATATCGATCTCCTCGGACACCTTCAGATCCTCCAGGAAGTGGTCGCTCAACTCCTCGACGAGACCCGGGTCCAGGACGGCCACGTTGATCTCGAGGTCGAGGTCGAACGAGCGGCTGTCGAAGTTCGCCGACCCCACGTTGGCCCAGCCACCGTCGACCAGCAGGACCTTGGCGTGCAACATGGTCCGGTCGTACTCGAACATCCTCGCGCCGGCTTCGAGCAACTTGCCGTACGAGCGGTGCCCGGCCTGACGTGCGACCTCTTTGTCAACCTTGTGGCCGTTGACGAGGACGCGAACGTCAACCCCCCGCCGCGCGGCGTGGCAGAGGACCTCCTCGAAGGTCCGGTCGGGGGCGAAGTAGGCGGTGGTGAGCCACAACCGCTCCCGTGCCCCGGCGACGGCGGCGTAGAACAGCTCGGTCGCGGCCGTGGCACCGCCTGTAGGGGTGCTCCTCGTCACCTGCAGGGCCACACCGTCGTCGAAGCTCGGGGGGTCGGCGATGTGCGTCCCCGTCAGGATGCCCTTGGTGGCTTCAGTCCAGTTCTCCATGAAGGCGCCGAAGATGTCCACCACGGCGGGGCCCTCGACGCGCAGGTGCGTCTCTCGCCAGTGCTCGGGGTCTTGGGCGTCGCCGGTCCAGACGTCGGCGATGCCCACCCCTCCGACGAACGCCAGCGCGCCGTCCACCACCAGGATGCGGCGGTGCATGCGGTTGTTCAGCTTCCTGAGGTTGTACCAGCGCACGGGTCGGAAGATGGAGACGTTTACTCCCGAGTGCCGGAGGCGCTCCAGATGGTCCCCGTCGAGCTTGGCCGAGCCGTAGCCGTCGAACACCAAGTTGACCTCGACGCCGGCACGGGCGCGCTCGATGAACGCCTCGCTGAACCGGTCCGCAGTGGGCCCCGGCCAGTAGATGTAGGAGGAGCAGTCGATCGTCTTCTTTGCCGAGGAGATGGCCTCCACCATGGCGTCGAGGGTGGAGCCGTTGCGCATGACCTTGACTCGGTTGCCGAGGAGCAGCGGCGCCCCCGTCATGGCCGAGACCAGGCGAGAGAACTCGGGCGTGCCCGGCGCAGGCCCCTCCTTCATCTCGAAGCGTTGGCGCGTCCCTCGCTTGTACTTGGCCACCTGGTAGGCCAGCAGACCCGCCGCGGCCAGTGCTGCCCCCCCGGCGATCCGGCGAGCACGAGTCGACGTCACCTGCGAGCGATCTTCTGGGCACGCCGGCAGAAACAAGCCCGCATATTCAACGGCAGGCTAGTCAAAAGCCCGCCATCCCCAACGCCAGGGCGACACTTCAGTTCCCTTGCATCAGGCGCCACACGCTCGGTTGGCGGGAGACGAGCGAGCCGGCGTTCACGACCAGCCGGAGGCCCGGAACCGCACCCAGCCGCGTCAGTCCCAGGAGGCGGGGGACGGCGATGGTGCCGTAGCCGGGGAAGGCGCCCAGTCGCACGGCGCGGAGCACGGCCCTGGCCACGAGTGAGGGCGGAAGGCCGGGCTTGAGGTCGTCCCCGAGATGCTGGGAGGGGCGGTCCTCACCGGAGCTGCGGGTCCAGAACTTGGTGGAGATGGGCCCGGGGTTGACGGTGCTCACAGCCACGCCGCGCCCCGCCACCTCCCGGCGCAGGCCCTCACTGAAGCCCTGGACGGCGAACTTGGTGGCCGAGTACATCGTGAACGGAGGCGCGGACACCCACGAGACCACGGATGCCACGTTCACGACGCGGCCGCGCTTGCGAGCGAGCATCCCCGGGATCACCCGTTGCGTCAGGTCGACGAGGGCCATGACATTGACCTCGAAGAGCTGGCGGACCCGATCGGGCGGCATGTCCTCGACCAGCCCGGTCCAGCCCAGGCCGGCGTTGTTGACCAGGATGTCGACGTTGCCCGCTGATTCGGCCAGCGGCGCGCGCTGTTCGGCAACGGCCAGGTCGGCCACGTGGCTGGTGATGTTCGGGTGCATCCCCGCAAGCCTCTCCAGGTCATCCTCGCTGCGCGCCACGGCCTGCACCCGGGCCCCCTTGCGGGCGAGCAGGAGGGCGATCTCCCAGCCGATGCCCGACGACGCTCCGGTGACCACGGCGACCGATCCCCGAACGCGCACCTCCCCACTACAGTCGCCGGTGACCTCCGTTCACAAGCCGGGAGACGCGATGACAAAGGCCGAGGGGCCGGCGCCGGAGGCTGGAGGCGTCGTCGTCGAGGAAGCCCGGAGGGTCACTCCGGAGTTGGTCGAGGCCTTCGCCCGACTGGTTCCCCAGTTGTCCAGGTCGTCGCCCCTCCCGGAGAGCCCGAGCTGGACGAGATGGTGAACGCCCGTGGCACGCGCCTGTTGGTGGCTCGCCTGGGTGAGGACGGGCCCCTCGTGGGGTCGCTCACACTGGTGCTCTTCCGGATCCCAACCGGAGTGCGGGCATGGATCGAGGACGTGGTGGTGGACGAATCGGCCCGGGGCCGCGGCGTCGGGGATGTCCTGTCCCGAACGGCGCTGGAGACGGCCGCTGCTGCGGGCGCCCGCACCGTGGACCTGACCTCCCGGCCCTCGCGCCAGGCCGCCAACCGCCTCTACCAGCGGTTGGGCTTCGAGCGCCGGGACACGAACGTCTACCGGCTGCAGCTGGAGGCGCAGTAAGGACCGCAGGCACTGGCAAGTCTTCCGGCGGCACTCCGACGACAGCCGACTTCGGCCCAATAACGTACACTTGAGCCGGTAAGCGTACGAAAGGCCGCCGTGAAGCCCGCGGGCGTCGAGGTACCCATCCTGTGGCGAGGCCGGCGGGCACGGGCGTTCGTGCCCGCTCCGCTCGCCGACCGCGACCTGGCGCTCGGCGCCGACACCGTCGCGCTCACCGCCAGGGCAGAGGCCGCCGTCGAGCACGGTGCGGAGAGCATGCCGGAGGACTACGCCGCCCTCGCTCGGCTCCTGCTACGCCCGAAGGGGTCGCGTCCTCGTTCATCGAGGGCGTGACCGCTCCGGTCCTCGACATCGTGCTGGCCGAGACCGACGACCGCGGCGGTCGGACGGCGGCGGCGTGGGTCGCGGCCAACCTGGCCGCGGTCACGGAGGCGTTGGAGCAAGCGCACGCCGGGCCACTGACGGTCGAGGTCCTTTGCCGCTGGCACCGGACGCTGATGACCGGCAGCCCGACGCCGACGCGCCACGTCGGCGTCGTCCGGACCGAGCAGGGCTGGATCGGCGGGACCTCGCCGCTCGACGCCCACCTCGTGACCCCGCCCCCCGAGCACGTGCCCGGCCTTCTCGACGACCTCGTCGCCTACGTCGAGAGGACCGACGTCGATCCGGTCAGCCAAGCCGCCATCGCCCACGCGCAGTTCGAGCTGATCCACCCTTTCGCCGACGGCAACGGACGCGTCGGGCGCGTCCTCATCGCCTGGGTCCTCGTTCGCCGCCTCTCACTCGTGACACCCCCGCCGGTCAGCACCGGCATCGCCGCCGACGTCGGCGGCTACAGCTCGGGGCTCGTGTTGTTCCGCCTCGGCGAGCACGAGCGGTGGGTGCAGTGGTTCGCGGACGCCGTCTCCGGCGCGGGCCGTGCGCAGCAGGAGCTGGTCACTGCGGTCCAGGAGCTGCGGCGCGGCTGGAAGGAACGGCTGGCCGCACCGCGGGAGCGCGCCCGGCGCCTCCGGAGCAACGCCGCCGCGTGGCGCGCCCTCGACTTGCTGCCGCGCCACCTCGTGCTCACAGGGCCAGTCGTCGCCGCCGAGCTCGACGTCCCGTTGAAGTCAGCGAGCGCGGCGTTGCGCGATCTCGTGGCCGCGGGTGTTCTCGTCGAGCACGGGACGGTGCGGCCAGCGGGACCGGGTCGGCCGCGCCGGCTCTACACGAGTCCAGAGCTGCTCGGGCTCACCGGGTCCAACCCGATCCGGGGGTGATGGATGACGCGATGCCCGGATCACCCACAACCCCGAGGCGACCTCTGCGCTGCCGCGGCAGCATCGCGTTCACCGTCCCAGGGATGGGAGTTCGTGAGCCGCCAGGAGCGGTAGCGTCTTTCTCGTGGCGGACGAGACGATCACCATCATCGACAACCGCACCGGCGAGCGGTCGGACATTCCCATCGTGAACGGGGGGATCGACGCCACCTCCTGGCGCAAGGCCCTGCCCGACGTGCTCTTCACCGATCCGGCGCTCATGTCCACGGCGGCATGCGAGAGCTCGGTGACCTACCTCGACGGAGGCGAGGGGATCCTGCGCTACCGGGGCTATCCCATCGAACAGCTGGCCGAGCACTCCACCTACCTGGAGGTCGCCTACCTCCTGCTTCACGGGGAGCTTCCCACCGCCGAGCAGAACGAGGTGTGGATCCACGACATCACGTACCACACGTTCATCCACGAGAACGTGCGCAAGCGCTTCCTCGAGGGCTTCCACTACGACGCCCATCCCATGGGCATGCTCGTCTCGGCGGTGGCCGCCCTGTCCACGTTCTACCTGGACGCCAAGGACATCCACGACCCGGGCAGCCGCATGAAGCAGATCGTGCGCCTCATCGCCAAGATGCCCACGCTGGCTGCCGCCGCTCACCGCTTCAGCGTGGGCATGCCCTTCGTGTATCCCGACAACTCGCTGTCGTTCCCGGCCAACTTCCTGTCCATGATGTGGAAGGTGGCCGAGCCTCGGTTCTCCACCCACCCGGTGTTGGTCCGGGCCCTGGACGTGTTGTTCATCCTCCACGCCGACCACGAGCAGAACTGCTCCACCACTGCCATGCGGACGGTGGGTTCGGCCCACGCCGACCCGTACTCGGCCTGTGCGGCGGCGGCGGCGGCTCTCTACGGCCCCAGGCACGGCGGCGCCAACGAGGCCGTGATCAAGATGTTGAACGAGATCGGGTCGCTCGACAACGTGGACGACTACATCGCCGGCGTCAAGCAGGGCAAGGGCCGCCTGCAGGGGTTCGGCCACCGCGTCTACAAGAGCTACGACCCCCGGGCCACCATCATCAAGCATGTCGCCGACCAGGTCTTCGCGGTCACGGGGAAGAACCCCCTTCTGGACATCGCCCTGAAGCTCGAGGAGGTGGCCCTATCCGACGACTACTTCATCTCCCGCCGCCTCTATCCCAACGTCGACTTCTACTCCGGCCTGATCTACCAGGCCATGGGGTTTCCGATCGAGATGTTCCCTGTGCTGTTCGCCATCCCCCGCACGGCCGGTTGGATGGCCCACTGGGTGGAGCTGCTGGAGCAGGACGCCAAGATCGTCCGACCCCGCCAGCTCTACGTGGGCCACGACAAGCGTGACTACGTGCCTGTCGACCAGCGTTCCTGAGCCTCTCCGGAACGGTTCATGGCACGAGGCTGAGCCCATGAACGGCACGGTCGAGCGCGTGAGTGCCAGCCCGGGGCACACGATGGCGAAGGAGAACCGGCCGGAGGTCCGGCTGATGGCAGGCCTCGGCGTGCACGGTGACGTTCACATGGGGGCCACGGTGAAGCACCGATCCCGAGCTCGTCGCCAAGGAACCCGGCCAAACCTGCGTCAAGTCCACCTCATCCACGGTGAGCTGCACGACGAGTTGCGGGCGGCCGGTTTCTCGGTCACACCTGGCCAGATGGGCGAGAACATCACCACCCGCCGGGTCGACCTGCTGGGCCTGCCAACCGGCACCACCCTGCGCATCGGTGATGAGGCGGTGATCGAGGTCACTGGGCTGCGCAACCCCTGCGCCCAGCTCGACGGCATCCAGCCCGGCCTCATGGAAGCAGTGCTCACCCGTGACGAGCGGAACAACCTCGTCCGCAAGGCCGGCGTCATGGCAGTGGTGCTGGTCGGGGGGGAGGTGCGCTCTGGCGACGCCGTTCTGGTCGAATTGCCGCCGCCCCCACACCGGCCGCTGCGACCAGTCTGAGCGGTTGGGGCCAGGCCTCCGCGCTAGCTGCCGTAGCCGACGGGGAGCAATCGGTCGCCGTCCACCATCCGGTAATAGACCTGCCAGTGGTAGTAGCCGAAGTAGGCGCGCTCGTTGTCCTGCATCTGCCCGGCGTAGGCCGTCACCGCCTTCACATAGCGGGGTGTGGGGTTGTAGCGGTAAAGGGCATTGCTCATGTTCCCGGGGCCACCGTTGGCGGCCAGCAGGCGGGCGGCCCCGAAGATGGCGTCCCGGTTCGAGTTGATGTCGCCTCCCTTGCCGTAACGGCTCCAGGTGGCGGGGAGGAACTGCATCGGGCCTTGGGCCCCGGCGACGCTCGTGCCCCGGATGCGCCCCATTCGCGTCTCGACCAGGTGGATGGCGGCCAGGTACTGCCACGGTATGCCGAGCGAGGCTTCGGCGGCCTTGTAATGGCCCAGGAGCTCCGGGGCCGGAGCGGGGGCCACGATGCGCCACGGCGGCAGCGAGGTCCGGGGCTTGCCGAGGGCTCGCAGCTCGGTGCCGGCGCTCACGTTGGCCTGCACCGTCTCCTGCAGTGAAGCGGGCACGGAGCGCAGCACCTGGGCCGTCCAGTCCGGATGCTCGACCAACGCACGGTAGGCGTCTTGCTGCGCGCGCCCCGCTCTCTCCAGCTCGCCGGTGCCCGTGGCCGGATCGCGGATGGCCCGCTCGGCGCCGGCGAGCGATGCGGCCACTGAGGCAGGATCGACGACACCGAGCGAAGCCGACGAGCCCGCTGGCGGGCCCGCGGGTCCGGGTGGCGCGGGCGCCGCCGCCGCGCCGTCGTTCGGGCTCGGAGCCGACGGGGCAGTGGCAGTGGTGGTGGTGGTCGGATCGGGGCGGGTTGCCTGCGACCCCTTCCCCGAGGCGCACCCCGTGGTCACCAGAGCGACCAGGAGCGCGGCCGCGGGGCCGGCGGAGAGGGGGCGGCGCACCCCTCCACGCTACGGGCTACGGGGCGGGGCTGATGCGCAGGATGCGGTCGTCGCCATCCTTGGGGCTCCCCCGGCCGTCCCGGTTGGAGGTGGCCACGTAGACGGCGCCGTCGGGTCCCACGGCTGCGTCTCGCAGCCGGCCGAGCTCACCGTCCAGCAGCACCTCCTCGCGGGTCACGCCACCCTTGGCATCGAAGGTCAGTCGGCGTAGGGAGGTGCCGCGAAGCGTGGCGAACAGCATCGACCCCCGCCAGGCGGGGATGAGGTCGGCCTGGTACACAGCGCAGCCCGCGGGGGCCACGCTCGACGGGTAGTTCTTGATCCCGTTGCCGCTGGTACCGGGCCAGCCGCCGTCGAAGCCGGGGGTGAGCACGTTGACCTCGTCGTTGCCCGAGGGGCCGTGCTCGGTGGCGAGGAACCGGCCCCCCGGTCCGAAGCACAGGCCCTGCACGTTGCGGTGTCCCCGGCTGAACACCGAGCTCGCCCCCGACTCCGGATCGATCCGCAGCACCTTCCCGTTGACGCTGCCCGGGTCCGGCGCCAAGTCGGTCTGGGCGGCGTCGCCGGCGCTGGCGTAGAGGGCCCCGTCGGGGCCGAGGCGCAAGCGTCCACCATTGTGGATGCCCGCCTTCAAGATGTCCTTCACCAGGACGCGCTGCGACCCGTCGGGCTCCAGGCGGACGACGCGGTTGTCGCCAGAGCCGGTGTACATCAAGAACTTGCGGCCCCTCGCGTCGATCTCGAGCCCCAGCAGCCCTCCCTCTCCCTGCTCCTGCACGCCGGCTACGTTCGTGGGCCGGTCCCCGAGCTTGGTGAGGCGACCGGACCGCTCGGTGTACCAGAGCGCCCCCATTGGGTCCCAGGCCAGCGACCAGACGGTGTCCAGCGCGCGTGCCACCTCCGTGACCTGGAGACGAGCCCCGGCGCTGGAGAAGGTGGCCACCACCCGGCCGCTTGGGGCGGGGGCCGGTGAACCGGGCGAGGACTGCGTTGACGGCGAGGTGTCGGGACCGCCCGGCTCCGAGGGCGTCGCGCTGCCGTCATCGGACCCGCCGACGCAAGCCGTCAGTGACAGGGCGAGCAGTAGGGCGGCTACACGCCCGAGCCCCCGACGTGTCAAATGGCGGTGACGCAGGCGTCGTCGCCCTGCGCCCGTGAGGCTGCGGTGGCAGGCGTGGTGTCGCCGTACAGGCCGGCGAGCATGCCTCGGACGATCCCCCGGTCGACGGCGCAGATCACCGGGTGCTCGGTGGCGGCATCGCCGAAGGGACACTGCTCGGCCACGATAGCCAGTGACGAGCCCCGCGCATCGGCGTGGGCGGCGAAACCGTGAGCCGTGAGGGCGTCGGCCACGGCGTGGAGGGCGGTCCGGAACGAGCGGTGAGAATCGGCGGGGGACATCTGCTGGGCCAGGCTTCGGCCGTACTCCACCCCCACCTCCTCGGCCATGGCCGCGGCCTGGTCTTCGGGCACGAGGCCCAGCGCTCTCCCGAGCAGGGTGATGAGAAGGTCGTCGCGCCGAGCCGGGAAGCTCAGGCCCATCTCCTTCTCACCGGTCCGGTATCGCTTGGACGGGCGCCCCACCCCACCGCGCCCGGCCCCCGACGCCTGGGGCCGCTCCACGTACACCTCGACGTAGCCGCCGGCGGCGAGCTTGTCGAGATGGTGGCGCGCCACGTTGGGGTGCAGATCGAAGCGTTGGGCGACCTCGGCGGCGGTGACGCCCCGATGCGCCTCCCGCGCGAACAAGAAGATGTCCCGGCGGGTGGGGTCACCGAAGGCAGAGGTGACGGCGGCGACGGCAGCGGAGAACTCGGCATCGGAGAGGGGAGCCCGATCCACGCAAGTACTGTACTTGGGCGTGTCCGACATCCACGGTCCGGCCAGCGAGGGCCCCGCGAGCGAGGGCCCCGCGAGCGAGGGCCCCGCCTCCGGCCGCCCACTCACCGAGGGTCTCCTTACCGAAGACAGGGTCGTCGAGGCGCTTCGCCCGGTCCACGATCCCGAGCTCAACATGAGCATGGTCGATCTCGGCATGGTCAAGAAGGTCGACATCGCCGGTGATCACGTGACCGTCCGGGTCGCCCTCACCGTGGCCGGGTGCCCGCTGCGGGCCGAGATCACCGAGCGGGTCACCGCTGCGCTCATGCCCCTAGAGGGCGTGGCCCGGGTGGACGTCGACATGACGATCATGACCGACGACGAGCGGGCTGCAGTCCGCCGGCGGATGGAGGAGAGCAGAGGAGCGAGTGGCACCGCCCCTCCCGGCCAGCGCCTCGGTCACGAGGAAGGTCGCGTCAATCCGTTCATGAGCCCGAGCTCCCCGACTCGAGTGCTTGGCATCTCGTCGGGAAAGGGTGGGGTCGGCAAGTCCTCCGTCGCCGTCAACCTTGCGGTCGCGCTGGCCAGGAGGGGCCGCGAGGTGGGGATCTTGGACGCAGACGTCTACGGGTTCTCCGTCCCGAAGATGATGGGGATCCACCACGACCCGGTGGTCATCGACGACATGGTCGTCCCGCCCGTCGCCCACGGTGTGAAGGTCATCTCCATCGGTTTCTTCGTGGGAGACGACCAACCGGTGATGTGGCGCGGCCCGATGCTGCACAAGGCGCTCGAGCAGTTCCTCGTCGACGTGTACTGGGGCGACCTCGACTACCTGCTCGTGGACATGCCGCCCGGCACCGGCGACGTGGCCCTCTCGATGGCCCAGTACCTGCCGAGGTCCGAGGTCTTCGTCGTGACCACACCCCAGCCCGCCGCACAACGCGTGGCCCAGCGGACCGCGTTCATGGCCCGCAAGGTCAACCTTCCCCTCCGCGGTGTCATCGAGAACATGTCCTGGTTCACCGGTGACGATGGAAAGCGGTACGAGATCTTCGGCCGGGGCGGCGGGGCACAGCTGGCCGAGTCCCTCGGTGTCTCGTTGCTGGCGCGAGTTCCCCTCGTGCCCGCCCTGCGGGAGGGCGGTGACGTTGGGCTCCCCGTCACCGTGTCCGACCCCAACGGTGAGACGTCGTCGGCTTTCACTGCCATGGCTGAAGCGGTGGAGGGAATGAAGCGGAGCCGGGTCTTCAGCCCGGAGCTGCAGGTCATCTGAATCCTCCGGGCGCATTGACCAGGAAAGCCGTGGGCCAAGGCGGCTACGCTCGATCGGACCCGTCTTCGGCGGGAGCGCCCGGCAACGACATCGGTCGTCACCAGGGCGTAGATGCTGCGGTTGCTTGATGTCTCAGGCGCCAGCCGGAGAAAGCGGAGCAGCTTCTCAGCGGGACTGACACCAGGAGGAAAACATGTACGTCCAAATCGTCACCTACAACCTCAACGGCGTAAGTGAACAGGACTACATCGACATCGCCCACCAGGTGGCGCCCCAGTTCGCGGCCATAGGAGGGCTCCAAGCCAAGATGTGGCTGCGGAGTCCGGACTCCGACTCCTACGGGGCCGTGTACTTGTGGGATGACCGGGAGTCCCAGGAACGCTTCGCCACGTCCGACCTGTTCGAGGGGACCTACCCCGGCTTCGCCAACGTGGTGTCCGAGGGATACGAGGTCTACGACGACTTGACCAGGACGACACAGCCCGTGCTCGAGATCGTGGAGGATGAGGCCGGTTGGGCCCCGCCGCCTCCTCCCTCGACAGGGCCGGCCGAGGAGTCCGAGCTCGTGGACGAGGCCGAGCTGCTCGAGCCCGAGGAGCTCGAACCCGTCGAGGAGCTCGAACCCGTCGAGTTCGTGCCTGTTGATGACGTTGTGGTGGAGGAGCCCGAACCGGTTGTCAGGGTGACGCGCACGGTCGTCAAGCGATCGCCCAAGAAGGCGGCCGTGAGGGAGGCGCCAGTGAGGAAGCTGGCGGGAAGGACCGCGGGGACCAGGGCGGGAAAGTCCACCAAGGTGATAAAGGTCACCAAGAAGGCCCTACCCGCTCGAACGGCAGCGACGACCAAGGCGGCGAAGGTCACCAAGGTCACCAAGGTCACCAAGGTCACCAAGAAGGTGGGGAAGCGTCCCGGCAAGGCCGGGGCCAAGAGAGTGCAGAAGCTGCGCTGACTCGTCAGTGCAGCTCGCTGGCCGCCGCGGCCACGCCGGCCTGGCCGATGCTGATGCCGCCGTCGTTGGGTGGCACCCTCTGATGGACGAGCACGGCGAGCCCGGCGCTCCTCAGTTCCCGAGCCACCATCCCGCTGAGCCGGGCGTTCTGGAACACGCCCCCCGACAGCGCCACCGTATCCAGACCCGCTTCTCGGGCCAACTGCGTGGCTGCAAGGGCGACGCCACGGCCCAGACCGTCATGGAACCGGGCGGAGATGAGAGGGTACGGCTCACCGGCGTCTCGCTCCCAGAGCACTCTGGCCAGGAGCGGTGAGGGGTCGAGGACCAGGCCATCGGCGTCCCGTGTGATCGTCAATTCGTAATCGGGGCGTTCCGACAGCGGTACGCCCGCGGCGCAGGCCTCCAGCTCGATGGCGGCCTGCGCTTCGTACGTCACCCTGGATCGCAGGCCCAGCAGGGCGGCCACGGCGTCGAACAGCCGACCGGCGCTGGTGGTGAGGGGAGTGTTGGCGTGGCGGGAAAGCGCCAGGACCGCCGGCCAACGCTCGTCCACCTCCTTGCCGTACCGCTCGGCCACGTCTTCTCCGAGCGCTGCCGCTGCCCATACCAGCGCCATCCGCCATGGCTCTCGAACGGCCTGGTTCCCGCCGGGCAGGGGCACGGGTCGCAGGTGGCCGACCCGGCGGTATCCGGTGAGATCGGCCACGAGAAGCTCGCCTCCCCACAGCGTCCCGTCAGGGCCCATGCCCAGGCCGTCGAAGGCCACGCCGAGCACCGGCTCGCTCCGCCCGTGCTCCACCAGGCACGAGACGATGTGGGCGTGATGGTGCTGTACGGCGAGGCTGGGAAGGTCCAGGTCCATGGCGAACTTGGTCGAGAGGTACTCGGGATGCAGGTCGTGGGCGACGAGGTCCGGCTCGACCCCGGCCAGGTGGGACAGGTGGTCCACCGCCTGCAGGAAGGAGCGGTAGGCGGGCAGGTGCTCGAGGTCGCCGATGTGATGGCTCGCCACCAGAGTCGCCCCCTTGGCCACGGCCACCGTGTTCTTGAGCTCGGCCCCGACGGCCAGGAGGTGGCGACTGGTCGGCACCGGGAGGCCGATGGGCTCGGGGGCGTATCCCCGGGAGCGTCGGATCATCTGCGTCTCCCCAGCGCCAGCACCGCTTCTGGGGGCGGAATCTCGCTCGATGCTGTGAGACTCCGCGACCAGAGAGGCGGGAGGTGTTACCGCTCGCACGACCGAGTCGTCGCAGCGGATGTGGATCGGTCGATCGTGGGTGAGGACCGCGTCCACCAAGGGGCCGAGGCGGGCCAGCGCGTCGGCGTCGTCGTGGGCGATGGGCTCGTCGGACAGGTTGCCGCTGGTCATCACCAGGGGGTAGCCCACCGCGTCCATGAGCAGGTGGTGGAGCGGCGTGTAGGGAAGCATCAGGCCGAGCTCGGGAAGGGCGGGCGCCACGGCCTCGGCCACACCGGGCAGTGGCTGGCCTGGCGCCAGCACGATGGGCCGCCGGGGTGAGGTGAGGGCCGCCTCGGCCGCCGGTGACAGCCGGCACAGCCGGTGCGCCGTCTCCAGGTCGGCCACCATCACGGCGAAGGGTTTGTCGTCCCGAGCCTTACGCCGGCGGAGGTCGGCTACGGCGTCGGGATCGGTGGCATCGGCGACCAGGTGGTAGCCCCCGAGGCCCTTGACCGCCAGGAGTTGGCCCGCAAGTACCATCGCTGCCGCCTCCAGGACCACCTCGCTCCCTTCGGCCAGGAGTGCGCCGTCGGGAGCCAGCAACCGCAGCTGAGGACCACACACCGGGCAGGCATTGGGCTCGGCGTGGAACCGACGGTCGACCGGGTCCTCGTACTCCGCCCGGCAGGCGTCGCACATGGCGAAGCCGGCCATGGTGGTGGAGGCCCGGTCGTAGGGGATGGAGCGGATGATGGTGTAGCGGGGCCCGCAGTTGGTGCAGTTGATGAACGGGTAGCGGTACCGGCGGTCGGCGGGATCGAGCAGCTCGGCCAGGCAGTCGTCACAAGTTGCCACGTCCACGCTCACGGCCACGGCCGGCGCGCCCTCGCCCCGACTGTCGATGATCCCAAAGTCGTCGTGGTCAACCCCGTCTGCCGGTAGCGGGGTGACGTCCACGGTGGCGATCCGGGCTAATGGGGGTGCTTGGTCGAGCAGTCGCCGGCCCAGCTCCTCCAGCCGCTCGGGCGGGCCCTGCACCTCGATGACCACGCCCTCGCTGTCGTTGCCCACGTAGCCGGTGAGCCCGAGGTCCACGGCATGGCGGTACACGAAGGGCCGAAAGCCGACCCCCTGAACGGTCCCCGTGACCCGGATGAGCCACCGCTCCCTCCCGAGTTTGATCATTCACATGCACCCGGGCCGCGGTGGAGTGAACAAACCATTGGCGGGCGGCGCCCGGGACGGGTCAGCAGATGCGGGGGAGAGGGTCGCCGACGAGCATGTCGACGATCCGGTTACCTCCGAAGCCGGTGTTGATCAGGACGATCCCCGGTGGCTCCTCCCGGATCTCGCCGATCAGGGCGGCATCGGCTCCAGCGGGTTGGGTGCGCATGGCGAGAAGGGCGGCTTCGGCTTGGTCGGGTGGGACCACCGCCACCAGCTTGCCCTCGTTGGCCACGTAGATCGGGTCGATGCCGAGGATCTCGCAGGCCCCGTTCACCGGCCCGCGCACGGGCAGCATCGACTCCTCCAGGGTCACGTGGACCTCCGCCGCCCGGGCCAGCTCGTTGAGCACGGTGGCTACCCCGCCCCGCGTTGCGTCTCGCAGCCAGCGGGTGTTGGGAGCGGCCGCAAGCAAGGCTTCCACGAGCCCGTTCAAGGGAGCGGTGTCGGACTTGATGTCGGCCTCGAGGGCCAGGTCACCGCGCGCCAGCATGATGGCGACGCCATGATCGCCGATGGTGCCGGAGACGAGCACCTTGTCGCCGGGCCGGACCTGCTTCGGGCTGAGCTCGACTGAGCCGACCACACCCACGGCCGAGGTGTTGATGTACAGGCCGTCGGCCGCTCCCTTGTTGACCACCTTGGTGTCGCCGGTCACCACCTGCACACCGGCAAGGGTCGCAGCCTCGGCCATGTCTGCCACGATGGCCTTCAGCTCGGCAATGGGGAAGCCCTCCTCGATGACGAAGGCGACCGACATCCATGTGGCCTGAGCTCCCATCATGGCCACGTCGTTGACCGTGCCGTGGACGGCCAGATGGCCGATGGACCCACCCGGGAACCGGAGGGGCTTGACCACGAAGGAGTCGGTGCTGTACGCCAGGCGCTCGCCACCAGGCAGCTCGAGCAACGCGCCGTCGGACAGCGCTGCCAGGGTGTCGTTCCGAAAAGCCTCCAGGAACACGGCGTCGGTGAGGGCGGCCGACGCCTTGCCCCCCGCGCCGTGGGCCGAGGTGATGTTCTCCTCGAGTAGACGAGGGCGGCGGCGGCGGAAGGCCTCGATGCGGTCCAGCACCACCTCCTCGCGTGAGGGAGCCTTGACGCCGTCTGGCGCCCTTTCCTCGCCGTCGTCCTTCTCGTCCGATGGCGGTGCCTTGACGCCGCCCCCGCTCTCTTCGCCGTCGTCGCTCATGCCGACTTGACCGGGATGGTGGCGGTGCGGTTGTAGCGCCCGTAGTTGTAATAGGCGGCGCAGGCGCCCTCGGAGGACACCATGCAGGTGCCGATGGGCGTCTCTGGAGTGCAGGCGGTGCCGAACACCTTGCACTCCCACGGCTTGATGACCCCCTTCAGGACCTCACCGCACTGACAGGCCTTGGGGTCAGCCACCCGCACACCGGGCACCGAGAAGCGCAGCTCGGCGTCCCAGGGAGCGAAGGCCTCGTTGAGCTTGAGGCCGCTCTGGGAGATGAAGCCCATTCCTCTCCACTCGAAGTAGGGGCGCACCTCGAAGACGTCGCTCATGATGCGCAGGGCCCGGAGGTTTCCCTCGTCCCGCACGGCGCGGGTGTACTGGTTCTCGACCTCGCACCGGCCGTCGCGGATCTGGCGCAGGAGCATCACGATCCCCTGGAGGATGTCCAGCGGCTCGAAGCCCGACGTCACCAGCGGCTTGCCGTACTGAGCGGGGACGAACCGGTACGGGCGGTTGCCGATCACCGTGCTCACGTGCCCCGGACCGATGAAGCCGTCGAGTCGCAGGTCAGGCGACTCGAGGATGGCCTTGAGTGGCGGGACGATGGTGACGTGGTTGCAGAAGACGCTGAAGTTGTCGATGCCGGCCGCCCGGGCCTTCTGCAGGGTGACCGCCGTGGAGGGGGCCGTGGTCTCGAAGCCGATGGCGAAGAACACCACCTCCCGGTCGGGGTTCTCCTTGGCGATTCGCAGCGCGTCGAGAGGGGAGTACACCATCCGGAAGTCGGCGCCCCGCGCCTTGGCGTCCAGCAGGCTGCCGTTGCTGCCGGGCACTCGCATCATGTCGCCGAAAGACGTGAAGATCACCCCTGGGGTCTCGGCCACGGCAATGCCGTCGTCCACCCGGCCCATGGGGATGACGCACACCGGGCAGCCCGGGCCGTGGATGAGCTCGATGTTGGACGGCAGCACTCGCTCGATCCCGTGCTTGTAGATGGTGTGGGTGTGGCCGCCACACACCTCCATGAACTTGAGGTGCTTGCCGCCGGACAGGGCCTTGATCTGCTCCACGGCGAATCGGGCGGCGGCGGGGTCACGGTACTCGTCGACGAATTTCATAGGACTGCCTCTTTTTCTGTTGGCTCTTCTCGGGTTCGGAGCTGTGCTTGGACGAGGCCCCACAGTGCGTGGGCCACGGACGTCTGGGCTTCCTGGATTCGGTGCACGCTGTCGGAGCGGACCACGAGACAGTGCTCGAGGTCGTCGCTGGCGGCCATCCGGCCGCCGTCGTAGCCGGCCAGCCCCACGGTGAGCATGCCCCGCTTCTTGGCCTCGGCGAAGGCCATGAGGAGGTTGTCCGAGTTGCCGCTCGTGGACATCCCGAAGGCGATGTCACCGGAGCGTCCGTAGGCGATGAGCTGGCGGGAGAACACCACGTCGAAGCCGATGTCGTTGGACAACGCCGTGAGGATTGCCTGGTCGGCGGCCAGGGAGCGGGCGGGCAGCGGCAGGCCGACCCTCGAACCGGGCGTTGGCGAATCCGACGTTGGCCAATCCGACGTTGGCCA
>JAUJNQ010000002.1:38322-39773 GCA_030448025.1 Acidimicrobiales bacterium | reverse complement strand
AATCCGACGTTGGCCAATCCGACGTTGGCCAGTCCGTCATCGGTGGCTTGGTGAAGAGCTGGGCCACCCCGTCGGCGTCGGTGGCGCTGCCGCCGTTGCCGAACGTGAACATCTGGCCCCCGGCGGCGAAGCGCTCCGCCATGGCCGCAGCAACGGTCTGCAGCTGCTGCTCACAGCCGGCAAGGGTGCGGGTGCGAAGGTCCGTGCTCTGGCCCCACTTGCCCTCGGCAGAGCGGGCCAGATCGGCCAGGAGCGGAACGGGATCACGCTCGTCGGCCTCGATGAACGGATAGAGGAAGTCGGTCATCCTTCCTCCCCGCCGGTCTCGAGGGAGGAGATGGCCGAGCCGGCGTGCACCAGCACCAGGTCGCCCGGGGAGGGCACGTCGATGAGCGTGGTGTCGATGCGCTCCCGGCCCTCGGCGGCACGCACCACAGCCTCGTCGCCCTCGACGGTGATCACCTCGGCCAGGCGCCCCTCGTCCGAACAGGTGATGCAGACCTCGTCCGTGCAGTCCTCGTCGAGGTCGGCGGGCTTCAGGAGGCCGGGGTGCTCGAAGCACACATGGGTCAGCTCCCAGAGCAGGTGGTAGATGCGCACCACCTGCTCGGACGCCTCCAGCTCGTCGGACGTCTCCAGCCAGAGAACGTGGTTGGCGGCGCCCGCCGGAGGCCGTGGGCCGGCACCGATCCAGATGGTCTCCACGCCCCAGGCCCGTCCTCGTCGCATGACCGAGGCCACCGCCTCATCGCCCGCACTGGCGACGGCGAGGACCACGTCGCCGGTGCGGGTGGTGGCCCGCAGGGTGGCCACCAGGTCTTCCCCCGGCGGCACGGTGACCGCAGGCAGGGCCCGCTTGCCCACGATGACGGGATGGACGAACTCCACGGCCACGTGGTTGGCATGGAAGGGCCACGTGGGCGAGGCGCACCACATGGTCCCGCCGGCGAAGAAGCGACGAGCCAGGGCCAATGAGGCCGCGGCCAGGTCTTTCGACAGCCCGGCGGCCGGCTCCACCAGCTCGGAGGCGAACCTCTGGTTCGCCGACGACGTCATAACGGCGTGCTCTCGCGGAACTGCTGGACTTCGTCCTCGAACAGCTCACCGAGCCCCCGCATGAAGTCGAGGGTGCTGGCCGCCTCCTCCTCGTCGATGACGCTCATGGCGAAACCGACGTGGATGAGCACCCAGTCGCCGACGGACAGCCCGCCCTCGTCCCCGAGAACCAGCCCGACGTTTATCTCACGCCGGACGCCTTCGACCTCGGCGATGGCCTTGTGCTGGGCCGGGTCGACGATGTCGACCACCTGGCCGGGGATTCCTAGACACATGACAGACCTCCTGGTCCTCTGTTCAAGCTCAACCCTCTTTTCCTTGTCGCTCTTCCATGCTCATCTCGGGGCTCATCTCGGGGCTCATCTCGGGGCTCATCTCGGGGCTCATCTCGGGGC
>JAUJNQ010000002.1:36309-38222 GCA_030448025.1 Acidimicrobiales bacterium | reverse complement strand
TCGGGGCTCATCTCGGGGCTCATCTCGGGGCTCATCTCGGGGCTCATCTCGGGGCTCATCTCGGGGCCCAGTGGCTCCTGGGAAAACTGGGTCTCCCGGGAGAACCGGGTCCCGGAGTCGAACGAACGGAGGTTGGACAGCGGCGCCGTGCTGGCCTTGACCTCGTCCAGCGCCACCAGTACGGCCTGAGCCGTCTGGGCTGTCGTGGCCGCCGCCTTCACCACCACTCCGAGAAGGACCACGAGTGCGAGGAGAAGCACTCCTCCGGCCACCAGCGCGATCATCCATCCGTCCACTGCTCGTCTCCCGGGTCGTGTCCCAATTGGCTAAGTGCAGCCTACACCTAGCGGGGGCCCCGCTAGGTCGTGGCGACCGACGGCTGGAGCCCGGCCAGGAGCCGGTCAGCGAGCTGTGAGACCGCACCCACCACGGGGTCCTCCGGGTCGTGGTCGATCAATGGGATGCCGGCCTTGTCGGCGTCGAGGACTCCGTCGCTCCACGGCAGCTGACCGTCGAGCACCAGGCCCGCGCCGGCGCAGAACCCGGCGATGGCTTCGACGTCGGCAGCCGATCTGGCCTTGTTGCCCACCACGCCCACGTGCGGGACGGGCAGCTCGGCGGCGAGCTTGGACATCCGCCGGGCGGTCTCGAGCGAGCGCCAATAGGGCTCCACGATCATGATCAGGACGTCGACGTGGCGGGTGGTGCCCCGGCTCAGGTGCTCGGGAGATGCCTCGAGGTCCACGATGGTGACGGTGTCGGGCAGGTCTGCGGCGTCGGCGAGCATCCCGCTCACGGTGGCGTGGGCCGAGCAGAGGCAACCCTCGTCGGCGTGTGCCGGCATGGCCATGTGCACCACCGCCACCGAGTCGGGCGCCACCGCGCCGTAGCGCTCCACCACAGCCGGCACCGGCTCGGTGAGGGAGGGCCCGCCATCGAGGCGGCGGGAGACCAGACCCGTGGGAAGCATGGGGATGGCCGCAGCCTGCGCCCGGTCACACCCGAGGGCCACGGCCACGTTGGGGTTGCTGTCGGCGTCGATCACGACCACCCGGTGTCCTCTCCTGGCCAGGGTGCGGGCGAGGGTGGACGAAAAGGTGGTCTTGCCCGCCCCGCCCTTTCCCGCCACGGCCAGGCGCAACGAGCTCACTTCGGGACCTCCGCGTCCAGAACCGGGGCGGCCAGGCTGTCGGCGTCCAGGGCGCGGACGTCGCTGGACCGGACGATGTCGTCGTAGCGGTCGAGGTACGACGACAGGTAGCGGTGCGTCTCTCGCAGGGCGCCGGCCCAGACGTGGAGCCACTCGCGGCCCTCGTTCGTGAGGCGGTAGGTCCTCCGGGCCGGCCCCGAGGCCGAATGCTCCCAGGTGGAGGCCACCAGGCCCTCGCCTTCCATCACTCGGAGCGCCCGGTAGAGGCCTCCGGCGTCGATGGCGTGCAGGCCCAAACCGGCGATCTGCTCGAGCAGCTCGTAGCCGTGGACCGGCGCCTCACCGATCGAGAGCAGCAGCGTGGCTCGCAGGTAGTTGCGGGGCAGCCCGCCCTGCGGCTCCTCGCGCTTGGCCCTGGTGGTCTTCGAAGTGGTGGTCCTCGGACTGGCCATCAATGCTCGTGGGCGGCGTGCTCGGCGTCGGCGCGCTCGGTGGCGCAGGCGGCCGCCTCTTCGGGAGAGTTGTGGCACCAGCAGTCGGCGCTGCACTCGCCGTGGGTCGGGCGGGTCAGCTCGTCGAAGGAGGCGGCGAACTCGAGCGCTCCCTCGTGGAGCCCCGACTCCGACAGGGCGTAGCGCCCGTCGAGCCGCTTCAGGTACCCCTCGTCGGCCAGCTGGTCCATGTACTGGATGCCGATGTCGGCCTCCACGCCGAGGAAGCGCTCGAGCAGGGCGGCATCGACCTGGTCCCCGAAGCCCTCGCC
>JAUJNQ010000002.1:29296-36209 GCA_030448025.1 Acidimicrobiales bacterium | reverse complement strand
GCCCAGATTCCTCAAAACATCGGCTCCGGCCCCGGTGGGGGCGAGCAGGTCGACAACTACCAGGAGCCCAAGAACACCGACATCGGGCTCATCGACGGCTACGACCCCCTCGACCCGCTGGCGCCCATCGGCGTGCGCAGCCGAGCCCTGGTTCCCGATCAGGACACGCTGCGCATGGGACCGCTGGAGAAGATCTACCTGATCTGGATGGTGGGCGCTTCCTGTGACGGCTGCACCGTGGCCGTGTCCGGCGGCACCTCCCCCCGTGTCGAGCACCTCCTCGCCGGCATCGTCCCGGGCCTGCCCCGGGTGGAGCTGGTCCACACCGTCGTCTCGATGGAGTCCGGACCCGAGTGGGTGCACAACCTGTTCATGGCCGAGCGGGGCGAGCTCGATGCTCCCTACGTGGTGACCTGGGAAGGCTCGATCATGGACGAGTCGATCTCCGGCGACGGCCACTGGATGGGCCTCGGTGAGGACCCCCAGACCGGCCGCCAGATCACCAGCCTGGAGTGGCTGGACCGTCTGTCCCCCGGTGCGGCGGCGGTCATCGCCATCGGCACCTGCGCCAGCTGGGGCGGCATCCCCGCCGCCAAGGGCAACGTCACCAACGCCATGAGCGTGATGGACTACTTGGGCAAGGACTACCGTTCGGCCTTCGGAGTCCCGGTGGTCAACGTCCCCGGCTGCGCTCCCGTCGGCGACAACTACCTGGAGACGGCGGCGGCCACCTTGCTCTTCCTCCAGGGCCTGGCCCCCCTGCCCGAGTTCGACGAGCTGGGCCGCCCGGCGTGGCTGTTCGGCGAGACCGTGCACCGTCACTGCCCACGGGCCGGCTACTACGAGGAAGGCGTGTTCGCCGAGCAGTACGGCGACAAGGAGTGCCTGGTGGAGATCGGCTGCTGGGGGCCGGTGGTCCAGTGCAACATCGTGGAGCGTGGGAACGTGATGGGCCACGGCGGCTGCATGAACATGGGGGGCATCTGCATCGGCTGCACCATGCCCGGCTTCCCCGACAAGTTCTCGCCCATCTACGAGACGCCTCCCGGCTCCCTGCTGTCCAGCACCACCAGCCGCATCGTCGGCTCCTTCATCCGCCGTACCCGCAGGGTGAGCCAGGCGGACAAGAACATGGAGCCCCGCTGGACCAAGGATGCCCCCAGCGGGTGGGCCCGGGCCAAGGTCGGTCCGCGGGGCGCCCAGAAGACTCTGCACAAGGTCTACGCCAAGTACCAGCACAGCGCCGAGGGCGGCCGCGGCACCTACAACGAGTAAGTGCTCGCCAAGCCACCACGACCACCACGACCACCACGAACGCCCGAACTGACGAGTCAGGAGACCAAGTAGCCCATGTGTTTCAAGAACCTTCCCATTGAGTTCGACGACAGTGGCAAGGCCCACCTCAAGGATGGCGCCGACCCTTATGCGGTGACCACGGCCGAGCCCAAGAGCTTCGTCCGCCGCCAGGAAGGCCCCGGTGCGCAGCTGGCGGCGCCGCCCCGGCTTCGGGACTGGAACATCGACCCCGTGACCCGAGTGGCTGGTGCCCTTGCCGTCCATACCGTGCTCGACCTCGAGAACCGCAAGGCAGTGGAGGCCCACTCCCAGGCCATGCTCTTCCGGGGTTACGAGATCATCCTCCAGGGGCGCGACCCCCGCGATGCCATCGACATCAGCTCCCGGGCCTGCGGCGTGTGCGGCGGCGTGCACGCCACGGTTGCGTCCCTAGCCACCGAGCAGGCCTTCGGCATCCTGCCGCCCCCGCTCGGCGTCGTGTGCCGCAACCTTGGGGAGGTGGGCGAGATGTTCTACGACCGCCCGCTGCACCTCGGCCTCCTGGCCGGCCCCGACTACTCCACCTCGGTGGTGTCCGTCACCAACCCCGAGCTGGTCACCCGGGCCGAGAAGACCCTGGCCTCCGGGGTCGAGGTCCATGGTTACCGCACCGTCAAGGACATCATGGACGCCATGAACCCGCTGACGGGGAAGATCTACCTCGAGGCCCTCGAGTACACCCGGATCGGGCGGGTCATGTGCCAGCTCATGTACGGCAAGTACCCGCATCCGTCCACGCTGGTGCCCGGCGGTCTGCAGACCACCATCTCCACGTCGACGTTCAACGAGTTCTACACCCAGCTGGGCAAGATCTTCGACTGCTCCAAGATCCTCGCCGCCGTCTGGGACGACATCACCAACTTCTTCTACGAGGCCAACCCCGCCTACATGGCGGTGGGCGAGCGAGACGTCAACATCGCCCAGACCGGCATCTACGACAACGTCGAGTACTACGACGCCACTTACGCCAACTGCAACGAGTGGGGCAACCAGCGGTACTCGATGCCGGGCATGATCATCAACGGCGAGCTGGTCACGACCAACCTCACCGACATCAACATGGGCTTCGAGGAGTTCGTGAACGCCTCGTTCTACGACGACTGGACCCAGACCGGCAGCCCGCGGTTCCGCAGCGACATGCTCGGCAACCCCATCTCGCCGTACCACCCGTGGAACAAGGTGACCATCCCGCGGCCCCAGGCCAAGAACTTCAAGGAGAAGTACACCTGGGACACCGCTCCTCGGTGGGATCGTCAGTCGATCGAGACCGGTGCCTACGGCGCCCTCTGGACCACGGCCCTGGCCGGCAACCTCGGTGACAACCCGTTCATCGAGTCCACCGGAGACGGCCTGCGCATCGTCCTGCCTCGCCACCAGCTGCCGGAGACGGAGTTGTTCTGGAAGGTGCCCGAGCGGATCAACGCCTTCGAGCGCAACCGGGGCCGGGCCTACGCCATGGCGTTTACCTCGGCCATCGGCATGATCAACCTCCTCAAGGCCATGGAGTACTGGCGCCGGGGCGAGACCCGGGTGTCCACCCCGTACAAGGTGCCCAAGGACGAGCGGGTTGCGGTGGGCTTCTGGGAGGCCGGCCGCGGGTGGCTGGTCCACCACATGCACACCGACAAGGGCAAGATCGTGAACTATCAGATCACGACGCCGTCCACGCTGAACGCCTCTCCCCGGGATCCGTTCGGCACCCCCGGCCCCTACGAGGAGGCCGTCGTCGGCACGCCGCTGTTGGAGAGCGTGCCCGACGACCAGGTCAAGGGGATCGATGTCCTGCGGGCCATCCGCAGCTTCGATCCGTGCATGCCCTGCACCACCCACATGGACACCGGGAAGGGCACCATCGTCCGAGAGATCAACTCCTGCGGCTGCACGCTCGAGTAGTACTCGGTCCCTCAAAACAGCCAAGCGAGTCGACGTGACCGATGCCGCCCCCGTCCTGGTGGGCGGCATCGGCCTTCCCTGGCTCCGGGACCTGGACTTCGGCACCCAGTTCATTCGCCGGGTGGAGCACCTCGACTGGCCGGAGGAGGTGGTGGTCGAGGATCTCTCCTACGCCGCGCACCGGGTCCTGGACCGTCTCCAGGAGCTGCTGCCGGCCAAGGTGGTCCTGGTCGGGGCCATGCCTCGTGAGATCGACCCGCCGGGCACGATCCGCCGCTACCCGCTCGACCTCAAACCTCCGCCCGACGACGAGGTGCAGGAGCGCCTCGCCGAGGCCGCGGGGGGCATCATCGACCTCGACCACACCCTGGCCGTGTGCCGGTACTGGAAGGCGTTCCCAGAGGATACGGTAGTCATCGAGGTCGAACCCGCCGACCGCGCGTTCGGCTTGGGCTTCAGTGAAGAGGTCGAGGCGTCGGTGGACGCCATTCTGGCCATGGTGCGCGAGGAGGTGGGCTCCACCACCGAGGAGGCGAGCACGTGAGTGAGCAGACCAAGGCGAGCGGGCAAGCCCAAATTCCCGGGCAGGCCCAAATTGCCGGACAGGTCCAAATTCCCGGGGCAGAGGGGGAGGAGCTGGCCTTCACCGAGCTCCCGTACCGCATCAGCGAGTTGGCCCAGGGACTGCTGAACCACCCCGACGAAGCGGTGGCGGCCCAGGTGAGCGAGCTCCTCGACTGGTACGACCTGTTCCACCGCGACGGGCTGGGGCAGCTGGTGGACATGATCAGGACGTGGAGGGGCGAGATCTTCCTCGAGGCCGTGGGGCGCGACGCCCTGGCGGGCACGCTGCTCGACTTCTACGAGCTTGGGGAGTCCGAGGAAGATGGCGAAGCCGAAGCCGCGGTGGCTGCCGCCCTCGAGGAGGTGCGACCCATCGTGGAGTCCCATGGTGGCGAGCTCGAGGTCACGAGCATCGCCGACGGCGTGGTGAAGGTGCGCATGAAGGGGACCTGCGACGGCTGCCCCAGCTCCTCGGCCACGCTCACCTTCGGCGTCGAGGAAGCGTTGAAGAAGCACTGGCCTGGTTTCCGCCGCCTCGAGCAGGTGGACGCCGCCGAGGAGTTCGACGAAGCGAAGGCCGACCTCGAATGCGCCACCGTTCCCGAAGATGCTGCCCCTCCCGCCCCGGGCGCTCTCCCGGAGCCCCAGGAGCCGCTGCTGCAGATCCGCGGCCACGAGGGCCGTTGACTTCGGCGGGGTGGAGTAATGGCGCTCGGTGACGGGGGCCTGGTCTTCGAGGCGCGCACGCTCGCCCAGGGCCACCCGCTCACTCCGTTGGCCAAGCGGTACGTGGATCGGGCCGTCGCCCAGCAGCGACTGGATCAGCCCATCGTCGAGATCGGCATCTGGGCCGGTTACGCCCTGACCAACGGGTACTGTCTGCGACGGGTGGAGGAGCACGCCGCTGGATTGGTGCTCGCCGCCGCCGAAGGAGTCGACACCGATCTCGACCGCCTCGAAGAGGAAGCGGTGCGCGTGGCCGCCGACCTCCGGGGCGCCGATGGCGGCCGGCACATCCTGGGCGACGAGGAGGAGACCATCGCCGCCCTGGATCGCATCATCGCCGGGGAGGTGGAGCGCCGCCTCGACCACTGGCGCGACAGCGTGGACCAGACCGCGTGGGCCGAGCTCGAGGAGTACATCGCCTGGTGGGCCGTCAAGGGCTACGCCCTGCGCGTGGCCGAGATGTCCACCGGGGCTGTCGCATGAATAGGCGTGGCCTGATGAGGGTGTCGGTCTGATGAGGATATTGGTTGCAGGGGTCGGGAACGTGCTTCGGGCTGACGACGGGTTCGGAGTGCAGGTGGCCCGGCGGCTCGAGGACCATGTGTTCCCCGAAGGGGTTCGAGTCATCGAGACCGGGATCGGAGGGATCGCCCTCGTCCAGGAGCTCCAGGAGGGGTGGGACGCCCTGGTGGTGGTGGACACCGTCGACCTGGACCGCCCGCCCGGCCACGTGGTGCTCATCGACCCCGATGTCGTCGACGTGCACACCCTCAGCTGGGCCGACCGCCACGACCTGCTGGCCGACATGCACCTCACCACCCCCGATCGGGCACTCATGCTGGCCAAGGCCCTCGGCGTGCTCCCGCCTCGGGTACTCGAGGTCGGCTGCATACCCGAGGACCCCCACGCCGTCGGTGAGACCCTCTCGGGGCCGGTGCTCGCCGCCGTCGACGTGGCGGTGGCCGAGATCATCCGCCACGTGGATGAGCTCATCTCGGGCGAAGTGCCGGCCGCTTGATCCGATCCCGCCCAACGAAGCAGGCTGTGCCGTGCCCGAGGTGACCGACCGGCGCAAGGCGCTCGAGGCCTTGGAGGCCCAGCTGGCGAGCACGCCCCGCGCCTCGCGGCCGTACGAGCACGCGGCCATCGCCTACCGGTTGGGCCTGGCCTATGCCGAGTCACCCGTGGGCAACGCCTCGGACAGCCTCCGAAAGGCACTGGCGTGCTACGACGTGGCCGCTGCCATCTTCGATCCCCGCTCCGACCCCGTCGAGCACGCCCGGGTGATCAACGCCGCCGGTGCCGCCCAACGGGCCCTCGGCGACCCCCGGCGGGCGGGCGGCCTGTTCGCCAAGGCGGCAGAGCTGCTGGATGGACGCGAGCGCGACAGCGAGCGGGCCGCCGCCCTCAACAACCTCGGCTTGGCTCGCACCGAGGTCGGTGAGCTCGAGGCTGCCGTGGAGGCCTTCGACGCGGCCGTGGACCTGTTCGACACCTCCACCGCAGAGGGCCGCCGCGGCCGGGTGGCCACCCTGCACAACCGTGGCCAGGCTCACGCTGCCGGGCCCGGCGAGGAGGGAGTGGAGGCCGCGCTGGTCGACTACGAGGAGGCTCGGGCCGATCTGGACCCTGACGAGGCCCCGTACCACCACGGTCTGGTGAGTCACAGCATCGGCGTGGCGTGCAGCACGCTGGCGGCAGTGCGACCCTCGGACCGGGATGCCCTGCTGGAGGAAGCCGTAAAGGCGTTCAGCGAGTCGCTCACCGTCTTCACCCGCAGCTCGTTTCCCTTTCAGTACGCCCTGGCCAAGTACAACCTCGGTCTGGCTCACGCCGGCCTCGGCGGGGCGATGAACCTGCGCCGGGCGCTGGCCTGCTTCGAGGATGCCGTGGCCACGCTCGACACCAGGGTTCACGCCGACGCCTGGCGCCAGGCATACGCCAGCCTGGAGCGAACCGAGAAGGAGCTCGAGAGCATCGCGCTCGATATGAGCCGGGCCGCTCATTTCGCCGCGTTGGTGGGTGGGTCCCGGAGGGACGACCGCGCCGAGCTGATACGCGAGCGCCTGGTGCGCCTGCTGGTGCTGCCCGATCCGACCCGCGGCTCGGCCCTCACCGAGCTGGCGCTGGCCTCGGCCCGCCTCGGTGGCGCTCGTGGCCGCGCCTTCATGGAAGCCGAGCTGGGTGCGCTCATGGAGCTCCCCAACGAGCATCTGGAGATCGCTCTTCGGGCTCGCCTCGACGCCCATGCTCGCCTCACCGAGGCCGAGCGCGAAGAGGCCGACCGGGCGCTCGACGCGGCCATCGGCGAGGCTCTGCAGGGTCCCCAGCGCATCTTCGTGCGGGACTTCTTGTACTCGCTGGACTGGGAGCGCCCGTGACGATGGAGGAGGAC
>JAUJNQ010000002.1:15082-29196 GCA_030448025.1 Acidimicrobiales bacterium | reverse complement strand
AACGACCTGCACGGACACGATCTGGATGACCTCGAGTACGAGCTCGACCCCGAAGGGCCGGAGCCGGGCCAGGCCAAGGTCGTGGTGCTGGCACCCGTGCCCGTCGAGCTCGGCCCGGGGCTCCCGGTGGCGTCGGCGGAGCTGTCCCACGACGGTGAGCGGTGGAAGGTGGAGCGCCTGGTGCCCCGGAAGTCGTTGTCGGCGTGAGCGTGCCCCAGGGTCCGGCGGCCGGCGGGCCGGTGGTGCAGACCACAGAGCGCTTCGGGCTGCCCTTCAGGCACTTCAAGGTGGCCATATCGGCCGGCACCCAGGCTCTGGCCTGGGCTCGCCAGGAGGACGCGCCGGCGGGCGCCACCGTGGTGGCGGACAGCGAGGTCAGCCCCCTCGGCTTCCGCGGGCGCATGTGGCACGCGCCGGCCCAGGCCACCCTGTCCTGCGCCATGGTCCTGCGGCCGTCGTTGGCCGCCGAGGAGGGCGACTTGATCTGGCTGGCGGCGGCGGTCGGAGCCCTGAACGGGGCCGAGGCCGCTACCGGGCGTTCGCTGGCCGCCTGGTGGCCTGACACCGTGGTGGACGCCGAGTCCAATGAGCCGGTGGTGGGGGTGAAGGCCGACATTCAGCTCGGACCCGGCAGGGTCCGCAGCGGCGTGGTCAGCCTGAGATTCGACCTGGCCCGCCTCGGCCTCGACGCCGACCGCCGGGACGATCTTCTCGAGGCCGTGGTCACCTCGTTGCATCAGGCCACGGAATCGATGGCCGGGGAGGGCGGGACGGCGGAACTGGCAGCCTCGTACGAGCAGCGGTGCGCCTTCCTCGGGCGTCGGGTGAAGATCCAGGTGTTGCCCAAGGGGGAGGTAAGAGGAACCGTGGGTGGGGTGGACACCACCGGCCGGCTGGTCCTGAGCTCATCGACCGAGGTGGTCGAGCGGGTGACGATCGACATGGTCCGCGAACTGCAGGTGGTTTAGTTGCCGCGCTCAGCCAGGCCATAATGAGCGCGGAGGACAAAACTGTGGCCAAGCAGCCGAAGTCCGGCGGAGAGCGACCTGGCGGTGCCGAGGACTTCCGCGCCCGGAGCCTGCTGCGGCCGGCCATCCTGCTGTTGTTGAAGGAGCGGGAGAGCCACGGCTACGAGTTGGTCAGCAGATTGTCCGAGCTGGGCTTCGACGTGCCCGACTTCGGCGGCTTGTACCGCGCCCTGCGGGGCATGGAGGACGAGGGGCTCATAACCTCCTCGTGGGGCACGCCGGAGCGGGGACCGGCCCGGAGGGTCTACGCCCTCACGTCCGACGGTGACGCTTCGCTCCGCCAGTCGGCCCCCGGCCTGGTCCATCAGCGGCGGACCATCGGGGGGCTCCTCGAGCGTTACCGGGGTTTGGTGCACCAAGAGCGCAAGTCCAGGCGCAATCGCCGCCGGGTGCTCGTGGTGGAGGACGACGACGACATGCGCCACACGCTCTGGGTGCTGCTCGAGCAACGCAAGTGGTTGGTGGACGAGGCGCCCGACGGTGAGACGGCGCTGGCCCTCTGGGCCAAGAACCCACCCGAGATCATGGTGCTCGACCAGCGGCTCCCCGACATGCCCGGCATCGAGGTCGCCCGCCTGGTCCGCGAGCAGGGTTACGAGGGCCACATCCTGTTGTACTCGGCCTACCTGAGCCGCGAGCTGGAGGACGAGGCCGCCGTCCTCGGGATACAAAGCCTGAACAAGGCCGATTTCGACGAGCTGTTCGATGCCATGGCCGCGTTCGAGCAAGAAGACCAACCACGGAGGCGAGCGGTCCGCGGCTAGCCCACCGTGCCTGTCTTCGGGGACTGGTCCTCTCCGGCTTCACTCGCCCGGAGGTCGCCGGGGCAGCACCAAGGTGAAGCGGCTGCCGCGCCCGAGCTCGCTGTCCGCGCTGAGCTGCCCCCCCTGGGCTTCGATGACGGCTCGGCTCACGTAGAGCCCGAGGCCAGTGCCTGGCGTGTCTCTGGCGCCCGACCCTCGGTGGAACTTGAGGAACGCCTCCTCGAGCTCAGCCGGGCTCATGCCTCGGCCACGGTCCTCCACCACGACCTGCACGACGTCGTCGTCGGCGCGGGCGGTGACGCTGATCGGCGAGCCGACGGGGGAGAACTTGAGGGCGTTCGAGATGAGGTTGGCGAGGACCTGGTTGAGACGGTCTGGGTCCACGAAGGCGGGTGGCAGGTCGTCGGGCACGGCGAGCGCGAGGGGCCGCCGCCAACCCATGTCGCTCTCGAGCCGGGCGATGGCAGCCCCGACGTCGGTGGAGCTGGGGCGAGCCTCGATGGGTCGTCCCGCTTCCAGGCGCGAGTAGTCCAGGAACTGCTCCACCAGGCGCTGAAGCTGCCCACCCCGGCGGGCCATGCCCTCGTACAGCCCGGCCCGATGCTTGGGAGCAAGGTCGTCGAACTGCTGGAGCGCCTTGACCGAGCCCAGCAGCACGGCCAGTGGCGTTTGCATGTCATGAGACAGGGCGGCAAGCAGCTCTTCTCTGAGGCGGGCGCCCTCCTGCGCGCTCTGCATCACCGACACGACCTGGCGGAGGTGGGAGTTCGCCACCAGCAGGCCCAGAAGTGCCGCCAGCTCCTCCACCGCGGCGACGACGCCAGGGCCGATGGCGGCCGGCACCGCGGAGTGCAGGACCAGCACCCCCACCGCCCCCCCCGGCGCCGTGAGTGGCACGGCAGCGATGGAGCGCAAATGGCGAGGAGGACCGGATCGGTCGAACAGCGCGAACCCGGCGCCGATGACCGGCACATGGACGCTCTGCTTCTCCTGCACCACCCTGCCCAGCACCGTGCCCTCCTCGGGCGCTCCGGGAAGCAGCGGGGTGAGGTGGGCGGCCAGGGCCCCGTCCGCAGGCCATTCGAACACCTCCTCCATGATCTCGTCGTGGGCGAGGACGACGGCCACGGGGAGGCCTAGCGACTCGGCCACCCACCGAGTCGCTTCCCGGAGCGCCTGCTCAGGGCCGAGCGCCTTCTCCAAATGACGACCGAGATCGAGGGCCATCCGGCCCGTGGCCGCCCGGGTGGTCGGCGCATAGCCCTCCGACGGGCCTCGGCCCTCGTGGGGATGGAAGGCCGGCCCGGGTCGGGTGACCACCGGCAGCCTGGCCATGAGCCGTCTCCAGGCCACTTTGAGCCAGGGTCGGGGCGCCGAGATGCGGTCGAGCGCTCGGTGCCCAGCCTTAGGATCTTCGGCCGGGTCGGCCGGAGCGTCGCTCACGGTCACGCCGCATGTTCTACTGCAGCCCGCAGCGCCGACTTCGCCCTCGAGCCATGGCAGAATGAGTGGCGAGCGCACATAGCTCGACAACCCGCAACCCAAAGGAGCACTCGGATGAAGCTGGGCGTGGTAGGCAAAGGAGGAACGGGGAAGACCACCCTCTCGGCGTTGTTGGCCAAGTCCTACGCCGAGCGAGGGCGCCGGGTGCTCGCCGTCGACACCGACTCCAACCCCAACTTGGCCCAGAACTTGGGTCTCGACCTCGGCGTCACAGACGAGGTGCCCGTGCTGCCTCGCTCGCTGGCGGTGGGCCTGGGCGACGGAACCGTCACGCCGGCCAGCCTGATCGCCGAGTACGGCGTCCGCACCCCGTCGGAGGTCACCATCCTGCACGCCATGCGGGTCAGTCAAGCGGGCGCAGGCTGAACGTGTGGCAACCACGCTGCCGTGCGCAGCTTGCTTGGAGCGGCCATCGATGAGGAGGCCGACGTCACGCTGGTGGACATGGAGGCCGGCCTCGAGCATCTGAGCCGCTCGGGGGGCACGCTCGCCTATGCCGACGTGCTTCTTGTCATCATGGAGCCGAGCCGCAAGTCCATCCTCACCGGTGCCCGGACCATCGCGCTGGCCGAGGAGCTGGGGATTCCTCGAACCTTCGGCGTCGGGAACAAGGCTCGCCTTCCCGACGATGCGGAGTTCTTCGCCACCGTGGCTGGCGAGTACGGCGTGCCCCTGGCCGGCATCGTGCCCCAGGACCCCGATGTGATCGAAGCCGACCGACTCGGCACCCCGCTGGCGCCGGGCAAGGGTGCGGCCGTGCGTGCCGCCGTCGCCCAGATCGTCGCC
The DNA here is from genome assembly GCA_030448025.1 of Acidimicrobiales bacterium. Taxonomy (GTDB): domain Bacteria; phylum Actinomycetota; class Acidimicrobiia; order Acidimicrobiales; genus YB1-3. The sequence goes on along the minus strand of JAUJNQ010000002.1, from coordinate 25,115 downwards.
TTCGTGGACAAAGAGCTGGTGGGCGCCGGCTAGATGGCTGAGCTTGGGTAGTAGGAGCGGGCTCTGTGTACGCAGCGCGGCCGTCGGCCACTGTTGACCGCGTGCAGCGGTCCCACAGCCAGAAGAAGTGACTTTCCTTCGCTGGTCCGGGGGCTTATGATGCGTCCCTGTCCCCGTGGCCGACGCCTGAAAGGTGAGCGATGATTCTCTGGTGGATCGGAAATGCGGTGTTGATCCTCGTAGTGGCACCGGTGGTGGTGTGGTTGGCGAACAAGCTGCTGCGACCCACGTTCGAGATCCGCGCCTACGCCAACGACATCCTCGATCACGGCGTCTCCCTCACGGGCACCCTCGATGCCGTCCCCAAGCTGCGGACCACCCGGGACCTCGTATCCCAAGCCCGCCAGGGCGTCGAGAGGTACGGCTCGGCCCTGCAGCGTCTCTGACGCCGGCCACCGATTTTCCGACCATGACCAGTCGCTAGAAGCCACGAGGGGAGCTCGAGTCAAATGGGTGCAGAGACAATCGTCACGCTGATCGGGGTGGCGGTGATCGTGGGGGCACTGGCCGCCTACCTGATCCTCATCGCCTACAGCCTGAACAAGGTGAGCTTCACGCTCGGGACGGTGCTCATAGGGGTTCGGGCCATCGCCGCCCAATGCGAACCGCTCCGGGAGGTGATCGGCTCCATCGGCAACGACGTGGCCACCGTCGAACAGGCCATGGCCGGCCTTGCTGCCGGCGATCTGGGGTCCGATGGACATCGAGAAGAAGATCAATACGAAGAGGCCGACGAGTACGAAGAAGAAGAGCAAGAGTACGATGAGGTCGAAGAGGTCGAGGTCGTCGAAGTCCAGCGGCCCCGTGTACGCCGGGCTCGTGTCCGGCGCTGACTGAGAGGGAGGACTCCACATGGCGTTCGAGTTCAGGTGAAGGGATGCCGACCATGCCTGCAGTTGGCGGGGAAAGGCCGGTAGTGAGGAAGAGCTGATGGCCAAGGTGGGCGACCACGTGCAGAAGAAGCACGCTGTGCACACGTCCACAGAGACCATCAACAGCTTCGTGCGAGGGAAGGTCCGCCAGAGCTAATCAGCTCTGGCAACGGGGCGAACCTGAATAATCCACAGCGACTCCCCGTCCCTTAGGGAGTGCTGATGAGCATGACGTCCTTCGAGGACTTTCATCGCCAGCGCGAGCGCCACGCATTGCATTACGCGCGGGCCATACTCGGCTCCGACTCGGCTGAGGACGTCTGTCAAGAAGCGTGGCTGCGAGCGTGGCGGTCCTGGGGTAGTGCCGATCCGGACAGCCTGGACGGGTGGCTCTTCACCATCGTGCGGAACTGCTGTATCGACCGGCTCCGCTCCAGCCGGCCGGCGAGCGTGGTGCAAGAGTCGGACCTGGCTCCGGTCCCGCCTCCGGAGGATGCCGTGGTCACCGCGCTCGAGTTGGCGTCGGCGTGGGTGCTCCTCCAGGGGCTCTCGGCGCCCCTACGCGAGGTCCTCTGGCTGCGTGAGGTGATGGGCCTCGCCTACGCCGAGATCGCCGAGGTGCAGGGCGTGCCCATCGGTACGGTGATGTCACGGTTGCACGCCGCCCGCAAGAAGGCCGCCCGCCTGCTCGGGAAGAGGGGGTGAGCGCCATGATGTTTCGGCGCCACCCGTCCGGGCCGGAGCTGGGGGCCTGGTTCGACGGTGAGGACGCCGCGGCCAGCGTCGGGGGTCACGTGGCTCGGTGCCCGCGGTGTCGCAGGTCGGTCTCGGAGATGGGCCGTGTCCGGGCGTGGATCCGAGCCCAGCCCTTCTTCGCCATGGGAGATGGCGAGGACGAGTCAACCGCGCTCCCGGCGCGCCCCTGGAGGCCACGGGCCATGGCCGTCTCATTGCTCCTCGTCCTCGCCCTGCTGGTGGTCAACGCCCCCCGGTTGCGCGGTCCTGAGCGTTCGGGTCGTGGCGGTGATCCTTCGGGCGCGCTGTTCAATGCCGGCTCGGAGGGCCAGGCCCGAACGCCCGCCGATACCGAGCTCGAGAGTCCCGCTCAGGACGGGACCGACGCCGGCGGCGGCCCGTCCGGATTCGCCGCCCCCCCGGGGAGGACGGTGCTGCGGCTCGGACTGGTGGTGCCCACCAGGGGCGCTGCCGCGGCCGAGGGCGCCGAGGTGGCGAGGACCGTGCGCCGGCGCGTAGGCGCCGCCAATGCCGCCGGCGGCGTGGGCGGCTCTCCGGTCGAGCTGGTGGTCGCGGCCGCCGAGGACCCGGCGGCGGTGGCGGCATTGCCCAGGCGGGTCTCGGTCCTCGTGGGTGGCTTCGGTGCCGCGCCGCCGACGGGCGTTCCCTGGCTGTTCCCCGCGGACCCGTCCGTAGGTGGGCCGGGCGTCGTCTCCGCCGAGGCCTCCCCGGAGGTGGCGGGCCAGCGGGTGGGCGCGCTCCTGCAAGGCCAGCGGCTCGGTGGACCGGTCGGCGTCGTTGTGGGCAGCGGCGCAGAGAGCGCCCTTGCCGCCGGCCTGGCCTCGAAGGTCTCCACCACCACGGCCGCTGCCGGCTCGGACACCTCATGTGTCTCGGAGGTCGTCGCTCTCCGTCGCAGCGGCGCCGTCGCCCTGGCGGTGGCCGGCCCGCCCGACCTGGCGGCGCGGTGCCTGCGAGCCGCTGCCCAGACCCTGTGGTCACCGCCACTGGGGACGATCGTCGCCCCCTCCGCCGCCTACGCCGGTCTGGATGCGGTGAGCGAGGCACGAGGGACTCGCACCGTGCTCGGCCTCCCGTGGCCCACGGCGCCGGGCGGCGGTCCGGCTCGCTTCCGGGCGGCAGGAGGCACTCGCTCCTACCGGGCCCTGGTCTCCTTCGCCGCCACCGAGCTGGCCATCGAGGTCGCCCGCCAGAAAGGCCCGGTCTCCGTCGCCGCCATGGCCGCCGACACCTGGCGCAGTGACCTCTTCGTGGTCGAGGGGAACAGCATCGGTTTGGTCCCGGTCGTCATCGGGACCGACGGATGGGTGCCCGCACCGGAGCTGGGCACGGCGCCTCCGCTCCCGCCGGTCCTGCCCGTGCCCGTGCCCGGCGTCTCCTCCTGAGCACCGGGCTCGTGCACATTTGAGAGGTGCGCGGGCGGCAATGGTGGAGGTCGGTCCCTTTTCCCTCCGTCTGGCGAATATTCTCCGGCCCCCCGTCGTCATTAGGGACACATGCGCGGACTGACGCTCGAAGCCAGGTGGGGAGGAGTTGCTTGCCCTTCGGGCGCGGCTGTCATAGAGTCCGCTGCGCACAGTGACCAACACCTCACACCCGCTTGCCTTGGAACGTAGGGAGAACACATGACGCAGCGTTGGAGGCCGGTGAGAGACGAACGAGGGCAGGGCGTCGTCGTCCTCATCCTCGTGGCCGTGGTGGTGGTGGTGGTCGTGGGCTTCCTCACCCGAACCCTGCTGCTCGGTCGCAGCATCAACGACAAGGCGGAGAAGATCGCCAAGACGGGGCGAGGCATCAACGCCTCCACCGACGCCATCCTCCAGCTCGACCAGACCACCGGGCTCGGCCGGAGCATCAAGTCCAGCACCGAGCCGCTGGAGGCCAAGGCCAACGTCATCGTGGGCCAAGCGGCGTCCATCGACAACACCGCATCCTCCATCAACGACAGCGCCAACAGCATCAACTCGTCGGTAGAGGGCATCGGCTCCGCCGTCTCGTCCATCCAGAGCCTGGCCCGACTGGTGGACAGAGACGCCCGCAACATCAACATCAACGTGCGATCGGTCATCGACACCGGTAATGCGCTCCAGAGCGGTGATCTCAACGACGTGATACGGGAGCTCGAGCGCACCGAGGACAACGCAACCGACATCGCCGACCAGGTCAGCGAACCCAACCCACTCGCCCCCCCGGCTCCTTAAGCAAAGGAAGACCAAGGCACCATGCAACCAGTACCAGCGCCTTACCGGCCGGGAGGAGACCTCGGCGGGTTCGTCTCCAAGTGGATCAAGATCTGGGCGGCGGTGATCACCGTCGTCACCCTGGTAGCTGTGGTCTACCTGGTCGCCATCGTCCGCACTCTCTCCTCGATCAACGGCAACCTGGCCGTGGCCCAGAACGCCGTCGTCGACGTGGGGGGCGAGACCAAGACCCTGCCCAGCCAGGTCAACAGCGTGAACGAGAGCCTGGCCGGCATCGACGGGGACGTGAAGCCCATCCAGGGCAACACCCAGAAGATCCGCATGTCGCTGCAGTCCATTCAGGCCAAGCTCACCAACGTCGACAGCCGCTTGGTGAACATCGACGGCACCCTGCGCTCGGTGCTGGGCGGAGCGAGCGACATCCAGCGCACGCTGGTGGCCGCCCAGCGAGTCGACAGCGAAGGGACGAACCTGATCTTCCGACAGGTCGGTGGACGGGCCGGGTCACTGGAGCCCGCGGCCACGGTGAACTTCCAGCTCGACCGCATCCGAGAGGACACTGGCAACGCCATCGCTCGGCTCCAGGGCACCAACCGCCAGCTTGACCGGATCTGTGCCGAGACGAGCGTTCTGGCCTTCCCCCCAGGGTCGGGTCGGTGCCGGTGACAGCCGACGTAGTCAATCCTCCGGAAGATGACCTCGGGAAAGAAGGGTGCGTCATGAGCAGAAGCCGTGATGAACAAGGCGTGGTGGCCATCAACCTGGTCCTGGTCCTGGCCTTCGCCCTGTACGCCGTCATCATGCTCACCAACACCACGGTCCAGGCCTCGCAGATCGACGACCGGGTGAAGAAGATCCGCGGCGAGGTGGGCCAGGTGGACACCGAGCTCACCAACGTGCCCCAGCTGGACCAGACTGCGGTCACCGCAGGCGAGATCGATGTCGCCACCAAGAACCTCGACCGCCAGGCTGGCGAGATCGTGGCCGCGGCTCAAAGCATCGACCGCACGGTGGCCTCCATCCTGTCCAACGCCACCTCCATCAACAGCTCGGTCGGAAGCATCAACCCCACCCTCAGCTCCATCCAGGGCGTGGTGCGGTCCATCGACGGTGGCAGCCTGGGCAGCCGTACCGGCGTGGCCGGCATCAACACTCGCGTCAGGGACATCCGTTTCGCAGTGGCCGACATCAAGGGCGACACCGGCGACGTCGTGGCCCAGGTCGGCTTGGGCCACGGTGGCCTGAGCATCCACGGCCACGCCAACTCCATCGACTGCACCGTGGTGTTAAGCGGCACAAGGTGCGGGCGTCACCCGTGATCCCGGCCGCATTGCCAGCACCCAAGGCGCTCGACAACGCCTTTCCGAAGGGGGACGACATGAACAAGCGGTGGCGACCCGTCAGGGACGAGCAAGGTCAGGCGGCCACGTTCTCGGTGGTGCTCGTCGTTGTGACGCTCCTGCTGTCGGCGCTGCTGGTGTGGCAGATCTCCGATCTGGCCAGCCGCATCAATCGCAAGGCGGGCAAGATCCAGCAGACGGCGGTGCCCATCAACCGGGCCACCGACGCCGTCACCAACGTGCCCCAGACGAACCAACTGGCCAGCTCCATCCTCACCTCGGCCAAGCCGCTGGAGGGTGAGCTGGCCGAGATCATCAGGCTGGCCAGGGACATCGACCGTCTGGCTGCCTCCATCAACGGGAAGGCCGGGAGCATCGACGGCACCGCCAAGGGCATCGACGCCGAGGCAGCTCGCATCCTCCCGGTGGCCCGCCAGATCAACGACGACGTGGCCCGGATCAACGCCAACCTGGACGAGAGCATCCCCCGTGCCCGGGGTATCGATGGCGACACCACCAGCATCCTGGGCAGGGCCATCCGGGCTCACAACCAGGCGGCGTGCATCGACAGCAACCTGCGCATCAAGGCGCCCAACGTACCCGGGGCGGACCGACTGGGACATCGACGGGAAGTGCTGAGCAGAGAGTCAGGCAAGGAAGGACGCAGATGACGCAGACCATGCAACGGCCGTCGGCACCGCCCCAGACCTACGGAGCGCCTCCCCGGGGTGACTTCGACATGAGCCTGTTCCTGTCTCGCTGGCTCAAGGTGTGGGTGGCGCTCATCACCGTGATCCTCATCGTGGTCATCGTCTACCTCTTCTTCATCACCAACTCTCTGGCATCCATCAACGACAACCTTGGTCCCACCGAGAGGAGCGTCGCCGGTGCCGGCGGGGACGTGCAGCGCCTTCCCGACCAGGTGCAGGCCATCAACCGGAGCCTGCAGAGCATCGACCCGTCGCTGCGGCCCATCAACGGCAAGCTGGACGAGATCATCGGGGCGTTGGCTCCCATCGACGGAAAGCTCAAGACCACCGCGGGCTCGCTCGCCGACACCGCCGGCATGCTGCGGACCACGGTCGGCACCGCCCAGGGCATCCAGAGCACGGTGGACGCGCCGCAGAGCCAAGCGCGTGCCGGCACCGAGATGATCTGGAGGCAGGTGGGCGGCAGGGCCGGTGACTCGCCCATCGTTGCGGTGGGCGGGACGGGGACCGCTCGGCCAATCAGGTGCTGGCCGGTGGGGTCAGTCAGGTCGGACGCCCGTGACATAGTGACCGGCCTTGACCGCACCAACGAGCACCTGGATTGCATCGCCGATTTCTGCCCCGGATATGACAACCGGTCGCCTCTCGCTGCCTGGAAGTTGTGCCTCGATGGGCGCTCACCACAGCGAGTCGGGCTGGCTTGGTCCCCGTTCAGTTCGAGTGTGGACCGCTCATGTGCCGCAGCACTCCCAGGCGTGGTAGACGATGCCACTGAAGTAGTGGGCGAGTCATCGCCGATGTCGATGACCCCGTGGATCAAGTCAAGCGCCCAGGTCGGGATGTAGCTGATGTCACTAAAGTAGCGGGTCGATCTGGAGGTCGGCTCGAAGACCACTGCCTTGGTGTCCGCCGATGGCGTTCTTGCGCCGACGCTTCTTACAGCGCCCCCTCCAGGCCGACAGGCGCATGAGCCTCGCTCTGCTGCCACCGCCCGTGACTAGACTCCCTGCTTGGCGGCGAAGCTCTTCGTTAGCTCTCCCGGAGGTCCATAGGGATCCTGCTGAGGCGCTGCTTACCTCGTCGTCGTGGTCGTCGTGCCGGCCCCTGGCCTGGTCGGTCGGCTTGAAGCTGGCCAGCACTTCGTCGAAGGCCGGCGCCAGGCCTTCCAGGTCGGCCGGAGGAACGGCCTGGAAGACGAGGACGAACAGGTTGCCTCCCCCCGGCGGAGGAAGTACTGAACGTGCACAGACTCCTGGCCACTGGTCGGGTCCGGCGACCTGTAGATGTAGCGAACTCCGTTCATGCCCGCGATCGTCAGCTGCTCCAGGCGTAGGCAGGCGGAGCCCTCGGCGCCACAGGCCTTGTCCCCGGTGAGGCCCTTGATCTCGGCGTCGAACTCGGTGATCTTCTGATCGACCTTGTCAGGGGGATGACCCGGACCCACATTCCGTCGTTCCCGTTCCAGTCGGGTTCTGGTTCCCCGGTGGTTGGGGCGCTGCGCTTGCGGTGCTGAGCACCAGGCGCAGGTCAGACGCTTCGGCAGGCACGGGGATCCTCCTCCACGGCTTGGGATAGCTGAGAGTGAAGCCCCCCTCCGGGTCCGTGAAGGTGAAGGTCTCCAATTGTTCCGGCGGAGTCTTCTTGGGCGTTGCCTGAGGCGATGAGGGGGACGGCTCCTTGGCGCTGTCGATGGCCAAGAACAGGCCCACGCCGAGCATGAGGGTGCACAGCCCCATGGCGGCGAAGGGCCAGTAGCGCCTGACCGCCTGCCGGCGGTCCCGCCTGCCGGCCTTGGTGCCCTGATCGGCCTTGCCTCGACCGAGACCTTGTCCTCCACCGGTGCCTTGTCCTCCACCGGCCTTGTCCTCCACCGGCGCCTTGTCCTCCACCGGCGCCTTGTCCTCCACCGGCGCCTTGTCCTCCACCGGCGCCTTGTCCTCCACCGGCGCCTTGTCCTCCACCGGCGCCTTGTCCTCCACCGGCGCCTTGTCCTCCACCGGCGCCTTGTCCTTGTCCTCCACCGGGCGCCTTGTCCTCCACCGGCGCCTTGTCCTCCACCGGCGCCTTGTCCTCCACCGGCGCCTTGTCCTCCACCGGCGCCTTGTCCTCCACCGGCGCCTTGTCCTCCACCGGCGCCTTGTCCTCCACCGGCGCCTTGTCCTCCTCCACCGGCGCCTTGTCCTCCACCGGCGCCTTGTCCTCCACCGGCGCCTTGTCCTCCACCGGCGACGAGGCATCTGCGTCCGCCGCAGTGGCGTCGCTCTCTGCGAGCGCGTCTGCACCGTTGCCCTCCTGGCCTGCCGGCATCCCCTCCCCGACCCTTTCGGTGACGGCCGGCGTCGGCACCTCTACCTGCTTGGCGTCTGTCTGCTCAACGGCAGTCGTTTCACCGTCGTCGCGTCCGTCAGACCCGGTGTTCGATTGGGCTGCCTCTTCGTCCACTTCGCTCACGTCGTCAACCTATCGCTCGTATCGTCGAACTTTTGCCAAGGTGCATTGACCAAGTAGCTGTGCAGGTCTAGGGTGACCGGCACTCGGAGAGAAGGGAGTTCGATGCTCGGAGCAGTCCTCACTGGGTGGTACGTCGGTCTGACCATAGCCGCCGTCGTCGTCGCCATCGTGGTGGTCCTGGTCGCCATCATCCTCGGCTTGGCTCGTCGCATCAGCGTACAGGCCCGAGCCATCACCGGGGCACTCAACCAGGGCCGTGTGAACACGCTCGCCTTGTGGGACATAGACAAGGTGAACGAGGGCATCCGCCTCTCGATCCGCCACGCTCAGGAGGCTCGAGCGTCGCTGGAAGGCAGGCGCTGATGCAGCTCGCAATCCAAGAAGAGCACGTCACGATCTGGTGGACCACGCTGGGGCTGGGTGTCGTCCTGGTGGTCGCCGTGATCGTGCTGCTGTCGCTTCTGGTGTCCTTCGTGAAGGACATCGACACCAACGTGCGTGAGGTGTGGGATACCGCCACCAGGTTGGCGTCCAACACCGCCACCACCTGGATGCTGCAGCAGACCGCAACACGTGTCGAGGATCTGGGTAACGAAGTCGACATGCACGTCCGGGCTCTCGCCAGTGTCGGTGGGGACAGGAGTGCCAGAGGAGGTCGCAGGCGCCGATGACCCTTCGCATCATCCTGACCGTGGTGGAGATCGCCCTCCTCACCTTGGTGCTCGCCTTTTTCCTGGCCAAGATCGCCCGTCTCCTCAATGCCATCTCGTCAACCTGCGGCAAGATCACCTTCGGTGTTCGGGCCGTGGAGACACAGTGCGCCGTCATCGGCCCCACCGCCGACCGTCTGAACGCCGGGCTGTCGGAGGTGGTGGGCAAGTTGGATCAGGCGGCATCGAGGGCGGAGAGCCTCGCCCGGCGCTGAGCGCCAACCAACGTGAGCAACCACGGGCTGCTCCCGCCCTTCGGTGAGGCGAGCGGGCCGCCCATGGCCGATGTCGATGTGGTGTTGGCATTCGTCCAGGGCCAGCCTGCGGGCCACTCGGACCGCTTCCACCTCGAAGGGTCGGTGATCGTCGCCGGCTTCGACCTCGCCATGGGCATGCGCATCGGGATGGACACCGTCTTGGTGCGCCTCGACGTGCCGCCCGACGCCGAGGACCACAAGCGCATGATCGAGGAGGTACTGGCCGGTCAGGGCATGACCCTGCTCGACGAGCAGACCGTGCTCGGCGTCCCCGTAGCCGTGCAGTGGCTGGCGCTTCGGGCGTCCACGTGGGACTTGTGGGGGCGTGACATCGACGAGTCGTTCGCAGCACTGCGAACGGCGGCGGTGGGCGATCCCTTCGGCTCGCCGATCGGTGAGTGAGCTCCAGGCGGTCATCTTCGACGTCGACGGCACCCTCGTGGACAGCGAGCGCCATGGCCATCGCGTGGCCTTCAACCGGGCCTTCGAGCAGCTCGAGCTCCCGTACCGCTGGGACGAGGACACCTACGGCGAGTTGTTGCGGGTCACCGGGGGACAACGCCGGCTCCACCACTATCTCGAGGCCCAGGGAATGGATGCCGATGAGCGGGACGAGCTCGTGCCCGAGCTTCACGCTCGCAAGTCCGAGATCTTCAAGGATCTGGTCGAGGAGGGC
>JAUJNQ010000002.1:0-14982 GCA_030448025.1 Acidimicrobiales bacterium | reverse complement strand
ACTCGAGTGAAGCGGCCCTGGATCTCCACCTCGGGTCGAAAGCTGGCTGGTCGTGCTGCGGTCGAGGTGGGAGCGACCAGCCAGGTGGAAAGCGGCAGCACGTCGGACTGGACGACCACGGCGTAGCGCGAGCCGGACTGCTCGTGCCCGCGGTTGTTCCGGGACGCACGCACCCGGTAGACCTCACCACGCACGCAGAGTTTCCATGTCCCGCAGCACCTGGGCAGCCTCGGCGCGGTCGCCTTCGTCGGCCGCAAGTGCGGCCGCTTCGGCTCCCAGCCGCTCCTGGGCGCGGGCACGGGCGGCGTCGATCAACGCGCCGCGCACCGCGGTCGACACCGGGGTCCCGTCCTGAGTCAGGACCGCCAGGGCCCGTAAAGCGTCCTCGTCGGGGCGGAACGTGATCGTCTCGGCCATGACCGGTGACTGTAACACCATCCGTAAGACGCTCACTTCAGCCACGGACCACTCGGACGGTGGCGAAGAACAGGTCCTGCTGACCCCTCTCCACGCTTCCTCGCCGGCTGTCGGCCCACACCGCGTAGGCAGCGTCGATGGTGGAGGCCAGGCCGAGGTTGGTGCCGATCTCGGCCAACCGAGCGCCGGGGTCGCTCGGCTCGTTGCGGGGCCCGACGCGCGCATCGAAGGGCTGGTCCGAGACGGTGACGGCGTCCCAGGTCCCGCCCTTGTCGAAGCTGCTGGACAGGACCGCAGTGGTATGGAGTGGGTCGTCCCGGTCGTCCCGGTCGTCCCGGTCGAGGAAGAGGACGTCGACGCGCCCGTTGGGTGCCACCGCCAGCTTCGGCAGGTACTGCTGCTGGCGTGGGCTGTCCTCCGCGTTGTCGACCCTGACGGGCCTCGACCACGTCTTGCCCCGGTCGTCGGAGCGGCGCACGAACACGTCAGAGTCGCCGTTGCGAAGATCGGACCACGCCACGTACAGCCTGCCGCTCCGGGGGTCGATGGCCAGACTCGGGAACTTGGGCACGAAGACGAGGAACCGCTCGGATCCCACGACGGTGCTCTCGACCACTCCGGTGTCGGAGAAGGTCGCGCCCCCGTTCGTGGACCGGCTCACCACCAGTGAGAACGCGCCCTCGTAGATCCCACCGGGCAGGCCCTCGAAATCAGCGACGTCGCCGCCATAGTCCTGATAGAGGACGAAGAGGTCACCGCTGGGGGCGATCGCAGGCGAGGCCGCCCCGACCCTGCGGCGGCGAGGATCGCTCACCTGGGCTCGCAGGGGGAAGGTGGCGCCTCCATCCCGCGAGCTGGCCATGATGACGGGATTGGGCGGCGGTCCGAGCCCGGTCCCGGCCTTCGAGGAGGATCTCTGGTCGCCTTGGAGCCAGGTGACGTGCACGTTGGCGGACGCCTTGTCGACCACCAGCCGAGCTTGGTAGCTGTAGCGGTCGGCCACCCTCACCGGCGACGAGAAGGTGCCGCCACCGTTTGCAGACGTCTCGAGCCACAGACCGTTGGACATGATCCCCGGACCTTCCAGGGTGGAGAAGAGGACGTAGAGGGTGCCCTGGCCGTCGAAGGCGAGCTGGGGCTCGAACGGGCGAGCTTGGCCGGGCGGAAGGGCCAGGTCGGCGTCCGACCACGTCTGGCCTGCGTCCCGGGAGAGGCGGACAACGGCCGAGAGCTGCGGCCGGTCCACCCTTCCTGCCACGACCAGCACGCGAGGATCGACCGGGCTCACGACGACCGATGGCGAGCTCTCCGCGCTCAGCGATCCGGTGTCGGAGTTCAGGGGCCGGTTGGGACCTGCGACCAACCGCACGGTCTCGGGCCGGCCGGCACCCCACCGCGCTGCCCCGAGGATTGCCACCACCCCGAGCGCCAGCGCCAGGGCTGCGACCACCCACGTCCGTCGTCGCCTTTGGACTGTCGTCGTCGGCCTCGGCGGCGGCATCGATTGTCTCTACGAGGACTAGGACGGCGCGTCGGACCAGTGGGCCACGACCCACACCAGGCCGAGAGCCAAAACGGCGAGGCTTGGAGCGGCGTGGTAGACGGTCGCCGACCACGTGACCTCGCCACGTGTGGCCTGGGCCACCAGGGGAACGTGGGTGCTCACCATCCACAAGCCGGCCAGGAGGACCAGGGCGCCGGCGACGAGCGACAGCGTCGGCAGCGGCTCTTTGCGCTGACGCCCGAGCACGATCACAGCCACGGAGACGGTGGTCATGACGAGGGCGGGGATCACGTGGTCGGCGACCTCGACGCGCATCTCGGTGTTCAGCGCCGGGCCGCTGTAGGGAGGCAGGAGGGCCCAGGCCGCCATCACCAGGCCGGCCACGGGAAGGAAGCGCCGGGCGCTGCGGATCGACTGGGGCGGATCGGCGGAGGGACGCTTCGACCGTGATGTCACGGGTGCTCAGTGCTGCACTCAGGCAGCAGAAGGTGCCAGGCTCTGGGCCAGCTTCACGAGGGCCTTCACCGCAGGGGCATCGGGGTGGGCATCGAGGGGAGCGGCGCCGTTTCGGTCCGCTTCGACGATGGCGGGGTCGTCCGGGACGGCCACCACCTCCTGGCCGGGGAAGGCAGATTGGATGGCAGCGAGATCGTCGTCGTCGCGCACCCGACTGGCGACCACAACCACCCGGCCCAAGGACTTCTCCTTGGCCAACTGGGCCGCCCGGGTGCCCACCTCGATGGACTTCGGTGTGGGCTCGACCACCACCAGGACGGCGTCCACGCGCTGGTCGTCCAGGCGGGTGAGCGTGCCGATGCCGGCCTCGAGATCGGCGATCACGGACGAGTCTCCGAATTCAACGCTCCCGAGCAACTGCTCGGGTGAAAGCCCGCATCAGAGTCAGCCGGGGGCGGGGTTGTCGATACGGGAGACCACCGCCAGGCGGACGCCATCGGGGGCATCTGACCCGAAGCGATCGATCAGCGTCTCCCAGGTCGGGGCATGCGACTCATCCCCGCCCTCGTCGTCGAGGGACTCGCGCATGGACACCAGGCGACCGGTCTCCTCGTCGCCCAGCCCCAGAGAGATGCCGAGGTTGGGGTTGCTGTCGCAGTCGAGCGCCACCACCGACAGGCCCTGGCGGGCAAGGGTGCGGGCGACGACGGCAGAGGTGGTGGTCTTTCCCGACCCACCCTTGCCCACCACGGCCAACTTCAAAGGGGCCGGTGTCATCGGGTTTGCAACGGTCATACCGCTCCTTGCTGTTGCTCATACTGGCTCCTGGCTCATACTGGAATGCTCGACCAGGCGGGCCACCAGCGACTCTACCTCCCGGACGGCGGGGCACTCCGGCGCATCGTCGATCGGGGCCTTCCCCCGCCGCTCGGCGTCGGCAAAGGCCTCGTCCCAGGGGACGGCGGCTACGACCTCGAGGCCGGTGCGCCTGCGGACGGTGTCCACGTCTCCGGGGTCACGCACCCGGTTGACCACGGCCACCACCTCATGGGCGCCCTCGTCGGCCTGGGCCAGCCGGGCCAGGCGGCGAGCCGAAAGGAGGGACTTGGCCGTGGCCTCGACCACGATGAGGAAGGTGCGGGCATAGGTGCCCCAGCCGGTGAAGGCCTGCCGGGTACCGCCGGGAAGGTCGCCCACCAGGCTCCATCGACCATCGGGAAGGTCGTTCACTATCTGGCGGAAGGCGAACTGGGCCCGGAACAGCGGGGCCACGTTGGTCCGCAGCTTGCCGAACTGCAGGAAGCGCACGCCGTCGGGGCCCGTGACGGCGTAGCGCTCCACGGCCTCGGCACCGCTGAGGCCGGGCCTAAGCCGGAACCGTGGGCCCTCTTCGCCCTCGCCACGCTCGACCACGGCGTCGTCGGGGATCGGAGGAGCCTCGGTGACGGCCAGGCCCAGGGAGAAGGCCAGCCCCGGCATGGGATCCGAGTCGATGGCCAGCACCGACTCACCGTGGCGGGCCAGGGCCCGAGCGAAGGTGCCCGCGATGGCCGACTTGCCAACCCCGCCCTTGCCCACGAACGCCACTCTCATAGCCGACTTGATGCTAGCTGTGGCTCCGAACGCCTGGCCTCGGGTTGGTCAGCGGCCGTCCTCGAAGTCCGAGCTCTACGAGAGCCAGGGCCGGCTGGGCCGGCCCAGATGGAAGCCCTGGCCCAGGCCCACCTCGAGCTCGATGAGCTTCTGGAGCTGCGACTCGGTCTCGATCCCCTCGGCGATGAGCTCGCACCCGTTTCGCTTCGAGAGCTGGCTGAGGCCCCGTACCAGGGCCTGGCGGGTGGGGTCGCCTTCCAGACCGTGCACCCAACTGGTGTCGATCTTGATGAACGAGGGCTGCAGGTCGAGGATGTGTTGGAGGCAGGACCAGCCGTCCCCGACGTCGTCCACGGAGATGCGGATCTCCACGCCCAGCTCGTCCACCGCTCTCCGGATGGCCGAATAGTCCTTGATTCGGTCGTGCTCGGTGACCTCGAGCACCACTGGTGGGCCGTGGTGGTCGCGCACCACGTCCCGCAGCGTTGCGGTGTCGAGGAGCAAGGACGGCGACGCGTTGACCGCAACCCACGAGGCTTCGGGCAGATGGGCCACGGCGCCCAGCGCCGCCCGGCACAGCGCCGCCTCCAACGCAACCAGCCCGCCGAGGCTCGCCGCCTCCGCCAGACGAGACTCCGGTGGGGTCCCGTCCTCGAACCGAGTGAGGGCTTCATAGCCCTCGACCCTGTGGTCACCCAGGTCTCTGATGGGCTGGAAGACCGGGAAGAACGTCCCGTTCATGACCTGCTGGAGGCGAGCCCGCCGACCCTCTGAGGCGCTGAGCGTCTCGATGCCGGGGCCCAGCAGCGAGGTGATCGTCGGCGCCAGTTCGGCGGCAGTGATCATGGCCTCGGTCAGCCGTCTGGTCACGTCACCGCCCACGGCGCCCTCGGCGCTGATCATGATCACGCCGAGAACCTGGTGGGGATCGGAGAGAGGGACCCAGGCCGCTGTACGCGGTCCTGGCACCACGGGTGCCGTGCCTCCTACGTGGACCAGACCGGCCTGGGTGGTCTCCACCCAGGGGCCGCCCGCAGCGCGCTGGTAGGCCCGGCGGGCCGCTTCGTCGGTCAGCGGCCGTCCCCCTGGGGTGGTCTCGCCCCCGCGACGATGCTCGGCCAGGCACTCCGTCACACCCTCGCCCATGAACGCGTGCAGCGTGAGGTCGACGGTCCCGTGGAGCCGGCCGATCTCTCGGCAGGCGGCGGCGGCGACGAGCTTCACCGAGCCGCCCATCCGAACCCCGCACAGGCTGGTTGCCGCCGATGCCACCTGCTTCAGTGGTCCCTCATCGCCGGAGCGCTCGCGATGGCGGCTCAGGTGGCTACGCACTCGACCCCGCAGCTCGTCGATGTCGACAGGCTTCACCAGGCAGCCGTGGGCACCCGCCTCCAGCGCTTGCACCCTCTCGGAAACATCGTCCGAAGCCGCCGTCATGAAGAGCACCGGTATGTGGGCCGTGGCGGACCGGGCCCGAAATGCAGCCAGCACCTCGGTGCCGGTCTTGTCCGGGAGGCCATTGTCGAGGAGGACCAGGGCCACGTCGTGCTCGGCAGCGAGCCTGAGCGCCTCCAGGCCACTCGAGGCCTCGAGCACCCGGCGCCCCATTCCGGTCAGCACCATGGCGAACGTGGCCCGCATTGCCGGATCCTCGTCCACGATCAGGATCACGGCATCGTCGCCGGGCTGTGCGGGGACGGAGCGCGGCCAAGGCTCGTCGCTCGAATGACTCCGCTCACGCAGGCGCTGCAATCTTCTACCTCACACCCCTGGGCACTCAGCTGTGTCCCCTGATGTTGTCGGCGCCTGGTGAGGGCCGCTGTAGATCCTTTCATGGCGCCCGGCCGGCTGCGTCTACCATTCCGGCTGGTCCGGCGGCGTGGCCGAGTGGTTTAGGCAAGGGCCTGCAAAGCCCTGTACAGCGGTTCGATTCCGCTCGCCGCCTCCAAGGCTCCAGACCTGTATTGTCCCAGGTCAGGGGCTGTTTTCGGAGTGTCCGCTGGGTACCACCAGTGTCCGCCGATGACCCCCAGAAACCCCTGGTTTTGCTCCCTCGTGCTCCCCGCACGCTCCCCGGGAGCCAAACAGGAGGTTGGAGATGGGGTTCATCGAGAGACGAAACGGCCGCTACCGGGCCCGCTACCGCGACCCGCTCGGGGGCCAGCGCTGCGAGACCTTCACCCGCAAGGCCGACGCCGAGCGGTACCTGCGGGAGAAGCAGGTGGAGATCGAGCGAGGCCAGTGGCTCGACCCTCGGGGCGCCGATGTGCCACTCAGCGTGTGGGCGGAGGAGTTCCTGGCCCTGGCCCGGCGTCTGTCGCCGACCACCCAGGCCACTTACCGGCGGGACCTGAGCAAGTACATCCTTCCCCGGTTCGGTGCCTACCGACTCGGCCGGCTGCCCGCCGGCGAGATCGAGAACTGGCTCAACGACGAGGTGGCAGACGGCACCGCCCCGAGCTCGGTGCACCGCCACTACCGGACGCTGCGCCGCGTGCTGCAGGTGGCCGTCGAGAAGCAGAAGATCGCCGCCAACCCGTGCGACCGGGTGCATCCGCCCCGGGTGCCCAGGCGGGAGATGATGTTCCTGTCCTGGGACCAGGCCGTCGACCTGGCCGAGGCCCACGACGAGCGCTACCGGGCCCTCATCTACCTCGCCGTCGACTCGGGGATGCGCTGGAGCGAGCTGGTCGGGCTCCGGCGGGCTCGACTGGACGTGCGAACACGCAAGGTCCGGGTGACCGAGCAGCTCATCCGCCTGGAGGCGGGGGAGTGGCTGCGGAAGGAGCCGAAGACGCCGGCGTCGGTGCGGTCCATCACCATCTCGGCGGTGACGGCCGACATCCTGGGAGAGCACCTGGAGCGCTTCGCCGCCGGCGGACCCGACGGGCTGGTGTTCCCCAACCGGGCCGGCAACGCCATCATCTCGTCGAGCTTCTGGGGCGCCTACTTCTCCCCGGCCTTACACCGGGCCGAGCTGTCCTGCCGATTTCACGACCTCAGGCACACGAGCGTGGCCCTGGCCATCGCCGACGGCGCCCACCCGAAGGCGATCCAGGCCCGCATGGGTCACTCCTCCATCAACGTGACCCTCGACCGCTACGGCCACCTGTTCCCGGAGCTGGACGAGGCCATCGCCGTGGCCTTCGGGGAGCGCCTGGCCGCAGCCCGTGCCGACAGGGAACGCAAGGTGGTACATGCCGCCTTCGGACAGCAAGGCCGGGAGCGTGGGCGGTAGGCGGGAGCGAGGCCCGCGCCGACAGGCTCGGCCCGGAGAGGGGACGCGTGCCGCCTTGTCGCCGCCCCTCGCTGATGCCTCGACGAGGTCAAGGTTCCGCTACCAGGGCGAGACACGTTGGGCCCTCCCCTCCCTGCCTCCGGTGCCGAAAGAAGGCCGTGGGCCGACCACCGGCTGTCGAGCCGACGTCCGTGGGCTCGTTGCAGCTGTGCTTAGAGGCTTCGGTTCGGCGATCCGAAAGCGTGCCGGGGACGTTGGGCCCATTACCAGCGGGCCCGTACTCTCGCGCCAATACAACTGCCGGGGTGCTCTCGGCAGGCCCCTCCTGGACCCAACTTGGGCGGCGTCTGCGGCACGCGGGGTGAGAGAGGCGGCTAACCGTGGCTGAATGCCCGGTAGACTGCCGCGGTGTCGGCCGGGGAACTCTTCGGGCGCAGTCGGCCCGTGTGCACGCAGTGTGGCGCGCTCATCCAGCATGGCCATGGCTATGGCACAGGTGCCCGTGCCGACGGGATCTTTTGCAACCTAAGTTGCTTTGCACTTCAATATGGCGACAAGATCCTTGCCCGTAAGGCTTCCGAACTCCACCCCAACCGGGACAACTAATCAGTGACCATCTTGCCGGAACCGTCGGCACCTGGCATTTGGCCCGCGCAATGGCTATCGAAGGCCGTCGAATCGGGGATCATCGATGCTCCCGACTTTGACGGAACGCTTATTCAGCCGGCGAGCCTCGATCTAAGACTCGGTAACCTTGCTTATCGCCTGCGGTGTAGCTTCTTGCCCGGGAAGAACGATTCGGTCAGGGAGCAGATCAACAAATTCGCTGTCGGCCCAGCTTTGAGTCTCGATGAGGGCGCGATCCTTGAGCGCAATCGTCCGTATTTGATCCCCCTCCAAGAGCGTCTTAAGCTGCCGCCGCGCGTTCGGGCGCGCGCAAACCCAAAGAGCTCGACGGGCCGCCTCGATGTATTCACTCGAGTAATCACTGACCGGTCGAGCAGATTCGACGATGTACGCTTGGGTTATATCGGTGGACTCTATCTGGAGGTCGTACCTCGCTCATTTGCCGTAATGGTGCGAACCGGTTTGGCGCTCAACCAATTGCGGTTGATGAAGGGCGATATCACTGTCACGGACGCAGCTTTGCGCTCCGCGCATCGCGCGTCACCGCTCTTGTACAAGAACGGCGTGGCCCTTGACCGGCGCGATGTCCGGGCGCACGGAGGCTTGTGGCTCAGTCTCGATCTAGTGAGGCGGGAAGGCAACGCTGTTGGATATCGCGCCAAGCGCAATAGCAGCCTGATTGATATGTCAGTAGAGAACCGTTATGACCCGTCGGACTACTGGGACCCCATCGTCCCAGAGCATGGGAACCGAGTTGTGCTCGAACCGGAAGATTTCTATCTATTCCTTTCTTCCGAAGCTGTGCAAATTTCCCCGAAGTACGCCGCGGAGATGACCGCTTTCGATCCGAGCGGTGGCGAGGTGCGGACTCACTACGCTGGCTTCTTCGACCCTGGGTTCGGTCACGACGCAGCCGGCTTCTTCTCAAGAGGTAGTCGGGCAGCGTTGGAGATTCGAGCCCACGATGTGGCGTTCGCCGTCGACAATCTACAGTGGGTGTGTCGACTTCGGTTCGAGATTATGGCCGAGGAGCCACATCTTCTCTATGGAGCCGAGGATCAGTCGCATTACCAAGGACAACTCAGCACTCTGTCGAAGCACTTCCGTGTTGATCGAGGCGCCGATCAGCTCACCTTTAGCCGCGCCTCAGCCGTAGGGGCGCCCGGGGTGAGAGATGTACAACCGTCATCATCATTGGCCGTAGGAAGGGATGTGACGGAGAATAGGCTTGAGTCACTGTAGCCATGTTGACGGCGTGGTTTCGCTGTGGCGTCCGGCGGTGTCAGCTGGCGGCAGGCGCCGACTACGGTCCCGGGTGGTCTCCTTATCGAGCATTAGCTGCGCAGGGTTGCTCTTAGTCCAATAGCTTTGCTTACGCGTTCCCTTAGAGCTGTCTGGCTCCTCCCAGGGCCTCGATGTTTTTGGGGCTGGCCAACGCAGCCGACGTCCATTCCGGGTGGTAGTTGTCAGCCGAACAAGTACCCATCGAAGCGAGGACGCGGGCCCAAGCCTTCCTAGCGCGGCCGAGGTGGTGGAATTCTCTCCAGTATGTGACGGAAGCAGTCGGTAGTAGCGAGCGACGCCTCATCCAGGCAGGTCATGAGCGCACGGGTTGCCACCTCTGGGATCACGACGCGTTTCTCGTTCACAAAGGGCCGAAGGGTCGCGCAGAGCATCTCGACGAAGTCATGTGCGTGGACGAGGGTTTCGTCGGTGCAGCCACGGAAGTCTTCGATGGCTTGCTCGAACTCCTGACGTCGTGCCAGAAGGCCGGCCCGGCCGAGGTAGCGAGTTATGTAGTCGTCACGGTTAAAGACCACCAGGCCCGCAGTCCCGAACTCGCAGCACCGGTCGGGCGAAAGCGCACCGCAGCGAAGCCCCAGGTGACGGTCGGCCGCACGCACCAAGAACACCTCTTCCAACACCGGCCGCAACGCGCTCAGGATTGCGACCGGCTCCGCAACCCGTCTGCGCACGAACAAGGTCAAGAAGCGGTCGATGACCCGCGGATCGAAGTAGTGCACGTCCAGCGAGCTGTGATCCGTGAGCAAGAGGACATGGATGTCGGGAGCCGGACGACCCGAGAGGACATCCAAGTCTCGGTCGGCAAGGCATATAACGGGTGCTATTCTGACTCCGAAATGCTCAGCAAGAAGTTCCGCTAAGCGAATGACCCGGTCCCGAGCTCCGGGTTGCTCATCAGACGAAGCAGATGGAAGTTCGATGTCATCGATCGGGAAAACTTTGTATTGTCCTCTGCCCGAGCGTCGCAGGACCCAGTCCACGAGAGCGGCGTCGCTCGGGCCTTCGACATAGATGTCCCATACAGTCGGCTCAAGCTCCAGTCGCGTGATGACCTCGCCAACGGACCGTCTGACCGGTAGCGGCATGACGGCCGTACGTCAGTCAGCTGATCGAAGTAGCTCTTGCGTGACACCGTGCGTCAAATGAACAACACGGTCACGGACACCCGAGATGAGTTCGAAAGAATGCGATGCGAGGACGAACTGTGTCGCGCTCCCAGTCGTACACGCAATTAGTGCGTCAACGAGCTGGCGCTGCCACTTCATGTTCAAAGAGATCTCGGGCTCATCGATGATGAACAGTGCCGGGTTGTCGCGAGCATAAAGAGTGTTGGTAAGGAGCAACAGAAGCTGGCGCTCCCCCGATGATAGTCCGGACGGCGCCAAGGGTGCGCCGCCAGTCGTCTCGATCTGGATGCCACCATGCAAGCTGAAATGAACACGCTTGTCGACGTAGAAACTATTGAGACTGTCGATGAACGCTTCGATCGTCTCCTGGATCGCAGCGAGGGCGTTTAGCCGCGCCTCCAGGCCATCCAAGAAGGGAGCGAGGACGCTGACAAGTATGGCTCGGCGGTCATCAGCAGCGGTCGCAAGGTCCGTCACAAGGGTATCGACGGGGAGTGGCGGTACTAGGCCGTATCGGTGATATCGGTCGTTGCGATGCCCGAGCTCCTGAAGTTGCTCTTGGAGATCGTCGATCGTGGCATCCCCCGACGGATCGTCCACAAGTGATGGCCTAGCGATCCGGCGAACCACTTCCGCGTAGATGGCATTCGTACTCTCTCCGCCGAGATTGGAAGCTCCAATGACCTGCTGCCTGATCCAGGCCGTCGCCCGATCTACCGTCTGATCGAGATCGAGCACGTTCTTCCGCCGCAGGATGTCGCGCGAGTGGAAGGGAGTGTCCGCATGGCTCCAGTAGATTTGGCGATACTCCGCCACATTGGCGAAGGAGAATTCCTCCTCTTCCGCTGGCAACGTGTCGCTCTCCAGAGCCCTGTCGTCGCCCACGTAATAGATTTCCAAGCCAACTGCGGCTCGAACGTCCCTCATGAACTGATCGAGGCCGAGGTCTTCTCGGACGGACACACGCAGACTCTCGTCTGTCTCGACATGTTGCTCGGATCGGGTCTCTCCAGCGAAGGCCACCGCTAGCGAGTAGTCGCCAACAAGCGATTCTGACGTGCGAAGTACCCGGATTGTTAAGCCTCCGACAAACGAGACCTCGAATAGCCGAAATGGCGTTCTTGCCAGGAAAGTCCGATGGCCTCGGCGGTCGGAAGGAGACAGTAGATGGAATAGGAGCCGAAGAATGGTTGTCTTCCCCGAGCCGTTGTCCCCATAGATAACGAGCACGCGCGAAAGATCGGCCGTCGAGGCAGCAGGCACGGCAAGGTTGTACGAGTATCGCCCGAAGAGCTCGCGAACCTCCAGGCGAGAGATCCCTTGGCCAGGGTGTTGAGTCGAGGCAACTGCCGCGGTCTGGGCCATCGTTTACAGAGTAGACGCATGTCTGTTGGTCATCCCGGGGTCGACCTCGTGGGCTGGCCTAGATGATCGGCAATCAGAACAGCGGGGACGGTCGAGGGCCAAGCCCGACCTTCGGCACCGCGCATCGAGCCTGCGAGTGGGCGGTGATGGCGCCGCTCGTCGCCATCGACCGAGCCGACGAATAAGGTATGAGCCAGTGCCGTGGCCTGCGGGTTTAGGAGCACCGGCCCACGTCCAATGAGTCCGAATGTTGATTCCCTAGAGGCCAAGGTCCATGCCGAGGTCGATGTCCGGAGCCGGTCCGGGCCGCTCGATGAACGCAACCATTTCTCGCCCGCCGGGCTCCGCCAACTCAGGGCCGTAACCCTCGACGGCCAGGCCACGTTCGAGACCGGCCAGTTCCCGGTCGAGGCGGTCCAAGCGAAAGCCGGCCTCGGGGTGGTCACCCAGCCACTCCTCCCGTTCCACCTTGGCCGCGCTGAGCTCCTCACGCCTCTGCACCAGTTGGCCCATCTCGCCGGCCAGGCGCTGGCGCTCGGGTCCGCCCAGGCGTTCGAAACGCTCGGTGGCGTCAGCCTCGTGGACTGCCCACTCCTTGGCCTTTTGCTTCCAGCTCCAGCGCAGGCGCCACCCGGCCTCCTGCGCGAAGCCTTCGGCCTTCATCCGAGAGGCCCCTGCCCTGAGGGCCTCCCGGGCAGCCCGGCCGACGTCGGTGTCCCGGTAGGGGCCCCATCCGGTCTCCAGGTCGGAGATTCGCTTGCGGGTGGCCTGCAGATCGACCTCCACCCGGAGCAGGTCGAACGTGGGATCGGCGGGGATGGCTTGGGCCACCGCCGCCCGCTCCGCGTGCAGCCGTGCACGGTGCAGGGCACCCCGCAGCTCCGCCGGTGCCTGGTCGTGGTGTTCGACCTCGAGGGGAGTGGTGGCCGGTGTGCCCGAGTCGATGGCCCAGGTCTGGCGGCGCTCGGCCGACCAGTCCCGGACCAGGTCCTGCCTGGCCTGGCCCAGATCGTCGGCCACCACGTAGGCCGTGGAGCACTCTCGAGCCCGGCTCATGGCCACGTAGGCCAGCTCCCGTCCTCCGCCGTCGGCCAGCAGGTGGGCCCGCTCCACGGTGGCACCCTGGCTGCGGTGCACGGTGACGGCGTATCCGTGGGCCAGGCGATCAGGTGCAATGTCCTCCTGACCGAAGGACTGCAGTCGCCCGTCGTCCATGCGAGCCACGAGGGCGTTGGCGTTGGGGTCGACGGAGTCGACGACGCCTCGCTCGCTGGTCACCAGCTGGCCATCGGCGCCCGGGGCCAGCGTCACGATGCGATCGCCGGCCCTGTAGGAGCGCTCGCCGACAACCAGCTCGTCCCCGTGCAGCCAGCCCTTGTTGTCGAAGTGCTTGCGTGCCTGGGCGTTGAGCTCGGCCACATCGGCCCGGCGCCAGGCCAGCATGGCCG
Source organism: Acidimicrobiales bacterium (assembly GCA_030448025.1). GTDB lineage: Bacteria > Actinomycetota > Acidimicrobiia > Acidimicrobiales > YB1-3. The sequence goes on along the minus strand of JAUJNQ010000002.1, from coordinate 1,902 downwards.
CGTCGCGCCCGGCGGCCACATCGGCGGCCCAGGCATCGACCATGCCGTCGAGAACCTCGTCGCGGTGGGGGGAAGCCACGATGCGATCGTGTTCCGCGTACCAGCCCACGGCGGACTCGACGTCACCGGAGCGCAGCTCGGACAGGGCCGCTCGTTCCTCCCGGTCGCGCTGGCGCACGTTCTCGCTCAGCTCATGCACGGCGTCGGGGTGGCGCTCCATCAGTGCTCGCAGAGCTCCGCCCGGTCCCACGGCACCGAGCTGGCGGTCGTCGCCCACCAGCACCACCTTGGCCTTGGCCGCCTCCACCGCCGCCAGCAGGCGCAGGAGCCCGGCGTCGTCGGTCATGGCGGCCTCGTCCACGATGACCACGGTGCGGGCATCGAGGCGCAGCCCTCCGTGGTCCAGGCGCCACAGCAGCGAGGCCAGGGTGCGGGCCTCGCCGATGCCGGCCTCCCGGCCGAGTGTACGGGCGGCCTGCCCCGAGGTGGCTGTGCCCACCACCGTGTAGCCGCCGTCCTCGAAGGCGGCTCGCACTACATCGAGCGCGGTGGTCTTGCCCGCTCCGGCCACGCCCAGCACCAGCTCGGCGCCGTGCCCCGAGGTAGCGATCCCGATAACGGCGTCGCTCTGGCCCAGCGTGAGGGGCTGGGCGAGCTCGCGCTCCTTGGCCCACATGGCCGGGTGCAGAGCGTTGGCGCCCACGGCCGGAGCGTCGGTGCGCTTTGCCTGGTTCTCCATGGACTGGGCAATGGCCGCCTCGGTGGCCAGCACCGGGGCGGTGGCCCACACCCGCTCCCGGGCTTGGGCCACTCCGAGCAGAGGCACGGCTTCGGGGGAGGCCACCACCGCTCGCACGGCCCGGGGCAGCTCCTCGGGGGGCCGGCCATACAGGGATGGCCCGATGGCCACCATGACGTCAGCGAGGTTGAACACCTTCCTCGCCGACAGAGGGCCGTCCTGGCCGAGGGCGTCGGCCACGATGGCCCGCAGTTCGTCCTCGTAGAGCGGGCCGGGAAGGTGGCGGTCGAGAGCGGCGTCCTCGATGGAGGCGACCAAGGCACCAGGCTCCCAGCCCACTTCGGCCAGCTCGGCCTGCCAGCGAGGGAGGAGCTCGCCCACCGGGGTGTGGCCCTTGGCCCGGCGGGTGTCGCGGGCTGCGACCTGGCGGGACCGGTAGGTGTCGGTGCCCCTGGCCTTGACCGCGGCGGTGATCTGGGCGCCCCGCTTGGAGTGGACCTGGAGCACCTCGTCGGGCACGCCGGCGATGCGCCAGTGCCCGAGTCGCCCCGAGGGTCCTTCGTCGGCCTCGATGGCGTAGCCAAGCTCCAGGGCCACCCGAGCCGCGGCGTGGCGTCCCACCACCGTGGCCGCATGGAGATGGTCCCGCCACGTCGTGGTGTCGGCCGCCTTCCAGCCGCCCCGTTCGTCGGCCATGGACACCAGGTTGGCCACCAGCACGTGATCATGCGGGCAGGGATCGCCGGCCCGTGAGGTGGCGTGGCGGGTATGGGCGTAGACGAGCCCGGTGGTGGCCGTCGGCACCCGGGCCCGGCCACGGCGCCCGCCCCGCTCCTGGGTGAGGGCATCGAGGTAGCCGAGGGTGGCGTCGCGCTCGGCGTCCATGATCTGGTGCATGTCCTCCGCCCGGCCCACCACGCCCAGCTCGGCCACCGACTTGTGGGCTGAGATCACCAGCTCCATCCCGGGGCGCGAGGTGGTGACCAGGCGTGTCCCCGTAGTGGGGTCAGCGGCGCCTCCGGGTCCGTAGAGGGCGCTGTACTGGGCGTCGGTCACCGCTCCCTCAAGGCCCAGGGTGACCGAGCCCCCTCCGCCCCAGGTGAGGGGCGTCTCACCTCGGCTGGCGTAGTAGGCGAGGGCCCGGCCGGGGTGGTCGTCGGAGC
>JAUJNQ010000007.1:26228-30595 GCA_030448025.1 Acidimicrobiales bacterium | reverse complement strand
CTGAGCAGGACTTTCGTGATTCGACGCCTGCTCGGGTGGGTCGTAGCCGCCGTTGGGAAACGGTTGCTGACGCGATCGGCCAAGGGTGATCCGGGTGAGTGGTGGTCACGTTTCGCCAACGGGGAAGGTCGTGGAGCGACGCGCTCGAAGCCGGGCCCGATCCAGCGTCAGCTACGCCGCGTGGAACCCACCGCGCTGCGGGCGTCGCTTACGCCCGGAGCGCACACGAAGGACCCGCCACGCCAGCACAGGGCCTCATGGTCGCCCATCGGATCGGGCGCGATCACGACCGGCGGCGGCTGGGCTTCGGGGGATGAGGGCGGGGGGCGGTCACGGAACACGAGACGAACGGCTCATGACACCAAGGAAGCAGCCGTGGTGGTTGACCGAGGACAGCGTCAAGCTCGACATCGAAGCGACGCCGACGTGCTTACGAGTGGTCTCCGACCTGCCCGCATCGGGGAGTGGAGCCCGAAGTGTGAGGGCGTCGACTGGGAGGGTGACGTCACTTGCCGAGGCAGGGAGCGGTCAGCTCGCCCCCGTCGTCGAGCGTGAACCTTTGCCGCCATGAGGAACATAGCGCGGGAGAGGGGGCTTGCTGCAAGCGACCCAAACGTGCTGATCATGGCTCGTTCGCTGAGCCGTCACGGCCAGACCTACGGAGCCAGGAGTCGTGCATGGATGCGTTGTCTTCGCCAGAGGGGTCGACCGGGAGTGCTGAACCGGTCGAGGAGTTTGCGGGGAGGGGGCAGGTGACCGGCGTTGGCGTGCGCTGGCTCGGTGCTCGGTGGCTCTCCCCGTCCGGTGCATCGTTCGCCGTGGACCAGTGACCGAGCATGCGGTGGTGATCGCAGGAGGCGGCCCCACCGGGATGATGTTGGCCGGCGAGCTGGCGTTGGCGGGGATCGACGTCGTCATCGTCGAACGGCGCGCCAGTCAGGATGTCGACGGATCGCCAGCGGGCGGCCTTCACTCCCGCACCATCGAGGTGCTCGATCAGCGTGGCATCGCCGACCGGTTCCTCGCAGCGGGTCAGGCCATGCAGGTCCAGGGCTTCGCCGGAATCCCCTTGGACATCAGCGACTTCCCCACCCGCCACCACTACGGGCTTGCGCTGTGGCAGAGCCACTTCGAGCCCGTCCTGGCTGACTGGGTCGGCGAGCTCGGGGTTCCGATCCTTCGTGGCCGCAAGGTGGTGGGCTTCGCTCAAGACGAGACCGGCGTCGATGTCGAGGTGTCCGGCGACACATCGCTCCGGGCGGAGTATCTCGTCGGCTGCGACGGAGGGCGCAGCCTGATTCGCCAGGCCGCCGGTATCGAGTTCGCCGGGTTGGATCCCTCGACCAGCACCTTGATCGCCGAGGTCCAGATGGACGACGAGCCGGAGCTCGGTATGCGCCCCGAGGGTGGTGGCATCGGTCCCGTCAACCGGGAAGGGGACGGAGGGCCGTTCCGGGTCGTACTGACCGAACAGGAAGTCGAACACTCCAGCGAGCCCACCCTGCAGGATCTCCGCGAGGCACTCATCGTCGCCTACGGGACGGACTTCGGGCTTCGCAGCGCCAGCTGGATCTCCCGGTTCACCGACATGGCGCGCCAGGCGGTGTCCTATCGCCGCGATCGTGTCCTGCTGGCCGGGGACGCCGCGCACGTACATCCCCCACAGGGGGGACAGGGCCTCAACACCGGCGTGCAGGATGCCGTGAACCTGGGATGGAAGCTGGCCCAGGTGGTCAACAAGACGTCACCCGAGAGCCTGCTGGACACTTACCACGCCGAACGGCACCCGGTCGGTGCCCGGGTGTTGCACAACACCATGGCGCAAGTCGCGCTCAGCCGGCCCGACGACCGTCACCAGGCCCTCCGCGACACCATGACCGAACTGCTGAGCCTGGACGAGCCGCGCAGGCGCATCGCCGCCATGCTCTCCGGTCTCGACATCCACTACGACCTCGGCGAGGGACACCCGCTGCTCGGGCGGCGCATGCCTGACCTCGACTTGCACACCGCCGACGGCCCCACGCGCGTCTTCACCCTGCTGCACGACGCCCGGCCCGTGCTCCTCAACCTCGGTGCACCCGGCAGCTTCGACATATCTCCGTGGATGAATCGAGTCCGGTTGGTCCACGCCAGGCACGACGGCGTGTGGGAGCTTCCGGTCCTCGGCCAGATCGCTGCGCCCCCGGCCGTGGTGGTCCGACCCGACGGGCACGTCGCCTGGGCAGGAGACCTCACGGACCCAGAGCTGCCTCGAACACTTGGTACCTGGTTCGGAGCGGCCACTCCGGCTTCCCGGTGCGAGCGGGATCGACCGAACTGGGTGCCGGCCTCGTAGATACCGACTCGCTTCAGCGAGGTGCTCATCCCGGGTGTGCCGCGCCGGCAACCCGGGCAGGTACCCGCCCGGAACCCGCCGATGCTCGTGGCCTGTGGCCCCGCAGCCCTGACCAGTGACGCGGAGGCGACATGGAGCACCCCCAGCTGATGAAGCGAACGAGCCCAGGCGGGCGGGACTCCCCGTGGGACGCCATCGTGGTGGGCGGCGGCCCTGCTGGCCTCAGCGCCGCCACCTGGTTGGCCCGCTACCGTCGCCGCACGCTGGTGGTCGACGCCGGAGAGCACCGCAACCGGGCGGTAGAGGCGACCCATGGGTATCTGACCCGCGACGGCCAGAAGCCATCGGAGATCCTCGCTGCTGCTACCGCCGATCTCGGTGCCTACGGCTGTGTCGAATGCCGGCCCGGCGAGATCGTCGAGGTGACCGGTGAGTGCGGTCGCTTCTCCGCCACCACCGCCGCCGGCGAGGTGATCGAAGCGAAACGGCTGGTGCTGGCCACCGGCGTCGTCGATGCCGTTCCCGACCTGGTGGGATTCGACGAGCACTACGGGGCGAGCGTGTTCCATTGCCCCTCCTGCGACGGCTACGAGGCGGCCGACCGCCACGTCGTGGTCCTCGGGTGGAGCAGCGACATAACTGGGTTCGCCCTCGAACTCCTGGACTGGGCGGCCAGCGTCACCGTGGTCACCGACGGGCGGCGCTTCGAGGGCGACGACCATGACTTCCAGGCGCTGGTCGACCACGGAGTGAGCCTGTCGGAAGAGGATGCGGTGGCGTTGGTCGGAACTCGAGGCGACCTGCAGGGGGTGCGGCTGCGCGGCGGGAAGGAGCTGCCCTGTGGCATGGCCTTCTTCTCGCTCGGCCACCGACCCCGCTCCGGCTTGGCCGAGCAGCTCGGTTGCGAACGTGTCGAGGAGAACTGTCTGGTCGTCGACGAGCACGGCCAGACCTCGGTGCCGGGCGTCTACGCCGCTGGTGATGTCACTCCGGGCCTGCAACTGCTGCAGGTGGCCACGGCCAAGGGAGCGACCGCTGGCGTCGGGTGTGCCCTGTCCTTGCGCCGGGACCGCCCGTTGCCGGGAGCGCCTCGACGAGCGCCGGACGTGGAGGCCGTGCTTTCAGAGGAGTAGCGGCGACCGTGAACGCCCCGACCGGGAGCCGGCTCATCGCAAGTGACATACCAGCCTTGGGCCCGAAGGTCCAGAACCCCGATGAGTCCGGATCTGTGCGATGGTCAACACGGCATGCGAATCGTCATCAGCGAGTTCATCAGCCTCGACGGCGTCGTGCAGGCTCCCGGTGGCCCCGACGAGGACACCGACGGCGGCTTCCAGCACGGCGGCTGGTCCATGCCGTTCTTCGACCCCGACGTCATGGGGTCGAGCTTCGACGAGGTGGCCCGGCGGACCGACGCCCTCCTCTACGGCCGGCGCACGTGGCAGATCATGGCCGGTGCCTGGCCCGGGCGGGCCGGCGACCCCTTCGCCGACTGGATCAACGCGGTCGACAAGCACGTCGTCTCCAACACGCTGTCGGTGGCCGACCTCACCTGGGCCCCTACCTCGCTGAGTGGCGGTGACGACCTCGTTGCGGCGGTGACGGCGATGCGCGAGCGACCGGGTCGCGACGTGAACGTCCTGGGCAGCGCCCAGCTCGTACGTTCGTTGCTCGAGGCAGACCTCGTCGACGACTGAACCTGATGGTCGAACCGATCGTGCTCGGTGGCGGCAGGGGCATCTTTCCCACCGTCGGTGTGCCGCTCAGGTTCGAGCTCGTGTCTGCCACCAGGGCGGCAACGGGTGTGCAGGTCTGCCGGTACCGGCGAGCGCGCTAGGGAGCGGGCAGGACCTCGTCTTCGCCTTCCGCCGACCCTCGAGCAGGGCGCAACCCGATTCCGCTCACGACCGGTGGGTCACCCCTCCTGCGGCCGTGTCCGTCGCCGAGCCGGGGGAAGGTCACCGGTTGACGAAGTCAGCCGTGTGCTCAACGAGCTCTCCCTTGATCTCCGCCGCTCGTTCGGCGTCGATCT
>JAUJNQ010000007.1:0-26128 GCA_030448025.1 Acidimicrobiales bacterium | reverse complement strand
CGGCGACGAGGGCGTCGATCACGACTGTAGGTCCACGTCGCGCTCACCGGCGACGTCGGCCAGCGACGGGCCCTCGCCCAATGAGACCAGAAGAACGGCCGGTCGGCCTACAACCACTCCAGAGGGAGTTGGAGGGCCGGACGTTGCCGGGCGATTGGGCGGCGGCCACTGCCCCCGGCGGGATAGGGCCAGCCGGTAGACTCGAACGCGTGTCTGCCTGGCTCGACGACCTGAATCCGGAACAGCGTCGGGCGGTGTGCCACAAGGGTGGGCACCTGCTGATCGTGGCCGGCGCGGGGAGCGGCAAGACCCGCACGCTGGCCTGCCGGGTGGCCCACCTCCTGGCCGGCGGGGTGCGACCGGAACGGTTGCTGTTGTTGACGTTCTCCCGTCGGGCGGCGCGCGAGATGCTCACCCGGGCCGGACAGCTGGCCGAAGCCGAGGGCGCCCGTCGGGTCTGGGGAGGAACCTTCCACGCCGTGGCCAACCGGCTGCTGCGCGGCCACGGCGCCGCCGTGGGACTGCGGCCGGGCTTCACCGTGATGGACCAGGGCGACCACGTCGACCTGCTCGGTCTGGTTCGCCACGACCTCGGGCTGGGCGAGCGGGGCCGGCGCTTTCCGAAGAAGGAGACCCTCGCCTCCATCTACTCCCGCGTGGTCAACACCCAGGAGAAACTGGCCGATGTGGTCGAGGCCGTCTACCCGTGGTGCCGTAACGACCTGGAGGGGATCCGAGCCGTCTTCGGCGGTTACGCCACGCGCAAGCGGGCCCGCAACGTGGTCGACTACGACGACCTGTTGTTGTATTGGCGGGCGCTGGCGGCATCGCCCACGGTCGGTCCGGTCCTGCACTCCGGCTTCGACCACATCCTCGTCGACGAGTTCCAGGACACCAATGCGGTCCAGGCCGACATCGTGGTCGCCATGGCCGGGCCCGGGGTCACCGTCGCCGCCGTGGGCGACGACGCCCAGGCCATCTACGGGTTCCGCTCGGGATCGGCCCGCCACATGCTCGAGTTCCCCGAACGCTTCCCGGGCTCCACCATCGTCACCCTCGATCGCAACTACCGGTCGACCCCGTCCATCCTGGCCAGCGCCAACGCCGTCATGGCCGACGCCCCCTCCGGCTACGCCAAGGAGCTGCGCGCCACCCGGCCTCCTGGCGGACGACCGGTGCTGGCCACCTGCGTCGACGAGCTGGCCCAGTCGGCCTTTGTGTGTGACTCGATCCTCGAGCAACGTGAGCGGGGTGTGGCCCTGGTCGACCAGGCCGTGCTCTTTCGCAGCGGGCACCACAGCGATGCCCTGGAGCTCGAGTTGGCCCGTCGAAACATCCCCTTCGTCAAGTTCGGTGGGCTCAAGTTCCTCGAGAGCGCCCACGTGAAGGACCTGCTGTGCCTGCTGCGCATCCTCGACAACCCCAGCGACGAACTGGCCTGGCTGAGGGTGTTGGGGTTCTTCGACGGTGTCGGCCCGGCCACCACCCGGCGCCTGGTCGAGGAGCTGGGGGTGACCGAGGGCGAGGCCTTGGCCCGGCTCCTCGGTGACAGCTGCCCCCGCTTCCCACCGGCCGCCGCCGCTGAGGTCGAGGAGATGCGGATGGCGCTCGGCACCTGCGCCGTGGGCGACCTCTCGCCCTCGGCCCAGGTCGAACGGCTGGGCCTGGCCTGTGCGCCGATCTTCGATCGTCGCTACCCGTCCACCGCCTCAGTCCGCCTGGCCGACCTGGGCCACCTTCGCATGTTGGCCAACGACTACCGCACCCGCAGCCGATTCCTGGCCGAGCTCACCCTCGATCCGCCGGCCAGCACCGGGGACTTGGCCGGACCGCCCCACCTCGACGACGACTACCTGGTGTTGTCCACCATCCACTCGGCCAAGGGCGGCGAATGGCAGGTGGTGCACGTCATCCACGCCTCCGACGGGAACATCCCCTCGGACATGGCGCTGGGGTCGGCGGAGGAGGTCGAGGAGGAGCGGCGGTTGCTCTACGTGGCCCTCACTCGAGCTCGGGACACGTTGGTGGTGTCCTATCCGCTGCGGTACTACTTCCGCCGCAACCCCCTCGACGATGCCCACTCCTACGGCCAGCCCAGCCGTTTCCTCACTCCGGCGGCCTCCACCTTCGAGGCCACCAGCGTGGGGGAGGCGGTGGTCGGCGACGATGTCGTGGCGGCCGAGCTGCAGGCGTTGTGGGAATGAGCGGTCGCGGTGGTCGAGCCCCGCGACGAAAGGCTGGTGGGTCGTACCCTCCTCGCCAGGGTTGGTGACCGTCGGTAGAGTGGCGCCCGGGAGAGGTGCCGGAGCCTGGTTGATCGGGGCGCCCTGCTAAGGCGTTGTGGGCCGCAAGGTTCACCGTGGGTTCAAATCCCACCCTCTCCGCGTTGGTGAATTGCTACGACATCGTTGCCGTCGTGTAACGTCTCGGTGAACAGCCGACCAACCAAGGACCCTGTGGTGTTCGCGCGTGGGACCCCTCCCCCGCTAGCTGGCACCTTCGGCCTCGTTCCCCGAACCATTCGTGTTCGTGACGGGTGAGCGAGGCCGTCCACCGCACTCATCGTTACGGCACGCTCCGTAATGCCCAGGGACCGGAGGAATGCATGCGACTTGAACGTTTCGCGTCACTTGGGGTCTCGCGCCCTCGGCCCTGCTTGCTCGTCGCCCCGGCTCTGCTCATCGCAGCCAACCTCGGGGTCGCTTCCTTAAAGCAGGCGCCCGATGCTCCACCTCGATCGCGCAGTGGAATCGTGCAACGCCAGGAGTTGGCCAGGATCTCCACCCGCCGGGCCACCAAACCGAGCGTGCGCGCACCACTCGAGGCCGAGAGGATCTCTCGATCAACACCGCCCTCATCCTTCGTCGGCCGCAACTCGCCGAGGCCCTGCGCAAGGCGGTGAACAACGTGGCGCCTCCCCCGCCTCCGCCCGCTCCCGAGCCGCCGCCCCCCGAGATGCCGTCGGCGCCACCCACCCTGCCGGCCGACAGCGTCTGGCGCTCCCTGTCACTGTGCGAGTCGGGCGGGTACTGGCAGAGCGACAGCGGCAACGGCTACTACGGAGGCCTGCAGTTCAGCCTCCCCTCTTGGCAATCCGTCGGCGGCGTCGGCTTCCCCATGAGCATCCGGCCGACCTTCAGATCGCCATGGCCGAGCGTCTCCAGGCCAGGCAGGGTTGGGCCGCCTGGCCGGCGTGCGCCAGCCAGTTGGGCCTCGTGTAGGAACGAGGAGCGGCGGCACCACTGCGTCCGAGTCGGTTCTGCTGGTCGTCGCTTGACGCCCAGTTAGACTCGGAGATCTCGGGGAACGGTCGCTTCGGCTGCCGTCCCCTGCGCTCGTAGCTCAACGGATAGAGCATCTGACTACGGATCAGAAGGTTGGGGGTTCGATTCCCTCCGAGCGCGCGAGAATGCCCTGGTCATCGGGTTCGTGACCTGAGGATCGCCTCGCTTCGGACCCCTCTTGGCAATCCGTTGGCAATCCCGACGGGTCGCAACCTGAGAGGGAGGTCCCATGCGAGGGCACCTGCAGCAGCGCAGCCGCGACACCTGGCGGCTGAAGGTCTGCGTCGGCCGCTCCGCCGACGGCCGCAAGCGCTACGTGGAGCGGACGGTCCACGGCAGCCGCCGGGAGGCCGAGCGGGAGCTGGCCCGCCTGGTCGTCGAGGTCGACGAGGGCCGCCACGTCGCCTCGGCGCCGATGACGATAAGCGAGCTCCTCGACCGGTGGCTCGACCTGAAGGCGATGACGGTCGAGGCCAACACCGCCAACGGTTACCGGTGGATCGCCGAGCGCTACGTCCGCCCGGCCTTCGGCGATCGCAAGGTGGCGTCCATCCGCACACTCGAGCTCGACCACCGGTACCAGCAGCTCCGGTCCTCGGGCGGTCGCGACGGCCGGCCGTTGTCGGGCCGGACCGTGCGGCTGTGCCACACGGTCATGCGCCAGTCGCTCGAGCAGGCCCGCAAGTGGGGACTCATCGCCCGCAACCCGGCGGTGACGCCACGCCTCCCGCTGCTCGACGCACCGAGATCAAGCCGCCGACGATCCAGCAGGTACACGACGTGCTCGAGGCGGCTTTCGAGTTCGACCCCGACTTCGGCGTCTACCTGTGGCTGCTGGCGTTGCCGGCGTGGCGAGGCGTGCGCCCTCCGGTGGACCGACATCCACGGGGACCCGGCCGAGATCGCCATCAGCCGCTCGATCGCCCAGGTCGACCAGCAGCGGATCGAGAAGGACACCAAGACCCACTAGGCCCGCCGGGTCGCCGTCGACGAGTCCACCCCCGAGCTGCTGAGGGAGTTCCTCCTCCGGACCCGGGAACGGGCGCTGGCCGTCGGTGTCGCGCTGGCCGACGATGCCTTCTTGTTCTCCGAGGAGCCGGACGGCTCAGCACCCTGGCGCCCCGACGTCTGCACCAACTGGTTCGGCCGCCTCCGCGCCGAACTCGACCTCAACCATGTGCGGCTGCACGACGTCCGCCACTTCGTGGCCACCGCCCTCGGCGATGCCGGCACGAACATCGCCACCATCAGCGTCCGCCTCGACCACCGCGACAAGGCCACGACCCTGAACATCTACAGCCACTCGTTCCCGGCCGCCGACGCCGAAGCCGGCGCCCTCATTGGGACGATTCTCGGCACCGTTCCGGCCAGCCGTCGCCGGTCACCGAGCGGCTCGACCACCTGACCCCTCCGCGACCACACAGCCTGCGAGACCGCCATCCGCAGGTTTCCCGGAGGGAAACCTGCAAAAGGGTGTGTCCGAAGGAAGGGCCGGTTCCCGGGCTCACGGTGCGTGGGATCCCGGTGGAGCGACTCTTGCGTGACCTTGCCGGTCGACCGAGGACTCTAAAGAGGACGCCGAGTTTCTTTTGAGTCAAGGTACGCTCTGGGCGTGGACCTGCGTCGCTTCGCTGAAACTCCGTTCGGCAGTGCGCGCCGGACCCCGGGCAGCCACGGCTACGTCACCTACTTCCCGCACCCGATCCCCCGTTCGGTCGACATATCGGGCGAGAACCTCCTCCGGCTCGCCGACGCGGAGGCCGCCCTCGGCCGACTCGCTGGCGCAGGGCGCCTGCTTCCCCACCCGCACCTGCTCGTCCGGCCCTACCTTCGCCGAGAGGCGGTGGCATCGACGCGCATCGAGGGCACCCAGGCGTCGCTGCTCGAGGTCTTCGACGCGGAGGCGAGCGAGCAGCCGCTCAACGCGGACGTCGAGGAGGTTGTCAACTACGTCCACGCCATGGAGGCCGGCCTGCAGCGTCTTCGCACGTTGCCGGTGAGCACGAGGCTCATCCGTGAGATGCACGCTGTGATCCTCGCCGGCGTGCGTGGGCGTGATCGGCAGCCCGGCGAGATCCGCTCAACCCAGAACTGGATCGGACCGCCCGGCGCCACGATCGAGACGGCGACCTTCGTACCGCCACCTCCCGACGAGCTCGCCGACCTCCTCACCGACCTCGAGCGGTTCGTCCACGAGGACCCTGCGCTCCCGCCGCTCGTGCAGGCCGCGCTCGTGCACTACCAGTTCGAGACCATCCACCCGTTCCTCGATGGCAACGGCCGCCTCGGTCGTCTGCTCATCGTGTTCTTCCTCGTCGTCCGTGACCGGCTGCCCGAGCCACTGCTCTACTTGTCGCCGTACTTCGAAGCGCGCCGGGACGAGTACTACGACGCGCTGCAGAGAGTTCGTGAGCGCGGCGACCTCGAACGGTGGCTCGCCCTGTTCCTGGACGGCGTCCGCGTGCAGGCCACCGATGCCCTCGTGAGAGCCGAGCGCCTGATCGACCTTCGGGAGGACTACCGAGCCCGGGTGAGATCGGTGACGCGAGGCGCAGCGAACGACCTGGTCGACCTGGCGTTCGAACAGCCGGTCCTGAACGCCCGCTTCGTCGAGAGCCGCCTGCCCCTGACCAGGCCGGCGGCGCTCACCGCCCTCCGCCAGCTCGCCGACGTCGGCATCCTGACCGAGATGACCGGCGGGCCCCGCCGCCAGCTCCGCTGGCGCGCGCAGCAGATCCTCGAGGTGCTGACCGGGGAGTAGCCCACGCTCGGAGCCAGCAGGTTCGCCCGTCAGCTGCCGCTCCTGGGCCCGTCCGGTCAGGTCGCGATCGCGTCCCTCCGAGTCGCGCTGGTTGGGGCCGGTGGTACTGGGTCCCACGCTGCTCTTCAGCTCGCGTACATGGGGTTTCGCGACGTCGTGATCCTCGATGGAGACAGTGTCGAGGAGACGAACCTCACGGGCTCGTGACCGCAGGTCGTGCGGATCTCGGCTTGCTGAAGAACGTGGTGGCCAAGCGACGCATGCAAGGCATCGACCAGAAGTGTCGTGTTGAAGCACGCGGCGCTCTGACACCGGGCGGAGGCCCTCTCGAGTTACTCGACGTTGATCTGATCATCGGCTGCGTCGATCACGACGGCCCGCGCCAGCGGCTCAACGAGATCGCGGTTGCCACGCGCACTCCCTACGTCGACATCGCGACCGGGGTCGATGCCAGCGGCGATCTGCCGGCGGTGGGCGGGAGAGTGATCCTCGTCCGACCGGGTCGTCCGTGTCTGACAGGCCTGAACGAACTTGACTCTGCAGAGGTCGGTCGGTGGGCCAAGCCGGTCGAACAGCAAGCTCTAGATCGCCTACACGCCTACGGCACATATGCAGCGAACCCGTCGGTCGTCTACCTCAACGGGCTCGCGGTCAGCGCAGCTGGCGGAGCTCGCTTCGTGGATCGCTGCTCACGGCGACCAGCCGACTGGCTGGACATCGGATCTCGTCGGCGACCCCGGAAGGCCTGGGACCTACGTCGGTCCCCTGCAGGTCGGGAGCCTGTGCACAACTGCATCGACTGCGCTCGCCGCCCGGCACAGGATCTCAAGCTGGCGTAGGGGGCCTTCGATCTCGATGGCGTGGGAGGTAGCGATGCCCCTCACGAGGCATCCGGTGATGGCGGCGCTTCGAACGCCGCCAGCCGAGCGAGGAGCCACGCGCCCGCATCGGTCGGTCCCAGTTGATGCTGCCCCAGACCTCCGTACGTCACGGAGGCGGCTCCGCTGTCGATGATGAGCCCGGCCGACGTGAGGGCGGCGACGATGACTGGCACGAGGTCCCGGATATGGGCCAAGCGGTCTTGGAGACCGGTCATCGTCCAACCGCCAATGACAGCTTGACCCGCGAGCTGGCTTTCGCCTGGGCGTGGTGAGCCGATGACGGCCACCGTCAACAAGGTCTGCGCCGTACTCGAGATCGCGAACCCGCCAGCCAGTCTGCTGCCGGAGACGATGGCATGTACGACAGTGCGCGAAGCCGATTCACGGCGTAGGAGTCGGTCGCGGGGGAACCCCCTCGGGGCCTAGTCTCCGGTCCATGCGGTTCGCTCGTTCGTCGTCGTGGTCCGCTTCCCTCACTAACCACATGTCCGGCCTGAAGGGCCGTTCATGTTGTCCTTCGATGCCCGCGAGGACGCTCTAGGCGGCGCTCGGAGGGTCCTCGTCTACGGCGTGACTGGGTCAGGGAAGACGACTTTGGCCGAGCGAATCAGCAGGGTCACTTCGCTGCCCTGGTACTCGGTCGACGAACTGACGTGGGAGCCGGGATGGGTCGAGGTGCCGACGGACGAGCAGCGTCGGAGAATCTCCAGAATCTGCGCTCAGCCGGAATGGATCCTTGACACGGCCTACGGACGATGGCTCGACCTGCCTCTCTCCCGTGCCGATCTCATCGTGGCACTGGATTATCCACGATGGGTGTCTCTTCAGCGCCTCGTTCGACGCACTCTTGCCGTTTCTGACCGAACCTCCATCTGCAACGGGAACACGAGTCGCTTCGGAACGCCTTTTCCTCGAATTCGATCATCGTCTGGCACTTCCGTTCTTTCAAGCGGAAACGAGACCGCATTCAGCTGTGGATGAGCGAGGGTGTAGGACCAAGGGTCCTGAGACTTCGCAGCCCCAGTGAGACCAAGGTGTGGTTGATGTCACTGGAGGCTGGGTCCGTAGTTGACCTCGTACCTGAAGCCGCCGGCAGGGTGGGTTGATCCGAGGGGTCGGTCGATGAAACGTGGATGCGGCGGCCGAGCCACTCCGTCGGCTCCAGGCGTCCCACCTCCACTGAGTCCACCGCTTCATTCTTACTCCGCGGTTTTATGGCAGTCCTCAGCGCGTGTACGGGTCACGACCAACCCGCCGCAGCCGTCGATCCGTCCGGGTGGATGACGATGCAGCAGTGGGAGCGTGGCATCTCTCCCGACGCTCATGTACGAGTCACGATGTCGCCAGGGCAACGGCGCTCACCTTCACCACATCGGTCCACGGGATAGACGAGGCAGCACTCGCCGGCGGCTTCTTCGACGGCTGGGCGTCCCCGCCCTCGCTCGACGAGCATTTGGCGCTGCTGCGTGGCTCGAGCCACGTTGCTTTTGCGCTCGATGAAGATCGCGTCGTCGGCTTCGCCAACGCCCTGAGCGATGGAATCCTCTCCGCTTACATCCCGCTTCTCGAGGTGCTGCCGCCGTATCGACGACAGGGCACCGGGTCGAAGCTCGTTCGGATGCTGCTCGACGAGGTCGGCGAGCTCTACATGGTCGACGTCATGTGTGACGACGGCATCCTGCCATTCTACGAAGCCCTTGACTTTCAACGCGCCGTAGGCGCGGTTCGACGCAACTACCGCTGTCACCGTCCTGGGGTCTCGTCATGGCCACCCTCAACGTCGGCGCGCATCCGCGCCTGCGACCAGACACCGGGAACTAACGACTCCGCCTCACTCCAGGGATCCCGGCACCCTGTCAGTCGACGCCCTCCCGCATGGCCCGGTACCGCGCGAGCATGGTGGGATGGCGACGGCCGGTGATGATGCCGTTCGGCAGGTGGAGCTGGCCGACGAGGCCATGAAGGCGTCCGACGTCGATGCGGCGGCGGCGCACCTCTCCGCTGCCATCCGCGGGTTCACCGCGACGGGCGACCGTTGCCGAGCTGCACTGGCCTGCGCCCGGCTGGGCGATCTTTTCGCCCACGCCATGGGCAACCTCACCGCGGCCCGAGCCTGGTTCCTGCGGGCGACCCGTCTGGTGGAGGACGAGCCGCCCTGCATCGAGCAGGGCTGGGTGGCGGTGGCGGCGCTGGGCTGCGACGTCGACGACCCCGCCGTGCTCCTCGCCGGGGCGGAGCTGGCGCTGGACCGGGCCCGGCGCTTTGGTGACGTGAACCTCGAGACCAAGGCCCTGGCCGACGCCGGGCTGGCCCACGTGCAGGCCGGGCGGATGACCGAGGGCATGACGCTGCTGGATGAAGCCATGGCGCTGGCATGCGGGCCGGCCGACGACGTCGAGGCGGCCGGCAAGTCCGTCTGTTCGATGCTCACCGCCTGCTACTTCGCCGCCGACTTCGACCGGGCCGCTTCGTGGGCCGGCGCCCTCCGTCGTCACGGGCTGATCGGCCAGACCCCGGGCGCCCCGCTGATCCTCAGCAACCACTGTGACGGCGTCCACGCGACGGCGTTGTGTGAGCTCGGCCGGTGGGGGGAGGCCGAGGCGCTGTTGACGCGCGCCATCGAGGACTTCGAGACCGGCATGAAGATGCCGAGCTGGCATCCCGTCATCGCCTTGGCCGAGCTCCGCATCCTCCAGGGCCGCCTGGCCGACGCCGAAATGCTGTTGCTCGGAAAGGACGGGCACGTCCAGGCCCTACTTCCGGCCGCCCGGCTCCATGTGGCTCGGGGCGACCACGAGCTCGCTCGGGCCACGGCGGCCCGGGGGCTGCGGGCCATCGGCCAGGACCGCCTGCGGGCGGTTGAGCTCGTCACCGTGCTGGTTGATGCTGCGCTCGGATGCGGGGACCTCGACGCGGCGACCGCCGCCTGCGACGACCTGGTCGCCCGGGCCGACCGGCTCGACATCCCCAGCCTCCAGTCCCGGGTCACCGCAGTGCGGGCCCGGGTGTTGGCCGCCACCGGAGACCTCCCGGCCGCCATCCAAACGATGGAGACCGCGCTCGACCGCCTCCCAGCCACCGGGGCGCCGTTGCTTCGAGCCACCCTGCTCCTCGGGCTGGTGCGCCTCCACGACGACATGGGCAACCTGGCGGCCGCAAGCGTCGAGGCGAAGCGGGCCTCGGCGGCGTTGACCGATCTGGACGTCGTGCTGCCGGCCGCCGATGTCGCCCGCCTCGACCGGTTCGGTGCCGCTGCGCCCATGACGGCCAACCGCGCCGCTCCCTGCCCGGCCACCCTCCGCCAGGAGGATCGCGGCTGGACGGTGGCCCACGGTGAGGCCCGGGCTCGGCTCGGCGACACCAAGGGCCTCCGTTACCTTGCCGAGCTTCTGCGCAGCCCCGGCGTCGAACGCCACGCCCTCGACCTGGTCGACCGGGTGGCAGGCCTGGACCCCTCCCCAGCGGGCCTCGACCGGCGTCTCCTGGGAGACGCCGGTGAGCTGGTGGACGCCCGGGCCCGGACCGCCTACCGCCACCGCATCGAGGCGTTGCGGGCCGAGATCGACGACGCCCTCGAGGTGGGTGCCGAGGAGCAGGCCGAGGTCCTCCAGAGTGAGCTCGACCAGCTGGTGGGCCACCTGGCTCAGGCGTTCGGGTTGAGCGGGCGGAGCCGGCGGGCCTCGTCCGCACCCGAGCGGGCACGCCTCAATGTGACGAGAGCGCTGCGAGCGGCGACGGCGAAGCTGGCCGAGGCCCTACCCGAGGCGGGTGCGGTCGTCGATCGGCGGCTCCGTACCGGTCTCTACTGCGCCTACGAGCCCCAGGAGGAAGACGTTCGTTGGATCGTTCAGTCGTGAGTGAACGGGCTGCCTCCCGATTGAACGCCTTCCGGTTAGACAAACGTCCACGACCAGGAGGTGCTCAGCAATGACTCAGATCCGACTCGTTGGTGCGGGAGCCCGGTGATGGACGCTCCCTACCAGGCTGCACCCGATGTCCACGTGCTCCCGGCCAACGTGGCGCTGCCGGGCGTGGGCGTCCTTCCCGTCAACGCCTACGTGCTGCTCGCCGAAGAACCGGTCCTGATCGACGCCGGCATGGGCGTCGACGGCGACCAGTTCATGGACGCCCTGGCGTCGATCATCGACCCGAAGTCGCTGCGTTGGATCTGGTTGACCCACGACGACGCCGACCACACCGGGAGCCTCCAGCGGGTGTTCGAGGTGGCGCCCTCCGCCCGCCTCGTCACCCACGCCTTCAGCGCCCTTCGGATGGCGTCGTGGTGGCCCGTGCCGCTCGACCGCGTGCACGCCATCCGGGTGGGCGACCGCCTCCCGGTCGGGGACCGCACGCTGCGAGCCGTGGCCCCGCCGCTGTACGACAGCCCCCTGTCCACCGGGCTCCTCGACGAAGCGACCGGGGCGCTGTTCTCGGTGGACTCCTTCGGGGCCCTGCTGCCCGAGGCAAGCCAGGACGCCGGCGAGGTGCCCCAGGCCGCCCTGGCCGGGGGTATGCGGGCATGGGCCACGTCGGACTCACCGTGGGCCCATCTGGTCGACCGCCAGCACTTCGCCCAGGTGCTCGACGGGGTACGTCGCCTCCAGCCGACCCGGATCTTCTCCTCGCACCTCCCGGCGGCGAGCGGGGCGTCCCTCGAGGCCTTTCTTCGCGTGCTGGAGTCGGTCCCCGACGCTGAGCCGGCCCTGGCGCCCAGCAACGAGGAATTTGCCCAGATGCTGGCGGCGATGATGGCCACGCAGTCCGAGCCTCAGCCGGTGGCGGCCACGTAACCAGCCCACGGCCCGGTGCGGAGTGCCGGATCAGGTCCTCCTGGGTAGAGCGGCGGGAGCGCCGTCCCCCCGCACGTTCATCGATCCCCACGGAGGAACCATGTCCGACGAAGCGACCCCTACCCCAGCCGCGACCGGGCCGACGACAACCGAGCCGGGCTCGACGGGGGTGCCCCCTGCTTCGTCGGAGGCGGCGGCACCGGCTGGCGCGCCCACGGAGGCCGCGCCGCCGCCAGAGCAGTCCAGCCTGTCGGCACCACCGACACCACCGACACCGCCGGCGCCAAGGGGCCTCAGCTATGCCGTCGACATCGTTTTCTGCATCGACGTCACCGGCAGCATGACCCCGGTCATCGATCAGGTGAAGACCAACGCGCTCCGCTTCTACGACGACGTGCAGACCAACTTGACGGAGAAGGGGAAGAACGTCGACTCCCTTCGAGTGCGGGTGCTGGCCTTCCGGGACTTCAAGGCCGACGGCGAAGCCGCTCTGCAGGAGTCGCCGTTCTTCCCGCTGCCGGCGGCCCAGGCCGACTTCTCCGACTTCGTCAACAGCCTCATGGCCGAGGGAGGCGGGGATGCACCCGAGTCGGGCCTCGAAGCCGTCGCCCTTGCCATCAACTCGGAGTGGACGACGAGTGGCGACCGTCGCCGCCAGGTGATCGTGATCTGGACGGACCAGCCGGCGCAGCCGCTGGATGCGCCCTCCCTGCCGCCTGGGCTGGCCGGGAGAGTGCCGGCGGACTTCAGCGCCCTCACCGACCTGTGGGAGAACGAGCAGGGTCCCATGGGCGCCAGCTCGAAGCGGTTGATCCTCTTCGCCCCCGACGGTCCCGGTTGGTCCGACATCTCCGGCGTGTGGGAGAACGTGGTCCACCATCCGTCCCGGGCTGGTGGGGGCTTGTCCGAGCTCGACTACGGGACCATCGTCGATTCGATCGCCAACTCGGTGTGAGCCAGCCCGCACGTTCCGCTCCGCCTCCCCCTGGCCTCGCCCTCACCGGTCCCACCATCTCGTTCGGGTTCAACCTGGGCAAGATCCCAGGTGAGGGTGAGGACGCCGACCCGATCCTTCGGGACGGTCGAGACCTCGGTCTGATCGCAGTCTTCGACGGCATGGGCGGTGCGGGGGGGACGGTGTACGAGACCGCAGACGGGCCGCGCACCGGTGCCTATCTGGCGTCTCGTCTGGCTCGCGACGTCGTCGAACAACGGATGCTCGACCTGTTGGAGCCGGATTGGAACCTCAACGGAGGCGCTGCCGCCGAAGAGCTCCGACGATCCGTGAAGGAGGCGCTGGTGGAGCGCCTGGAAGAGCTCTCGCCTCCGCCGAGCGGGCTGCGGTCGAAGTTGCTGCGGGCCCTGCCGACCACGATGGCTCTCGTCGCCCTCCAGCGGACGGATCCGTCCGGTCCGCGGTGGGCGGCCCACGTCCTGTGGGCCGGTGACTCGCGGGCCTACGTCTTCGAGCCGGGGATCGGGGCCCGGCAGCTCACCACCGACGAGATCCGGGATGCGGGTGACGCCATGGCCAACCTCCGCCAGGACTCGGTCGTGGGCAACGCCATGTCTGCCGACTCCGACTTCCACGTCAACCACCGAAGAGTCGAACTGCACGCCCCCTTCGTCGTCGTGGCCGCGACCGATGGTTGCTTTGGCTACGTCCGCACGCCGATGCACTTCGAGCACCTCTTTCTGCGGACGCTCCAGGCGGCCGACGACGTGGAGTCCTGGTCGGGGGCGCTCCAGACGGAGATCGGGGCCATCACCGGGGACGACGCAGCGATGTCGACGTTGGGGGTAGGGGCCGATTTCGACGAGTTCAAGTCGCTGTTCGAGCCACGTGTCTCCGAGCTGAAGGAGCGCTTCACGGCGCCGCTCGACGAGCTGGACGAAGAGGTCGAGCGAGGCGAGCGGGAGCTCGAGGCGCTCCGTCGCCGGCGGGAGGAACGAGAAGCAGAGCTCTGGCGTGCCTACAAGCCGCGCTACGAGGGTCACCTCGGGGGGGGCCTCGCAGGAGACGACGACCTCGAAGATGACGACCTCGAGGGTGTCGACCTCGGGGGCGACCATCTCGCGGACGACGACCACGAGGACGACGCCCGCTCAACCGAGGACCCGTCACCATGAAGGCCGGCGAGGTCATCAACGGCTACACCATCCTCGAGGACTTCAAGGTGGTCGGCGCCGGCCTCAGCAAATGGACCTTCGCCGAACGGGGCGGCCGGGAGCTCTTCATCAAGGAGTTCCTCAGCCCGACCTACCCGGATGTGAACGCCCCGGGAAGCGAGAAGACCAAGGCCAAGAAGCGAGCCCGATGTGCCCGCTTCGAGGAGCACCACCGCGGCATTCAAACGGCCCTGGCCCCGCTGTCGACCTACGGCGGCAACCTCATCGTCACCCTGGACTTCTTCCGCTGGGGCGCGAAGTACTACAAGGTCACGGAGAAGGTCGACGTCGAGGGGCTGGAACCGACCGACATCGCCGCCTTGGACTTCCGGGCCCAGCTGGTCCTGCTGAAGACGGTGGCGCACAGCCTGAAGATCCTCCATGACCTGCGGATCGTGCACAGCGACATGAAGCCCAGCAACGTTCTCATCAAGCGCACCGAGCTGGGCTACACCACCAAGCTGGTGGACTTCGACAGCGCCTACATCGCCGGTAGCCCGCCCCCGCCGGACGACATCGTGGGCACGATCAACTACTACTCACCGGAGCTGCTCGGCTACATCCAACAGACCGGGGTGACTCCCGGCCAGCTCGGCGTGGCGTCCGACGTCTTCGCCCTCGGCCTCATCTACTGCGAGTACCTGACCGGCGCGCTTCCTCCCTTCGACGTGGCCCGATTCCACGAGTCGGCCGTGGCCGTCGCGAGCGGGCAGGTGCTTCGTGTTCCGAGAGCAGGGGTCCGCCCGGAGGTCGCCGACCTCGTCGACCGCATGCTGGAGGCGGATCCGTCTCGACGACCGAGCATCGCCACCGTCCACACCACGCTGATGGCCCTTCGTGCAGCCGAGGGCCCCGACGAAGAGGGACTGCCCACTTCCCCCAGCCAACCGAGCCTCCTCCGGGGCAAGGGGGTCAGGTCGGCGCTCAAGAGGAGCCCCACCACAGACCCCCCGGCCGGCAGCGGGCTCCTCGGGAAGTTGCTGCAGAAGCGGGCCGGTGGACGGTGAGCACGGTCTGGCGATGCCGAGTGTGCGAGAGCGTGAATCGCGGGGGAAGGGCGTGCGGCGCCTGCGGCGCCCTGATCGCCCTGGGAGAAGCGGCGGTTCCTAGAACTCCGACGACCCCGAGAGGCCCGACCAGTCGTCGCCCCACCCGCGCCGCCCCGAGGCGGACCTCTCCATCGCCCGATCGGCCGGTGCGCCGTCGTGTGCTCGATCGACCCGCCCGATGGGGACCCGCCCCCTGGGAGGGTTTTCCCGGCGGCTACTTCGGCAGTGGGGGAGGCTTCGGCGTGCGACCGATGCCCAGCGGTTGCCTGCGAGTCCGGTTCGGCGGCTGCTGTCTGCCGATCCCGCTCGGCCTCCTGGCCCTGGTGATGGCTGCAGGGCTGACGCTTCGGGGCCGGCGGAGGGGGACGCGGGCATAGGCTCCGGGAAGCCTGCACGACACCCGGGCGGGAGCTCCCATCGGGCGGTGTTGGTCCGTCGGGGCCGCCCGCTCGAGACACACGGCTCGAGGGATGACGCCCCGGCCGGACCTCGACGCCGACCCGGTGAGTTCCGCCCGCCGGAGTCGTCTCGACTGCGACGGCTGCCAAAGGAGGCCTGGAGGGTGGATGGGGGCGACGGGCCCGAGGTGGTGGTGGTGGTCGTCCACGGCGACGTCGAGGTGATCGTCGGACCGGTCGCCGGCCGACAACCGGACCTCGACCTGGTCGACCGCCTGGCCCGGCTCCAGCTCGCCGGTCGCCGGCTCGGTCGGTCGATCCGCCTGCGCCACCCCACCCCCGAGTTGTGCCAGCTGATCGAGCTGGTGGGCTGACGGGAGTCCTCGGCACCGAGCCGGCTGCTACTCCGGAGCCGTCGGCAGGCCCAAGCGGGCCCGCACCTCGGGGCGCCGGAGCGGAGGTTGAGTGACGGGAGGCTGTCGCCGGGGCGGCAAGCTGGCGAGCAGGGTGGCGGTGGCGGCTGCGACGTCGGCCACGGCCTGCTGCAGTGCCGCTGTCGTCGCCTTGGACGACCCCTGGACACCGCTGACCTTGCGCACGAACTGCAACGCCGCCGCTTCGACCTCCTCCGTCGTCGCCGGTGGTTCGAGGCCTCGCAGGGTGGTGATGTTGCGGCACATGGGACAGACGCTATTCGCACCGGTCCACCGGTCCCACCGGCTCTGGCACACTCACGGCGTGGAGCAGCACCGCTCGATCCTCCACGTCGACATGGACGCCTTCTACGTGGCCGTCGAGGTGCGCACCGATCCCTCCCTCGCCGGACGCCCGGTCATCGTGGGCGGCTCCGGCGCCCGCGGCGTGGTGGCTTCGTGCTCCTATGAGGCCCGGGCCCACGGCATCCACTCCGCCATGCCCTCCACCCGGGCCCGTCGATTGTGCCCCGAGGCGGTCTTCCTCCCCGGCCGCTATGACCTCTACCAGCAATGCAGCCACCAGCTCCACGAGGTGCTGCACCGCTTCACCCCTCTCATCGAGGCGATCTCGTTGGACGAGGCCTTCCTCGACGTGGGTGGGGCCCGGCGGCTGCTGGGCACAGGCGTTGAGATCGCCTGGTCGATCCGCCGCCAGATCCACGACGAGATGGGCCTCTGGTCGTCGGTGGGGGTGGCCACCAGCAAACTCCTGGCCAAGCTGGCGTCCAAGGCGGCCAAGCCCCACGCGTCCCTCACCGGGACGATCCCGGGGCTGGGGGTCAAGGTGGTCGAGCCCGGTGCTGAATTGGCCTTCCTGCACCCGCTGCCCGTCGGCGCCCTCTGGGGGGTGGGCCCGGCCACCCGGCGTCGCCTCGATCGATTCGGCGTGACCACCGTCGGCGACCTGGCCCAGATACCACCCGAGACCCTGGAAGGGGCCTTGGGCCAGGCTTCGGGTCGGCACCTGCACGCCCTGGCCTGGGGCCGCGACACCCGTGCGGTCGAGCCCGAGCGCGGGGTGAAGTCGGTGGGGCACGAGGAGACCTACCCGCGGGATCACCACGACCACGAACCGCTCCGCCGAGAGGTGGTCCGCCTGGCCGATGCCGTGGCCAGCCGACTGCGGGAGGCGGGGCGGGCGGGGACGACCGTGGTCCTCAAAGTCCGCTTCGGCGACTTCCGCACCATCACCCGGTCGCGCACCGTTCCCGTGCCCCTCGATGCCGGGCCGCCCCTGGCCAAGGTGGCCCACGCCCTGCTGGAGGGGGTGGACCCGTCCCCCGGGGTGCGCCTGCTCGGCGTCAGCGTGTCCAACCTGGTGCAACGGGACAGCGTGCAGCTCACCCTCGACGACGCCGAGCGCGAGGCCGACGACGTGGCCCGGGCGGTCGAGGACATCCGCCGGCGCTTCGGTGCCGCCGCCGTGGGGCCGGCGTCGCTGCTCGGGCCCACCGGCCTCGAGCGCAAACGGCGGGGCGACCAGCAATGGGGACCGACTTCGCCGCCGTCACCTCCCTCCGGGGGTCCTGACGGCGAGCTCCCGAGGCGCTCCGGGGGGGTGTCGGCCGACACCGACGGGTAGAGGTGGCTTCGATGGCCATCACCCGCAAGATCGCCCGGCCCCTGTTGGCGTCGATGTTCGTGACCGGCGGGGTCGACGCCGTGCGCCGACCCGAGACCAAAGAACCCAAGGCAGAGCGGGTGGCGTCCCAGGTGGCACGACCCCTCGGGCTCCCCGAGGACACCGTCTTGTTGGTCAAGGTGAACGGTGCGGTCCAGGTGGTCGCCGGGCTGCTACTGGCGACCGGGCGAGTTCCCCGCCTGGCCGCCACTGCCCTGGCCGTCTCGCTCGTGCCCACCACCTTGGCCGGCCACCCCTTCTGGGAAGAGGACGACGAGGCGGCGCGCACCGGCCAGAAGGTCCACTTCCTCAAGAACCTCTCGATGTTGGGTGGGCTCGTGCTCGCCGCCACCGACACCGAGGGCCGGCCCTCGCTGGCGTGGCGGGCCCGTCGGGCCGCGGCACGGGCACAGCGAGCCGCCGCTCGCACGCACCGGTCGGCCACCGAGGCCATTTCCCTCCCCGGCTGACGCCAGGGGTGGGGGGAGCGTACGCTCGCCTGGTGGACCACCGCCCCTTGTTGCACTTGGTCTTCCCCCGCTGGGGCGGCACCGGTCTCCACCAGACCTTCGGCCACCGCATGCCGCCCATGGCCCTGTTGGTGCTGTCGGCCCACGCCCGTCGCCACGGCTGGCGGGTCCGGGTCATCGACGAGAACTTCGAGGCCATCCCGTCCGAGCGCCCCGATCTGGCCGCCCTCACGGTGTGGACCTCGACCGCACCCCGTGCCTACCGCATCGCCGATCGTTACCGGGAGCAGGGCGTGCCCGTGGTCCTCGGAGGGGTCCACCCGTCGCTGCTGCCCGACGAGGCCCTGCGCCACGCCGACTCGGTGCTGTGCGGCGAGGCCGACGACATCATCGGTACCGTCCTGGCCGACGCCGCCGCCGGTCGCCTCCAGCCCCTCTACCGTGGCCACTGGCAGGGCATGGAGATCGTGCCCACGGTCGAGGAATGGGTCGACATCCTGGCCAGCTGGCCGCTCACCCGCTATGCCCCGCTCAACACCGTCCAGACCACCCGCGGGTGCCGTTTCAACTGCGACTTCTGCTCGGTCATCCGCATCAACGGCCGCGGCTCTCGCCACCGGGCTCCCGACCAGGTGGTGGAGGAGCTACGCATCCTCAAGCGTCGGGGCCAGCACGCGGGCAGCTTCACCTACGTGTTCTTCCTCGACGACGACCTGGCCGCCGACCTCGACTACACCTCCGACCTGCTGGAGACCATGGAGCGCTCCCAGGTCAAAGTGACCTGGGGGGCGCAAGCTTCCATCGGCCTGGCCCGCAACCCCGAACTGCTCGACCTGGCCGCCCGCAGTGGGTGCCGGGCGCTGTTCACGGGGTTCGAGAGCGTCTCTCGCGAGAGCCTGATCGAGTGCAACAAGAAGAACCGACCCAGCCAGTACGGCGAGCTGATCGAGCGGGTGCACCAACGGGGGATCTCCGTGGAAGGCGGCTTCATCTTCGGCTTCGACCACGACGGACCGGAGGTGTTCGACGAGACCGCTGACTTCGTCGACCGCATCGGGGTGGACGTGGCCCACTTCTCCATCCTCACGCCCTACCCCGGTACCCAGACCTTCTCCAAGATGATGGGGGACGGGCGCATCACGTCGTTCGACTGGCGCCGCTACAACCTCTACCAGGCGGTGTTCACCCCTGTCCGGATGTCGGCGGCCGAGCTGGAGCAAGGCCTACGGCGGGCCTATCGACGGTTCTACCGGGCCCGTCCCCGCCTGGCCCGCTTCGCCCGCGAGGCCCGCCGGCGCGACCCCCGCTTCGGGGCCGCCCTGGCCGTGGCCGGCCAGAACTACGCCACCCGCTACCGGCAACCCGGCTGCTCGCCCGAAGCCGGTTACGAGGCCACCCCCGGCGACCTCGCCCGCCTGGCCCACGCCAGCGCCGCCCCCGCCCAGGAGAGCCTGTCCGTCGCCTTTGCCAACGCCGACAGCGCCGGCTCCCCCCGCGCCAACCAAGGCACCGTCGTCCAGGTGGCCTCCAGGCCGAGGTAGCCCACCGACCGCCGAAGCCGGCAGCGCGGAGCCGCCGCCGGCACCCCGGCGCCAACTCGCCGCAGGAACCCGAGGCCGCCGCCGGCCACGAACGCCGCCGAAGGCGGCCGCATCTGGCTGGCGGCCCGGCGAGCGGAGCTCGCCGAGAGGAGTGGTCAGGGCGAAGGCCGGCCGGCTACGCCGGTCGGCCGCAGCACGATCAGCTCGCCCGAACGGAGCGAAGCGAGTGAGGGCGAAAAGGCGAAGCCCAGCTCGCCCGAACGGAGCGAAGCGAGTGAAGGCGAACGCCCTATTGCTGGCGGTAGCGGTTGAGCATTCCCCGTACCGTGCGCAGCAGGCTGGCCAGCGCCGGCATGGATGCCTCCAGGTGCTGTTCGCCGGTCTCGCTGATGGCGTAGACGCGCCGGGCCGGACCTCGGTCGGGCGTGCTCCAGTAGGAGGTCACCAGACCCTCGTCGGCCATGGTGCGCAAGGACCGGTACAGCCCACCGGTGGTGGGCGGCACCTCGACACCGAGCTCGGCCAGGCGGCTCATCAGCTCGTAGCCGTGGCTCTCCTGCTCGCGCAACAACAACAGGATGGCCGGGCGCAACAGGCTGCGCGACCGGACGTCCTCGGGCTCGGGGGCGCCGGATGAGATGGGACTCACGGGACTCGACATGCGCTGCTCCGATTTCTTGTAGGGCTGGGTCCGGACCCGGCGCCCGGACAGGCCGGACGCCGGGTCCTCGCCCGGGGATGGGACGACATCAGGACTGGCCCAGCTCACTCAGTCGCCGGTCGACCGACTGCCGGAGCTCCTGGAGCTCGGCGATCTCCTGATCGGTGCTCTTGGCCGTGGTGGCGCAGCACTCGCAACCGCAGCTACACGGTTCCGCCGCCTGGGTCACCTCGGTCATGGTGCTGCACCCACATTGGCAGCCTTGCTCGGACACACTCATTCTCTTCCTCCAGTCGCGTTGGTTGTTGCTCGGCGTCTCGGTCACTGGGCGCTCGGTCGTCGTCCCACCTGGATGAGACTGGAGCCGCACTGCCACTCCTCGGGGGCCTCGGAAGCGAGCTGCTCGTCGAGCATCAGTTGGATGTCGTCTCGCAGCCGCTGGCACACTTCCATCTCCTCGGTGAGCCCGCGGATCTTGTCCTCCAACATCGTGCGGGTACGCCCGCAGGGACACAGCCCGCTCTCCTTGATCGACAACAGCTCGCCGATCTCCTCGAGCCGGAGGCCGAAGCGCTGGGCCCGCTTGATGAAGCGCACCCGCTCGATCATCTCCGCCCCGTAGAGCCGGTAGCCCGCCGGGCTCCGCTCGGGGGCCGGGAGCAGGCCGATGCGCTCGTAGTAGCGAAGGGTGTCCGGGGACGTGCCCGCTTGGTTGGCGAGCTTGGACACGGTCAGCTGGGGCACAGCGACCAGTGTAAAGGTTGGACTCCACTCTAAAGTCAAGGGATGGTCCGAATCATTGGTGATCTTCCTGCAACCGGCTCGTGGTGTAGGGACACTCTACCTATAGGCCACCTACATCTACCGAAACCTACCGAAACCTACTCCGTGGGCGAGCCCACGGTGGAGGGCTGCGCTCCTACCGGCGAAAGAGCGCCTCGGCGATCTGGACGGCGTTGAGCGCCGCTCCCTTGCGGAGGTTGTCGCCCACCACGAACAGGGCCAGACCGTGCTCGACCCCAGGGTCACGCCGGATCCGCCCCACCAGGCTCAGGTCTCCGCCGGCCGCCCGCAGGGGTGAGGGCACGTCGACCAGCTCCACGCCGGGGGCGCCGGCCAGGAGCTGGCGGGCCCGATCGGGGGTGAGCAGGCGGTCGAACTCGGCGTTGACGGCCAGCGAGTGGCCGGTGTAGACGGGCACCCGCACGCAGGTGCCCGACACGTGCAGCTCGGGGATGCCGAGGATCTTGCGACTCTCGTGGCGAAGTTTGGCCTCCTCCACCGTCTCGCCACTGCCGTCGTCCAGCCGGTCACCGGCCAGGGGCACCACGTTGCAGGCCAAGGTGTCGGGAAAGACCTCCGGCGCTGGGAAGCTCACCGATCCGCCGTCGAAGGCCAGCCCGGCCGAACCGTCGGCCCCCTTGCGGAGCTGACCATCGAGCTCGGCGATGCCGGCCGAGCCCGCGCCCGACACGGCCTGGTAGGTGCTGACGACCAGTCGGCGAAGCCCGGCCTCGGCGTGGAGGGGGGCGAGGGCGGGCATGGCCACCATGGTCGTGCAGTTGGGGTTGGCCACGATCCCTTTGGGGATCCGGGCAAGCGCGCCGACGTTGACCTCGGGGACCACCAGGGGGACGTCCGGATCCATCCGCCAGGCCGAGGAGTTGTCCACCACGACGGCACCCGCCTCCACGAAACGGCCGGCCAGGCCACGCGAGGCGGTGGCCCCGGCCGAGAACAGGGCCAGGTCGAGCCCGGCCGGATCGGCGGTGGCCGCGTCCTCCACCTCGATCTCTCCGTCGTGCCAGGGCAGCCGGCGCCCGGCCGAGCGGGCCGAGGCGAACAGCCGCAGCGAGTCCACCGGGAAGCCCCGCTCGGCCAGGACCGAGCGCATGACCCCGCCCACCAGTCCGGTCGCCCCCACGATGCCGACGTGCACGCCCATCGGGCGGAGGCTACCGCTGCCCTCGCTTCCTCCGATCCGAGATACCGGGCCGCGGCGCAGGAGCGTGGTGTCCTCCACCGGAACTCAGGCAAGGGGCCGCGCCAGCTCGAAGGCGTCGTGCAGGGCGCCCACCGCGTCTTCCAATCGCCCGGTCCGCACCACGCACGTGATGCGGATCGACGAGGTGGAGATCATCTCGATGTTGATGCCGCGTTCGGCCAGCACCTCGAACACCGTGGCCGAGACGCCGGGGTGGGACTTCATCCCGGCCCCCACCACGGAGACCTTGGCGATGGCGCCATCGGCCACCACGTGGGTGGCGCCGAGCTCGTCGGCATGGGCCTCACACGTCTTTCGGGCCAGCTCGAGGTGCTCCTCCGGCACCGTGAAGGAGATGTCGGTGCGCCCCTCCTCGGAGGTGTTCTGCACGATCATGTCGACCATGACGTCGTGGTCGGCCAGGCCACGGAACAGGGCGGCGGCCACACCGGGTCGGTCGGGCACCCCCTGCACCGTGACCTTGGCTTCCGACGTGTCGGAGGTGACGGCGGTGATGACGGCCTGTTCCATGGACGGGTCCTCCTCTCGTACCCAGGTACCGGGTTCCCAGGTGAAACTGGAGCGCACGTGCAGGGTCACGCCTTGACGGCGGGCGAACTCCACCGAGCGCATGGCCGGTTTGGGACAGCCCGTGGCGGTCATCTCGAGCAGCTCGTCGAACCCCACGCTCCCCAGGCGCCGGGCGTCGGTGACCACCCGGGGATCAGCGGTGAAGACCCCGCTGACGTCGGTGTAGAGCTCGCACGCGTCGGCGTGTAGGGCGGCCGCCAGGGCCACGGCGGTGGTGTCGGAGCCACCCCGTCCGAGGAAGGTGACGTCGCGGGCCGGGCTCACCCCCTGGGCTCCACCCACCACCGGCACCCGGCCCTCGGCCAACACGGCCCTCACCCGCTCGGGGCGCACCTCGAGGATCTTGGCGTTGGTGTGGGTGGCGTCGGTGTGGAACCCGGCCTGGCTGCCCGTCAGGCTGTCGGCCTCCTCCCCGAGGTCGTGCAGGGCCATGCACAGCAGGGCCGTGGCCTTGCGCTCCCCGGCGGTGATGAGCATGTCCATCTCCCGACCGGGACGCGACCGCGAGACCTGGGAGGCCAGGTGCAACAGGTCGTCGGTCTCGTGGCCCATGGCGCTGACCACGACCACCACCTGGGTCCCCCGGCGGCGGGTGCGGGCCACGTGGTCGGCCACCGCCCGGACCCGGTCGGGATCGGCGAGGGAGCTCCCGCCGAACTTCTGGACGACCACGGGCATGGCTGGATGACGCTACCAGCGCGTGCAGCCGGCCTACTAGGTTGGCCGCCGAATGGGGACCGAGAAGCGTGAACGTCAGAAAGAGGGCCGCCAGGCCCGCCTGGCGGCCGAGCAAGCCGACCTCCGTCGCAAGCAACGTCGACGGCGCCTGGTCTCGGCGGTGGTGGTGTCGCTGGTGGTCTTCGCCGTCCTGGTGCTGATCTCCCAGGCCGGCTCCGACGACGAGACCGACACCGCCGCCGAACCCACTCCGTCGACGACCGTGGCGCCGGCACCCGGCTCCACCACCCCGCCTGCCCCCGTGGCCTTCGAGTACGGCACCGGAACGTGCCCACCGGCGGAGAAGCCAGCCGAGCCGGTGCGTCAGTTCGAGGCGGCCCCTCAGCGCTGCATCGAGGACGGCGTCGACTACGCCGCCACTGTCACGACCTCCGTGGGTACGTTCACCATCGACCTCCTGGAGGAGCGAGCGCCGGGAACGGTCAACAACTTTGTCGTCCTGGCCCGCTCCGGCTACTACGACGGGGCTCCGTTCCACCGCGTCATCACCGACTTCGTGGTGCAGGGTGGCGACCCCGTGGGCGACCCCCCCGGCACCGGCGGCCCCGGGTACACGATCCCCGACGAGCTCCCCCCGGCCGGTGCCTACCAGGTGGGCTCGGTGGCCATGGCCAACTCCTACAACGCCCAGACGGGCCAGGGCCGGGGCTCGGGCGGCAGCCAGTTCTTCGTGGTGACCGGCGAACAAGGGGCGGCCCTTCCCCCCAACTACTCGCTGTTCGGCAGCGTCGTCGACGGGGCCGACGCGGTGGAACAACTCGCCGCCACCGCCGAGGAGGGCACCGACGCTCCCAGCGATCCGGCCACCATCGAGTCGGTGGAGATCGTCGAGCAGTAATCGCTCGTCGCTCGACGCCCTGCCGGTCAGCCGGGGAGGGCGTCGAGACCAGCTTCGACCCGGTCGACGAAGATCCGGACCGTCCCCGCACCGGCCGCGCTCCAGGCCCCGCCGGGGTCCCGGACGAGGGCGGTGCGCTCGGTGATGGCCGCCACCGGCATGCCGGGGCTGGCCAACTCGAGGGTCCGGTGGTGGACATGGTCGCGGGCCACGTCGGCCTCGGCGTGGGCCAGTACGGCCAGGTTGACCACCAGACCGAGACCCACGGTGAAGGCGCCGCCACGAGGGTCGACCATGGGGTCGCACAGGACCATGGCCCCGGCCGACGAGCCGGCCACCACGGCCCCGTCGTCCCAGGCCGCCACCAGGGAGTCCCACACGGCGGTTTCCTTCAGCACCGACCGCAGGTGCAGCGGCGATCCCCCGGAGAGGTAGACGAAGCGCGCGGCTCGCACCTCGGCCGCCTTGGCCGGGTCGAGGGCGTCGGCGCGCTGGAGCACGTCGAGGCCCCGCACCACGCCACCGAAGGACTCGAACCACGTCGCCGCAGCCGCCACCGCCCGCTCGGGGTGCTCGTAGGCGGCGGCGGTGGGCAGCACCAGCACCTCGGTCCCGCCGCTGGCGCCCAGGAGCTCGACGTCGAAGTCGCAGCCCGGCTGCCACTCGCCGCCCCCGACCAGGGCCAGTGCTCCGCTCATGTCCGTACCGTAGCGGCCGGCCCCGTGAGGCCCAGACTGGCGGGGTGGCCGCCTGGGACTTCCCGCCTGCCGAGACCGCCGACGACGACGGCCTGGTGGGGGTGGGCGCCGACCTCGAGCCCGACACCCTGCTCGCCGCCTACCGGGCCGGCCTCTTCCCCATGCC
The DNA here is from genome assembly GCA_030448025.1 of Acidimicrobiales bacterium. Lineage (GTDB taxonomy): Bacteria > Actinomycetota > Acidimicrobiia > Acidimicrobiales > YB1-3. The sequence continues at coordinate 1,012 of JAUJNQ010000007.1, read as the reverse complement.
GGTGTCGACCCGGCGGCGTCACGATCTACTCGGTTGGTGGTCGCCCGACCCCCGGGCGGTGCTCCCCCTCGACGGTCTCCGGGTGAGCCGCTCGCTGCGTCGGTCGTGCCGGCGGTTCGAGATCCGCCTCGACACCGCCTTCGAGGAGGTGATCGACGCCTGCGCCGACCCGGCTCGGGAGGGGACGTGGATCTCGCCCGACATCAGCCGGGCCTATCTCCGCCTCCACCGCCTGGGTTGGGCCCACAGCGTGGAGGCCTGGGACCCCGACGCCGGGCTGGTCGGCGGGCTCTACGGGGTGGCCATCGGGGGGCTCTTCGCCGGCGAGTCGATGTTCCACCGGGCCACCGACGCCTCCAAGGTGGCGTTGGTGGGCCTGGTCGAGCGGTGGCGCAACGGCGGGGGCCACCTGCTCGACGTCCAGTGGACGACACCGCACCTCGTCTCCCTCGGCGCCGTCGACGTCGAGCGGGCGCACTACCTGGAGCTGCTGGCCGACGCCCTGCGCCACCCCCGGCCCGGCGTGTTCACCGGCCCCTGACCCCACCGTTCCGGCACCGTGGAGAAGTGACGGGCGTCGTGCCACCAGCGGCCGGCGAAGCGCCACGCGGCCGGCGGGTCGAACCCGGTGGCCGGGCCCGCCCGGGGCGCGGGGCGGGGCCAGCACAGCTCCACCGCGGCCACGATGGCCGCCAGCTGGGCCGGGCTGGGTGCCGAGGCGGCCTTCGACCTCACAGCGGGACGTTGCCGTGCTTGCGGTGGGGCCGCTCCTCGCGCTTGGTCCGCAGCATCTCCAGGCCCGCCACCAGCTTGATCCGGGTCTCGGCCGGGTCGATCACGTCGTCGAGGTAGCCCCGCTCGGCCGCCACCCACGGGTTGGCCTCCCGCTCGGCGTACTCCTCCACCAGCTCGGCCCGCCGGGTGGCGGGGTCGGCGGTGGCGGCCAGCTCCCGGCGGTGGACGATCTCCACCGCCCCCTGGGGGCTCATCACGGCCAGCTCGGCCGAGGGCC
>JAUJNQ010000013.1 GCA_030448025.1 Acidimicrobiales bacterium | reverse complement strand
AGCTGGCGACCGCCGCTGACGTAGCTGTGATCCGTCTCTGCCAGCGAGAGACCCCCACCCTCGGCTTCACCGCACCCAACCGGGCCTACCCCCTCGCAACCCACCTTCGTGGAGTCGCCGCCCACCTGGTCTTCGGACTCGCCGTAGCGGCAACAACCGAAATCGCATGGGTCATCAAGCGGACCTAACCTCGACGGCCCCCAGTGCCACCATGCCGTCGGCCCACACCACGGAGCAGCATTGACTGACGCAGGGGCGCCGTCACGCCGTACTGTTGACGTGCTGATCATCGGTGCCGGTCAGGCGGGCCTGGCAACGGTTACTGGCTGGCTGAACGAACCTGCGCCTCGTTCCTCATCGTCGACGCCGCACCCCAGCCGGGGCAGAGCTGGTGTGACCGCTGGGACAGCCTGACGCTGTTCACACCCCGGCGGTTCAGCGCTCTGCCCGGGCTACGTTTCCCGAAGGGCGAGGGACGGTACCCGACCAAGGCAGAGATGCAGGCCTACCTGGCCGGTTACGCCCGCTGGTTTGGCCTGCCCGTCCAGCTCGACACCCGCATCGAGGTGGTCGAGCCCGCCGATGGCGGACGCTTCCACGCCAGAACCACACGCGGCACCATCAGAGCGAGACACGTCGTGATCGCCACCGGCCCGTTCTCCAGTCCGAGACTTCCCGCCGCCGCCGACGGACTCGACGCCGGCGTGCCCAGCTGCACTCTTCGGGGTACCAGCGACCTTTCGACATCCCCACCGGTGACGTCCTGGTCGTCGGCGGCGGCAACAGCGCGGCGCAGCTGGCCCGAGAGCTTGCCGCCACCCACAGCGTCACCGTCGCTGCGCCGGGACCACTCTGGTCCCTCCCCGAGGACATCCTGGGGATCAGCCTCTACTGGTGGATCTACGTCACCGGCATCCTCAACGCCGGCGCCGACTCCTGGGTCGGCCGCTACGTCCGACAGCGCGGTGATGCGATCATCGGACGTCAACTCATCCGGCTGGTGGCCGACGGCACCGTCCGCCTACTGCTCCACCGGGTCGTCGAGCCAGGGCGCGACCCTCACCCTCGAGGACGGCACTCGGCTGAGGCCGAGCACAGTGCTGTGGTGCACCGGCTTTCGCCCCGACTACCCATGGCTGCGCGTCCCCGGAGCCCTCTGGGCCGACGGCTCCCTCGCCACGAGGCTGGGGCGTCACCGGTTCCGGGCTTGCACTGGATGGGGCTGCCGTGGCAGACCCGGTTGAACTCCTCCATCGCCAACGGCGTCGACCGGGACGCCCAGGCGTTGGTCTGCCGGCTGGAGTCCGAAGACATCATGCGGGGCTGAGACTTTGCGTTGCAACCCCTCCCCCGGTGGGGTAGGGTGGCGATCATGAAAGCAGAGAACCAGCGTTCCGTCCTCAATCGGCTCAAGACCTCCCGGGGCCACCTCGATGGGATCATCCGGATGGTGGAGGAGGACGCCTACTGCCCGGACCTGATGAAGCAGCTTTCGGCTGTGCAGGGCTCGCTCGAACGTTGCAGCCGGATCGTGCTGCGCAACCACCTGGAGACGTGTGTGGCGGCGGCGATGGTGGCGGGGCGGACCGACGAGATCGTGGATGAGCTGATGGAGGCCCTCCGCTACGACCGGATCACCACCGGCCCGCTCCCCGAGTCGATCGGACAAGACACCTGATGGGCACCCAGACCATGGACCGGACGGGCCCCGTCGAGCTCGCCGTCTCAGGGATGACCTGCGGCTCGTGCGCCACCAGGGTCCAAAAGGCCCTCTCCCGCCACCAGGGCGTAGAGGACGCGGCGGTGAACTTCGCCACCAAGCGGGCCACCGTGCAGCTCGACCCGGACCGGGTGGAGATCAAAGATCTCGTCGCCGCGGTGGCCAAGGTCGGCTACGGACTGGCGCCGATCTCAGCCTCATCCGACACCGACGCCGAGGAGTCGGAGGACAAGGTCCGTTCGATGTGGCTGCGGCGGGTGCTGGTGGCCTGGCCGCTCGGGATCATCGTGCTGGTCCTGTCGCTGTGGTTCATGGAGGACCCGTGGGCCCGGTGGACGGCGTTCGCCCTGGCCACCCCGGTGCAGTTCTGGGCCGGGTACCCGTTCCTGAAGGTCGCAGCCCAACGCCTCCGCAGCTTCCAGGCCAACATGGACTCGCTGATCTCGATGGGGACGCTGGCCGCGTTCTTCTTCTCCGCCTACCAGGTGGCCTTCGGGCCGGACCATTCGCCGCACTACTTCGACACCTCCGCCCTGATCATCGCCTTCCTGCTCCTTGGCCGCTTCTTCGAGGCCACGGCCAAGGGCAAGGCGTCCCATGCCATCCGCGCCCTGCTCGAGCTCGGGGCCAAGGAGGCCAGGCTCATCGTGGACGGCGAGGAACGGCTCGTCCCCGTCGACCAGGTCGCCCTCGGTGACCTCATCCGGGTCCGACCCGGTGAGAAGG
>JAUJNQ010000001.1:738438-740245 GCA_030448025.1 Acidimicrobiales bacterium | reverse complement strand
TGAGACCTTGGCCGGGCGCATCTGCGAGCTGGCCAACGGCACGGTGGTGAGCCCCGGCTCTCTGGTGGACTGGCTGGACGAAGCCTGGGTGGAGCGGGTGGTCTTCGACGGCGCCTCTCGGGTGATCGACGTGGGCGTGGCCACCCGGCTGTTCACCGGAGCCACCCGCCGGGCCGTAGAGGTGCGCGACCGCCAGTGCTTCCATCCCTACTGCGAGCTTCCCGCCGAGCGATGCCAGATCGACCACGTCCAGCCTTGGGCCGCAGGAGGACCGACGGTGGCAGCCAACGGTCGGCCGGCGTGCGCCTTCCATAACCGCAACCGCCACCATCGACGAACGTAGCCGCCGCCCTCAGCCGGGGTCGGCGGCTATTCCGGAGGAAAGGCGGTCCCGCGTGACCGGTGGGCTGTGCAGGGCTCGGCAGGTGAGATGTGAACCCGAGCGGCGACCGGAGATGCCCGGGTCAAGCGCGGCGGAGTTTGTCGGCCAGCGTGCGTCCTCACGCCGAAGCGCGAGTCGTCGGTGGTCCAGCACCTCTCTCTCTCTTGATGCCAAGACCGGCCGGGACGTCGTCGTCACCCGCTACTCCGGGAGGACAGGCTGAGCGCCGTGGCCGTGCTCGCGAGCCAGTGCCTCCAACACCAAGTCAGCCCGAGTGACCAGGGATCCCAGTCGCTCCCAGTCTCCTTCGAAGTTCGTCTCCCTGCCGTCCGCACAGAGGGCGCTGCACATTTGGCGTAGGCGGACGCCGGCCTCGTCTCCGGGCGGATCAGGTGGGGCCTGGCCACGCCGGCGCCCCCCCAGGAAATCGCTCTCGAGATCGTCGAGGAGGCGACCAACGACGTTCTCCATCATCTCTGCGTACACGGGGGTGTAGTCCAGGCTGTGGGCGGGGGCGCAACGCAAGGCAATCAGCAACAGCGTGCTGCCACGCACCACGGCGCTAAGCGACTCCTCCCGGTTGCCCGATTCGAAGTAGTAGAGGACTGGAAAACGCCGGAGGTGCTCGTGGTCCTCGATTAGGTCCCGAGCCACGGCCGTCAGCTGCGACGGCCCGGCTTGGCACACCACTCGGAGCGCTCCCTCCAGCTCGAGGGCCCCGGCATCGGCGAGCTGGAGACCGGTGCTGCGAAGCTGGCTGATGAGCGGATAGACGGCGAGAACGAAGGCGATGGCCGACGACAGGACTCCGAAACCGCTCGCGGCCTCCAGCACCGCCACCATGCGGAGGACCCCACCGGTCGCAACCACGTCCCCAAAGCCCACGGTCGTGATGGTGGCACCGCTGATGTACAGCGCTTCGAGTATCCCCTTGGCGGCAAAGGGAGTAGAAGGGTCGTAGCTGAAGGACCCGACGTAGGGCAGGTAGATCAAGGCGAACCCCAGCCACATAGCGAGCACCCACACCATCAGGTTGGTGACCACAGCGAAGGGCCCGGCGTAGTTGAGGCCTCGGCCACGGAGGAGCCGCAGCGAGATGCCCCGGGCCACCCGCCAGGTGGCTCGGTTGGCGGAGTAGCTCAAGGGGCCCCGGGCGCCGGGATGGAACAGCGTGAGGACGATGTCCCAAGCCACGAGCGCCACCAGAGCGACGCCGGCGATGAGAGCGAGAACGGTCACTTCGGCGCGGTCGGTGGCTTCTGTGCCACTTGGCTGGGCGCCACGCGGACGTGCGAGCTACTGGCCAAGTCGAGGACGCTAACTCGGTTCTCGCCGGCGGTGGCAGCGGACCCACCCTGTCTTCGAACGCCGGGTCCGTGGCTACACCACGATGACCTCGACGAGACGTCGACGGCTTGGAAGTCG
>JAUJNQ010000001.1:710637-738338 GCA_030448025.1 Acidimicrobiales bacterium | reverse complement strand
GGGTCCGTGGCTACACCACGATGACCTCGACGAGACGTCGACGGCTTGGAAGTCGTCGACAATTCGCATGCAGAGAGGAAGTTCGGCTGCGAGGGCTCCCGTGCCCCGGAGCCGCCGGTCGTGGGGTGCTGGGTGAGCCCTGGCTGGAGCGAAGGACTCGAGGCGCCGGCTGACTGGCCGGACACGAGCGTGCCCGATGGGATCGGCCACGGGATCGTGAGCGTGCTCGTGGCACGGGAGCATCGGCGCGGCAAGGTCGCCGTGGCCGGCTATCTGGTCGACGTCTACTGCCTGGGCGTCAAGGACGTGCTCGGCCCGAAGGTGATGGACGATGCTGACCTGCGCGCCTACGTACGCACCTACTTCCTCGTCTACGAGGCACCTGCGCTCGCCGCTCCGATCGAGATGGCACGGGAGATGGTGTGGGGTGCGGTCGCCTACGCCAGGAATCTGGGCTTCGAACCTCACCCCGAGTTCGAGCGGACCGCCGGCTTTCTCGGGGCGTGGGAACCGACCGGCGCCGTCCGGTTCGGTCGGGACGGCAAGCCCTACTTCGTCGGAGGAGTGAGGGACGATGCCACGCACGTCTTGCGCACCTTGGAACGCTCGGTCGGGGAGGGGAATTTCCACTATCTCGTGGCCGTATAGGCGCTGCGTTCGAGCGGCCCTGCGTTGTGATGTCCTTTCGCAAGCGGGGCGGTGCCTGCGGGGGTACTGCCGCCCGACACGGCACTTGCTGCGCGTCCCATCATCACAAGCCCCGACGGGACGGCAAACGTCCCCACCGCCGGGAGAGCTACAGCACGTGGAAGACGATTCCGTCATCACCGGCTGCGGCCCTCAGGTTCGGGCCCACATCGTGATGGGACACCGCGATGTCGGCACCGAGCTCATGAGCGACGGCCAGGGCTTCGACCATGGCCGCCGACAGTCGGTGGCCGTGAGCCCGGTGACGATGCTGTAGCTGCGCCATCGGCCAGGCAAGGTCTCGCAGATGGAGAACCTCGATGTCGTCGGGCAAGGCGGTCACCTGAGCGCGGAACCGCTCCTGGAGCTCGACAGGTAAGCGGGCGACGGGTGCCGACAGCTTGCCGAGCACACCTGGTTCGGCGAGGGAGCTGCAGAGCCGGAACAGCCATAGCCCAGTTGTCGCCAGTCCGGTTGCCATCCCACCGAGGTCTCCAGAGCGCTCGCCGGAGAGCACATCGCGCAGCAGGTGGTCGTCGATGACGACCTTGCTCATTCAGGTGGTGGCGAGATCGGGATCGTCGAGGGTGGCCACGAACATGCGGTGTTCCTCAGCTGAGAGCGCCTCGCTCAAGAGCCTCTGGCGGGCACCCGGCGGGAGGAGAACAACGGCGTGGCCGAGGTCGATCACGGTCACTCGGCCGCCTTCGGTGAGCCCCCATCGGTGGCGGACAGCCGCCGGCACAGACATCTGACCGCTGCTCGAAACCAGGAACTCAGCTGGTGCCGCCATGCCCTGCTCCGATCACTTGGTGATGTTGTAGGTTACCAAGTGTCCCCTACCTGCCGGGTCCATGAGCTACACCGCGATGACCTCGACGAGATCGTCGAGTGCCCGCAAGTCGTCGACGGTCAAGAGTGACGGAGTTGCTCGGCCAGCCAGCGGGCGTCCTCCACCGCGAAGCCGGAGTCGTCGTTGTTGAAGTAGGCGTAGACGTCACACCCGTCTTCCAACCATGTGCGTAGATGCTCGGCCATCCGGCGCAGCCCCTCCTCTCCGTACCTGCCCTGGTACGCGCGCTCGGTGGCGTGGGGACCGTGGAAGCGCACGTAGGTCCAACCCGCCGTCAGCTCCCACGGGTGGTCGGCGAGCAGGTCGTGGATGCACAGGGCGGCGCGGTGTCTGCGGAGCACGTCGTAGACCTCGTCGTCCAACCAGGAGGGCTCCCGCACCTCGACGGCCCAGCGCCTGGTCGTCGGCGCCGCCGACAGGAACTCGTCGAGGCGCTCGGCGTTGCGCCGCCAGCGTGGAGGGAGCTGCACCAGGGTCGGTCCCGCCGTGGGGCCCAACCGCTCGAGCCGGTCGAGGTGGTTGGGCAACCACGACGCCGCGTCCTTCAGCTTCATGCGGTGTGACCCGAAGGCACCGAGCTTCAGGGAATACACGAAACCCGGCGGCGCCTGCGCGGCCCAGCCCTCGACCGCCGCCTCAGTGGGCAGGCGGTAGAAGCTGTTGTTGACCTCCACGGTGTCGAACATGGTGGCGTAGTGCTCGAACCATCGGCGCTGCGGCAGCGACTCGGGGTACACCGTCTTGCGCCAGTGCTTGTAGATCCACCCCGAGCACCCGACGCGGGCCACACCGGGTTCGGAGGACATCCGAGCCTGCCCCTACGTCCCCGTGCGCAGGAGCGAGCCCAGGGCGGCGTACACCGTCTCCATCTGGGAGCGCTCCACGCGCTCAGCGGCGGCGTGGGCCAGGCTCGGGTCGCCGGGGCCGAAGTTGACTGCCGGGACCCCCCGGGCGGCGAAGAAGGCCACGTCGGTCCATCCCAGCTTGGCCACCGGTGGCTGCGGAGCGCGGGCGGACAGCGCGGCCAGCAGCGGGTGGGTGAGGTTGGGCCTGGCCCCCTCCGCGTTGTCCGCCAGGCGCACGGTGTCGCCGCCGGACTGGTCGACGGCGTCGCCCAGGACCTCACGGAGGTGCCGGACCGCGTCCTCCCCGCTGCGGTCGGGGGCGTAGCGGTGGTTGAGGACCACGGTGGCCCGGTCGGGCACCACGTTGCCGGCCACGCCCCCCTCCACCGACACCACCTGGAGCGCCTCACGGAACTCGCACCCGTCGAGCACGGGCCGCCGCCCTTCGTAGGAGGCGCAGCGCTCGAGCATGGGCGCCAGGCGGTGGATGGCATTGCGGCCCATCCACGGCCGGGCCGAGTGGGCCCGCTCCCCCGCCAGGATGACCTCGAGGTGCAACGTCCCCTGGCAGCCGGCCTCGATCCGGGCGCCGGTGGGCTCGCACAGCACGGCGGCGTCGGCGGCCAGCAGGTCGGGGCGTTCGGCGAAGAGCCTGCTCAGACCGTTGAACTCGGCGCCGATCTCCTCGCACTCGTAGAAGACGTAGGTGACGTCCACCGCGGGCTCGGCCACGGCCCGGGCCAGCTCGAGGATGACGGCGCAGCCCGACTTCATGTCACACGAGCCGAGACCCCAGCACACATCGCCGTCCATGCGGGCCCGCTCGTTGCCGTTCGGCGGCACGGTGTCCACGTGACCGGCCAGGACCAGCCGGTGCTGGCGGCCCAGGTCGGTCCGGGCCACCAGGTTGTGGCCCACCCGCTCCACCGCCAGCCAGGCCAGCCCACCCAGCTCACCTTCGAGGAAATCGACGATCTCGGCCTCGTGGCGGCTCACCGAGGGGATGTCGACCAGCTGGGCGCAGCGGGCCAGCAGGTCGGTCATTCGCCTGACCCTGTGCTCGATGGCCAAGCGGATCTCACGTGGTCACGCCGTGCTCGCGCAGTATCTCGTTGAGCTGAGCCTTGTCGTGGCGCTGGCCCTCGGAGAGGCGCTTGATCACCAGCACGCACGGCAGCCCGAAGGTGCCGCCGGCAAAGGGCCGCGGCCGGGTGGCCAAGACCGCGACGGACCAGGGCGGCACCACGCCGCGGGTCAGGTCCTGCCCAGTGGCGGCGTCGATCACGCGCATGGAGGGGTTGAGGATCACGCCGGCGCCGAGCACCGCGCCCTTTCCCACACGGGCGCCCTCGGTGACCATGCACCGGCTGCCCACGAAGGCGTCGTCCTCCACGATCACCGGCGCGGCCTGGGGCGGCTCGAGCACGCCGCCGATCCCCACGCCGCCGGACAGGTGGACGTTGGCGCCCACCTGGGCGCACGAGCCCACGGTGGCCCACGTGTCCACCATGGTGTTGGCGCCCACCCGGGCACCGATGTTGACGTAGCTCGGCATCAACACCACGCCTCGGTCGAGGAAAGAGCCCCATCGGGCCGACCCGCCCGGCACCACCCGGACCCCAGCTTCGGCGTAGTCCCGCTTCAGGGGGATGCGGTCGGCGAACTCGAAGGGCCCGACCTCGACGGTCTCCATGGCCGACAGGCGGAAGAGCAGCAGGATGGCCTGCTTCAGCCACTGGTGCACCACCACCTCGCCACTTGCTTCGTCGACCTCTGCCACCCGGGCCTTCCCCGAGTCGAGGAGGCCGATGGCCTCGTGGACGGGGGCCGAGGCGTCGGAGTCGCCCGGCTCGATCTCGGCCCGGCGCTGCCAGAGCTCCTCGATTCTCGCGGACAGGTCGGCCATGAGAGGGCGAGGCTAATGGAGCCCGTCGCTTCCTCAAGCCCGATCAGGAAGGGGTGGGCATGCCCAGGCGCTGGGCCACGAGGTCCAGGCGCTCGCGGGGCTGAACCAGTGCCACCCGCACCTGACCGGCGCCGGGCGGGCCGTAGAGGTCGCCGGGGCTCACCAGGCAACCGCCCTCGGCGGCCAGGAGCTCGGTGAAGGCCCAGGCGTCGCCGCCGGGCGCGCCGGCCCACAGGTAGAAGCCACCGTCGGGGGTCGTCGCGCCGGCGCCGAGGTCGGCGAGGATCTCGGCGAAGCGCTCGAGGCGCTCGGCGTAGACGGCCCGCTGGAGCTCCACGTGGGAGTCGTCGTCGAGGGCCACCGCAGCGGCGAACTGCACCGGGCCCGGCACCAGGAGCCCGGCGTGCTTGCGCACCTCGGACAGGTAGCTCGTCAGGGTGGGGTCACCGGCGTAGAAGCCGGCGCGCAGCCCCGCCAGGTTGGATCGCTTGGAGAGGGAATGCAGGGCCACCACGCCGTCGGTCCCGTGCTCGAGGATGGTGCGAGCCCGGCCGGCCCACGTGAACTCCACGTAGCACTCGTCGCTGAACACGGGCACGGCATGCTCCCGTCCCCAGGCCGCCACCGCACCCAGGTCCTCCAGCTGGCCGGCGGGGTTGCCCGGGGAGTTGACCCACAGGGCGAGGGAGCGGGCGGCGTCGGCCGCGTCGACCGCCGCCAGGTCCAGGCGCCCAGCCTCGTCCGGCGGCACGGGCAGGGCCCGGCAGCCGGCGAGCGTGGCCCCCATCTCGTAGCTGGGATAGGACAGGGCCGGGTAGAGCACCGTGTCCCGCTCCGGGGACCGCAGCCGCAGCCAATGGGGCAACGAGGTCACGAACTCCTTTGCGCCCACGCAGGCGAACACCATCGAAAGCTCCAGCTGGACCCCGAAGCGCCGGGCCACCCACGCCACTGCCGCGGCCCTGTAGCGGGGGCTGCCCACCGACTGCGGGTAGCCGCGCTCGGACCCGCTCGTGCCCAGCGCCTCCACCACCATCGACGCCGGGGGGTCACAGGGCGTGCCGATGGAGAGATCGACGATGCCCCCTTCGACGCCCTCCGCCTTCTCCTTGAAGGCGATCAGGCGCTCATAGGGGTAGACGGGGGGAACGAACCCCCCAGCCGACGTTGCCCCCATACGACGAGCAGCGTACGTCCAGTGCCGTTGACTCCCCGGGTCAGGAGACCAGGAACTCGGCGAAGCGGGCCGCGCCGGCGCCGTCGAGGCGGGCCCGCAGGCGGGTGGCCCCCTCCTCGTGCTGCTCCACCAGCACGTCACCCTCCCGGTGCACGGCGGCCACCACGTCGCCCCTGGCGAAGGGCACCACCAGCTCCACCACCGAATCGGTGACCCGGAGGCGGTCCCCCATCACCGCCACCAGGTGGTCCACGCCCTCTCCTGTGGCGGCGGAGACCGACACCGACCCGGCGTGGTCGGCGGTGAGGCGCTTGGCCTCGTCGGTGACGTCGGCCTTGTTGAACGCCAGCAGCTCGGGGATGTCCCCGGCGCCGATGTCGTCCAGCACGCTGCGAACGGCGTCGATCTGCTCCCCGGGGTCGGGCGCCGCGGAGTCCACGACGTGCACCAGCAGGTCGGACTCCTTCACCACCTCCAGCGTGGAGCGGAAGGCCTCCACCAGCTGGTGGGGCAGCTTGCGCACGAAGCCCACGGTGTCCGACAGCAGCACCCCCTCTCCGCCGGGGAGGTCGAGGCGGCGGGTGCGGGGGTCGAGGGTGGCGAACAGGCGGTCCTCGACCAGCACGTCGGCGTGGGTGAGGCGGTTGAGGAGGGTGGACTTCCCGGCGTTGGTGTAGCCCACCAGCGACACCGATCGCAGCCGGCCGCGCTGGCGCGCCTTGCGCTGGACTCGGCGGTTCTTGGTGAGCTCCACCAGCTCGGCCTCGAGCTTGGTCATCCGCCGCACCAGGCGGCGGCGGTCGACCTCGAGCTGCGTCTCGCCCGGGCCCCTGGTCCCGATGCGCCCGGCCTGCTGGGACAGCGACAGCCCGCGCCCCCGCAGCCGGGGCAGGCGGTAGCGCAGGAGGGCCAGCTCCACCTGGGCCTTGCCCTCGAGGGTGTGGGCGTTCTGGGCGAAGATGTCGAGGATCACCGCCGTGCGGTCGATGGCGGTTCGACCCAGGATCTTCTCCAGGTTGCGCTGCTGAGCGGGGCTCAGCTCGTCGTCGAACACCACCGTGTCCGAGTCCACCTCGAGCGACAACTGGCGCAGCTCCTCGGCCTTGCCCTTGCCCACGTAGGTGGCGGGGTCGGGCCGGTCCCGGCGCTGCACGACCCGCTCCACCACGTCGGCACCGGCGGTGTCCACCAGCAGGGCCAGCTCGTCGAGGTGGGCCTCGGTCTCGTCCAGTGTGGCCGGGGGGATGGCCACCCCGACGAGGATGATCTTCTCCCTGAAGGTGCGTTCGATGAGGGTCATGACCCGCCGCCCCCGCGACTGACGTGAATGCCGGCCTCGGCCTCGACCTCGACGCGGGCAACGTGGCGGGCCGGACCGGTGAGGACCACCGTGCCGTCCTCCACGGCCACCGTGGCGTCGCCCCCGGGTTGGTGCACCACCACCCGGTCACCCACCATGCCCCAGTCGTGGACGGCGGCGGCGGCGGCGCACGCCCCGCTGCCGCAGGCCATGGTCTCTCCCACGCCCCGCTCCCACACCCGCATGGTGAGCTCGTCCCGGCCCGGGCCCACCGTGACGAACTCCACGTTGGTGCCGCCGGGGGTCTGGGCGTCGAGGACCGAGCCGTGGGCCACGACCTGAGCCTCGGCGGGGTCGGCCACGAGGATCACCACGTGCGGGTTGCCCACGTCCACCGCCCTGGCCCGCTCCCCCGCCGGACCCCGCGGCTGCTCGGAGCCGAGCTTGGCCGGTCCCATGTCCACCTCCACCATCACCTCGCCGGGATCCTCTCCCGGGCCCACCGTGAGGTGGCGCACGCCGGCCGCCGTGGCCACGGTGAGGACGGGGCCGTCCACCACGCCGGCGGCCAGCACGGCCTGGGCCAGGCAGCGGATGCCGTTGCCGGTGGTCTGGGCAAGGCTGCCGTCGGCGTTGCGCACCTCCATGCTCACGTCGGCCCCGTCGGTGCCCGGGCCGGCACGGAGCAGGCCGTCGGCGCCCACCCCGCGGCGGCGGTCACACAGTCGCCGGGCCAGGTCGGCGTCGACGCCATGGCGGTCGTCGATGTCGACCACGACCAGGAAGTCGTTGCCCAGGGCGTGGTGCTTGGTGAGGTGCAGCGTGGCCATGTCTCCCATGTCTGGTGTCTGAGTCTGCGAGGGCGCGTTCAGGTCCAGTCTCCCAACAGTGCGGGCAGCAGCGCGCCAGGGTCCTCGGCCGCCCCGTACCAAGTGATGCGGGGGTCACGGCGGAACCACACCCGCTGGCGGCGGGCGAAGGCCCGGGTCCGGCGCACGGCCTCGTCGCCGGCCTGGTCCAGGGTGCACCGGCCGGCGAGGTGGTCCAGCACCTCGCGGTAGCCAAGGGCCTGGCGGGCGGTGCGCGACAGCCCCTCGCCGTTCGCCGCCAGCCGCCGCGCCTCGTCCACCAGACCGGCTTCCAACATGGACTGGAATCGCTGCTCGATGCGCCGCGCCACCACCGGGCGGGGCAGCCACACACCGGCCAGCCGGAAGCGAGTCTGGGGATGTTGGGTGAGGCCGGGGCCGAAGGACGAGAAGTGCTGCCCGCTGCCCAGCGTCACCTCCAGAGCCCGCACCACCCGCCGCCGGTTGGAGGGGTTCATCCGCCCTGCGGCCACCGGGTCCAGCTCGCGCAGGCGGCCGTGGAGGGCCGCCGTGTCGGCCTCGTCCTCTAGGCCGGCCCGAATGTCGGGCCATTGCCCGGGCAGCTCGAGGCCGTCCACCAGCGCTCGCACGTACAGGCCCGTCCCCCCCACCACCAGGGCCCGCGCGCCGCGGGCCTCGATGGCCGCCAGCGTCTCCCGCGCCTCGGCCTGGAAGCGGGCCACCGAGAAGTCCTCGTGAGGCTCCACCACGTCGATGAGGTGGTGGGCCACCTCGGCCCGGTCCGCGGCTGGGGGCTTGGCCGTGCCCACGTCCATTCCCCGGTAGACCTGCATGGCGTCGCCAGACACGATCTCCACCGGTGGTCCGGGCAGGCGCCGCGCCAGCTCCATGGCCAGGGCCGACTTGCCGGTGGCGGTGGGGCCCACCAGGGCCAGGTGGCAGGGGCGGCGTCCCGGGCTCATTGCCCTCGTGCCGGTCTGAGGGTGAGGCGGACGCCGAGGAGCAGCAGGGCGGCGGCCAGTGCCAGAATCGGCCAGCGGCGCCCACCGCGGCCGCTGATGGCAACAGTGCCCACCGTCAGGTCCTGGGCGTTGTCGTCCACGCTGGCGTTGCGGGTGTCGGACCAGAAGGCGAGGGACCGGTCGGGCTCTGACACGACGGCCAGCTGGCTGCCCAGCATGGGGAGTCCCTGGGCTGACCCGAACCCGATCCCCGAGTCGAAGGACCGATCCGAGACGGTGGCGGTGGTGAAGGACCGGCCGCCGTCCCACGAAGAGGCCAAGGCCACCTCGGTCGTGACGTCGCTCGGGTCTCGGCTGCGGTCGTAGAAGACGACGTCCACCCGGCCGTCGGGAGCGACGCCCACCATGGGGAGGAACTGGGCTCCGGGCCGGGGGGCCACCGGTGTGGGTCCTGACCAGGTGGCGCCCCCGTCGTCGGAGCGGGCGAGGAACACGTCCCGGCCGTCGCCTCTGCCTGCGTCCCACGTGGCGAAGAGGCGGTCCCTCGAACGGTCGAGGACGAACCCCGGTGCGGGAGCCAGGTCCGAGTAGATGCGCTGTGGGATGACCAGGTCTTCGGCCACCGGCGAGGCCGGGGCGAAGGTCGCTCCCCCATCGGTCGATGTCCAGCTCACGAGCGCCCACCGACCGTCGTGGGGGGGCCCGCCCTGGCCTTCGTGGCGACCCTCGTAGTCGAGGAGGTCGTCGCCCAGGTCAAGGGCGCCCACCACCACTCGCTGGCCCGGCCCGAGGATAACCCTGGGCTGCACGACGAGGCGGGAGGGTTCGCCGACCCGCACGGGCCGGGAGAAGCTGCGCCCGCCGTCGTCGGAGCGGGCTGCCACGACCGGGTTCGGCGGTGGCGGGAAACCGAGGGGCTTGCCCGCCGCCGCGGCGCCGGCCTGCACCCACGTCACCACCACCCGCTCACCATCGACCGCCAGCCGCGCGTGGTAGGCCTCGCCGCCGGCCACCTGGACGCGGGGCCCGGACGGAGCGGCCCCGTCGAAGCGCTGGAGCCAGACGCTCACCGGTTGGTTGAACGGACCCCCGAGAGTCGTGGTGAGGACCAGGAGGTTGCCCGCGCCTTCGAAGGCCACGTCGGGCCAGAAGCATTCACCAAGGGAAAGAGGCGGCGCCCATGTGGCGCCCCCGTCGTTCGATCGCCTGACGGAGCACGACTGGCGAGGCGTGTCGATGCGATCAGCAACGGCCAGCATCTTCGGGCGCGAGGGGTTGACCGCCACCGCCGGCGAGTTGTGGGCGTTGATGCCGGGACGATCGACGTTCACGACCCGGTTGGGCCCCGTGAGACGCACCCGCGGTGCTGGTCGCTGGAGCCCGGCGACGAGGAGCACCAAGCCCAGGCCCACCAGCACCGACCCCACCACCCGCCTCAGGGCGAGGGTGCCGATCCTCAGAGGGCGGCCACCGGGATCCGGGTCTTGTGCCGGGGCCGGGCCGTGACCTCCACCAGATCGCCGAGGAGGTGGTGAGGGGCGGCGGCCGTCACCTGCACGCGGGCAAAGGTGCCGGGCGACAGCGGCTCGGCGGCGAAGTGCACGAGCTTGTTCTGGCGGGTGCGCCCGGTGAGCACGGCCGCGTCCTTCCGGCTCGGGCCCTCCACGAGGACCCTCTCGGTGCGGCCCACCCGGGCCTGGTGCTTGTGCAGCGCCGAGCGCTCGACCACCACGGTGAGCCGGGCGAAGCGCTCGGCGGCCACGGCCGGGGGGACGAAGCGGTCACCGAACCCGGCGGCCTCGGTGCCGGGCCGGGGCGAGAAGACGAAGGTGTAGGCGCTGTCGTACTCGGCCGCCGCCACCACCTCCAGGGTGCGCTCGAAGTCGTCATCGGTCTCCCCGGGGAAGCCCACGATGATGTCCGTGCTGACGGCCAGGTCCGCCACCGCGGCCCGTGCGGTGGCCAGCTTCTCCAGGTAGCGCTCGGCGGTGTAGCCCCGGTGCATGGCGGCGAGCACACGGTCACTGCCGGACTGGAGGGGCAGGTGGAGGTGCTCGCACACGGTCGGCGTGTCGCCCATGGCCGCAGCCGTCTGCGGACGGAGGTCCTTCGGGTGGGGGCTGGTGAAGCGCACCCGCTCGATCCCCTCCACGGCGCCCACGGCCCGCAGCAGCTCGGCGAACAGGGGACGGCGCCGGGTGAGGTCGCGCCCGTAGGAGTTCACGTTCTGGCCGAGCAGGGTGACCTCCACCACGCCGGTGGCAGCGAGCGACTCCACCTCGGCCACGATCTCCTCGGGCGGCCGGCTGATCTCCTTGCCCCGCACGGCGGGGACGATGCAGAAGGCGCAGCGATTGTCGCAGCCGATCTGGATGGTGACCCACGCCGAGTAGGGCAGGTCCCGGCGCGCCGGTAGGGCCGAGGGGAAGGTGTGGGACTCCTCGAGGACCTCCATGACCGCGCCGTCGTGCTCCGACCTGCGCAGCAGGTCCACGACGCTGGCGGTGTTGTGGGTGCCGAACACCACGTCGGTGTGCGGCGCCCGGTCCTGGATGAGCCCACGGTCCTTCTGGGCCAGGCAGCCACCCACGGCGATGCGCAGGCCGGGCTTGCGCTCCTTCAGTGCCTTGAGCTGGCCGAGGTTGCCGTACAGCTTGTTGTCGGCGTTCTCCCGGATGCAGCAGGTGTTGAGGACCACCACGTCGGCGGCGTCGAGCTCCTCGGTGGCCTGCATGCCCTCGGCCTCGAGCAGACCGGCGATGCGCTCCGAGTCGTGCACGTTCATCTGGCACCCGAAGGTGCGGATCAGGTACCTCTCTGCCACCCGTCCCAGGATAGGCGTGGGGCGCCACCGGCTTCGGTAGCCTTGCATCCCTGATGCGAGCGGTCTTGCTCGACGTGCCGGAGAGCCTGCTGGAGGAGCGACGGCGGGCCGGCGCGGACCTGTGGGACGAGGTCTGGCAAGGGATGCTGCACATGGTCCCTGCGCCGTCGGGCCACCATCAGCGCTTCGGTCTTCGCTTGGGTGCCGCCCTTCTCCCGCTGGCCGATGCCGAAGGCTTGGTGGCGTCCCACGAGACGGGCCTGTACCGCCCCGGAGCGGGCCAGAGCGACTACCGGGTGCCCGGACCTGGTCTTCGCTCGCCCCGACAACGCCAGCGACCGGGGTGTCGAGGGCCGAGCCGAGCTCGTCGTGGAGATCCTCTCGCCCGGCGACGAATCCTACGAAAAGCTCGACTTCTACGCCGATGTCGATGTGCAGGAGGTGCTCGTGGCGGACCCCGAGAGCTGCCGGATCGAGCTGTTCGTGCTCCGGGGCAGCCGGCTCCACGCCGCCCTTCCCGACTCATGCGGCTCGGTCACCGCGCGCTCGCTCGCGTCTCGTTCTCGACCGTTGACGGACCGAAGCTCCACCTGAGCTGGCCGGGCGGCGCGGCCGAGGTCACCGGCCGCGCCTGACCTTCCTCGGGGATAGCGGCTACCCGGATCCTCGGGAGCCGTTTGTCGGACCATCGGCGCCGGCCGGGCGGAGTGAGATGGGCTCGTCGTCTCCGGGTCCTTGGCCCAGGGGGACCTCGTCGCCATCGCCTTCGAGCTTGGGGGCGAGCTCCTGGCGGACCCGGTCGTCGATGGCCACCATGACCTCGGGGTTGTCGAGCATGAACTGCTTGGCGTTCTCCCGCCCCTGGCCCAGCTGCTCGCCTTCGTAGGTGTACCAGGCCCCCGACTTCTTCACGAAGCCCAGGTCCAACGCCACGTCGATCAGCGAGCCTTCCCGGCTGATGCCCTTGCCGTACATGATGTCGAACTCGCAGATTTTGAAAGGGGAACTGCACTTGTTCTTCACGACCTTGACCTTGGTGCGGTTGCCCACCACCTCGGCGCCGTTCTTGATGGACTCCACCCGACGGATGTCCAACCGCACAGAGGAGTAGAACTTGAGGGCCCGACCACCCGGCGTGACTTCGGGCGAGTTGTGCACCATGACCCCGTCGGCAAAGTAGTTGTGAGTTCCCTCCACCTCGATGTCGAAGCGGTGGGTGTTCCTCGACGGAGGCTTTGGGCCGATGGCGGTGATGGGCATGGGCACCAGCTCCCGGCGCATCGGGGCAACTACCGGCTCCACCGCGAAGCGCCCTCGGAACCGGGGAAGGAGCTTGTACTCCATCGAGGGGTGGACGAACGGGGCGATGAGGGCGTGGAGCTTGGCCGTCTCGTCCTTCGAAAACTGGAGGACGGCTTTACCCGCTCGAGAGATGAGCTTGGGAGTGATGCTCCACGTGTCGGTGAGGTGTGCAACCAGGCGGAACCGGGTGCTCACCTCCATGGCCTCGACGCAGATCTCCGAACGGCCGCTCCCCTCCCGAGTGCGCTCCTGCAAACCCTTGGCTCGAAGCGAAAACGTTCCGTCGTCCATGTACCAGAAAGCCAACGAGAGCGGGGTGAGGCGCTTCAGGTACTCCTCGCTCAGGACCTTCTTGCCGCCGACGTACACCGCCTGTCGCATGGCGGCCAGCTCGGGCAATGGATGAACCTCGTGGTAGACGGCGCCGTCGGCGTTGGTCCAACGGCAGGTCCCGATGTTGGCGAACAGTGAAGCCTTCCAATCGCAGTACTCGACCTGCTTGGCGCCATGCCCGAACCGGTACCGAGCCCCGTGCCCGCTTCGCGAGGGGGACAGCGCACCGTCGCCCATCAGGCCGCCCATCAAAACCTCCCACTGGAAGCCCGAGAGGTAGTGGGGCACCGCCTGGAGGACCCGATCGTCCACCGAAAGTTCCTGCGCCTCACGCCAGCCCCCGGGGGTGCGGATCTTGTGGTTGGGCGTGCATGCGAACTGCGCCCGGCCATTGCCCCCTGGACGGGCCACCGTGAACTGCAAGAACTGTTCAGTACGGCCGTTGTCGAACCAGTTGACGACTTTTTTGGGAACGATGGCGTCGAGCTCGGCGTCGTAGGACAGAACCTCGACCGGGAGCTTCTGGTTGACGATCTTGCCGATCTTCTCCTGGGTGCCGTCGGCCAACGTGACGCGGGTGCCATAGGACAGGCAGCCATAGACCACACCGATCTTCTCCCGGAGCTGGTTGATGAAGATGGCGACGGTGTTGGAGCGGTTGAGGGTGGCGGTGATCTTGCGCAGGGCCTGGGACATCAGCCGAGCCTGGAGGCCGACATGGCTGTCACCCATCTCACCTTCGATCTCGGCGCGGGGCGTGAGGGCCGCCACCGAGTCGATCACAAGCACGTCGAGCGCTCCCGAGCGGATCAACATGTCGGCGATCTCGAGCGCCTGCTCACCGGTGTCGGGCTGGGAGATGAGCAGGTCGTCGATGTTGAGCCCGATGGCACTGGCGTATACCGGGTCCATGGCGTGCTCGGCGTCGATGTAGGCGCAGATGCCCCCGTTGCGCTGGGCCTCGGCCACCACGTGCATGGCCAGTGTGGACTTCCCCGATGACTCCGGGCCGAAGATCTCCACCACCCGGCCCCGGGGCAGGCCACCCACGCCGAGGGCCCGATCCAGGGCCAGTGCGCCGGTGGAGACGGTCTCCACGTTCATGTGGGCACCCTCCCCCATCCGCATGATGGAACCCTTGCCGAACTGCTTCTCGATCTGACCCAACGCCATGTCGAGTGCCTTGTCTCGCTCCATTTGGAGCCCCCTCTCTCGGACGGTTCTTCGTACGAGGCCCACCCTACGGAGAGGGTGTGACAATTCAGTGATCCTGATGATCAGTGATCCTGATGACACTGCTGTACTTCCTGCACTGTAGTTCCGAACGTGCGTTCGTACAAGCACCTACCCCGAGAGCCGAAGGGTCTCCAGCACCTCGTACCTGGCCGGTCCTCGCCCGCCGAGGTGACTCGCCACCAGGCTCATCTCCCCCACCGTCCAGCGCCCGGCGAGGGCCGCGCCGGTGAGGGGCCGCAGGTCCACGCCCCGGCGGTCAGTCGCCCGGGCCAGGGTGATGTGCCCGGCGAAGGGCCGGCTGTCCGGAGCCGTGCCCACGCCGGCCGTGGCCACCACCGTGGCTGCGGCCAACGACTCCAGACCGCCGACCGGCGCATGGAGGACGCGCTGTGCGAAGCGGCCGGTCGCCGGTCCCAGCTCGGCTTCGGCGCTCCCGTCCACGCTGATGCGCCCGAAGGCCTGCCGGGCCGCCGCCTCGTCGGCCTCACCGAAGAAGCGCAAGGTGACGTGCCACTGCTCGGGCGTGGTCCAGCGAAGCCCTTTCACCGCCGGGCGCTCCAGGTTGCCCAGGGTCTCCAGGATCTCGGGTGGAGGCCGGACGGCTACGAACAGGCGCATGGTCGTGGCCGGCACGCGGCGGGGGCCGACGGCGCAGGCTCAGTGCAGCCCGCCGACCTCGGCCAGCACCTTTCCCGCGTGGCCGTCGGCTCTGACCCCGTACCACGCCCTCTTCACTCGCCCGTCGGCTCCGACCACGAAGGTAGAGCGCACGACGCCCATGCTCTTCTTCCCGTACATCGACTTCTCTCCCCACGCCCCGTACTCGTCCATGACCACGTGGTCGGGGTCCGACAGGAGAGGGAACTCGAGCCCGTAGCTGGTGCGGAAGCGGACGTGGCTCTCCGCCGGGTCGGGTGAGACCCCGATCACCGGCACGTCGGCCGCCTGGAAGGCAGCCAGGGCCTCGTTGAACTGGCACGCCTCCTTGGTGCAGCCCGGCGTGTCGTCCTTGGGGTAGAAGTACACGACCACCCGCCGACCGGCGAAGTCGTCGAGCGACACGGGCCTGCCGTCCTGGTCCGGCAGCGTGAACCCCGGCGCCTCGTCGCCTGCCTCCAGTCTCCTCGCCGTCTCACATTCGAGAGCGCGGACTGTACCGCCTCGGACCTCGACTCTGGCCGGCGACCTCGGGATCAACCGGGGGTCCGTTCGGCCATCATGGCGACGTGAGTGAGCGAGTCGGCACGGTGGTGATCGGTGCCGGCATCGTCGGCCTGGCCACCGCCCGTGAGGTCCTCTTGCGCGATGCCCGGGCCGACGTCGTGGTGGTGGACAAGGAGGAGGTGGTCGGGGCCCACCAGACGAGCCACAACAGCGGCGTGGTCCACAGCGGCGTGTACTACGCGCCCGGCTCGGCCAAGGCCGAGCTGTGCGTATCGGGGGCCCGGTCCATGCTCCGCTTCTGCAACGACCACGCCATCCCGGTGCGGGTGGACGGCAAGCTCATCGTCGCCGTCGACGAGGGCGAGCTGGGCCCGCTGGCGGAGCTCGAGCGTCGGGCCTCGGCCAACGGTGTCCTCGGCCTCAGGAGGCTCGGCCCGGCGGAGATCGCCGAGGTCGAGCCCCACGCGCAGGGTGTCGCCGCCCTGCACGTGCCCGGCACAGCCGTCACCGACTTCGCCGCCGTGGCCCGGGCCTTGGCCGGCGACGTCATCGCCCGGGGGGGCCGGCTCCAGCTGGGCTTCCCCGTCGCGTCGCTCACGGGCGACGGCGAGGGAATCACCGTGAGCTCCGGCGACGGCCGCCTCATCAAGGCCCGCAAGGGCATTGCCTGCGCCGGCCTGCAGTCCGACCGCCTGGCCGGCTACCCGCCCGACATCCGCATCCTCCCCTTCCGTGGCTCGTACTACGCCCTCGGACCACGGGCCGCCCCGCTGGTGCGCTCGATGATCTATCCCGTGCCCGACCCCCGTTTCCCGTTCCTCGGCACCCACTTCACCCGGCACTTCGATTACACGGTCTCCTGCGGGCCCAACGCCATCCTGGCCCTCGCCCGCGAGGTGTACTCACGTCGGTCCTTCAGCGCCGCCGACACCTGGGACTCCCTGCGCTTCCCCGGCTCCTGGCGGCTGGCCCGCAAGCACTGGTCGACGGGGCTGCGGGAGCTGGCCGACGAGCTCTCCAAGCGCCGCTCGCTGCGCCAGGCCCGCCGCTACCTCCCCGACCTCGAGGAGGGGGACCTCGTGAACGACGACGCCCTCGGCATACGCGCCCAGGCCGTGGACCGGGGAGGCCGGCTGGTGGGTGACTTCGTCCTGCGCCGGACCGGGCCGTTGCTGCACGTCCTGAACGCTCCCTCGCCGGCGGCCACCGCCAGCCTGGCCATCGCCGAGCGCATCGTGGACCGGATCAGCGCCGCTCCGTAGCGGCGAGCTCGGGGAAGGACCATGGCCTTAGGTTGACGGAGCCGCGCCCGACAGGCAGGAGCGGGTGCACGTGCCCCATGAGATTCGAGGCGTTGTGGCCCGGCGCAAGGAAGGGCCGAATGCCGTCGAGTCCGTCCTCCAACGGGGTCATCCCCGCACTACCGGCGCATGGCTTATGCTGGAGCAGTTGGGCCAGGACATTCCGGCTCACGGGCTCACCTCCAGCTGTTCCTCCGTTCGTGGGGTTGCCGAGGCAAGCCACACGACCGAGAAAGCAGCTGATGACTTCATTCACCGCCCTGGGCGTTGACGCCCGGCTCGCCGCCGCCCTGGCCAAAGAGGGGATCGCCGAGCCCTTCCCAATACAGGCCCTCACCATCCCCGACGCTCTTTCCGGGCGTGACGTCTGCGGCAAGGCCCAGACCGGGTCGGGCAAGACGGTCGCCTTCGCCGTACCCCTGGTGCAGCGGCTGGAGCCCGGCGACAAGCTGCGCTCACCCCGCGGGCTGGTCCTGGTGCCCACGCGCGAGCTCGCCCTGCAGGTGCTGGAGGTCGTGCGCCCCCTGGCCAAGGCGGCCGGTCTGCGGGTGGCCGCCATCTACGGCGGTGTGGCCCTCGACCGCCAGATCAGCTCGGCCAAACAGGGCCTCGACATCGTGGTGGCCACTCCCGGGCGCCTCATCGACCTCATCGAGCGGCGGGACATCTCCCTCGACTGCATTCAGACGGCTGTTATCGACGAGGCCGACCGCATGGCCGACCTGGGCTTCATGCCTCAGGTCGAGTGGCTCCTGCGCCACTTCAACGACCACCGCCAGCAGCTGCTCCTGTTCTCGGCCACGCTGGACGGCCAGGTCAACGGCCTGGTCCGCCGCTACCTCGCCGACCCCGTGCACCACTCCGTGGAGACGGAGACCAAGACGGTGGACGACATGAGCCACTGCTTCCTCGCCGTGCACATGATGGACCGGGTGCGGGTGGTCGCCGCCATCGCCCGCGCCACGTCGCGCACGCTCGTATTCGTGCGCACCAAGCGGGGCGCCGACCGCCTGGCCGCCCAGCTCTCCAAGGAGTCCGTGCGCACCGAGGCCATCCACGGAGACCTCCGACAGAGCGCCCGGAACCGGGCCCTGCAGAACTTCGCCGCCGGCAAGGTGGAGGCCCTCGTGGCCACCGACGTGGCCGCCAGGGGGATCCACGTCGACGACATCGACGTCGTCGTCCACTTCGACCCTCCCGAGGACCACAAGGCCTACGTGCACCGGTCGGGACGCACCGCCCGGGCGGGCCGCACCGGCGCCGTCGCCACCTTCGTGCTCTGGGACCAGGTCGCCGACGTGGAGCGGCTGCAAAAGCGGCTCGGGGTCGACCAGCCCATCGTCGAGGTGTTCTCCAACGATCCCCGGCTGGCCGACTTGGCCACCCTGGCGTCACCCGTCAGCGCCACCGCCTGAGGAGGCAGCATGAGCAAGCAACGCGCCACGTTCTCCAAGCGCCAGCGAGACCAGGACAAGCAGGCCAAGGCCGCGGCCAAGCGCGAGCGCCGGGCCACGAGGCTTGACAGCGACGACGAGTCCACGCCTGAAGCCACCGGCGCCCACGACCAGGAGGGCGTGCTGGCCGCCCTGGCCAGCCTGCACCAGTCCTATGACGACGGCGAGGTCGGGCTCGAGGACTTCGAGGTCCGCCGCGACGAGCTGCGATCCCGCCTGCGCGTCGACTGATCCGGGGCTGCCGGGCCTGCCCGGACGAAGTGTGTGGCGCGCCGGCCCCGATCCCCTAGAGTCGTAGAGACGAGATGGTCATTCGGACTGCTCGCAGTGAAGAGAGAGAAGAAAGCGTTGGCTACAGGAACAGTGAAGTTCTTCAACTCAGAGAAGGGCTTCGGCTTCATATCCCGTGAGCAGGGCGATGACGTCTTTGTCCACTATTCGAACATTCAGGGCAGCGGCTACCGGTCGCTGGAGGAGGGGCAGCAGGTCGAGTTCGACGTCGCCCCCGGCCGCAAGGGCGAGGAAGCGCAGAACGTCCGTCCCCTCTGAACTCACGTAGCACCCACGTAGCATCGAAAATCGACGGAGCCGCCGGCTGTGACGCCGGCGGCTTCTCTCGTTTCCGGCCTCGTCGTGGGCCTCAGGAGCGCTTGATCACCCCGCAGCCGAGGCGGGCGCCGGCGTCACCGGTGTCCTTGGTCATCTGGTCGATCCCGGGCGCGTAGCGCGTGGGCACGTTGCCGTAGTTGTCGGCATTGGCGTGGACGATGATGGCCCGGCCTTCGGGAGTGAGGAGTTCGCTCAGCTTGTAGCGGTCGGTGCTGAACCGGGTTTCGGCCGTCCCGTCGGCCAGGGCGAGCACGACGGGCTGGTCGCCGGCATGCGCTGCATGGGCCTGGTCGCCAACGGCAAGGTGGCCACCAGCAGACGTGAACGGCGGTTCACACTTGCCCACGGCGTGGACGTGGAAACCGTGGAAGCCCGGTGGCAGCCCGCGCAGGGTGCCCTCGACGACCACCTTGGCGTCGCCTTCGGTGAAGGTCACCTGCCCGGCGGGCTGGCCCTGGGCATTGACCAAGTCGGCCCTGGCGCCCGGTCCCGATGTCGCCGGCGCAACCGTGGTCGTGGTCTGCGCCGCGTCACCGCCGTCACCGCACGCCACAAGCGCCAGGGCAGCTACACCCGTGAACGCCGCTGATCGTCGCCAGAGCCGTTGTCTCATGTGACGACACTACAACCGGGGCTCCGGTGATTGCCGGACCTCCCAGTCTCAGCGACCGGACGCGCCCGGCCGCTCGCTCAGGTGCCGGCGCAACAGGTCCAGAGCTCCCATGGCGGCGTGCTGGCGGACCAGCTCGCGGTCTCCGGGGAGCTGGACCCGGGTCACCTCCGTCGAGGCGTCGACGGTCAGGCCGACGAGCACCGTTCCCGGAGCGACCCCCTCTTGGGGATCCGGGCCGGCCACACCGGTGAGCGCGAGCCCCACGTCGGCCCCAAGCACTCTGGCCGCCCCTTCGGCCATGGCACGAGCCGCGGACTCGGACACCACCGGCCCATCGGGAACGCCGAGCACGTGGCGCTTGACCCTCGAGTCGTAGGCCACCACGGAGCCCCGGAACCAGGCGCTGGCTCCGGGCACCGACACCAGCCGGGACGCCACCAGACCGCCCGTCAGGGACTCCGCCAGCCCGAGTGACAACCCGTGGCGCACGAGCAGGGTGCCGACCACGACCTCCATGGTCTGGTCGTCGACCCCGAACACAAGGGAGCCCATCGACGCGCGCACCTCGCTCTCTTCGGCGTCGAGCAGCGAGCGGACCGCGCCTTCGCTCTTCGCCTTGGCCGTGAGGCGGACCTCGATCCCCGCCATCCCCGAGGCCAGGAAGGCCATGGTGACCGGCGAGTCCTGAGCGTCGAGGGCCTCCAGGCGCGGCGCCAGCGTCTCGGCCAGCAGGGACTCCGTTATCCCCCACGCGCGTACCGTGCGGGAGACGATGACCGCCGTCTCCCCCGCTGCCGCTGCCCGGGCCCGCAGGTCGGGGATGACCGCCCGCTCCACCATCTCCTTCATCTCGGCCGGCACGCCGGGAACGGCGTAGACCACCCTCTCCCCCACCGGACACACCAAACCGGGCGCCGTGCCCACGGTCTGGGGGATCACCTCCGCTCCCCGAGGCACGTCGGCCTGGCGCTCGTTGCTCGCCGACATGGTCCGGCCTCGGGCTTCGAACAGGGCCCGGATGGCGTCCACGAGCGGCTGGCGGCGCTCCAGAGCCCCCCCCATCACCTCGGCGATGGCCTCCCTGGTGATGTCGTCGGGCGTGGGACCGAGGCCGCCGCACACGATGACCGCCTCGCTGCGGGCCAAGGCGGCCCCCAAGGCAGCGACGATGCGTTGGCCGTTGTCCCCCACCCTGGTCTGGAAGTGGCAGTCGATCCCGGCTTCGGCCAGGCGTTCACCCAACCACGCCGAGTTGGTGTCCACCACGTGGCCGAGCAGCAGCTCGGTGCCCACGGCCACCACCTCGCAGCGCATTGCTCGCCTCTGGAGTTGGCTCAGCCCGGCTGGCTCATGCCCGCGGGGCCGAGGCCGCCTTGCTTCCGTCGAGGAGGTACTGGACGCCGGTGACGATGGTGAGCACCACCGCCGCCCAGAGCCACGAGTTGGCCAACCAGCGTTGATCGGCCGTCGGCGGCAAGAGAGCGAAGGCGACGGCAAACTGCTGGACCACGGTCTTGACCTTGGCCCACCACCTGGCTGGCACGGAGACTCCCCGCCGGCCCATGAACGTGCGGTAGAGGCTGATGACGACCTCACGGACGGCCATCACCGTGACCGGCAGCCACCAGAACGAGTGCTCGGCCACCAGGGCGAACATGGCGCCGAGGACCAAGATCTTGTCGGCCAGGGGGTCGAGGAAGGCCCCGGAGCGGGTGGCGCCCTGGCGACGGGCCAAGTACCCGTCCACCCAGTCCGTCGCACACAGCACGGTCCAGAACGCCAGGGCGGGCCACGAGTCGCCTTCACCGAGGATCAGCACCAGCAGCACCGGCGTGATCAGCAGCCGGGCGGCGGTGACGGCGTTGGCCGGGGTGGCCAGGGCCGACGGACCGAACGCCTCAGTGGCCATGGCTCACAGGGCCTCGGCTCACAGGGTCATGGCTCACAGGGCCTCGGCCTCGAGATCCGGCCCCTCGGCGCCGGTGACCAGCACCGTGGCCTGCGTCCCCACCGGCAGCCACCGGGGCACCCGGACGACGCCGTCGATCTCTGGCGCCTCCCGGTGGCTCCGGCCTACGCCGGGACCGTCCACCAGCACCTCCACCTTCTCGCCGATCAGGGCCTGGCGCCGGGACGAGGTGATGGCGTCCTGCAGCTCGGTGAGCTCACCGAGGCGCTCGGTGACCAGGGCCGGCCCGACCACGCCATCGAGGCCTGTGGCGTAGGTGCCCTCCTCCCGGGAGTAGGAAAAGAAGCCGCACCAGTCGAGCTGGGCCTGCTCGACGAAGCGCAACAACACGTCGTGGTCGGCCTCGGTCTCGCCGGGGTAGCCGACGATGAAGTTGGAGCGGAAGGCAGCCTCGGGCCAGCGGGAGCGGATGTGGTCGATGCGCCGGATGAACCGGTCGGCGTCTCCCCATCGCCGCATGCGGCGCAACAGCGGCCTGGAGGCGTGCTGGAGGGACAGGTCGAAGTAAGGAACACCCGTGTCGCCGATGGCGTCGATCAGGGCGTCGGTGAGGTCCGACGGGTAGAGGTACAACAGCCGCGTGCGCGCAACCCGCTCGGACACCGCCCGCACCAGGGGGACTATGGCGCCGGCGCCGAGGCCGTCCACGTCCCGGCCGTAGGAAGCGAGGTCCTGGGCCACGAGCACGACCTCGGCGACCCCGAGGCCGTCGACCTCCTCCAGGATGGACTCGGACGATCGGGACCGCTGCCGGCCCCTGAACGAGGGGATGGCGCAGAAGCCGCAGGCGCGGTCGCAGCCCTCGGCGATCTTGACGTAGGCCCACGGCGCCGACGGCCGCGGTCGGGGCAGGTTGAGCAGGTCCAAAGCAGGCATCGCCGGCACGCGGTCCGGGGCACTCGGCTTGGCGCCGAGCGACACAGGCACGCCGAAGCCGGCCACCAGGTCCACCTCGGGCAGGGCCTGCGCCAGCTCCTCGCCGTAACGCTCGGCCATGCAGCCCGTGACCACCAGCCGGGCGTCCGGACGGCGCACGTCGGCGGCCGCTAGCACGGAGTCGATCGACTCCTGGCGAGCCGACTCCACGAAGGCGCACGTGTTCACCACGACGATCTCGGCGTCCTCGGGAGCCCTCGCCGGCACCAACCCGTCGGCCTGCAGGGTCCCGGCCAGCTTGTCGGAGTCGACCTGGTTCTTGGGGCAGCCGAGCGTCTCGATCCAGTAGTGCCGGCTCACGGCCCATGAATCTACCGTCGAGACGGCCTGGGCCCGAGGCTGGCCCTAGCATCGCCGGATGGCCACTGCCACGCCCGAACCCTCGCCCAACCCCAACGCCCTGCGGTTCCAGCTCGACACCACGCTCTCGGAGACCCTGAGCGTGAACGGCGCGGCCGAAGCCGAGGACAACGAGTTCGCCACCAAGGTCTTCGCCGCCGGCGGCGTGGCCTCGATCTTCGGCGTGAACGACTTCGTCACCGTGACCCGCTCACCCGGCGCCGAATGGGATCCCATCGTGGCCGCCGTCCAAGAGGCCGCCGCCGAGCACCTGTAAGGACTTCGACAGGGTGACCTCATGACCGGGCGGCACCCTCCTAGGGTGGCACGGCGGCTCGAACATCGGGACCGCAAGGAGGCAGGGATCTGATGGCTTCGTTCCCCCCGTATGCGCACATTGCCGTGACCGTGACGGACCTCGACAGGAGCAGGACCTGGTACCAGGAGCTGTTCGGGGTCGAGCCCATGCTCGACGAGGACGCCGATGGCTACTACCACGTGGCGTTCCCGATCGGGGAGGGCGGCATGCTCTTCGGACTGCATGCTCATCCCGACACCGACGGCCGCTTCAGCTTCAGGGAGAAGGAGGTCGGCCTGGACCATGTGGCGTTCGCGTGCGAGGACCGTGCCGAGCTGGACACCTGGGCTTCGCGCCTCGACGAGCTCGGGATCCTTCACAGCCCCGTGGTCGACGCCCCCTACGGCTCGGGCCTGTCGTTCCGCGATCCTGACAACATCGCCCTCGAGTTCTTCGCCCCCCCGGCGTCGTAGCGGCAGCCGCTCGACCGGTCCGCCCGAGCGGTGGAGCCGGGTGGCGCGTCCGGCCGTTGCGGTAGTCGTGGGCGCCTACGCCTGGTGGGTGGCAGGCCTCGAGCACTTCACTGCTCCCCCCCTCGTGGCCGTGATGGTGGCCGCCTCGCTGGCCGTGGTGCCGGCGTGGTGGCCACGCCGCCGTCAGCCGACCCGCCCTGACAGGCCGGGCTCGTTGAGGCCGTGGCTCGTCGTGCTGGGAGCGCTCCTCACATGGGAGCTGGTGGCGTTCAGCGGCTCGCCCCGCTCGACTCACCCCACGCTCAGCTCCCTGGCCGACACCGCCCTCGGCCCGAGGCCGCTCGAGGCCGCCGCCTTCGTGGCCTGGCTCGCCCTGGGCCGGAGACTGGCGCGGCGATGAGCAGCGCCGTCCTGGTCACCGGATTCGCCCTCCTCCTCGCGGCCATGGTCGTCCTCGAGGTCCTGGCGCGCTTCGGTGACGGCCGGCGGGCCACCCTGGGTGACGTCACAGACGCTGCCGTCCGTCACCCGGTCGGACGCACGGTCGCCCTGCTCAGCTGGCTGTGGCTGGGGTGGCACCTCTTCGTACGCTGACTCGCTTCCGGCCGGCTACTGCTGCGGGGCGAAGAACACCCGGATGACGGTCGCCCGCAGGACGCCCTGGTTCTCGGCCGAGGAGTCCTCGGACAACACGATGGCGCCGCCCGCCTTGGTGGGGCGCCTGAAGGCCACCTCCCCGCGGAAGGGGCCCAGCTCGCCGCTGGAGTCGCCGCTGCCGGTGACGAAGCCCTGGCCCAGCGTCTGGCTCTCCGTCATGCCGTCCTCCCTCACCCGCACGGTCACGGTCCCCTCGAAGGCGTTGGCCTTACCCACCAGGGTCACCGGGGAGGAGACGGTGGAGCGAGCTGCGGGCGACTCCAGCTCGATCTTGGTGCTGCGGGCGCCCACCACCGACCACGGGCCCGACGGGCCCTGTGGACCCAGCTGCTCGAGGGCCACGATGGTGGTGACCCTGGGGTCGGCCTGGGCCCGGCCGCCCTCACCGACTCCGGGACCCACGCCCACCTCTCGTGCCGCCCCCGCGCCGGTGACGTCGAAGGCGACCGGCGCCTTCATCCCCAGGTACTGGGAGGCGAACTGGCGGGCCGTCGAGGAGGGATCCCGGTAGGCACGATCGGTGCCGGCGGCGTAGGCGTCCACCTCGGCACGGGTCGTGAACGGCCAGATTCCCGGGAAGGCACCATCGGGCACCGAAGTGGTGGAGGTCGTGCTGGGGGCGGTAGTGGTGGTGGTGGTAGACGGGCCGCTCGAGCTCGTGGTCGAGGCGGAGCTCCCCCCTTGGTCACCACGGCAGGCCACGGACCCGAGGAAGCTCACGAGAACCACAGCGACCAGCAGGCGACGCCTCATGCCAGCCCGAGGTCCTCGTAGAGCGCCGTGAGCACGGCTTGGGTGCGCTTGTGGTTGGCGCCCTCACCGGGCATGCCGTTGAACACAAGGGCCACGGCCAAGCTGTGCTCGGGGTCGGCGAAGGCGATGGACGACTGGCTCCCGCCATGACCGAAGGCCCGCGATGACGCGTGGTTGCCGTAGCCGTACGGCGCCGGCTTCTGGCGGTAGTGCCAGGAGTTCACGATCACGCCCAGACCCCAGTCGACCTTGACCCCGAACGTCTCGTCCCGCAGCCCCACCCGGTGACGGGCGCCCATGGCCTCAACCGTTTGGGGGGAGAGGACCCGCACCCCGCCGAGCTCTCCCTTCCCGAGGAGCATCTGGTAGAAGCGCAGCAGGTCGCCCATGGGCCCTACGCCGCTCATA
The DNA here is from genome assembly GCA_030448025.1 of Acidimicrobiales bacterium. Classification (GTDB taxonomy): domain Bacteria; phylum Actinomycetota; class Acidimicrobiia; order Acidimicrobiales; genus YB1-3. The sequence goes on along the minus strand of JAUJNQ010000001.1, from coordinate 713,109 downwards.
CTGGGCCGGACCTGGGCGAACGCCTCCGCACCGTCCAACTCGGAGATCACCTCGGGTGTGCTTCCCGCCGTGGTGTGCATGGCGCCCACCCTCTCGCCGTAGGCGCCGTGGCGGGCCGGGTCCAGGGCCAGCCACGAGTCGGTCATCCCGAGCGGCTCGAACAACTCCGACCGCACGTAGTCCTCGATGCGGCGTCCGTCCAGTCGGTGCACGATCTCGGCGAGCACGGCGAAGGGCCCCCGCGGCCGGTAGGCGGCTCGACGGCCCGGCTCCCAGCCGTCCATCAAAGCCGCGCCACACGCCTCCTCGACCGAGTCGTCGGTGGCCACCAGGCCTGCGCTGTGGGTGAGCAGGTGGCGGACGGTGACCCGCTCCTTGTCATGGTTCGCGAACTCCGGGATGTGACCCGCCACGGCATCGTCGAGGTCCAGACGACCCCTCTCCCACTGCTGGAGCGCGGCGGCGGCGGTGAGGGCCTTGGTGGCCGAGAACCACGGCATCAGCGTGTCCTCGCCCATGCCCACTCCGGGGCGGGCGATGCCCACGGCCGCGCAGCCCACCAGCTGTCCGTCGAGGCTCACCGCCATCTGGGCGCCGACGTGGAGGCTGGCGGCCATCCCCTCTTCGATGCGGGCCCACGCCGTGGGTAGGCGGCCTTGCGAGCCCAGACCTTGCGAGCCCAGACCCTCGGCCCTCTGCGCGTCAGGGATGGGAGGCCTCCACCACCGTGTGGATGCCGCCGCGGACCAGCCAGTCGGTGACGACCGTCATGCGCCGCGGCTCCAGGCAGGCGACCAGGTCATCGAGGATGCGATTGGTGACGTCCTCGTGGAAGGCGCCCTCGTCCCTGAAGCTCCAGAGATACAGCTTCAGCGACTTGAGCTCCACGATCCGCTCGCCCGGCACATAGGTGATGCGCACCGTGGCGAAGTCGGGCTGTCCTGTCACGGGACACACGCAGGTGAGCTCGGGAGACTGGCAGCGCACCTCGTAGTCCCTCCCCGGGTGGGGGTTGGGGACGGCGACAAGCTGCTTGGAGGGGGAGGTGGGCACCGGCGGAACGGTACCCAAGCGACGTCAGGTCTTGCTGCTCAGCATCCGGTTCATCTTGGTGCCGCACACCGGACACGTTCCCTGGGCGGCGCGACGACCGTTGGCCATCTCGACCTCGTTGCCCTCGAACTCCCGCTTCTCGCGGCACTTGACGCAATAGCCCTCGTACGTTGCCATGGATCGACGCTACCCGAGGTCGTCGCCCAAACCACGGATGGGGCTCACGCTTCGGTGGTGAGGCCCTCCATGTCGGCGGAGAGGAGCAGGGCCCTGCCCTGCACGCCGGTCCGCTGAAGGAGCCGTTCGCCCTCGGCCCGGAGGCGGCCGGCGCCGGTTGTCTCGCAGATCGCGAGCAGGCTCGGGCCCGCGCCCGACCAGCACGCAGCCAGGGCGCCGGCTTCCAGGAGCCCGGCCATCAGTCCGACGGCTTCGGGGAACAGGGCGCCCCGGGGACCTTGATGGAGGCGGTCCTCGGCGGCCTCGGGCACGAGCCGGCGCCGATCGGCGAGCCCGGCGAGGAGAAGGCCCATCCTCCCGAGGTTGAACCTGGCATGAGCGTGGGGCACCTGGGCGGGCAGGACGGAGCGAGCCTCCGCCGTGGGCAGGCGGCGATCCGGCACGAGGACCACGAAGACCAGTCCCGGGTCGATGGGGAGGCGAGCAGCCACCGGCCTGGCGCCCACCATGGTGGCCGTCACCAGGCCACCCAGCACCGAGGCGGCGGCGTTCTCGGGGTGGCCGTCGGTGGCGGCAGCCACCGCCAGGGGGTCCGCCGCCCCCGCTGCGGCCGCGGCCGCAGCTGCCAGCGCGGCCGACGACCCCAGGCCGCGGCCGACCGGGATGTCGGATCGCACCCGCACGCTGAGGCGGTCATGGCCCATGACCTCGACGGCCACCCGAGCGGCCAGGTGCGAGGCGTCCAGAGGAAGGTCGGAACCCTCACCGGCGCTGGACACCGACAGGCGCTCGCCTTCCTCGACCTCCACCTCCACGTAGAGGTCCAGGCTCACGGCCAGGGTGTCGAAGCCGGGTCCGAGGTTCGCCGAGGATGCAGGGGCGCGGGCGCGCACCACCAGACGCTAACGGCTCATGCGGTCGTCCCCCCGGGGCCTGTTACCTCCGGGCCGGATCACCGGTCGAAGCTCGCGACGGGAAACCCACGACCTCCCGTCAGGAGGAAGAAACCATGTACACCCTGGCCGTCACAATGCTCTTGGGCTTGGCCGTCCTCACGCTGGTCGACGCTTTCGCCGACCTCGTGCCCGGCTCGTCCCACAGGCGCGGTGTGGTGACCATCGCCTCGGCAGTCCTCGGCGCCTTCGCCCTCGACTACTCGTTGTTCGAGGGCTTCGGCGTTGCCCTGCGGGAGAGCTGGATGGGCACCCTGCTCACTGGCTTCGTCATCGCCGGCACCACCGG
>JAUJNQ010000001.1:707939-710537 GCA_030448025.1 Acidimicrobiales bacterium | reverse complement strand
GGCGGTGTCGTAGGCCGGCTTGTCGCCGCCAAGGCGGCCCAAGGGCGCCTCGGACAGCACCTCGTCGCGGGGTGGGCCCACGGTCCGGGAAAAGTCCAACTTGCTGGGTCGTTCGGTGGCAACGTCTTTGCTGGGCATGGCATCTCCTCGTTTGGGGAGTATTTCCGGAGTTGTTCTCCGCACCCGCGAGCATAACCCCGGGGAGCCGCCGCGAACCATGCGTCATACCGACGAAGTGGTGCTCTTGCGCTCTTCCAGCTCGTCGGCGGTCATGAGCACCTCCCGCGCTTTCGATCCCTCGGACGGGCCGACCACACCACGTCGCTCGAGCAAGTCCATGAGCCTCCCGGCCCGAGCGAAGCCGACGCGGAGCTTGCGCTGGAGCATGGACGTGGAGCCGAGCCCGGAACGAACCACCAGGTCCATGGCGGCTTCGAGCAGGTCGTCGTCCTCGCTGTCGTCCGCCCCGCCGGTACGAGCGCCGTTGGCGTCGCCTTCCACGCCGGCCAGGTACCGAGGCTCGGACTGACGCCTCCAGTGGGCGACCACCTTGCGAACCTCCTCCTCGCTCACCCACGGGCCCTGGATGCGGCGGGCGACGTTGGACGACGCGGTGAGCAAGAGCATGTCGCCACGGCCCACCAGGCGCTCGGCTCCGGGCTGGTCGAGGATGACCCGGCTGTCGGCCAGAGAGGAAACGGCGAAGGCCAGGCGCGACGGGACGTTGGCCTTGATCACACCGGTGATGACGTCCACCGACGGGCGCTGGGTTGCGATCACCAGGTGGATGCCGAAGGCCCGGCCCATCTGGGCGATGCGGCAGATGGACTCCTCCACGTCGCGTGCCGCCACCATCATCAAGTCGTTGAGCTCGTCCACCACCACCAGGATGAAGGGGAGCCTGCGGTACTCGCGGTCCGAGCCCGGGTCGGGCTGGAGGTCGCCTCGGTCGAAGGCGGCGTTGTACCCGGCGATGTCACGCACCCCCACCTCGGCCAGAAGATCGGTGCGGCGCTCCATCTCCTCCACCGCCCACGACAAGGCGTTGGCCGCCTTCTTGGGGTTGACCACCACCTGGGTCAGAAGGTGGGGCAGGCCGTTGTAGTTGCCGAGCTCCACCCGCTTGGGGTCGACCAGGATCATGCGCACTTCGTCGGGGGTGGCCCGCAGCAGCACCGACGTGAGGATGGAGTTGATGCACGAGGACTTGCCCGAGCCCGTCGCCCCGGCGATGAGGATGTGGGGCATGGAGGCAAGGTTCTCCATGACCGAACGGCCGGCGATGTCCCGGCCCATGCCCACCTCGAGGGGGTGGCCGGCGGCCTGGACGTCATCTGACGTGAGGACGTCGCCCAGGGACACCAGCTGGCGCTGGACGTTCGGGACCTCCACCCCGATGGCCGAGCGCCCGGGGATGGGAGCGAGCAGGCGGATGTCCGGAGCGGCAAGGGCGTAGGCGATGTCCTTCTGCAGGCTCGTGACGCGGGCCACCTTCACCCCGGCACCGAGCTCGAGCTCGTAGCGGGTGACCGTGGGCCCCATGGTCATGCCGGCCAGACGGGTGTCCACCCCGTGGGCGGCCAGCGCGTCCTCGAGGTTGCGACCCCGGGCCTCCACTGCCCTCTTGTCCATGGGCGCGACCTTCGCCTTGCCCAGCAGCTGCACCGGGGGCAGCCTCCAGCCACCTTCGCCCGCCCTCCGTGCTGCGGCCGGCCGGGATGGCGAGGGCTCGTCGCCGTCCTGGAGCAGGTTGGCCATGTCCACAGGTAGTGGGTCCACCGGGGCCGGAGCGGGCTCCTCCGACTCGACCTCCGCCATGGGCGCCACCTCCGCCTCTCCATCCGGTACCGGTGCGGGCTCGGCTCTGGATGGATGGCGCTCGGCCGTGGCCTCCATCTCGTTCTCGTGACCGATGGTGGTGAGCCAGCGCCCTACCGACTGCAGCGCGCCGCGCAGGACCGGCACGGCGCCGACCACCATCGTGGTGGCCCGCCCACTGGCGGCCCGCACCGACGTCCTGGTGAGGATGAGCACGGCCACCCCGGCCACGGTGACGAGCACGATGGTGGATCCCCACGTAGCCAACGCCGAGCGCAGAGGCTCGGCCATGCCCGCGCCGAGCAAACCGCCCGCGTCCTCGAGCCGGCGACCGCCCTCGGCTCGGCCCCGGACCAGATGCAAGAGACCGCACATGGCCATGGCGAGCAGAGCGAACCCCAGGGCCATGGCGACGGGCGCCGAGTCCCGCTTGCCCCCCGGAGGAGGCTTGGGCCGGCCCCGCACGAGCACCGCTCCCACGCCGATCAGGGCAACAGGGACCAACGCCCGGCCCCAGCCGAGCGCTGCCGCCGAGCCGTGGCGAACGGCGCGGCCCGCCGGGCCGGTGAGGTCAGCGAAGATCCCGAGGGCGGCGAGGATGCCGCCGACGATGAGGACCAGCCCCCACACGTCGTCGGCCTGGCGGCCCAGGTGGGCTGTCAGCCAACGACGGAGGGACGCCTTCGGAGGCCGGGCCTTCTCGGACGGAGGGCGACGTCGACGGGAAGCAGTAGCCACAACAGCAACAACGCTAACACCAGCCTCGCCTTGGCCACCTCC
>JAUJNQ010000001.1:693512-707839 GCA_030448025.1 Acidimicrobiales bacterium | reverse complement strand
GTGCTCAGCCGATAGGAACGCCGCCAACCGGCCGAGCATTTCGGCTGGTGGGGCCCAGACCGGGTGCTTGTTCTTCCTCGCCCTGTGCTGGCGGAGCTTGATCGACTTCTTCGGCTTCGCCTTTGGGCGGCCACAGCTTCCAGGCGACGGCTGCGACAACGACGCCGAGCGCCCCACCGGCCAACACGTCGCTCACATAGTGGCCCCGGCTGCGAACCAGCGACCAGTGAGCGCCCAGGGTGGCAGCCGACAGCGGGATGAAGAGCACAGGCAGCTCTTGGGACGCAGCCAGATTGAACGCCAGGTCACTGGCGGCGTGCCCCGAGGGGAACGATGAGGTCACAGGTCCGACTCGCATCCTCCCCGAACCCGGAGGCCGGCTTCTTCGGACCATCGGCTTGATGAGGATCTGGGCCAGGGCCGCCGCCGTGTAGCAGACGCTGCCCCGCAGCGCGGCCCGCCGTCCTCTCGGTCCGGCCAGGGCCAGGGCCGCGGCCACACCAGCCCACGCCGGCGGTTGCTGGAGGACGTCGCCGGCCTTGCCGAACCATGTCGACCCCTGCCGCTGTCCCCGGCCGACCAGCTTCGTCATCAGAGCGTCTTCGCCAGACCGCCCCCGCCTCACGGCCATCCCCCGCCGTCGAGCCGACGCGGAGTTGGCCAGCCCGGTGTCATGATCGCTTCATACTCCCATGACCTCTTCATACTTCCATGACCACCGGCACGATCATGGGACGGCGACGGGTCCGCTGCTGCACGAAGCGGCCGAGCGCCGAGCGCATGTGGCGCCTCACGCTCTCGGGGTCGGTGGCCCCCTCCTTGGCCCCTTCGGCCAGGCGGTCCACGACGGCTTGGCGGGCCTCGTCCAACAGCCCCGCGGCCTCCCGCTCGAACACCCATCCCCGGGTGACGATGTCGGGCCCGCCCAGCACCTCGCCGGAGCGGGCGTCGACGATGACGGTGACCATCACCACCCCCTCCTCGGAGAGCACCCGGCGGTCCCGCAGCACCCCCCGGCCCACGTCGCCAACCGTGCCGTCGACGTAGAGGTAGCCGGCCGGCACCTCGCCGGCGAAGTCGATCCCCCCGTCGCTGAGCTCGACCACGTCGCCGTCCTCGGCCAGCAACACGTTGCTCTCCGCCACGCCCATGCCCATGGCCAGGCGGGCGTGGTGGGTCAGGTGGCGGTACTCGCCGTGGACCGGGATGAAGTACTCGGGCCGGGCCACCGACAGCAGCGTCTGCAGCTCCCCCTGCATGGCATGCCCGCTCACGTGGACGTCGGCCAGCCCGGCGTGCACGACCTCGGCTCCCCGCCGGTGGAGGCCGTCGATCACCTTGCCAACGGCCGTCTCGTTGCCGGGGATGGCGTGGGCGCTGATGACGACCACGTCGTCCGCCTTGAGCCGCAGCAGCCTGTGGTCGCCGGCCGCCAGCAAGGACAGGGCGGACATGGGCTCACCCTGCGAGCCCGTGGAGATCACGCACGTCTTGCCCGGGTCGAGCTCGGAGATGTCGCCGATGTCGACAAGCGACTCGCCGGGGATGTGAAGGAGCCCCAGCTCGCGAGCCAGGGCCACGTTCCTCAGCATGGAGCGGCCCAGCGTCACCACGGTGCGACCGCTGGCCACCGCAGCATCGGCCACCTGCTGGACACGGTGGATGTGGCTGGCGAAGCAGGCGACGATGAACCGCCTGCCGGTGTACTGGGCGAACAGGTCCCGCATCGCCTTTCCGACCGAGCTCTCGCTGGCGGTGTGCCCCGGCTCTTCGGCGTTGGTGGAGTCCGCCAGCAGCAGGCGGATGCCGTCTTCGTTTGCGATGGCGCCGATGCGCCCGAGGTCGGTGAGCCGGCCGTCCACCGGCGTGGGGTCGAGCTTGAAGTCCCCCGAGTGCATCACGACCCCCTGGGGGGTCCGGAAGACGGTGGCGAAGCCGTGCGGCACCGAGTGGGTGACCGGGAGGAACTCGACGTCGAAGGGCCCGATCCGGCGTCGCTCACCGTCGCGGACGGGAACCAACTCTGTTCGGTCGAGCAGCCCCGCCTCCTCGATCCTCCCGCTGGCCAGTCCGAGGCTCAGCTGCGAGCCGTAGATCGGCAGGGACAGCTCGCGCAGCAGGAAGGCCAGGCCCCCACCGTGGTCCTCGTGGCCGTGGGTGAGGACGCATCCCTCCACCCGGTCAGCGTTCTCCCGCAGCCAGGAGAAGTCGGGGAGCACGAGGTCGACCCCGGGCATGTCGATGTCGGGGAACATCACCCCGCAGTCGATGAGCATGATGCGCCCGCCCACCTCGAGGGCGGCGCAGTTTCGGCCGATCTCGCCCAGTCCGCCGAGGAAGGTGATGCGGACAGGGTGATCGTCAGCCATATGGCGGCGGGGCGGCGTCACCGAGGTTGGCCAGGACCAGGCGGGCCGAGTCCTCCAGACCGGCGGGAGCGGGGCCCATGGGGAGGCGGCACTGGCCGACGGGAAGGCCCAGCACGCCCATCATGGCCTTGGCCGGCACCGGATTGGGGGCCGTATCGCTCGTCTCGTAGGCATAGGACTCGAGCAGGGAGGCGTTGATGCGGCGGGCCTCGTCCACGTCGCCCTTGGCGAACGCCGCCAACATCTCGGCGTGCAACCGCCCGGTCCAGTTGGCGGCCACGCCGATCACGCCGCTGGCCCCCACGGCGCACAGCCCGAGCGTGAGGCCGTCGTCGCCGCTGTAGAGGTCGAAGCCGTCCGGCGCCTCGGCCACCAGGCGGGCCGACGCGGCCACGTCGCCGGCGGCGTCCTTCACGCCGACCACGTTGGGAACGTCTCGGACCAGGCGCAGCAGTGTGTCGTGGGCCACCTTGCGGCCGGTGCGAGAAGGAATGTCGTAGACCAGGACCGGGAGCGAGGTCGTCTCCGCCACGGCCCGGAAGTGAGCCTCGATCCCCGCCTGCGAGGGGCGGTTGTAGTAGGGCGTTACGGCCAGGACGCCGGCGACCCCGGCGCGCTCCGCATCCCTGGTGAGCTCCGCCGAATGGCGGGTGTCGTTGGTGCCGGCCCCGGCGATCACCGGGATGGTGACTGCCTCTGCAACGACCCTCCACAGCTCGCGCTTCTCGTCGTCGCTGAGCACGGCCGCCTCACCGGTGGTCCCCGCCACCACCACGCCGTCACTGCCGTTGTCGGCCAGCCACCGGGCCACGGTGATGGCGGCGTCCAAATCCAAGGCGCCGTCGTCGTCGAACGGCGTCACCATTGCGGTGACCACTGCTCCGAAGCGACCCGGCACGGCGCGCAGGCTACCAGCGCCTTTGGGCCACGATTGGGAGGCCGCCGTCAGGGAAGAACGTTGATGCGCACCGTGGCGATCGAGCAGGCGCCCTTCGTGTCACACACCCGGTACCGGAACGAGTCGGTGGGCTTGAAGCCGTCGTCATCGTCGTCCTCGGCCTCATAGCGGATGTACTCGCCGTTGCCCCTGACCTCGGCCTCACCGTGCGCAGGGCCGCTCACCACCTCCAGGGACTTCCGGTCCAGGCCGTCTGGGTCGGCGTCGTTGGCCAGGACGTCGATCCTCTGCGACTTGCCGGCGGGCACGCTGGCGGTGTCGTCAGTAAGCGCCGGCGGGGTGTCGGCGGCCGAGGGCGGCCGTCCCCGGCGTCTGGATCGGTCCTGTGGCGAGACACCGATGGTCGTAGCCGTTGCGGCCTGGCCGGCACCGGCGGGTGGCGCCGGACTCGTGGTTGGCAGCGGCGACGAGGGGGGCAGCGCCTGAGTGGCGCCAGTGCTGGAGGCGGGCAGGGGGGTGGCCGGGTCCCGGGGCTTCTGGCCCTTGTCGGGCTGCTCGACGGAAGCCACTCCCTCTGTGGTCGAGGCCGGAGGGAGGCCGGTCGCCGTCGTCCCCAAGACGGCCAGGGAGATGGCCGCGAGGCTCTTCACGGCCACGCTGGCGGCCGCGCCCTCGGCCACCGGCCCGGCTTGGGCCACGGGACGCACGAACGGAAGGTCGGCCAGCCAAGCGACGGGTGCCATCGCCCACCGGAGACGGCCGATGGAGACGTTGAGCAAGGCTCGTACCACGGCGGGATCGAAATGGGAGCCGGCGCAGCGGGCCAGCTCGTCGCGGGCGGCGGCGGGACCCAACGGCCGGCGGTACGAGCGAGGCGCCGTCATCACCTCGAAGGCGTCAGCGACGGCCACGATGCGCGCCGAGGTTGAGATCCTCGTCCCCGAAAGGCCCTGGGGGTAACCACCACCGTCCCATCGCTCGTGGTGCTGCTCGATGGCATCCATCCACGGGCCCAGCCAGGGTCGCAGTGGGGCAGCCATGCGCGCCCCGTCGGCGGGATGTCGGTGGATGACCGACCATTCCGCGGCGCTCAGTGACCCCGACTTGTTCAAGACTTCGGGGTGGACCCGGACCTTGCCGATGTCGTGCAGGAGGGCGGCCCAGCGTAGGCGGTCCTGATCGTGTGCCGGCAGGTGCATCTCCTCGGCGATCAGGTCGGTGAAGCCGCGGACCCGCTCAGAGTGCCCTCGTGTGCGTCGGTCATGGCGACTCAGCGTCGCGGCCAGGACCAGTATGTTGGATGCGGCCTGGCTCGGGTCCCGACCGACGCCCTCCCGCCTGCCCTGCTCGAGCCGCTCCTCCAGGTTGCGCACCGTTCCGGCCCGAAGCGCCACGCCGAAGCGCGACGGCGCCCGGTCCGGGAACAGCAAGGTGAGCTTGTAGAGGGTCGCCAGGGGCAGCAGGCGACGAGCCTGACGCTCGACCACCACCAGGGCCGCCGTGGAGGCGGCGATGGTTCCCAGCCACCAGAGCACGGTGCCCAAGGCACGCTCGGGCCGCGGGAGCAGCCGGCTTGCAACCGTTGCAGACGCCACTGCGGCCACGAGGGGGATCACCAGGACCACCATCCGCACGGTGGCGGCCCGCCACGGACGCCCGACCCACCGGCCGGCGGACGGTTGCTCGGGTGCCCAGGAGGGTGGGGCGGGCCATGCTGTCTGCACGGCTCCCAGGGTACAGACTTGAACCGCTGTGCCACCCATTGACCACGTAGTGGGGATCCGGGCAAGAGCTCGCCCCATCGGTGGGGAGGGCGCGCGGGTAGCGTCGTGAGGGCGTGAGCACTGACGCCTCTCCCCAACGACGCTCGCCCAGTCGCCGCACTCTCACCTACATCGTGGGGCCACTCCTGGTCATCATCGTGGCGGCCAACGTCGGGAACCTCTTCCACGCTCCCCTGCTCAGGCAGCACCCGATGTGGCTGGTGGCCTTGGAGCCCCGCAACCGATTCCTGCTCCTGGTGGCCCAGCAGAAGGTCTCGTTCTGGCCCTTTCTGGCCGTGGCCGGCTTTCGCCGGCTGCTCTCCGATCCGCTCTTCTACCTCCTCGGCTACCTCTACAAAGGACGAGCGGTGCGTTGGATGGAGCGCAAGATGGGCGAGGGCGGAGGGGTAGTGCGCGTCGTCGAGCGAGCCTTCGCCAAGGCCGCCCCGTTGTTGGTCTTCCTCGTCCCAGGGCCGGCGATCTGCGTGCTGGCCGGCGCCACGGGCATGAACCCTGTCCTGTTCACCGTCCTCAACGTGATCGGCACCGTCACCATGGTCACGCTCATGTACCAGCTGTCCGAGGTCCTGGACGGGCCCCTCGGCGCCATCAACGGCTTCTACGCCAACAACACTCGAACGCTTTTCGTCATCACCTTCGTCGCCCTCGGCCTCTACCTGGTGACCCAGTACCGGCAGGGGCGCGGCGAGCTCCGGTCCGTCTCCTCGATCGAGAAGGAGCTGGCGGGCGACGACGACGGTGAAGACGGTGAAGACCAGGCGGGCCATGGAAGACCCCGCGAGGCGGACCAGCCGGAGGACCGCTGATAGGGCGAGAAGCAGCGCCGTCCCTCCCCGAGTCGACTAGTCGATCCTCTCCAGCGCCGCCTCGAGCCGAGTCCTCAACGCGCCCTCGGACGCGGCGCCGATCTGACGTGCGATCAAGCGGCCACCCAGGGCAGGGGCGCCTTGCAACGCGGGCAGCGAGGCAAGCCCGGCCGCTGCCGGCACCCGGTTCCTCGTCGCGCAGCCGGCGCAGACGACGACGCTTGCCGGGACCGCTCCCCCGCTCATGTCGTGCACCAGACCGCCGCCTCAGAGAAGGGCGTCCAGGCCCACGGTGACGCCGGGACGATCGGCCACAGCCTTGATCGCCATCAAGACACCGGGCAGGAAGGAGGTCCGGTCGTAGGCATCGTGGCGGATGGAGAGGGTCTGGCCGGTGGTGCCCAACAGGACCTCCTGGTGGGCCACGACACCGCGCAGGCGAATGGAGTGGACACGCACCCCCCCCGGCCCGGCACCGCCTCGGGCGCCGGGCACCACCTCCTTGGTGGTGGGGTCCTCCCCCCAGTCGCTCGAGGTCCGAGCCATGCGCTCGAGGGTGAGCATGGCCGTGCCCGAGGGAGCGTCGACCTTCTCGTCGTGATGAAGCTCCACCACCTCGGCGGTCTCGAAGAAGGGCGCCGCCATCTCCGCGAAGCGCATCATGAGCACGGCGCCGACGGCGAAGTTGGGGGCGATGAAGCAGTTGACCCCGTCGACGAACAGCGAGCGCAGCTCCACCACGTCAGCGTCGGACAGCCCGGTGGTGCCCACCACGGCGTGCACCCGTTCGCGGGCACACCAACGCAGGTTGACCCGGGCAGCTTCGGCCACGGTGAAGTCGACGGCCACCTCCGCTCCTGCGGTGACAAGGGCCTCGGCATCGCCGGCGATCTGGCCGGCAACGTCGACGCCGGTCACCGCATGGATGTCGATGCCGGCGTGGTGCGGGTCCACCGCCGCCACCAGCTCCAGCTCCGGGTCCTGGGCGACGGCCCGGCACACGGCGGTGCCCATCCGCCCGGCTGCGCCCAGAACGCCGACGCGCATGGGCGTCAGTGCATCCCGTTGCACTCAGGCCACCCGGCGGGCGGCAAACGCTTCTTCGTCGACGGGCCCGACCACGGCCAGGACACGTTCGTTCCCGAGGACCCTCTCCGCCACCCGGGTGGTGTCCTCCAAGGTCACGGCCTCGACCCGGGCCACGACCTCCTCGATCTCCGGCACCCGGCCGTGGACGACCTGGCTGCGCCCGATGCGATACATCCGGGCTCCCGAATCCTCGAGGGCCAGCGCCATCTCCCCCACCATGTGCCCCTTGGCCACCTCCAGCTCGCGGCTGCTGATCCCGCCCGTCGCCACGGCGTCCACCTCGTTGCCCACCACGTCTAGAACCTCGTCCACCCGGCTGGGCATGGTCCCGGCATAGACGCCAAGCCCACCGGCACCCTCGAAGCCAACCGGATAGGAGTAGATGCAGTAGGACAGGCCGCGCTCCTCCCGCACAGCCTGGAACAACCGCGAGGAAGCGCCCCCGCCGAGCGCGTGGTTGAGGAGGGCCAGGGCATACCGGTCGTCGTGGTCACGGTCCAGGGCGCGCATGCCGAAGATCAGGTGAACCTGCTCGGTGGCCCTGCGATCCACGGCGACGGGACGAGGCGGCGTGGACGGCTGATGGCGGGCCGGTGTGCCGCCGCCCGCTCCACCGCTGAACCGACGCTCGACGCCCTCCACCATGGCGTCGTGGTCGAGGTGGCCGGCTGCGGCGAACACCACGTTTGCCGACCGGTAGTGCTCGGCGTGGAACGAGGCGATGTCCTCCCGGGTGAGGGCCTCGATGCTGGCCTCGTCACCCAGCACCTCACGGCCCACCGGGTGGTTCGGGAACAGCGCCTCGGCGAAGATCTCGTGCACCAGATCGGCGGGCTCGTCGGCCCGCATGAGGATCTCCTCCAGGATCACCTGGCGCTCGCACTCCACGTCCTCGACACGCAGGGCGGGGTTCCACAAGATGTCGGAGAGGATGTCCATGCCGAGCTCGACGCTCCGGTCGAGCACCCGCATCTCGAAAGCCGTGAACTCCTTGGTGGTGAAGGCGTTGATGTCGCCGCCCACGGCGTCCACGTCCTCGGCGATGCTCCGGCTCGTACGGGTGGACGTCCCCTTGAACAGCAGGTGCTCGAGGAAGTGCGATGCCCCCCACAGCTGCGGATCCTCGTCGCGCGAGCCGGTGCCCACCCAGAAGGCGGCGGACACCGAACGCACTTCGGGCATCCGCTCCGTGACCACGACCAGGCCGCAGTCGAGGCGGGTGGATCGGATCAACCGGTCACCTGTTACCGCCCCGGCGTGGGTTTCGTCGAGGGCCGCGGTCCCCGCGGTCACCCCCGGGACGGCTGCCCCCGGGACGGTCGCCGTCGGGCCGCCGTCTGCCGCCGGCCGACTCCGCAGGGCCGAGGTCACCGAACTCCTGGACCGCCTCCTGCTCCCAGACGTCGTCGAAGGAGACGGCGGCGGCGGCCTCCGGGGCCGGAGTCGGGGGAGACGCTGCGGCCACGGCAGGACGATCGGGGCTCACCGGTGCCCCAGCAGGTGCAGTGCTCGACGGGGCAGTGCTCGGCCGGGAGGTGCTCGACGAGGGTCGGCCCCGCCTCCGCCCTGGTCACCCACGGGCGACAGGCTCACCTTGCCCTGCTGGTCGATGTCATCGACCCGGACCGCGATGTCGTCACCGAGGTTGACCACGTCCTCCACCCGCTCGACGCGACGGCCCTGGCCCAGCTTGGAGATGTGCACCAGTCCGTCCCGGCCCGGGAGGATGTTCACGAAGGCACCGAACTTCGTCACGTTGACCACCTTGCCCTGATAGGTGGCGCCGATCTCGGCCGACGGCGGGTCGAGGATCAACTCGATGCGCCGGCGCGCCTCCTGCACGGCCAGGCCGTCCTTCGACCCGATCGTGACGGTGCCCACCGCGCCGTCGTCATCGACGTTGATGTCGGCGCCGGTCTCCTGCTGCAGGGCGTTGATGACCTTGCCCTTGGGCCCGATGACCTCGCCGATCCGGTCGATCGGGATCTCCAGGCTGACGATCTTCGGCGCGCTGGCCGCCACCTCGGGACGAGGCGTGGAGATGGCCGCGTTCATCACGTCCAGGATCTGGAGCCGGGCGTCGCGCCTGCTGGAGCGCCTGGGCCAGGACATCGGCGGGGAGACCGTCGATCTTGGTGTCGAGCTGCAGGGCGGTGACGAACTCGGCGGTGCCCGCCACCTTGAAGTCCATGTCGCCGAAGGCGTCCTCGGACCCGAGGATGTCGGTGAGGGTGGTGTAGTGACCCTCGGCGTACACCAGGCCCATGGCGATCCCGGCCACCGCGGCCTTGATTGGCACGCCGGCGTCCATGAGCGACAGCGTGGAGCCGCACACCGACGCCATCGACGTGGACCCGTTGGACGAGAGCACGTCGCTCACGAGGCGGAGGGTGTAGGGGAACTCCTCGAGCGGAGGCACCACCGCCACCAAGGCCCGCTCGGCCAGCAGCCCGTGGCCGATCTCCCGCCGCTTGGGGCCGCGCATGAAGCCCGTCTCACCGGTGGAGAAGGGCGGGAAGTTGTAGTGATGCATGTACCGCTTGCGGTCGTGGATGCCGATGGTGTCGAGCATCTGGTCCATCCGCGGCATCCCGAGGGTGGTGACGTTGAGGACCTGGGTCTCGCCCCGTTCGAAGAGGCCCGAGCCGTGCGCCGTGGGCAGGAGGCCCACCTCGGCCGAGAGCGGGCGGATGTCGGTGATGCCCCTCCCGTCGACGCGCACGCCGTCCTCCACGATGCGTCTCCGCACCGTGCGCTTGGTGAGGGCCCGAACGGCGGCCTTGATCTCCTTCTGGCGCCCCTCGAAGCTCTGGAGCTGGGAGGTGAGCTGGGCCTCGGCGGCGACGACGGCGGCGTTGCGCTCGGCCTTGCCCACGATGCTGGAGGCCTGGGTCACGAGCTCGGTGCCGGCGTCGCTCACGGCCGCCCAGATGTCGTCGCCGTAGTCCACCTGGGCCTCGAAGGCGAGGGGCTCCTTGGTGCCGGCGGCTTCCACGAGCTGGCGCTGGAGGTCGATGGACTGGCGGATATGTGCCTTGGCCGCCTCGAGGCCCCCGGTTATCACCTCTTCGGTCACCTTCGGGGCGCCCGCCTCGTAGTGCTTCCAGGCCTCCTCCGGGGCCCCTGCCTCCACCATCATGATGGCCACGTCGCCATCGGAGGACAGCCGCCCGGCCACCACCATCTCCAGTGTGGAGCTGTCGCCCTGCTGGTAGGTGGCGTGCGGGGCCCACGTGCCGTCGGTGCCGTAGGCAACCCGTACGGCGCCCACGGGTCCTTGGAAGGGGATACCGGAAAGCATCAGGGCCGCGGAGGCGGCGTTGATCACCACCACGTCGTGGGGGTTCACCTGATCGGCGCCGAACACGGTGGCCACGATGTGGACCTCGTTGCGGAAGCCGTCGGGGAACGCCGGGCGCAGCGGTCGGTCGGTGAGGCGGCAGGTGAGGATGGCCTGGTCCGTGGCCCGGCCCTCCCGGCGGAAGAACGAGCCGGGGATCTTCCCCGCCGCGTACATGCGCTCCTCCACATCGACCGTGAGGGGGAAGAAGTCGACTCCTTCTCGGAGGTGCTTGGACGCAGTGGCGGCCACGAGCACGACCGTGTCGCCGATGCGCCCCATCACGGCGCCGTCGGCCTGCTTGGCCAGCTTTCCGGTCTCGAAGGACAGGGTGGAGTCGGTCCCTTGGATGGGACCCGAAACGGAGAAGGCTTGCGCCATCATGGGCTCCTTTCGGCCAACGGGGCCAGGGAGCCAGTTCCCAGTGGCGGGCCACCCGGCTGTGCTCTGAAACTCCAGAGCCGGGGAGTCCGCCACTGGCAGCCGACTCGCAGTGCCGCCCGTGCCTGTTCGTGAAGCGGGCGGCGCTCCGGCCGCTCGCTGGTTGCTTGGTTGTCTAGCGACTTGGTTGTCTAGCGACGGAGGCCGAGGCGCCCGATGATGTCCCGATAGCGTTCGACGTCGTTCGACCGTACGTAGTCGAGCAACCGCCGCCGCCGACCGATGAGCATCATCAGTCCGCGGCGGGTGTGGTGGTCCCCCTTGTGCACCTTGAGGTGCTGGGTGAGGTGGTTGATGCGGTCCGAGAGGAGCGCGATCTGCACCTCGGACGACCCCGTGTCGGTGTCGTGCTGACGGTGTCGAGCGATGATTTCGGCTTTGTCGGGCATACGGAAAGGCGATCTCGGATCTGTGCCTGGACGCGTCCCGGCATCTCGCCGGAGCGCTGGCGTGAAAGCGTATCAGCCACAAACCGGCCGGCGGCGGTTCGCCCTGGGCGG
Source organism: Acidimicrobiales bacterium (assembly GCA_030448025.1). Classification (GTDB taxonomy): domain Bacteria; phylum Actinomycetota; class Acidimicrobiia; order Acidimicrobiales; genus YB1-3. The sequence continues at coordinate 696,612 of JAUJNQ010000001.1, read as the reverse complement.
CCAGGATGCCGCCCCCTGCCAGCGTGGTGGTCAGGCAAGGGCCTTTCGGGCCGCGTCCACGTCGCGGGCCATCTGGTCGACGAGCTCGCGTTCGGACTCGAAGCGCTCCTCGCCCCGGAGCCGGGCCGAGAACCGCACCCTGGCCGCCTCGTCGTAGAGCCCGCCGTCGAAGTCGAGCAGGTGGGCCTCGAGCACCGAGGTGGTGGCCTCCGGGTAGAACGTGGGACGGCGGCCGAGGGAGATGGCCGAAGCGTGGGCCTTGCCGTCCGGCCGCTCGTACCAGCCGGCGTAGATGCCGTCGGCGGGCAGGAGGATCTCGTCGGGCACGGCCACGTTGGCCGTGCGGTAGCCGAGCTCGTGGCCCCGGGCGTCGCCCCGCACCACCGTGCCCCTCACCTCGTGCTGCCTCCCGAGCAGGCGTGCCGCAACGTCCACGTCCCCGGCCGCCAGGAGGGCCCGGACGCGAGTACTGGAGACGGCTTCGCCGGTCGGGTCCTCGCCGGCAAGGCTCACGCCGAGCACGTCGAAGCCGAGCTCGGCGCCCATCCGCTGGAGAAGGGCCACGTTGCCCCCCCGCCGGTGCCCGAAGTGGAAATCGTGGCCCACCACCACGGCCCGGGCACCGAGGCAGTCGACAACCACCTCCTTGACGAAGTCCTCGGCCGGCTGGCGGGAACGCTCGACGTCGAACGTGACCACCACGCACTTGTCCACGCCGGTGGCAGCCAGGAGGTCGAGCTTCTGGTCCAGATCGGTGAGGAGCCTGGGTGCCGACTCGGGCCGGACCACGCTGGCGGGATGGCGGTCGAAGGTGACGACGGCGGTGGCGCAGCCCAGCTCCGCGGCCATGGCAGTGAGCCGCGCCAGGATGGCCTGGTGGCCGAGATGGACGCCGTCGTAGGCGCCGATGGTGACCACCGTGGGGTGGTGCGCCGGGCGGCAGGCGGCGAGGTCGGTGACCACCTTCATCGCAGGGAGGCTATTCACGTCCTCTGTCTCCGGATCAGCCGCCGCCTCACTGAGGCCGGCGGCTACGTTCGTCGGTGGCGGTTGCGGTTGTGGAAGGCGCACGCCGGCCGCCCGTTGACCGCCACCGTCGGCCCGCCTGCAGCCCAGGGCTGCACGTGGTCGATCTGGCATCGCTCGGCGGGAAGCTCGCAGTACTGGTGGAAGCACTGGCGGTCGCGTACCTCCACGGCCCGGCGGGTGGCTCCGGTGAAGAGGCGGCTGGCCACGCCCACGTCGATCACCCGGGACGCGCCGTCGAAGACCACCCGCTCCACCCACGCCTGATCCAACCACTCCACCAGCGAGTCGGGGCTCACCACCGTTCCGTTGGCCAGCTCGCAGATGCGACCGGCCAGGGTCTCATAGCCCACCAGCACGGTGAACAGCGGCTCGGGGCGCCGTCCATCGGCGGGGGCAACACCTGCCCGCCTCGCCATCTCGGCCAGGGAGTCGGCCCGGCGCTGGGCTGGGGTGCGGGCCAGGTCGGCGACTCCGGCCGCATCTCCCAGGCGGGATCGGGCCTCGGCCCAGTCGGCCTCGAACAGCTCGTCTTCTATGCGCGAGAGCGCCTTGTGCACGATGGCACCGGCGATGGGGTCGAGCACGAAGTCACCCAACCACGTGCCGTTGAAGCCCTGCGACATGTGCAGGCGCCGCCCTTCACGCTGGTCGCCTGCCTCCTTCTCGGTCCCGTCGGGATCGGCGTAGTGGCGCCAGTAGGCAACGGCTCGCGAGAAGGCGGAGAAGCGCAAGCGCCGGGCGAAGCCCACCAGCATCTCCTCGTCTCGGGCCATGGCCTCTTCGGCGCTCGGCGTGCGGGCGCCGGCCAGGGCCGAGACCTGGGCGGCACCGATGTCGCCGTCCACCCAGGCTTGCTCCGCCACCGGCAGGTGACGAAGGCCACGACCGAGGCGCACGCAGCGGCGTGCGGCAGGCTGGGGCAGATGGCAGGTGGCCGCCAGCCATGACGACGATGAGGCCGCCCCGTCGGCCTCCCACTCCCGGCTGGCGTCGAAGGCAGCCGTGGCCCGGGTGGCCACCGCCTCCAGGCGGGCCAAGGCACGGTGGAGGGCCTCGATGCTCTGGCCGTCGGCCAGGGCCGCCGGCTCAGTGGCGCAGAGCTTGTCCAGCATGGCGTCCAGCTCGCTCAGCATCGCTACAGCGTACGCCTGTTCGATCCCTCGTTGCAAGCAATATCCCTTGTGGCACAAGGAGTTCCTTGCATTCGCTCGCCCTGCAGAGGCGCGTCATTCGGGTCGGGCGGCAGGCCCATTCAGGCAGCCAACACCACAGCAGGCTTGGCCCGGCTTCCGTCGACATCCTCGTAGACCGCCAGCAGCGTCCCGTCCGGATCGAGCAAACCCCAGGGGCCGGGCCCGCTCACGCCGAGCTCGTCCCGGTCGAGCACCCGCCCGTGGCCGATGGCCCCCACGAGCCCGTCCTCGACCTGCACGCGGGAGTAGTCACGCATGGCCTCCGCCGGGGGGAGCACGAACGCGGGGGACAGCGCCTCGACGGTCCGAGCCTCGCTCAGCCCGAACGACCCGATACCCGTGCGACGCAAGGCCCGCAGGTGGGCGCCTCCACCGAGGGCCGCGCCCAAGTCGGCGGCCAGCGTGCGCACGTAGGTCCCCGACGAGCAGTCGACCTCGACGCGCACGACGCCCGGCTCCGCAGTGGCCGCCACCTCGAGGCGATGGACCACGACCCGGCGGGCCTCACGCTCCACCTCCACGCCGGCACGGGCCAGTTCGTGCAGGCGCCGGCCACCCACCTTCACCGCGGAGACCATGGGCGGCACCTGGTCAATGGGACCGACGAAGCCCCTCGCCGCCTGGCGGAACTGATCCAGCGTCACCGAGGTCATGTCCCAGCGCCCGGTCACCTCGCCCTCGGCGTCGAGCGTGGAGGTGGCCACGCCGAGGACGACCTCGCCCTCGTAGGACTTGGGCAGGTCGGTGAGGAAGCGCAGCAGCCGGGTGGCCCTCCCGAGGCCGAGCAGGAGCACCCCGGTGGCGGGTGGGTCGAGGGTGCCCGAGTGCCCCACCCGGCGCTGGCCGAAGATGCCCCGGCACTTGGCCACCACGTCGTG
>JAUJNQ010000001.1:407893-693412 GCA_030448025.1 Acidimicrobiales bacterium | reverse complement strand
AGTGCCCCACCCGGCGCTGGCCGAAGATGCCCCGGCACTTGGCCACCACGTCGTGAGAGGTCCACCCCGGACCCTTGTCCACCACGACCAGGCCGTCGGTCACCTCGAGGGCTCTCACCCCGGCGGTCTGGAGGACATGACAGGCGGTTTTCGCCGGCTATGTCCTCCAGACGCGCGTCCGGCGGCCAGGGCAGCCTTCACAGCGGAGAGCACCTCGGAGATCGTCCCTGGCGCGGTGAAGCCGGCCGCCAGCGAATGCCCGCCGCCGCCGAACAGGTTCGCCACCGCGGCCACGTCGGTCGCCCCAACGGACCGCAGCGAGACCCTGATCCCCTCGGGCGTCTCCTTGAGCACACACGCCACATCGGCCTCCGCCGCCCGCCGCACCAGGTCCACCAAACATTCGGTCTCGGCCAGGTCCACGCCGTGACGCTCCAAGTCCTCGGCGGTGACCCACGAGGCCACGAAGCCGAAGCCAAGGTCGTCGTCGAGCACCGCCCTCGCCAGGCACGCGCCGACGAGCTGGAGACAGGCGAAGCGGTGCTCCTCGAAGAGCCGGCGGCTCACCTGGGCGAGGGGCAGGTCGAAGGAGGCGAGCTCCTCGGCCAGGGCGAACACCTCGGCGGTGGTGTTGGAGTGCTGGAACCGGCCGGTGTCGGTGACCAGGCCGGTGTACAGGCAGAGGGCCACGTCTCGGTCCAGCTCCCATCCCAGCTCGGTCGCCAGGCGGCGCACCAGCACGGCGGTGGCCGCCGCCTCCGGCTCCACGACGTTGACCGACCCGTAGCGGTCGTTGGACCGGTGATGGTCCACCACCACCAGTTCGCCCGCAGCCCCGGCCGCATCGGCCAGCTCGCCCAGCCGGCCGGGCGAGGCGCAGTCGAAGGTCACCATGACCTCGGGCCGAGAGGGGAAGTCGGCGGGCGGCGTGGCCAGGTCCAGGCCGGGGAGGAACCGGTACTCGGGAGCGACGGCGAAGGGCTCGGGCCAAGACGCCACCGACGGCTTGCCCTGCGATCGGCAGAGGTGGTGGAGGGCCAGGAGGGATCCCAACGCGTCACCGTCGGGCGCCTGGTGGCAGGCCAGGGCGAGCGAAGGCGCGTCCGCTATGACCGCAGCGGCCCGGGCGAGGTCAGCTTCAAGCGCCACTGTCGTCACCACTGGTCTCCCGAAGGCTCCTCAGGATGTCCTCGACCCGTGTGGCGGTCTGGATGGCGGGGTCGGCCATGAACGTGAGCTGCGGTGTCCTGCGGAGGCGAACCTGGCGGGCGAGGGTGGCCTGGAGCTTCGTCCGGTTCTCCATGAGCGCCTCCTCGGCCTCCTCGCCGAGGGAGCTGAGCAGCACCTTGGCCCGGCGTAGGTCCGGATCCACCTCCACGTGGGTGACCGTGAGCAGCCCGATCCGCTCGTCCCCCTGGAGGAGCTCGATCTCCTCGGCCAGCACCTCGCGCACCAGCTCGTTGACCCTCGCCATCCGCGGGTAACGGCGCCCGGACTGTGACTCAGGCATCTCGGGACTCAGGCATCTCGGGACTCAGGCATCTCGGGACTCAGGCACGGCGCCCCAGTAGGCCTCGATCACCTCGACCTCGGGAAACGACCTCACGAAGCGCTCCACCTTCTCGAGTACCTCGTCGGCGTGCGTCCTCCGCCCCGACACGGTCGCGAAGCCAAGGCCTGCTCGCTGCCACTTGTCCTGGTCCGCCACCTCGGCCGACGCCACCCCGAAGCGCCTCTGGGCGCCGTGCAGGATGGACTTGACCACCGCCCGCTTCTCCTTCAGCGAGTGGCAGTGCGGAAGGTGAAGGTCGACCTCGAGGGCCGCTACGTGCGTGGTATCTCCCGCTGCTCGTAGGTCTCGATGATGTCGCCCGCCTTCAGGTCCTGGAAGTCGGACAGGCCGATGCCGCACTCGAAGCCCTCTCTCACCTCGCGGACGTCGTCCTTGAACCGCCTGAGCGAGCTCACCGTGCCGTGCCAGATGATCACGCCCTCACGGAGGAAGCGCACCCTGGACCCGCGGGTGATGACGCCGTTGCGCACGTGGCAACCCGCCACCTTGCCGATGCGAGGAACGCTGAACACCTCGCGCACCTCGGCGTCGCCGGTGACGACTTCCTCGTACTCCGGAGCCAGCATGCCCACCATGGCCGCCTGGATCTCCTCGATGAGCTTGTAGATGATCTCGTAGGTGCGCAGGTCGACACCCTCGGACGCCGCCAGGTTGCGGGCCTTGCGATCGGGCCGCACGTTGAACCCGATGATGGTGGCGGTCGACGCCGACGCCAACTGGACGTCGTTCTCGGTGATCCCGCCCACGGCCCGGTGCACGAAGCTGAGCTTCACGTCGTCGCGCTCGAGCTTGCGGAGGCTCTCGGTGACCGCTTCCAGCGATCCCTGCACGTCGGCCTTGAGGACGACGTTCAGGGCGGCCGTCTCACCCCGCTGGATCTGCTCGAAGATGTCCTCGAGCTTGGCGCCCACCCCGGGCACGGTGGGGGGCTTGCGCAGGTCGGCGGAACGGTAGCGCTGTTCGCGCTGGCCGCCGATGTCGCGCGCCACCCTGTCGGTGGTGGTCACGCGGAACTCGTCACCGGCGGTCGGGACCTCGGAGAACCCGAGGACCTGGACCGGCGTGGAGGGCAGCGCCTCCTTGACGTTGTCACCCTTGTCGTCGATCAGCGCTCGCACCCGGCCCCAGGCCGCGCCGGCCACGATGGCCTCGCCCACTCGGAGGGTGCCGCTGTCGACGATGACGGTGGCTACGGGGCCGCGGCCAACGTCGAGGTTGGCTTCGAGCACGGTGCCTCGGGCCGGAGCCTCGGGGTTGGCCATGAGCTCCTCCAGCTCGGCCACCAGGGCCAGCTGGTCGAGCAGCTCGTCCACGCCCACGCCCTGCAGGGCGGAGAGCTCGACCATGAGCGTGTCGCCGCCCCAGGCCTCGGGAACCAGGCCGTGCTCCGACAGCTGCTGCATGGTCCTCGTGGGATCGGCGTCCTCACGGTCGATCTTGTTGATGGCCACCACGATGGGCACCTCGGCCGCCTTGGCGTGATTGATGGCCTCGACGGTCTGAGGCATCACCCCGTCATCCGCCGCCGCCACCAGGACCACGATGTCGGTGACCTCGGCGCCGCGCGCCCGCATGGCGGTGAACGCCTCGTGACCCGGAGTGTCGATGAAGGTGAGCAGGTGACCGTCCCGCTCCACCTGGTACGCCCCGATGTGCTGGGTGATGCCGCCGGCCTCGCCGGCCACGACGTTGGTCTGGCGGATGCGGTCGAGCAGCAGCGTCTTGCCGTGGTCGACGTGGCCCATGACCGTGACGACCGGCGGCCGGAGACGGAGTAGCGACTCGTCTTCGTCCTCCTCGCCCGCTTCGAAGTAGCGGCGCTGGAGCTCGGCCTCCTTCTCCTCGCCCGGGTCGACGAGACGCACGGTGGCGCCGACGTCGGCGGCGAAAAGCTCGATGGCTTCGTCGGAGAGCGGTTGGGTGGCGGTGACCAGCTCCCCTTGGAGGAAGAGGAACCGGACGACGTCGCCGGCCGAGCGATTGACCTTGGGGCCGAGATCCTGGGCCGTGGAGCCGCGCTCGATGATCAGCTCGCCCTCCGGTACGGGTGCCGTGGACGGCACGTATGCCGACGTGGGGTCGAGCGGCTCCAGCTCCTCACGGGGCCGACGGCGCCGGCCTCCCTTGCGCCGCGGAAGGCGACCGCGCATACCGGGACCGCCGGGGCGGCCACCGCCGGGACCACCGGGACGGCCACCGCCGGGACCGCCCGGGCGCCCGCCGAAGCTGGAGCCGGGAGGACCGCCGCGCCCGCCGCCGCCCGGGCTGCCACCGGGGCCGCCGGGGCCGCCGGGGCCGCCGGGACGAGAGCCGAAGCTGGGGCGGGACGGGCCGCCGGGACGAGAGCCGGCACCGGGTGCGCCAGGGCCGCCAGGGCGGGATGGGCCGCCGGGACGAGAGCCGAAGTTGGGGCGGGACGGGCCGCCGGGACGAGGCCCGGCACCGGGCGCGCCAGAGCGCGAGCCAGGGCTCGACTGGCCACCTCGGCCACCGAGACCGGGTGGCGGCGGGATGGGCTTGCCGCTCTGCGAGCGGGGCGGCGCGCCCGGAGGAGGCGGGATGGGCTTGCCGGTGCGGGAGACGGGAGGCGGGGCCGCCGGCGTGTCGGTAGGTGCCGGCGCCACACCGGAAGGCGAGGGCGAGGGGGGCGCCGACGAAGGAGTCCTCGACGGAGGGGTGGCGGGCGACGGTGGCGCTCCGGGGGGGTTACCCGGAGCCGTCGTCGGGGCCGGGCGCCGCGCCGCCGGCGCCGGTGCCTGAGCCGGATCGCCTGACGGTACCGGGCGTTCGGTGGGCGCCGGAGCCCGAGCGGCCGGTGAGGCCGCGGGCTGGGCCGGCGACTGGGCCGGCGGTTGGGCCGGGGAGCGAAGCGGTGTGGCCTGTGGCGGCGCCGAATAGGGCCTGGCCTCGATTGGGTCGGGCGTCGGCGTGCTGACGATGAGGCGGGGGTCCCGGGCCGCCGGCGGGGCAGGCGAGGCGCTGGGGCGGTCCATCGTGGGCGACGGCTCTGCTGGACGGACCGGCGAGGACCACGTCGGAGGATCGTTGCGAGGAGCCGCCGGAGCGGATGGGGGGAGCTCAGGCGCCTCCACCGGACGGCGAAGGCCTTGCTGGTCGGCCTTGCGCCGGACGCGGTCCGCCTGGGCGTCCTCGATGCTCGAGGAGTGGCTCTTGACGCCGATGCCAAGTGACACGGACAGGTCGAGCGCTTCTTTGTTGCTGAGTCCGAGCTCACGGGCGAGCTCGTAGACCCGGATCTTCTTTGCCAAGGGGTTGATCAGTCCTTCCTGGTGGCGCTCCGGCGGCCACCCATCCTCGCACGTTTGGAGCCGGCCGGGCCCAGGGCGCCGGCGGCTACCGCCCTCGCTTCATGTTCATCGTTTCCTGCGACTTCATCGCCTCTCGAAGGGTCGACACCGCCTCCGGGCTCACCCGGGCCCGGAGCGATCGAGAAAAGGCGTCGCGCCGCTCAGCCAGGTCGAGACATGCCGAAGACCCTGCGCACAGCCACGCGCCCCTCCCGGCCGACGAGGGAGCGATGACGAGCGTACCGCTCGCATCACGGACCACACGCACCAATGCGAGCACCTCAGTCGTGCGGCGGCAGCCGATGCACGTCCGGCGGGGCGACGCTATGCCGGCGCCTCCCCGCTTCCTCCTGCATCGTCGCCGCCCGAAACCTCCGCTCTCACCGGCTCTGCACCGGGGGGATCGGCGTCCACCGCGGTCTCCAGCGCCGTCTCCCCCGCCACTGCCGGCACCTCGGTCACCGACTCCTCCGTGACCGGCGCTGCAGCTTCCTCGGTGACCAGTGCTGCAGCTTCCTCGGTGACCGTGGCTGGCTCGTCGGTGGCCGCGTCGTTGCCCGCCCACTCGGCGGCGGACACGGCCTCGCCACCCTCGGCCGGCTGCCACACCATCTCGCCGGCCTCGTTCTGGACCCATTCCCCCTCGGCCCACTCCTCACCGGCGTAGGCCGCCTGCTCCTCGGCCAGCTGGGTCTCGCTCTTGATGTCCACTCGCCATCCGGTGAGGCGCGCCGCCAGGCGGGCGTTCTGGCCCTCCTTGCCGATGGCAAGGGAGAGCTGGTAGTCGTGCACGACCACCGTGGCCGTCCCGGTGTCGTCGTCGAGGCGCACCTCTTTGACCTTGGCCGGCTGCAGGGCCCGCATCACGAACTCCCCGGGGTCCTCCGAGTAGGGAACGATGTCGACCTTCTCGCCCCGGAGCTCGTTGGTGACCATGCGCACCCGCGCCCCCCGGGCGCCCACGCACGCTCCCACCGGGTCGACGTTGGCATCGTTGGACCAAACGGCGATCTTGGTGCGATGGCCCGGCTCCCGCGCTGCAGCCCGGATCTCGACCACGCCGCTCAGTATCTCAGGGACCTCGAGCTCGAAGAGACGCTTGATCAGCCCGGGATGGGTGCGGCTGACCACGATCTGAGGGCCCTTGGTGGTCTTGCGCACTTCCACGATGTACGCCTTCAGCCGGGCGCCGTGCTCGTATCGCTCGAAGGCCACCTGCTCGGCCTGGGGCAGCAGGGCCTCCACCTTGCCCAGATCCAGCAGCGTGTAGCGGTTGTCGCTCTGCTGGATGATGCCGGTGACGATGTCACCCTCGCGTCCGGCGTACTCCTCGTACTTGAGGTCGCGCTCGGCCTCCCGGATCCGCTGGAGGATGACCTGCTTGGCGGTCTGGGCCGCGATGCGCCCGAAGTTCTCCGGCGTGTCGTCCCACTCCCTCGCCACGTTGCCCTCGGCGTCCAGCTCCTGGGCATACACCTTGATCTCCATGGTGTCGGGATCGATGGTGACCACGGCTTCCTCGGCGGACCCAGGCATGCGGCTGTAGGCCGCCACCAGGGCATTGGCCAGGGCGTCGAGGAGCGTGTCGACCCCGATTCCCTTCTCGCGCGCCACCACTTGGAGCGCGTCCATGAACTCGAAGTTGCTCTTCATCTCAGGCTGACACCCTCTTCTCGTCGTTGTCGGCCTTCTTCTTCTTGCTTCTTTCCGTGGCCTTCTTGTTGCTGCCGGCCTTGTTGCTGCCGGCCAGGTTCTTGGCCGACGCCGGGCTCTTGCCCGGCTTGGGCTGCGCTGCCCACTCGAACACGGTTCGGGCACGGTCGATCTGGTCGTACCTCAGCGAACGAGCGACACCCGCGCCCGGGCCCTCCGAGGGCACGATCACGATGCCCTCCTCGTCAGCCGCCTCCAGACGGCCCCGCTCCCGCCGCTCCCCGGCCACGTTGGGCAAGGTCTTCACCGAGACGGTGGCACCGACGAACCGGCGGAACTGCTCCGGGGTGCGCAGCGGACGCTCGAGGCCGGGGCTCGAGACCTCGAGGGTGTAGCGACTCGGCACCACGTCGTGCTCGTCGAGAGCCCGGGAGACCCGGCTGGAGACGTCGGTCAAGGCGTCCAGATCGACGCCGGTAGCCCGGTCGACGACCACCTGGAGCTGGCCGCCCGTGAAGCGGACCTCGACCAGCTCGAGGCCCTTCTCGGCCACCAGAGGCGCGATGAGCCCGTGGACCCGTGTTGCCACGTCCACCCTCGCACCTCCTTCATCGACGATCGCTAGCGAGCACGAATGCAAAAGCGCGGGCATCCGCCCACGCCTGGCCGGCGAGTATACCGTCGCTCCTCGCCGCTCGCGGTCAAGGGGGGGAGGCTCTAGCCTTCGTTCTCCGTCACCTTGCGGATGAGCTCGACGCGCTGCTCGCTGGCGTTGGCGTCGCTCCCCTGCGCCGCCAGGAGCTCCCGGCGGTCCTTCTCGGCCTCGGCTGCCGCGCCCCCGTCGGCGGCCGCGAGCCGGGCCTCGACCCCCTCCTCGACCAGGAGGCGGGCTTCTTCCAGGAGCGCCTGCACCATCTCGTCCTCCGGCACGACCCGCACCACCTTGCCCTTCACGAACAGGTGGCCCCGCTTGCGACCGGCGGCGATGCCGATGTCGGCCTCCCGCGCCTCGCCCGGCCCGTTGACCACACAGCCCATGACGGCCACCTGGATGGGGAGCTTCTCGGCCTCGAGCGCCACTTGGGCGTCCTTGGCCACCTGGATGACGTCGATCTCGGCCCGGCCGCACGACGGGCAGGCAATGAGGTCGAGGCCCTTGCGCTCGCGCAGGCCCATGGCCTCGAGCAGTTGACGCCCGGCCCGCGCCTCTTCCACCGGGTCGGCGGTGAGCGAGTAGCGGATGGTGTCGCCGATGCCCTCGGCCAGCAGGGTGGCGATGCCGGCGGTGCCCTTGATCAGACCCGCAGGCGGTGGCCCGGCCTCGGTGACGCCGAGGTGGAGCGGATGGCCCACCCCGTCGGGCGAGTCTTGCTCCAGGGTGTCGGCCAGCAGGCGGTAGGCGTCGATCATGAGACGCACGTTGGAGGCCTTGACCGAGATCTTCACGTCGCTAAAGTCCACCTCGGCGAAGTAGGCCAGCTCGATCTTCGCCGACTCCACGAGCGCCTCGGGGGTGGCTCTGCCCCCGTGCTTCTGGTAGAGCTTCGAATCGAGCGATCCGGCGTTGACGCCGATGCGTATGGGCACCTTGCGGTCCCGGGCCTCGGAGGCGATGGCCTTGACGTGAGCCGGGTTTCGTATGTTGCCCGGGTTGAGCCGCAGGCACTGGACCCCCGCTTCGAGGGCCGCCAGCGCCATGCGGTGGTCGTTGTGGACGTCGGCCACGATGGGCACCGGCGAGCGGGGCACGATGCGCGCCAGTCCCTCGGCTGCGTCCTGGCGATTGCAGGTGCAGCGCACGATGTCGGCTCCTGCACCAGCGAGGGCGTAGACCTGAGCAAGGGTGCCGTCGACGTCCGCGGTCTTCGTCACGGTCATCGACTGCACGCTGATAGGGGCGGTACCGCCCACGGCCACGCTGCCGACGTCGATCCGGCGGGTCTTCCGTCGCTCTGCACCCGCCGTCAACGGGCCGGTCACCAGAGGCCCGGTCGCCTGATGTGTCCAGTCATGGCCCCGACAACTTAGGGCAGCCCGACGCGGCGGCCACTACGCGGGTTCGGGGCCCTCAGTCCTGGACAGTGACGCCGGTGCCCGGCACGGCCCAGTGGTAGAAACCCTGCGCCGCGGACATCGGAATGCGCACGCATCCATGACTCGCCGGGTACCCGGGAAGCTGGCCGCCATGAATGGCGTAGCCACCCACGAAGTAGGAGGGGAAGTAGAGCCGGCCCAGGCTCGAAGTGCGCCATCCCGTGATCTTGCGACCCACCCTGAAGTTCCCACGCGGCGTCTGGGCGCTGTATGTCCGGCCACCTGACCGGTACGCACGTCCCGAGTCGGTGGAGACGGGAAGCTCTCCAGTCCGCGCCCCGTTCTCGAACTGGTAGAGCTTCTGGTCGCTGATGTCGATCACCACCGACCTCGGCCCTGCGGGCGGGACGGGGGCGGAGCGAGCACTGGTTCGTCGTGCCACGCGCCGGCAGCGGCGGGGGATACGACACCGGGCCGAGCGGCGGGGAGGCCGGGCCCGGCGGGCGGTCGCTGTGGCCTCGCGGCGCGAGCGGGGGCGGGCCTCGGCCATCGCGGGGGCCAGACCCTCAGCAATGAGCAACGCTCCGACCATCAGGACCATCGACCGCACGGTGCGTCTCTTCACCGGGGGATTGATCCCTCCTGTGGCTGCCGGCGGCAAGCGCGTCCTCGGCCTGGCCGTCAAGGGCCCTACGGAGGGGCTACTGGAGGGGCTACTGGAAGGGATTGTCGAAGGGCTGCACGGCGTCGAGGTACAGCGACGACACGGCGATGAACACCAGGAGGACCACCACGGCGTAGAAGACGGGCATGGCCTTGGAGACGTCGGCGTGGTAGCGGCGGCCCCGACGGGAGCGCAGCTTCTCGTAGGTGGCGATGGCCACGTGGCCGCCGTCGAACGGGAGCAGGGGCACCATGTTGAACATGCCCACGAAGACGTTGATGAGGACCAGGAGGAGAAGGACCTCCTGCCATCCCGCCGCCGCAGCCTGGGACGCCAACCGCCCGAAGCCCAACGGCGACAGGAAGCGGGGCTCGGTGCCATCGGGGGGACGGGGGGACGAGGACGAGGGGCGCTCCACCAGCTGGCGGCCGTACGACGACGCCCCCGACGGCGAGAAGATGGTGCCCAGCCCCTTGACCGTCTCCACGGTGACCCGTCCGAGCTCGGCCGCCGACTTGGCGACGCCCTCGATGGGGCCGGCCTTTTCCACCCCGAAGGCCGGACCGATACCCACGAAGCCGGTGGCTTCGCTGGGGCTCGAACCAGGAGGATCACCCTTGACGGCCACCTTGCTGCGGTCCGCCGGGGTGATGGTGAGCGCGAGCCGCCGGCCCTCCCGCTCCACGACGAAGTCGATGGGTTTGCCCAGGCGCTGCCTGATGTAGCCCGCCATCTTCGCGAAGTTGGTGAAGGCCACGCCGTCGTAAGAAACCAGCTTGTCCCCGACACGCAGACCCGCCGCCTGGGCCGGGCTGGGACCGCTCTCGAGCTCCGAGACCGACCCGACCCTGGGCACCTCCTTCTCCATGCCGACGGCGACGAAGAGGGCGTAGAGGAGAAGGAACGCCATGACGAAGTGGGTGAAGGAGCCGGCCACCGCCACCGACATCCGCCGCCAGTAGGGCTTCTGACGGTACGTGCGGGGCTCGTCGGCGGGGTCGACCTTCTCGACGTTGACCATCCCGGGGATCTTGACGTAGCCCCCGAGCGGGATGGCCTTGACGCCGTACTCGGTCTCTCCTTTTCGCACCGACCACAGCCGCGGACCGAAGCCGAGGAAGTACTCCGTGACCTTCATCCCCGCCCACTTGGCGGTGACGAAGTGGCCGAGCTCGTGGATCATGATCATGGCCACGAAGGCCAGGATCACGAGCACGGTGCGGGTGACCCCGGTGAGCACCGCTATCACGGCGCCGGCGCCGAGGACGAGGCACAACCTGGTCAGCGCCCTGCGCTGCTCCTCGGGGTTCGGCTCCGGGGCAGGGGGCTTGGTCTCTCCGGCATCAGCGGTGGCACCGCCAACGTGTTCGCCGTCGGTCGGTTCGGCGTTGGCCCGTCCGTTGTCGATGGTTTGGGGTTCAATGGTTTGGCTGTCGGCGTGGGCCACGGTGGCGCCGCCGGTGGCCGCCTCGGTGTCGCTCCTATCGGTCACGCCGCCCGCTTCCTGGTCTCCACCAGGCGCTGTGCCCGGTCCCGGGCCAGCCGGTCGGCCTCCAGCACCGCTTCCACGCTGTCCGCCTTCATCCCGTCCCACTGGCAGAGGCACTCCTCGATGATGGCCGGAATTTCCAGCCAGGGGAGGTCACCGTCCAGGAACGCCTGGACGGCCACCTCATTGGCTGCGTTGAGGGTGGCTGGAGCGGTCTGGCCCTGCCGCCCGGCCTCGTAGGCCAGCCCGAGGCATCCGAAAACCTCAGTGTCCGGAGGCTCGAAGTCCAGTTGCGAGAGCTCGGCCCAGTCGATGGCGCCGAAGGGCGTGGTGGCCCGCTCCGGGTAGGCGAGGGCGTAGGCGATGGGTAGGCGCATGTCAGGCAGGGAGAGCTGGGCGATGGTTGCCCCGTCGCCAAACTCCACCATCGAGTGAACCACGGACTGGGGGTGGACGAGAACTTCGATCCCGTCGTAGGGCACCCCGAACAGCTCGTGGGCCTCGATCACCTCCAGTCCCTTGTTCATCAACGTCGAAGAGTCCACCGTGATCTTCGGCCCCATGCTCCACGTGGGATGAGCCAGAGCGTCGTCGACCGAGACCGATGCCAACTGCTCGCAGGTCCTGCCGCGGAAAGGGCCTCCGCTGGCCGTGAGCATGATCCGGCGGACCTCGCCCACCCCGGCGCCGGCCCGTAGGCACTGGTGGACGGCGCAATGCTCGGAGTCGACAGGAACGATCTCGGCTCCCGGCGTGGCCCTCACCTCTTGGACGACGGGCCCACCGGCGATGAGCGACTCCTTGTTGGCCAAGGCCAGGCGACGGCCGGCGGCAAGGGCGGCCAGCGTGACGCGCAGGCCGATGAAGCCCACGACCCCGTTGACCACCACGTCGGCGTCGCCAGCGATCGACGCCAGCCCGTCGGCCCCGGCGCGCACCTCGATGCCCGGCCCCAGGCGCTGCTCGAGATCATGGGCCAAGGATCCGTCGGCGATGGCGACGGTCTGGGGGCGCAGCTCGGATGCCTGCTCTACGAGGGCATCCACGGAGCGATGGGCACCGAGGGCCACGACGCTGAACCGCTCGGGCTCGTCTCGGATGACGTCGACTGCCTGCTTGCCGATCGACCCCGTGGAGCCCACGAGGGCGACCGTGGTCATCGCCGCATTGCAGCTGGCCTGATACCCGAGCTGAGGGAACGCCGTTCCCTCACCCGAGGTTCAGCAGCTTGACGACGAAGTAGGTGGCGGGAAGGGCGAAGAGCATGGCGTCGAAGCGGTCCATCACCCCGCCGTGACCGGGAAGGAGGGTGCCCATGTCCTTGATCCCGAGATCCCGCTTGACCATGGACTCGCACAGGTCCCCCAGCGTCCCCACCAGCGCCACCACCAAGGCCAGCACCAGCGCCTTGGGAGCGGTCCACGGCTCGACGCCGGGCAGCACGCCCAGGATGAAGGACGTCACCAGCACGGAGGCCACCACGCCACCGGCTACTCCCTCCACCGTCTTGTTGGGGCTGACGTCGGGCATCAGCGGCCGACTCCCGAACTGGCTGCCGAAGAACCAGGCACCGAGGTCGTTGGCCACCGTGGCGATGACGGCTCCGAGGAGGAAGGCCAAGCCCTCCCGGTTGGGCATCCTGAGGAGGAGAGCGGCGAAGGAGCCCAGCGCTCCCACCCACAGAAAACCGAAGAGGGTCACTGCCGCGTTGACGGTGACACGGGCCTGCACCACGCCGAAGAGGTACCAGCAAAAGGTGGAGACGATGACCAGCCCGAGCACGATGGGCAGAGCCAGCTCTCCCTTGGCGTAGGTGGCGAGCATCACCCCGGCGATGGCCACCAGCCCCAGCAGCGTGGCCGGGCGGTACCCGGCCCGGCGGAGCACGTCGTACACCTCCACCCCGGCGAGGGTCACCACGACGGTGGCCAGAGCGAGGACGAAGACGGGGCCGGCCCAGAACAGGGCCAAGGCCACGGCCATGATGGCGATCCCGACGATGGCCGCCTTCCGGGTGTCCCGGTCCCCACCAGAAGGACTCCGGTCCGAAGCGGGCTCGGCCCGCTCACGGGTGCGGATGGAGGTGGTGGCCGCCGGAGAGGCGACAGGCTCCGGCTCCGGTTCCGGCTCCACGGGCTCCGGCTCGTCGAAAGAGAACAGGTCCGAGTGGTCCGTTCGGCTGGTGTCGAGCGCCCCAATGCGATCCTCGGCGCCCTCGAGCGAGAGGCCCTCGAAGTCGGACTCCGCCCAGTCGGCCTCGCTGTCGCGCCACCGAGGAGCCCGACCGGCGTAGCTCGTCCAGGCGTCCTGGTCGTCCTCGGGCTCCTCCGACTCGAGGATCCGGGGAACCTCCCCCGTGGCCGGCTCCGTCCAGTGAGGCATCTCCACGCCTGTGGGCTCGAGCGGCGACGGCATCTCCTCCGGGGGCAGGATCTCTTGGCGGGGGGCCGCTCTTGGCTGCGGCCGCGCGACGGGCTTGGCGGACGGTGCGGCCTGCCAGCCGGCCAGCGGCGGGCGGCGCATCTCGGCGGGGTCGACCGACTCGGGAAGCGGGAAGCGCTGGGCCGGGCGTGGTCCCTCGGGCCGGCGGGGCACGTCACCGTATCGGGGGGCGTCGGTGGGGCGCCGCCCGGTGGCTTGGCCCTGCTCCAGGGCGCGGGCCGCCTCGTCGGCTCCGATGATCCGCACTCCCTCACCCGCGGCTCGCTCCTCTGCAGGACCCTCGGCCTTGCTGCTCAGCTCGTCGTCGTGATCGTCCACGGAAAGTCTCCCCTCACACCTCCAGCAGCTCCTGCTCCTTCTGGAGCACGAGACGGTCGATGTCGGCCACGTTCTCGTGGACGACCTTGTCGAGCTCCTTCTCGGCACGCTCCAGATCGTCCATGGAGATGTCACCGTCCTTCTCCAGGGCCTCCAGCTCGTGACGTGCCGCTCGCCGGAGGTTGCGGACAGCCACGCGCGCCTCCTCGGCCTTGTGCTTCACCAGCTTCACCAGCTCCTTGCGCCGCTCCTCGGTGAGAGCCGGGAAGCCGAGACGGATCACCTGGCCGTCGTTGCTGGGATTGATGCCCAAATCGGAGTTCTGGATGGCCTTCTCGATGTCCTTGATCGATCCCTTGTCGTACGGCGTGATCACCAGCATCCGCGCGTCCGGAACATTGAAACCGGCTAGCTGCTGCAGGGGGACCTCCGTGCCGTAGTAGTCCACCCGCAGCTTCTCCACCAGCGCCGGAGACGCACGGCCCGTGCGTACGGTGGCGAACTCGGATCGAGCGTGGACGACGGCCTTGGCCATCCTCTCTCGGCTCGCCTCGAGGGCTGCGCCGACGAGGGTGTCGTCCTCGCTCACCGGACCAGCGTACCGATCGGCTCGCCGCACAGGGAGCGATGCACGTTTCCCGGTGTCACCGCGTCGAACACCTGGATCGGCAGGCCGTTGTCCATGCAGAACGTGATGGCCGTCATGTCCATGACTCGCAGGTCACGCTCCACCACCTCCTTGTAGCTGATCTCGTCGAAGCGGGTGGCGTTGGGGTCGACGTTCGGGTCGGCGGAGTACACGCCGTCCACGCCTCCGTGGGTCCCCTTCAACAGGATGTCCGCCTCGATCTCCGCTGCTCGCAGGGCAGCCGGCGTGTCGGTGGTGAAGAACGGCCTGCCCATCCCGGCGGCGAAGACGACCACCCTGCCCTTCTCCAGGTGGCGGATGGCCCGCCGCCGGATGTACAGCTCGGCGATCTCGGACATCTGCACGGCAGTGAGGACCCGAGTGGGCTGATCGTGGCGCTCGAGGGCGTCCTGGAGTGCCAGGGCATTGATGACGGTGCCCAGCATGCCCATGTGGTCGGCCGTCGGCCGGTCCATGCCGCTGCTCGCGCCCGTGGCTCCTCGCCAGATGTTCCCCCCACCTACGACCACCGAGACCTGCACCTTGCGGTCCACCGTCGCGGTGGCGATCTCACTGGCAAGTCGGTCGACCACCGCACTGTCGATGGACTCGTGGCTCGCTCCGCTGGCGAACACCTCGCCCGAGAGCTTGAGGACGACCCGACGCCAGGGAACCTCGTCGGCCAATGCTGGCTACCTACCGATCTCCACCTGCGCGAAGCGGGCGACGGTGGCGTCGCCCAGCACTTGTTGCACCGTTTGCTTCTCGTCCTTCACGAAGGCCTGCTCCAGGAGACACCGCTCCTTGAACCACCCCGTGAGGCGGCCCTCGATGATCTTCTCCATGGCCTGCTCCGGCTTGCCCTGCTCGCGTGCCTGGGCCTCGATCAGCCTGCGCTCGGGCTCCACCTCGGAGTCCGGGACATCGTGGCGCGAGAGGTACTGAGGCCGGGCGAAGGCGATGTGGACCGCCACGTCGTGGGCCAGTTCCTGGCTGCCGCCGTTCAGCTCCACCATCACGCCGTTCTTGCCCCGCTCGTTCTGCATGTGGAGGTAAGTGTCGAGCACGTTGGCGGCGGCAGCCTCGAAGCGCACCACTCGACCCAGTTCGATGTTCTCCTTGAGGGTGACCTTCAGGTCGTCGATGACGTCGGCCTTGGCGGCCACGACGCTCTCGCCCTCGTCGGCCACGAGTCGGGCCAGCTGGTTGGCCATGTCGACGAAGTCAGGTGACTTGGCCACGAAGTCGGTCTCCGACTTGAGCTCGACCAGCGCGGCGGCGACTCCCGAGCGCACCAGGGCGACCGCCCCTTCTGCGTTCTGGCGACCGGCCCGCTTCCCCGACGACGCCAGGCCCTTCTGCCGGAGCCAATCGGACGCTGCTTCGAAGTTGCCCTCGTTCTCGCTGAGGGCACGCTTGGCGTCCATGAACCCGGCGCCTGTGGCATCGCGCAGGCGCTTCACCTCCTGGGCTGAGACGGTGGCCATCTACTGCTCCTCGGGCGTGACGGCGGGCGCGGGATCAGGAGCCGGAGCGGGGGCGGGGGCGGGATCAGCCTGTACGTCTGCCGGACCAGCCTGCACGTCTGAGGTACCGACCACCTCCGGGGACGTCTGCGTGGGGTCCCCCGACTCATCGGCGTCGGGAGGCGGAGGTATTGGGGCGCCGGCCGACGCGTCGGCCTCGGGACTGGCGAGTGGCTGGCGGTGGCGCGCCCGTGCCTCCCGCTCCTGGGCCTGGACCGCCGCCTGGCGGCGGGCTTCGGCCTGCTGCTGCGCCCGCCGGGCCTCTTCCTCGGCGTCGAAGGCGGCCGCCGCGTCAGTGGGTGCGTTGCGCGCGTTCCGGCTGGTGGCGATGTAGCGACCCTCCTCGACGGCGTCGGCCATGACCCGGCACATCAGCGTGCCGGAGCGGATGGCGTCGTCGTTACCGGGTATCACGTAGTCGATCACGTCGGGGTCGCAGTTGGTGTCCACCACCGCGACCAGCGGCAGGCCCAACTTGTTGGCCTCGGTTACGGCGATGTGCTCCTTCTTGGTGTCGATCACGAAGACAGCCTCGGGGAGGCGGCTCATGGTGCGGATGCCGCCGAGGTTGCGCTGGAGCTTGTCGAGCTCGCGGCTGATGATGAGCGCTTCCTTCTTGGGCATGGCCTCGAAGTCACCGGCCGCCCGCATGCGCTCGTACTCGGTCATCTTCTTCACCCGACCACCGATGGTCGTGTAGTTGGTGAGCATCCCGCCCAGCCAGCGTTCGTTGATGTAAGGCATGCCACATTGCTCGGCATAGCGCGCCACCGGGTCCTTGGTCTGCTTCTTGGTCCCGACGAAGAGCAAGGAGCCGCCGTCGGCGACGAGGTCCCGCACGAAGGAGTAGGCGACCTCGATGCGCTGGAGCGTCTGATTCAGGTCGATGATGTAGATGCCGTTGCGCTCCCCGAAGATGAAGCGCTTCATCTTCGGGTTCCACCGGCGGGTCTGGTGCCCGAAGTGGACTCCGGCGTCGAGCAGTTGCCTCATGGTCACGACGGCCATGGTGTGAATGGTCCTCCCAGCGGTTGGTCCCTACGGCCTTGGACGCGGCGCCATCCTGGTTGCGTGGCGACCGTGGGTGCGCCCGGCCCTTTGAACAGTGAATGGTGTGACAGTGAATGGTGTGGTGCAGCCCGGTCGGTCCGGACCCCACTCAGACTAGCCGCCGGTTCGAAACGCCTACCCAGGGGTGGAGTGGGCGGCGTGATCGCCGGCGTGGTGGCCCACAACGTGGCTCACCCGCCGGCACCCTGCGCAGCCGGTGAAGAACGCCTCCGTCTCCAGGCTCTCCTGGAGCACCTCGGGCGCCTCTTGTCCCGTCTCCTCGGCGGCTCGCTGCCACAGGGGGGTGTGCGGCTCGGAGCGGTAGGGGCTCGGCGTGCCGCACCAGGGGCAGAACTGTGGCGTGTCGATCTCTGGTGTCGCCGCATTCTCGGTCGCTGGAGTCTCGGTCATGGCGTTCAGATCACCAAGATCCCGGGGCCGACCTCGTCATCACCCACGTAGGCTGCCTGAGAGCCGTCGTCATCATCATCGTCATCGTCGTCGCCGTGGCCGTCGCCAGAGCGGTCGTAGGCCTCGAGGAGTCCCATGGCCGGCTCGATGAACGCCATCAGCTCCCGCGCCAGCTCGGGGCCGACCTCCAGTTGCTCGACCAGTGTCTTGAGCTCATGAGCCGAAAGCTCCTCGCCTCGCCGGTGCACACCGATCAGGAACTGGTCGAGCAGCTCCCGGTCGAGCGGGCGGGACACGTCGCTGCTCAAACTGCGGGCAAATGCCCCCCACTGCTCCTGCGATCGCTCCGAGAGCCCGTGGGCCATCGACGAACCTCCTTCCACTGGTGCCTCCGGCATGGGGTGCGGATACCCAATGTTCGCATCTCGTGGGCGATGGGCGTAGTCGGACCTTGCCGATCGCAGGCGATCAGCGGCGGCGGTAGTGGTAGCGGCGGCGGAACCAGGTTTCCGGGGGGACAGCGGCAGCTTCGACGAACACGCCGGCCTCGTACCGCCTCATCACCCGTCCGGACAGCAGCACGGCCTTCTCGGGGCCCCGGACGACGAAGCCCTTCCGGGGCTCACCGGCGACGTAGGCCCACTCCGCGTCACCCAGCCCCGAGCGAGCCAGGGCGAACAGCCAGTTCCCCCGGAGCGAGATGGTCGTCGGGTCGCCGACCTCGAGATCTTGGACGACGATCCCCCGCCTGTAGTCGGGAGTTGGGCCAGGCCATCTCACGACCACGTACGTCGCCCTCGTCCGTCGCCAGGGCAAGGTGCTCAGCAGTCGCCGGTAGCGGGCGGTCCGGACGAACCTCCCAACCCGACGGCGATGGCCGTCACACCGCAGGTGAGGCCGCCCACGGTCAGGATGACCAACCAGCGTGGGTCCTCGCCGCCGTCGGTGGAACTGGCGCCGTCGGGACTGGCGACCGTGCTCACGACCATGGTCATGGTCAGGGCGACGGCTCCGCCGAGGAACCACATGAGGCCGAACCGGTCGCGCGTCCTCAGCGCCTGCTCGGTGGCAGGGTCGGGGACGGTGCTTGTCATCTCAAAGGTGCGCGGGCCCGACCGACCAACCCGAGCGGGCGCGGTCTACGGGTGCCTACATGCCTGTCGCGTCCTTCGGCGACGTCGCTCCTGACCAAACCACTGCCAGTCGCAGCCACTTGCTTGGCGCCATCGGCAGTTCGGAGCGCACGATCGCTCAGTGCCTACGCACGTAGCGCAGCCTTGAACTGCTGGACCTCAGGCGAGAATAGCACGATCCCTTGTGCCACAAGGAAATATGCTTGCATCGAGGAGCGAACACATGTACGATGACGGGGTGCTGAGTGAGCTCGACGGGTTGCTGGACAAGATGTGCGCCGCTGAGCCCACGGCCCTGGCCGATGGCGAGAGCATCGAGTCACTGCACCGTTGCTTGGCTCGCCTGGAGGCGGTGGCCACCCGGTCCACGGCTGCCTTCGACGCCAGCCGGGAGTGGGAGTCCGACGGGGCTCGCTCGGCGGCGGCGTGGCTGGCCGCCACCTGCCATCTTCCCCAGGCCGGTGCCCGGCGATGCGTGCGCCTCGGGCGGGTGCTTCGTCACCTGCCCCTGGTCGAGGAAGCCTGGCTGAGCGGCGACATCGGCGCCGCACAGGTCTCGGCCCTGGCCGGGGCCCGAACCCCCAGCGCAGAAGAGGCCATGAGCCGAGACGAGGAGATGCTGGTCGGCTTCGCTCGGCGCTTTCGCTTCTCCGCCTTCGCCCGTGCCCTTACCTACTGGCGCCACTACGCCGATCCCGACGGCACCGAGAAGGAGGCAGGCGACCAGCGTGAAGGACGGCGACTGCACATGTCGCAGGGCTTCGACGGCACGTGGTTGGGTGACTTCGTGCTCGATCCCATAACCGGTGCCATCGTGTACAAGGCACTCTCCCGCATCGAAGACGAGCTGTTCGAGGCCGACTGGGCCGAAGCCCGCTCCCGCCTGGGCGATAGGGCAGGAGTTGGAGACCTGGCCCGCACCCCAGCCCAGCGCCGGGCCGACGCCCTGGCCGAGATGGCGAGGCGAGCAGGAACCGCCCCCGCCGACGGGCGCCGCCCCGAGGCGCTCTTCACCGTGTTGGTGGGCTATGAGACTCACCGTGTTGGTGGGCTATGAGACCTTGGCCGGGCGCATCTGCGAGCTGGCCGACGGGACGGTGGTGAGCCCCGGGTCGCTGGTGGAGTGGCTGGATGAAGCCTGGGTGGAGCGGGTGGTCTTCAACGGCGCTTCCCGGGTGATCGACGTGGGTGTGGCCACCCGGCTGTTCACCGGCGCCACCCGTCGGGCGGTGGAGGTGCGAGACCGCCAGTGCTTCCACGAGACCTGCGAGCTTCCCGCCGAGCGATGCCAGATCGACCATGTCCAGCCCTGGGCTGCCGGCGGGCCCACGGTGGCGGCCAACGGCCGGCCGGCGTGTGCCTTCCACAACCGCAACCGCCACCGACGACGACGGTAGCCGCCGCCCTCAGCGGGGCCGGCGGCGTTCCGCAGCAGTCCCAACGGCGGTGTTGACCTCGCAAGCGGTGTCCCTCGCTGTTTGGCATCGCCAACCTGAACGAGTGGGGAGCACCGGTGATCAAGCACACCGCGTAGAGATAGACCACGTAGGGAGCTGACCGGACCCTGATCGAAGGCGCCACCTGCAGCTCGATCCCCAGATCTACCCCGGCGGCCTCGGCGAAGCCCCCGCCGCTCCCGTCCCTCCCGCTGGTTGTGGAGGGCGAAGCCGAGCAGGCCCAAGGCGATGCCGGTGAAGTCGAGGTCTCCGACTGCCCCTCGACACCTCGCCGGCGGAGGCGCGCCGGCCCGGCGGGGCGGCGGCCGAGACAAGGAGGCCCAGTACCTCTCCGGCGGTGTGCAGCGGCGGGCACGCCAGCAGGTTGGGTCGCAGCGTCCCGGCGTCGGCCTTCTCCATCTCCACCGAGCTGAACTCGAAATCCCCATAGCCACCCGCCAATATCGAACGATTCCTAGTAGTAGTAGGAATCGAGTCGAGGTGGATGGTGCGCGCCACCACCTCAGAGGAGGACGTATGCAGAGCGACACATCAAGAGCGCCTCGACTTCCTTCGCCAGCCACACGGAGGCGCGAGACATCCGGTCCTGTGGCCGGGGGGTCCGGCGGCGGCAGCGGACCGTTGCCCTTGTCGCAGCCGTGCTGACCCTGGGGCTGTCTGGCTGCGACCGAGGGGACTCGGCTGATTCCCCGCCGTCAGGAGCGACCCCCAGCTGGCGAGCGATGGCCGAATCGCCCTTGCCGGGCCGCTCAGGGCGGGTCGGCGTATGGACCGGAGTCGACATGTTGATATGGGGGCATCGGTGCTGGTGGGCGGCCCCTCGGCGACGGTGCCTCTTATGACCCTGGTGGCGACCGCTGGAAGACGCTGGCCGCCGCGCCGTTGGCGGCGCGCAGCGGTCACGTCCCAATCTGGACCAGCAACGAGCTGCTGGTATGGGCCGGTCGGTCGGGGACTACGGACCTGGCTGACGGGGCCGCCTACAACCCGGTCGGCGACCGGTGGCGCCCCATTTCGCCGTCGCCGCTTTCCGCCAGAAGCTCGATGGGAGCGGTGTGGACTGGACGAGAAGCCCTCTACTGGGGCGGTCGCTCTGGTAACAACTTCTTCGCCGACGGGGCTTCCTACGACCCCACTGCCAACTCGTGGCGACGTCTGGCCCGCTCGCCCCTCGCCGGTCGGGCCAACTTCACTGCGGTGTGGACCGGTGAAGAAGTGCTGGTGTGGGGAGGGGGCACAGCGGCGGACTTCTTTGCTGACGGCGCCCTTTACAACCCGGGGAGCGACACGTGGCGACCGATTCAACCGGCTCCGGTGGCTGGGCGGGTCGGGGCGGCCACCGCTTGGACGGGACGGGAGCTGCTTGTCTGGGGGGCGGGGGACGGGACGGGCACCTCGGCGATGGCGCCGCCTATGACCCGGTAGCTGGAACCTGGCGGACCATTGAGCCGGCACCGATCGGCCCGCGCGGCGGGCATGCCTGGGCATGGACGGGCAAGGAGTTCCTGGTCTGGGGTGGCGGGGACAAGGAAAGGATGAACGATGGCGCCGCCTACTCACCCGCCGGTAACCGTTGGGAGGGCTCCTGCCGCCATCGCCGCTTCGGGCTCGCACCACCGTCAGCGTGGCGTGGACAGGGGACGTCCTCCTGCTTTGGGGCGGCCAGGCCGGAGCTGACTCTCCTCCCGAATGGCCAGCCGATGGGGCCCGCTTCTCGCCATAGAGAGCCCCTCACCACCAAACTCCTGTGTCGATGCCGAGCCTGTTGCATGGCCACGATCACTTCCCTGCCCACGACGCGGCGGTGACAGGCATTCACCCTTGACAACGGCGACCTCTGGCGGCCTGGTGGGCTGCCGAACTGGTGGCTCCTGGAAGGGCCTGGTGGCGAACCGAAGGCGTCTGACCCGAACTTCTCCCTGTGGGCGTAACAGGACTCGAACCTGTGACCTCAGCCGTGAACCGGCCAGTTCG
The DNA here is from genome assembly GCA_030448025.1 of Acidimicrobiales bacterium. Lineage (GTDB taxonomy): Bacteria > Actinomycetota > Acidimicrobiia > Acidimicrobiales > YB1-3. The sequence continues at coordinate 671,752 of JAUJNQ010000001.1, read as the reverse complement.
CTGACCAGGACGGATTCAAGGAACGTGCTGGTCAGGGCCACTTTCTTGTGACCGCTGGTGTCCGCTGGTGCCCCTGAATATCAGCCAGTCCGCAGGGCATCCGCGGGCGCGCTGCCTTGAGTGAACATGCGCGGGGCCAGGCTTGTGGCAGCCGTAGCCGGTCACCGGACTGTCGAGCGGGAATCGCGGCATCAACTCGGCGCCCCAGCATCCCTACGCCTTCTCCCCCGAGGCCCCTATGCCGCGACATGGATCTGCTCGGCGTGCTCCACCCCAACCGCGAGCGTTCCGTCGCGGCGTTCGCTGCTTCGCACCCCACCTCGCACGGGAACCGCCGTCGGCGCCGCGGTTACCGGCCGGTCGACTCACTGCATATCGCCGGTTACCGGGTGCGCCTGCAGGCCTCGACGCATGGTCTCCTCCTGGGGCCGTCGCCACAGGCCCCCTACCAGGGAGGGAGGACGGAACCCGACGGCGAACAGGGCGACGCTGACAGAGACGAGGAGCTGGAGGAAGAAGTAAGCAGCCCCGGAGCGCTCCGCGGTCTCTCCTGAGACTCGAAGATCATGGTTCCTTGGAGATCTGCCCCGGCGCAAGCCACAGGCAAGAGGGCGCAGCATTTCCATCAACGCGCCGCGTTCGCACTGGCGGATGAAGGAACGGAAACGGCGGTGGGCGCCCGTGTGCTGTCCGCACTCTGATCAGCGGGGGCCGCCAAGTGCGACCCATCTGACGTGCGGCGCATGGCGGCCCTCACCCGGCTGACCAGGTCGCGCGGCGAGAACGGCTTGAGCATGTAGTCGTCGGCACCGGCCGAGAAGGCCCCGACCTTTTTGGCTGCCAGTTCGTTGGCCGTGAGCATCACGATGGTGCACCCGCTGGTGGAGGGATCGGCGGAGCTCTCGACAGACCTCCACGCCGCTCAGACCGGGCATCGTCACGTCAAGGACCACACATGAGGGCCGGACCGCTCGGACAAGCGAGATGGCCTCTTCGCCGCCGCTCGCCGTGTGCACCTCGAATCCTGCCGACGCCAGGCTCACGTCGGCCAACAGCAGGACATCGGGAGAGTCATCAGCGATGACCACAGTGTCTTTGGTGGAGCAACGCGAACCGCTGCGGCCCGCCTCAACATCTAACGAAGGGTTGGAAGCGGCTTCGTCCTCGGCTCGCAAGAGTTTGGCAAAGGCCGCGGCATCCTGAGGTCGGGCCAGGTGGTAGCCCTGAGCGAGCTCGCAGCCCAGCAGGCGGACGTTATCCAGTTGCTCCGCCGTCTCCACGCCTTCGGCCACCACGGAGAGCCCCAAGACGTGGGCCATGGCCGTCACCGCGGCCACGATGGCGGTGTCCTCGGGATCTCGACCAAGCCCGTCGACAAAGCTGCGGTCCACCTTCATCTCGTCGAGTGGAAAGCGCTTCAGGTAAGCGAGCGAGGAGTAGCCGGTGCCGAAATCGTCGATCGAGATGGCCACGCCGAGGGACTTCAGGGCAACCAGTGTTGCGATGGGTTCCTCGACGTCGTCCATGATGATGCTCTCGGTGACCTCCAGGCAGAGCATCCCCGGATCGATCCCGGTCCGGTCCAGCACGCTCCTCACTGTGTCCACCAGCCCGGCTCGGAACTGCGCGGCCGACACGTTCACCGACACCCTCAGGGGTAGCCGTGCGGGGAACGACGAGCCCACGTGGCGGCCTGGCGGGCGGCTACCTCGAGAACCCATGCGCCGATGGGCACGATGAGGCCGGTCTCCTCGGCCAGCGGTATGAAGTCGAGGGGCGCCACCACGCCCCGCTCGGGATGCTCCCAGCGCATCAGCGCTTCGGCCCCCACGATCTTGTTGGTGTTCAGCGCCATGATGGGCTGGGTAGACGAGGCCGAACTGGCGTTCCTCGAGGGCCCGTCGCAGGGCCACTTCATTCGCGATGCGCTGCACGGTGTCGGCTCGCATCTCTGGCGAGAAGAGCTCACAGCCGGCCCCGCCTTGTTCCTTCGCCCGTCGCAGGGCGAGCTCGGCGTCGGCGAGCAGACCCTCCGCATCGCTGCTGTCGGCACAGCCGCGGCCACCCCCAACGTGGCGGTGACACGACCTGACGGATCTGCCCATCGCCGATCTCCATCGGCTCCTGGATCGCCGCCAGGGTTCGCTCCGCGATGTCCATTACGATCCGCTCATCGGCGACGTCCTCACAGAGGATGGCGAACTCATCGCCTCCGACACGGGCCACGGTGCCATCGGGGCGAAGGACCTGGTCGAGCTTGGCGGACAGAGCCATCAGAACCTGGCTGCCGGCGCCGTAGCCGAATGCGTCGTTGACGGCTCGCAGGCGGTCCAAGTCCAAGAACAGCACCGCGGTGCAGCGGCTGCCCCGTTTGCCCCGCTCCAGGGCCTGGGCCACGCGATCCACGAACAGGGCTCGATTGGGCCGGCCGGTCAAGGCGTCATGGAGGCTCTGGTGGTCCAGGCGGGCCTTGGCCTCCAGTGAAGCGGTGACGTCGCGCAGGGCCACAACAGCGCCCAGTCTGCGACCGCCAGCGTCCGAGATGGGTTGTCCGTTGGCCACCAGCGTGCGGCTCGGGGCGTTCCTAGGGGCAATCACCATTTCCGCATTGCGCACGCGATGTCCCATGAGAGCCCGGAAGAGGGGAATCTCCTCGGGTTCCATGGGCGTCTTCCGTCGGCGCCGTAGAGGTCGTAGTGCTCGGCCCAGCGCCCAGGCGGGAGGCCTTGGGGGGGAAGCCCGTGAAAGTCCCGTGCGGCGCGGTTGAACAAGGTCAAGATCCCCTCGGCATCACAGGCGACGATGACCTCCTCCAGGTGTTCGAGGACTGCGTTCAACAGCTGTTGCCTCTTCTGGTTCTCCTCCTCGGCCCGCTTGGCTTCGGTGAAATCCTGGGCGGTGCCATGCATCGCGACCGGCGTACCCTTCTCGTCCACCTCCACCAGGCCGCGGGAGCGGATCCACTTGGCGCCATCGGCGAATTCAACCGAGCGGTGCTCGAGCGAGAAGAGCTCGTGGGTCTTCAGGGCCCGGGTGATGGTCTCGTGGACGACTTGGCGGTCCTCGACGTGGACCTGGGCCAGGTAGGCCTGGTAGGTGGCCTCGAAGTGGGCGGGATCCAGCCCGAACATCAGGTACAACTGGTCGGACCACTGGACCCGGTTGGAGGCGATGTCCCACTGCCAGCTCCCCAGGCGAGCCAGCTGCTGGGCTTCAGAAAGCTGGCGCTCCCGATCCCTCAGGGCGTCCTCGGCCAGCTTTGCCGCCGTGATGTCGTGCACCTGGGTGAGGAAGCACAGTGGGAGCCCAGTGGAGTCGGGCACGGCCCAGGTGCTGAGCGCCACCCACACGACGTGGCCGTCAGCGTGGACGTAGCGCTTCTCGGTCTGGAAGGAGCGCCGCTCGCCGTGCAATGCCTCGTCCAGGTAAGCCAGCCCGGCCCCCAGGTCGTCGGGATGGGTGATGGCCTGGAGGTGGTGACGAGGAGTTGGTCGCTCGAGCGCCCGGTGATGGCGCACAGAGCTGGGTTCACCCGTAGGAAGCGCCCCAGCGAGGGACCCTCGGCGCTGATCGCCGCCATTCCCACCGGGGCGGGGCCGAAGCTGGCGTCGAAGTGTCCGAGCGTCTCCTGGAGAGCACCGCGTGTTTGTACGCCGCTCATCGAGATTCGGGCCAACCTCCTCAGGAGCCCTTCGACGTTTTCGCGGGGCTGGCGCCGGGAGGCGACTCCGAGGACTTCACCAGTTGGAGCGTCTCGTCGACGTCCAGGGGCCGACCCAGGTAGTAGCCCTGGCCCTCGTCGCATCCCAGCTCCTCGAGCTTCGCCAGCTGGTCGCTTCGTTCGATGCCTTCGGCAAGGGTGTCCAACTCGAGGGTTTCGCAGAGCCCGACGATGGCCCCGGCCAAGGCCCACTCCGACGACCCCCGCCTGAGCCCTTCGACGAAATCCTTGTCGAGGCTGAGTATGTCGACCGGAAAGCGTTGAAGATGGGTGAGCGACGAGTAGCCGGTGCCGAAGTCGTCCAGGGCAATCCGGACTCCCATCTCCTTCAGCCTCCCGAGCGTGGTGACACTCTCCTCACCGCCCTCCAGAAGGGCGGCCTCAGTCACCTCAAGGATGAGGTTCTGGGCCGGTAGGCCCGAGTGGTCCAGAGCCCGGGCCACATCGGCCACCAAGCCGGGGTGGAGGAACTGCTTGGGGGAGAGGTTGACGCTCATGGACAGCGGCGGCTCCATGGGGTACTGCGACTGCAGCCAGCGCCCCTGGGCGCAGGCTTGGCGGAGCACCCACGAACCGATGGCGAGGATGAGCCCGGTTTCCTCGGCTACCTCCATGAATGCGCTCGGAGTCAGCAACCCGTCTGTGGGGTGGTGCCAGCGCAACAGGGCCTCTATGCCTGCGATCCGCCTGGTCTCGAGCTCGACGATTGGCTGGTAGTGCAGCTCGAAGCCCTCGTCCTCGACCGCCTGTCGTAAGTCCGCCTCCAGCTTGAGACGCTTCACCGCCGCGGTGTGCATGCCGGGCTCGAAGAGCTCGTAGCGACCCTTGCCAGCCTGCTTTGCCGAGTACATGGCCAGATCCGCGTTGCGCACCGCCTCCGCGCCGCTCTGGCCTGCGGGGTTGGCCACCAGCCCGATGCTGGCCTGGACCCTTACTCGGCCCTCGGCCAGGTCATAAGGAGCCGACAGCGCCCCCAAGATGCGCTCGGCCACCCGAGCGGCGTCGCTTGGGCCCTTGAGGTCGTCGAGGAGGATGGCGAACTCGTCTCCTCCCATGCGCGCCGCCGTGTCCGAGGGCCGCACGCAGTCCTGCAGGCGGGCGGCCACCTCTACCAGCAAGTGGTCCCCGGCCTCGTGGCCCAGGGTGTCGTTGATCTTCTTGAACCCGTCCAGGTCCAAGAACAGCACCGCCAGGCGCTCGTCCCGGCGCTCCCTGCGGGCAAAGGCGTGCTCGACCCGGTCTCGAAACAGGGCCCGGTTGGCCAGGTTGGTGAGAGGGTCGGTGAGGGCCTGGCGCTTGAGCTGCTCCTCCATGGCCTTGGCCTCGGTCATGTCCCGGGAGACCTTGGAGAAGCCCCGCACCTCCCCGGACGCATCCCGCAGGGCGGTCAACACCGTGTTGGCCCAGAACCGGGAACCGTCCTTGCGCACCCGCCATCCTTGATGCTCCCAGCTCCCACCCTCGAGAGCCAGCTTGAGGTGACGTTCAGGCGTGCCTTGCTCGACGTCCTCCTTGGTGAAGAAAGTGGAGAAGTGGCGACCCAAGATCTCGTCGCGGCCGTAGCCCTTGGCCTTTTCGGCGCCCCGATTCCAGCTCATCACCTTTCCGCCGGGGTCGAGCATGTAGATGGCGTAGTCGGCGGCGCTCTCCACCAGGCTGCGGAAAAGTTCCTCGCTCTGACGCAGAGCCTCCTCGGCTCGCTTGCGCTCAGTGACGTCTACCACCACCGCTCCCACACCGAGGACTGCGTCGGGCGCGGAGACGACCGGGTAGTAGTGGACGACCCAATGTCGCTCCTCGTCCGGGGCAGCCGCCGTTTGCCCCGACAGCTCGTAGCCGGTGACGGGCTCTCGGCTGAGGAGGACGCGCCGGAAGAGGGCCTCGATCTCTTCCCCGAGGGGTCCGACGATATCAACGGGCGTTTGGCCCAGGCAGGAGTCGACCGGCACCCCGCTGATGCTCGCAAGACAGTCGTTGATCCGGACACAGCGCAGGTCTGAGTCCCAGAACCCGAGGCCAACCGGTGCGCTCACGAACAAGCTGTCGAGCAGGCCCAGTGCTTCCTGGCTCGTCCTGTTCGCCTCCTCGACGCCGTGGAACAGCAAGGCGGTGTCGACAGCACTGGCGGCACTGCGGGCAAGGGCTTCGAGCAGCTCGAGATCAGCATCTCCGAAGCGACGGCCCGAGTCCGCCGCCACGCAGGTGATGGCTCCAAGGATTTTCCCTCGGGCCCGCAGCGGCACGCACATGTATGAGGAGAAGCCGATCTGACGGAGCAGGGCAAGGTGCTCGTCGTCCCTGGCCACCGACATCAGCATCGAGTCAGGAATGTCCTCGACCAGCTCGGGGCGACCCGTCTGCACCACCCGCTGTGGACCGACGGATTGATCGGGAAGGGGGGGATAGCGACGAGCGATCTCGTGGCCCCACCGCTCCTTCTCGGGGTCGGCATGGGTGATAGTCAGTCGGCGCAATTTGGGGCTGAGCTCTTGGTCGACGATGTCGACGACGCACCAGTCGGCGATGACCGGAACGGCAAGGCGGGCCACAAGCTTGAGCGTCTCCTCAAAGTCCAGTGAGGAAGTCAGGGTCCGGGCCGCCTGGGTGAGGAATGCGGCGGTGTCGCCAGCGAATGCTGGTTGTGATGTCGTGTCGCCTATGTCGCTGTCGCCGTTCTGGCGCGGACGCACCTCTGTGATGCCCCGCGACTCCCGAAGCACGCTTCTTGTGACCTCCCATGGTCAAGCTGTTGCTCGACCGGCGGCCGACAACCCAGTGCCGAAGCACCTTGGCAAGACATCGGCATCAGATGACCTGACCTTGAGCCGAAAGTAGTGCGAACACATATAGTGGTCACAGCGAACACACATAGCGGTCCACAGCCCCAATAGCGAGCGGAACGCCGAGAATCGACGCTTGTGTCGCATCCAAGCACCAATTGCGAGAACTGGCGCAGCCTCGCCGCGGTGCTCGACGCCGACGACACCGGTTGGGCTGGCTAGGTGGCCAGACGGCCTGGTGGCAGCGTGAAGGCGCAGGAAGGTCGGCTGCTCGGGGGTGTCCAGCCCTCGGCCGCCACGCCGACGCCGAGGACGTCCACCGTGACGAGCAGGGTGAAACCAGCAAGTCGGCTCCCTTGGTGGCGCCGACTTCCTGCGCGACGGACGACGGTTGCCTACCCCGGAAGTGTCTGATTCGGGAGCATCTCACAAGGGCTGGCGAGCACAGAACGTCGTAGCTGGACCCTATCGATGGTCACTCCTACGTGCTGGTGCGAGCGAGCCGCCTCGGCGAGGTCTTGCTCGAGAGCTCATCTGAGCCGCCCGGGTTCCGATCGTGAATCGCTAAAGGCTGAGTCCCGATTGGTCGACACGTCAAGGCAGGGAAGTCGTTGAGTTCACCCCGGCCTCGGGCCGGGGCCGGAAGCGGCTATGGCGCGTCCCCGGCTCGATCGGTGACCCACTGAGCAAGAAAAGGAGATCGTGTGCGGGCAGGGTCGAGCACCACGGCAAGGAAGGCAGCTGCGGCGAGCACCAACCCGGGCAACGGCGCCTCGGTCTCCAGGAGGGGCAACGGCAACGCAGCGCCCAAACGGAGCTCGAGCACCCAGAACGGCAAGGCCCCGAGCACCCGGGTCATGCAGGAGCTGCTCGACGCGCTGGAGGCGGTCAAGCAAGGGGACTTCTCCATCCGCCTCTCGGAGTCGCAGAAGGGCCTGCTCGGGCAGATCGCGGCCACCTACAACGAGGTGGTGGAGATGAACGCCCGCATCGTCGAGGAGGTGATGCGGGTAAGCACCACGATCGGCCGTGAGGGCTTGCTCACCGAGCGAGCGAAGATCGTCGCTCCCGGAGCCTGGTCGGGCCAGGTCGGCGCCATCAACTCCATGATCGACGACCTGGTGCGGCCCACCACCGAGGTGGCCAGGGTCATCGACGCCGTCGCCCAGGGTGACCTGTCCCAGGAGATGGCGCTCGAGATCCAGGGCCAGCCAGTGAAGGGCGAGTTCCTACGTATCGGCACGACGGTGAACTCCATGGTCGGCCAGCTCAACTCCTTCGCCTCCGAGGTGACCAGGGTGGCCAAGGAGGTGGGCACCGACGGCAAGCTGGGGGGCCAGGCAGAGGTGAAGGGTGTCTCGGGCACCTGGCGCGACCTCACCGACAACGTCAACTTCATGGCCGCCAACCTCACGGACCAGGTGCGCAATATCGCCCAGGTGACCACGGCCGTGGCGGGTGGCGACCTGTCCAAGAAGATCACCGTCGACGCCAAGGGCGAGATCCTGGCGCTCAAGAACACGGTCAACACCATGGTCGACCAGCTCCAGTCGTTCGCCGACGAGGTGACCAGGGTGGCCAAGGAGGTGGGCACCGAGGGCAAGCTCGGGGGCCAGGCTCGGGTCGAAGGCGTCTCAGGCACGTGGAGGGGCCTCACCGAAAACGTCAACTTCATGGCCGGCAACCTCACCAACCAGGTGCGCAACATTGCCCAAGTGGCCACTGCGGTGGCCACGGGCGACCTGTCCAAGAAGATCACTGTCGACGCCAAGGGCGAGGTGGCCATCCTGGCCGACACCATCAACACCATGGTGGAGCAGCTCCGGTCGTTCGCCGACGAGGTGACCAGGGTGGCCAAGGAGGTGGGCACCGAGGGCAAGCTCGGGGGCCAGGCCAGAGTCGAAGGCGTCTCGGGCACATGGAGGGCCCTCACCGACAACGTAAACCTGATGGCCGGCAACCTCACCGACCAGGTGCGCAACATCGCCCAGGTGACCACGGCCGTGGCCAAGGGCGACCTGTCCCAGAAGATCACCGTCGACGCCCGGGGCGAGATCCTCGAGTTGAAGAAGACCGTCAACACCATGGTCGACCAGCTGCAGTCTTTCGCCGACGAGGTGACCAGGGTGGCCAAGGAGGTCGGCACCGAGGGCCGCCTGGGCGGCCAGGCCGAAGTCAAGGGCGTGTCGGGGACCTGGAGGGACCTCACTGACAACGTGAACCAGCTGGCCGGCAACCTCACCGACCAGGTGCGCAACATCGCCCAGGTGGCCACGGCCGTGGCCAAGGGGGACCTGTCCCAGAAGATCACCGTCGACGCCAAGGGCGAGGTGGCCACCCTGGCCGACACCATCAACACCATGGTCGACCAGCTCCGGTCCTTCGCCGACGAGGTGACCAGGGTGGCCAAGGAGGTGGGCACCGAGGGTCGCCTGGGCGGCCAGGCTCAGGTCGAGGGCGTCTCCGGTACCTGGCGGGGCCTAACCGACCGAGTCAACTTCATGGCCGGCAACCTCACCAACCAGGTGCGCAACATCGCCCAGGTGGCCACGGCCGTGGCCAAGGGGGACCTGTCGCAGAAGATCACGGTCGACGCCAAGGGCGAGATTCTCGAGCTCAAGGACACCATCAACACCATGGTCGACCAGCTGCAGTCCTTCGCCGACGAGGTGACCAGGGTGGCCAAGGAGGTCGGCACCGAGGGCCGTCTGGGTGGCCAGGCGCGCGTCGAGGGAGTGTCGGGCACGTGGAAGGGCCTCACCGACAACGTGAACCAGCTGGCCGGGAACCTGACCACCCAGGTGCGGGCCATCGCCAAGGTGTCGACGGCGGTTACCCAGGGTGACCTCACCCGTTCAATCACCGTGGAAGCCCAGGGGGAGGTGGCCGAGCTCAAGAACAACATCAACCAGATGATCGCCAACCTGAAGGCCACCACCCAGAAGAACGCGGCACAGGACTGGCTCAACACCAACCTGGCCAGGACGTCGGGGATGATGCAGGGCCAGCGCGACCTACGGGCGGTCTCGCAGCTCATCATGTCCCAGGTGACGCCGGTCGTCTCCGCCCATCACGGGGCCTTCTTCCTGACCGAGTCGGCGACGGGAGACGACCTGGTGCTGCGGCTCATCGCCAGCTACGGCTACACAGAGCGCAAGAACGTCTCGAACCGCTTCCGCCTGGGCGAAGGGCTGGTCGGCCAGTCCGCCCTCGAGAAGAAGAGCATCGTCATCACCGAGGCACCGGCCGACTACGTCAGGATCAGCTCCGGACTGGGCGACTCGGCCCCGGTGAACATCATCGTCATGCCGGTGGTCTTCGAGGACGAGGTCCTGGCCGTCATCGAGCTGGCGTCGTTCCAGTCCTTCAGTGACGTGCACAAGACCTTCCTCGATCAGCTGACCGAGACCATCGGCGTGGTGCTCAACACCATCAAGGCCACCATGCGCACCGAAGAACTGCTGGAGCAGTCCCAGTCGCTGGCCCAGGAGCTACAGAGCCAGTCCGAGGAGCTCCAGCGCCAGCAGGACGAGCTGCGGACGTCGAACTCGGAGCTGGAGACGCAGGCGCAGTCCCTCAAGGCCTCCGAAGAGCTCCTGCAGGCGCAGCAGGAGGAGCTGCATCAGACGAACGATGAGCTGGAGGACAAGGCGGCACTGCTGGCCCAGCAGAACCGGGACATCGAGATCAAGAACAGCGAGATCGAGACGTCGCGGACGATCCTCGAGGAGAAGGCCGAGCAGTTGGCGCTCAGCTCGAAGTACAAGTCGGAGTTCCTCGCCAACATGTCGCACGAGCTGCGCACGCCGCTGAACAGCCTGCTCATCCTGGCTCGCATCCTCTCCGACAACCAGCAGGGCAACCTCACCGAGAAGCAGATCGAGTTCGCCAAGACCATCCACGGCGCCGGCAACGACCTGCTCGAGCTGATCAGCGACATACTCGACCTGTCCAAGATCGAAGCCGGCAAGATGGACGTCCGGCCAACGGCCATGGACCTCGTCGACGTGCGGGACTTCTTCGAGCGGTCGTTCCGACCCATCGCTGAGGAGAAGGGGCTCACCTTCGAAGTCGAGGTGGCCCCCGACGCCCCGAAGCGGATCGTGACCGATGACCAGCGCCTCCAGCAGGTGCTGAAGAACCTTGTGTCCAACGCCTTCAAGTTCACCGAGGAGGGCGGAGTGACCATGCGGATGGAGGTGGCGCCCCGCCAATCCCGTTACTTCAACGACGCCCTCTACCGAGCCGAAGGCGTGATGGCTCTGTCGGTGCGCGACACGGGCATCGGGATGCCCAAGGACAAGCTGGCGCTCATCTTCGAGGCCTTCCAGCAGGCGGACGGGACGACCAGCCGCAAGTACGGCGGCACCGGTCTCGGACTGTCCATCAGCAGGGAGATCGCCCGCCTGCTGGGAGGCGAGATCCAGGTCGACAGCGCCCTCGGCTCAGGCAGCACGTTCACCCTGTACGTTCCCTTCACTCTGGGCGGCGGCCTCCCCCCGGCCCCTCATGGGGAGGTCGACGACCGGTCCCTCAAGAACCAATTGAACCGTTCGGCGGCGTTCGAGATACCGGCGGAGCCTGTGGGCGCGCCGGCCGCCGTCATCGACGACCGAGCCGGTGTGAACCAGGGCGACCGGGTGGCACTGGTGATCGGGGACGACGCCGCAGTGGTCCAGATGGCCCTGGAAGTGAGTCGGGACCACGGCTTCAAGGCGGTGGTGGCCACGGTGAACAACGGCCTGTCGACGGCACAGGATCTCGGCCCCGACGCCATCGTCCTCGACATCGACGGCACGGAAGGCGCTGAGATCCTCGACCGCCTGAAGGCCAAGCCGACCACCCGGCACATCCCGGTGCACGTCCTGTCCGTCTCCGACGAACGCCAGCGGGTCCTGAAGACGGGAGCCGTGGCCTTCACCGCCAAGCCGGTGGACCAGAGCGCCCTTGGTGAAGGCTTCGCCATCGTCAACCGCTTCGTCGAGCAACACGCCAGGAACGTCCTCGTCGTGGACGACGATGAAGCCGAGCGAAGGGCGATCACCGAGCTCATCAGTTGTGGCGAAGGGGCCTCCATCACCGCCGTCGGCTCCAGCCAGGAAGCGCTGACGGAGCTCGAGGCCAAGGCGTTCCACTGCATGGTGCTGGACCTCAAGCTCCCCGGCATGACCGGCTTCGACCTCCTAGAGACATTGCGGAAGGACGACCGCTTCCGAGACCTCCCGGTGATCATCCACACCGGCCAGGACCTGAGCCGGAACGAGGAGGTGAAGCTGCGCAGGTACGCAGAGACCATTGTCATCAAGGACGCACGGTCCCCCGATCGACTGCTGGACGAGGTCACCCTGTTCCTCCATCAGGTCGAGAGCCAGCTTCCCGCCGAAAAGCGCCGCATGCTCGAGAACCTGCATAGCCAAGAGGTGGCGTTCCACGGAAAGAGGATCCTCGTCATAGATGACGACGTGCGAAACATCTTCGCCCTCACCGCCGCGCTCGAGGAGCGTGGGGTGGAGGTGTTCTTCGCCGAGAACGGCGCCGAGGGCATCGAAGCGCTCAAGCGACACCCGGACATCGATCTCGTGCTGATGGACGTGATGATGCCGGGCATGGACGGCTACGCCGCCACCCGGGCCATCCGTCAGATGGCGGAGTTCGCGCAGCTCCCGATCATCGCCTTGACGGCCAAGGCCATGAAGGGCGACCGCGACAAGAGCATCGAGTCGGGCGCTTCCGACTACATCACCAAGCCGGTGGTGCTCGACCAGCTGCTCTCGCTCATACGCCTCTGGCTGTACCGCTGACGCCGGAGCCGATGCCCGGAGAGGGGATGTTCGCAGAGGTTCCGGGCGGGACGGACGCTGCCCTCGAGGACGTCGAGATGCAGCTGCTGCTGGAGGGCATCTATGGCCACTACGGCTTCGATTTCCGCCAGTACGCGCCCAGCTCCCTGAAGCGCCAGCTACGCAAGCGCGTCCAAGCAGAGAAGCTCGAGAGCCTCTCTGGCCTGCAGGAGAAGGTCCTCCACGACCCGGCCTGCATGGAGCGGCTCCTCCGAGTCCTGTCTGTCAACGTCACAGCCATGTTCCGGGATCCCGGCTTCTACGCCGCCTTTCGGGCCATGGTGGTCCCTCTCCTCCGTACCTATCCGGTCATCCGCATTTGGATCGCCGGCTGCTCCACAGGCGAGGAGGCCTACTCCGTGGCGATCGTCCTCGAAGAGGAGGGCCTCTACGAGCGGACGAGGATCTACGCCACCGATATCAACGAGGTGGTGCTCGAGAGGGCCAGGACCGGCGCATTGGCGCTCAAGGACATGCCCGCCTACACCGACAATTACCTTCGTGCCGGAGGAACCCGGGAGCTCTCCAGCTATTTCGCCGAAGCTGGCGGCAAGCTGCGCATCAGCCCCTCGCTGTCGGAGAACATACTCTTCGCTCAGCACAACCTGGTGTCGGATGGCCCTTTCAACGAGTTCAACGCGATCTTGTGCCGCAACGTGCTGATCTACTTCGGGAGAACCCTCCAGGAGCGGGTCCACGAGTTGTTCTACAACAGCCTCAACTCATTCGGGGTCCTGGCGCTCGGACAGAAGGAGTCCCTGCGTTTCACACCCCACGAAGCGCGCTACCAGGACCTCGATGCAAGGCAGAAGCTCTACCGGCGGACGGCGTGATGACCGAGAAGGCGAACATCCTCATGGTGGACGACCGGGTCGAGAACCTGGTGACGCTGGAAGCCATCCTCGAGCCGTTGGAGCTGAACCTGGTCCGAGCCCATTCGGGGGAGGAAGCCCTGAAGCGGCTCCTCGAGGACGACTTTGCCCTCATCCTGCTCGACGTGGAGATGCCAGGAGGGATCAGCGGGTTCGAGACGGCCAAGTACGTCAAGCATCGGGAGAAGACGAGGCACGTACCGATCATCTTCCTAACTGCTTTCGGCGAGGATCCCGAGCGCATGTTCCAGGGCTACGAGACCGGGGCCGTGGACTACATGCACAAGCCCTTCATCCCGGCTGTCCTACGCTCGAAGGTTTCGGTCTTCGTCGACCTTTACCGTCTCAAGCGGGAGGCCGAGAGACTGGCTCACCGGGCTCTCCACGACGACCTCACCGGGCTTCCCAACCGCACACTGTTCCTCGACCGCCTGGAGATGGGCCTCGCTTACGTCGAGCGGCGTCCGGGAAGGATCGCCGTCCTCTTCTTCGACCTCGATGGGTTCAAGGCGATCAACGACAAGCTCGGTCACGAGGCCGGCGACCAGCTCCTCGTGGAGATTGCGTCGCGACTTCGGGGCGTCCTCCGCCCCTGCGACACCCTGGCCCGTTTCGGCGGCGACGAGTTCACCATCCTGTGCCTTGACATGAGTGACGACCACTCCGCCTTGGCCATCGGCGATCGGGTCCTCAGGACCATCGGCGACTCCGCGGTGGTGCTGCCCGGCGGTGACGTGTACATCACCGCCAGCGTGGGGATCGCCCTAGCCGGTGAGCGGAGGGACACCCCATCGGCCCTGGTCCGTCAGGCCGACGCCGCCATGTACCGGGCGAAGGAGCGGGGCAAGGCTTGCTTCGAGGTGTGCGACGGCACCGGAGACCAACGGCGCGTTGGGGTCCATGCGGCCCTGCCGGTCGGCGGAGGCGCCAACTAACGTCGCTCGGCACAGTCGCCGTTCGTTCAACCATGACAGTGTGACAAGGATCCCTTCGGGCCCCAGCGGGCCAGCGTCATAGTGGGGTCCAGGCCCCCGCACCGCCCCCAGATCGGCGAGGTCGCCTCGGCGACTGACCTCGACAGCCAGCACGAGACTCGAGGGGAGGCGCTCTACCCGCGCTGCCCGCCGAGGAGGCTGGTTCGACTTTGGGCGTGTCCTGGTCGTCTGGACCGGCTAGCTCTCTTAGGGCAACGAGGGCGTTGACACCCCCGCACCTCCTACTTCCTCCGCGGCGGCAGCGCCATGCTCTTCCTCCGTGGTGCGGCGGAGCCCCCGGGTCAGCACGGCCGCCAGGTCCTCGATGCGCACGGGCTTGGCCAGGTAGTCGTCCATGGTCGCCGCCAGGCACTTGTCCTGGTCCGACTGCAGGGCCCCGGCGGTCATGGCAATCACGGTGGTGTGCCGACTTCCGGCCTCTCGCCTGCGGATCTCCAGCGTGGCCTCGTAGCCGTCCAGCTCGGGCATCTGGCAGTCCATGAGCACGGCGTCGTAAGGAGTACTAGAGACGGCGTCGACGGCGTCGGACCCATTGCTGGCCACGTCGACCCGGTATCCGAGCTTCTCGAGCATGCGGGCCGCGACCTTCTGGTTAACCACATTGTCGTCAACCACAAGGACATGTGACTGGATGACCGCACTGACCGAGTCGGTGGTGGCCAGCGCTCCCGAGGCGTGCCACACTGGCACGCCAATGACCGTTGCCAGGCAGTCGTACACAGCCGGCTGGCGCACAGGTTTGGTGAGGTAGGCCTTGATGCCCACGTCCCGGGCGGCTCTGGCTTCGCCCCGCTGCCCGGCCGAGGTGAGCAGGACCGTACGGGTCCCGGAGATCCTCTCGTCAGCGGAAATGGCCTGGGCCAGCTCCAGGCCGTGGACGCCCGGCATGTGGAAGTCGAGGATGGCCACGGCGTAGGGGCGGCCTTCACCGGCCGCCTCCCGGAGCAGCTCCAGGGCCTGCTTCCCGTCTTCGGCGCTGTTTGGGTGCAGCCCCCAGGCCCGAAGGTTCTGCTCGAGGATGACTCGGCTGGTGGTGTTGTCGTCCACGACCAGCACGGGCAGGCCCGCCAGGCGATGAGGCGGCGGGGGCGGGGAGGACCTCGCTCCGTCCCCCTTCTCCATCCGGGCCGTGAACCAAAACGTCGAGCCTTGACCGAGCTCGCTGGTCAGGCCGAGCTCACCACCCATGAGCTCGACCAGCTTCTGCGAGATGGCCAGGCCCAGGCCGGTGCCACCATGGCGGCGAGTGGTGGAGGCGTCGAGCTGCGAGAAGCTTTGGAACAGCTCCGGCTGGTCCGCACGGGCGATCCCCGGGCCCGTGTCGGTCACCTCGAAGCGCACCACACTCCACTCGGCGTCCTCGTCGGCCAGGCAGGCCCGCACCACCACTTCGCCGTGCTCGGTAAACTTGACGGCGTTGCCCACCAGGTTGAGCAGCACCTGGCGGAGCCGAACGGGGTCACCGCCGACCGTCCCGGGCACGTCGGTGTCCACCAGCGTGGCCAGCTCCAGTCCCTTCTCGTAGGCCGTCTCGCCCAGGAGCTCGGCCACCTCCTCCACCACCGTGCGCAGGTCGAAGTCGATGACCTCCAGGTCCATCTTGCCCGCTTCGATCTTCGAGAAGTCGAGGATCCCATTGATCACAATGAGCAGGCCCTCACCGGACCGACGGATGATCTCCGCGTACTCGCGCTGTTCGGAGCTGAGGTCGGTTGCCAGCAGCAGTCCAGTCATCCCGATGACGCCGTTCATGGGGGTGCGGATCTCGTGGCTCATGTTGGCCAGGAACTCAGACTTGAGCCGGGACGCTTCCTGCACTTGGCGGCGAAGGTTGTACAGGTCGATGAACACCGACACCTTGGAGCGGAGCACCACTGGGTCCAAGGGTTTGAACAAGAAGTCCACCGCTCCGGTCTCATAGCCCCGGAACGTCAGCTGGTTCTCCGGACTGGCGGCGCTCAAGAAGATGATAGGAACGTGCCGGGTCTGCTCCCGCATCTTGATGTACTCGGCGGTTCGGAACCCGTCCATGCCGGGCATCTGGACGTCGAGGAGGATGACGGCAAACTCGCCGGTGAGCAGCTCCCGGAGGGCCTCTGCCCCCGAGGAGGCCCTCACGAGCGCCTGGCCCAGGGGCTCGAGCAGGCTCTCAAGGGCCAGCAGGTTCGCTGGGCGGTCGTCGACGAGGAGGACCTTCGCCGTCTCAGTCTCCGCCACCGCTTGCCTCTCCTGCGAGTGCCGTCACGCTGCATCCTTCGACCAGGCAGAGGCGCCGTCGGGGTCGACCCCCCGCCACGCCGGGCGCAGGTCACCGATCGGCCCGTGCTGGTACAGCGAGCTCATCCGGCCCCTCGCCGCGCTCATCACTTCCTTGTCGGTCGGCGACGACCCTGGCTTTAGCCCGGCGACTCCAGGACCCGACACCCATCCAATGCCCACTCCAATGCAAGAATCGTCGTCGGTGCGTCCTTTCCGAGGCTCACGGCTTAGGTTTGCGAGTCGTAGCCGAGGAGTGAAGAAACCTCGGGCGAGTTGAAACGTGCCTGTCGAGCTGAGGCGCGACGTCGGTCAGCGATACCACTGGAGCCAGCCCTTGTCACCGGAGGAGTCCGACTCTCTGTGGCCATGATGGGGTTGAGGAGGCGGGCGAAAGCGTTCAGCACCGGGGCCAGGCTCGGTGGGCGAAGTGCTCGCACAGCTTCGAGGCCGCATTTGACGTCGTCGATGGCCAGAAGCGAGTTTCTCGTGGCGGACGTAGCCGACGCCGGGGTGGAGATCTTCGCGAACGCCCCCATGACAAATCTCCTCGACGCCGACGCATCGAAGTGTGCTCCTCAGGCGGGGTTCGTCTCCGGAGCGACCAGCACTTGTTGTTGTCGCCGACCATTGTTCATCACCGACGTGAACGCATGGGGCCGGCTCTGCCGGCCCGCCAGCCGACGATCACCGCGATGGGCTGCGATCAGCGCAGCCTGCGGCTGCCCCCATCAAGAGAGCCGGGTGCAGCCAACTGGCCTTTGGTTGCGGCCGCAGGCTGCTCAGGGGACGATCCGGGGAGTCCGTCGGCGAGGGAAGTGGACGTCGCCGGTAAAGACGAGCGCACGGGAAATCGTCGGATGGTCTGTCTGGAGCGGGACAATGAGAGTGCGATGCCTGACAGCGAGTCGGGACGACAACCCCCAACGCCGGCCAGCGAGCAGATCGACGTTCTGGCGCTGATGTTGTATCGGCACCCGGGTCGGAACACTCGGAACCACTCGGCACTCGGGACTGGCGACGACCGCCCGACTTCGGCACGGGTTCTGCGCGCGGTAACCGCGCCGTCCACGGGGGCCTGGCCTCCGCGCGACGGATCCCCCGATCAGCGTTAGAGGGCGTGATCAGTTCCCCCAAGGCGCTTCTCGTACAGCGCTGTCTCGAGCACCCAGGGGATCTCCGGGAAGTCTCGGTAGCCCACCAGCCGGTAACCGAACTCCTCGTAGTACCGGCGGAGCCGATCGTTGCTCCGCACGCAGTCCAGACGGGCGAGGCCACGGCCGTCGGCCTCGATCGTCGCCTCCGACCAGCCAAGGAGGGACCGCCCGACGCCGTAGCCAGCGAAGGCTCGGTCAATCATGAGCATGTGGATATAGCCGGCGAGATCGTCACGCTCGCTCCAAGTGAGGGTGTCCTCACGCGTGATGGTCACCGAGCCGATCAGCTGAGTGTGGCGGTGGACCACATACACCGAGCCGGCAGCGATCTTTTCCTCAATCCATTCGGCTGGGAACTCACCTGGCTTCCACTGCCGAACCCCTCGGTTCAAGAGGTAGCGCGCCAGGCTGTCTCGAAGCCCAAGCACGGCGGTCGCCTCCCTCGGTGCGGCGACGGCGACTTCGCAGTCGCCAATCGCCGTCGTCAGGGAGCCGAGCCGAGCGCGCATGTCCAGTTTCACAATGCCGCTCTTGCGCGGCCGACGGGAATACGACCGCTGAACCTGGCGACGTGCGACCGGTCCCGGCGTTCGGAGTCGGGTGGGGCCGAGACCGGGAACGTACCAAGGTCGGGCTGGGGCTATGGGATACGGCAAGCTGGAGTGGATCGACAGAAGCGCTTGTCCTACTTGAGTTTTCCAGCCCGGTGCTTCCCAAACCGTTGCGACCTGTGTCGTCCTGTGCCGTTGCGTACCGCTGAATGCCCTCTAGTCGTTCCCTGACAATTACGAATCAACTTGGGGTGAAGTCAACACGTCGGAGCCCTTCCGACAGGCCGTTGGGGCAAATGGCAGCGGCACTTGTGTCCCCTTCCTCCTGACACAGGCGCCCGCCCGCGGCTGCCGGCCCCGTGATAGAAGCGCGCTTCCATCGAGGAGTCGAGTCCGATGATGCCCAGGTCCTCCGGTCTCATCAGGTCAGGCAAAGAAGGCCTCGACGACCTCACGGCAACGGCCCGCCTGACGCGACCGGCCTCCACCCGGTTAGCCAGGGCAGTCAGACAGCCCCCGTCTCGGCCACGCGTGACCAGCCCAGCGACCTGGGCCATGTCATATCGCTCGCTGACGTATATCTTAGGTAGCCTTCGACGGATATACTCCTGGTGTGACCAAGCGCTTGATAGACGTCGACGACACGCTCCTGGAGCAGGCCAGCGGTGTGCTGCGTACTCGGACGATGAAAGACACCGTGAACCAGGCCCTCGGCGAGGTAGTCCGGTCGGAGCTTCGCCGCCGCCACGCTGACCGCCTCGTAGCAATGGACGGCCTGGAGATCGACGACTCGGAGGTGATGGCCGGCGCGTGGCGCTCCTGAGGGCGACCCACCTGGTCGACAAGAGCGCCCTCGCCCGGATGACCCATGCGGCGGTCGAGGCACGTCTCCGCCCACTCCTCGAGGAAGGGTTCGTGGCGACCTGCGCCATCATCGACCTCGAGGTCCTCTACAGCGCCCGGAGCCTCGCTGCCTACGACGCCATTCTCGCCGAGCGTCGAGCCCTCGATGACGTGCCGATCACCCCGGAGGTGACCTCCAGGGCAATCGCTGTGCAGCGGCTGTTGGCCGGAATCGGCCAGCACCGCCTCCCGATCGCCGACTTGTTGATCGCAGCCGCGGCGGAATCCGCCGGCCTGACCGTTCTCCACTACGACGCCGACTTCGAGCGCATCGCCGACATCACCGGGCAACGACAGGAATGGGTCGTCCCGAGAGGTTCGCTCTAGCTGGAAAGCGGTCCCCCCGCACGGTTCGCGCTGAGCGCTGAGAAACAACCACTCGAACGGCGATGGTGAGATAATCCACTCTCGCCGGTCCCGGTGCTGACCCCACCAGCGGTCCGGCCCCGCATTTGCTACGAGCACGGGGAGGTGCCCGTTGGGGCACGTGCGAAAACTTGCCAACGGCCGCTATGAGGCCCGCTACCGGGGTGTGGATCGGCGCGAGCGATCCCAGCGATTCGGCACCAAGCGGGACGCGGTGCGCTTCCTCGAACGGGTGGGCGCCGACCAGCAGCGTGGTGATTGGTGCGACCCGGCAGGCGGACGCATCCTCCTCACCGACTGGCTCGATGCCTGGTGGGGCACCACCGTCAACCTCCGAGCCACCTCTCGCGCTCGGGACGAGTCCTATATCCGTACCCACGTCCTCCCGGCCTTCGGTCCGGTGCCTATCGGGCGCATCACCCACCTTGACGTTCGAACCTGGGTGGCCGAGCTGACCGCTCGTGGGCTCGCGCCGGCGACCGTGCAGAAGGCCTACCAGACGCTCTCCAAGGTCCTGCGGGCTGCGGTGGACGCCAACCTCATCAGCCACTCCCCTTGCCGGAACATCCCCCTGCCCAGGGTCGAGCGCCAGGAGATGCGCTTCCTGACGCCTCCTGAGGTGGCCGCCCTCTCCGGTGCCATCAACCCTCGCTATCGAGCCCTCGTGCTCTTCGACGCCTATTGCGGACTGCGCCTCGGCGAACTGGCAGGGCTCCGCCGTGGCCGGCTCGACCTCCTTCGCAGCCAGGTACGCGTCGCCGAGATCGCCGTCGAGGTACGGGGTCAACTCACCCTCGGCGTGCCGAAGACGAAGGCCGGACAGCGCACGGTGCCGATCCCTCGGTTCGTGGCGGAGGAGTTGACCGCCCACCTGACAGAGTTCGCCGACGCTGCGCCTGAGGCGCTCGTGTTCCCGGGCGCCGACGGCGGTGCCCTCCGGTCGAACGCATGGCGGGCACGTCACTGGCGGCCGGCAGTTCGAGCTGCCGGACTGGAGCCGTTGCGCCCGCATGACCTCCGACACACGGCAGTCTCACTTTGGATCGCCGCCGGCGCCAGCCCAAAGCAGATCGCCACGTGGGCGGGTCACACCTCGGTCTCGGTCGTCCTCGACCGCTACGGTCACCTATTCCCTGGGCACGAGGAGGCCGTTCTGGCCCGCCTCGAGGATCTTGGTTCGTGCCCTCCGGTGTCAGACGCCGATGTCCTGGCCCTGCCCGGGTCCTCGAACCTATGAGGAGCCGCTTCGCCATCCAGCGGGAGTTCGGCCGGTCGAAGCGCGGGTCCCTGTCGGGCGCGGGGCCCGGAGCTTCGCTCGCGGTGGCATCGCCACTTTCCCTCTGCGAACCAGGCGCGTAGGGTTCCACGCGCCCGGATCGATGGGCCCGTTTGTTCGGGCACGGTGCGGGTTGAGACCTTCAGCCCGTGCCACTTCCTCGTGGCGAGCGGTGCCGGCACCCTGGAACGGTCACCACTGGTTTGCGCCTGACTTCGTGTCACAGATCGGCTGGTTGATCAAGCAGCATCCGCGGGTCTCCTCGACCAGTAGAGGAGCATCCGACCATGCCCGATCCCACCCGTGGAACCGACCATGCGGGACGCCGCTCCAAGCGGTTCCTGACGCCATTGCAGAAGTACGAGATCTACCTCCAGCTGGTGCGGCACGAGGCCACCATGGCCGAGGCTGCCGAGCGCTGGCAGGTGGACCGCTCGACGATCGATCATGCGCATCCGCACGGTGGCCAAGGAGGGCGCCTTGGAGGCGCTGGCCAGGTCCCGGCCTGGCGCCAAGGCGGCGCAGAGACTTCGAGTTGGAGGCGGCCCGGGCCGATGCCGCTCGTCTGGGCGAGGCGCTCAAGGAGATGGCGGTGAAGCTGATGCTGGTGGAGGAAAAGGAGCCTGGGGCTGAGTGGCCGAGTCCCGAGTCGTGTCGATGAGGCCACCAAGGCGGGACTGCTGGACCTTGTCGACAAAGCGGTCGAGGCCGGCTGGTCGCACCGGCGGGCGTGGCGGGAACTGGAGGTGGGCGAGCGACGGGCGTGGCGTTGGGCCGAGCGCCGCGCCGCCGGCCAGCTCGGCGACCGCACCCCGGTGGCCACCCCATGCATGGCCTGCTCGATGACGAGGTGGCCGAGATCGTGGCGCTCTACCACGACTGGGGCGAGGTCGACCGCTCCCATCGCAAGCTCGCCCACCGAGGCTCCTACACCGATCGGGTGTGGGTGTCGCCGTCTCAGTGCGGCGCGTTCTGGCTGCTCAGGGCCTTCATCTGCGACCACCGCCCCGCCCCGGGCGTTCGGCGCGCCAGGCCTTCCCCGAGTGGGTCGACTACCGGCCCAAGCAGCTGTGGATCTACGACACGTCGCACTTCAGTCGAGCGGGCGTGTCCGTGACGGTGATCGAGGACCTGGTCTCTCGAAAGTGGATCGCCGACATCGTCTCGGCCGAGGAGACCTCGACGCAGGTCCAGATCGTCTTCAGCAACGCCCTGGCCGTCGAAGGCCTGCTCCCCCTCGTGGAGGCTCGAGCCGACGGCCGCGTCGATCCCAGCGTCGATGACGACAACCGCCCCATCCTGTTGGCCATCTCCGACAACGGGCCCCAGATGACTTCGGGCTCGACTCGAGAGGCCCTCATGGCCCTCATGGCCATCGCCCAGCACTTCGGCCGGCCCGGCACCCCGACGGACCAAGCCTGGATCGAGTCGCTGTTCGGACACCTCAAGGCCGAGTGGCCCCACCTCCTCACCATCGCCGACCCGGCCGTGCTCCGAGCTGAGCTCGCCCTCATCCGCAGCCGCTACAACGGGGTGCGGCTCCACGCCATTGGCTACGTCACCCCCGACGACGAGCACGAGGGACGAGGCCCAGCCATCCGCAAAGCTCGAGAGGCCGATCTCGAAGCCGCCCGTCTTCGACGCCTCGCCTACCATCGACAGCAGCCTCCACCCCAATCCGACCAGGGACCCGACGATGTTGGCTAATCCAACCGGGATCTGTGTCGCGAACTCAGAAACAGGTCACCACGTGACTCCAGCCCGCCATCCGACGGACGTCGTAGCAACGCTCGGTCCAACTCCCGACCGTGCCGTTTGGTGCCTTCCCGTGCCGGCTAATGGCGTCGAATGTCGCCCTGTGCCGCGGGTTCTCGCGGGTTTCTCGCGGGGGAATGGCACCTGAGGAAGTGGGCTGGGAGCCCGCACCCCCTCTGACCTGGGCTTTTGCGGTGGGCGTAACAGGACTCGAACCTGTGACCTCAGCCGTGTGAAGGCTGCGCTCTAACCAACTGAGCCATACGCCCGGGGAACCAGCATCTTAACGGCTGGCCAAACCGCCACCGCGGCAGTCGGCAGTGCTTCACTGGAGCCCATGCGTATCGCTCTCATCGCTCCTCCATGGACACCGATCCCCCCGCCTCTGTACGGAGGCATCGAATCCGTCGTGCACCTGCTCGCCACCGGCTTCCAGGACGAGGGTCACGAGGTCCTGCTCTACACGACCGGCGACTCCACGTGCCCCGTGCCCAGGGCCCACGTCCTGGAGGAGGCCGAGGGGTACCGGATCGGCATGGCCGTCCCCGAGCTCCGCCACCTCATGCACGCCTATGACACCGTCCAGGACTTCGACATCGTCCACGATCACAGCGTGGTCGGTCCCCTCTACTCGGAGCGCTTCCCCGACCTCAACGTGGTCACCACCAACCACGGCCCGTTCGAACGACGAGCTGGCCGACATCTACCGGCGGACCGCCCACCGGGTCCCGCTCATCGCCATCTCCCACGCCCAGCACGAGCCCGTGCCGGACATCCCCATCGCCCGGGTCATCCACCACGGGGTCGACGTCAAGATGTTCCCTGTGGGCACCGGTGAAGGTGACTACTGCATGTTCCTCGGCCGCATGTCCGCCGACAAGGGCGCGCACCGGGCCAGCGTCGCGGCCAACAAGGCCGGCTACCCGCTGCGGATGGCGGCCAAGATGCGTGAGCCCTGGGAGCACGAGTACTACCGCGCCGAGGTCGAGCCGCAGCTCGACGACAACATCCACTACATGGGCGAGGTGTCGCACGAGGACAAGCTGGAGCTTCTGGCCAATGCCCGCTGCCTCCTGGTGCCCATCCGCTGGAACGAGCCGTTCGGCATGGTGATGGTCGAGGCCCTCGCCTGCGGGACACCAGTTCTCGCCTTCTCCGAGGGCGCCGCCCCCGAGACGTGGAGGACGGCAAGACCGGCTTCCTCTGCCACGACGAGAACGACATGGCCGAGGCCATCAGCCGAGTCGACCAGCTCGACCGCAACGACTGCCGGGCCTCGACCGAGGACTACTTCTCGGCCAAGCGCATGGTGGGCGAGCACCTGGACCTCTTCGAGGAGATCCTCGCCCGCTGAGCCCTGCTGGCTCGCCCGGCCCCTATCCTGTTCCCATGGCAAACAAGGACGAGCTCAAGGGCAGGGCCAAGGAGGCCGCCGGGGACCTCACCGACAACGAGGACCTTCAGCGGGAGGGCAAGGTCGACCAGACCAAGGGCAAGACCAAGGAGAAGATCGACGAGGTGGGCGAGAAGGTCAAAGGCTTCGTGACCAAGGACTAGCAGCCCCCGCCTCGGCTCACGGCCCTGTCGCCGGACCGGCTTCGAGGTGTCACACCCGAGAGGTGTCACACCCGATGGGTACCGTCGGGGCCGTGCCGGCAGATCTCACCACCGAAGACCTCACCGCCGCACAACGACGGGTCGTGGCCCACGACCGAGGACTGTTCCGTGTGCGCGGCGGGGCAGGAACGGGAAAGACCACGGTCCTCGTCCACCGCTACCTCCGCTTGGCCGCCGAGGTCGGCGCCCATCGGGTCCTGGTGCTGGTCGGCAATCGAGCGGCTGCTCAGCGGTTCGGCCAGGTCGTCCTGCCCCATCTGAGGGGAGGGTTCCAATCCCTGCCCATCACCACCCCATGGGGTCTGGCCTTCGACATCCTGCGTCTGGCCGGGCGCCGCCCGCGCTTGGTCCCCGGGGCAGAGCAGTGGGCGCTGGTCAGGGGGCTGCTGGCCACCGAGACCGGCGACCGCGCCCGCTGGCCCACCCTGCACCCGCTCGTGGGCAGGAGGGCCTTCGTCGACGAGGTGGCCGCCGCCGTCCTCCACGCAGGGTCCGCTGGCCTGGCGCCGGACCAGCTGCGGGCCCCCGCTGGGGCAAGTCCAGGCGCCGAGGCCCGATGGGATGAGCTGGCCGGCTTCGCCGAGCGCTACCGCGCCACTCTGGCCGAGCGGGGCTTGGTGGACAGCGCCGGCGTGCTCACCGAGGCAGGCGCTCTCCTCGACGACGCCGGCCGGGCGCAGACGCAGCGAGCCCGCCATCCACACGTGCTGATCGACGACTACGAAGCGGCCACGCCAGCCGTCCACCACCTGGTTCGCCGACTCGTGCCGACGGATGGCTCCGGCGTCACGGGGGCCGGTCTCACGGTGGCCGCCAACCCCGCCGGAGCCGTCGACCCGGCACGGGGTTCCTCGGCTGCCTGCTTCGAGAGCCTGGAGGCGGACGAGGACGTCGTTCTGGCACGTGGCTTCCGCCGGCCTGCCGCCCCAGCGATCGTGCGATGCCGTCATCCCTCTAACGAACCCGAAGCCGTGGCCGGCGAGCTGCTCACCGCCCACGGCGCGGGGGTGGAGTGGGAGAACATGGCTGTGCTCGTGCGAAGCACCGGTCGGCGCGCCCGGGCGATCACCCGAGCCCTGGAGCGCCATGGCGTCCCCGTCGCGCCCATCGCGTCCCGAATGGCCGATGAACCAGTCGTTCGAAGCCTGATCGACCTCCTGCGCTGGGTGAACGGCGACCCGAGCGCCCTCGAACGGCTCCTCAGCTCCCCGCTCACCGACCTCGAGCCGGCCACGGTCCGCCGGCTCCGCCGGGAGACGAAGAGTGCCGGTGTCGATCTCGAGAGCCAGCCCGCTCTGGCCCCCCTGGTGTCGATCCGCGACGCCCTGGTCGCTCGAGCGGCCACTGACGATGTGGCAACGCTCGCCCACCGGGCCTTCAGGCTGGGCCTGGCCCACCTGGTGCACGGGCCTGACCAGCCCGCCACCGCCCCCGAGGAGCGGGCCCTCGACGCCGTGCGCGCCTTCCTGGAAGGCGTGAGCCACCACGTCGAGCAACACCCGGGCACCGCCCTGGACGACTACCTGACTCTGCTCGAAGCCCCTTCCGGCGGCCCGGACCCGTGGGTCGCCGGTGCGGCGTCGCCGGGCACAGTCACCGTCACATCGGTTTCCGCCGCCGCCGGTCAACAGTGGCACACCGTGGTCGTCGCCGGCTGCGTGGAAGGTGAGCTGCCGCGCGTCGGAGAGGGCATGCGGTTCTTCGACCCTTGGACCATTGGTCTGGGAGCGCACGGCTCCGCCGATGATCGTCACCTGGCCCGCCTGCAGGAGGAGCGCCGCCTATTCGCGTCGGCGACCACCCGGGCGACGGGGGCGTTGGTTGGGGTGGCCGCTCCCGAGCCGGGCGTGCTGCTCAGCCGCTTCGTCGAAGGGTGGCACGAGCGTGAACCGCACATTCCCCTGGAGCACGGCCCGCCGCCGGTGGCCCTGCCGCCGACCGCAGGGCCCTTGCCCATGTGGCCGGAGGACGCGCTGTCGCTGTCGGCCAGCCAGCTCGACACCTACCAGGACTGCCCGCTCAAGCACGCCTATCGCTACGGGCTCGGTGTGCGAGGACAGAGCGGCGTTCACGCCAACCTCGGCAACCTGGTGCATGGCGTGCTCGAGCGCTTCTGTGATCCCGAGGGACCGGTGCCTCCCCATGAGCGCACCCGGGATCGCCTTCACCGCCTGGCCGAGGAGTGCTGGCACGACGACCTGGCACCTTTCCGTCCCCAGCTCGAGGAGGCCCGCCGGGACCTGTTCGCCATGTTGGATCTCTGGTGGGACCACGAAGGCGGGAGGGAGGACCCACCCGTGGTGCTGGCCACCGAGCACCCCTTCCACGTCGACGTCGGCCCTCACCGACTCACCGGCCGCATAGACCGGGTGGACCGCAGCGACGACGGCGAGGGGCTGCGCGTCGTGGACTACAAGAGCGGAAAGCACAAGCCCAGGGCGGCCGAGGTGTCGGGCGACATCCAGCTGGCCACCTACCACCTGGGCGCGTCGCTGGACACCGAGCTGGCCAGACTTGGACCCGTGCGCCAGCTGCGCCTCCTGCACCTGCGCACCATGACCGCCTTCGAGCAGGAGATAACCCCGGGCCATGCCCGCTCCACCCAGGAGTGGATCCTGGCCCTCGCCGCCCGGATGAGGGCCGAGGAGATCAGCCCCGAGGTCGACGCCGACTGCGACCACTGCGAGTTCCACCGGCTGTGCCCGCTGTGGCCGGAGGGCCGGGAGGTGGGACAGGAGTGAGCCGAACCGCTGACACGCCGCTCTTCACGCCCACCGACGACCAGCGGGCCGTGATCGAGCATCCCCTGTCTGGGCTCCTGGTCGTGGCCGGTGCAGGGACGGGGAAGACCACGGTCATGGCCGCACGCATGCTCCACCTGGTGGAGGGGGGTCTGGCCTCGCCCCACCAGATCCTCGGGCTCACCTTCACCAACAAGGCCGCGGCCAACTTCAAGGAACGCGTGCGCGAGCGACTGGGCCCGGACGCCGACGTGACGGTCTCCACCTACCACGCCTTCGGGGCCGCCCTCGTGGCCGCCCACGGCTTGGAGCTGGGCCTCGATCCGGGAACCCAGGTGCTCAACCGGGCTCAGGCGTGGCAGCTGCTCTTCGCCGTGTTCGACGAGTTCCGGTTCGAGCGCCGCAGCAGCTTCGTCCCGTCCCTCGTGGTGAACGACGCTCTGGCCCTGGCGTCGCATTGCGCCGACCACCTGGTAGCGGTGGAGGAGGTGGTGGCCGATTGCGAGGAGGTGATGGCCACCGGCAGGTGGCAGCGCCAGCGGGAGACGGCGGCCAAGCGGCTGGAGCTGTGCCAGGTGGTCTCGGCCTACGCCCGTCGGAAAAGGGAAAGGAACCTTCTGGACTACGGCGACCAGGTCGCCCTCGCCGTCCGCCTCCTGCGTCAAGAACCCGAGGTGGCCTCGACGTTGCGCCACCGCCACCCGGTCGCCCTCCTGGACGAGTACCAGGACACCAACTATGCGCAGCGGGTGCTGCTGCAGCACATCTACCCACCAGGGTCGGCGGTTACGGCCGTGGGCGACGACATGCAGTCGATCTACGCCTTCCGCGGAGCCCATCTGGGCAACATCTTCGCCTTCGTCGACCACTTCCCTCCCGCCGAGCGGAAGCCTCTGGAGATCAATCGCCGTTCCGGTCCCGAGCTGGTGGAGCTGGCCAACCGCATCCAGGCGAAGGTGCCGGCGGCGCTGGCCAAGCACCTGGCCGCGCTGGCAGGCGCCGAGCCCACCACGATCGAGTGCTTCCTGGCCGCCGACGACGCCGAGGAGGCGGCAGAGATCGCCCGACAGATCCATGACCTCGGACCTCCGTGGTCCGGCCACGCCGTGCTCTGCCGCAAGCGTCGCCTCATCGGAGCCGTGGCCGCGGCGCTCGAGGGTGCGGGCGTGCCCACCGAGGTGGTGGGGGCCGGCGGCCTGCTCGACCGGCCCGAGATCGTGGACCTCGTGTCCTGGCTCGAAGTCCTCGTCGACCTCTCCTCGTCGGTGGCTCTCCTGCGCATCCTTCAGGGCCCGCGCTACCGCATCGGATGGCGGGACCTGGCCGTCCTGGCCAGGCGAGCCCGGGATCTTCGCGCTCCGGGCCAGGAGAGCCTGCAGCTGGCCGACGTCCTGCAGGAGCTCGACACCCCAGGTTTATTTGGTGGAGCCGACCTCTCGGCGGCAGCCCAGGGCCGGTTGGCGGCCTTCTGCCGCGAGCACCGGGCGCTGTCGGCACTGGCCTCCCGCCTGTCCGTGCTGGACCTGGCCGAGGCCGTGACCCAGCAGACCGGCCTCTGGGCCACGGCCGGTGAGAAGGGCCGGGAGAACCTCCTGCGCTTCTTCGACCTCGCCGCTCGCTTCGACCCGGTGGCGGGTGACCCCGGCCTCCTGGCCTTCGTGGAGTACCTCCAACTCCTGGACGAGGCCGAGGAGGAGCTTGCCGAGGCCCATGGCGCCGGTGTGGACGCCGTTCGGGTGATGACCGTCCACCAGGCCAAGGGCCTGGAGTTCGACTGCGTCTGGGTGCCCGGCCTGGCCGGGGGCGCGGGGCGGGGCTGGGGCATCTTCCCGGACAGTCGGGCCGGGGACAATCCCCTGGGCCAGGCGTCGACGCTGCCCTGGTGGGTACGGCCGGACGACGAGGGCATGCCCGACTGGCGGGAGAAGGCCAACACCGAGTCCCTCATCACGGCCGAGGTTCGCCGTCGCCGAGCCGACGAGGAATGGCGCCTGTTCTACGTGGCCTGTACCCGTGCCCGGCGGCGCCTGGTGTGCTCGACCGCCCACTGGTACCCCGGACCGGCCGAACCTCAGGGGCCCTCGGAGTTCTACGAGTTCATCGCCTCCCAGGCGGACCTGGTGAGCGAGCGGTTTCGCCACGAACCTCCCCCCCTCGACCCGGCCACGGCGGCCAAGGAGCGGCAGAAGGCCGCGGCCACACGACACGATGTGGCGCCGGTCGAGGTGGACGACCACGTCACCGCCATGGCGCTCCGGCGCGGGCGGCGGCCACCACCGGCACCGGCCCGGCCGCTGCCTGACACCTTCTCCGTCACCGGCCTCGTGTCCTATGCCCGCTGTGCACTGCAGTACTACTGGTCGGCGGTCCGGCCACTGCCCAGGCCCCCGTCGCCGGCTTCCCGGCTCGGCAACGAGGTCCACGAATGGATCGAGGAGCGCATCCAAGGATCCTCCGCCATGAGCGAACCCGAAGACCCCGAGCACCGGGCTCAGTGGGACCCCCACCGCGCCCACGACGAAGGAGGGGGTGTCGGTGCCCCGTCGCCGGCAGCGCTCCGGGCTTCCTTCTTGTCCAGCCCCTATGCCGACATCGAACCGGTCGCCGTAGAAGCGCCTTTCGAGCTGGTGCTCGAGAGCCGTCTCGTCCGGGGTCGGATCGACGCCGTGTACCGCCGCGACGGCCGCACCGAGCTCGTGGATTGGAAGACCGGCCTGCGACCCTTCCCCGGCGACCCCGGCGATGGCGTGCAGCTCGACCTCTATGCCCTTGCCGCCGTGGAGGTCTGGGGCCAGGCCCCTGACGCATTGCGAACCACGAACTGTTATCTCCGCGCCGACGGGCCCGCCCAGCTGGACAGCCGCACATGGGACACAGAGCGGATCGACGGAGTGCGCTCGGCCCTCGCTGGTTGGGTGAAAGGGGTGGCAGACCGCCGCTTCGACCCCACCCCCGGTGCGTGGTGCGGCCGCTGTGACTTCCTCCCCTTCTGCCAGGCCGGCCAGTCCGCCACCCGCGGGTCGGGTGAGGATCGGCGCTAGGGCGTGACGCCCTCCGACGGTGGCGGTGGAGGTGGTGTGGCGGTGTCGAGGATGCCGGCGTTCACGAGCACGCTCTGGCCCGGCCCGCGGACTCCTTCCCGGCGCAGCCGTTCGCTGATCCTCCCCCGGAGGTCTCGGGCCACGGCGTACTGCTCACCGGGAGCGGTCTTCACCACCACCCGCACGGTCAGGCCGTCGGCGCTCATGGCCTGGACCCCCCACACCTCGGGAGGCTCCAGCACGATGTCGTCCCACGCAGGTTCGTTGGCGAACTCCTCGGTGACCTCAGTCACGTAGCGCCCGACGGCGCCCACGTCGTTGTCATAGGAGACGAGCACGTCGATCATGGCCCGGGACCATTCCATGGAGGCGTTACCCACCCCGCGGATCTCCCCGTTCGGGATGAACCACACAGTCCCGTCGGTGGCACGGAAGCGGGTGACGCGCAGGCTCACGTCCTCGACCGTTCCGGTGGCGTCCTTCAACGTGATCACGTCACCCACGCCGTACTGGTCCTCGAGGATGATGAAGAGCCCGGAGAGGAAGTCCTTCACCAGGCTCTGGGCACCGAAGCCAAGGGCGATGCCCACCACGCCGGCACCGGCCACCAGAGGCGCCAGGTCCACGCCCACCTCGCCCAGGACGAGCAGGGCGACGATCGTCCACACCACCGCCAGGACCAGGTTGGCCAGCACGTCGCCGATGGTCGTGGTCCGTTGCTGGGCACGAGCAGAGCTGGTCCGCAGCAGCGAACGGGCGTGCAAGGTCCGCGCGAAGCGCCGGGTCGCACGGGCGCCGGCGCGGGCCAGCACCAGGCCCGCCAGGACGATCAACCCCAGCTTTAGCGGCCTCACGAGCACGAACTCGCCGGTGCTGGCCTGAAAGTCGGTCAGGCCCGCCTTGCGCAGCAAGTCGTACAGGTAGCCGTGCTCGTTCATCAACGCAGCCTCGCGCAGCCTGGCGCGCTGTGACCGGGGCTACCGTGGCCGCGTGACCCGACTCGACGATCGGGAGAGACGCGTCGCCCTGTGGCTCGCCGCCTTCGGGGCGGTGAGCGCCGTGGCCTTCTATGCGCCTGCCTTCGACGAGTTCACGGCGGCTTTCATCCTCGCCCTCGTGGGCGTGGCGATGGCCGCCTTGCTGGCTCTGGCCGGCCGCTCGGGGAGCCGGCTCTTCACCTGCCTGGCCGCCGGCCTACTCGGCATAGGTCCATGGGGCTACGCCTACATCATCGGGCTGCCGTTCCTCATTCTCGCCGGATGGCTCTTGTACCGGGACGCCAACGCCCGCCGCGCTGAGGGCGGGAGGGCGGTGAGGCGGCGCCCGACCAAGGAGAGGACGGTCAACGAGAAACCCGTCAGGGCCAGACCGGTCAAGGCGAAGAAGGCGGCCAAGGAGCCGACCGAGCCGACCAAGCCGTCCGCGCCAGAGCGGAGCAAGCGGTATACGCCGCCCGCAGGGCGGCGATGAGTCGAGAGCATCGGCGTCGATCCGGCTCCGCCGGTCGATGCCGATTCGGTCAAGCTCGCCGAGCAGGCTCCGCCTGCGAAGGCGTCACCCCAAGGGCCGAGCGGAGGAAGGAGAGGAGCTCGTCGCGCCGGCGGACCAACTCCCGAGCCGTGAGCTCTAGACCGAGCGCCCGGAGCACCTCCACCTCGGTGGCCATGCCGAGGACGGCCGAGTAGGCAGCCAGCAGGACCAGGCGCGGGTCCCGCTCCCCCATGCGCCCGGCCGCCATCTCGGATCGAAGGAAGTCCGTGGCCCGTTCCATAAGAGGTTCGAGGGCCTCGAGCAACTGGGTGGAGGCCGGCGGACCGAGCCGGCTCACCTCACGCACCACACCGAGCAGCTCCGGGCGGCGAACCGACAGGCGGAAGACCGACTTCACGAGGGCCTCCACCCTGGGCCACCCTGGCCCGGCCCGAGCGAGGGCCCGCTCCAGCGCCAGGGCCAGGTCGCTGGCCGTGCGCTCCACGGCGGCAGTCAGAAGCACCTCCTTGCTGGGATACCAGTAGAGGATCGTCTGCTTGCGCAGGCCCAGACCGGCTGCCAGCGTGTCGAGCGAGGTGGCCTCGTAGCCCCGAGAACCGAAGGAAACCTTGGCCGCGTCGAGGATCCGCTCGCCGGTCGTGGCCCGGCCCGTCGAGGATCTCTTCGTCGCGGCTCTGCCCGTCGTGGCTTGCCGTGTGCGGGATGCGACTGGCATCTACCAGATGGTAGACAATCCCGCTGTGATCCGAGAACGGCTGTCGGGCAAGCGCGTCGCCGTCACCGGCGCAACGGGTTTCCTCGGCACGGCGCTGGTCGAGCGTCTCCTGCGGGCCGTGCCCGGCTGCGAGGTGGTGGCCCTGGTCCGCCCCGGCCGGCGGGCCTCGGCGGAGGAGCGGGTGCGCCGGGAGATCCTCCGCAACGACTGCTTCCACCGTCTGCGCGACGAGTGGGGGGACGGCTTCGACGCCGAGGTGGAGCGGCGGCTCACCGTGGTGAGCGGCGATGTCGCCACCGACGGCCTGGGCCTGAACGAGGACGACCGGCTCACGCTCTGCAGCTGTGACGTGGTCATCCACTCGGCCGCCGCGGTGAGCTTCGACTCACCCCTCGACACGGCGGTCGAGGTCAACCTCCTGGGCCCGGCGCGCCTGGTTGGGGTCCTCGCCTCGTCGGGGTCCCGGGCACACATGGTGGCCGTGTCCACGGCCTACGTCGCCGGCTCCCGCCGCGGCCTGTCGCCAGAGGCGCTGTTGCCCGACACCCCCTTCTCCACCGAGGTGGACTGGAAGGGGGAGGTGGACGCCGCCCGCCGGGCGCGCGCCGACACCGACGCCGAGAGCCGCCGTCCCGAGTGCCTGAAGCGCTTCGCCAAGTTGGCCCGCGCCGAGCTGGGAGCGGCCGGCGCGCCGGTGCTGGCCGAAAAGCTCGAGCGCCTGCGCCGGGACTGGGTCGGGGATCGCATGGTGGAAGCGGGACAGTCCCGGGCCCAGGGCCTGGGCTGGCCCGACGTGTACGCCTACACCAAGGCCCTCGCCGAGCGCGCCCTGCTGGAGTCGAGAGCCCACGTCCCCGTCACCATCGTGCGGCCCTCGATCATCGAGTCCACGCTCAGCCAGCCCCACCCGGGTTGGATCCGGGGCTTCCGCATGGCCGAGCCGGTGATCATCTCCTACGGCCGGGGCCTGCTCAAGGAGTTCCCCGGCATCCCCGAGGGCGTACTGGACGTCATCCCCGCGGACCTGGTCACCGCCGCCATCTTGGCCGTGGCCGCCCGCGGGCCTGAGCCCGCCGGCCCGGACGTGGTGCAGGTGGCCTCCGGGGCCCGCAACCCCCTGCGGTACCGCCGCCTGGTGGACCTGGTCCAGGAGTGGTTCTGGGAGCACCCCCTCTACGACGCCGAAGGACAGCCCATCGTCGGGCCCGAGTGGTCTTTCCCCGGACGGGGCCGGGTGCAGCGCCAGCTCCAGCGAGCGACCAAGGCCCTCTCGGTCGCAGAGCGCGCCGTCACCGCCCTCCCTATCCGGGGCCGTGCCGCCGAGCTGCCCGGCCACCTCGAGAACCGCCGTTCACAGGCCGAGCGGGCCCTCGGGTACGTGCAGCTCTACGGTGCCTACACCGAGGTGGAGGCGGTGTTCGGCGTCGACCGGCTGCTGGCGCTGTGGCACAGCCTCGACGACGGCGACCGAGCCGAGTTCTGCTTCGACCCAGCCACCATCGACTGGCGCAAGTACGTGCAGGAGATCCACCTGCCCGCCATCGTGGCCAGCGCGCGCGTGCGCACCACACCGGGAGGAAAGACGGGAGCGAACCGTGCCGAGCGTGGTCGCCGGGCTCTCCTCTCCAAGGATCGACACATCGCGGCCTTCGACCTCGAGAACACCCTGATCGCCTCCAACGTGGTGGAGTCTTACTCCTGGTTGGCCACGCGCCACCTGCCCGCCGACGAACGGGTGCGCTTCACCCTGCGGACCCTGCGCGAGGCACCCACGCTGCTGGCTCTCGATCGCCGCGACCGGGGGGACTTCCTGCGCTACTTCTACCGGCGCTACGAGGACGCACCCGCCGACCGGGTGCAGCAGGACGCGTGGGAGCTGTTCTCCCAGCTCATCCTCACCAAGTCCTTCCCCGCCGGCTTCCGCCGGGTGCGCGAGCACCGGGCCCTCGGGCACCGCACCCTGCTCATCACCGGCTCGCTGGACTTCATCGTGGAGCCCCTGCGGCCGCTCTTCGACGACATCGTGTGCGCCACCCTCGACCGAGACGCCGAGGGTCACCTCACCGGCGAGCTGCGCTCTGCGCCTCCAACCGGGGAGGCTCGGGCCCTCACGATGGCCGACTATGCCGCGTCCGAGGGCCTGCGGCTGGAGGAGTCCATCGCCTACGCCGACTCCGCCTCGGACCTTCCCATGCTCGAGGCCGTCGGCTACCCCGTGGCGGTGAACCCCGAGGCCAAGCTGGCCACCATCGCCCGGAAGCGGGGATGGCACGTCGAGCAGTGGTCCCGCTCCCCGGGCGGGCCCCGACCCCTGATGCCGATCGGCCCACTGCTTCGCTCGGCCCGGGTGGGAGCCCGCTCGTGACTGCTCCATCGGTGAAAGGCCGGTCTTGAAGGGCCTGCTTTTCGAGCGTTCACTCCCACGCTTCGCCGCCGCCCGGGTGGCCTCCACCGTGGCCCCCGGCGGGGGCTCACGGGTCGGCCCCCTGCGGCTGGCGCAACTCGAAGAACCGCCCCTTCCCGGACCGGGGTGGCAGCGGGTCCGGCCCCGCCTGGCCGGCATCTGCGGGTCCGACCTGGCCACGGTCGACGGCCGCAGCAGCCGCTACTTCGAGCCCATCGTCAGCTTCCCGTTCGTCCCCGGCCACGAGGTGGTGGGTGAGCTGGACGACGGCAGCCGCGTGGTGCTCGAGCCGGTGCTGGCCTGTGCCGCCCGGGGCATCGACCCGCCGTGCGCCTCCTGCGCCGCGAGCACCAACGGCAACTGCGAGCGCATCGCCTTCGGCCACCTCGAGCCCGGCCTCCAGACCGGGTACTGCGCCGACACCGGCGGGGGCTGGTCAGAGGCCCTGGTGGCCCATGAAAGCCAGCTCCACGCCGTCCCTGCCGACATGGCCGACGAGGATGCCGTCATGGTCGAGCCGATGGCCTGCGCCGTGCACGCGGTGCAGTCCACCGAGGTCGGCGAAGGTGCAACGGTGGTGGTGCTCGGCGCCGGCACGCTGGGGCTGTGCACCATCGCCGCCCTCAGGCGCCTGGCACTGCCGGGCGTCGTGATCGCGGGCGCCAAGCACCCCGACCAGCGCCGGCTGGCCACCGACCTCGGGGCCGACATCGTGGTGGAGCCGGACCAGGTCCACCGGGCGGTGCGACGCCACACGGCGTCGCTGGCCGCGGGCCGCCAGCTCACCGGTGGTGCCGACGTGGTGGTGGACTGCGTAGGCAACCAGACATCACTGGCCGAGGCCCTTTCCATCGTGCGTCCACGCGGCACCGTCGTGCTGGTGGGAATGCCCGGCCCGGTGCTGGTGGACCTGGCCCCGCTCTGGCAGCGAGAGGTGCGGCTGGCCGGCTCCTACGCCTACCGTCACCAGACGTTCCCGACCGCCTTCGAGGTGGTCCACGCCGCCGCCCTCGGCCGGCTGGTGTCCGCCCTGTACCCGCTCGACCGCTACCGGGAGGCCATCGATCACGCCGCCCACGCCGGACGGCGAGGTGCGGTCAAGATCGCCTTCGACCTGCGCAAGGGAACGAGCGCTGCACCATGGAGGATGGGCTGATGCCTGCACGCTCTGCTCGTCCCGGATTCGTGTTGGACGTGGACCGCTCCACGCCGCCCACGCTGTTCTGGCACGGCGAGCAGTACCACCTGGAGCGCCTGCCGGCCGGCTCGCGGGTGGTGTACCCACCGGAGGCCCTCCCCGCCCTAGAGCACCCCGACGCCGCCATCCGCCACGCGCTGCTCAACCCGCTCGGTGACAGCCAGCCGCTGCCGTCGTTGCTGCGGGCGGGGATGAGGCTCACGATCTGCTTCGACGACATCTCCCTGCCCCTCCCACCCATGCGGCGCCCCGACGTCCGCCAGCGCGTCATAGAGGCGGTTCTCGACATGGCGGCCGAGGCGGGCGTGGACGACGTGGTGCTCATCGCCGCTCTGGCCCTGCACCGGCGCATGACCGAGCAGGAGCTGCGCCACGCCCTGGGCGACCGGGTCTATGACGCCTTCGCCCCCCAGGGGCTCCTCACCCAGCTCGACGCCGAGGATCCCGAGTCCATGCTCCACCTGGGCACCACCGACGCCGGCGAAGACGTCGAGATCAGCAAGCGGGCCGCCACCAGCGACCTGATCGTGTACGTGAACATCAACCTGGTGGCCATGGACGGCGGCCACAAGAGCGTGGCCACGGGACTGGCGTCGTACCGCTCGCTGCGCCACCACCACAACGTGCGCACGATGCAGCACAGCCGGTCGTTCATGGACCAGCACCGATCCGAGCTGCACTCCAGCAACTGGCGCATGGGTCGCCACATCGCCGCCTGCGGGATCAAGATCTTCCAGATCGAGACCACCCTCAACTCGAACACCTTCCCCGAGCAGTTCGCCTTCCTCCAGCGGCGCGAGTGGGAGTGGACGGCGCGGGACCGTGCCACCTTCCTCGGTGTCAGCAAGTCGCTCGACCGCACGCCGGCACGACTGGCCCGGTCGATCTTCCAGTCGATCCGCTCACCTCACCAGATGCAGAGCGTCCAGGCCGGCGAGGTTGAGGCCGTGCACGAGGTGACCACCCGGAACGTCTACCGCCAGCAGCTCGTGGAGGTACAAGGGCAGAGCGACATCCTCACCATGGGCCTGCCGTACATCTGTCCCTACAACGTGAACTCGATCATGAACCCCATCCTCGTGGCCTGCCTGGGGCTCGGGTACTTCTTCAACCTCTACCGGGGCAAGCCTCTGGTGCGGGAAGGCGGCGTGGTGATCATGCGCCATCCCACGCCGTGGGCCTTCCATCCCGTCCACCACCCGAGCTACATCGACTTCTTCGAGCAGGTGCTGGCCGAGACCACCGACCCCCTCGAGATCGAGTCCAAGTTCGAGGAGGGCTTCGCCACCGACCCGTGGTACGTCCACCTGTACCGGACCAGCTACGCCTATCACGGCGTGCACCCCTTCTACATGTGGTACTGGTGCGCCCACGCCCTCCAGCACCTGGGCGGGGTGATCCTGGTGGGAGGCGATCCCAAGGCGGTGCGGCGCATGGGATTCAAGCCCGCCTCCACCATGAGGGACGCACTGGAGATGGCCGAGGACGTGGTGGGGCGCGACCCGTCGATCACCCACATGCACACGCCCCCGCTGCTCATCGCCGACGTCAAGTGAGGGTTCCGAGGCTGCCGGCTCGCTTTCCCTACGGCGCGCCCACGTGGCCCAGAGGAGTCCCGCGGCCACGGGCCGAGGGGCGCACCGGTGTGAACTACGACACCAGCTGGGCACGGCGCTATCCCGTCCGGCTGGTGCGCGCCGCCGTGCTCGACGGTGTCACCCGGCCGCTGGTGCACGCCGTCGCCTCGCCCACCATGGAGGGCCTCGACCGCCTCGAGGCCATGACGGGCCCGGCCATCTTCGCCGCCAACCACGCCAGCCACATCGACACTCCGCTCTTGCTCACGGCCCTTCCCGAACGCATCCGCCACCGCACCGCGATCGCCGCCGCCGCCGACACGTTCTTCGACAAGGAATGGAAGGCGGCGCTGTCCGCCTTCGGCATCGGCGCCATCCCGATCGAGCGGGTCCGGGTGAGCCCGCAGTCCACCCGGCTCGGCTCCGAGCTGATCAAAGACGGCTGGAACCTGGTCATCTTCCCCGAGGGGGGTCGCAGCCCCGACGGTTGGGGCCGGTCACACAGAGCCGGCGCCGCGTACCTGGCTCAGCGCACCGGTGCGCCCGTCGTGCCGGTGCACCTGGACGGAACCCGGCGCATCCAGAAGAAGGGGGCCAAGGGCATTCGTCCCTCCTCCACCCGCGTCAGCTTCGGCCAACCCCTTCACCCGGACGACGGCGAGGACACCCGGACCTTCGCCGCACGGGTCGAGCGGGCCATCGCCGTTCTGGCCGACGAGGAGGCCGTCGGGTTCTGGCAGGCCCGCCGGCGCGCCTCGGCGGGCACCACCCCCACCCTGGTCGGCCCGGCCGCACCGCGCTGGCGGCGGACCTGGGCCCTCGGCGAGGGAAAGCGGCGCACCGGCGGCCCCCGCCGCTGGCCCCGCACTAGCCGTTCCTGAGCGTGGCAGCTACCGCCGAACCCTTTTTGATCACGTCGTGCCAGGTGAAGCGCAGGACCGTCGCATGTCCGGGTGGGCGTCGTGCACGGTATGCCTTCGACGCACGTGATATCGAAGCGAGCCAGGTCGACGCATGTCCGGTCGTCGTGCACGGTATGCCTTCGACGCACGCCGATATCGAAGCGAGGTAGCGCCGGTCAGGCGGTACGCAGATCTCCACCGTCCCCTCGTCCACCCCATCGAGGCCGAGCAGCGCCGCTGCGCTCCGGTGGGAAGCGGCGGCACCAGGGCCAGCACCGAGAACGGCCGCCATGACCCGTTGCGGGAACGACGACGGATAGCTCGGCACTCGATAGACGCCTGGCTGGAGACGTTCGATCCGTGCTGAGACCACGCGGCGGTGCACAGGCTCCTGTGCAGACCCGTCTCCTGGGCTTGGACATGGCTGAAGAGCCCGTGCTGGCGCGCTGCCAGACGGTCAAGGGCGGCGTCCGGCGGTTCTCCGGCTGCCTGGTTCCGCTTTCCGGAACCAGATGACCCCAGATTGGTCGAACCGGCCGACGACATGGCATCAAGTACAGCGAAGGGGTTGTGACAACTTTGACGGCGGCGTGGGCCAAGGGCCGATGTACACTCCCCGCCCACAGCACGGGGCGTGGGCAATGGCGCCTCCTCTCAGCGATGAGGTCCCTGGCTGCTGAAACGGCAACCGAGCCATTTTCCTGAAAGGTCTCTCCCCCTCAGTGCGGCCTGAACGTGATGCATGCGGGATCGGCTTCGTCGCCGACGCCCAGGGACGGTCCTCCCGCGCCGTCGTGGCCACGGCCCTGAAGGGCCTGGCGTGCGTCATCCACCGGGGCGCCCTGGCCGCCGATGCCAAGACGGCTGACGGCTCGGGGCTGCTCACCCCCATACCGTCCGCCCTCTTCGGCGAGGGCCACGGCGTCGCCGTGCTCTTCGTCCGGGGTGATGACCCTCGGGCCGCATTGGAAGCCGCCGCCACGGCGGAGGGCATCGAGGTCCTCGACTGGCGGACCCCACCCACAGACGAGGACCAGATCGGAGAGGTGGCCCGCCGGAGTCGCCCGGGAATCGTCCAGGCCATCCTGGCGTGGAAGGAGAGGGCGACCCGGAGCGAGCGGCCTATCGACTGCGCCGCCGGGTGACGACCACCGCCGCCGGCACCTACGTGGTCAGCTGCTCGTTCCGCACGGTGCTCTACAAGGGCCTGGTGGCAGCCGACCTGCTGTCCCGTTACTACCTGGACCTGGCCGACGAGCGCTTCGAGGGGAACTTCGCCGTCTTCCACCAACGCTTCTCCACCAACACCGCCCCCACGTGGGAGCGAGCCCAGCCCTTCAGGACCCTCTGCCACAACGGCGAGATCAACGCCATCGGCGGCAACCTCAACCGCATGAAGGCGCGGGCAGGCTCGGCACCGTCGAGGTGGGCCTCGGGCCCGAAGAGATGTTCCGGCCGGTGCTGGACGCCGAGGACTCGGATTCGGGCCAGATCGACTCCGCCGTGGAGCTGCTCGTCCAGGGCGGGCGGGACATCCGCCACGCCGTGGCCATGCTCGTGCCCGAGGCGTGGGAGGGCGCCCGGGACCTGGAGCCGGCGGTGCGGGGCTTCTACCGCTACCACGCCTGCCTGGTGGAGCCGTGGGACGGTCCGGCCGGCCTCGTCTTCACCGACGGCCGGGGCGTGGGGGCGTCTCTCGATCGCAACGGCCTGCGGCCCCTCCGCTACGCCATATGCGAAGACGGCCTGGTGGCCTGCTGCTCGGAGGCCGGCGCCGTCGACGTCGGCGGTCACGGCCGCGTGCGGCGGGGTCGCCTCGGCCCCGGCCAGATGCTCTTCGTCGACCCTGAACGGGGCGTGATGCTCGACGACGAGTGCAAGCAGCAGCTGGGCGCACTGGCGCCCTACGGCATCTGGGCCGCAGACGGTTTGTGGCGCATGAACCTCGGCCGGCCGATCCAGGAGACCAACGGAGCTGCGTCGCTCGAGCGGCGACAGATCACCCACGGGTACACCGTGGAGGAGCTGCGCATGGTGATCAAGCCCATGGCCAGCGAGGCCAAGGAGCCCACCTTCTCCATGGGCGACGACACCCCCTGCCGAACTGGGCCGGGCGTCCCCGCCCGCTGCACCACTACTTGAAGCAGCGCTTCGCACAGGTCACCAACCCCGCCATCGACCATCTGCGGGAGCGGCTGGTGATGAGCCTGCGGACCCTGATCGGCCCCCGTCGGCCCCTGCTGACCGACGGTCCGGAGGCCGCCCATCAGATCGAGCTCGACTCCTTCTTCGTCTACCCCTCCGCCGTCGACAAGCTCGCCAGCGAGCGCGCGCCGAGTTCTCCCCCGCCCGGCTCCACGCTGACTTCGCCGTGACCGACGGGCCCGGTGGCCTGCGTGCAGCGGTCATGCGCCTGTGCGACGAGGCCGAGTCCCTCGTCACCCAGGGTGCGGGAGTCCTCGTGGTGGACGACGGAGACGTGTCCTCCGACCGCGCCCCGGTACCGTCGTTGCTGGCCGCCGGCGCCGTCCACCAGCGCCTGATCGCCAGGGGTCTGCGCTCGAACACCAGCCTGGTGGTGGTGGCCGACGACGCCCGCGACGTCCATCACATGGCCTGCCTGCTGGGGTACGGCGCCGACGCCATCTGCCCCCGCCTGGCCCTTCTCACGGTGGCGGCCGACGCCGGCGCGTCGGAGGACTCGGACATGTTGAGCACCGAGGCCCAGGAGCGCTACCACGCGGCGGTGGAGGACGGCGTTTTGAAGATCCTCTCCAAGATGGGGATCTCCACCGTCGACTCCTACCGGGGAGCACAGATCTTCGAGGTCGTCGGTCTCGGTCACGAGGTGGTCGACGTGTGCTTCACGGGCACGACGTCCACCGTCGGGGGCATCGGGTGGGACGCCCTCGGAGAGGACGTGCTGGCGCGCCACGCCGAGGCCGGGTGGCCGCCGGCAGAGGAAGCCGGGCGCCTGCCCAACCCCGGCTACTACCGGAGCCTCAAGCGCGGCGGCGAGTACCACGCCCACAACAAGGAGGTGGTGGACGCCCTCAACAACATGAACGCCGCCCATCTCCTCCAGCGGGCTCTCCGAGCCGACAACGAGGACCTGTACGAGCAGTTCGCCTCCTTGGTCAACGACCGAGCCCCCACCGAGTTGCGGGACTTGCTCGAGCTGGTCCCGCAGAAGGACCCCATCCCGGTGGACGAGGTCGAGCCGGTCACCGAGATCACCAGGCGCTTCTCCACCGGCGCCATGTCACACGGCTCGCTGTCGGCCGAGGCCCACGAGACCTTGGCCGAGGCCATGAACCTCATCGGCGGCAAGTCCAACTGCGGCGAGGGCGGGGAAGCCGAGTACCGCTTCCACACCAGAGGCCTCCCCAAGGGCGACAAGAACAGCCGCATCAAGCAGATCGCCTCTGGGCGTTTCGGCGTCACCCCCCAGTACTGCGCCTATGCCGACGAGCTGCAGATCAAGGTCGCCCAGGGCTCCAAGCCCGGCGAGGGCGGCCAGCTCCCGGGCCACAAGGTCAGTGACGAGATCGCCCTCCTGCGTCACACCCAGCCCAACGTCACTCTCATCTCCCCCACCGCACCACGACATCTACTCCATCGAGGATCTGGCCCAGCTCATCTTCGACCTGAAGCAGGTGAACCGCTACGCCGAGGTCTCGGTGAAGCTCGTGGCCGAGGAGGGCGTGGGCACGGTGGCGGCGGGCGTGGTGAAGGCCCTCGCCGAGATCGTGCAGATCTCGGGCGCCAACGGGGGAACGGGCGCGTCGCCGCTTTCCTCCATCACGCGGGCATGCCGTGGGAGCTGGGGCTGGCCGACGCCCAGGGCGCGCTGATCGAGAACGGGCTGCGTGACCGGGCCCGCCTGCGCATCGACGGCAACCTCATGACCGGCCGCGACGTGGTGATGGCCGCGCTGCTCGGCGCCGACGAGTACTCCTTCGGCACTGCGGCCATGATCGCCGAGGGCTGCATCATGCTCCGGGCCTGCCACCGCGACACCTGCTCCACCGGCATCGCCACCCAGCGGCCCAACCTGCGGGCCAAGTTCACCGGGACGCCCGAGGGCGTCGCCGCCTACCTCCTGTTCGTGGCCGGTGAGGCCCGCCGGCTGCTGGCATCGCTCGGCATGCGGTCGATGGACGAGGCCGTCGGCCGGGTTGAGTGCCTCCGCCAGCGCCGGAC
Source organism: Acidimicrobiales bacterium (assembly GCA_030448025.1). Taxonomy (GTDB): domain Bacteria; phylum Actinomycetota; class Acidimicrobiia; order Acidimicrobiales; genus YB1-3. Next base: position 629,391 of record JAUJNQ010000001.1, on the reverse strand, counting down.
CGGCGATCCCCGGGTCGATTCGGTGGACCTCACTCCCATCATCACCCCCCGGAGGACTCCGAGGCGCCTCGCCGGTTCGTGGCCAAGGTCCCCCTCCAGCGGACCCGTTCCCGCCTCGGCGACCGCATCGAGGCCGACGCCTTCCACGCCGTGTGGGACGGCGACGACCTCGAGCTGCGCTACCCCATCACCAACCGCGACCGGGCGGTCGGCGCCGCCCTGGGGGGTGCCATCGCCCTCGAGTGGGGCGAGGGAGCGCCTCGGGGCACGGCCGTCGTCCACCTCGAAGGATCGGCCGGTCAGAGCTTCGGAGGCTTCCTCACCCACGGCATCGAGCTCCACCTGGTGGGGGAGGCCAACGACTACGTGGGCAAGGGCATGGCCGGCGGGCGCATCGTCATCCGCCCCCCGCCGACGACGCCGGTGACCCCGTGCTCGCCGGCAACACCTGCCTGTACGGAGCGACCGGCGGCGACCTGTTCGTCGGCGGCAGCGTGGGCGAGCGCTTCGGCGTTCGCAACTCCGGTGCCGTGGCCGTGGTGGAGGGCGCCGGGGACCACCTGTGCGAGTACATGACCGGTGGCAGCGTGGTCGTGCTGGGCCCGGTGGGCTACAACGTGGGCGCCGGCATGACGGGCGGCGAGGCTTACATCTACGACCCTCACGCCCTGCTCACCACCCGGCTCAACACTGCCCTCGTGGACGCCCAGCTCCCCGCCGCCGAGCATGTGGAACAGCTCCGCTGGCTGGTGGAGCGCCACCTCGAGCTCACCGGCTCGGCGACCGCCAAGGCCATCCTCGATGACTGGTCAGTCGCGCTCGAGCACCTCTGGCGCGTGGCCCCGATCGGACGGGTGCAGCGGATCGAGGCCCACAGCGCCGGCCGAGTCGGCGCCTCCACCTAGCAAGTCAGAAAGCGCCATGGTCGACACCGCAACCACTCCGACCACGCTGCTGGACGAGGTGTACTCCCGGCTCCCCGAGCGGATGAGGATCGCCCGTCGCCGTCTCGGGCGCCCTCTCACTCTGTCCGAGAAGATCCTCTTCAACCACGTTGCCGACCCCGAGACGGCGGGGACGGAACGGGGACGGTCCTACACCGAGCTGAGGCCCGACCGAGTGGCCATGCAGGACGCCACGGCGCAGATGGCGCTGCTGCAGTTCATGACCGCCGGACTGGCCCGGGTGGCCGTGCCCACCACCGTGCACTGCGATCACCTCATCCAGGCCCACGTGGATGCCAGGTCGGACCTGGCTGCGGCCGAGTCGTCCAACAAGGAGGTGTACGACTTCCTCCGCTCGGTGGCGGCCAAGTACGGCATCGGGTTCTGGCAGCCGGGCTCGGGCATCATCCACCAGGTCGTGCTGGAGCAGTACGCCTTCCCGGGCGGGATGCTGATCGGCACCGACTCGCACACGCCCAACGCCGGTGGGATGGCCATGGTGGCGGTGGGCGTCGGTGGCGCCGACGCCGTGGACGTAATGGTGGGCGACACCTTCGGGCTGCGTTGGCCCAAGCTCATCGGCATCCGGCTCACCGGGTCGCTGTCGGGCTGGGCCGCGCCCAAGGACATCATCTTGAAGGTGGCGGGGCTCCTCACGGTGAGGGGAGGGACCGGCGCCATCGTCGAGTACTTCGGCCCCGGCACAACCACCATCAGCGCCACCGGCAAGGCCACGGTGTGCAACATGGGCGCCGAGGTCGGCGCCACGACCTCACTGTTCCCCTACGACGACGCCGCGGCCCGCTACCTGGCCGCCACCGATCGAGCGGACTACGCCGATCTGGCATCCGCGGTCAGCGAACACCTGCGGGCCGACCCCGAAGTCGAACAGCACCCGGAGCGCTACTTCGACCAGGTGATCGAGCTCGACCTCGACTCTCTCGAGCCACACATCGTCGGCCCGCACACCCCGGACCTGGCCCGACCCACGTCCCAGATGGGTGACGACGCTCGGGCCAATGGTTGGCCGGCGGAGCTCACGAGCTGCCTGGTGGGATCGTGCACCAACTCCTCCTACGAGGACATCACCCGCGCCGCCGCGGTGGCCCGCCAGGCCGCGGCCCTCGGCCTGCGCTCCAAGGTGCCGCTTCTCGTCACCCCCGGATCCGAGCGGGTGCGGGCCACCATCGAGCGCGACGGCCTGCTCGCCGACCTCGAGGGGATCGGCGCGACGGTGCTGGCCAACGCCTGTGGCCCGTGCATCGGCCAGTGGAAGCGCGATGACGTGGCGCCGGGACAGGTCAACTCCATCCTCAGCTCGTACAACCGGAACTTCCCGAAGCGCAACGACGGCAACGCCGCCACCCTCTCGTTCATCGGCTCCCCCGAGACCGTGGTTGCCTATGCCCTGGCCGGGACCCTCGACTTCAACCCGCTCACCGACCCGGTGAACGGCAACGGAGCAGGAAACAGCGTCGGTCTGGAGCCACCGTCGGGCGAGGAGCTGCCGGCGCGGGGGTTCGAGCCGGGGGAGGCTGGGTTCCTAGCTCCGCCCGAGGAGGGGTCCACGGTCGAGATCGTGGTCCGGCCGGACAGCGAGCGACTGCAGCTGCTCGAGGCGTTCCCGGCCTGGGACGGCGAGGACTTCCTCGACCTCCCCGTCCTGTTGAAGGCCAAGGGCAAGTGCACCACCGACCATATCTCGGCGGCGGGGCCGTGGCTCAAGTACCGGGGCCATCTGGAGAACATCTCGCAGAACCTCTTCCTCGGCGCCTTCAACGCCTTCACCGGCGAGGTGGGAACCGCCCACTGCCTCGTGCACGCCACCGTCGAGCCCCTGCCCGACGTGGCCAGGCACTACCGCGAGGCGCAGATGTCATGGGTGGTGGTGGGCGACGAGAACTACGGCGAGGGCTCGTCGCGCGAGCACGCGGCCATGGAGCCGCGCTTCATGGGCGCCAAGGCCATCCTGGTGCGCTCCTTCGCCCGAATCCACGAGACCAACCTGAAGAAGCAGGGCGTGCTGCCGCTCACCTTCGCCGATCCCGACACCTACGACCAGATCCAGGAGGGCGACCGCGTCTCCCTGCTCGGTCTGGCCGAGCTTGCGCCCGATGCTCCAGTTCGCGGCCGCATCGTCAAGATCGGTGGCTCGAGCGTCGACTTCGAGTGCACCCACACGATGTCGCCGGGGCACATCGAGTGGTTCCAGGCAGGCGGCGCGCTCAGCCTGATCCGGGCCAGGCAGGTCTGAGGGCCCACCACTCCTCCCGCCGGGAGTGGGCTATCTCGACCGGGGAACTGACTTCTTGGCGCCGGCCTTCGGGACAGGGGCCTTCTTGGCCATGACCTTCTTCTTCGCGGCCACGACCTTCTTCTTCGCGGCCACGACCTTCTTGACCGGAGCCTTCTTGACCGGAGCCTTCTTGACCGGAGCCTTCTTGACGAAGGTTCTTGACTTGACGAAGGTTCTCTTGAGGCGGCGACGGTTGCTCCAACAGGTCGTCTATGGCGTCGAAAATCTGGGAGCGGTTCTGGTGCGCCGCTTCGTACTCGGCCACCAGGTCCAGCTCGTCGTCGTCGAGGTCGTCGAGGGCCGGCACTATCTGGGCCGCAGTGAGACGGTCGTAGTTCTCGATGGGCAGGTCGACGTCTTCTTCCTCGAACATGGCGTCGATGGCGTCGAGGACCTGGGAGCGGTTCTGGTGCGCCGCTTCGTACTCGGCCACCAGGTCCAGCTCGTCGTCGTCGAGGTCGTCGAGAGTCGGCAGTATCTGGGCCGCAGTGAGACGGTCGTAGTTCTCGATGGGCAGGTCGACGTCCGCCGAGATGACGGGCGCGGCCGCCTTGGCCACGGCCTTCTTGGCCACGGCCTTCTTGGCCACGGCCTTCTTGGCCACGGCCTTCTTGGCCACGGCCGCCTTGGCCACGGCCTTCTTGGCTACGGCCTTCTTCGGGGCCGCAGCCTTCTTCGGGGCCGCAGTCTTCTTCGGGGCCGCAGTCTTCTTCTCGGCCGGCGGCGCGGCGGGCTCCTCGAACAGGTCGTCGATGGCGTCGAGGATCTGTGAGCGGTTCTGGTGCTGCACCTCGTACTCCGCCACCAAGTCCAGATCGTCGTCGTCGAGCTCGTCGAGCACCGACAGGATCTGAGCGGCGGTGAGCCCCTCGTAGTCCTCGAAGGGCAGGCTCTCGGCCTCGATGAGGGGCGCCGCACGCTTGGCCACCGCCTTCTTCTTGGCCGCCGCCTTCTTCTTGGTGGCCTTCTTCCCGAGGGGGTGCTTCTTGGTGGAGAAGGGCTGCCCGACGGTGAGCTTGTTCTGGCCCCAGGGGGTGTGACCTGCGCCTTCTTGAGCATCGCCTGGCGATCGAGATGGGCCTGCAGGGCGCGGTCCCGTGCGGCGTTCGCCGATGAGGCATCCACTCGCACGATCATGTCCTCGGCCGACCTCTTCGGTCCCCGGCGGTCCTGATCGGCCAACCAGTTGAGAGCGAGCTCGGTGACCGCTCCCTCGTCCTCCTCGCCGTCGTCCTCGTCGTCATCGAGGTCGTCTTGCTCCCGCCCTCCCGGCCGGGCCCTCTTCATCGGAGATCAACGCTTCTCCGAATGCCGGTGGCGACCACTGCCCCACCGATGAAGGCGGGCCAGGCGGTCTTCCACCGGCCCGCTCCAGCTCTCGGGCGGCCTCGCGCTCGAGGTCTTCTCGGGACGGCGCGGCCCCGCTCTGGTTTCTCCTTATCGATGCAGGCACCATCGTCCTTTCGAAGGAGCGGTGGCAGAGAATCCTACGCCAACCGTTTCCCGCCGGCCTCGGCTCCTGTCAGTCGCCGCCCCCGCCCTCCCACGAGATGACCGCGGCCGGTACCGACCGTAGAGGTGCTCGCAGCTCACCGGCGTCCTCCACGAGCCACTCCCGCAGCAGGCCTCGCAGCTCGCGCCGGACGTCGGCCTCGTCGGGGAGCAGGAGGCTCTGGCGGTAGGCGGTCACTGCGGCAGCCAGGTTGGTGAACCGGGTGCGCGTCCTCACCTCGACGACCTTCACCTCGGGTGTCATCCCCAGCTCCCTGAGCAAGTCGGCGGCGTCCAGGTAGGTGGGCCCGGGCCGGCGGGACTTGCCGTGAAAGTGACGCCAGAACGGGTCGAAGACGGCGTCGGTACTCATGGCGCCGAAGTAGAGGAAGGCGCGCTTCCGGCACGAGGCGTCGAGCTTGGCCAAGAAGCCGGCTGCGTCCTCGATGATGGGCAGGACATAGGAGCACAGCGCCACGTCGACCGTCGGGGTGGCCACGTCCTGCCACTTGCCGTGGACGGGACGGATGTTGTCGATCCCGAGGCCCCGGCTCCGGCGTCGAAGATGTCTGAGCATCTCCTGGCTGGGGTCGACGGCCACCACTTCCCTCGCCCGGGGCGCGAGGGCAAGGGCGTAGCGACCCGGCCCCGCGCCCACGTCGAGCACCGTGGTCTTGGGACCGACGGAACGACCGACCCGCGCCAGGAACGGGTCGTTGCGAGCGGGGCCTGGCAGGCGCGCCGCGAACCGGCGCGCCTGGGCGTCCCAGAACTCCGGGGTGTCGACCGCAGCCTCCGGCGACAGGCTGGCCACCTCGGCCAGTCGGGCCCGGACCAGACGCCGCCAGCGCGCCGCCGCGCTCACACCGGTTCGTTCCAGACGAGGGCCCGCTCGCCGCTCGCATCTTTGACGACGCGTCCAGGAAGAGCTCGGGGCGACCAGGATCCGCCCCGGCCCTCCTCCCATCGAACCGCCACGACCTGCACCGGGGTCTCATGGGATTCTTCGCCGACGTCGAGAACGAACGCGTCATCCACCAACGCCAGTCCCCGGGCCCAGACCCGAAGGATCCACGACACACCTATGGCCGCCGTCGCCCTCACCCGCACCGCGTCCATCGTTCCCACGATCGACGGCGCCCGGCCGGGCCGCAGGACCTCCACCTCCACCGAGGAGAGCAGGCGAGCGCCGCTGCGCTCCCGCCACAGCCCCAGGTGCTCGCGCAGAGGAGGCAGGGCACGGGTGCGCAGCTGCTCGAGCAGGAGGCGCTCGTAACCGGCGTAGAACGAGGAGCGGCGCCACGTCCGCTCCCACGTGAGCATCAGGCCCAGCTGGTGGACCGGCTCCAGGGGGCCCGGGAGCACCACGTCGGGGCCGAGACGGGTGGACATGGTCCGGAAGAGCTCACCAGACATGGCCCAGGTGTGCATGTCCCGCCAGCGCCGCAGCACCCCAAGGCAAGGAAAGGGCCTACCACCAAAGGCCAGCATCGCCGTCTCGGCGCTGAGGTCGTGGTCCTCGAGCACTACCTTGCCCCGTCGCCAGGTGACGCGGTGGCGTTCGCCGTTGCAGTCGACCAGCGCCGTCGACGGCTCGATGTGGTCGCACCACCGGCCTCCGGCGGCCACGCGTCAAGCGGCCATCGTTCAGGCAGCAGAGCCGATGTGCACGACCCGAGCCCAGGCCGGGGCCGCCCAGGGCCGTCCACCTCGCGCCTCGCCGGCGTCGATGAGGCCCACCACGACCTGGACCCCCTTCGGGGGATTCGCCGGCCACGGCGTCATGCCGTCGGTGAGGACGACGACAATCGACGGTCGCGGCCGCAGCCGAACGGCGGCCTCGATGCCCGCTCCCATGTCGGTGCCGCCCCCGCCCACGAGCCGCAGCTGCCCGGCGTTGGCCACCTTCTGCACGGTGTGCACCGCGGCGTCGGCGGCGAGGACCCGGACCCGAGTGCGAGCCAGGCCCAGTGATCGCAGCAGCCCGTCCACCTCCACCAGCACCCTGCCGAGCTGGGCCTCGGACATGCTGCCCGAGGTGTCGCACACCACGGCCAGGTCGGGGACGGGCCGCTCCAGGGCGGGCAGGACGACGTCGCCGCTGACGCTCGCACGCCGCGATGGCCGGCGGTACGTGTAGTCGACCCGGCCCGAGACCGCCCCTACGCCCTTGCGCAGCTCGGCGCCCAGCGCCTTGCGCCAGTCCACCTTGGGCTCGAGCAGCTCCTCGGCCCACCGCACCCAGCTGTTGGCCATGCGGCCCCTTCCCTCGCGGCTGTGGCCCAGGACCTGGCTGGCCACCTGGCAGGCGATCAGCCTTCGCTCGCCGGGCGGCAGGCCACCCCCATCTCCGCGCATCAGCTCCCAAGGCCGCCGCACTCCGTCGGCCCCGCTGCCGCAGTCCGGCTCGAGCTCGGTGTCCCGGTGGCCGCAATGAAAGTACTCCTCGGCCATGCGCCCCGGGTTCCAACCGAGGGTCTGGGGCAACACCGGGTCGAGCAGGCGGAGGCCGGTGCCCACCAGGTCGTCGTTGATCTCGGCATCGGCCGCGAGGGCCCAGTCCTTGGACGTGTCCCGGGCCACGCCCAGGCGCTGCGCCCGGCCGGCATGGTCCCGGAGCAGGTGACCGGTGTGGTGCACGAGCAGGCTGCCCAGGACTCCCACGCTCCACTCCTCCACGACGGCCGGGTCCACGTAGAGGCGCCATGACTCGTCCACCGCCGCACCTCCGAGGCCTGGCTTGGCCAGAGGCTGGATGGCGAACAGGGCAGAGGCCAGGTAGGGATGGCGCTCCACGGCCCACAGGCGGGCCACGGCGAGCTTGTGGGCGTTCAGTGGCGGAGCCCCGCTCGCCTGCCCCTCGGTCACAGCAGCCCGGCGTCCTTGAGCACGGGGATGAACAGCTTTACCTCGGGCGGGGCCACGGCTCCGGCAGGGCGGCACTGTGCCAGGACCCGAGCCGGCACCGCGGCCACGTCGGGGGCGTGCTCACCGACCCTGGCCAGCACCTTCCACCCGGCCAGCCAGCGCTCGGGCGTGGGCTGGGCGGCCACGGCGGCGGCTACGGCGGACAGCACGGCGAAGGCGCGGTCGCCGCGCTCGGGAACCTCGGTGCCGTCCGGGTCGGCCAGCAGGTCCTCGGGGTCGGGCAGGTCCATCTCCTCGTGCCACATCAACAGCTCCACCCCGGCGCCGTCGCCCACCGCTCCGGTCACGAGCGCGGTCTCGGCCTCGGTGGACGCCCCGGCGGCCATGGCTGCGGTCCAGAGGCGCGAGGCCATCTCCCACGTGCGGGGGCTGGGCCAGCCGCGCCCGGCCCGGGCGGCATCGGTGGGCACCTCGCACGTGAGCCCGGGGCGCACGGTGACGAAGGCGGCGATGAGGCTGCGGAAGTGCCGGAGCCGGGACTCCCAGTCGTCGGGCAATGAGGGCAGGCGGGGTGCCGGCCACCCGCCCGCCATGCCCTGGGCGAAGGCCTGGGGCTCCACGTCCCACGACAGGTGGCAGAAGCGGTTGGCCAGGGGCGCGGACAGGTCCCAGCCGTCGGCGGTCTGCTCGGGAGGGTTGGCCGCCGCCACCACGATCACGCCGTCGGGCAGGTCGACGTCGCCCACCACTCGTTCCAGCACCACCCGCAGCAGCGCGGCCTGGACCGCGGGGGGAGCGGTGGAGATCTCGTCGAGGAACAGGAGGCCGCCCCCGGCGTCGGCCAGGCGCTGCGCCCAGCGAGGCGCGGCGAAGTGGACCTGGCCACCGCTCACGACGGGCAGGCCGGCGAAGTCGGAAGGTTCTCGGATGGAGGCGATGACGGTCTCGCAAGGCCATCCCATGGCGTCGGCCATGGCTTTGACGGCGGACGTCTTGCCCGTTCCCGGAGGACCCCACAACAGCACCGGGACGTGGGCGGCGACGGCGATCCCGAGGGCCTCCACCGCCGCCTGCTGGCCGTTCACGCCAGCCACCCTACGTGTGGTGACGGGGGCCGGCTACAGCACCCAGCGTTCCCGGCGATACCAGGCGATGGTGTCAGCGATGCTCGCTTCCAGGTCGGTCTCCTGCAGCTCGAAACCGGTGCCGAGCAGGGCGTCGATGCTCAACCGGTTGTTCCGGTTCTGCTTGCGCATGAACCGGAACCGTTCCTCGGTGAAGAAGATGGCGTCCTTCATGCCGTCGGCCAGCATGCGGTCGCGGATCTTCCCCCGTTCCTCGTAGCTCGGCCCGCACTCGTCGTCGGCGTCCTCATCGCACAGCTCCATCTCCATCCCGAACTCCCCGGCCAGGATGCGACCGATCTCGTGGCTGGTGGGGTACTGGCCCGACGTGACGTTGAACACACGACCCACGGCGTCCTCGTGCTTCATCAGGTGGATGGTGGCCGCCACCAGGTCGTCCACGTGGACCAGGCGCTGCTCCACGGGGGCATTGGGCACCATCAGCGTCTCCCGACCGTCGTAGCGCTCGATGGCCACGTCGAGAGCGGCGCTGCCCAGCAGCTTGACGTTGGTCGGGCCGTAGGTGGACACCGGGCGCAGGGTGACGACGGGGACGCCCTTCTCACCGAACCGGGAGACCACCTGCTCGGCCTCCCACTTGGTCTTGCCGTAGCCGCGGCTTGGGTGGGGCGCCACGCTCTCGAGGACGGGTACCGGCAGTTGGGCTTCCTCACCGTAGATGGCGGTGGTGCTCATGTAGAGGAACCGTTCGAAGCCAGCGTCGGCGCCGGCGCTCAGAAGGTTCTCGGTGCCCACCACGTTGGAGCGGTGCATCTCCTCGTCGGTGGAGTTGGAGCTCGACGCACCGGCCAGGTGAAAGACGTGGGTGATCCCCTCGAAGAGCTCGTCCAGGCCCTCGCCCGAGGCCAGGTCGGCGTTGCGGTAATCCGCCTCCTCGGGAAGCGAGTCGGGGCGAGGGCTGCGCCCGCACGCCAGCACCTTCCAACCGGCCTCCACCAGGGCAGGCGCCAGGCGAGCCGCTATGAACCCCGAACCTCCCGTGATCAGCGCCGACCCTGCCACTGCAGCCCCCCTCTGAACGCTCTGGACACCAATGGTGCCCGTGACCATACCGGCTCCCGGGCGCCGGACGCTTTGGCGGACGGATGGCATCATCGCGGCCGATGAGCGGCTGGAACGACGCCGAGGTGGACCGGGCGCCGATCTGCCCTCACTGTGGCGTGACGGCGCTCCCCGCCGACCCCGCCAACGTGGTGGACACCCGCTTCCTGTGCGAGAACCCCGACTGCGCGGCGTTCGGTGAGGCTGTTCATCCGGGCTCGTAGGCTTGTAGCCGTGTGCCGGAACATAACCACCCTGCGAGGGCTCGAACCCGCGGCCACCACTGAGGAGATCGAAGCGGCCGCACGCCAGTACGTGCGCAAGGTGAGCGGCGTCCAGGCGGCGTCCGCTCGCACCGGTCCGGCCTTCGATGAGGCAGTGAGGACCGTGGCACGCGCCACCGCCGAGCTCCTCGCCGACCTGCCGCCGAGGCAGCGGCCCCCGCCCACCCTCCCGCCGCTGCGCCGTCCCCATCGCGTCTAGCGCCGGGCCATGAACGACCCCGAGGCCGCCCGGGGCTACCACCGGCTGACCATGCACGACCCGAGCGGGCTGCGTCCCAACGACCCTCGGTTGGTGCGGGACTACCAGCCCCTCCGGTGGGACCGCAAGCCGCCCCAGTTCAAGACCTACCCCGGCCTGGAAGCCATCCTCCTGCCCGACGACATCTCGCTCATCCCCGGCGGCGGGTTGGGCGTGGGCCTCCTGTCCCGGCTGCTGTTCCTCTCCGCCGGCGTGGTGAGGACGGCAGACCTGGCCGGTGAGAAGGTGTACTTCCGGGCCGCGGGGTCAGCCGGGAACCTCTCCCCCGTCGAGGTGTACGTGGTCACCGGCGACATGGCGGGCCTCGATGCGGGCGTCTACCACTACGAGCCGGTCGAGCACGCCCTCGTCCGCCTTGGCGACGCACCCGCCGAGACGCCCCCTGCGCTGGTGCTCACCGGCGTGCCGTGGCGAACGGCCTGGAAGTACCGGGAGCGGGGCTTCCGGCATCTCTACTGGGACGCCGGCACCATGCTGGCCCAGACGCTGGCGCTGGCCGAGGAGGCGGGGCTGGTGGCCCGTGTCGAGCTGGGCTTCGTAGACCACGTGGTGGCCGCCCTGGTGGGGGCGGACGGTGTGCACGAGGTCGCCCTTGCCGTCGTCCCCCTGACCGGGGCCTCCACCACCCTTCCCGATCCCGATGAGGTAACCGTCGGTCATCTCGCCGACGACCCGCTCGAGTTCCCACTCGTCACGCTGGCCCAGCGGGCCGGAGACCTGGCCACCGACGAAGACGTGGAGGGGTGGCGACGGGCCGCCGCGCCCCTCGGGACGCCGCGTGGGTCCTCCGATGCTCCATCCCTGCGCCGGCCCCTCGACGAGGTGATCCGCGGGCGGGGCTCGTGCCGTCAGTTCGATCCCAGGCGCACCGCTCCTGGCGAACTGCTCGGCGGCGCCATGGCATGGGCCACCAGGGCCGTGCCGGGCGACTTCGTGGCCGACGGCGCCACGCTCCTGGACCATTACCTCACGGTGCACGCCGTCGAGGGCGTGGAGCCGGGCGCCTACCGCTGGCGATCAGGAGAGCTCGAGCAGCTGCGGACGGGCCAGGTGCGTGACGTCGCCGCTCACCTCTGCCTCGACCAGGCCCTCGGCGGGAACGGGGCCTACACCGCCTTCCACTGTGCTCCTCTGGACGACGTGCTGGGCGCGCTCGGGAGCCGCGGCTACCGGGCGGCCCAGCTCGAAGCCGGAATCGTGGAGGGCCGCCTGCACCTCTTCGCCTACGACCGTGGTCTGGGCGCCACCGGGCTCACCTTCTACGACCGGGAGGTGGCTCGGTTCTTCGCCTCCGAAGCCGACCCCATGCTCGTGACCGCAGTGGGCGCCCCTGATTATGCGCCAGTCCCCGGCGGGCTCCCGCGCCGACCCCTGCACCTGCGCCGGAACTGAGGCCACCGGCGCCCGGGCAGAAGGAGGGCGCGCCCCGTAGGGTAGGCGGGCTCGACGGAAAAGGGAGGAAGCCACGGTGGAGTGCGAGGTCTGCGGCCACGAGAGCGAGGATGCCTTCGAAGTCATCCGCCACGTCGGACGCCACACTTTCGACACCTTCGAGTGCGCCGTCTACGCCATGGCGCCCCAGTGCGCCCGCTGCCGTGTACGGGTCATGGGCCACGGGGTCAAGGACGGCGGAAACACCTTCTGCTGCACCCACTGTTCTGAGGCGGGACCCGCCGAGGAGGACGACTCTGGGAACGGCGAAGGCCAGACGTCCGGTGCCGGCCAGAGCAACCAGGCCGCCGATGACGATGATGACGAAGCCCAAGACGACGACGATGACGACGATGACGATGACGACGATGACGATGGCGATGGCGATGGCGATGGCGATGACGATGACGACGACGATGACGACGACGAAGACGACGACGACGACGACGATGACGATGACGACGACGACGACGAAGACGACGAAGAGGACGACGACCAGAAGCTGGACAAGCTCGGAGAGCGCATCAGCCAGGCCCGTCAGAACTCCGACGACCTGCTGAGCAGCCCCGAGGACGAGGTGGACCAGGACGAGGCCGACGTCGAGCCCCAGGCCGAGGTGGGGGCCGAGGAGGAGGAGCGGGCCAAGGGCGAGGACGGCGGCGGCGACAAGGGCAAGGACGAGGAGGGATGACCGACGTCGCCGTCATTGCCATGGGTCCCCGTCAGTTCGGTGTGAAGGTCCGCGAGGGTGAGACCGAGACCAACCACAAGGTGACCGTTCCCGACAGCCTGGTCGACGACCTCCAGCTCGACGATGACGATCTTGAGCGGGTCGTGCGGGAGTCCTTCGCCTTCCTGCTCGAGCGCGAGCCTGCCTCGTCGATCCTGCCCGAGTTCTCGCTGAACGAGATCTCGCGCTACTTCCCCGAGTACTCCGAGGAGCTCACCACTCGCCTCGCCTGAAACGGGTCCAAGCGCAACGACCCCTCAGCGGGCAGCCTCCATGCATTGCACACCCTCCGCGCCAACGGTGGCGGCGTGCTCGGTTCCGGGCTCGACGTCGAGGCGGTCGCCGGGCTGGAGCTCGAGGTCACCGTGGCCCCTGGTGTGGAACACGATGGTGCCCGACACGCAGTAGAGCACCTTGTGGTACCCGTGGGCGTGCCAGCCGTAGGTGTCGCCGGGACCGTTCCCCCACACCTGCGGACTCATCCCCTCGTCCTCGAAGGCTCGGCGGAGCTCCTCGCTGGTGGGTGGGTCAGACCCATGTGGGGCCTTCTCGACTCGAGCCGACATGCTCGCGCTCCCTTCGCGCTCGTTGAGGACACGTACCCTACGGAACACGTAAGAAGAGGAGAGCCCAGCATGAGCCCAGACGTGAGCCGCAGCGAGGACGAGTGGAAGGAGTCCCTCAGTCCCGACCAGTACCGGGTGCTGCGGGAGAAGGGGACCGAGCGCCCGTTCACGGGCAAGTACGTGAACACCAAGGACGACGGCACCTACCTCTGTGCCGGCTGCGGCGCCGAGCTCTTCACCTCCACCACCAAGTTCGACTCCGGCACAGGGTGGCCGAGCTTCACCGAGCCGGCGAACACCGAGAACGTCCAGCTCATCCCCGACCGGAGCCACTTCATGAAGCGCACGGAGGTCGTGTGCGCCAAGTGTGGGTCCCATCTCGGCCACGTGTTCGACGACGGTCCGATGCCCACCGGGATGCGCTACTGCATCAACTCCGTCTCGTTGGACCTGCAATCAGAGTCGGGCGAGCAGGGCTGAGGGATCGGTCCCTCAGAGGTCGCTCACGAAGTCGCCCAGAGCCTGGTTGAAGGCGTCGGGGACCTCGAGGTTGGTGAGGTGCCCCGCGTTGGGCAGCACCGCGAAGCGCGATCCGGGGATCTGCTCGTGCATGGCCCGGGCCACCTCCGGCGGCGATGGCTCGTCGTGGTCACCGACGAGCACCAGCGTGGGCACGTCGATCGAGCCCAGCCGAGTGGTGACGTCCGGTCGGGTCTTCATGGCCTCCAGCCCACCCACGAACCCTGCCGGTGGGTTGTCCATCAGACGCCGGGCCTCCACGACTACCTCGGGCCGGAGCTCTTGGGTGTGCTCGGACAGGAGCGTGTCCACCAGGGTGTCGATCACGGCCATCGTGCCCTGCTCACGCACTCGTTGCTGCTGCGCCTTCCGTCGCTCGAGAACCTCCTCCGAGTCGCGTCCGGCACGAGTGTCGGCCAACACCAGCGCCGTCACCAGGGGCCGATGGCGATCGAGCAAAGAGAAGGCGACGTACCCGCCCATGGACAGGCCCACTACCACGACTTCTTCGACCTCGAGGGCTGCAAGGAGCGCAGCCACCTCGTCGGCGTAGTTGGCCATCGAATAGGCCGATTCGTCATCGGGTGCGTCCGAGGCACCGAAGCCCTTGAGATCGGGAACGATCAGGCGGTGACGACCCCGAAGGGCATCGAGCTGCGGTTGCCACATCCCCGAATGGAGGGGGAAGGCGTGCAGGAGGAGCACGGGCGGACCACCGCCGCCGGCGCCCGCGTCGACGTAGTTCATGGTCATGCCTGCGATGCCGGCCGTGGGCATGGCCCTCCTCTCTCCTCCTTCTTACAGAGGCCAAGTACATACGTGACAGGCTCGAAGCCTATGAGCGCCGGAACCGGTGGTTCGAAGTACGTGGTGCGGCCTGCCGCACGAGGTGACGTGCTGCCACTGCTGGACCTGCTGGAGGCCGTGGCGTCCGAGGGCAGATGGATAGGGACCGAGGCCCCAGTCGACCGCGTGGCCCGGCGTCGTCAGATCAGCGAGACCGTGGAGGGAGGCGAGCGGGCCGCCCGCTTCGTCGCCGACGCCGGTGGCGCCCTCGTGGGCAACCTGTGGATCGACCTCAGAACCTACGGCGTGGGCGACCTGGGGATGCTGGTGGCCCAGGAGTGGCGGCGGCGGGGCGTGGGCAGCGCCCTGATGGAGGCCGGGCTCGCCTGGACCCGTGCGGCGGGGGCCCACAAGTTGGTACTGCAGGCCTGGCCTCACAACCTCGGCGCACTTGCGCTCTATCGCAAGTTCGGTTTCGTGCAGGAGGGTTTGCTTCGACGGCACTATCCGCGCCGCAACGGCGAGCTGTGGGACGCGGTGATGATGGGCCTGGTGCTGGACGAGCACACGCCCGGGTCTTCGATCAGCTGATCAGGGATCGGTGACCTCTCGCAGGTCGATGACCGCACCGTTCTCCAGCCCGGCGTCGAGAAGGGTCCAGATGTCCTTGGCCACCGTCTCAGCGTTGGCGAGCTCTCCGCGTTCGTGCAGGTCGACGAACTTCTGCCTCTTGGGGAAGTCCCGTTCGCTCGCCTGACGGATGTGCTCCTGCATACCCGTGTCCACGGTGCCTGGCGTCACCGCCACCACGCGGACGCCGCCCCGTTCCTCCTGCTCGGCGCCGACGTTGCGGACCCACTGGTCGACCGCCGCCTTGCCCGCGCCGTAGGACGACCAGCCTGGGTACACGCTCTTGGCCGCGCCGGACGTGAGCATGAGGAGCTGCCGGTGGGCGTCCACCTCCTTGGCCGCGGCGAGGAAGGCGTGGCCCAGCACCTGGGGTGCGACGCTGTTGAGGACGGCGTTGCGGGTGTACTCCCCGGTGTCCACCTCGCCGGCGAAGCCGATGGGCTGGATGGTGCCGGCGGCATGCACGAAGACCACCCGCTCCCCGGAGAAGCCCTCGAGCTCCCGGCCGAAGGACTCGCCGACGACCGGCCACGACGAGGGATCGGAGAGGTCGGCCTCCACGTGCTCGGCGCCGGGCGCTCCCCGCCGGCTGATGTCGATGAGGCGCGCCTCGCTCCACGGGACGGTGGCGGCCAGCGCCCTCCCGATGCCGCTGGACGCCCCGGATATCCAGATCAGGGTGTCAGTCACCTGTCGAACACTACGTGGGCTCCCAACCCAACAGCTCATGGTGGAGCCGCCCAACCTCGCGGTACGCGGCGGACAGTTCCGAGCGCACGGCGTCGATGACCTCGGGCGGTGGGACCACCGGCTCCCAACGTCCCCGCATGGACCTCGGCGCAAGCAGTGCCTCCAACTCCTGAGACGCCTTGCGCAGGCGGTGATGGGCCCGGCGGATCAGCTCCCGGTCCTCCTCCGAGAGGCCGTCGGTCCCGGGCGGCTCCGGGATGGTCACCGTTCCTCTCCCACCTCGGTGAACGCGGCTTCCCGCAGCAGAGGGTCCAGCCAGCCTCGCTCGTCGAGGGCGCGTACGAAGCGCTCGTAGCTTCTCTGCAGTTGCTCCCGCTCCTCCTCCACCGGCTCTACCTCGTGCTCGACGTGGACCATGGCCCGGACGGCATCAGCCAGGTTCTCGTAAATGCTCCCCGTCGCGGCCAACACGCAGGCGCCCAAAGACGTCTCTGCCCGGGCCGGGACCACCAGGGGGACTCCGAGCGTGGTGGCCCGGATGGCGTTCCACGTAGGGCTGCGGCTGGCGGCACCGGCCACGGCCAGCGGAGCCTCGAGACGGGCGCCCAGGGCAGCCAGGTGGGCGAGTCCGAGTCGCTCGAGGAAGGCCACACCCTCGAGCGTCGCCCGGTAGGCGTCCACGTCGCTATGGGGCGATCCCTCACGGAAGCCCTCGGCGTCCGGCTGCACGAAGGGGAACCGCTCTCCCGATCCCACCAGGGGGTAGCACACGAAGCCGGCCGGACCATGCTCGCCGGCGCGGCGGTCGAACGCGGCCAGGTCGGCGTCTCCGAAGTGCTCCTCCAGCGCCGCCCCACCGGTGTTCGACGCGCCCCCGGGCAGCCACCACCCGTCGGGATGCCAGTGGCTGTATACCGCGCCTGTGGGATCTCGCACCAGGTCGGCGGTGACGCCCTTCAGGGCGAGGGTGGTGCCGAGCACCGACACGAACCGGCCGGGCTGGTCGGCTCCCGCCGCCACCTGGCCGGCGCAGCTGTCGGTCATGCCGAGGCGCACCTCGCAGCCGGCGGGCAGTCCGGTGCTCGACGCCGCTTCCGGGCTGACCGTTCCCACTGGCGTGGTCGGCGGGCTCACCTCGGGAAGAACCCCGGCGGGGATCGCGAGCGCATCCATGGCCTCGTCTGCCCATTCCCGGCGCAGCGGGTCGTAGCCGCTCTTGAGGGCGTGGCTGGTGTCGGTGGGTGTCTCCCCACCGGTGAGCCTGGACACCACCAGGTCGGACACGTGCCACGCCCACCTCACCTTGCCGCCGGCCTCGTCCGTCCGGGAGAGGAGCCAGGCCCACTTGGGCAGACCGAACGACGCGGACACCTGCAGTCCGAGGGACTCCCACCGCGAGGCTGCCGCCTCCTGCGCCCGTTCCGCCTCCGCCGACGCCCGCTGGTCGTCGTACATCAGCGCCGGTCCTAACGGCTCACCGTCGGCACCCGCCAGCATCACCGTGCCTGACGTGGCCGACACGCAGACCGAGACGATCCGTCCGTCTCCGTCATCGAGTGCTTCGCCGGCCTGCCGGAGCGCCTTGGCCACGCCCGGCCACCACACGGCGGGGTCCTGCTCCGACCAGCCGCGCCGTGGCCGCTTGGGTGCCGGGAGGCTCGTGGTGGCGAAGGCCCGCACGTGGCCGTCCGGGTCGCAGACGGTCACCCGGACGTCGGCGGTGGCCACGTCCACACCTGCCACCAGCTCTCCGAGGCGATTCACCACGCTTGTCTTAGCGCGGCACGTACCAGAGTGTGATCCGCCCATCCTCACGGGCCCTTTGACCAGAGTCACGCGCCTGCCTGCCGGTAGCCTCACGGGATGCTCTCTACCCTCGTGCGGGAATAGCCGTGTCTCACATCGGGATCGACCTCGGAGGCACCAAGATCTACGGCGTGGTGCTCGACGACGGGAACGTCGTGCGGGAGGCCAAGCGCAAGACCCCTGTTCGGGGCGGGCCGATGGGCGTGGTCGACGCCATCGCCGACGTGGTGAGCCAGCTCGGCGGCACCGACGGCGTGACGGGCGTGGGGATCGGCGCCCCCGGCGCCGTCGACGCCCTCGGCGTCGTGCAGCGAGCCCCGAACCTTCCCGGCTGGGACCAGCCGTTCCCCCTCGGCGGGGCGGTCAGCGAATGCCTCGGGGGGCTGGCGGTGGCCGTGGACAACGACGTGAACGTGGGCACGCTCGCCGAGCTTCGCCTCGGTGCCGCCCAGGGCAGCGCCGACGTCCTCGGGATCTTCGTGGGCACCGGGGTGGGCGGCGGCGTCGTGCTCGACGGCGCGCTGCGACGAGGCCCCACCGGCGTGGCCGGCGAGCTGGGGCACATGGTGGTGCGCCAGGGAGCGCGCAAGTGCGGCTGCGGCGGCCGCGGCCACCTGGAGGCGTACGCCGGAAGGTGGGGAATGGAGAAGCGGGCCCGGCGCCTGGCGGCCGATGGTCAGGACAGCCTCCTGGTCGAGCTGGGCAAGAAGAACCGGCTGACCTCGAGCAGCTTCGCCAAGGCTCTGGCTGCCGATGACGAGGTCACCGTCGAGCTGCTGGAAGAGGCGGTGGCGGCTCTGGGCACGGCCATTGCCTCCTGCGTCGCCCTCCTCGACCTGGACACTGTGGTGGTGGGCGGTGGGCTGGCGGACCGCTTGGGGCCCGGCTTCGTGGAGCGTGTGGACAGCGCCGCCCGGGAACAACTCTTCCTCAAGGATGCTCCCCTGCGGGTGGTCCCCGCCACGCTCGGCGACCAGGGCGGCGCCATAGGGGCGGCGCGGGTGGCCCTCGAGTCCGTCGACGGTGCCGATCGATAGCCTGAGCCCAATGTCCACTGAGGTCTCAGCGTCCACGGACGTCTCTGAGCCGGACGAGTCTCCCGATGATGCGGAGCAGGGCGAAGGCGCCGAGTCACCCCGGTACCTGAGCCGGGATCTCTCCTGGCTCGAGTTCAACGCCAGGGTCCTGAGCCTGGCCCAGGACCAGGCCGTCCCCCTTTTGGAGCGGGCCAAGTTCCTGGCCATATTCAGCCAGAACCTCGACGAGTTCTTCCAGATCCGGGTGGCCGGCATCAAGGACCAGGTAGTGGCCGGCGTGGGCGCCACCTCGCCCGACGGCCTGACGCCCCAGGAGGAGCTGGAGCGCATCAGGGCCCGAGTGAGGAAGCTGTCCGAGATCGAGGATCACACGTTCCTAAAGGAGCTGGTGCCGGCGCTCGCTGACAACGGCATCCGCCTCTCCGACTGGGAGTCGCTCGACGAAGACGACCGGGAAGACCTGGTCAGGGTGTTCCACGAGCGGATCTTTCCCGTGCTCACTCCCCTCTCCGTCGATCCCGGCCACCCTTTCCCCTACATCTCCAACCTCTCTCTCAACCTGGCCGTCATGGTGCGCGATCCGAAGTCCGGAGAGCGCCGGTTCGCCCGGGTGAAGGTTCCCCCTCTCCTTCCCCGTTTCGTGGTCATGCCCGACGGCGAGCGGTTCGTGCCCCTCGAGCAGGTGATCGCCGCCCACCTGGACAGCCTGTTCCCGGGGATGGTCATCGAGTCCCACCATCCCTTTCGCGTCATCCGCAACGCCGACCTCAGCCTGGAGGAGGACGAGGCGGACGACCTGCTGGCGGCGCTCGAGACCGAGCTGCAACGCCGGCGCTTCGGCAAGGCGGTGCGGCTGGAGATCGACCCCACCATGACCGAGGACATGCGCGGCCTGCTGGTGGACGAGCTGGAGGTGGCCTCGGACGACGTCTACCTGCTCCACGCCCCGCTCGACCTGAGCGGCCTGTGGGCCGTCCACGACCTCGACCGACCGCAACTGAAGGATGAGGTGTGGAACGCGGTCACCCAGCCCCGGCTGGTCCGGGCCGAGGACGGGACCGTCGATTTCTTCGCCGTCTTGCGGGAGGGTGACATCCTCGTCCACCACCCGTACGAGTCGTTCGCCACCTCCGTCGAGGCCTTCATCAAGCAGGCCGCTGCCGACCCTCACGTGCTGGCCATCAAGCAGACCCTGTACCGGACCTCGGGTGACAGCCCTATCATCAAGGCCCTCATCCGGGCCTCCGAGCGGGGCAAGCAGGTGGCCGCCCTGGTGGAGCTCAAGGCCCGTTTCGACGAGCAGGCCAACATCGCATGGGCCCGTGCTCTGGAAGATGCGGGCGTCCACGTGGTCTACGGCATGCTGGGCCTGAAGACCCACAGCAAGACGGCACTGGTCGTACGCCAGGAGGAGGACGGCATCCGCCGCTACTGCCACGTGGGGACGGGCAACTACAACCCCAAGACGGCGCGCATCTACGAGGACCTGGGCCTGCTGTCGGCTGACCCCGACCTCGGCGCCGACCTGACCAACATGTTCAACTTCCTCACCGGCTACAGCCGGCGGATGTCCTACCGAAAGCTGCTGATGGCCCCCGGTGAGCTGCGCCACAGGATGCTCGAGCTGATCGGCGGGGAGACGGAGGCCGGTTCCAACGGCCGCGTCGTGATGAAGATGAACAGCCTGGTCGACAAGGCCGTAATAGACGCGCTGTACGAGGCCTCGGCGGCAGGAGTGTCGATCGACCTGATCGTCCGGGGGATCTGCTGCCTCGACCCGGGCGTGCCCGGCCTCTCGGAGAACATCAGGGTGCGCTCCAT
Source organism: Acidimicrobiales bacterium (assembly GCA_030448025.1). Lineage (GTDB taxonomy): Bacteria > Actinomycetota > Acidimicrobiia > Acidimicrobiales > YB1-3. The sequence continues at coordinate 609,047 of JAUJNQ010000001.1, read as the reverse complement.
CGTGGGCCGCTACCTCGAGCATTCTCGGATCTTCGCCTTCGGCGACGGTGAGCACCGGCCGGTCCGCTACTTCATCGGCTCGGCCGATGCCATGCCGCGCAACTTCGACCTCAGGGTGGAAGCCGTAACCCCCGTGGAGTCAGAGGCCCTTTGCCGGCGGCTCCAGGAGATCCTCGACCTCGCCCTCGAGGACGACCTCCACTCCTGGGAGCTCAGCCCGGACTGCGATTGGAAGAAGGTCACCACCACCAAGGGAGTGGGCCTCCACGAGTCCCTGCGGGCTCGTGCTCTGGAGCGCGCCAACGCGGCGGGCCGGTAGGCCTGTGGGCGAAGAGTGGGTGAGGGCGGCCGGAGGGGTGGTCTGGCGCCGGGAGCAGGGCGGTACCGGAGGCACGGAGGTACTGCTCGTGCATCGCCCCAAGTACGACGACTGGTCGCTGCCCAAGGGAAAGAACGAGCCCGATGAGAGCGACGAGGCGTGCGCCCTGCGGGAGGTCCGGGAGGAGACCGGCCTGGCCTGCGACCTGGGTCCACACCTGGGCGACATCTTCTACACCGACCAGCGGGGGCGCCCCAAGGCGGTTCGGTTCTGGGCCATGCGTCCAACGGGAGGAGCGTTCGTCCCCGGCGACGAGGTCGACGAGGTCAAGTGGCTCCCTGTGCCCGATGCGCTCGGCGCCGTCAGCCGGCGTCAGGACGCCGACGTCATCGGCCTCCTGGCCCAACACATCCGGGACCCCGCCACCATCTTGATGGTGCGCCACGCCACCGCCGGCGAGCGGTCGGCCTGGGCCGGCGACGACCGGCTTCGCCCCCTCGACGAGCGGGGCCGGCAGCAGGCCCAGGCCCTGGTCGAGCAGCTCAGCGAGTATCCCGTGACAAGGGTCCTGTCCAGCCCCTACGTCCGATGCGTGCAGTCGGTGGAGCCCCTTGCCCGCGCCCGGGGGCTGGTGGTCGAAGAGACGGCGAGGCTGGCCGAGGGCCACGCCGAGCAGACCGTCTCGCTGATCGGCGAACTGCACGGGACCACCGTTTTGTGCACCCACGGCGATGTGGTCCCGGCGGTCCTCGACGCCATCCTGCCCGGCGACGGCCACCAGCAGTCGAAGAAGGGCTCCACGTGGGTATTGGAGGTGGCAGGCCCGGATGTCGCTGTGGGCAGGTACCTTCCCCCGCCGGTCTGACCGGCGGCGCTTGAGCCGAGCCGGCCCGATGCGGCGGTAGGGTTGCAGGGGATGAAGCTCGGGGCTGAGCGTGAGGTGAAGCTCGGGGCCTGGGGCGGCTTCCGCCTCCCCGACCTGAACGGGGTGTTGGGGGGCATGACCGCCGGGCCCGCCACAACACGTACCCTGACCGCCGCCTACTACGACACGGCGGACCTGCGCCTGGCCCGCTGGGGGATCACCGTTCGCCATCGCGACGCCGACGGCAGTGGGTGGACGGTGAAGCTGCCCCAAGGCGACGGCGGCCCGGCGCTCGTCCGGCGGGAGGTGAGCTTCGAGGGCGGAGCGGCGCGCATCCCAACGGGCGTCGTCGACCTGCTGCGGGCCTACGTGCGCCACACCCCCCTCCAAGGAGTGGCGCGCCTGCGCACCCACCGCACGGGAGTGGAGCTTCTCGACGCCGAGGGGCGGGTCGTGGCCGAGGTGGTCGACGACGAGGTCTCCGTCCTCCACGGTGCTCGGATGACGGCTCGCTTCCGAGAGGTGGAGGTCGAGCTTCGAGACACCGCCGCCCCCGAGCTGCTCGACGCCGTCGTGGACAAGCTGCGCCAGGCGGGCACCGGAAAACCCGATCCCACGCCCAAGCTCGTGCGTGCGCTCGGCGCCCGGGCCCTCGAACCGCCCGAGCTCGCCCCCATCGAGGTCGACGGAGGATCGAGCACGCTCGACGCCATCCGCTCCGCCCTGACCGGATCGGTCAGCCGGATGCTGGCCCACGACCCCGGCGTTCGCATCGGAGAGCACCCGAAGGACGTCCACCAGCTACGGGTGGGAACCCGCCGTCTCCGCTCGGACCTGCGCACCTTCCAGCCGGTCCTCGACGAGGAATGGCTCCAGCCCCTGCGTGGCGAGCTCAAGTGGCTGGCCGACGAGCTGGGCGGCGTTCGCGACGCCGACGTCCTGGAGGCACGCCTGTCCCGCCAGGCCGACGAGCTGCCCGGTGACGACGGCGCCGGCCTGGCCCCTTTCCTTCGAAAGCTGGCCGAGGAGCGCGAGGTCGCGCGGGTCCACGTGCGCGACGCCATGGCCTCCGACCGCTACGCCGACCTGTTCGACCGGTTGGTGTCCGGGGCCTCGTCGCCCCCCATCGTCCGCCACGCCGACACCCCTGCTCGGGAGACGCTGGCGGAGCTGGTCAATCGCCCCTGGAAGCGCCTCCGCAAGGCGGTAGACGAGCTCTCTTCGGACCCCGAGCCGGACGACCTGCACCGTGTGCGCATCCTGAGCAAGCGAGTCCGCTACGCGGCCGAAGCGGCGGCGCCCGTCGCCGGGGGACAAGCCGGGAAGTTTGCCGAAGCGGTCGCCGGCGTCCAAGGCGTGCTCGGTGACCTCCAGGACGCCTCGGTGGCCGAAGGATGGCTGCGCCAGGCCGCAAGGGATGCGCCGGCCCCTCAGGCGCTGGTGGCGGGCGAGCTGATCTCCATTCAGCGGGCCGAGGCAAGGCAGAGCCAGGGCGCCTGGCCGGCGGCCTGGAAGCAGGTGGACCGCAAGAAGCTCCGGGCCTGGCTCGGTTGAGCGGGGGCCGGGCGGTCTGGCTCTGAGCTCGGGCGCCAGACCTGGGTCGGGCTCGGCACCTGGCTCGGCCCCGGTTGCTGCCCTAAGCGTCCTCGACCAGTGCCCGGTGCCGGAAGGCACCAGCCCGGCCGAGGCATTGGCCGACTGCGTGGCCCTGGCGGTGGCAGCCGAGCAGCTGGGCTACCGCCGCTACTGGGTGGCCGAGCACCACAACACGCTGTCCCTCGCCAGTGCCAGCCCCGAGATCGTGGTGGCCGCGGTGGCGGCCCGGACCACGTCCATCAGGGTGGGCTCCGGAGGCGTCCTGTTGCCCCACTACAGCCCGCTCAAGGTTGCCGAGTCGTTCCGCCTGCTCGATGCGCTGTTCCCGGGCCGGGTGGACCTCGGTGTCGGGAGGACCGCAGGGACCGACCCGGTGACCGAGGCCGCGCTGCAGTACCGGCCCGGAGCCTTGGGTGACGAGCACTTCGCCCAGAAGGTCGAGGATCTCGTCGGCTTCGTGGACGGCTCACTGGACCCCTCTCACCCCTACGCCGAGGTGCGGGCCGTGCCCCGTGGCCCCGCCGGACCTGACGTCTGGATCCTCGGCTCCAGCAGCCAGGGCGCGGCCTGCGCCGCCTACCTGGGCCTGCCGTTCGCATTTGCCCACTTCATCAGCGCCCAGTTCGGACCTCAGGTGATGCACGGCTACCGAAGGGGCTTCGCCCCCTCGGCACGGCTCACCGAGCCTCGCTCGATCGTGGCCGTGGCGGCGCTGTGCGCCGACACCGAGGCCGAGGCCCGCCGGCTGGCCACTTCGGCCGCGGCATGGGGGCTGCGACCCGAGGGTGGCGAACGGGGGCCGCTGCTCCCGCCCGGCCAGGCCACCGCCGGGCTGACCGCTGCCGAGCAGGCCCGGTTGGCCCAGCGCAGGGCCGAGATGGTCGTGGGCGCCCCGGAGCAGGTGAGCGCCGCCCTGAGCGACCTTGCCCGAGCGTTCGCCGTGGACGAGGTCATGGTCCTCACCGTCTGCCACGACCCCTTGGCCCGGCTTCGCTCCTACCAGTTGCTGGCCGAAGCGCTGCCGTGAGTCCTTGTAGCGTGGGGTCCTCCTGGAAGTAGACGAGGCCCGGCCAGGGCCGGCTCCTTCCCCCTCTCTCGTCGAGGTCTGACTTGGATCATCCACACCGGAGCGACGTCACGGCTCGCTTCGCCGAGCTCGTGAGTGGGGCCGACCATCAGATCCCGCTCGACGAAGCAGCGGCCCTGATCGCCGCTCACGCCTACCCCGGTCTGGACGTCGCCTCCGTGCTCGTTCAGCTGGACGAGATGGCCGACGGCGCACCCGCCGACCTGGACGGGCTGCTACATCATCTGTTCGAGGTGCTGGGTTTCTCCGGGAACGCCAGCCGTTACGGGGACCCCCGGAACTCATTCCTCAACGACGTGTTGCAGCGACGGCTCGGCATCCCCATCTCGCTCGCCGTGGTGACGATGGAGGTGGGACGGCGAGTGGACCTGCCCTTCGAGGGCATCGGCATGCCCGGGCACTTCCTCGTACGACACGCGGCGACACCAAGGGTCTTCGTCGACCCGTTCGGCGGGGGACGCATCCTCGACCAAGCCGACTGCGAGGCGTTGTTCCATTTGATGCACGGAGAGTCCACAGGCTTCGACTCTTCCATGCTGGTCCCGACCGGGAAGCGAGCCATGCTGGCGAGGATGCTGGCCAACCTCCGCCAGCTCTACCTGGCAACGGGCGACGTGTGGTCGACTGGGTGGGTCCTTCGTCTGCGCACTGCGATCCCCGCCGGCAGCGCTTCGGAGATGGCCGACGTGGCCGCGGCCCACGCTGCTCTGGGCCGGTTCATGGAAGCCGCCACCATGCTCGAGGACCTGGCCGAAATGCTTCCCGAGGAGCCGGGACGACGAGCACGTGCGGAGGCCCAGTTGCAGCGCTCCCGCCTCAACTGAGGCGGTCGGCGCGCAGGTCAGCGAACCCGAGGGGTAGGTTCCTCGACAGCTACACCGGGTAGCGGCTAGGTTTCGCCCCGAACCCAGCAATTGGACGAGGGCGCAGTCGCGCTCCGCCGGTGGCAGCCAAGTCCACAACACAGGGAGTCGCTCTTGGTGTGCACTCGACGGGTTTGGTCCCTTGTCACGGTGTCGATGGTCACCGTGCTGATCGTGACCCTCTTGCTCGGAACCACTGCGGTGTCGCCAGCACAGGCGGCCCAGAAGTCGGCCGACCCGGGTGCTCGGCGCAAGGAGGTGCAGGGCCAGCGAGCCCAGAAGGCGGCCGAGGTCGACGTCTTGAAGGCCTCGGACACCGAGCTCGAGCAGGCCCTCGATGCCATGCAAAGCAACCTTCGTCGCCAGGAGGCTGCGGCCGCCTCTGCGGCCCAGGCCGCGTCGGCAGCTGCGGCATCGGCTGGGCAGGCCCGGGAAGCCGAGCGAGCCACGGCGGCCAAGCTCGGCCGGCTACGCCATACCATGCGGCGCGAGGCCGTCGACGCCTACGTTCGCGGACCTTCGGACGACGTGTTGATGGCCCTCAACTCGTCGTCGTCGCTGCCCGAGATGGTCACCAAGCAGCAGTTGATGCGCGTGGCCATCGGCGCCGGGGCCGATCGTGTCGACCAGCTGCGGGCCGCCAAGGAAGACCTGGCGATCCAGCGCGCTGTGGCCGACAAGGCGGAGCAGCAGGCCGCCGCCCGGCGCAAGGAAGTCGACGCCCGCCTTGGTGAGCTCACACGATCCCAGGCGAAGAACGAGGAGGTGGCCAGCTCGGTGGAGGAGCGTCTCGAGCGGGCTCTGGCCGAGGCAGACTCGCTGGCCACCCTCGACGCCCAACTTGCCGCCGACATCGCCCGCCGCCAGGCTGCCCTGGCTGCGAGGGTCGCTTCGTCGCCTCGGGCACCAGGTCGAGCGAGGCCCTCGGGTCCTTCGGCCAGAGTGGGCACGGGGAACCTGACGACCGTACGGGGCATCGTTGTGGCAAGCGAGATCGCCGGCCGTGTGGAATCGCTGTTGGCCGCCGCGCAGGCAGACGGGTTCGCGCTGAGCGGTGGCGGTTACAGGAGCTCTGAGGGACAGATCGCAGCCCGGCGAGCGAACTGCGGCGGTGACGTGTACAACAAGCCGGCCTCGCAATGCCGGCCACCCACGGCTCGGCCCGGGCAGTCGATGCACGAGCGGGGGCTGGCCATCGACTTCACATGGAACGGCCGCCTGATCAGCAGTGGGAACCCGGCCTTCCAGTGGCTCAGGGGAAACGCCGCCCGCTTCGGCCTGTACAACCTGCCGCGGGAACCCTGGCACTGGAGCGTGAACGGCAACTAGCCGGCCGACGAACCTTCCCCCGCCAGGGCTCCAACCAGTCGCTCGAACCTGACGATGCCGAGGTGGCGACCTGCGTCGTCGACGCAGAGGATCGGATCGAAGCGTTCCTCGGGCAGGCGAGTGGTGGCCCGGCGTGCCACCTCGTCCGCTCGGCTCGTCGGCTTCACTCGGAGGCCTGCCCGCGGCCCACTGAGACCACGCTCGGCCAGCACCCGAGTGACGAAACCCTGGGGCGAACCAGTGGGTGCCAGCACGACGACAATGTCGAGATCGGGATGGAGCGAGTACTCATGCACGATGTCCGCCCAGGCTCGGGCCTCGGGCGACGTGGGGACATCCTCGAGCAGGGGCGCGATCGTGAGGTGGGCCGTCGCCGTGCGCTTTGCCCGTGTCCGCATCCGCGCCGCCAGCCCCTCATCGGCGACCGCCCAGGGGGGCTCAGGCCGGCACAGCCGGTAGCCCTGGCCGAGGGGGACCTGCAGCCTGATCAGGGCGTCGAGCTCGGCATTGGTCCCGACACCCTCGGCTATGACCCAGGCGTCGATCCGGCTGGCAAAGGCGCCCAGCGCCTCGGCCAGCACCAGCTTGGCCTCGTCGCGATCGATGCCTTCGACCAGGGCCCTGTCCAGCTTGATGAAGCAGGGGCGGATGCCGATCAGTTGCTGAAGCCCCGCATAGCCCGCCCCTGCATCGTCGACGGCCACTCCGGCTCCCAGTTCGTAATAGGGCGCCAGGGTCGCAGCCAGGGCCGCATAGTCGCTGATCGCCCGGTGCTCTGTGATCTCGAGCACGACTCCCTCCAGAGAAGACGATCTCAGGGCACGCTCGACCTCGGCGCTGTGCAGCTGTTCTGGCTCACGTTGATCGACAAGAACGTGTTGGGGGGCCTGGACTGGCCGGCAGCAAGGGCCGCGCTGATCACCCGGCCCTCCAGCGGGCCTCCAAGGCCCAGGCGGTCCGCTTCGAGGAACCATTCCTCGGCCTGCAGCTTCGGCGGCCCGGAGATGCGGCTGAGCGCCTCATAGCCCACTACCAGCCCCCGGGCGAGGTCGACGATGGGCTGGAAGGCCAGATCGAGGCCGTCCCCCTCGATCACCCTCTCGAGCACGGCCCGTAGTTGCTTGTCACGGCGCCGGAGGGCCTCCTCGCTCTCCAGCGTCTCGGCCACCACTCGGGCCAGCATGCGCACCACCTCGATCCCGCGGTCGGACAGCGTGGGGTCGGGGTGACGGCCGTAACAGCAGAAGATCCCATAGGTCTCCCCGCTGGACAGCACGACCGGGACGCCGACGTACGAGCCGATGGCCAGCTCGGTGGTCGTGCGCAGGTCCCGGGCGGCGGCGAACTGCAAGGTGTCCGGTATGACCTCGGGGAACTGCTGGCGCACCACCCGGTAGCAGTAGGTGTCGAGCAGTCGAGCCTCTAAGGCGGGAAGGCGAGCCGTGTCCTCGACGGCGGCATCGAGGAAGCGCATGACGCTACGGCCGCCGTGGAACTCGGAGACGAAGGCGACCTCCATGTGGAGGTAGGCGCGGGCGGCGGCGAGGATCCGCTGAATGACCTCAGACTCCCGGGGAGGAGCGGCCGCCCCAAGTGACTCTGGTTCGATCACGTTGGGAAACGCCCTTCTCTTGAACTCGCCGGTGAGTAAGAGGCTACAGGCAACGGTCGGGCAGCTCTTTGGCTCAGGCGGCCACCCCGGCCAGGCGACTCCTCTCGGCCAACAGCTGCGGGATGACTCGGGCGAAACCGGACTTGACGAAGAAGGCGGCCGCGCCCAGGCCCAGTCCCTGGGCGGCGAGGCGGTCCACCGGCGTGGACGTGACGATCACCACCAGGCACTGGGGTGAGCGCGCCCGGAGCTCGGTCAGCGTCGACATCCCGTCGAGGTTGGGCATGTCCAGGTCGAGCACGACGAGGTCGGGCTGGAGGGCTTCAGCCCGCTCCAGGCACTCGAGGCCGTCAGCCGCCTCGGCCACCTCCACCCCCTCGGCCCTGAACGCCGTGCTGTGGACCAGCCGCACCAGGGGATCGTCGTCACACACCAGGACCTTGCGGACGGCCCGCACCGGCTCGGACCGCGGTTCGTGGTCGAGCACGAGCGGTCGGAGCGACGCGGCGGGGGCGGGGCGCCCAAGGTAATAGCCCTGGGCCTCGTCACAACCGAGCGCCCGCAGCTCGACGAACTGCTCGAAGGTCTCGACTCCCTCGGCGACCGACGTCATCTTGAGGGCGCTCGCCAGCGCGATGACGGCAGTGACGAGGGCGGAGTCCTGCTGGTTCCGGCCCAGCCCGTCGACGAAGGCTCGATCGATCTTGAGGCTGTCGACGGGAAACCGCTTGAGGTAGTTGAGCGAGGAGTAGCCGGTGCCGAAGTCGTCGATGGAGAGGAACACGCCCAGGCTCTTGAGCGCCTCGAGCACGGGGATGGCGGACTGGACGTCGTCCATGATCGCCGTCTCGGTGATCTCGAGCTCGATGTTGGCGGGCTCCACACCGGTGTCGGCGAAGACGGCGGCGGTCTGGTCCACCAGATCGGGTTCCCTCAGCTGGCAGGCTGACAAGTTGACCGCCATGGTCAGGCCCCGGTCCGCCCCGTCCTGCTGCCAGGCGGCCAGCTGTCGGCAGGCCTTCCCGAGTACCAAGGTGCCCAGCGAGGCGATGAGACCGGCCTGCTCCGCCAGAGGGATGAACTCAGATGGAGGAACGGGACCGCGGTCCGGATGTGTCCATCGGACCAGGGCCTCGAAACCAGTCAGCTCGTTGGTGGCCAACGACATCTTGGGCTGGTAGTGGACCTCCAGCTCCTCCTGGGCGATGGCGCGGCGCAGGTCGGCCATCAGGTCCAGCCGGGCGAGGGCAGCCAGGCGCATGTCGGGACTGAACGTGACGTAGCCGCTCTTGCCGCGTGCCTTCACCGCGTACATGGCCGTATCGGCGTTCTGGAGCAGCTCGTCAACATCTCGGCCGTCCTCGCCACTGAGGGCAATCCCGATGCTGGCTTCGATGACGAACTCCCGGCCACCCAGGCAAAGCGGTACACGAAGCCCCTCCAGTACGCCCTCGGCGACCGCCGTCAGCGTTTGCGGCTCGCCGACGTCCTCCACGAGGATGGCGAACTCGTCGCCACCGAGCCGAGCCACGGTGTCGGACGGCCGCAGACGCTCTCGTAGCCGTCGCGCCGTCTCCACGAGCAGCTCGTCACCAGCGGTGTGCCCCAGGCTGTCGTTGACCTCCTTGAACTCGTCGAGGTCGAGAAAGAAGACCGCCACGGGCCGGCCATGGCGCTCCGAGGCGGCCAAGGCGTGGACCACGCGATCGACGAACATGGCCCGGTTGGCCAGGCCGGTCAACGAGTCGTGGAAGGCCTGGTGGCGCATCTGCACCTCGAGCGCCTTGCGCTCGGTGATCCCTCGCATGTTCAACACCATGCCCCCCACGCTCGGGTCGTGGCAGAGGTTAGTGGCGGTCACCTCGACCGCTCGCCGCTCCCCGTTGCCGTCGAGCACCGTGGTCTCCAAGGTGGCACTGCGCCCGCTCAGCGGCGTCACGCTGGCCATCATCGCGTGCAGCTTCGCCTCGTCCTCCGGGAGGAAGCGTTCGAACCAGCTCGTACCCGTGAGCTGAGTGGCGTCATAGCCGAACATCCTCTCGACGGCCGGGCTCTGATAGATGACGTAACCCTCGCCGTCGAGCACGGCCACGACGTCCGAAGAGTTCTGAACGAGCGACGCGAAGCGCTCGCTCTGGCTGCGCAGCTCGGCCGTGCGTTGATCGACCTTGGCCTCGAGGTCGTTGGCCAGCGAGATCTTTTCCAGGATGACGACCAGCTGACGGCCGGCGGCCACGAAGAGGACCAACGCCCCCAGCAAGAGGAGGACGGGATCCTCCGCCAGGGCCTCCTTGCGAAAGGCGGTTATGACGACGGCGACTCCCAACGGCATGTAGGGCAGGAGCTCCTGGCCCACCGTTAGCCGGGGGATCCCCTCGGTCGGCGCCCGTGTGGGGGCAACCGTGGCCACGGCCACGGCCAACCACGCACCCGTCCACCCCGCGCGCAGGATGGTTCCCGACTCATAGGTGCCGTTGAGCGTCCCCGCCACGAAGGCGCTGTCGGTCACCGACAGGAGGAGCAGGCCCCCGCCCAGGAAAGCGAACGGGAGACGGGCACCGGGGCGTATGCGCATGGCCAGGGCCAGCACCAGGGAGACGATCACCACGTCGACGATGGGCTCGGCCACCCCGACGAGCCTCACCAGGGCCCGCGTAGCCGGGGCGTCCAAGACGGGGCCGAGCACGCCGGCCCAGCTGCAGAACAGCACGGCGGTACCGATGGCGGCCGCGTCGAAGATGGTGCGGATCCGTTGCACGAGCAGCCCCCGGCCGAGCGGAAAGGCGAGGAGCCCGGCTACGGCAGGTATGGCATAGCCGACGAACCCGATGTCGGCCACCGACGGGAAGGGGTAGACGTGACGGCGGGCCACGCCATAGGCCATCCAGATCGCCGCCGCTCCGGCCCACGCCAGGGCGGCGATCCCGAGCAGCAACCAGGTTCGAGCTTGGTGGGGCTGGCGGCGGGAAGCCCGCAGGCAGGCGCCGGCGGCCAGCGTCGACGCCACGAGCTGGGCACCGTCGCCCAGGATCTTGGCACCCCATGTCCCAGGGTTGGCCAGGAGGAGCACCGCCACCCCCGCCGTGGAGACAACGCCAGCCGTCGTCAGCTTGGCGAAGGTGGACGGGCGGCTGCCCGATGTCATGTTGCCGTCACAGAGCGCAAGGGGCTGCTTCCTGTGGTCGAGAAGGTGTAGGAAGTCCATCTATTCCACAAACGACATCGGATGTAAGCACCCAGGGCTTGAGCCGGGCGCACGGCGCGCTCAGCCTTCACCTTTACGGCTTGGCGGTCCTCTGTTCCGAGCGCAGCGCCCGGCCCACCCGACGGAATTGTGCTTCCACCTCTGCCACGAGGGCTCCCGCGCCCTGGAGCTCATGGTCGATGGCCGCGGCCTCCAGACGACCGCACACCGCCGCTGCTTCGGTGGCTCCCAGCCCTGCAGCCGTTCCCTTGAGCTTGTGGGCCACCTGCCGGAGGACAGAAAGGTCCCCACTCGCCAGCGAGACCTGGAGTGCCTCCAGGTGGACGGGTACGTCCCGGTTGAACACTTCGTCCAGCTCGCCGAGCAGATCCACTCCAGCGCTTTCGGCCATCGCGCGCAGATCCTTCAGGTGACCAGGATCGAGGACCGCGTCCTCCATCGGCCCCGGTGAGGAGCTGGTGACCGCCGACCGGCAACTCTGGTTGGTACCGCTGTCGCCGTCTTGTCCCGACTGGCCGGAGGCGGCCTCACGGGTCGGCGGTACCCACTGCAACAGGACTGCGGCCAGGTCGTCGTGGCGAAGGGGCTTGGAGAGGTAGTCGTCCATGCCGACGCCCAGGCACCGTTCCTTGTCGCCGGCCATGGCCGACGCCGTCAAGGCGATGACCGGCGTTCGCCGTCCACCGCGCTCCTGGCGGCGGATCTCTGCCGTGGCCTCGTAGCCGTCCATGACGGGCATGTGGCAATCCATGAGGACGGCGGCGTAGGACCCGGTGGCCACTGCTCGCACGGCCTCGGTGCCGGTGCTCGCCACGTCGACCCCGTATCCCATCTTCTCCAGCATCCGGACCCCCACCTTCTGGTTTATGACGTTGTCCTCGGCGAGCAGCAGGCGGGCCTTTTGCAGGGATCGGTTCTCCTTCAGACGGCGCTGGGTGACGACGGGCGTGAGGTCATGGTCGTCGGCCATGACGGTGGCCAGGCAGTCGTAGAGCTGGGATTGGCGCACGGGCTTGGTGATCTCAGCGGCGATGCCCGTCTCACCGTCGCGGCGGGCATGGGCACGCTCACTCGAGGACCCGAGGAGCACGATCCGAACTGAAGCGATGTCCGGGTCCCGAGCGATGGCGCGGGCCACTTCGAGGCCGTCCATGCCGGGCATGTGCAAGTCCAGGATGAGCAGTTCGAATGGCTGTCCGGCCGCCGCCGCCTCGCGGAGAACGGCGAGGGCCTGGCGGCCGCTGGCGGCGCTGACGGGAATCATCGACCACACGGCAAGCATCTGCACCAGGACTGTGCGGTTGGTCGTGTTGTCATCCACCACCAGCACCCGCAAGTGCGTCAAGTCCTCCCTGGGGGGCGGGAGCTGGGTGATGGAGCCTTCGGGTGCGATCTCCAGCCTGGCCGTGAACCAGAAGGTGCTTCCCTTGCCCGGTTCGCTCTCGACGCCCATGGCCCCGTTCATCAACTCCACCAGCCGTGAACAGATGGCCAGGCCGAGGCCGGTGCCACCGTAGCGGCGTGTGGTGGTGGTGTCGGCTTGCGAGAAGGCCTCGAACAGCCGGTCACGGTCGCCATCGCTGATGCCGATCCCGGTGTCGGTCACCTCGAACCGCAGAGTTGCCCCAGCGGCGCTCTCCTCGGCTACCACCACGCGGACCACCACCTCGCCCTGCTCGGTGAACTTCACCGCGTTGCTCATCAGGTTGAGCAGCACCTGATGAAGCCGACCGGGGTCACCCCGCACCGTCGTGGGCACCTGAGGAGGGATCAGGCAAGCGAGCTCGAGACCCTTGGCGTGGGCCTGCTCGGCCAGCACCTCGGCGGAACCCTCTACCACGGAACGCAGGTCGAACTCGATGTGCTCGAACTCGAGCCTTCCGGCTTCGACCTTGGAGAAGTCGAGGATGTCGTTGATCACGGTGAGCAGAGACTCTCCCGAGCGACGGATCATCTCCGCGTACTCACTCTGCTCTGCGTCGAGGGCAGTGTCGCGGAGCAGCGTGGCGCTGCCCAGCACCCCGTTGATGGGGGTGCGGATCTCGTGGCTCATGTTGGCGAGGAACTCCGACTTGAGACGAGACGCCTCCATGGCCTGGTCTCGGGCGGACGCCAGCTCGGCCTCGGCCCGTCGCCGCCTTCGGTCGGAGCGGGCCACGACGAACAGGCCGGCGAGGAGGCCGACGGCCAGCACGCTGGCGATCCCCAGAACGGTGGAACGCAGGGTCCGCAGGCCGGCCAGGGCCGTTCGCTCCGGGAGGCTGACGGTGACGGCCCAGCCCACGTCGTCGACGGGCGCGTATGCCAGGAGCTGGTCGCCGTCCGGGCCGCGCTTGGTTGACCGGCCCGACCGACCTTCAAGAGCAGCGGAGACGCTGGCGTCCTCCCCCAGGGAGACAAGGCTCGTGGGTGCGCCGCCCGGCGTGGCCAGTACCAGGCCTCCCTGATCCGTGAGGGTCAGCCCTCCGCCCTGGGCTCGGGCGACGTCGCCAGCGAAGCGCTGGAGGGCGTCGAGACGGTAGGTGACTGCCAAGATGCCGAGGGGCCGCCCCGGCTCGCCGCCAACGGCGGGAGCTCGCACGTAGGTGCCGACGGCGACCACCAGCTGATGGCCCTCGATAGCCGTCTCATAAGCCCGTGAGACGTAGGGCCGACCGGTGGCGGTTATCCCCTTGTACCAGTCCCGGAAGCTGAAGTCCTTGCCCACTATTTCCGGTGTGGGAGGGACCACGTCGGTGAGCCTGCCGCTGAGGTCGGTCACGAAGGCGCCCTGGATCTCCCCTCGGGCTTGCTGGAGCTGGGACAGCTGGGCCTGGATGAAGGCAGAGTCGAAGCGCGCCGGATCGCCGTCGCCGAGGGCGCGGATGAGTAATGGACGCTGGGCGTAGGACTCGGTGAGCTCGGCCACCCCCTTCATGTGCCCCTCCAGGAACGCCGCGCTCACGGTCGAAGTGCTCGTCAGTTGGTGCCCGACCTCACGGCGGAGCGCCCGATCGGACAGGTTGATGCTCGAGTAGGTGAGCAGGACGAGAGGCAGGAGGCTCAGGAGGACGAACAGCGCCACCAGCCGGCGGCCGCCGCCTCGTTGGTCCCTCGCGAATCGTGGCGCTGGACGGCGCGCCGAAGGGGCCGAGCCGTCTTCGTTCACGTCTGGGGCAGCCAGGTCGGTGGGCACTTCGAAATGGCTATCGACAGGTCAAGCCCTTTCCATGAGGGCCAGATGAGTACCAGGCGGGGCCGACGATGACTAGCGGCGAGTACGGTACGCCTATGGCCGATGCCCGAGTGCTCACCCTCGTGTTGGCCGGGGGTGAGGGCAAGCGGCTGGCGCCGCTGACCGCCGACCGGGCCAAGCCCGCCGTGCCCTTCGCCGGGCACTACCGGCTCGTCGACTTCGTGCTCTCCAACCTGGCCAACGGCGGCTATCTCAAGATCGTCGTGCTCACCCAGTACAAGAGCCACAGCCTCGACCTGCACATCTCCCGCACCTGGCGCATGTCCCCCCTGCTCGGGAGCTTCGTGAGCCCGGTCCCGGCCCAGATGCGCCGCGGCCCGCACTGGTTCGCCGGGTCGGCCGACGCCGTCTACCAGAACCTCAAGCTGATCGCCGACGAGAAGCCCGAGTACATATGCGTCTTCGGTGCCGACCACGTCTACCGGATGGACCCGCGCCAGATGGTCGGACAGCACATCGACACCGGCGCAGGCGTCACCGTGGCCGGCGTGCGAGTCCCCATCGACGAAGCCAGCCAGAGCGGAGTCATCGAGGCCGGAGAGGGCACGGCCATCCGCAGCTTCAAGGAGAAGCCGTCGGACCCCGCCCCCCTTCCCGACGATCCGGACCGGGCGTTCGCCTCGATGGGCAACTACGTGTTCACCGCCAGCACTCTGGCCGAGGCCGTCTCCGTCGACGCCGAGGACGAGCACTCCGACCACGACCTCGGCGGCGACATCATCCCCATGCTCGTGGACCAGGGTGTCGCCCACGTCCACGACTTCAGTGACAACCAGGTCCCCGGCGAGGACGAAGGCGACCAGGGCTACTGGCGCGACGTGGGAACGCTCGACACCTACTACGAGTCGCACATGGACCTGGTCTCGGCGCAGCCGAAGTTCGACCTCTACAACCAGAGATGGCCGATCCACACCTCGGGGCCCTCCCTCCCCCCGGCGAAGTTCGTGCTCGAGGGATCAGAGGGCACGGGGCGGGTCCTCAACTCGATGGTGTGCGCAGGGGCGATCGTTCGTGGCGCGACCGTGGAGGGATCAGTCATCTCCCCTGGGGTGTCGATCCATCCCGATGCGACGGTGGAGCAGTCGGTGCTGTTCCACGACGTGGTGGTCGGCCGGGGGGCGGTGGTGCGCAATGCCATCATCGACAAGAACGTGGAGGTGCCGCCCGGCGCCAGGATCGGGGTGGACCCTGACGCAGACCGCGAGCGCTTCACGTTGTCCGACAACGGCATCGTCGTCATCGGCAAGGACGAGAAGATCCCGACCGACGGCAACGACGGGAGCTAGCCAGTGTCCGACAAGGCCATGTCAAGGCCATGTCCGACAAGGCCATGTCCGACAAGGCCATGTCCGACAAGGCAATGTCCGACAAGGAGATGAACGCCCTGCGGGCCGGCCGGGCCAACGGGGCTGGCGGCGGGCTTCGGCCCATCATGTTGGCCATCGCCGGTGACAGCGGCACGGGAAAGACCACCATCACCGCCGGGCTGGCCGAGGCCCTGGGTCCGGAGCGCATCACCTCCGTCGGAGCCGACGACTACCACCGCTATGACCGCGAAGAGCGCAAGTCGCTGCCGTTCACGCCGCTCAACCCCGAGTGCAACTACATCGACATCATGGAGCAGCATCTGCAGAATCTCGCCCTGGGGAAGCCCATCCTGAAGCCTGTCTACGACCACGACACAGGCAAGCTCGGGCGCCCGGAGTACATCGAACCCCGCGAGTTCGTGATCGTCGAAGGTCTGCTGCCCCTCCACACCGAGCTGGCGCGGGCCTGCTTCGACGTCAGCGTGTTCCTCGATCCGCCCGAAGAGATCCGCATCGCCTGGAAGCTGGCGCGCGACACCAAGAAGCGGGGCTACACCGAGGACGAGGTCCGCCAGGACCTGAAGAAGCGAGAGCCCGAGTCCGAGAGGTTCATCCGCCCCCAGCGCGCCTATGCCGACATCGTGGTGCGCTTCGCTCCGATCGAAGAACGGGGCCAGACCGCTGACGACCCACTCAGCGCCACGCTCCTCCTCCGCCCGACGATCGACCACCCGGAGTTGCACACGATCCTCGGCGACGACACCAACCAGGCCATGCATCTCAAGCTCATCCGAGACGACGACGGCAAGCCGGTCGATGCCGTTCACATCCACTCACACGCCGACCCGGAGGTCACCAGCAAGGTGGAGACGGCGATATGGGATGAGCTCGGCGTGGACTCGCCGCTGCCCGAGTCCCTCGGCAGGCTCGACTCCGACTCTGACACCCGCGACGAGCCCCTGGCGCTGACACAACTCCTCCTGCTCTATCACCTCATCCAAGCCCGAGAACGGTTGAGCGGCGCCTCCTCCGACAGCGACGGATAACGGGGCAGGGGTGGACGTGCCGGAAGGGATCGGCGAGGATCCCCTCATCCTGGTGTCCAACCGGGGCCCGTTGGAGCACACCAGGGGCGACGACGGACGCACGGCCAAGCCCGGCCACGGCGGGCTGGTCACGGCGCTGGGCGGGCTGGCCGGCCACCTGGAGGATGCAGTGTGGGTCTGCGCGGCGTTGAGCGAAGAGGACGTGGCCGTGACACGCGAACACGACGGGGCGGCCTTCGAGCCCGAGGGAGGCGGCCCCGGCGTGCTCCTCCGCATGGTCGAGCTGGATCCGGAGGCCCAGCACAAGTTCTACGCCATCATCTCGAACCCTCTCCTGTGGTTCGTCCAGCACTACCTCTGGGACCTGGGCAACACGCCCGACATCACCCGCCGGGAGGTGGACGCCTTCGACAACGGCTACGTCCCGGTCAACGCCCGGTTCGCCGACGCGGTGGCCGAAGAGGTGGAGGCCCGTGGGGGCCGGGCCACGGTGATGGTGCAGGACTACCACTTGTACCTGGTGCCGGAACGGGTACGGGACCGTTGCCCCGATGTGTTCCTTCACCACTTCGTGCACATACCCTGGCCCCACCCCGACGCCTGGCGGGTCCTGCCTCCGGTCATGCGACGGGCGGTGTTCAACGGCGTGCTCGGCAACGACGTGGTGGCCTTCCACTCCGCCCGCTACGCCCGCAACTTCCTCCTCGGCTGCCAGGAGCTGCTGGGCCTGCAGGTGGACATGGACCGCCTCACCGTCGAGGTCGAGGAGCGCAGCGTGCACGCCCGCCACTACCCCATCTCGGTGGACGCGGACGCGCTCGAGTCCACGGCCGCCTCACCGGCGGTGGCCGACCACGAGCGGCGCCTGGGAGAAAAGCGGCGGGAGCACCTGATCGTGCGCGTCGACCGCGCCGACCCCAGCAAGAACATCCTGCGGGGGTTCAGGGCCTTCGACACCCTGCTCGACGACCACCCCGAGTTGGCGGAGCAGGTGACGTTCCTCGCTCTGGTCCAGCCCAGCCGCGAAGACGTCGAGGAGTACGTCGACTACCTGGAGCAGGTCCGCCGGCTCGTCGACGACGTCAACGCCAAGCACGGGACGGCCGACTGGCAGCCGATCGAGCTCAGCCTCGAGGGGGACTTCGACGAGGTCGTGGCCGCCTACAAGTTGTTCGACGTGCTCGTCGTCAACCCCGTCTCCGACGGGATGAACCTGGTGGCCAAGGAGGCGGCCCTCGTCAACCAGCGCGACGGCGTGCTTGCCCTGTCGGAGAACGCGGGGGCCCACGAGGAGCTCGGCGAGTTCGCGGTCACGTTGCACCCCTTCGACATCCAGCAGCAGGCCGACGCCATCTTCGCCGCCCTCACCATGGACGGCTCCGAACGCCGAGACCGCCTGGCCGCGTCCGCCGCGCTCGTCCGAGAGAACGACGTGGCCAAGTGGCTGAGTGACCAGCTTCGCGACGTCAATGAGCTCCGCGGGCCCGGCCACTAGAGCCGGCTAGCCATTGTCTGTGACTATGCGAGCCATGGACGCCGGAGTCCCTTCTGAACAGTCAGCTCTCCGACCGGGGCAACGGTGGCGCCAGGCTGTGCGCGACTGGGCCGTACCGCAGGCCATCGTTGAGAACGCCCCTGAGCCGGAGTGGTCGTTCGAGCCCGAGATGTTCCGGTGGCGCCCCGAAGAGGATGCCAAGCAACCGGTGCGGCCATCGCGCCGACGCGCCTTGGAGGCCCTTCCTGAGCGCGGGTCGGTCCTCGACGTCGGAGTGGGCGGCGGTGCCTCCAGCTTGGGGCTGGCTCCCAAGGCAGGACTGATCACCGGTGTGGACAGCCTGGAGACGATGCTCGAGTCGTTTCAAGCCGCTGCTGCCGCCGCTGGAGTCGAGGCCCGAGCCGTCCTCGGGACGTGGCCCGACGTGGCCGACCAGGTGGACCCCGCCGATGTCGCGGTGTGCCATCACGTCATCTACGGCGTCACCGAGATCGAGGAGTTCATCCTCGCCCTGACCGCTCGGGCCCGTCACCGTGTCGTCCTCGAGCTGTCAGCAGACCATCCCCTCTCAGGGCTCAAACCGCTCTGGAAGGCCCTTCACGGCCTGGACCGGCCCGACCGCCGAGTCGCCGACGAAGCCGAGGCAGTGCTGGTCTCCATGGGCCTCGGCGCCGAGCGCGAGGATGTCGTCCTTCCGCCTCGTACCCAGGAGGTCACCCCCGAGTTGGTGGCGTTCGTGCGCCGGCGCCTCTACGTCGGCCAGGATCGTGAGCCCGAGATCGCCGAGTTCTTGCGAGCGCGAGCTCCGCAGGAGCGGAGAGTGGTTGCGCTGTGGTGGCCGGGAGCGGCCTAATCGCCTAGTCGAAAGGATGAAAGCATGAGCCTCCAGGGCAACGTCGCCGATCACGTCACGCTCGCTCTTTTCTCCCCCACCTGACAGCCGGGTTTGCACCTGCCGCTGTTCGCGGCGGAGGCGAGCGGTCTGTTCGCCGAGCATGGACTGGACGTGGAGCTGGTTGGCCCCCTCGGTCGGGGACCCGAGAACGTCGTGCGCAGCGCCAAAGGTGGTGCCGACTTCGCCTTGACCAGCGCCTACTACCACCTGGCGGCGCGACAGCAGCTGGGCGGTGACCTTGGGGCCCGCTTCGTCGCTGTGGTCCACCAGCGCAGCCCCCTGGCTGCGTTCGTCCCCCTTGACTCGCCGCTCGAGCATCCGACCGACCTGGGCGGGGTCCGGGTGGCGGGGAGCACGCCGGGCTGGTTCCAGTCCGAGTACCAGGGGCGCCTCGTGGAGCTCGGACTCGAGGTCGCCGTGGTCGTCCCGGAGGGCAACGCCGACCGCCCCTCCCTGGCCAGGGGCGAAGTCGACGTCATCTTCTCGTGGGCGGAGGCCATCCCCCTGATCCGCCGATCGGCGGGCATCCCGGTGCGGTCCATCCCCTTCGGCGGGGAGGTCTACGCCACCGGGCTGGTCGCCGCCGATGACGTGGCGCCCGCCGTCGTCGCCCGCATGGTCGAAGCCTTGAGGGCCGCCTTCGAGCAACAGCGCCGCCAGCCGGGGCTCGGCATCGCTGAGCTGTGCGCGCGCTTCCCCGCTGTGGGGCGGGACAGAGTACGCGAGGAGTGGGCCATCCTGAACACCCACGTGTTCATCGGGGACAAGTGCCTCACCATGGACCCGGACCGCTGGGTCGCGACGATTGAGCATGCCTCTCGGACCCATGGCTTCGACACCCCGCCCATCCCCGACGTCGTGCGGGCGGACATGCTCCAGGCAGTGCCGCCCTCATGGCGGACCGCTGAGCCCAGATGTGTGGAGGCGACCAAGTGAGAGGTCGGCAGGACGCATCCGGAGTGGACGACCGGAGCGCAAGATCGCTTCGCTCGAGCTGGCCGTCAAGCGCCAGGCATCGATCCCACCACTCCTCGAACGCCACCTCTCCCCGCCGGACTGCTCGCAGCCACTCCGCCGCTTCGCCGGCAATCGGCAGCTGGAGCCGCCGCCGGTCGCCGGCACTGGTGCTGGCAACGACCGCGGTCGGCTGCGAAAGACCCCTGGCGAAAGGCACCAGCTTCAAGGCCAAGTCGCCTTGTGTCGCCGAACCAGCTGCCCGCGAGGGAGCAGTGGCTCGCCTATTCGACTGAGGGCCGGCGGCCGAAGAGGCGACACAGGAGGCCGAGGTCAACATGACAACCACAGCCAGGGCCCGAATGGCCTCCGCCGTACTGCCGGTCACGTTGGGCCCGGTACTGAATGGGCGTGCCCATGGGGCCATTCCCAGCGGAAGCTCAGGGGGTCGCTCCCGAGAGCGGTCGGGCGCTGACGTCCGTTTCATCTGGCGGTTCATGGACGTGGCCATCTGGTGCATGGTGGGCCAAGGCCACGGCGGCTGCGGCAGCGACCACAAGGCCCACCATGGCCAGCCAGTGGCCTTCGTTCTCGAGGAGGTGGAGGGGCTCTCCTTCGCTGGCGTGGATGATCACATCCCACGCCAAGCCGCAAAGCACCAGCCCGACGCCGATGAGGACCACGCCCACCGCCCGACGGCGCCTGGCCACGGCGACGCCCCCCGGCCAGGGCCTGGGCATCAGCGACGCCGCCATCTGCGCCGCGGTGGAGTCAGGGCCCGGGACCCGGCCGCCATCGCCGACGGATGCGGAGCAGGCGCCGGCTGCGGAGGGTGCCGGCCGGCCCTCGAGGCCCTTTTGGCGGCGTGTGCCTGGCCAGCGCAGTGGTTCCAGCGTCGCCTTGGCGCCTTGGTCTCCTTCCCCTCCGGCATAGCTGACGTCATCCCGGCGGACCGGCGCACCGCAGACGGCCTCCTCGCGCTGACAACCCCTGCAGGGTCTCGAACGCCTGGATCATTCGCGTCCCCAGGCGGGAAAGACGCGTCTCGACCGACTGGCTCGCCACGCCGAGCTGCCTTGAAGCCGTCAGTCAGTCACTCGGTGGGGAGAATCGGTGGATTCAGGTTAAGTACTGCAGCTCCAGGGCCGAGGCATGCAGGGGTGAAGAGACACATGGGTGAAGACGACAGGGCTGGCCGATGAACTTATCCACCGCGCCCTCGAGGCGACGATGACCATGAGAGCTGTTCTTCGGCGGCCGACCTTCCTGCATGTACGGCTCCTGCTCCTGGTATTGGGGGTAGGCCTTGCCATGGGTCAGGCCCTTGTGGCCTGGGAGCGCGGTGCTCCGCCCACCGAGGTGCTAGCGCCCGTGCTTTACATCCCGGTCTTCGCCGGCGCCATCCTGGCTGGGCTCACCGGTGGCCTGGCTGCTGCAGCGTTCTCCAGCCTCGTTTACTTCCTGGTCTTGGTCGACCAATCCGCTTCGATCGGGCTGCGGCTGTTCGTCGGGCTCCTGGTCAGCCGGGTGGTCACCTTCGTCTTCTACGGGCTGGTGGTGGCCGCGGGGAGCCGGTTCATCGAGCGGCGCTTGCGGAAGCTCGAGATCTACGACCACATCGACGATGAGACCGAGCTGTACAACGGTTCCTTCTTCCTGGAGAGCTCGGACCTCGAGAAGAGCCGGGCCACTCGCTACCAGACCGTCTTCTCCGTGGCTGAGGTTCGGGTGGACCGCAACCTCTTCGAGGGGAAGAGGCATCACCGGCGTGTCATACGGGAGCTGGCAACCGTGCTGCGGGATGGCATCCGTGGTGTCGATCGCCTGTCTCGGGTCCAGGACCAGAGCTCAGAGCGCTTCTTGTTCATCCTCCCCGAGACCGGCAAGCAGGGCTGTGAGACGCTCACCGGCCGCCTAGAAGACGCCGCCCGCCAAGTGCTGGCGGACCGGAAGGTAGAGGCCAACGGCCATCTGTCGGTCGGGTCGCTCACGTTCCCGGACGACGAGAGCCCGATCGACTGTCTGCGCCAGGAGGTCGCCGAGGTCGAAGCCGAGCGCAAGGTCATCGCCGACG
The DNA here is from genome assembly GCA_030448025.1 of Acidimicrobiales bacterium. GTDB lineage: Bacteria > Actinomycetota > Acidimicrobiia > Acidimicrobiales > YB1-3. The sequence goes on along the minus strand of JAUJNQ010000001.1, from coordinate 587,165 downwards.
CGGGGGTGACCGTGTGAGGCGCCTGCGCTCTCTGAAGGTCGTGGCCATGGCAGGGCTCATGCTCGTCGTCCTGGCAGGTGCCGAGATCAGCCAGGCCATCGCCGAGGGCTTCCTGGTAGCGGAGGAGAACCACATGGCCGCCCTGGTGAACGAGCACCGCACCGCTCATGGCCAACCAGGACTGCGCCAGGATGCCGCCCTGCAGATGGTGGCCCGACGCCAGGCACAGCGGATGTCGGCGGCCGGGTATATCGAGCACAACCCCAATCTCGGGGCCGAGGCGGGAAGCGCTGTGCCGGACTGGCTTCGCGTCGGCGAGAACGTAGGGGTCGGTCCATCGGTCGTGCGCGTCCAGGACGCCTTCCTGGCCTCGCCAGCGCACCACGCCAATATCGACAAGCCATACACCTTGGTCGGGCTGGGCGCGATGGCCGGGGGCGACGGGTCGCTGTACTTCACGCAGAACTTCGCCCAGACCGCAGACGGACCGCCTCCGTCACCTCCGCGACCGCTGGCGGCCGGACCCGCGCCGCCGCCGCCTTTGCGGGTGACCCCGGGCACTGTCCCGGCGCGCCGGCGAGCAGCCCCGCGACGTAGGCCCAGACCGCAGCGCGCTCGGCGGACTCGAGTGAGAGGCGTCGAGGTGCTCCAGTCCACAGGAGACGCCCCGGACCAGCGACAGAGCGGCGTGAGCTTCACCGGCACCGTCTTCGCCATGCTGAAGCGAGCGGGCGGCAACTTGAGATTCTGGAGCTAACCGATGGCGCGAATCTCTGCCGCTCTGCAGGCGCGTCATCCCTTTCCCCTTCCCCCCTGGGACTTGTCATTCGGCACGGTCATGAGCTGTAGGAGGATGCGTTGCGCTCGGTAGTGAAGCAGAGGATCAAGGTCGCCGTGGCGGTGTTCACGGCCCTGTCGATCCTGGCGGTGATCGGCGAGAAGGCGAGCGGGCCCAACGTGTTGGGCGTCGACCTGGAGCGTGCTGGCGATCCTGGCACCGTCGGCCATACGGCGGGCTTCGCCCAGACCAGCTGGATGCTGCTGTGGGGCAGCGACGATGAGGTCAATCGTGACCTCGACGTCATTCAGGCCACTGGCGCCAAGTGGCTGCGCGTCGACTTCGACTGGAAGTCCGCCGAGCCCAAGCCGGGCGTCTACCAGTGGACCTTCCTCGACCGGGTGGTGCAGCGGGCCTCGTCCCGCGGGCTGCGGATCTTGGCCACGCCTGCTTACACGCCCCAGTGGGCCAGGCCGGCAGGCACGAGTGACAAGTACGCCCCTGCCGACCCCGGCGCCTACGCCGCCTTCGTCAAGGCGGCTGCCCAGCGCTATGCGCCGCGTGGTGTGCATCACTGGGAGATCTGGAATGAGCCCAACGTGGTCCAGTTCTGGGAGCCCAAACCGAACCCCACCCAGTACGCAGCCATGCTCAAGGCGTCGTCCGCCGCCATCCGCTCAGTCGACAGCAAAGCGGTGGTTGTGACTGCCGGTCTGGCCCCAGCTGCCGACACCACCGACGGCAGGTACGTTTCGCCCCGGACCTTCTTGTCCAAGCTGTACCAGAGCGGCGCCCGCGACAGCTTCGACGCGGTTGGCATTCACCCTTATGCCTGGCCCTACGGCATCGCCGCTCCGGGGGACTGGAACCAGTGGCACTCACTGCCCAAGACCTACGACATCATGCAAGTAAACGGCGACGGGGCCAAGAAGATCTGGGCCACGGAGTACGGGGCCCCTACCGGTCTCAACAGCCGCGCGGTGAGCGATGTCGACCAGGCCCGCTTCGTGAAGGAAGCCTTCACCGAGTGGAAGAGCAAGCCCTGGGCGGGACCCATCTTCTGGTACTCGCTGCGGGACACGGGCACGGACCGGAATGACCTGGAGCAGAACTTCGGGGTCATGAGGCAGGACTTCTCGGCCAAGCCGGCTCTGTCTGAGTTCAAGTGGGCAATGGCCGAGGAGACGTCGAGCGTTGCCGCACCGGCACCCAGCCCGGCGCCGGTCCCCACGCCGACGCCGGTACCGGCGGTGGCCTCCGCCCCCGTCCCCTACCAGGGCGAGGCGACACCCGCTGCCGGTGCCGACTGGCAGTCGCTCGGTGGATTGGTGACCTCGAATGCGGCGGTGGTGTCGAGGGGAACGAACGGCCTCGACGTGTTCGTGCGAGGCGGTGACAATGCTCTTTGGCAGCGGTCCTGGAACGGTTCGTCTTGGTCTGGATGGCAGTCCCTCGGCGGACACGTCACCTCGGATGCCGCGGTGGTGTCGAGGGGAACGAACGGCCTCGACGTGTTCGTGCGAGGCGGTGACAATGCTCTTTGGCAGCGGTCCTGGAACGGTTCGTCTTGGTCTGGATGGCAGTCCCTCGGCGGACACGTAACCTCGAACCCAACGGCCGTGTCGTGGGCAGCGGACCGGGTGGACGTCTTCGTGCGAGGCAGTGACAATGCCCTTTGGCACCAGGCCGGCAACGGCTCGGCTTGGTTCGGGTGGCAGTCCCGTGGCGGCCATGTCACCTCCGACCCCACTGCGTTGTCGAGGGGAGCCAACCGCTTGGACATGTTCGTGCGAGGCAGTGACAATGCCCTCTGGCACCAGGCGTGGAACGGCTCGTCGTGGTCTGCGTGGCGATCGCTTGGCGGATACGTAACCTCGAACCCAACGGCCGTGTCGTGGGCAGCGGATCGGCTGGACGTCTTCGTGCGAGGCAGTGACAATGCCCTCTGGCACCAGGCCGGCAACGGCTCGGCTTGGTTCGGGTGGCAGTCCCGTGGCGGCCATGTCACCTCCGACCCCGCTGCGTTGTCGAGGGGAGCCAACCGCTTGGACATGTTCGTGCGAGGCGGTGACAATGCCCTCTGGCACCAGGCGTGGAACGGCTCGTCGTGGTCTGCGTGGCGATCGCTTGGCGGATACGTCACCTCCGACCCCGCTGCGGTCGCCGCGGAACCCGATCGCATCGACGTGTTCGGGCGAGGTGGGGAGTCCGCTCTATGGCAGCGCCGTACCCCTCCGATCCCCTAATGGTCCCTCAGAGGATGTCGAGGCTCGTCACCCGACAGGCGCGACCGGTGTCGCCCAGCCGAGCAGCCGGCTCGGTCGCTGGGCCACAGGCCTCACGACCCCGATGTCGATGGCGCCTTCTACGGAGATGCCGAGCACGCCGTACCGCTCGGCGGTACGCGAGTCCTCCGCGATCTCGGCAGCGATCACTCCAGGCGGCGGGAGGCCAGCGTCTCGGGCCGGTGGAAGCTGAACACCTGCCGGCTGGCCGGATCTGGATCGAAGCCGTTGGTGAACCGCGTCTCGATGCCAGTGGCCTCATAGGCGAAGGACAGGGGCTTGGTGATCGCGGGCACGGTGCCGGGCAGACCGGTCGTGTACTTGGTCGACTGCCACTCGACGCCGGTGAGCGTCGATCCGGCCTTCTTGGCCTCGATCACGCCGACTGCCTTGCGGTCCAGGAACAGGAGGTAGTCGGGTCGCCGTGGCCCTCGGCCATCGGGAACTTCGCGGTCGGCGACACCTCGGCCGTCAGCGAGGTTGATCTGGCGATACTTCTGCACCACCCAGCCCGCCTCGGTCAGCTGGCGGTCGATGTCCAGGCGAGCCTTGGTCTCAGGACCGAGATAGTCCCTGGCGGCCTCAGCCATCCTGAGACCCAACGGGAGACTCGACTCGGACGTCTCGGCCGTGGGTCACGAGGACGAGGTGCCGGCACCATCCGAATCGTTCTACCGAGACCAGTCGGCCTGGTACCGGCCCGCTCGGCGAGCGGCCTCCCGGTCGGTGACCAGGAAGCGGAGCCGGTCCATGAAGGCCTCCCGAGAACGACACGGATGTGGCGTGATGTAACGCTGCCGGGGAGCGGCCCTTTCTAGGCAGTGTGCGCCCTGACGGCTGGACCTACCGGTCCGGGACGGCCGGTGAAGTCTGGCCAGACCGGGCCATCGTCGGTGACTTCTCTCCTCGCCCGCCAAACGGCCTCACGCTCGGACTGCTCCAGCTCTTGATGGTCTCGGCCTGGATACCGACCCCAGCGCGTACGTACGGGGCGGTCAGGGCTCACGAAGGCTACCTTGGGGTCGGCCCGCCCTCGCTACACGTGTGGGCGGGAGCTGCCGACAAGGCATGGATCATGACGCCCTCCCACACGCTTCTTTGGCCAGCCTTCTGGGCCTACTCGCCGCCGGCCTAGTCAACGGGTCGTGGGCCTTGGATCTGGGCACCGGTCGAGACGCCAAGCAGCGGCCGCCGACCGGCCCTACCCAGTTCCACCCGCAATGCGTTACGAAGCTCCAGCCTTGAACCGCCACTGGAGCGCCCCGGCGAATCCATGCTGCTGAGCCTCGTCCTGACCTGCCTGGCCACGCTGGTGCTGGCGACCGCTGTCCTTCTCGCCATCGGACACCGTGTACGCGCGTCAGCTCCGTCTGGCTGTCCATAGCCAGGCCGTGCTCGCCCCGGTGGCCGGGGCGAGCTGGCGGCTCGGGTGTTCCTCCCGCCCGCCCACCACGTGCTGGGCGCAGAAGCGGTGCTCATGGCGGTCGGGGTCTCCGTCGCCCTCTGGCGCCGCCGCTGGAACCTGGTCGGCGTCACCTTCTTCGCAGCCCTCCTCGCTGCCGCCGTCTCCTATCTGGCTCTGGCCGGCTACGTGACTGTGACCGGCGGGTTGTCGATCCCAGCCACCATGGCGTCGGTCTTGGTGCTCCTCCTGGAAGCCGCCGCCTTGGCTGGCGGCGTCGTCCGCCTTCTCGCGACGTCCCCTGCCGGGCGCGCCTCGACCGCCCTCGCCGTCCCCGATCCCGGCCACCTCCCCTTCGTCTCCTTGCACGTGGCGGCCTACAACGAGCCTCCGGACATGCTCATCGAGACCATCCAGTCGCTGGAGGCCATCGACTATCCCCACTTCGAGGTGGTCGTCATCGACAACACACGCGGATGAAGAGGTGTGGCGCCCGGTGGAGAGCTACTAACCCGCGACCCTCACCTTGGCAAGGTGATGCTCTACCACTGAGCCACGTCCGCAGCACACACAATCTATCAAGGCGGTTCCGCCGAACCGCTTCCCCAGAGCGGCCTACTTGAGCAGCCGCGACAGGCGGCGGTCGGCCAGCACCTTGCCTCCGGTCTGGCACGTGGCGCAGTACTGGAGTGACTTTGTCGCGAACGACACTTCGCGCACCGTGTCGCCGCACACCGGACACGGCTGGCCAGCGCGGCCGTGGACCCGCATGCCGGACTTCTTCTCCTTCTTGAGACCGGCGGCGGGCAGCCCGGCGCTGCGAGAGACGGCGTCGGACAACACGTCGGTGACGGCGGCGTGCAGCCGCGTCGCCTCCTCTTCACTCAAGCCGGCCGCGGACTTGAACGGCGACAGCCGAGCGACGTGCAGCGCCTCGTCGGAGTAGGCGTTGCCGACGCCGGCCACGACCGTCTGGGTCGTAAGGGCGGCCTTGAGCTGCCCACCCTGCCCGGCCAGCGCCGCCCGGAGGGCGGGGGCGTCGAAGGCGGGGTCGAGAGGGTCGGGGCCGAGACGGGCGACGCCCTCCACCTCGTCCGGCGTAGCCACCACGTAGGCTGCCAGGCGCTTCTCGGTCCCGGCCTCGATGAAGTCGAAGCCTGCTCCCCCGTCGAGGCGCACCCGCAGGGCCAGGGGACCCTTGCCCGGCTTGGCCCGACCCGGTGGAAGGGCGTCGTTCCACCTCACCCAGCCGCCCCGGGCCAGGTGAATGACCAGCCAGTGCGGCTCGGCGTGCAGGAGGAGGAACTTCCCCCTCCGCCCGCAGCCGATGATGGTGCATCCGGCCAGGACGTCCAACGGCGGGTCGAAGGTCTTCAGCGCGGCGAAGGCGACCAGCTCCACGGCCTCGATGGTCCGACCCGTCGCCTTCTGGGACAGGAACCCGGCCAGCGACTCCACCTCCGGCAGCTCGGGCACGCCTCAGGTCCCCGTGGAGCCGAAGCCGCCCGTACCGCGCCCGCCCGGGTGCAGCTCGGAGGTGACGGTGAAGGCGGCCCGCTCCACTCGCTGGATCACGAGCTGGGCGATGCGGTCGCCCCGGTGCACCTCGTAGGGGCGCTTCGGGTCGGTGTTCACCAACAGCACCCGCAGCTCGTCGCGGTAGCCGGCGTCGATGAGGCCTGGCGTGTTGAGGCACGTAACACCGTGGTGCAGGGCCAGGCCGCTCCGAGGTTGCACGAACCCCGCATAGCCCTCGGGAATGGCCAGGGCGATGCCGGTGCCCACCAGGCCCCGCCCGCCCGATGGCGCCAGCGTGACGTCCTCCCTGGCCACCAGGTCGGCGCCGGCGTCGTGCTCCCACCCGTAGGCGGGCAGCGGGAGCTCGGGGTCGAGCTGCACGACCGGCACCGCCAACACGGGCTCCATTCACGCCAGCCTACGATCCGGCTCGTGCTGGTCTGGATGGATCTCGAGATGACGGGCCTCGATCCCGCGGCGTGCGTGGTCGTCGAGGTCGCCACCCTCGTCACCGACGACGAACTGACGGTGGTGGCCGAGGGACCGGACGTGGTGGTCGGGGCCCCACCCGAGAACCTCGACGCCATGGAGGACGTGGTGCGCAAGATGCACGAGAAGAGCGGGCTCCTCGACGCCATCCGCGCCTCCACTGTCACCCTGGCCGACGCCGAGAGCCAGACCCTCGACTTCATCAAGCAGCACGTGCCCGAGCCCCGAACCGTGCCCCTGTGCGGCAACTCCATCGGCACCGATCGCCGCTTCCTCGCCGCCCAGCTTCCCAGCATCGAGGAGTGGCTGCACTACCGCTCGGTGGACGTGTCCACGCTCAAGGAGCTGTGCCGGCGCTGGTATCCCGACGCGCTGGCGAAGGCGCCCAAGAAGGGTGGCAGCCACCGGGCCCTCGACGACATCAAGGAGAGCATCGAGGAGCTCCGCTACTACCGGTCCGCCATCTTCCGCGACCGCTGACCACGGCCTAGGTGGGGCGCCTGATCTGCTCGGACGGGCGGCATCGGCGCCGCGCCAGCACCCGCTGGAGGCGGATGCGGTTGTAGCGCAGGGCGGCGATGCAGGGGATGCTGAGCGCGACGGCGATGATCTGCATGGCCACCACGTCGTACCAGCGGTTGCGCACCACGAAGAGCGGTCCGGCCAGGATGATCAGCCAGTGGCCCAGCTCGGCCCGGCGAGTCTCGCGCACGTGGGTACGCAGGTGGTCATCGTGTAGGTCAGCCAGCGTGGCCTTGTTGAACCCACCCTCGAAGGCGTCTCCGGCCTCGGGTAGCAGCCTCTTCCAGCGCCGGATGCGAAGGGTGGCCGCGTAGAAGCGACCATCTCGCTCCCAGCCCCTCTGGCGGAACAGCCACGAGTCGCGCTCGAACAGGCGACCCGGCAGGTGGTGCACGAGATAGCCCGAACCGACGGCGACGCCGGTCCAGGCCACCACATCAGCTCCGATGGCAACGGGTCGCGACAGCTCGACCATGGAGCACACTCTCCCACCACTTCGGGCCATGCATCACCACCCCGGGGAGCTCAGCGGTACCGTGAGCCGATGACGAGCGTGGGCCAGGCGCAGGCGGACCGCATTGACCCTGCCGCCGTCGATGCCCTGCTGGCTCGAGCCCGGCGGGAGGTGGAGGAAGGAGTCCTGCCCTCGTGCCAGATCGCCCTCGCCCGCCACGGGGAGCTGGTGGCCTTCGAGACCTTCGGCGACGCCACAGCCACCACCCGCTACGTGGTCTTCTCCTGCGTCAAGGCGTTCGTGGCCGGAGCCGTATGGGCACTGATGGGCGACGGGTCGCTCGACGTGTCCCTCCCCGTTGGTGAGTACGTACCGGAGTTCGCGGTCTCGGGGAAGGAGGCGGTCACGGTGGAGCAGCTGCTCGTGCACACCGCCGGCTTTCCCCACGCACTGCTGGGGCCCCCTGAGTGGGACACCCGTGAGGGCCGCCTGGAGACGTTCGGTCGGTGGTCCCTCGAATGGGAGCCGGGAACCGCCTACGAGTACCACCCGACCTCGGCCCACTGGGTCCTCGCCGAGATCATCGAGCGGATCGGCGGCGAGGCCTACTCCGACGTCGTGCACCGCCGCGTCACCGAACCGGCGGGCCTGCCTCGGCGGGTGCTCGGCATCCCCGTGGAGGACCAGGAGGACATCGCCACCATCGAGATCCGGGGCCAGATGGCGACGGCCGACGAGCTGGAAGCGGTGCTCGGTGTGCGCGAGCTGCCAAGGGCAACCGACGCCTATGACGCGCTCTTGTATCTGAACCGGCCCGATGTCCGCTCCCTCGGGATCCCGGGAGGAGGGGGCATCATGGGGGCCGACGAACTGGCCCTCTTCTACCAGGCACTCCTCCACGACCAGGGTCGCATCTGGCGCCCGGAGATCCTCGCCGACGCCACCGGCACGATCCGCAACCGCTTCAGCGACCCCCTGTTCGGGTCGCCCGCCAACCGGACCCTCGGGCTCACGTTGGCCGGCGACGACGGGCTCGGCTTCATCCGCGGCTTCGGCACCGCCACGTCCTCGAGGGCCTTCGGCCACGGTGGCGCGGCAGGTCAGATCGGCTGGGCCGACCCCGAGACCGGCCTTTCGCTGGGCTTCGCCACCAACGGCGTGGACGCCAACGTGATCCGCCAGGGCCGGCGGGGCATCGACATCTCCACCCTCGCCGGGGCCTGTGTCCTCGCTGGGTGAGAGCGGGTGAGCACCAACGGCCTCCCCCTCAAGGGGTTCGAGGTGGATCGCCTTGCTCGCCCCCGGTGCTCACCAGTTCGGCCAGCGGGTCCTCGGGGCCGAGCTGGTTGGCCGCCAGGTAACCGGGCAGGAGCACCCGGAACAGCGGCCCGTCGGCGTTCCACCCGAACTCACGCTGGTACACAGTGCGGGGGGCCTCGCTGATTCCTTTCGGTGCGACCGACACGGAGATGACGAGGCCCTCCTGTTCAACCGGCTCGACGACGTGTGACACCACCGGTCCACTCAGGTCGACGGAGTCGCGCCCGATGCCGATGCTGGCACGGTAGGGCTTGCCGGCGTAGGACTGATCGTCGACGACGAAGGTGTCCCGCCGTCCGTCCATCACCACGCTCACCACGACCACAGGATCGGCGGTCGGGTTCTGCAGGGACAACGTGGTCCGCAACCTGGGCTGCTCCACGACGCGGAGGGGCTGCAAGGAGCTGTAGAGGGCGGGGTCGGGGGGGTTGTCCCGGTAGTCCCCCCCTTCCAGGCGGAACCGGTAGGCCACCCTGCCCGGGTAGTCGTCGATGACGTCGAGGTCCTGGTGCTCACCGAGGTCGAGGGCGTAGACGGTCGGGCCGTCGTAGTCATGGGAGTTCCGCAGCCCCGTGAAGGGATGCAGGAGGGTCGGTCCGTACAGCGGCTGCAGGAAGACGATGGCCCGCTCGTCCTTGATCGGCGCCAGGGTGGAGTACAGGATGCGGTCCTCCTTCGTGGCGCGCAGGTTGGCCTGCACTGCCTTGGCTAGGAGGAACCCGCTTGCGGTGAGCATGCTCACGACGGCCAGGACCCCGAGGAGCCGGTCGCGCTGCCAGAAGTTGGCGAACCCCCTGGCGGCCAGGAAGGTGACGGGCACCAGGAGCGGGAGGAAGTAGAAGGGCCCGAGGAAGGCGGTGAGGCCGCCGCGCAGGCCTGTGCCGAAGGTGCCCCAGAAGAAGAGGTAGCCGAAGGGAACGGTCACGGCCACCAAGGCCAGCCAGGGCGCAGGGCCGCCCCTCTGCCGTCCACGGAGGCCGGCCAGGAGGAAGCCGATGATCAGGAGCCCGCCGAAGCACCAGAAGCTGGTGAGGACGACGTGGCGGATGACGCCGTACAGCCCGTGCGCAGGGGTGAAGATCAGATCGGGGTGGAACGGGGTGATCTTCCTGTTTCCGAAGCCAAGCGTGTCCCGGGGCTCGAGGACTGAGAACGGCGATCGGAAGGGGCTCCCGGTGGCCGCCCAGTAGTAAGCCAGCATGGCGACGATCGGCAGGGTGGCACCGAGCGCCAACCAGACCGCTTGGCCGAAGAGCTTCCTGCGATCGGCCCAGGACGAGATCACGAAGTACAGGCCCAGGGGTGCGGCGAAGAGGACGGCGTCGAAGGGACGGGCGAACACGGCCACGCCGAGGAGGAAGCCGCCCGTCCACAGCCACAAGCGGCCGCTCGAACGCATGCCCCGGAGGAGGGCAACGGCGAAGGCCATGAGCAGGAGCAGGCTCGAGGAATAAGGCAGGAAGGTGACGCTCTGGATCAAGAACAAGGGGGACAAGGCGAAGAAGGCGCTGGCCAGGGCGGCCCGTTTCCGGTCGCCGAGCACTTCCTTGGCCAGCAGGTAGGCCAGGACCACAGCCGCTCCGGCTATGAGGCCGAGGGCGAGTCGGGGACTGCCGGCGAGGATCCCCAAGACGATGAAGGACGCGTGCACTGGCGAGTACTTGAGGAGGTACTTGTCACCCGAGATGACGCTGAGCCAGGGACGGAAGGACTCGGGGTGCTTCGGGGCCGGTGGGAACAGGTGCCCATGAGCCAGGGCATCGGCCTGGAGGAGGTAGATGGCTTCGTCGTGGTCGTCGGAGAGATAGGGGAAGACCTGACGGGAGGCCACGACGGCCCACATGGCAGCGGCCACGGCAAGCAGCGCCACCATGACTGCCGGGTTGCGGCTGATGCGGCGGACGACGGCGCCGAGGCCCTGGGCGTGCTGCCTCGCCACCGGTAGGCCGTCCTGGTCGACCGAGGCCGTCCCGTGCTCTTGCTGCGTTCGTGTCGACATGGCGCGGGCCGCAACTGTAAGCCCGTGAGCGTGCCTCGTTGCCCGGATACCAGTGGGAAGATAGGGTGCCCCGGACTTGGCCGATTGGGTCCTCACCTTCAGAGATTCGGCGAACGCTCGGCGCGTGCTGCTCGTTTTCACGTTCGTAGTCGCCACCTTGGCCAGCGTTTCACTGGTGAATGCCCAGGTCGGTCCGCCCGGGCCGAGCTCCTACGGCTATTCGGGTGGTGGCGGCATGCCGCTCAGCGAGAAGGGCCTCGGGGCCCTGGGCGCCGGGATCGGTTATGGCTTCGCCGCCATCGGACCCGGCATCGGCATCGGCTACGTGGTGGGCAAGGCCATCACCGCCATGGCCCAAAACCCCGAGTCGGCGGGCCAGGTGCGCACCACGATGTTCCTCGGCATCGCCTTCACCGAGGCGCTGGCCCTCATCGGCTTCGTGGTCTTCATCCTCCTCAAGTTCACCTAGCTTCGCAAAGCTCTCTGGCGCCCAAGTTCACTCAGTCCCCAGCGCCGCCAGGTCCTCCAGGATCGCGATGGCGTCGACGGGCACTTCCATCCGCAGCCAGCCGAGCCGAAGGCGAGCCACCGTCCCCTCGATTTGGCGCTCCTCGACACTTCGGGCCAGGAACTCCCGCCACTCTCCTATGCGGTCGCCGGCCTCATCAGCGGTCAAGGTGCAGGCGATGGGAACACGAGTCACGCCTGGACGCTAACCCTCACGAAGGGCGGGGCCGGTGTGACTCGAGCTCCTTGCCCAGGTCCTGAAGCAGCTCCTCTGCCTGCGCTTGGCCAAGTGGTTGGTCGGTGATGGGCATGGGGCGGCCTTGGCGTCGCACGGCACGGATGACGATGCGGTCGCCGCGGTAGCCACGGCGCTCACCGGCGAAGCCTTCGAGGTCGTTCCAGGCCAGTCGACGGCGTTGCAACGCCCGCCGCACGAGGACGCCTTCGGAGCCAACGACCACCCCGGCACCCCATGCGTCGACCGCAGTGGCCACGCTCACCAGGGCACACACGCCTGCTGCGATCCGAAGCGGCAGGGGCAGGGAGGATCCGAAGGCCCACATCACGAAGAAGGGTGCCAGCAGGCCGACGGCGACCCCATTGCCATTGCGCAGCGAGCGCCGCCAGCGTTCCTCGCCCATTGGCTCAGCCGGCTCAGGTCACCAAGACGCAGCGCACCGAGGGCAGGGCCGAGGCCGCCTGCTCCCAGGTCCTGCCCTCGTCGATCGACACGTAGACGTCGCCGCTCCGGGTGGCCAGAGCGGCGCTCCCGTCGGGGGCGCCGGCCAGCCAGTAGGTGTCCACGTTCCCGTCGAACCGATCCGGAAGGCCGGTCCGGCAGCGTTCGAAGGGCCCCCGCTTGCAGCGGGCGCCGGTACACCGCCGCATCCCTTCCCTGGAATCCGCTGGAGACGCTGACCAACACGGTCTCCCCTGCCACCGCCACGGCCCGGCTGTAGGTGGCATGGAGGCCTTCGTCGTCCACGTCCCAGGTTACGCCGCCGTCATGGCTGGTGGCGCACCCGTGGGCGCAGGCCGCCACCGCCAAGTTGCCGTCCAGAGCCAGCACCTGGTGGACGTCATGGTCCATGTCGATGGTGGCCCGCCAGTTGGCGCCGTCGTCGTCGGAGCGGAGGATGCCGCCCACGTGGACGTTCACCAAGATGGCGCCGGTTGGTGCGGTACACACCGAGCGGACGTCAGCCGGACCGCCCCAAGGCGTGTACCACCTGCTCCGGGTCTCCGCCCGGTCGAATGCCTCCACCAGACGGGGCTCGACTCCCATCAGGTAGAGATGGGCCTCGGTCGTGCCCACGATCGGCTCGTCTCCCGGGTCGGTGTCGACGCACGTGATCCGGGCGCCGTCGATCCCCCGGCCGTCGAGAGCCGGGCCATCGAGGGACACGAGGCGCTGCCCGTCGACCACGGCCCACCCGCCGGCCATGGCGCCCACGTCATGGCCTTCGAGGGCCACCGCCCGACCGGACCCGGCGTCGATCACACCTGCCGCCGTCCCCACGAGCACGTCCATGGCCGACACCATGGTAAACCCCGGCTGGTGCAGCACTGATGGGCGAACCGGGCGGGAACCCCCTTGACCAGTACCGCTCGATGCGGGACTTCGAGCGCACGCCCGAGCCCGCCGGCCGCGAGGACGCTGCAGAGCCGGGCGCCCGCTTCGTGGTCCAGGAGCACCACGCCACCGCGCTCCACTGGGACTTCCGCCTCGAGCGTGACGGCGTGCTGGTCTCCTGGGCCGTGCCCAAGGGCATCCCGCCCGACCCACGTCCAACCACCTCGCTGTGCACACAGAGGACCACCCTCTCTCCTACATCGACTTCGAGGGCCACATCCCCGAGGGCGAGTACGGCGGCGGCAAGGTCGTGCTGTGGGACCGCGGCACCTATGACTGCCACAAGTGGGACGAACGAGAGGTGATGGTCACCATCCACGGTCAGCGGGCACGGGGGCGCTACGTGCTGTTCCGCACCGGCGGCAAGAACTGGATGATGCACCGCATGGACCCCCCGAGGACCCGGGCCGAGAGCCCATGCCCACCGACCTGTGTCCCTCGAGAGCTCCCCGTCGACCACCTCCCGGCCGACGAGGAGGCGTGGTCGTTCGAGGCCGCCCTCGGAACGCAGCGCGTGCTCGTGGCCTCCGAGGGGACGCCTCCGGGTGCTCGACGCGGGCGGAGAGGTGACCTCCCACTATCCCGAGCTGCGCCTGCTCGGACGGGCGCTGGGGGCGGTGGCCGTGGTCCTGGAGGGCGAGGTGGTGGCGCTGGGCCCCGACGGACAACCCGATGGCGGCTCGCTGGCCCGGCGGGCGGAGGCTCGCAGCGACGCCGCCCTGCGGCGGCTCGCCGAGCACTCCCCCGTGACCTTCTTCGCCGCCGACGTGGTGTGGCTGGAGGGCCATGGCACCGCTGCCCTCCCCCACCGGGAGAGGCGAACGTTGCTCGACCAGCTCCAGCTGGCCGGTCCGGCGTGGCAGACGGTGCCCGATCACCCCGGTGACGGCTCGGCCCTGCTGGAGGCAGTCAGGACCCAAGGCCTGGCCGGCGTGGTGGCCCGCCGGATCGACGGCGGCTACGAGCCCGGATCGCTCCGCTTGATCCCTGCGGGCCCGACTCCCGGGGGCCCCAGTGGCGTTCTGGCCGCGGGCTCCTAAGATGGGCCGAACAGGGTGGCTGCCGGACCAGCGACCTCACCAGAGGGAGGCGTTTTCATGAGTGACTTCGAGCAGTGGCAAGAGCTGGCCCGCCAGTTCCGCGTCGACTCCATCCGTACGAGCTCGACTGCTGCGTCGGGCCATCCCACCTCTTCCCTGTCAGCCGCGGACCTCATGGCCGTGCTCATGAGCAAGCACCTCCACTACGACTTCGACGAGCCCGAGAACCCCAACAACGACCACCTCATCTTCTCCAAGGGCCACGCCTCACCCTGCTCTACGCCATGTACCGGGCGGCGGGCGCCATCGACAACGACGAGCTGATGACCTACCGCAAGCTCGGCAGCCGTCTCCCCGGTCACCCCATGCCCAGCGCCCTGCCCTACGTGGACGTGGCCACCGGCTCGCTGGGACAGGGCCTGCCGGTCGGGGTGGGCATAGCCCTGGCGGGCAAGCAGCTCGACTACCTGCCCTACCGGGTCTGGGTGCTGTGTGGTGACAGCGAGATGACCGAGGGCTCCATGTGGGAAGCCTTCGAGCATGCCGGCCATTTCCAGCTCGACAACCTCACCACCATCATCGACGTCAACCGCCTTGGCCAGCGGGGCTACACCATGCACCAGTGGGACGTCGACGCCTTCGTGCGACCGGCCGAGGCCTTTGGCTGGAAGGCCATCGTGATCGACGGCCACGATGTCGAGGCCATCGACGACGCCTACTCCGAGGCCGTCGGCACTCCCGGCCGGCCAACCGTCATCATCGCCAAGACGATAAAGGGCAAGGGCGTCACCGAGGTGGAGGACCGCAACAACGCCCACGGCAAGCCGGTCAAGGACGAGGAGACGGCCATCAAGGACCTCGGCGGCGAAACGGACATCTCGGTGCAGGTGAACATGCCCATGACCGACCAGGCGCCCCACTTCTTCGAGGTGGCCGGGGCCGAGCTGCCCACGTTCAAGGTGGGCGAGGAGGTGGCCACCCGCAAGGCCTACGGCCAGGCCCTCACCGCCCTCGGGAGCCATCGGGGCGACGTGGTCTGCCTTGACGGTGAGATCAGCAACTCCACCCATGCCGAGATGTTCACCTTGGCCCATCCGGGCCGGTACTTCGAGATGTACATCGCCGAGCAGCTCATGGCAGCCGCCGCCACGGGCATCCAGGTGCGGGGCTGGGTGCCCTACGCCTCCACCTTCGCCGCCTTCTGGAGCCGGGCCTACGACTTCATCCGCATGGCCTCCATCAGCGGGGCGGACCTCAACCTGTGCGGCTCCCACGCCGGCGTGTCCATCGGCGAGGACGGGGCGTCGCAGATGGGCCTCGAGGACATGGCCATGTTCCGCGCCATCCACGGCAGCACGGTGCTCCACCCCTCCGACGCCAACCAGACGGCGCAGCTCGTGTGGCAGATGGCCGACCTGAAGGGTGTCCGCTACCTGCGCACCTCCCGCCCCTCGTTGCCGGTGATCTACGAGCCGGACGAGGAGTTCCATGTGGGCGGCGCTCATGTGGCCCGACGCTCCGACGACGACAAGGTGGCCATCGTGGCCGCCGGCGTCTGCGTGCACGAGGCGCTGGAGGCGGCCGAGACGCTCGACGGAGAGGGCCTCGCGGTGCGGGTCATCGACGCCTACTCCATCAAGCCCATCGACGTCGACGCCTTGCGGGAGGCGGTCCAGGACACTGGCGGACGGCTCATCACGGTGGAGGACCACTGGCCCGAGGGCGGCCTCGGAGACGCCGTGCTCGAGGCGCTGGCCGACAACGAGCTGACCTCTCGTGTGGTCAAGATCGCGGTGCGCAAGATGCCTGGATCCGCCCCCTCCAAGGAGCTGATCAAGGACTCCGGCATCGACGCCGAGTCGATCGCCGACGCTGCTCGCAAGCTGGCCGAGACCGACCCGCGGTAGCTCTCCTTCTCTGACGCCCAGCGGAGGAGAAGTCGGTAACCGTGCCTCACAGAGGCGAGCACGCCCTCGGTCAGCACGGCCCCTCCAGGCCGTTGCCGCGGCGGCCTGCTGGTGCCGAGAGATGAGAGCGAACCGGGTCAGCTACCAGCAGGCCGAAACGTGACCTTCGCCGCCGGGAAGGCCTGAGAGAGAGCACGGAGGGTACCTTCGGTTTGGGTACCCCACTGATTGCTCAAGACCCACGTCCGCCCGTCCTGGCAGATCGGATAATCGACGAACCAGCGCACCGGGTCGAAACGGGGGTCGGCGTCTCGGAAGGCCGCCACCAGAGCGTCCCGGTCGCCCGCTTCGCCCACGACGGAGCGGAAGCGGCGGGGACCGAGCTTCTCGCCGATCAGGCGGGCGGAACGCCACGCTCGACCAACTGCTGAACCATCACCCGGACGGCGTGCCGCTTCTTCTGCTCCGGCAACGCGTCGCCGTCAACCACTATCTGATAGCGGGTGTGGTCCCGCCCGCCGCTGCTCACCCGCTCCTGCTGGTTCTGTTTCCGCCGGACCTGTACCTGGTAATCGGCCGCCTCTGGCAGGGGCAGGACCTGTTGGATATCGAGCAGCACTCGATTGTCGAGCCGATAGGGGACCAGACGCACGCATCGAATGTCCATGCCCTCGAAGCGGTTCAGCCACAGAACGGCGGTGGTGATCTCCCGGCCGAAGTCAGCCGAAACGAGGATGATGCGCACGTCCGTCGATGATGACGGCATCCTCATCTTCACCGGCGGACAACCAGTCGAGATAGCTCACGCGCGAGCGTCGATGTCCTCTTGAGGCCGATGTTTCGCTACATGGTTTGCGAAGGCGTCGACGATGTGCTCGAAGCGCATGTCTGACACCATCGCCGCATACCGAACCGCCTGGAGGTCCATGTGCCCCCCTCGTCGGTGCGCTTCAGCTCGATGACGACAAGATGACCGTGCCGGTCGACCGCCAGCAGGTCGATCCGCCTTCGGGCATCCTCCCACTGTCCGAACTCTTCAGCGACGACGAGCAGCTGGTCGTCGAAAACGCTGATGTCGTCCCTCGTAGGTCGCTGCAGGTCCGCCCGCTCGTAAAGCTCAAGCGCTGAAGGACTCACTCTCGTGCCGGACCAGGCCGTTTTCGGTGATCTCGTAAAGCGGCACCGATCCCCACGTGGACGCGTCTAACGACGATTCTGTCACCCAGAATCGACGCCAGACGGTCGGTTCCGGGTGACAGAACGGCTGTCCTCGGGGACTACGAGCAGCCGCTGGTGGAGCCGCAGCTCCCGCAGGCGTAGCAGCTGCCGGCCCGCTGCATCTCCACGCCGCAGGAGTAGCAGAAGGGGGCGTCCTTGCCGACTGCCGCCGGTGTCCTCGTCGCCTTCGGCTCCTTCGTGCTCTCGGGTGCCGGTGCGTGAACCACACCTTCCGATGGCGTGGCGCCCTCCTCCACGCCCGGGAGCGTGGGCTGGGTTCGCTCGTCGGTGGTGAGGATGCCGAGCTCTCTGCGCTCTTCGAGCGCCAGGTAGTCCACGGCCAGGCGGCGGAAGATGTAGTCCATCAGCGACGCCGCTATGCGCAGGTCGGGATCGTCGGTCATGCCGGCGGGCTCGAAGCGCATGTTGGTGTACTTCTGGACGTAGGTCTTGAGCGGCACGCCGTGCTGGAGCCCGAGCGAGATGGAGATGGAGAAGGCGTCCATGACGCCGGCCAGGGTGGAGCCCTGCTTGGACACCTTCACGAACACCTCGCCGGGGCGGCCGTCGTCGTACTCGCCCACGGTGACGTAGCCCTCGCAGTCGGCCACCCGGAAGGCGAAGGTTGCCGACTGGCGCCGGCGGGGCAGGCGCTCGCGGATGGGCTGCTTCACCACCACGGTCTGGCGGTCGAGGGCCTTCTCCAGCTCGGCCACCTTGATGGCCAGCTCCTGGTCGTGGGCCTCGGCCTCGGACGAGGGAGTGCCGTCGGAGGCCGTGCCCTTCCTCACCGTGGAAAGGGGCTGGGCCACCTTGCAGTTGTCCCGGTACACGGCCAGCGCCTTGATGCCCATCTGCCAGGAGTCGAGGTAGAGCTGCTCGATGTCCTCGACGGTTGCCTCCTCGGGAACGTTCACAGTTTTTGAAAGAGCCCCCGAGATGAACGGCTGCACGGCGGCCATCATCCGCACGTGACCGAGGTAGTGGATGTAGTTCTCACCCATGGAGCAGGCGAAGACGGGCAGGTGCTCGGCCTTGAGCGCGGGCGCACCCATGATGGTCTTGTGCTCGTCGAGGTAGCTGACGACGGCGGCCACGTCATCGTCGGTGTACCCCAGCTGGCGTAGGGCGCGGGGCACGGTGTGGTTGACGATGGACATCGTTCCTCCCCCCACCAGCTTCTTCGTCTTCACCAAGCCGAGGTCGGGCTCCACGCCGGTGGTGTCACAGTCGAGGAGAAAACTTATGGTTCCAGTCGGAGCGAGAACCGAGGCCTGGGAGTTGCGCACGCCGTGGCGCTCGGCCTCCTCGACGGCGTGGTCCCAGACCTCCTGAGCTGCCGACAGCAGCTCCGTGGGCACCTGCTCCTCGTCGACCTTGGCCACCTCGTCGCGGTGCATGCGCAGCACCCGGAGCATGTGCTCGGCGTTCTCGGTGTAGCCGGCGAAGGGCCCCATGCGAGCCGCGGTGCGGGCCGAAGTGGCGTAGGCCTGGCCCGTCATCAGGGCGGTGATGGCGGCGGCGTAGGCCCGCCCGTCGTCGGAGTCGTACGCCATGCCCTGGGACATGAGCAGCGCCCCCAGGTTGGCGTAGCCGATGCCGAGCTGGCGGAAACGGCGGGCGTTCTGATCAATCTTCTCGGTGGGATAGTCGGACATCCCGACCAGGATCTCCTGGGCCGTGAACAGGACCTCGACGCTGGCCTTGAAGCCCTCCACGTCGAAGGTGCCCCCCTCCTCCATGTACCGCAGCAAGTTGAGGCTGGCCAGATTACAAGCTGAGTTATCGACGCTAAGGTACTCGCTACACGGGTTGGAGCCGTTGATCCGGCCCGTGGCGTGCAGCGTGTGCCAGCGGTTGATGGTGGTGTCGTACTGCACGCCAGGGTCGGCGCATTCCCATGCCGCCTTGGCGATCTGGGCGAACAGGTCCCGGGCCTTCACCGTCTCCAGTACCTCGCCGGTGGTGACCGCCTTCAGGTGCCAGTCGGCGTCGTCCACCACCGCCTGCATGAACTCGTCGCTCAACCGCACCGAGTTGTTGGCGTTCTGGTACTGGATGGAATAGCTGTCCTTGCCGTCGAGGTCCATGTCGAACCCGGCATCGCGGAGCGCCCGGGCCTTGCGCTCCTCGATGGCCTTGCACCAGATGAAGTCCTCCACGTCGGGATGGTCGACGTTGAGGATCACCATCTTGGCCGCCCGGCGGGTGGTGCCCCCGCTCTTGATGGTGCCCGCCGAGGCGTCGGCGCCACGCATGAAGCTCACCGGGCCTGAGGCCGTTCCTCCCCCCTTGAGGGTTTCCTTCGAGGAGCGGATCTTGCTCAGGTTGACCCCCGAGCCCGAGCCGCCCTTGAAGATGATCCCCTCCTCGGCGTACCAGTTGAGGATCTCGCGCATCGAGTCCTCGACGGAGAGGATGAAGCAGTTGTGTACCCGGAGGCTGCCGCTCAGGTACTCGCCGCTCTCGGTCTGGATGTCATAGACCTCCATCTCCCCGAGATCTTCGACGCGGCCGATCTCCAGGTGCTTGATATCCCCTGCCGACCTCCCGGGCATGTCGAACGTCGCTTCCAGCTTGGCCGTCTTGACCGGGTCGATGAAGCCCACCTCGTCGGCGAACGTCCACCGGTCGGTGACGTTCTGAATGGCCAGGTGCCAGCAGTCCTTCCTGTTCGGACGTGAATCGGCCTTGAGTCGGACTCGGGAAAAGATCCCGAACCTACTGAGAAGGGATTGCGCGCCACGCACGATCCCTGCGGAGATCATGTCGAAGCCGATGACTGAGGAACTCGGCTTGAACGAGACGTAGCCCTCCGCTTGGAACAGGCTGCGTAGATAGGCCGCGACCACAGGAAGCGGGGCGGTGAACAGATGGGCCGGGACCTGCATGTCGACGCCGCGTGCCCGCAATCCCCAGGTCTCGACGAACTGGGACAGGCCGTTGCCGTAGAGTCGAATCCGATTGCAGTCGAGTGACGTGTCCTTCGTGGCAACCGGCCTGATGTGGCGGTGAACGCCAGGAAAGACGGTGTCGATCGCCGATAGCACCCACTCGTACTCTGCGTCGTTCACCGTCATGGCCTCGATGGTGAGCGACTTGTTCGTACCCTCGTACTGGCCCACGAAGCCGTCGGATTGCAACCATCCGGCAAGGGCAGCCTCGGCCACGGCTCGCGAGGTGATCTCCCCTGCGCCGTGACTCTGGTGACGGACCCACTGCAGCTTGTCGTTGGGTCGAAGATCACCGGCCGGGACGAAGCTGCCGCTCACTCCACCCCATCGCCGCCACACGAGGTGATCGGGGGTGACGTCGAGGGCATGCCCCGCCTTGGTGTGGATGCGCAAGACGCGCTTTCGGCCGTTGGTCTTTACCGCTTCTACCTTGGTGAGACCCCGAGCGTCGAAGACCTTCGTTCCAATGGCACCGTCCTCGACGAGCTTGCCGATTGGCACCAGGCCATCCGGCGTGCTCACCAAGGCGTCGTAGGGCTGGCACGCCGACGCCTGCTGGCTCCGCCCCGGGACACCGATGTTGAACCACACCGGCGAGTTGAACGCCGCCTTCTGGTTGACGACGAGGTGCTTGAGCTCGGCATTGAAGGCGTCCGATTCCTCGCCGTCCACGAAATAGCCGTTCTTCACGCCCCAAGCGGTGATGGTGTCGGCCACCCGGTCGGCAACCTGCTTGAGCGACCATTCCCGCTCGGACGAGCCGGGGGCGCCGCGGAAGTACTTCTGGGCCAAGATGTTGGTGGCGTTGACGCTCCACGTGGAGGGCACCTCCACACCGAGCTGCTCGAAGGCCACGCTTCCGTCGGCGAAGTTGGTGATGCGAGCGTCCCGACGCTCCCAGGTGACCTCGTCGTAGGGATGGACCCCGGGGGTGGTGAAGTGGCGACGGATGCCGATTCCCATGCGCTCGGGCGCGATGGCCATGGTATGTAACCTTCCTGCTCGTTGAGGCCTTACCTACCACTGGTTGTGTCGGTAGATGAGGCGGGCCCCAAGATGTGGTGAGTACTACAGGACTGTAATTTAAGCTCCGGCCCCACGCAAGGGATTCCGACCGATCAAGCCGCCGCTGTTGTGGACTACCACGGGATGATCGACCCCGGAGCCGTCGTTGGTGACGGTGAAGTTGTGGGTGCCTTCGACCTCGAGGTCGAACACGGGGACGGCGTCGTCCACGATGACGGGCTCGACCGCCTCCACCCGCCCCCTGCCCATTCCATGCAGCGAGACCCCGGGGCGCAGCTCGCGGGCCTCGGCCCAGCCGACCTCTCGGGTGAGGAAGCGGTGCTCGGACGTGCACCGCAGCACCTGGCCGCCGTCGCTTCGCACTTCGACGAGGCGCTTCGTGCGCCCCGCCATCCAGGCCCCGTTGATCTGGCGGAGCACCCACCGCTCATGCCTGCGGTCGTAGGACAGCACATCAGGGAGCTCGTCACGCGCGACCGCCATCTTCTGGAGCAGCTCCAGGGCCACCAGGCCGGAGGCGGTGACGACGAGCGTCTCTCCCACCAGGCAACTGGGAGTGCTGGACGGGCTCGGTAGTAGGCGACCCTGAATGGCGTCAGTGTAACTACACCGCTGTGAGTACGGGTGAACTCCCATCCGGCGGATAGGGTCGGCGGCCATGTCGGCAGACGAGGTGACCCGTGCCCTGGTGGTCGTCGCCCACCCCGACGACGTGGACTTCGGCGCCGCCGGCACGGTGGCCACCTGGACCGACTCCGGGATCGCAGTCACGTACTGCGTCGCCACCGACGGCGATGCCGGAGGCTTCGACCCCGACGTGCCCCGCGCCCAGATCCCCGCCATCCGCCGGGCGGAGCAGGAGGAGGCGGCCAAGGCGGTGGGCGTCTCCGACGTGGTGTTCCTGGGCTACCCCGACGGCCGGCTCCAGGCCTCCATCGAGCTGCGGCGCGACATCGCCCGCGTCATCCGCCGGGTACGCCCGCAGCGTGTCCTGTGCTCGTCACCCGAGCGCAATTGGCAACGAGTCCATGCCAGCCATCCCGATCACCTGGCCGCCGGTGAGGCGGCGCTGTGCGCCGTCTATCCCGACGCCCGCAACTCCTTTGCCCATCCCGAGCTGGCCGTGGAGGGTTACGAGGCGTGGACCGTCCCCGAGGTGTGGGTCATGGCCGGGCCGCACGAGCCCAACCGCTTCGTCGACATCACCGCCGTGTTCGACCGCAAGCTCGGCGCGCTGTGCTGCCACCAGAGCCAGATCACCGACCCGGCTGCCCTGGAGTCCAACCTCCGAGGCTGGTTCGCCGGTGTGGCCGCCCTGGCGGGCCTCCCCGACGGCTCGCTCGCCGAGGGCTTCTTCGCCATCGACACAGCCTGACGCCGGACGACGCCGCTCTCTGGAGGACATAGCCGGCGGGAACCACGGGCGATGTCCTCCAGACGCAGGGCAGCGCCGGGCTCGCGGCCGGTGTCAGCGTGAGGTGGGCGCCGGGTGCCTGTTCGTGTCGCTGGGGGCCAGCTCGCTCCAGCGGGCGCCCGCTATACGGGCCAGGGCCAGGAGCTGCCGCCGCTCCCGGGCCCGCAACGGGCGGCCCCCCCGCCCGAGGACGATCGTCTTGGCCACGAAGGGAAGTTCGGCCCAGGCCACGTCGTCGGGGCCCCAGTCTCCGTCATTGGGGTGCACCGAAGCGCCACTGCCGGCCACGAAAGCCTGGAGCCAGGATGAGGGCGGCACCTCACCCCCCTCGCCGAGGACCTCGGCGCCGTCTTCGCCGACCAGGACCACCCAGTCGGCGTCGTAGTCGTGACAGGCATGGTGAGCCAGGACGGCGAGGAGATCCTCGACCGAGCGCTGCTCCACCAAGGCCGCCGCCGTCTCCAGAGAGTGAGCACGAGCGTCGAAGCCGGTGTCGTGGAGCGGGCGCACGTCCTCCACGTCCACGCCGTCCACCTCGGACATCTCGGCGACGAGGAGGGGAACCAGGTCGTCGCTCGGAAGATGCACCACGAGCTCGTCGATCGCCCGTCCGGCGCCCCGCTCGAGGATGTCGACGCCGATGAGGTCACCACGCACGGCGCCGATACGGCTCGCCACTGCGCCCAGCGCGCCTGGGCGGTCGGGCAGCCAGACCCGCACGACATGGGTGCTCACGAGACGACAGGGTAAGCCGGAACCGTGAACGGCCGGTTACGACCTCGAATCCGGTACGAGAACCGCCGACCTCGGGCAGCGGCAGCAGACCGCAAACCGGTCAAAGACGGGTGAGGGCCTTGCGCATGGTGCGCACGGCCTGGGTTATTCGCTGGTCGTTCTCGATGAGGGCGAAGCGCACGTAGCCCTCGCCACCGGGGCCGAAGCCGACTCCCGGCGACGTGGCCACCTTCGCTTCGCGCACCAGGAGCTTGGCGAACTCGAGGCTGCCCATCTCGCGGTAGGGCTCGGGGACGGGGGCCCACACGAACATCGTCCCCTTGGGCCGCTCCAGCTCCCAGCCGATGCGGTTCAGGCCGTCCACGAGCGAGTCCCGGCGGCTCTGATAGATCTCGTTGACCGCCTTGGGGTACTCCCCCGCCTCGTTCAGGGTGACGATGGCGGCGATCTGGATGGGCTGGAACGTGCCGTAGTCGAGGTAGCTCTTCAGCTTGGTGAGCGCCTGCACGATCTCGGCGTTGCCCACCATGAAACCCACCCGCCAACCGGCCATGGAGAACGACTTGGTGAGCGTGTACAGCTCCACGGCCACGTCCTTGGCGCCCGGCACCTCCAGGATGGACGGCGGCTTGTAGCCGTCGAAGGCGGTCTCGGCGTAGGCGAAGTCGTGGACCAGGACCACCTCGTGCTCGCGGGCGAAGTCCACGATCCGGCTCATCCACGCCAGGTCCACGCAAGTGGTCGTGGGATTGTGGGGGAAGGAGAGCACGACGACTCGGGGCTTGGGCCACTGGGACTGCCAGGCCTCGAGCAGGTTGTCGAGGAAGTCCTCACCGGGGCCCACCCGCACCTGCTGCACCTCGGCGCCGGCGAACAGCGGCGCGTAGACGTGGATCGGGTAGGACGGGGCCGGCACGAAGGCGGAGTCACCCGGGCCGAGGAGGACCCACATGAGGTGCGACAGGCCCTCCTTGGCCCCGATGGTGGTGACCACCTCGCGGTCGGAGTCGAGCTCCACGCCGAAGCGGCGCAGGTACAGGTCGGCGACGGCCTGCCGCAGCTTCGGGATGCCCCGCGACGCCGAGTAGCGGTGGTTCTTGGGATTGCGGACGGCCTCGGCCAGCTTCTCCACGGCCACGTCGGGCGACGGGATGTCGGGGTTGCCGAAGCCGAGGTCGATGATGTCCTCACCCTCACGGCGCGCCTCGACCTTCAGGTTGTCGATGATGCTGAAGACGTACGGCGGCAGCCCGTTGACCCTGCGGAACTCCTTCATTGCGATTCAGCCTACGGCCCGTTCTCAGGCCGCGGCCGCCCTGGCCTCGGCTACCACCCCCACCGCCTCCGGCCAGGGCACGCCGATGGGGGCCACCACGGCCCAGGCGGCGCCGGCATCGGCCAGCGACCGCAGCACCGCGTCGGCGACGCCCGCGCCGCCGGACAGGTCTACCAAGCCCCCCCACGTCACGGCCACCGAGTCGGGCCGGGCCAGCTCGTCGGCCACCACGGCAGGCGCCACGCCCCAGAAGTTGAGGGCATCGGACTCCGCCCTCCCCACGGCCCTGGTGCCGGCCGACAGGCCGCCGACCCAGGTCTCGATGCCCAGACGGCGCAGGCGACCGCTGCACGCCCCGAGCGACGTCCAACGATCGGCGACGGAAGGGAAGGGGATGCCGAAGGCCCGGTTCTCGTCCTCGCTCAGCCGGTCGCCGACGCCGAGCCCGGCCACCAGGCGGCCCCCGGCCAGGTCCGCCAGAGTCACGAACGAGGCCACGAGCACGTCGTCGGGCACCAGGCCCACACGGGCCACCAGCGTGCCCACTTGCAGCCGGCGGGTCTCGACGGCCAGAGCAGCGAGCAGGCTAGGCCCGTGCAGGGCCGGGCTGTCGGGCCGTCCGATGGCCCACAGGTGGTCGAAGACGAACACGCCGTCGAGCCCCACCCCCTCCGCCTGGCGGGCCACCTCGATGCAGGCCTCGGGGTCCTCCCCGAACTGCGGCAGGGTGAGGCCGACCTTCAACCGCCCACGACCTTCAAGTGCCCACAGCCTTCAACCGCCCATCGCACGCTCGGGACAGAGCCTCTCCTGCCTGGCCAGGAGGGCGGCGCCGATGGCCCCCGCCCGCTCGCCCAACGTGGCGGCCACGATGGCCACCTCGGGGCGGTGCTCCCCTCCTTCCACCAAACCGCCAAAGGCCTCGCGCACCGGCGCCAAGAGCAAGTCACCGGCCGCCACCAGACCACCTCCGACGACGATCTTCTCGGGATCGAAGATGGCGGCCAGGTTGGCCAAGCCAAGTGCCACCCACCAGGCGAAGCGCGCCATAACGGCGATGGCGTGGGTGTCTCCCTCCCCCGCGGCGCGGGTCACGTGCTCGCCCCGCACGTCGTCGGCGTCACCCCCGGCCAGCTCCACCATGCGGCTGCCCGGGTCGGCCACGGCCGCCTCTCTGGCCAAGCGGCCCAGCCCGCCGCCCGAGGCCAGGCGCTCCCAACATCCCCGCTTGCCACAAGAGCACGGCGGTCCGTTCGGGTCCACCACCATGTGGCCGATCTCGCCGGCGAAACCCGAGGCGCCCCGCAGCAGCTCGCCGTCGATGATGATGCCCCCGCCGATCCCCGTGCCCAGGGTGACCATCAGGGCGTGCCTGGCGCCCTGGGCGGCACCGAGGCGGCCCTCGCCCCACCCGGCGGCACTGGCGTCGTTCTCGATGCGCACCCGAGTGCCGGCCAACCTGGCCTCTATCGCCGTCCGGAGCGCCACGTTCACGACCCCGGGAAGGTTGGGTGCAAAGCGCAGCACCCCGTCCACGTCCACCAGCCCAGGTGCGCCCACCCCCACCGCCGCCGGGCTTCCGAGGGCGGTGGCCACGGCCACGATGGTCTCCACGATGGCCTCAGTGCCCACGGGCGTGGCCAGCCTGTGCTCCGCCACCACGGAGCCGCCCTCGTCCAGAGCCACACCCAGGCACTTGGTCCCCCCGAGGTCGATCCCCGCCGTGAGACCGACCGCGGTGGGCGCGGTGGTGTCGCTCGGGCCGGCCACCGCCGGATCGTACCGGTCGGGATTGAACCACCCGATGCCTGACCACCGCGGTCCACAGATCAATCTCGCCGAGGGCCGGGGCGGCGATCAGGCCGCCAGATCGGCGAGGGTGTGCTGCAGCTGCGATGCCAAAAGGTCATAGGAGAACTCACTGACGGCCCGGCGGCGGGCGGCCTCACCCATCCGTCGGCGCAGCGCGGGGTCTTCGAGCAGGCGGCCGAGCGCTGCGGCCACCTCCTCCGGCTCTCCGGGCTCGGCCACCACCAGCCCGGTCTGGCCGTCGGCCACGGCATCGCCGGCCCCGCCGCTTGACCCCGCCACCTGGGCCACTCCGCACGCCGCCGCCTCGAGGAAGACGATCCCGAAGCCCTCCTGGTCGAGGCCGCCCCAGCGCTGCCGGCACGGCATGGCGAACACGTCGCCGCAGCCGTAGACGGCGGGCAACCGGTCGTCGGGCACGGCCCCGAGCAGACGGACCGGCGCCCCCAGGCGCTTCACCAAGCGCTCGAGGCGGTTCCGGTCGCGCCCACTGCCGGCGATGGCCACGGTGAGGTCTGGGTGGGCACCGGACAGCCCGTCGGCGGCGGCGATGAGCGTGTCCATGCCCTTGCGGGGCACCAGGCGACTCACGCTGACCACGAGGCACCCGTCCGGGTCTAGTCCGAGATCCACGCGGCTCTTGTGCCGTTCCTCGGCCGACAGCGGCCGGAAGCGCTCGTGGTCGACACCCGGCGGCACCAGGGTGGTCGGCGGCATGGCGCCACCCATCACCCGCCGGGCCTCGGACTCGGCGTAGGCGGAGGAGGCGATGACGTGGCGCGCATCGCGGAGCACCCGAGCCAGCGCCCGGCGGGCCAATGGGAGGCGAGCCGGCACCGTGATCTCGGCGCCGTGGAGAACCACGGCGTAGGGTCGGTCCAGCTTCGGCCCGAGCATGCCGATCGGGAGGGCGGGGTCGAGCACCACCAGGCCGGCGTCCACCTCGTCGGCCAGGCTACGCACCTGGCCGAGGAGCTCCGGCGTGGGCAGGAGGATCGACCGGGCGGACCTCTCGATCCGGTAGTCCTGGGCGGCGTCGAACGACGAGGAGCCGGCGTAGGGGGTGGTGAGCACGGTCACTTGGTCCGGCGGGAGCCGCCGCCACAGCTCCCAGAGGTAGGACTGGATGCCGCCGATCTTGGGCGGGAAGTCGTTGGTGACGAGGAGGTGGCTCATCAGGTTTGGGGCGAGGCCGCCGACTGGGCGCTGGCCGCCCCGGCAGCGGCATCGACCAGGTCTCGACGGCCGAGATGGTTGGCGGCCCACTCGGCATGCTCCCGCACGAGGGGATCGGCGTCAGCCAGGGCGCGGGCCAGCACCCGGGCCACGGCGGGGTCGGTGCCGTCACCCACGTTTCCCAACGCCACCAGGGCGTTGCGGCGCAGGTACCGGGCCTGGCGGCGGGGGACGTACCAGCGCTCGAAGCGTGCCAACAGCTCCTCGTCGGGCGTCTCCAGCAGCTCGACCAGCTCCACCCAAGCATCGTCGGACGGCTGAGCGGCTGGCGGCGGGCGGCGACGGTCCTCGAGCCTGTTCGGCGGACAGACCTCCTGGCACTCGTCGCACCCGTACACCCGCCCCCCGAGGGCTTCACGGAACTCGACCGGAAAGCTTCCCGGCGCCTCGAGCAACCAGGCCAGGCAGCGGCGTGCGTCGAGCACGCCCGGCTCCACCAGGGCGCCGGTGGGACACGCCGGCAAGCAGCGGGTGCAGGGGCCGCAGCCATCGGCAAGCGGCCGCTGCTCCGCGGGCAGGGGGGCGTCGGTGACCACCGAGCCCAACACGAACCACGACCCACGTCCGGCAAGGAGGAGGTTGGAGTTCTTCCCGTACCAGCCCAAGCCCGCCCGATAGGCGGCCTCCCGATCGACGAGGGCGTTGTCGTCCACCAGCACCCGGGCGCTCCATCCGTCGGTTCTCAGCCGTTCGGCCACCACGTTCAACGCCGTCCGCAGCGGGGCGTAGACGTCGTCCCAGGAATAGCGAGCCACCCGCCCCAACCCGTGGGCGGCCGGCCGCTCGGGCTCGGCCCGCCGGTAGGAGAGGGCCCCCACCACCAGCGCCCTCGCACCGGCCAAAGCCCTGCCCGGATCGGTGGACCGAGAAGGGTCGCCGTAGGTGAAGTGCATCCCGCCGTGGAGGCCCGCGGCCTTGCGCTCCTCAAGATGGCGGCGCGTGCTCGAGAACACCTCCGCCGGAGCCACACCCACGGCGTCCAGGCCGGCCTCGCTCCCGATTCGGCACAGCTCCTTCGCCAGGGACTGCCCATCCGGGGACATGGCCTCATGGTTGCAGACGTCGGCGGCCTCGCTGACTGCCGGTGGGTGCGTGTAGCTCAGCGGCGGCGGCGGGGCAGGGGCCATCGGGAGCCCTCATCGGCCGCTTCGGGAGCGCTCAGAGGAACGCCGGCGTGGGCGTCAGGAGTCGACATGATCACGAGCGGAGGCCGCTCCGGGACGGGCTCGCTCTGCGGCACGGGGTCAGGTGTGGGTGCACGGACCTCCGGGGAGCTCGGTGCAGGCGCCGACGCGGCAGTGCGCTGGCTTCGGGGACCAGCAGCGGCCACCGCCGGCGCCGACCGCTTCACCGCGGGAGCCGGCGCCACCGCAGCCGGACGAGAGATCGGGGTCGGCCCCTGGCCCGCTCCGGAGGTGGGCGGCCTTTGGCGGACGATCCGGTTGGCCGTGCTGATCGGGGCCGGATTGGCCGTGCTCATGTGAGAAGGGGGACGGGCCAGGTGGCTCGGGCGCTCGGAGGCGAGCTCGGGGACGGTTGGCCCTTTGGACGGCGCCCTCTTGGTAGCCGCCTTCCCGGTGGCCTTCTTGGTGGTCGACCTCCGGGCCGTGGCCTTCCTGGCCGGTCCCCCCTTGACCACCTTGGCGACTTGGCTCTTCCTGGCGACCTTCTTGGCCGTGGTTCCCGGGACCTTGCGCGGCAGCGCCTTCTTCACCAACGGCCCCATCGCCGACTTCTCGAGCACCGACTTCTTCTTCTTCTTCGTGCTGTTCAAAGCCTTGGTCGGTGCTGCCTTCCCCGGTGCCTTCCGGGGCTCAGCCGAAGCTCTACCGGTGGGAGGGACTCGCTTCACTGCTGCGTTCTTCTTCGTCGCCTTGGTAGCCCTGGTCGTCTTCTTGACGCCCGCTCTGTCGACCCTTCCCGCCGGCGCAGGGAGCGAGTACTCGGAGTCGGCACGCTTGCGCCGCCGGCCCGGCGCGACATAGCCAAGGTCGGTGGCCACCCGGTTGCGTGCGGAGAGCTCTCCCTCGCGGAGGTCCACCTCCCACTCGGCAATCTTGCGCCGGCGCTTGGCGACGAAGGAGATACGGACCACCCATCTGGCACCCTGGAGGTTGTAGGCGCTCCACCCGGCGTCGAACACCTCGTCGCTGCGTAGCGCGCCCTGCTCGGCGAGGTTCCAGCGCACCGACGTCCGGAGTGGCTCCGACGAAGGACCGACCCGGGGCTTGGTGAACGTCATCCCGTGGGCCTGCTCGATCACCCTGGCCTGCTCGGCGATGATCGGCGCCGCGAATCGAATGATCCACTCCTCGTCGACCCCGGCCTCGTCGGCCACGTCGGAGATGGTGCTCCCTGAGCGAAGGCGTGCTTGGATCTCGCGCGGGCTCAGGTCGCTCGACGGCTTGGGATACATCCGGACGTTTGCGGGGAGGGGTCCGCGCTGAAGGGCGAGCGACGGAGCCCGCGCCTGCTCTTGGCGGTCATCGACCTCCTCCTCTTCGCCATCGAACTGCTCGATGGCGGCCAACAAGTACTCATCGATCGCCACGAAGTACTCACCCGATGCCGCATCATCGCGACGACTGAACATGAGCGCTTCGTTGTCGCTGGTGAAGCCGACGAAGTGGAGCTGCTCCACCGTTCCCCGATCGTGGTCAGCGGCCCGGCTCTCGGTCCTGATCGACCGTATCACCACGCCTCTGCCACAGTTGGGACATCCTTGGCACAAACCCCGTGCCCCCGGGTTCCCACCGCGGCATCCCCAAGGATGCGGTTCGGACCAAGGGTTGTCGTAATGGTGTCGAGTTGTTTAGCCTGCCCCCTCCGTGAACCCGCGCCTGAGTTCGGTGTGCGAGCTCGAAGTCGCCAGCATGCGCGAGTGGGCCGGGATGCACGAGCGCTTCGACGGCGTAGTGCAGGACCTCTCCCCGGGAGGTGTGTCCGCGGCGGTGGCCAGGCTCGGAGTCGGGCCGACCGAGCCGGACAGCCACGACGAGGCACATCTGTCGGCCGCCGAAGCAGGGCTGCGAACGACATACGCCATTGTCGAAGAGCACAGGCGCAACCCTCTCCCCCATCTGGGCAATCTCGACCTTTCCTGCTACGAGCGCCAGTACGCGCCGGCCTCCGAGCGAGAGGACGGGCGCCGGCGCCACATCGCTGCCTGGCCCGACGCCGTCGAAGCCGCCATCGACGCACTCGATCAGGTGCCGGCACCCGTGGCACGGGCACTTCTTCCCGCGGCACGAGGCCTCGAGGCAGGCGTTCCCCTGCCCGGCGAGGGGCATCCTGCAGGTGCCAAAGGTGAGTCGGTGGCCAAGGCCGTCGCCGCCCTTGGCCGGCTGGTCTCTCACCTCGAGCGCGTGGCTGAAGAGGGAGACCCCGACCCGTCCCTTGGCGCTGCCAATCTGATCCGACTGATGGGAGACGGTGAGGCCATGTCAGTGGACCTCGGCCGCCTGGCCGAGCGGGCCGACGCCGAGCGCAACCGTCTGGTGGACGCGATGGCGGAGGCCTGCCGTCGCCTCGACGCCGGCTCGTCACCGGCGGCGCTGGTACCCGAGCTCCTGGCCGACCACCCCGCCGAGGCCGCGGACATCTACGCCGAGGCGACCGGCCAGATCGCCGACGCGACCGCGTTCGTCCTCCAGCGCGACCTGCTTCCCGACCTCGGCGGTCAGTGCATGGTGGGACCCGCGCCACCATCTCGGCGATGGGCCATGGCCATGATGTCGTGGGCCGCGCCGCTGGAGGAGGACGCCCCCTCGTGGTACTACGTCACTCCTCCCGACCCGGCCTGGCCCGAGCAGGAGCAGAGGCAGTGGTTGGAGGTGTTCAGCCGCACCACCCTGCCGGCCATCACCGTCCACGAGGTCATGCCCGGCCACTACGCCCACGGGCGCATGCTGCGCCGGGTGAGAGGGGACGTGCGCAGGGCCGTGTTCTCCACTGCGTTCGTGGAGGGATGGGCACACTACGGCGAGGAGCTCTTCCTCGAGGAGGGGTTCAGGGAGGACGATCCCCGCTTCTCCATCGGAGTGTGCATCGAAGCCCTCGTCCGCGTCACCCGCCTGGCCGTCGCCATCGGACTGCACACCGGAGCGATGACCATGGGCGAGGCGGTTCACCGCTTCGAGGCCGACGCCTTCCTACGCGGCCCGGCAGCCCGAGCCGAGGCCGACCGAGCCGGCTACGACCCGACCTACGGTCGCTACACCTGGGGGAAGCTGGAGATCCTCGCCCTGCGGGACGAGGCCATGGCCCACTGGGGCCGGCGGTACTCGCACCGCCGCTTCCACGAGGCCCTCCTCGATCTCGGCGCCCCTCCCCTCGGCCTGATGGGCCGTGTGCTGGACCCCTGACGGCACAGGACGCCCGAGGGTGCCGGTGGCCCTCCGACGTCTCCGACCTCAGCCCGAGTCGGGACGGCCGAAGGGGTCTTGGAAGGACTCGGGACCGGCCGCACCGCCCTCGTCGCCCACCATGATCTCACCCTCGTAGCCGGTATCCCCGGGTCCGCTGGCGCCCGGTGCCCCCGCGGCCGAGGCGTGTTCGTGCGGCTCTCGCATGTCGCCGCTCCCCGTGCCCTGGCCTCTGGTGTCCCGGCCCCTGGCGTCCTCGCTTCTGGTGTCGTCGTCCCCGTCGTCGGCCACGTCCTAGGCTGCCACTTCCTGGGAGGTCTTCACCAGCCGTGCCAGCACGTCGGCGGCTCGGCCCTCGTCCACCGAACGCTCGGCCACTTCCAAAGCCTCCTCCAGATCCGCCGCCAGCCCTGCGGCCAGGATGCCGGCGGCCGCGTTGA
Organism: Acidimicrobiales bacterium; assembly: GCA_030448025.1. Classification (GTDB taxonomy): domain Bacteria; phylum Actinomycetota; class Acidimicrobiia; order Acidimicrobiales; genus YB1-3. The sequence goes on along the minus strand of JAUJNQ010000001.1, from coordinate 554,839 downwards.
GCGCTACCACGTCCCGGTGCGGCCCCTTGTCACCGCTTAGGACCCGCCGGGTGAGCTCGGCGTTGGTCCCGGCATCACCACCGTGCAGGTCGGCTGCCGTCGCCGGATCCAGGCCCAGAGCGCGAGGGTCGACCACCACCGAGCGAACTTCCCCGTCGACCAGCTCCACCATGGTGGACGTGGTGGTGGTGGTGAGCTCGTCGAGGCCGTCGTGGCCGAACACCACCAGGGCGTGAGTGGCCCCGTTGGCCTCCAGGACACCGACCATCTTGTGGGCCATGGCCGGGTTGCTCACGCCCACCACCTGGCGGCGAGGACGGGCCGGGTTGGCAAGAGGACCCAGGAAGTTGAAGACGGTGGCCACACCCAGCTCCCGGCGGGTCGGCCCGGCGTGGCGCAGGGCGGGATGGAAGCGAGGGGCGAAGCAAAAGCCCATGCCCGCCTGCTCGATGCAGCGGAGCACTGCCCCCGGCCCGAGGTCGATGACCACGCCGAGCGCCTCGAGCACGTCCGCCGATCCGGCCAGCGAGGACATGGCCCGGTTCCCGTGTTTGCACACCCGGGCGCCGGCGCCGGCCACGACCAGGGCAGCCATGGTGGACACGTTGACCGACTGGCTGCGATCACCACCGGTCCCGCACGTGTCGACCACGTCCAGCTCGGCAGGGACGGGCACCGCCTCGGCGTGGGCCAGCATCGTGCGCACCAGACCGGTCATCTCCTCCACCGTCTCGCCCTTCATGCGCAGGGCGACGGCGAAGGCGGCGATCTGAGCCGAGGTGGCCGCTCCGGACAGGATCTCGGACAGGGCGGCCGAAACCTCGACGGACCGGAGATCCTGGCCGTTGAGCAGACGCCCAAGGACGAAAGGCCACCCTCCCAGCTCAGAGAGAGAGGGTGCGGATTCTGCGACCACAGGGAGGACGCTATCGCCGACGGCGGCCGCTCACGCCGCCAAAGGCGGCCTTTCCGGCTGCCGCACAAAGCGATGAGCATGCCGGGCGAGGCGGCTCCGCCGCTCGCCCGGCATTCCGTCAGGTTCGCCCGAGGCGCTCCGCGCCGAGGGCGATCAAGCCGACTTGCGCCGCTGGCGGGTGATGCGCCGCCGCTCACGCTCGGTGGCGCCTCCCCAGATCCCGTCCCGCTCCCGGTTGGCCAAAGCGAACTCGAGGCACGCCTGACGAACGTCGCACTGGTCGCAGATGGCCTTGGCCGGCTCTGCGTCCTCGTCCGACGCCGGGTAGAAGATGTCCGGGTCGACGCCGCGGCATGCTGCACGCTGACGCCAGGACAGGTTCATCGGGTAGCTCACGTCCTTTACCAAACAAGAGAGTTGACTGGAACTATCAGGCAACGTCGGAAGTCCATTACTCATTCCCACGGAGGCCACGTTTCAAGCCTCTCCCCACCCAATCGGGCCTGCCTGAGTCGCCGGAGGGCCAACCCCTAGGATTCACAGGTGACCACGACGCGCCAGGAACGGCCATCAAGGGTACCTCGAAGCCGCCAACCCATCCTGATCGGGGCGGCCCTCGGAGCCGCTGTGCCCGGCGTGGCGCTGCGACTCTTCGACGTCCACCTGGCCGACCCCGTGCTCGCCCTGATCTTCGGGGCGGCCATCGTCGGGGCCGCCTTCCTCCTCTCGTGGGCGGCCGAGGCCGCCCAGGTGGACATCTCGGCGGGCCTGGCCCTCGGGCTTCTGGCCCTCATCGCCGTGCTGCCCGAGTACGCCGTCGACATGGTGTTCGCCGTCAAGGGAGGCAACTCCTACGAGGAGTTCGGACGGGCCTGCCCGTCCCCGGAGGGTGGGGAGTCGCCGTGCTCCCTCGCGCTGGCCAACATGACGGGGGCGAACCGCCTTCTCATCGGCCTCGGTTGGACCATGGTGGTGTTCATCGCCTGGTGGAGATGGCGCCAGCGCCAAGAGCCCGAGCGCGGCCGAGAGGTGGTGCTGCAGCGGACCCGGTCGGTGGAGCTGGCGTTCCTGGGGATCGCCACCGTGTACTCGCTCACGCTCCCGCTGCGGAACTCCATCAGTATCGTGGACGCCGCCTTCCTGGTGAGCCTCTTCCTCGCCTACTCGTACCGGATATCCAAAGCCCCCGCCGAGGAACCGCACCTGGTCGGACCGGCCCGCTGGGTGGGCGAGCTGGACAAGCCGAAGCGAAGATCGGGCGTCATCGGCCTCTTCGTCGTGGCCGCCGCCATCATCCTGCTCTGCGCCGAGCAGTTCGCCGAGGCGCTGGTGGGCACGGGCAAGTCCGCCGGAATCGACGAGTTCCTGCTCGTCCAGTGGCTGGCGCCCCTGGCGTCGGAGGCTCCCGAGCTCCTGGTGGCCGGGCTCTACGCCTGGAGGCTCAACACCAACGCCGGGCTCGGCACCCTGGTGTCGTCCAAGGTGAACCAGTGGACCCTGCTGGTGGGCACCCTCCCCATCGCCTTCGCCATCGCCGCCGGCACCTTCGACGGGCTGCCCATCGACGCCAAGCAGCGGGAAGAGCTGTTCGTGACCGCGGCCCAGTCGGCCTTCGCCGTGGCCATCCTCGCCAACCTGTCGATGTCCGTCCGCGAGGCTGGCGTGGTGCTGTTCTTGTTCCTCTTCCAGTTCGTGGCCGGGGCAGTGGGCCCCGAGTCCATCCACGGGCCGGTCCGGGTGATCACGGGCATCATCTACCTGGTGGCCGCCGCCGGCCTGATAGTGAGGAACCGACGTCAGCTCTCCGCGCTGGTCAGGGACGGCCTGCGCACCCCCTACAGCCGGCTCCAGGAAGAGTCGTGACCGAGCGTAAGGGCGTCGTGAGCGAGCCGGGGTCGTTGGGAGGGACCGCAACCCCCCTCGATCGTCGGGCGGTGGGCGTGGGTGCTGCCATCACGCTGGGCATCGCCGCCGTGCCTATCGTCCTCGTGCGCATCGTGGTGGGGAGCCAGGCCGAGGGCAACCAGGGCAGCCTGTGGGTGGTGCCAGTGGTGGCCCTCTTCGTGGCCTTCGCCGTCGGGGGCCACACGGCGGCCAAGAGCCGCCCCGCGGCTCCCTACCGCCACGCCGCCTCTTCGGCCGTCATCGCCTTCGCCGCCTTCCTCGCCTTCACCCTTGGCCGGCGCCTCCTCGGGGGCGCAGGCCTGTCTTTCCCCCTGGTCGTCACCCTGGCCATCCTGTTCCAGGTCACCGTCTCACTGGCGCTGGTGGGCGCCTACGTGGCCTGGAGACAGAGCCGCCCGAAGGAGCTCACGCAGTAACCAGGCGGGCGGTGGCCCTCCGGCCGGGGAGCTTCACCACCTCGACGGCGTGAGGGAGCTCGGCCTTGATCGTGTCGTCGTGGGTCACCACCAGCACCTGGCGGAAACGGGACTTGAGTCGCTCGAGGGCGCCCAGCATCCTGGCCTTGCGATCCTCGTCCAGCGGACCGAAAACCTCGTCGAGGACCAACAGGCCCACGGCCCCGCCCGACAACAGCCGCACATGTTCGCTGATGGCAACCCTGAGGGCCAGGTTGGCCAGATCGGTCTCCGACCCGGAGAACCGCTCCATGTCGTAGAGGCGGCCCCGATCTCGGATCTGGATCTCGTAGGTCTCGGGGTCCACCTCGAGGCGGTCGTACTCGTGGTCGGTGAGCTCGCCGAACAGCTCGGCGGCCTGGCCGGACAGCCGGGGCCCCACACTGGCCACCACCGTGTTCCGGAAGGCGCCCATCAGCTCGGCGAGGCGCCCGAGGTGACGAGCCTCCTCGGCGCTGGCCTCGAGGGCGGCGTGCTGGACGCGGCCTCGCTCCAACGTCTCGGCCGCAGCCATCGCCCGCTCCCGGGCCTGGGCCGCCGACACCTGGGCCAGGTGGAGGGCGGACCCCGTCCGTTCGGCCACTGCCCGGGCCTCGTCCCGACGCTGTCGGGCGACGTCCACGTCCTCTGGCTGGAAGCCGAGGGACCGACGCTTCTGGCGCAAGATGTCGAGGCGACCGGCGGCATGGGTGAGGCGCGAGCGAGCTGACTCGAGTGCCTTCTCGGCAACCGGCCGTCTCTCGAGGCGGCCCTCGACGCGCTGGCACTGGCGCGAGGCCTCCCGCCGGCGGGCGACGTCGGCCGCCAGCGCCTCCGCCTCCTCTACGGAAACCGCGCCTCCGAGGAGCGCCCGGGCCTTTGACAACGCCTCCTCGGCGTCCTGGTGGCGGGTCCGCAGCCGCTCGTAGGCGGTCCAGGCCACCCTTGACTGCTCGAGGGCGTCCTCCGCCTGTCGAGCTCGCGACGAACTGGCGCTGGCCATCTGCTCCAGCCCCGCCCGTTCGGCGCCGAGGGCCCGCACCGCCTCTGCAGCCTGGTGGAGCTCGGCGGCCCGGTGGGCTTGAACCTTCTCGAACGCCTCACCCAGGGCCTGCCCGCAGAGCGGGCAGGCGCCCTCGCCAGAAAGCCGAGCCGAGCTCTTCACCCCTTCGCTGGCCCTCTCCTCGGCCTCGATCGCGCTCCGTAGCCGGCCTTTGACCTCGGCCAGCCGGTTGGCATCGGCGTGCGCCGCTTCCCCGGCGGCCTGGCAGCCGATCTCATCCGGCTGGGGAGGCTGATGGGGCACGGGCATGGCCCGCAGGGCGCGCTCGGCCGCGACCATGTCCTCCACCAGGCGCAGTCGCCTCTCGGCGGCATCCAGGCCGGCCGCCGCCTCCCGGTGGGTGGCCAGGCCACCGACTAGCACGTCGAGCTCGGCCAGCTCTGTGGTCAGGCCCTCGACCTCGGCGGCGGCGCCGTCGTGCTCGGCCCGAACCGCCTTCCCCTCGGCCACCAGGTGATCGTGCTCACGGCGAAGCTCGTCGAGCGACTCGAAGCGCTCGTCGGCGCTGACCAGGCGCGCCTTGGCGGTGGTGGCTGCCTCCTCCTCGGCCCTGACGTCCGCAGCCCGGGCTTGGGCCGCGGCCTCGGCGTCGTCGGCCGCGGCCTGGAGGGCGTCGAGGTCGGGAAGCACCCGGCGCGCCTGCTGGAACGCCTCGTTGGCCGAGCGGGCGTCATGGCGAACCGCGTCCCGGGCCTTGTCGAGGGGCGTGATGCCGAGCAAGCGCAACACCAGGTCCCGTCGCTCGCCCGGACGCTGCTGGGAGAAGGCGGCCAGCTGCTTCTGCTCGGCGAAGACAGAGGCGCGGAACGCCTGGGCGTCCATGCCCAGCACGGAGTGCACGTACTGGCGCACCGACTGGATGCCCTCGGCCACCTGGGCCCCGTCGGCCTCGGCCTGGGCCCTGATGGTGGAATTGATTCCCGACAGCGTGCGCCGCACCAGGTAGAGATGGCCCTCGTGCTCGAACTCCACCTCGGTGACGCACTCGCCACCCACGTCGGCGGTTCGCACCTGCTCCTTGGCAGTGCGGGAGTAGCCGTAGAGGCTCCAGAGGATGGCCTCGATGAGGAGGCTCTTCCCCGCTCCGTTGGGCCCGTAGATGCCCACCAGCCCCGGGGGCAGCTCCAGGTCCAGCTCGTCCTCGTAGACCCGGTAGTTCCGAAGGTAGAGCCGGGTGATGCGCACAGGCTCTGCCTTACTCTCCTACTTCCACGGCCCGGGCCAGGTACTCGAGCCCCAGGTCCTTGATCCGGGATCGGTCGTAGCCCACCAGGTCCTGATCGACGAGGTAGCGCTCCCAACGACCGGGCATGGAGTCGAGCTCGGGGAGCTCCACATGGGCGGCGACGTCGGCGAAGCGGGGCTCGAGCTTGAGGTGCAGCGCGCCGGCGGCGGCGTCCCATACGGCGTCGAGGTCCAGCAGGCGCCACGCCTCGGTGTCGACGTCGTCCAGGTACAGCCGAGCGACCGCGCCCTCGGGCACCCCGCCGACCCGCTCCATCACCTGGGCGTGGACCTCGGACGGCGAGAGGCCGAGGGCGGAGACCTTCTCCAGGGTGACGAGCGGGCGCTGGCCCTCGAGGGCCACGTGGTGGCACTCGCCGGTGTCGGTGTCCAGCACCGCCACGCCCTTGGCCCGGTCGGGATCGTCGGCGAAGGAGAACGAGTCGGTGGAGCCTGCGTACCAGACCCCCGACCGGACAGCGGTGTGGACGTGGTAGTGGCCGAGGAGCACGAGGTCGGACCGGAGCCGCCCGGCGTCGACCTCGATCTCGTTGATGTCGGCGTAGCGAGGCTCGACCTGGGGCAGCCGGGGATGGGTGAGCAGCAGGTTCGGCCGGTCGAGGTCGCGCCCGCGGTCGGCCTCGTCGAGGGCCTCGAGGGTGGCGTCGACGGTGAGCATCTGGGGCACGGCGTGGACCACCAGGCCGGGCAGCTCGAAGCGCTCGTAGGAGAGGCGATGGGCCCAGTGCATCTCGGGGAAGGCGCCGGCCAGGGCCGTGTAGGGGCTGCCGGTGCCCGGGAGTCGAGGAGTGTCGTGATTGCCGGTGATGGCCACGAGGGGTACGCCGTGGTCGCGGATGCGCTGCAGGGCTCGCTGGGCCACGCAGAACGAGCGGTAGGTGGGCCTGGGATGGTCGAACACATCACCCAACCAGACGACGAGGTCGGGCTCCTGGTCGAGGGCCAGGGCCACGGCGGCCTCGAAGGAAACCTCGAAGTCGCGCTCGCGCTGGTTCACCCCGTCAGTGGCGTGGGAGTAATAGGCCCGCCCGAGGTGGGCGTCGCCCAGCGCCGCAACCCGCATCAGGAGCACCTCCTGAGCGCGGAGGCCGGTCCGGCTTCGCCGGTCGGCCGGAGCACCGAACAGCTCGCCGAGGAAGGTTTCCTTCCGAGGCGAAACATCGCTACTCCACGAGCGCGGCCACGTTGGTGGCGGCGCTGACGCGAGGGGCAGGCGGTGGAGCCACGGTTCGGACTACGTGGTCGTAGAGGTGCACGCGGGCGGGCACGGCGAACGGGGCCTCCAGGTTGGCCACCAGGCACTCGCCGGGCATGAGGGTCTGGATCTCGGGTCCGAGGGCCGACAGGTCCTGCTTGGACGAGGAGCGCAGGATGGTGCGGTCCTTCTCGTCGGCCAGGCCCAGCACGAAGAAGGTGTTGAACTGGCTGAGCAGCTCGGCGTCGAGCAGCTTGGGCTGTTGGGTGACGGCGCACAGGCCCACCTTGAACTTACGGCCCTCGCGCGCCAGGCGGGGGAAGACGTTGGACTCCCGGTCCCGGCTGGAGGAGAGCACCCGCTGGGCTTCTTCGAGCACGATGGACACGACGGGCAGGCGCTCGTGCAGCTCGGGCTCGTCGAGGTAGGCCGCCGACCAGTGCTCGAGCACCCGCCGGGTGAGGAACGACGCCACCAGGACCTCCTCGGTGGGGCCCAGGCCGCTCACGTCGATGAGCACCACTCGACCCTCGGTGAGGTGGCGCACAACCGACGCCCCGGCCGACACGCTGGGGTCGGCGGCCACGCACGGAAGTTCCACGATGCGCCGTGCGCGCCGGTGCACGACTTGAAGGGTGTTGAGGGCCACACGGTTGCCCAGCTCGATCTCTCGGAAGGCGGCCAGGTCGTCCATCTGGGAGAAGGCCAGCAACCACGACAGCCCCTCGCCGCCGTAGTGGCGCTCCAGCTCGAAGAGGGCCTCTTCCTGGGGCCGGCTCCACTCGTAGGCCGTGCGCAGGTCATCGACGGAGAGCTCGGCCAGGCCGACGCGCAGCGTGGAGGTGTTGGGCAGGCGGCGGGCGGCGTAGGTGCGCAGGCCCTCGCCGGCCCAAGGGTGGCGGCTGAGCTGGCGGCGGTACTCGCCGTGGGGGTCGACGAGCAGCAGGCCGTAGCGGCCCTGGGTGCGCATGGCCTCGCCGGCCAGGACGAGCATGAGGTTGGACTTGCCCATGCCGGTGGTGGCGAAGACGCCCACATGGCTGGCCAGGCTGGCGCCGGGGATGCCGACGGCGAAGGGCACCACCGTCTCCCCGCTCCGCAGCAGCCCCACCTCGAGGTCGCCCATGCGGCTGCGCAGGAACTCGAAGTCGGCGGCCTCGGGCGCCACCACCCGGGAGAACTGCGTGGGCAGGCTCTTGGGCTTGCGAAACTGCTGACCGTCGGGCGTGAGGTAGCCGAGGCAGCGGCACTCGGCCACCCGGTAGGTGCGACGAGCCTGCTCGTAGAGGGGGTGGGCGCCGGCCTCGCCCCGGGCGTCGTCGGCCAGCAGCGTGCCGGCCACCCGCTCGGCCCAGCCCGGCTCGCGGTGCTCGCTGCCGTAGGTGACGTCGACCACCCGGAACAGGTAGCGCCGGCCGGTGCCCTCGTCCACGGCCACCAGCAGCTCGCCGAGGAACAGGTCCTCGTCGGGCGCGGCCCGGAAGAGGCCTTCGAGCACGTTCTTGCCGTAGAGGCGGCCGCGGCTCATGGCCTCAGCTCCTCTCCATCAGCGAGTGGCGGTCGGCGAAGGCCCGCTCCCGCACTTCGGGCGCCACGCCGGCCTGCTGGAGCAGGTCGTCGAGCTGGAGCCACGTCTCCTGGCGCACCCAGCGGGGGCACGCGGCCAGGCGATCAGCCACGCTCAGGGCATAGGGGTAGCCGGGGAAGGCGGCGTCGTCGCTGATCGCCGCCACCCGACCGAGGGCTTCCTCGGCGTCTGCGTCGGCGGGCAGGTCGATGCGGAAAGCGAAGCGGGCATCGGGGTCCAACCGGGCGACCACCACCTGGAGGCCGGCCACGTCGGGTCGCTCAGTGGCCCGGCTGCGAGCCACGGGGGCCCACCAGCGGGCCCGGGGACCAAAGGTGTCGGCCGCCTCCATCTCCAGCTGGCCCACCAGCGGTGCCCCGCCCCGGGACAGGGAGGAGTGCTTGGTGACGCCGGCCACCAGCACGCCCCGCTGGCGCGCCCGTGCCAGCAACGAGGCGAGGAAGGCAGAGGGGATGCGCCAGTCGGGCTGCAGGTCACCGTCGACGAGCACCACGGCCCCGGGATCGGCCTGCTCCACACTGCGCTCCACCGCGTCCCACTCCCAGCGGTCACGCAAGAGGTTGACGTCGACCGACGTGTCGGGACCCACTCCCTCGAGGCCCAGCCCCACGAGCGCGGCTACGCGCTCCTCGGCGCCCCCCAGGAGGTGGGCTCGCAGGTCGCCCTCCTCCTCCAGCACGCAGGACCCGGCTCGGACCCGTACGCGGGCGGCTCGGGTGATGAGGAGCGCCACGCTGCGGGCGTCGGCCACTGTTCCCTGGCCACCGTCGACGGCCCACACGTCCGCCGGCGGGTCGAGGCGGGCCAGCGCCCGGGGAACGATCTGGTCCTCGAAGGCGAGCGAGGACAGCGTGGGATCGGACAGGCCCGTCCCCGTACCGGTGAGCAGGGACGCCAGGCGCTCTGCCGCAGTCTCCAGGGACGCCGCTTCCAGCGACGGCGTCTCGAGGGTGCTGGCCGGCGAGGTCACCGTTCCAGGTTGCCAGGGGGGTGTGACAATTACAAGAGTGTCATTCGTCCCCAGGCCCGTCCACAGGAGGGGATAACACGGGCTCAGCGCTTCTCGGAACCAATGGTCACCGCCGGTTCTTGGCCCGGCCCAGGGGTATGGGCACCGTCGGGCTTGGCGTTGGCGGCAACCGGATCGGCTTCGCGGTGGCCGGTCACCTTCAGGGTGACAGGAGCGCCAGCCAGCAGAGGTTTGCAGCGCGGCCTGGACCGAGGCCGCCCGCCCGGACAGGTCGAGGTTGTAGGTGTCGCCAGCCACGGCATCGGTGTAGCCGTCGACACGCACCACCCCCTTCGACCCTTGACGTCGTTGGCCACCTGGTCAACGTGGCCGACGCCGCGGTGTGAGGTCCACCCCCGGGGTACGGCCTCTGACCGTGATTGTGCCGCCGTAGGCAAGGGCGCCAGCAGCAAACCGGCCAGGGCCACGGCCAAGCCCCGGGCTGCGCGGGTAGTCCAGCGGGGACGTTGGTTGACGTCGCCACGTGGGGGATGAAAACGTCGACCACCCGTCTGACCTCTCCCTCAATGTGTTCAGCCTGGGCTCGCGGGAGTTCGATTCGTCGTCGTCGAAGAAGTTGGCTCGGCTCTTGCTCACCTTCCCGTCGGGACGTGGCAGAATCGACGGCGACGGTGAGCCGGCCGGGTGGCCGCGGCTCAGCCGCTTCGGCGGCAAGGCTGAGGAAGGTCGGGGCTCCGCAGGGCAGGGTGCTGGCTAACGGCCAGTCGGGGCGACCCGCAGGAAAGTGCCACAGAAAGCAGACCGCCGATGGCCACCCGGGAGACCGGGCGGCACAGGTGAGGGTGAAACGGTGCGGTAAGAGCGCACCAGCGCCCGGGGTGACCCGGACGGCTCGGCAAACCCCACCCGGAGCAAGGCCAAGCGTGGGACGGGCGGCCCGCCCAACGTCCCCAGGTAGGCCGCACAGATGGATGGCCACACAGGCGCCTCAGGCGCTGGACAGAACCCCGCCTACAGGCCGGCTCACCGTCACCACCCTTGCGGAAATCCGTAAAACGGCCCTCTGAGCTGGGATTTGGATTGCCCGTGGGTGTCCATGACAGACCGCAGGGACCCCTCCGGAGTCAGCCCCTGAGACCATTTTGAGGACCGCTGAGGACTGATTGAGCACCGGATCGGGCCCCTTTAAGGGAGGCCGGGAGCGGTTGGCGAGCATCGACAGGCGGGACAACGGCCACTACCGGGCCCGCTGGAGGGAGTACCCGGGCGGCCCCCAGAAGACCCGGACCTTCGCTCGCAAGAAGGACGCCGAGCTCTTCCTAGACCACATCCGGGGCGATCTGGCCCGCGGTCTGTACATCGACCCGGCCGGGGGCCTGATCCCGTTCCGGGAGTACGCCGAGGAGTGGCGGGCGGCCCAGATCCATCGGCGCTCAACCGCCGAGCAGGCCGAGACCTACCTCCGGAACCACGCTACCCCACCCTCGGCCACCGGCCCCTCGGCGCCGTCCGGCGCAGCGAGATCCAGGGGTGGGTGAGGGTCAGCGACGTCCTCGCCCCCACCACGACGGAGGTCATCTACCGCTGGGTGGCCACCATCTTCAAGGCAGCCGTGGCCGACCGCCTCATCCCGGCGTCGCCGTGCATCCGCATCGCCCTGCCCAAGCGCGACCGCAGCGAGCTGGTGCCCCTCGAGCGGATGCAGCTCCTCACGAGCGGGCATCGCTGCGTAGGCGAGCGCGGCTCGCACGGCACCCACCGGGAGCGTTGGGTACTGCTCGTGGGTCTCCGCTTCCGACATCTCGGCCGCTAGACAGTCGAGCACCACGCTCACTGGAATCCGCGTGCCGCGCACCCGAGCCTGGCCGTGCACGACGGACGGATTCACCTCGATGAGCTCGAGCAGCTCCGTAGCCATGCGGCCATGATCCCACGCCGGAAGGTGAACGCCAGCGTCCGCGATCTTCCTACGGTCCATGTTGGCAATTACTTTGTCCGTCAGGGGGCGCCTTTTCGTCGTGCCCCGCCTGTAGGCCGGCTCGCCGTCACCACCAGGTCGAACGCCCTCGAAAGGCGCTGTCGCTGCGGCGCCCACGGTTGGGGCGTAGGCGCGGTACCAGCGAGCCCGATTCCGACGTCCAAGGGCCCGATGCGGGGACGCGCTGCAAGCGCCAAGCGAACTATCTGACCGCCGCGGCGGCATCGAGGCGTTGGCCCGGGATGGGGAGGAACGAGGCGGTGACGGTGCGCCCGGGCTCGGGGCGCTCAAGTCGGGCCTGCTTGGTCTCCAGGTAGGAGAAGGCCAGCTCGACGGTCCCGAAGGCGACCAACTTGGTCTTGTCTGAGGCCAGCAGTCCGACGATGAAGCGCCCACTCCGGCCGGTCACGACGTCGTAGCTGGCCACCTGGGCCATGAGGCCGGGGTCACCGGGACGACTGCTGACCAAGCCCTCGCTGTCACCGTAGGAGCCGCGGGCGGCGGCCGGAACGGCGAGGGCAGTGAAGGCAGCCAGGATGGCGAAACAGTGGCGGTGGCGGAGCCTCAGGTCCTTCCTTGGGGACAGGGCCGGGGGCGGGCCTGGCCGACGGCCTCCACGGCCGCGGCCGTGGCGGCGAGGAGGCGGTCGAGGTCGGCGACAAAGCTGGGCCCGGGCTGGTTCAGGCCCGCCTCCACTGCCTCCTTGGCCTCCAACAGGCGGGCGGCGACGGAGCGGTCCCGGGCGGCGGCGTCGGAGGCCAGCTCGTGGAGGGGCTGGTGAGCCCGGTCGAAGAAGGCCTCCCTGGCGGCAGGAACGCTCCCAGCTGCGGCAGCCGAGCGGGCTGCGCAGAGCCCGGCGTGGACCGGCTCGTAGCGGCCGCCCGCCTCCACCGCGGGGGATCGAGAGCCCCCGCCGTCGGCCAGCACCAGGGCGACGAGACCGGAGCCCACCAGGGCGAGGACGGCGACGGTCACGAGGAGGTGGCGACTCACGGCGTGTCCCCCGACCGAAGCCCAGGTCGACCGCCATCGTCGGCCACCAATCGGGCCAGCGCCGCGGCCACCGCCTCGGGTCGGCGCACGGCCAGGTGGTGGTCGCCCTCGACAACTTCGAGGGGGGCTCTCACGCCGGCTTGGCGGACCGCGCCGGCCAGCGCCCGGGCGTGGCTGAGGGGCGCGGAGCGGTCCGAGCGCCCGTGGAGGAGCACCGCGCGCACCCCGGCCGCCACCAGGTCGGGCAGGACCCGGTGCTCGACCACCACCCGCTCCAGACTGCGGTGATAGGAGACCCAGGTGTGGCGAGCGCCGTCGGATGCGATGGAGGGGGGCAGATCCCGGTTGACGAGGGGGGCCACGGCGGAGGCCACAGGCCGCAGGGCGCACATGGCCTCACACAGCCACCGGGCCAGGGGGCTGCGGTCCACCGTGAGGCGGGCCAGCAGGCCCATGCCTCCGATGTCCTGCCGGGCGCTGGCCTCGTCGGGGAAGGCAGGCATCCCGAGGAGCAGAAGGGCCCGCACCGGGATGGCGGCGGCCAGGGCGGCAGCCAGGATGGCGCCCATAGAGTGTCCCACCACCACGGCGCCGGGAGGCACGACCGGGACGACGGCCTCCAGGTGGCAGGCCACGTCGTAGGCGGCGTCGGGCGGGGATGGTGAGCGGCCGAAGCCCAACAGGTCGGGGGCGGTTGCGGCATAGCCGGAGCTGTCCTGGGCCAGGGCCTGCCAGTAGCGGGACGAAGCCCCGAGCCCGTGGAGGAAGACCACCTGCGGGCCCCGGCCCCAGCGGCGCACGAACAGGGAGCCGACCATCACCGCCCCTGGGGTCCGAGCCGGTCGAGGACAGCGAGGTAGGCGCCCAGGCAGGCCAGGAACACCAGGTACCAGGTCAGGTTGCGCCCTGGCACGAAGTGGGTGCTGATATGGCCGAGGAACACGTCCATCCACCGCTGATGCGCAATGTCGGCGGCGAAGAGGAAGTCGGGGAACATGGCCACGACATGGCCGAGCAAGGGCCACACCAGCGGCAATGGCACGGGCCGGCGGATGCGTGCGGCCACCAGGGCCATGACGACTAGAGCCAGCGAGGCACCGACGAAGAAGTGGGTGAACCAGTGGAAGCGGGCGTCATGGCCGCGGTAGGAGGCATAGAGGCCGATTTCGCCGAGCACGGCGATGACGCACCAGGCGCACACGCGCAGCGCCGAGCTGCGGCCGGCGGCAGCAGCGGGCATGGTCACGACAGGGCCGCCACGATGGTGCCCACCTCGTCGAGCTGGTCGGCCACCTCTGGGTCGAGGGTGCGGTAGCGGATGGCGCCGGCGGCGTCGACCACGGCGTAGCCGACCGGCGGGCCGCCGCCCCCCGGGCGCCGCAGCCCGTACGCCTCGGCCACCGCGCCGTTGGGATCGGCGACGAGCGCGCCGACCGCGGCGCAGCGATCAGGTGTCGAGCCGGCGACGACCACGGCGGTGGCGGCCTGCGCCGGCAATCTGCTGGCAGCGAGCGCGTGGCACAGCTCGGCCAGGCTGTCGCCCGGCCGGAGGAAGAACACCACCGTCGGGCGTCGGCGCGCGGGGACGCCCGGCGCCATGGTCGGGGCCGTGGCCGGAAGATCGCCGGCGTCGAGGAATCCGGGGCGCTGCCACGCCTGGTCGGGGTCGTCGAGGGGCCCCTCGCCTGCGCGGGCGAGGGCGAGGAGCAGGCCGAGGCCGACCGCAGCTCCCACCCACGTCGCCACCAAGGGTGCGGGCGATCGACGCCGCGCTCGGGTGATCACTGCCGCCCACCGTGTGGAGGGGTCATATCGGCGGCCAGCCCAGTTCGGCGAACCAGCGCTGGAGCGGCCGGAACAGCTCCATCCAGCGCCCTGTGACGAACAGGGCCCCCACCCCGACCAACAGCGCCCCGCCGGCCACCTCCATGCGCCGCCCGTTGCTCCGCAGCCACTGGAGGGAACACTGGGCCGGGGCGAAGCCAAGGGCGAGGAGCACGAAGGGCGCGCCGAGGCCGAGCGAGTACAAGATGAGCAGGGCCGCCCCCCACGCCACCCGTCCCGCCGGCAGCGGCGGTGGCCAGGATTGTGGCGAGGACGGGCCCGATGCACGGCGCCCACCCGGCGCGAAGGCCATCCCCATGGGGAACGCCCAGGCCGGGCCCCCGGGGCACCGGGCGAGGTCGAGGCGCTTCTCGCCCATCACAGCGGCACCCGCAGCACCCCCATGGTGGCGAGGCCAAGAGCGATGATCACCACGCCGAAGGCCTGCACGATGCCGTCCTGGTTGCGCAAGAACAAGGACCCGAGGACCGTGGCAGTGATGCCAAGACGGTGAACACCGCCGTGAAGCCGGCCACGAACAGCAGCGACGCCCGCAGCGTGACGCGCCGGGCGTGGGCGTCGTCGATCTCCGATACCGGCAGACCCGAGACGTAGGACAAGTAGCCGGGCACCAAGGGCAGGCAGCACGGCGAGCTGAACGACACGACGCCCGCCACGATGGCGAGGACGGGCAGCGCTACAGCTTCACGTCGGCCGGCCTCGAGCGCTGTCCCTTCGGCTTCTGCGCGTGCCACTAGACCTGGTTATCCGAGTAGCGCAGGCGCCAGCTCCTAGCCCCGTCGGAGGAGACGTAGATGGCGGTTGCGTCACCCGACGAGGCTGCCGCGAAGAGCTCGTCGCCGGTCACCAACAGCGCCTGGGGCTCGCCGGCCAGCGCCGCCCGCGGCTCCCAACGCCCGTCGACGCGCTGGTAGGTCTCCCCCGCCGGCGACACCCCCCACAGCCCCTGCTTCGCGTCCCAGGAGAGGAAGGCCAGCTTCGGCCCGTCCATCGGGTGCCAGCTGCGACCGCCGTCGCCGCTCTCGACCAGACCTCGCTTGGTCATGGCGACCAGGCGGTCGGCGTCGGCCGGGTCGACGGCGAAGTCGCCGACCGCGAGGCCCGAGCGGGTCTCCCACTGCTTGCCGTCGGGACTTACCATGAACCGCCCGCCCGTCGAGTCGTAACCGTACACGTTGCCGTGGGCGGCGACGAGGGAGTGGAAGTCCGCCTCGCCGAGCAGCGACACCGGCTCCCACGACCGTCCGCCGTCGGTGCTCTCGATGACGCCGAGCAGAGGCGGCCGCCCGGGTTTGCGCAGCCGTTGGTCGTTGGGATCGGGATGGCCGCTGGCGAGGAAGTGGTCGGCGCCCACCACGGTGAAGCCCATGGTGTCCTGGACGAGGTTCCCGACCCGTTCCGCCTTTCCGTCAGCGGGTACACGAAAGAGGCCGAAGTGGCTCGCCGCGTAGAGGTCCCCATTGGCAGGGTTGATGCCCAGGCCGTGCACGTGGGCCACGCCGTCGCCGGCGCTCGGCCTCGCCCCCGTACCTGAATCCCCCCTAGCCACTACGACGACAGCGAGCAGCACGGCGACCACGGCGGCCACGACCACCCATGTCGGAAATCGGTTCGAGCGGCGAGGCGTGTTCCGCGCCGGGGGGCGCGGCGGGCGGCGCGAGCGGGTCTTGGTAGCCACCGTTAACGCCTCGGAAGAGACTCGTCGCTGGAGGCGTCCGCCTGGTCCTGGCGAAGCTCGACGATCTCGGCCCGGAGGGCGGCTACCTCGTCCCCGTCGCCGCTCGACTTGCCGGAGCTCGCGGCGTACCAGGCGACGGCGGCGAGGGCCAGAACCATCATGAGACTGCACCCGAGTGTGGCGACGAGCGCGCTCATCTCGCCTCCGACCGGCTCTGCCGCTCGGCTCGCAGGGCTGCCACCTCGGCCCGCAGGCTCGCCACCTCGTCGGGGTTCGCCTCAGGGTCGTCCTTGGTCTTGCAGCTGCCCATCGAGCTCATGGCCCGCATCATCAACAGCATCGACAGCGGGCAAGCGGCCAGGACCAGCAGCGGGACGGCGGCTGCCGCCGTCCCGGGGGCGAGGGCGTATAGCCCGATGCCGATCGCGGCCAGAACTGCGATCACCTTCCAGTTGAAGCACTTCATTTCTCGTTCCTCTCGTCGGTTTGGCCGCTGCGCGCTTCGTGCATGCGGTCGTGCAACGCCCGGTCCTCCTCGGAAAGCCGGGCGGACATCTGGGCGTGCATCTCGTCCATAGCGGCGTTGGTGTGGCTGCCCATGCCCGTGCCCATGCCGCCATGGCCCGCGTGCATCTCTTCGTGCATCCGGAGCCTCTCCTCGACGGGATCAGCGGGATCCGAAGATGCGCTGGCGGCGGCGAAGCCGAGCCCCAGCGCGGCGATGACAACGGCGGTGGCGGCGAGCAGGCGCAGTACGGCGCCAAACGATCTCTCCATTTGGTACTCCCTCGGTCGGGGCCCTCGTACGAGGGCCGGTCAGTCCGGCTACGCCACCGGTGGCGGCGCGTCGAAGGGCGCGCGGGCGCGCGCCTAGACCAGACGGGGAGGTCGGTAGAGACCGGAGGTAGCGAGAAGGCCGGCGAAGAGGTCAGGGCGGAGTCGTAGCAGTACAGCGCCCCTTGCGAGCGCGACACCCACCGTGGCCGCCAGGACGGCAGACACGCACGCGCCAGCGAGGAGGATCCCGAGGTCGCAGTCCGCGCACTCCGCCCCCGACATCCCCACGAGCAAGGGAATCCCGGTGAAGAGCACGACTACGACAAGGGCAACCACCAGAACACGCTTCACGTCGAGTTCAAGACTACCCGGACGCCAGAGATGGCACACAGCGCCAGGGGAGGCAGCAGGAGGACGGCGGCAAGGCCGGGAGGTCCAGCCATCGGGTACGTCGGCATACTCGTGGAAAAGGCCATCCCCGAGTAGCTCGCTTCCCCCGGCGAGCCAGCATTTACGAGTGCCTCCCTCGAGTTCTTGAGTTTCTCGTCGCGACCGTCGTTGATCCCAGTCGCCTCG
Source organism: Acidimicrobiales bacterium (assembly GCA_030448025.1). Taxonomy (GTDB): domain Bacteria; phylum Actinomycetota; class Acidimicrobiia; order Acidimicrobiales; genus YB1-3. Next base: position 537,676 of record JAUJNQ010000001.1, on the reverse strand, counting down.
GGAGCCAAGTGAAGACCGACCGACGAGACGCCCGTCGCGTGGCTCGGCTGCAGCGCGCCGGCGAGCTGAGCGCCATCCGCATCCACTCCTCCAGAGGAGCGGGTGCGGGATCTGTGCCGGTGTTCTGGGGAGTTAGCCGAAGCCAACGCGCTCACGCAGCCAGTCGGCGAACCACGGTTCTTCGACCTCATCGGCTGCTGCGGCGAGCATGGCGCGCTCGGCTTCGTCGACGTCGGGGGGATCCGGGTCCCACCTGCCGCCGTTGAGGTCTACGAACACCACGAGCGACACCCAGGCGGCACGCTTGTTGCCGTCCGGCAGGGTGGTTCCGGGCCAGCCTGCACGTGAGGACGGCCGCCTTGTCGATGAGGTCTGGGTAGAACTCCTCGCCGCTGAAGCTGGCCGCTGGCGCGTGCAGGGCGGAGTCGGCCAACTCGATGCGGCTCGCCTTGGCCAGCACCAACGCTTCCACGCCGGTGACCTGCTCGGCCAGCCAGAGATATTCCGCCAGACCGAGACCCCTGGTCACCGAGCCAGCCGGTCGAGCAGCTCCTTGTCTCGCTCGAGAAGCTTCCTCGCCCGGCCGGTGAAGTCCTTGTCGGCGCGAACCCGTTCGATCTCGAATGCGAGGGAGTCCACGATGAGCTGGTTCACGCTGGTGCCGCGAACGCGCGCCACAGCTTCGGCCTGGTCGGCAAGCTCATCTGGCAATCGGACGGTGGTCTGCTTGGTCATGAAGGCATGATATCGCGATGTCACCTAGTCCAGGCGGATGTGCGCGGGGCCGAGGAACTGGCCGGCTACGTAAATCCGTCGCGGTAGCCGGCCCGCCGATGTCTTGGTCGCTTCTCCGAGTCGGCGACGCGGCGCGAGTCAAGGACCACGAGGATGCCTTCGCCCTTCGGCACGCGCCGACCGCATGCCGAGCTGTCCGACCGGTGAATGGAAGGGAACGCAGTGCGCTCGACGGTGGTCAGGCGCCGTGTCCACGATGGGCGAGCCGGCCCCAACGGCTGAGTTTGGGCTCAGGGCCCGGCTCGGGGCCCGGCGCGGGGCATCGGCTGCTGGACGGCCAGCTCTTCCACCCGCTTCTCGACCTCTGACAGCTTCTCGTAGTTCGCCAAGGCCGAACGCTCCTCAGCGAGGATGGCACGGAAGGCAGGCAGGCATTCCTCGGCTAGCTCGTCCGCCGCCACGACCGGCTCCACCACCGACGGTGCTCCTGGCGCCGCCAGCGTCGGTGGGTGGCCTCGGACGTCGAGAAGCAGCTTGACGAGCCGTTCGGCAGCGTCGAGGCGGCCCCAGAGGTAGTCACCCTCCCGCCCACCCCGGTCGAAAAAGGCGCCGAAGTGGAACAGCGACATTCCCCGCAGGTCCTTCTCGCCCAGGAGCCGGACGTCGTCGGGACTGATGCGGTAGGCCTCGACGTGGTCGCGCTCGCCGACGTTGGACACGGCTTGCAGCGGGAAGACAAGCATGTCCCAGAAGGGGAAGCCGAGGTACCTGATCAGCAGGTCCTCCCGGAGCCACGCCCCGCACCGGTCGCGCAGGTCGAGCACGTCGGTCTGCAGGCTCTCCTCGAAGGCAGGAAGTTCCCCGGAGACGACACCGTGGATCCTGGCCCGCACGCCGACGAGCGTGTCGAGGTGGGCTCCGACGAAACCGTCGAGGTCGAGCCCGTCGGCCGGGTTGGCCTTCTTGACGTTCTCCTCGCTGAAGATGGCCCGCAACGCATCGACGATTTCCGCATCGGCGGCGAGGGAAACGAGGATGGCGTCAAGGGCGAAGAGGTGGCCGTAGAGCTTGCCCTTGGCCACGTCGAGCTCGCGATGGGTGGGCACGCCGTTGGTCCCCGCCTGGGAGTACAGCCAGGAGACCGCTGCGATCAGGAAACGCACCCGTCGGGCGTGGTACTGCAGGTCGAAGAACGACAGGAACTCCACCTGGGCCCTGGTGATGCTCAGGTCCGGCGCCTGCTCCAGCAGCTTGTCGCTGACCGCCCACGATCGAAGTACGCCCGCCACGAACGCCGCCTGGAAGGAGTCGGAGGGGAAGACAAGGACCTTGGCCACGGCGTCGGCGAACCCCTCGAGGACAGAGCGGATCCGGACACGGAGGTAAGTCGCGGCGCTGAAGTTGCCCTCGTCCACCGCCCTGGCCTCGATCACCCGGCGGATGCGGATCAGCTCGTCACCGCTGGCCCCCGCTTCGACGGCGGCTCTGGCCTCCTCCGCGATCAGCGCCTTCACCCGGTCCTTGATCGACGGGAAGCTGGTCTCGATGACGTCCCGGATTCGCAGCACGGCCTGGTTGCGCTCGGCCAGCCTGAGCAAATCGTCGAGGATGGGCTCCTTGCGGGGGATGCTGGCGTAGCCGGCGAAGACCGTCTTTGTCATGCCCGGCGGCTCGTAGCCGTCGGACGGTGCCTCGCCCGCCTCACCCGGGTCGGGCTCGATGAAGATGAGTCGCCGGTCGACGTCGGTCGCCGCCGGCTTGGTATCGATCGCCTTGATTGCCGGGCCGAACGGGAAGTTGTCCAGCACGCCGCCGTCGATGAACTGTGTGCGCTCCGGCGCGAAGTGGGCCAGGGAGTAGAGCGGGAAGAACGGCTCGAACGGGAACGCCGTGTCGAGGTCGATCTTCAACGCCGCGGCGTAGTCGGCGAAGCTCACCGGCGGGAACGCGCCCGGGAACGACGAGGTCGCCCGGGCCGAGAAGGCCAGCAGGTGGTCGTAGTCGAGCGTGAAGTGCGAGTCGCTCGGGCCACGTTTCTCAACATGGCGGAAGTGCATGACGTGGCGGTGGGTGCGGTCCCGGACGAAACGGGGGTCGTACAGCGGGATCTCCCGCTCGTAGCCGTGGAAGTCGGTGATGGGAACGTACAGGTCGAGGACGTGGTCTTCGGGCAGCAGCGAATGCACATTGGGGAGGACCTCCGTCCCGTTCATGTCGTGCAGCGCCTCGTGAAGCCAGCGGGACATGTCCGCGCCGCGAAGTGGCGGCTTGCGCCGTCGCACCATCATGGGCACGACCCGCAGCTTCCACGGGATCCGCTGCCAGCCCTCGAGCAAGACTTCGATGTCGCCGTTCTCGAACCACAGCTTGCGCAGGCCGTCCAGGGAATGGTTGCCGCTCAGCGCCTTGGCCAGGAAGATGCCGTTGATGCCACCGGCCGACGTGCCGGTGATGATGTCCACCACAACTCGGATCCTCGCCCCAGTCGCCTGGCCTCCCAGCTTGCCGCCCGCGATTCGAGAGAGGAGGTTCCAGTAGATGTGCTCCGTGGTGTGCGAGCGGAACGGGTTGCGGCTCTGATCGCGCTCCAGCGCCGCCGAAGCCAGCACGAGCTTGTGGATCTCTTTGGTCACCCCGTGCATGTATATGGCCAGAGATACGCCGCCGTAGCAGACGATCGCCAGCCGCAGCTCCCGTGTGGCCCAGCGTTCCGCGGGGACGGGGCTCTCCCGACGGGGCGCAGCCTCAGCCGTCGTCATACCCGATCCTCCGCGTCTCGACCCCGTCATCCGGCCGTGGCTAGTAGAACACGGGACGGCTGGGGTGGCAACGACTTCACGCCAAGAGTGGTCAGCAACGCGCCACTCGCCGACTTCTTGACAAGGAGTCACAGCACCACCGCATTGGGGCAGGAGGGCGGCGCAGCGCACGCCAGCGGGTTGCCGGCCGCCTCGGTGTGCGCGTTGGTCACGTCGGCGTCTGGTCACCAAGCGGCAGGTCCCGTACCTCAAGTGGCGCCGCCTCCTCAGGTTCGATCACGGGAGGTCGAGGCGTGGCTCCCGTCGCTCCGTCGCTCCTTTCGCTACGTCGCTCCCTAATGTCTGGCATGCGCCTCCTAAGAATGGGACAGACCGAGCAACGATGACGCTGCCACCGCTGTACCTGGAAGGTCTGACACGGCGAGCACTGCTCGGGCAAGAGCAGCTCAACGTCTACAAGCTGGGGCTGATCGAAGCGATCCTCAAGGAGGCTCTCCGCTCCGAGCACGGGCACGACGTGTCGACGATCCGGTCGGCCATTCACACCGCTGTCGACGTCGCACGATGGGAGATGCGTCGCTCCAAAGACACCGCCACCAAGATCGAAGATGGTCCGTAGGAAACGCGGGCTGGGCACGGACGGGGAGCGATAGGACTGGGCCCACGCGCTGAAGTTCGCCGCTTCCCCTGCCGATAGAGCGAAAACCGCTAGGGGGTGGCAATGACTCCAGGGCATCGAGAACCAATGTGGCCGGCAGCACTGCTGGTCGCGGTCGGAGTCCTCTGGGCTTCCCCGGCATCGGCCTCCTGGCACACCAGGGCCCGTCAGCTCGACGTACCGCCCGCTACTGCGGTCGTCGACGTGCCCCCGATCCCCGTCTCGGTGCCCGACACTCCGGTGCACCAGGTGCTTCCCTCAGGACCGGTCGTGACTCTGCCGTCCGTGCAACAGCTCCTCCCACCCCTGACCGAGCTAATGGCACCAGCCGGGTCACCACCCACAGGAACCAACCCGCAGCCGTCCTCGTCCACAGCACAGAGGCCGCTCGAGCGCGGCGACTCAGCGCCGGTCGGCGCGGGCGCTGCCACCCCCGGCCCTTCGTCGATCACGCCCCCGGTCGAGACAGCGATCGAGGGCTCCCAGGTCCTGCGCCCGAGCACTCCGGTCGACTTGACGCAGGAAGCCCTGAACACCGCGGGCCGGTTCTGGTTCCCGCTGGTGATCGCCGCCGCGCTGCTCGCCTTCGTCTTGATCCAATGGATGATCGACCGGCGGGAACCGAAGCTGGCAGCCTCCCCGCTCAGCGACGAGCTCCTCGGATTCTCTTGAGCGCTCCCGAGCCCACAGCCGACTTGGTGCCGCTGGCCAATCGAACCGGCCTCCTCTACGCCTTCCGGCTGGTCATGGTGGTCACCGTGCTGGCCGTTTCGGCCGTGATGCCCGAGGCCCTGGGAGCTTCCCCTCGGTCGCTGGCACCAAGCACCGCCATCTACATCCTGTTCGTGGTCAGCACCGAGCTCGTTCAGCGAGCCGCACGGGCAAGGAGACTGCTGCTCGTCGGCGCTGCCCTTCTCGCTGACGGCGTTTGGATATGCAGCGTCGTGACCAGCACCGGCGGACCCGGAAGCCTGCTCGCCTTCCTCATCGTGCTCCATATCGTGGCGGTCACCCTGGTGGCGTCGTACCGAACCGGCCTGAAGATCGCGGTTTGGCATTGCCTGCTCTTCGTTGCCGCCTACTACTGCATGTCCACCAATCTGCTCCCGGAGTGGAGAGCGCCAGGGTTCGGCGGCGCGACGCCCACCGACGGGGCCGTATTGGGGGCGGTGGTCACCTTTCTGGCCCTCGCCATGGCTACAGCGGTCTTCTCGTCGTTGAACGAGCGAGAGCTTCGTCGTCGCCGTGAGGAGCTCCGAAACCTGGCCGCGATGGCTGGGGAGCTCCAGGAGGTGCGTTCAGCCGACCAGGTGGTCAACGTGGTGTTGAGCCACGTCCTCCACAGCCTCGACTTTCCTCGTGCCGCCGTGGTCGTGGGGGACGATGACGAGATCAGGAGCGTGTGGGTCGGCAACCGGGACCAGGCGAGTGGTCGCTTCCCGTGCCTCGACGCCACAACCCAGGAGGCCGGTCAGGTCCTCCGGAACGCCTGGGAAGAGCGAAGCCTCCAACTCGTGCGGGGCTTGGGTGAGGATTCCTCGGCACTGGCCGCGGCCCTGCCCGATGCGAAGAACCTGGTGGTGGTGCCCATGGTGGCCGACGGGTGGCCGATCGGGGCGTTGGTGGTCGAGCAGGGGGGAGCTTGGGGATGCATGGTCACCCGGAGCCGGGTGAACGCCTTGGTGGAGTTCGCCGCCCACGCATCGCTCTCCTTGAGCAACGCCTGGCTGCTGGCTGAGGTCGAGCGCCTCGCTCGGGTGGATGAGCTCACCGGCTTGGCCAACCGCCGGAGATTCGAGGAGGCACTCGAGCAGGAGGTGGCCAGAGCTGCACGCAGTGGGGAGCCGTTGAGCGTCGTCTTGTTCGACGTCGATCATTTCAAGCGACTGAACGACACGCATGGTCACCAGCGGGGCGACGCCGTCCTGCGGGTGATAGGCGAGGTGTTGGCGAAGAGCGTTCGACAGGTTGACGTTCCGGCCCGCTACGGAGGAGAAGAGTTCGTGCTCGTCCTGCCGAACTGTCCAACCAACAACGCTGTCGACCTGGCCGAGCAGGTGCGGCGCGCCATCACGGTCGGCACCGGGCACCTTGCGGTGACGGTCAGCGCCGGAGTGGCCACCATGCACGGGCAGGCACAGAGCGGCGAGGAGCTGATAAGGGCTGCCGATGAGGTCCTCTACGAGTCCAAGCACGCCGGGCGTGACCGAGTGACTGTCTCGCGTCGGCGAGTTTCCCCTGCATCAGCCGCATGAGGGTGGGCGGGGATCGATCCCGCTCAAGGTGACCGCGTCCAGGTCGACACTCCCCCCGGAGCAAACGATGCGGAGCCTTAGGATGGAGGATTCAGAGGGGAAGGACGCCGGCAGGGAGACGCCTCACTCCTCCCCAGGACGGGCACCGGCCGCCTCCCCGCCGATCGGTGAAGACCAGTGGCAGCGTCGGCCGGCGGCCGGCAACCTGGTGCGGGCGTTGGCGCTGGCCCTCCCCATCGCCGCGTCGGTCGCTGCCACCGCGGTGCTGAGCCGAGCCTGGCCTCGTCCCTCGGGCCTCGGGGGAGCGCTGGCGTGGTGGGCCATGATCCTCGTGGTCCCCACCCTGGTCCTGTGGATCGTAGATCACGGCGCCCGGCGTCTCTTGCCCTTGGCCGCCCTTCTCCGGCTGTCAATGGTGTTCCCCGACCGCGCTCCCTCACGGTTCTCGGTCGCTTTCAAGGCGGGGACCACCCGCAACCTCAAGGACCAGCTTGCCCACGCCAGGGAGCACGGGATCGACGACGAACCGGCCGTCGCCGCAGAGCGCATCCTCATCCTGGCCGCATCCCTGAACCGCCACGACCGGGCCACCCGCGGCCACTCGGAGCGGGTTCGGGCCTTCAATGACCTCATTGCCGAGGAACTGCGACTCCCCCCGGCCGACCGCGACCGTCTCCGATGGGCGGCCCTGCTTCATGACGTTGGCAAGCGGGAAGTGCCCGCCCGCATCCTCAACAAGCCGGACACGCCGACCGTGGCCGAGTGGGACGCCCTGCGCCGCCACCCCGAGGAGGGCGCCCGCATCGCCGCCCCGCTGCTCGGCTGGTTGGGTCCGTGGGGCGCGGCCATAGCGGAACATCATGAGCGCTGGGACGGCACGGGTTACCCCCGGGGCCTGGCCGGCGATCGGATAAGCCTCGCCGCTCGCATCGTCGCCGTGGCCGACGTCTTCGAGGTCATGACCGCTCCTCGTCCGTACCGGCGGCCGGTGAGCGCCGCTGCGGCGCGCACCGAACTTGCCCGGTGCGCCGGCACGCAGTTCGATCCCTGCGTCGTCCGTGCTTTCCTCAACCTGTCGCTCGGCAAGCTGCGAAAGACCATGGGTCCACTCTCGTGGTTGGCCCAGCTTCCCTTCGTCGGCGCGCTGCCCCGCCTCGAGCAGGCCGCTTCGATCACCGGGAACACGGCGCTGACCGCGGCCGGCGCCGGTGCCCTGGCCGTGATGGGCATGGTGGGCCCGCCCGACGTCGGCGGCTCTGCCCCCCGGGCCGACGTTCCCATGCTCCAAGCCGGCCTCGATGACACCGGCTGGGGCACCGGCCCGAAGGAGCCCAGCCCCCGAACAGCCGATCAACCGCCCGACCCGTCGAGAAGACCTGGCGCGTCCGGAGCGGCCTCTGAGGCCGTCAGGCCGACGAGGCGGCCAGTCCGAGCGCCGGAGCCGGCGCCGGCTGCCTCGACCGTCCGCTTGGAACTGCAGCCCGATCGCTCGGAGGCCGACCGAACCGGTCCGCCATCGGCCCCGCCACCCAAAGCTCGCTACCCGCCGTGTCGCTTCGCGTCGAGACGGCCGACGGCCTCAGCGCAGGTGTGACCGTCGGACACCAGCTGGAGCTCGACGCTCGACCGGGGACCAGCCAGCCAGACTGAGTCGGTGCGTGACGAACACACACGCCACACCCGGTCCAGCCGGGGGCGCTCGGGGTCATCAAGCCAAGGGTCGTGCACCTACCGTTTCAGTTGTCGCTGTGACCGCAGGTCAACTCTGCTTCGTTCGGCTACACGTAGTCGCGAAGGAAGTCGCGCAACGCCCTGGCGTCGGCCACCACCACGTCCTCATCGGCGCCTTGCTCCAGATCGGACAAGACGCTCGTCGCAAGGTCCTGGACCGTGCGCCATACCGGTGCCTCGACCCCATAGGGGGGCAGGCTGGCGCCGGCTGCCGAGGCGGCTTCGGACAGCTCCGTACCGATGGCCTCGTCGTAAGGCGCGTGAAGGAGCCGATCGGCGGCCACGAAGAGGTCGCCCATGGCCTCCGTAGCCTCCTCGCCGCCATCGGCCTCCTCGGCTCCGATGCCGGCTTCCTCACCGCCATCCGCATCGGCGGCGGAAGCCCCCGAGTCGGCGAAGTCCTCGAGCACACGGTCGACTTCCCGCTCCGCGCCAACGGCCACCGCCAGCACCAGGTCCGGCCCCCACCGGTAGCGGATGTCATCTTCTACCAGAGCGCCCGTGACCGCTGACCGGTCGGTTGGCGGCATGTCGGTGAGCGTGTAGGTGACCTCATCCTCGGAGATGGGCAGCACCGTCGGGACCGCGGCGGGCGCCACCCCGCACTCGGGGCACCGCGCGCTGGTCTCGAACCACCGGCCCAGGAAGTCGAAGGGGAGCTCGCCCCCGCAGCGCGGGCAGAGGCTCCTCATTCGGGCCACCTGAACGTAGCGGTCGGCACCGGCACTACCGAAGAGTATGACCGCCCCAATGAGGTTCGAGGCAGGGATGGGGTCGGGGAACCGTGTGCTTGGACCTGCACCGATCGGGGAAAGGAGAGGGCATGCAAGACACTGCCGCGGGCGGGACCTACGTCAACCCCACCGGCGACTTCACGCGGGACACCAACTACATCACCTCACGCATCACGGCCGACGGCCGTGACGGGTATCCCGTGGAGCCGGGCAGGTACCGCCTGGTGGTGAGCCGCGCCTGCCCGTGGGCCAGCCGGGCGATCACGGTGCGCCGCCTCCTCGGCCTCGAACCGGTGCTGTCCATGGCGGTGGCGGGGCCCACCCACGACGAGCGGAGCTGGACCTTCGACCTCTACCCGGGCGGAAGGGACCCGGTCCTCGGGATCGAGCGCCTCCAGGAGGCGTACTTCGCCCGGGTGCCCGGCTACGAACGAGGGATCACCGTTCCCGCCATCGTCGACGTCCCCACCGGCAAGGTCGTCACCAACGACTACCCCCAGATCACGCTGGACCTCTCCATCGAATGGAAGGCCCACCACCGGCCGGGCGCGCCGGACCTCTACCCGGACGACCGGAGGGAGGAGATCGACGAGGTGGCCGGGGTCGTTTTCGCCGACGTGAACAACGGTGTGTATCGCTGCGGCTTCGCCGGCAGCCAGGGCGCCTACGAGAAGGGCTACCGCCGTCTCTTCGACCGCCTCGACTGGCTGTCGGAACGACTCGAGCGCCAGCGCTACCTGGTCGGCGACACGATCACCGAGGTCGACGTGCGACTGTTCACCACCCTCGTCCGATTCGACGCCGTCTACCACGGGCACTTCAAGTGCAACCGGCACAAGCTCTCGGAGCTCCCTGTCCTCTGGGCCTACGCCCGTGACCTGTTCCAGACGCCCGGATTCGGCGACACCGTGGACTTCGACCACATCAAGCGCCACTACTACGTAGTCCACGCCGACATCAACCCGACCCGGGTCGTCCCCGCCGGACCGGACCTCAGCGGTTGGCTGACCCGTCACGGCCGGGAAGCGCTCGGGGGGCGGCCCTTCGGCGACGGCACTCCGCCCGGTCCTCCCCCACCCGACGAGGTGGTGTCCCTCGACCACTGGCAATAGCGCCTTCCGGCGGGGGTCACGGTCGTACACGGCCACCCCAGCGCAGCGGTGGCCGTGGTGGGGAACGGGGAGCCTGGCCGCGTGATCAGGCGGCTGGCTGAGGTTCCCTGAAGTGGACCCAACGGGGATCGAGACGCTCGCCGCTGGGGTGGGACCAAGTCCCGCTGACGGTGACGTCACCGGGGGGCGCCGGGCGACCACAGCCGGTGAGCTGGCGGCCCTTGGCGTCGGTGAACACGAGGCCCTGGGCGTCGTCGGCGTCGCCGACGATGCCGACCCGCTCCAGGTGGTGGAGGCGGTGATGGCGGGCGCACAGCGCCACGAGGTTGGCCGTGTCGGTGGGCCCACCGTCCTCCCAGTGGGTGACGTGATGGATCTGCAACCACCGGGTGCGCTCACAACCGGGCACGCGGCACGCGCCGTCGCGCTCCTCGATGGCCATGCGGGTGCGCTCGGGCACGATGCGCTGCGTCCTTCCCACGCTGAGCGCCACCCCACCTACCTCGAAGAGCGGACGCAGGCGCCCGTCGCAGCCGAGCAGGCGGCGTAGGGCGTCGGGCAGGGGCGGGCCGGCGTGAAGGTGGGCGTTGGGGCCGTGGTCGTCACCTCGGAGGTGCACGACCACCAGGTGGCGGTCGTGGTGGGGCCTACTGGCGGCGGCGAGGGAGCGATCGGCCATGGCCACCAGGGCATCGGCCCAGGTGGGCTGCTCCCCATCGCCCTCGTCGGCCAGCGCCTTGCGGGCGGCGTGCAGGGCCCGCTCCACCAGCGCCCCTTCGTCGGGGGGCAGGAGGGCCGAGAGGCGCCAGGAACCCTCCTCCGTAGTGCCGAAGTCGGCCCGGCGGGGCTCGGCCTCCTCGGGCTTTCCCTCCTCCTGCTTCTCCTGCCCTTCCTGCTCGGCAGGACCAGGCGCCCACGTGTAGCGACGAAGGGTGCGGCTCAGCTGGGACACGGTGGTGTGGCGGGCCAAGGTGGCCACCTCGGCGTCGGCGTAGGACGGGGCGTGGCGGCACACGATCGCCACCTGGTCCTCGGACAGCTCGCCGGCGTGAAGCGCCGAAGCGGTCTCGGGTAGCGCGGGCAGGCGCCGAGCCATGGCAACCAGCCTGCGGGCCCGGCCCCCGGAGACGCCGCACTTCCACGCCACCCACTGCTCGGGCGAGTGGATCCCGGTCCCTTCGTAGGCGCCAGTACTGAGGACCCGTGCAATCAGGGAGACGAGGCGGCCGGTGGTGGCGTTCAGGGCCCCGCACACCCCAGCGATCTCTTCCTCGATGGCCTCGACGTCTGCTTCGCGCCCCTCGACGTGCTGGTTCGTCGCCGCCATCGTCATTGGTGTTTCGTACTCGAACGTGTGTTCGCTACGCAAGCAGACGACCCATGATTCGAGTAGCCCTTCGCCACGTTCTTGGAGGGCGCGCCAGCATCGTCTGACCCGAAACGAAGGGGCGGGAGAACCGTCGTCAAAGGCCAGCCAGGGCAATGCGCGAACGGCTTCGGGAACGCCATAGTGCGGACGAACCGGTCCCCCGGCAGCCGCGGATCAGGTCGAACCGGATTACCAACCGGGCAGAGCAGCTCGCCGAGCGTGCAAGCCGCGTCAGCGCCACCGGTGATCAGGCATCATGAAGGGGTAGAGGTCTCCGACTGGTACGACTTGGCCCTGGTGCTCGTCCCACTAGCTGGCCTCGCGAGCCTGCTCGCCTTCCTCGCTGCTGTGGTAAAGGGCTCGATCCGAGGGCGAAGGCCGACCGTCGGTTAGGTGACGGTTGATGTGTGATTTCCACGACAGCTGACCGGCGCCGGGACATCAGCCTGGCGCCCAGGTCTGCCGTGCTGCGCTACCTACGAGTGGCGTCGTCCTCATGTGCGAGGCCTGCCGAGAGAATTCGGACGCAGCGGTACCCTTGACGTATGGACGGCCGTGCGGGGAGAAGTGGACCCCGCTCGGGCCTGTATTCGAGTCAGCGCTTCACCAACTGGTCCCTACACGATCCCCATTGGTCGGAGGCGGAAGGGTTGCCTCCTCGCATGCGGGCGAAGGCGGAGATCCCGCAAGAGGGAGAAGACTCATTAGGGGTCTTCGAGCGCCCACTATCCCCCGGATTCATCGGCCCCTGGACGGTCAATGACCTGGTCGTGGTACTGACCCAGGTCCCATCCGCCTTTCTCTCCGGGCTGTCGGGCGTCTACCTGATGGCCGGCACTGCCCGACAGCGCCGATTGCGGTCCCTGACGTTTGGTATATACGCGAGCGCCCGCATCTACCTGTTCCCAGTGCCTCAGGAGAGCCTTGCCCAAGGTTGGCCCTCTTCCTCTAAGCCGAGCGAGATCAAGAGGTACACGAAGTTTGGCGCCACTGTGGAATCTTCGGGGCGTAGAGGTGCAACTGTCACTTTCGATGAACGGAACCTTCGGCGGTTCTATCTGTACGACGTTCTGCTTCACGAGCTCGGACATCATGTAGATCGTTTCGGAGCGGCTAGGAATGCCGAGCGGTACGCCCTATGGTTTTCGGAATTCCAGCACGCCCGCCTGTAGTCGCCGCCCAGAACCGCTCCCGGCCGAAGTGGATGATCCGCGACAACCTCATCGGGACGTTTTTGCTTCCCGGGGACTGTCAACGGCGGTCCACTTTTTGACCTGGCCCCCCTTGCGACGGTCCACTCGTGACCCCCGTTCCTCCGGGTCTGGTCACGCAGCGTCGTCGGTAGGCACCCTCCCGAGGTCGCGGTCCTTCAGTCGGTAGCTGTCACCTTTGAGGCTGACCACCTCGGCGTGGTGCACCAAGCGGTCGATCATGGCGGCGGCAACAGTGGCGTCGTCGAAGACCTCTCCCCAGCGCCCGAATGACTTGTGACGATGACCGACGCCCGCTCGTAGCGGGCCGAGATCAGCTGGAAGAACAGGTTGGCGCTTCGGCTTCGAAGGGGATTAGCCCACCTCGTCGATCACCGGCAGCGACCCAGCCGAGCGCTCGACACGGTAACCATTGGTGGTGTGAGCGCCGGACGGAGTGGCCTCCGAGCGGCTGCCTGCGTGCGGAGCCACGGAAATGCAGACGGGCGGCACTCATTCACAGGAAACTCACGGCCACCGCCCAGAATGCGTTGAGCTGCGTCGCCCATGCTGGGCGGATCACCAGAAGCGACACGGAGGTCCGGTGACCAGGCAGGAGATCAACAGGCGCCAGGTGCTCCGGTTGCTCGGGGCCGTAGGCGGATCGAGCACCACGGCGGCCCAGCTGAGCAACAGCGGGGTCCTCACCACCCGGCTGTACTTCGATGACAAGCTCAGCGACGAGGTCCACGCCGCGCCGCCCTACAGCGCGCACACGGGTATGGGCATCTCCGCGTGAGGCCGGAAGACCGGGCCGGCCGGGTCCTCGTGGTCGACGACGAGGACAACATCACCTTTCTGCTCGACTCCGCACTGCGACACTTCGGCTTCGACGTGCGCGTTGCCGGGACCGGGCGTGCGGCCCTCAGCGAAGTGGAAGAGTTCAGACCCGACGTGGTGCTCCTGGACGTGATGCTTCCCGACCTCGACGGGTTCAAGATCGTCCGCCGCATGCGGATGGAAGGGGCGAAGGTGCCCGTCCTCTTCCTGACCGCCCGCGACACCGTCGAAGACAAGGTCCGCGGCCTCAGCCTCGGGGGTGACGACTACGTGACCAAGCCCTTCAGCCTGGAGGAGGTGGTCGCTCGGATCCAGGTCATCCTCCGGCGTCAGGGTCTGTCGGCAGGGTCGTCGAGGTTCGAGCTGGCTGACCTGGAGATGGATGACGACGCCCACCTGGTGCGCCGAGCCGGCCAGGTCATCGATCTGTCTCCCACCGAGTACAAGCTCCTCCGCTTCCTTCTCGTCAACGCCGGCCGCGTGCTGACGCGCAACCAGATCCTCGACCACGTCTGGCAGTACGACTTCGGCGGTCACGCCACCGTGGTGGAGACCTACATCAGCTACCTGCGCAAGAAGATCGACCACCTCGGCCCTCCGCTCATCCAGACCATCCGAGGCATCGGGTACACGCTGCGGGTGCGCTGATGTCGCTGCGCCGGCGGGTGCTGGTCGGCTTCCTGGCCGTCGCCGCCGTGCTGGTGATCACCAACCTGGCCCTGTCGAGCCCCCTCCGGTCCTTCCTGGTCGATCGCGTCGACCGCCAGCTGATCGACGTGGCCTCGCGTCCGGTGTTCGGTGGCGATCGCGGGCGGGCGCCGGGACCGCCTCCCGGAGAGAGCCAGACCTTCACCGAGTACTTCATCGCCGTGGGTGACCGCAACGCTGCGAACTTCTCGCGGCGCAGCTCGGCGTTCTCCGACGAAGAACAGCCACCGCCGCGCCTCGAACAGGCGCAGGTGCTGGCTCACGCCACCAGGCGAGGCGTGCCTCCCCGGCCCTTCACGGCCCTGGCCGAGAGAGGTCGAGAATCCTGGCGCCTCGTTGCCGTGTCCAGCCCCCGCGCGGACCAGATCACCGTCGTGGGCACGAGCCTCGACGAGGTCGACGCCACGCTGGGGCGCATCCGCCTGGTCCAGCTGGCGGGCACGACCGCTGTCTTGCTGGCCCTTGGCGTCGTCTCATGGTGGATGCTGCACCTCGGCGTCCACCCGCTGGAGGACATGGCTCGAACCGCCGATGCCATTGCGGGGGGTGACCTGTCGAGGCGGGTCGATCATCCGGGCCAGAAGACGGAGACGGGCCGGTTGGGCAAGGCCCTCAACTCGATGCTGGAACGCATCGAGGACGCATTTCGCGCCCGGGAGGAATCCGAGGAGCGCGTGCGGCGCTTCGCTGCCGACGCGTCCCACGAGCTGCGCACACCCTTGACCTCGATCCAGGGCTACACCGAGCTCTGGCGTGCAGGCGGCCTTGCGAGCGAGGAGACGCTGGCCGAGGCCATGCGCAGGATGGAGCAGGAGGCTCGGCGCATGGCCGCCCTCGTGGAAGACCTCCTCCTGCTGGCTCGCCTCGACCAGCACCGGCCGCTCGAGCGGAGCACAGTGCGGCTGGACGAGCTGGCCGCCGACGGGGTGCGAGACGCCAGAGCGGTCGAGCCCGACCGCCCGATCGACGCGTCACTGGAGCCTGTGGTGCTCGACGGTGACGAGATGTACTTGCGCCAGGCCGTAGCCAACCTGCTCACCAACGCCCGCGTCCACACGCCCGCCGGGACACCGGTGCGGGTGTCGGTCGGCGTGAACGAGGGCCATGCCCGCCTCGAGGTGGCCGACGGCGGCCCGGGCATGGACCCCGCAACCGTGGCCAAGGTGTTCGAGCGGTTCTTCCGGGCCGATCCGTCGCGGGCGCGAGCCGCAGGTGGCACCGGCCTCGGGCTGGCCATCGTGGCCGCCATCGCCGAGGCCCACGGCGGTCGGGCGGTCGCCGACTCCCAGCTCGGCCGCGGAAGCACCTTCGTCGTCGAGCTCCCGTTGTCCCTGGGCAGCGTCCAAGCCGCCCTGCTGCGGCGCGAGCTCCCGTAGGGGCCTGTAACGAAACTACTTGGGCGGCCGTAAGGCCGAAACCCCTCTGCCGCCGGGCTGCAGGCGTCAGAGCCGCTCAAGTAGTTTCGTTTCGGCACCCTAGCCTGCACACATGACGGTGACGGCCGAGGTGGACTGGACCGAGGCCCGGGCAGCGGTGGAAGAGGTGGCTGGACGAGTCTCCGAGGTGCTGCGAACAGCACGGCGTCCTTCGGCGCCCGCCCTCGGCGTATGGGATATGACTGACGTCGCTGCTCATCTGTCACACGCCCTCGACGCCATCGCCGCCATGGCCGAGGGAGGTGGCGGCCTGCTGGAGGACATCTGGGCGCTCTCCAGCCTCACCGAGCGGCTGGTGGAGGGCGAGTCCGAACGGGACCTCTCCGCTCTGGCCGACCGCATAGAGACCAGCGCGGCCCGGTTGATCTCGCTGACTGAGGCCGGTGACCGGAGCAGCACGATCACCTGGCTGGTACAAGGGATCGAGCTTCCTCTGGCCGTTCTCAGCTGCCACGCCCTGAGCGAGCTCGTGGTGCACGGACGGGACATCGCCGTGGCCGAAGGTGTGCGGTGGGTCATACCGAGGTCGCAAGCGGCGCTCATCGTGTGCGGCTTCCTGTTTCCCGTCCTCGGGGGCCTCGGAGGGGTGATGGTCGACCGGCAGGCGGCCGCCGGTGTCCGGGCCACCTACGACCTGCGCGTCCGCGGCGGGTGCCGGGCGACGATGCGCTTCGAAGACGGTGAGCTGTCGGTGAGGCCCGGGCCACACACCGGTCGAGCCGACTGCCACCTCTCGGTGGATCCCACCGCCTTCCTGCTCGTGGCGTGGGGTCGGGTCGGCCAGTGGCGGGCGATCACCAGCGGCCAGCTCCTCGGCTGGGGCCGCCGCCCCTGGCTGGGCCTGAGGTTCCGGAGGATGCTCAAGAACCCGTGACGCCCGCTGTCGCCGAGGCGCAGGCCATCTCTGGAGAGGCTTGCTCCTTTGACTCGTTCCAGTATCCAGCTAGGGTCCCAGACCGTGCTGGCGGAGACCCTTCGGGTGGAAACAGAGCTCGCCCAGAGGCTGCGGGCCCACAGCCTGCGGGTGACCTCCCCCCGGCTAGCCGTGCTCGCCGTGATCTCCGAGCAACCTCATCTCGACGCCGACGGCATCACCGAGGTCGTCCGCCCCCGGCTGGGCGCCATATCCACACAGGCGGTCTACGACAACCTCCACGTCCTCGCCGGTGCCGGCCTCCTCCGGCGCATCGAGCCTGCGGGCGGAGCGGCCCGCTACGAGACGAGGGTGGGCGACAACCACCACCACATCGTGTGCCGGAGCTGCGGCGCCACCTGTGACGTGGACTGCGCCGTCGGCTTCGCGCCGTGCCTGGAGGCGTCCGACACCCACGGCTTCACGGTGGACGAGGCGGAGGTCACCTTCTGGGGCGCCTGCCCGCAATGCCAGGAACCAAGCGACAACCAAGGAGAGTCATGAGCAACCAGAACCCCGGATCCATCCCCCGGAGCAGCGGCGACACCAGCCAGGACCCCAAGGTGCTCAGCAACCGCCAGGGCCACGCCGTCTACGACAACCAGAATCAAAGGACCGTGGGTCCCCGCGGCCCGGCCACGCTCGAGAACTACCAGTTCCTGGAGAAGATCAGCCACTTCGACCGCGAGCGCATCCCCGAGCGAGTGGTGCATGCCAGGGGGACCACCCACTTCGGCTACTTCGAGGCCTACGGCACCATCGGCGACGAGCCGGCGTCCAAGTACACGCGGGCCAAGCTGTTCCAGGAGAAGGGCAAGCGAACCGACGTGGCCCTGCGCTTCTCCACCGTGATCGGCGGCCGCGACTCCTCGGAGTCGGCCCGGGACCCGCGCGGCTTCGCCATCAAGTTCTACACCGAGGACGGCAACTGGGACCTGGTGGGCAACAACCTGTCCGTCTTCTTCATCCGCGACGCCATCAAGTTCCCCGACGTGATCCACTCCCTGAAGCCGGACCCGGTCACCTTCCGCCAGGAGCCGAACCGCATCTTCGACTTCATGAGCAACACCCCTGAGTCGATGCACATGCTCACCCACCTGTTCAGCCCCCGTGGCATCCCCACCGACTACCGCCACATGGAGGGCTTCGGTGTCAACACCTACAAGATGGTGAACGCCCAGGGCGACGCCGTGCTGGTGAAGTACCACTGGCACCCCAAGCAGGGCGTCGCCGGCATGACCGCTGACGAGGCGGCCCAGGTCCAGGCCCAGGATCTCGGCCACGCCACCAAGGACCTGATGGATGCCATCGACCGCGGTGACTACCCCGAGTGGGAGCTGCTGGTGCAGGTCATGAGCGACGACGATCACCCCGAGCTCGACTTCGACCCGCTGGACGACACCAAGACCTGGCCCGAGGACCACTTCCCCCTGCTGCCCGTGGGCCGCATGGTGCTCGACCGCAACCCGGAGAACTTCTTCGCCGAGAACGAGCAGATCTCCATGGGTACCGGCGTCCTGGTCGACGGTCTGGACTTCTCGGATGACAAGATGCTGGTCGGGCGCACCTTCTCCTACTCCGACACCCAGCGCTACCGCGTCGGCCCCAACTACCTCCAGCTCCCGGTCAACCAGGCCAAGAACGCCCAGGTGCGCACCAACCAGCGGGACGGACTCATGACCTACTTCGTGGACGGGGCGGGCGAGAACCCACACGTCAACTACGAGCCGAACTCGCTCGGAGGCCTCAAAGAGGCCGAGTACCCCACCCATGACGAGCAGGGACCGGTGATCGAGGGGCGCCTCACCCGCAAGCGGCTGCCCCGCACCAACGACTACCAGCAGGCCGCCGACCGCTACCACACCATGATGGACTGGGAGCGCGACGACCTGGTGGGCAACATGGTCACACTGCTCAGCCAGTGTGAGCGCCACGTCCAGGAGCGCATGATCTGGCACTTCTTCCTTGTGGACGACGACTACGGGAACCGGGTGGGCGAGGGCCTCGGCATCAAGGCGTCCGACGTGGCTCACCTTGCTCCCCTCCCGAAGCAGGACCTCACCGACGAGGACCAGCAGCGGCTGGCCAACCTGGGCAACAACCCGCCCCGGGAGCAGAGCGGCGCCAAGATCACCGGCTCGGTCCACGTCATGAGGCTCCACGAGGTGCCAGACGCCGCCGGGATGGGCCCGTCCGGCAACGGAGCCGGATCGGCCGGCGGCGACGGAGCAGCTGCCGCCGCCGACCTCCGGGAGACCGCACCCTCCAACTGAACGGGCTGGACCCCAAGGCTTCTGGTGGCGGAATCGGACGTTGGAGCGTCAGATTCCGCCCCCAGTAGGGGGCGACGTTGACGGCGGGCGCGGAACGCAGGCTGGCGGTCCGCGCCCGCCAGCTCACGACGTCGTCATCGGACGACCTCGAGCCGCTTCCGGACCCGGACGAGCTGGCCAACGAGGACGAGCACCGGCGCCACGAGGTGCTCCAGGACCTGCGGCTCGAGTTGCACGCCATCTCCTCGATCCTGGCCGATGCCGCCGTGGGCCGTACCCTCGGCGAGCGCCCGTCCTACCCGCCCTACGGGTTGGTGCGGTCCATGCACTCCGAGACCCGGATGCTGGTCTCGGATCCCGAAGCAGTGCAAGAGGGCTCGATCCCCGGCTTCCTCGAGCTGGGGAAGGCGCTGGTGGATACGACCGTCTTCCACCTCGACCGGGAGTTCCACCGTTACCGCCACTCCGACAAGGCCTGGATGATCCAGCGCCTGGAGGACCTGCTGGCGCTGTTCCGCATCGGCGCTGGTCCGCTCACCAAGTCGAGGATGCGCGACGGGCTGAGCTTCGTCTACGGCGGCCTCCACTTCGGCACCGGTGTGTGCGTCCAACTGGCCGAGGTGATGTCCCGGCTGCTGGACGCCTTTCCGGAGGCCACCCCCCAAGAGCGGACCGCGGTCATGGCCAGGAGCATCCGGCCCGCCTACCGGTTGGCGGCGCACAACATCGACCACGTGATCTTCGCCTACAAGAACCTCCAGGCGCCCGGATCGGGCCCGACCACGTGGATGAAGGCCGAGCCCTTCGTGGTGCAGACGTCGGAGGACCGACCGTGGCGCATAGACCTCGAAGACCACGATCTCGTCGGCCCGAAGCCGATCTCCGTGACCTACGACACCCTCGGCTGCCCGGCCAGGACCTCCCCCTCGGGGGGCTCCTCGGCGATCGCCGAGCTGTGGGGATGGACCGTGGAGCTGGCCCATGAGCTGGAGCTGATCAGCCCCCGGTAGGGTGAGCGGGCATGGCTGGGCACTCGGGCAAGAAGGCGATCGTCGCCGCCCTCCTGGCCAACGCGGGGATCGCCGTGGCCAAGTTCGTGGCCTTCCTCGTCACCGGTGCGGCGTCCATGCTCGCCGAGTCGATCCACTCCGTGGCCGACTCCTCCAACCAGGGCCTGCTGCTGCTGGGCCAGAGCCGGGCGCGCCGCAGGCCCTCGCCCGAGCACCCCTTCGGTTACGCCCGCGAGCGCTACTTCTGGGCCTTCGTCGTCGCCATCGTCCTCTTCACCCTGGGCGGCGCGTTCTCCATGTTCGAGGGCTACGAGAAGCTGAAGCACCCCGAGGAGCTGGGCTCCATCTGGTGGGCGGTCGGCGTGCTGGTCTTCGCCATCGTCCTCGAGTCCTTCTCGCTCCGGACGGCCATCCGGGAGTCGGCCGAGGCCAAGGGGAGCCAGTCGTGGTGGTCCTTCGTCCGCACGGCCAAGACCCCCGAGCTGCCCGTCGTGCTCCTCGAGGACATCGGCGCCCTCTTCGGCCTGATCTTCGCCCTCGGCGGTCTGAGCCTGGCCGAGCTCACCGGGGACAGCCGCTTCGACGCCCTCGGCAGCATCGTCATCGGCGTGCTCCTGGCCGTCATCGGCATCCTGCTGGCGGTGGAGATGAAGGGCCTGCTCATCGGAGAGTCGGCGTCGAGGCCGGACATGGACGCCATCAGGGAGGCGCTGGGCACGAGCCCCCACGTCCGCCGGGTCCTCGATCTCAAGAGCCAGCATCTCGGGCCGGAGGAGTTGCTGGTGGCGGCCAAGGTCGAGCTTGACGCCGAGCTGAGCTTCGCTGACGTGGCCGGAGCCATCGACGACGCCGAGCAGCGGATCCGTGAGCGGATTCCCTCGGCCGTACATCTCTACGTGGAGCCCGGTCTGGCCAAAGGCGCCGGCAGCGCCGTCCACGCAGGTGGTTCTACTGAACCCGCTTCGGGCCCTTCTCGCCCGTCACCTTCCGCTTGAGAAAGGTCGCTCCCAACTTCGTCTTGTCTCCTGCGGTGACGGCCATCTTCTTGCTCTTCTTCAGGGCCACCGCCGCCCAGGCGTACTCGGTGGCAAGGATGGCGAAGCCCAGTGGGATGACCACCACGGCAGGACCGGGGAAGACCAGCATGGCCACACCGGCGAGCACCACGATCCCGCCCGCGATCGTGACCGCCACCCGTTTGGCGTTGCGGCCTATGAAGCGGAGGACCTCGCTCGGCTTGTGCAAAGACATTGTCACCGGCCCTAGGCGGGCAGGTCGTAACCCTGCTCGACAATGGTGTCCTTGATGGCGTCGATGGCCACGACCGCCTCGTCGTAGTCGACGTCGACGCTGCGTTCGGGCACCGAGACCCGGACCGAACGCACGCCCTCGAGCTCACCAAGGGCACCTTCGATCGACGCCTGGCAGTGCCCGCAATGGATCCCGGGGACGTTCAGCGTTGCCTCGCTCACGGAGCCCAGACTACGCCACCAGGTCCCGGCCGAGGCGGCCGGTGTGGAGGAACGCCCGCCGGCGCTCGGGCTCGCGCAGCCGGAAGCGCCGCCACCACCAGACCAGGGCCATGAGCCCGGCAGCCTCCTGGGCCAGGAGGATCACCAGAGGACGATCGAAGCTGAGCGGTACGTCACCGCCAAGATGCGTCCCGAGCACCGGCCACCAGAACAACCGAGCGTTGGTCCAGGCGCCGTCGAGGACGAGATGGAGGAAGGTTCCCACCGGAAGGGCCAAGAGGCGGCGGCGCAGTCTCCGGCGACCGCGTGTGGCCACCATCACGACGGCCAGCAGGACGGCGCTTGAGGTCACGGTGTGAAAGAAACCGAGGCCACCCGCCAAGGCGTCCACCACGTCGGGAGCCAGGGCGCCGACCATGATGAGCCGGTAGTCGATGGCGGTGTCGGCGAAGACCTTCCAGACGACCACCACGGCCAGGCCGGCGAACCAGAAGAGCATCGAAGGCGCCGGGACTCAGCGAACGAGGATCCGCCCGCACTGGTCGCAGAACACCAGGGCGTCGGGCGGTTCCTTCTTGACCCGAGCCACCTCGGCCGACGGCAGCACCAGGTGGCACCCCGAGCACGACGATCCCACCAGCCTGGCTGCGCCGATCCCGTCGAGCCTGGCCCGGAGCCCCTCGTAGGTGCGCATCAGCTCTGGGGGCACCGCTCCGGCGGCGCCGGTCCTGGCCGTCGACTCGGTGGCGATCTCGGCGTCGATGGCCACCTCGGCCTCGGCGAGCACCGCTCGCATGGCCTGCGACTCGGAGTCCAGCTCGTCGCGCTCGGCCTCCAGCGCTTCGACCTGGCGGCTCAGGGGCTCGCCCTCCTCCATGGCCGCCAGCACCTCGTCCTCCACCGAGGACCTGCGCCTCTTGAGCGACGTGACCTCCGCCGAAATGGCCTGCAGCTCCCGTGATGCCGACACCGTGCCCGAGTAAAGCCGCCGTTCCAGCTCCTGGATCCGGGCGTCGAGGGTTCTCACCTCGCCTTCCAGCTGTGTCTGACGGGCAGCGACCGCGTCCCGGCGGGCGCTGGTCTGGGTGATCCGAGCCTCGAGCTCCGCCGCTCGCTGCTCCAGGACCGACAACGCCGACCGCTCGGGCTGGGTGGCCCGGCGATGGCGAAGTTGATCTATGGCGGTGTCCCTTTCCTGCACCTGGAGCAAGGCCTCGAAGTTGGTCACGGGACCGGAACCGGGTCCGTGTTCGGTGCCGAGGTCGTGGCCGGCGTGGGACCGGGGACCGAGCTCGGCACGAACGGCCTGGTGGTTCGGCGCTCGGTCGGGCGTCGGGCCCGCCGATCGTCGCGTGCCCCCCCGGCGTCGCGTTCGTAGGTCCTGCGACCGTCGAAGGGTCGGCCGTCGCCTTCCTGGTACTTCGAGGAACGATCGCCCACCGTCTTGCCCCGGCGCACGGGGTCAGGCGGCGGGAAGGGGACGGCCGGCTGACCGGCCAGGGCATCGCCCATGAACGCGCTCCAGATCCGGGCCGGGTAGGAACCACCGGTTACCCGGGTGCCGCCGACGTTGGTCATGGGCACGTTGCCTTCGGGCGAGCCCATCCAGACCGCCGTGGACAGCTGGGGCGTGAAGCCTACGAACCAGGCGTTCTCGTACTCCTGCGACGTCCCCGTCTTGCCTGCCACCTCCCGCCCCGGAACGCGCGCCCGGGTACCGGTCCCTCGCTCCACCACGGTCTGCAGCACGGAGATCGCCACCCGAGCCGTCTGAACGGACACGGCCCTCCGGCCCTTGTCGGGCCCCTCGAAGACGACCTTGCCCTTGCGGTCCAGGACCTTGGCAACGAAGCGGGGTTCCCGGTAGTACCCGTCGTTGGCCATGGTGGCGTAGGCGGACGCCATCTCCAGAGGCGTGGCTTCCTCGGCGCCGAGAGAGATGGACGGGTAGGGTTCGAGCCGCCTCCTCGGCAACCCCAGGCTCACGGCCATGTCCACGACCTTGTCGAGCCCGACGTCGACGCCCAGTCGGGCATAGGCGCAGTTCACGGACCGGGCGGTGGCGTCGGTGATGGACATCCTCCCCCCGGCGGACCCCTCGTAGTTGCCCGGTGTGTACGGCTCGAAGCCGGGGACCTTGATGGTGCACGGCGAGCTTCCGTCGACGATGTCGTCCGGGCTGTGACCGGCCTCGAGCGCGGCCAGCAGCACGAAGGGCTTGAACGAGGATCCGGGTTGGCGCGTTCCCTGGGTGGCCAGGTTGTACTTGGCGCTGACGAAGTCGTCACCCGCCACCATGGCCCGCACGTAACCCGTCGAGGGCTCGACCGACACGAGGGAGCTGGTGAAGCGGCCCTTGGTCACCGTGGGAGGAAGGATCTCGTTGCGGCGCTGCTCGGCCTCTCGCTGACGTTCCGGGTCGAGGGTGGTGTGGATCTGCAGTCCCCCCTTGAATACGGCGTTGTACCGCTCCTGAGCCGTCTCGCCCAGTCGCTCGTCGGACAGGAGCCGTTGCTTGACCTCCTCGACGAAGTAGTCGTTCGGCGGCGGCAGCGGCGTGAACACCTTGACGGGGACGGGGGCGGACTTGAGCCTTCCGGCCGCCTCCGGTGTGAGGTGGCCGTTGGCGACCATCCGGTCTACGACGAGATCACGGCGGGCGCTCGCCTGGGCCGGGTTCTTCACCGGGTCGTAGCCCACCGGGTTGCGGATGATTCCGGCCAGCAGCGCTGCCTGGCCCTCGGTCAGCTTCTCGACGTCGGTGTTGAAGTACGTCTCGGCCGCGGCCTGCACGCCGTAGGCGCCGTTGCCGAAGTACACCACGTTGAGGTAGCGCTCCAGGATCTCCTCCTTGGAGATCTCCTTCTCCAAACGGATGGCCAACACTGCCTCTCGCACCTTGCGGCCCACCCGCTGCTCCGGAGTGAGGAGAGAGTTCTTGACCAGCTGCTGGGTGATCGTGGAGCCCCCCTGGCGCACCTCGCCCGACTGCACGTTGGTCACGAGGGCGCGGAGGGCAGACCGGACGTTCACGCCCTGGTGAGCCCAGAACTGGTCGTCCTCCACGTCGAGCACGGCGTCGATCACCGTCTTCGGGACGCGCTCCAAGGTCACCGGCGAACGGTTCTCCTCGGCATGGAGGACGGCGATGAGACTGCCGTCGCTGGCGTACACCGCAGAGTTCTGCGACACCTCCGCCAACTTGTTGACGTCCGCCGCCTTCCCGGGCCGAGCGGCGCGTCCGAGGGCGCGCACCTCGGGGACGAGCAGGGCCACTCCCAGCGCCAGCGTTGCTCCGGCCAGCGCCAAGGTGACCACGAAGCGAACGAGGGGGCGCACCGTCGTCAAACGTATCGGAGAGCAGGCTCGGCTCTCGGGCGGTGAGCCTCGGTAACCTCGATCCATGAGCTCCGCGAGCAAGGACAGGTCCGAGCGAATCGACCAGCTGCAGGCCCGCCAGGAGGGTGAGACGGGCGAACCGGGGGGCGAGACGATGCAGGTCCCCGTGAATGTGTACGAGGCCGGGGAGGCTCTGGTGGTCGTAGCCCCCCTGCCGGGCGTGCGGCCCGAGGACGTGGACGTGTCGCTCGACGGAACCCACCTCACGATCACCGCCGCCATGCGGTCGGCGGCGGCCAAGGACTACCTCGTCCACGAGTGGCACTACGGGCCCTACGAACGGGAGGTCGAGCTCCCCGAGGGCTTCGGCGGAGGAGGCACGGCCACCTTGGGCAACGGTCAGCTGGCCATCCGCCTGACCAGAGGAGAAGGCGGTGGTCCCATCACAGTGAGATCCGCCTGAGCTTTCACCTCCCAAGCAGAGCTTGCTCGGCGAGCTTGATCGTTCTCCGGGATCCCGGCTTCGCCGGATCCCCCTCCTCGCTCTCCGTCATCTCTGCCTGCGGGGGCCGCCTCCGGAGCTTCCAGCGGCCGGCGTCGGCTTGGGAGGCGAGACTAGGCTCGCACGTCGACGGTGCCTTTCATCTGGGTGGGGTGGATGGTGCAGATGTAGCTGAACGAACCGGGCTTGTCGAAGGGGTGGACGAAGGTGCCCTTGGCCAGGTTCTCGCTCCGGAACGAGCCGTCCTCAGCGGTGACGTTGTGGCTCGTTCCCTTGTCCTCGAAGGTCCAGGTGACCTGGTCCCCGAGCTTCACCGAGATCTTGGCCGGCTTGAAGGAGAGGTCCTTGGCAGTCACCTCCGGCCCGCCGGCCTTGGCCTTCTCGCCACCTCCGCACGCCGCCATTGCCGCCAGGCACGCCCCAGCGAGCAAGATCGCCGAGCGCTGCCTCACGTCCTGCCCCTTTCACGTCGTGCCGCTCGTTCGAGCGGGCCCCGAGGAGCCTACGCCGGCCCGCTCCGGCCTGGGTACGCCCCCATGCGCTCCGGGGACCTCATGGACTAACGTCAAGCCGAGCTGAACTGGCCGGATCGACCAGTCGTTCCGAGTGCACCAACCAGTCGAGAAGACGACGCCAAAGGAGCAACCAAGAATGGGCGCAAACGATCTCCGAGCCACCGCCCTGGCCATGGTGACCGACGGCAAGGGAATCCTGGCCGCCGACGAGTCCACCGGCACGGCCAGCAAGCGGCTCGAGGCCGTGAACATCGAGTCCACCGACGAGTCCCGTCGGGACTACCGGGAGCTGTTGTTCACCACTCCCGGCCTGGGCGACTACGTCTCAGGAGCCATCCTCTACGACGAGACCATTCGCTCGAAGACCTCCGACGGCACCCCCATGACCAAGGCCCTGGAGGACAACGGGCTCATGCCCGGCATCAAGGTCGACACAGGTGCCCAGCCACTGGCCAACGCCGAGGGCGAGAAGGTCACCGAGGGCCTGGACGGACTACGGGATCGGCTTGCTGAGTACGCCGAGATGGGGGCGCGTTTCACCAAGTGGCGCGCCGTGATCCACATCGAGGGCCCCCTGCCCTCCGATTACTGCATCGCGGTGAACGCCCATGCGCTGGCCCGATACGCGGCACTGGCCCAGGAAGCGGGGCTGGTGCCCATCGTGGAGCCCGAGGTCGAGATCGTGGGCGACCACAGCCTCGAGCGCTGCTACGAGGTGACCGAGAAGACCCTCAGAGAGGTGTTCGCCCAGCTCGCCCTCCAGCGGGTGGACCTCGAGGGGATCATCCTGAAGCCCAACATGGTGATCACCGGCAAGGAGGTCGAAACGCAGTCGACGCTGGACGAGGTCGCCGAGGCCACCATCGACTGCCTGATGAAGACGGTGCCCGCAGCCGTGCCCGGGATCTGCTTCCTCTCGGGTGGGCAGACTCCAGAGCAGGCCACCGCCCACCTCGACGCCATGAACAGGCTCGGCCCCCACCCCTGGGTGCTCAGCTTCTCCTACGCCCGGGCCCTGCAGGAGCCGGTGCTCAAGACCTGGAAGGGCGAGAAGTCCAACTGGGAGGCGGCCCAGGAGGCTCTGGCCCATCGGGCCAAGCTCAACTCGGCGGCCAGCCAGGGCTCGTACTCCGCCGACATGGAGCAGAGCTGACCCACCATGGCTGACCAGTCGGTTCAGGTGGTGCCGTCGGTGCTGCCCGCCGACTATTCCTGCCTTGGTGAAGAGGTCAAGGCCCTCGAGCAGGCAGGCGTGGACCGCATCCAGTGGGACGTGATGGACGGCCACTTCGTTCCCAACCTCACCTTCGGCCCCGATGTGATCGCAGCCTGCCGCAAGCACTGCTCGGTGCCCTTCGAGGCCCACCTCATGGTCAGCGACCCCGATGCCATGTTGTCCCAGTACGTCGACGCCGGGTGCGAGTGGGTGATCGTCCACGCCGAGGCCCCCATTCACCTTCACCGCAGCCTCGAGCTGGTCAACAAGGCGGGAGGCAAGGCGGCGGTGGCCCTCAATCCGGCAACCCCGGCGTCAGCCGTCGCCCACGTCCTCGACCTGGTGGACATGGTTCTGGTCATGACCGTGAACCCCGGCTTCGGCGGCCAGGACTACCTGTCCTCAATGGAGCCCAAGGTCACCGAGGTCCGGGACATGATCGAGCGCTCCGGCCGAGACATCCACTTGGAGGTCGACGGGGGTGTCGGTCCCAAGAACGCTGCCGCAGTGGTGGCAGCCGGGGCTCGCGTTCTGGTAGCGGGAAGCGCCCTCTACAAGCACGAAGGCGGCCTCGAAGCAGCGGTGGATGCCATCCGCTCCGCCGGCGAGCAGGCCCTGGCCGGCGACGGCGCCTGACCCAGCGGCCCGTACCCTGACCACAGCGAGGAACCATGCCTGAACAGCAGCTGAACGTCGAGCAGACGGTTCGTTCCAACGGCGAATCGCCCAGGCGCCCCATCATGCTGGCCCTGTGCGGTGACTCGGCCACGGGCAAGACCACCATCTCCGAAGGCCTGGTGGCCGCACTGGGCCCCGAGCGCATCACCGCGGCGTGCGTGGACGACTACCACCGCTACGACCGCCAGGAGCGCAAGGCCCTGCCCTTCACCCCGCTCAACCCGCAGTGCAACTACATGGACATCATGGCGCAGCATCTCAAGCTGCTGTCCCTCGGCGAGCCCATCCTGAAGCCCGTCTACTCCCACACCGACGGCTCGCTGGGCCGGCCGGAGCTGGTGGAGCCCCGGGACTTCGTGATCATCGACGGCCTGCTCCCCCTCTACAACAAGATGCTCCGCTCGTGCTTCGACGTCTCGGTCTTCCTCGACCCTCCCGAGGAGATCCGCTACCAGTGGAAGTACTCGCGCGACACATCCAAGCGGGGCTACTCGAAGGACGAGGTGGCGGCCGACCTCAAGAAGAGGGAGCCGGAGTCCAAGAAGTTCATCCACCCCCAGCGGGCCGACGCCGACATCGTCGTGCGCTTCGCTCCCATCGAGGAGCGCAACGAGACACCCGAGGACCCGCTCTCGGCAACCCTCCTCCTGCGTCCCACCATCTCGCACCCCGACCTCACCGGCATCGTCACCGAGGACGTGCACGAGGCCATGCACTTGAAGCTCACCCGGGACGACGACGGCAAGCCGGTGGACGCCCTCCACATCCACTCCTACGCCTCACGGGACATGACCCGCCAGGTGGAGGAGGCCATCTGGGCCGAGCTCGGCGTGGACGAGCCGCTGCCCGAGTCGCTGGGCATGATCAACGGGAAGCGGGACGAGCCTCTGGCGCTGACCCAGCTCATCCTCCTGTACCACCTCATCCAGGCCCAGAGCGGGAGCTGACTGGAGCACTCGAGCGAGCCGGAGAACATCCCGCCGGCGGCAGACCTCGACAGGGTGAGCCACGACGGGCGGCCCGGACGCCGCCCGCCCCTGCTGCTGATCGTCCCGCTGGTGGTGATCTTCGGCGCGGCAGGCCTGGGCAACGCCCTCTTCCCCGTGCTGGTGAACGAGCACCCGCTCCTGCTGCTCGTCCTCAACGCCACGACCCGGCACCTGGTCGTCACCTCGACATCGGTGGACGTCCTTCCCTACGTCGCCGTGGCCCTCGGCCGACGCCTGATCGAGGACCCGTTCCTGTACCTGCTCGGGCGCCGCTACGGCAACGGCGCCGTCGAGTGGATGAGTCGCAAGCTCGGGGCCGGCCGCCTCCTCCGGGCCGCCCAGCGCAATTTCCGTTTCTGGGGCGCCGTTCTGGTGTTCTTCTTCCCGGGTGGTGTGGTGTGTGCGCTGGCCGGAGCATCGGGCATGGCGGCGTGGCTGTTCCTGTTCCTCAACATCGCCGGAACGCTGGCCACCGTCGTCCTGCTCCGCTCAGCCGGCGAAGAGGTGTCGGGGCCGCTCACCTACGTCCTCGACTTCACGGGTGAGTACGTCGTGCCGCTCACGATCCTGTCCGTCGTGGTCACCGTCGCCGTGCTGGTCCGCCGGCACCAGAGGACCGGCGCCTCCGACCGCGAGGAGCTCACCCGTCTGGAGGCTGAACGGAGAGATCCTTCGGACGAAGAGTGAGGATGAGCGTTGCATCAGACGGGTCATGTCGCGACGCCGGGTCAACCGATCGAGTCGACGATCCTCCGGGCAGTGTCCTCGAGGCTCCGGCTCCCGTGGCGGGTCTGGTCCTCGAGGCGGGTCCTCGCCGTCTGCAGCCCCAGCTCGTGGCGCGCCATGAGCACACCGGTGGCCTGGGCCACCAGGTCCTCGGGTCCGGTGAGGAGCCGTCGCAGCTGATCGGTCCTGCTGAGGACCGCGGCGTAAGCCTGAGCGTTGGCCACGAGGATGGCAGCCTGCTCGGCGACGATGGTGGCCGCCTGGCGGCCGAGACGACCGAAGCCACCGGCCATCCGGGTGTACAGGTTGAGGACCCCGATGGTATGGGGTCCTGTCACCAGCGGCACGGCCAGGCAGGCGCTCAGGTCGTTCTGGCGGGCGAGCGTGGTGAAGCGCGGCCAGCGAGGGTCATGAGTGGTCGCTTCGAACTCCTCGACCGTGCCCGACCGGAGGGAGGCCGCGCACGGGCCCTCGTCAATCTCTCGCTGGCCCAGGTCGAGGGCGGCGGCCATGGCCCCGGTGCTGGCAGGGGCCACGGCGGGATCGCCCAGAGCCAGGCCGGCCTCGTCACACCCGTCGGTCGCGTTGCGGACGATGTCCACGACGCGGGCCAGCACCTCGGGCAAGGCCTGCTCAGCGAGCCTCAGTTGAGAAAGCAAGTAGGTCGGTGAGGCGGCTCCGGCGTCGGACACCAGTGTGAGCTACTGCCAGGTGCCCGTCAGCACGACGAGGTCGGCGACCTCGCGCAGCTTCACGTTCCTCGCCTGGGACACCTTGCGGAGCATGTCGAAGGCCTGGTCGGCGGTGACGCGTTCGCGCTCCATGATGATGCCCTTGGCTTGGCCGATCACGTCCCTGGACTTGAGCGCCTCTTCCAGGTGACGGCTGAGCTCGAGGGCCTGGTGGTAGGCACCGGCGTTGGCCACCGCCACGGCGGCCTGGTCGGCGAAGGCGTCCGAGAGCTCCTGGTCATCGTCGCCGAAGGTTTCCTTCAGGCTGTAGAGGTTGAGAGCACCAACGGTGCGCTCCCCCGCCTCCAGGGGGAGCGAGTAGGACCCCACCACTCCCTCGGGGATGGCCAGAGGCACGAACTTGGGCCAGCGGCGCTCCTCGGCGTAGGCAACGCTGCGCACCGTGGAGCCGGTGTGGATGGCCTCCAGGCACGGGCCTTGGTCCTGCTCGTACTGGTGGTGGTCCACTCGCTCCGCCAATGCGTCGCTGGACGCCCTGGTGCGCACCTTGCCGTCGCCGGCCACCGACACGCTGCAGGCGTCACAGGCGGGGATGAGCGCCACGCTGAGGCGGGCCGCTCGAGCCAAGAACCCATCGATGGTCTCGTCGCTCAGGAGGGTCTGAGACAGCGCGCCAATGCGGTGGCTGAACTCGTGGAACTCTGACACAGGGCGCCTTCTCTCGCTGGGGCACCCATCCGACTCAGGAAAGCGGCGGCAAGCGTCCGGACCAGAGTGGCGTTTCTTGCGCTCGGGCCTGGACCACCATAGCCGAGATGCCCGACGATGGGTGACGCCCGCTCGAATCGCCCGTCGTCGCGGCCGAGGCCGCCGCGGGGCGGCGAGCCGAGCACAGCACTCCCTCACTCGATTCGTCGTGGCCCACGTTTCCCCGGGGGGCCTTTGGGGGCAGGACTGTATGGGAGCCGCCGGGAACCTCTCCTGCCACGTCTTCATCGTCGGCCGGCGTCAGGTCCGTGACATCCGAGGAACGACGACGACAGATGGACGATGAGGTGCACCCGACGGAGGTGCCTGACCTCGTGCGGCGTGCCCGGGACGGCGACGCCAGCGCCTGGGAGGCCCTGTACCGCCGCTCTTACCCCCGATTGCTGGCGTACGCCAGAAGACGTCTGCCCGGGGGCGAAGAAGCGCAGGACGCCGTGAGCGAGGCCATGGTTCGCGCCGTCAAGGGGATCCACCGGTTCCGCTCGGAGGGCGCCGGCTTCGATGCCTGGCTCTATGGGATCCTCCGCCACGTCGTCCTCGACGCCCAGGGGGGCAAGCGCAAGGAGAGCTCCGATCCCGTTCCGGAAACCGTGGACCACGCACCCCTGCCCCTCGACCGGATGCTCCACCAGGAGGAGGCCGGCGCGCTCCGGGCCGCATACGGCCGGCTTGGGCCCGACGACCAGGAGGTGCTCGACCTGCGGGTGATCGCCGGCCTGCCGGCCGAGGACGCGGCAAGGGTGCTGGGTCGCCGGGCCGGGGCCGTACGGATGGCCCAGTCCCGCGCCCTGGGGCGGCTGCGCTCGCTGTTGGAGGAGGAGACCGCCGGTGGCGTCTGAGGACGAGGACCTCCTCAGACGGCTGGAGCACGCCCTCCGCCCGGAAGAGGTCGAACCGAGCGAGGCCGAGATCGCTGCGCTGCACCGGGCGGTGGCCGAGGACGCCACCACGCCTGCGGTCCGGCGGGTCTGGCCCCGCCGAGCTCTCGCCGGGGTCGCCGCGGCGGCCGTCCTCACCGTGATCGTCAGTGGGGCGCCGATGCCACGGCCCGTCCGAGCCGCGGCCCATGCCCTCGGGCTACCCGTCGACAGCGTGAAGGTGGCCGACGCCAAGTCGGCGGTGAACGAGCTTCAACGGGCCTTGGACGACGGTGACGAGGAGCGGGCGGCCAGAGCCTCGGCTCGACTGCGCCAGCGCCTCGAGGCCCTGGGCGAGGGCGACCGGCAGAGGATCGGTCGCCGATCCGACCCGCTCCTGCAACGAGCGGGTGCCCTCCGCGGCTCGCAACCGGCGCCCGAGGGTCCACCTCCGGGGGCACCGGCTCCCCGCGGCCCGGTGCCATCCAGGCCACCCACCACGAGCCCTTCCACGAACCGGTCGTCCACGACGACGTCTACGACGGCCCGGACCGCTACGACGAGGGGGACCACCTCGTCGACATCGAGGTGACGCCGAGGCAAACGGAAGAAGATCCCCGCCGAAGCGTGACAGCACGGGTCGAGCGGCGACAAGCCAGCGACCGGAAACGCTTGGGGAAGCGCGGGGGGCGTCGTGACATCAGTTCTCGAGGATCAGCAGCTGTCATGCCCATTGGGTTCGGGCTGACCCGTGCTGTTCCTGGTCTGCTTCCTGGTCGCGTCCCTGGCGATGACCGCCATCGCCGCCGCCACCCTGTGGTGGATGCTCCACGCCTGGCGGACCCCCACCACCCTGGAGGCCACCGGCTTCCCCGTCCGGGGTGAGGAGCCGCGCCTCTCGTTCTCGCTGATCGTCCCCGCCCGCCACGAGGAGGCGGTGCTGGCCGCCACTCTGGAGCGAATAATGCGCCTCGACCACCCCGACTACGAGGTGCTGGTGGTCGTGGGCCACGACGACCCTGGTACGCACGAGGTGGCCATGAAGACCGCCGAGTCTTGGCCCGGGCGGCTTCGGGTGGTGGTGGACCACAACGTCCCCAAGAACAAGCCCAAGGCCCTGAACACTGCTCTGCCTCACTGCCGCGGGGAGGTGGTCGGTGTGTTCGACGCCGAGGACGAGGTGGATCCGCGGCTCCTCCGCCAGGTCGACGCGGCCTTCCGTCGCTCCGGCGCCCAGGTGGTCCAGGGCGGTGTGCAGCTCATGAACTTCTCCTCGAGCTGGTACTCGCTGCGGAACTGCCTCGAGTACTTCTTCTGGTTCCGCAGCCGGCTCCACCTCCACGCCATCCACCGCTTCATCCCCCTCGGGGGGAACACCGTGTTCGTCCTCAGCGACATCCTCCGAGCGGTCGGGGGCTGGGACCCGGAGTGCCTGGCCGAGGACTGTGAGCTGGGCGTCCGCCTGAGCGCCCTGGGCGCGGTGGTCGAGGTCGCCTACGACCCCGAGCTGGCCACTCGGGAGGAGACGCCCGACAGCGTGGGAGCGCTGTTCAAGCAGCGCACCCGTTGGAACCAGGGCTTCTTCCAGGTCTGGCGCAAGGGTGTGTGGCGACGCCTCCCCCGCCGCCGGCAGCGCTGGCTGGCCCGCTACACCCTGGCCATGCCCTTCCTCCAGGCCTTCACGGGCCTTGCCATCCCGGCCTCGGTGGTGTCGATGATCACCTTCGACGCTCCGCTGGCGCTGGCCCTCCTCTCCTTCCTTCCGGCCGTCCCCACGCTGGCCACGCTGTCCTTCGAGGTGGCCGGGCTCCGCGAGTTCTGCCGGCTCTACTACTGCCGGCCCCGGGTGCGGGACTACGTGCGCCTCATCCTCGGGACGTTCCCTTACCAGGTGATCCTGGCCGGCGCCGCCGTGAGGGCACTCGTCCGGGAGCTCGCCGGCGCGCGCGGGTGGGAGAAGACCACCCACGTGGGCGCCCACCGCCACTCGGCGGTCATCGACGCCGAGGTCGCCCGCCCCGCATCTGTCCAGGGCGCGGCGTGATCACCGACCTCGAGCTGCCCCGCCTGGCGCCCCGACCGCCCGGTGCCCGTCACGAGCTCCCGAACCTGGCGACCATCGAGGCGTCGTTGCCGTCCGGTCCGACGCTGCGCAGCCGGCTGGGCGCCTGGGCGTCGTCCCACCGCTCGAGCCTCCTGCTCCTCGCCGGGTTGCTGGTGGTGGTCGGTGTGGTCCACGCCTGGGGGATGGCCACGTCGCCTGGACCGTCCGACGACGAGGGCACGTACATGGCCCAGGCGTGGGCCGTGCAGCGAACGGGCCAGCTAGCCCACTACACCTACTGGTACGACCATCCTCCTCTGGGATGGCTGGCGATCGCCGCTTGGACGTGGGTCACCCGCGCCTTTGACGGGGGTGTGGGGGCCGTGGCCGAAGGCCGAGAGCTGATGCTCCTCGTCCAGCTCGCCAGCTGCGCCCTTCTCTACCTGCTCGGACGCCGCATCGGCCTACATCGGGTGGCGGCCGCGGCCGCGGTGCTGCTCTTCGCTCTCACCCCCCTCGGGCTCAGCTACCACCGCATGGTGCTGCTCGACAACCTGGCCATCCCCTGGGTCCTGGCCGCCCTGGTCCTGGTGTCGTCACCCACTTCGAAGCTGTGGGCCTACGCAGGTGGGGGCGCCTGCTTCGCGGCGGCACTGATGACCAAGGAGACCACCCTGTTGCTCCTCCCCGCCGTAGTGGCCCAGCTCTGGTCCAGGTGCGACCGCCGGACCCGGCGGTTCTGCCTCACCGCCTTCGCCAGCAGCCTGGTGCTCACCGCCGTCGCCTACCCCCTGGCCGCACTCCTCAAGGGGGAGTTGCTGCCGGGCGGTGACCACGTGAGCCTGTTCGAGGCGATCCGGTTCCAGCTCTTCACCCGCCCGTCCAGCGGGAGCGTTCTGGATGCCACCCAGCCGGCCCACCGGATCGTGTCGACGTGGCTCGACCTCGATCCCTGGCTGCTCGGGGCCGGCCTGGTCGCGCTCGTGCCATCCCTGTGGTTCCGAAGTCTGCGCCCAATGGCTCTGGCCCTCGGGATCCCCGCCCTCATGGTGATGCGCGAAGGCTACCTGCCGGGGCCGTTGGTCATCGGTTTCCTGCCCTTCGCCGCCCTCTTGGTAGCCGGTCTGGGCAATGCCCTGTGGCTCCCCCCTCGGCGAATGGCGCCTCGGGAGCACCCGGCCCTCGAGGCCAGGCGCCGGGCGGTGCTGAGCCTGCCGTCGACGCCCGCAGCGCAGCCGCCGCCGCTCCGCCGCCACCTCGTCGACCTGACCGTCCGTCGCGCCGCGGTGCTCGTCACCGTGGTCCTGGCCGGTGTCTTCGTGGCCCCCCAATGGGCCCTAGGTGACCGACGCCTCATGACCGCCACGACCGGTGCGCCGGTTGCCCAGGCCACCCGCTGGATCGACGCCAACGTGTCGCGCGACAGCCGCCTGCTCGTGGACGACACGATGTGGGTGGACCTGGTGGAGCGCGGCTTCAGCAGGGACCTCGGAGTGGTGTGGTTCCACAAGCTCGACTTCTCGGCCAACCTCGACCCGTCCGTGGCCGAACGGCTCCCGGACGGATGGCGCCACTTCGACTACGTGGTCGCCACCCCGGTGATCCAGGGCGGCCTGGCCGACCTGCCCACAGGCCTCGGCGAGGTGCGCAAGGCCCTCGACAACTCCCGGACCGTCGCTGCCTTCGGGAGCGGCGCAGACCGCGTCGAGGTGCGCAGGGTGGCCAGGCCGGGGCCGCCGATACCCGACGCCGCCGGAGCGCCGGTGCCATGAGGCCCCACAGATCAAGATCGCCGAGTACCGGGCGCGCCGTCCGCTCCGGCGATGACGCTCGCCGTCCGGGCTTCACCGTCATCGTCGTCCTCGTGAGCTCCACCGCAGCGGTGGCGCTCGGCAGCTCCTTCCTCGTCGGTCACCGGTCGGCTCCCGGCAACGCCGAGGGCGTCGACCACGCCGGGCGCGCCGCCGCCCACCGCTTCCTCGACCGCTACCTCGACCGTGACGGCAGAGTCGTCAGGCGTGACCAGGGTGGGGACAGCGTGAGCGAGGGACAGGCCTACGCCATGCTCCTGGCCCAGGCCGTAGGTGACCGCCGTCGCTTCGACCTGGCTTGGGAGTGGGCCCGACTAAATCTTCAGCGCCCGGATGCTCTCTTGGCCTGGCGGTGGGCCGACGGACGGGTCCAGGACCCCATGCCCGCCGCCGATGCCGACCTGGACGCAGCCTGGGCGCTCGTCCTCGCCGCGACCCGGTTCGACGACGACAGCCTTCGTGCCGAGGGGCTCCGCATGGCGGCCGCCGTTCTGGAGCACGAGACCATCCGGGTCGACGACGCCGCCGGCGAGGCCCCTGCCCGCGAGGGCCGTGCCGGCGACGGAATAGTGCTGGCTGCCGGACCATGGGCTCGTGAACCGAGGATGGTCAACCCCAGCTACCTCTCCCCCGGTGCGGTGGCCACCATGGCGCAGGAGACGGACGATCCCCGCTGGCCGGCCATGGCCCACACCAGCCGGCGGCTGCTCGAACGACTGGTCCTTCCCGATCGGCCCCTCCCCCCGGACTGGTCGCGCCTCGGCCCCACCGGTGCCCTCGAGCCCGTCCCGGCTCCGGACGGGGAGGCCGAGGGTCCCCGTTACGGCCTCGATGCCACGCGCCTCCTACCACGGCTGGCCCCGTGCGGAACAGCGTGGGAGCGGGTGGCGGCAACCAGCTGGCCGGCGCTGGCGGCGGCGCCCGGCATGGGCACGGCGATGTCGTCGGATCTGCAGGGACGTCCGATCCAGAGCTCTCCCCACCCGGCCAAGGCCGTCGGGGCCGCGGCCGCGGCCCACGCTGCCGGCGATTACCGTGCCCGGGACGTGCTGCTGTCCCAGGCCGAGGATCTCGACCGGGGATCCCCCACCTACTACGGGGCGGCCTGGGTGGCGATGGGGCAGCTCCTGCTGGCCTCGTCCCTCGGGGGTTCCTGTGCCTGACACCCCGATCAGTGCGGCCCGTTCCGACCATGACGATTCCCAGACGCCTACCAGCACAGAAGGAGTGAGTCGATGACCGAGGAGGGATCGCTTCCGGAGTTCGCCGTCGCCATGCGGGGCTACGACCGGCTGCAGGTCGACGACTACATCGTCAAGCAAGCCGTGTGGCTGAACGACGCCGAGGTCCGGGTGGAGGCCGCAGAGACCGAGCTGGCGTTGCTGAAGAGCGAGCGAGCTTCCCTCCGCGCGCAGGTGGCCAGCCTTCAGGAAGAAGCGTTCACGGCCGCGCCTCCGTCGTTCGACGAGTTGGGCGAGCGGGTCGGTCGGGTCCTCCAGGAGGCATGGGCGGCGGCCGGGGAGATGCGCCAGGACGCCGAGAAGGCAGCCGCCGAGATTGCCTCCAGGACCCACGAGGAGGCGGCCGGCGAGGTGGCCTCCTTGATCGAGGACGCCAAGCGGGAGAGCGCGGAGATGGTCACCCGGTCCCGGGCCGAGGCCGACCGCCTCACAGGTGAGGCAGAGCGCCGCC
Source organism: Acidimicrobiales bacterium (assembly GCA_030448025.1). Taxonomy (GTDB): domain Bacteria; phylum Actinomycetota; class Acidimicrobiia; order Acidimicrobiales; genus YB1-3. The sequence goes on along the minus strand of JAUJNQ010000001.1, from coordinate 500,652 downwards.
GCCGCGAGCTCCGGGCCGAGATCGCCGTCCTCATCGACCAGCGAGACTCCGCCCTGGGTGAGCTGGCGCGGCTGAGGTCGGGCCTCGAAGCGTTGTTCTCGGTGCCATCCCCCGAAGAGCCCTCAGCTCGAGAGACCATCGACCTTCGTGCCGTCGACGAGACAGTGATCGTCGACACGGGCGTGACGGCGATCATGGAGGCGGCGGACGAGCCAGTGCGAGCGGAGCCCGCATGATCAACACCAGATGGCGATGACGCCCTTCCAGCGGGGCCGGCCAGTGACCGGCCGCCTCCTGGCCCTCCTCGCCGCCGGGCTCCTGGCCGCAGCCGCCGAGACCGCCGCCTTCGCCCCGGCCGCGGCTCAAGGCGGCGGTGCACCACCCTCCTCCACACCGTCGTCGTCCACCACGACCTCTCCAACCTCCACGTCGTCGACCACCACGAGCACCACCAGGGCGCCGGGGAAGACCACCACCACGTCCACCACCAGGGCGCCGGGGAAGACCACCACCACGTCCACGACGTGTCCACAGGTCGCCGGTGAGTCCTCGAAACAACCCGGGATCCCGACAACCACCGCGGCCCCTCCGGTCGGCGCCCCAAAGCAAGCGACGGCCGAATGCCGGGCCGGCACCCAAGCGCAGCCGCCGGCGGGCCAGGCGGGCCAGGCGGGGCCGAACCCTCCCGGTGGGGCCGCGGCCCTGCCTGGCTCCGAGAATGCCACACCGGGTCCGGGTCCGGCCAAGCTGCGACCCCGCCCGGGGGTGCGTGCACGCAGGACCACCCCTCGCCGCCGCTCCCCCCAAGTCTTCCCGGGGCCTCTGGTCCGGGTGCTCCATCGTTCTCTTCCCGGCGAGACACTGGCGCCGGTGGGCGCCGGGGCGCTCGGGCCTGTCTTCACCGGTCCGGTGCCGATCAATCAGGAGGAGGAGTACGTCGGCGCCTCTCCTCGGTTGCTGGCACCGCTGCTCCTCACGGCGGCCTTGGCGATCTTCGGCGCCGCCTTCTGGTGGGAACGCAAGAAGGACCGCCGGGTGGCCGAGGCTCGGCGGACGCTCGGCTCCCGGATCCGCCATCGACCATCGGAGAACCCCGCGTGACCGACACTTCGAACACAGGCACGACGAACACAGGCACTTCGACGGAGCCAGTGCACGCCGGCGGCAGCAGCCACTTGGAAGGGCGGGGCTACACGGTGGGCAGCTTCATCTTGGCTGTGCTGGCCATCCTCGTCTACCCGCCGCTGCACGGGGTCATCGGTGCCGTGCTGGGGTACATCGGGCATCGGAAGGGCGACTCCCTCGGCAGGACAGCCATGGTCTGCTCGCTGACGGCCATGGTGGTGGGCCTCGTGGTGGCCGACTTCGCTTACCGCTCGGTCACCTGAACCTGAACTCAGCACCGACCTCGAAGGGGCGCTCGACGAGCTTGGCGTCGAGCTCTCCTCGCTCCGGTCGGAACCACGGAGCATGGGCAGGCCCCTCGGTGCACAGCTCCCAGCGGCGGCTCACCTTGTCGACACCGATGGGGAACACGGTGAGCGTCCCGTTGTGGTCGATGCGCATGCGCACGAAGTGCTTGAAGTCCTTGACCCGAAGCGGCGCGTACGCCTCGTTGGCGTGAAAGCCCAGGCAGTTCGTGACCCAGAGATAGGCGGCGAAGCCGAGCGCTCCGCCCAGTCCGCCCAGCACGGCGAGGAATCCCAGGAAGGCGATGACGGAGACGATCCCGTGCACGCCGAGTGCTGCCGTGAGACTGGACGAAGCGATCATCAGCCCGGCGAGTGACGCCAACTGGAGCGCCGAGTGCGCCGCGCCGAGCAGGACACGGGTCAGGCCCGGGGCGTCGTGGGCGAAGCGAACCATGGCCCCGAGGATGACCACCATGAAGAGGACGAGCAGGACAGCCGTCGGGCTCGTCCAGAGCGCCTCCCACAGGTCCGCCATTCCGAGCGACTCGTTGGCGGCGTCGCGGTGCAGACCCAGCATCAGCGCCAGGAACACCTGCACCGAGCCGAGGAAGGCAGCGAAGGCCGGGTTGCGCAGCGGCAGCAGCAACAACCTCTTCCGGAGGCGGCGTGAAGACGCCACGGAGGGGTAGGTGGCCACCTGCTCGTAGCTGAGGGGAGGGCCCTCACCGGTCTCCAGCTCGAGGTGGTCGGGAAGGTGATGGGTGGGATGGAGGAAGGCGCCGCCGCCGCCGCCGTTTACGTGATGCCGCGGGCCGTCAGGCTCCCGGTAATGGGCGTAGTGGTGGCGACCACTCGTCACCTGGAGAACCAGCACCGCACCCGACGGGGCCACGATCTCGCGCTGGAAGTACTGGAGGTTGCGCTCGGCGTAAAGGTGGGGCTGGCTCCCGCCGGTGCCGGGCGCCCGTGCCGTGCACAAGATGATGCGGTCCCCCCTGGCGACGTGCTTCTCCGCCACCTCGGTGAAGTACCGAATCTGCGCCTCGTCGATGTAGTCGCCGAATTGGATGTCCACGCCCCACAGCCACCATCCGTGGGGCAGCTTGAGCGCGAAATGGCTCCGGTTCTGGCGTGTCTTCCACCCGCCGATCCAGTACTGCCGGCAGAACACGCTGGTGAAGTTGACGAGCCCGTCGTACCAGTCGTGGCTCCCGGGAACAGCGAACAACTCGGGGTGGCGATGGTGGGTGCATGGCAGCGCGGCCCGGTACGGCCCCAACATGCGGTTCTCGTAGTCGGCGCGCTTCGGGACGGGGTAGACCGCGTCCCCGCCCATGACCAGGATCCGGCCCCGCTGCGTGTCGTACGTCCTCTCGTCCGAGGCGACCTCCAGCGTCGGAGCGGCGAGCAGGCTGGCGATGCTGTAGGTCGGGTCCCACCCGTCACCGAGGTCGGCGACGTAGTCGAGCCACAGCTCCTCGTGGTCCGACCGGTCGTAGATCTCGGTGGGCATCAGCGCCTGGAGCTCCCGCTTGTCGGCATAGGTGCCGAAGATGCCCGAGAGCACCACCCGCGCCGAGGTGTCGAGGAGCTGGCGGGGATCGAGCCAGCGCACCATGGGCTTGAACACGAAGCCGAGCTCCTCGAGGGTTCTGTTCCGGGGCCGCTCGGGACAGTCCCTCGCGCCGTCACCGGCCTCGACTTCGGTCATGACCTCGACTCTACGGGTGGCGGCAGCGGGAGCGGCTCATGGAGAGCGCACCCCCCGAGAAGCTGACCTCGTGGCGCCCGCCCCGGCGGCCTGGGCCCCGGCGGCTTGGACGACGGCGGTGACGGCTTCGGACATCGCCGCGGCAAAGTCCTTGGCCCGCACCAGGGGAGCGTCATGGTCACCGCGGATGGCGAACTCCTGGGCACCGACCGCGACGGTCAGATCTCGCTGCTTGTCCGGGGGAACGAGGTGGTCCGACGTGGTCACCACGGTGGCGCAGGGCACGTCGATCGACCGGGCGAACGGGCGGGCGTCGAACTTGGCCAAAGCCCGTCCGGCAGCGGCCACATCGCGGAAGTGACCCCGCTTCAGCTCAGCCCCCACCCATGCTCGTAGCTCACCCACGTCGGGGGAGCCCGCCACCGCCTCACGGAGGTAGCGCTGCACGAACCCGTCGCCGCTCCCGACGCGGAGCCCCACGTCCAGCAGGATGAGCAAGCGCCAGAGCAATCGCTCCCGCATTCTGGAGCGCCACTCGAGGGCGGTGCCCGACAAGACCAGGCCCCCCACCAGGTCGGGACGGCGCTTCCACATCAGCATGGCAACGGCGCCACCCATCGAGTAGCCGGCCACGATGACCCGCTTGATCCCGAGCAGGTCGAGCAGGGCGGCGGCATCGTCGGCACACTCCTCGAGGGAGAAGGGCGACTCGGCCCGCAGACCTCGGCCATGGCCTCGGTGATCGATGGCCAGGACCGTGCGGCCCGCGGCGAGCGCGGGGTAGACGGCGAACCAGGTGATGTCGGCGGTGGCGGTCCAACCGTGAAGAAGGAGCACGGGTAGCGATCCGTGCGGTCCCTTCTCCTCTCGGAGGAACATCTCACCGCGGCCCGGGACGTACACCACCCGACCGACCGGCAGACCCGGCGGGGGGACCGGGATCTCGGGCTCGTGTGAGAGCGTCGCGCAGATGCGACCGACGCGTCGGAGCGTCTCTCTCACAGCAGCGGTGACGGGGAAGGTGAACGCCAGGCGACAGCAAAGCGTAGCGTTCGCCGCCGCCCGGCTCGGTGCGCGTCGAGTAACCTCGTGTATCTTGATGCGTTTTCAATCACCTCTTCCTCAACCATGCATGACGGCGCGGGGTTCGGTCACATGAGGATGTTCGTACAGGCCGGTAGGTCGTGGAGCTGGGAGGCCGAGGTTCGGGTCAACTGCCACGACGCCACCGTGGGGGACCTGGCCTCTACTCTCGACCCGGACCTCCCGCCGGGCACCGCTCTGGTCATCGACGGCCGGATGGTGGGCGCTGACGTGGGGCTGGCGGAGAGCGGGCTGGTGGACGGGGCCGTCGTGCGTCTTCACGGAGGCATCGAGGAGGCACCGCAGCATCCGGCCGCGGCCGAGCTCCACGTGCTCTCCGGCATCGAAGCGGGCCGTCGGGAACCACTACTGCCGGGCGACTCGGTCGTGGGTCGCCACCCCCGCTCCGACGTGGTGCTCGGCGACCGGTCCGTCTCCCGGAAGGGACACTGCCGGCTCACAGTGTCGCCCCTCGGCGACTGCGGGGTCAGCGACCTCGGATCCATGAACGGCACCGCGGTCGGCGACTGCCCCGTGAGCGAGCCGACCCCGGTACCTCCCGGCATGACCATGTGGATCGGATCGGTCGCCTGCAGTGTGGGACCGCCACCCGACGACGACCGCCAGCCGGGCATCGACCCGTTGCGCCATGGGCGCCAGACGGGCACCATCGCCTTCAACCGCCCACCCCGGGCCGCGCCCCCGCCGCCGCTCGAGGGCGAGCTGTGCGCGCCGTCGCTGCCGGAGGTCCGCACCTCCCCACCGTTCAATGTCGTCGCCCTGATCGCTCCCCTCGTGCTCGGACTGATCATGGTGGTGGCCCTACGCAGCATCACCTACGCGCTGTTCATGCTCTTGACCCCCGTGATGGTGCTCGGCAACTGGATCGACGGCAAGGTTCGTTCGGGCCGGGAAGGGCGGAACCGGTCCAAGGCCTATGCCCGGGATCTCGACTCGTTCGAGCGAGCTCTGGATGCGGCTCGCGGCGCGGAGTCGCACCGGCTCCGCCAACTGGTCCCCGACCTGAGCGAGGTGGTGCGCCGGGCCCTGATGCCGAGCGTGCGACTTTGGGAGCGACGCCCGGGCGATGCCGACTTCCTCCTGCTCGGGGTGGGCGTCGGCGACCTTGCCTGGCGCGCCCCGTTGCGGGGCGGCGTCGGCGTCCCGCCCGGCGAGGTCGTCGAACTGTTGGAGAGCCGGTCGACGCTGCCCGGTGTGCCCATCGACGTCGATCTCGCCGAGGGGGGCGTGGCGGGCATCGTCGGGAACCGGCCGGTCGCCCTGGCAGTGGCACGGAGCCTGATCTGCCAGGCGCTCGTGCACCACGGGCCGGCCGACCTGCCCACGGTGGCGCTGATCTCCTCCGGGGCGGTGGTCGACTGGGACTGGCTCAAGTGGGCGCCGCACCTGCGGGACGCCGAGCGGGCACGGGCTCACCGGGTGGGCGCCGACCCGGGCGGGTCCAGGGCGATGCTCGACGAGCTGCTGGCTGCGGCGCGGCCGGGAGCACCGAGCGGGCCAGTCACCACACGCCCCGTGGTAGGCCGCGAACCGAAGGGACCAGTGCGCCTCGTCGTGATCGACGACGAGTCCCAGGTGGCCGGGCGCGCCTCGCTCGCCCGATCGGTTCTGCGGGGCGCCGCCGGCCCGGTGGCAGGGATCGTGATCGCCGGGGAAGAGCGCCGTCTGCCGGCGATGTGCACCACGGTGTTGCGCGTCGGGGAGGACGGCCACGACACGGAGGTCCATCGCCCGGCGCGGCGAGAGACGCTGAAGAACGTGTCGGCCGCAGGCCTCAGCGAGCCGCTGGCCCGCCAGGTCGCCCGCGGCCTGGCCCGCCTCGACGATCCGGAGACACCCACGGCCGGTGCGGGCCTTCCTCCCGCCGTCGCCCTCCTCCCGTTGCTGGGCATGGGGCGCCCCACGACCGGCGACGTGGTACGCCGGTGGTACGCCGGTGGAGCTCGGCCCCGACCGGCCACGCCCCTCGGGTTGGGTGAGGACGGCATCTTCGAGCTCGACCTCGTGAGGGACGGGCCTCACGGGGTGGTGGCTGGTACCACCGGATCGGGGAAGAGCGAGCTCCTCCGCAGCCTGGTGGCGGGCCTGGCAGCCTCGGTAAGCCCAGAGCACCTCACGTTCGTCCTGGTCGACTACAAGGGCGGGAGCGCCTTCGAGGCGTGCTCGCGGCTGCCCCACACCGTCGGCTTCGTCACCGATCTGGACGAGCAGCTCGGCGAGCGGGCCCTGCGCTGCCTCGAGGCCGAGCTGCGCCATCGGGAGCGGGTGCTCAGGGGGGCCCAGGCGAGCGACCTGTCCGACTACACGAGTCGAGCGGCCGAAGCCGGCTTGGCGCCACTGCCCCGGCTCGTGGTGGTCATCGACGAGTTCGCCACCCTGGCCACCGAGCTGCCCGGCTTCGTCGACGCCCTAGTGGGGATCGCCCAGCGGGGCCGGAGCCTCGGTGTCCACCTCGTGCTCGCCACCCAGCGCCCCTCGGGCGCGGTGAGCCCGACCATCAAGGCCAATACCAACGTGCGCATCTCGCTCCGGGTGCAGGATCCCGCCGACTCGGCAGACGTCATCGGTGTGACCGATGCCGCCGGCATCCCTCGGGCTCAACCCGGTCGAGCCCTGGTGAGGCTGGGCGCCGACGAGGTGCTGGCCTTCCAGGCGGCACTGGTCACTGGTGACAGCGCCGAAGAGGAGCGGCTCCCCGTCGAGGTCGAGCCCTTCGTGCTGCACCCACGTTGCTCGGACCACCCTGTGTCCGGTGGGGTGACGGCCGAGGATTCACGGTCCAGCGATCTCACCCGCCTGGTCGACGCCGTGGCGCGGGCTGCCGGCGAGCGGGGGCTCGCCCCGCAGCGGAGACCCTGGCCTGATCCGCTCGCTCCGTCGATCGACCTGGCGGAGGTGGCGGACGGGCGCCGCCCGGGGCGCCCGGCGCTGCTCCGCTTCGCCATGGCCGACGATCCGGACGCCCAGACCCAGTTCCCCACGGGCTGGGACTTGGCGGGCAACCTGGCCCTGTTCGGGATCCCCGGGAGCGGCACCACTACGGCGCTGGCCGGCATCGCCCTCGCCCTGGCCGCCTCCACCACGCCTGACGACTGCCACGTTCACGTCCTGGACCTGGGAGCGGGTGACCTCGGGCCTCTGGTCGGGCTCCCGCACGTCGGGAGCGTCGTTACGGCCTCCCAACCGGAACGCCAGATGCGCCTGGTCCGCCACCTCCGCGCCGAGCTCAACCGCCGGCGTTCTCTCCGGTCCGAGGAACGTGGTTCACAGCCGCTGCTGACGCTGCTCGTGGACGGCATTGCCGCCTTCCTGGTGGAACACGGCGAGGCCCGCGGCTTCGGTGTCTACGAGGACTTCGCCAGGGTGTGGGCCGATGGCCCGAGCGTGGGGATCAACACCGCCGTGTCCGCCGACCGGATCGGGGCCCTCCCCCACCAGCTGCTGTCGCTCGTGGAGCAGCGGTGGGTCTTCCGGCTGGCCAACCCGGCTGACGGGGCAGCATTCGGGCTGCGTCCCCACCAGCTGCCTCGTCCCACAGCCGGGCGAGCGGTGATGGCTGGAACCGGCCAGGTGGTGCAGGTGGGGTGGGCCGGTCGTGATCTCGCTGCCGCAGTTGCCGCAGTGGCGGCTTCGGCCCCTGTCCCGATTCGTCCCCCGGCCACGGTCGGCTCCCTGCCAGCGGAGGTGAGCGTCGACGAGGTCACCACAGCCACTCGGCTCGGCGGGCGGCCCTGGGTTCTCGGCCTTGGAGTCGCCGACTCCACACTCGCCCCGGCGGGGCTGCCGCTCCACGACGGCGAGCATGCGACGGTGGCCGGTCCCCCGCGGTCCGGGCGGAGCAACGCGCTGCTCGTCCTCGCCGCCGCCGCCCGCTCCAACCCTGACGTGCGGATCTCCGGCGTGGCCCTCCGGCGGTCGCCGCTGCGCGGATGCGCCCACCTCGATGACACCTTCTGCGATGCCGCCTCACTGGCCATGCTGGCCGAAGTGGTGGATACGTCTGACCGGCCCAACCTCGTCCTCGTGGACGACGCCGACCTGATCGATGACCACAGCGGTGCGTTCGCCCGGCTGCTCGGGATGCGCCGGAGCGATCTCCACATCGTGGTGGCGGGCCGGGCCGACGCGCTCCGCAGCGCCTACGGCCATTGGACAAGGGATGTTCGCCGCTCGCGGGCGGGGCTGTTGTTCCAGCCCGATCCCGACCTGGACGGAGAGCTGTTCGGCGTGAGGCTCCCTCGCCGCCAGGCGCTGGCCTTGGGACCGGGACGCGCCTACCTCGTGCACGACGGGGAGCTGGACGTTCTGCAGGTGGCTCTGGTTTCGATCGGTACACGATGACATGAAATACTTGTAAAGTGCCTGAGGCGCCCTTAAGGTGGCCCCGCCCCCAGAGAGACGCTCGAAAGGAGCCACGCATGGCCCGTACCCTCGCAACCGACGAGGCCAAGTCCAAGGTCGCAGAGTTCAAGGGCCTGGTCACGGGCCAGCTCGAGGGCCTCATCGTCCAGATGGACGGCTGCGGCCAGTTCCTCTCGGAGCCCAACAACTGGGACGGCCCCAAGGCCATCCAGTTCCGCTCCGACCTCTGGCCCTCCACCCACACGGCCCTGCAGACGGCAAAGGCCAAGCTGGACGAGCTCCAGACCACCATCGACACGATCCTCGGCGACATCATGGCCGCCGGTTCGTGACCGGGCGTCTGCGATGGGAACGCCGCAGGCCATCCAGGAGGACGTTCGCTGGCCCGCTGCCCAGGCCCAGGCCCTCGCCGCCGCCTGTGCCAGCCTTGCCGACCTGCTGGATGGCCAGTCCTCCAGCCGCCGCCGGGTAGGCAGCCGGGCTCAGGAACAGTTCTGGGGGAACAAGTCGAACGAGTTCACCCTGCGGTTCGCCACCAACAACGAGAACGCCGAGGGCCTGATCGGCCGACTCCACGCCATGCGGGCGGCACTGACGGCCGCAGAACAGTGGGCTGGGGAGGAGCAGGCCGCCCGGGTAGAGGCCCGCCAGGAGGAAGACGACCGCAGCTGGTGGGGCCTCAAAGGCTTCCTCGAAGGCATCGTGGGCTAGTCCCGCTCACCGCGTACCCACACCACACTGGTCGCAGCCCCAGCCCGGAGGATCCCAAAAGCATGGCTACGAGCTCGGCTGATCCCGATGCCCTCGACGATTTCGTCTCCACCAGTCGCGACCTCAACGCCGACCTGGCACCTCGGGTCGCTGCGCTCGAGAACGCCTTCCAGGCGTTCCTTGCCGAGCCCAGCGACGTGGGCATCGCCTCGCCGTCTCAGTCCGGCGCGTCAGCTCCCCGGCTCGAGCACTTGGGCGACACCATCGAGTCGGCCCGAGCCCACCGCGCTGACCGGGATGTGGAGGCCGACTGGACACAGGTCGTGTCAGGGGCCTTCCGGGAGGCCGGCTCGGGTGGGGCGCTCAGCTTCGTCGCCGATGCCGTCATAGACGCTCGCCTGGCCGCCGCCGGAGTGCCCATCCGGGCTCCAGCGCTGACCAGCGTCGAGGCTCCCTCCGCCGCCGGGCTCACCGTGGACTCGGGGTTCAAGGACGACCCCGTGAACTGCGGGACGGGCAGCTTCGTCCAACCCGAGGTCGACCTGCCTGCGCCTGCTCGACTCTGGGCGATGACCTGGATGCGCAACCACAACAGCCGCTTTCCCCACCCGGGCCCGCTCGGGCGAGGTTGGTCCTCATGGGCAACCACCCGCCTCCATCTGACCGCCGGGGGCGCCCGTTTCCAAGGCCCGGACGGCCAGGTGGTCGAGCTGTCCCGTACCGAGCACGGCTTCTCGCTCGACCGGAACCTCGCGGCCGAGGTCGTCCAGAGCGAAGCCGGCGCCGAGCTGCGCTGGTGGCGGGGCGAGCGCTGGCGGTTCGGCCCCGACGGAAGGCCGACGGAGGTCGTGCTCGGGCCGGCCGGCTGCGTTCGCTTCCACCATGACGAGCAGGGTCGTCTCCGGGCCATGGCCCACGACGCCGGCCGGCGCCTCGACCTCGAGTGGGCGGGCAAGCGAATCACCGCCGTGCGAACCTCGGACGGCCGGGGTTGCGCCTACGGCACGGTCACCTACACCTACGCCGACGGGGACCTGGTCGCCTCCGACGCGCCCGCCGGCCGGCGGACCTACGAGCTGGACGAGCAGGGGCGGGTGTTGGCCGTGGTGGACGCCGACGGAGTTGAACTGGCCCGCAACGCCTATGACGTCGATGGCCGCGTCGTCGAACAGCGGTCGTCCAGAGGGCTGCACACGACCTACGACTACCGGCCCGGCCCCGTTACCACGGCTCGCGACGGTGAGGGCGGCCCCAAGGTCGTCATGTTCCACGACGCTGGGGGACGGCTCACGGGCGCCGTCGACGACCACGGCGGTCGGCTCACCCGCCGCTTCGACCCGTCCGGCAACCTGACGTCGGTCCGCGACCGCACCGGCGCCGCCACCTCGCAGGAGTTCGGTCCGGAGGGACGGCTCCTTCGCCGGGTCCTGCCCGGAGGCGCCGAGGAGCTCTACACCTACGACGAGCAAGGGCGTCTCACCTCCACCAAGGTCGCCGGCGCCGGCGCCGGCCCCGTCACCCTCGGCTACGGCTCCCACGCCGACGTCCTCCCCAGCCGCATCACCGATCCCGAAGGCGCCGCCACCGTCGTCGAGGCCGACGGCGATCTCGTCCGGCGCATCACCGACGCCGACGGAGTGACGGTCGGCTTCGAGCATGACGCCGAAGGCTTCCCGGTGAGGATCATTGACGGGCTGGGCCACACCTGTCTGCTCGAACGAGACCGAGGGGGCCGCATCACCGCCATCCGGCTCCCGGGGGGCCAGAGGCAGCGCTTCGAGCACGACGAGGCGGGACGCCTGGTCCGGCACACCGACGCCGATGGTGCCGTCTGGGAGAAGACGTGGTCACCTGCGGGGCGGCCCACCGGCGGCACCACCCCGGACGGCTCCCGCTTCGAGTGGCGCCACGACCACGCCGGCGACCTACAGGCCTTCGTCGACCCGCTCGGCGCCGTCACCACCACCGAGACCGACATCCTCGGCAACGTGGCCCAAATCGTTGCCGCCGACGGGGCGAAGTTCGAGCTCACCTACGACGAGCTCTCGAGGCTCACCGCGCTGCACGATCCCGCCGGGGGCTCCACCCACTACGAGCACGATGCCAACGGTCGGGTGGTGGGGGCGACGGACGCCCTCGGGCACACCAGGCGAGTCGACCATGACCAGCGCGGCAACGTGGTGCGGACCGTCGATGCCGAAGGACGTCAAGTGATCACTGCCTACGATCACGGCGGGCGGGTCGTCCGCCGGACCCTGCCCGACGGCGGCACCGAGGTCGTCGAGCGCGACCGTTGCGGCCGCCCCACGTCGGTCACCGACGCCGGCGGGAACACCACTGGCTACGAGTACACGCCTGCCGGCCGGCTCCGTCGTGTGGTGAGTCCCCTCGGGAACGCCACCGAGTGGCACTACGACGCCGCAGGGCGGGTGGTGGGCCACACCGATCCCACCGGTGCGGTCACTCGCTACGGCCGCGATTGCAACGGCTGGGTCACCGGTGTCGTGCACCCCGACGGCGAGGTCACACGCCTGCTGCGGGACCCCTGCGGCCGCATCGTCGAGCGGCACCACCCCGACGGCGGAACCGAGCGGCTCGGCTACGACGCGCTGGGGCGTCTGGTGGACGTAACCGATGCCACGGGGTGTCGCCGTCGGCGTCGCTACGACAGCAGGGGTCTGCTCGTCGAGGCCATCGACGCTGCCGGTGGCGTCACCCGCTACCACTATGGCGTCAGGGGCCTGCTGTCCTCGACAACCGACGCCGGCGGGGGCACCGTCCGCTACCGGCACGACCCGATGGGTCGCATCACGGCCAGCATCGACGCCCTCGGGCGGGTCACCCGGCTTCACCACGACCAGGCCGGTCGCCCCCGCTTGCTCGTCGAGCCGGACGGACGCAGCTACGAGCTGCGCTTCGACCGGACCTCGGCCCTCGTGAGCCTGGTTGCGGGCGGCACTCAGGCGAGCTTCGAGCGTGATGCTCTGGGACGCATCGCACGGGTGGTCGACCACACCGGCGACCACCGCTTCGAGCGCGACGCCGCCGGCCGGCTCACCGCTCGCCACGGACCGGCGGGGACCTTGCGCTGGCGCTACGACGCCGACGGGCGCCCGAGCGTCCTTGTCCATCCCGACGGCACCGAGGAGCTCTACGAGCACGACGCTGCGGGTCGGTTGACCACCCTGACCCATCCCGTCGGGGGGCGCATCGAGCTGACGAGGGATGCCGTCGGGCGCCTGGTGGCGCTGCGAGCGCCGGGGGTGGAGCGGTCCTGGGCCTGGCGGCATCACCGGTTGGTGGGCTACCAGGACGGTCTGCACCGTGTCGAGCTCGGGCGCGACGAGGCCGGGCGGGTCATCGAGGTCCGTCGCGGCCAGAACGTGACCCGCTACGGCTACGACGTCGCCGGGCGGCTGGCGGCGGCGGACGCCACTACTTGGCGCTACGACGCAGCGGGCCGCCTGGCGGGCGAAGAGGGACCGGCGGGCTCCGTGCGCTACGGGTACGACGCCAGCCACCGGCTGGTCACCGTGGAGCGCCACGGCTCGCTGACCGAGCTGTCCTACGACGGAGCCGGACGCCGCCTCGCCGAGTCCGGTGGTGGGTGCTCCCGCCGCTACCGCTGGGATCCGTTCGGCCGCCTGGCCGGTGTGGACGCCGCCGAGCTCAACGTCAATGCCCTCGGCGAGCTGGTGGGCCTGAACGGCGAGGCACTTGGGTGGGACACGGTCGCCAACGTGGCCCAGCTCCGCCGGATCGGTGATCGCAGCGTTGTCGGCGCCGGCGAGCCATGGGCGGTCGTGGCCGACGGCCAAGCCCGGTGGCTCAGCAGGGACTGGGACGGCTCGCCCATCGGCGCCGTTGCCGACCCTTGGGGGCGAGCGGGCCACCCCGGCGCCGGCCCTGAGCCCGGCTTCCGCGGCGAGTGGACGCTCGACGGGCTGCTCTGGCTCCGCCATCGCGCCTACGACCCCGAGACCCGCTCGTTCCTCTCACCCGATCCGGTGGCCGGCGTGCCCGGGCTCACCACGGTGGCAAACCCGTACCACTACTGCCACCACGACCCTGTGGGGTGGGTCGACCCGCTCGGGTTGCAGCCCCTCAGCGACGGAGAATGGGACGCCTGGAAGGCGTCACATCCAACCTTGGCCGAGGTGGTCACCGCCCCCATGCGAGGCATGGCCGGCTGGGTCGGGGATCACTGGGAGGTCATCGCCGCAGTCGCCGTCGTCGGCGCCGGCGTTGCGATGGTTGCCACCGGCTTTGGTGCCGGGGTCGGTGCGGGCGTCCTCATCGGAGCGGGTTCCAACCTCAGCGTCCAAGTGATGAGGGGTGGGCCGATCGACGCCCGGAACGTGGCCTTCGCCGGCGTCGTGGGTGGCGTCTCCTCGGGCGTCGGCAATGCGGCGCTCACCGCGGCGAAGACCGGGGGGGCGGTGGCCACTTCTCCCTACGCCGCCGCCATTCCCGAGGTCGTCGGCTCGACGGCCGGCGCGTTCTCCAACGGCGTTCTCACCGAGACGCTCTCCGAGCGCTTGGACAGGAATCCCCTGAACGACGCGGTCTCTGCCAAGGACATCCTCGTGGAGACCGGAGCCGGGCTCGTGTTCGGGGGCGTCAAGTCCACCGTCCCCCGGGCCGACCCGATCCTCGACCTCCTCCCCCCGGACCCGACACCGGCGAGGGCGCTCCACGTCACCGACGTCGGCAAGTCCGTCTGGTCCGACACGGTGCTGGCCACCGAGGGCGACGGAGCTCCCTGGCCCGCCACCGGGCGCCAGCCCTGAGACCTCACAGGCGGCGCCCCAGGTCGACCAGCCGGGCGATCCGCTCTCCAGCTCGCTCCAACCGTCGGCGCGTCCCGTCGGGATCCAGCAGATCCACCTCCGACCTGACACCCTCCACGCTCGAGCAGATCACGACGATGCCCTCGTCACCGAAGCGTCGAAGCGTCTGATCCTCCATCGCCTCCACCGCACCGCCGACGGCAACCACCGGGATGCCGTGTTCCTTGGCCCGGCGCGCCACCCCCACCGGAACCTTCCCCGACAGCGTCTGGGAGTCGAGCAGGCCTTCGGCGGTCAGCACCAGTGCCGCGCCTTCCAGCACACGGTCCGCTCCAAGGGTGTCGAGGGCGAGATCCGCCCCCGACTGCAGCTTCGCTTCGCAGAACGCCATCAGCCCGAACCCGAGGCCACCGGCCGCCCCCGCTCCCGGGCGATCTCGGATCTCGTTCCCTACCGCGTTCTCGACGACATCGGCGAACCGGGACAGCGCCTCGTCGAGCTCCCGCACCGCTTTGGGCCCCGCTCCCTTCTGCGGACCGTAGACCGCCGACGCTCCGTCATCGCCGAGGAGGGGGTTGTCGACGTCGCTGGCCACGATCATCTCTGCCTCCCCCAGGCGACGTTCGAGTCCGGACAGGTCCAAGCTGTCGAGGTGCGCCAGCGCCCTACCGCCTGGCGGCAGCTCGTCGCCGCTCTCATCCATGAAGCGCGCCCCGAGGGCCGCCGCCATCCCCGCCCCACCGTCATTGGTCGCGCTGCCCCCAATGCCGACAAGCAGCCGTCGTGCCCCACGATCGAGGGCGTCTCGGATCAGCTCGCCCGTGCCGTACGTGGTGGTGCGTCGAGGGTCTCGCCGTTCCTCGTCGATCAGAGCCAGACCCGACGCCGTCGCCATCTCGATGACCGCCGTGACATCGCCCTCGGCGTCGATGACGCCGTAGCGAGCCGCCACCTCATCCTCGAGCGGGCCCCGAACGCTCAGCTCGACGAACGAGCCGCCGGCGGCGGCGACCATGCTCTCGACCCAGCCGTCTCCACCGTCGGACAGCGGGAGGAGCTCGATGCGGGCCTCGGGCCAGACCAGTCTCAGCCCCGCGGCCAGGGACTCCGCCACCTCCTTCGCCGGCAGCGAGCCCTTGAACGAGTCGGGGGCGACGACGACCTTGAGCGGGTTGCGCTCCGACTTCTCCAATGGACCGGTCGAGGGCGACCTGTCCGTCAAGATTGCGACGGCGGGTCGGCGACGTCGAACCAGAGATCACCGCGGCCGTCGGGGTCGCCGGTGTAGTTGATGGTGACCTCATCTCCCTCGTCGATCGCCCGCACGGCGAAGAAGCGGACGACCTTCAGGCCGTGGTCGAGCTCGTACCTGGCGTTGGGTCGCCAGGAGTGGTTGTAGAGCGAGCCGAAACCCAGAGCCACGGCGATGGCGTCGTCCTCCCATGTGAAGTACAGCCCGCGTAGCTCCGTCTCCTCGAGCAGCGCCTCCTGGTGTGGTGGGCACACGACCACGGGGCAGCACTCCACCAGGTCCCCGTCGTCCAAAGCGCGGGCCGCGAACACGCCGTCACCGTGGATCGGTGAGGCGCCTACGAACAGGCGCTCGGTGTGGACGAGCGTCTCAGGGGCGCTTCTCAGCTGGTCCCCTCAACGCCCTCGGGCTCTGCCAGGAGCGACGCCCGCTCTTCGAGGAGGCCAACCACGAGGTCTCGCATGGAGAACACGCCCATGAGCTCGCCCTGGTCGTCCACCACTACCAGGTGGCGGAAGCCCTTCTGCCTCATGACCCGGGCCGCTTCCAGGATGTCGAGCGACGCCACCACCGTCGCCAGCTTGCCCTTCACGAAGTCGGCGACGGTGCAAGCTGTGGCGTCCTTGCCCTGAGCGATGGCCCCCAGCGCCTCTCGATCCGTGACGATCCCCGAGGGTTTGCCGTTGGTCAGCACCACTGCCGAGCCCACTCCCCGCTCCATCATCGACACCGCGGCATCCCGCAGGGTCGCGTCTTCCTCCACCGTCAACGCTGACCGGGTGACGAACGGTCCGATCTCCATGGCCCACCTCCGGATGCTGGTGCCCGTGGCGTGCCACCGCACCGGGCCGAGCCGGACTTTAGTGCTCTGGCCAAGTGAGCCGCCTGTAAGAGTTTCATCGGCTGGGGCTACCCTGGCTGGCGTGGCCCTCGCCCACCGCGTGCTCTACCCGACCGCCATTCTCTCTTTGGATGAGTACGTGGCCCGAGGCGGCGGCCAGGGCCTCAGCGCGGCCAGATCGGCCAAACCGGACGCCATCATCGAGGCCGTGACCGCCTCCGGCCTGCGAGGACGAGGGGGGGCTGGCTTTCCGGTCGGCCGGAAGTGGCAGACGGTGGCCGAGAACCGGGCGCTGTCCTCGACGCCGTCCACCGTGGTGGTCAACGCCGCCGAGGGCGAGCCGGGGACCCTCAAGGACCGCACCATCCTCCGCAGGAACCCCTACCTGGTGGTCGAGGGCGCCCTCATCGCCGCTCGTGCCGTCGGGGCCGACCTGGTGGTATTCGCCACCAAGCGATCCTTCGAGGGTGAGGTGGAGCGCGTGCGCGCCGCCGTCGAGGAGGCCGAGGCCGACGACTGGAGCGACGGGGTGGAGCTGGTCGTGTACGAGGGCCCCGACGAGTACCTCTACGGGGAGGAGAGCGCCCTGCTCGAGACCATCGACGGGCGCTGGCCATTCCCCAGGGTCGTGACCACCTTCCGCCGCGGGCTGCTCGGCAAGGTCACCGACGATGATCCCGTCGGCCCGGCTCTGGTCAACAACACCGAGTCGCTGGCCAATGTCCCTCGCATCGTGGGCCGCGGCCCGGCGTGGTTCCGAACCGTGGGCACCGAGAAGTCGCCGGGAACAGTGGTCTGCACCATCACCGGCTACACCGATCACCACGGGGTGGGCGAAGTGCCGATGGGCACGCCTCTGGGCGAGGTCATCGACGAGATCGGCGGAGGACCCCGGGAAGGAAGACGCATCAAGGCCGTCATGTCGGGGGTGGCCAACGGCATCATTCCTGCCTCCGGGCTCGACACACCGGTCACCTACGAGGACCTGGCTGCCATCGGCAGCGGGGTGGGCTCGGCCGGCTTCATCGTCTTCGACGACACAGTCGACATGGCCGCCGTCGCCGCCGGCGTGGCCCGCTTCCTGGCCGTGGAGTCCTGCGGTCAGTGCCTGCCCTGCAAGCTCGACGGCATGGCCCTGGCCGACCTGCTCATGAGGCTCGGCCACTCGAACCTGCAGCGGACCGACTACGACGTCATGAACCGACGCGTCGCCGACGTGGCCGACCGAGCCCGCTGCTACCTGGCCATCCAACAACAGGTGGTGCTGGCCAGCATCCTGAAGCACTTTGGCGACGAGTTGGAGGGCCACCTGTCCGGCGACGTGGACCCGGTGGCGCCCGAGTTGATCAGCGAGCTCATCGACATCCGGGGCGGTCGAGCCGTCCTGGACAGCCGTCACTGGGACAAGCAGCCTGACTGGAGCTACAACAAGACCTACTCGGGCACGGTGCCGGTGGAGCTGTACACCGGCAAGCGCCCACCTTGGAGCCCATAGACCCAGACCGCAGGTCGTCGTCGCCTACGGCGCGGCTGTGTCGGCGAATCACCGGCCGTCCCCTGCCGGGAGGAAGGCACTCTCTCCATCTCTCCAGCTCAGGCCGGGTGGGCGCGCTCCTGAGCTGTCTCGCCTCGAACCATCCAGCGATTGACGATTGCCGACAGCTGCTCCCGGGTCACGGGCTTGACCAGGTAGTCGTCCATGCCGGCCTTCCGGGCCATGGCCTCGTCGCCTTTCATCGCGCCGGCGGTCATGGCGATGATGGGAGTATGGCGACCGACGCCTTGACGCCTGCGGATCTCGTTCGTCGCCTCGTAGCCGTCCATCTCGGGCATCTGGCAGTCCATCAGGACCAGGTCGTAGGGAATCTCGGACAGCGCTTGAACGGCCTCGAGCCCGTTGGCCGCCACGTCAACCTGGTAACCGAGCATCTCCAGCATGCGCACCGCCACCTTCTGGTTGACGACGTTGTCCTCGACCACCAGGACGTGTGCCCTGGCCGGCCCTGCCACAGCCGGAACGTCGTCGTGGACCTTCGGGCGAGGAGCATGCCTGGTCTTCGGAGTGGGTGTGCCCATCAATGCGCTCAACCGGTCATGCAAGACGGACACTCGTAAAGGCTTGGTGAGAAAAGCCTCGATACCGGCTTCTCGAGCCCGACGGGCGTCCTCCTCGCCAACCGATGTGAGCAGCAGGATGTGCGTGTCGGACACGAGCGGATCGTCTTTGATGGCTCGCGCCAGTTCAAGCCCGTTCATAGACGGCATGTGGAAGTCGAGGACGGCGACCGGGAAGGGTGCACCGCTCCGGGCAGCGCCACGGAGCATGTCCAACGCCCTCAGGCCGCCCTCGGCGGTCTGGGGGTGCATGCCCCAAGAAAGGAGGTTGTGCTCGAGGATGGTGCGGTTGGTGGCGTTGTCGTCCACCACCAAGACCGGGGTTCCTTGTAGTCGTCCTGGGCTGGGCGGCTGGCAAAGAGGTCCGTTGGCCGCCCTCTGCAGCCGGGCGGTGAACCAGAAGCTGCTTCCCCGACCGACTTCACTCTGGACACCCACCTCGCCACCCATCAGATGAGCGAGCCGCCTACTGATTGCCAGCCCGAGGCCCGTGCCCCCGTACCTGCGAGTCGTCGAGGCGTCGGCTTGAGAGAAGCTTTGGAACAGACCGGCCTGGGCCTCGGCCGGAATGCCGATGCCGGTGTCGGTGACGGAAAAGCGGAGCATCACCTGCTCGTCGCTCTGCTCCACCAGGCTCACCCCCACCACCACCTCGCCTTCGCCGGTGAACTTGACGGCGTTGCTCAAGAGGTTGAGGAGGACTTGGCGCAGGCGGCCGGAGTCACCTCTAAGCACAGGCGGCACGTCAGGCGCGACCATGCTCGACAGCTCGAGGCCCTTGCTCTGGGCCGACTCGGCCAGCAGGTCGGCCACCTGCTCGATGGTGGTGCAGACCTCGAAGTCGAGCAGCTCCAGTTCGATCTTCCCCGCCTCCACCTTGGAGAAGTCGAGTATGTCGTTGATGATGGCGAGCAGTGCTTCGGCAGAGCCGCGGACAGTCTCGGCGTAGTCGCGCTGCTCGTCGTTCAGGTTGGTGTCGAGGAGCAGTCCGGTCATCCCGAGCACGCCGTTCATCGGTGTGCGGATCTCGTGGCTCATGTTGGCGAGGAACTCGCTCTTGGCTATGTCGGCTGCTCGCAAGTGGCGATTGGCCTCCTGGAGCTCCCTGGAGCGCCGCATGATCTCGGCCTCCATCTGAGCGCTGCGTCGTTGAAGCTTGGCCGTGACTTCCTGCTGTTCGCTCTCCAGCTCCTTCAGCCGGACGAACTCGGTCACGTCCTCGACGCGATGGATGATGTAGGCAAGCGTCCCGTCATCGGCCAGGACAGGCGAGTTGAGTGGGCTCCAGTACCTCACCTCGAACCCTCCGCCCTCCGACTCCGGCCGGCGTATGTCGTACTTCTGCACCGCCATGGTGTCGGCCACCCGGTTCTGTCGGACCCGCTCCAGGGACGTTCGGAGGTTGTTGGCCCCGGTGGCCTCGGGATCGTCGGGGTTGTCGGGGAAGACCTCGAAGAGGCCTTTACCGACGATGCCGTCCCGTTCGGTCATGGTGGCCGCCAGGTACGCATTGCTGACTGCCACGATCGCCAAGTTCGGGTCCAAGACCAGACACAAGCCCGGCGCCCACTCGAACAACGCCTTGAAGTCCGGCTCCAGAACCCCGCCCCGCCCACGCGGCGACCACTCTTCTCCCTCAGTGCGGCCCAGCCCGTCGACGCTCGCCACGGTTGGCGACATGGTCACCAGCACCCGATCGGCCATGACCGGGGTCGCCTTGAGGCATTAAGGCCAGACCGACGAGGTTCGTCCGGCCCTTCGTCGTCCCGAGTCGGGGGGCGATGTAGCTGTCGATGAAGCACCGAGTATCGAGTGCCGTCTGGGCCACCAGTCGGGCGCGGCCATGGCGTAGAAGCGTTCCAGCAGCTCGGCCACGGTGACGTCCGGTCCGCCGTGGTGGCCTTGGTCCACCTCGTGGACCAACCGGGTGAGCAGCTCCTCGGCCTCGCGCTTGGTCCGCGCCGTTCTGCTGACTTGGCGGGAGCGGCCCGCGCCGGATCCCGAGGCGTGGTGACGATCACCTGCCACGAGTGGCGTCGCGGCCCGCCTGCGCTTGCGGATGTGGCCCGCCCCATGTCAGGCGACCAGGACGCTGATGACAAGCATTGACAATCCGCTCTGAGCCACCCGACCAGTGCTGTCCTAAGAGGCAGAATGGGTCATTGACCAGGGCGACCTTGGTTGGTGGGCGCTGAGGGACTCGAACCCCGACTTCCTCCCTTGTAAGAGCGCCCTGGGTACTGCGGTCTAGCGCGTCGAGGAGCGTTTGCCCTGCGCAGGTGCGGTTTCCGGGTTTGGCCATGTCGTCCTCCGCATCCAGATTCGGCCATTGATTGATGTGATGAAGGAACGCAGCGCCGTTCCTGCGTGACGAGCCGGAGATGCCAGCCGGCTGGGCGCCAAGGACAAGGGAACTCGTCATGGCCAAGGCCGAGCTGAACCCCTCCACCATCCGCCGGAGCTCCTCCCGTCGCCGGGGACCGAGTGCACGGAGCACACTCGGGGTTTCCAAGCCAACCCGTCAACGACGGAAGGAGACCCCAGTGGAACAGCAACGACAGTACGTGGGTATCGACCTGCACCGCCGCCGCAGCGTCATTGTGCGCCGAGACGCCGACGGCGAGGTGTTGGACACCACCCGCATCGACAACGACGCAGCCACCCTGGCCGCGCTGGTGGCCGAGGCCGGTCCCGAACCCGAGGTGGTGCTCGAAGCCTGTTACGGGTGGTACTGGGCCGCGGACGTGCTGGCCGACGCCGGGGCCCGGGTGCACCTGGCCCATCCCCTCGGCAACAACTGGGGCCATCGCCGGGTCAAGAACGACGAGCGCGACGCCACCGACCTCATCGACCTACTGCGCATGGGACGCCTGGCCGAGGCCTGGATCGCCCCGCCTGAGCTGCGCGAGCTACGAGAGCTGGTGCGCTACCGCAAGCTATGCCGATGTCGGCATAGGGCCCGTTATGCCGAGGACCGGATTATGCCGAGCTTTTGAGAACGTCCCTGGTGGGAAGCGTGCCGAGGCGAGCTTCCTCGGCATAATCCACGGCGTCAGCGGAGCTGCTCCAAGAACGCGAGCAGCATGTCCGGCGGTCGATAGCGCCCGGGCGCTGCGCCGAGTGGGGCGGTACGCGCCAGGGCTCGTTCTTTGATCGTCTGGTCGGCGTGAAGGTAGATCTGGGTCGTCTCGACCTGCTCGTGGCCGAGCCAGAGGGCGATTGTGGAAGTGTCGACACCCGCATGTAGGAGCCGCATCGCGGCGGTGTGGCGCAGCACATGGGGCGAGACGTTCTTCGAGGCGAGGGTCGGGCAGAACTGGGCGGCAGCTTCGACGTGCTTCGCGACGATCAGCGCGACGGCGTCGGTGCTGAGCCGTCGACCGCGACTGGTCGAAAAGAGCGGATCGCCCTCCGCGGCACCACGTTCGTCGAGCCAGGCCCGAAGCACCGCCATCACCCCGGTCGTCAGCGGAGTGGCGCGCTGTTTGCGGCATTTGCCGACACAGCGCACGTGTGGCCCGGCTCCGAGGTGCACGTCGCCGCAAGTGAGCCCTGTCAGCTCGGAGACCCGCAGCCCGGTTTGGATGGCGACGGCCAAGAGCGCGTGGTCCCGCCGGCCGAACCAGCGGGAACGGTCGGGAGCCGCCAGCAGCGCCTCGACCTCATCCTGATCGAGAAATGCGATGTCGGCCCTTTCGAAGCGGGCGGGTGGAACGGCGAGGACGCCCTGGATCGTCGCGGCGTGCTCGGGATGGCGCAGCGCCGCGTAGCGGAACAGGGCGTGCACCGCCGACAGGCGGGCGTTGCGCGTCCGGGGGCCGTTGTGGCGGTCGTCTCGCAGGTGGACGAGGAAGGCACCGATCACGTCGGCGTCAAGGTCCCCGACGTCGAGGACGGACGGCGCCTTGCCCACGTGGGCCTCAGCGAAACAGAGCAAGAGCCGGAAGGTGTCGCGATAGGCGGCCACAGTGTGGGCGCTCGCCTGATGCTGGGCGATCAGCCGGTCTGTGAAGAACGCCTGGAGGGTCGGGGCGAGCGCCGTCATCGGCCGTCTCCGAAGGCTGCCTCCAGCCGATCTGCCGCCAATCCGAGCAGCTCGGGTGCCGCCTGCAAGTACCAATACGTGGAGCCCGGGTCGCGATGGCCGAGATGGGTCGACAGAGCTGGCATGCGCGCTGCGACGTCCCCGCCGTCTCGAGACCACCGAAGCAGCGTGACGACGGTGAAAGAGTGGCGAAGATCGTGGACCCTCGGACGGCGAGGTGCCGACGTGCCGACACCGCTTTGGCGGAGCAGCCCGACGAATGTGGGCTGGAGGACGGGATGGCCGAGGCGCGCCCCGGTGCTCGACAGAAGCAGCGCCGGCGTTGGTGGAGACGGGCAGAGCTCGTCGCGCCGGCGGCCATAGCGACGAAGCACCTGCACCGTGGTGCTGTCGAGGAGGACCTGTCGGGACTTGTTGAACTTCGAGTTGCGCACGGTCAGCAACGCCCCCTCGGCATCGAAGTCGCCGCGATCGAGCCGCATCGCTTCTCCGGCACGAAGCCCCGTGCACGCCAACAGGCCCACCAGGGTCTCGAAGGTCGCCGCCTTCAAGGGGTCCTTCAGCTGTCTCGCCGCCGACATCAGGGCGGCGATCTCCTCGGGCGAATACAGATAGGGCAACCGGCGCGTGACTCGAACCGCGCAGAGATCGATGGGGATCACCTCGTTCGCCGGGTCGATGACCGCCAGGTGGCGGGCGAAGGGCCGCACGACCTGGAGACGTCTCGCCACCCAAGTGGGGCTCGCGCCCCGTGGAAGGCGTGCCCAGGCGAGCGCGAGCTGGACCTTGATGACATCTGTGCCTTCCTCTTCGGCGAAGGCGACGAACTGGGTGAGCAGCGCACCGGCGCGCTCGAGCCGGAAGCCAAGGGCGCGGCGCATGGCGAGGTAGTCCGCGACATGTTGGCGGAGGGCGCTCATCGCGCTGGCCAGGGCTGGGCGACCTCGGCGAGCGCCGAGCGGTTGACCTTCGCGTAGACGGCCGTCGTGAGCAGCCGCTCGTGACCGAGTACCTGGCCGACCTCTATGAGGTTGCCCCCGGCCTGCAGCATCCTCGTCGCCGCCGTGTGCCGGAGGCGGTGCGCGCCGATCGGCTCTAGCCCAGCGCGGACCGAGGCTCGCCTCACGACGGCCGAGACTCCCGTCGATGCAAGCGGGCCGTGCGGGGCGCGCAAGCGCACGAACACCGCCGCTGTGTCGACGCCACTTGGCCGTCCCCGTTTCAGCCAGGCGGCGATCGCCTCTCCAACGTCAGCCGGCAGCGGCAACCGATCGCGGCGTGCCCCTTTGCCCCCGATAACGAGTTCGCCTCGTCGCCATTCGATGTCGGCGAGCTCGAGTCCCGCCACCTCCCCAGCGCGAAGCCCGAGGCGCGAGCAGACGGTCACGATCGCGAAGTCACGCCGCCCGACCGCTGTGCGCCGGTCACAACTTCGGAGAAGACGTGTCAGTTCCGTTGTGCCGATGGCCCGAGGCAAGCCGGCGAGCGACCAGTTCGCGACCGACGGCACCGCCGGGGCGAGCGACATCCGCGTCCTCGCCGTTCGATGGAGGAAGCGCAGCCAGGCCCGCGCTCCGGTCACCGTGGTCTTTGCCGAACCGATACCTCGACGGGCGCACTCATCTCTGACGAAGCCCGCTACCGCGCCGGCACTCAATCCCGCGAACTCGTCGCTACCCATATGGGCGAGGAACCGCCGCGCCACGCCGACGTAGCTGCGCACGCTGTCTTGGGCGAGACCGCGCTCATCGAACAAGTACTGCGCGAACTCGCCGAGGAGCGCCTCGGCCGGTGCCAACGGGGGTGGCGCTTCGGGCGGAACGACGCCCAGGTCGCGCAGGTGCTCGATCATCGGTGCCATCGCCCGGCCCGAGAGCAGTTTCACGTAGCCCTCGGACCGTCGAGTCCGGAGGAACGCGGCAATGGCAGCGCGATCGACCTGACCGGGCGAGAGCTCGCTTTCCCCAAGCCATCCGCTGAAGTGCGCCATCAGGTGAACCTGGTGCGCAGCAGATCCCCACGAGTATCCGCGGGAGAGCAGCTTCTCCCGGAAGCCCTCCCCCCACGGAGCGAGGACGCCCCTCACGTGACCCTGTCCTGAACTCACAGCCGTCTCCTTTCCGCAGTGGTCGTGCGGAAAGAAGCGTCACGTGGTCATCCCGATTATGCCGAGGAAGCTCGCCTCGGCACGCTCCCCACCAGGGACGTTCTCAAAAGCTCGGCATAATCCGGTCCTCGGCATAACGGGCCAAGCTGGTCAACCTGCGCTCCGGTCTCAAGGCCCAGGTGCACGCCGTGTTGGCCAAGGAGGGCGTGGCCGTTCCGGTGTCGGACCTCTTCGGCGTGGCCGGCCAGGGTTTGCTCGACACCTGCGAGCTGGGCCAGGCCTACGCCATCCGCGCCGAGTCCCTGCGCGACATCCTCGAGGTTGTGGACCGGGAGGTGGACATGCTCGGGGGCGCATCGTCGCCGCCCTGGAGAATGACGCCGGCTATCACGCCATCCAGGCCATCGGTGGAGTGGGTCCGGTGCTGGCCGCCATCTTCGTGGTCGAGATCGGCGACGTCTCCCGCTTCCCCGGTCCCCGCCAGCTGTGCAGCTGGGCCGGCCTCACCCCACGACACCGTGAGTCCGACACCACCGTGCACCGGGGCCACATCACCAAGCAGGGCAGCCGGCTGGTGCGCTGGGCCGCGGTGGAGGCGGTGGCCCGCCAGCGGGGCGCCACCCCCATCCGGGCCCATCACCACCGTGTCGCCGAGCGGCGGGGCAAAGCCATCGGCCGAGTCGCCGGCGCCCGCAAGCTCCTCACCCTCGTCTACTACGGCCTGCGCGACGGCGAGATCCGCTGCCTGGCCGAGACAGGGTGAGCCCATCCGGCGCAGCCGGACGCGAGTTCGCTGTTTGTCATGGCCCGCATCGAGGCCGAGCACTTGATTGAACCCGTCCAGCTGCGGCCGCAGAACTCCATGCCACCTCGTCGTGGCGAAGAGATGACCGGCACCCGGATTACCGGGCATGCCCGCCAGCATCGTCTGGCCCTGGAGAAGACCGCACCGCGCCGCACCCTTCCGAACCGAGCAGGAAGAGGCGGCCAATGAGTCCCAGGCGGGACTCGACGACCATTGTCCTGAACGGCACCTGATCGGGCCGTCAAGGCTTCCCCTACGGGCGGCCTCCGGCCGGCCTTGACCGCCCTGCCGTGTGGGCCCCCAGCGGGGGCCGTGCTTCAACGCGTCCGTGTTCCAACTGAGGGACCGCGACACGTGCGAAGAAATCGTCACCTCCTTCGTCGGAGGCTCTTGACATCGAGCGTTCCTTCAGAGATGACTACTGACCGACCCCAGGCGAGACTGCCGGGAGGCCTAGGAGAGCGGGGGATGTCTCGATGGCGGCACGAGCAAGCGGGACCAATGAGGTCCTCGAGCGAATGGCGCCCCTTTCAGGCGTCGCCTTTGCCGTACTGGTAGTCGCCGGGGTAGGGCTGACCGCTGATCTCGGCTTCCTCGATCCACCCCAAGACTTGGCCAAGGTCTATATCGAGGACTCGGGAAGGGTCCTCGCCGGCTCGCAGCTGCTCGTTCTGGCCGCCTTCCTGCTGGTGTGGTTCGTCGGGAGTCTGCGCGCGAGGATCCACACGGCCGAGGGAGGCGTTGGCCGTCTGGCAAACACGGCGTTCGGCGGCGGTGTGGCGGCGGCTGCACTGCTGTTGGCTGGCGCGGTGGCACAGGCCGTGGCGGCGCTTAGGGCTGAAGACGCTGGAGCCATCGATCCCAACGCGGCGGCCACGCTCACCGATCTCGGCAATGTCCTCATGGCTGCAGCCGCTCCCGTCGCCCTCGCCGTGGTCACGGCGGCGACGGCGCTGGCGTCACTGCGCACGGCGATCCTGCCTACATGGCTCGCCTGGATCAGCGTGGTTCTTTCGGTCGGATTGATCATCCTGCCCATCAACTTCGTCGTCGTGGTCTTGTTTCTCGTGTGGGCGGTCGTCGTGGGCGTCCTCCTGTACCTTCGGCCCGTGCCCACCACCGCGAGTACGAGCGCTCGGGGCTAGCCGCCCTGACCATTCTCTGACCCACCCGGAGGGGATAACCCTTGATCTGAGCGAGTAGTCCGCCCCGGCCAAGGGAGCAGCAGCGAAGGGAAAGCCCCCTTCCCGCTGCATGAGCGGATGACTTCGAACGGGCAGGTAGTCGGGAGGCGCCCGATAACGGCACCGATACGGTGCGAGGTAACGCTCGCCCTCTCTGACAGGGCTCCACCGCACGAACTCGTGCGCCCTGACCGCTCAGCCCGCCGGTTGCCGGGGTAGCCGCCCTGCGATCCCAAACCCGGCGTCGTGAGGCATTTGCCCTCAGACTGCCCGTGGACCATTCGGTCCCGAGGCGCTCTGGCCGAGGGGCGCGGTCGGCGATTCGGCTCGGAGCGACCCAGCGTCTTCCGATCGACGCCCGAGCCGCTCCGGGCACCTGCGCAACTGGACCAGTCACCGCCCCGTGGCCCGCACCCACCGCACGGCGGTGCCCGCGTGCATCCCGACTAGGTCGGCCAGGAAACTCGGAGCGAGTTCGGTGGCGAGATCCGAGCAAAGCGATGTCCAGGGCGAGGCGTTCAGTCGCGTGCGACGCCTTGCGGAAGCACGTCAGATGACGCTGGTGGTCCACTCGTTGGTAGAGATGCTGGCGATGCGCCAAGGTCGAGGATCGACGCGCGACCAATCCTCGTTGCTGGCGCGAGCGGTTCCGCGCTTTCGCGCTCTCGATACAACGCTTCGTCCGCGCTGGATGAGATCCTCAAGACCGTCGTGCGCATCGAGCTGTGCGATCCCGGCGGTGACAGATGCCTGTCGGATCGCCGCGAGGTCGGCGTTGACCAACGCGAACCGCTCGACCGCCTCCGCCATGTCGACGTCGAGGAAACCGCACAGGAACTCGTCGCCTCCATAGCGCACGATCAGGTCATAGGAGCGGACATGGCCTCGGATCGTGTCGACGACCTGACGCAGGAGTTGGTCCCCGGCGATGTGTCCGAGCGAGTCGTTCGTCGCCTTGAGCCCGTCGACGTCGATGAACGCGAGCACGAATGTCTGCTTGGTCCTTTTCGCCCTGGAGATCTCACGGTCCAGCTCGACGAGGCCTGTATCGCGCCGATGGGCGCCGGTGAGCTCGTCAGTAGCAAAGCTCTCCCGCTCGCGTGCCGAAACGGAGCGGTCAGTCGATGCCGCTTCGCGGTCGTCTGCCGCATGCAGGCGGTCACTGGCGCCTCCCTTGCGATCTCGTTTGGCCGCGGCCCGGTCCGAAACCACCTCCGGGTCAAAGATGTGGGCGGCCGTCTCGCGGGCCTCGGCTCGCTCGTCACGAGCATCGGCTCGCTCGTCACGCTTCAGATGCCTCGTCATGAGCTTGGGACGTGCGGTCTCGTCCCTCGGCGGTCTTGTCTCGGTCGGAGTCCGACTCATGGCGCCGCTCGGTCTCCGTGTCGTGCGCCACCGTGGTTTGATCCTGAGGCCCGTTCTCGGCTGGATATGCGTCATGGCCCCGCCACAAGTCCCTCTTAGCAGCGAAGGAGCCTCCACGAACCCGGTGCGGTTCAGTTTGAACCTCAGTAGGTGACGCTCGAACCTTCATTGAGAATTCGTTCACAAGCTCCGCTGTTCCCACATCGTCCAGGCCTGAAACCGCAGCTGTTCGGCGATCCCGAGGGTGTCCCTTCGGCCGTTCCTCCACCGCTGCCGGGAGACGCTGGCAGTGGTCGCAGCGCATGGCGGATTGCATCCATCGCTGCTCTCGGTATGGCTACGTGGTTCTCGCCCTTCTCGGTCACCGATGAGCGAACGGCGGCTGGCTTGCGGACGCCTACCTGAACCCTGATGCAACGTCCGCGCTACGGTGAGGTAGGCCGCTGGCTGGTCGTTCGTCCGTAGGTCGCACGGGCTCAATCCGACAGGTTTCCCTCCCGGTGCTTGTTCCGTGTCGCCTTGGACGACCGCTTCGCCAGCGGCCCCCTGTCGAACCGTGCATGCAGTTCTCCCGCACACGGCTCCCCAACATCGTTCACCACGTGGCATGCGCGCTCTCCCATCTGATGGTGCCGGTGAGGCGGTACACACCGAGGGTTTGGAGCCACTCCAGGTTGCAGTGGCTGGCCCAACCGATGTGCGACCGCCCGTGCTTCATGCTGGCCAGCCGGGCCAGCCGCTGATGGACATAGCTGTCGATGGCGGTGAACTTCCGCGACGAGTTGCCGTTGCGGAAGTAGGTCGACCAACCTCGAAGAACGGGGTTGAGCCGACCCACCGCCACCTCCAGGGAGTAGCCCACGAAGCGCCGGTCGGTTGCGTCCCTGACCTTCTCCCTGATCGAGCTCATGGCCCGCTGGGACGGCCAGCGATGCAAGTACCAGTGCCCCGGCCAACGCCAGGACTCCACCTTGTGCAGATGGAACCCCAGGAAGTCGAAGCCCTCTGCACCTCGGCCGAGGTGCACGATCCTGGTCTTGTCCGGGTTCAGCTGAAGTCCCAGACGGGCCAGGATCGCCCGCACCCGCCGTTGCGCCTCGACGGCGCGAGGGCGGCTGGTGGAGAGGACGACGAAGTCGTCGGCATAGCGAATGAGCACGCCGAGGCCGCTGCTCGTGTTGGTCCACTCCTCGTCGAGGACGTGGAGCGCGACGTTGGCGAGCAACGGCGAGATGGGCGATCCCTGTGGCGTCCCCGACACCGTGTCGGTGAACGCCCCGTCCTCCAGCACCCCCGCCCGAAGCCAGGCTCGGAGCAGCTTGAGCATCTTCCGGTCCGACACCCGCCGGGCCAGCAGGGCCATGAGGGCGTCGTGGTCGATGGACCCGAAGCAGTCCGAGACGTCGGCGTCGAGCACCCAGTTCGCTCCCGCGTTGGCCTCGACCCGAATGGCCTCGAGGGCCATGTGGGCCGAGCGCTTCGGCCGGAAGCCGAAGCTGGTGGGCAGGAAGTCGGCCTCGAAGATCGCTTCGAGCACCAGCTTCGCCGCCGCCATCGCCACCCGGTCGCGAAGACAGGGAATGCCGAGCGGCCGGGTCTTGCCCGGCTGGCCGGCCTTGGGGATGCGCACCCGCCGCAGCGGCGCCGACCGGTAGGTCCCGGCCCGCAATGCCCCGGCGAGCTCGTCGAGGAAGATCGCCACCCCGGACTCCTCAACGGCGTCGATGCTGAGGCCGTCGACGCCGGGAGCCCCCCGGTTGGCACGCACGTCGGACCACGCCCGCCACAAGATGTCGCTGCGGGCGACGTGGTGGTAGACGGCGTGGAAACGACGGGCGGGATCCTGCTTGGCTGCGCGGTAGAGCACGCGTTGGAGGGCTCGAACCTTGTCCACGCCCTCGGCGTGGCTGACGGACCTAGCCGATCGCTCGGCACTCATCAGGGCTCCTCGACTCCTTCGTGTGCGTCGATGAGGCAGGGGCCCTTCGCTCGGGCCGGGTTGTGTTGTCCCGGCCGTCGTCACTACTCCGGCCCCCTCCGACTCCCTCTCGGCCGCCCACCACTTCCCGTCACCGGTTATAGGTGCGCTTGCTTCCCGGGCCGCAGACCCGGGGCCGAGGAGGGTCTCTCCAGTTCCGAGGACAACCTTCTGACCATTCCACGCCCATTACGCCGGGAGGTTCTTGGGCACCCGCTCCAGGTTCTGGGGTGCCGTCCGTGGCCTTCGCCCATTCGAGACGGGCTCGGCTCCTCCTTGTCTCGCTCACGCGAGGTGCCGTGACGACGCTGCAGGCTTCACTCGACGTTGCGGACTGGTCAGTTGCCACCCCCTCAATGGGGTGTCGTCGCTCCGCTTCGACGGCGGCCTCTCGACCGACGCCGGGAGCCAGCTACCGAGGACCCTGGCGTCTCCCCGGGCCGGACTTGCACCGGCTGGCTGCCCTCAGCTTGGCGCTTGGTTACGTCATGACAACCTCCTTGTCATCATGGCGCCCAAGCTCCTGGACGCACCCCGACTTCGGCACCAGTGCGGC
The DNA here is from genome assembly GCA_030448025.1 of Acidimicrobiales bacterium. Taxonomy (GTDB): domain Bacteria; phylum Actinomycetota; class Acidimicrobiia; order Acidimicrobiales; genus YB1-3. The sequence continues at coordinate 470,314 of JAUJNQ010000001.1, read as the reverse complement.
GCGAGGTAACGATCGGGAACCCACCGAGCACGGTGGCCGAGCCGACTCGTGCGCCTTGACCGCTCAGCCCCGCATGATTCCGGTTTCCGGGCGGTTGACCTTTGCCTTGTACCGGCGGTTCGGGCGTTCGAAGTGTCGACGCGACCACGTCGTTCGGGGTCAGCCCAAGCGACAGCCCGGCCTTGCGGCGACCAAGGACCGTGCCTCGGCCGATCTGCGGTTGTCTCGCCGTGGTGACACCGTGGCGCCGAGCCACCGCTGTGCGAGACTCTTCGAGAAGCGATGCCAGGCGAGCGCGAGAGGAGGTGGACGGTCTTGCATGTTCGTGAAGTGAGTGGGGCTGCCACCTTCGTGCCGATGTCGTAAGACCGGCCGTGGCACCCCTTCATCAGAAAGGGGGCCGTGCCCGACAAGGATTCGCCTCAGCCGCGACGTGCATTCATGCCGCCGCGTCCTATACCGATCACCGTGGAGCAGGTTGCCGCGATCGCCGCCGCGCACGGCGTACCCCACCTCCCGTGGGAGCCCATCGAATCGATCGGGATCATCAACTCCGTGTACCGACTCGGTGAGCGGTTCGTCCTCCGGGTCCCCCGAGACCATTCCTGTCACGTTGCGCAGGGTCGGCGCGAGGCCCTCGCCATCCCCGCTGCCGTCGATGCCGGGGTGAGCACACCCAGACTGGTGGGCTACGACGACAGCCTGGAGATCCTGCCGGTGCCGTTCCTCGTCGTCGACCGGGTCAACGGAACGAACGCCGAGTCGCTTGACACCGTGCCTCCGGAGCCTCGAGCGGCGTGGCGTCGGCTTGGTGTCGAAGTGGGCCGGCTCCATCTGTCGCCAGCTCCACCGCCACCGGGCCAGCCGTGGCCCGACGAGCTCCGAGACCCACGCCATCTCGCCGAGCTCCGTGCCGCCGAGGGGTGGATTTCGCCGCTGGAGGCGCGCCGGTTGCATGCCTGGCTCGACCAGCTGGCTCCGCTGGTGAGCGCGGCCGAACCGGTGTTCATCCACGGCGACCTTCAGATGTCCAACGTCCTCCTAGACCCAGCAGGCCGCTCCTACCGGGCGCTGATCGACTGGGGGGGGAGCCCGGCGCGGGAATGCGGCCGACGACTTCGCCGTGGTCCCACTCGCCGCCGTCGACCCAATGCTCAAGGGGTACCGCGAGGTCCGTCCGGTGGAGCCCGTCTCCACAGAGGCGACCATTCTCTGGCGTCGGCTACAGCTTGTACTACGCCTGCTGCCTCGTGGCGCCACCCCTGGTTTGGCGTGGGGAGAGCGACCAGTTGCTCGGCTGACAGACATGCTCCTCTACTTCCACCAGCAGATCCACCCGCCTTGGCGCGAGCTGGGCCCGCACCTCCCGAAGCAGAGCCGAGGCTGAGTGTCGGATAACCGGTGCCTCACGACCGGTGTGGGACGCGCGCCTCGATACGCGAGGCTATCCGCCATCTGAGCGCGTCCCGGATGCCGTCGGAGGGCGCGAGATAACGGCACCAGTGCCGCGCGAGGTAACGCTCGGGAGCCCATCGAGCACCGTGGCCGCGAGAACCACACCGCTCCGTCCGTCGGTGCCTCGTGGCCGCCAGCGTCCCCGACACCAGGAGCTGAATCTCGCGGTCCCGCCAAGGTGCACGTTCCGTGCGCCCTCCGATGATGCCGAGGCGAGCGCGTACCGAATCGGGGCAATATGGGCGGGTGACGCGTCGGCAGCGGCGCCGCCTCACGAGGCCAGAGGGGCTACCAACAAGAGTCAGTCTTGGACCCGATCGGCGCGGCAACAACAACTCGGCGTCGAGGACCGTTGGGGCCACTGCCGGGGCAATGATGTTTGGTTTTGGTCCTGGCCGCCTGCGGTGGAGCGAACGGCGGGGATAGCGAGACGAAGGTGCCAACCAATACCTCGCCCACGACCACGTCGACCCGCCCACGCAACCCAACAAGCCTGGGTCTACCGCTTCACCCGCTACTTGTTCGGACGTGGCGGCGAAGGTCGCTTCGACTGGCCCAGGATGCCCGCGCCACGATCGCGGGATTCGGGCTCCGACTCCGGAAGAGGAAGCAAGGTTGCGAATGCGCGAGCAAGCTTTGCGCGCCGAGGCGCGTCGGTTGGGGTGCCCGGTCCCGCCTGCGCTGTCCTCGGATTACGTCCGCGAGTGCGCTCCATGATGACAACGACAGCACCTGCCGGCTCATCCGCATGGGTAACAGCGCCCATAGCTGCCGAGATGGCGGCCGGAGTGCGCCGGCCTAAGCGGTTCCCGCGCCAGTAGTCTCCCCCTGTCCGGGTGGTCGTACAGATGGGAGACAATATGGCGGTGTTGGTGACCTCCGTTGTGCCCGAAGGCACAGCCGAGCAGGACGACGCGATGGTGCAAGCGCTCGATCTCGAGAACAACCCCCCTCCCGGCGCTCGGGTGCGAATGGCCGGCCCGTGGGAGTCTGGATGGAGGATCGTCAGTCTTTGGGACACACAGGAGGCGTTCGAGGCCTTCCGTGACGACAGATGTTGCCGGCACTCGAGCGCGCTGGGCGCCCCGCACCGACGTTCGAGATCTCGCCGCTCGAGCGGGTCAGTTTCGTGGACTGAGCCTCCCCCCACCGGTTGCCTCCTAGTTAGCCCCATAGCATCGCTCGCCGTGCACTCCTGCAGGGGGTCACGGCGGAGCGTCCTGTCGCTCCTTTTCAACGAGCACGGCGCCTCCGGACCGGGCATTCCGCGCTCCTGGCCGAGCTGATTCCACAAGAGGGTGCCAGCGCCAATCTCCTCGCGCTTGCTACCGCAGCGCGGGGAAGCGACCGGAAAGTGCGCTCACTCCGCCATCGCCCCTGCACCAATGACCAACACCGTGCCCACGACGGCGGCCGTCATTGATAATGGACGCGCCTGCCCATGAGCTGCGGGCCACCGCGGGCCTCCACGCGAACGTTCGGGCTGGCCGTCCCTGAGCGTGCATTCAAACGCCGTCTGAGAGGCTAAAGACGGCCTAAGCGCCTGCCGAAGCCCTCAACCATGCCCTCCGAGACGGAAAGGTCTCGGGCGGTCGCGGCCCCCATGGTCTATGCCCTGGTGGTTGCGATCACCCTCGTCGCCGGGTTCTTGTCGCGGGGCCAGCCCGGCCCAGGCGGGGGATCCGGAGAGCCTGGTGGAGGACAAGCCCAAGTACTCGGCGCGGAGCTGCGCGCATCTGCGTCCGATCCTTGCCCGTCATCGTCACCGTCCACTTGGGAATCCAGGGGCGGGTACCTGACCTCCAGTCCTGACGTGGCTTCGTCGGCGCCGGGTCGGCTCGACGTGGTGGTACGAGGCGGCGACAACGCCCTTTGGCATCACGTGTCGAACGGCTCCTGCCAGGGCGGCTGGCAAAGCCACGGTGGCTACCTGGCTTCGGACCCCGCTGCGGTGTCATGGGCTTCCGGCCGGCTCGACGTCTTCGTCCGCGGGGGTGACAACGCCCTCTGGCACAAGTGGTGGGACGGCTCTCGCTGGTCAGGTTGGGAATCGCTCGGCGGCTACTTGACGTCCGGGCCTGATGTGGCTTCCTGGTCGCCGGGACGCCTCGACGTGGTGGTACGAGGCGGTGACAACGCCCTCTGGCACAAGTGGTGGGACGGCTCCCGCTGGTCAGGTTGGGGACCGCTCGGCGGCTACTTGACGTCCAACCCCACCGCCGTCTCGTGGGGCCCAGGGCACTTGGACGTCTTCGTCCGCGGGGGTGACAACGCCCTCTGGCACAAGGGGTGGGACGGCTCCCGCTGGTCAGGTTGGGTCTCGCTCGGCGGGTACTTGACGTCCGGTCCTGACGCCGCCTCGGCCGCCCCCGACAAGCTCGACGTGTTCGTCCGGGGCGGTGACAACGCCCTGTGGCAGCGATCGTGGGACGGCTCTGGTTGGTCGCCGTGGATCTCACAAGGTGGTTACCTCACATCGGATCCAGCGGCGGTGTCTGGCGGAGCCGGGCGCCGCGACGTAGTCGTTCGCGGAGGCGACAACGCCCTCTGGCACAAGTGGTTGCCAGACCAGTCGGGGGCGCCGAACCCGTTGGCCTCGCGTCCGCTGTGGATAGAGCCGAACACCCCAGCTGGCCGGCAGGCGTCGGAATGGCGACTCAGTCGCGCCGGCGATGCCGCTCTCATGGACCGCATCGCCACTCGCCCCACGTCGTCGTGGTTCGGCGACTGGAACACCGATGTGCGGACGGCGGTCGATGCCAAGGTTTCGCAGGCCTCGGTCGTGGGCCAACTCCCCGTCCTCGTGGCATACGCCATCCCCCATCGGGACTGCGGCGGCTTCTCCGGGGGCGGGCTGGTCGAAGATACCTACCGGGCGTGGATCCGATCTTTCTCCGCTGGCATAGGTACTCGTCCTGCCGCGGTCATCTTGGAGCCTGATGCGCTTGCCCAGCTCGATTGCCTTGACACCGTCACGCAACGGCGCCGTCTGGACCTCCTGAGGGAGGCCGTGGGGGTCCTCGACGACCTGCCGGCAACCGTCGTCTACTTGGACGCCGGCCACAGTGCCTGGAAGCCCGCTGGAGTCATGGCCGAGCGCCTCCGAGCTGCCGGCGTGTCCAGGGCGCGGGGCTTCAGCCTGAACGTGAGCAACTTCATGCCTACCAGCGACGAGGTGTCCTACGGTCAGGTGGTGTCCAATCTCGTGGGTGGAGCGCACTTCGTCGTGGACACCAGCCGCAACGCTCAGGGCTCCAACCGCAATTGGTGCAACCCTGCGGGCAGGGGCCTTGGCACGCCACCGAACACGGCCACAGGGGTTGCCCTGCTCGACGCCGTCCTCTGGGTCAAGTACCCGGGCGAGTCCGACGGCACCTGCAACGGCGGGCCTCCCGCCGGGCAGTGGTGGGCCGAGTACGCGATCGAGTTGGCGTTACGGGCGGCCTGAGCCCAGCCCAATCTTCGGCCGCAATCCCTCGACGCCCCCGCGGCCGCACAACCAAGCGGAGGGTTAGAGCGAGCACACATGCTTCGCAGCGTCCCGGTCTTTGGCGCTGCGCTCAACAGGAGTCGCAGGTCGCCTCCCGAGCGAAGCTTTCATGCAATCTCCTGTTCCGGGCTAGGGGATCTGAGGGGGGACGGCGCTGCCAAAGGGCATTGTCACTGCCTCGCACCAACACGTCCACCCGGCCCGGTGCCCACGGCGACACGGCCGTGGGGTTGGAGGTGACATGTCCGCCCAGTGACTGTGATGCAGACCACGACGAGCCGTTCCAGGCTGGTGCGCCAATTCGGAACGAACAGGAACCAGAAGGCACCTGCGAGCGCAGCCAGCAGAAAAACGAGGCCGCTGGCGATCCAGGGCCAACGCGGGCGTCTGCGTAGGTCGGCGCCGAAATCGGGATCCTCTCGATCAATTGGGCACGCCGACAGCGTCGGCGTCGTGAGCCCGTTCACGCTCAAGCGCGCGCACCGCCGCGAGGACTGCCCCGAGGCTCACGCCGACAGGACGATCAGGATGGCAGCGGTCGACCAAGCACCGCCGTTGATGTCAACCCAGTCGTATGAGCCGTTGACGAACCCGTCGAGCATCCCGTCGTGGTCCGTGTCCACCCAGCCCGTGCTCGACTCGGCAATCGGTACCGCGATCCATGGGAGTATCCCGATGAGCGCTGCGGCGGTCAGCTTCACAGCACTCCAGCGGCGGTCCGCCGCCGTGTCGCGCCGGAGCGTCGGAGGCAGGTGCCGAGGTCCCACAGCCCGCTGAGAACGCAGCCGGCGAACGAGAAGAGCCCGAAGAGCACAACGAGCAGGCTGACCATCAGACCCACGTCTGTCGCTCCTCGTCCGTCACTCGCCCCTCGCCACCAATTGGAGCAGGTGATCTCGGTTCGTCGCTCCGAGGTACACGCGCACGATCGACTCCGCCTCCCGCCGGATCTCCTGCACGGCTCTCAGTTGCTCGTTTGCGTACTCGGCGAGTGACTCGCGCGGGTTCACCTCGTTTCCGGTACCAAGTTGCGGCGGCGGGAGAAGAGAACCCTGGGCTGGCGGCGCTCGATGCGGCGCTTGAGCTGCGGCAGATACGCCAGGAGATGGCCCCCACTCGGCGACGGGGTCACTGAACGGCTTCCGCCACGAGACGCCGGTCAGCCGAAGATTCGACAAGGGGGTGACGTGCTCGATCGAGACCGGCCGAGCCCTGATCGACGCCGGTCTGCACCCCGCCCCCGGCGGCGGCGGCGGCAAGTGGGTTTGCTCAGGTGACATGCTGCTCGAGGCATTGGCGGCGTGCGCGGGGGTAACGCTGGGCGCTGTCGCCACCTCACTCGACATTCCGCTGCGGGGCGGCACCGTGGCGGTAGAAGGGGACCTTCACTTCAAGGGCACGCTGGCGGTCGACAAGGAAGCGCCGCTCGGGTTCTCCGACATCCGCGTGCGTTTCGACCTCGACACGGACGCCGACCCGATCAACTCGACACGCTCCTGCGGCTGACGGAGCAGTACTGCGTCGTCGCCCAGACGCTGCTCCGGTCGCCGACACTGAAGATCACCCGCACCTCACGCCGACGCCCTCGTTCTCTGGCCGCGTCTGTTCAACCGCAGCTCTTGTGCCCTAACCACGTTCGAGAGCCGGCTGGGCCACCCGACTACGGCACCACGCGGGCGCGAGGTAACGCGGTCGTCACAGCAGCGAGGTGGCCCAGGTACCAAGGAACCGGCGACTACGGGCGGTGGGCTTTCCCGGGGCGTCCCGGATGTGCTTAAACCGGCAGGTGCGGGACAGTCAGTCCCGCGCGTCGGAAGAGACAATGGCGGTCACGGTCTTGCGGCCCAGCCCAGACACCTCGCCGAGCTGGCGGATCGACGCGCCGACGCGATGTGCAACTCGGATCATGTCGTCACGAATCTGCGCTTCCTTGGCGGTTCGTTCTGCGCTCAGCCCGACCACAACCAGCGCCGAACCGACTTCGCCGTCGTCGCAGCCCCGATACTTGTCCATGGCGGCGGTGGCCGCCGATACCTGGCCGTCCGTGTAGCTCATGATTCCTCCCGGAGAGCTTTGGCGAGCTTGTCTCGAATGGCCATCAGCAGCGGTACTCGGGGGGATGCCTCCGCCCTCGCCTCAGCATCGTTGAGGTGCGCCAGAGTCATCCCGAGCAACTCGAGCGCCTCGACTCGTTCAAGCTCGATGCCTAACACCGGTGCCAGTGTAGCCAGCACCGGTCCTTTTCGGACCACCCGCGGAGGTGTGATGCGTGACCGACCGCTGGAGCGGACGGACGGCAAAGCCAACTGGCCACGGAAGGCGCTCGACTTCGGCACCAGCGCAGTGCTCAGTAACGCTCCAGGGTAACGGCGACATCCTGACACCGCCGCGGTTCAGTTACCGCCTATTGACGTACTCCCCACTGGCTGCGGGTTGGGCCATACTCGTCGGCAAACGGCAGCTGGACTTTCTTTTCACCCCCGCGTTGGGCGAGCAGCACGCATGCGCCACTGCCTGTCTGGAGCGAGTGGACGTGTGGCGCGTCAGCCGGAATCCCGCTGACCAAGATGGAGCCCACTCCAACGGCGACTCCCGCAACAACCTTCCGGATCTCATCTCGTCTTCCAAGCCGCCGTCCGTCCTGATGTCGCCGACGACCGTAGTCGCGATGCGCAGGGCGGTTCCGGTCACCGCCTCGCCGGCTAGGTCCCCCACTCCGGCACTCCGTGATCCTCGGCCGAAGTCGTCATCAGCTATGCAGGACAGAGTGACGCCAGCGAGGCGCGCTGTGGCTACCGGACCGGACGGTTACCCCAAGCCCCGGCGCCCAGCGACCCGGCGGGGCGTGGTCAATGGTCGGATTCAGAGTTCTTTGCGTCTGCGTCGTGACCCGTTTTTAGCTCGGGAGCCCGAAGGTAGTCCCATGCGGCGGCCACCCGATATCGGCACAGCTGTTGCACCCGATATCGACGTCGCCTCGGCCAGGGTGAGGCGCAGCTCGGGAGAACTGGCGCCCGGTAGGATGTCGTGGTGGTCCGCTCCGCTGGAAATCAGCCTTTGGATCCCGCAGTCGTCGTGCTCAATCCTGAGGACGAGGTCAGTCCTGAAGCGTTCTCGGCCTGGCTGGATCGGCGGCAGGCGGTCAGCCGGTTGATCCTGGCGTTACGGCGACGGAGACGCTTGTGGAGGCCCGAGCCACCGGGGAGGAGTGACCCCGGTCGTCATCGACGCCCTCTGCGGGGGTCGAGTTGGTTGCCGACACGGTGCGGGGGCGGGCGATGCGGGGACTTCTGCCACCCGACGCCGTTCCCTGGGTGCCTGAGCTCTTCTACGTCGAGTGCGGTGCCGTGCTGCGCCGCTGGGACCTGAACACCATCCTCTCGAAGGCGCAGATCGCCACCGCCGTCGAGGAGTTGATGGCCTGGCCCCTTCGGGTGACCCAGGTGCGGGGTCTGTTCTTCGATGCCTGGGGCCTGCGAGCGAATCTGATCTTTGCCGGCGCGTCTATGTGACGCTGGCCGAGCACCTCGGCGCCGAGCTTCTCACCGACGACCACAAGCTGGCCGGGGCGCCGAACCTGCCGGTCAGGCTGCTGCACCTTCCACCTCGTCCCTGAAAATCGCTCCGGCGGCGAGCACAGGCGCTCTCAAGGTCGACTGCGAGTCCCGAACGCTCGGGTTGGACCGGAACGAGCTGGGGGCGTTCCTGGTCCAGGCCGGGCTCGGCTCGGCCCGCGACCATGCCCTGGCCTCGCTGCTGGCCCTCAACGGACTGCGCATCTCCGAGGCCCTAGGCGCCGACATCGACGACCTCGAGTTCGAACGGGGTCACCGCACGCTCAAGATCCTCCGCAAGGGGGCAAGACGGCCGTCATCCCCCTGGCGCCCCGGACCTCACGTGCGCTGGACCTCTACAGGCCCTTCGCGTTGAAGTGGGGAGCGCCAGGTAGCGGAGGGTCCACCAACTGAAGCAGGGGTCCCGCCATCGTTGCGGCTGTCAAGGGCTGCGACGAGGAGGAGACCCCTGCGATGAGCGAAGGTACTGGGCTGGCGGAGGCACTGTTGGGACTGGAGGGCTTCCGGGTGCTGGCGGTGTCGGAGAGCCCGGCTGAGATGGTTGTCTCGATCGAGACCACGCTCGACGTCGTGGGCTGTACGCGGGGTGCGGAACGCGGGCCGAGTCGCAGGATCGGATGATGGTCGACATCCGTGATCTGGCCTGCTTCGGGCGCCCGGCCCGACTGGTGTGGAACAAGCGCCGCTGGCGCTGCACCGAGCCTGACTGTGACGCCAAGACCTGGACCGAGATCTCGCCGCACGTGTCGTCGCGCACGGTGCTGACCCGGCGAGCCGGTGCGGAGGCCTGTCGCCAGGTGGGCGCCAACGCCCGTCCCGTGGCCGGCCTGGCCCAAGAGCTCGGCGCGTGCTGGTGGACGGTGATGGAGGCGGTGAAGGAGCACGGCACCCCCTCGTCGAGGCCCGGGGTCGCGTCGGTGTGGTCACCAAGCTCGGCATCGTGAGACCTCCTACCTGGCCGCCACCGCCACGCAGCGAACCCTCTACGCCACCGGCCTGGTCGACCTCGACCGTCCCATGCTCATCGACATGGTCAAAGGCAACTCCGCTGCTGACCTGCGGCGATGGTGTGAGGCTCAAAGCCCGTGGTGGTTGGCCGGCATCACCACGGTCGCCACCGACCTGGCCGAGTCCTACCGAGCCGGGCTCAACCCGCACCTGGCCCATGCTCGCCGTGTGGCTGATCCGTTCCACGTGACCAGAGCAGCCAACCGCTGCGTGGACGCCGTGCGGCGCCGGGTGCAGAACGAAACCACCGGCCATCGAGGCCACAAGGCCGACCCGCTCTATCGGATACGCAAGCTGTTGCTCACCGGCTCCGAGCGCCTCGACGATCGAGGCCACACCCGCGTGCTGCTCGGGCTACGCATCGGCGATCCCCACGACGAGCTGCTCGGTGCCTGGCTGGCCAAGGAATCGGCGCGTGACATCTACCTGACCGACGACCCTGCGAGGCGGGCACCCTCATCGACAAGGCCATCGCCGGCTGCGCCGCCGACGAGGTGGAGGAGATCCGCTCGCTGGCCAAGACGCTTTCGCGGTGGCGCAACGAGATTGTGGCCCACCATCACACCGGTGCCAGCAACGGACCCACCGAGGGGCTCAACCTGTTGGTCAAGAAGGTGAAGCGCTGTGGTCACGGGTTTCGAAAGTTCGAGAACTACCGCCTTCGTGTTCTTCTCCACGCCGGCGGCGTCAGCTGGCCAGACCCTCCGGCACCACCACGCATCAGAACCCGCTCTCCCCACTCAGCCGCGTAGAGCCCCTCTACATCGGCGAGAGGACCACGGGCCCCATCTTCCTCGGCGCCAAGGGCGAACGGATGGACCGCTACGCCGCCGACCGCACGGTCAAGCGCCTGGCAGGACGGGCCGGGATCACCAAACGCATCAGCCCTCACAGCCTGCGCCACAGCTTCATCACCGCCGCCCTCGACGCCGGCGTGCCGCTCCGAGACGTCCAGGAGGCGGCCAGCCACGCCGATCCCCGCACGACCATGCGCTACGACCGGGGCCGGGGTTCCTCGACCGCCACGCCAACTACATCGTGTCGACGTTCCTGGCCGGCGCCTCTCGCTGAATCGTTGAGCTGGTGCGGGCGATACCAGGCGAATGTAACGCCCGCACCCGCCGGATATCCGGCGCCGGCGGCCCGGACTCAAGGAGTGTGGAGGTCCCAGAATTGCCCGAGGGCCTCGTCGATTTCCCGCTTGACGGGTGGAGGAATGGTGACAGCGATCATGTCGTCGCGCCGGACTTGCTCAAGCAAGCGAGCGATCCGCACGGCTTGTCGGTACCACATGTCTCCCACCTGCAGCGCGGACGCCGGCGAGCGATCCACGGCTCGGCGCCGACTGTTGCCCACAGACATCACGATGAGAGCCGCACCCGCCGTGACGATGATCAGCCCGACGAGGAGGGCGAGGACTTGAGTCATCGCTCACCTGCTGGGCCTGTCACGGCGATCTTCCTGGTGGGCTCACCACCACGCCGCTCGGGCCATTGCCCGCCACTAGGAGACATCCCTCGCGCCGGGCGCATTCCATCTCGGCTTGAACCCGCATGTAGTCCACGAGCTGGGAGGGCGTGAGATTCTGTGGGGCCCGAAGGACGTTTTGCTTCGCTGCCTCGCCTTCGGCCTCGATCCTCTTCTCGGTGGCCTTGGTCCGGGCCTCCTCGACGGCGCGGTACTGGTCCAGAAGCGGCTGCGGGAGCGTCACCTCCTTGATCAAGAAGCTGAAATCCGGGCATTCGGACGGAAGGGAAGGCCTGTAGGTGGGACCGCAGAAGAACTCTCCTCCAAGCACCTCGGCGACCCGTTCCTTCAAGGTGGAGCCGACCTCCGACTGGATGCGCAGGAGGGTCTCCCGATTGGAGAAGATGTCCTCTGCCGTGTAACGCCGGGCCTCGGCTTGGATGGCAGCGACGATCTGCTGGCGAAACGTATCCGCCAACATGCGGTCCCAGCCGCCCCCGGGTGACAAGTCCGTACACTCATACTTGAGACAGATCTGCTCGAAGAACGTACGCACTACGGGGCCGTCCGTGTTGAGCTTGAAGTAGGTGGCGCTTTCCCATTCGACGACAACCTTGTCCCGCGTTGGCGCCCCAACGAACTCGGCATGTCTCCTGTCACCTTCCCCGGGGTTCTTGGACATGATGTAGTTACGCTGAGTGGCGGGGAGCTCGTGCAGTTGCTCCAGTAGCCCGTAGAACCTGGCGCGGGTTCCAGGCGCAACGACCTCCTCGAAGTGCTGCCCCTGGATGGGGCCCCCTGTGTAGTGCAGGGCAACCTTGTCTACAGGGACTGATTTCCAACCCCCAATGAACATCATCAGGAAGGCCACACATCCGATGGCGGCCAACACCAGTGCGGTTCCCGCCACGACGCCGAAGAGAGGGGTAGAGCCCGCCCGGTTGGGGCCTGTCCGATAGCCGGAGTTCATGACTGCCGCTCTCCGCTCAATAGCTCTAGGCGTAGAGATCTTCTGTCGCCATGGGAAGGACGCATCCGGTTCCTGAGCCGAAAGCGCCACTCCGCTAGCGTCGCCACGGGACGCACTTTCGATATCTGAACGTCCTACGTCTTCTCTTTGAGCCACGTGGACCACGGAACCAGCGACCGCCTGCTGGCCTGGGCCCGCGCCGACCCACCGGATTGGGGCCCTGCGTACCGAAGCGTCATCGACAGAATGGTCCTACGCGCCCACGGCATCATCGGGCGGTTCGGACAACTGGGTGGGGATTCGGCTGATGACATCGCCCACAGAGCCTGGATGCGTGTGATGGCAACCGATCCCTCGACCATCGTGAACCTTCAAAGCTACGCCTTGACAGCCACACGCAATGCCGCTCTCGACGCCTTGCGGCGTAACAAGCCCAGCCGCATCTCATACCTCGAGCGAGCTGAGTCGAACGGCGAGGACCGTTGTCGCACAGGAGTTCGTCTCGGAGTCAAGGTCGATGTCCTGGAGGCGGACCTTGTCGGCAGCGTCGAAGATGAGTACTTCGACGCCGCCGAGGCGGCCGAGCGTCGTGAACTCCTATACCGGCTAAGCGGCGTGCTCTCCGAACAAGAGCTGCACGTCTTTGTTCAAGTGCTCGGACATGTCCGGACTCGCACCGACGTCGGGCATGACTTCGAGCCGTCGATCTCAGGCCAGCGGGTGGGCCAAGTGTTGGTCCAGGCCCTCCGCAAGCTGCGCGACGCCCAGCAGCTGTTCTGGCCTCGAGAAGGTGTCCGGCCAGCGCGGCAGCAGAACGGAAGGAGGCCCATCGGTGATTGCGCCTGATCCCAGCAGCCCGGTCAACGACGCCGTCGCCACATTCCTGGCCTACCTCGAGGGCGAGGCAGCTCCGCCATCCCTCGACGACTTGACGGAGGCCGAGAGGGAGGAGGCCGAATGCGCCATTCAGATCATCGAGGACGCGCGCGGCGTCGACCCGAAGCCCTATCTGGAGAGTCTGCGACGGTCCGTGACAGTTGTCGACATGGCCAGGCGAACCGTCGGCACGAGGGGGCGGGGGGCGGCGGCGCCTGACCGTCCACGGCGACGCCCCGCCAGGCGCAGGTTGCCCAAGCCGCCGCTGTCGAAGATCGCCGCTGCTTTGGTGGCCGTCATCTTGGCCGTGGCCACTCTGTTCTCCGCAGACGAAGAGGCGGTGGCCGCGGTTGCGTTCACTCCCGCCTGTGGAGGCGCCGATGATCAAGGCATCGTCGTTGCAGGGGTGTGGAGCGACGACGAGCGAGCGAGGTTCGCCCCCGTCCTGGAGTTGTTCGAGAAGTGGTCCGGCTCAGAGGTGACCCTTGCCTACCAGCCCGAGGGCCACGACATCGCCGATACGCTGAGGGCACGAGTCGAGCGTCATTGCCCGCCCGACATTGCCCTTGTCCCGCAGCCCGGTCTGGTCGCGGAGCTGGCCAGTAAAGGCAACATCCTGCCGATCGAGGACATAGCGGGGGACTTGGTAACCAAGCACTACTCCCCCGAATGGCGTCGGCTCGGCTCGGTAAAGGACACCCTGTACGGCGTCTGGTTCAAGGCAGCCAACAAATCGATCGTCTGGTACAGCACCGAAGCGTTCCGGGAAGTCGGGGTGCACCCTCCCCAAACGTGGGAGGAGTGGCAGCGGGTGGCCGGCGACATCGCCACCAAGTCAGAGCTCGCCCCGTTTGCCTTGGCCGGCGACTCCGGCTGGACCCTCACGGACTGGTTCGAGAACGTCTACCTCCGCACCGCTGGGCCCGAGAAATACGACCGGCTTGCCGACCACAGGCTCCTCTGGACCGACGACTCGGTCAAGGACACCCTGCGCGTGCTGGCCGAGATCTTCGCCAAGAAGGAATGGTTGCCGGACGGGCCAGAGGGTGCGCTCCGCACCGACTACGCCGCGTCGGTTCGGCAGGTCTTCGGCTCGGACCGGAAGGCGGCCATGGTGTTCGAGGGGGACTTCGTCTCCAACCACATCTCCAAGCAGGTGAGGCCGCTGGCCAGCTTCTTCGAGTTTCCGAGAGTCGGCCACGACTCGGAGGCAGGTCTGGTCGCAGGTGGTGACGTCGCCGTGCTGTTCACCGACAACGAGCTCAGCAAGAAGCTCATCCGCTTCCTTGCCACCCCGGAGGCGGCCGAGCCTTGGGCACGAGAAGGGGGGTTCAGCTCCCCCAACAAGAGCCTGGACCCTGGTGTGTATCCCGACGACGCCACTCGCCGCGCCGCCAGACTGCTCGTCGACGCGAAGACGATCCGCTTCGACCTCTCGGACCTGCAGCAGCCCACCTTTGGCTCCGCTCGAGATCAAGGGATGGGCAGGGCTCTCCAGGACTTCCTACGTGAGCCCAACCGCGTCGACGCGACTGCTCAGCGGTTGGAGGCGGAGTGGCAGCAAAATGGTCGGGTTGGGGCGGTCACCGTCGCTCCCAAGGAAGATTCCCAGCGCCGTTCGCAGAAGAGGGGCGCAGGATGAAGCGCTTCCGAGCCAAACCCCGGTTGGTGACCGGGCTGCCGACGCCAGCACTCGCGGTCGCCGCCACGAACGCCGTTAGGACGGTCCATCCGACGGGCCGGATCCCTCCCGGGATCGGGTCGTGCTTGCCGGAGTGATCGGGGACATAGATGGTGTCCAACCCGAGCGCTCGTGCGGATTGGCCGGCTTGATCACCTGGTCGGCCTTCGGGCTCTGAGGACTCTGTGGCAGCTTCGTTGTCGGACTGAGTCTTGGAATTCCAGAACGAAGAGCAGCGGCGGCTGGAAGTCCAAAGAGTGATCAGCCGCCTCTGGACTGAGTACAAGAGCTCTGGCTCTCAAGAGGCGCGGGACGGGCTCATCATCCACTATTCGCCGCTGGTGAAGTACGTGGCGGGGCGAGTGTCGGTCGGACTCCCACAAAGGATCGACCAGGCTGACCTGGTGAGCTACGGGGTCTTCGGCCTCATCGACGCCATCGACAAATTCGAACCCGGGCGGAGCATCAAGTTCGAGACCTACGCCATCTCCCGCATAAAGGGCGCCATCATCGCCGAGCTCCGCTTGATCGACTGGATCCCCCGCTCTGTCCGGGCCAAGGCCAGGTCGGTGGAGAAGGCTTATACCAAGCTCGAGACATCCTTACTGCGCACCCCAACCGACGCCGAGGTGGCCGAGGAGATGGGGATCAGCGAAAGCGAGCTGCAGAAGTTCTTCCAGCAGGTCTCCTCCGTGGGCCTCGTGGCCCTCGACGAGATGTTGTCCCCGGGTGGGGAGCAGGGAGTGTCCACCAAGGGCGACGGCCCCATGCAGGCCATGGAGGGCGAGGAGTCCAAGGAGGTGTTGGCAGACGCCATCAAGCGGCTGGCCGACCCGGAGAAGACCGTCCTCACGCTCTACTACTACGAGGGCCTCACCCTGGCCGAGATCGGCGACGCGCTCAGGGTCACCGTGAGCAGGATGTACCAGATCTACGGCAAGGCCATGTTACAGCTGCGATCTTGGCTGAATCAGAGACCAGACAGCGCCGAAGATTGAAAAAAAGGTCGCTGACTGCCAGCGGGTTGCCGTCTTGCGCATCGACGCCGTCATTCCCATCCGACTGGCATCGACCCGCTGGTCGGCCCACTGGCAGAGGTCAGGGTTGCCTGGGCTTAGGCCGAAGGCCGAAGAACTCCACGATGGCGCCCGTAGCGTCTATTGCACCGTCGACTGCTCCGAAGCCGGGGCCGAACCAGGTGTGGCCCCCACCCTCGACGGTTATCAGCTTCACAGCCGTACCCCCCGAGCAGCCGGTCCAGGTCAAGGTGGTGACTAGCCCCTCGGTCCCGTTGGCAGGAGGCGAGGGACAACGGTTCAGCTCGGCCCAGCGCCCAACGACCGCACTCGTGGGCGGAGAGGGCTGTGTGGCTCCGCCGGCGGTTCTCCCGCCAGCGGAAGGAACGAGGCGGTCGGCGGTGCCATGGATCTCGATGACAGACACCGCCTTCGTGGGTTGGCACGCATCGAGGACCATGGCTCCGGCCACCGAGGCAACCCCGTTGATCCGCCCGGCGAGCTCGCAACCGAGCCGGTAGGCCATGATGGCGCCGGCCGAGACGCCGACCACGAAGACCCGGGCGGGATCCACATTGTGCTCGGCCTGGACGTCATTGATCACCCGGGCCAAGAAGGCGACGTCATCTGGGCCGGTCTTGGCCCGACCGAGGCAACAATAGCCCCCATTCCACGTCTGGTTGATCCCGTCGGGATAGGCCACGATGAAGTCCTCCCTGCTCGCCACCCCGTCCAGTTGCGTCGCCCCGACCATGCCCTCGCCCGAGTCGCCGACGCCATGGAGCACCAGCAGCAGTGGCGTGGGCTGGTCCCGCTCGAGGGTCAAGGGGGCGAACAAGCGGTAGCTTCTGTTCAGGCCGTCGACGTTCAGCTGCTTGTTCTGGACCGCCGGAGGTCGTTGCCGCTGGGCCGAGGAGCCTCCACAGGCAGCCAGGGCGACGAGAAGGACCGCCACCGAACTCGCCAGCGCCGGCCCTCTCGTTCGTGCCCGTTTAGCCGGCCCACGTCGGCGAATTCGTTGGTGCTGGTGACTACAGCTGTCAGTTCCAGGCCTTCGGAGCACGTGATATGCCTCTACCCGACCGGCATGCTGCGTCGCTCAGCCACGTTGTCGTGCCCTGAGGGGTCAGCGGTCGAAGAGTGGATCATCCCGGTGGCTTGACCTGGGCCCTGGCCTCCTTGCAGATCCTGAGCTCCTGCACCTCGGGACTGACTGCGAAGCAGGTGTTGTCCAAGAATCGAGGCTCCTGGCCTTGAAGGTTGACGCCAAACGCCCTTGCAGCGGCTGTCCATTCCTCGACGCTCTGGCACGCTTGAATCGAAGGAAGGAACGCCTTCGGCGTCGGCTCTCCGCCCTTCTCCTGGTTGTGCCCGTGTCGGAAGGAGTCGGCACAAGCTTGGGAGGCCATGACCTTTTTCGCCGTTGCAGCGGTGGTCTCACTCGTCTCCAGCGTTGAGTCGTCGTCCCCGCACGATGCGAGGGTCGCCGTGAGGAACAGCAGGAGCGCGGTCACGGCCAGACATCCCTTTGCCCGCCGGCTAACCGAACCCACCGCACGTGATGCCTTCTGCATTTCGCCCCCCGCCTTCTGCTGTGCTCGTGACCGGTTACCGCCGTCGCCTGATGCACTCACGATAAGACTTCCCCCCGAGAGGCAGGTCAAGGACTCCGTATTGTCAGATGGAAGGTCAAAGCGGATCCCCTTCGGAACTCCCTCGCCCGGGGCATCTGGGAAGGTTCAACCGACGCCCTTCGCCTCGGCCGGCCGGATCTCGGGTGACGGAGCAGGCACGGCCCGCCCCACGCTCATGATGGCCTCGAAGAACAGCGACGGCCGGCCCCACAGCGAGTTCACGAAGATGGTCGTCACACTGAGGGCCATGGCCACCATGGCCCACACTGGGTAGACCAGGCCGGTGGTGGCGACGGGAATGCCGATGCCGTTGAAGAGGAAGGCCAGCGTCACGTTCTGCTTGGTCTTGCGGTAGGCGTAGCGGCTGATCTCCCTGGCGGTGAGGATGGACCCCAGGCGGTTGCCAACGATGACGATGTCGGCCGACTCGATGGCGATGTCGGTGCCGGCTCCCATGGCCACCCCCACGTCGGCCTGCATGAGCGAGGGAGCGTCGTTTATCCCGTCCCCCACCATGGCCACCCGGCCCGCGCGCTGGAGACCGCGCACGACCTCCGCCTTCTCGTTGGGTAGCACGCCGGCGTGGACCTCCTCGATCTCGAGCTCGCTCCCAACCCGCTCGGCGGCTGAACGGTTGTCGCCGGTGACAAGCACGGGGCGGATCCCGGCCCTGCGCATCTCTGCCACCGCCTCGGCGGCGTCGGGGCGCAGCCGGTCGTCGAAGGCCAAGGCGCCCAGCAGGTCGCTGTCGCGGCTGGCGGCGATGACGGTCCGACCCGCTTCCTCCAGCTCCGCGATGTGAGCCGCCTTGGCCGAGAGATCGACTCCCTCGCCCTCGAGGAAGCTGGGCCGGCCCACCAGGAGCCGCTGGCCGCCAATGACGGCAAGCACGCCCCGGCCGGCGAGGGAGTCGAAGTCCTCGACGGCGGGGACGTCGAGGCCCCGCTCGACGGCAGCGGTGAGCACTGCCTGGGCCAGCGGGTGCTCGGACGACGACTCGGCCGCCGCCACCAAGGCCAGGAGCTCGTCGGAGTTGGCCACGGCCTCGATCTCTCTCACCGTGGGCCGGCCCTCGGTGAGGGTACCGGTCTTGTCCAACACGATCGTGCGCACGAGGCGGAAGGCCTGGAAAGCCTCCCCGGTGCGCATGATGATGCCGTCGTCGGCCGCCTCCCCCGCCCCCCGGACGATGGAGAGAGGGGCGGCGATGCCCACCGCGCACGGGTAGCCCATGACCAGGACACTGAGGGCGGCGAAGGCGGCCCGCTCGATGTCGACCTGGCCGCCGATGGCCCAGGACCCGATGACCCAGCCCAGGAAGGAGCCAGCAGAGAGCAACAACACCGTGGGGGCGTAGATGCGCAGGATGCGGTCGACGAGGTGCAGGATTCCCGGCTTGAGGGCCCGGGCGTCCTCGACGTGGCGCACGACCTGGGCCAAGAAGCTCTCCTCGCCCACGGCCGACACCGCCACCAGCAACGTCCCGCTGCCGTTGATCGAGCCCCCCGTGACCGCGTCCCCCGCCGAGCGCTCCACGGGCAGCGGCTCGCCGGTCACGAAGGACTGGTCAACCGCCGAATGGCCGTCGACAACCTCCCCGTCTACCGGCACTCCCTCACCGGGGCGAATCCGGACCAGCTCACCCACCACCACCTCGCTGATGGGCACCTCGCGCTCGGTGCCGTCGCGCACGACGCTGGCCACGTCGGGCTGGAGGTCCAGGAGGCGCTTGATGGCCTGGGAGCTGCGGGTCTTGACCAGCAGCGACAGCCACTCCGAGAACAGGTGGTAGGTCGTCACCAGCACCGAGACACCGAAGAACGGCCCGGTCGGGTAGTCGTCGGGACTGAAGACCAGACCGATCGTCCCCCCGACGAGGCCGGCGAAGGCGGCGGCTTCGAGCATGACGTGTTGGTTGAGGATGCCGCGGCGGATGGACTGGAGCGACATGACGAGGATGTGGCGAGAGAGGCCGAACACCATGCACACGGCAAAGACAGCGACGATCCAGGGCACGGCCGGGTCGATGGCCCCACTGATCTCGAGGGCCAGCGTGCCCGCCGTCAGGGCGGCCAGAGCAGATGTGCCGGCCACCGCCGTGGCCAGGCCCCTGGGGCGCAGAAGCAGATAGGCGATGGCCAGGAAGCTGAGCCCGACCGCTGCGCATATGTACCAGAGGCCGGCAACCGACATGAGCACGGAGATTGTCTCCAGGCTGAAGGCGATCCCCCACAGCAGGCGTCGGCCCTCGTGGACCAACTCGGCCTCCTCCTCCTCGTAGGGGCGGACCTTGGCCGGATCCCGGGCGCTGTAGCCGATGTCCTTCAGGGTGTCGACCAGATCCTGGGGGCGCAGCTGGGCGGGGTCGTACTCGACCAGCGCCTGCTCGTGGGTGAGGCTGACGGCCACGTTGGCCACCCCTGGTTGTCTGCCGAGGGCCTTCTCCAGGGTGCCCGTGCACAGCGAGCAGTGCAGGCCGCCGATGCGGGCCCGGAATCGAGCTAGCCCGTCGGGGCCGATCTTCTCGTCGAGCCAGGCCGGCGCGCCCGGCTGGCCGTCGGGCGGTGCGGGTGCGTAGCTCATGCGGGTCTCTCCTTGCCTCCTGGTGCGCGAACTCGATGTAACAGCTTCCCGCCGCTGGAAGCGCAAGTACCCCTCCGAGCGGCTCTCCGTTGCACAAGCGAACACCGCTTCGCGGTGCCGTGGAGCAGGTCGCGACTCACACCGAGGCTGAGCACAGCCAACCGACAGTTGACCTTCCACTTGGGTGGAAGCTCTATCATCCGGACAGAACGCCAAAGGAGGTGCGCTTCATGATCACCAGAACGTTCCGTGTCAGCGAGATCCACTGCGCCAGCTGCGAGAACACCATCCGCACGGCGCTGTCCCGTCTCCCCGGCGTGGCCCTGGTAGTGCCCTCGGCTGAGCGAAACGACGTGAAGGTGAGCTTCGACGACACCCAGCTCGCAGAGGAGCGGGTCCGGGCCACCCTCGAGGAGGTCGGCTTCGAGCCGGTTTCCTGAGCCGGTCGCTAGGTACTGGCCACGACGCAACCGAAGGAGAACGAGATGCGCATCGGCGAACTCGCCGAGGTGGTGGGGGTCAACCCCAAGACCGTTCGATACTACGAGAGCATCGGCCTGCTGCCGGATCCTCAGCGGCGTCCGTCGGGCTACCGCGAGTACACCAACGACGACGTCGACCGCTTGGGCTTCATCCGGACCGCTCAGCGTCTGGGCCTCTCGCTCTCGGAGATCTCCGAGATCCTTGCCTTCCGTGAGCGAGCGGAGCGTCCCTGCGAGTACGTCCTGGGCGTGCTCGACCGCCAGGTTGCCGATTTGGACCGTCGCATGGCAGAGATGGCACAGCTGCGTGAGGAGTTGATCACCCTGAAGGCTGAGGCCGACCGCCTGCCCCGCGACGAGGCTTGTTACTGCGCCGTCATCGAGCACAGCCAGGTGTTGGCCAACGGGCGTGGATGACGAACCTGAGCACAGGTCCTGCGCAGGGCATCTCGACGTCGCGCGCGGGGCCCATGGAGGCCTGGCGAGGTCCGTGGGAGGCAGGAGTCGAGCACGTGAACCGGCTTGTCCGCCGGTACGCGTCCTCGCCAAGGGGTTCGACTACCGGGGCGGTCTTGGCAGAAGCGATGGCCGGCTGAGGTCCCTCGAAGTGCTGTGCCACCTGTCGCAGCCGGGTCAGGAGCCTACGGTCATCACTCTGGCGCCGGCAGCGCAGGATCCGCTCGGGCGGCCTACTGTTCCTTCCTCTCATGGAGTTGATCCGCGCTTTCGACTTGCTTCGGACCAAAAGCTCGGGGCGCTGGTCACGCTCAAGCGCGATGGTCGTCCACAGGTGTCGAACGTCATGTACGCGGTCCGGGAGGGGCTCGTGCGCATCTCCGTCACCGATGGCAGGGCCAAGACGGCGAACCTGCGTCGTGACCCCCGCGCCTCGCTGTACGTGAGTCGACCGGACGGCTGGGCCTACCTCGTCCTCGAAGGCGACGCCGAGCTGACGGGAGTGGCCGAGGCTGTTGACGACGCGGTTGTCGACGAGCTGGTGGAGCTGTACCGGTCCCTTCAGGGAGAGCATCCCGATTGGGACGAGTACCGCCGAGCCATGGTGGCCGACTGCCGCCTGATCGTTCGCCTCGGCCCGAAGCACGCCTTCGGGATGTGGCCCGAAGGCTGAGCCGAACCGGGGTCTACGGATCTCCCAGGGTTGCGAGCCAGCCAATGGCGGTTACCAGCGCCACGCGAGCGGTACGCAGCATTCCGGTGGCGGTGCACATACGGGCCTTCCCCATTCACGCCCTGCGGCAAACCGTGCCGCTCAGCCGGCATTTGGTGGATGTTCTACTGACGGGTCCCGCAAGCACGAGCGATAGGTGCCGCCCGCTGTGGTGGGCAACCGTCTTGGCCGTCGAGGCGTCCACGACGCTGAGTACGACGGCGAGGGACGTTCGTGTTGGCCTCAAGTGGAGGCGAAAAGCGGGCGGCAAGCTCTCAGACGACCAGCTCCGTCGGTGACCGCGGCGACCGGCCGCCCTTCCGGGCGCGATCATGTCGTGTGCGCGACGCGGGCAACCTGATGCCGGCTCACCCCCAGGCTTGATGCCGGAACGGCGGAGACGCTGCAGGGGCCTGTGAGGTCGAACCTCTTCTCCTGGGTGGGAGTGGGAAAGCCCCGCAACACGCCCCCGGCGCACTTGCCGGCCGCGTCCTTGACGACGAAGACAACCTGGTATGGGTTGGCCGGCCCTCCGAGTCCTTGGAGTTGGCCGCGCTGATCCCAGCAAAAGGGTGGAGGAGGCGCTCGGGGGAGGTACCGGCTTCGACTCCACCCCGTAGCCGCTGACAACCACGCCGGGCACGCGGCCCTTCCACGCGGCCAGGACGGCGTCTGCCGCCGCCTTGTTCTCCTTCTCCATGTTCCTTGCCCTTGATGGCTGTGGCGGTCGCGGCCAGGAGGTCATCGCGGGTCTTGGCCGCATCGGCGATGGCAGAACCGCCGGACGCCGTGGTGGGGGTTGTCGCTTGGGGAGTGACGCTGGTTAGGACCGTCTCCTAGTTGGTGTCGTCGCCGCACGCGGAAAGCAATTACCCGGCCAACAAGAGCGTCAAGATGATCGTACGTTTCGTGCAGTGGTCGTATCTCCTGGTATTGGTCGCTCGGGTGGTCAAGCGTTGAACTTCCACGACCGCAGGATGGCTTCGAGATCAGGCCGCGCCGCTTCGAAACCGGCCTCGGGGCTCTGGAACTTCACGTCGTACAGGCGTCCACCATGCAGCAGCATGACGCGTCGCTCATGGAACTCCACCCGCTGGCCCGCCTTGTTCTGGGCGTTGAAGACCCTGTCGAAGGTGGTCGCCTTCGCCCCGCCGACCGTGAAGGCCAGGGGCTTGGGTTCGGTCACCGTCTTCAGGTTGGTGAATCCCTTGATCTGATCGACCTGGCCCTGCACGTAGGTCTTGAGCCCCTCTTCGCCGCCGGCCACCGGGGAGCTGGACACCCCGATCTCCACGTTGTCCTTCCGCCCGTCCCGGACGAAGTACTCCTGAACCCTCGAAGTGCTGCCCGCCACCCAGCCGGCCGGCAACCCGGTGCTGAAGGTTTGACCCCTGGCCTGTCCGGGCAGGCTCGCCGAGCTCGGCGCCGATGTCTCCGCCGGTGCAGATGGCGTTTCCGACGTCTCCGAGGTGTCCTCACCGCCCCCGCAACCGGCGAAGGCAAGAGCCACGAGCAGGCAAGCCAGTCCGGCCCCGCGCCGAAGTGACACCACTTCGCTCCAGGCCCGCCGGTCAGCTGGGGACAGCGTGCCCCTTGCTGCTCGCTCCAGTTGTTGGCGCGGCCTCGTTGCATTCAGCATTGGCTTCCCCTCGTCTCAGACCGGGGCGCCTAGCCCAGATCCTTCAGTCGATGGCCAGGGTACCTGCAGCTCCTCCATCTGCTGACCGGCAATGACAGTCAGGTCAACTAGAGGTGCTGAGGGTCCGTAGCTCGCAGCTGCTCGTAAGCCATTGGAGGACAGCCCACGGCTTCCACCAGTTTGCGCTAGCGCGCGTCGTCATCGCGGATCCGGCGAAGGCAAGGCCTCCTCGCAAGCCTTCGGCCAGACGGTCACAGTTCAGAGGCGGGAAGCGTCAGGTCGATGTTGCGCCCTTCTGGAGCCGCTAGGGACGGATGTTCTCCTGACCGCCGGGCGAGCGCCCTTCGATCTGAGTCCAGGTGTGTCTCAGGAGATGCGCCACCGACGGTCCTGGTCCTATTCTCGAGGTGCCGGTAGGGCGCATGGGCAGCTACGGCCTCGCCTGGACCGACCGCCCGAGTTCGCACGTACCTCTCGCCCGGTAACGACCGCCAGCCGGTGCTCGTACCCGCCACCGGCGGTAGCGCAGATTCCGGGCCCGTCACAAAGTGTTCGTGCAATGACAAGAGTGGGCGCTGAGGGATTCGAACCCCCGACTCCCTCCTTGTAAGGGAGGTGCTCTGACCAGGCTGAGCTAAGCGCCCCTCGACAGGC
Source organism: Acidimicrobiales bacterium (assembly GCA_030448025.1). Lineage (GTDB taxonomy): Bacteria > Actinomycetota > Acidimicrobiia > Acidimicrobiales > YB1-3. Next base: position 446,616 of record JAUJNQ010000001.1, on the reverse strand, counting down.
CCATACTCGCAGAACGAGGGGTCAGGCAGGTCCGGCCGGTCCGGCCACTCGGGACGCGAGCGCGCCGCCTCCGGTGGCGCCGGGCCCGTAGGCTCCACGGTCGTGGCAGTTATCGACGTGCCCGGCTTCGTGGCCGACCTCAAGAGCCACGCTGCCGATCACGGCTTCCACGTCCACGACGAGCGCCACTTCGTGGAGAGCTATTCCCTTCGCCAGGCCTGGGAGGTCGACCTCCACCCCGAGGAGGCGTGTGGCGGGCCGCTCGACCTGCACCTCGCCCTCGAGATCGACCCCCGGACCCTGCTCTCGTTCGAGGACGCGGTGATGGAGCTGCCCGAGGACGCCGAACCGCCCCCCGGCTACGACTTCCCCATCACCTTCAACTGGGCCCTGCCGCCATTGCTCGAGGGTCCCGACCTGCTCCAGCTCCACCTCGACCTCGCCGCCGTTGCCGGCCTGGACCTGCCACTCGAGGTCTCTGCCATCGACTCGTTCCCGGCCGCCACCGACGCCCCCCAGCGCAGCCTCACCATCATCGCCCGCCAGCAGGTGTCTTTGGCCAAGATCCTCACCGCCGAGGAGCCGCTGCTCTGCGAGACCCTCGACCGCTGCCTCAAGGTGAGTCAGAGCCTGCTCGAGGGAGCACCCCGCTGGCTGGGTGAGGAGAGCTGACGCCGCAGGCACCGGCGCCCACCGCTGCCGCGCAACTGAATCAGGACAACGCTGTCAGGGCTCGATCACCGGAGCGGCGACGGTATGGCGACCCGCCCGGCTCAGGGCCCGTGGCCCGCTCATGGCGAAGGTCAACCCAAAGGCCACGGCGCCCACGAGGACGATGGTGGCCCCTGAGGAAACGTCCAGGTGGTAGCTCAGGTACATCCCCACCAGCCCGCACGCGGCACCGATCACCACCGACAGCCAGAGCATGCGGGCGAAGCTGTTGGTGATCATGCGCGCCGTGACAGGCGGGATGACGAGCATGGCGGCGATCAGCACCACGCCGATGACCTTCATGGTGGCGAGTATCGACACCGCCAGCATCAGCATGAGAAGGGCGTCGGTGCGAGCCGTGTTCACACCCGACACGTCGGCCACCTCGGGGTCGAAGGTGGTGAACAGGAGGGCCCGGTAGCGAAAGAACACCGTCGCCGCCGCCCCCACGGCCACCGCCAGCACCACCCACACGTCGCCGGCCGTGACCCCGAGGATGCTGCCGAAGAGGACCGCGTCAACGCTCTTGCGAGCCACTCCGAAGGACCCGAACAGCACCAGGCCCAGAGCGAAGGACGCAGTGGTGATGACACCAATGGCCGCGTCGGAGCCGATCACCCGCCGTCTCGTCACCCGCCCGATCATGAGCGCCGACGCCAGGCCCCAGATCCCCGCCCCCAGGTAGAAGTTGACGTTCACCACCGCGCTGGCGGCCGCGCCTCCGAAGATGGCATGGGACAGACCGTGGCCGATGTAGCTCATGCCCCGCAGCACCACGTAGATGCCAACCAGGCCGCACAGGCCGCCGGCGAGGGTGGCCACCACGATGCCGTAGCGGAAGAAGGCGAACTGGAAGGGTTCGAGCAGCGTCTCCATCACGACGTCTCCATCACGCCGTCCCCCGGCGCAGGCGGATGACGTTGTCGGTGGGCTCCGAGCGATCCACCACCACGGGCATGCCGCCATGCTGGAGCACCTCCATGGGCGCGCCATAGGTGCGCTGGAGGATCTCCGGTGTGAGCACGTCGGCGGGGGCCCCCTCGCCGATGACCTCGGTGTTGAGGCAGACCAGGTGGGGAAGGTGGGCGGCGATGCCGTTGAGGTCGTGGGTGGTGAGGACCACGGCCAGGCCTTCGGCGTTGAGGTCGGCCAAGAGGTGCAAGACGTCGTGGCGGGTACGAACGTCCACACCCGAGGTGGGCTCGTCGAGGAGCAGCAGCTGCGGCCGGCGCAGGAGGGCCCGGGCGATGAAGACCCGTTGCAGCTGGCCGCCCGACAGCTCCCGTAGGTGGCGGCGCCCCAACTCGGCGATGCCGAGGCGCTCGAGAACGGCGCCCGCCTCCCGGCGCTCGCCCGGACTGGCCCAGGGCAGCAACCGGCCGCTCGTCCGGGCCATGAGCACGAGCTCGGAGACGGTGACGGGAAAGTTCCAGTCCACCGTCTCAAGCTGGGGTACGTACCCCACGGCCAGCCCCCGGCGGCGTCGCACGGTCCCGGCAACGGGCTGCACGGTCCCGAGCACGGCCCGCAGCAGCGTGGTCTTGCCGGAGCCCGACGGTCCCACGATTCCGGTGAAGTCCCCGGGGAAGACTTCGAGGTCGGCGTTCACCACCACGGGCACGCCGGCGTAGGCGCACGTGGCCCGCTCGATCCTCAGCAGGGGCTCGGTCACAGGAAGTCCGTCACTGGGAGCCCGTCACTGGGGATAGGTGGCCCTGTCCGGAGCCGTGTTCTCCACCGTCACCGCCTCGAGCGCCGACGCGTCGCCTCCGAGGCTCTTCACCATGGTGATGAAGTCGAAGCGCATGAGGCCCAGCCAGGAGTGCTCCGGCTGGCCCGGCTCGCCTGGCAGATCGTCGTCGCGGAGCACGTCCACGTAGCGTACGCCCGACTCCCGGCCGATCTGGGCCAGAACCGAGCTCGGGAAGACCTCGGAGCCAAAGATGGCCGGCACGCCCTCGGCCTTCACCTGGCCGATGAGGTCGGCCACCTCCTTCGGCGTGGGGTCCTCGAAGCTCGAGACCTGGATGGCGCCGATGACCTTCCAGCCGTAGTGCCTGGCGAAATAGGCGTAGGCGTCGTGGTAGGTGAGCAGGTGGGGCTTGGGGACGGTCCTGGTGGCCCGAGCCATCGCCGCGTCCAACTCGTCGACCTTGGCTGCGAACCTCTGGTAGTTGGCTCGGTATCCCGCCGCGTGGACGGGATCTCCACGCTCGAGCGCCTCGGCGGCGACCCGGGCGTACTCCTTGGCCATCGGGGGGTTGGTCCACAGGTGAGGGTTGGGCTTGCCCTGCTCCTTGGGAAAGGAGAAGTCGTAGATGTGCTCCTCGGACCCGATGGTCGCGTCGCCGAGCTCGACGATCTGGGCTTGCTTCCCGAGCCTTCCCTCGGCCAGCTGCTGGATGGGGTCCTCGAGCTTGAGCCCATTGACGAATATGACGTCGGCCTTGGCCAGGACCTTGGCCGCGCTCGGGGGCGGTTCGTAGGTGTGCGAGTTGGTGGCCTCGGGGACGATCCCGGTGACGTCGGCAAGGTCGCCGGCCACGTTGGCCACGATGCTGGTGATGGGCGCAACCGTGGTCACCAAGCGGAGCCTTCGGCTTTGGCCGCCGCCGCTGAGTGGAGCGCTACCGGTCTCATCCCCGCCACAGGAAACTGCCAGAACGCCGGCCAGGACGGTGACGCCGAGCAACCGGGGGCCGCGGAGGGACGCCATCGCAAGGCGCACGGTATTGTCTCCGCCATGTTGTTGCAACCCGATCGCTTCAAGCATGGCTAGCGTGGAGAGCGTGGACACCGCCCGGCTCGAGCGCATCCTGGCCATGTTCCGGGATCGTGGCGGACGAGTGACCACACCACGCAGAACCATAATCACCGCCCTCCTCGAAGCCGGGAGTCACGTGACGGCCGACGAGTTGGCGGACACGGTGCAGTCCGCTCATCCCGATGTGCACAGGTCCACGATCTACCGCTGCCTCGGGTCCCTCGAGGAGCTGGGTGTGGTGGACCACGTCCATCTCGGCCACGGGCGGGCCGTGTACCACCTGGCCGACGAGTCCCACCAGCACCTCGTATGCGAATCGTGCGGCACCGTCGTCGAGGTTCCCGACAAGGTGTTCGCCACCCTGGCCAAGGGCGTCCACAAGCAGTTCGGCTTCCTGGTCCAACCTCGCCACTTCGCCGTCGCCGGACGCTGCCGGTCCTGCGCCGGCTGAGCCCTCCTCCTGGTCCTTCTCGCTGGCCCTTCCGGGAAGCTCAGCGGCGAGCCGTGCCCGAGGTCAGCAGCCGCGATCCCGCCGGTCCCTTGGACACGGCGGCGACCATGAAGCAGGCGGCGGCCACCAACACGACGGCGCCTCCGGGGGCCAACCCGAAGGCACGGGCAGCGGCCAACCCCGTGATGACCGAGAAGGTCCCGATGCCGCTGGCGACGACCAACGTTGCCCGAAAGGACCGGGCGACTCGCTGGGCGGCACCGACCGGGAGCACCATCATCGCCGCCACCAGAAGGACGCCGACGACTCGCATGCCCGCGACGACGGTGACCGCGGTGAGCCCGGCCAGCCCCAGGTTGAGGGCCTCCACGGGGAGCCCGGCAACCCTCGCCGCCTCCTCGTCCACGATCACGGCGAACAACGCCCGCCACCCCATGACGACGGCAAGGAGGATCACGAGCCCCAGGACTGCAATGGTGAGGGCGTCCGCCGGGGCCACCGTGAGGATGGAGCCGAACAGGTAGGTGAGGGTGCTGGCGTCCAGGGAACCGGCCAGGCCGGTGAGCACCACTCCCCCGGCGATGCCGGAGTAGAAGAGCACCGCCAGCGCGAGGTCACCACCGGCCCGGCCGCGCGAGCGAAGCCATTCGATGCAAACGGCTCCGACGACAGCGGCGACGAGGGCGGTTCCGATGGGCCACACGCCGAACACCAGCCCGGCCGCCACGCCGGCGAAGGCAACGTGGCCGATCCCGTCGCCCATGAGAGACATCCGCTTCTGGACCAAGAAGGTGCCGATGAGAGGTGCACACACGCCGACGACCACGCCGGCCACGAGCGCAAGCTGCATGTAGTCCCGCTCAAAAGGCCAAGGGAGCGCGAGGTTCATCTCGGTGCCGTCGGTCCGGGATCCTCCAACCAGAGGGGAAGGTCGGTGCGGTGGACACCCAGGCTCACTCCCGTGGCCGTCAGCTCCTCCGGTCTCCCGTCGAAGGCGATCCTGCCCTGACGCAGCACGAGCACCCGGTCGAGATCGGCGGCGACAGCACCGAGCTCGTGGGACACCAGGAGCACGGCGGTGCCATGGCTGCGGGCGAAGTGGACGAGCGAATCCCGGAAGCGCCGCTGCGAGTCCGCATCGACGCCGGCCACCGGTTCGTCCAGGATGAGGAGGTCGGGCTCACTGGCGAAGGCCTTGGCGATCAGGACCCGCTGCTGCTGGCCCCCGGAGAGCTCGTGCATCCTTCGACGCCTCAGATCGTCCACGAGGACGGATTCGAGCGCATGGCTGACGGCCTCGCGGTCGACCGCGCCCGGCCGGCGCGACCAACCGCGTCGGGCAAGGCGGCCCGTGGCCACCACCTCTTCGACGGTGGCAGGCAGGTTGTCGGGAAGCACCGATCGCTGGGGCACGTAACCGATGCGCCAGCGGTCGCGCAGGTCCCGAGGCGACGCTCCGAAGACCTCCACCGTGCCGCCTAGCGGTGGCAGGAGGCCGAGGAGGATGCGCAGCAGGGTGGACTTGCCGGCCCCGTTGGGCCCAGTAAGGGCGACGAACTCACCGTCATTCACGCTGAAGGTCACGCAGTCCAGAACGCTCTGCGAACCGAAGGCGAAGGAGACGGCATCTACGCCGAGGGCGGGTGTCAGGTGGGCCAGGCTTTGAGTGTGAGAACTGTTGTCAAAAGGCTAGCCGCTTCGACCAGGCTCGCCGGGCGGCTGCACATCGGTTGCCATGACCACCAGGACAGAGCAAGCTCAAACCTTGACCACGGGATCTCCGGCACGCCATCGGCTGGCTGCCGGCTCGGCGGCCCGCCGGTGCCTTGGTGTGGCGCGGCTCTCAAGGGGAGCCTTTCACTGGAGCCTCACCCTCTGCTTCCTGGGCCTGGGGCTGGTGCTGATGCTGCGCCACGAGATGTGGAGAGACGAGCTGCAGTCATGGATGATCGGGCGAGACAGCTCGTCGCTCGGTTCCCTCGTGGAAGCCGTTCGCTACGAGCGCCATCCCGTCGTCTGGTACTTCCTCTTGTTCGTCCTGAGCCGCTTCACCCGCCTTCGGCTACTTCCCGCTCTACGAGTACGGCACCATCAGCCGCAACTATGGGCTCGGCTTCCTCGCGGTAGTCGGCTTCTGCGCCCTCGGATCGAGAAGGCCTCGGCGCTATTCCATCATGGCTCTTCTCCTCGTCCTCATGGCCTGGACGAGCGTCTACGCCTTGTTGCTGAGCTTGGCGCTGGCTTCAGCCATCGTCATCGACGAGGTGCTCTTGAGCCACCGGCTGCACAGGCCCGGACCCGGCGTACGGCAGGTCCTGGCCACTAGTGCCATCGTCGTCGTCGGAGTTGGCGCTGCTGCCCTCCAGCTTCGGGCCCCAGCCGACGCCGTGCCTGTCGTCGACGTTGAGGTCGCCAACATCGGCAATGCCAAGACGACGGCATTCCTTCCCTGGGAGGCGCTCGTCCCCGTCCCCCCGCTCAATGGCGACTTTTGGAACGACGACCTGGTGGAACAGGGTGCGGCCACCATCGTCCTCGGATCGGGCCTTGTGATGGCAATCGCCTGGTCCATCCGCCGACGGCCGGCGGCTTTGTGGATGTGGACGGCAGGCACGATCCTTGTGCTCTCGTTCACCCACTTGCTGTTCCCGAACTTGTCGTTGCGCCACAAGGGTCACCTCTTCATCCTCCTTGTGGCCACGATGTGGCTGGCTCCGTCGTTCTGAGCTCCCAGCACGAAGCCAAGCAGAGCGATCCAGCATCTCGGCTGAGCCTGGCCAAGTCGGTCCTTGGAGCCTTGCTGGTCATCCATCTGATCGCTTCGCTGGTCGCAGTGTCCGTTGACTCTCCACGCCGTTCTCGGCCAGCGCCGAGGCAGCACGCCTCCTCCGGCAACGCGGTCTGGCTGACGCCATGCTCGTTGGTCATGGTGATTTCCAGACATCATCGCTGTGTGGCCAACTCGACCGCCCTATCTACTACCCGTCCTCACGGCGGCTTGGCACGTACATCAGGTGGAGCGCCGACCGGGGGCCGGTGAGCTTTGAGGATGCAGTCAACCAAGCGAGGACGCTGCGGGTAGGGAGCGGTCGGCCCGTGGTCCTGGTCGCGAGCTCAGCCCTCCCTCCCGGCGGCGGCGACGTCAAACTGCTCGGGGCCCTCACCAACAGTGTCGTCGACGACGAGCGGTACTACGTATACCTGCTGCCAGCCAACCCATGATGGCTGGACGGTTGCCTGGCCCGTTCACGGAGATCGGAGCCCGCGGCCGTCCCGGCGCCCGAGCCGTCGACCTCGGGCGGCGGCGCCGTGACCTGTGGTTTGCCGGTGGGCCCGGCACGGATCGAACCTTCGAGCGAAGGATCATGAGTCGACATCCGATCGTCCGGGCGGTGGGCTTGATGCGGAACGTGTCAAGTCCGGTGAGACAACTTCTCATGCGGATTTGATGAGTGCTTCGGGAGTGGGTTCGTTGATCCAGGCGATCGTGGGCAACTTCGGTGGCGTGGGCCGGCGATGGCGGAACCGGGACGGATTGGCGGCGTAAGCGGCATCGAGGGTGATGGTCCGCTGCTGGCGGATCTCCGTGGCGGTGCCGTAGTGGAGCGACGCAGGGGTGTGCAGGCCGACGCCGGCATGGCGGTGGATGTGGTTGTAGTGATCGAAGAAGTTGGCGCAGAAGGTGCGGGCGTCTTCGATCGAGCCGAACCGTCCGGGGAACGCCGGGCAGTACTTGAGGGTCTTGAAGTGCGCCTCAGAGTAGGGATTGTCGTTGCTCACGTGCGGGCGGCTGTGGCTGCGAGCCACGCCCAGGTCGACCAGTAGCTGGGCCACGGGCTTGGAGGTCATCGACGTTCCCCGATCGGCGTGCAGGGTGAGTTGATCGGCCTTGATCCCGTGGCGGTTCAAGGTGTCGGCGATGAACGCCTCGGCGAGCTCTCCGGTCTCGGCCGGGGTGACCATCCACCCCACGACGTAGCGGGAGTAGATGTCGATGATCACGAAGCACTCGTAGTACACGCCCCGGGTGGGGCCCTGGAGTTTGGTGATATCCCACGACCAAACCTGGTTCGGCCGCCGGGCGATCAGCTCGGGCTTCTTCTTGGCCGGATGGGTGCGCTGGCGGCGCCGCTCGCGGCTCTCGCCGGCGGCGGCCAACAGCCGGTACATGGTCGAGATGGAGCACAGGTAGGTGCCGTCGTCGAGCAGGCGGGCCCACACCTGGGCCGGGGCCAGGTCGCAGTACTCCTCCGAGCGCAGCACGGCCAGGATCTCCTGGCGCTCGGCCTCACTCAGCGCATTCGGTGGCGTGGACCGAGGGGCAGGCGGGACCGAGGTGGCTGTGCACCGGCGCCGGTAGTGGGTGGCGCGAGGCTTGCCCAACAGCTCGCACGCCCGCTTGGCCGACGTGGCCTCGACCAGCTCGGCGAAGGCAGGCTCGATCACGGCTTCGACTTCGGGTCGCAGTCCGCGCTCTCGGAGAGCAGCTCCAAGAGCGCGTGTGCTTTTCCGTGATCTCCAGCGCAAGCTTGGTGCGGGCCAGCTCCGCCTCGAGCCGCTCGGCGCGGCGACGGACCTTGTCCAACTCGACCTGCTCAGGCGAACGCTTGGCCTTGCGGCCCTTGGCGGTCAGGCCTTCGATGGCACCGGCGTCTCGGACCTTGCGCCACTCGGCGATGTGGGAGGTGTAGAGACCCTCTCGGCGCAGCAGCGCTCCTCGTCCCTCCGAACCAGCCGGCAGGGCGTCGTACTCGTCGAGGATGCGGGCCTTGTATTCGGCTGTGAACGAGCGTCGGCGAGGCCGGGCGGCCGGGTCAGGCTCGTCCACCGCCCCATCATGGGCGCGCGCCATCAAAGATGCAGTCGTCATGGTCATCGGTCTAGGTGTTCCTGTCTCGCCCTGTAGGGATGGTCAGGTGCAGCAGGTGTCTCACGTCAGCCTGACAGACAGGGATGCGCCCGCCTGGGGTTTCGTTCAAGTAGGCGTCCGGCTGGAGATGTTGGATGACGGCTGGTTTCAGCTCGTGAGTTGGACCGATTTTGGATGGAAAGCATCCGACACCGTCACAGGATCATCGCCTTCGGACACCTCGAGGGCGGTGGGCCGCCCAGGCGCTCGGTTCCACCATCAGCCGTTCAGCGCAGTATCGAATGCAAGACCGGGAGCTCGGCCGAAGACGCCATCGCGGGACAAGAGTGGCACGTTGAGGTGTACCGCCGTCGCCGCGATCCACCGGGCGGCGGCGTGACTCGGCCGGAAGAGGGCGTGGCCGGCTCGATGGCAAGCGGTCCGGAGCTGGACGTAGATGCCTCCGAACCGCCGTGTTACCGGTGGCCCCGGCAGTGTCTGGTGGGCCCGGCAGGGATCGAACCTGCGACCAAAGGATTATGAGTCCCCCGCTCTGACCACTGAGCTACGGGCCCTGGGAATCGAAAGTCAAGCTCCGGGGGCGGGACTCGGACCCGCAACCTTGGGATTAACAATCCCCTGCTCTGCCTATTGAGCTACCCCGGAATGGCGCTCGAAGATATCAGTCCCCTGCAAAGTCCCATGATGGCGCGGTGCGTTCGAGAGCAGCAGTACCGCACGTAGACGCACCCGTGCGCGTGCTTGTTGTGGCGGATGCCTGTCTTCGCCCCCCTGCAGCGAGAAAGGCCTGACCACCAAGGAGTCCAGCCCGCTCCCTTCTCCCCCAGCTTGCCCCTGTAGCCCATGGTCACGTCATATCAACGGTACGAACATGCGTTCGCCCATGTGCAAGAAATGGCGAGACAGGGTAGAAAGCGTCTCATGAGATTTCGACTTGGATTGGGTGTCGGCTTCGGCCTCGGGTACTACCTGGGCTCGAAGGCCGGTCGAGAGCGCTACGACCAGATCAACGACATGGTTCGGAGGGTCAAGCGGTCGGACACCTTCGAGACGGCCACCGACAAAGCCAAGGACGTGGTGGACCTCGGCGTCGAGCGCACCAAGGACATCGTGGACTCAAAGATCGGCGACAGCGATGGAACCATTGGCAGCGAAGGCCCCAACGGCGCCGTGGTTCCTCCCCCGCCGCCCGACGATCCCTTCCTCAGGACCGCGCCACCCGGACTCTGACACCGCCGCCCGGAGCATCGCGGTCGGAACTCGTTAACCCTCCTCGAGGTAGCCGCGCAACTGCTCGCTCGTCGAGGGGTCGCGCAGCTTGGTGAGCACCTTGCCCTCGATCTGGCGGATTCGCTCCCGGGTCACCCCGAACTCCTTGCCGACCTCCTCCAGCGTGCGAGCCTTCCCGTCTTCCAGACCGAATCGCATGCGCACCACCTGACGCTCACGCTCTGACAACTCCTCTAGGGCCTGCTTCACCGCCTCGTTGAGCAGCGTGTGTGCCGCAGCGGCCGCGGGCACCACGGCCGATTCGTCCTCGATGAGGTCGCCCAGGCTGAAGTCTTCGTTGCCCATGGGCTGCTCCAGCGACACGGTGTCTTGTCCCATGCGCAGCAACTCCCGCACGCGGGACGGCCCCAGCTCCATCCGGGCGGCGATCTGCTCGACGGAAGGCTCACTCCCCAGCTCCTGAACGAGCTGGCGCTGGGCCTGCGCCACCTTGTGAAGGGTCTCCACCATGTGCACGGGGATGCGGATGGTGCGGGCCTGTTCGGCGATGGCTCGGGTGATTGCTTGGCGGATCCACCACGTGGCATACGTCGAGAACTTGAAGCCCTTGTTGTAGTCAAACTTCTCTACGGCTCGCATGAGGCCCACGTTTCCCTCCTGGATCAGGTCCAGGAACGCCATCCCGGCGTTGCGGTAACGCTTGGCGATGGAGACCACCAGCCGGAGGTTGGCGTTGATGAGGCGTTGCTTCGCTTCGAGCCCATCCATCACCACCTTCTCCTCGTCGTGGAGCTCGTGGGCGGGCACGTGGGCCTGGCCACCGTTGGCGTCCTCGAGATCGGCGATGCGCTGCGCCGCGGCCAACCCGGCCTCGACGCGGCGCGCCAGCATGACCTCTTCGTGGGCGGTCAGAAGCGGGACCTTGCCGATCTCCTTGAGGTAGAGACGAACCGGGTCGGAGGCGTAGTTGCGACGGGTGTCGTGATCGGCCGCTCTGGAGCTGCGCCCCTTCGACGGCGGCTTCCGGGGGAGAGGGCTGAGCCTGGCGGCCGTCTTCGTGGGGGCCTCGTGCTCTGACGACTCGTGATGGGCCCCCACCAGGTCGTCGCCGTCGAAGTCGATGCCCTCGGCCTTCACCGCCCCGATCACGGCGTCGATCACCTCGGGGGTGAGCTCGACGGAATGCAAGACCGTCGCCACGTCGTCCGCAGTGACCACACCATGCGCCCGACCCTTGGTGAGTAGCCCGGCAAAGGCCTGTGCGAAACCGACCTCCGGGTTGGGGAGCTCAGGAGTCGCGTCGGTCAGCCTCTGTTGTGGCCCCACTGAGCAAGCCAAGCTACCAACGCACTGGCCGCCTCGGGGTCGGGAAGGCGTTCGAGCGTGAGCTTCAGCCAACCGACCGCACGCGAGAGCTCGGGCCCCCGCTCCTCTGACGCTCGAACTTCGGCCTCGAGTTGGTGCAGCGCCCGCTCGCCGGCGCGATGGACAATGAGGTTCAACACATCGTCGGGGTCGGCGTGAGCCTCCTCCACCGCCAGGCGTTGCAGCAGCTCCGCGGCCCCGGGGTCGGCGGCGTCGATCGCCTCTCGCAAGGTCGCTGACGATGCAACCGCTCGAAAGGCGGCCAGGTGCAGCTCGTCGGCGAAGAGGACCTCGTGCAGGCGGTGAACGACCTCGTCGCCCTTGTGCACGGCGAGGCGAAGCGCCTCGAGCTCGGGTCCGCCGCGGTCGGACTGCCGCCGGGGGTCTACCAGCTGCTGCCAAGGCCGGCCCCGTCGCGACGTGCTGCTGAGCGCGGCTCGCAGGCGGTCGGGCTCCACCCGGCAGCGGTCGGCGACCTGCATGAGGTACTGGTCGCGCACGAGCACGTCGGGGTGCTCGCTGACGACGCTCATCGCCGCCTGCGCGCCACGCGCCCGACCTTCGGGAGTCCTGAGCTCGGCGCCGGCCAGTACCCGCTCGAGCCGGAAGGCGAGCAGGGGCTTGGCTTCCTTGACCGCGGCCAGCAGCGCGCCCGGGTCGCTGCGGGCCAGGTCACCCGGATCGGTGCCGGGGGCCAAGGGCGCAACGGCCACATCGACCTCGTATCGCTGCTCCCATTCGTAGAAGCGCTCGGCTGCGGCCTGGCCGGCCGCGTCGGCGTCGTAGGCGAGCACGATGCGGCGGGTGAAGTTCTTGAGGGTACGGAAGTGCTCGTCGGCCAGTGCCGTGCCGCACGTGGCCACGGCCCGGGGAAGGCCCGCCTGGAAGCATCCGATAACGTCGGTGTAGCCCTCGCAGACGATCACCTCGCCGGCGGTCACCACGTCGACCTTGGCCCAGTTGAGGGCGTAGAGCGTGCGCCGCTTGGCGTAGATGGCAGTCTCCTGCGAGTTCTTGTACTTCGGGCCGTCGCCTCCCGGAAGGATGCGCCCGCCGAAGGCCACCGGCGCGCCGGCCGTGTCATAGATGGGGAACATCACGCGGGCCCGGAACGCATCCTGGTGTCGGCCCCGGCGGTTCACGAAGCCGAGGCCGGCCTGGCTCAGGACGTCGGTGGGCAGCCGCAGCGCTCGGGAAAATGCGTCCCAGTCATCCGGCGCCCAACCCAGCTTGAACCTGCGCACGACGTCCCCGTCGTAGCCCCGAGACCGCAGATAGCCCCGGGCCGACGCCGCCCCGTCGGAGGTGAGCAAGCACTGGTGGTACCACTCGACGGCCGCCTCCATGGCATCGATGAGGCGGGAACGGCGCTTCCGGTCCTGCCCCTCCCTGGCGTCGTCGTAGCGGAGCTGGATGCCGGCTCGCGACGCCAGCCGTTCCACCGCCTCGGCGAACTCGAGGTGCTCCACCTCGCGCAGGAACGTGATGGCGTCACCCTTTGCCTGGCACCCGAAGCAGTAGTACAGGCCCTCCTCGGCGTTGATGGAGAACGACGCCGTCTTCTCGGCGTGGAAGGGGCACAGCCCCACCCAGCGTCGCCCTACCCGGCGCGTCTGGATGTGCTCGCCCGCCACCTCCACCAAGTCGGTGGCCGCCCGTACCCGGGCGATGTCCTCCTCGACGATCCCCACGAGCGGGACCGTAGCCCGCCCGCGGTTTCGCCTCGCAACCAAAGGTTGCTCGGCGAGCTCTGACGAGCCTCCGCCGACCGGCAAAGCCGGACCGGCTCCGGCACTCACCACCTGTCTACCGGCAGCCGGAGGGGCCGCCTACGGCAGCGCCAGCGGCCTGCCGGCGGTACAACCTACGGTTGCGAAGCGAGAATCGCCTGGGCGCAGGCGAGCCGGGCGATCGGCACCCGGAACGGCGAGCAGCTCACGTAGTCGAGGCCGGCATCGGCGAACAGGGCGATGGACTCGGGATCGCCGCCGTGCTCGCCACAGACACCGAGCTTGAGATCGGGGCGGGTCCGCCGTCCCCGCTCGGCGCCGATCCTCACCAGCTCGCCCACCCCGGACGGGTCGATGGTTTCGAACGGGTTGCGCTTCAACAGCCCTTGCTCGAGATAGGCGACCATCATGCGCCCCTCCACGTCGTCGCGGCTGAAGCCGAACGTCATCTGGGTGAGGTCGTTGGTGCCGAAGGAGAAGAAGTCGGCCTCCTCGGCGATCTCGTCCGCCCGCAGGGCTGCCCGCGGCGTCTCGATCATGGTGCCGATCTGCACGTCGACGGGCCCCTCGACGCCGCGGGTGGCCTCGGCGATGGCGTCGACGGCCCAGCCCCGAGCCAGGCCCATCTCCTCTCGGGTCACCGTGAGAGGGACCATCACCTCCACAATGGGCTTGCCGCCCACCTTCATCCGCTCGGCAGCCGCCTCCATGAGCGCTCGCACCTGCATGGCGTACAGGCCCGGCTTGAGCACGCCGAGGCGCACCCCGCGGGTACCGAGCATGGGGTTGAACTCGTGCCATGTCTCCGCGGCGCGGAACAGGGCCCGCTCCTCGTCCGACAAACCCTGAGTGGCCGCCTTGATGGCCAGCTCCTCGGTGCGGGGAAGGAACTCGTGCAGCGGCGGATCGAGCAGGCGCACGGTGACGGGGAGGCCGTCCATGGCTTCGAGGATGTCCACGAAGTCGGCCTTCTGCGCTTCCCGGAGCCGCTCGAGGGCGGCTTCTTCCTGCTCGGGCGTCTGGGCCAGGATCATCTCCCGCACGATCGGGAGGCGGTCCTCGCCGAGGAACATGTGCTCGGTCCGGCACAGGCCGATGCCCTCGGCGCCGAACTCGCGCGCATTCTTGGCGTCCGCCCCCGTGTCGGCATTGGCCCGCACAGCCATCCGTCCTTGGCGAATCTCGTCCGCCCACTCCAGCACCTGGTCGAACTCGGGCGGCGGCTGGGCGATGGTGAGCTCCACCTCACCCACGACGACCTGGCCGGTGGAGCCGTCGATCGAGAGGGTGTCCCCTTCGTTGATCGTCACGCCGCCGGCGATGAACGACTTGCCCGTGATGCGCACGGCCTCCGCTCCCACCACCGCCGGCTTCCCCCAACCCCGGGCGACGACGGCGGCGTGGCTGACCAGACCACCGCGGGCGGTGAGGATGCCCTGGGCCACGATCATGCCGTGCACGTCCTCGGGCGACGTCTCGCTGCGGACGAGGATGACGGGCTCGCCCCGGCCCGCTGCCGCGGCCGCCTCGTCGGCGGTGAAGTAGACGCGGCCCACGGCACCCCCGGGTGACGCCCCCAGGCCCTTGGCGATCACCGTTGCGTTGTGGGTGGTGAGCTGCGGGTGAAGCACCTGATCCAGGTGATCCGCGGTGATGCGCTGCAAGGCCTCGGCCTTGGACAGCTTGATCTTGCGCTCCTTGGTCATGTCCACCGCCATCTTCAAGGCGGCGGCACCGGTGCGCTTGCCCGCTCGGGTCTGCAGCATCCAGAGCTTGCCCTGGTCGATGGTGAACTCGGTGTCGCACATGTCTCGGTAGTGGTGCTCGAGCCGCTCGAAGATGGCGTGGAGCTCCTTGTCCACCTTGGGGAAGTGGCCTGCGAGCGACGACAGCGGCTCGGTGTTCCTGATCCCGGCCACCACGTCCTCGCCCTGGGCGTTGACCAGGAAGTCTCCATAGGAGCCCTTGGCGCCGGTGGCCGGGTCCCGAGTGAACCCCACTCCGGTGCCGGAGTTGTCGTCCCGGTTCCCGAACACCATGGCCTGGACGTTCACCGCCGTCCCCAGCTCGTGGGCAATGCGCTCGCGGACCCGGTAGGCGATGGCCCGGGGGCCGTTCCAGGATCGGAACACCGCTTCGACGGCTCCCTGCAGCTGCCGCCAAGGATCTTGGGGGAACGGGAGGCCGGTGTGGCGTGCGACGACGTCCTGGTATCGCAGCACCAGCCGGCGCAGCGTGTCCGGTGACACATGGGAGTCGGCGGTGACGCCGTCCCACTCCTTGGCCGTCTCGAGCAGTCGGTCGAACTCCTCACCTTCGACGCCCAACACGATGCGGCCGTACATCTGGATGAACCGGCGGTAGGAGTCGTAGGCGAAGCGCTCGTCGCTGGTCTGCTTGGCCAGCCCCTCGACTGATTCGTCGTTGAGGCCCAGGTTCAAGACCGTGTCCATCATCCCCGGCATGGAGAACTTGGCGCCGGATCGAACGCTCACGAGAAGGGGATCGGCGGCGTCCCCAGCCCCTTGCCCATCGCCTTCTCCAGCTTCTTCACCTGCTTGGCCACCTCGTCGGTCAGACCCTCGGGCCACCCCGACCGCATGTAATCCCTGCACGCGCCGGTGGAGATGGTGAAGCCGGGAGGCACCGGGAGGTCCAGAACCGAGGTCATCTCGGCCAGGTTGGCGCCCTTGCCCCCGAGCAGGTCCTTCAGGCTCATAGGCGGACTTCTTGTGCTTGTGGTCGAAGGCGTAGACGTACGACATGACCGGTCAGCCTAGGTGAACGGGTGCGCCGGCTCAGGGGCCGAGACGGGAGGAGAGCTCCTGAACGAGGGCGTCGATCGGCACCCTCACCTGCTCCAGCGTGTCGCGCTCGCGGATGGTGACGGCGCGGTCGTCGAGCGAGTCGAAGTCAACGGTCACGCAGTAGGGAGTGCCCACCTCGTCCTGGCGGCGGTAGCGCTTGCCGATGGACTGCGTCTCGTCGTAATCGCATTGGAAGTGCGGCTGGAGCAGTCCGAGAACCTCCCGGGCCGTGGGAGTGAGGGTGTCCTTCTTCGACAGCGGCAGCACGGCGACCTTGCTCGGAGCCAGGCGGTGGTGCAGGCGGAGCATGGTGCGCGCTTCCCCCCCACTCGTCCTCGCTGTAGGCGGCCAGCAGGAAGGCCATCATGCTGCGAGCGGCGCCGGCGGCCGGCTCCACCACGTGGGGGACGTAGCGTTCCCCGCTGGCCTGGTCGAAGTACTCGAGACGCTCCCCCGAGTGCTCGGCGTGCTGGACGAGATCGAAGTCCGTGCGCTGGGCGATGCCCTCCAGCTCCCCCAACCCCACGGGAAGCGAAACTCGATGTCGGCCGTGCCCGTGGAGTAGTGGCTCAGCTCGTCCTGCTCATGGTGGCGGAGACGAAGCAGGTCGGACGGGATGCCGAGGTCGGTGTACCAGCCCATGCGCGCCCCGCACCAGTACTCGAACCACCTCGGCCCCTCACCCGGAGGCACGAAGTACTCCATCTCCATCTGCTCGAACTCCCGAGTCCGGAACACGAAGTTGCCGGGCGTGATCTCGTTCCTGAACGACTTCCCGATCTGGGCAACCCCGAACGGAGGCTTCTTGCGCGTGGTCTGAAGGGCGTTCATGAAGTTCACGAAGATCCCCTGCGCCGTCTCCGGCCGCAGGTAGGCCACGGCGGCGGCGTCCTCCACCGGGCCCACGAAGGTCTTGAACATCATGTTGAACGGGCGGGCCTCGGTGAGGTCATGGGAGCCGCAGTTGGGACAGGCAGGTGCCTCACTGGAGGCTTCGCCGCCCGGACCGGCGGGCCCGGTCCCTTCGACGTGGTCCGCCCGCCACCGCTCCTTGCAGTTCCGACAGTCCACCAGGGGATCGCTGAAGTTGGCCAGATGCCCCGAGGCCTCCCACACCCTCGGGCTCATGAGGATGGACGAGTCGAGGCCCACCACGTCGTCGCGTAGCTGAACCATCGAGCGCCACCAGGCGTCCTTGACGTTCCTCAGCAGCAGGACGCCCAGGGGCCCGTAGTCGTAGGTGGACCGAAAGCCGCCGTAGATCTCGCTCGAGGGGAAGACCAGGCCCCGGCGCTTGCAGAGGTTGACGACCTTCTCCATGAGGTCGGGCTGTTGGACGTCCGGCTGGGGCACGGCTGGAGACTAGGCGCCGTCCAGGACCCCCACCGAGCGCAGGCGGCGCTCCAGGTGGTGCTCGACGGAGCGGGTTGCCAGGTGCTCCACCTCGCGGGTGGCCGGACTGGCGGGCTCGTCGAGCACGCCGGCCAGGTCGCCGCCCAGGATGCGCCGGAGGATCTCGAGTGCCGCCGGGCTGATGGGCACGCCCCGCCGGCATGACCGGCACAACACGCCGCCCTCGGCGTGGTCGAAGGCCTCCAGCGACTCTTCGGTGCCGCACGAAGCGCACTGCTCGAGCACGGGATGGGCGCCTTCGAGGGACAGCAGCTTCCAGAAGAAGCCGGCCAGCACCAGCTCGGAGTCGCGGGCGGCGAGCGCCCGGAGGGCGCCCAGGAGCATCTGGTACAGGCGAGGGCTCGGCTCGCGCTCCTGCGACACCTGGTCCACGGCTTCGAGCATGGACGTGGCCCGGCCCACCCGGTGGAGGTCCTCGCGGATGGAGCGGAAGTGGTCGAGGGTCTCGGCCTGGGTGACGATGTCCAGCTCACGCCCTTCGTAGAGCAGGAGGCTCACGTGGGTGAGCGGCTCCAGGCGGGCGCCGAAGCGGCTCTTGGTCTTGCGCACGCCCTTGGCCACGGCCCGAACCTTGCCGTGACCCTGGGTGACGAAGGTGATGATCCGATCGGCCTCTCCCAGCCGAAGCGTGCGAAGGACGATCCCCTGCTCGCGGTAAAGACTCATTTCGCCTCCCAAGCGGAGCTTGCTCGGCGAGCCAATCGAGCCTCCACCGGCCGGCGCAGCCGGCCGGCTCCGGCGCTCACCACTTCTCTTGCCGGCTGCCGTGGGGGCCGCCTTCGGCGGCTTCTGCGGCCGCCGGAGGCGCCGCAGGCGCCCCTCCGGCTGCAGGAGAAAAGTGGGAGCGCGGAGGGCGACCGGCTCCGCCGGTCGCCTGGAGCTCGATTGGTTCGCCGAGCAACCTCTGGTTGCGAGAGCGAGGAGGACTCACTCGAGTCCTCCGAAGCGGCGGTCGCGACTCTGGAACTCACGCACCGCTTCGAAGAGGTTCTCCCGTCGGAAATCGGGCCAGAGCACGTCGGTGAAGACCAGCTCGCTGTAAGCCAGCTCCCACAGCAAGAAGTTGGAGATCCGGAACTCACCCGAGGTCCGTATCACCAGGTCGGGGTCGGGCATGTCCGGCAGGTACAAGTGGGAGCGGATGGCCTTCTCGTTCACCTTCTCGGGCCGGATTCCTTCGGCCACGAGGCCCCGCACGGCGTCCACGATCTCGGCCCGTCCTCCGTAGTTGAAGGCAATGGTGAGGGTCATGGCCTTGTTGGCCTCCGTGCGCTCCAACGCCTCGTCCATGCTCCTGAGGAGTCGCTTCGGCACACGCCAGTCCCGCCGGCCCGCGAAACGGACACGCACGCCTCGCTCGTGGAGCTCGCCCAACCGGCGGGTGATGATGGACTGGTTGACCCCGAGCAGGTAGCGGACCTCCTCGGGTGGACGCTTCCAATTCTCCGTGGAGAAGGCGTACACGGTGAACCAACCGATGCCGAGCTCCAGGGCTCCCTCCACCACGTCGAAGAGCGCCTCCTCGCCGGCGTCGTGGCCCTCGCTGCGAGGCAGGCCGCGTTTGCGGGCCCAGCGGCCGTTGCCGTCCATCACGCATCCGACGTGGACCGGCACTTGCAGGGGGTCGATGCCGTCGAGCTCCACACAGCGACGGTACCTCGCGTGATCCTCCTGTTGGCGTTCCCGCAGTGGAGGTTCGCCGGAGATTCTGCGGAGGTCAACGTAGAGGACCGACGGTCGGCCTGACCGGAGCGGACCAGTCGTGACACGATGGCGCCATGCAACTGCCCAAGGCACTTACCCGCACGGACAGCGGACCCAGCAAGCAGTTGATGGCGACACTGGCAGTGGTCATCGTCCTGCTCGGGGTGCTCGCCTACGCCGCATCACCGTTCAAGGCCGCGGGCGGGCTCAACTGCAATGGAGCGTTGGTCGGCTCGAAGCCCAAGGAGCGCGTGACCATCGGCTTGCTGGTGGGCAGGGAGAAGGCCCTGTGCAGGGCGAGGGGGAACAGCCGCCTGATCGTTGCCGGGGTTGCAACCCTCATCTCGCTGGTCCTCGGCCTCAGCGCCGTGCTCCTGCCGATGGGGCCCCTCGAGGAGTTCTTCCTGCGGCGGGAGTGACGAGGCCTCCTGCCGCCTGAGGCCCAGTCTCTTGGGCCAGCCGCTAGAAACCCAGCCGCTCCAGGGCCTTGGGATGGCGCTGCCAGTCCTTGTCCACCTTCACGAACAACTCCAGGTAGGCGCCCTGCGCCAGCTGCTGGCGCACCCGCGTGCCGACCTCCCTCAGGACCTCGCCTCCGCGCCCGATGACGATGCCCTTCTGTGAGTCCCGCTCCACGAGGATCTCGCAGCGGATGCGGGGCCACTCCCACTCCGTGACCCGGCAGGCGATGGAGTGCGGCACCTCCTCCCGGGTCACGCCGAGGAGCTGCTCGCGCACCAGCTCGGACACCCAGAAGGCCTCGGGGACGTCGGTCACCGTGTCATCGGGGTAGTACTGCGGACCTTCGGGGAGCCGCTCGACCAGAGCGTCCACCAGGGCCTCGACGCCCTCCCCGGTCTTGGCCGAGACCGGAAAGTAGGCGGCCCGATCGAGCTCGGCCGCCGCCGTGAGCTGGGCCAGGACCTGATGCCGGGAGGCGGCGTCGAGCTTGTTCACCACCACCAGGGCGTCCCTCGGCACCCGGTCGGCTACGAATCGATCGCCTCGGCCCAGGGGGGCGGTGGCGTCGAGGACCAGCAGCACCACGTCCACGCCCCCGGCCGCCTCCACGGCGGTGTCGTTGAGCCGCTCGCCGAGCAACGTCCGGGGCTTGTGGATGCCGGGGGTGTCAACGAACACCACCTGGGCGTCCTGGCGGTTGAGGACCCCTCGCACCTGGGCCCGCGTCGTCTGGGGCTTGTCGGAGACGATGGACACCTTGGTCCCGAGGATGCAGTTGACGAGCGTCGACTTGCCCACGTTGGGGCGGCCGAGGAGGCTGACAAATCCGCTCCTCACTCGCTGGCCGCTTGGCGCTCGGCCTCCCGCTCGACGTCGGCCTCCGTGGAAGGCAGCTTGGCGATGCGCACCCTGCCGATACGGCGCCTCTGGACCCGCTCGGCAGTGAGCCGGTGCCCGTCGGCGTCTACTTCCTCGCCTTCGCTCGGGACGTGGCCCATGAGGTTGAACACCAGCCCGCCGACGGTGTCCCAATCACCGGTGGGCAGCTCGGCCTTGAGCAGGTGGTTGAGCTCGTCGATGGGCATGCGGCCGTCCACCCGGAAGTCACCGTTGGCCAGCGGCTCGATGATCTTCTCCTCCACGTCGAACTCGTCGATGATCTCGCCCACCAGCTCCTCGATGAGATCCTCGAGGGTCACCAAGCCCGCGGTGCCGCCGTACTCGTCGACCACGACGGCCATGTGGTATTTCTCCAGCTGCATCTCCTTCAACAGGTCGTTTGCCTGCTTGGTCTCCGGGACGAAATGAGCCTCCCGGACGAGCTCACGCACCTCCTGACCCGATCTGCCCTCCCGCTCGGCCTTCATGAGGTCCTTGGTGAAGAGCACGCCGGCAATGTCGTCGATGCCGTCGTCGTAGACAGGAAAGCGGGAGTGGCCCACGGACATGGCCAGCTCCATGGCGTCGCTCACCTTGTCGCTGGCCTCCACGGCGACCATGTCGATGCGGGGGACCATGACCTCCCGGACCACCGTGTCGCCGAAGCGGATGATGGAGTGGATGAGGGCTCGCTCCTCGCGCTCGATGACCGCCTCGTCGGCCGCCGTGTCGGCCATGGCCAGGAGCTCCTCCTCGGAGACGAACGGGCCTTGCTTGATGCCCCTGCCCGGGATGATGACGTTGGCCAGACCGATCAGGGCGCGGGCCACGAGACGGATGGGCAGGAAGTTGGCGATGGCGTGGATGGCTGGGGCGACGAAGAGAGCAGCGCGCTCCGGGTGTTGCACGGCCCATGTCTTGGGCACCACCTCGGCCAGGACGAAGATGGCCACCACGTCGAAGACGATGGCCACCAACACACCGAGGGGACCGAAGCGGTCCTCGGTCAACGTGGTGACCAGCGAGGCCAGCACCATGTGACACACCAGGACCAGGAGGAGGACCGGGTTGAGAAAGCGCTCGGGGTGCTCGACGAGGCGGGCGAGCCGCCGGGAGCCGCGCTTGCCCTCCTCCTCCAGCGAGATGGCCTTGACCCGGTTGACCCGGGTGAGGCTGGTCTCCGAGAGGGCGAAGAAGGCCGCCATCATCAGTAGCGCCACGATGGCCACGACCATGATGGTTTCGGTGCCGGTCACGGACGCTCTCTGACAGGAGTCGCATGGAACCGGTCGAGCAACTCCCTCTCCCGCCGCCGCATGAGCTGGGCCTCGGACGGGTTCTCGTGGTCCATGCCCATGAGATGCAAGATGCCGTGCACCACGAGGAGGGCCAGCTCGTCCTCGTAGGTGCCGCCGTGGCCGGCAGCGTTGCGTGCTGTGCGTGCTGCCACCGCCGGGCAGATCACCACGTCACCGAGCATGGCCGGGGTTCCGTCACCAGGATCGCCGTCGTCGATGGGGAACGCGAGCACGTCGGTGGGGCCCTCCTCGCCGGCGAAGCGCTGGTTGAGGTCGGCCATCGCACCCTCGGCCACGAACGCCATCGACAGCTCGCCGGCGTCAGGCACGCCCTCGGCATCGAGAACGCTCCTGGCCAGGTTCGCCCAACGCTGCGTGTCGACGGGTTGGTCACCCTGTTCGTCGCTGACCAAGACGCACACCATCAGCCCTGGTCCGCCTCACGGGGCTGGCCGGACACCCGCTCGTAAGCGGAGACGATGTCCTGCACGATCTTGTGGCGCACCACGTCCCGAGCGCCGAGGCGCACGAAGGACAGGCCCTCTATGCCACCGAGCACGTCCTCCAACCCGAGGAGCCCGGACCTGCCGACGGCCAGGTCGATCTGGGTGACGTCGCCCGTCACCACCGCCTTGGAGCCGAACCCGATGCGGGTGAGGAACATCTTCATCTGCTCGGCGCTGGTGTTCTGGGCCTCGTCGAGGATGATGAAGCTGCTGTTGAGCGTGCGGCCTCGCATGAACGCCAGCGGGGCGACCTCGATGGCTCCCCGCTCCATGAGCCGGGGCATGGCGTCGGTGCCGAGCATGTCGAACAAGGCGTCGTACAAGGGCCGAAGGTACGGGTCGACCTTCTCCATCAGCGTGCCCGGAAGGAACCCGAGGCGCTCCCCTGCCTCCACCGCCGGTCGGGTGAGGATGATGCGCTCCACCTGCTTGGCCTGGAGCGCCTGCAGCGCCAGAGCAACGGCCAGGTAGGACTTGCCCGTACCGGCCGGACCGATGCCGAAGGTGACGACGCTGCCGGCGATGGCGTCGACGTAGCGCTTCTGGCCCGCCGTCTTGGGGCGCACGCTTCGGCCCCGGGACGAGCGGAGCACCTCGGCCGTGAGCACCTCCGACGGGCGCTCGTCGGCCTTCACCATGTCGATGGTGCGACCCACGTTGGTGGTGTCGAGGGCATGTCCTCGCTCGAGCAGGAGGACCAGTTCGTTGAACAGCTTGCCCACCTGCTCGGCTTCGTCACCCTCGATGCTGATCTCGTTGCCACGAGCGTGGATGGTGGTGCCGCTGAAGGACTTCTCGACCAGACGGAGCAGCTCGTCGCGTTGGCCGACGAGCCCGACCATGAGGTGATTGCCCGGGACGAAGATCTTGACTTGGGTGGGTGACAATGGCGTTGGGTTGGCCTTCGCTGCAAAGCGTACGTGAGCGCGAGCGGTTCGGCTGTACGTTTCTGCGGTCAGCCGGGCGGCCAGCTCAGCCGGCGCCCGCCGATGACGTGCAGATGGAGATGTCCCACGCTGTTGAGAGCATCCTCGCCCACGTTCATCACCAGGCGGTAGCCCCCTTCGCTGACGCCTTCCCGGCGGGCCACCTCCTGGGCGGTGGTGAACATCTCGGCCAGGACGCCGCCGTGCTCGGCGCCCACCTCGCCGGCGTCGACGATGTGTAGGCGGGGCACGACGAGCACGTGGACCGGAGCGGCAGGATTTATGTCGCGAAAGGCGTAGGTGTTCTCGGTGGACGCCACCTCGTCCGCATGGGCCTCGCCCGACACCACCTTGCAGAACAGGCAGTCCGTCATGGGCAGTCTCTCATGGGCCTCGAAGCTAGCGTCGGCCCCAGTGGAGGAGAAGCGAGTGGATGACATGCCGGTGGAAGACGTGGACGCCTTCCTCGACGACCTGGCGCGCTGGACCGCTGACACTCGGACCGACGACGCGGCCCGCTCCCGGACACGGGAGCGGTGGCTGCGCCAGCAGGCCGCCGAGGGCGCCCTGTTCACCGGTTTGGCCCTCGATCTGGCCGAGCGGGGCGTGGCCGTCGCCATCGGCACCACCACGGCCCGAACGCTCCACGGCCACATCGTGGCCGTGGCTCGCGACTTCCTGGTGCTCCGCCACGACGGTGGCACCTCGTTCCTGGCCCTTCCGGCGGTGGCGACCATTCGACCGGAGGGCGGGCACCGGCCCGGCGACACAGCATCGGACCGAACCAGTCCGGTCGACACCGTGCTGGCCGACGTGGTCACCGCCCTCGCCGCCGACCGCCCGCGGGTGCGAGTGGTGGCAGAGGGTGGTGGTGAGGCGCTGGCCGGTGAGCTGCGCTCGGCCAGCGGTGAGGTTGCCACTCTGCGTCTGGACGGTGATCCGCAGCCGACCATCTATCTCCAGCTCGCTTCGTTGCGCGAGCTGACCCTGCTCGACTGACTTGATGACTCGGTCCTGACGTCGCCTTGGGCTGTGCTCAGGTTGCGCCCTGCTGCTCGTTCCTCGGCTCCGGATAGAGGTGCTCCAGTGACCCGGGAGAGATGCGGGCGGCCTCGATGAACCCCTCGACGTCGGCCTCCTTGATGCGGATCACCCGCCCGAACTTGTACGCGGCCAGCTGACCTTCGTCGATGAATCGGTAGAGGGTGCGCAAGGTGACTCCGAGCCGCTCGGAAGCCGTCCGCGTGCTCATCCACCGGATGGTCTCGGACATGACGGGATTGTACATCTCATGCCCTCTCGTGTGCGGGATGCACCCGGCCGTCAGGAGCTGACTCAGCGCACCACCAGCTGGTCACAGCCATCCTCGCCGTGGTCCACCTCGGGCTGGCCATCCTTCAGGTGCTCTCCCCGAGATGCCGCCGGGAGGGCCTCACCCTCCTCCGCCCAGGCATCGAAGAGGAACACCTGACCGCCGGGACGGTACAGGGCGGGAGTGTCCCGCCCGTCGCAGTCCCAGTCGCCGACGAGCACCGTGTCCCCCCTCTGGCCCAGCTGGTACCGCTGGCCCTCGATCTCGAGGATGTTCCCCCGCACGGCCACCGCCGACGGGCAACCGTCCCCGTCGAGGTCCGCGCTCATGGGCGACGTCACCGGCGGGCACGTCTGCGGGCGAGGGCGCGTGGGCGCATCGCCGAGACGAGGGACCAGCAAGGTCAGCACGCCTACCCCCATGCCGCCAACCACGACCGCCGCAGCGGCGGAGGCTCCCAAGATCACGGCGCGCCCGCGGCGCCTCACGGGCGCCTCTCCCTTGGGAGCCCGGTGCGCCCGAGCACCGAGCGGACGGGTGGGGGGCCCCGCCTCGTCGAGGCCCCAAAAGTGGTCCGACGCGGCGGGGGCGCCTTCGACGGCAAGAGCCGGGGGCACCGGCAGGCCGGCGGCCGCTGCCCGCAAGGCCGCTCCCAAGGCGGCCATGTCCGGGTAGCGATCGGCGGGACGTCTGGCGAGCGACCGTTCCACCACCGCCTCCAACTCCGGTGGTCCGAGCGTCTGCCGCGCCCTGGCGGGGCGACGTTCGGGCGGACGCCCGCACAGCATCTCGTGGCACACAGCTCCGAGGGAGTAGACGTCGCTGCGCTCGCCGACCGCGGCCCCTTCTACTACCGCCGGATCGACGTAGCCCGCCGTTCCCATCACCATGCCGCCCGTGGAGGTGGGGCCGGCCGTGGACGTGGGGCCGGCCGTGTACGTGGGGCCGGCCGTGGAGGTGGCAAGGCCGAAGTCGGCCAGCACGGGCGCCCCTGCCGACGTGAACAAGATGTTGGCCGGCTTGACGTCACCGTGCACCAGTCCCCTGCCGTGAACCACAGCCAGGGCATCGGCCAAGGGGACGGCCACCGCCACCGCCTCCTCGGGTCGCAGCCTTCCCCGACGTGCCAGCAGGGTGGCCAGAGAGCCCCCGGCGGCGTACTCCATGGCGATGGCCGGGCCGGCGCCGTCCTCGACCAGATCGAGGATCCGGACCAAATTGGGGTGGTCCACCGAAGCCAGGGCGGCGGCCTCTCGCCTTAGCCGCTCGGCCACCTCTGGGTCGCCGGACCTGCGCAGCCGCTTCAGGGCCACGACAGGCCCACTACTGCCGCTCCTACTGCTGCCGCCCCTTTGAGCCCGGTAGACCGTGCCGGTGCTCCCCTGCCCGGCCACGGCCTTGAGCCGGTATCCATTCATAGCTTGAAGTTACATGAAATGCATTGGGTCCGAAGACGCCGTCGGCCGCATCGAGCGGCAATCTGGTCGGCGACTACGCCAGGGGGTCGGCGAAGGGGTCCTCGAGCAGCGGCGGGGCCTCGGCATGTTCGGTCGGCGCCTCCAGCGCCCCGTAGGCGGCGTAGCCCGTCCGCTCGAGCTCCTGAGCCAGCTCGGGGCCGCCGGAGACCACGATGCGGCCCTGCGAGAGCACGTGCACCACGTCAGGGCGCAGCTCGTGGAGGATCCGGCTGTAGTGGGTGATGGCCAGCACGCCGAGGTCGGACTCCGACGTGGCCGCCTCGATGCGCCGGGACACGGCACGTAGGGCATCGATGTCCAGCCCGGAGTCGATCTCGTCGAGCACCGCGAACCGGGGCCGGAGCACACCGAGCTGGAGCGTCTCGTTGAACTTCTTCTCGCCGCCCGAGAACTCCACGTTGAGCGGCCGTGTCAGGAGCTGCCGGCGAAAGCCGATGCGCTCGGCCTCCACCTGAAGCAGCTCCGCCACCTGTCCCCGCCCGCCACCCCTGGCCACGAAGGTCTCCTCCAGGGCGTCCTCCAGGCTCACGCCGGGCACCTCGACCGGGTACTGCATGGCGAGGAACAGTCCGGCATGGGCTCTTCGCCACGTGGGCAGGCCCAGCAGCTCCTGGCCGTCCAGGCGGGCGCTGCCCGCCCTCACCTCGTAGCCGGGCCGGCCCATGAGGACGTGGGCCAGCGTGCTCTTGCCCGAGCCGTTGGGGCCCATCACGGCGTGGACCTCGCCGCTCGACACGGTGAGGTCGATGCCCTTCAGGATCTCCCGCTCGGCGATGCCGGCCCGCAGACCTGAGATCTCGAGCACGCTCACTGCGGGATCACCACCGTCACGTCGTCGCCCTCCACCTGCACCTCGTAGACGGGAACCGGCTTGGTGGCAGGGAAGGACTGCGGCTCGCCCGTGGTGAGGGAAAAGGCGCTGCCGTGCTTCCAGCACTCGATCTCGAGGTCGTCGCCGAGCACCTCACCCTCGGACAGGGAGAAGTTGGCGTGGCTGCACCGGTCCCCGACGGCGTAGAAGTCGTCGTTGACGCGGACGAGGGCAATGCGGTGGCCGGCCGCTTCGAAGCAGCGTGCCTCGCCCGAGCCCAGGTCACCGACTGCGCAGAGGCGCTCCCGGCTGGTCACGCCGTTGCCGTGCCGCTCGGAGCCGTCTCGAGCTTTGGACCGGTCTCGAGCTTGGCCGCCACTGCCTGGCGCAGCGGCTCGTGGAGGCCGGTGATGTGGATGTCGTCCAGGATCTCCTCGAAGAAGCCGAGGACGATGAGACGCTCGGCCGCTTCGGGCGGAAGGCCGCGAGCCTCGAGGTAGTAGCGCTGCTCCTCGTCGATGGGGCCGACGGCGGAGGCATGGCTGCACTTGACGTCGTTCTCCTCGATCTCGAGGTTCGGCACCGAGTCGGCGTGCGCCCCTTCGCCGAGCACGAGGTTGCGGTTGGTCTGGAAGGCGTTGGTGCCGGCAGCACCCTTGCGGATGCGGATGAGGCCGCTGTAGACCGCTCGGGACTCGTCCTCCACCGCACCCTTGAACAACAGGTCGCTCGTGGTCTTGGGGGCGTCGTGGTCCTGCAGTGTCCGGAAGTCGTGCATCTGGGCCCCGTCGCCGAAGTACAGCGCCCGGAGTCGGCTGGTTCCCCCCAGGCCCAAGAGCCGCGAGTCGGTGGCCACCCGGGCGTACTCCCCGCCCAGCGCCACCAGCACGGAGCCGAGCATGGCGTCGCGCCCTACACGACTGGCCTGATAGCCCACCTGCCAGACCCTCCGACCCAGTTCCTGCATACCGACGTATGCGACGTTCGCCGCGTCGCCTGCGTCCAGCTCCACCACCGGCACCACGAAGGCAGCCAACCCGGCGGGTGAGGCCACGTGGTCGACCACGCTGACCTGTGACGCCTCCCCGGCCTGCACCACCAGCCGGGGAAAGACCGCGCCGCCCACAGCGTCCACCCAATGAAGCACCAAGACAGGGCGCTCGACGGCCACGCCCCGGGGTACCCGCACCGTCACCACGTCAGCCATGAAGGCGGTGTTGAGGTCCACGAAGGCGTCTGGAACATCGGTCACCGAGCCAACCAGCCCCTCGCCACTGGCGTCATCGTCGACCAGGCTGCCGAGCATCACGCCGCGCTCGGCCAGGGTGGGTTCGAGCTCGGTACGGACCACCTTGCCGTTGTGCACCACCACCAGGCCGGCCCGCTCCCCGACGGCTACCGCCACCGCCTGCAGCGCTGGCGGTAGCTCTCGCCCCAGGCCGGCGTGATCCATGACCACGACGCCGGCGCCAGCCCCGAGGGGCGAGTAGGCGTCGAGGTCGAGCTCGTCGATCCGGCTGTAGCGCCACACCTCCTCAGCCTCGGTGGGCAGATCGGATGCCTGGAAGCGCTCGAACGCCGCGGCGCGGCGAGCCCGCAGCCAGGGCGGACCAGACAGGTTGGAAGCGGCGTCTGCCGGGAAGGGGCTCAAGGAGGTGTGGGCGCGATCCGAGGCCGGAGCGGCCCTCGTGCAAAGGAGGATGCTACCCCAGCGAGGGTACGTCCCCTCCGCCGGCCCTCACAGTGTGAACCGCCCCTCGGCGCACGCCGTGACCCGACCGCCCACCCGCAGCTCGCCCGGCTCGGCGTGGACCTCGATCCGACAAGGCCGGCCCACCTCGGCTCCCTGGAGGATGGTGACGTCCTCGGATGTTCCCCAGACGCTGCGAGCCACCAGGGCCACTGGTCCCGCCACCGATCCCGTGCCCGGGTCCTCGTCGACGCCGAGCACCGGTGCGAACACCCGCAAGTGAAGGGTGCGGTCGTCCAGACGACGGACCGCAGCCACGGTGCCGGCGCCGGAGCGGCGCGAGGCGGCGGCGACGGCGGCCGGTTGGGGGCAGATCCGGTCGATCGAGGCATCGGTCGCAACCACCACGTGACGCAGCCCCACCGCCTCGGCAACGTGCACCGCTCGGGCATCGGAGAGGCTCAGCGCTTCCAACAGCCCGTCCGGGTCGGTGTCGGTCAGGACGGGGTCGGGCTGGCTCATCCTCGCCCTGGCGCCTTCGGCCTCAACAACCACCGTGCCGCCCTCCGTCGTCTGCTCCCAGCGGCGTGGGCCGAGGACCCAGGCCGTGCCGAGGGAAGGATGGCCGGCGAAGGGCAGCTCCCGCCTGGGCGTGAAGATGCGCATCTGGTAGCGACCTTCATCGAGCACCGTGGGAAAGGTGGTCTCGGACAGGTTCACCTCCCGGGCGATGGCCGCCATGACGGGATCGGGACACGGGTCGAGGACCACGCACAGGGCATTTCCGGCCAGCGGGACGTCGCTGAAGACGTCGACCAACCGGTAGCGAAGCTCGACGCTCACCGGCTTACGACGGAGCAACCAGCGCGGTGGCCGACGCCGGCTGGGCGCCCAGGAACGGCGGTCAGGGACCGTTTAGCCGCGCCGGCGGAAGAAGCGCTTCCAACGAGGCTCCTCGGACTGCTGCTGCTCCTGCGCCTTCTGTCGCTCGACGTCCTCGAGCACCCCGGGGCCGACGGCGTTCACGATGTCCTCGGCCCGGTCGAGCAGGGCGGTGGTGTTCTCGTCGAGGCGGGGCGGGTCCTCGGGAAGGTTCTTGTGGGCCAGGCTCCCTTGCGTCCAGCCGGCGTCGAACCCCCGGAACTCGTACTTGGGGCAGTCGGCTGGACAGCGCCACGGCGCCTCGGGGGCGAGATCGAGCCGACACATGTGCACCGTCTCCTCCGAGCGGTACGTGCGCGTCTCGTAGTGCCTGCAATTGGTGCGCATCGGCATTGGACAATGGTAGAGGCGATCGGGGCAGCCGACGCTCGCGACGAGGGCTCGAACCCCCGCGTGCGGTGTCGATCACGGAGCTCCGACTAGCCGACCGACCCCTCCATCTGGAGCTCGATCAGGCGGCTCCATTCCACGGCGTATTCCATGGGCAGGGTTCGGGTGACGGGCTCGATGAAGCCGTTCACGATCATGCCCATGGCCTGCTCCTCGGAGAGCCCCCGGCTCATGAGGTAGAAGAGCTGCTCGTCGCCAACCTTGGAGACGGTGGCCTCGTGGCCGATCTGGGCGTCGCGCTCCTCGATCTCCTGGTAAGGGTAGGTGTCCGAACGGCTGTGGTCGTCCAGGATGAGGGCGTCGCAGCGGACGAAGCTCTTGGAGTTGGTGGCGCCCTCGTCCACGTGCACCAGGCCCCGGTACGAAGTCCGCCCGCCGTCCTTGCAGATGGACTTGGAGACGATGGTGGACGTGGTCTCCGGAGCGGCGTGGACCATCTTGGCCCCGGCGTCTTGGTGCTGGCCCTCGCCGGCGTAGGCGACGGAGAGCACCTCACCGGACGCCTTCGGGCCCATGAGGTACACCGAGGGGTACTTCATGGTCAGCTTGGAGCCGATGTTGCCGTCGATCCACTCGACCCGGGACTCGGCTTCGGCGCGGGCCCGCTTGGTGACCAGGTTGTAGACGTTGTTCGACCAGTTCTGGATGGTGGTGTAGGTGATGCGGGAACCGGGCAGGGCCACCAGCTCCACGACCGCCGAGTGCAGGGAGTCGGTGTCCTTGGCGTACACCGGCGCCGAACAGCCCTCGATGTAGTGCACCTGTGCACCTTCGTCGGCGATGATCAGCGTGCGCTCGAACTGGCCGGCGTTCTCTGCGTTGATGCGGAAGTAGGCCTGGAGGGGCATCTCGCACGTGACGCCGGGCGGGATGTAGATGAAGGACCCGCCGGACCACACCGCCGAGTTGAGTGCCGCGAACTTGTTGTCGCCGGACGGGATAACCGTGCCGAAGTACTTCTTCACGATCTCGGGATGCTCCCGCAACGCGGTGTCCATGTCCGAGAACAGGATCCCCTGGGCCTCGAGGTCTTCGCGGTTCTTGTGGTACACGACCTCCGACTCGTACTGGGCCGTCACGCCGGCCAGGTACTTGCGCTCGGCCTCGGGGATGCCGAGCTTCTCGTAGGTGGCCTTCATCTCCGCCGGCAGCTCGTCCCAGTCATCCACCTGCTCGCCCGAGGGCTTCAGGTAGTAGTAGATGTCGTCGAAGTCGATGTCGGGCATGTTGACCGCGAACCACCGCTTCATCGGGATGCGCTCGAAGTGACGCAGCGACTTCAGCCGGTACTGGGTCATCCAGTCGGGCTCACCCTTCCACCAGGAGATCTCCCGGACGACGTCCTCGTTGACCCCCTTCTTGGGGGTGAAGGCGTAGTCGACGGTGTCGCTCCACCCGAGCTTGTATCGACCGAGGTCGAGTTCAGCGGTGGACATGCGGCATCAGCTCCTGGGACGCGAGGGAATTTCTCCTACGTGGATGTTAACAATGCCCGACACCGGCTACTTCCCCCCGGGTGATTAAATCACTGGGGAACACGAGAGACCGTGCCGACGTTGTGGAGGTGACCATGACTGCTGAGCAACTCATCGCCGATTGGCGAACCGTTACGAAGCAAGACACCTACTCGAGCTCGTCACGGGTGCAGGATCGCCTGTTCGACCTGTACGCCGAGGTGCAGAGCCAACCCGTAGGGCGCCTGATCGAGACCTGGCTCAGCCTCACCATTCAGCGGGACCTGTTCTCGAGCGGCGAGATCCTGGAGTTGCTCGACCAGATCCAAGGCCAACTGGTGAGCCCGGTCAGCACCGGCTCCTAGCCGTCCGGGGGCGGCCCGGGCGCGGTCGCGCCTTTGGCTGTCCCTCCTTCGTCACTCAACGCCTCTACCCGGTCCACACCACCGAGCATCTCATCTGCCATCTGGCGGGCGGCCTGCTCGTCGTGACCCACGAAACCGGCCACCGCCATCCCGGGCCCTCTCCGGGACCGCACCGCCCGCCCCACGGCGTTGGCCTCCTGACCGACCACCACCACCCGCCTCACAGAAGCCGTCTCCACGGGGGCCGAAGCCTGCATCGAAGGTGACAGGCTAGGCGGATGCCCGCCGAGGAACCCGCCCCGCCCGTGGCCGCCAGGCATCCGACGGTGCTCACCGTCCACGGCGACAGTCGCTCCGACGAGTGGTACTGGCTGCGGGAACGGGAAAACGCCGAGGTCCTCGCCCACCTCGAGGCCGAGAACGCCTACACCAAGCTGGCACTGGCCCGCACCGAAGCTCTCCAGGACCAGCTCTACGACGAGATCGTTGGCCGCATCCTCGAGACCGACCTCTCCGTCCCCGCCGTCAAGGGTGACTGGTGGTACTACGGCCGCACCGTCGAGGGCCTCCAGTACCCCATAGCGTGCCGGCGCAGGGGCGGGCCGGAGGGCCCGGAGCAGGTGATGCTGGACCAGAACGAGCTGGCTTCGGGCCATGAGTTCTTCGAGGTGGCCAACCACGTCGTGAGCCCCGATGCCACCCTCCTCGCCTACGCCACCGACACCGACGGCAGTGAGCGATACACCCTGCGGGTGAGGGACTTGGAGGGCGGCGAGGACCTCGAGGACGAGGTGCCGGACACCTACTACGGGCTGGCCTGGGCGGCCGACAACCGGACGGTCTTCTACGTCAAGGTGGACGCCGCCATGCGTCCTTACCAGCTGTGGCGCCACGTCCTCGGATCTGCCGCCTCTGACGACGTCCTCGTCCACCAGGAGGACGACGACCGCTTCTATCTCGGCGTGCACCTCACGAAGTCGGAGCGATTCGTCCTGCTCACGCTCGCCAGCAAGGTCACCAGCGAGATCCGCTACGTCGCTGCCGACGACCCCACCGGCCACTTCCGTATGGTGGCCCCTCGGGAGCAGGGCGTGGAGTACGACGTCGATCATCACGCCGGGGACGAGGGTGACCGCTTCCTCATCGTCACCAACGCCGACGGGGCGGTGAACTTCAAGCTCGTGGCGGCACCAGTGGGCGACTCCGGCCGGGAGCACTGGTCAGATGTCGTTCCCCACCGCACCGACGTCAAGCTCGACGGCATCGACGTGTTCATGGAGCACCTCGTGCTCTTCGAGCGGGCTGCGGGGCTTCGGCGACTGGCCGTGCGGCGATTGTCGGACGGCGAAACGCACGTGGTGGAGCAGACGGAGCCCGTCTACACCATCTACCCGGGGGCCAATCTGGAGTTCGACAGCCGCATCCTGCGTTTCGGGTACTCCTCCCTGGTCACCCCCCACTCGGTGTACGACTACGACTTGGAAACCCGCACCCGGGAGCTCATGAAGCGCCAGCCGGTCCTCGGGGGCTACGACCCCGACGAGTACCAGACCACTCGGCTGTGGGCCACCGCCACCGACGGGGTGGAGGTGCCGGTGTCGCTGGTTCACAGGAAGGGCCTGGCCCTGGACGGCCGAGCGCCGGCGCTCCTGTACGGCTACGGCTCTTATGAGCACAGCGTGGAACCCGTGTTCTCCTCGTTGCGCCTCAGCCTGCTCGACCGCGGCTTCGTGTTCGCCATCGCCCACGTGCGAGGCGGCGGCGAGCTGGGCAGGCGGTGGTACGAGGACGGAAAGCTCCTCACCAAGAAGAACACCTTCACCGACTTCGTGGCCTGCGCCGAGCACCTCGTAGCGCAGGGCTACTGCTCGCCGGAGCGGTTGGTGATCCGCGGTGGCAGCGCCGGTGGCCTCCTCATGGGTGCCACGGTCAACCTGCGCCCCGACCTGTTCGGAGGTGTGGTGGCCGAAGTGCCCTTCGTGGACGTTCTCACCACCATCTGCGACGAGACCCTCCCCCTCACCGTCCTCGAGTGGGAGGAGTGGGGCAACCCCAAGGCCGACCCGGAGGCATACGCCTACATCAAGTCATATTCGCCCTACGACAACGTGGCCCGGGCGCCGTACCCCGCCATGTTCGTGACGGCGGGGCTTAACGACCCCCGGGTCAGCTACTGGGAGCCGGCGAAGTGGGTCCAGCGGGTCCGTGACCGCACGACCGGAGAGGCACGGGTCCTGCTCAAGACAGAGCTGGGAGCGGGTCACATGGGCCCTTCCGGGCGCTACGACGCCTGGCGGGACGAGGCCCTCGTGTACGCCTTCGTCCTCGATGCCGTGGGATGGCAGCCGGCCGACGACATCGCCGCTGGCGCCGTGCGGGACCTGACCACCCCTGCGTGACACACGCTGGGCAAGAACGCACCCCGAGCACCGATGAACCCTCGGGAGATTGCGGCGGTGCGGTAAGTCACCGAGGACGGCCGTCGAGAGTCAGGCCTCCTGGGGAACCTGGGCGCAGGTCGATCACAGTCTGCTCGGCCCTCGTGATCACCTCGGCGATCTCGTCGCCCACCAACTCGTCCCTGTCGAGTAGGGCGTCGCGCAGGGCCTCGACGACATGCCGGCTTCCCTCCAGCATGCGGGTCACCTCGTGCTTGGCCCTGGACAATATTTCCTCCACCGCCTCCCGGCTCGCGTCGGCCGACAACACCTTGGTGACCAGATTGGCTCCCGCGCCGGCGTCGGCGGCCTCGTAGGAGATCAGCGATCCGCCGAGGCCGAGCGATCCCACCATCTGAGCCGCCGCTGAGGTGGCGGCCTGGAGGTCGCCGGCCGGGCCCGTGCCCGACTCACCGAAGAACAGCTCCTCGGCAACCATCCCCCCAAAGGCGATCTGGATGAGCGCTTCTATCTCGGAGCGGGACTTCGTGTATCGCTCCTCGAGGTCGGAATGCGACAGCAGCCCGAGGGCGTCGCCCCGTTTGATGATGGAGAGCACCTCCAGCTTGCGCCCCTTGCCCACCAGATGGGCCACGGCGGCATGGCCGGCTTCGTGGGTGGCTATGGCTCGCCGCTCGTGCTCGGCGTAGGCCACCGGATTCTTGAGCCCGAGCTCTTCGGTCATCCGGGCTTGCTGCACGTCGTGCCAGCTGAGGCGGTCACCGCCTCTGCGCAGGGCCCAGACCAGCGCTTCGTCCAGCAGGTGCTCGATCATCACCGGCGAGTAGCCGAAGGTCATGGCGGCCAGGGTGTCGCGCGCCGCAGGCTCGTCCAGGTTGGTGTCGTGGGCCTTCTTACCCAGGTAGTAGTCGATGATCTCCCGTCGATCACCCCGGTTGGGAAGGTCGAAGTGGATGGAGCGGTCGAAGCGGCCGGGACGCAAGAGGGCCGGATCCAGGTCGGCGGCCCGGTTGGTGGCGCCGATGACGAGCACGTTGGCCGCCGGGGCCACCGGCTTGCGCAGCTGGGAGTGGGCCGGAAGCCAGCGGTTTACCTGGTCGATGAACCGCCCGGCCAGGCGCCGGCCCGCGGGCGGTGTGTCGAAGGACTGCAGCTGGATCAGCAGCTCGTTGACCACGCCCGAGACCCCCTCGCGCTGGGTGGAAGAGCCCATGCCCGAGCGAGCCGCGCCGATGGCGTCGATCTCCTCGATGAAGCCGATGGCGCCGCCTTCCCGGCGGGCGTACTGGCGTAAGGCCTTGAAGTACGAGCGGATCTTGCGATTGGTCTGGCCGTAGTACATGGACTGGAAGGCGGAGGAGGACACGAAGAGGAAGGGCACGCCCGCTTCTCGGGCCATGGCCTTGGCCAGATAGGTCTTACCCGTCCCGGGAGGACCCTCGAAGAGGATGCCCCGCCGGGAGCTGCCCCCCATCTGCTCCTTGAACGTGCGGTGGGCCAGGAAGAGGTTCAGGGTCTTCACCACCTCCTCGACCACGACCCCGGCACCCTTCACGTCCTCGAACCCGAGCTCGATCTCGCTCGGACGGAACAGCACATGGGGAGAGCGGCCGGCGCCGAGCATCGGGACGGCGAGGGCAAGGACCAGCACCATCGTGAGCAGCAGGCCGGGAAGGAACTCGGGCGGGAACGGCAGGCCGGGCACACCCAGCTGCACGGGGTCGCCGGTCACGACGCGGACCCACATCCACACCGCCACCACGGCGAGCACCACCGCCAGGCGGGTCAGCCGCC
The DNA here is from genome assembly GCA_030448025.1 of Acidimicrobiales bacterium. GTDB lineage: Bacteria > Actinomycetota > Acidimicrobiia > Acidimicrobiales > YB1-3. The sequence goes on along the minus strand of JAUJNQ010000001.1, from coordinate 410,865 downwards.
GCCGCCGAGCCCTCTCCCGCGCCACGGCCACGTCCGCCGTTGCCGTCTGGAGTACCTGTGCCTGGCCCAAGCTCTCCAGGTTCATCGTCACGCTCCGTCTACGAAATGATCACGGTATGTGGTCATAGGCTCTCTTGGCAATGTTTAGACCATCGCTGAGGCCCTGGGCGCCCTACGTGCGCAGGCCGGCCTGCGGCCTGCGGTCCGAGGGGACTTTGGCCCGTCGAGGGTTGGAACGGTCCCGCTCGGAGAGGATCGGTTCGTCGACGCCCCAGTTGGCGCCGATCTCGGGGTCGTCCCAGGCCACGCCCAGCTCGTCCTTCGGGTTGTAGTAGCTGTCGACCAGGTAGGTGATGGTGAGATCGGTGAGGGCGGCGAAGCCGTGAGCCACCCCAGGCGGGATGAACACGCCCTTGTCGGAATCCTCGCCGATCTCCACCTCGAGGGTGGCGCCGTCTGTGGGCGAGCCCTCCCGCAGGTCGTGGAGCACCACCTGTGCCCTTCCCCGGGGGACGTACCAGTAGTCCGCCTGGTGCAGGTGGTAGTGGAGACCGACCACCGTGTTGGCCTGGCGGTCCGATCGGTTGGCCTGCACCATCTCACGGCCGTGAGCAAACCATGACCGGCGATAGGTCTCCACGAAGCGGCCACGCTCGTCCCCGTGAGCATCGGGCTCCACGATCACGACACCCGTGATGACCTCGGACTCGATGACCTTGGGCATAGGCGTCCCCAGGGTACCGGTGGCGGTCGCCCTACCCGCGGGCACCGATCCGGGACCGGGACTGCACCACGATCACGAGGCCGGCCATCACCCCCACGATCAACTCCACGCGCCCTACCTCGCCGCCGCGCACCGCACCGACCGTGGCCATGGCGGTCAACACGACGTTGCGCACGAGGGTGTCGACGCCCACCGGCGCCGGTGACGTCTCGCCGAAGCACCCGCACGGGACCCTCTCCACGGTCCTGAGGCGCAGGGCCACGGCGACCGTGAACAAGGCGAAGAGGGCTGCCGCCGCGGCGGCCGTCCACCTTCCGCCCACCTGGGCCATGAGCAGGCCGCCCAGGACCAGCTCCACCCACGGCAGTCCGCCGATCACCCAACGCGGGGCCCCGAACTCCGCCGCAGCCGTGGGCCACGCCCGCTGGCCGAGCTTGAACGCACCTGCGAGCAACAAGACGGTGCCCACCGCGACGCGCTCCACCGCCCTCCCCTACGGCTCGAAGCGGCCGTAGCCACCCCGGTAGAACAGGAGGGGTGACGTCTCCCGGTTCACGTCGAGGTCGACGACCCTTCCCACTACGATGAGATGGTCCCCGGCTTGGTGGACGGCCTCGATCTTGGCGTCGACCCAGGCCAGGACGCCGTCGAGCACCGGTGATCCGGTGGCGTGGGACGGCCTCCACCCGATCCCCTGGAACTTGTCCACGCCGCGGGTGGCGAACCGGCGGCAGAGCACCTCTTGGTCATGGGCGAGAATGTTGGCGCAAAAGGCGCCTGCGTCACGGATGCTCGGCCAGCTGAGGTTGGCCCTCCCGGGGCACATGGCGACGAGAGGTGGATCCAGCGAGACGGACGTGAACGACTGGGCACTGAAGCCCACCGGCGCCCCTAGGCCTGCTCGGTCGTGCTCGACGGCCGTGACGATGGTGACGCCGGTGCAGAAGTGGCCCAGCACCTGGCGGTAGCGCGCCGCGTCGACGCTCTGCGTGCCGGCCGCTCCCCAGTCCTCGGGCAAGACAAGAGCCTCCCGCGCCACCCCTGTTCCCGTCCACCACCTTCAGCGAGGCGGCGGCAGGAGGCGTCAGCGTGGACTGGTCAGCGGGAGCCGGCGGCCACCAGGCCCTTGCGCTGGAGCATCACCTTGAGGTCGTGCGGGTTGGACGCCGTCATCATGGCGTCGCGCAGGTCGATGGCGCCCTGCTCGTAGAGGCGGACGAGGGCCTGGTCGAAGGTCTGCATGCCGTAGTACTCACCGTCGGCGACGATCTCGTGGATGTCAGACGTCTTGTTCGGGTCGATGATGCACTGCTGGAGCCGACCGTTCACCACCATGACCTCCAGCGCCGCCACCCTCCCGCCGCCATTGCTCCGGGGGACGAGACGCTGGCAGATCGTGCCCCTGAGGGCGCCGGCCAGGGCCACGCGGATCTGGTTCTGCTGGAACGGTGGGAAGAAGTCCACGATCCGGTTGATGGTCTCGGTGGCGTCGATGGTGTGCAGGGTGGAGAACACCAGGTGGCCGGTCTCGGCCGCTCGCAGGGCGGTGGCCACGGTCTCGGTGTCGCGCATCTCACCCACCAGGATGACGTCGGGGTCCTGGCGCATGGCCGAGCGCATGGCGATGGCGAAGTCCTCGGTGTCGAAGCCGATCTCACGCTGGTTCACCTCGGCCATGTCGTCTTTGTGGAGCACCTCGATGGGGTCTTCGATGGTGACGATGTGGACCTCGCGGGTGCGGTTGATGTGGTCGATCATGGCCGCGAGCGTCGTGGTCTTCCCCGATCCCGTGGGGCCGGTGACCAGCACCAGCCCCCGTGGCTCGTTGGCCAACCGGGCCACCACCTCGGGCAGGCCCAGCTCCTCGAAGCTGGCAGCCGAGGTGCGGACCCGGCGGAAGACCATGGCCACGGTCCCCCGCTGGCGGAAGACGTTGACCCGGAAGCGACCGACCCCGGCGATGGCGTAGGCGAAGTCGGCCTCGTTGTGCTTGGCGAACTGCTCGGCCACGTCGGCGCGCATGATGGCAGCCGCCATCTCCTCGGTGGCCTCGTTGCTCAGTCGCTCCTCGCCCTGGACGGTGATAAGGGTGCCGTGGATCCGCATCCTCGGCGACGCTCCCACCTTGATGTGGAGGTCGGAGGCATCGATGCCGTCCATGGTCTGAAGGAGACGGTCGAGGATCTCGTGAGCCATGCCCCCTACATCGGCCGCCGGCGGGGACACCCTGAGGCTTTCCGGCCGATCC
>JAUJNQ010000001.1:394230-407793 GCA_030448025.1 Acidimicrobiales bacterium | reverse complement strand
CATGCCCCCTACATCGGCCGCCGGCGGGGACACCCTGAGGCTTTCCGGCCGATCCTGCGACCCTGGGGACTCGTCAGGGAAGAGTCAGGACGCCGTCGGCTTCCACCGCCAGTCCGTCGGCCACGATCGACGCCCTCACCCGCCGGGCCCGAGCCGGGTCGTCGGGCCAGCCCGCCACCAGGGCAACCTCGTCCACCGGCACCGGCCCCCGGCACAGAGCGTCGACCAGTCGTCCGCGGCCCTGGCGGTCCGAGCCGACGAAGCTCGCCTGGCGGGAGCCGGACCCGGCCGAGCCCTGGGCCGGGTCCGGCTCCTGCAGACCCCCCGCTCGCCACCCACACAGTGATGACAGCGGACACTCACCGCAGCGGGGCGCTCGCCGGGTGCACACCGTGGCTCCCAGGTCGAGCACGGCCTGGTTCCAAGCCCAGCCCCTCCCCGGCGGCACGAGGCTGGTGGCCAGCTCCTGGGCCTGGCGAGCGCCGAGGCGACGACCGGTGATGCGGGCCAGAACCCGTCCGGCGTTGGTGTCCACCACCCCGACGTCCCGGCCGAAGGCGAACGCCAGAACGGCCCGGGCGGTGTAGGCGCCCACGCCGGGCAGGCCCAGCAGGGCGTCGAGCTCGGACGGGAGTCGCCCGTCGTGGCGTTCCACCACTGCTGTGGCGGCCCGATGGAGGCTCACGGCTCGACGGTTGTAACCCAGGCCGTGCCAGGCGCGGACCACGTCGGACACGGCTGCCCGAGCGCACGCCGCCGGCGTGGGAAAGCAACGGACGAAGTGCTCGAAGAGGGGCACGACCCGGCTCACCTGAGTCTGCTGGAGCATCAGCTCGCTCACCAGCACGGCCCAGGGGTCTCGGGTACGTCGCCACGGGAGGTCCCGCCGCGAGGCCGCCGACCAAGACAACAGGGGTGGGGCCAGCAGGGGCGGGACCAACAGGGGTGGGGCTGGTCGGATCACGCCTCCTCGGCCCAGACCCTCATCTCCTGCAGGGTGGGGGCGCCGAAGGCGGTCACCATGGCGACGTCGGCGGCGTCGCGACCCCGACCGATCACAACCCGTCCCACCCGGGGCTCGTTGTTGCGGGGATCGAAGGGCCACCACCGGCCTCCCAGGTAGGCCTCGAACCACGAGCAGAAGTCCATTGGGTCCTCGGGCACGGTGGCGTCGATGTTGGGCAGGTAGCCCGACACGTAGCGCGCCGGAACGTTCAGGCTCCGGCAGAAGGTGACTCCCACCTGGGCGTAGTCCCGGCACACCCCGGTGCCGCTCTGCACCACCTCGGCTGCGGTTGTGAGGGGATCGGTGCTGCCCGAGGCGTAGCGGATGTGGTCATGCACCCAGTCGCACACCGCCTGCACCCGGGCCGATCCGGGCGGCGTGGCTCCGAACAACTCCCATGCCTTGTCGTGGAGCACGTCCGAGAAGCAGAACCGGCTGGGCAGGAGGAAGAGGAGGGTGTCGTCGGGCAGGTCCTCCACGGGGACCTGCGGGGCGCCGGGGTCGATCTGGTCGACGGTGTCGTTCACCTCCACCGTGGCGTCGTAGTGAACGGTGTTGCGGCCTTGGGCCAGGACCAGTCGGTCGCACACGTTGCCGTAGCCGTCCCGATAGCTGGTCGAGGACCCGCCTGGGGAAACGTCCCATGCCTCGGACAGGATCCGGTGGTCGCCGTCGGGGCGCGCCCGCACCTGCCACACCGAGGGCGTGGGCGCTGTCGACTCGAAACTGAACTCACACCCCACACGGAGCTGCATGCTGGGCACTGTTCTAGTGTCATGGAGCCGGGCCAGCCGAGGCGACGGGTGACCATCCCATGAACGCCATGGAAGAGTTGACGACACCTACGAGAATCCGAAACCGCCCCGAAACACAGGGCTGGTAGGACGACCTCATGGGTGATCTCCTCGACCACTACGAGGCCGACTCGGCGTGGGACGAGATGTTCGATGAAGCGGGCCGGCCCCGCTCCGCTTACACCGTCCTGCACCAGGCCCTGCAGACCCTCTCCGAGGAGGACTTCGGGACCCGCTGCGCGGCGCGCGACCGGGCCTTTCGGGACCAGGGCATCACGTTCTCCCTTTCGGGGGAGGAGCGGCCCTTCCCGCTCGACCTGGTGCCGCGGGTGATACCGGCCGGCGAGTGGTCCGTGATCGAACAAGGCGTGGCGCAGCGGGTCCGGGCCCTGGAGATGTTCCTGTCCGACGTGTACTCGGAGGGTCAGATCCTCGCCGACGGGGTGATTCCCCGCTCCCTCGTGACCACCGCCACCCAGTTCCGCCGGCCCGTGGTGGGCATCCACCCGGCCAACGGCGTTCGGGTCCACGTGGCCGGTGTCGACCTGGTGCGGGGTGGTGACGGACGCTTCTACGTGCTCGAGGACAACCTGCGCACCCCGTCGGGAATCTCCTACGTCATCGAGAACCGCCGCACCATGGCCCGCGTCTTCCCCGAGCTGTTCACCAGCCACCGGGTGCGCCAGGTCGACAGCTACCCGGCGCGTCTGCTGGAGGCCCTGCGGGCTGCTGCTCCCGAGGGGGTGGCCGACCCCACTGTGGTGGTGCTGACTCCCGGTGTGCACAACTCGGCCTATTTCGAGCACACCTTCCTCGCCGGTCAGATGGGGGTGGAGCTGGTGGAGGGGCGGGACCTCGTGTGCCGGGAGAACGTGGTCTTCATGCGCAGCACTGAGGGCGACCAGCGGGTGGACGTGGTGTACCGCCGCATCGACGACGACTACCTCGACCCCCTGCACTTCCGCTCCAACTCCCTCATCGGCTGCCCGGGAATCGTGAACGCGGCCCGGTTCGGCAACGTCACCATCGCCAACGCCATGGGGAACGGCGTGGCCGACGACAAGCTCGTCTACACCTACGTGCCCGACATGATCTCCTACTACCTCCACGAGGAACCGTTACTGCCCAACGTGGGCACGTACCGCTTGGAGGACACCGACCAGCTCCACTACGCGTTGGAACGCCTCGATCAGCTGGTGTTCAAGCCGGTCGACGGGTCGGGGGGACATGGCCTGGTGATCGGCCCCGCGGCCGGGGAGGAGGAGCTGGCTCGCACCCGTGACGCCCTCCTGTCCGACTCGCGTGGCTGGGTGGCCCAGGAGGTGGTCCAGCTCTCGACGTCGCCCACCCACGTGGGGGGCGGCCTCCAGCCCCGCCACATCGACCTGCGACCCTTCGCCGTGAACGACGGTGAGCGGGTGTGGGTGGCGCCCGGCGGTCTCACGAGGGTGGCCCTCCCCGAAGGGAGCCTGGTGGTGAACTCCAGCCAGGGCGGCGGCTCCAAGGACACCTGGGTCCTCGCCCCCTCCGGGTCTCGGCCTGCTCGCCCGGCCGAAGCGGTGCACGTCTACGTGGCCGATCGTCCCCCCTCTCCGCCTCCCGACCCTGGCCCTGCGAACCAGGCCCAGCAGCAACAGCAAGAGGAGGAGGTGGAAGGGCCATGTTGAGCCGAATCGCCGAGTCGTTGTACTGGGTGGGGCGGTACGTGGAAAGGGCCGAGGACACCGCCCGCATCCTGGACGTCCACATCCATCACCTCCTGGAGGACGCCTCCGTGGAGGAGGACGTGGCGTGCCGCGCCCTCCTCGGCGTCATGGGCATCACCGACGCGTCCGACCCGGTGGACATCAACCGTGTCACCGAGAGGCTGGCCTTCGACGCCTCGAACGGCACGTCAATCCGTGGGGCTCTGGTCGCGGCGCGGGAGAACGCCCGCGGCGCCCAGGAGTCGCTGTCCTCCGAGCTGTGGGAGTGCCTCAACAGCACGTACAACTCCCTGCCCTCTCAGGTGGAGCGAGCCGCCAGGGCGGGCCCACACGCCTTCTTCAGCTTCGTGAAGGAGCGCAGCGCCATGATCCTCGGTCTGACCGAGGCCACGTTGAGTCGTGACGACGGCTGGCGCTTCGTGGTCCTCGGACGCAGCCTGGAGCGGATCGACATGACCACCAGGCTCCTGATGGCCTGCTTCGGAGAACCGTGCGGGCCCTCCGAGTGGGTCACCACCCTCCGCTCGTGCGGCGCTCATGAGGCTTTCCTGCGCACGTATCGTCGTCCGGCCAACGCCTCGTCGGTGGCCGAGTTCCTCCTGCTCGACCGCCTCTTCCCCCGATCGGCGTTCCACGCCCTGGGAGTGGCCGAGGAGTGCCTGGCCGCCCTGGAGCCGAGGTCGGGACGGGCCGGGCTCGAAGGCAAGGCCAGGAACATCCTGGGTCGTGCTCGCACCCAGCTCGAGTTCCGCAGTGTCGGAGAGCTGATAGCCGAGCTGCCCCGGCACCTGGACCAGCTCCAGGCTGCCTGTGCCCAGGCCGGTGAGGCGGTGGCCTTGCGCTTCTTCCACCACACCAAGGCCATCGAGTGGAGCCTGGAGGAGGCCGTGGGCCACACATGAGCTGGCGCATCCGCATCGAGCATCGCACCACCCACCGCTACAAGCGAGAGGTTCGCTCCTCGTACAACGAGGCGCGGATGACGCCGCTCAACACGGACCGCCAGCGAGTCCTCGAAGCGGCCGTCGGCGTGAGCCCGCCTACCGCCTCTGCCCGCTATCACGACTATTGGGGCAGCATCGTCGACGTCTTCGACGTGCACATCCCCCACACCGAGCTCACCGTGAGCGCCATGGCCGTGGTGGAGACGTCTCCGCCCCAGAACGGCGCTTCCCACGTGGACTGGGAGGAACTTGCCCGTCCTGAGGCCCGCGCCCGCTTCGGCGAGCTGCTGGCGCCCACGGCCCGGGCGCCCATGTCGGACGAGATGACCGAGGTGACAAGGGACCTGCGCTCGGCAGGCTCGCCCGTCGAGGCCAGCGAGGGCGCCGCCCAATGGGTTCGGGGCCGCCTCCGCTACGAGCGGGGCACCACCAGTGTCCTCACCTCGGCCACCGAGGCCCTCGAGCTCGGCGCCGGCGTGTGCCAGGACTTCGTCCACCTCACCTTGGCGCTGCTGCGCTCCATGGGCATCCCGGCTCGCTACACCTCGGGCTACCTGCACCCCACCCCGTCAGCCGGCGTGGGCGCTTCGCACACCGGCCAGAGCCACGCCTGGGTCGAGGCGTGGGTCGGGCATTGGCTCCCCATGGACCCCACCAGCGGGTCCGACGTGGGAGAGCGCCACGTCGTGGTGGCGAGGGGCCGCGACTACACCGACGTCTCACCGCTCAAGGGCATCTTCCACGGCGGGCCGGCCGAGGGGCTCGACGTGAGCGTCGACATCACCCGGCTGGCGTAGACCAGCTCCACCACGTCGTCGAGCGAGGTGGCGTGCTCGTGGTCGTCCAGCGGGCAGAACCCGTACGGGTCGAGATGCACCGGGCGAACCCCTGCCGCTCGCGCTCCGGCGACGTCGGCATGGACCATGTCGCCCACGTGGACGGCCCGGTCGGGATCGACGCCGAGAACATCGAGGGCGTGGACGAAGATCCCCGGATCCGGCTTCTCGGAACCGACGGCGCCGGAGTCGACCACGACGGACACGCACGTGCCGCCACCCTCACCGACCTGGCACACACCGTTGTCTCGCAGGAGACCTTCCACCGTGCCGTCGGAGTTGGAAACGACGGCCAGGCCCACGCCGGCCTGGTGCAGACGCTTCAGCGCCTGCACGGCGGTCGGGACGAACAGAGACCACACAGCGACGTCGTCGGGGTCCCGGAAGGCGTTGCGCAGGGCGGGTAGCACTACGCGGAGACGCGAGGCCGTCACTCCCGCCTCCAGGGCGTAGGCCGTGAAGTAGGCGCTCCACTCCCCTCGCCCCAGGCCGTCGATGGCGGCGGCCCCGGCGTAGTGGGAGCGGGCGGCTCGATCCTCGTCGAAGTCAACGCCGAGGGCCGACCGGATCATGTCCGGGTGGGGAAGGGCGAACACGCCACCGACGTCGAGCAGGACGGCTTCTATGGCGGCGGGCATCGACCGCGATGGTAGGACCCCTCTTCCTCCCCAGGTGCAGGCCATGATGCAGACATGACCGAGCTCGGGCTGCGCAACGACGTCTACCGACGGCCACTGGCCACCGCTCTGGACCGGCTGGGTCTGGGAGAGGGATGGCGGTGCGTGGACGTGGGTGCCGGAGGGGGCGACGTCACCGTGGCCCTGGCCGAAATGGTGGGCCATGGTGGGCGGGTGTATGCCGTCGACTGTGACCCGTCCACGCGCGACGACGTGGCCCGGGCCGCCGCTCCCCATTCCCAGGTGATCGCCCTCACCCAGGCCGGCGAGGACGTGTTGCTCCCCGAGGCGGTGGACCTGGCCTTCTGCCGCTTCCTCCTCATGCACGTTCTCGAGCCCGTCGTGGTGTTGCGGCGGATGGGCCAGATCACTCGGGCCGGAGGCTGGGTCGTGGCCCAGGAACCGATCACCTCCGCGGGGCGGATCGACGGCGAGGCGTTCTCGATGCCCGAGGCCCGCCATCCAGATGTCGGCGCCCTGCTGCCCGCCCTCGTGATTCACGCCGGCCTGGAGATCGTGGACGCCTGGGCCGAAGCGCCGGCCGGTGCGGGCTCAGGACCCGTCCGGGACTACCTGACGGCGCTGACCGACGTCGATCCCGGCGACGAGCCCGTCGTCCTTCCCCCGCTGGTGACCGTCGTGGCCCGAAAGCCTGAGGCGCCCCAAAGTTAGGGCAGCGTGGATCTCGCCAGGAGCGACTCGAAGTTCGGTTCAGGGCGGTTCGATGAGCTCGTAGAGGTGGAAGAACGGCTCCCCGCGACCTACCCAACCTCCAAAGGGAGCAGGGTCCCGAAGAGGAGATCAGCGGTTGGGACCGCGCGGGTGGTAGTCGTCATCGAGCCACCGCACGAAGTAGGTCGAGCGGTCAACGTAGGTCCGGATCGTCGCCTCCTCGAGTCCCGCCGCTCGTAGCTCGGCCTCGAACTCGCCCAACAGGACAAACATCTCGGTCACGGTCCAGGACCCACCGTCCTCGCCATCGGTCTCTCTTCTCCTGTCGACAGTCACCCTGTCCAACCTCCCGGGTACGACGCGAATGCTCGCGCGGCGAACGCAGCCCTAATCGCATTCAACCCCAGTGTTCTGACTGGTACTGCACCATGTCGTCGCCGTGCAGTTGCCGGGTCTGGTTGCCGATCCGCACCCAGAACTCGGATGTGTCTCCCCCGCCCTGTCCCTTGACTGGCTTTGCAAAGACCGGCTTGCCCGAGGCGGAGGCGCGGACGACACAAACGTCCTTGCCGTCAATTGCTTCGAAGCGAACGCGGACGGTGGCTGCGGTCGGCACCGAGAGGCCCGTCTCGAGAAGCTGCCGGACAAACAATTCGTAGCCATCGATGTGCGCCTTGGATCCCAGAGTGGCGAGGTCCTGATCGATGCCGAGACAGTTGCCGTCGTCGTCTACGCCGATGAACACCGATCCCCCTTATGCATTTAGGAATCCGCAGACGGTCTTGAGTATCGTGTGCTCAAGCTTCGCGTCGACCTGCCCAGTGTTGAGGTTCCATCGCGCTGTCGACTTGAACTCGACTGTCTGGCCTTCGCCGCTCGCGATCAGCTCTGAGGTGGTGATCTCGTTCGGCTGGCTCTCACCCGCGATTGAGGCGAAGCCGTCTCTAACCACCTTTGCCATGAGGCCACGGCGCTTTTCGAGGAACGTGGGGTAGTCCAGCTGCTCCCAACCGACTGGTAGGGCATGGAGGTACCTCTGGCGACGGAGGCGCGGTTCGGGGATGCCTTCCGTCATCACGGGCCAGTACACGATCGGTGCTTGGTCGCTGATTTCGGCGTTTTCGGCCCAGTCCAAGAGAGCCATACTCGCGATGGCATTCGTCTGCCTCGTGTTGGTGACGCCACGCTTGGCCAGAAAGGCCTTCGGGAAGAGGTGATGGCGCTCCACTGATCGAGGCGCGTTCACCCCTGGGTCCGTTAGGGCGCGGACACGCACGTTGCTGAACAACACCTCAGCATCAAGCAGGTTGAGCGCCGCGAGGTAAGCGAATAGCACCGGCGAACGGGGTGAGGACGTGTCGAGGCGGTTCGGGAGGGAGATCTCCCAATAGTCGGTCGTGAAGTTGGCTGCCATCAGCCGGTCGAGTTCAGCGATGAACGCAGAGCCGTCGCCGGCGGGGAGGTCAGCAATCCGTCCGAGGTCGAACTCTAGGGCGCTCTCCGGTGACGAGGTGTATCTGCCTGTTGTGTGAGCCATGAAGAACCACCGGGCGATGGCAGTCCTGAGGGCCGGCAGGTTGATCCCAAAGTCGATCCGTCCGACGAGCCAGAGGGCATAGCTGAAGAGAAGGGCATTGTCGGAGGAGATCGTCTTGCGGCTTCGAAACCCTGCGGCCTGTAGACACTTGAGGAACTCGTGCCAATTACCAAGGTCAAGGACCTTGGCTTGAGCGGCGGCGAGGACCCGGAACTGTTCGTCGCGTCGTTCCAGGCTGACCATGCCCGTTTCGAGGTCCTTGCCTCGAAGGATGTTGTAGACGAACTGGAGCCGTGCCCGTCGGAACGCGAAGGCGACGGCGACCCGTAGCATCTGGTCTGGGCTCGGTTCGATGAAAGGGTTCTTCGGGGTTGTGCCTTTGATAGCTGGGTCGATGGCTGCCCGGCTGAATGCCTCGAGCTCTCGCCGACCCTTCTCCCAGTGCACCGACATGAGCGTGAGGATGAAGTCAGCCTGGTTAAGCGGGACGCCCTCCGAGTTCGTCCGCACGAAGATGTCGGCCACCTGCTCCTCCTTGGTGGAGGAGCTGAGTTCTACGATCTGGAACCGGAAATCACGGAGGTCGTGGACCCGATTAATCCGATCGTCCAGTTCGTCCTCCTCGGCCTGAGTCAGTGGCGCCTCTCGGGCCTCACCCAGTCGCTTGAGGTACTGGCGGGCCGTAGATCTATAGCCATGAGACCAAAGCGTCGTGATGTCAGGAACGAACTCAGCATTGCGTTCGATCGCAGCGTCAGTGACCTCGAAGGCTTCGCCGACCGGGCTAAAGGCGATTCGGATCCGCTTCTTCTCAAACGACTTCGTCAGCACGGACTACCCCGTCAGCACGGCGTACAGCGAGGTGAGCCGCTGCTGCCCGTCGACTATGAGCAGTTGGGGAGCCCGGTCTGCTGCTTCCAGTCCGATCTGGCGCGTCCCGGCCTCAGCTCCGGTTTCCCACAGCATCAGGGTGCCGATCGGATAGCCCCGGTACATGCTGTCGAAGAGATCTCGCACCTTCTTGGACGCCCAAACGAACGGCCGCTGGATGTCCGGCAACGCAACCCTGCCACTGCGGATGTCTCGATCAGGCCGACCAGCGGCGCACCGGTATCTCGATAGAGAGTGGACACGTGAACTCCTGGTCTCTGCGGAGGCGGGCTCCAATGACCGCGCAACGAGACCCAATCATGACTGGTTCCCCGCCCGCACAACCCGCCCACTCGACCCTCATGCCCGGTTCTCCGGGTGCAAGAAGAGAACTCTGGCCGGGTAACGCCCCTCTCGGCATACATCTGCTACGCACGCCAGCCGAGTCGTTTTCCCCCGTGGCCCCGTCTAGTGCCCTGGCCGGCATCCTTCGCCCCATCGGGTCCACCACTTGCGTCCTTGTGGCGGAGCGTGCAGCGTTTAAGCATGAGCCAACGGGTGAAGGTCCGGCGTCTGACGGATGACGAGGGGCGACAGCTGCAGCGCATCGTTCGGCGAGGAGGTGGCAAGAGCCAGGTCAACGTGGTCCGATACCGGCGGGCCATGGTGGTCCTGGCCTCCGGTGGGCGGCAACACGGTCGAGGTGATCGCCCGGCTGGTGCAGACCTCCCCCGACCGGGTGCGGGAGATGATCCACCGCTTCAACGACATGGGGATGGCCTCATTGGACCCTCAGTGGGCGGGTGGCCGTCCCCGCCGGATCGACTGAGGACGAGGACTTCATCGTCACGACGGCCAAGGAGCCCCCGAGAAGGTGGGACGGCCCTTCACCCACTGGAGCCTCCGCAAGCCGCGGGGTTACCTCAACGACAACACGGTGCGGCCGATGAGGATCAGCAAGGAACGGCTGCGCCAGATCCTCGACGACCACGGCATCACCTTCCAGAAGACCAAGACGTGGAAAGAGTCCAACGACCCCGACAAGGAGGCCAAGCTGGACCGTATCGAGCAGATCCTCGATCGCGGCCCGAGCGGGTCTTCGCCTTCGACGAGTTCGGCCCCCTCGCCATCCACCCCATAGGGGGATGCTGCTGGGCGGCGAAGAAGAAGCCCCAGCGCCAGCGGGCCAACTCCACAAGACCTGTGGGGTGCGTCAGTTCCACGCCTGCTACTCGGTGGGCGACGACCGGCTGTGGGGAGTGGTCAAGGCACGCAAGGGGGCGGACAACACCTTGCCATCCGCTCGTGCCGCCCTGCACGGCGAGCGGATCTACGTGATCTTGGACAACCTCTCGGCCCATGGGCACGAAGATCCGCCACTGGTGTGCCAAGCACAACGTCGAGCTGTGCTTCACGCCCACCTACTCGTCATGGGCCAACCCCGTCTGAATGTCACTTCGGTTGCGAGTGCTCAACAACTCGGCACCCCAACCACACCGTGCTGACCCGCCGCCACGGCGCTGGCGCAACGACAACGCCAGCGATGCGGGAGAGACTGCGCCGGGAACAGGCGCCTGCGCCCCGTCGGACCACGCTCAGCCGGCGCCGGCCCGGGGTGGGGCAACCGGCTCGGCGTCTGAGTCGGCGCTCTCGGCCCTGACCGTCACACCTCGAGCCTCTCCCGGCGGTGACCACCATTCGCCCCACATCGTCGCTCGGGACACCCTCCACCGCAGAGTCCAGCAGCGGGCACCCCTGTGCCTTCCAGTTCATGATTTTTCCCAGTTTGTGCCGTCCAACAGCAGGGACAGGGGTGGGGCCGTGGACCCGGCGGGGTCGGTGACCTCCAAGATGGCGTCGGTGATGGCCATCCCGGCTGGTGGAGGCGGTGGTGATGGCGACCACACCAGCACCAGGTTCTCCAGGCATTGGCCCGTCCTCGGCGATGTGGACCACGTGGTGTCCTTCGCACCAGACAGACCGCCGGTCACAGAAGCCAGGCTCGGCAGCACCAGGGCGTTCCTCGTGCTCGCCGTAGTCGAACAGCGCCCGGCCAGACCACTCGGTGAAGAGCCGAGTCGCAGCTCAGCGATCCACCGCCCCTGCTGAGCGCCGGTCCTCCACTACCCGCCCTCCGCCACCGCCCTGCAGGTCCTCCAAGCCGATGACCACGTTGACGTGGGGCCGGTGACGGCTTGCCGGGTGGTGGTTCTGGTGGTCGAGGAAGAACCGGCACAGGTCGGCCAGGGCGTCCAACCGGCGCTGCGCCGGGGTACGAACCGGCTCGGCGTCTGAGTCGGCGCTCTCGGCCATGCGTAGGGCGGTCGACACCACCTCCCGCTCTCGGGGTCCATGTCCCGTTCATGACCCAGGCGGGGACAGGTGCAGGTCATGGATGTGTCGTCGGTGATGGCGAGTCGCCCAGGTCCCATGGCCGGCGGCGTCCGACAGGCCCACCAGGCTCGGCACGGCGTCGGCGATCTTGGCCAGTCGAGGGCGATCACCGAAGGGCCAACACCTCGGTGATGGCCGAACCACCCGTCAAGGCTTGGTCATGGCCCCGTGCTGGCGGAGCCAGGCGGTCATGGATGTGGCCGAGTCCATCGAAGCCCCACGGCGTCGGTGATCTTGGCGTCGAGGCGATCCCGAAGAACATGGCCGAACCACAAGTCATGTCGAGCTCATTGTACATGGCCCCCGAACACGTCAGTAATCGTACATGCGTTCCCCTACCGGCGCAAGTGTTTTCCTTGTGGCACAAGGGATCCGGGCGAAGCGGCCACCTGTCTCACTTCGGCGCAGGGAGATCGACGAGATCGTCGGTCGTTACGTAACCACCGCCGTCGGGCTGTGGCTGGACCTCGTACGGGTGCCACCGTCGGGCACGTGGGAGCGCCGGCGCGCCGACCTGTACGCCGCCGCCGACCGCTGGCTCGAGCCGGTGGACGTGCCGGAAACCGAGGCCGTCGATCACCTCGTTCGCCGCTACCTCGCCGGCTTCGGCCCCGCGACCAAAGGTGACGTCGCCAGCTGGTCCGGCCTGACGGTGGGGGAGGTCGCCCGGGCACTCGGGCGACTCGACCTTCGCCGCTTCGGCAGCGAGAGCGGCGAAGAGCTGCTGGACGTCCCGGATGCGCCACTCCCCGACCCGGCCACCCCGGCGCCGGTGCGGTTCCTGCCCGCCTGGGACGCCACCCTCCTGGTGCACGCCCGGCGCACCGGGATCCTCCCCGAGGAGTACCGCCCCCTGGTGTTCAACACCAAGACGCCGCACTCGGTGAACACCTTCCTGGTCGACGGTTCCGTCGCGGGGACTTGGCGCTACGAGCAGGGGGACGTCGAGCTCCATGCCTTCGGCCAAGTGGGTGAATCGACATGGCGGCAGCTGCGTGTCGAAGCCGAGGCGCTGGCCGGCATGCACGCCTGACTGCGGTCCGGGGCCAGCGGCGAGACCGCTGTCGGGGGAGTGCGAAGATCCCGGGTGATGGACGCGTCGGAAGTGATCACCCGCCTCGAGCTGTCCGCCCACCCCGAGGGCGGCTGGTTCCGAGAGACATGGCGGGGGGCTGCACCTCCTGGCGAGCGAGGACCCGGTACCGCCATCTACTACCTGCTGGCGGAGGAGGAGCGCTCCCACTGGCACCGCATCGACGCCGCCGAGGTGTGGCATTTCTACGCGGGCGACCCCTGCGACTGGAGCTCTCGAGCGACGCGATCTCCACTGACCGAGTGGTGCTGGGAGCGGCCCTCGCTGAGGGGCAGCACCCCCAGCACGTCGTGCCCGCTCGCACCTGGCAATCAGCGCGCTCCCTTGGTCGCTGGTCGCTCGTCGGATGCACGGTGTCACCCGCCTTCGACTTTGCCGGATTCGAACTGGCTTCGCCCCACTGGCGACCCGGACAATGAACGTCGCCCTGACGTAGGTGCTCCGGCTCGATGAGCGCCTGGCGCCGTGAACCCGGGCCTCCACGCCGTCGAACGGCGACCGACGGTCGGACTCGCTCCACGGAGCATGCGCCTGCTGGGGATGCTCGGTGCCTAATCCTCTCGCTCGTAGGGAACGCCCTCGAGGTGGGCGAACACGATCTCTCGGTCGAGGGCATGACGATGGTCGACGCGGGCGTGCTCCACGACAGCGTTCGCGACGGCCTCCTTGTCATCACCGGCGAAGTCCCAGCCGCAGCGCGGGCACGTCTGGTTGTACGACATGTTCGTCCTCTCGGTGCGGTCCGCTCCAGCGGGAGAAGGCAACGATGCCCGGAGGGGATCGTTCGAGCAGATTAGGCGATGGCGGTCGGCACGCACTTGGGCGATCCGAAGAACCGACCGACGTCCCGCCCCTCCGCCTCGACGGCCTCGACCTCCGCCCGGCTGAGCCGGCCGAAGGCCGTCACCTCCACCCGGGGCGTACGTTCGCTTCGCCGGAAGGTCCAAGTTCCCACCAGTCGTCCATCGACGAGCACCGGGGGCTTGATGAGACCGCCTCCGGCGTTGACCCGTCCGGCGTGCTCCGGCTCGACG
>JAUJNQ010000001.1:352851-394130 GCA_030448025.1 Acidimicrobiales bacterium | reverse complement strand
TCGACGAGGCTGCTTCGATCGGCGTAGCCCAACAAGAGCGTGTCGAAGCCGCCCAGGAGCCGGAGGGGGGACGGTGCGTCGGCCGCCGACATGAGATAGTCGCGGCACTCGGTCAGTAGCCACGACGTGCGGCCGGCGACGTCAACCTCGGTCAGGTAGGGGCCGAGTGCCGACCATGCCTTCCTGGCCACACCCACGCCGAGCCCCGACCAGGCCGCGAAGTCGGCTGGAGAGGCGGGGGCAAAGGCGGCCAGATAACGCCGGGCCAGAAGGACAGCCGCCTGGTCAGGTTCGATCGGCGGCGCGGCGTCGATCAAGTCGTCGACGAGCACGTAGCGCTCCCGCCGGCCCGGGCCGGGCAGGACACAGGCAAAGCCCTCGAACGCAGCGCGACGCAACACGTGGATCACGGCCTGCCCTGAAGGATCCACGCCGTCCGCGACCAGGCGTCCCTTCAGCTCCTGACGCTCGAGCGGCCCGTCGGAAGCAAGGGCATCACGGACGAGACGCACGGCCCTGTCGCCGGCCTCGCCGGCAATGCCGAGCTGCCGGGCGCGGCGACGCGGGTGGCCGAACCTCGGCCCGAGCAGCCCGACGAGCCACCGAAGGTCCTCACGACAATGAAGATGGCGAGTGCCCCGGAGACTCCACGTGAGCACCAACGCTCCTCGGTCACCGAGCTCAGCGTCCACATCGCTGAGCTGGAAGCCGTAGGTGCGAGCACGAACGGCGAGAGCGGCGGCGGCGCCATCCTGCGCCTGGACACCCACCACCTTCGAGACCACGTCAGCGGGGCTCCGGCCGGCCTCCGCACCGCTCGCGTCGAGCAAGTCGAGCAACTGCGCTCGCGCCCGGACACGCCGCAGCCCACCGGCGCTGATACGAGGGGTCAATCCTTGCGCCGTTACCAGCTGTCGATGTGAGCGCTGAGCCCGGCGCTGAGCGATCGCAGAGTGGCGGCCGCGGCGTCGAGCACCGCCCTTGCACGGGATGCCCCAGACGTGCCGACGTCGATGCCGTCGGCGAACGTCGCCGCCTCGTCGAGCCGCTCGCGAAAGCGGATGAACGCCACGCGCCGGTGCGGGAGGAGGAAGTTCCCCCGGTAGGCGAGTTGGAAGTTGGCGCCTGCGGTGGCGCCCGGGTGGTCGGGCCCGACAGGAAGGGTGGCCAACAGGAGCCCGAGGGGCTTGATGACCACGACCATCAGAACCACGAAGGCGTACCCCAGCGCGCCCCGCTGGTCCTCGGTCTCCTCGACCGCGGCGAAGTAGCGCACGATCATCTGCAGGATCAGGTCGTAGACCACGTTGAACAGGTCGGAAACGGCGGCGGTGGCGGGGTCGGTGATGTACATATCCGGCTCGACGCCTTCGACAGGTCGCACACCGGCTGCCCTCACCGGGTGGGCGGGCTCGAAGCTGGGGTCGGCGGCAAGCGCCTCCCGGTACTCGTCGAGCGTGGCGAGGAAGCGGCCGTAATGAGCCTTGGACCATTCCCCCCGCGCCCCTTCGCCCTGCTCCACGATGAGCTCGATGGCCCGGCCGGCGGATGCCAGGTCCACGATGGCCATCAGCTCCGGCCACAAAGCGGTGGCCTGCCCAGCCGGCGGACCGATGAACAGCCCATCCTCACCGTGCTTCTCGGCGAGGCGGGTGAGGCCCGCCTCGATGGAGCGGTAGAGGTGGCCGACGGTGGCGAACTCCTGGCCCCATGGAATGAGGTCACGTTCCGACATGATCGGCAGGGCAGGGCCACTCGGGGTGAAGCCGTCGGCGTCGGCCAGCTCCATGCCCTCGGGGCGCTCGAGGAAGAGGAAGTGGCGCAGGGCGCGCTCTCCGAAGGGCACGAGCGCCAGCTGCACCCCTGCCGGATACCCCTTGGCCTGGTGCGGCAGGTGCGGCCGGCTCACGTAGGGCGCCGACCCCACGGCTGTGAGGATGTTGTTGACCAGCGCCCAGTGCAGCATCTCCTGGGCCGCGACCTCCAGCAGCACCTTGCGCCATCGCTCTACAGCCTCGAGCTGCGATGCAGTGACGCCCGGCCCGGCGTCGGTCTTGAGGCTGAAGGCGGCGTAGAGGTACTCGCACATGAGGCCGTGCTCGAGCTCGGCGGCCTCGGAGAGCAGGTACGTCAGCTCCTTGCGGTTCTCTATGACGATGGGCACCTCGCTCACGTCGCGCAGGATATCGAGGAGCGGTCGCGCCCTCATGGGACCGCATGAGACGTGCTAAGAAGCCGAGGTGCTGAACGTCCACCCGGAGCCGATGCGCTCCCCGACCTCACCCCATCGGTGAGGCCCCGCCACGAGCCACCCGGTCGGGTCGGCAACGGTCAAAACAACAAGGCGAACAGCGGTGGGGCGCCCAGCGGTAGGGCGCACAGGGGCAGAGGTTCTGTAGGCAGACTGCTCGTGGCGTTCCTCGCCCTGGCCTTGATGGCCGGGGCCTGTGGGAGCGACCAGGAGCCAGAGGCGAGCAGGGAAACAGACAAGGGCGCGCCCAAGACACTGCGCATCGGGCTGGTCCCCAACATCGCTCCTGAGGAGCAGCGGGCCAAGTACCAGCCCTTCGCCCGCTACCTCCAGGACCGGCTGGGCGTGAAGGTGGAGCTGTTCGTGGCCACCAACTACGCGGGCACCGTCCGGGCCCTCGAAGCCGGGCAGCTGGACTTGGCCTACCTCGGCGGGCTCACCTACGTGCAGGCGAGGGAACGCACCAAGATCGAGCCCCTCGTCACCGAGGTGGACCGGGAGACGGGCGAGCGCGAGTACCTGAGCCAGATCGTCACCAGGGCCGACTCGGGCGTGAGCAAGCTGGAGGACCTGGCGGGCAAGGACTTCGCCTTCGGGGACCCGAGCTCCACCTCGGGATCGCTCTACCCCCGGGCCATGCTGGTCGACGCCAGGTTCAACTGCTCGGCCACCACCCTCGATTCGTGCCCGCCGCTCGAGCGGGTGCTGTACTCCGGTGGCCACGATGCCGCCGCCCAGGCCGTGGCCAAGGGCCAGGTGGCCGCCGCCGGGCTCGAAGCCCGCATCCTCCACCGCCTCCAGAAGGAAGGGAAGGTGCCGGGCGACCTGAAGGTGCTGAGCGAACGGAAGGTGATGGGTTATCCGTGGGTCTCGCCCAGCTCCGTCGACCAGGGCTTCCGGCGACGCCTCGCCGAGGCGTTCCAGGACATTCAAGATCCCGCGCTGCTCGACCTGCTCAGAGCCAAGAGCTACGTGCCGGTGACGGCCGACGACTACAAGGAAGTCGACGAGCTGGCCCGCAAGCTCGGCCTGCTGAACACGGGCTAGTCCAGGTGCAGGTCGTTCTGGAGGACGTCACCAAGCGCTACCGGCCTGGGCAGGCGCCGGCGGTGGCAGGGATCAGCCTGGACGTCGAGGCGGGTGAGCGGCTCTCGGTGATCGGACCCTCCGGGGCAGGCAAGACCACGCTTTTCCGCCTGCTCACCCGCAGCCTGGTGCCCGACTCGGGGAGGGTGAGGGTGGGAGGGGCCGAGCTCGACCGCTTGGGCCACCGGGACCTGCGCGCCCTCCGCCGGCGCATGGGAGTCATCCACCAGCGGGGCGACCTGGTGCCCATGTCCAGCGCCCTCACCAACGTGGCCGCCGGCGCGCTGGGTGGCATGGGAAGCCGAAGCGCGCTGCGACTGTCGCTTCGAGGGCCGTCGGGGGACACGGCACGGCGCGCCTACGAGGCGCTCGACGAGGTGGGGATCGCCTCGCTGGCTCACGCTCGGGTGGACGAGCTGTCCGGAGGCCAACGCCAGCGGGTGGCCGTGGCCCGGCTCCTGATGCAGCGACCGGCGCTGATCATGGCCGACGAGCCGACGGCTTCGGTCGACCCCCGTTCAGCCGGGGTCGTGCTGGACGCCCTCGAGCGCCTGGCCACGGCAGGCGCCACGCTCCTGCTCGCCACCCACGACCTCTCCATCGCCCGTCGTCAGCACCGGATACTCGCCCTCCAGCACGGGCGGCTGGCTTTCGCCGGGGGGCCCGAGGAGCTGGCAGCCGACGTGGTGGAGCGGGTCTACGCCGCCGACCCCGCATCCGCACCGGAGGCGGGCGGCCGACCGCTCTCCTGGGGTTGCCGATGACCACGACCACCGGCTCCACCAGCCGCACCGCACCGGCCCTCGTCCCCGACGATGACGGTCACCCACCTGCTCGTCACTTCCTGGCACCTCAGTCGATGGGCCGCAGGCTGGTGTGGGCCACGCTCCTGGCCGTCCTCGTGGTCTGGAGCATGCGCGGTGCGGGCGTGTCGCCGGGGACCCTTGGCGGCGGCGACGCCCGAACCAAGATGGCTGAGTTCCTCTCCGAGTTCGTTCACCCCGAGCTCGGCCTGAGTTACCTGGCGGAGGTGGGCTCGGCCGCCATCGAGACCCTGCACATCTCCATCACCAGCCTGGTGATCGGCATCCTGATCGGGGCCCCGCTGTCCCTCTTCGCCGCCTCCAACCTGTCCACGGGCGCCGGGTCCGGCCTGCCCAGGTGGCAGCGGGCGCTGCGCTTCGCTCCCTACTGGGTGGCGCGGGGGATCCTCAACTTGCTCCGGGCCATACCCGAGCTGGTGTGGGCGTTGATCTTCATCACCGCGGTGGGACTCGGGCCCTTCGCCGGCGCCCTGGCCATCGGCATCCACGCCGGCGGGCTGCTGGGCAAGCTCTGGGCCGAGCAGCTCGAGGGCGTGGACCCCGCCCCGGTCGACGCCGTGCGCCTCCTCGGCGTGGGCCGCCTGGGCGTGGCCTCACTGGCCGTCGTGCCTCAGGCCCGACGCAACCTCATCTCGCTCGGCATGTACCAGTGGGAATGCAACGTCCGGGCGGCCACCATCGTGGGCTTCGTGGGGGCGGGCGGTATCGGCCAGCAGGTGGACGTTTCCATCCGGCTCTTCCGCTACTCGGAGACCTCCACCCTCATCCTCACCATCCTCGTGATGGTCTTCGCCGCCGACGCCCTGTCCACCGTGGTCCGTCGAGCGCTCCGCTAGCCAACCGGAAGGGACGGTTGTCGAAGCGAGCCGTCGCGCAGCAGACATCCCAGGGCCTCGCTGTCCTGGGGTCGGGCGAGGTAATAGCCCTGGGCAAAGTCACAGCCAAGCTCGGAGAGCAGCTCGAGCTGGGCGGCCGTCTCCACTCCCTCCGCCACCACCTGGAGCTGCATGGTCCGGGCCAGGGAGATGATGGCTCGGGGAAGGGATGCCTTCTGGTCGTCGGTCTCCATGGCGGCGACGAACGAGCGATCGATCTTCACGATCTCCACGGGAAAGCGCTGGAGGTAGCTGAGCGAGGAGTAGCCGGTCCCGAAGTCGTCGATGGCCAGCCTCACGCCCATTGCCTTCAGAGCGGTCAGCTTGGCGATGGCCACCTCGGTGTCGGCCATCATCGCTCCCTCGGTGATCTCGAGCACGAGACAAGGAGCAGGGAGCCCTGAGGCATCGAGTGCGCGTTGGACCTGATCCACGATGTCGGCGTGCGTCAGCTGGCGAGGCGAGAGGTTCACGCTCACCGCGTGAGCCCGGGAACGCTCGGGTGGTCCAACTGCCAGCGACGGGCCTGCAGGCAGGCCTCGAAGAGCACCTGGCGGCCGAGCTCATGGATGAGCCCCGTCTCTTCGGCCAGCGGGATGAACGTGACCGGAGACAGCAGCCCTCGCACGGGGTGGCGCCAACGTACGAGGGCCTCCACCGACGAGATCACACCAACGCCCACGGCGACGATCGGCTGGTATTGAACGCTGAGCTCTCCCCGACCGAGCGCCCGCCGAAGGTCCGACTCCATGTCCAGGCGCTCCAGCGCAGCGGTGTGCATCTCCGGCTCGAAGACCTGGGCCCGGCCCTTGCCGGCGGCCTTGGCCCGGTACATGGCCAGATCTGCGTTCCTCAGCAGCTGGTCGCTGCTCAGGGCGGGATCGTGGAACGCGATCCCGATGCTGACACCGACGACCACCTCCCGCCCACCGGAACTGAATGGCGCGCTCAAGGCCAGGATCAGGCGCTCGGCCAGCCTGGTCGCATCACCCTCGGCCTCGATGTCGTCCAGCAGCACGGCGAACTCGTCGCCGCCGAGGCGCGCTGCGGTGTCCGCACCCCGAACGTGGCGCTGCAGGCGCTGCGCCACCGCCACCAGCAGCTCATCGCCCACCGTATGACCCAGACTGTCGTTCACGGTCTTGAAGTTGTCGAGGTCGAGGAAGAGCACCGCGAGCGGACTCTCCCGGCGGGCGGCCCGTGTCGTGGCGTGCTCGACCCGATTCCGGAACAGGGCCTGATTGGCGAGGTTGGTCAGCGCATCGTGGAACGCCTGGTGGGCGAGCTCGTCCTCGAGGCGCTTTCGTTCGGTGACGTCTTGGACGGTTCCCGTGAGGAGCCTCGTCTGTCCTGCCTCCCAAGTGATGACCTCGCCCCGGCCGTGCAGCCACCGAAGGAGGCCGTCCTCGGTGAGGACGCGAAAGTCCCTGGCATACGGCGCACCCTCATCGACCGCTCGGTGGACGTCGAGGGCAAGCTCGTCCTTGTCATCGGGGTGCACGTAGGAGAAGAACGCGTCGTAGGAAGGCGTGAGCTCCTCTGGAGTCGTGCCAAACAATCGGAACATCTCGTGGGACCAGGTAACGGTCTCGGTGGAGACGTCCCATTCCCAGCTCCCGAGCATGGCCACCTCTTGGGCTTCGGCAAGCTTGTCTTCGCGGTCAGCGGCGGCCTGGAGCAACGACTCGTTCAGCTTCCAGGAAGCCACACCGGCCGAGCTCATGGCCAGGACGAAGAGGCCATGGACGCCGGCCCATTGCCATGGGTGTTCGATCGCCGTCTGGTGGTTGTACACCGAGGCAGGTGCGAGCGCCCCAGCCAAGCCGTGCTGCAAGACCACGTAGCCAATGGCGATGATGAACGGTCGCCAGTCCTGGTAGAGCGTGACTACCCCCACCATCACGAAGTAGTGGAAGTGCATCTCGATGAAGCCGCCGGAGAGGTGGACGAGCACCGCCGAACAGGTGAAGAGACCGAGGGCCGCCAGGACCGTGCTGAGCAACCGGTGTGGCCGCAGGACCGTTGCCGCGGTGGCGAAGATTGCCACTACGGCTGCCTCCCCGAGGCTGTGCGACAGGCTCTGGTTGCCAACCAGGCCGAAGCCGAAGAGTCCCGGGACGTGGAGCCAGAGCACGACCAGGATCGCTCGATGTCGCTGGACCCACACGTCGGTCGGAAGAGTGCTGCCGCGGGGAAGCCAGCCCAAGCGAGCGGGTGCCCTGGTGGCAGCGGGGTCCTTGCCGGTCAAGTTCGTCACTTGGGTTCTCCGCCGCTCCGAGGCTTGGTCCACATGATGGTTGGAGCCGTTGATCCGGGACCGCTGCCACGACCGGCAGGCGCAACCAGTTACTACTCGTCCATCGAGCCGGGACTCTTGAGCCTTCAGGGTTGGCCAGCCGCCTCCCCTGACCGAGCTACTGGCCCACGGGCCAGTGCTCCACCGGAGCCGGTATGGATCCGAAATCCTTCGGGTTCCCGGTTGCGAGGCGGGCTCCAGCGGTCACGGCGGCAGCGATGAGGCAGTCGGCTTGGGTCATGGTGACTCCCGCTGCTGCCGCCTTTCGACGCCAGGCGCCCGCAAGCCAGCCTTCCTCTGCGCCAACGGGGATGACGAACAGACCCGAGAACAGCGCCTCCGCTGGTTCCTGCTCGTTCCCACGCAGGCCCCGGGCGATCTCCTCCACGTTGATGCCAGTGGTAGCAAGCGTCAGACCCCCGAGCCGAACGGATCATGGCGGCGCGCTTGCGCTGGTCAAGAGCGGCGATCACGGCTTCTCGTACGAACCGGCTCCTCCCCCGCCGGCCGGCCAGGGCATCCACATCGGCGACGAGCTCGTCATCCATGTCTATGTGCATTCTGATGTGCTGAAGTTAAGCCCACACCCGATGGCCCTGGCCCACATCCTTGCACCCTCCGATGGAGCCTGTGTCCTGCTCCAAGAGGTGGCGACCGTGCGGCTCGACCAAAGCGGCGTGGTGGCGGGCGACTCGACGAGTGAGAGCTTGCTCAGGGCAGCAGCTCGACGCGCATCGGGCGCCGGGTGCGCCGGCCAGACGTTGCTCGACCAGGCCTACGACGGAGCGATGCGGACCACGAAGATGCGGACCTCGGCCGGCTCCACGTCCCACGGACGGGCGTAGATCCATCGCATGGTGGCCTCGCCGGGGTCGCCGGCACGGATGCGCACGCGGAAGGTGGCGCCGCTGCCGGGGTCGATGCGCTGGCTCACCACGACCAGCCCATCGCCCACCTCTCCCCGCCACAGGTACCCAGGCCGGAGCGAGGTGGCCAACTCCACCTCGAGCTCCTCGCCTGCGGTTGCACCCAGCTCCTCGCTCGGATGCACCAGGGGCCCAGTGGGGGCGGCGTTGGCGGGCGCGTCTGGCTCGGGCGGACGGGAGGGGCGGCGTTCCTGATCCGGGTCGTAGGTCGCAGGTGGAGGCTCGGGGGCGCCGGCGACCCAGATCCAGCCCTCCCGCTCCTCCACCCGGTACACGCTGAGGTAGCCGGGGCGGAGCTTCCACAGCGTGCCGGGGAGGGCGTCACGGGCAGGGAGGATGTTCTCGCCCGTGTCCGGGTCGTAGAGGTACAGATGGCGGGGACAACGCAGGCTGCCATCCCAAACCGTGGCGTCCTCCAAGCTCGTGTCCTGGTGCGGGCACGTCGGCGTGAAGGCGATCACTCGCCCGCCTTCGAGGCGCGCCAGCAAGACGTCCGTCTCACCGGCGCTCACACGGCGGATCTCCGGCTGGGTGGGGCTGACGCCGGCGCTCAGCTCGTCGCTCCGGAGCACCGGCCGCATGGAGCTGTCCATCGCCAGCCGGCCCTAGGGCAGGGGAAGGAGGGGTGCCGGGGACGGAGGCGGCGGGGTGGGCGTGGGGTCAGGGAGCGTGGGCGGCGGTGGGCCGGGGGGAGCTTCACCGGGAGCTGCCTCGCCGAACGGCACCGGCGCCCTCGGCCCGCCGAACACGTAGACCGGCGTGCCCGACGGCACGGCGTCGAAGAACCACAAGGAGGCCGACATGGGGATGCGGACGCAGCCGTGGGAGGCGGGCTGGGCGGGGACCGACGACGCGCCGTGGATGGCGATTCCCCCGTTGAAGTACAGCGGGTTGTGGAGCTGGCCCAGGCGGCTGACACGAAGCCCCCTGATCTTCCTTCCCACCCGGTATGACCCTCCCGGCGTCACCGCGGTGGCGCACTCGCCCTGCACGCAGTACCTCTTCCCGTTTCCGCTGGAGACGGGCAGGACGCGGGCGAGCGCGCCGTCGATCCAAAGGAACAGCACCTGGCGCTTGAGGTCGATCTCCACGCGGTTGGCGCCCCCGCTGGCCAGCATGGGCGCCGGAGGGCGAGCCCGGGAGACGCCGGCCACCACGTCGGGGGTGGCCCGGCTGGTGCGGACCATGGCGTTCACCTTCTGGAAGGCCAGCACGGCGTGACCAGTGGTGGCGTCGAACACGCCGTCGACCGTGCCTGGGTCGTAGCGCAGCTCGGACAGGCGCTGCTCGAGCGCTCGCACCTCCGGTCCCCTTGCTCCGGGACCGAGCCCCGGAGCCGTGGTCGTGGTCGACGGTGCGGGCGTGGTGGTCGTGGTGGGCGGCTCGGTGGTCGTCGTGGTGTCGAGGGCCACGGTGCTCGACGTCGTGGGGTCGGCCACCTCGCTCTGATCCCCGCCGGAGCAGGCAGTGAGGATCACAGCCAAGGTGACCATGGCGAGGACGCTCCGGTGAACGTTCATGGCCCGAGTCTGGCCCAGTGCAGGGGCCCGGAGGTTGCACCCTCTACGAGGGGCAGGGCTGACGGCTACTCGAAGGTGACGTCGCGCAGGAAGAACCAGTACGTGCGCTTCCGGCACACACCCCACAGCTTCCAGAGGTCGCGCAGCATGCGCCAGCTGCGGCGGTATCCCTCGATGCGTCCGAACTTGATCCGCTTGGTGCGATGCGTCACGCCTCGCATCACCCGGGCCGTGATGGGCATTCGGCCCTCGGTGATCACCTCGTTGATGAAGATCTCGATCAGGTAGCCCTCCCGCTTCTCCGGGGGCACGGCCTCGAAGACCCAGCGGGGAACGATGCGCTCGCCCGAGGTGGGCGGGAACCGCAGCACGAGCCAGTTCCAGACGCCGTAGTCGAAGATGCCGAACGACATCGTGGCTCGTCCCTCCATGAACGGGCGGCAGATGTCGTCCAGGTGCCGGCTCGTGATGCCCAGTAGGTCCGCGTCGGCAAAGAGAAGGGCATCGGCGTCGGATGCGTTGACGCCGGCCTCCATGGCCAGCGCCTTGGAGCCCTCCCCGTCGCGGCGTATGACCTTGGCTCCGGCGGCGGCGGCCAGCTCGGCCGTGCCGTCGGTCGATCCGTCGTCGACCACGATGACCTCGCGCACGTACCGGCAACCCCGGCAGGCGGCGACGACATCGGCCACGGTGGGAGCCTCGTTCCGGGCCGGGACCACGGCGTCGACGATCACGGCGTCGACGATGTGAGGGCTGCGCTCCTCCACGAGGACCCCGAGCCTACCGACCGACTCGGCGGCCCAAGGCTGACCACGGGCCATCACCGTCGATGACCGGTGGGCTACAGGTGGGCCGTGAAGAAGTCCCGTACCCGCTCCTCCACGTAGACCCGGTCCTCCTCCTTCCTCGGGAGGTGGCGCTCCTCGGGGAGCATCAGCAGCTCGAAGCGCTTCCGTGCTCTGACCAGAGCACCCACCAGCCGGGCGGTGTGGCGGAAGTGCACGTTCTCGTCGAGGAGCCCGTGGACGAGCAGCAGCTCGCCGGTCAGGGACTCCACATGACTCATCACGCTGCTGCGCTCGTAGCCGTCGGGGTTGGACGCTGGGGTGCCCATGTAGCGCTCCGTGTAGTGGGTGTCGTAGCCGTCCCAGTGGGTCACCGGAGCACCCGCCACGGCGGCCTTGAACACCCCGGGAGCCCGAGCGAGGCACATGGCCGCCAGATAACCGCCGTAGCTCCAGCCGTAGATGCCCACCCGCTCGGGATCGGCCAGGCCCTGCTCCACCATCCATGACACCCCGTCCACCTGGTCTCGAACCTCCACGTTGCCGAGGTCGTGGCGGATGGCGGCCTCGAAATCCAGCCCCCGCCGGGCGCTGCCCCGGTTGTCGAGCACCAACACCAAGTAGCCCAGGCTGCGCAGGTACTGGGCTCGCATGTCGGCCGTCACCCCCCAGGAGTCGTTGGCCCGCTGGACGTGAGGCCCGCCGTACACGCTCACGATGGCGGGGTGCGGCGGCGACGCCGACTCGGGCCGGTGCAACACGCCGTGTAGCTCCGCTCCGTCCCGGGTGGTCAACGACACCAGCTCCGGTCCCACCAGCCGGAGGCGCTCCACCCGCTGGTCGGGCTGGTCGTGGATCACTTGGACGGCCTCGCCCCCCGGCAGCGCCCGCAGGGTCAGCGTGGGCTGGCGATCGATGGCGCTGTGGACGTCCACGAACCGCCGGCAGCCGTGGTCGACGACGACGCGGTGCATGCCGGGGCCGGCAGTCACCCGGCGAGGTTCCCCCCCCGCCAGAGGCACCGAGTACAGGTGGCACTGCGTGGGCCCGTCCAAGGTGGCGGAGAACCAGACCAGGCCGGTCTCCTCGTCCACCCCGTGAAGCCCGTCGACCATCCAAGCCCCGCTGGTCAAGGGCCGCACCACCTCGCCGTCGCCCGAACACAGGTAGAGGTGGCGAAAGCCCGTCCGCTCCGAGCCCCAGACGAAGCCGCCGGCCAGCCCCTCGGTGCGCTCGAGGGGGTGGAACAGGTGGTGGAGGTTGACCCACACGTCGCTCGTCTCGGTGAGCAGCTCCTCCCGTACCCCGGTCTCGGGGTCGAAGCGAAGGAGGTCGAGGCGAGCCTGGGCGCGGTCCTCGACCTGGGCCACGAGGCTGCCGTCCGGCATCCACTGCACACGGGCGAGGTAGCAGTCGCCACCTGCCCCCACGTCGAGGTCCAGCCAGCGCGCCTCGCCGTCGGGCACGGAAACCACACCGAGGCGGACGGACGCGTTGGCCGCCCCGGCGAAGGGGTAGCGGTGGTCCTCGTAGGCCGCTTCGCCCACCACGTCGGAGCCCTGATGGACGATGCGGTAGACGGGGATGCGCGTCTCGTCCACCTCGGTGAAGGCCAGCCACGAACCGTCGCCCGACCACCAGTAGCCCGATGACCGATCCATCTCCTCCTGGGCCACGAACTCGGCCAGGCCGTGCGTGCGCCCGCTGGCCCGCGCCCCTTGGGTCACCTGCTGAGCGGGGCCGCCCTCCACCGCCACCACGTGAACCTCGTTGCCGCGCACGAAGGCCACCATGGCTCCATCGGGCGAGAGAGTCGGGTCGAGCACCGGACCGTCGTCGTTGCCCACGATCCTGCGCAGGTCACCGTCGACCCCCTCCTGCACGTACACACCGTCCTGCAGGGGCACCAGGAGCCGCTGGGCGTGAGAGGCCCATGCGTAACGGGTGATGCCAAGGCCCAACTCTCGCCGGCGCTCCCGTAGCAGCGCCTCCTCCAACGACAAATGATCCTCGTCCAGGCCCTGCTCGGGACCAGGGACGGTGAGGGTGCGGCGCTTGCCGCTGGCTACTTCGAAGAAGTACAGATCGCGGACGAGCCCACCGCCACTGTCGTGGAGGAAGGTCACGAAGGCGTCGTCGGGACTGAAGGCCAGCCAGACCGGTACGGCCGTTCCCGGCGCCGGAACCCGGGCCACCTCCTCCACGGCAATGGTGCCGGACATCAAGACGTGCGGAACTACCCGATCGGGCGCAACAGCTCGGCGACGGCGGGGCAATCGCCGCGGCCGGGGGCGTCGTCGGCTGCGAGCACGCCTTCGGGGCGGGCCACGTGGTCGATCAGCGCCAGGGGCACCACCTCCTCGGAGCAGTGCCACGGCTCGTCGGAAGCCTGGTCCAGGCGCGCCAGGAGCGCTTCCCACAACCGGGCGGGCAGGACCCGTCCCACCCCCGCGGCCAGCCAGACGGGGATGCCGGCGTAGTGCGCCACGGCCGCAGCGGCCCGAGAGCCGGCGGCGGCGAGGAACCCGTGAGGGCCGAGCGCCGTCGCCTCGAGGACCACCAGGTCGGCCTCGCAGACCGCCATCCCCAAGCCGGCGTCGGGCACCAGGTCGGCCTCCATGCCGGAGCTGCGGAGGTGGCGAGCGAGCTCGAAGCCCTCGCCCAGGCAGTCCACCACCAGCACCTCGAGGTCACCCCTTCGACGGAGGGTCTGTGACACCTGCTCCGGCCAACCCACGACGACGACGGTGGTGTCATCCGGGAGCGCCGAGCCCAACACCTTCGGCGTGGAATCCATCTCGAGGGCATCGCACGCTCGCCGGGCCTCCGTGCCGGGGTCGGCGGCGGCCATCACCCGTGCCGCCAACCACCACATGGGGCCAACCCTCGGGTGGCGGTCCACTAGGCGGCGGAGGGCGATCACGAACGCTCTCGGATCGGGCGGGACCCGGCCGGGCTCCATCACGGCGGGCCCCGTGAAGCTCACCGACAGCGAATGGGGGTCCAGGCCCACCAACGCCTCGGCCGCCTCCCTCACGAGGAGCGAAGGTCCAGCTCCTTCGGCGCGGGCCACGGAGCGCAGCCGCTCGATCGGGTGCACCATGGCGACGTTAGCCAGGTTGGCGCTCGGGCGGCTCTGGGCGAGGTGAGCCAAGGCCGCGTCCGGCGGCCCTCCTTGGCTACCTTGTCGCCAGTGGTGGTCACCAACCCCGACCTGGCACTGCGCCTGGCGCCCATGGAAGGCGAGGAGCGCTCCCTCGGCCAGTGGCTGACCAGCTTCGACCTCGTATTCGTGGCCGTCGACCCCTCGCAGAAGACGAGCCGGTGGATCCTGCCCACCGCTGAGCGGGTCCTCACCAACTTCTACGAAGCGGACTGCCGGGTGGCCTTTCTGGTGGCCGGGGACGCCGACGAGTGCCGGGAGTTCCTGGGGAGCCGTGCCGACCGCCTGCTCGTGTTCGCCGACCCTGATCGCAGCGCCATTGCCGGCTTCGGGTTCCAGCGTCTCCCGGCCATCGTCCACGTGGGGACCGACGGCGTGGTGGTGGGTGCGGCCGAGGGCTGGGAGCCCTCCCAGTGGCGGGCGGTGGTGAACCGGCTGGCCAAGAACATGGCGTGGATACCGCCTGCGCTTCCCGACCCCAACGACCCTGGTCCGTTCGAGGGATCTCCCGCTCTGCGCTGAGCAACGATCACTTGGCGACGCCGCCCCTGGTGGAGGCCATGACGTCGAGGGCCCGATCCAGCTCCTCGTCGGTCATCAGGCCACGACCGAGGACGACCTCGCGGATCGAGCGGGCCGTCCGGGTGGCCTCCTTCACGACCTCGGTCGCCAGCTCGTAGCCGAGGTAGGGGTTGAGGGACGTGCCCATGGACGGTGAGGATTCGGCGTAGCGCCGGCAGCGCTCCACGTCGGCCTCGATGCCGTCGACGCAGCGGTCGGCGAGGAGGCGGCTGACCGAGGCGAGGAGACGGATGGACTCGAGAACGTTGCGGGCCATGACCGGCATCATGACGTTGAGCTCGAAGTTGCCCGCAGCCCCACCGAAGGCCACCGCCGCGTCGTTGCCCACCACCTGGGCCACCACCTGGCACACGGCCTCCGGGATGACCGGGTTCACCTTGCCGGGCATGATCGACGAGCCGGGCTGCAGGTCGGGGAGGTGGATCTCGGCCAGGCCAGCGTTCGGTCCGCTCGACATCCACCGAAGGTCGTTGGCCGTCTTGTAGAGCGACAGCGCCACGGTGCGGAGCACCCCGCTCGCCTCCACCAGTGCATCCCGGCTGCCCTGGGCCTCGAAGTGGTCTCGGGCCTCGGTGAGCGGCAGGTCGAGATCACGGGCCAGGCGCTCGATGACGCCTGCGGCGAAGCCGGCAGGGGCATTGACGCCGGTGCCCACCGCCGTGCCGCCCAGCGGCAGCTCACCGATGCGGGGCAGCGCCGCGTGGAGCCGCTCCACGCCGGCCTCGACGGCGCGCGCATAGCCCCCCAGCTCCTGGCCCAGGGTGACCGGGGTGGCGTCCATCAGATGGGTGCGGCCGGCCTTCACCACCGTCGCAAACTGCTCCTGCTTGCGCCTCAGGGAACGGGAGAGATGTTCCAGAGCGGGGATCAGCCCGGTGCTGATGCCCAGAGTGGCAGCCAGGTGGATGGCAGAAGGAAAGACGTCGTTCGAGGACTGGGAGGCGTTCACGTGGTCGTTGGGGTGAACGCTCCTGCCGAGCCGCTCCGACGCCAGGTGGGCGATGACCTCGTTGGCGTTCATGTTCGACGACGTGCCCGAGCCCGTCTGGTACACGTCGACGGGGAACTGGTCGAAGAGATGGCCTTCGGCCACCTCGGTGGCCGCGAGGTGGATCGCCCGGGCCACGTCCTCGTCCAACACTCCGAGCTTGGCGTTCTCCAGGGCGGCGGCGGCCTTTATCCGCCCCAGGGCTGCCACCAGGCCTGGGTCGAGGCGCAACCCGGAGACTGGGAAGTTCTCGACGGAGCGTTGCGTTTGAGCACCCCACTTGGCAAAGCCTGGGACCCGCACGTCGCCCATCGAGTCGCGCTCGACGCGGGAGTCGGTCATCGGGCGCACCGTAGCCCTACCAGTGCCGTCCGGTTCGCCGCGCCCGGGGGCCACCCGGTAGCCTGAGAGGTGAAGACCGGCTGCTCACGCCGAACCCACCGGGTAATGCGTCTCACTTCCCTCCTTCGCAAAGTTCCGGCTGTCGCCGCGTCCCTGGCCTTCACGGTCACGGCCACGGCGATCGGCGCCGCGCCGGTCTCCGCCGACACCGTGGCGGACAAGCGGGCCCAGGCCGCCCGTATCGCCGAGGCCCTCGAGGAACAGGGCCGCAAGGTGAGCGTGCTGTCCGAGGACCTGGACCAGGCACGCCTCCACGCCGACGAGGTGAGCGGGAGGGCCCGGACCGCCGAGGAGAAGCTTCGCCTCACCGATCTCCGGGTGGGCGAGGCCCGCTCCCGCCTCCGGGGCCAGGCCGTGGCGTCCTACGTGAAGGGCGGCGAGCTCCCCGCCATGCAGGCCATGGTGGCCGGCTCCAGCGACGACCTGGCCGTGCGCACCGTCTACGTGAAGGAGGTGGGCGGGCGCCAGCAGGCCGCTCTGGAGGATCTTCGCGCCGCCCGCCAGAACCTGGAGTCCGAGCGGAGCCAGCTCGACGGGGCGCAACGCTCGGCCAAGGAGGCGCTCGGCCAGGTGGAGTCCCGCCGGCGGGCCGCCGAGGAGGCGGCGGGGGCCCAAGAAGCCACCCTGCAACGGGTGCAGGGAGAGCTCGCCACCCTGGTGGCCGCAGCGGCAGAGAGGCGCGCCACCGAAGAGGCGTCGAAGGCTCAGGCAGAGTTGGCCGCCCGCCAGGCCCGGGCCGCGGTCGTCGCCGCCGCCGTTCCCCCACCCGCGGCTCCGACGCCGGGTCGCCCCCCGGCGCCCCGCCGGCCGGAGGCGGCACCGATCCTCGACCAGGCGCCTGAGCCCGGCGCGGCCACCGGCCGCCCTGCCGCAGGAGCGGAGGCGGCCATCGCCGAGGCTAGGCGACAGCTCGGCAAGCCCTACCGCTGGGGCGCCGCCGGTCCCGACAGCTTCGACTGCTCCGGCCTCACTCTGTGGGCATGGCGGGCCGGCGGGAAGTCGCTCCCGCACTCCTCACGGGCTCAGTTCGCCGCCACCAGCCGGGTTCCCTTGTCCCAGATCCAGCCCGGCGACCTGGTCTTCTACGGCAGTCCCATCCACCACATGGGGATATACGTCGGCGGCGGCACCATGGTGGAGGCCTCCCAGACGGGCACCCCCGTGCGCTACGCGTCGATCTACCGGCGGGACATGGCCGGCGTCGGCCGGGTGGGCTAGGACGAGTTGCCGGCGCGGGCTCGCGCTCCCGAGCTGTCCGGTGACGGCGGCTGGATCGGCGTGGATCGCCCCCTCAGCCTGAAGGCACTCCGCGGCAAGGTGGTCCTCCTTCACTTCTGGGCCTACTCCAGCGTCAACTGCCTGCGGGTGATCGAGGAGCTGCGACGCATCGAGCGGCGCTTCAGCGAGGAGCTGATGGTGGTGGGCGTGCACTCGCCCAAGTTCCCCCGAGAGGCCGAGCATCAATCGGTGGAGCGAGCCGTGCGCCGCCATCGCATCGCCCATCCGGTGTTGGACGACCCCAACCTCACCACCTGGGAGCGCTACGGGATCCGGGCCAGGCCCACGCTCGTGCTTGTCGACCCCAAGGGCTACGTCGTGGGCGCCCTCACCGGCGAGGGCCACGGCCGGGAGTTGGCCAAGGTCATCACCGAAGTGGTGGCCAGCCACGAGGCACGGGGCACGCTGGCAACCGAGCCCATCGACCTCGACCCGGGCATGCCTCCCGGCGGGCTGCTGGCCTTCCCGGGCAAGGTGGCTGTGTCAGGCGACGGAGTGCGCCTCGCCATCGCCGACACCGCCCATGACCAGGTGCTGGTGTGCACGACGGATGGGCTGGTGCTCGAGGCCCACACCGGCTTCGTCCAGCCTCAGGGGGTGCGCTTCGACGGCGAGATGGTGATGGTGTGCGACGCCGGCGCCAACCGAGTGGTCCGTACCGATGGGGTGGTGCTGGCCGACGGGATGTCCTCGCCCTGGGACGTGGTGGTGGAGGATGACGGTTCCCTGGTGATCGCCGAGGCGGGCCGCCAGCGACTGGCACGGGTGCGGCCCGGCGAGCAGCGAGTCCTGCTGGCGGCGGGAACGGGTGAGGAGGGCCTGGAGGACGGTCCGGCCACCCAGGCGCTACTGGCCCAGCCCTGCGGGGTCTCCCGCACGCCCGAGGGCATCGTCTTCGTCGACGCCGCGGCCAGCGCCCTGCGTGTGCTCACGAGGTCGGGAGACGTTGTCACGCTGGTGGGCCAAGGGCTGTTCGACTGGGGCGTCGAGGACGGTGGATCCGACGATGCCCGCCTCCAGCACCCCCTCGGAGTGGCCGCCTCTGGCGACGGGCGCCATGTCTACGTGGCCGACACGTTCAACTCCCTGCTGCGAGTGTGGGACGGCGCAACGCTGCGCACGTTGGCCGTCGACGGCCTGGACGAGCCGGGAGGCCTGGACGTGATGGCCGACGGCCGGCTGGTGGTGGCAGACACCAACCACCACCGGGTGGTGGTGGTGGACCCCCGCACGGGTGAGTCGCAGGCATTGGACCTCGACGAGACCTGGTTGATGAGCACGGCGGGGCCGGCCCTGTCGGCCGCCGCCGGTGAGAGCCTGGGTGTGCCCGTCAGCGTCGACCTGGCCAACGAGGAGCTCGATCCATCGGACGAAGAGGGTCCCGTCCGTGTCACGGTCCAAGGCCATCCGGCGTCCCTGCTGTCCGGCGGGCCGAGCCGTTGGTCCCTGACAGCGGCCGAGGGGCGGGTGGAGCCGCGGGCGGGCGAACCCGGTGCGGGTCTGCTCCTGGTCGAGGTGGTGGCCACCACCCACGGCACCGCGGGCCGCGTGCAGCGGGTGCGACGCTTCCGCCACGCGCTCCGAGTGAGCTGACCGCTCCCGCCCATCGCGACGCTCGGTCGAGTGAGTATGTTCCAGTTCGTGTTGAAGCAGGCGGCGATGAAGGGAGCGGTGGCCGGGTTGGTGGGCGTCGCCTTCATGACGGCCGGTGAGAAGCTGGAGCAGCGTCTGACGAGGCGTCCCAACTCATACGTCCCGGGCCGCACGCTGCTCGCCCTGTTCGGTCGCCGGCCCCCCGAGAGGTCTCAGCCGGCTCTTGCCAACCATGCCATGCACTGGGGGACAGGGCTGGTGGTCGGCGTCCTCCGCGGCGTTTGGGCCGCGAGCGGCCTTCGAGGACCGCGCGCGTCGCTCGCCCACACGGTCGTCCGCCTCGCCACGGACCAGACGCTCGAGAACGCCACCGGCGTCGGGGCGCCACCTTGGACGTGGCCTCGCCGTGAGCAAGGTGTGGACATCCTGCACAAGGCCGTCTACTCGTTCGTGACCGGAGCGGTGGCCGACCGTCTGGTGCCGGCGGTGCGGGAATCGCGCACGGGCACGAAAAGCCACTGAGGGCCGTGACCGAGCTCGACAGGCTCCTCTTCGACAACCGCTTCACCGCCGAGCTCCCGGCTGATCCCGACCGCTCCAACCGGCGTCGCCAGGTGCACCGGGCCTGCTTCAGCCGGGTTGTCCCTACACCGGTGTCAGCCCCCAAGACGTTGGCCTGGTCACCGGAGGTGGCCGACCTGTTGGGCCTCGCCCCGGAGGTGTGCCGGTCGGAGGACTTCGCCCAGGTGTTCGGCGGCAACCGGGTGCCCGCGGGCGCAGATCCCTTCGCCGCCAACTACGGCGGGCACCAGTTCGGCGGCTGGGCCGGCCAGTTGGGAGACGGGCGAGCCATCGCCCTCGGAGAGGTGCTCGACCGTAACCGCGAGCACCAGATCCTGCAGCTCAAAGGGGCCGGCCCCACGCCCTACTCCCGCATGGCGGATGGCCGGGCCGTGCTGCGATCCTCCATCCGGGAGTTCCTGTGCAGCGAGGCCATGCACCACCTGGGTGTGGCCACCACCCGAGCGCTCTCCCTCGTGACTACTGGCCAGACCGTGGTCCGCGACGTGCTCTACGACGGCAACGCCCGCCCCGAGCCGGGTGCCGTGGTGTGCCGGGTAGCCCCGTCGTTCACCCGGTTCGGGAACTTCCAGCTGCCGGCGTGGCGCGGAGAGCGGGACGTGCTCGAACAGCTCGTCAGGTTCACGATCCGCACCGACTTCGCCCACCTCGCGGCTGACGGCTTCCCGGTCCTCGGTGAGGCGGTGGGGTCCTGGTTCGACGAGATCTGTACCCGCACCGCGGCGTTGGTCGTGGACTGGATGCGGGTCGGGTTCGTGCATGGTGTGCTCAACAGCGACAACATGTCGATCCTCGGGATGACCATCGACTACGGCCCTTACGGCTGGCTCGAGAGCTTCGACCCCGGCTGGACGCCCAACACCACCGACGCCGGCACCCGCCGCTACCGCTTCGGGGCCCAACCGGAGGTGGCGCACTGGAACCTGGTCCAGCTCGCCAACTCCTTGCTGGTGCTCACCGAGGACCCAGAGCCGCTCCAGGCCGGCCTCGAGAGCTACGTGGCCAGCTACCACCGCGGCTTCGAGGCCATGATGGCGGAGCGGCTCGGTTGGGGATCACCCCTCCAAGAGGACGACCGCCTGCTGAGCGAGCTTTTCGTCATGCTCGGGCGCACGGAGACCGACCAGGTGCTGTTCTTCCGCGAC
This sequence comes from Acidimicrobiales bacterium, assembly GCA_030448025.1. GTDB lineage: Bacteria > Actinomycetota > Acidimicrobiia > Acidimicrobiales > YB1-3. The sequence continues at coordinate 373,834 of JAUJNQ010000001.1, read as the reverse complement.
CTGGCTCGAGTCCCCGTCGATACCGACGGCGATCTCCCCGCCGGGGCCCTGCTCGCTCCTCTGGCCGGCGCCTGGTACAAGCCCGAGGAGGTGGTGGGCGAGGTCCGCGAGGCGGTGGTGGGTTGGCTCCGGTCTTGGGGCCGCCGGGCGGCTGAGGGAGGCCTGGCCGACGACAATCGGCGCCGGAGGATGGACGCCGTGAACCCCCGCTTCGTCCTGCGCAACTACCTCGCCCAGGAAGCCATCGACGCCGCCGAGGACGGCGACCCATCGCTCGTAGCCGAGCTGCTCGACGTGCTCCGCCATCCCTACGCCGAGCAGCCGGGCAGGGAGCGGTTCTCCGCCCGTCGCCCCGAGTGGGCCCGTGAGCGGGTGGGCTGCTCGATGCTGTCTTGCAGCTCCTGACGAACCCCGCCCCTGCCGAGGCGGCGGGCGGTCAGGCAGCTAAGGTCCGCCGAGAAGCAACTCTGCGCTGGAGGGGAGACATCGATGTCCTACGAGTACCGGGGCCAACACATGGGCCAGGTCCAGGCTCCCTCGTCCGCCCAGCCCTCCCCCCGCACTTCTCCAGCTGGGGGTGGCTCGGGAGGCGGTGGTGGCTCTGCGGTTGGCGGTCGCTCGCTCCTCCAGCTGTTCTCTGGGGTCATGGGCCTGACTTTCCTGCTGTCAGGTGTGGGTGGGTTCATCCCCGGGATCACTTCCAACTACGACGAGCTGAGCTTGCTGGGGACCGACTCCAACGCCGAGCTAGTGGGTCTGTTCCGAGTGAGCGTCCTCCACAACATCGTGCACCTCTTGTTCGCCATCGGATTGTTGGCCGCGGCGCGGGCCAGCTGGTCCAAGCTCTACCTGATCGGAGGCGGGGTCGGGTACCTCGGGGTAGCCGCCTATGGCTTCATCATCGACCACTCGAGCGATGCCAACTTCCTGCCCCTGAACGACGCCGACAACTTCCTGCACGTGGGGCTTTCCACGGCGATGATCGTGCTGGGTCTGGTTGGGATCGCCGTCGCCCGCAAGACGCTCTCTCGGGCTTAGCCAAACCGGTTCGGGCACCAAGGCTCTCCACTTAGATGGCGGGTCGAAACCCCGAGGAGCGCGTTCGGCTGGCGGCTGCATGCCAGCGATGGCGAGCGATGACGTTTCTCCACTGGTCCTACGAGCCGGAGGTTCTCCAACCCCTGCTGCCCTCCGGCCTGGAGGTGGACACCCAGGAAGGCAAGGCGTGGGTGGGGCTCACGCCGTTCTTGATGGTCGACTTCAGCGTCGGCTGCCTGCCTCCCATCCCCGGACTGTCCACCTTTCCCGAAACCAACGTTCGCACCTACGTCCGTCGACCGGACGGCAAGGACGGATTGTGGTTCCTGTCGCTCGACGCCGACAGCCTGCCCACTGTGATCGGTGCGTCTCTCGGCTACGGCGTGCCCTATCGGTGGGCCGAGATGTCCGTCGACGAGGGCCAGGCCGTCCGTTACCGCAGCGGGCGCCGGATCGCGTCATCTGCGGGCCACGACATCACCGTCCGTCCGGAGCGGCCCTACGGTGCTGACGAGGCTTCCCATCTGGACCACTGGCTCACCGGCCGGTGGCGCGCCTACACGACGATCGCGGGCCGGCTGGCCGTCGTGCCCGTGGAGCACGAGCCGTGGCCACTCTGGCACGCCGAGGTGGAGAGCCTCGATCAGAGCTTGCTGCAGGCGGCAGGCCTGCCGGCGAGCGGCGACCAACCGTTGGCGCATTACGCGCCCGAGGTCACCGTGCGCCTGGGAGCGCCGCAGCTCTGCTAGGGCGGAGGCTCAAGGGAGCTGTCAAACGATCGGCTCCGTCGCCGAGCAGGCCCGCGACCCAGAAGCATCGGGTAGAAAGAAGCCGTGACCAACCCCCAGCAGCCCGAGATTCGCCGGAGTGAACGTGGCCAAATCGTCCAGGACACGGCATAGGCAGATCACGGTTTGTGAAGGGCCTGAGCGATCCGGCGACGCTCACCGACCGCCCCCCTGAAGGACGTCACAGACGAGACTCACCGGCTCGAGAGGAAGCCCCCGCCCCACCGAGGCCGGCGTAGACGACGAGCAGGAGGAGGCTGAAGAACACCGCCACTGCCAGTCCTTGGCGGCTGCCCGCCACCCGAACGGCCTCGGCGGCGACGGCCGTAGGGCGGGTCAGGGCTTCCCAGCTGTTCAGCCGGGCGAAGCGGCCGACGACCACGCCGACCCCGCTCACACCTGCTGCCCCGAAGACTGCGGCCCAGCCCGCGAGCCAACCGCCGTGGCCGGCGACGACGCGATGGACGATGCGAAGGGACGCGACCGCCAGCAGGCAGCCGGCCCAAGCGAAGGCGACGAATCGAGCGAGCTCCAGCCAGGGAGTAGGCGACGCCCGGTGGAGGTGGGTGAGGTCGGACACCAGGTAGGGGGCGTTGGGGAGGAAGAGCAGCCACATGGCCGCCGCCGCCAGCACCCCAAGCGGGCGGCGCGCCCGATCGAACACCTCGACGCCGAGGGCGGCGACGTACGGGATCCAGGCCAGGGCGAGGTTCCATACGAGGAAGCGCTGGGTGGGCAGCTGGCCGAGAAGCAGGGGGCCGACCACAAAGACGGCAAGGGCCAGACAACTGGCTGCGGTCACGCTGAACGTCGAACGCTGATGGAGCCAGCGAGCAACGCTCCGGAGTTCGTTGACGGGAGGTTCCTTCATGCCCAAGCGTAGGCTCGGGAGGACCTACGGCAGGACCGGCAGACGTCACATTCTCAAGCCGAGCTGCCCCGGCACGGTGGCGGCCGGCGGGGGGCCCGAACGTGGTGGCCGGCGGCGCTGCCGCCCACCCACGGGCCTGGTGGCCGACGGTGGGCTGAAGCGGCCCCGCGACTCGTCCACGAGCCGGCGGACCCTGGCCGACAGCGCCTTCTGCTCCTCGGAGGCCAGATAGGCCCTGCGGTAGCGACGCTCGTACTGCTCCACCAGGTCGGGGCGGTTGGCCCGGAGCCAGCTCATGAAGTGCTCCTTCACGCCGGGACGCAGGTGCAGCGGGAGTGCCGAGACCGACACCGCCCCTGCCTCCACGCAGGCCTTGACCACGGCCTCCAGCTGCTCGGGCGAATCGGAGATGCAGGGAAGCACGGGCGCCACGAGGACACCACAGGGGATGCCGGCCTCGTTGAGCCGGGCCACGGCCTCCACCCGCCGGCGGGGATGGGGAGTGCCCGGCTCGGTGGCCTTCCAGACGTCCTCGTCGAGCGTGCCGATCGAGAAGTTGGCCCGCACCTCGGTACGCTCCGCTGCCGCCTGCAGCAGGTCGAGGTCGCGAAGGATCAGGGTGGACTTGGTGAGGACCGAGAACGGGTTGGCGGCCTGGCCCAGCACGCCCACGATGCCCCGCGTGAGGTGGAACTTGGCCTCGCAACGCTGGTAGGGGTCGGTGTTCGTGCCCATGGCGATGTGCTCGCCCGCCCACCGTGGGGCCGCCAGCTCCGCCCGGACCCGCTCCACGGCGTTGACCTTCACCACCAGCTTGCGGTCGAAGTCCTCTCCGATGCCCAGACCGAGGTACTCGTGCGTGGGCCGAGCAAAGCAGTTGTGGCTCACCACTCCATTGGCGATGAAGTCACCGGTGCCCGTGGTCAGGTCGTACATGGGAAGGTCGAACCTCAATGGCTCGACCTCCACCACACCCAAGCGAGCACTGCTCTTGACGGCGGCTCCATCGATGACCCTCTTTGGGGTGATCGCCGGGTCCACTGTCTGAAAGAAGCGCAGATGCTCCCGCAGGCCCCCGACCGCTCGGACGTAGGAGACACGACCACGATCGACGGAGAACGGGAATCTCAACCGCCGCATGCAGAGGCAGATCTGCTCGATGATGGCGGGGTTCGCGTTGGCGATGCGCAAGATGCCACGGCTGTACGAGCCCTCGGCGTCGAAGATGCCCCCGAGAAAGCCCTTGCACCACTCGTCGGAGGGCGAGGTTGGGTAGTCGACGATCGCCGTGATGGCGGCAACGCTCGCTCTGGTCGAGGTTCGAATGGCACGCAACTCCCGAGCATCGACCGCCTGCTGGATCCCGCACAAGTACCCGTCCCGATACTCCAGGCCGTGCCCAGGTGGAGCCGCCAGCTGTCCAACGCCCATCAGCTTGTCGTTGCGGGTCAGGTGTGGCCGGCATGCTGCCCCGCTCTGGGCACCCGTGACGCGCTTCCAGCCGCGCTCTGTCAAGAAGCGATGGTCACCGCTCGAGATGAGCTCGGTCCCGTCCTCCAGCGACACCCGATATGCGGGCTTGAGAGTGGACCAGTGGGCGACAACCTGGGTGCTGACGTAGCGGCGGTAGCTCCCCTCCCTTACGGTGCCGTACACCTTGTCGCCGATCTGGATCTCCGCCAGAGGCTTCGTCCGCCCGCTGCCCATGAGTATCGGGGTCTCGCCGGACAGGCAGTAGGTGCAGGCATGACTGCATCCCCTGTAGGCGTTGATGGTGTAGCCGAAGGGCATCCGCGAGGCCGCGGGCACCTCGTTGATGATGCGGCGGGCGTTGACGTGGAGGAACTCGAGGCCCCTGTATTCGCCACCGCCGACGTGGCGCTCCACCAGCTCCTCGTCTGCGAAGAGCGAGCCCTGCCCGCCGTCGTCCCCGGCCAGGCGCCACCTCAGTTCTCCCATCGCCGAACTGTATCGAACATGTGTTCGCTACGCCAGCGGACGGCGCCGCGCTAGACCTCTACCGGTGAGAGGTTCGATCCACGTGGGGGTGGTCGGCCCCGGCGAGGCGTCCCCCGCCGTCGAGGCCGAGGCCGAGGCCGTGGGCCGGCTTCTGGCCGAGCGGGGGGCGGTGGTGGTGTGCGGCGGCCTGGGTGGCGTGATGGCCGCCGCCTGTCGGGGCGCCAAGGCCGTCGAGGGCGCCACCGTGGGCATCCTGCCCGGAGCAGATCGCACCAAGGCCAACCGCTGGGTGGACGTGGCGGTGGCGACGGGGATGGGCGAGGCTCGCAACGCCGTGGTCGTGCGCACGGCCGACGCCGTAGTTGCTGTTGGCGGCGGCTACGGAACACTGTCGGAGATCGCGCTGGCGCTCCGCCTGGACCGCCCGGTGGTGACCCTCGGGAGCTGGGACATCGAGGGCGTCCTGTGGGCCGAGGATCCGCCCGACGCCGTGGCCAAGGCCCTCGACGCGCTGGGCTGAAGTCGGGTTGCTGGTCGAGCGCGCTAGGCCGGCGGCGGGGGGACGGCAGTCGTCCCCACCGGCTGCAAGGGGAAGGAGGCCCAGAACGTGCTGCCCTGACCGGTCCGGCTGCTCACCCCCACCGTGGCGTCCTGGAGGTCGGCCAGCCTGCGTGCGATCCAGAGGCCGAGGCCCGTGCCCGGGACCCCGTCGGCCACGCTCTGGGCCGTGCGGTAGAACTGCTCGAAGATGCGGCCCTGCTCGTCGGGGGGGATGCCCGAGCCCCGGTCGCTCACGTCGAAGCGGATGGAGCTCCCCTCCAATCGCACCGTGACCGTCACCACTTCGCCGGCCGGTGAGTGCTTGACGGCGTTGCTCACGAGGCTGTCGAGCAGCTCCCGCACCAGGCGCCGGTCGCACCTGAACGGCGCCGAGAACCCGTCCTTCACCGACACCTCCACCGTCACGTCCGGCCGCCTGCCACCGAACTCTTCACAGAGCTCGGCGACCAGCTCGTGCACGTCGATGGGGCCCAGCTCCTGGACCGGGGTTCCGCCCGCCGGGGTGTGCTCGTCGAGCAGGGAGCCCTCGGTGAGCGCCTCGATGCGTTCAAGGGCCCGCTCCACGGCCTCCAAGGGGCCGTTGCGCTCTTCCTCGCTCAGCCCCTCGGCCTGGCCCCGGACGGCGGCCAGCGACTCCTGGGCCACGGTGAGCGGCGTTCGGATGTTGCGCATGGCGACGTCGATCAGGACGCGCCTGGTCTCCTGCACGTGCTCTTGGGCCTCCCGTGCCGTGACCAACGACAAGGTGATGGCGGCATGGGCGGCCAGCTCGCTCATCAGGGCCTCGTCGATGTCGTCGAAGGCCAACCGGTCAGGCGTGTTGGCCACGGCCAGCTCGCCCACCACCCGCTCACCGAGGAGGATGGGTACGGCCAGGAGGGCGGCGATGGGAGGATGCTCCACCGGAATCCCCACGCCGGCGACATGGCCACGGATGTCGTCGATGCGGGCCACCGACGCGCTCTGGATGGGCACGGCAAGGAGGCCCACGGCACGCGGGAGGCGCTCGGGGAACAGCTCCCGTGGCGCGTTGTAGACGAAGTTGGTGACCTCGTCCTTGCTCCCTTCCTTCAGGAGGAGCAGGGCACTGAAGTCGGCCCTGGCCAGCTCCTTGGCCGCGTCAACGATGCGGACCAGGAGGACGTCCAGAGAGCTCTCGCCCAGGAGCTCCCTGGCAAGGACGTTGAGGCGCTGCAGACCGGCCATGTGACGCCATTCGGCGGTGAGGTCACGGAGCACGACGAGGATAAGCGACGCCTCGTCCCCGTCGAGAGGCCACGCTCGCGCCTCGAGGACGCGCTCGCTCCCCCCGGTGGTCTCCAGCCGGGCGACGCCGGTGCCCGCCTCGACGAGCTCCCAGAACTCCTTGGTGGCGTTCCCGAAGGCGGGATGCAGGTCTGCGTCCGGGTTGGACGCCTCGAGCGCGGTCATCCCCAGCATGGCCTCGGCCCCCGGGTTCCAGGCCACCACCCGGCCAGGCTCGCAGACCACCACGGCCTCGGTGATCTTCCAGAACAGCTCCCCGATGGACCCACGGGCAACGCTGAAGGTCTCGGGCGCCGTCACACGCCGAGTGTACCGGCACGTCCTCAAAGGACTATGTGCGTCGGGTGGCATGTCTCGAAACCTGCTCACCCGCGACAACGCCCTCTTTGGCCGACGTGCCGGACAGGTTAGAGCAACACGCTCCACTCCCTCTTGACGACGTGGCGACGCCTCGCTTACCCGATCACAGTCAGCGTGAGGGACGCCTCCCGGGAGACGCTGAGTGCACACGAAGGACAATCACGTATTGGCTGACGGTCGCTTGTCCTCACGCCGTTTCAAGAAGAACGCCCCGAGCGCCCCAGCCAGCGAAGCGAAGACCACCACCGAGTAAAGAGCGAGCACGACGTCCAAGACCTGAGCAGCGGTGTGGTCGCGGCCGGTCGGCTCGCCCGAGATAGTCGCGAGGGCGGCGTCGTAGAGGGCGATCCCATAAGAGGTGTAGCTCCCGAGTTCGTACAACACCTGGCTGGCGGCCAGGATGACGATGGCGGTGAGAGCGGCAAGCCATCCCAGCCGAGTCGAGAGTTCTGCTCCCGCCGTCCGGGTAGAACGAACGGCTGAGGACACGACACGTCCGGTCCGGGCGAGTCGAAGGCGGGCGAGAATCCGGGCGAAGCGGAGGAAGGGCAGCACCAGAAAGATCAGCTCCCACCAATGCCGCCGGAGAAAGAGCCAAGAGTCGGGTGCCACGGTCCAGCGGACAATGAACTCGGCGACGAAGAAGAGCCACAGGATCCACCCGGCCGCCTCGAAGACGGTGCCGATGACCCCTTCCGGTTGGGAGATGCTCTCGACGAGGACGACCAGAAGGAAGATGACTCCGAGAAGGGCGGTCGGTCCGTCCATCCGCTCGGCAATTTCGCCGGCGATGCGCTCGCGCTCGGTGGCCGGGCGCCGCCGGACGTTGATTTCTTTCATCGAAGCAAGCAAAGCGAGGATAAGCGGGCAACCTCAGCGCTCAGAGTCAGCGCTGGATGCATCTCATACGCCCAGGTCGTCCATCGCCTCCTTGAGGCCCTCATAGTCGGAGTCCTCGGCCATGATGCGCTCAAGGTCCTTCCTGGCCTGGGCCTTCTTGCCCTCGGACACGTACGTCCGCGCCCGCTCGAGCAGGGCACGATGGCGGACAACCGGATCCCGTTTCTTGGTCTTAAGCACCTCTTTGAAGGCCTCCCTGGTGGCGTCGCAGTAGCCCTGCTCCCGGAAGGCAATACCGCGAAAGACACAGAGGAGGGCCGTGGCCTCATCTTCGTTTGCGATCCCCCCGTCAGTTCGATGAGGTCCTGGAACCTGCTCGCCTTGGCGTACAGCTGGGCCAGCGACACCGCTGCGTGGGCCGTCGGCTCGACCTGCTCGACGACGTCGATCGCTCCTTGGTCATCCCGGAGCGCCTGATGGACCTCGGCGAGCAGTAGACCGATCCCATCCGAGTGAAGGGAAGGGCGGCGCTGACCCCCGTAGCAATCTCCACGACGACACGTGACGTCGGGAGGTAGGTGCTCAGAAAGGGGTGTGCGGCTGGGTCAAGGCCTGACGCAAATACTCTGCCCAGCAACTCTCGGGCAGTTGGAAGGTCGTTTGCAATCGCCGCCTTCACCCCAACAAGCGCGTCTGCTGCCAGGGCGTAGTCGGGAAACATGGCTGAAACCTGGCGCATGGCTGAGACATCATTGGAGGCCCACGCCTGATACAAGCCCTTATCGCCCTTTGGGGCAAACAGCGAGGGCTTGCGAGTTGGTAGTGCTTCCGCGCTCTCAGGCCCTTCGCGCTGAGGGGGCGCCGGTGCCGATCGCCTCGGGGCCGCGCCCGCCCGACTGCGGCCTCGGGTCTGGACGACGCCCAAGCCGGTCCCCGGGATTCCCGCCGAGGCAGTTCGCCTGCCCGAAGAGTGAACGGAATACCGCACCCCTCTGGGACCGGCTGACAAGCCGAGGCCGCCTTTCGAGACATTGAGACGCACGCCGTTGGCGATCGTGATCGACTTTCTGAACCGGAAGCCCAAGTGGTTTCCCCTCGTCCGGACGAGCCTAGGTCTGACGTACGCCAGCCGAGCGGCGCTCCGCATGGTCCGTCTGGACAACGGTGCCGTTCATTTGATGCTCACGCGCTTCAAGTCGGCGCAGATTCCGTCGAGGCGCTCGACTATCGGATCACCCTCGTCTTCTTGACCACGTCACGACGACGTCGAGGTCCGGGACCAGCGCGACGAAGACGTTCGCCCGCACGGGCGCTGTCGATTGGCCATGAGGATCGGCCGCCAGCTTGGGGAGCCAAGCGAGGAGCCACTCACGCCTCTCCGGGTTGCTCGGGGGTTGCTCTCGGCCACCAGCCAGGCGAAGACCTGCTCGTCACCGCTGAGCTGGTAGCCCGACTACTGGCCGGTCCGGCTCCTGAGTCCTGCGACGAAGTCCTCGGCGGGCTGGGCGTCCTCATACGGCCTGTCGGCGACCACACGTTCCTCGTGGTCGGCCACTGCCTCCAACACCGCCGGGTCGGAGGCCATCTCCTCGGCGTAGCGCTTCGCCCTGGCCGCTCCGGCGCTGGCCTCCGCTCGTGTCATACCCGACCATGACACGACGACCATGGTGGGGCTCAACCCGTCACCCACGGCTATAGCGGTTGGCGCAGACGACCTACGAGCTCACCACTGAGGGGCCGTGCCCGGGGTGGGATTCGAACTCCGGCCGAGTCCGTATGGGCTAGTCCGGGTGAGTCCAGAAAGCGCAGGTCAAAGGCAGTCTACGGCTTCTGGTGAGTGTCCGTGGTGCTGGCCTGTCCGGCTTGGTTATGGGCATTCCGTGACCAGCGTGTGACCGGCAGACGCCTAGTTCCCCTTGCCTATGCGGCGGGAAGCCGGTCAACAACCGTCTTGGTGAACCTCTGCGCCTGGTCGGTCGAGAACGGCGAACCGAAATCGGTGAATGACAGCAGGGCGGCAGCCCGTCCCCGCAGAGCCACAACCAGGTCGGCATAGACACTGAGCGCAAGGCCGAGCGCTCGAACAGGCACAGTTACGCGGAACGCGACCGTCCGATCGCCAATGGTGGGAAATGAGACGCGATTGATCGAGACCTGGCCGACGGTCACCCCGGCCGGGATCTCCTGGCCTGGCTTCGGCTTCTTCAGCGCCGTCTCGATGGACTGTGACACTGCCTTGGTAAGGCAACCTGGCGTTTCCGGTCGCTCAAAGATGGCGAACAACTCCTGAGCCTTAGTGCTGGTTGGGGCGAGTCCGACGGAGCTACCGACCTCTTCCTCGTCGGGAGACTCGAAATCGGGCGAGTCAGTGCTCGCGTCGTTCGCTTTCCCTTCGAGCAGTGAGAGATCGACGCGCAGGCACTCGCTCAGCTGGCGAGAGAGATCCGGATCGTCGGGGCTCTCCTCGTGAGGCTTGGCCTGCCACCCAGGGGGGAAGTCCGAGAGCTTCAGGACCGCCTGTTCAGCGACAGCCCGATCAGCAGCAACGTTCTGCGTCGTCGTCGTGGCCCTTTCCGGTTCTCGCTCGGACCCGGAGTCGTCACTGTCTCCACTGCAGCCAGCCGCCAGTGTGGCTACGAGCAATACCACCATGACCTGCCCTCTAGTCCGCACCGTACGCCTCCCCAGCATCAGCAACCGGCCGTCCGCAGGCTGCGCGGCAGGTCTTAGCTTGAATCGGCCGTGACCGCCACCGGACTAGCGCGAGACCCTGTTAGCCCACTCCCCTGGCCAGCACGAAACCGAGCGACTACGAGGACCGGTAGGGCTCGACGCCAGCCTCCTCGGCCGAGACACAAATCTCGTCGTTGTTCGAGTCCGACGGTTGCCGCTCCCTTGGAGGAGGCACCACCCGACGCCTGGGTAGACATGGACCAAGACGAGATTGCGTGGGCAGAGCGTTTCGCTGAGCAGTGGTCCAAGCCTCCGCCCCCACGGGGCTATGGACCGGGCCACTTCGCTGACGTGGCCGCCGTCTGGCGAGAGGCGCAGCAGCAGAGCAGCACGCCTACAAGAGCGGTTCAAGAGCGGTTCAAGGTCAGCTACTCGACGGCCGCTCACTGGGTGGTCCGGGCTCGCAAGATGGGCCTCCTCCCGCCGTCCGCCAAGGGCACGCCCAAGGTCACCAAGAAGGCCGCCAAGAAGAAGGGACGATCCCGATGACCCGCTCAGCAGCGCCCCGCAAAGACGAGACGACTGGAACCTGGTGGTTCGTCGTCGACCTCGGCCCCGGCCCGGACGGCAAGCGCCGCCAGGCTCGCCGGCGTGGCTTCCCCACCAAGAAGGCGGCCCAGGAGGAGCTCGATCGACTCCGGGTCCGGGCGTTGCGGGCAGCCATCAGGAGCCGAAGGCGGTACAGCTTCGTCGTGGCCACGGCGATGCCTGCGATGGTGTCCCGCTTGTTCACCACGTCCGCGCCGGCGTAGCCGTGCACGAGGGAACTTTCGTGAAGCCCGAGCGTGTGACTGTCGGTGAGTACCTCGAGCGGTGACTCGACTCGCTGACCACCACCGGCATTCGACCGTCCACGATCGCCAGCTACCGCCGCAATCTCCGGCTCCATGTCCTGCCTCACGTGGGTGGCGTGGCACTCCAGCGCCTTGGCGCACTGGAGCTCGACAAGCTCTACGCCCACCTCGTGACCGAGGGCAACCGGAAGGTGGCTGGCCCGCTGTCAACCGCACCGTGCGGTACGTCCACACCATCCTGCGCAAGGGACTGGCCGACGCCGTGAGGAAGGGCTCGTCATGCGCAACGTGGCCGACGCTGCGAGCCCTCCGTCGGCCAAGTCAGCGCGGGCCCCCGAGATGGCGTGGTGGCAGCCCGAGGAGCTGCGGGCCTTCCTCGACTTCGTGGCCGACGATCAGCTGGCCCCGTTGTTCCGGGTGGCGGCCATGACGGGCATGAGGAGAGGCGAGGTCTGTGCACTCCGGTGGTCGGACCTCGACCTCGACGCCGGCCGGGCCACCGTGCGCCAACAGCTCGTCGTGGTCGATCACGTGCTCATGTTCTCCGAGCGCACCAAGACCGATCACGGGCGACGCAACATCGACCTCGACGCCAAGACCGTCTCCGCGCTCCGCGCGCTCCGGGCCCGCCAGGCCGCCAACCGGCTGGCCATCGCAGCCGGGTACCGCACCGACCTCGACCTCGTGTTCGCTCAGGTCGACGGCAGTCCCCTTCATCCCGAGAGCGTGGCGAAGGTCTTTGACCGCCGCCTTGCTCGCTCGGGACTTACCCGAATCCGCTTCCACGACCTCAGGCACACGCACTGCGCCGGCCTCATCGCCGCCGGCCAGGACGCCAAGGTGATCTCCCGCCGGCTCGGGCACGCCAGTGTCTCCTTCACCTACGACCGCTACGGCCATCTGATGCCCGAGGCGGACAGCGCCGCGGCGAGCGCCGTCGCCCTTCTTGTGGACGCTGCCGAGCCGGTTGTGACCAATCTGTGACCACGGACGGCACTTCGCTGTACCTCATTCGGAGACCGTAAAGCCCTCACCTGGGGTTTCAACGCCGAGGGGCCGTGCCCGGGGTGGGATTCGAACCCACACGGCCCTGGTGGGCCAGAGGGGTTTAAGCCCTCCGCGTCTGACCTGTTCCGCCACCCGGGCAGCGAGCCACGCTATCCCCGGCCGGGCTCAGGCGGCCGGGCGATGCTCCTGGAGGCAGGCCGCCCGCAGGGTGATGCGCCACCCCACGGCCGCAGTGCCGTCGAGCCCGTTGGCCATCAGCACACCGTCCACCATGTCGGCGGCCACGTCGGCCACCGGCCGGCCCCTGCAGCGCACTGACACCAGCCATTGGCCATTGGGGTACCGCCGCACGCTGCGGGTGACGCCCTCCAGGCGGGGTGGGCTGCGGAAGCTCGGCGCGACCAGCCCATGACGGCGGGCCTCTCCGGCGACGAACCGGGACATCTCACCGAAGTCCAGAGCAGAGCAAGTCTCCACCGCATTCATGCTGCCAGCGGGGTGTGACAATCGCCGCAAGGCACGGCATCCAAGGAGGTGTCACACCTCCGTCCTATGGTCGGCGCCATGGAAGCCGCCGCCCTCACCCCCACTCAGGCGCGCGTGCTCAGCGATCTCATGGGCAACGGTGTGGCTCGGCCCAGCTTCGAGGCCGACCTGGCGCTGCGCCTGCGCGCCTACCTGGAGGAACGCCTGGCGCCGGTGGCGGCGCTACTCGAGGAGCGTCAGTTGGTGGTGCACAAGTCCGCTCTGGCTCGTGTGCACACCTGTGAGGGCCATCACGTGGCCGAGGCGGAGGCCGGCTTCTCGTGGTCGGCGGCGGCGGCCGTCGGGGTGGTGGCCCACAAGGCCATCGAGCTGTCCGTCAGCCTGGCGCCAGCCGACGGTCTGGCCGGCCTCGTCGACTTGGCCATCGAGCGCATGGCGGCCGATGTGGATCGCGGCCCTGGGGCATGGTTGGCCGCGGCGTCAGAGCTGGACCGCGCCGAGGTGCGAGGCGGTGCCATCGACCGCGCTCTCAAGTTCGAGGACGAGTTCCCTCCCATCAAGCGGGCCTGGCGGCCCCGCCTGGAGTCCACCCTGCTCACCTCGCTCTGCGCCGATCGCATCGTCGTTCGAGGCAAGGTCGACCTGGCGCTCGGCCAGGCCCACGGCACGACGGCGGGGGTGCTCATCGTCGACTTCAAGACCGGCAAGCCCCGCCGGGACCACACCGACGACCTGCGCTTCTACGCCCTGCTGGAGACGCTCCGGGCCGGGGTGCCCCCTTTCCGGGTGGCGAGCTGGTACCTCGACTCGGGCCAGTGCCACCAGGAGGACGTCGACGAGGAGCTGTTGCAAGCCGCTGCCCGCCGAATGGTGGACGGCGCTCACAAGCTCTACGAGCTGGAGGTGGCTCGCCGTCCGCCCATCCTGTCGGCCGGGCCCGTGTGCCACTACTGCTCGGCCCGCCATGCCTGCCCGGCGGCCGCCAAGTGCAGCCCGTAGTTCCAACGGGCTGCACTTCCAACTCCTTTGATCAGCCGTCGAAGCTTTGAGCAGCCGTCGAAGTCCCCTGTCTGTCAGGCTGACGTGAGACACCTGCTGCACCTGACCATCCCTACAGGGCGAGACAGGAACACCTAGACCGATGACCATGACGACTGCATCTTTGATGGCGCGCGCCCATGATGGGGCGGTGGACGAGCCTGACCCGGCCGCCCGGCCTCGCCGACGCTCGTTCACAGCCGAATACAAGGCCCGCATCCTCGACGAGTACGACGCCCTGCCGGCTGGTTCGGAGGGACGAGGAGCGCTGCTGCGCCGAGAGGGTCTCTACACCTCCCACATCGCCGAGTGGCGCAAGGTCCGAGACGCCGGTGCCATCGAAGGCCTGACCGCCAAGGGCCGCAAGGCCAAGCGTTCGCCTGAGCAGGTCGAGTTGGACAAGGTCCGTCGCCGCGCCGAGCGGCTCGAGGCGGAGCTGGCCCGCACCAAGCTTGCGCTGGAGATCACGGGAAAAGCACACGCGCTCTTGGAGCTGCTCTCCGAGAGCGCGGACTGCGACCCGAAGTCGAAGCCGTGATCGAGCCTGCCTTCGCCGAGCTGGTCGAGGCCACGTCGGCCAAGCGGGCGTGCGAGCTGTTGGGCAAGCCTCGCGCCACCCACTACCGGCGCCGGTGCACAGCCACCTCGGTCCCGCCTGCCCCTCGGTCCACGCCACCGAATGCGCTGAGTGAGGCCGAGCGCCAGGAGATCCTGGCCGTGCTGCGCTCGGAGGAGTACTGCGACCTGGCCCCGGCCCAGGTATGGGCCCGCCTGCTCGACGACGGCACCTACCTGTGCTCCATCTCGACCATGTACCGGCTGTTGGCCGCCGCCGGCGAGAGCCGCGAGCGGCGCCGCCAGCGCACCCATCCGGCCAAGAAGAAGCCCGAGCTGATCGCCCGGCGGCCGAACCAGGTTTGGTCGTGGGATATCACCAAACTCCAGGGCCCCACCCGGGGCGTGTACTACGAGTGCTTCGTGATCATCGACATCTACTCCCGCTACGTCGTGGGGTGGATGGTCACCCCGGCCGAGACCGGAGAGCTCGCCGAGGCGTTCATCGCCGACACCTTGAACCGCCACGGGATCAAGGCCGATCAACTCACCCTGCACGCCGATCGGGGAACGTCGATGACCTCCAAGCCCGTGGCCCAGCTACTGGTCGACCTGGGCGTGGCTCGCAGCCACAGCCGCCCGCACGTGAGCAACGACAATCCCTACTCTGAGGCGCACTTCAAGACCCTCAAGTACTGCCCGGCGTTCCCCGGACGGTTCGGCTCGATCGAAGACGCCCGCACCTTCTGCGCCAACTTCTTCGATCACTACAACCACATCCACCGCCATGCCGGCGTCGGCCTGCACACCCCTGCGTCGCTCCACTACGGCACCGCCACGGAGATCCGCCAGCAGCGGACCATCACCCTCGATGCCGCTTACGCCGCCAATCCGTCCCGGTTCCGCCATCGCCGGCCCACGCCACCGAAGTTGCCCACGATCGCCTGGATCAACGAACCCACTCCCGAAGCACTCATCAAATCCGCATGAGAAGTTGTCTCACCGGACTTGACACGTTCCGGTCCGTGCTCAGCAAGCAAGAGGTGCACGTGCTACTCGAGCCACTCCCTCAGGTAGTCGCGGCGGCGCTCGGCCCACTCCTCGGCGGTGATGGCGTAGCGGACGTGGTCCTCCCAGCGCCCGTTGATCTCCAGGTAACGAACGGCGGTGCCCTCGTCACGCAGTCGCAGCTTCTCGGCCACCCGGCGGCTGGACGTGTTGCGAGGCACCACGGCCACCTGGAGCCGGTGGAGCCGGGCCTCGTCGAAGCCAAAGCGCAACGTGGCCACCACCGCCTCGGGCGTGTAGCCCTGACCGGCGAGCGCCCGATCGATCCAATACCCCACGTAGGCGTTCTGAAACGCCCCCCGCTGCACGTTGTTGAGGTTGACCTCGCCGGCGAAGCGACCGTTCACGAACACCCCGAAGCCGTAGCCCGTCCCCATCTGACGTTCCCGATCGCGGGCGCCGCAGCGGGCGGCGAAGGCCCGGGCGTCCTCCACCATGTTGGGCTGGCTGGAGGCGGGCCGGGGCTCCCACTTGGTGAGCCAGTCGCCGCCGCGCCGGCGAACCTCCCGCCATTGCTCGAAGTCGTCGGCACCGAGGGGGCGAAGGAGTACCCGTCGGCCGACCAGCTCAATGGGCAAGGACCGCAGCACCACCGAACCTTAACGATCGAGTCCGAGAGGGCGACAGGAGCCGGTGGAGGCCACCGCTCGGCTACGCCGAAGGGGCGAGCTGGCTCAGCACCAGGCCGTCGAGGATGTCGGCTTCTGAGACCAGGCACTCCTCGAAGCCGAAGTGGCGCATCACCGTGACCAGGATGGCGGCGCCTCCCACGATCACATCGGCTCGGGCCTCTTCCAATCCCGGGTTGTGGACGCGGTCGGCCCGGGGTTCGGTGGCCAAGGTGCGGAACACGTCCTCGGCGGCGGCACGTGTCAGCACGAAGTGGTGGATGCGCTCCGGGTCGTAGTTGACCAGCCCCAGCTCCACGGCGGCCACCGTCGTCACCGTCCCCGCCAGGCCCACCAGCCGCCTGGCTTCCTTGGCCGCCGGCGCCTCCCGCTCCACGTCGTCCAGGTGGGCGTGCACCACTGAGATGGCCTGCGACAGCTCGATGGGCTCGGGAGGGTCGGCCCGGAGGAACTTCTCCGTCACCCGCACACATCCCATGTCCACGGACACCACTTCGTCCGGCTCAGTGGCGCCCACCACGAACTCGGTGGACCCGCCGCCGATGTCCACCACGAGGAAGGGACCCTCGGCGGGGTCCAAACCTGCCGTCGCCCCCAGGAAGGAGAGCCGTCCCTCCTCCTCTCCCCCGAGCAGCTCTGGCCGAGTGCCGATGATGGCCTCGGCGGCATCGAAGAAGTCGTTGCAGTTGACGGCGTCGCGCGCCGCCGAGGTGGCGGTGACCCTCGCCTTCTCCACGCCGTGACGGTCCATCACCTCCCGATACTCGCCAAGGACCCGGACCGTGCGCTCGACCGCAGCCGGGTCGAGGCGTCTGGTGGCGTCGACCCCTTGGCCCAGCCGGGTGATGCGCATCAGCCGCTCGATGCCCGGCGACCGGCCGTTGTCGCTCACCAGCAGGCGAGTCGAGTTCGTCCCGCAGTCCACGGCCGCCAGCTTCACCCTGCACTCCCCAGATGACCAGTCCCCGGCCGGCCGCTCCCCATCTGGCCAGTCCCCAGTTGATCTTGGACCCACCGCCCCACCGGGTCGTCACCGCCGGCGAGGAACCATGCGTAGTGGGCGTGAAGGCACTTGACGCCCCGTCGGGTGCCTCCCACACCCCCGGCCGGCCGGGGACCCGCGTGGCCGGTGGGCACCTCGGCGTCTCGCTCCTCGGCATAGCAGGCATGGGCGCTCGCCAGGTCGGCATCGTCGACCGCCTCTTCCGCAGCCCTCACGCCGCCCGTCGCCTCCAGTCGCGACACGGCCTTGCGCAGCTCCTCGCCCACCAGCCAGTAGAGGGTGGGCATCGGGGTGGCGTCGTGGAGCAGGGGCGAGGAGCGGATCACCACGGGGTCTCCCCGGCGATCCCGCACCACGACCTGGAAGGGTCCGCGCGGCTCGCGCCCGAGCAGTTCGGCCACCCTCTGGCGCTCCCGATGATCGTTCACCGCGCTGATCGACGAGAACCTACCTTCCGGTCGGCATCCCTTCGTCGACGATTGGGACGATCAGCACCATGGCCTGGAGCCCATCTACGGTAAGCGGCGTGGATGCCGCCGAGCTCCGACCACTCCGGATAGGCGAGATCCTCGACGTCGCCATCAAGATCTACCGCACCAACTTCGCCACCTTGGTCAAGGCCGTGGCGCTGGTGGTGGCCCCGGTGGCAGATCGTCGTGGCCGTCGTCCAGGCTCGACGCCCGACACCCCCATCCGGCCGCGGCCCACCCGAAGCACAGCGCCCCGGCGCCGAAGAGGAGGGCTGCGGCCACGAGCAGCGGCACCGGTCGTTCCCTGATCCGCCTCCAGTACCCGGTGGCGAAGAACTCGACGATCGATTCGCGCCGGGGCCTCGGTGTCGTACACCAGGTTGCGGGCCCGCCCACCAGGTCCTCCAGGGCGGGCACCACCGGGTCGAGGGGGAAGCGACGCCGGGCCAGGCAGGTCGGCCGTCACCTTCCTGTACAGCGCCCCCATGTGGCCCATGCCGGCGGCGCCCAGGCGCTCGGGCCGCCGCTTGGCTTCGCCACCAGGCCGCCAGCTCGTCCCAGGAGGGCTGCCGGTCGTGAAGGAATCGCTCTAGGTTCATCGTAGTGAGCTACGAGGATCGCATTTCCATCGCCACCCCGGAGGGTGTCGACTCGACCTCACGCTTGCCGGCCTCGGTTCCCGCTTCGTGGCTGCCCTCATCGACGGCCTGATCCAAGGCGCGGTCTTCATGGCCCTGGTCACCCTGGTCCTCGTGGTGTCGGGCGGCGGCGGCGGGATCGACAAGCTCCAGCGGAGCCTGGTGGCGGGCATCGCCCTGGCGTTGCTCGTGGTCGCCGTTGTTCCTGGTCTTTCTTCGCCTACCCCGTCGCGTTCGAGACCTGGACCTCGGGGCGCACGCCGGGCAAGCGGTGGACAGGGCTCCGGGTGGTGCGGGTTGGCGGCGCTCCGGTGAGCTTCCTCCCGAGCGCCGTGCGCGACCTCCTCCGCCTGGTGGACTTTCCTCCCACTGCCTACGGCGTGGGCATCGTGACCCTGCTCGCAACAGCAGGAACCAGCGGCTGGTGACCTGGCGGCCGGCACGCTCGTCGTGCGCGAGCGACGAACCACTCGGCCACCAGCCCCCGCGGCGCCATCAGGTCAAGCGGGGACATCCTCGACCTGGGTATCGGGGCCCCTCTTACCGGACTGGTCGTCCTGGGACCTCAGCGCGGTCAGCGCCGAGGATCTCGGCACGGTGCGACGGTTCCTGGAGCGCCGCCCGTTCCTCACGCCCGAAGCCCGCGGTCGCCTGGCCAACGAGCTGGCCGCGCGCCTGCGGACCAAGGTGTCGGGGCCGCCCGACGACCTCCATCCCGAGGTGTTCCTGGCCGAGGTGGCCGCGGCCAAGCGGGCCGCGGCTAAGCCCGGCGGGCCTACGCTGCCCCCATGCCGGTGCAGGCCAAGGTGCAGGACACCCGACCGCTGCGTTGGATGGGCGGCGCCATGCTGGCCGTCGGCGCCCTGCTGCCGGCCCTGCCGGGGAACCCTGGCCTCCCCTGTCCCCTGCGCACTCTGACCGGCATCCCCTGTCCGCTGTGCGGGATGACCACCAGCGTGAAGGACACGATGCGCCTTCGCCTGGGCGACGCGTTGGTGGCCAATCCCGGTGGCGTCCTCCTCGTGGTGCTGACCGTCGTGCTCCTCCTGGCCCGCCCCAGCCGGGTGCCGCTACCGCCCACGTGGGTCGTGGTCACCGGCCTGGCCCTGATGTGGGTGTGGGAGCTGCAGCGCTTCTCGATCCTCTGAACCGACGACTCACCCATTCGGTAGTAGTGCCCCTGTCCAGCGGGAGGGTGGATGGGAATCAGGACCAGAAGGTGACGCGGTCCCAGAACCCGCTCCAGAACCCGCGTGACTCCTGCGGGGCCCGCTCGTCGTCCCGCCCGAGCGCCGGCGGCCCGGGCGGGGGCAGGATGGCGAACGCCTCCTCGCCCGGACGGACGAGGTTGTACTGCTCTCGGGCCAGTCGCTCGATCTCGGCTTCGGTGTTGAGCCGGGCCACCCGGCCGCTCAGCTCCTGGTTCTGACTGGAGAGCACGGCCAGGCGTCGCTCGGTGTTGGTGAGATCCCGGCGCTGTGCAAGGTACGTGCGGGTCGGGAAGACGGCGATGAACACCAGACCGACCACGACCACCGTCGCCACGAGGGGCCAGGCCCGTCTCATGGATGGGGCCTGCTCACTGCTGAGCCGTCCTCGGACCGGCAAGGGCCACCGACCCCCAGTAAGCCGCTCCCTCGCCGAGCTCGCCCTCGATGCGGAGGAGCTGGTTGTACTTGGCCACGCGGTCGCTCCGGGCCGGCGCACCGGTCTTGATCTGGGCGCAGTTGGTGGCGACGGCCAGGTCGGCGATGGTGACGTCCTCCGTCTCCCCGGAGCGGTGTGACATGACGCTCGTGTAGCCGAAGCGGGTGGCCAGCCCCACGGTGTCGAGGGTCTCGCTGAGTGTGCCGATTTGGTTGACCTTGATGAGGATGGAGTTGGCCACACCCGACTTGATGCCGCGCGAGAGGCGATCGACGTTGGTGACGAACAGGTCGTCTCCCACCAGCTGGACGCGGTCGGCGAGGGCCCCGGTGAGGCTGGCCCAACCCTTCCAGTCCTCCTCGGCCATGCCGTCCTCCAACGACACGATGGGGTAGCGCTCGCAGAGGTCGACCCAGTAGCCCACCAAGTCCTCGGAGGAAAGCGAACGCCCCTCACCGGCCAGGTCGTACGTGCCGTCGCGGTACAGCTCGCTGGCGGCGGCGTCGATGGCGATGGTCATCTCCTCGCCCGGCGCCCGCCCGGCCCGCTCGATGGCCTCCATGAGCAGCTTGACGGCGTCCTCGTTGCGGCCGAGATCGGGGGCGAAGCCGCCCTCGTCGCCCACGGCGGTGGCCAGGCCTCGCTCCTGGAGGATGCGGTTCAGCACGTGGTATGTCTCGGTGGCCCAGCGAAGGGCCTCGGAGAACGACGCCGCGCCCACGGGCACCACCATGAACTCCTGCAGGTCGATGGTGTTGTAGGCGTGCACGCCGCCGTTGATGACGTTCAACATCGGCACCGGCAGCACGTGGGCGTTGGACCCGCCGACGTAGCGGTACAGGGGCAGCTCCAGGTCGTCGGCGGCGGCCTTGGCCACGGCGAGGGAGACGCCGAGGATGGCGTTGGCGCCCAGGCGGGACTTGTAGTCCGTGCCGTCGAGGTCGATGAGGGCCCGGTCGACGCCCCGCTGGTCCAGTGCCTCCATGCCGCCGACGGCTTCCCGGATCTCCCCGTTGACGTGGCCCACCGCTCGCCGCACACCGGCGCCGCCGAAGCGGTCGCCTCCGTCCCGCAGCTCGGCAGCCTCGAAGGTGCCGGTGGACGCGCCTGACGGGACGATGGCTCGCCCCTTGGCTCCCGACGCCAGGTTGACCTCGACCTCCACGGTGGGGTTGCCACGGGAGTCGAGAACCTCACGGCCCACGACGTGCTCGATGACGCTCAGGGACCG
>JAUJNQ010000001.1:322041-352751 GCA_030448025.1 Acidimicrobiales bacterium | reverse complement strand
CCTCATGCCTCTGTGACTCCTGTGGTTGGTGTTGCAGAAGTTAGCAACGCTCGGGCGGTCCGCACCAGGGACCGACCCGCCCCGCACCGGGACCGACCCGCCCAGCACCAGGGACTCGGCTACGTCAGGCGCCCGGAGAGCCAGATCCCGGTTGCCGCACCGCCGGCGGCGAGGGCGGCTACCGGCAGGCTCCGGCGAGCCGTGAGGTGGCGCAACGCGGTAAGCGACGCCGCGGCGTCGGCGGCATCCGAGGCCGCGGCCAACTGGAGCCAGCGGCGTGCCGGCGCCCCCTCACGCAGCGCCAGCAGGGCGCCCAGGCCCAACGCGACGTCGCGGGCGGCGGCGACGCGGGTGAGCACCTTGGCCTCCGGCCGCTGACCAACGGGCCCGACCCATCCCTCCACCACTCGGGGCATCGCCAGCAGCGCCGCGCCCAACCCCACCCGGCTGAGGGCGTACCAGCGCGCTGCTTGGCGGTGGTCCGTCATCCTCGCTCCACGGCGACGTCGTCCCTCTTGACCTCTTCCCTGTTGACCTCGTCCCTCTTGATCTCGTTCCAGAGCCGATCGAGGTCGGCCACGTCGAGCGACCCCAGGTCCATGTCCCGCTGGGCGGCCAGGCGCTCGACGGCAATGAAGCGGTCCCGGAACTTGGCGCTGGCTCCTCGGAGGGCGGCCTCGGGATCGAGGTCGAGGTGGCGGGCCACGTTGACCACGGCGAACAGGAGGTCCCCGAGCTCCTCGCCGGAAGGGTCAGCTCGCACCTCGGCCAGCTCCTCGCCGACCTTCCCGTAAGGGCCCTCCACGGAGTCCCAGTCGAAGCCCTCGCCAGCGGCCCGGCGCTGGACCTTGAGAGCGTGGAGCAGGGCCGGCAGGGCCGCAGGAACCCCGTCCATGATGCTCTGCCGCCCCTTCTCCTCCATCTTCGCCCTCTCCCAGTTGGCAATGACTTCTCCGGCCCCGATCTCGACGGCATCGTGTGCCGCTGCGTTCTCGGCCCCCGTGGTACCGAAGACATGAGGGTGGCGGCGCACCAGCTTGTCGTGGACGGTCGCCGCCACGTCGGCCAGCGTGAACCATCCCTCCTCGGCGGCCAGGGTGGCATGGAAGCAGACCTGGAAGAGCAGGTCGCCCAGTTCCTCTTCGAGGTGGGCTGGGCCCTCCGGACCGGCGAGACCCTCGATGGCCTCCAGGGTCTCGTAGGTCTCCTCGAGGAGGTGGCGGGTGAGGCTCTGGTGGGTCTGCTCACGGTCCCACGGGCAGCGCCGGCGAAGCTCACGAACCAGCTCGACGAACCGTGTCAGCTCCTTCGCCACCGGCGCCTCGAGGACGGGGATCCAGAGCGACGTGAGGTGGTCGGGCGTAACGGCGCGGTCGAGCTCGTCCCAGCTGACGTCGAAGACGGCCTCGTCGGGCAGGCCCAGGCGCTGCAGGACGGTGACCGAGGGCGGACCATCGTCCACCGCCAGCTTGATCTCCGACAGCACCCGGCGAGAATCGCATTGCATCACCAGCAACGGGCCGCGCTCGCCGGCGGCTTCATCGGCGAACCGGCGACCGTCGATCAGCCGGGGCCCGGTGGCGGCCGGGTCACCGGCGTGGGCCCACGCCAGGTCGAGGAACGATGCCGCCGGCAGCACGTCGACCGCTGACCGCCCGTCGTTCCGCAGCAGTTCCACGCTGCGCTCGGCGACGGTGGGCGAACCGGGCACCAGGTACAGCACCTCGCCGTGCTCGGCGGCGGCGCCCACGAGGCGCTCGACGATGGACGAGTACACCTCTTCGAGGGTGGCCGCCTGCTCATAGAGGTCGTCGAAGCTGGCCGCACCGGGGACCGACGCCGCCGCCGGGTGGCGGGACGTGCGGAGAAATCGATGAGAGATCCGCTCTACGGAAGCCACCGTGCCCGCAGTCATCAGCTCCGGTCCTGCCGGCCCCAGTCCGGCTACGACGACGCGTCCCGGCACCGGCGCTACGGGTTGGCGTTGGGAGACAAAGTGGTGGAAGTGACTTCGGTGGGCGCCTTGAGCCCGACCTCTGGTCCCGACTGCACGAACTCGCCGTAGCGGGGGTTCACCGTGATCTTGGCCTTCGCGAAGGACTCGTTCACGAACTTGCGCAGGCCTTCGACGGACTGCTGCTCCAGGGCCTGGCGGATCTCGGGAGTGGCTTCCTCCAGGGACTTGACCTTGCGGTCCACCATCTGGAAGACGATGAAGCCGGCCGGGGTCTGCACCGGGTCACTGAGCTGTCCGGGCTGAAGGCCCGAAGCCGAACCTTCAAGGTCGCCGAGCGTGCTCCTCGGGACACAGCCGAGATCTCCGCCCTTGGCCGCGCTGCCCCCGTCCGGACCCTGGTTGTCCTTGGACTCGGCCTTTGCGATGGCGGCGAAGTCGGCCCCGCCGGCGACACGGCTCTTGACCCGATCGCCCTGCGCCTTGTCGTTCACGATGATGCCTCGGAGGCAGAAGGTCTCGAAGGCGGCTCTGTTGGCCTCGTAGAAGGCCTTGACAGCGGCGTCGTCCGTCGGCGCCTGGGCGAACGAACGCTCGAGGACTGTTACCTCGGCGGTGGATCGCACCAGCTCGTCCCGGTAGCTCTGAGGGAAGGCGTTCCAGATTCCCTGGTCGTTGTCGAACGACGCGAGGATCTCGGCCTTGGCCGCCTCCAGGTCCTTGGGCGTCACCTCCAGGTTCTCCTTCTTCAGCTTCTGGCGGATCAGCTCGAAGGCGATTCGCCGTTCGAGGAGGCGAGCCACGAACACGCTGCTGAGGGTGCCCTCGCCGGCCCCGCGGGCACTGGCCTGGGCCTGACTGGCGAAGCTCTGGTCGATCTGGTCGAGGTAGGCCTTGTTGCCGAGGATGGCGTTGAGCTCACGATCGAGCTCGTTCTGGGTGATGCGTTGGCCGTTGACCTTGGCCGCGAACGACGTGAGGGAGCCGCAACCGGCGAGGAGGACGGCTGCCAACAACGGGACGACCAGGACGAGGAGCCGCTTGGCGGGGTTCATGACGTCGCCGATGCTAAGGGATCTCCGGCGGTCACGGCTTCAGGCGGTGCTGCATCGGGGAACAGCACCTCGATCAGGACCCGCACCGCTTCCACGACCGCCACACCCCGCGTCGCCTTGGCGTCGAGGGGGAGGACGAGCTGCTCGGCCTCCAACTTGTACACCGCCTTGGGGTAGAGCCGCCGGAGCCGGATGGTCTGGCTGGCCAGCAGGGTGAGCGGCGAGATCCTCACCGTGTCGCGTGCCACCGCCACCTCGAGCACCCCGGTTCGGGCGCAGGCCGCCCGCAGGCGCCCGACGGCGAGGAGTGCTTCGGCCGCCGGCGGTAACGGACCGTAGCGGTCGAGCCACTCGCGCCGGACGTCGTCCACCTGGGCCTGGGTCGAGATGGTGGCCAGGCGGCGGTAGGCCTCGAGCCTGAGGTCCTCCCGCTCCACGTAGTCCGCCGGCAGGCTGGCCGCCACCGGCAGGTCGAGCTTGATCTCCGCCGGCACCCTCACCTCCTCGCCCTTGAGCTCGGCCACCGCCTCGCTCACCATCTGGACGTAGAGGTCGTACCCCACGGCGGCGATGTGGCCTGACTGGTCGGCGCCCAGCAGGTTGCCCGCGCCCCGGATCTGGAGGTCGCGCATGGCGATCTTGAACCCCGACCCCAGCTCGGTGTGCTCGCCGATGGTGCGCAGGCGCTCGTAGGCCTCCTCGGAGAGAGACACGTGAGGCGGGAAGAACAGGTACGCGTAGGCCCGCTGGCCGGCCCGTCCCACTCGGCCTCGCAGCTGGTGGAGCTGGCCGAGGCCCAACAGGTCGGCCCGGTCGACGACCAGGGTGTTGACCGAGGGCATGTCGATGCCCGACTCGATGATCGTGGTGCACAGCAGCACGTCGTAGGCGCCGGCCCAAAAGTCCAGGACCACCGTCTCCAGGCTTCCCTCGTCCATCTGGCCATGGGCGATGGCCACTCGGGCCTCGGGCACGAGCTGTCGCAGCGTCTCGGCCACGTGGTCGATGTCCGCCACGCGGTTGTGCACGAAGAACACCTGCCCCTCCCGCAGCAACTCTCGTCGGATGGCCTCGGCCGCGGCCCGCTCGTCGTACTCGCCGACGTAGGTGAGGATGGGTTGGCGCTCGGCGGGGGGCGTGTTCAGCAGGGTCAGGTCCCGCAGGCCGGTGAGGCTCATCTCCAGGGTGCGAGGGATGGGCGTTGCCGTGAGCGTGAGCACGTCGACGTTGGCCCGCAGCTTCTTGATGGCCTCCTTGTGGGTCACGCCGAAGCGGTGCTCCTCGTCGACCACGAGCAGGCCGAGGTTCTTGAACTCGATGTCGCCGCTCAGCAGGCGGTGGGTGCCGATGACCACGTCGACCACGCCCTCCTTCACTTCCCGGGCCACCTTCTTGGACTGGGCCGGCGTGAGGAAGCGGGAGAGCACCTCAACCCGAACGGGATAGCCGGCGAAGCGGTCCGAGAAGGTGGTGAAGTGCTGCTGGGCCAAGAGGGTGGTGGGGACGAGGATGGCCGCCTGCTTGCCGTCCTGCACGGCCTTGAACACCGCCCGTATGGCGATCTCCGTCTTGCCGAAGCCCACGTCGCCGCACACCAGCCGGTCCATGGGGACGGGCTGCTCCATGTCGGCCTTGACCTCGATGATGGCCTTGGCCTGGTCCGGCGTCTCGGTGTAGGGAAACCCCTCCTCGAGCTCCCGCTGCCACGGCGTGTCACCGCCGAAGGCATGACCGGGGCTGGTGATCCGCCGGCGGTAGAGCACCACCAGCTCCTGGGCGATGTCTCGGACCGCGGCCCGCACCCGGGCCTTGGTCTTGCGCCAGTCGGAGCCACCGAGCTTGTGCACGCTGGGCGACTCGCCGCCGGTGTACGGACGGATGGCGTCGATCTGGTCGGACGGCACATAGAGCTTGTCGCTGCTGCGGTACTCGAGGAGGAGGTAGTCCCGGGCGGCGCCCCCGACGGCGCGACTCACCATCCCGCCGTAGCGCGCCACGCCGTGGTGGTGATGCACGACGTAGTCGCCGATCTTCAGGTCGTCGAAGAAGCCCTCGCTGGGCGCCCGGCGCGGGCGGGGACGACGGTGCGGGCGGCGGCGGCCGCTCACGTCGCTCTCGGCCAGGACGGCCAGCTTGGCGGACGGCAGCACGAATCCCCGCTCCAGCGACTGGACCACGAGGTGGGCGCCGGGAGCGGTGAGGTCGCCTCCGCTCTCCACCACCACGCCCTCGTCCCGAAGGGCCTCGGTCATGCGGGCGCCACTGCCGCGACCCTCGGCGCACACCACCACCCGGTAGCCGTCGGAGGTGAGCTCGATCAGCCGCTTGGCCAGGCGGCTGCCGTCGCCCACCACCGGCTCCCAGCCCTGGGCCTCGACCGCCGGGGACTCGGGCCCCTCGGGTACGGCGGTGAGGAACCACGACGGCGCCCGCGTGTGGGCCAGGAGGCGGTCGAAGGGCAGGTGCAGGCGGGGAAAGGCCCGATCACCTGCGCCCCAGGTGCCGGCCAGCGTTCCGGCCAGGGCCGCTTCCTCGTCGAGCAGCTCGGCTGCCCGGTCCCGCATGCGGCGGGGCTCCAGCAGGAGCACCTGGGCGTCGGGGCCGATCAGGTCGGGGAGGACGTGCTCGCCCTCGGTGAGCCACGGCAGCCACGACTCCATGCCGTCGAAGACCATGCCCTCCGAGATCCGCTCCCACTGGTCGCGACCCCAGGGCTCGCCGGCCACGAGCCGGCCGGCCCTGGCGCGAACCTCCGCCGTCGGCAGCAGCTCGCGGCAGGGAAAGATCTCGGCGCAAGCCAGGTTCTCCGTGGACCGCTGGTCGGAGACGGAGAAACGGCTCAGGCGGTCGACGTCGTCGCCCCAAAGGTCGATGCGGACGGGCTCGTCGACCGTGGACGGGTACACGTCGACGATCGAGCCCCGCACCGCCACCTCGCCCCGGTGCTCGACCTGGTACTCGCGCCGATACCCGGCGGCCACCAACCGGCTCACCAGCTGGTCGGAGTCGAGCTGGTCCCCGGGCGCCACCACCACCGGCTCCACGTCCTCCACGTGCGGGCCGAGCCGCTGCACCAAGGCCTTCACCGGGGCCACGAGCACGCGAGGCATGCGCTCGGGGTTGCGCAGGCGCCACATCGCCCGCAGCCGCTGGCCCATGGTCTCGATGCTCGGGCTGATGCGCTCGAAGGGGAGGGTCTCCCACGCCGGGAAGGTCTCCACCTCCGTGTCACCGAGGAAGGCCCGCAGGTCCTGGGCCAGGTGGTCGGCATCGGCGGCGGTGGGCGTGGCCACCATCAACGGGTGGCGCTCCAGGAGCCGGGCCATGCCCGCCACCACGAAGGCGCGTGCCGCCTCGGGGACGGCCACGGTGGCCGTCGCCCGACCGGCCAGCGAGGTGAGCGTGCCGTCCTGGCGGAGCAGAGGGGGGAGCGAGCCGAGGCTCACGGCCCCCAGGCTACCGGCGCATCACTGCGCTTCTGGTCGCCGGACCATTGGGACGACCGGGCTACGACAACCGTTTGTGCGCCTGACCGCGTCCCACCGGCGGACCGATGTTCAAACGCTGATCGGCGCTCAGTTGTACCGGTCCATGGCTGCCGTCGGCCCGTCGCTCAGTATCAACTCCACGACGGCGGCCGCCTCCTCGACCACCACGTCCAGCTCGGCCCGCTCCCCCTTGGCGGGTGCTTTGAGGACGTGATCGACGCCCTGTTGACGTCCCGGCGGCTTGCCGATGCCGATGCGCACCCGGCAGAACCCGTCGTTGTGCAGATGGGCCTTGATCGAGCGCAGGCCGTTGTGGCCGGCCAGGCCACCGCCCACCTTCACACGTAGCCGTCCCACGGGCAGGTCCAGCTCGTCGTGCACCACCACCAGACGCCCGAGGTCGGTGATACCGAAGCGTCGAACGAGCGCCGCCACGGCCAAGCCCGAGTCGTTCATGTACGTCTGGGGGAAGGCCAGGGCCAGCCGACGGTCGCCAACCCGCACCTCGTCGACCAGGGAGCGTTCCTTCGATCGCCGCAGCCGCCCGCCGTTGCGGCCGGCCAGGAGGGCCACGACCTCGGCGCCCACGTTGTGCCGGGTGCGCTCGTACTCCTTGCCGGGGTTTCCGAGCCCGACGACGAGCAGGTCGGCGGGCGTCCCTGTCCGGGCCCGGAGCAGGACCTCAGCCCTCGTTGCCCGCGTCGCCCCCCTCGGCCACCGTCTCCGCGCCGGCCTGGGCGTCGGCATCAGCCTCCTCCGCCTCCAGCGCCACCGCCGCCTCGGCATCGGCCTCGGTGACCAGATCCTCGTCCGACACCTGAGGCGGCTGGCCCACCACGACCGGACCCTCGGGGTCCACGTCGGTGGTGACGCCTTCGGGAAGGTCGATGTCGCCTACTCGGATGGTGTCGCCCACGAGGAGGCCGCTGATGTCGATCTCGATGTCGTTCGGGATGCGCCCGGGCGTGGCGTGCACGGTGAGGGTGAACAGTTGGTGGTCGACGACGCCGTCGGCACGGTGCAGCTCAACTGGCTCGCCGACCAGGTTCACCGGCACCTCGGCGGCGATGACCTCGTCCCGGCGCACGATCTGGAAGTCCACGTGGATGACCGTTCCTCGCACCGGGTCCCGCTGGATGTCGCGGGCCACGGTGAGATGGGAGGTCCCGTCGACTTGGAGGGCGAGGAGGGCGTTCAGGCCGGCTTCGGTGGTGAGGGCCAATCGCAGGGCCCGCCCGTCCACGGCCACGGACACCGGCTCGGCGCCATGACCGTAGATCACCGCCGGGATCTTGCCCGCGGCGCGTAGACGCCCGGACGACCGCGATCCGGTGGTACGGCCAACGTCGACGGGAAGGGTGATCTCAGGCACGGCGGACCACTCTACGCCGAATGCCGGAGAACGGTCGGAGCGTAGTGTCTGTCGGCGAACATAACTAACTGATGCTCTGTTCGTGTTGTTGAGCCAGCGACCCTTGACCGGATCCGATCCCGACCAGCAACTCGTCATGGCGTCCACTCGAGAGCTCGCCGACAGCATCGCGCGGGCGGCGACCCGTGGGCGCAACGTCCTCGTTCTCGGCCACCGGGGAAGCGGGCGGACCACTCTCCTCAATGTGGTGCATCGGCGACTCAGCGAGCGCAGAGGCTGGGCACTGGTGCAGCGTGTGGACTGCGGGCCTTGGCAGGAGACGCGAGACCTGCTCGTCGTCCTGGCTGCGGTTCTGGGTGACGATTCACGGAATCCCACGGTCCGCCAGGTGGACCCCATGGAAAGCGCCATGCGACGGATGATGCCCTTGAGACCCTATGAGGAGGTGTCGCCGCCGCCGCTGTCGGAGGTCCATGTCAATCGTGTGGTCGCGGCGGCCGGTAGGCGGGCTCGCTCCGACCATTCCGACGGCGCCAGCCGGATCGCGCTCATCCTGGACAACTCCATCCGGATCCGAGCTGGGAGCTCTTTGGTCAGTTCCGTGACTCCATCTGGCAGGCGCCCATCGTCTGGATCGCCGGGGGCGACGCCAGTGGCGACGGGTATCTCGCCCCGCCCGCAGACTCCTTTTGGGAGCGCCAGGTGCATCTCGGGCCCTTGTCGACCAGCGATGCCGAAGAGATGCTCCGCCGGCGGATTGACGCCGCTGAGCCAGACGACCCCGATGCCGCTCGGCTCCGGCCGGCGTTGCCTTCCCTCGTCGACAGCCTGCGGGAGCCCATTCCGCGGGACGTGCTCGTCACCGCCAACGCTCTGATCGACGCGAGCGACAGCGGCGCGGCCGTCGGGGTGGGGCCAGGTGACGCCCATCGGCTGGGACTGGCGCACGAAGTGGGGGGCCGAAGTGCGGCAACACTGCTGTACGAGCTCGAGACCCTCGGCCGGCCGGCTCACGCTGGTGATCCGGAGTTGGTGCGGCGACTTGCGCTGAGCAGGTCCCGTCTCTCGACGCTGCTGGCGGACCTAGAGGAAGCAGGACTGGTCGAACGTTTCGGTCAGGGGCGACGAGTGCTTTATCGTCCGAAGGCCACAACGTCTTGACTCGTGCTCTGCTCACAGAGCTGGATGAGGGACGGGCGTTCCGACCGGTCCTCGTCTACCGAGAGCTCGCCTGGGTTCACGTTCCGTTCGACGAGCTCGTCGGAGAGGCCCGGCACGAGGCTCGGGTTACCGCTCTTGGACGCACGAGGGCGAACACGGCCATCGTTGGCGACCCGGGGTCCGGCAAGTCGAGCATGTCTTCCTGGGCGCTCGATCCCAGCGCGGGCGTCTACGCGGTCCCTATTCCCGTGGCCGCCTATCACCGGGGAGGTGACGTGGCCATCAACGAGGTGGCAGCCCTTGTCCTGCATGCCTTCTCCTTGCTCCTGCGAGATGTCGACCCCGGCGCAGCCGATGCGGCCGATCTCATGACGATGTCCACGCGCGGGCGGCGCTGGACGGGAGAGACGAGCATCGATCTGGGGCCCCTCCACGCCGGCCTGAAGGAGCAGCTGCGGGAGACGCCGAACCGTCTGGACGAGCGCCGAGACGCC
This sequence comes from Acidimicrobiales bacterium, assembly GCA_030448025.1. GTDB lineage: Bacteria > Actinomycetota > Acidimicrobiia > Acidimicrobiales > YB1-3. Next base: position 343,227 of record JAUJNQ010000001.1, on the reverse strand, counting down.
ATCCATCAGACCCTCGCCGTGTTTCGCTCCAATGGAGTCGAACCCGGTCCTCGTGCTCGATGACACCGATAAGGGAACGGCGACGAACTACTTGCATAGGTTCGTGCAGTTCACCAGGCATGATGCCTCCTAATCGTGCAAGTAGTTCGTCGCCTTTCCCTAAGTGGGTCGATCGACGAGGTGAGCCGGAGCCTGCGGTCAACGCGTTCTTTGGCGATGTTGTCCGATGGTTGTCCGAGCTTCCGGCTGCTCTCATCGTCAACGTGCACAGCCGCTACTTGAACCACCTCGGACCAGCGCTCGACTGGTTCGACCAGCTCATCTCCGTTCCTCGACTCGACCGACGTGGTGTCACCCGAGTGCTGGATGAAAGGGTCCGAGCCGCCACGGGTGACGAGTCGGGCGTTGCGGACGTTTTCCGACAGAGCGCGCTGGACGCGCTCGGCGCCTGGTACGAGGACTCGACTCGTCCACTACGAACGGCCGTGCAACTCGCTTCGTTCGCCCTCACGGAGGCACTCGTGGCCGGGAAAGAGCGGGTCGACGAGGGCGACGTCGCCACTGCTACGGTGGATCTCGCCTGACTTCGCTGGCAGTAATGCCTACGGCTGGTTCTCGCCGTCGAAGATCTCGGAGACCGATGTGTCCTCGAACACGGCGTCGATGGCGTCGGCCACCACGCCGGCCACGGAGAGGATCTCGATCTTGTCGATGCACTTCTCGGGGGGCAGGGGGACGGTGTCGGTGACCACGACCTTGGTGATGGCCGAGTTCTTGAGCCGGTCGATTGCGGGGTCGGACAGGAGGGCATGGGTGGCCATGGCCCAGACCTCGCTGGCCCCGGTGGCCATCAGGATGTCGGCGGCGGCCACGATGGTGCCTGCCGTGTCGATCATGTCGTCGATGAGCACGCAATGACGACCCTCGACCTCTTTGGCGCCCATCACCCCCAACGCCCTCACCTGGCCACGCGCCCGCTTCTTGTACACGCTGGCCAGCTCGGCGTCGAGGTACTGGGCGTAGCGCTCGGCCACCCGCAACCGGCCGGCGTCGGGCGCCACGACCACGGGTGGGTCGGCCAGGTTGCGCTCGAGGTACTCGACCAGAACCCTGCCCGCGGTGAGATGGTCGAACGGACCGTCGAAGAACCCCTGGATCTGCCCGGAGTGCAGATCGAGGCTGACGATGCGGTCCGCCCCCGCCACCCGGAGCATGTTGGCCACCAACTTGGCGGTGATGGGCTCCCTGCCCTCGGCCTTGCGGTCCTGGCGGGAGTAGCCGTAGTACGGGCACACGGCGGTGATGCGCTTGGCCGACGCCCGCTTGGCGGCGTCGATCATGATGCACTGCTCGAAGATCCAGTCGTTCACCGCGCCGGCGTGGGTCTGCACCACGAAGACGTCCGCACCCCGCACCGACTCCCCGAAGCGACAGTGGATCTCCCCGTTGGCGAAGGCGGTGATGTTGGCCTTACCCAGCTCGACACCCAGGTGCTGGGCGATCTCCCGGGCCAACTCCGGGTGGGACCGCCCCGTGTAGAGCTCAAGGCGCTTCTTCGGCACTACGTCCATGCACTGCCCCCCTCGTCGTCGACTGCGGCGGTGAAGAACGGTCCGGTCACCGTGGCGGGTGCCACCCTGGAGCCAGGGCCCAGTGCGGCGAACGGGCCCACCCTCGCGTCGGCTCCGATCTCGGCCTGACGGCCGTCGGTCTGCTCCACCACGGCCCGCTCACCCACCAGACAGTCGACCAGCCGGGCATGGGGCCCGATCCGAGCCGCGCCGCTCACCCGGGTGGAACCGGCCAGGAGCGTGCCCGGGAAGAGGGTGACGTCGGGGGCCAGCTCGACGGTGACGTCCACATAGGTGTGGGAGGGGTCGACCATGCCCACGCCCCGGCCCAACCAGCGCCGGTTGACGCGGGTCCGCAGCTCGGCCTCGACCGCCGCCAGCTGGGACCGGTCGTTGACACCAGTCGCCTCCAAGGGGTCGGAGGCCACCATCGACACCACGGGGTAGCCGGCGTCGTGCAGGACACCCAGGACATCGGTGAGGTAGTACTCCCCCTGGGCGTTCTGGGGACTGAGCCTGCGGAGGGCGGGGGCGAGCTCGCTCCGCCGGAAGCAGTAGATCGAGGTGTTGACCTCGTCGATCATCCGCTCCAGCTCGGAGGCGTCGGCCTCCTCGACGACGCGCGCCACATTCCCGTTGCGGTCTCGCACCACGCGGCCGTATCCCGTGGGGTCGGGGAGCTGCGCCGTGAGCATGGCGGCGGCGGCATCGGTGACCCGCTGCTCGTCCACCAGCGCCCGCAGCGTGGCCGAGGTGAGCAATGGCGTGTCGCCGGGGAGGACCAGGATGTCGTCGCCATCGATGTCGGCGTCGCCGTCGGCAAAGGCCTCCAGCGCCACAGCCATGGCGTCGCCGGTTCCCCGCCGCACCCGCTGCTCCACGAACTCGATGTCGAGCCCGGGTGGCGCGTCCTCGGTGACGGCCTTGGTCACCTGCTCACCGCTGTGGCCGATCACCACGACCACGCGGCCCACCCCCAGATCGGCGAGGGCGTGGATCACGTGCATCACCATCGTCCGCCCGCACAGGACGTGGAGCGGCTTGGGCCGGGCCGAGCGCATCCGGGTGCCCTCTCCGGCAGCCAGGACCACGGCGGACAGGGGGCGGCTGCTCATGGCTTCCTTTCTACCTCGCGACGTTGAAGCTCGCGACGTCGGACTCGGCGCTCGGGGGGGAGGAATCGAACCTCCACTCGCACATCCAAAGTGTGCTGTCCTGCCGTTAGACGACCCCCGACGGACGCCGACAAAGCTACCTGGGCCTGTCGAGGCGTGATCGGTCCCGGTGCAGCTCGGAGGCTTCCCCACTACCCTGTCGCTCGCCATGGGCTCTCTCATCAAGAAGCGTCGCAAGCGGATGCGCAAGAAGAAGCACAAGAAGATGCTGAAGGCCACCCGCTGGCAGAGACGAGCCGGCAAGTAGCCGCAGTCCGCTGAACTGCCTGCCCGGCATGGCCGGAACGGCGCTGCGCAGGATCGCTCCGGTGTTCGTCACCACGGAGCTGGATCGTGCGCTGCGACACTCCGCTCGACTCGGCTTCAGCGTGGAGGCTTACGGCAGCGTCGACTACTACGGCTATGCCTGCCGGGACCGATCAGCTCAAGGTCGGTCGGTGCGAGCCACGATGGCGCCCGGGACGTCCGGGAAGGATCCCGCCACGAACCAGGTGCCGCCGCTGCCGGCCAGCATCGGCGTGCGCCCTGTGGCGTCGCCGAGCCGGTCCCGCCACTCGGCCAGCCGGGGCTCGACCATGACGGCGGCCGGCTCCAGGTCGTTGGAACCGTCGACGGTCGGACCGCCCAGGCGGTCCCACTCCTCGTAGACCGCCACCGTCGACACCTGGCGGGGGTAGGGCAGGAGGGTGAAGGTTCGCTCCTCGAAGCGAAGGGCCTCGATCTGGTCGCCGATACCGGTGACGCGCGCTCGCCCTCCGGTCAGGCAGAATGGCACGTCGGCACCGAGCCTGGCGGCCACGGCGGGGTCGGTGCAGCCCGCCCACCGCAGCACGGCCGCGGCGTCGGCCGAGCCACCACCGAGGCCTCCTCCCACGGGAATGTGCTTCTCCAGGCGAACGGCGGCCGTTCGCTCGACCGCTCGCAGGGCCCGGCGCACCAGGTTCCCCTCACCGGTGTCGAACCCGGTGACCCCGAGCACCTCGAGGCGGTCTCCGGGCCCGAAGGTGAGGACGTCCGCCAGGTCGACGGTGACCATCTCCGCGTCGAGGAGGTGGTAGCCGTCGCCGCGCACGCCAGTGACGCGCAGCGTCAGCGTCAGCTTGGCGAGCGCTCGTTGTCGGTCGACCATTGGGCCAGCCTGCCCCACGCTCAGTCCATGCGCAGCCAGCCAGGAGAAGGCTGCTCGTGCAGCGGACACCGTAGGGTCGCCACGACCACTCTTCTGAGCTCACGCCGCAGCGTCTGACCTGGTCTGGAAGCGCTCCTCGTAGGCTTGCTCGTACTCTCGGAAGCAGTCGTCACCACCTTGCTCGCTCTGAACAGCAAACCGATCAGTACGACCCCGAGCCTCCTGGCAGGCTTCGGCCCCCCATCAACACTCATGGCTCCTGAGAGCCAGCTTCCGGCGCGAGGAATGTCCTCGATCGGCGCCCCTTCTCGGCCAGTGCCGTGCGGCGCCAGGCTCCGACTACCAACCACCAAGCCACCACGCCGCCCCCCGGCACCGGGAGCAGTCCCAGGTAGGAGCCACCCTCAGTGACGCGTTCCACGGCAGCGACGACTGTGATGACATAGCCAATCAGGAAGAACGCGGCCACGACGAGCCAGAACCAATCACGAGCGCGGAGACGAGCCGAGGGCGTTCCAGCACTGCCAGCCTTCGCGGCCACACGTGAGAGGGTAGCGGTCCGGCTGGATCGGACTCGCCGTCGCCGCGCACGCCAGTGACGCGCAACGTCAGCGTCAGCTTGGCGAGCGCTCGTTGTCGGTTGCCCATTGGGCCAGCCTCCCCCAGGCCTCGATGTCCAACTCCTCGGCCCTGGCCTCGGGGTCCACGCCGGCCGCCACCATGACCTCTTCGCTCACCAGTCCGGCCAAGGCCCGGCGGAGCATCTTGCGCCGGTGGGCGAACCCGGCGTTCACGAGGGCGAAGAGCCGGACCTCGTCGGCGCTCACGGCCGGCTCACCCAGGCGTTCGATGGCCACCAAGGCCGACTCCACCCGTGGGCGGGGAACGAACACCGTCGACGGCACCCGCCCCACCACCGACGCTCGGGCCCGGTAGGCCACCTTGACCGACACCGCGCCGTAGGCCTCCTCCCCGGCGCCCGCGGCCAGCCGGGCGCCGACCTCTCGCTGCACCATCACCAGCATCCTGGAGATGCCCCCGGTCTTCGCCAACAGCTCCATCACCAGGGGCACGGCCACGTTGTAGGGGAGGTTGGAGACCATGACCCAGCCGCCGCCCGTACCGAGCAGGGCCTGCCAGTCCAGGGCGAGCGCGTCGCCCTGCACCACTCGCACACCCTTGGGCTCCACCAGCGGACGCAGCACCGGCAGGAGCCGGCGGTCGCGTTCGACGGCGACGACCTCGGCACCGGTCTCGGCCAGCGCCAAGGTGAGGGAGCCGAGCCCCGCGCCGACCTCGACCACCCGGTCCCCCGGCCCCACGCCCGCCAGACGAGCGATGCGGCGCACAGTGTTGGGGTCGACGACGAAGTTCTGCCCCAGAGCTCGACTGGGGCGGAGGTCATGGCGCTCCAGGAGGCCCAGCACCTCCTTGCGGGTGAGGGTCACCGCCGGTGCAGTCCCGCTACAGGGTATGCCGGGGGCGCAAACCGAAGGCGGCGTGCGCGCCCCACCACGACGCCTCTTCCACCACCTCGGCGTCGACACCCCGAGCCTCGGCAACGGCCGCGCCGACGAGAGGCACGAGGGCAGGCGAGTTGGGCTTGCCCCGATGGGGCACAGGGGCGAGGTAAGGAGAATCCGTCTCCACCAGGAGCCGGTCTTCCGGACAGAGCGCCGCCGCCGCCCGTATGTCGTCCGCCGACTTGAACGAGACGATCCCGCTGAAGGAGAGCCAGGCACCGATCGCCAGGCAGCGGCGAGCCTCTTCGGGCCCACCGCTGAAGCAGTGGAACACGGTTCGCTCCGGCGCACCCTCGGTGCCAAGGATCGAGAACGTGTCGTCCCACGCCTCTCTGGTGTGGATCACCAACGCCAGCCCCCGCTCGTGGGCCATGGCCACCTGGGCGGCGAAGGCCTCCCGCTGGGCTTGCCGTGATGAGTGGTCGTAGTGGTAATCCAACCCGCACTCTCCCACCGCGACCACCTCCTCCTCGCCAAGGAGCGGGATGATTTCCTCCACGCCGTTCGTGGCGTCGTGCGGGTGCAGGCCCACGGTGGCCCATACGCCGTCGTGGGAGCGGGCCACGGCGATGGCAGCGCGGGAATTCGGGGCGTCGGTGCCCACGGTCACGAGCCCGTGCACACCGGCTCGACGAGCGTCGTCGATGGCATCGGGACCGATGGTGGAACCTCGGTCGGTCCCGTGGTCAGGATCGGCCTCTGAGATGTGGCAGTGGCTGTCGAACCAGGGCACCGGGGGCTCGCTCCGTCAGTCCCGCTTACGCGGGAAGAGCGGCTCGCCCGTCTCCACAGTCGAGCCGCTCGGGTAGCCACCCCATCGGGCCGCGTCCGGGAGCCGCTGCTCGGCCGGTGAGCCGTCGAGGCCGATGCGGCGCCAGACCTCGGCGCAGGCGGACGGCATGGCGGGGGTGGCCAGGAGGGTGACGATGCGCAGCGCCTCCAGGGCGTCACCCATCACGGCGTCGAGCCCCGGCCCGGGCTCGGCCTTCCAAGGCTCGTTGGCCTCGAGATAGGCGTTGGTCTCCCTCAGCAGGCGCCACGTGGCATCGAGAGCCTCGTTCGGTGCAACGCGCTGCCACGCGTCGGCGGTGGCTTCGTAGGCGCGCCCGGCTACCTCCTTCAGCGGGCTTCCTTGCCGTGGGGACGGCCCCACTCCCCCGCACTTCTTCGCCACCACCGTGGTGACGCGAGACAGCAGGTTGCCGAAGTTGTTGGCCAGGTCGGCGTTGTAGCGGTTGACCATTCCCTCGTGCGAGAACTCACCATCGGGCCCGAACGGCGTGGCGTGCAGGAAGTGGTGGCGGAAGGCGTCGACACCGAAGGCGCCGTCGCCCAGGTCATCGACCAGCTCGGCCGGGGCGATCTGGTTCAAGCTGGTCTTGGACATCTTCTCGCCACCGACGAGCAGGTAGCCGTGGACGTGGATCCGATTGGGCGGATCGATGCCGGCGGCGAGGAGCATGGCCGGCCAGTACACGCAGTGGAAGCGGACGATGTCCTTCCCGATCAGATGGTGCACGCCCGGCCACCAGGCGTCGAATCGGGTCTGGTCCTGGCCGTACCCGATGGCCGTGCAGTAGTTGACCAGGGCGTCGTACCAGACGTAGAAGACGTGGTCGTCGTCCCACGGAACGGGCACGCCCCAGCGGATGGACGTGCGGGTGATGGAGATGTCCTGGAGGCCCTGGCGGACCAGGCCGAGCGCCTCGTTGCGCCGCATCTCCGGCTGGATCGACTCGGGATGGGAGGCGTACCAGTCCAGCAGCGGCTTCTCGTACCGGCTCAGCTTGAAGAAGTAGTTCTCCTCCTTGAACAGCTCCACGGGACGCCCGTGGATGGGGCAGTTGCCGTCCACCAGCTCGGCCTCGGTGAAGTAGGCCTCGCACGACACGCAGTACGGCCCCTCGTAGGTGCCGAGCTCGATGTCGCCGTTGTCGTAGATGCGCTGGAGGAGCTGCTGCACGGCGCGGGCGTGGCGAGGCTCGGTGGTGCGGATGAAGTCGTCATAGGCGACGCCGATGAGCTGCCACGCCTCCTTGAAGCGCTCGCTCGTGCCGTCGGCCTGCTCCTTCGGTGTGAGCCCGTTGGCCTCGGCCTGGCGCGCCACCTTGAGGCCGTGCTCGTCGGTGCCGGTGAGGAAGAACACGTCGTCGCCGAGCAGGCGATGCCAACGGGCGACGGCGTCGGCGGTGACGGTGGTGTAGGCGTGGCCGATGTGGGGCGCGTCGTTGACGTAGTAGATGGGCGTGGTGACGTAGAACCTGGCCACCGGCCTAGGCTACCGACGGTGGCTGAGCCCCCTCGGCACCGAGCGACAGCACCGAGCGACCGGCCCATCACCGCCGGCCCCCAGGGGGGCGTCCCCCGGTCCTCCGGCATGGCGAGGAAGGTCGACGATCTCGGGCGCATCGTGCTGCCCGTCGAGATGCGACGCATGTTCGGCATACAGCCCGGCGACGAGCTGCATATCGCCGTCGACGGCGCGTGCATCCTCCTGCACAAGCCTCAGGCCGGGTGCGTCTTCTGCGCCGGCGTCGAGGGGTTGGCGACCTACCGCGACAAGCTGGTCTGCCGGTCCTGTGCCCGGGACCTATTGGGGCTCGACCGGGTCGCCGGAGGCTCCCAGCCCCAGATCTCCGAGTCCCAGGGCGATCTGGTAGACCCGCCGCTTGGGGACGTGGAGCTCGGCGGCAACAGCAGGTAACGCCGCACGCTTGTCGTCGCCGGCACGGTAGCGAGCGAGCAGCGCGTCTTGGATGTCGGCGTCGCCGGCCAGGACCGGCTCGGGTGCCCCGTCGAGCACCACGACGTGCTCCCCCCTGGCCTCCCCGGTGGCCAGGCGCTCGGCGCCAGCGGCCAGGCTTCCCCGCCACACCTCCTCGTGGAGCTTGGTGAGCTCCCGGGCCACGGCCACCCGTCGTGCCGGCCCACACGCTTCGAGCAGGTCCTCCAAGGTCTGTCGAAGGCGGTTGGGCGCTTCGTAGATCACCGTGGTGCGGCGCTCGGCGGCGATGAGGGCCAGACGCTCGGCGCGGTCGCTTCCCTTCCTCGGGAGGAAACCTTCGAACACGAAACGCTCGCTGGGCAGGCCGCTGGCGGCCAGGGCGGCGATGACAGCCGAAGGGCCTGGCACCACGACGACCTCGTGGCCCGCGTCCCCCGCCGCCGCCACCACGCGCCGGCCGGGGTCGGAGATGCCGGGGGTACCTGCGTCGCTCACCAGGGCCACCCGTCTGCCCTGGTCGAGGTGAGCGAGGATCGCTCGGACCTGGTACGCCTCGTTGTGCCCGTGCACCGCCATCAGCACCTTGGCCTTCACCCCGGCGTGCGAAAGGAGCTTGCGCGTCCGGCGGGTGTCCTCGCAGGCGATGACGTCTGCGGTGGCAAGGGTCTCGATGGCGCGGGGTGACAGATCGCCCAGGTTCCCAATGGGCGTGGCCACCACGGAGAGGACGGCCTGGTGTTCGCCGCTCAGGTCCGCTCCCTCGAACTGGCGACGGTTTTCGGCGCATACGGCAGCAGATCGTCGCCAGAACGAATGGAGCCGGGGATCACGTCTTGATCTCCAACTCGTCACCGGGCCGCAGCCGCCAGCGTTCGAAGGCACCCGCCTCGGCCTCGATCACGCAGTGGGCTCGCAGCCGAGGCCGGCTCAACCGGTGGCGGGGCATGCTCACGGTGTCCACCACCTTGAGGTCCTTGTCGCAGAAGGCAACGTCGATCGGGAAGCGCATGCCGAAGGTGTGGACCGAGGACGCGGGTTTCAGCAGCAGTGCACCCTCCACGCCGTCGCGCCCGAGCAATCCCTTGAGACGTGAGTGGAACCCGTCGGCAAGCTCGAGGGTGGCGAGCACCTCGCCGTCCCTGAGGAGCCAGGCCATCAGGAGGCCGGCTCAGACGTTGAAGCGGATCTCGAGCACGTCACCGTCGACCACCTCATAGTCCTTGCCCTCGACCCGGAGGCGGCCCACGGCCTTTGCCGCCGGCCACGACCCGAGGCCGAGAAGCTCGTCCCACCGGATGACCTCGGCTCGGATGAACCCGCGCTGGAGGTCGGAGTGGATGACGCCCGCGCACTCGGGCGCCTTGGCACCGGCCCGGAACGTCCACGCTCGGGACTCCTTGTCGCCGGTGGTGAGGAAGGTGCGCCGTCCGAGGAGGTGGTGGGCGGCCCGGCTGACCCTGGGCAGCGCTCCCTCGCCCAGGCCCAGGCCCTCCAGCAGCTCCGACCGCTCCCCCGGCTCGAGGCGAGCGGTCTCGGCCTCGAGCTTCACGCTCACACCCAGCACCTCGGCCGCTGTCCCCAGCTCGTCGGATACGGGCTTCACCAGCGGTTCGGCCTCGACTACCTGGTCCTCACCCAGGTTGATCACCGCCAGCACCGGCTTGTCGGTAAGCAGGAAGAAGGTGCGCAGAGCCGCTCTCAGCTCCGGGTCCAGGCCGGCCCGGTAGAGGGGTGTGCCCGCTTGGAGCACCTCCAGCGCGGCCTCGAGGGCGGCAACCTCGCCCGCCAGGGAGCGGTCGGACCTGGCCGCCTTGCGACGCCTGGCGAGCTGCGTCTCCGCCGAGTCGGCGTCGGCCAGCACCAGCTCGAGCTCGAGGACGCTCAGGTCCTCGAGGGGGTCGCTACCGCCGGCCACGTTGGCGTCCTCGAAGGCCCGCAGCACGAAGCACAGGGCGTCGACCTCGCGGAGGCCGGCGAGGAACCGGTTGCCGAGGCCTTCTCCAGCCGACGAGCCGGCCGCCAGGCCCGCCACGTCGACCAGCTCCACCGTGGTGTGCACCGTCTTCTTGCTCTTGGACATCTCGGACAGAGCCAGGAGGCGGTGGTCGGGTACCTGGGCCACGCCCACGTTGGTCTCGGTGGTGGTGAACGGGTGGGGGGCGACGGCCACCGACGCCTCGGTCACGGCGTTGAAGAGCGACGACTTGCCGGAGTTGGGCAAGCCCACGATCCCGAGGCGCTCCACCCCGGGGAGGCTACCTGCCGGGCTGAAGTAGCCTCATCCACCTCATGTCGAAGAAGACCTCGAAGCGCAAGACCCGTTCCAAGAAGAAGGCCAATCACGGCAGGCGTCCCAACGCCGGCCGCGGATGACCAGAGCTAGCCTTCGCCGGCCTGGAGGAGCCCCGCTCCCGTAGAACGGAGGACGTCGGCCAGCACGCTCGGGCGGTCGGTCATGATCCCGTCGACGCCCAAGCCGATGAGGCGCTCCATCTCCTCGGCCTCGTCGATGGTCCACACGTGCACGGCCAGTCCGGCGTCGTGAGCCGCTTCCACGAAGGCCGTGTCCACCACCGTGCTCCCCTCGTGGGTAGGTGGCACCTGGAGGGCGTGATGGCGCATCGGAGGCGGTTCGGCGCCGTCCCGCACGGCGAAGTAGAACCCGGCCATGGCCTCGAGCCCCGCCGCGGTGCTGATCTCGGGAGCGAGGGACGAGAAGGCATCGGTGGCGGCATCGAAGAACGAGGCGACGATGACGTCGTCCTCCCTGCCGTGCTCCCGGAGCAGGTCGGCGACAAGGCGCTCGTAAGGCTCCACCGCCGGTGCGGTCCGTTTGATGTCGACGTTCACGTAAGCCGCCGGGAATGCCTCCAACACCTCTGGCAACGTCGGTATGCGCAGCTCCGGGTCCGCCGGCGCCCGTCCCCGCAGCGGATAGGCGGTGGAGTCGCCTCGGTGGTCGACCACCGAGCCGGGGACCCACCAGTAGGCGTTGTCAAGGGATTGAACCGCTTCCAGGGTCATCTCGGCGATACATCCCGTGCCGTTGGTGGTGCGGTCCACGGTGGCGTCGTGACAGACCACCACCTCGCGGTCGGCGGTGGCGTGGAGGTCGAGCTCCAAGGCCACCGCCCCAGCCTCGAGGGCCTGTCGCATGGCCAGCAGCGTGCTGGACGGGGCCTCGCGTGCGCCCCCCTGGTGGGCGTAGTTGAGGACGCGCCGAGCGAGCCACGGATTGGTCATGGGCGGTGGTCGTCCCCCGTCGGCTTGGCCAGGGACAGCTCGGCTTGGTCGGCGACCTGGGAGAGGGAGACCTGAGGACGGGCTCCGACATGGGAGATGACCTCGGCCGCGGCCACGCCACCGAGGGACGCGCACGTCTCGGCGTCGGCACCGTGGGTCAGCCCGTACAAGAAGCCGGCGGCGTAAAGGTCACCGGCGCCGGTGGTGTCCACCACCTCGTCCACCGGCATGGCCGGCACCTCGAACACCGCGTCCCCGTCCACCACCACCGAGCCTTCAGGGCCGCGGGTGACGGCCACCAGCTCGCAGCGCCCGGCCAAGGCCTCGAGCGCCTCGTGCAGGTACCCGGCACCCGTGAGGGACATGACCTCGGCCTCGTTGGCGAAGAGGACGTCTACGTCGGCGTCCAACAGGCCCAGGAACTCGTCGCGGTGGCGCTCCACGCAGAAGGGGTCAGAGAGACTGAAGGCCACCCGGCGGCCGGCGCCGTGGGCCACGTCCATGGCCCGGCGCAGGGCGTCGATGGCTTCGGGCGGATCCCAGAGGTAGCCCTCGAGGTAGGTGACCCGAGCCCGGGTGATTACCTCGTCGTCGAGGTCGTCCGGTCGCAGTCCGCTGGCCGCTCCCAGGTACGTGCTCATGGTCCGCTGGGCGTCGGGCGTGACGAGGACCAGGCACCGGGCCGTGGCGGGGCCCTTGTCGGCCGGCGGTGTGGCGAACTCCACGCCCTCGGCTCGGATGTCGTGCGAGAACACCGCCCCCAGCTCGTCGTCGCGAACCTTGCCCACGAAGGCGGCGGCACCACCGAAGGACGCGATGCCGGCTGCGGTGTTGGCCGCCGAACCCCCGGAGACCTCGACGGCCGGAGCCATGGCGGCGTAGAGATTCTCGGCCTGGTCGGCGTCGATCAGGGCCATGGTCCCTTTGCTCAGCCGCAACCTCTCCAGCTCCGCATCGTCGGCGTGGGAGAGCACGTCGACGATGGCGTGTCCTATGGCTACGACGTCAAGGGTGGGCTCGGACATGGACTGGGGCATGAGATCCGACGCTACCCGTATGGCGCCACCCGCTAGCCTGGCGCGGGTGCCTGACGGGGATGCGCACCGCCTGCCCTACACGGTCGAGCCGACGTGCTACGACCTCACGCTCCGCCCCGACCTCGACGCCGCGACCTTCACCGGGGAAGAGAGCGTGCGGGTCATCGTCCACGAGCCCACGGCCGAGATCGTGCTCAACGCTGCCGACCTGGAGATACACCACGCCGGCGTCATGGGCCACGACGGCGCCCGTCACTCCGGTCGGGTGACCCTTGACCAGGCCGAAGAGCGAGCCGTAATAGCGTTCGAGGAGCCCGTTCCGGCCGGAGACCACACCCTGCAGCTCTCCTTCTCCGGGGTCCTCAACGACCAGTTGCAGGGCTTCTACCTCAGCCAGTTCACCGACGGGCAGGGCGTCAACCACACCATCGCCACCACCCAGTTCGAAGCCACCGACGCCCGGCGAGCATTCCCGTGCTGGGACGAACCGGATCGCAAGGCCACCTTCGCCGTGACCCTGGTCGTGGACGAGGACCTCACCGCCATCTCGAACTCCGAGATCGAAGAGGTGAGGGACGCCGAGCAGGGGAAGAAGCAGTACCGCTTCGCCGAGACCATGAGGATGTCCACCTACCTGGCCGCGTTCGTGGTCGGGCCCTTCGAGCTCACCGATCCCGTCGACGTGGACGGCGTGCCGCTCCGGGTGGCCTGCGTGCCGGGCAAGGGCAATCTCACAGAGTTCGCCCTCGACATCGGCGCCCATGCCCTGCGCTTCTTCACCGAGTACTTCGCCATCCCCTACCCCGCCGGGAAGCTCGACCTCATAGCCCTCCCCGACTTCGCCATGGGGGCGATGGAGAACCTCGGCGCCGTCACCTTTCGCGAGAGCGTTCTGCTCATCGACCCGGAGCGAGCCACCAGGGTGGAGCTCGAGCGGGTGGCGGACGTGGTGGCCCATGAGATCGCCCACATGTGGTTCGGCGACCTGGTGACCATGCGGTGGTGGAACGGGATCTGGCTGAACGAGGCCTTCGCCACGTTCATGGAGATGCTCTGTGTCGACGACTTCCGCCCCGACTGGCTGCGCTGGGTTACCTTCGGCCTCAGCCGTGGCAGCGCCATGGTCACCGACGGTCTGGCCACCACCCGTCCGGTTGAGTTCCCCGTTCGCCGGCCCGAGGACGCCGAAGCCATGTTCGACGTTCTCACCTATGAGAAGGGCGCCGGGGTGGTGCGGATGCTCGAGCGCTACGTGGGCGCCGAGTACTTCCGCCGTGGCATCGCCGAGTACATCGCCAAGCACAGCTACGCCAACACCGAGACCACCGATCTCTGGGACTCCGTCGAGGCGGCCACCGGGGAGCCGGCACGCTCGACCATGGACACGTGGATCTACCAGGGGGGCTATCCCGTGCTCTCCGCTTCGGCCGACGACGACGCCGGCACCATCACCCTCACCCAGTCGCGCTTTCGTTACCTGCCGGGCAACGAGGACGCCGCGGCCAGATGGAAGGCCCCGGTCCTGCTCCGTGCCTCGGTGGGCGGCGAGGTGATCCGCCATCGACTGGTGATGAGCGACGAGTCAACGACGGTGGATCTCGGCGGCCCGCCGGAGTGGGTGGTGGTCAACGAAGGTGGATGGGGCTTCTACCGCGTGCGCTACGACAAGGAGCTCCTCGACCGCATCACCGCGGAGACGGACCGCCTCGACGCCCTGGAACGATTCAACCTGGCCAGCGACACCTGGGCCGCGGTGGTGGCCGGCCTGTCTCCCGTCGGGAACTTCCTCAGCTTGGCCCGCCTGTACGGCGCCGAAACCCACCCGAGCCTGTGGACCGCCGTCCTCGCCCCGCTCGAGTATCTCGACCGCATGATGGAGCCCGGCAGGCGTGCCCTTCTCCAGAGCTACGTCCGTGAGCTGGTGGGTCCCGCGTTCGAGCGACTGGGCTGGACGCCGGTCGACGGGGAGGGCGAGACCACCAGAACCCTCCGTGCCACGCTGCTGCGGGCCCTCGGTGTGCTGGGCGCCGACCCGGAGGTCCGGAAGAAGACTGCCGAGGTCCAGGCCAGTTATCTCTCCGACCGGGACTCGGTGGACCCCGACGTGGCTGCCGCGGCCACCGCCATCGTGGCCGCCGCGGGGACCACGACCGACTACGAGCGTCACCTCGATCGCTTCGCCCACCCGGCCACGCCGCAGGAAGAGATGCGCTTCTTGTTCTCCCTGGCCGCCTTCGAGGACGAGGACCTGGCGCGGCGCACCATGGAGCTGGCCCGCACCGAGGTGCGCACCCAGAACGCCCCGTTCCTCATCTCCCAGCTGCTCGCCAATCGCACCACCGGCGCCGTGGCATGGGAACTGGTGAAGGAGCACTGGGACGAGCTGCTGGAGCGCTTTCCCGACAACCTCCACGACCGCATGTTGGAAGGCGTGACCACCTTCTCGGCTCCCGACCTCGCCGACGACGTGCGCACCTTCATGGCCGACCACCCCCTGGCCACGAAGCAAAGGACGATGGAGCAGATCCTCGAACGACTCGAGATCGCGGTCGCCTTCCGCCGGCGCGAGGGCCCGGGCCTGGCGGCGGCCTTCGAGGCGCTCTGAGCACTTCTCCTCCCGGGCCCTTGGCACGTGGGGTGACACCGAAGAGCAGGCGCACGAAGGTCAGCGTCTTCGCAGTCGAGGACACGGCCGCCCAGGTCTGCTGGCGCCGGCTGCCGGAGGGCTCCGTGCTGGAGGCCGGCGACGCCCGCGCCGAGATCGGCTCCGTCGACGATGGAGGGGTTGCTCGCATAGGCGCGGTCACCCTCGATGGACTGCCGCCCGACACCTCACTCGACCTCACCGTTCGGTCCCCTGGCGCCGGCCGCCGTCGGGTGGCGCGCTTTCGAACGCTGGCCCCTCCGCCCGGCCGGCTGCTGTCTCGATTCGCCACGGTGAACGACATCCACATAGGCGAACGAGCCTTCGGGCTGCTCCGCACGTTGAAGCTCCCGGCCAAGACCCTGTCCCAGAGCTATTCGGTGCTCTGCGCCCGCTCGGCCCTCGACGAGGCCATGGCATGGGGGGCGGAGGCGATGGTGGCCAAGGGGGACCTGACCTATCACGGAAGGCCCAAGGAGTGGACGGAGGTCGGCCGGCTGTTCGCCGGTCTCAGGGTTCCCGTGGACGCCACGCTCGGCAATCACGACGTCTCCCGCAAGGCGGTGAACGGTCGGATCGCGTTGGCTGCTCAGGACATTCACGCCCCGAGCGAGCCCTTCGCCCGGGATCTCCCGGGCATCCGCCTCGTACTGGCCCACAGCGCGGTCTGGGACCACAGCGGGGGCCGTGTGGACGAAGCGCAGCGCGGTCGCATCACCGACCTGCTGCGGGAAGGCGACCGCCCTGCGTTCCTGGCGATGCACCACTACCTCCAGCGCCACCAGCTGCCGACGTCATATCCCCGAGGGATCGCCGGGAACGAGGCTCGGGCCCTGCTGGACGCCGTAGTCGCGGCCAATCCGGCCACGTTCGTCTCCACAGGTCACTCTCATCGCCACCGCCGGCGCGACCACGGATCGGTCGTCGTGACAGAGATCGGCGCCACCATGCACTATCCGGGCACCTGGGCGGGCTACGCCGTCCACGAGGGAGGCATCCGCCAGGTCGTGCGGCGGGTGGCGGCTCCGGAAGCGATCCAGTGGACGCAACGAACCCGCCGAGTGCTGCTCGGGGTCTGGGGCTTGTGGACGCCGGGCCTGCGCGCCGACCGCTGCTTCAGCCACACCTGGCCCGATCAGTAGCCGGTCGTCGGCCTACGCGCTCGCCCAGGCGAGTGGCGCCCAGCCGAGTTGGCTACTCAGGGACGTGGCAGACCGCTTCCACGTTGTTGCCGTCGGGGTCGCGCACGAACGCCGCGTAGTAGCCGGGGTGGTACTCGGGGCGCACCCGCGGCTCGTGCAGTACCTCGGCACCCGTACCAACCGCAGCGGCGAAGAACGCGTCTACGGCCGCACGATCAGACGCGTTGAACGCGAAGTGCGATTCGCGGAACCCTTCCCCGGTCGTGCGAGGGCCGAGCCAGAAGTCCGGCTTGGGGTCGACGCCGAAGCCGATGACCTCACCGAAGTCCAGGAGGCGCCTGCCGCCCAGAGGCGCGAGCACGACGTCGTAGAAGGCGGCGCTGGCCGACACGTCGGCGCACTGGATCCCAAGATGATCGAGCATCACCACATCCTTGCTTCTCGCCTGTCCGCAGTGGCGGGTCAGTCCGACTTCTTGCCCCACTCCATCACGTTGGCCGAGCCGACAGCGATGACACCGATGTTGGCGAGAATGAGCGCGACCTGTCCGGCAGCGGGTACCCACCCGTCGTCAGCAAGGGCGATCATGAGAAAGGCTGCCAAGAACAGAGCGGCCGTGACGCCGACGCCGACCCAGAACAGCCGAGGGGCTCTACTCGACCTGAGTTTCCGCCTTCTTCAGGTCGTGAGCATAGGTGCGGCAACTGGTCGCGAGTTCAGGCCGCGCCCGGTGGCGCATTGGCCCGGCGGGGGTGGCCGGGGTGGCGCGGGTCGTCGGGGGCCACGAAGGCCCGTTTGCCTCTTCCCTCCACCAGGGCCCATCCTTCGTGGGTCTTGAGGCCGTGGTGGTGCCCGCACAGGCGATCGAGCAGGTCGAACACGGTGATGTGGCTCTTGGCCCAGTCGACGCGGTGGTCCATCTGGAGGCGACCCAACGCCGAGCAGCCCTCGGCGGCGCAGGTGGGGTAGAGCCACTCCAGGGCGCTCCGTATGGTCGAGTGAGCTCCTCTTCGCTCAGGCCGAGGTTGTCAGCCACACCCTGCTCGAGGAGCTCATCGTTCGTCGCTGATCCGCCGAGCCCGTGTAGGGCGGCGATGGTCGTCTCCCTATAGGCCTCCGCGTTCATGTCGTCCAGCTTGATCCATGTCACCTCGCCTCCACGCCAGGCTCGCGCCGACTGCGACCAAACCTCGATGGCGTTGCCCGAGCGTCGATGTGCCGTTCTTCGGTTTGCCGTCGACAGTTCGACCCGTTGGCCGGCCTCATGCGGCCTCTCCCAGTGCCACGAGCGTGCGCCTCCTGAGCTCCTGGAGCCGGACACCTCCCTCGACGAGGATCTTGCAGCCAAGGCCCTCGCCCTCGGCGAGCAGCCCGAGAAGGACGTGCTCGGTGCCGATGTGGTCGTGACGGAGCTCGAGCGCTTCCCGCAGCGCCAGGTCGAGCGCCTTCTTGCTCCGAGGTGTGAAGGCGGGGTGCCCCGGGCGGCCCCAACACCTTCGCTGGCGAACCCGCGACGCTGGCCGGCGCGGCCGGTCGAGGGCCCCCGGCCCGAACGACTCCTCGACCGTGGCTCGCACCACATCGAGGTCAATGCCGATGGTCCGCAGGGCGGCGGCGTCATCGTGTCGCGGCGGTCCGCGGCCGACGATGCGCTCCACGGCTGCTCGGACCTCCTCGGCCTCACTGCCCGAACCGCCCAGGACGGCTGCGGCCACTCCATCGGACTTGGCAAGTAGGCCGAGGAGGAGGTGCTCGGTACCGATGCGACCGTGTCCAAGGGAAAGCGCTTCCTGTTGCGCCAGGATCAGCACTTGTCGAGCCTCGGCCGTGAATCGCTCGAACACGCTCATCCTCCCCTCTTCAGGAGCCGCCTGGCCGAGTGCTTCTTGTGCACGGCCTGACGACTCACGCCCAAGGCGGTTGCTATTTCCTGCCACGACCAATCCTGGTCTCGGGCATTGCCCACTTGAAGGGTCTCAAGGGTCTCCAGGAGGGCCCGCAGCGCCGCGACCGCTTGGAGCCCCACCGCCGGGTCCCTGCTCCCCGCTGCAGCGGCCAGCTTGGTTGCTTCGCTCACAGCGTCATCCTAGGTTGACGACATCCCTGTGTCAACTCGCATTGACGGCCTACCGCGGTGGGGCTTGACCGCCTCCACCGTCTCCTCCGGCGCCGTCGTCGTTGGCCAAGGACTTGATGCGCTGCTGCACTCGTTCCAACCGGGCTCGGGCCAGCTCCTCCAGACGTCCGGCCCGCTCGTAGAGGTCGACTGCCTCCTCGATGCCGATCTCGCCGTCGGCCATGCGCTCGGTGAGTAGCTCGAGGGCTTCGACGAGCTGCTCGTAGGACATCGACTCCGGCGACGTCCAAAGTGCGTCGCCGAGTGAGTCGGTCATTGGTTAACCTGCTCCACCCGGGCCGAGAGGCGCCCGGCCGCCAATTGCACGTCGATTGTGTCACCCGGCCGGGAGCCCCCGGCGTTGCGCACGACCGAGCCGTCCTCGGCGCGGACCACGGCGTAGCCCCGCTGCAGCACTCGGGCCGGAGACAACGCCTCGAGATGGCGGTGCTGACCGCCGAGTCGCTGCCGCTCGTGACGAAGGCGGCGGCTCAGCGGGCCCCGCCAATCGACCCGGCTCAGACGGGCGGACGCGTTGGCGACGGAGCGTTCGGGCTGCACCAGGCTCAGTCGAGCGGATGACTGGTGAAGTCGACGGACGGCGAACTCGAACCCCGCCCGCAGCGCTCGCTCTCGATCCACTGACTCCAGGCGATGGGCGGATGCCGCCACCATGTGATCGACGATGGCTCGACGCTGGTCCCGACGACGGTCGAGCTCGGACACGAGCTCAGCCCTGTGGGGCAGGAGGGCGGCGGCGGCCAGTGATGGTGTGCCGAACCGCAGGTCGGCCACCTCGTCGCACAGAGGCCGGTCGCCGTGGTGACCTATGGCAGACACCACGGGGGTGTCCGTCTCACAGATGGCCCGGCATAGCCCTTCGTCGCTGAAGGGCAGCAGCTGTGCAGCGTCACCTCCACCTCGGGCAAGAAGGATGACGTCGACGTCCGGATCGGCGTCCAGGGCCTGCAGCGATTCGATGACGGCGTCGGCCGCGCCCGGACCGGACACATTGGTGACCAGGTACGCCAACGGGTACCCGGGGTAGCGCGCCGCGACCACCGAGTCGATGTCATCACGCACCGCAGCTTCGCTCCCGCAGATCACGCCGATGACGGCCGGGAGCCGCGGCACGGACCGACGAGGTCGATCGATGAGGCCCTCTGCGGCCAGGCGATCGCGCCGCTCGACGATGGCGGCGGCGATGGCTCCCTCCCCCACCGGCACGACCTCCTCGGCCGTCAGCTGAAGGTGGCCGCGGTCCGGCGCCCATCCGAGCCTGGCCGTCACCAGCACACGCTCGCCCGCCACCACCCGGCACCGATCGGACCGAGAGGCCGGACAACGAACCGATATCTGCGCGGCGCGGTCCCGAAGGGTGAAGTACGTGCCGCCGGGATGGTGCTTCGG
Source organism: Acidimicrobiales bacterium (assembly GCA_030448025.1). GTDB lineage: Bacteria > Actinomycetota > Acidimicrobiia > Acidimicrobiales > YB1-3. The sequence continues at coordinate 323,512 of JAUJNQ010000001.1, read as the reverse complement.
ACGTACCACCTCACCCTCGACGGCCACCCGCCCAACGTCAGCCAGCGAGCGGGCGATCTCAGCGCTGAGGCGGACGAGGGTAACCCGTCGGACGACCGGGCCTCCTTCGTCCCAGAGCTGCGCCGGTCCCATGGTGGTCAGGGGCGCGGCACCCGCAGAGCGAGCCCGTTGCTGCCTTCGCCGTGAAATGAGCGGCTCGACTCCCCCATTGTGACTTTGACGAGGCTGCAGGAATCGCGCCTGGTGGCGCCACGGCCCGCACGCTTGCTCCCTCCGATAAGGCTCTCGACGCCCCGCTCAGCCCGCCGCCTCTCAGCGACGAACCGGGGCCTGCTACGGGTCTCTCCGGCGATTACCCGGACGGGACTCTCAGCCGCTGGTCTGGTCCAGCTTTGAGGACGCAACATCGCCTGAAGCCTAATTGGGCACCGCCGTGCGCCCATCCCAGAGGAGGCAAAGGCGTGGCAGGGCCGCTACATGGGAATGATCACCCATGGCGAAGGAGACATGACTGGCCGTGGAGATCAACCTGGAGCTGCAATTGCCGCGCGATGAGGCGAGCATTCCGGTGGTCCGCCATCTCTGCCGTAACGCCTTGCGCGGTATCGGGGTGGATCCCGAGTGTGGGAACGACATCGAGGTGGCCCTCTCCGAAGCATGCACCAACGCCTTGAAGCACAGCGGTTCAGGCGCCGAGTACATGGTGCGAGTGGGTATCGACGACCGCCACTGCATCATCGCCGTGGTGGACGCCGGCCAAGGCTTCGACGGTCGATCCTCGCCATCCGATCCCGCCGCAGAGCAGGGCCGGGGCGTTGAGCTGATGCGTGCGCTGGTGGATCGCGTGAACTTCGAGTCGGACTCCGGAGCAGGAACGATCGTGCGCCTCGAAAAGGATCTCGTTTTTCACGACGGAGCACTCGCCCGGCGCTCGGCGAGAGAGTAGGGCCGGCGGACCCAGTCCGTTGGGTGCCCCTGAGCCTCGTACGGGTCAGGGACGCTTTGGCGTAGTCCCTCTTGCGGTTGTCCTTGTCATCCTGATTGTTGCCCACCGGCTTCGAAGGCATCCCGTTCAGCCCTCTGGCGAGCGTCGAAGAGCTCTTCGTCGGCGGTCTGCCGCTGTCTGAACGCTTCCTTGTCGGTCCTCTGCTGCCGCTCGAAGTCCTTCTTCTCCAACTCTTGGCGAGCCTCGAAGGCATCCTCTTCAGCCTTGGTGGGGTTACCCTGCTCGAAGGCCTCCTCGGCCCCCTCCTGGCGAGCCTCGAAGTCGTCCTCGTCAGCGTCCTGCTTGTCCTCGAAGCTCCTCCTCTCCTCCTTCTGCCGGGCGTCGAACGCCTTCTCCTCCGCTCGTTGCCTAGCGTCGAACTGCTTGGGAGTCTCCTGCGTCGTCGGCAGCGGAGGAGTCGGTGCCGGTGCGGGTGCGGGGTCGGGCGTGGGTGCGGGGTCGGGCGTGGGTGCGGGGTCGGGCGTG
>JAUJNQ010000001.1:305800-321941 GCA_030448025.1 Acidimicrobiales bacterium | reverse complement strand
CGTGGGTGCGGGGTCGGGCGTGGGTGCGGGGTCGGGCGTGGGTGCGGGGTCGGGCGTGGGTGCGGGGTCGGGCTCGGTGGAGGCGGTAGATACCTGCGAGTCACCAGGATCGGAGAGCACAGGGTCCCCTCCGGGCGGGGCCGGTGATGGCGCCGGGGCGGCGGCGCTGCTGGACACCGACAGCGCCCCCTGATCGGGCTCGGTGACTCGGACGCCGGGCTGGGACACTTGGACCTTGGGCCCATGGGAGGAGGCCGAGGTCGTCGGGATCACCATGCCCGTCAGCGCCAGGGCACCCACCCCGGTAGCGGTCCCGGCCGCGGTGGCTGCCGAACGCCCGGCGGCCAGTGCCAGGCCCTCCAGGCGGGGTACCGAACCGAGGAAGGGAAGCTGAGCGAGCCAGGAGACGGGGCCCATGGCCAGCCGCAGGCGCCCGATCGAGATGTTGAGGAAGGCGCGCACAACTGCGGGATCGAAATGGCTGCCGGCGCAGCGGGCCAGCTCCTCACGAGCGGCCTGAGCATTCACGGGCCGCTTGTAGGGCCGGGAAGCAGTGATGACCTCGAAGGTGTCGGCCACGGCCACGATGCGGGCAGCCAGGCTGATGTCCTCGGTGGAGAGCCCCTTCGGATAGCCCCCACCGTCCCAGCGCTCGTGGTGCTGCTCGATGGCGGCCGCCCACGGTCCCAGCCACCCGGCAAGGGGAGCAGCGATCTTGGCACCCTCTTCGGGATGGCGGCGGAGCTGGAGCCACTCCTTCTCCGTGGGCTTGGACGGCTTGTTCAGGATGCGGGCGGACACGTGGAGCTTTCCCACGTCGTGCAGCAGGGCGGCCCAGCGCAGGCGGTCGCGGTCAGCTTGGGGGAGGCGCATCTCCTCGGCGATGAGGTCGTTGAAGGCGCGCACCCGCTCGGAGTGGCCTCGAGTCCCGCGGTCGTGCGAGCCCATGGCGCCCACGAGGGTGAGGATGCGCTCGGCGCTCTTCGAGGGCTCGTCGTCGATCCCCTGCTGCTTGGCGTGGGCCAGCTGGGCCTTGAGATCCCGGGTGGTGCCCGCCTTGAACGCCACCGAGAAGCGCGACGGTGCCCGGTCGGGAAAGGCCATCGACAGGCGGAGCAGGGCGGCCAGGGGGAGGAGACGCCGTGCCGCGCGGTCGACGACCATCAGTACCACCGTGGAGATGAGGGTGACGAGGGCAAACCAGCCGGCCACGGCCAACGCACCGGTAGGTCGCTGGATCAGCCGGCTGGAGACCATGGCGCTGCCGACGGCGGCGATGATGGGGATGGCCATGGCCAGCAGGCGCACGGAGGTCCCGAGGAGGGGCCGGCCCTGCCAGCGATCGTCGGCCACCGTCTCCTTGAGACTGGCCGGAGTGCCCCCGGCTCGAGCGGCGGCCTTGTCGGCGGCGGCGGCTGCTGCGGCCATACGCGCCTGGTAGGCCGATGACACCAGGGGCCGTGGGCGGCGTGCCGCTCGGGCGTCGGCCTGGACTGCGGCGAGGCGTGCCCGGTAGGCGGCCGAGACCAGAGGTCGTGGCCGACGGGCCGAGCGCGCCGGCGAGGCAGCCGCGTTCTTGGGGCCTGGGCCGGATCCAGCTCTCGCCATCGGACTCCTGCGGACGCCACCTTCGGTCACAGGGAGGGGTTTCGACCTCGAGCCCGCTCACCTTGAGCGGTCGACCGCGCCAGAATCCGGCCACGGGAGCGGCCGGCGAGCTGCACTCACCGGGGAGTGGCGCGCCTCGAGCGTCGGAGGCGGCCGATCCGGGCGTCGGCCATGACCCGCTGCGCGCAGTTGCGCCCCACCATCCCGTGCACGCCGCCGCCGGGGTGGGCCGAGGCCGAGCACAGGTACAGGCCCTTGAGCGGCGTGGCGTAGCGAGACCAGCCGGGGACGGGACGAAAGATCAGCTGCTGGTCGAGGGCGTTCGAGCCGCCGGCCAGGTCGCCGCCCACCAGGTTGGGGTTGGCCGCCTCGAGGTCGGGAGGGGCGCTACCGGCACTGCCCACCACCCGAGCCGCCAGGCCCGGCGCGTGAGCCTCCAGGCGGTCGAGGACCCGGTCCAGGAACCGCTGGCGCACGTCCACCCACGAGCCCTCACGGGGCAACGGCGGGACATGGGTCTCGAGCCACAGTGTGTGCCCACCCGCGGGCGCCCGGGTCGGGTCGGCCACGCTCTGCTGGCCGACGATGAGCATCGGCTCAGTGGGCAGCAGGCCACGCCGGGCCTCGTAGGCGGCCCGCGCCATGTTGTCGAGGTCACCCATGACGTGAACCACGCTGCACCGGTCGAGTCCTTCGACGAGCCAGGGGACGGGCCCGTCGAGGGCCAGGTCGAGTTTGAAGATCCCGGTGCCGTGCCGGAACCGACGGAGCCCGTTCCGGTACGACGGGGGGAAGTGGTCCTCCCCGATCAGGTCGGCAAGGAGCTGGGCCGGGCCCACGTCGGCCACCACGGCTCGGTCAGCGCTCACGTGGTCCCCTTCGGCCGTCTCCACGCCGACGGCTCGCCCGCCCTCCACCACCACCCGGCGCACCTCGCAGCCGGTGCGGACCGAACCGCCGGCCTCCTCGACGGCCGCCACCAAGGCCTCGGCCAAGCGGCCGGCACCGCCCACGGGCACGGGCATGCCCAGCTGCTGGCTCACCATGGCCAGCACGAGGGCCGCCGGCGTGCTGCCCGGGCTGTCCACGCTCACGTCGCTGTGGGAGGCACCCGAGGCCAGCAGCACCCTTGCCTGCTCCGAGACGAGGCGCTCCTCGACGAACGCCTCCAACGGCTCGGCCAGGTCCTTGAGCACCCCGAGGACGCTCTTCGGACCAGCGGCGCGCAGGAAGCGCACTCCAGGACCCGCGGACGACAAGGGCGCCAGCATGGCGGCCAGCAGCGGCCGGCCCACGTCGAGCCACCACCGGAACAGCTCGCTCCACGCCTGCCCGTCCCCGGCCTCGAGGACGGACAGCCCCGCAGCCGTGCGCGCCGGATCCTGATGGCAGAGCGCGCCCTGCTCGGGAGCCGTCAGGGCCGCCACCGGCACCGAGGAGCGCGCCCAGGCCACGCGCCTGTCGAGGCCCAGTTCGGTGAACACCGGCGAGGCGTGGAGGATGGCGTAGAACGCCGAGAAGGTGTCGTGGACGTAACCCGGCAGGGTGAGCTCCTCGCTGCGCACCGCACCCCCGGCGACCGCCGAGCGCTCGAGGACGGTCACGCTCCAGCCCGCTCGGGCCAGCACGGCCGCCGCCGCCAACCCGTTCGGCCCCGAACCGACCACCACCGCGTCGACGCTCATGCCGGCATCGCCAAAGCCGCCTTCATGGAAGGTCCAAGGTCGTGTCCTCGACCGCCGCCTCCACCGGCACCGGACCGCCCCGCCGGGCGGCCACGATGGCGTCCAGAGCGTCGTCCGTGCGCGGTGGGTCATGGTGGAACAACAGCAGCCGTCGGGCGCGAGCCTCCTCGGCCAGACCCACGGCGTAGTCGATGGCGGAATGGCCGAACGTCCGCTTGGCCTCGAACTCCTCGGCCGTGTGTTGGGCGTCGTGGACCAGGAGGTCAACTCCTTCGACCAACGTGACGGCGGCGTGGTGGTACTCGCCCAAGCCTTCGGGGCCCGCTCCGAGGGTTGTGGGGCTGTGGTCGGACAGGTAGGCGATGGCCGCCGTCCCGTCGCTCACCCGGAAACCGTAGGTGCGACCGCCCTTGTGGGGGATGTCGAGAGCCAGCACGTCGAAGCCCTCCAGCTCGTGCGGGCCGGGATCGAGGCCGGCCACGGTGCAGTCGCCTCGAAGCTCGTGGGCCTCGATGGGAAAGTGAGGCGGGGAGAGCGCCCGGCCCAGCACCGCGGCCGCGTCACCCTGCTCGGGGAGGTAGATGCTCGCCCGGGCGTCGGGGCGGTCGGCGGCGGCGAAGAACGGCAGGCCCTGGGTGTGGTCCCAGTGGAGGTGGCCGAGGAGGATCGACCCCCGAAAGGGCTTTCCGTCGAGCACCTGCGTGAGCCGCCGTATGCCGGTTCCGGCATCGAGCACCAGAGAAGGGTCCTCGCCGTCGTGGGCCAGCGCCACGCACGACGTGTGGCCGCCATAGCGCACGAACTCGGCACCGGGTGCAGGTGTGGAGCCCCGTACGCCGCAGATGGACACCCTCAAGCGGGCGGTGCTTCTTCTCGGCGGTGGCCTTCGCTCGGCTCGACCAGCAGCGCCCTGTCGATGGCGTCACCGGGCGCAACTGCAACCCGACAGGGTGTCACGGCACGCAGGGTGGCCGTGCGCTGCCCGCCTTCAAGAGCCGCTCTCTCGCCCAGTATGGCGCCGGGCCCGACCTCGGCCAGCGACTCGCCGTCGACCTCCACCGAGAGCACGCCGTCGGAGACAGAGGGGATCCACGAGACGGACAGCACGGAGGCTTCGTGGCGCATGGTTGGATGGTATGGGCGAAGTCGTCCGTCGGTTACGCCTCAATCGGGCCCGGGTCCTCTCGACGGTGGCCCTCGCGCAGCTTCGCCAACGCTGCCTTGTCGATGGCGTCGGCGGCGGCCACGGCGACGCGGCAGTCCGTGACGCCTCGCAGGGTGGATGTGCGAGTACCGCCCTCCAGGATGGCCCGCTCGCCCAGGACGACCCCTGGCCCGACCTCGGCCACCGGCCGGCCGTCGACCTCCACGGAGAGGACGCCGTCCAGGAGGAGGTACAGCTCGTCGCCCGGTTGGCCCTGCTCCACCAGGGTCCGGCCTTCCTTCACCCTGCGGGTCCTGGGCTTGGCGCCACCCCGCATGATCGTCGCCGACAGCTCTCTCTCGAGTGCCGTCTCCACCTCGGTGACGACGGCCGGCGAGTCCTCGGCGCCCCACGGTGTCGCCTTGCCGAAGGCGTGGCGTGCCCAATCCTTCATCCCGAGCAGGCCCGACTTGTGCGACAAGCTGCCGGCGGCGTCGTAGATCCAATGCCTGGGGAAGGGACTGGCGCCCACCACGGCGTGCTCGGCCGAGCCGTCGGCGTGGATGGTGAGGCTCAGCGTGGTCCACACCAGCGGCGCGTCGACGCGGAAGAACGGGGCCCGCGGCACCGGGCGGGGCATGGGCACGCCGGTGCGGCCTCCGGCGGTCTGGGTGAAACGCACCCAGCTGCGGGCGACTTCGGCCTCCGGTCGGAGCTCGGGCATGGTGACTGCGGCCACGCTGAAGGTCCGCCCCAGCTTGAGCTTGGTCACCCCGATGTGGCACCCCCCGGACTGGCCGTGATCGACGATCCACCCGTCCTCCACCTCGATCCAGGCCCGCAGCTCGTTCCCGAACCGGAAGCGGTCGCCGGCTCGCAGCGCCTCCAGCTCCTCGGGACCGGCCACCGTCTCAGGAGGCGGCTCGTCGTAATGCAAGGGACCGAGGTCGAAGGCCGGCTTCGACATCCCCCGGATGGCCTCGGAAGGAATCCACGAAAGTGAGAGCACCGACGACTCGTACCGCATTGGTGTGATCGTAGGGAAGGGTCGATCCCTCCGACCAGGGTGGGAGCAGGCCGACGCCTCGGGGGGGTAGCACCCCTGCGCGGGTTCCTGCCTCCACCCTTTGCCGGAGGCCCGCGATCTGATCAAATCTCACGAAGGGTGGCTACTTCAGGGAGGGATGGGTAACGGTGGCGTCCAATCCGGACAACGGGTCGATCAGCATCTTCCTGGCCGACGACAACCTCATCGTCCGGGAGGGCGTGCGAGCCATGCTCGTACGCGAGGCCGACTTCGAGGTGGTGGGGGTGGCCGCCGACTACGACGAGCTGATCACAGGCGCCGTCGAGGCCGCTCCCCAGGTCCTCGTGTCCGACATTCGCATGCCTCCTTCCTTTCAGCGGGAGGGCATCGACGCGGCCAAGGAGCTGCGCAAGCGCCACCCCGGCACCGGCGTGGTGATCCTCTCCCAGTACGACGACCCCGAGTACGCCATCAGCCTGCTGGCAGACGGCGCCGCCGGCTACGCCTACCTGCTCAAGGACCGCGTGGCCGAAGGCGACCAGCTGGCCCAGGCCGTGCGGGCGGTGGCCACAGGGGGCTCGATGCTCGACCCCACCATCGTCGAGTCCATGGTGAAGCCGGTCACCGAGGAGGGTGAGCTGTCTCCCGCCGACGAGGACCTCCTGCACCAACTGGCCCAGGGCCGGCCCATGAAGGCCATCGCCGTCACCAAGGCCACGACGGCGGCGGCCGTGTCCGAAGAGGTGGAGCGCCTGTTCCTCCGGCTGGCCCAGCAGGCAAGCGCCGGTGTGGCCGGCTCGCTCCGACATCTCCGCCTCCTGCACCAGGCCATCGTGGAGCGCGAAGAGCAAGGTGACGTCCTGAGCCGCCTGCTTCCCGGCGGCCTGGCCGAGAAGCTGCGCCAGGAGGGGCGTCGCATCGGCGAGAGCGAGACCGTCGAGGTCACCGTGCTCATGTCCGACATCCGCGGCTACTCGGCCATCGCCGAGGACGCCGAGCCCACCCAGCTGGCCTCCCAGCTCAACACCCACCGGGCCGAGATGAACCGGGCCATCCTCTCCCAAGGCGGCACCGTCATGCAGTTCGTGGGTGACGCCGTGATGGCCGTGTGCGGGGCGCCCTTCCCCCAGGACGACCACGCCGATCTGGCCCTGGCCGCGGCCCGGGCCATGCACGCGCACCAGGAAGCCGTCAACCAGCGCTGGACGGCCGACGGCCTCCCCCCGTTCGGCATCGGGATAGGCCTCTCCACCGGAACGGCGGCCGCCGCCATGCTCGGGTCCGAGGAGCGCCTCGAGTACACGCTGGTGGGCGACACGGTGAACCTCACCCAGCGCCTCCAGCAGTGGGCCGAGGCCGGAGAGATCATCCTCAGCCAGCCCACCTACGACGCCCTCTCCGAACCGGTCGAGTGTGAGGCCCTGGAGCCGGCCACGGTGAAGGGCCGCCACACACCCGTGACCGCCTATCGCATACCCAGAGCCGGGAGCTGAACATGGTCCGACACGGCAAGGACCGAGCCAACACCGTGGAGGTCCGAGCCTTGCCCAAGGTCTACGACGCGGAGAGTGCGCCGGTTCAGGCCCCCGGAGAGCCGACCTGGCTTCGCCGAGGTGCGGCGCAGCATACGAGCTACCTCTGGACCGGCGTGGACGGCCCGCACCCGGCCGGCGCTCGTGCCAGAGCCGAGTGATGCCCGCCGGTCAGGTCTCCCGCTCCGTCAGCCCGACGGCCACGCCCTTCGCAGTGACCAGCAGACGCTCGTCGGCAGTGATCAGAGGGGCTCGCTCCTGCTCGGCCACGGCCAAGTAGGCCGCGTCGTACGCGGACAAGCCCCTACCGACCCACCCTGTCACCGCCACCAGGTCGGGCTGGACGTAGTCGACAGCGAGCTCGTCGAGGGCGGACGCAGTGGCACCAAGGTCCTCTGTTCCCCACCGCCACCGCCGGGCCAAGGCGTTGAGCACCTCGAACGGCAGCAAGAACGGTGCCGCCAGCCGCAACGTACCCGCCTCGTACTCCTGCCGCAGCAGCCGGGCTTCGCTCACCGACGTCTCGTCTTCAGGCTTGAACCACTTCATGACGACGGAGGCGTCCAGGACTACCCGCCTCACGCCCAGTGAGCGTCGCGCTCGGCCCGGATCGCCGTGGTGGAGTCCTCCGGGCAAGGATTGCGGGCGAACAACTCGTCGAGTCGGGCCATCGCGGCTTGGACCTTGGGTGACGCCCCCGGGCCCTTGGCCTCGCCGAGGGCCTCGGCGGCAACACGGCTCAGGTACGCGCTGCGGGACAGTTTCGACCCACGGGCCGCCTCGTCGATGCGGCGCAGGAGGGCGTCGTCGATGGACACGAGCACCTTTGCCACCGGGGCAGTATATCCGGATAGCTGAACTCGGCCGGCACCCGGCCGCGTGTCGGATCGGGCGATGGCCTCTGCGCAGAGATTAAGAGCAGACAGCGCTCACGCCCTCGACCCTGGAGTGGTATCGGCGGCTCTCGCGCCCGAGGGGCACCCGTGCTCGACGGCTGTCCGCGGCCCCGAAGGAGACCGGGTCAGCCCTCGGCGCCGGGCTTCAGGAACCGGATAGCTACGGGGTAGCGCCACCATTGGCGTTGGCTGGCCCGAACCGCTCCGAGGATCGAGAAGCCGATAGCCCCGAACCAGCTCAGGAAGAGCAGGGGGAACGGGAGGAAGAAGCCTGGGAACGACCCGTCACCGGCGAAGGAGAAGGCGGTCGATAGGAAGAAGGAACCGAAGAACAGCAGGAAGCCGCCGAGGTACACGACCAGGAAAGTGAGCTGGAAGTTGAGGGCCTCGCCGGCGTGGTGGCGGACGAAGGAGTTCTTCTTGCCTTCGGTGAGATAGACGACGAGGGGCACGACGACCACGAACATCACTGTCCCCAGGTGGGAGATGACCGACAGCGCCTGACTCGAGTCCTGGGGAGCCGCCGGCGGTGGCGCGTACGGGCCCCACTGGGCTCCGTCCCACCAACGGGGGTACCCGGTGTGGTCCCGGTACCAGCCGGGGGGAGCCGCGCTGCCCGGCTCGGTCACCGACAGATGGTGGCACTCGGGGCGTCAGGTCGCTCGCCAGCCCCCGTTGCCCCGCTCCTCCCAAAGCCGGCGCAGGACGCGAGGCGTCAGGTCCTCCTTGTTCAGGTACCCGGAGGCGCCACTGGTCTGGGCCTCGGTGGGCAGGTCGCTGGCCTGGTAAGTGGAGACAAGCACGACCATGGTCTCCGGGTGGGCGTCGACGATGCGGCGGGTGGCCTCGATCCCGTTGATGCCGGGCATGTTGATGTCCATGAGCACCATCCGAGGCCCGAGCTTGTCCGCCAGGTCGACCGCCTGCTCACCCGACTGCGCCTCACCCACCAGCTCGAATCCGTCGGTGCGGCCGAGCACTACCCGCGCCGCGCCGCGGAAGGGCTCCTGGTCGTCAACGAGCAGCACGGAGACGCGCGCGGGTTCCACGTGCCCATGCTGGCCTCTCCCTCCCACCACATCCCACCGTGCCCACAGGTGTCTCGGGGTGTGGCTAGCACCACCCAATGACCAGGAGGGGACTCATGGCCGCTGGAGACGCCACTGCCAGACAGGTCCGTCCTCCGGGTCGTCGAGCTCCTGCGTCCGTTCGAAGCCCAACGTCCGCAGCAGCGCCGGTGATGGGCCCGGCTGGGCCAGAGTGTGGGCCAGCACAGCACGGACCCGGACGTCGTCGAAGGCGAACACCACCAGACCGGCAGCGGCCTCGGTGCCCAGGCCACGGCGCCGGTACGAGGGAGCGATCTCGTAGCCGATCTCGACGGCGCCATCCGTGGGCGGTCCCTTGAACCCGCCCGAGCCCAGCATCACCCGGTCGGCGGTGTGGACGAAGAAGTACGTCGCCCACGGCGTGGGCCCGGTCTCCTTGGGCACGGACTCGGGGAACATCGGCCATCCCTCGACCACGCACGCACCGATGACGTGGGCGAAGGCGTCGCAGGAGACCGCCAGAGCCTGGCAGTGCTCCTCCATGGCCGGCACCAGCTCGAGCGACGGTGTCCGGACCACCCCGGTGGTTCTGCGGCCCGCCATGGGAATCCTTTAGCACGTCCCGCCTGGCCGGGCGCAGCGAGCGGCACCGCAACGCTTGCCGCCCATGCCCGGCCGCCGTAGAAAGGAGGACCGATGTGGCTGCTGACGCTCCGGGACCTGCAGTGGCGACGTCGTCGGTTCCTCATCGCCGTGCTGGCCACGGCCATTGCCTTCGCCATGAGCCTGCTGATGTCCTGGGTCAACGCCAGGCTCCACAATGAGCCGGGAAACATCCTGGACGTCCTGGGGGCCGACGCCTGGGTGGTGGAGATCGGAACGACTGGTCCCTTCACGGCCTCGAAGGTCCTTCCGGCCCAGATCGCCGAGGAGGTGAAGACCCTCCCGGACGTGACCGACGCCGAACCCGTCGTGCTCCTGCACTCCACCGCCAAGCCGACGGCCGGGCGGAAGGGCTCCGTTCGCGACGTGAACGTCATCGGTCTCCGTGTCGGCAGCATTCGGGTCCCGTCCGTCTCCGAGGGCCGCCAGGCGGTGGCCCCGGGGGAGGCGGTGGCCGACACCGCCATGGGGTTGGAGGTCGGCCAGCGCGTCGGCGTTGCCGGCCGCCCCCTCCAGGTCGTCGGCCTGGCCGAGGGCATCAGTTACTACTTCGCGGCGCCCACGTTCGTGGTGCCCATCGAGGATGTCCAGGCCATGTCCTTCGCCGGTCAGCCCTTTGCCACGGCGGTTGCCACCGAGGGCATCCCCCGCTCGTCACCACCGGGCTTGCAGGTCATGTCCCCGAGCGAGGTGGAGGAGGACCTGGCCAGGATCCTGGCCAGCAGCACTCAGACGATAGGCATCCTCAACGTCCTCCTCCTCGTGATGGCGATCGGGATCATCAGCTCCATCGTCTACCTGTCGGCCCTGGAACGAACGCGGGACTTCGCCGTCCTCAAGGCCACTGGAGCCTCGAGCGGAGCCCTGCTGGCGGGCCTCGTCGTTCAGGCCGTCGCCCTCTCCACCGTGGCCGCGGTGTTGGCTGCGGTCCTGGCCCGGGTCGTGCTGGCGCCTCTGATCCCCTTCGGGGTCGATGTCACGGTGTCTTCCTTCGTCACCCTGGCAGTGCTCGCCCTGGTGGTCGGCGTGCTGGCCAGCCTGGCGGGGCTGCGCCAGGCCGTTCGCGTGGACCCTGCGCTGGCTTTCGGTGGCGGGTGATGGCCGATCTCACCCTCACCGATGTCACCGTCGAGTACTCGAGCGGTGGCTACATGGTCCGCCCCATCGACCAGCTCACGTTGGCGGTGAGCGCCGGCCAGCTGGTTCTGCTCCTGGGCGCCAGCGGTTCGGGCAAGACCACCCTGCTCTCGGCCATGGCGGGGATCCTCACGCCGACGGCAGGATCCATCCACTTCCAGGACACGGAAGTGACCCAGCTCCGGGGCGGTGACCTGACGGAGTACCGCCGCCACACCGTGGGCATCGTCTTCCAGACGTTCAACCTGGTGCCCAGCCTCACCGCAGCCGAGAACGTGCAGATCCCCCTCCGCCTGGCCAAGGTGGAGGCGGTCCGAGCCAGAGCCCGGGCCGAAGAGCTGCTCGAGCGCGTCGATCTCGCCGATCGGACGGGTCACCGGCCTGGAGACCTCTCCGGCGGCCAGCAGCAGCGGGTGGCCATAGCCCGGGCTCTGGCCCACGACCCTCCTCTCCTGCTGGCCGACGAGCCCACCGCCCATCTCGATTACATCCAGGTGGAGGGAGTGCTACGCCTGCTGCGCAAGGCGGCCAGTCCCGAGCGCGTCGTGATCGTGGCCACCCACGACGAGCGCTTGCTGCCCCTTGCCGACCGGGTGGTGGAACTGACCCCTCGGCGCGTCGCGGCCGGCGCCACGCCGGCGCCACGGGTGGAGCTGGCGGGTGGCGAGGAACTGTTCGCCCAGGGCTCGCCGGGCGACCTCGTCTACGTGGTGGAAGAGGGTGAGGTGGAGCTCGTTCGCCTCCTGAGCGACGGGGGCGAAGAGCTGGTCGGACGGGTGGGACCGGGCCAGTACTGCGGGGAGCTGGCGCCCACGTTCGGGCTGCGGCGGTCGGCCACGGCCCGAGCCACGGTGCCCACCGTGGTGCGAGGGCTCACCGTTTCCGAGTTCCGGGGCCGGATGCGCTCTGGGCCCGAGCTCAGCGGTGAGAGGTCAAAGCTGTAGCGAGCTGAGCGTCGTCCGCTCCCCGGCTGCTGCGTGTATCGGCACCGTCCCCCGGATGGCGGTGCCCCGCCCCGGCGCCGAGTCCACGTTCAGGCTCCCGCCTATGGCCCCCAGACGGTCGCTCATGTTGACGAACCCGGCGCCGAGGCCCGTGCCGTCGGCCTCGAAGCCCGCTCCGTCGTCGACCACCTCGAAGAGCAGCGCCTGGCCGTCTTCGTGCACTCGAATGGTGACCGTGGCCCCTTCGCCGGCGTGCTTGCTGGCGTTCTGCAAGGCCTCCAGACAGCAGAAGTAGACGGTCGCCTCGACCTCCGTTGGGTAGCGACGCAGGGAATCGGCCTCGACGGTGACCGGGAGCGGCGAGCGCCCTACCGCAGCCGACAGGGCCTTCTCGAGACCCGCCTCCATGAGCAGCGGCGGGTAGATGCCGTGAGCCAGGCTCCGAAGCTCCTGCACCGCGTCTTGAAGCTCTTGACGCAGTTCGTCGAGGAATGTCTTGGCCGCATCCACGTCCTCGTCGGCCAGCTCCGAAGCCAGGCGCATCTTGATGCTCAGCCCGACCAGATGCTGCTGCGCACCGTCATGCAGGTTGCGCTCGATGCGTCGGCGCTCGGCGTCACCGGCGGCAACGATGCGAGCCCGCGAGGCCTGCAGCTCGTCGGCCTGGCGACACACCTCTTCGAGGGAGGCCTGGAGGGCGGAGTCGAGGTGGACGTTGTGTCGGGCCAGCTCTTCCCGTTGTTGCTCTATGAGCCGTCGCTGGAGGAAGTCGGTGCGTACGCCGCGCTCGATGGTGTAACCGGCCAACATGCCGATCGTGACGGAGGCGATGAGGAAGAAGTTGTTGTTCACGAGGATCTCGGTCGGGGTCCGCTTGACCCAGATGGCCACGACCTCGTAGGCGAGAAGGATCACCACGAAGGCCCTCGTGGCGTAGGTGAAGCGGAGCTGCATCAGGGTGTAGGAGAATGGGACCACCAAGAGGAGACCTGCGTAGTACAGGTGACCGTCGGAGGCGTCGGCGATGGCAATCATGGCCACGATGCCGAGGCCCAGCACCATGGCCAGAACGGAGAGCGCCGGCTGCATGACCGGCTCGAACCTTCCGGAGAAGCTGAGCACCAGCATGGCTGCGGTTAGACAGACCACGACGAAGCGGATGGTCCATATCTGTGGAGCGACCTCGGGCACGATGATGACATCGAGCACGCCGAACAGGGCGTATAGAAGGATGCACAGGACGAGGGCAAAGCGAACGAACTGCAGCGAGTGGTCGAAGCAGTACTTGCCGAAGGCGTCCTCGAGATCACCGTCGAAGCGAAGGCGCCTGAGCGTGAGTCGCGGCTGCGGTCCAGCGCTGCTCGCCTGAGCCATGTCCCAGCTCCCCTGTTTGCCGCGGCGCAGCCTATTACGGAGAGTGGCGCTCGGAAAGGAACAGCAGGACGGCCTTCACCCGCCGGTTCACGTCGTGGTCCTCGCTCAGGCCGAGCTTGGAGAAGATGGAGTTGATGTGCTTCTCCACCGCCCGCTCGCTGACGATGAGCGAGGCGGCGATGGCGGCGTTGTTCTTCCCTTGGGCCATCTCGGAGAGGACCTCACCCTCCCGGGGGGTGAGGTGGCGCAACGGAGACTGCGGCCCCTTGGATCGGGCTGAGACAAGGGACTCCACGACAGCGGGGTCGATCACCGAGCTGCCTCCCACAACCTCGCGTATGGCGGTCATCAGCTGCTCGGCCTCCGACAGCCGCTCCTTCAGCAGGTAGGCGCGGCCGGCCGCGCCCTTCTCCAGCAAGGCCAGCGCGTAGGCGGGTGTCGAGTACTGGCTCAAGACGACGACACCGGTGGCGGGGTTCGTCTCCCGCAACCGGGCGGCGGCCCTGATGCCCTCGTCGGTACCGGTAGGGGGCATGCGGATATCAGTGAGGACGACGTCGGGCGAGCGTTCTCGCACCAGCGCCATCAGCCCGTCCAGGTCGGCGCAGGTTCCCACCAGCTCGAGCTCGGGCTGGGCCTCGACGAGGCGCTTGATGCCCTCGCGCACGAGGTAGTTGTCCTCAGCCACGACGACTCGGATGGCCACGGCGTCAAGCGTGGTGACGGAGGTGGCCGAAGATGCTCTAGCGGCCGGATCTGGACCGGCCCGAGGCCTTCTTGGCCGTCGCCTTGGCAGCCTTCTTCTGAGCCTCCTTCTGCGCTTGCTTCTTCGCCCCCCGAGCGGCGTCGCGGGCCTTGTCCAGGAGGGCGGCGCCCGCTCCGGCGGCGATGTTCCCGGGCGGTGTGTCGGGAGCCTTCGGATGGGGACGCGTCGGAGCGATCTTCCTGGCTTCGGCCAGCGCCTCACCGATCTGCTCCAACTGCTCGGTGCTCAGGGCCTTGCGCACCTTGGGGAACAGCTCCTCCTCCTCTTCCTCCACGTGATGGCGCACGTTCTCGATGAGGACGGTGACCTTGGCTTGGAAGCGTTCGTGGTCGGGGCTCATCCCGTCGATCTCGGACAGGACCCACTTGGCCACGTGGTGCTCCTCCAGTGCCTCCAACACGTCGTCCTCGACCTCGGGCAGCGATTCCCGGATGGCGGGGTACAGGACCTGCTCCTCGATGACGGCGTGCACGGAGAGCTCGTGCACGATGCGATCAGCCAGGGTCTTGCGTGCCTTCACAGCGCGGGGTCCGGTCTGCTCGAACTTGGCGAACAGGGTTTCGACCGTCTGGTGGTCCTTGACGAGAAGTGTTATGGCGTCCATGGTCCGATCCTGTCAGATCGGCAGGCCGGCGCGCGCGTCGGAGAGCCTCCAAGCTTCCGGGGTCGTGGGGGGATCCTCGCCTCCCACTCCCTTGGCCGGTACCTGCCCGGCGACGGTTGTGCCCTGCCCGGGGGCCGACCGGGTCTCCAGATGGCCACCGAGGGCCTCGAGGCGATCAGCCAGGTTGCGAAGTCCCGAACCCTCGATCACGGTGCTGGTGTCGAAGCCGGGTCCCGAGTCGGCAACGGAGAAGCCGAGCCACCCGCCCTGGACGGCCAACATGACGACGACGTGGGCCCCGGGGGCGTGCTTGGAGGCGTTCTGGAGCGCCTCACGGCAGCAGAAGTACACGGCGGCCTCGACCTGGGCGTCGAAGCGGGTGGTGGCCACGGAATCGGCGTGGACCTCGGCGTCCATCCCCATCTTCTCGATGTGCGACCGCAGGGCCGGCGCCACGCCGCGGTCGACGAGCAACGGGGGGAAGAGCCCGCGAGCGAGGTCCCGCAGCGTCTCCAGAGCGTCGCGCGCGTCGGCCTTCAGCTGGTCGAGCAGGCGTTCCGCCTCGCGCGGGTCCTCGTCCACCAGCACCTTGGCCAGCCCGAGGTTGATGGCCAGGGCCACGAGCTGCTGCTGGGCGCCGTCGTGAATGTCTCGCTCGACCCGCCGGCGCTCCTGGTCCTGGGCCGTCACGATGCGCTGACGGGAGGCTTGCAGCTCCTCGAGCCGCTCCTCCAGCTGGCCGGCCAAGCTCAGGTTCCGCAGAGCCAGGGCGGCCTGGGAAGCCAGACCCTCCAGCAGCCGTTCTTCGTCGTCGGTGATGGCCTGGCCGTCGGCCTTGGCCACCGAGATGTCCCCCACCTCGTCGCCTTGGTGGATCACGGTCACCGTGCGGTCGAAGTCGGACTCCTCCAACGAATCCGGCGGCCACACATAGCAGTGCTCCTTGCCTCCGGGGAGAAAGAGCCGCACGCGGCTGCGCACACCACCCACGCCCTTGGCCGCAGCCTCGGCCAGGATCACAGCGACAGGGCTGCCCACGTCGGACGTGAGGCTCGAAACCAGATCGGACCGGAAGCGGTCCGAACGGCGAAGCTGCTCCAAGGCGTCGGTCAGGCGCTTGCGTTGGCGGACGAGGTCCTCGGCCATGATCCCCGCCACCAGCGCGATGAGGAAGCCGATCCCCATCTTGAACGAGACCGTGTGCCAGAGCAGCTCGTAGCCGTAGCGGTTGGAACCCCAGAGCTCGCGGATCGAGAACAGCACAGTGCTCATGGCCCACGCCGCCAGCGCCCCCCGGAGCCGGAAGCGAAGGGCGCCCTCCAGCGGCATCACGTAGAGCACTGCCCAGATGGCCGAGATCTCGTCGAAGGTGATCAGCCAGACGAAGGCCGATGCAATCACCGTGTCGAAAGCGAGCGTGGCCACGGCCAGCCGCCGGGCCCGCTCCAGAGAGTGCGCTCGACGGTACCCGAGCCAGGCCGCCAGGTTGCCCACGATGAGGACGCCCGTCAGCATCAGGCCGATCTCCTTGAAGCCGGGGGGCCACGGGAGGCGGTGATAGAGAAGGACCTGGATTGCGGCGAAGCCGCCGGCCACCGCTCGGAACAGGATCATGATCCGCTCGGCGCGGCGAAGATCCTCCAGGGAGGCCGTCGACACGGTGGGATTCTACTTCGCACAAGGGATTCGTTGGATAGGGATCGGAGGGTCGT
>JAUJNQ010000001.1:273970-305700 GCA_030448025.1 Acidimicrobiales bacterium | reverse complement strand
ACGGTGGGATTCTACTTCGCACAAGGGATTCGTTGGATAGGGATCGGAGGGTCGTGTTGAGCAAGACCATGAAGGCGGTTCGCATCACGTCCACGGCGGCCAGGAGGTAGTGCGCTACGAGGACGCTCCCGTTCCGGTGCCGTCCGCGGACGAGGTGCTGGTGCGAGTGCACGCCACGAGCGTGAACCCCCGTGGACTGGAAGACCCGCTCCGGCGGCGGGCAGGCGGACAAGATCGGCCATGGCTTTCCCCTCGTCCTGGGGTGGGACGTCTCGGGCACGGTGGAGGACGTCAGCGCTGAGGTGGACAGCTGGGCCGTGGGCGACGAGGTCTTCGGCCTTGTCCGGTTCCCCCAGCCCGGTCGGACCTATGCCGAGTACGTCGCAGCTCCGGCACGCGAGCTGGCACCGAAGCCGCGCCACCTCAGCCACTCCGAGGCGGCAGCCATGCCGCTGGCAGCTCTCACGGCCTGGCAGGCGCTGTTCGAGGCCGGAGGCCTGGAGGCGGCGCGGACTGCGTTGGTGCACGCCGCTGCCGGCGGTGTCGGCCATCTCGCCGTTCAGCTGGCCCGGTGGAAGGGCGCTCGGGTGGTGGGCACGGCGTCGAGCGCCAACGCCGACTTCCTCCGCTCGCTGGGCGCCGAGCCCGTCGACTACGCCCAGGACCGCTTCGAGGAGGCAGTCGGCGAGGTGGACCTGGCTCTCGTCGCCGGCGGCGGTGACGTGACCGACCGCACCCTCGGCGTGGTGCGCCGGGGAGGCGTCCTGGTCTCGATTCGCAGCGAGCCGTCACAAGAGGAGGCCCGCCGGCGAGGGGTGCGAGCCGAACGAATCCTGGTCCGTCCCCATGGCGGCCAGCTCGCTCGAATCTCCTCGCTGGCGGACGCCGGCCACCTGCGCCCGGTCATCGCGGCCGAGATCCCCCTGGAGGAGGTCAACCGGGCCTTCGCACTGAGCGAGACCGGTCACGTGAGGGGCAAGGTCGTGCTGCGGGTGGCGCCCCGCTGAGCGCTTCCCCGCCCGGGTTCGCCACCCGCACCGGGGGGTGTGCTAACAATGACCCTCGCAGGTCGATCCGCCCCAGGTGGGACTTCCCGGGTGGGCATCGTGAATGCCCCGTGACGGCGTGCTCTGACAAGGTCCTGACGGAACTCCAGGACTTCATCCCGAACTCTGGTCGTACGCGGCCGGGCCGCTCCACACGGGCGGGACGTAGGTAGTCGTTCACGTTGAACCGCCGGCGGTGTGCCCGCCGGCGTCCCAGCAGTCGAACAACCACGTACACCTCTTTCAGCCAGTTGGGAGGCATCATGCCAAAGCGCGCCATTGCCCTGACCGCCGTGCTCGTAACGGCCACGCTCACACCACCGGCGCAGGCCACTGCGGCCGGACCGCCCAGTCCCCGGGCACCGGACCTGGACGACACCCTCGCCAACCTCGAGTTGCCGTCACGCCCCCTCATCGAGCCGCCAGTGGTGCCACCACCCGTACCCCCGGTGCTCGCTCCGTCCGCGGCCGCAAACTCGGCTACGAAAAGTGACGGCAGCCGGCCGGGCAAGGCTGCTCGCTCGCGGGATTCCTTGGCCCGGATCCGGGCGTGCGAGTCGGGCTCGAACTACCAGGCCCGGTCGGCCTCGGGTCGCTACCGCGGTGCGTACCAGTTCGACCGCGCCACCTTCGCCAGCGTGGGCGGTTCGGGGGATCCCGCCGCGGCATCGCCCGCCGAGCAGGACCACCGGGCCCGACTTCTCTTGGCCAAGCGGGGTGGTGCGGCGTGGCCGGTGTGCGCGCCGCACGGCTGAGCCGGCAGCACCGGGCGCAGCACCCACCCACGAGTGAGCGCTGCATAGAATCCCCGCCCATGGCCGTCCGGCCCGAAGCCGTCGCCGGCAACGAGATGCAGCTGGAGGATCTGGATCAGTACCGGCGGGAGCTCAACGGTTACTGCTACCGCATGCTCGGCTCTGTCTTCGAGGCAGACGACGCGGTCCAGGAGACGATGGTTCGGGCCTGGCGACGCCTCGACGGCTTCGAGGGTCGGTCATCGTTGCGGTCATGGCTCTACCGCATCGCCACCAACGTCTGCCTCGACCTGCTGCGAGGCCGCCGGCGTCGGGCCCTCGCCATGGACTTGGGACCGTCGGGGAGGGCGGACTCCTTCCTGGGAGCGACACGCCCGGAGGACGCGTGGGTGACGCCCATGCCCGATGCCCGCGTGCTGCCCGGCGACGGCGACCCGGCCGAGCTTGCGGCGTCGAAGGAGACCGTCCGCCTGGCGTTCGTCACCGCCCTCCAGCATCTCCCGGCTCGGCAGCGTGCCGTGCTGATCCTGCGGGAGGTGCTGCGCTGGCAGGCGACCGAGGTCGCCGAGCTTCTCGACACCAGCGTGGCGTCGGTGAACAGCGCGCTCCAACGTGCACGGGCCACGCTCGCGTCCCGCAGCCCGGACGCCGGCCTCTCCCCGTCGATCTCCGCCGACCAGAAGGCGCTCCTCGCCCGCTACGTCGACGCCTTCGAGCGCTACGACATCCCCCTGCTCGTATCCCTCCTCCGCGACGACGCGGTCATGACGATGCCGCCCTACGACTTCTGGCTGCAGGGTCCGGTGGAGATGGGTCGGTGGTTCCTTGGTGTGGGCATCGGATGCCGGGGCTCTCGCTTGGTGGCGACCGCGGCCAACGGGTGTGGCGCGTTCGGCTCATACCGGCTGGACCCCGCAGGCGGCCACGAAGCATGGTCCATCCAGGTCGTCGAGGTCTCAGCCGACCGGATCGTCGGGCATCACAACTTCCTCGACACCGACCTCTTCGCCGCCTTCGGGCTCCCCTCCCACCTCGACCCGTAGACGACGAGGCCGAGCAGCTGCCACCGCTGAACGCAATCCAGCTTCGAAGCTCGTCCGCCACCAAGCACTGCGCCACCTCGACGCAGTCCCAGCGAAGAGCCAGGTGGTTTGAGCCCCTACTCTCCGGGTAGGTAGGGGGCAGGGCCGAACGGCCCCTCTCCCTCGGTGCCGACCGCGTCATAAGCGACCCGAGGTTCCCAACAGAGCAAGGCACTTTGTTCGCGGCCGCCTTTCAACTCGAAACCCAGGAGGCGGCACGACATCACACAAGTTCCAACGGCGTGAAGCTGCTGAGCGTGAGGCTAGGAAGGTGACTGATTGCGAATCGGGAACGCTGAGGTAAGACCACTCGGCGGGCTTCCGGGATGCTTGGCCATGATCATTGTCTCGATCATTGCTTCGGTTGTCCTCACTCTGCTGATCAACCTCATCCGCTGACAACTCCGGCACACCATCGTGGGTGTCGAACACCGAAAGGCAAATGGATATGGCAATGGACACAGAGCAGTTGACCACCGAGGTAGGCGAGCTGCGGAAGGCACTCGAGGTGCAGGCCGCCACACAAGCTGGGGCTCAGGCGACCGAAGCGGCGACACAGGCTGGGGCTCAGGCCACGCAAGCAGCGGTACAAGCCGGGGCGGCGGCAACCCAGGCGGCAGGGCTGGCGGGCTTGGCCTCGAGCGTCATCTCCGGCTCCGCCGCTTTGATCGTCGGCATCTTCTTGGGGCTGGCCATCGGGAGAAGGGGATAACGCCGACGCTTCGGCCCCTGAACATGCCGTCGGGCGGTCAGCGGCTTGCCGCCGCCGCGGCGGACTCGAGCTGAGCGGCGATGTTGTCAACGTCGGCGGGATTCTTGAGCCAGTCCTGCAGGCTCTTGTACATGCCTTGGCCGTTCATGGCGCCGAAGGACGCCGGAACCAGGTCCGAGAGGTCGAATCGGGCCACGCCGGGCTCCACGAGCGCTCGGGCCAGCTGGCGGGCGGTGAGGTTCGGGTAGGCGGCCGGGTCCACGGACCTGTTGGGCGACACGAAGCCTCCGGCCTCGGCCCAGGGCTCGGCAGCCTCGGGGGTGGCGAGGAACCTGACGAGCTCGCGGCCCGCTTCGCTCCCATCGAGCAGCACGGCTACGTCGCCGCCGAAGATCACCGATCGCCTCGACTCGCCGATGGAGGGGAAGTCGAAGAACCTGGCATCGGTGCCGACTTCGGCCATGGTGTCGTGGGCGATGTTGGCGGCCACGAAGCTTCCCTCCATGGTCATCGCCGCCTGCTCCCTTGCTTCTGGGGTCGGCTGCGCGAAGGTCTGCACCACTGACCCCTCGAAGCTCGTGGCCAGGGCGCCGTCCACACCGCCCGCGAGCCACTCGGGCCGGCCCAGCATCTGGCCCAGAGTGCGCAGTGCCTCCTTCACGGATTCGTCGGTCCACGGGATCCGCCGGTCGACCAGCTGGTCGTACTTCTCCGGACCGGCGGTGCGCAGGTAAACGTTCTCGAACCAGTCAGTGAGCGTCCAGCCGTCACTGGCCCCGACGGCGAGGGGCTTGACCCCCTTCCTGGCCAGCTTCTCCGAGACGTCTTGGAACTTCTCCCAAGTCTTGGGCGGCGCCACACCGGCGTCGAAGAAAGCCTTGGTCCGGTACCAGACGGTGGACTTGTTGGCCGCCTTGAACCAAACGCCGTAAAGGGTGCCGTTCACCGACCCCAGCTCCCGCCACACCGAGGCGTAGTTCGCGTCCACGAGCGTGCCGGCGACCGACTCGATGGGCTCGAGTGCCCCCCGCCGCGCCAGGTCCCCCAGGAGGCCGGGCTGCGGCAGAACGGCCACGTCGGGGGCGTCGCCGCTCTGGATGCGCGAGCCGATCACCATGGCGATGTCGCGCCCGGTCGAGGTGAACCGCACCTCGGCGCCCGTCGTCGCCTCGAAGCGCCGCAGCACCTTCTCGAAGTTGGCCTGCTCCTCCCCGCTCCACACGGCGGCCACCTCGAGCCTCTGGCCCTTCAACCGCTGGACGCCACCTTCCTCGGCGCCATTCGAACCGCAGGAACCCACCAGCAGGACAATGGCGGCGGTGACCACCAGAGCGCAGCGTCGCAGGCCCATCAGGCCCTGTCCTCATCGGTGGGCACTTCGTCCATGGATGCAGTCGGCGCTTGGCCCACGGTGGGCCAGGCGCCGGCGGCCACACCGGCGAAGCAGGCCGCCCCATGGGCCACGGCATCGGTAAGGCGGGCTCGAAACACCGGGAGGTCGGCCATCCTCGCCTTGGCCTCCATCCAGGGGGCGCTACGACTCCCGCCGCCGAACACGATGAGGCGCTCCGCCGGACCCAGGAGTTGAGCCAGCCGTGTCGCCGACTCGAAGGTGCGCTCGGACAGCGCCCGCAGCAGCCCGTTCCACACCGCGCCGAGCGGGGCGTCGGGCAGTTCCGGGGGATCACCGCTCTGAATGCTGCGCACAGTGTCGTCGCCCACCTCGACGGCTTCGGCCCCCGCCTCCTTAGCCTCCTCGGCGAGGGCGTCGAGGTCCCCGAGCGAGCGGCCCAGGGCCTCTGCCGCAGCCTCGAGCACCAGTCCGGCACGGGCAGCACTGGCGAGCACCACCCACTCCTCACCTCCCGGACGCAGGGTGACGGCGGCCCGCAGCTCGAGGGTCTCGTCCATGTCGGGCGGGGTGGGCTTGCGGCGCATCAGAGTCTCCGCCGTCCCCACGGAGTTGACCACGTCGTCGTGTCCCGCCCCCACGCCCTCGGCCCCGACGAGGTGATCGTGGCCGGCGACGGTGACAGGGATCCCCTCTCTGAGCCCGGACCAGCTCGCTCCTTCGGCCGAGACGTGGCCCATCACCGACCCGGCGGGCAGCACGGGTGCCAGCACCTCGAGATCGATTCCGAGGGCGTCGCCCACCTCGGGCATGTACCTGCGCTCCACCACGTGATAGGCCCCGGTGCGGACGGCCAGCGAGTGCTCGCTGGCCTGGCTCCCGCTCAGGTGGAACAGACACAGCTCCGGTACGCCCAGCCATCGCCGGATCCCACCACCGATACCCCCACCGAGGGCACCACCGAGGTCATGGTCGAGCAGCCAGCCCAGCTTGGCCACCGTGGACACCGTGCGCAGCGGCTGTCCGATGCGTCTGGACAGCTCCTCGCCGAACTGCTCGTTCAGGCGCTTCACTTGCTCCTCTCCACGAGGGTCGTGCCAGGCGATGACCGGCGCCAGCGCCCTTCCCTCGCCGTCGAGAGGAGCGCCGCTCTCGGCCACCCCGGCCACGCCCAATGCCTCCACCTCTTCCAGGCCGTCCCCGAGGCGAGCGAGGAGACGTCCCACGGCCTCGACCATGGCCGGAACGGCCATCTCGCTGCCCCGGCCGCGGGTCGTGAACGGCGTGGGGATGGCGGACGAACCACGCTGCTCTCCGTCACGACTGATGAGGAGGGCCTTCATCCGGGTGGTGCCCACGTCGAGGCCCAGCAGGAGCGGTCCACCACTCATCCCGACGTCAGGTGAGGGCGCTCAGGTGGTCTCGCACTGTGGCCCTACCGTCATCGACGCTCATGGCCGCCAGCTCCGGGAGCGGCCGGTTCAGTCCCCGAACGATCTGGTCGGCCACGAAGTAGCCGAGGCGCCACCGGCCCTCGACCAGCCCGCCGCCGAAGAAGGACTCGCCGCCCCCCGGATCGTCGAGCGCGGCCCGGAACAGGTCGAGGACCTGCTGGCGGTGCTCCAGGCACCACGGGAGCCATTCCTCGAAGCCGGCGTGGCCGTACCAGAAGTAGTCGTACTCGGGCCGGCCGGGGACCACCTCTCGCGAAGCCTGGATGGCCATTCCCTCGGAGAACGCCATCCACGCCGGGTCCTCGGGCGGCACCTCTCCAAGGGCGATCTCGTGCCAGGCGTGGGCGTCCTCGTGAGCCACGAGCACCTGGGTGCCCTCCTCGGACTGGAACCACTCGAGGCAGTGGAACAGCGCCACCTCGCCGCCCAGACGCCCGATCAGGGCATTGGCGTTGAACTGACCGACCATGAGGACGTGGACGGGGCTGGGCGAGGTGGGTACGCCCAGTGCCTCGGCGACGACGGGCTCCACCTCCTCGATGACCTTCCTCGTGGCCGCCGCCCCTTCCGTCACCTGCTGACGCACGCGGGACAGCTCCCGTGTGAGCGGGTTGCCCCGCTCCGGGAGGGCCTGGTGGGCATAGAAGGCCTCGAACACGTCGGGGTGGGCACCCTCGTACTCCTCGGCCCACTGCTGTCCTCGCATGATCGGGCTCTCGAGGAAGGCCCTCTTGGCGTATCGGTCGAACGCCGGCGTGGTGTCGATGATGCGGGCCATCGCAAGAGCCTACGGTCGCTGCGACCTTGTCAGGACGCGCATCCGCCCGTTCGGTCGCCGGCCTCCTCGCCCGGCACGGCTGAGAGGGCGGCGGCCAGGGTCTCGAGCTGCGCACGGTCGAGCTGGT
The DNA here is from genome assembly GCA_030448025.1 of Acidimicrobiales bacterium. GTDB lineage: Bacteria > Actinomycetota > Acidimicrobiia > Acidimicrobiales > YB1-3. The sequence continues at coordinate 298,395 of JAUJNQ010000001.1, read as the reverse complement.
CCACGAAGTGGGCCCGCACGCCCCGCACGTGGGTGGGAGCCGCCGCCACGAGGCGGGCACGGCCCTCGGGGCGCAGCACGGCGTAGGCGCCCCTGGCATCGTGTGGGCAGCGCTCGCGTCGAACCAGGCCCCGCTTCTCCAGCCGATCGATGCGCCGGGTCAGGGCGCTCGGCGAAATTCGTGACCGGCGGGCCAGCTCAGACGGCCGCATTCGTCCGTCCGGTGCCTCCGAGAGGAATGCCAGCACCTCGTACTCCGCCAATGAGAGCCCATGTCCCGCCTCCAGCTCCCGGTCCAGCCGGTAGACCAGTTCGGCATGGGCTCTGAGGAACTCCAGCCACGCCCGCATCTCCGGTTCGTTCAACCAACGGGGCTCGGCCACCGGGCCACTCTACCCCAGGGAATATTTGCATCTGCAAAGAAGCTGAAACGGCTTGCAGTCGCAAGTTGACCCGAAGACAAAAGGAGCCCAGGGATGAGCAATGTGCAGGCGCCAACCACAGGGATCGATCAGCTGGAAGCGGGGACGTGGCAGGTGGACACCGCCCATTCGTCGGTGGAGTTCACGGCCCGGCACCTCATGGTGTCGAAGGTGCGCGGCCGGTTCACCTCTTTCAGCGGCACCATCGAGATCGCCGAAGAGCCCCTCGAGTCCTCGCTGCAGGCAAGCGTCGATCTGGCCTCGGTCGAGACCAACGACGCGAAGCGCGACGACCACCTGCGCTCGGCGGACTTCTTCGACGTGGAGAACCATCCGCACATGACCCTGGTGTCCACCGGGATCCGGCCCGACGGGGACGGCTACGTGCTATCGGCCGACGTGACCGCACGAGGCGTCACCCGTCCCGTGCAGTTCCACCTCGAGTTCAACGGCGTGGAGCGCGACCCGTGGGGAGGCACCAGGGCAGGCTTCACCGCCACCACCGAGGTCAACCGCAAGGACTGGGGCCTCGAGTGGAACGTGCCCCTCGACGGCGGTGGCCTGCTGGTGAGCGACAAGATCAAGATCACCCTCGAGGTGGAGGCGGTCAAGGCCTGAGCAGAGCTCAGTGGGGTTAGCCTCCCTCCGTGACACTGCACCGCTGCCTGGTCGAGGAGATCGCCCTCGCCATCCCGAGGGCACGCTGTCACGGCGGGAGGCGCTCCGCCGCTTGGGACTGATGGGTGGCGGCACCGCCCGCGGCGGACGGGTACGGGGCCCTGCTCGACTCGTTGGGCCGTCACCTGTCGTGAGGCCCGGGCCGGGAGCCGCCGTGCTGGCACTGGCCATGCTCCTGGGGGGCTGCTCGGACAGCGCCGAAACCACGAGCCCGTCCAAACCGCCCAGGACGGCCGCTCAGGATGCGAACGCCGGCGACCCGTCCGTTCAGAACCGTGTCCAGGAGTACGCCGTGCCGGTTGGCTCGCGGCCTCACGACGTGGCCCCGGCCTCCGACGGGACCGTCTGGTACACGGCGCAGGGAAAGGGCGAGCTCGGGCGTCTCGACCCCCGCACGGGCCGCACCACGTCGACCCCCCTCGGAATCGGGTCGGCGCCCCACGGGGTGATCGTGGGACCTGACGGGGCGCCTTGGGTGACCGACAGCGGTCTCAACGCCATCGTCCGGGTGGACCCGGCGAGTGGCGAGGTCCGCCGATTCGACCTCCCCGCTGCTCGCCCCGACGCCAACCTGAACACCGCCGTCTTCGACGCCGGAAAGGTGCTGTGGTTCACGGGCCAGAATGGCGTCTACGGCCGGCTCGAGCCGTCGTCGGGCCGGGTCGAGGTGTTCGACGCCCCTCGAGGTCGAGGGCCGTACGGAATCGCCGCCACGCCCGATGGCGCCGTCTACTACGCGTCGCTGGCCGGCAACCATGTGGTCCGCGTCGACACGGCAACGGCGAGAGCCACTGTCGTGGAGCCGCCTACGCCCGGCCAGGGAGCTCGGCGGGTGTGGTCCGACTCACGGGGCCGCATTTGGGTGAGCGAGTGGAACGCGGGGAAGGTCGGCGTGTACGAGCCGAGCACCGAGCGCTGGCGGGAGTGGAAGCTCCCGGGCTCCCGGCCCCAGGCCTATGCCGTCTACGTGGACGAGGGAGACCAGGTCTGGCTCAGCGACTTCGGGGCCAACAGCCTGGTGCGCTTCGATCCTGCCCGGGAGACGTTCGAGTCGACGCCGCTGCCCAGCACACCCGGCAATGTCCGCCAGATCCTCGGCCGCCCCGGCGAGGTGTGGGGGGCACAGTCGGCAGCCGACAAGTTGCTCGTGGTGCGCACCCGCTGAGCCCGAAGCGGCAAGGCTGGCAGCGTGCTCGAAGGTGACCTCGGCCCTGTAGCGGAAGGGATCGGCTGCTCTTACTGCGGTGGTCGTCATCGCAGTGCCACCGAGGTGAGGGCCTGCTGGGAGCGGGCCCAGGAGGCCGGGTCCGAGCCGGGGCCCGAGCCGCAGTCTGTCCCGTATCGGCAGAGTCAACAGCGGGAGGGTGGCCGGCGGGAGGCACCGGTACTCGACCTCCAAAGTCTCGCCGGCCCACCGGCGCTGGGCCGGAACCTGGTGGTCGCTGACGGCCCTCACAATGTTCCCAGTCCATGGGCCCGCTGCGAGGTCGTTACGGTGGACCCCCAGGCGCCGGCCACGGCCGACCGCCTGATCGACCGGTTGGTCGAGCTGGCGCACGCCCGGACGCCCGTGGTGTTCCACGTGGCGGTCTCTGCACCTCAGCCCCAGGCGGGGATCGAGCTCCGGCCACCATTCCAACTCTCCCCCGGCTTCCGGTTCACCGAGGACCTGGCCCTGCACCTGGTGTGGTCCAATGCCGTCGATGGGCGCCATCCCGCCCGGCCGCGCTTCGCTCCCGTCGAGCAGGCACTGGCCCTCGGAGCGCGCCGCGGCGCCGACTCACGCACCGAGGTGGTGCTGCCCGACGGCACGCGGGCCATCTGCGACGGCGGCCCGGTGCACTTCTGGACCGGCGATGATCTGGGGGTTCCCGGCGCAGCCGTGGTCCATCGAGTGGCCCTGGAGCACGGTTCGCTCGTCCCCTTCGCCGGCAACGTCACCGACGCCGAGCTGGCGCCCGACCAGCTCGCCGCCGTCACCCACCGGGGCGGCGCCGCCCGGATCATCGCCCCGGCCGGTTCGGGGAAGACCCGGGTGCTCACCGAGAGGGCTCGGCATCTACTGCGCCAGTGGCGCCTTCCGGGCAGCGCCGTGTGCCTCGTGGCTTACAACAAGCGGGCCGCGGACGAGATGCGCCGGCGCACCACCGACCTCCCCGACCTCCAGGTCCGCACCCTCAACTCGCTCGCCCTGGCGATCCTCAATGGCAGCCCGCCCTTCCGGTCTCGAGGCCAACACCGCCGCACCATCGACGAGCCGGAGGTCCGGTCCCTGCTCGACAAGCTGGTCGAGCTGCCTCGCCGGGCCAACACCGACCCCGCCGCGGCCTGGATCGAGGCGCTGTCGGCCGTCCGCCTCGGCCTGCGCGACCCCACCGAGGTGGAGGACGAGTACGGCGGCGACGTCGACGGCCTGCCCGAGGTGTTCCACCGGTACCGGAGCCTGCTCGGCGATCGGGGTGCGGTCGACTTCGACGACCAGATCTACGGGGCCATCCAGGCGCTGTTGAGTGAACCCGACTCCAGGGCGGCGACCCAGCGCAGTTGCCGCCTCCTTCTGGTGGACGAGCTTCAGGACCTCACACCCGCCCACCTCCTCCTGATCCGCCTGGCGGCCGGACCCGACGGCGCGGTGTTCGGGGTCGGTGACGACGACCAGACCATCTACGGCTACGCCGGGGCATCACCCGAGTGGCTGCTGAGGTTCGCCGATTTCTTCCCCGGCGCCGGGACCCACGGCCTGGAAGTGAACTATCGATGCCCGCCTCCGGTGGTGGCCGCCGCCGACCGCCTGCTCCGGCGCAACCGGCGGCGGGTGGCCAAGCAGATCCGCCCCGCCCCTCAGCGCGCGGCCGATCCCGACCAGCTCCAGATCCTCGCCACCGCCGAGGCGGACCGGAGCAGCACCACGTCGGAGACCACCGACCACGTACGCCGGCTGGTGGAGGGGGGCGTCCCCGCCGACCACGTGGCCGTGCTGGCCCGGGTCAACGCCTCCCTGGTGGCGGTACAGGTCTCCCTGGCCCGAGCCGGCGTGCCCGTGCAACGCGTGCTCGACGAGGGGTGGCTCGAGCGCACGGGGGTCCGCGCCTCCCTGGCCTGGCTCCGGCTGGCCGCCGAGCCGAACCACTTGGCCGCCCGCGACATCACCCTCGCCGCTCGCCGGCCGCCACGTGCCCTCTCGCCTCGGGCGGTGGAGTGGATGGGAGAGCAGGGCAGCGTCCGGCGCCTGGAGGGGCTGGCCGAGCGCCTCAACGGACGGGACTCGGACAAGGTGGCCGGCTTCGCCGCCGACGTTGGTCGCCTGGCCGCAATGACCAAGGCCGGACGGCCGGCGGCACACGTGCTCGCCGCCCTCCGAGACGAGGTTGGTCTCGACCAGGCCATGCGCTCGCTCGAAGGGGCCCGCCGGCGAGTCGACCGCTCGGCCCAGACCGATGATCTGGACGCCCTGGTGGAACTTGCCGGGCTCCACCCCGACGCCACCACGTTCGAGTCGTGGCTCCGCCAAGAGCTGCGCCGCCCAACGGCGCGCGACGGCGTGGTGTTGGCCACCGTCCATTCGGTGAAGGGGCGCGAGTGGCCGCACGTGGTGGTGCACGAGGCCACCGCCGGGCTCATGCCCCACCGGCTGGCCACCGACGGAGAGGAGGAGCGGCGCGTCTTCCACGTGGGCATCACCCGAGGCATCGAGACGGTGGCCGTGGTGGCCGGAGAGCCCCCCTCGCCGTTCGTGGCCGAGCTCTTCCGTGACCCGGCCGACGACCCACCGCCGGCCAGGCCAGCGGTCGCAGTAAGCCCTACACGCCCTGCCTCCACCGTCCCCGTGCGCGGTGCAGCCCCGGTGGCAGACACTCCTGATGCGCAGCGAGCCCGTCAGCTGCTGCGGGAGTGGCGGCGCCAACGGGCGGTGACCGATGCCAAGCCCGCCTTCACCATCTTCGCCGACACCACCCTCGAGGCCATCGCCACCATGCTGCCGGCGTCACTCGACGAATTGGGCGCGATCAAGGGCATAGGTCCGGCCAAGCTCGAACGCTTCGGCGACGAGATCCTGGCCCTGGTCGAGCAGGCGAAGCACGGTTAGCGTCCTTCTGGTCGATCAACCGAGCGCGGGCCCGGCCGTGGCTGGAGCCGTCACCTGCTCGGGCACGTACAACCGAAGTCCCAGATGGTCGACATCGTGTGCGCCGAACCGGTGGAGCTCGGCGGATGCCTCGTGGTGCCACCGCCGCAAATTCTCGATCCGCTCCGCCCGGAATCTTCGGCACATAGTCGGACACCGCCCGACCGTACCCGGCGCTGTCCCTCCCCACCCTCCGAGGGACGCCCTGCCCAGCCCATCTGCTGGACCCGGCCTCCTCGAAAGGGCGGCGCTCTATCGCACTCGGCCCATGGCTTAGGAGGATCGGACTCTAGAAGCCACTCACGTTGAGGCGGCCGCCGGTCACGGTCTTTTCCTGTAGGGAGGTGGTGGTGACAGCGCTGGTGAGTATGGCGTTCTTGATCTGAGTCGCCGTGGCCCCGGTGTTTGAAGCCGCGTAGAGGGCGGCACCGCCCGTTACATGGGGGGTGGCCATGGACGTGCCGCTGTAGGAGCCGTAGGTGTTGTTGGGGAGTGTCGAATTGATGCCCGAGCCAGGCGCTCCCAGGTCCACGCTCGTGGCGCCGTAGTTCGAGAAGCTCGACTTGGCACCGGTGTTGGTGATGGAGGCCACTGAGATCACGTTGTCGTTTGTGTAGCTCGACGGGTAGTGCGGTGTTTTGTCGTTGTCGTCGCCCACGCCGTCGGAACCGCCGTTGCCGGCCGCGGCGATGAACAAGATGCCCGCAGCGTTGGCCCGCTCGATTGCGTCAAACAGCGCGTCCGAGTAACCACCGCCGCCCCATGAGTTGTTGGTGGCCACCACGTTGAGCCCTTGCTGGGTCTTGAGCTTGGTGAGGTAGTCAACGGCCTTGACGGCGTTGGCGAGGGTGCCGCCGTTGCGGCCTAGGAACTTGGCCGAGATGAAGGTGACGTTCCAGTTCACGCCCACCACGCCCGTCCCGTTGCGACCCTCGGCGCCGATGGTTCCGGCTACGTGGGTGCCGTGCTTGTCCACGTTGCCCTTCCTGCCGCCGTCGTAGACGGTCCTGTCGTTGTTGACGAAGTCCCAGCCGTTGGTGTCGTCGACGTAGCCGTTGCCGTCGTTGTCGACGCCGTTCACCAGCTCCTCAGAAGGGTTCACCCAGGCGTTGGCGTCGAGATCGGGATGGGTGACCTGGATGCCCTCATCGATCACCCCCACCACCACCGACTTGCTCCCTACGTTCGGAGTAGTGGCGCGACCCCACGCCTCACCGGCCTGGCTTCCGTAGGCGTTGGCGGGCGACGTGGCGTCGCCGTACATGCCCCACAGCGAGCCGTTGGCGTAATAGGGGTCGTTAGACGTGGCCGCCTTGGTGTACACCCAGTTGGGCTCGGCGTAGGCAACCGCCGGGTCCCTCTTCAGCTCGGCAATGGCAGCGTCGCGGTGCTTGCCTCGGGGCAGCTTGACCCGCTCGACCTCACCCTTGTTGGGCCCTTCGCGCACCACCCGCTCCTCTGCGGTGGCGCCAGCCCTGCCCCGGGCCCTGGCCTTCTGCTCCGGCGTCGACCCCTGCCGGTAGCCGACGACGAGCTCATCGGGCTCGGCGGGCGGCGCTGGGGCGCTGCTGGCATGGACAGTCGGGGTGAGAAACGCTGCCACCAAGGCCAAGGCCACCATCGCGACGGGCACCCGCCACCGCGATACCTCGGTCCTCATCTCGCCTTGTCTAGCTTGAAGCACCCTGGCCAGCGCTGGGCTGCGTCGAGTCATTTTCTCTCCCGGATCTCTCGGTCTCTTTTAGGCTGCTATGCGGACTTGGAACGTGCGCCGGTTCGACCTGCTGGCTCGTCGACGTCGTCGACCAGCACCTTGAGTAGATCGCCGACTTGGTGCTTCCGGCCTAGGGGATGGCGCATTGGAGCATCGGCATGCACCTTGTAGACGTTGCGCCGCCCCACTCGGCTCCTGGTCAGATAGCCGTCGTCAACGAGGTCGCACACGATGCGGTGCGCGGCCCGCTCCGTGATACCTACGCATTCGGCGATGCGCCGCAGGGTGATGTCTGGCTGCCTCGTTACGCAGATCAGCACCTGACCGTGGTTGGTCAGGAACGTCCAGTCAGCCACGACCCGCACGGTACTCTTTCATGACCTGCATGTCAAGGTTTGTCGTTCATGTTACGGTGGACGTGATCGAGGCGCTGGAGACACCCGTGTCGACAACGATCCTCACGACTCGAGAACGGTGGCAAACGCGTCCTCCTCGTGGTTGGTCAGATCCTCGATCAGCAGGGTGTCTACCTACGCCAGTACCGGGGGCTGCGGCGAGCTGCCGGTCGGGCGGAGCCTTCAGGTTGATGCTCGCTACCAGTCGAGTGGGACGAGTCGGAAACAGAAGAGAACTCGTCTCATCGGTGTCCACCAGGGCCTGGTCAGGTGCCGACGTAGGCCGCGAGGTGCTCGCCGGTGAGCGTGGAGCGGGCGGCGATGAGGTCGGCTGGGGTGCCTCGAAGACGATCCGGCCGCCGATCCGGCCGGCGCCGGGGCCGAGGCCGATGATCCAGTTGGCGTGGACCATGACCGCCTGGTGGTGCTCGGTGACGATGACCGACTTTCCGGAGTCGACGAGCCGGTTGAGCAGGCCGAGCAGTTGCGCCCTTTAGGTGGCGGTCACCGTCGTATGACCGGCACTCACCCAGGGACCTTGGCGTGGCTACGGATCCCTAGACGTCCTTGCTGGGCGCCGTACTGCGACGAAGGTGAGCGCGAGCGCTGGGAGAACCAGGCCAGCCATGGCAGCGATGCGTCCCCACACATCCGGGCGGTGCATTCCGAGTCGCTGCCCCATGCAGGCCGCAACACGCCGCCGCACGTTCTGTCGCCGACATCTACCCAGGCCGCCGCCACCCACATGGCCCCGGCTACGAGCAAGGCGGCGACAAGCACCAAGGCGGCGCTCTCGGGCCACGTGTCGAGGCGGGACGGCTCGCCACCCACTCTTCACAACCTAGTTGTCCCGCCCAGCGGGCGGACTTCCCGACATGGGACCCGCGGCCTCGGAGGAAGAACCAGACCACAGGGTCGGAGCAGCCCTGGAACCGGCTGACCGAGCCGTGCTGGTCACAGCGGTGATCGCTGGAACCGTCGGTGTCTGGGTAGTCGGGCTGACCACGATCATCCGTGACATCGTGCCCTGGCTGATCAACCACTTCTGATCGCCCGCCAGCGCCGTTTCCTGCTCGGGAGCCTCTGTTACCAGGACTCGGGGATCGTCAGCGACTCTATGACCACCCGTTCCTTGGGCGTGCCCGCGCCGGGTGACCCCACAGCCTCTATGGCCGACACCACGTCCAGGCCGGCCACCACCTTGCCGAACAGCGAGTACTGAGGCGGGAGGCCGACACCGCTGGAGCCACTCACTATGAAGAACTGGCTGCCGTTGGTGTCGGGACCGGCGTTGGCCATGGCCAGGGACCCGACCTCGTAGCGTCCGGGCCTCGGTAGCTCGTCCTCGAACCGGTACCCAGGGCCGCCCCGGCCGCTGCCCTCCGGGTCGCCACCTTGGACCATGAAGCCGGGGATGATTCGGTGGAAGCCGACACCGTCGTAATAGTGGTAGCGGGCCAGAACGACGAAGTTGTTCACCGTCTTTGGCGCGCCGAGCGGATCGAGGGCGATGGTCATCGTTCCCTTGGTGGTCACCATCTCGGCGGTGTAGGTCCGCTCGGGGTCGATGCACATGGGGGGCGGGGCGTCGAAGCGCTGCCGCTTGGGGCTCGAACCGTCGGCCGCCGGGCATTCGGTTGGCATGGCCGCTCCTCTCTGGTCACCGGTGGCTGGTGACTCTTCGGGTTGGGCAAAGGTAGCCGTCGAGGGCTCCCCCCTCTCCCTCCCCAGCGCCACTACCCAGGTTCACCTCGGTCAAGTTGGTCACGGACCGTGCCGAGGAGTGGGCATGGCCACCACTTTCAGTAGTCGACACGTACGCTGCATGGTCGACCTTCTCGAGGCCCAGGCCCAGGAGATCAAGGCCCTGCAGCGTGCGATCCGCGACCTCGAAGGACGCCTCGAGGTGCTCTGCCAGCTCGATGCCATGGTCGCCAACCAGCTTCGGGACCCGCTGGACGCCATCGAGGACAGCCTGAACGCGCTGTTCGAGCAGGACGGCATGGCCGAGTGGCGGCAGGCGGTGGAGCATGCCCTGACCCAGGTCCGGGCACTGGCCGGCGTGGTGAGTGAGCTGGACACACCTCAGAGGATCGGGCCGGCGCCGGTCGAGCGCAGCCGCCTGGTCACCGTTCCCCTCGACGGCCTCGTGGAGCAGGCGCTCACCATGGCGTGCCACGCCGTGGACCGCGAGCGGGTCGAGGTGGACCTTCCAGCCGGGTTCATGATCACTACCGCCCCTCGCAGGCTGGTCGCCATCCTTTCCAGCCTGTTCGAGAACGCCGCCGTCTGCGCCCAAACCGGGCTGATCGAGTGCCGTGGCGAGGTCGAGGACGGGTACCTGCGGATCGAGGTGGCCGACCGTGGCCCCGCCCTGGCCGACATCGACCTCGAGTCATTGTTCGAGCCCCACGCCGAAGAGGAGGGCTGCGTCGGCACCCGGTCAGCGGGCATGTACCTGGTGCGGATGCTGGCCCGTTCCCTCGGCGGCGAGGCCACCGTGGCCGACCGTCCCGGTGGCGGAGCGGTGGCCTGGGTGCAACTGCCGCAGCGGCGGGACGGTGAGGTGCGCTCGGCCACGACCCACCAGCCGGGCCGGCTCAACCTGTAGCCATGACGTACTGCAGAAAAGCGCCTACCTGTCGTGCTCCCCGCGCTTGAGGGCGTCACGGATGTGGTCGACGCTCGAGGCCACCGCATCGCTGATGACCTCCAGAGCGCCTTCCCGCGGCAGATGAGGATGGGGATGGGTGGGCGCCTCCATGATGGTGGGCCCCAGCGCGTCGCCCAGGCGGCGCAGCTCCTCCGGCTCGGCCACTGGGCGGAGCTCGGAGAAGAGCGCCTCCTGGCGGCGAACGTGGTCGGCCCAGAGGTCCGCCAGCTCGGTGTCGACGGCGGGCGCGGCGTCGTCGCGATCGATGTCGACCAGCAGCTCCTCCAACCGGTGGTCCGTCTCCAGCAAAGCGTCCACCGACACGTCGGCGTCGGGCAGATGATGACGCAGGGTGGGGTACACCAGCTGGCTCTCGGCCACCAGATGGGTCGAAACCTCACTCACGAGGCCGCGGCCCACACCTACCACCACGAGGAGGTCCGATATCCGGTGGTGGTCGGCCTCCAGCAGCTCGAGCAGGTCCGCCGTCTGATCGCTTGACTGGTCGCTCGACCGGTCGGGTGTCTGGTCCACGGCGGCGAAGGCTACTCGTGGAGGCCATGCGCTCTCACCCCACCGGTGATTGAATCGACTCGTGAAGAAGTCGATCGATTTCTTCCTCGGCGACCATCCCCACGTACTTGTCGGCGGCGAATGCCCGGTACCTGCCGGGCCGCGGTGGCGGCGGCGCTCCGGGGGATAGGGAAGAGGCGACACGACCATGGATACGAACCCGACCCCCCTTGGTGGCCGCAGCATCGGGATCACCGCCGACCGGCGCTGGAACGAGCAGGCCGAGTTGTTCCGCAAGCGGGGAGCCGACGTCATCCACGGCCCCACCCTCCGCACCATCGACCTGTCGGGCGACGAAGCCCTCCACCAGGCCACCCTCGATCTGGTGGAGCGACCTCCCGACTACCTGGTGGTGACCACCGCCATGGGAATGCGGATGTGGCTGGAAGCGGCGGCTGCGTGGGGACAGGCCGATGCCCTGAAGCGGGGCCTGGCCGCCTCCCGGATCCTCGCCCGGGGCGCCAAGTCGTCAGTGGCGGTGCGCGCCGCGGGCTTTAACCTTTGGTGGCGGGCGCCCCACGAGACCATGGAAGAGGTGGTCGAGCGACTCAGGGCCGAGCCGTTGCCCAGCTCGAGGGTGGCGGTCCAGCTGTTCGACCCCCGAGGCCACCCCTCCACCGAGGTGCTCCGAGCGGCGGCGGCGGAGCTGGTGGAGCTACCCGTCTACCGGTGGAACCTGCCCGAGGACCTGACCGCGGCCCGCCGGCTCATCGACGCCTCGCTGCGGGGCGAGGTGCACGCCCTCACGTTCACGAGCCAGCCCGCAGTCCACCATCTCTTCCGAATCGCCGACGACAGGGGGCAGGCTGACGAGCTACGGACGGCCCTCAACGGCCCCCTGCTGGCGGCGTGCGTGGGACCGGTGTGCGCCGAAGCGGCCAGGGAAGAAGGCATCGAGCGCCCCCTGTGGCCCGAGCCACCCCGGCTGCCGGCCATGGTGCGCCAGGTCACCGAGCACCTCCAGGCGGGCTGAGGCGCGTTGCCACACCGTTCTGTCACCCGGATCCGGCCTTCAGAGGCCCGATCCGGGTGACAGAACGCATTTAGAGCAGCCCGCACTGAATCTTTACCGGATTGGTCAGGATTCGCGGTAGGCTTCAGCGCTCTTGGAGAGGAGGCCGCGGCATGACTCAGACCATTGGCGTCGAGGTGGGCCCCGGGGCCATCAGCCCCGCCGCGCTGTCCGACATCGAGAAGTTCGAGAAGATGCTTGATCGCTACCTGAAAGGCGAGGTCGACGAGGACCGCTTCCGCATCTTCCGCCTGAACAATGGCATCTACGGGCAGCGCCAGGGCGGCCACAATCAGATGGTCCGCATCAAGGCTCCCTACGGCTCCTTGCAACCGGATCAGCTGGAGATGCTGGCCCACGTGGCCGAGAAGTACTCCCGGGGCTGGGGCCACATCACCACCCGCCAGAACATCCAGTTCCACTTCGTGCAGCTCGAGCAGGTGCCCGAGATGCTGAGGGACCTGGCCGGCGTGGGCCTCACCACCCGGGAAGCGTGCGGTGACACCGTGCGCAACATCGTGGGCTGCCACCTGGCCGGGGCCTGCCCCTTCGAGGTTCTCGACATCAGCCCCTGGGCCGAAGCCGCCTTCCGTCATTTCCTCCGCAACCCCTACGCCCAGCGCCTTCCCCGCAAGTTCAAGATCAACTTCTCCGGGTGCGTCACCGACTGCGGCCAGGCCATGTTCAACGACGTGGGGGTGGTGGCCGTCACCCGGCCCGGTGGCGACGGCACCGCCGAGCCCGGCTTCCGAGTCTTCTTCGCCGGGGGCCTCGGGGCCAACCCTCACCCGGCCCAGGCCCTCGAGGACTTCACCTCCCGCCAGGACCTGATGCCCACCCTCGAGGCCGTCCTGCGCACCTTCGACCACTACGGCAACCGGGACAACAAGCTGCGGGCCCGCATGAAGTGGCTCGTCGACACCATGGGGCTCGACGAGCTGCGGGAGCGCATCTTGAAGGAGCGCAAGCTGCTCCTGGCCTCGGTCACCTGGGTGGACGGCCTGCCCGACTACGTGAAAGAGCACGGCGACGAGCCGGCTGGCGTGTCCACCGGGTCGGCGCCCACGCCCATGGGCTGGGGAACCGACGTGGTCTTCCGCCGCAACGACCCGTACGGGCGTTGGGAGGACGCCAACGTGGTTCGGGGCAACGCCAAGGGCACGGTCTCCGCCTACGCCTACGCCCGCCTGGGCGACGTGACCGCGGAGCAGTTCCGCGCCTTGGCCGCCATGCAGCGCGAGCTCGGCCTGGAGCTGCGCGTCACCAACCGCCAGAACGTCGTCTTCCGCGGCCTCACCGAGGAGCAGCTCCCAGCCCTTCATCAGCGCCTCGACGCCATCGGGATGGCTGAGCCCGGCGCCGAGCTGTCCCGCGACGTGGTGAGCTGCCCCGGCGCCGACACGTGCAACCTGGCCGTCACCCAGTCCCGAGGGCTGGCCGACGACATCGGCCAGGCGCTGGAAGCGGCCGGGCTCGCCGAGGTCGGCGGGGTGCGCATCAACATCTCCGGCTGCACCAACTCCTGTGGTCAGCACCACATCGCCGACATCGGCTTCGTGGGGATCGAGCGGCGGGCTCACGGCCGGCCGGCGCCGGGCTACCACATGCTCCTCGGCGGTCACCTCGGGCACACCCAGGTGGAGTTCGGCCACAAGGCGCTACGGCTTCCGGCCAAGGCTGCCAGCGCTGCCACAGTGAGGGTGGTGGGGCAGTTCGCCGCCGAGCGCAACCCGGGCGAGACCTTCACGCAGTGGTTGGAGCGCTCGGGCGGGCCCTCGGCGGTCGCCCAGTCGCTCAAGGATCTCGACGTCTTCCCACTGCCCGATGAGAACCCGGACTTCTACGTGGACTTCCATGAGACCGGTCCCTGGGTCAGCGAGGTGGGCGTAGGCGAGTGCGCCGGGTCCTGAGCGCCCGGAGGCCGGATCGCGGCGACGTCGATTCAAGGTGACGAGCAGCTCGAGCTGAGGATGGCTTCGCCAGCGACAGAAGGACCGGGGCCCCGGCGAACGCTTGGCCGCCTCAGGTTCCCCGACGACCTCGAAGCCAGCTTCGAGGAGTATTACTTCGAGCACTCGCTGCTGTTCGTGCGCTACGGCGTGGTCCTGGCCATAGCCCTCTTCAGCCTCTTCGGGGTCGTCGACCTCGTCGCCGTCCCCGACCAGGCCCCACGGATCTGGCTCATCCGGTTCGGCGTGGTCTGCCCGCTGGCGGGGGCAGTCTTCGTCCTCACCTACACGCGCTGGTTCAAGCCCAGGATGCAGCGGCTCATGGGGGCCTTGACGGTGGTTTGCGGCCTGGGCGTCGTGGCCATCATCGCCGTCGCCGGCACGAGGGGTGGCTACCTGTACTACGCCAGCCTGCTGCTGGTCATCCCCGCGGCATACACGCTGCTCCAGCTCCGCTTCGCGTCGGCAACGGTGGTGTGCCTGGTCATGATCGGCGCCTACGAGGTGGTGGCCATCTGGGTCCAGTCCCTACCGGCAAGCCTGCTCCTCACCAACAACGCCTTCTTCGTCTCGTCGTTGAGCATCGGCATGGTGGCCGGCTACACCATCGAGCGGGGGGCACGCACCGAGTTCCTTCAGCGTCGCCTCATCGAGACCCAGCGCGAGGAGCTGGCACGCCACAACGTCCAGCTGGACTCCGCCCTCCAGGCTTCCCTCGACGAGCTACAGGCGTCCCGCGCCCGCATCGTGGCTGCGGCCGACGCCGAGCGCCGCCGGATCGAGCACAACATCCACGACGGCGCCCAGCAGCGTCTCGTCGGGGTGAGCGTACGGATGAGCCTGGCCGCACAGCTGAACGACGAGGACCCTGCCGAGGCACGGAAGATGTTGGAGGAGTGCCAGCAGGAGCTCAAGGAGGCGATCGCAGAGCTGAGGAGCCTGGCCCACGGGATCTACCCGACCCTGCTGATAGAAGAGGGCCTGGCCAAGGCCCTCTCCGTGGCCGCGAGCCGGGCCCCGCTCCCGACCACGGTGCAGGCGGCGTCACTCCCCCGCTATCCCGAGGAGGTGGAGACGGCTGTGTACTTCTGCTGCACGGAGGCGCTCCAGAACGCCTGCGAGCACGCCGGGCAGGCGGCGAGCGTGACCATCGACGTCCACCAGGACGAGGACGCGCTGGTCTTCGAGGTGAGCGACGACGGGGCCGGGTTCGACCCCGACGCCCAGGAGCACGGCGCCGGGTTCGTCAACATGGGTGACCGTCTGGGAACCCTCGGCGGGAGCATGCGGGTGGAATCGACGCCGGGGCGAGGCACCAAGGTGACAGGAACAGTGCCCGTGCCGTCGGGCCACGACCGCCAGCTCACGGGCGCGGTCAGCCCCGCAGGGCCTGCGTGATCTCCTGCGTCGTCGCCCCGTCCTCACGAAGCCGGCTCACGAGCTCCTTGAGCCGCACCTGCAGCCGGTCGATCTCGGCCTTCGTCTCCTTCAGCTCTGCCAGCAACAGCTCATCGAGGGGCACACGAAGAAGGTAGTCGCGCTATGTAACGAAGGCTCTTTCGCTGACGGGAACCCCGAGGAACCTGGCCCCTCGCGTTCAGTAGGGAGAAGCGCAGAAGGGGAAGGACCACGTGGACGCCAACTCGGCCACCTCCTGCCTTCGGTGCGCAACATCCTCCAGCTCACAACGTGTTTCCGGGCTCCCGCGTCCGGCGCGATGACGAGGGGCGGCCACGGGCCGCTCGGGACCCTCCTCCCGACTCAGACGCGGACAGCCGGTAAACCCGCGATGAAGAGCTACCGTGTGCTCGATGTAGGGTCGGCGCCGTCCTCTTAGATGTTCCGCCGCCGCGGGCAGAGGGACTACGCAGGCTGTTGATGACGCGGCGAGGAGTAGCAACTGGTTCCTGGCGATTTCCCCGGAATGTCCCGTATGCCGGAAGCCGTTTTGGGACTCCGAGTCCCGAGACGCCCACGCGGCTCAGGACCACCCTTCCAATCCCCAGACCGCCCCTGAGGATGACCAGAGCGCTGAGATGAAGAACGCTCCTGCGTCCGATGACCAGGCGTGGCGGCCACCAAGACCTGCCGGTACGCATCGTCCCGACCCTGCCGCTCGGCCCGAACAGTACGGATGGATCCTCCTCTGCGCAGCCGGCCTCGTCGTTGGTTCGCTGATGTCCTGGGCTGAGGTGCCCTTCACTGAGATCGAGGGCACCCAGCTGGGTGGGGTCATCACAATCGTCTGCGGCCTGCTTGCCGGCGCCGTCGGGCTCCGCTTGCTCCATTCCGGACGGCCTACTGAAGTCGACAAGGCCTTGCTGGACGGCGCTGGGCTCGTGGCGGTGCTGGTCGCCGTCTTTCGCTACCTGGACCTGCAGAGACAGGGCCCGCTTGTCAGCGTGGGGACGGGGCTGTTCGTGGTGGGTATTGCGGGCGCAGCCCTGTACTGGAGAGCGAGACTGATCGGGGCGGACCCGGACGACAAGAACGGTGCCAACGGGTAGGCACATTCATTCATGCTGCGAGGACTCCCGGCCGAGACGTCAACGCCGGGGGCGGCCGCGCCGTGACGTCTGAGCACGGCGAGCCGACGCCACGCGCCGGATTGGTCTTTGACGGTGCCTGCCCACACTGCGACGAAGCCAGGTTGGCGACCGCGCGTCGAGCGCCCAGGACACAAGCCTCAGCCGGCACGCACGATGGCGAGCACGGCCAGGTAGTGGGCCAGCGCCCCGGCCACCACCAGGGCGTGGAACACCTCGTGGTAACCAAACACCGCGGGCCACGGGTCCGGTCGGCGGGCGCCGTAGACGACGCTGCCCGCCGTGTAGAGCAGACCACCGGCGACCACCAGGGCCATCTGCCCACCGGACAGGGCCCGAAGCAAGGCGCCGATGTCGACCAGTGCGATCCATCCCACCACCACGTAGACCACGGCCACGAGGGGATAGGGGGCGTCGAGCCACAGCATCCGGATGGCGATGCCGACCAGCGCCGCCATCCATACCACGACCAGCAGCACGACTCGAGTCGAGCCCTCCAGCGCCAGCGCGATCACGGCGGTGTACGTGCCGGCGATGGCGAACAGGATGGTGGCGTGGTCCACCCGCTTCAGCCGGCGGGTGGCCTTGGGCGAGAGGCGGCCGCTGTGGTACACGGCGCTGACCGTGAGCATGGCGGTCACGCAGCATCCGTAGATCGCGACCACCAGCCGGCTGCCCGGGTCGTACGCAACCAACGACAGGGCAACGAACAACAGGATGGACCCGACCGCGCCCCAGCGGTGGATCACACCCCGGTACCGAGGGCGCACAGGGTCGACCATCACGCCCATGGGCTCAGCTGACCGGTGCACGACTGGGCTCGCCGGAGGCGACGGGTCCGATGACTACCGCTCGACCGGTGCCCCCACCAGGGAGCCGTACTCGGTCCACGAGCCGTCGTAATTCTCCACGTTGGGGAAGCCGAGGAGCTCGTGGAGGGCGAACCAGGTGTGGGCCGAGCGCTCGCCGATGCGGCAGTAAGCGATCACGCCGCGGTCAGACGTGATGCCCTGGTCCTCGTACAGCTTGCGCAGCTCGTCGGCCGACTTGAAGGTGCCGTCCTCGTTGGCCGCCTTGCTCCAGGGGATGTTGGCTGCACCGGGGACGTGTCCGGGAACCTGGGCCTGCTCCTGGGGCAGATGGTCGGGAGCCAGCTTCTCGCCGCGGTACTCCTCGGGGGAGCGCACGTCCACCATGCTCACCTTGCCCACCTTGCCCAGCACCTCGTCGCGCAGGGCGCGGTACTCGCCGCGGATGGGACCGGTGACCTTCAGGTCGGTCTTGTCGTAGGACGGGACATCGGTGACCATCTCCCGCTCCTCGAGCTCCCACTTCTTTCGCCCGCCGTTCAACAGCTTCACGTTGTCGAAGCCGAGGTAGCGCAGCACCCAGTAGGCGTAGGCGGCGAACCAGTTGTTGTTGGCGCCGTAGAGCACCACCGTGGTGTCGTTGCCGACGCCGGCCTTCTGGAGCACGCGGGACAGCCCTTCCTGGTCGATGTACTCGCGCCGAGGCGTGTCGTGGAGATCGTCGAACCAGTGCCACCCGAGGGCACCTTTGACGTGGTTCTTCTGGTAGGCGGTGGTGTCCTCGTCGACCTCGAGGATCCGGATGTCGGGATCGTCGAGATGCTCGGCGAGCCAGTCGGTCTCGACCAGTGCATCGGGGTTGGCGTAGTCAGCCATGGCTACCTTCCTTTTCTTCTCTGAGTCCGTGAAAACCTACTAGTTCGGTCAACTTTCTTCGAACCAGGCGATGCGGTCCCTCAGCTCGACCACCTCACCCACCACCACCAGCGCCGGGGACCGCACTCCGGCCTCGGTGGCTGCGCCCGCTAGCCGGCCGAGCTCGGCCCTGACCACGCGCTGGCCGGCGTTGGTGCCGTCCTCCACCACCGCAGCCGGGGTGCTGGGATGGCGCCCACCCTCCACCAGGGCGGTGGCGATCCGCTCCAGGCCGGCCAAGGGCATGAGGACGACGACGGTGTCGACGGCGGTGGCCAGCCCTCGCCAGTCAACCTCATGGTCTGCGGTGCAGTGGCCGCTGATCACGGCCACTGACGACGCCAGCTGCCGATGGGTCACAGGTATGCCGGCGTAGGCAAGGGCGGCGAAGGCCGAGGTCGGCCCGGGCACCACCTCGAACTCGATTCCGGCGTCGGCCAGCGCTTCGGCCTCTTCGCCGCCGCGGCCGAAGACGAAGGGGTCGCCACCCTTGAGGCGCACCACTCGCAGGCCCTGGCCCGCCAGCTGCACGAGGAGGGCGTTGATCTCGTGCTGGGGCATGGCGTGGTTGCCCGCCTCCTTCCCCACGAACACGGCCTTCCCGGCCTCCCTGGCCTCCACCAAGGAGGGGTCCACCAGGCGGTCGTGGACCACCACGTCGGCGGCGTCGAGAAGCTCCCTCCCCCGCACAGTGAGCAGCCCGGGGTCACCCGGTCCGGCCCCCACGATGGCGACCCTGCCCTCCTCCGGGGCCGCGGGCTGCGCTACCGCTGCCTGGGTCGGCGGGTCCGCCACCGCTGCCAGCTCGGCGTCGAGCTGGGCGTCCAGCACGGAGCGGAGGCGCTTGGCCAGGGCGGGGGCCTTGCCTCCGGTGGAGATGGCGACGGCCAGCTCTCCCCGGCGCACGACGGAGGGCACGGCGAAGTGGCTGTGCCCCACGTCGTCTACGGCGTTGACGAGGACGCCTCGCTCCTCGCCCTCCTTGAAGACCTCGACGTGGACGGTGGGGTCGTCGGTGGCGGCAATGGCGAGGAGGGCTCCGTCCAGGTCGCCGTAGGCATAGGCCCGCCGCACCAGCTCGACGATGCCGTCACGGGCGAGTTGGTCGAGGCCCTCGGTGGCGCTCTCGGTGACCACCACCACCGCCCCTCCGGCGTCGAGCAGTCCCCGGCACTTGTGCTCGGCCACCGGACCGCCCCCGATCACCACGCACCGGCGACCCTCGATGTCGAGAGTCAGCCAGTAGCCGAAGGCCACGTCAGGCGCCCAGCGATGTCAGTCGTTCAGACGTGCAGTCCACATTCGGTCTTGGCCGAGCCCGCCCAACGGCCGTCGCGAGCATGTTCGCCCGCCTCCACCGGTCGGGTGCACGGCCAGCAACCTATGGAGAGGTAGCCCTTGGCCACCAGCGGGTTGACAGGCACGTCGTGCTCGGCCACGTAGCGGGCCACGTCGTCGTCAGACCATGTGGCGAGGGGGTTCACCTTCACCAACCCTCGCCGGTCACGGCTCACGACCGGAGCGCCGGCCCGGCTGGGTGACTCGGCACGGCGAAGCCCACTCATCCACGCCAGCTTGGACTCGAGGGCGGCGTGCAGCTGGGCCACCTTGTACGCCGAGCAGCATGCCGCCGGGTCGGTCTTCCAGAACTCAGCCGGTTCCCGCGGCGGGCCCATCACCCGCACCTTCAGCCCATAGCGCTGCTGCACCGTGTCCAGCGTCTCCATGGTCTCGGGGAAGTGGTAGCCGGTGTCGATGAAGACGATCTCGACGGAGGGCTCGGCCCGCACGGTCAAGTCGATGAGCACGGCGTCGGACATCGAGGCGGCCAGGCAAAGGCGGGGATGGAACTGCTCCACCGCCCAGGCCACCACGGCCTCGGCTGGCTCGTGGCCGAAGCGCCCGTCGAGCTCCTCCAGCTGGGCGTCGCTCACCGAGCGTGCAGCGCCTGCCACACCGCCTCCGTCGACTCCTCCACCGACTCGCCCTGGGTGGCCACTGTCACCTCGGGGTTGGTGGGGGGCTCGTAGGGATCGTCCACTCCGGTAAGGCCGCTGATCTCACCGGCCCGCTGGCGAGCGTAGAGCCCCTTCACGTCGCGCTCGGCGCACACCTCGACGGGCGTGGACACGTACACCTCCAGGAGGCGGTCACCGTGGAGGGCACGCACCTCTTCGCGCACCGACCGGTAAGGGGCGATTACCGAGCACAGCACGGTGACCCCGTTGCGCGACAGGAGATCGGCCACGAAGCCCACGCGCCGGATGTTCTCGTCCCGGTCCTCCCGGGAGAAGCCGAGGCCCTTGCACAGATGGGTGCGCACGACGTCACCGTCGAGGACCTCGACCTTTCGCCCCTCGTCGATGAGCCGCTTCTCGAGGGCGTGGGCAATGGTGGTCTTGCCTGCCGACGGCAGGCCCGTGAACAGCACGGTGACACCGCTGCTCGCCTGGTCGTGCTGGGTCATCATGCGTATGCCTCCTGGAGGATGATTGCCACCTCGGGGCGGGTGAGCTCGGGGGGCGGGAGCTCCCCGGCGGACAGCATCTCGCGCTGCCTGGTGCCCGAAAGGTGGAGGTGCTCGGACTGGTCGTGCGGGCACGTCTTGGCCGAGGCCACCGCGCCGCACGCATTGCAGTAGAAGCTGTGCTCGAAGGGAACCGGGACCACGCCGAGGGCTTCCTGGCCCAGGGAGAGCAGCAGGTCCTGAGCCTCGTAGGTGCCGTAGTAGTTGCCCACGCCGGCATGGTCGCGCCCCACGATGAAGTGCGTGGCGCCGAAGTTGGCCCGCACCAGGGCGTGCAGCACCGCCTCCCGGGGACCTGCGTAGCGCATGGGCGCGGCGAACAGCGCCAGCATGGCTCGGTCGGGCGGGTAGTAGGACTCGAGCAGGACCTCGTAGCAGCGCAGGCGGACGTCAGCGGGGACGTCGCCCTCCTTGGTCTCGCCCACGAGGGGATGGATCACCAGGCCATCCACCGTCTCCAGCGCGCACTTGGTGAGGTACTCGTGGGCTCGGTGGATCGGGTTGCGTGTCTGGAAGAACACGACTCGCTGCCAGCCGCGCTCGGCGATGGCCGCCTTCACCGCCGCCGGAGTGGAGGGGTGGCGGTCGAAGGGAGCGGCGAGGGAGAGGTCGGCGTCGACCTGCGCCGTGCCGCCCAGCCGCCACGGCCCCGCCTCGAGGACGGCGGCCACACCGGGATGCGCCGGGTCGTCGGTGCCGAACAACGACTTCACGTCGGTAGCGGGCTCCGTGCGGTACACCTCGGGGTCGGTGACCGTTCCCAACAGCTCCCCGTCGGGACCCAACAGGTCGACGGACGACGCGCCGCTCAGTGCCGACGCCACGTCATCGCTGAGGGCGGGGGCTATGGGGAAGGGCCAAAGCTGGCCACCGCCCAAACGCATCTCGTCCACGATGGATCGGTGATCGGCCTCGCCGGTGAGCTCGGCGAGGGGGGCGTAGGCGCCCCAGGAGAGGAGGCGAAGGTCGGAGCGGTCGCGCGGGCTGAGGGGCACGGAAGGCATGAGGGGGGCATTCCTACCATTCCTGACAAACCCGATCAAGTTTGTAGGGAATGGTTCGGATCTCGTCGACCCAACGCCTTGCCTTGGAGCGGATGGACATGGTAGGACATGAGGTGACCCCTGGGGTGCTGATCCCCGGGCTGCGGGCGGCCCAGCAGACTTCGGATCCCTGGAGGGAACACGGTGCGAAGCCGCGGCGCAATCCCGTTCGTGGTCATGGTGGTGGTCGTCATGGTGGTAGTCGTCCCGCTGGTGCTCGTGGTGGGAGCGGCCCGCAGGTCGGTTCCCTGGGCGGCCGCGGAGGTGGTCCGCCTTGGAGGCTTTCAGGCCACCGTGGCCGGACATCGGGGCTGGTTCGGCAGCTACGACATGGCCGGTCTGGGCACGGCGTGGTGCGTGGACCACGGCATCGCAGCGCCCGACGCCGACTTCGGCTACTCACCCACCACGTTGGCCGAGGCATCGCCACCCGTCCGGACCGCCATTGCCTGGGCCATCGGCCGCCACGGTGCTGGGCTCGGCCCTGGCACTCGGCCCGACCGGGTGACGGCGGCCGCCCTCACGCTCGTCCTGCACGACCTCATGGGCGCGGCGTACCCCACCGGACGGCTGGACGTCGGCCGCCTGGGCGCGGGCCAGCTCGACGGATTCGAGGGCGACGAGCAGGCGGTGCTCGCCCGGGCCAGAGCGGTCAAGGCCGACGCCCTCGCCCACGCGCACCACAGAGGACCGCTGACGCTGAGCGCCACCGTCGACACCACCCGAGGGCCTCCGAGGCCTGGGCGTCCGGGGGTCCTGGTGGCCCGCCTCACCGATGCCGCCGGGGTGGGCGTCGCGGGGGTGGAGCTCGGCGCCACTGCCACCCGTGCGGTGCTCACGCCGGACGGGGACGAGGCAACCGATGGCAACGGCGAGCAGCGCTTCGGCTTCGTGGCCGCATCCGGAGAGAACGGCTTCAACGTCACCGGCGTGGCCCCCGACCTCCAGCTCCAGGCCTTCGCACCCTCAGCCAGGAGGGCCCAGCGGGTGGCCCGGGCCGGCCGGGTTCCCCTGAGCGCTGGTGCCCGGGTGACGGGCGAGACCCGAAGACTGGCCGTCAAGAAGACCGGCGACGCTGCGGCCTACCTTTCTCTGGCCGGGGCTCGATTCCAGGTCCGGCCCGTCACCGACGGCGGGGCGGCCGCGCCCGTCGGCGAGTTGGTCACCGCAGGGGACGGCACGTCGTCGCTCCTCGAGCTCGACCCGGGCAGGTACCAGGTGGCGGAGACCGGGCCCCCGGCCGGGTACGCCACCGCCGGCCCGTGGATTGCCGACCTCACCACCACCGATGTCGTTCTCGAGGCCCCGAACTCGGCGATCCCGGGGACGGGGCGGATCACCAAGGTCGACGCCGCCACCGGGAGGCCCCTCGCCGGCGCCAAGCTGTCGCTGGCCTACGACGCCGACCGGGACGGCGCCTTCGAGACGCCCGTCGCCCAATGGGCCAGCGGTGCCGAGCCGGCGGTCCGTGACCTGCGTCCGGGTGACTACGAGGTAACCGAGATGGCGGCGCCGGGCGGCTACCGACTGGCAGACCAGCCGGTACGGTTCGCGGTGACGCCGGGGAACGCCACCTCGGTCACCGTCGGCAACGCCCCCCTGCCGACCCCACCGCAACCGCGCTCTCAACCCATACCGTCACCAACGCCACCGGCCACGTCTGTGCTCACGGAGGCCGGATCGGCGCCATCGCCGCTCCGGCGCGTGGCTCGAGAGCAGCCGCTCATGCCCCTTCTCCCCCAAACCGGCCAGCCCCTCTCCCTGTTGGCCGGCGCCGGGTCGGCTCTGGTGGTCGCCGGGCTGCTCCTTGTGGTAGCCGCCAACCGACCCGGGCTTCAGGCCCGCCGCCGGGCCCGGTCCCTCGTGCGGCCGGTAGTGTCACCGTCATGATCCCCGACTCTCATCGAGACATTCTCGCCAAGTTGGGCTTCGCCCACGTCGCCACCATCGGCCCCGGCGGTGAGCCCCACAGCTCCCCGGTCTGGTACGACTGGGACGGCCAACACCTCTTGTTCAGCCAGACCAAGACCCGCCAGAAGTACCGCAACGTGCAGCGGGACCCCCGGGTGGCGGTCTCCATCACCGATCCGGACAACCCCTACCGCTACCTGGAGATCCGGGGCACGGTCGACGGCATCGACGACGACGAAGGCAACGCCTTCATCAACTCCATGGCCAAGAAGTACATGGACCAGGACGTCTACCCCTGGCCCCAGCCGGGTGACGAGCGCGTGGTGGTGAAAGTCCAGCCCGACCACACCACGTCGATGGGCTAGAAATCAGGACACCCACGGCAGCGTCGTCCAAGGCGCTTGTGAAAGTGCCCGGCGGGGTACGGTGCAATCCTGCGGCGGAAGCCATGCCGCCAAGTGACAGGAGGCAAGAGATGGGTCTGGTCTTACTGCTGTTGTTGCTGGCCCTCGTGTTCGGCGGGCTCGGCCTTCTCGTTGAAGGCCTCAAGTGGGTGCTCATCATCGCCGTCGTCCTCTTCATTGCCGGTGCCCTCTCGGGCGTGCGGGCGCGCGGTCGGCGTCTCTGAGTCCAGCTCGCCTGCTGAACATCGGCGCCGGGCTATGACCACCGGACGAGTGATCGTCGTCACCGGCGCGTCCGCCGGCGTGGGCCGGGCCGTGGCTCAGGCTTTCGCCGATCAGGGAGCGGCCGTGGGGCTGCTTGCTCGCGGCGTCGAAGGCCTGGAAGCGACTCGGACCGATGTGGAGTCGAGGGGTGGGCGGGCACTGGCCCTGCCCACCGACGTGTCCGACAGCCACGCCGTGGAACATGCGGCCACGCTGGTGGAGAACCACCTCGGCCCCATCGACGTGTGGGTCAACGCCGCAATGGTGTCGGTGTTCTCGCCCGTGGACCAGCTCGAGGCAGACGAAGTTCGCCGCGTCTCCGAGGTGACCTACCTCGGCAGCGTGAACGGCATCCTGGCCGCCCTACGCCGGATGCGTCCCAGGGATCGGGGCACCATCATCCAGGTGGGCTCGGCGCTCGCCTACCGGGCCATTCCCCTCCAGGCGAGCTACTGCGGCGCCAAGTTCGCCATCCGGGGATTCGT
>JAUJNQ010000001.1:149775-273870 GCA_030448025.1 Acidimicrobiales bacterium | reverse complement strand
TCGACGCCCAACAGATGGACGAGCCGGTGCAGGCGGACCGCCCGGACAACCTGCTGGCGTCGGTCGACGGCCACCACCACGCCCATGGGATCTTCGACGACGAAGCTCACGGCCGAAGTGTCCAGCTCGAGATCAGCATGCGGCGCCGCCCCTTGGCCGGGGCGGTGGCCGCAGGAGTGACGGCGCTGGGGTGGCGCCTCGGGCGCCGGCGCACCCGGTGAGTCAGCCGAGGGCTTCCTGGTAGGCGCTCCACGCCAGGTGGGAATGGTCCCGCCACGCGGCCCGCAGGAGGCGGGCGACCAGGTGGTCGGTCTTCCAACCCAGCAGTCTGGGCCCGTGGCCTTGCGGGAGGTGCTCGAGGCTCGCCAGCAGCCCGGCCACCCTGGCATCTCGACGCAGATCGGCGTGGGGTTCCTCGAGGCGGACGCCGACCTCGGCGACGAGCACGGCGAAGAGCGCACCCATCACGGCCGAGATTCCGGCGTCGGGGTGGCGGGCGGCCAGCTTGGCGACGACCTCGCTGGCGTCCAACAGGCGCTCGGCCTCGAAGACGGCGTCCAGCTCACCGAGCAGCCGGGGCGTGCGGCTCGTGGCGTCAGCCACCGGCCTCGGCAGCGGCCTCGAGGCGCCGCAGCGTCTCTACCATCCCGGCCTGCATGTCGTCCTCTCGACCTCCCAGGGCACACCGGTCGCGAGCCTCATACCCTGCGCCCGGCGTGGGCGGTTCGTGCCCTTCGGCCATCTGCTGCTCCTCTCGTGCGAGATCCAGCTTCCCTCAAGTTCGCTCGGCGGCGCCTGCCTCAATCAGTAGCCGACCGAGGTCGGCGGCGTTACGCACGCCGTAGTCCTGGTAGCAGTTGTTCATCAGCAGGTGGATCTCCTTGCTGTCCTCGGCCAACCGCTCGACGCGGGGAACCCACTGACGCAGCTCCTCGTCGTCGTAGAGATAGCGGAACCGCTCGGCGGCGGTGATGCCCCGCTTGTTCCAGGTGTCGTCTGCCCGCCCATGGAAGCGGACCACGGCCAAGGCGCTCGTAGCCGCCACCACCAGGGGCAGCTCCGACGCCGGCGGGGCGTCCACCACCACGAAGGTCAGGTCCTGATCCCCCAGAAGGCCGAGGGTCCGGTCCCGGTCGTGCTCGGCAAGCCACAAGGGCGAGCGGAACTCCACGCATGCAGGGAGGTCACCAAGGCGCTCCCGGACCCGCTCCAGCTCGCAGCGGTTGGCCCTCTTGGGCGTGAACCACTGCGGGTACTGGAGCAGGACCGCACCGAGCCGTCCGCCTTCGTGCAAGGGCGCCACGGCGTGGCGGAAACGGTCCCATGCCTCGTCGACTGCTTCGGGGGAGAAGTGGTGGGCATAGACGTGCTTCTTCCCCGCGTGCTCGGGTAGGACCTCCGAGCGAAGGTCCTCCCACACCGACTCCGGACGGGTGGGGTGCTGGGTGAGCAGCGAGTAGGCCTTCACGTTCATCCTGAAGGCAGACGGTGTGCGCTCCACCCAGCTCCTCGCCAGCTCCGGTGAAGGCGGGAAGTAGTAGGTGCTGTCCGCTTCCACCACCGAGAACGACGCCGCGTAATGGGCCAGTCGGTCGGCAGCCGACATCGAGCGCTTGGGGTACCAGTCCGTCTCCTTGACCAGCGTGGGATCGGTCCACGAGCAGGTACCCGTACGCACCATGGCGCCGTCTACGTCGAGCACAGGCCCGAGAGCCAGTTCGCCGGCCACCCCGGGACGCTATCTACTCAGCCGCTTCGTCCGGCATGATCGGGGGGATGGAGACGCGGACCTGCTACCGCCATGACGACCGGGAGACCGGGCGAAGCTGCACTCGCTGCGGACGCCCTGCGTGCCCCGACTGCCTGACCCAGGCTCCGGTCGGGCAACACTGCCCCGAGTGCCTGGGCGAAGGACGCCAGGCCATGAGCCAGGTGCGGCCGATGCGTTGGCAGGGACCGGGCGCCCGCATGACCCTAGGAGGGGCCGGGCCGGTGACGGCCACGCTGGTGGCAGCAAACATCGGAATCTTCCTCCTCCAGCTCCTCGACCGCAGCATCGACTTCCGGTTCGCCAACGTCCCCTTCGCGGTGGCCGGAGGCCAGTACTACCGCCTCATCACGGCCGCCTTCCTGCACGGCGGGCTGCTCCACCTGGGACTGAACATGTTCGCCATCCTCGTCGTGGGGCGGGAGGTCGAGGTGGCTCTGGGAAGGGTGCGATTCCTTGCCCTGTACCTCGCGTCGGCTCTCGGCGGATCGGTGTGCTTCTACCTCTTCGGGTCACCGGGGGCCCTTGCCCTCGGCGCGTCCACCGCTACCTTCGGGCTGTTCGGCGCCCTCTTCGTGCTGGCCCGAGCCCGCCACATCGATACGCGCCAGATCGTCTTGCTGATCGTCTTCAACCTGTTCCTCGGCGCGGTGATCCCCGGGATCGACAACCTGGGCCACGTCGGGGGCCTCGTCACGGGGGTGGCCGTGGCCTTTGCCTACGAGGCGGCGGAGCGGCTCAGGCCGCCCGCCCGGCTCCTGGTTCAAGTCGCTGCCGTCGCCGCCACCATCGCCCTCCTGGGCATGCTGGTGGTCACCCGAACACCCGAAGAAGGATCGGCCGGTCCGCTCGCACTCTCCCGCCCATCGTCCCGACAGGGTCAGGTGAGCACCATCGCCTCGCCGTCGTTCACCATCGACCCGGCTGCTCCCTTCGCAGCCTCAGAGGCTCAACCGGATACAGGTCCTCCCTACTCGACCACGGCCGCGGCCTGGTGACCGCGCAAGTGGGCCACCCGCCAGCTTCGGCCTAGATCTCCGCCCGCACCGCCTTGGTGAGCGTCGCCAAGGGCGCCACCGTCACCTGGTAGCGCCTGCCCTTGGCGGCGCCACGCCACGTCGCCACCGGGAGGGCCTCGTGCAGCACGACGCCGGGCCCGCCCAGGGTCGGGACGCGGCCTTGCGGTTGACCGGATCGGGGAAGAGGACGTCGCGGTCCCGGGCCTGGATGACGCCGGTGGCTGGTCCAGGGCGTCGAGATCCTCCGCCAGCACGACCCCTTCCTCTTGCCCTGCACCGGCACCAGGGCGTCGGCGACCGCCCCCCATCGCTCCTTGGCGTCGGACTTGGTGATGCCGGCCCACTCGGCGAAGTGGCCCGACGTCGTCGGCGCGTAGCAGTGGAGCGGCGTCAAAGACGCTCTCGCTCGGGTGGTCCACCTTGCACGAAGGACGCCACAGGGCCAACTCCGCCCGGCACGGACGCTGTGACCGCCGCGCTCACGTCGCCCTTCGACCGGGCCTTGGAGCCGATGACGGCGACCATCGTCCTCTCGACCTCGACGAGGGAGTGCTCGGGCCGGCCCCACAGGGCCGCGAGGGAGACGTCGGCGTTGCCGGGCGGCGTGTCCTGGATGCCGCTGGCGCCGGCGACGTCGAGCAGCTGTGTCACCGGGCGGCGCCGGTCAAGCGACTGCGCCGCTGTCCGGAAGGCGAGCACCTGCTCCCTGCTTACGCGCCGCTCTGCTATGACGTCTTCCTCGGTTCGATGGAATCACCGCTCAACGTAGGGTGGCGCACATCGTCCGCTCTGGACCAGTCCTTCGCTGCCGAGTAGGCCGAGGGCCGTCGCCGCGGGCCATGGTGTCACTCGACGAGGAGTGGAAGGTCGAGCGGTGCCCGGTTGGTTCGCTTCAGCTCGGAGAAGGCGCTGAAGTCGGCGAAGGTGCGAAGCGCCTCGTAGAAGGCCACCGCCGTCTCGTCGTCGGGCACTGCGCTGATGACGGGACCGAACAGGGAGTTCCCGGCCGGGGGGTCGTAGGTGATGATGGGTGTGCCCACATCGGCGCCGGTGCGTCGCAACGCCTCATCGCTCTCGGCACGGATCAGCGCGTCCCAGGAGTCGTCGTCGGCGGCCTGCAGGAGGGCTTCAGGTAGACCCAGCGACCGCACGATCTCGGCGGGGTCACGACCTTCGCCCCCGCTGCCAACCGGTCCGTCAGCTCCCCGTCGGAGGACGTGTACCAGTACCTCTCGCCCCACGCGCCATACAGCTGCCCCACGGCTCGGTTGCCGAGCTGTTGGCGGGCGGCTGCGCAGATGCGGTGGTACCCAAGTCCGCTCTCCTGCGCCTCCACCATCTCCGGCGGAAGGTCGGCGCCCTCGTTGACGAAACGCAACGAGATGAAACGCCAGCCGATCTTGATGCGCGGTGGGCCTGCGACATGACTGACATTGCCATGCCCAACCGCCACCTGCTCGACGGTGGTGGGGCGCACGGAAAGCCGTGGAGGGACGTGCGCTCTCCGAGCTACCGAGACCTACCTCTTGCTCGGCAGGGAGCTCGCGTGCCCGACGCCGAGTTCAACCCACTTGGACAGTTGGCGCTTCGTGCGCACCTGATCCGCGCTCACAACCAGCCGCGCATTGACCGACCTCGCATTTCCATCGGCACAGCAGTCGTCGTCGCCATGAGTTGCTCTGCGTCCGCGGGATCAACCCGGACGAGCACGCCGCCTTGGCCGCTGGCTGCGATAGCCATGCTTCCGACGACGAGGAGGTCGAGCCCGCCAAACATGGCTCGCTCTGAAACAGCGGCGTTGGACCGGGCTCCGATGAGGCCTCAGGCCTCTGTGCGACGACCGGTCAGAGCACAATGAGCTCCATGGAGCCGGATCGGTGGTCGATCGAGCGCCTCACCGCTGACCTGCGGCGCCTCGGCGTTGTTCCAGGCGACCTGCTCATGGTGCACGCGTCGCTGCGCGCCGTCGGACCCGTCGACGGCGGCGCCGATGGGGTCGTCGACGCCCTGGAAGCGGCGGTGGGGCCAGATGGGACCCTGCTCATGACCCTTGGCGCCCGCGACGACTGGGCCTGGGTCAACGAACGACCGGAGGCCGACCGACCTCACCTGTTGCGCGACACCGAGCCGTTCGACTGCCTCCTGACGCCGGCGGACCCCGATGTGGGGATCCTGGCCGAGGTGTTCCGGACACGACCGGGAACGAAGGTGAGCGACCATCCAGAGGGTCGCTTCGGTGCCTCTGGGCGGCTCGCCGACAGACTGCTCGAGAAGGTTCCGTGGGACGACTACTACGGGCCCGGCTCACCCCTGGAGCGGTTCGTTCATGCCGATGGGCGGGTTCTCCGTCTCGGTGCCAACCTCGACACCCTCACGGTGCTCCATTACGCCGAGTACCTGGCGCCGATTCGGCCGAAGCGTCGCGTCCGCCGTCACCGAGTGGTGGCCGGCCTCCACGGGCCTGAGCTGCGCGTCATCGAGTGCCTGGACGACAACGACGGGATCGTCGACCATCCGGGCGAGGACTACTTTGCCTTGATCCTGCGCCAGTACCTGGCAACCGGCAGAGCGTCGACAGGCGTGGTGGGCCGAGCCCCGAGCGAGCTCATCCAAGCGGCCGACGTCGTCGAGTTCGGCTCGGCGTGGATGGCCGAGCACCTGGTACCCGAGTAGGCGCCCGAGCGGTCGAGAGGAAGGCCGCTCAGCGGGTGGACGAGGTGAACTTCCGCGAGGCGAGGAAGGCGAACACCACCGTGATGGCAACCGCCCACGCCAGAGCCAACCAGAGGTCGGAGCCCGCGGCTCGGCCGTTGTAGAGGGCGCGGACGGCGTTGGTGGCGATGGTGAACGGGTTGTTCCGGGCGATGGGCTCCAACCAGGAGGGCATGCTCCTCGGGTCGACGAAGGCCGAGGACACGAAGGTGAGCGGGAAGATCCAAGTGAAGCTGGCCGAGTTGGCGGCCTCGACCGAGCTCACGGACACCCCGAGCAGCGCGTTGATCCAGGTGAAGGCGTAGGCAAAGCTCAGCAGCAGGAGGGTGGCAACCAGCGCCTCGGCCAGCGTACCCTCGAAGCGGAAGCCGATGGCGAAGGCGACAGCCAGCATCACCACGAAGGTGATGAGGTTGCGGATCAGATCGGCGAATGTACGCCCGATCAGCACCGCCGGCTCGAACATGGGCAGCGATCGCAACCGGTCGGCGATGCCCTTGCTCATGTCCTCGGCCAGACCCACAGCGGCGAAGGTCGACCCGAAGAGGACGGTCTGGGCGAAGATCCCGGGGATGAGGAACTGGTTGTAATCGTCGTAGCCGGGGACGTTGATCGCACCACCGAACACGAAGGCGAACAGCAACACGAACATCACGGGCTGGATGGTGGAGAAGACCAGCACCTCGGGGTTTCGAGGCAGGGCCCGCAGGTGGCGGCTGGCCTCGGTCCAGCAGTCCCGCAGCGACCACATCAGGCCCGAGGGAGTCTCGTCACGGGCCCCGGCCTGGGTGAGTGACTGGGTGGCGGTCACGAGAGGGCCTCCTCCTGTGCCTGGTGGGTGGCGGCCAGTGCCCTCACCTCGGCCTCCGGCCCGACTTCGGAATCGCCGTCGTCCGGCGCGTGCTCCTCGGCTGGGCGGCCGGTGAGGGCGAGGAAGACGTCGTCGAGGGTCGAGTGGCGGGTGCCGACGTCGAGAACCTCGATGCCAGCCGCGTCGAGATCGCGAACGACGGCGGGCACTATGCCGGTGAGATCCTCGACGGGGATGGCGACCATGCTGGTGCCGGTCACGACCTGGCCCGTTCCGAGCGCACGAGGGGCCAGGAGGTCGATGACCCGCTGACCGTCGCCGGGGTCGGCGAGCACGACTTCCACCAGCTCGCCGCCGACCCGTCGCTTCAACTCGTCGGCGGTGCCTCGGGCGATCGCCGCGCCGTGATCGATCACGACGATCTCGTCGGCCAGCCGGTCGGCTTCGTCCAGGTACTGCGTCGTCAACAACGTGGTCGTGCCGCTGCGGCCCAGCTCGTCGATGACGTCCCACATGCCCAGGCGGCTGCGTGGATCGAGGCCCGTCGTGGGCTCGTCGAGGAAGAGCACCGACGGACGCCCGATCAGGCTCATGGCGATGTCGAGCCGGCGCCGCATCCCTCCCGAGTACGTCTTGGCCACCCGGTTGCCCACCTCCACCAAGTCGAACCGATCGAGCAGCTCGCGGGCCCGGCGACGGGCCTCCGAGGTCTGGAGGTGGAAGAGGCGGCCGACGTGCTGCAGGTTCTCGAAACCGGTGAGCCGTTCCTCGACGGCGGCGAACTGGCCGGTGAGGCCGATCCGGGATCGAGCTCGCCGAGGCTCGGCGAGCACGTCGATGCCATCGATGAAGGCACGCCCGGCATCGGGCTCGAGCAGCGTGCAGAGGATGCGAACGGCGGTGGTCTTGCCCGCGCCGTTGGGCCCGAGCAGCCCGAGCACCTTCCCTCGCTCGATCTCGAAGTCGACACCCCGGAGGGCCTCGGTGGCCCCGAACCGTTTGGACAGGCCCTCCGCCACCACCGCGCTCATTACGGGAACGCTACCTGGGCTTGGTTCACGCCACCTCCCTCCGGTCGTCACGATTGTCAGACTCGGAAGGGACGCAGAACTCATCGGTCCCTGGGCCACACGGCCGCAGACCGGCCGGTTCGAGCGGCCATGCCGACATCTCGGACGGGATGGAGGAGATCCTCGCTGGCGAGGCCGGCGCGACCTACAGCGGTCTTCCCCTCGGCACGGTGGACGCTTCGGTAGTGGCTGCAGCCGAGCGCCTTGAAATCATCGAGATCGCCGCCCTCGATCGCCGCCAGTTCACCGTCGTCAGACGGGCCAACCGGAGCGGAGCCTTCGACCTTCCGCCTTGACCGAGAGCCCCCAACTCACGGGAGGCGGGAGGACCACAGCATCGACCCGCCCGCGGCCAGCGCGGCCAGCACCAGGGCGAGGCCCACGAACCACGACGTCACCTCACGTCGCTCCTTGGTGTAGCCCACCGACGAGCCGATGTCCTCGTACACCTCCCGCAGCTCCTTTCCCGAGGCCGCCTCGAAGAACGAGCCGCCGGTCTCCTCGGCGATCTCTCTCAGGGCTTCGCGGTTGGCCGGCACGCGGACCAGCCGGTCCCCCACCGTGACCGTTCCTTCGTCCGTCCCGAAGGCGATCGTCGAAACCGGTACCCCCGCCGCTCGGGCCGCCTCACTTCCCTCGGCGTTGGATCGCCCGGCCGTGGTCTCACCGTCGGACAGCAAGACGATGCGCGCTGGCGGTGCGCCCGGGCCGCTCGGAAGCAAGGAAACGCTGTTCAGCGAGGCGAAGATGGCCTCCCCAATGGCTGTGCGCGGCCCGAGGGCCAGGCGGTCGACGGCCCGGCTAACGCTGTCGTGCTCCGTGGTCGGCGGCACCAGGATCTGGGCGCTCCCGGAGAAGGACACCAGGCCCACATTGAAGCGCTCGGGCAAGCGGTCGACGAACCGGCTGGCCGCCTCTTTGGCGGCCACGAACCTCGTGGGTTCCACGTCCTCGGCCATCATCGAGATGGACGTGTCGATGGCCACCACCACGGTGGCCCGCTCGCGCGGGACCCGCACCATGCCGGTGGGCCGGGCAAACGCCGTCACCAGGCTGGCCAGCATGAGCACGAAGGCGGCAGCAGGGAGATGCCGTCGCCAGGCGGGCCGCCGGGGGGCCACCGACTCGAGGAGGGCGAGGTTGGAGAACCGGACGGCGGAGCGGCGGCGGCGGAACTCGAGCGCCACGTAAAGGCCGATCAGGGCCGGTACGAGCAGGAGGAGCCACAATCGCCCGAAGGCGAGGAACCTCAACCCACCCTCCCGTTCTGGCGACGGTTTCCAGTCCTATGCGACGCAAACCGTCGCCGGTTCGGGCGTGGGCGGCTCACGGCGTGGTCTTCATGGTGTAGTCAGTTGCCGGTGTCCTCGCCACCCGGCGGGTGCGCCTCTGAGCCATGACGAAGCGCAACACCTCGAGGACCAGATCGC
Source organism: Acidimicrobiales bacterium (assembly GCA_030448025.1). Taxonomy (GTDB): domain Bacteria; phylum Actinomycetota; class Acidimicrobiia; order Acidimicrobiales; genus YB1-3. The sequence continues at coordinate 265,060 of JAUJNQ010000001.1, read as the reverse complement.
TGTCGGTGCGGAGCACGAGGTGGGATGCGCCGGCCCCCCGTAGGCGGGTGGCGATGGCGGCCCGCTGCTCCATCGCCGCGGCTGCGTAGCGGTCGCGCAGCGGACGCCTGGAGGTCTGGACCTCGCTCACCCGGCCCGTCTCGGGGTCGACAAGGGTGAGGTACCCCACGTCGGGCAGCTCCAGCTCGAGGGGGTCCACCACCTCGATGGCCAGGACCTGATGGCGCTGGGCGAGGACCCGGAGGGGCCGGTCCCACTCGGTGCCGGAGAGGAAGTCCGACACCACCACGGCCAGGCCTCGCGGTCGCGGTGGCCGTGCGAGTTGCTCCACACCGGCGGCGAGGTCGGTGGCAGCGGCAGCACCCGCGCCCCCGCTCCCGCCCGAGCCCGTAGGAGTCGTGGCCAACCGGCGCAACAGGCCCAGGAGAGCCTGGCGTCCGGTGCGGGCGGGAAGGCGCTGAGCGGGACCCGGGCCGAGAACCACGGCTCCCACCCGGTTGCCCACCCGAAGGGTGAGGAAACCAACGGTCGCCACCGCGGCCAGCGCCATGTCGCGCTTCTCGCACTTGGCGGTACCGAAGTCCATGCTGGGCGAGCGGTCGAGAAGCACCCAGGTCTCGAGCTCCCGATCGGCCAGCGGGTCCCGCACGTGAGGGGCGGTGGTGCGGGCGGTGACGTTCCAGTCCATGTGACGCACGTCGTCACCGGGCTGGTAGGGCCGGCTCTCGTCCGGGTCGCTGCCCGGGCCGGGCAACAGGCCGTGGTAATCGCCCTGCAGCATGCCGTCGAGGCGCCGCCAGACCACCAGCTCCAGGCGCCGCAGCACCGCCTCGGGCGCCAGGTCCCGAAGCGAGGGAACCTCGTTCGCCTTGGCTGGGCTCACGCCGGTTGGGCGACCTGGCCCTGGCGGGGCGCGACGCGTGGAGCGGGCACGGTGGACAGGACTCGACCGAGCACCGCCTCCGGAGTGACGCCGTCGGCCAGCGCCTCGTAGGAGAGCACCAGCCGGTGCCTGAGCACTTCCGGGGCGCAGTCGAAGACGTCCTGGGGCACGGCGTAGTCCCGACCCCTGAGCAGCGCCAGAGCCCGGGCCGCCGCCACCAACCCCAGGCTGGCGCGCGGGCTGGCCCCGAAGGCGATCAACGGCACCACGTCGGCGAGGCCGTGCTCGGCCGGTGCCCTTGTGGCCAGCACCAGCCGCACGGCGTAGTCCACGACGGCCCGGTCCACGAACACGGCGTCGGCCGCCTTCTGCAGGGCGACCAGCGCGGCGGGGTCCAGCACCGGTGAAGCCTCCGGGGGGTCGATCCCCATGCGCTGCACGATCTCCATCTCCTCGGCGGCGCTCGGGTAGCCGAGGACCACCTTCATGAAGAAGCGGTCCCTCTGGGCCTCGGGGAGGGCGTAGACGCCCTCGGACTCGATGGGGTTCTGGGTGGCCAGGACGAAGAACGGCTCAGGGGCGGGGTAGCTGTGGCCCCCGATGGAGACCTGTCGTTCGGCCATGACCTCGAGCAGCGCCGATTGCACCTTGGCCGGGGCCCGGTTGATCTCGTCGGCCAGCACGAAGTTTGCGAACACCGGTCCCAGCTCCACGTCGAAGGACTCGCGCGAGGGCCGCCAGATGCGTGTGCCCACGATGTCCGAGGGCACCAGGTCGGGCGTGAACTGGATGCGGGCGAAGGAGCCGCCCGCCACCCGGGCCATCGTCTCCACGGCCAGCGTCTTGGCCAGCCCCGGCACACCCTCCAGCAGGCAGTGCCCTCGGGCCAGCACGCACACGAGGAGCCGCTCGACCATGTGGCCCTGGCCCACGATCACCCGCTTGACCTCGAAGAGGGTCCGCTCCAGTTGGCTGGCAGGGCTGCTGTCGCCGGCGGTGTCCATCAGCGCTCTCCTTCGTGGCCGGGACCGGGGGCATGGTCGGGGGCATCCCCGGGGACATGGTCAAGGGGTAGCTCCACGCGGAAGGTGGCGCCTGACCCGGGAGCGGACTCCACGGTTGCCACGCCCCCGTGGGCCCCGGCGATGGCAGACACGATCGAGAGGCCGAGCCCGATGCCACCGCTGGCTCTGGACCTCGAGGGGTCGGCGCGGTAGAACCGCTCGAAGACCCGCTGGGACTCCTCCGAGGCCAGGCCCGGGCCCTCGTCGGCGACCTCGAGCACCGCCGTGGCGTGCGACGCTCGCACCCGCACGTGCACTGGAGTCCCGCTCGGGGTGTGGAGCCGGGCGTTGCTCAACAGGTTGGCGGCCACCTGTCGCAGCCGGGCCTCGTCGCCACTGACGACCACCCGTCCGCCGCCCTCGAGGTCAATGGGACGATCCGCCTCCACCACCCGCAGATCGGCCACGGCGTCCGACGCTACCTGCACCAGGTCCACGGGCGACCGCGCCAGGGACCGGCCTTGGTCGAGGCGGGCCAGGAGCAGCAGGTCCTCCACCAGGACGCCCATGCGCTCGGACTCCTCCTCGATGCGGCGCATGGCGGTGCTGAGATCCTCGGGACGCTCCGATGCCCCCCGGCGGAAAAGCTCGGCATAGCCACGGATGGAGGTGAGTGGGGTGCGCAGCTCGTGAGAGGCGTCGGCCACGAAGCGCCGGAGCCGCTGCTCCGAGGCGGTTCGCTCGGCGAAGGCGCTCTCGATGTGGCCGAGCATGGCGTTCAGCGCCCGCCCGAGCCGTCCGACCTCGGTGCGCTCGTCATCGCGCTCGATGCGGCGGGTGAGGTCGCCGCCGGCGATGGCCCCCGCCGTGGCCTCGATCTGGCCGAGGGGTCGCAGGCCCATTCGCACGAGCCAGAAGCCGACGGCCCCCAGCATGGCCAGGACGACCACGGTGACCACGCCCTCGATCACGAGCAGCCGTCGCAGCGTTTGGTTCACCTCCCTCAGGGGCAGGGCCACGACGAGGGAACCGTCCTCGGGTGATTCTCCCGACAGAGGGGTGGCCAGGACGCGGTAGCGGAACGACCCGCCGCTCTGGGCGTCGACGCTGAACAGCCGCTTGCTCGCACCATCCATGGGCGGCAAGTCGGGCGGAAGCTCGGGAGGTGGGTCGCTGGCGTCACCGAACGTCGACGTGAGAGTGGCCGTGACCTCACCCCTCCCATTGCGCAGTTGGGCGTAGGTCCCAAGGGGCACGATGGCCTTGCTCGTGGTGCGCACGCCCGGCCGGGACCCGAACAGCAGCTCCCGTCCCACGGGCGCGGCCGCAGCCACGAGCTGCTCATCCACCCTGGTGGTGAGGAAGGACCGCAGGGCGGTGTAGGTCGCGATGCTGGCCACCACCAGGCCGGCGGCCACAAGCACCAAGACCCCGGCAAGCAGCCGGGTCCGCAACGACACCGGCCTCAGAGGCCGGCCTGGGCGAAGCACTAGCTCGTGGGCATTCGGAGCACGTAGCCCACCCCCCGTACGGTATGGATGAGCCGCGGATCGGTGTGGTCCACCTTCTTGCGCAGGTAGCTGATGTAGGTCTCCACGACGTTGGCGTCTCCACCGAAGTCGTAGGCCCACACGTGGTCGAGGATCTGTGTCTTGGACAGCACGCGCCTGGCATTGACCATGAGGTAGTGCAGGAGGTTGAACTCGGTGGCCGTCAGTACGACGGCCTCTCCGGCCCGCCTCACCTCGTAGGTGTCCTCATCGAGCTCGAGGTCGGCGAACCGGAGCACCGTCGACCTCGGGCCCTCGCCCGCGGTGCGGCGCAGCACGGCCCGCACCCTGGCCACCAGCTCCTCGAGGCTGAACGGCTTGGTGACGTAGTCGTCGCCACCCATGGTGAGGCCGGCCACCAGGTCGGCGGTCTGGTCCCGAGCGGTCAGGAACACGATCGGCACCCGCACGCCCTCCGAACGCAGCCGGCGGGTGACCTCGAAGCCGTCGAGGTCCGGGAGCATCACGTCGAGCACCAAGATGTCGGGGCGGAACTGGGTGGCCTGAGCCAAAGCGCCCCGGCCGGTGTCGGCCACGGCCACCTCGAAGCCCACGTAGCGCAGGGCCGTTCCCACCAGGTCGGTGATGTTGGCCTCGTCGTCGACGACGAGGACCCTTCCCTCGGCCTCGTGCTGCACCACCGTATGCTGCCCCGCCGAGCTCTGATCGTCCTTCGAGGGTCAGGACGGCGGGCGGCTGGCGAGGGTCACCCGGGCGGTCCTCGTCTGCCCTCCTCGACGGAACCCGATGTCGACCTGGTCGCCGGGGCGACGCTCGCGGACGGCCGCTGCCAGCTCGCCCGGCGTGGCAACGGGCTCACCGCCGACGCTGCTGATCACGTCACCCGGCTCGAGGCCCGCGGAGGCAGCGGGGGAACCGGGCACGACCTCACCGACCTGAGCCCCGGCACTCCCGTCGTCGGCCTCACTGGTGGCCACCCCCAGGTAGCCGGTGGGCGCCGCCTTCTCCCCTTTGCGCAGTCGGTCCACCACCATGCGAGCCTTGTCGACGGGAATGGCGAACCCGATGTTCTCCGCACCCCCGCCCCGGGCCCCGGCCGACGCCGTGTTGATGCCCACCACCTGGCCGGCGGCGTTCACCAGGGGACCACCCGAGTTGCCGGGATTGATGGCGGCATCGGTCTGGATGAGCCCGTTGATGGAGCTCACCGACCGGTTCAGCGCCGACACGATGCCCCGGGTGACGGTGGGAGTGCCTCCAAGGCCCAGAGCGTTGCCGATGGCCACCACGTCCTCGCCCACCTGGACGTCGGCGGAGCGGCCCAGCTCAGCGGCGGTCAGGCCGTTGACACCTTCCACGCGGAGAAGGGCAAGGTCCTCGGAGTCGTCGGCCCCTATCACCCTGGCCGGTCGTGCCTGTGACTCTCCGGCGAGCAACACCCGCACGTTCGAGGCCCCGTCCACCACGTGGGCGTTGGTCATCACCTCGCCGTCGGGGCTGAGCAGCACCCCGGTGCCGGTGCCGCCCGAACGGCCGCCCCCAGTGCGGATGGTCACCACGCTGGGCTGGACCTTGGCCACGATCCCCTGAATGCTCGAATTGGCGCCGTTGGGTGAAGCCGCTCCGGCGCTGCCGGCGGGTGCAGCGATGGTCGACGGTGCCGCCGGTGCTCGGGGACCGTCTTCGTCGGTCACCGCTGCACCCACGACCCCGCCCAGCAGGCCCGCCACCAGAGTGCTGGCAACGGCCACGGCCGCTACCCCCGGCCACGTCGGTGGGCGCCGCCGGGGGGACGGCGGAGGTGGCGGGGGTGGCGGGGGTGGACCCCAGCCAGTAAGCGGAGGGGGGGTAGCCGGGCCGCCGGGATAAGGCGGTGGCCCTGGGGGCAGTTGGGTCGGAGGTTGCACGCCAACCATGGTGGCCGCTCCGGCTGTGACCCCGCTGAGATCAGGCTGGGCAGTCGATAGGACTTGGGTCGTCAGGGGCCGGGCGTCTGTCGCCCCCGGCGAGTCCCAATACACGGATCCCTTGTGCTGCAAGAGATGACGCTTGACATAGGGCACCGAACGTGCGTACGGTCTCGGGGTTTCGAGGGCCTGGCACCCGAGATCGAAGACTTGTCGATCCCTCCCTGTGGCCATCACCGAGGTACTCGCCCTTCGGGACCGCCTCGACGCCAAGGTCACCGACGCCGTGGGGCGCCTTCGATGCTGCCGGTCTGTGGGACCTCGCCACCTTGGAGGTCACCGATCCCGATGGCCGGCACTGGACCACGGCGCCGCCACGGGCAGGGCCGATCAAGAGGTGACCCACTCTCAGGAATCGAATCGTTACTGATTGCGCGTCATCCAAAGTGCTATTGCCATCACTATTGTCAGCGCCGGTAGCATTGCTGCTCCGTAGGTCAGCAAGCTGAGTGCCGCCTCCTTGGCAGGCTCCTTAGAGGAAAACGCCCATCCCGCAATGCCAGCAACGATGAGGATGACCGCACTCATGCTGAGCGGGCCATAGAGAACTGTCGATAACGGGAAGGACAACACCAGCATTGCGGTCACACCCCAGGACCACCGCTGACGGAGCCTGGCTCCGAGGGACGGGGCATCGGTCTTGCGGTCGTCAGTCACTTCAAGTGGCCCGATTCAAATTGGTGCTGTCCGAGGAAGGCGTACGCCAGGCTCGTGGCGACGGCGTAGACGAGGTGGTGGGCCGCGCCCACCCCGACCTCGGCCGCGCCCATTCCGTTATCGGTGGGGCCACGTCTAGCGCGGGCAGCATGACCAGCTCACTCCCCCAAACAGCAGCGAAGTGGGCGCCGGCTGCAGCCGGCCCCTTCATGCCCACTGCGCCCAGCAGGCCACGAACCGCTCCCCAACCCGTCCCGTAGCCCCAGTGCACGACGGTGGCGAAACGCGCCTTCTCCCGATCGCCCTTGGGCTCGACCCCGAGCACCTTGGCCGCGGCGTCTGCCGGTGCCGAGCTCGACCCTCGACCCCGCAGCTTCGCCTCAGCCGTGCTGGACAGCGTCATGGCCACCGTCCCCACCAATCCCGCCAACAAGCCCTTCCCCACCGCTGCGGCTACGTCTCCGGTCCTCATGACGTTGCCGGTTCCCCGTTGACGCTCGGCCAAACGACAGACGGCCCGCCGTAAGGGAGAGTTCATCCCCATCCCAGGTCCTCGAGTCGCTGGTCGGTGATCCCGAAGTGGTGGCCGACCTCGTGCAGCACCGTGGTCCGAACCTGGGCCACCACCTCCTCCTCGGTGTCGCAGGACGCGCAGATCGTCCGGCGGAAGATGGTGATCCTGTCGGGCAGCACCATGCCGCCGTAGTCGTTTCGCTCGGTGAGTGGGATCCCCTGGTAGACGCCGAACAGGCCACCGGGCGGGCTGTCGTCGTCGACCACCACGGCCACGTTGTCCATCACGTCGCTCAACGGGTCCGGGATGGAATCGAGGGCCTCGGCAACCAGCCTCGAGAAGATGGCCGGAGCGAGGTCAATCACGCTGCGCCAGCAGCCTGCGGTGCAGCGCCGATGCCCAGTCCTCCCCCTGACCGTTCGGGGCCACGTCGGCCACCTCCTCAGGGCTCTTGCCACCGGGCTGGTCGGGAGGCCGGTGAACCGGAACTGTGTCCAGCCGCCCCGCCCCCCGAGAGGCGAGGGCGAACAGCACCATCCACACCCCGACCACGACGGCCACGCCGGTGTAGGCAGCCGTTCTCACCCACGCCGACCCGGCGTGGGACTCCCTCAGGTACACCTGGGTGTTGCGCACCAGGCGCTCCCGCCGTTCCGGCAGCACCGGCACCTCGGGCGCTCCGATCTCGGGGTCGGCGGGCAGGTAGACGGGCGCGGCCATGACCTCGTCACCCCGGTAGAGGGAGAGCATCGACTTCCAGCTCCCTCCGACCGGCACCGGTCGGGCCGAGACGTAGCGGCCCGGACCGACCTCACGCAGCCCCGCGAGCACCCGGCCGCCGCCCTGCCACGACACGATGGCCAAAGAGTGACCCTCGGCCGCGTCGACAGGCTGGAACTCGACCTGGACACCGGTGGTGGGACCGCCCGGCTGGGTGCGGATGGTGGCCTCCACCGTCCCCACGTTCCTCGGAAGCGGCACGGCCAGAGCCACCACTAGGGCTGCTGCGGCGAGGGCGGTGGCCGCCCACGGGACTCGACTGCCGCCCGGCACGGCACGAGCCAGCGAGGCCCCCACCACTGCTGCGCCGACCGCGGCGGGCACGGCGAGAAGGGCCGTGGGGGGCAGCGTGGCGACGGCGGTGCCGAACCAGCCCGAGACCTGGACCCACACCAGCTCCCCTGCTACGCCGACCGTGCCCACCAGCGCGCCGGCGACCAGGCCCAGGCGCAACCGCCGCTCCGTCCCCAGTGCCCAGGCCGCGAGCTCCACGACCGCCGCCGACGCCAGGTAGAGGGGGAATCGGGGGACGGTGTGGTTGAGGGCGCCCCCCACCAGGAGCGCCACCGCGCCCCGCAGGACGAGGAAGCCCACCACCGCCTTCAGGGCGCCGCCCAGGCCCAGGCCCACACGGGCCACCACCAGGCTGAACCCGGCGGCGACGGCGATCAGGATGGGCAGACAGCTCAACTGGAACTGGGGAACGCCAAAGTCGAACTCGCCCTGCACGGCGGACATCCCGGTGAGCACGGCCCCGAGCACCAGCGCGCTGATGCCCCGTCCGATGAGGCGTGGCCGGGCCTCGGCCGCACCTTCGCGCAGCATGAGCCAGAGGGCGATGGGCGCCAGCGCTCCACCGGCGATGAGCTGGAGGTGGGTGGGGCTCCACAGCGTGACATCCACGCCGTAGGCCTCGTGCCACAGGTTGTCGAGGGGGAAGGCGGCCACGCCGCCCGTGCCCAGAGCGGCCAAGGCGACGGCCGACCTGGGGATGCGCAGCGCGAAGACGCGCCACCCGACGGGAGCCCGGTCGACGGTGGCGAAGATCACCGCGATCACCGCGCTGTAGACCAGCCCACCGAGGCCGAGCACGATCATGGTGTGGGAAGGAGTGAACAGCTCCTTGTCCCGGCCCACGTCGATGTGGAAGGCGACGTCCCAGTACAGGCCCAGCATGGCCACGCCCAGCACGGTGAGCCCGCTCAGCACGCCGGCCATGACCCAGCCGGGATGACCGGTGAGGCGCTCCAGGCTCCACGAGATGCGACGGAAGAAGACCTTCACGATGTTCGTCTCGGCGCCGTGCTCGCCCCAGATGAGCAGGCCGAGCACCACAACGAGGTAGAGGAAGAAGGGGAGGGACACGTAGATCCAGTGGTCCCACGAGGTGGAGAACCTCATCGGGCAGCTCCTTCGGAGACGGCTTCGGGTTCGGGTCGGAGGTCGAGGCCGGGTTTGGCGTCGATATCGGGTTGCGCCGGTCCGGCCTGCAGGGCGGTGGATGCCGCAACTGCCTCCTCCATGGCATGGGCCAGGGTCGACGTCACGGCGATGGCCGCCAGTGGCCGCAATCGGCGCAGGGCATCGGTGACTTGGGCCAGCCGCTCGGCCGGCATCCCGTCGGCGGCGAACGGCTCCCACACGTGACTCTCGAACAGAGCCACGAACCTGGCTGCCACGCGAGCCATGTCGCCACGTAGGGCGGCCACCTCCTCCTGGGTGGCAGCCAAGGGGACACCCACGTCCACCAGCTCGGCGCCCGCCCGCACCAGGCTCGGGCTCGGGAGACGGAAGGAGCCGGCCTCGGGGACGACGAGTCCGAGCTCGACGGCTCGCGCCGCCACCACGGGATCCCCAGCGGCCTCGGGGAACAGCTCCAGGAGCTCCTCGGCCGAGACCACTTCGGGTGGTTCCTCGCTCCAGGGCGCGGTGAGCGCCTGCTCGAAGCCGAGAACCTCGGCCAGAGCCCTCCCGTCCTCCCACGCCCGGAGCAGGGCGGCGATGGCGCTGAGCGAGAAGCCTTGGTCCTGGAGGCGGGCGATGATGCGGAGCCGGGCCAGGTGGCCCTCGTCGTAGTGGCCCACCCGACCGGCCATGGTCGGTGGCGGCAGCAGGCCCAGGGTCTGGTAGTTGCGTACGTTGCGGGTGGTGGTACCTGCCAGCCTGGCCAGCTCGTCGACGGTGATGGGCTCGGCTCTGGACACCAGACCGACCGTATCATCGATCGGTGTTACATCGGCTAGTGCAATAGCTCCCGGCGGCACGGAGGTGGCCTCAGCGCAGGAAGGGCGCCAGCCGGGCCATCAGTTCCCGCGGGCGTTGCTCGGCCACCCAGTGGTCGGCGCCGGGCACCACGCCTCCGGTCACGTCCTCGGCCACCTGGCTGAACTGCTCCAGTGGGATCGTGCCGATCCCCCGCTCGCCGCCGAGCGCCAGCACGGGCATCGTGATCTTGGGCGCGGCCCGGGCCCGGTTGGCCTCGGCGTCCAGGGGGAGAGCCCGGTAGAGCTCGAGGCCCGCAGTGAGGCGTCCGGGCCGGGAGTAGGCCCGCACGTACTCGTCAACCAACGCCTCGTCGATCGAGGCCTTCTGGCAGTCCAGCTCCTCGCCACACATGAACCGGGTGACGTAATAGCGCTCCCGCCCGCGGATCAGCCGCTCGGGCAGCTCGGGGACCATGTGGAAGCGGTAGTGGTAAGAGCCTTGGAAGAGTGACTCGAGCCCGAAGCCGGGCACGCCGGCCTCCACGACCGCCAGGCGACGCACCTGGTCCCGGTACATGCGGGCGTAGGCGTACGCCACCTGGCCGCCGAAGTCCTCCCCCACCAGCGACACCTCACGCAGGTCGAGGCGCTCCACCAGCTGGTGCACGTCGGCGGCGAGGGTCTCCTTGTCGTAGCCGCTCGTCTCCAGGGCGGACTCGCCGGCGCCCCTCAGGTCGACGGCCACGACGGTGTGGTCGTCGGCGAGGGTGGTCATGACCTTGCGCCACGCCATCCACGTCTCGGGAAAGCCGTGCAGGAGCACGACGGGAGTCCCCTGCCCGCCCATCACGTAGTGCAGCCGGGTGCCGTTGACCAACTCGGTCCCCGAGCGGAAGCGGCCGTCCAACGATCCGGGCGCCGTGGCGCTGGAGCAGGCCGCCAGCAGCACCGCCGCCAGCAGCACGGCCGCCAGGGCGGTGGCGGCGAGGGCCAGTAGCCGGCTCAAGGACGGGTGAGGTTGGTGTCCACCCGTTCCCCTGAGGGCCGCAACTCCCAGAGGCCCCACAACACCAAGGCCACGGTCCAGCCCTGCCACCTGCCGAGCTGGTCCATGTCGAAGGCCAAGAGGAACGAGAGCCCCGAGACGAGGACGGCGAGGGAGCCTGAGGCGAGCCACGACCCTTGCTGGTCCGCCGGAGCGATGAGGCGGACCAGGACGAGCCCGGCGCCGAAGCCGACCACGTGGAGGGCGGTGGTGCGATCCCCCAGCCCATCGACCTCGCCGGCCAGAAGGACACCCACTCCCCAGCCGGCCAGCGCCAGTCCAACCGGGACGAGGTGGCGTCGAGGGCCCACCAGGCCGGCCACGAGCGCAACCAGGCCGATTATCAGCGGCGTGGCGTTGAAGGTGACCCCGAGGGCGCCCTCCGCCAGGGCATAGGCGCCCGCCCCGGCCAGCAGGACCAGGCCCGAAAGGGAGGAGCGAACCGTGGGCAGTGCAGATGAGGACACGCTCGCGACCATAACCAGAACGGTCGCTGCGGCCGTTCGGGCCGCCGGCGAGGACCGAGCCGTAATCCAACCTTAAGAGCGCCTCCGCTCCCGTTCGGCGAACAGGGCATCATCATCGAGACGGATCGTGCTCGACGGGAAGAGGGAGCTCATGGCCAAGGACTTCGACGTGATCGTGCTCGGTGCGGGCACCGCTGGGGAGTCGGTCGCCTCCAACCTGGCCGAGGAGGGTCGGTCCGTGGTCCTGATCGAGGCCCATCGGGTGGGGGGCGAGTGCCCTTTCGTGGCGTGCATGCCCGCCAAGTCGCTGCTTCGCTCGGCCGAGGTGCGCAAGGTGATGACCAGGGCCACCGAGCTCGGCGCGGCCTCGGCCGATCCCGAGCTCGACGATGACGACACTGCCTTCGACGCCGCCGTGGCCCGGCGGGACAAGGTCATCGGCGGGCTGGACGACAGCGGATCGGCCAAGGGCGTCGAGGACGCCGGCGTCACGCTGGTGCGAGGACGGGGCCGGGTGACGAAGCCGGGCGTGGTGCGTGTGGGCGAGGAGGAGTACGGCTACACCGATCTCGTCATCGCCACCGGGAGCTCGGCAATTCGGCCGCCGATCGACGGCATCGAGGACGTCCCCACGTGGACCAGCGACCAGGTGCTCACCACCGACGAGCGACCGAGGTCGCTGGTGATCCTCGGTGGCGGTCCCGTCGGCTGCGAGCTGGCCCAGGCCCATGCCCGCTTCGGCGTGCAGGTGACGCTCGTGGAAGCGGCCGAACGGCTGGTGGTCAAGGAAGAGCCCAGCGTGTCGGAAGACATGGCCGCAGTGCTCCGAGAGGACGGGGTGGACGTGCGTGTCGGGTCGAAGGCCAAGCAGGCCAAGGCGGTCGAGGGAGGAGCTCGCCTTCACCTGGACGACGGTTCGGTGGTGGAAGCCGAGCGGATCGTGCTGTCCGTGGGGCGCTCGCCCAACACCGAGGACATCGGCCTCGAGGTCCTCGGCATCGAGCCCGCCAAGTTGGGGCTGGAGACCGACGAGCGCGGCCGGGTGTTGGGCCAGGACCACGTGTGGGCCGCCGGCGACGTGACCGGGGTGGCGCCCTTCACCCATGCCGCCAACTACCAGGCCCGGGTCATCGCCGCCAACCTCCTGTCCCGGCCCACCGCCGCCGACTACCGGGCCATTCCCCGCACCATCTTCACCGACCCCCCGCTGGCCTCGGTGGGCATGAGCCTGAGCCGGGCGGAGGAAGAGGGCATCGACGCCATCACCGCCACCCTGGAGCTGGGTCAGACCGCCCGATCTGCCACCGAGGGGGAGCCCCGGGGAAGGCTGGTCCTCGTGGCCGACCGGAGCCGTGGTGTGCTGATCGGCGCCTCGGCCATGGGTGGTGCCGCCGACGAGTGGATCGGCGAGGCGGTGCTGGCCATCAGGGCCGAGATCCAGCTCGCCGTGCTCATCGACGTCGTGCACCCATTCCCCACCTTCAGCGAGGTCTACGAGCCGCCCCTGCGCGAGCTGGCCGCTCAGATTGGCTGACCGCTGCCACTGAATGCTCATGGAATACAGGAGCCGGCTACCCCGTTGGCGGGCTCAATGGCCATCACCCGCTTGAACCATGCCGTGCTCTACGTCCGAGACGCCGAGCGCAGCGCCGGCTTCTACACCGACGTGCTCGGGTTCCGTCGCCTCCCCATCGAGCTTCCGGCGCGGTGTTCATGCAGGCACCCGGCTCCGACAACGATCACGACCTCGGTCTGTTCTCCATCGGCGACCGAGCCGAGGCGTCGCAGGCGGGACGGCGCACCGTGGGGCTCTACCACTTGGCCTGGGAGGTCGAGACCCTGGAGGACTTGGAGCACATTGGCGACGCCCTGTCCGGGGCAGGCGCGCTGGTGGGCGCCTCCGACCACGGCACGACCAAGGCGCTCTACGGCCGCGACCCCGACGGCATCGAGTTCGAGGTGTCGTGGCTGGTCCCCGCGGACCTGATCGACGACGCCGCCGTCGCGGCCAAGGAGCGGATCGGCCGGCTCGACATCGCCGGGGAGAAGGCCCGCTACGGGGCTCGAACCCGGGGCGGGGTCGGCGTCTCCTCACCGACACCGACCTCCGCCTGAGGGTCTCGGTGCAGCTGCCTCCGGTTTGCGGAGGCAGCTGCACCGAGAACCGAGTGGAGCCGCCGGGAACATGGACGTGGCGTTGGTCGTTGTAGCTGCAACTACCAGGGAGGAAGCCTCATGCCCGCCGTGACCGTTGACAACCCGCTCTCACTCCCCCGCATCTCGCCGCCCGACCCGACGGCGACGTCCGAGCGCAGGGTGGCGACCGTCACCACCGCGCCGAGCGGCTTCGAGGGTGAGGGTTTCCCGGTGCGCCGGGCGTTCGCGGGCATCGACATGTCCGCCCTGGATCCCTTCATCCACATGGACCAGATGGGCGAGGTGGAGTATGCGCCGGGCGAGCCGCGGGGAACCGCCTGGCATCCGCACCGGGGCTTCGAGACCGTCACCTACATGATCGACGGCACGTTCCAGCACGAGGACTCCACCGGTGGCGGCGGTCTGATCACCAATGGCGACACCCAGTGGATGACCGCCGGCGCCGGGATCCTGCATGTCGAGCGTCCGCCCGAGGCGCTGGTGGCCAGTGGCGGTCTCTTCCACGGGGTCCAGCTGTGGGTGAACCTCCCCAAGGACCAGAAGTGGGCGGCGCCCGCCTACCAGGACATCGGCGCCGAGGGGGTCACGCTGTTGTCCTCGCCCGACGGTGGTGCCGTCGTGCGGGTGATCGCCGGCGACGTGGCCGGCCACCAAGGCCCGGGCAGCACCCACACGCCAATCGCCCTCGCCCACGCCACCCTCAGCCCGGGCGCCCAGCTCGCGCTGCCGTGGCGGGCCGACTTCAACGCCCTCGTCTACGCCCTCGCCGGCAAGGGGAGCGTCGGATCCGAGGGTCGCCCGTTGCGGATGGGCCAGCTCGCCGTCCTGGCAAACGGAGATTTCATCACCCTCGCCGCCGACCCCACGCAGGAGAGCCGAGCCGCCAACCTCGACGTGCTCGTGCTCGGGGGCCGTCCCATCGGTGAGCCCGTGGTCGCCTACGGCCCGTTCGTGATGAACACCAAGGCCGAGGTCCTGCAGGCCATGCAGGACTACCAGGCAGGTCGGCTGGGAAGGGTACCGGCCTCACGGGTCACGGCCGGCTGAGCGCCGTCACGTTCTGGCGACGATTTCCCGCCGTATCCGACGGAAACCGTCGCCAGAAGGAGTGGGCACTGCCTCGAGGACACGCTGGTGGGCGAGGGCCTGGAGATCTACCCCTTCCTCGGCAGCTACCTGCTGGCCGAAGCCGTCGACTCGGTGGGTGCCGACCTGGTGCTGCACGGTCATGCCCACGGGGGCAGTGAGAAGGGAACCACCGCCGGCGGTGTGCCCGTTCGCAAGGTGGCCCAGCCCGTGATCGCTGACGCCTACAACCTGTACTGCCTCGGAGGTGGCGATGAGCCGCCCGCGTGTGAGCCGTTGGGGTAACGCCGGTCGCCGGGTCAGCCCTTGTCGGCTTGTAGATGAGGTCGTAGAGGTCGTGAACGGCCCGGTCGGGCACCAAGACGTCGATCGACTGGCCGTACAGCAGCAGGCTGAGCACCCGCCGGGCGCCACGCCGCCGGGCCCGGCGCACCAGGTAGTCCCAGTCGACCTCCTGGTTGAAGAGCAGGGCCAGGGCGTCGAACCAATGCCGGGCGGTGTGCTCCTGGTGAGACAAGGCCTTGATGATGACCTTGATGATGACGAGGTCCTCGACCGACATGGCCGGGATCTCGTGACCACCGAAGTGGCGGCGCTTGGCCCGCTCGATCATCTCGTCGTCGAGCAGGGACGTCGCCCGTGGCCCGGAACAGCACGTCCACGAGCACGCCCTACTTGACCGCCTTGTACAGCCACTGCGGCTCGGTCTCACGGGTGTCGAAGTCGGCTGACTTCAGGCCTTCCAACGCCGCACCGGCCTCGTCGGGCCGACGAAGAAGTCGATGTCATGGGTGTCCCGGGGCCGCCCCGCGGCCCGGGAGACCATCCCTCCCATGAGAACGTAGGAGACACCCTGGGCCTCGATGGCCTCGACGGCCTCGCCCAGCACCCGGAGCGACACGTCGTCATCGACGTCGCCCTGGCCCTCCCAGACCTCGAAGTACAGCTCGGCGACCTGCCGCGGCTCCGGACCGTCGCCCACGGCGACATTGTCGCCCATTTACCGGCGGGCGGGAGGGGTCGCCGTAGGCTTCTTGTGTGGCCGAGCAACTCGACGAGGAGACGCTGGCGTTTGCCCACCGCACGTTCGACCTGGCCAGGGTGGGCGCCGGTGAGGAGCTGGCCTCGCTGATCGATGCGGGGCTTCCTCCCAACCTCACCAACGACAAGGGCGAGACCCTCCTCATCCTGGCCGCCTATCACGACCATCCCAACACCGTTCGCCTGCTCCTCGAACGGGGAGCGGACACGACAAGGGTGAACGACCGGGGTCAGACCGCCCTGGGCGCCGCCGTTTTCCGGCGGTCGTCGGTCTCGGTCCGCGCTCTCCTCGAGCACGGTGCCGATCCTGCGCTGGGGTCGCCGTCGGCGATCGACGTCGCCACCTTCTTCGCGCTGGCGGACATGCAAGCCCTTCTCCAGAATGGGTGACGAGCTGCGCGTCAACCGCTCCCTCACCATCCCGCTCAGCGAGCTGGAGTGGAGGTTCTCCGGTGCCGGGGGCCCCGGCGGCCAGCACGCCAACACGGCCAACACCCGCGTCGAGGTTCGCTTCGCCGTCGACTCCTCCCCCTCGCTGTCTGCCCATCAGCGAGCGCGCCTCCTGGATCGGACCGGCCCCCTGGTGCGGGTGGTCGTCTCGGACGAGCGGTCGCAGGCCCGCAACCGCCAGCTGGCGCTGGAGCGCCTCGGGACCAGGCTGGCGGAGGCGCTTCAGGTGCGCCGCCATCGCCGTCCGACGGCCCCGACCAAAGGGTCTCGGGAGCGGCGCCTCTCGGCCAAGCGCAAGCGGGGCGACGTAAAGCGCCTCCGGGGTGGAGGGGCCGGCGATGACTGATCACGGGTAGGCGGGTGGAGCGCACGATCGCCGGCTTCGACGAGGACTACGACGGCGACTGGGTGGCGGACCTCTCCTGCCCGCACGCCCAGCACGTCCGACACCAGCCTCCCTTCCGTCTGGCGCCTTGGGTGCTGGACGGCGCCGGCCGGGCGGCGCGGGTGGGCTCAGCGCTGGACTTCCCATTGTGCGACCGGGCCGAGCTCGCGGACGGCCTCCGCGTGGTGCGCACCACCGACGTGTCGGACGAACGGACGATGCCCGCCGGGCTACGCCGCTCCCACCGGGTAGCGGCTGGTGTCTGGGGTCTGCTCCGTGTCAGGCAGGGCCGGCTCCGGTTCCGGGCCCGTACCCGACCATCCCTCGACGTCGTGGTGCGGCCCGACACCCCTCAGGCCATCCCGCCCGGTGTCGAGCACGAGGTCGAGCCGCGAGGGGAGGTGTCCTTCCTCATCGAGTTCCTGCGGCGGTGAGGGACCGGCCACCCGTCGGAGCCGACCTGGAGGGCCTCGCTGCCAGAGGGCGGCCAGCTCGCCGGCCACGGGGTCGCCGGCGACCACGGCCTCGCCGACGCTGACGGAGTCGAACGCCGACGCGGCGGGCGCGAGAAGGCGGCTGGGCTGGCCGTAGGTGTGGGCGTCGTCGAGTGAGTAGCGCTGGCGGGTCCAGGGTGAGCTCGTCGAGGAAGCGGCTTCGGGTTCGATGGTCGGTGGCCAGCGAACACAGGTGCTCGAGGTCGGCGAAGCGGACCGAGGCCGTAGCCGGGTAGCGACGGGTGAAGAGGGGCACGCAGGCGTCCGCCAGCCGCTCCACCTGGACCGCTGGCGGCGACGATGTCCGCCTGGAGGGTGTTGGTGTCCTGGAACTCGTCGACGAGGATGTGCTCGAAGCTCGACCGCAGCACCAAGCCGGACCGGGGCGAGGCGGGCAAGGGCCCGCCAGTAGAGCAGCAGGTCGCGTAGTCGACGACGTTGCGCGCCCGCTTGCGCTCGACGTAGCCGGCGAAGACGGCCTTGATGTCCTCGACGTCGCCTCGGCGCCAAGGGTAGAACCGCTCGACGACGTCGACCAGCTTCTCCTGGGCGTTGACCACCCGCGAGTTGATCGAGGCCAGGGTGTCCTTCTTGGCAAAGCGCCGGCCCCGCTCGCCCAGCCCGAGGTCGTGGCGCACAGGCCTAGAAGGTCAGCGTTGTCGCCCTGGTCGAGCAGGGTGAAGCCGGGGCGAACGCCGACGGCGGCGCCGTGCTGATGGAGCAGCCGGTTGGCGACGGCGTGGAACGTGCCGCCCCAGACCCGGCGGGCGCCCTGTGTCTTTGGGCCATCTGGACCTCGGCCAACTGGCCGGCACGGATGAGCATCTCTCGCGCCGCCCGGCGCGAGAAGGCAGCAGCAGTATCCGCTCGGGACGCACGCCGCCGGCCAGGAGGCGGGCGACCCCGGCAGGCGAGGGTCTTGGTCTTGCCGCTTCCCGCACCGGCGACGATGAGCAGGTGACCGCCGTCGTGGAGCACGGCCCGGCGCTGCTCTGGGTTCAGGCCCTCGAGCCAGGGAAATGCGTTGGCAGCCTACAAGCGGCGCGGGGCTCGGGTCCGCGCGCAGCGTCGTCGAGAAGTCGGTGTGCGCGCCCGGGGACGCACCGAGGCGAGCCGCCGCTCACGAGCTCGGTGCGGCCATCGCCGTGTCGCTGTTGCTCTTGCCCTTGCCTTTGTCCTTGTCCGCGGCTTCGGCTTCGGCCTTGTCGGCAGCTCCAGACCTGGTCGCGGCTCTGGCCCTGGTCGCGGCTCTGGCCCTGGTCGCGGCTCTGGCCTTGGCCTTTCGGTTGGCGACGGCCTTGGCCTTGACCTTTCGGTTGGCCTTGGCCGTGGTTCCTTGCCGGCCACGCCGGGCTGCCGTATCGCGCTGTGCGGAGCGGGAGCGGCCTGTCCGGGCCGGCGGCCCGGCTGAGCCGGGCTGTGAGCCGGCTCGAGGCGCGGTCACGGTCGATCCGCCGGCTGTCACATCGGGCCTGAGGGCGGGAATGGGGCCCGCTCCTCCCGCCCCGGCGCTCGCCGTTCTCGGGGCCCCTGATGGCTCCGGGGCAGCAGGCATTTCGCCGGTGGTGCTCTGAGCAGTCTGGACGTCGAGCGAGACGGAATCGTCGGAAGTCGGTGGGCCAACCACGCCGATGAGGGCAAGTGCGCCCACACCCGTGGCGGTGCCGGCAACGGTTGCCGCGGCGCGCCCGGCGGCGGCCACTCCCTCGAGACGGGGCAGGGCGCCAACGAACGGCAGCTGGGCCAGCCAAGAGAGTGGTCCTATGGCCATGCGGAGCTTTCCCAACGACACGTTGAGGAAGGCTCGGACGACGACGGGGTCGAGTTGGCTCCCGGCGCAGCGAGCCAGCTCTGCCCGGGCGGCTTCGGCGTTGACCGGCTGCCTGTAGGGGCGAGGAGCGGTCATGACCTCGAACACGTCGGCGACGGCGACGATGCGGGCGGCCAGACCAATCTCCTGGCCAGCCAGGCCGAGTGGGTATCCGGCGCCGTCCCAGCGCTCGTGGTGCTGTTCGATGGCTGCCGCCCAAGGCCCCAGCCAGCGGTTCAGAGGTGCGACCATACGAGCTCCGTCCCCGGGATGACGGCGCAGGGTGTCCCACTCGGCTTCGGTCGGCTTCCCCGCCTTGTCGAGGATCCGGGCCGGGACCTCGAGCTTGCCCACGTCGTGCAGGAGGGCGGCCCAGCGGAGCCGGTCACGGTCAGCCTCCGGCAGGCGGAGCTCCTCGGCAATGAGCTCATTGAAGGCCCGAACACGTTCGGAGTGTCCCCGGGTACCCCGGTGGTGGATGTTCATGGCCGCCACCAGGATCAGGATCCGCTCGGCAGCCCTGGCCGGTTCGTCTGCAACACCCTGGGCTTTGGCCAGTTCCAACTTCTCCCGCAGCTTGCGGGTGGTACCCGCCCTGAAGGCGACGGAGAAGCGAGACGGAGCGCGATCGGGAAAGGCCATGCAAAGGCGAAGAAGCGCTGCGAGCGGCAGCAGGCGCCGGGCCGCCCTGTCCACGACGCCGAGCACGAGCGTGGACACGACGATGAGCATGAGCCACCAGACCACGGCTCCGGCGAGGCTCGAGGGGCGCTGCACGGCCCGGCTCACTGCGACGGCGGTCAGCACGGAGGCGGCGAGGGGCACCGCCAGGGCCAGGGCTCGTACGAGTAGCCCGAGTACCGGTCGGCGCTTCCAGCGCTCCTCGGCGAGGGGGCGAGAAGCTGGGGGCCGGGCTGGAGCCGTCACGCCCATGCCGGTGGCGGGGCCTTGACCGGCGACGAGGGCCGAGGCCAGGCGGGCCTGATAGGCGGCAGACACGAGCGGCCGGGACCGTCGATGGCCGGCAAACGTAGGGCCGGCAGTCCTTGCCCGATACGACGGCGAGACCAGTGGCCGCGACCGGGGAGCACCTCGGGTACCTGCCTCGGTACCCTTCATGGGGCGTCCGGCACGTGGCGCCCCTGTTGCCGGGCGCGCGGGGGTTTCAGTGCTGGTAGTCGCCCTCACTCACCACCCGCCTCTCCGCTCGGTCCGGTCCCTGTTCTGACGTATCGGCCGCTACGACGGTCACCTTTAGCGTTTATTTTGAGCCCTTAGTGGCAGGAGCGCACCCGCTATGTGGTCTCCGACGGATCGCCAACCCGAGTTGCGCGCCCGGCATGATTGAGTCTTGCCGTGGTAAATGAGGTCATGCCGAGGAGCTCGACGGATCGTCACTGCCGGAGCGGCGGCCTCCGTAGGCGTCCACGTCGGCGTAGCGCAGCGCGAGGGCAGAGCCCGATCAATAAGCGGGAGCTCTCCGTCGTCGATGAGTTGATAGGCCGTTCGAACCGGTAGACCGAGTCAGCGAGAGGCCTCCCGGGTGTTCAGCCACTCGCTCCCGGTTCGCCTGCCATGGTCATCGAGGGTAGTTGCACGTCCATCGGGCAGACGCCCTCGCAACCCGTGACTACGTTTGTAGTCACGACGCATCCTGTGTCGCTTCGGTTTCGGAACCACGACGTTGCTGAGCGGCTCAAGGAGGAAGCCGGTGCACAGGACCGGTCAGCCTCGGCGTTGGCCGAAGAGCTCATCGACGAAGGGCTGCGGACCCGCCGTCATCCGCTGATCAGTTTCCGCGACGGGCCCACCGGACGACGTGCCGCCCTGGTTGGCGGTCCCGACGTGTGGGAGGTGGTGGCGGGGCTCGTGGACGGCGACGTGTCCCCCGATGATCGAATCCAACGAGCTGTCGAGGTCTTTGGACTACGCCGGGAGCAGGTCGACGCCGTGTTGGCCTACTACGCCGAGTTCACCGATGAGATCGACGCTCAGGTACAAGCCAACCTGGTTGCCGCCGACCATGCCGAAGCGCTTTGGCGCCGCCAGCACGACCTGCTGGCCAAGTGAAGCTGCTGCTCGACACGCACCACTCCCCCAGAACCGCCGAGCGCCTTCGAGACCAGGGCTCCGACGTGACGGCGGCTGCCGAGGACCGGCTGCTGGCCACCCTGTCGGATGAGGAGCTGTTGCGGGCGGCAGCTCGAGACGGACGGGCACTGGTCACCGAGAACGCCAGGGACTTCGACCGCATGGTCAGGTCTTGGACAGCAGCCGGTGAGCATCACGCCGGCGTCGTCTTCACCTCTCCCAGGCGTTACCACCGTGGCAGCAGCGGCTACCCGCAGAAGCTCATCGCCGCACTCCAGACACTGCTGGCTGATCCGCCGGAGGCTGAATCTGACTGGGTGCTCTGGCTTCCCTGACCGAACGCTTTCCCGGTGAGGGTCGTTAGCGAAGCCGCTTGCGCGCTGCTCGGACGTCGAAGCCCAGGTTGGCATAACCCGCCAGCCGTTTCTGGTGCATGCGAGCCAGTACGGGTACAAGCACGTCCACGTAGTCGTGAACCTGCACCTCATGCTTGCCTTCGTGAGCCCTCAGCAGCCGGCCGACGTACTGGACCACCCTGCCCTTCCAGGCGAGGGGAAAGGCCAGGAAGAGCGTGTCAAGGGCCGGCCAGTCGAACCCTTCGCCGAGGTAGGAGGCCGTCGCCACGAGTACCGTACCGCCCTCGCTGTCTTGGCTTAGGGCCTCGCGCGCCGTCCGTCTCGTCGGGAGGCTCCCGAACGTCTACTACCTGTTGGCGTTCGACGAGAAGACTGTGCTCGACGTGCTCACGTCAACCGAGCTCGCCACTTGTGATCGCCCTCGTGCCCTTGCATACCTCGAGAAGATGGTGCAGGTTCGGCTCGATCTTCCGCCGGTCCACCCGCGGCTCGCCGGACAGCTCCTCGATCAGCTCCTCGACGCACTCATAGCGAAGCACAGCGTGGAGTTGGACGAACGCGCGTTCTACCGGTTGGGCCACGCCCAGGATGTCCCACTTGGCGTGGAACTTCGGTAGCGGCCCCGATGACTTCTATGCGGCCACCTCCTTCTTGGATCGTACTCAGGGGCTGTGACGGTCTTGGCGACGTGGGCGTCGAGAGCGACTCGCAGCGACGCAGCGGCGCCGGGATGGGACTTGTGCAGGTCCCGGGCCAGCGCCTCCAGCCTCGCTTCGGCACCGAGGGGATCGGGGTCGCGGTAGGCGGCTCGCATCTTCTTGGCCACCGTGGCGGCCAAGGGCGTCGGGCAGCTTTGTCCTCGACGTTTCTGACCTTGTGGAGTTGACAACGATGGATGACGGGGTGGTCGAAGACCTCCTTCGCCCCTGAGGCCAGCGCCTTGGAGCCGTCGATGACGACGAGGATGGCCGGCTCACGCAAGGCCCCGGATCCCTGAGCCCCACCAGCCGGTCCCGGACCAGCGTGGCGTTCTCCCTTGAGCCCTCCTCGACGGCGAGGGGATGCTTGGTCCCGTCGATGTCGATGCCGAGCGCCACCACGCAGCAGTGGCCGGCGAAGTGCACCCCGTCGACGATGAACGCCACCAGGTCCAGCGCCGACAGATCAGCGCTCATCAGCTCGGCCAGGGCCGTCTCGGTGGCGGCCACGAAGCGTCGAGACACCGCCGAGCGCGACGTCGAGCGGGCCTCGGCCTCCACCGCGCTGGCACGCTTGTTCCGATGGCACGGCGACTACTCCACCAGGCCGGTCGGTTGAGGGAGCCCCTCGTGCGCCTCGGAACACGCGTTGCGCTCGAGCTTCTTCATCTCCATCAGGCCATCTACGTGGTCACCGACGGGCGGGTCGGGCATCGCCTTCTCGGTGCCCCCTGTCTGCTGCTTCGCACGACCGGCAGGCGCACCGGGAAGGCCCGCACATCGTCGTTGGTGTACGCCCGCCATGAGGAGGACTACCTGGTGGTTGGCTCTTTCGGCGGCGCCGAGCGAGCACCCGGCTGGCTGCACAACGTGCGATTTCGACCGCAGGTGGGGGCACAGATCGCTCGCGACCGCTTCCCGGCCGTGGCAGCCGTCGTCGAGCGGGACGATGACGACTACCAACGGCTATGGCAGTTGGTGAACGAGAACAACCGCGGCCGCTACGACCGCTACCAGGCCAAGACGAATCGCCCCATTCCCATCGTGAGGCTGACTCGCCTCTAAGCCGCACCGCGGCGTCTCTTTGGGTGATGTCGGTGTGCGTAACCCGCCGTGGTCGGGGCGCGGCCGCCGCTTGGCCGATGGCTGATGCAACCAACCGGCTCCGGGCAATCCATACCCGAAGTATCGGGGGCTCGCGGCGCTACTTCGCGCAGCACTGGTGCCGGTACTGGGTGGGCCGGGACCCGACGGGCGCTTCTCTCACGCGGCTCGGACGGGTCTGGCGACGCTTCCCAGGGCTACTCGCTCACCGGGTCGCGACTACCGCGGCGGAGCTACCGACTCGTGATCGCGATGAGGTCGACGTCTCCGGTCGCGTAGTCGTGCAGCCACCAGATCACAACATCGGGCTCGCCCGTGACGTCGAGTGCGGCGGTTCGGATCTCATACTCCGGCGGGCTCGAGAGTTCTGCGATCGGGACGCTGGGGGCAACGCCACGGTCGGTTTCCGAGCTCGGCAATGAAGGTGCGGGCGACGCTGAGGGCTTGAATTGCTTGGAGTCTCTCGCTCGAGCCAGGCGTGCAACTCCCTGACGTCCCGAAGCGGCACTACTCCGTTGACGGCTCGGTCTGCGCCAGGAACTCCTCGCCGGTGATGGGCGTGATGTTCGAGCGGTTCACGCGGTCGATCGACGCCTGAAGACGAGCACGGAACTCCTGATCGCTCAGCGCCTCCTGTGCCGTTCTCCACGAGCGGTCGAGCGCGCGCTGCCGAGCCTGCTCCTCGGGACTCAGATCGTCGTGGCGCACCGCCATCTCGCACCTCGTTCACTAAGGACGAGCCAAGCGTACCGACGAGTTGAACTTGACACCAATGCGGCGCTCATCTGCGCGAGGCATGTTGATGGTCTAGCGCACGGGACCATCCCGGCAGGGTCTGTGGTGGTCACCGGCTCAGGCGCCAGTCTGAAGGACCCCCGGCAAGTCCATGCAGTTCCGGCGTGCGGCACTTGTGCCGTACCCGGGCACCTTCCCGGCGATCCCGCTGAGCCGCACGGGGACCACGGGCACTGCACCAGATAACCGTCGATACGTTGGCAGTCGAACCTCGCCGGGAAGCAGCCAACGAGAGCTAAGCGATGGCCTAGATCTGAAGTCCGGCGTCGCTGACCGTTCCGCCGGCTGTGAGTGGTTCCCAGCCGGCGAGCCCGTACATGACGAAGACGCCGGAGCAGTCGGCGCTCATAAAGATGGACCACGTCGCCGATTTCAGGGACCGCCCCACAGGCGCGCATCGGTTTTGGTCTGGCCTGGACACAACCTCCCCGGGGCGCAGAGGTACCGCCTCGCTTCACACGCTCAACCACGACAAGAGCGCATCCAGGCACCGGGTGGCGGCCGGCATGAAGTTGCTGCCGTGGTGGTAGACGGGGTCCAAGGTTGTGACCACAAGGCGCCCTGGCGTCGACACCTCGTCCTCATACAGCAGCACCCCGTCTTCGCCCTGGCCCTCGGCGACCAGCAGCGGTGTGGCGCCCGGAGGCGGATGGAGCACGCCGTGGAAGTGCCAGGTGAGGTCGCCCGCCGTCGCTGTCCGCCACAGGGGATGCTCCGCGTTGCGGGGACGGATTCCGGGGTCGAGCCCCTCTAGCCACCACCAGAAGTTGGTGGGCCGGGCCTCCCATCTGGCGCCCGGAACCCAGGTCTGGGCGCGGTTCTCGCCCAGCACGACCAGGGTGTCGCCCCGCTCGGCGACCCCGAGGAGCGCCGGGGCGTGGCGAACCAGCACACCGGGATGCTGGCGGTCCGAGACGACGACCACGTCTAGCCCGTCTAGGTCGCCCATCGCCAAGGCGGGGAGATACAAGCCCCGGGTGATCCGCTCAGAAAACGGGGAGTCGGCCAGGGTGCGCTCATGGTAGGAGGCACCACCGGTCACTAGGCCCACACGTGCTCTTCGAGGCGTCATGGGGCCGCCCACTCGAGCAGCTGGGGCACGAGCCGAGCCGAGGTGCTCCCCTCTTCGTCCGAGGACCAGAGGTCGTTGCCCCCGTGCACCAACACCTCCCCGGCTCCCATGCGGTAGACGAAGTCCACCGGCAGCCGACGAGGGCCGAGCCCGTTGATGACAACGGCCCCCGGCGGCGGTTGGTGCCATCCCCGCCCGTAGAAGCCCGCCACTCCCCGGCGCAGGGTGAGGTCCTCGGTCTTGACTCCGGCCCACACGGGGTGTGCTCGAACGGCGTGCACCTCGAGGTCCTCGAGGTGGTAGTCGACGAGCGGACAAAACCTGCACAGGCCGGCCAGGAAGGGGATGGCCACCTGCCCGCACACCACGAGGCGCCCGCCCGAGGCAACGAAGGTCTCGAGCACGGGGCGCATGCCGGCCAAGTGTCGCTGGTCGGCGTGCATGCCCACCAGCACGGCCGCGGCCTGCTCCAGCTCGGCCTGGCTCAGGTCGTAGCAGTCCAGCGCCCGCACCCCCCACGCCGCCGGATGATCCAAGAGTCGCGGATCGTCGCCCATGGTGAGCAGAACGACCGGTTCAGCCATAGAGGGGGATGATGCGGTCTCGCTCGGCGCCGTCATCGTTGAAGCTGACCCGACGTAGCCGGATGCCGTAGAGCTCGGAGAGGCTGGCCTCGTCGATCAGCTCGTCGGTCGGGCCCACCCGCAGGTCTCCCGGTCCGTACAGGAGGGCCACTCGAGTGGCAATGGCCTGAGCATGCTCGGGCTGGTGGGTCGAGAACAACACAGCCCAGCCATCGGCGGCCAGGTCAGCCAGCATGCCCAGCACCATGGCCTGATTGGACAGATCCAGGGCCGAGGCGGGCTCGTCGAGGATGAGCAGTCGAGCCTGGGAAGCAATGGCCCGGGCTATGAGCACGAGCTGCTGTTCGCCCCCCGAAAGCGAGGGGTACGCCCGCCGGGCGAGGTGGGACATACCGACCCGAGCCAGGGCTCTGGCCGCTACCTCGTGGTCGACAGGGCGAGGAGCCGACAGTGGGCCGAGATGGCGGGCTCGGCCCATCAAGACCATGTCGAGGGCCGAGAAGGCGAACACGACCTGGTGGGCCTGGGGTACGTAGCCAAAGGCGCTGTGGCGGACCACCGTCCCCTCGGTTGGCTTGGCCAGGCCAGCGGCACAGCGAAGCAGGGTGGACTTGCCCCGGCCGTTGGGAGCCAGCACGGCGACGAGGTCCCCGCTTTTCACGTCCAGCTCAACGTTTCGTAGAAGCCACGGATGGCCCTTGTGTTGAAATCCGAGTCCACGCAGCTCGAGGAGGGGAGCGTCGACCGACGTGGGGCCGGCCAAGCTCTCGGGGGAGGCCAGCTGATCAGGCATCCACCCAGCCCCGGCCCCTGGTGCGGCGCAGCAGGGCGAAGAAGGCCGGGCCCCCGACCAGGGCGGTGAGGATCCCTATGGGGATCTCGGAGGCGATGACCGTGCGAGCCACAGTGTCCATGGCAGTGAGATAGCCGGCCCCGATCAGGAACGACACCGGAACCAGGACCCGGTGGTCGGGGCCCACCAGCATCCGGCCCAGGTGGGCCACCACCAGTCCCACCCAGCCGATGACTCCGGTCACGGCCACCGCCCCGGCCACGACCACGGTGGTGGCCACCAAGAGCGTCCAACGCAGCAGCTCCACCCGCACACCGAGGGCCTGGGCGTCCTCGTCGCCAAGTGACAACACGTTGATCCGCCACCGGAGGGCCATCATGACGGCCACGCCGGCCCCGATCGGCATCACAGCTATCGCGACCTTGTCCCAGCTGGCGGTGGCCAGGCTGCCCAGCAGCCAGAAGACGATGGCGGGAAGTCGCTGCTGGGGGTCGCTGACGTAGGTGAGGCCGGACACCAGGGCCGAGAAGAAGGCGGCGACCACCACACCGGAAAGCACGAGCATGAGCAGGGGAGTGCGGCCGTCCACCCGGCCCATCAAGAAGACGAGCAGCAGAGCGGCCAGGCCGAACACGAAGGCGCCGCACACGAGAAGGGCAGTTCCCAGTCCCATGGCGATGGCCAGCGCCCCACCGAAGGAGGCACCTGAGGAGACGCCGATGATCTGGGGGGCGACCAGGGGATTGCGCAGCACGCCTTGGAGCACCGCCCCACAGCAGGCCAGGCCGCCGCCGATGAGCAGCGACAGCACGACCCGAGGGGCCCGGAGGCGCTCCACGACGTTGGCCTCGGTGTCGCTCCAGTCCGGGCCCAGGCCGATCACGTTGTCGACAAGGATGCGCACCACCTTGACCGGGGCGATCCACAGGCGGCCCATCCCCAGGGCCACAACGGCGATGACAAGTACCAGAAGGGGAAGGGCGACCATCACCAACCGGCTCGGGCTCTGGCCACGCTCGCCTGACAGGGGCGCCGTGGTGGCGCCTGCGCCGGCGAGGTCCGGGGCAGGAGGAGGGGACTGTTCGCCGGCGGGGCGAGCTTCAGTCCTTGGCGGCGCGGTCATAGCCGGCGGCGCCGGAGTTCTGGTCCGTCCGCAGGATGCGGTCTATCTGAGCGTCGGCCAGCTCGGCCCCATACAGGAAGCGGTAGCGGGCCTTCATCTCCTCCCGGAGCTTGAAGTCAAAGGTGTTGGGATGGGTGAGCTCGGCCAGCCACCGCCACATGAGGGGTGACTCCTGATTGGGCGGGTCCCAGCGGTAGCCGCCGATCGGCACCTGGTAGACCCGCTTGGCCTTCACCGCCGACAGGTCCTTCCAGGCCGGATTGGCGTACACATCGGTCGGAGTCCCGGGGTCGAAGTTGCCCACGAGGATGATGTCGGGGTTCCACCTGGCCACCTGCTCGGCGTTCACCGGTGCGAAGCCCTTGACCTCGGCCGCAGCGTTCTGGGCGCCCACCAAGTTGATGTAGAAGTCGTTGTAGGTCCCCGTCCCGCCGACCCGCAGCTCGCTCTTCAGCCGGTTGAAGTAGAGCACCTTGGGTCGCTGCCCCGACACCTGTGTCGCCTTCGCCTTCACCTCGCCCAGGGCGTCGTGATGCCAATCCAATAGGGCGTTGGCCCGCTCTGGCTTCCCGATTGCCTCTCCGAAGAGGCGGATCCAGGCCTCGAGGTCCTCCTGGGTCCCGTACTTGAGCCCGACGACCTTGAAACCGGCATTCTCCAGGGGGGCGATGACTTCGCTGCCGCGGTCGCCCCACTGGACCACGAGGTCGGGGCTGACCTTGGTGATGCTCTCGACGTTGGGGGCAAAGCTCTCGTTGGCGATGTCGGAGGGGAGGTTGGCCGCCCCGGGGAACAGCTCGCCCAGCAGCTCCTTTCGGATGGCGGAGGCTGAGCCGGCGTGTATGGCAGCCAGGCGGTCGGCGCTGCCGTCCAGAGCGATGAGCATCGAGGCCGCCGGCATCGGGACGGTGACGATACGACGGGCGGGGTCGTCGAGGCGGACGACGGCGCCTCGTTGGTCCGTGAGGGTGATCGGACCCGGTCGGTCGGCAGAGTCCTGGGTGGAGCTGGGCGGTTCAGCGTCGGAACACGCCGCTGCCAAGAACGCGACTGCCACCACAAGGATGAGAGGGCGGGGACGACAACAACGGCGGCGCGTAGGGAGAGCCAGCGCTAGCCGCCGGTCAGTCCACCGACTCCCGCGACGTTCAGTAGCCACTGAGACTCCCTTCCGCTAACTCGAGCAGCCGGAGGGCATCTTAGGGGTCCCTAAGTCAAACTACAAGGGACGCCTTACATCATGAAGTCCACCGGCTCAACGAGAAGCCGCCCCACAGGGCGCGGCTCTGGGCGAGGGAGCCGGGCCGGGGCCTGATCGGCTGAGGGCCAGCAGTCGAGGGAGCGACACAGGGGAGACGACACGAGGATGAGAACAAGAGCCACAGCTCGGAGGCAACCGCCTTACCACCGGCGACCCTTACCCCACTCGCTGCACTCACGTCTTCGCGCGGCAGCCCTTTACTGCCTCCCGCCATGAAACATCGCCTCGCGCACCTGCGACTCAGAACAGATGGGGCGCCAGCGTTGAGGTGACCCCCTATTCTTCGTCCCAAGCCGCACCCCCGGTGCGCCCAGACCAGCCCGCTCCCTACCCGCCTGCCAAGTCGACCTTGCTCCGAAGTCACCCGAGCTCACCGGTTGTCTCGGAGGGCGAGGAAAACGAGGGGCACCGAGGAGACGGCGATGAGCAGGAGGGCCGGCGCGGCAGCCCGGGCCAGGAACCCCTCGCTGGTGGAGGCCCAGACTCGGGTGGCCAGCGTGTCCCAACCGGTTGGCCCGAGGAGCAGCGCCGCAGGAAGCTCCTTCATG
The DNA here is from genome assembly GCA_030448025.1 of Acidimicrobiales bacterium. Lineage (GTDB taxonomy): Bacteria > Actinomycetota > Acidimicrobiia > Acidimicrobiales > YB1-3. The sequence goes on along the minus strand of JAUJNQ010000001.1, from coordinate 236,180 downwards.
GCGGTGAGGAAGACCAGAGCGAAGGCGGCAGCGGCCCCTGGTCGCACCAGCGGGAGGAGGACTCGCAGGGTGGTTTTGAGCCGGCTGGCACCAAGTGACCGGCTTGCCTCCTCGAGGCGGGGGCTGACTTGGGCGATCGTCGATCGCAGGGCGCCCAGACCCTGCGGGAGGAAGAGCACGAGGTAGGCCAGGACGAGCATGGCGACCGTCTGGTACAGGGCCGTAGCCACCCGTGCGCCGAAGAAGACGAGGGACAGGGCGACCACCAGACCGGGGAGGGCATAACCGACGTAGGCGGCGCGCTCTGTCCAGCGAGCCACCGATCCCCGCCGGCGGGCACTCAGGACGGCCACGGGCCATGCCGCCCCGACGGCCGCCAGCGCGCCCAGCCCCGATGCCTGGGCGGAGTGAACCGCCGCCCGCAGAGTTCCGGCGAGGTCGACGCCCTCCTGGGCGCCCACGACGAGCCAGGTGACCAGAGTGGCTACGGGCAGTGCCAGGCCCAGGACCACGATCAGGGCCATGGCCCCGGCGGCGGCGAGACGCCAGCGGCCAAGAGGAACGACGCGTGGCTGGCGGGCGGTGCGACTGGACACGATCCGTGTGCGGGAACGCATCCGGGACTCGACGGCAACGACTGCCAATGACATGACGGCCAGCACCAGAGCGAGCACCGCCGCCGCCGAATAGTCGAGCGAGCCCTTGTACTGGACATAGATGGCCCGGGTGAAGGTGTCGTAGCGGAGCAGTGACACCGCTCCGAAGTCGGCAAGGGTGTAGAGGGCGGCGAGCAGCGCTCCGGCGGCGGCCGCAGGCGCCATCTGTGGAAGGGTCACCCGGAGAAACGTCTCCCACGACCCGACGCCGAGGCTGCGGCTGACCTCCTCGAGGGCCGGATCGAGCCGGCGGAGGGCGCCTCGGACCGTGAGGGTGACATACGGGAACGTCGACAGCGAGAGGGCCAGCCACGCGCCGGGGAACCCGTAGAGCTCGGGCAGGCGATCCACTCCGAGGGGGCCGAGCCAACGAGCGATCGTCCCCCGAGGCCCAAACGCGGCAACCACGGCGAGGGCCGCCACGTAGGAGGGGACCGCCAGAGGAAGGGCGGTGAGCACGGTGAACAGCCGCCGTCCCGGGAGGTCGGTGCGGGCTGTCAGCCATCCGACGGGAACGCCGATGAGGACCGCCGTGACCGTGACGGCCGCCGCCAGGCCCAGGCTGCGGCCCAGCAGCTGCGCGGTTCGCGTGGTGAGCACCAGGTCGGCCGTCGCCCCCAAACCTGCCTCCCGGGCTCGGATGACGAGGTACACAGCGGGCAGGACCGCGATGGCGGCCACGAGCACCGCGGCCAGGGCGGTGAGCAGGTCGCCTCGTTGCCGGCCTCGCTCGGGCCTGGCGCGGGTCGCACCACGTGGGTCCGGCGGGGCCGGCTCGCCTGCCGGAGCCAGCCCGAGCTCGTCCTCGACATGCGAAGGCCGAAGTGGGATTGCCAATGCCGGAGCGGTCTCCCTCGGTGCTAGAGGACGCCGAGGCGGGTAAGAAGATCGACGGTGCCCTTGGCATCCTCGAGGCGAGCCAGGTCCACCTCAGGCCTGGCCAGTGCCGTGATGGGAGGAAGCGCGGGGTCGGCCTGGACGGTGGGCACGACGGGCAGCTCGAACGTCTTGTCCGCGAAGTAGCGCTGCGCGTTGTCCGAGAGCAGGAACTCGACCAGACGGCGGGCAGCGACCGGGTGCTTGGCACCCCGCAGGATGCCGGCGGCGGACACGTTCACCAGCCCTCCCGGATCGCCGGCGCCGTAGTACTTGTTCTCCGCCTTGCCAGCCTGTCCCTCGGCTCGGGCCCGATACAGGTAGTAGTGGTTGACGAACCCGGTGTCGACCTCCCCCCTGCCCACGGCGTCCAGGATGGCGACGTTGTTGGGGAAGACCTTCGCCTCGTTGGCCTTGACCCCCCGTAGCCACGCTTCGGCGGCGGCGTCACCCTCCATGACCCGGAAGGCGGTGATGAACGCCTGGAAGGAACCGTTCGTCGGCGCCCAGGCCAGCCTGCCCTTCCAGCGGGGATCGCTGAACCCTGTGATCTCGGGAGGAAGCTGGTCCTCGCGCACCTTGTCGGTGTTGTAAGCGACCACCCGGGCTCGTCCGGACAGGCCCACCCAGTGATTGTCGACGGAGCGGAACTGAGTGGGCACCTTGTCGACCACGCCAGCATCGAGGGTGGTGAGTCGACCGCTCTTTGACACCTGGCCGATGTTGCCGGCGTCCTGCACCAGCAAGACGTCGGCCCGGGGCTTGTCGCCCTCCTCGAGGGCGGCGCCCGCCACCTCGGCCGAGTCCCCGTAGCGGACCTTGACCTTGACGCCGGTCTCCTGCTCGAACTGGTTGAACAACGGCCCCATCAGATCGGCGATCCGGCCCGAGTAGACGGTCAGGTCAGCGGAGTCGTCGGAACAGGCACTTCCGGTCATGGACATGACAGCCATGATCAAGGCGACGGCACTCCTCCGGGACAGCCTCATTCGGTCTTCCTTCCAAAGTCTGTTCGGGCGACCGAAGATACAGCTCGAGGCGCCGATCGTCAGGCCGGGAAGGCCACCACGTCTTCAGCCACATCGACATGGACCTGGTCCCCGGAGCTGAACAGCCGCTCGCTGCCTACCCTGGCCCGTACCACCAGGCCGTTGCTGGCGTTGTCGCCGACGGCCACCTCCACCAGCTGGTCGTGGCCGAAGTAGGTGGCGGTCAGTACACGGCCCAGGCCGGTGGGGGCGGACGTCAGGCGGAGGGCCTCGGGCCGGACGACCGCTACTGCAGGCCCAGGCGCCGGCACCGCTCCGCTGACCTTCAAACGGCCGAGCGGGCTGTCGAGGCTCGAGCCGTCGCTCGTCGCCGACACCAGGTCGGCGTCGCCTACGAAGCGGGCGACGAACGGGTCGGCCGGCCTGCGGTAGACCTGGTCTGGGCGTCCGACCTGCGCGACCCGGCCCCGGTTCAACACGGCCACCCGGTCGGCGAGGGAGAGGGCCTCCTCCTGGTCGTGCGTTACCAGCACGACCGTGGCCCCTGCGATGCGCAGGATTCGGGCCACCTCGGTCCGCATACGGGCCCGGAGGACGGCGTCTAGGTTGGCGAAGGGTTCGTCCAGCAGCACGACGCTGGGGTGAGGAGCCAAGGCCCGGGCGATGGCCACTCGCTGCTGCTGTCCGCCCGAAAGCTCGGCGGGATAGCGCCCGCCCAGGTCCTCGAGGCCGACGAGCTCGAGGACCTCCGCCACGCGGGTCGCCCGCTGGCCCTTGCGCCGGCCGGAGAGCCCATAGCCGACGTTGTCCGTCACCGTGAGGTGGGGAAACAGGGCGTGATCCTGCACGACGATCCCCACCCGCCGACGTTCGGGAGGCACGAAGACGCCGATGCCGGCCACGAGGTGACCGCCGACGACGACCGTACCGGCGTCGGGCGGCTCGAAGCCGGCGATGAGGCGGAGCAGGGTGGTCTTGCCGCAGCCGCTCGGGCCGAGGACGGCGAGCAGCTCACCGGTACGGACCTCTAGGTCGATACCGTCGAGGGCGACCACCTGGTCATAGCTCCGGCGCAGTCCGGTACAGGCGACGGCGGCAGCCTGGTTGGGGGCGGGGGACGCAGCACCGGTGTCCCGGCCCTCGGTCATCGAAGTGACCGTATGCGCGGCGAGCGGTACAGCGCGACGGCGGAGGCCACCAGGGCGGTCGTCGTCCCGGCGGCGAGGGCCACCGCAACTCGCAGGAGGGGGTCACCGGGCAAGACCAGTACCGCCGCCGCCACGGCGATGCCGCCAGCCCACGCCCAGGCTGCCGCCCTTCCCCGCTCGGAGCCGGCCAGGGCGGCGCTTGCCGTGACCGCACCCAGGTGCGCCACCGTGCCGGATGCCAGGAGCGCCAGCGGCCCAGCGCCGAGGCCGCCGCCGTCGCCGTCTCCGGTCAGCAGGCGGAGGACGGGGTCGCCGATGGCGGCGGCCAGAACCGCGCCGAAGCCGGTGGCGACAATGGCGCCGCTCAGCACGGCCCGAGCCGTCGCCTGAGGGACGTCGTGCCGGCCGGCCGCCAGAGCGGTCGCCACTGCCGGGACCACGGTTGCCACCACAGCCTTCCAGGCCAGGGCGGGGGCGCGGGCCAGCACGACCGCCAAGGCCAGCTTGGAGGTGCGGGGATCTGAGGGTCCCGCGAGTAGGGCGAACATGGCGGGCGCTCCGAGGAGGGCGGCCTGAGACAGGAGGCCGGCGCAGGTCAACGCCGCCAGTTGCGGAGTAGCCGGAGCGAACGGGGGCATGGGGCCCACCAGCGCTCTGGTTCCTGCGGCGGCGAGGGCTACGGCAACGGCCAGAGCGGCGGCAGTGCCGGCAGCCTCTCTGACGACCAGGGCAGTGCCACCGACCAGTGCCAGGCGGAGCAGCCCCTCTGAAGCGACCGACGCGGCAAGGGCCCGCCCTCGGCGCTCTCCGGCGAGGCGTCCCCAGGCAACGTGCAGCGGCCCGTAGGCGCCGGCCAGCGCGCTGAGCACGAGCGGGACGACGACGCTGCCGTCGAACAATCGGGCCCGAAGGGCGAGGCCAGCGGCGGCGACCACGCTGGCCGCTATGGCCGCCCGTCGGACCACGAGGCCAGGGAGCAAGACGGGAGCGGCCGCCGAGGGCGAGGCCGCCGTCTGCCGTGACACTTCGAGCTCGACCGACGACCAGAGGCCGGGCCCGACGATGACGGCCAGCGTCCACGCCACTGCCAGCGGTGCGGCCTCTCGGGCGCCGAGAGAGCGGGTAGCCACGGCCAGAGCGATTGCCGACGCAGCACCTGACGTCAGCGCGCCGGCGGCGACCCACCCTGCGTTGCCCACTGTGCGGCGCACGGGCACTGATCGTACTCAGCCGAGTCTAAAGAAGTTTGTTAGGGTCGCCTACATCCAGCTCTTCGCCTTTTCTACTGTGCCTGATTTCGCACGGCGGGTCGTCGACGCCGGGGCCAGCGGAGTCGTCGTCGACTGGGAGAACCGCGGCAAGCGGGCCCGCCAAGCCGGAGCGAAGACCCAGGTCAACGCCGACACTCCAGAAGATCTGGCAAAGGTGCGAGCGGCCACTGGGGGTCGGCTCCTGTGCCGAGTCAACGGGTGGGGACCGTGGTCGGCAGCGGAGATCGACCTGGCGGTGTCGCTCGGAGCGGACGAGGTACTGCTCCCCATGGTGCGCCGGCCGGGAGAAGTCGACGCCGCCCGCGACGCCGTCGCCGGACGCTGCGGGCTTGGCATCCTCGTGGAGACCACCGACGCCGTCAGGCAGGCTGAGGAGCTGCTGGGCCGACCGCTCTCCCGGGTGTACGTGGGCCTGAACGACCTCATGATCGACCGAGGAGCGCGCAGCCTGTTCGCTCCTCTCGTCGATGGCACCGTCGAGCGTGTGAGCGCGACAGCAGCAGCGGCGGGGATCCCCTTTGGCGTGGCGGGGCTGACGCTGCCCGAGGCCGGCCGTCCCGTCCCCTGCCGGCTGCTGATGGGCGTACTGGCCAGCCTGAGCGCCTCCTTCACCTTTCTGCGCCGTTCCTTCCATGCCGACATCGCCGGCCGTGAGGTCGCCGAGGAGGTTCCCCGTATCCTGGACGCGCTCGGCGCCGCTCGCCGTCGGAGCGACGAGGAGGTCGCCGCCGACCGTGCCGAGCTTGTAGCCGTGATCGGCTCGCTCAGCGAGGATGAGGCGGTGTGAGGGCGTTGGTGACGGGTGCCGGCGGGTTCGTCGGCGCGCACCTGGTCGCCCGGCTGGTCGCCGACGGGTGGGACGTGGTCGCTACGGTGCGGCCCCGCAGTGGCGGGTCGCGGAGCCCGGCGACGCCGCCGCCCGGTGCAGCCAGGCTGGCCTCCCTGGGCTGTGCCGGCGATGTGGAGCTGGTGGCGGCTGATCTGGCCGAACGGGAAGCGGTGGCTGCCGTTGTCACTGCGGCTGACCCCGATGTGGCCCTTCTCCTGGCCGCGGCCCGAGCGCAGGCCACGCCGTCCGAGCGAGCGGCGACCGCCGCCGTCAACGGTTCGAGTGCCCTGTGGATCGTCGACGCCCTTCCCGCTCGCTGCCGGGCTGTGGTGCGCCTCGGCTCGTCAACTGAGTACCCAGCCATGAACGGGCCCATGAGCGAGGACACGCCGCTTCGACCACGCGGCTTCTTCGGCGCCACCAAGGCGGTCGGCTCCCTCCTGGCGACGGCGGCCGCGGCCCAGCGGGGGCTGCGAGCAGCCGTCGTGCGGGCATTCCAGGTGTACGGGCCACTCGACCACCCCGGCCGGCTCGTGCCCACCGCCCTGCGTGCCGCTCGCACGGGCGAAGCTCTCCGGCTGACCGAACCCGGGCGCTGCCGGGACTGGATCTTCGTGGACGACGTGGTGGAGGCATGCGTGCGGGCGGCCACCTCCGAGAACCTCCCGCCAGGCCAGGTCCTGAACGTTGGCACTGGGCGCCAGGTGGCCAACGAAGAGTTGGTGGCCGAGGCCGAGCGGGTCACGGGCCGGGCCATCACGGTCGCCATGGGGACCCACGCCGGGCGCGACTGGGACACCAGCTCATGGGTCTGTGACCCCTCCCGGGCCCGCGACCTGCTGGGTTGGGAGGCGAAGGTCGAGCTGAGCGAGGGGCTGGCCCGTTGCTGGGAAGCCGAGGGGACGTGACCTCGGTGTCGGTAGTGACGCCCGTCTACGGCAACGCCGCCACCCTTCCCGAGCTGGCCGACCGGCTGGCGGCGGCGCTGGCCGGCCGGCCATGGCGGCTGCGCCTCGTCGTCGACGGCTCGCCCGACCACAGCGCGGTGGTAGCCCGGCGCTTGGCCGCAGCCGACGACCGCATTGCCGTGACCGAACTGGCGGTGAACGGGGGACAGCACCAGGCGCTGGCCCGAGGCCTCTGCGACGAGGCCGACGCCCGAGCGTGGGTCTGCCTGGACGCCGACCTGCAGGACCCGCCCGAGGCCGTCCCCGTGCTGGTCGAGCACCTCTTGGCCGACGAGCGGGACGCCGTGTTCGCCGGCCGGCGCGGAACCTATGAGGGTCGCGGCCGCCTCATCACCGGGCGGCTGCACCGAGCGCTCCTGGCCCGCTTCACCGGTCTGCCGGCCGACGCCGGTGCCTTCGTCGCCCTGAGCCCTGTCGCCCGAGATGCCATCCTGCGCCTCCGGGCGCCGAGCATCGTCGTCGCCATCGGCGTCGCCGACCTGGCCGTCGCTTCCGTCCCGGTGGAGCGGGCCAGGCGCACCACTGGCGCCTCGGCGTGGCCGACCCGAGCCCGCCTGTGGCAATCAGCGCGCAGCCTGGCCTGGGCATTGAGGGCCCGGGCGCAGCAAAGTCACCAGTCACGAGCCCAACGCTGGACCAGCGTGTCGGTGTAGCGGCCGTCGAAACGGCGCTCCTCACCCACGCGCATTCCTTGGGCCGCGAGCTCCGAGTCCAGGGCGGCCAGTCTGGTGCCGTCCCCCTTGATGCCGCCATGTGACCGTCGGATCACCCACAGGCTCGACGCTTCAGGGACCGACGGCGACGCCAACACAAGCTCAGGAACCAGTTCGGGGTGGTCGCGACGGGTGAAGTGGTCCAAGCCGAGGGCATCCCACCGGGCGCCGGCCACGACCGGTTCACCGGCCCAATGGCGGCTGGCCACATAGGAGACCGCTCCCCTGACGTCCTGCTTCGGGCCCCTGCCCACGTCTACCAACGTGGCCCATATCGACGTGGCCACGAAGACGGCGAGGGCCAGCGCGGCGGCCCGGCGCGGCAGACTGGCCGCCCCCACCCCGATCAGGAGGGCCAGACCGAGAACGGCCGCCAAGAGGTAGCGGTCGACGAACACGGGCCGCACCAGCTCGAGGATGGCGACGGCAGCTACCGGAACGCCGAACCAGGCCGTGGCCACCACCCGCACCACCCGATGGTCCCGGCGGGCCCGGACCATCCCCGTCGCCCCCAGCACCAGGCTGAGGACGATGAGTGGCGCGTTGCCTCCCGCCCACGACCGCAGCACCAGCCACGGCACGCCCGGGCCCACGCCGCCGAGCCATTCCGCCCCCGACGCCCCCACCCCATTGGCAGCGGCGGTAGCAACGAGGGCCAGGGCCGGAAGGGTGGAAAGCGCGCTGACGGCCACCAGCGGCGCTGCCCGGCGACGGTCGAGGACCAGGGCGGTGACGACGAAGGCAGCGACGACCAGGAGGGCGAACCAGTGGGCCAGCCCCGAGGCTGCGGCAGCGGCACCGTAGAGGAGCAGAGCTCGGGGACGGCCGTCGAGCCAGCGGGCCAGGCCTAGTCCGGCCAGGGCGACGCCGAGCAGGACGAGCCCATAGCCCCTGCCCTCGGCCGAGTACTCCACCACGAATGGGTTGCTGGCGACGACCAGCCCCGCGGCCAGGGCCAACCCGGCACCGGCCAGGCGGCGCACAGCGGCGGTGAAGGCCAGCACCGCCGCCACGGCGGCCAGCAGGGACAGCAGGCGCAGCCCCCACTCATCGGCTTGGAGCCCGGTGGCCGCCAGCCACAGGTGCACCACCGCGTAGTACGGCCCGTTGTACGAGGGAGGTGCGTCTCGCAGGTAGAGGATCGGCCCCTCGCCCCGGACGATCGCCGACAAGAGGTCGCCGAGCGGCAACGTGGAAACCTCAGCCGTGTAGACCTCGTCGAACCAGAGCCCATGGTGGCGGCTGAGAGCCCATCCGCCGAGCGCGGCCAGAAGGAGCGGTGGGGCCAGCCACATCGACGCCTGAGCCCATGCGGGGCGGGCTTTCGGGACGGCCGTAGTGGCCGGCGGGGCGGTAAGGCTCGTGGGTGACGCCGCCACTGGCCAGTCCCCGTCCTCGGTGCGCGGGACCAATGGGCGGCCCGTTGCCACTTGACAATGCCGGTACCGGTGCCGGTGCGTTAGGTCCCCACCTGCTGAGCCAGGTAGAGAGGCTCGCCGATCTGGCCGATGAGCTCCAGCTGGGTCTCGAGCCAGTCTGCGTGCTCCTCCTCACCGGCCAGGATGCGCTCCAGGACCTGGCTGGTGCCCTCGTCGCCCGCCGACCTGCACGCGAGGATCCCCCGGTTGAGCCGCTCAATGGCGGCCCGCTCCAGATCGAGGTTCACCCGGTGTTGCTCGGCGACGGTCTGGCCCACCATCACCGAGCCGAGACGCTGCAGGTTGGGCACGCCCTCGAGGTAGAGGATCCGCTCGATGAGCGCCTCGGCGTCGCGCATCTCGTCGATGGACTCCGCCCGGAGACGTTCGCCCAGGCGGGCGTAGCCCCAGTTGTCGCACATCTTGGCCTGCACGAAGTACTGGTTGATGGCCGTCAGCTCGGCCGTCAGGGCGTCGTTCAGCAGCTCGATGAGCTCCGGGCTTCCCTTCATCCTCGTCCTCCTCGCTCAGCACGAGAGCTTAAGGGCGAGCGCCGGCCACCGCCTGCCCTCAGGCCGCTGGTGTGCGGTCCTTCTCGGGACACATCGTCGGCCCCCGCCCCGACAGCAGGCGGGCCAGCAGGCGGTGGCAACCGCCGCACCCGGCGCCTGCCTCACAGATCAAGCTCAGGTCGTCCACGTTTCGTGCCCCAGCCCCGACCGCGGCGCGTACCTGGGCGTCGGTGACGCCTTTGCACAAGCACGCGTACATCTCAGCCGCTCCCGGCCAGCTCGGACGACACGACGGTGTGTCCGCCCCGCCGGCGACGGATGACGGCGGGAACGCCGCTGCGCCACAGTGCCAGGGCCGTGCCCAAAGGGACCGAGCGCTCGGCAGGGAGGCGGTGGGAGGTGCCCACCACGGCGCAACGGTGCTCGTGAGCCAAGAGCTCTATCCTGACCCAGCCAATCCGGCGCATCCCCAGATCGGGCGCGTCTGCGTCCAAAGACCGCCGACGTCCGCTCCTCACACGCGCCATCATCGGTAACGAGGCGACAAAGGACAGCCTTCCACAAGTCCTTAGGTAATCCTAAGCTCACGGTGCTGTCAAGAGCTTCCGCACAACTCCCCGATCTGGCGCCGACCTAGCCAAGGCGTCAGCCACGCCGCCCGGCTCTGCTCGTAGAATCTTTCGGTGTCCGACGGATTCCACCCGCCCCTCGAGGACTACCTCGAAGCCATACACGAGATCGAGGAAGAGGGCATCCCGGTCATACAGGCCCGAGTGGCGGAACGCCTCGGCCACTCGGCGCCATCGGTGTCTCAGATGGTCCGTCGGCTCAAGGACGACGGCTACGTGACCATAAAGAAGCGCGCCATCCGCCTCACCGCCAAGGGTCGCTCCCTGGCAGAGAGCGTGGTGCGCAAGCACAGACTGGCGGAGCGGCTGCTCACCGACGTCATCGGCCTTCCTTGGCACAAGGTCCACGTCGAGGCCTCCCGGTGGGAGCACGTCATCTCCGACGAGGTGGAGGACCGCCTGATGGTGCTGCTCGACCATCCCACTACCTGTCCGCACGGCAACCCAATCCCCGGCACTGACGCTCCGGAACGCGAGCTCGTGCTCTTGTCAGAGTCGCAGCCCGGAGACCGGGTTCGCCTGGAGCTGGTGCCCGAGCAGGTGGAGCTCGACTTCGAGGCGCTCACATACCTGGGCCTGCACGGGTTCATCCCGGGTACCAACGCTCGGGTGCGCGAGAAGGCGCCGGACGGCACTCTTGCTCTCGAGCTGGACGGCGCCACCGTCGCCCTCGGGTCGGCCCTCACCCGGCAGCTGTACGTGGCACGCCTGTAAGTGCCACCTCGCTGCACTGCCACCCCCCTGACACACAGATACAAGCCAACCTGGTTGCCGCCGACCAGGCCGAAGCGCTTTGGCGCCGCCAGCACGACCTGCTGGCCCGGGGAAGCTGCTTCTCGACACCCACCACTCCCCCAAAGCCGCCCAGCGCCTAGGAGACGAGGGCTACGACGTGATGGCGGCTGCCGACGATCAACTACTGGGCACTCTGTCGGACGAGGAGCTGTTGCGGTCGGCAGCTCGGGATGGACGGGCACTGGTGACCGAGAACGCCAGGGACTTCGACCGCATCGTCAGGTCATGGGCGGCAGCCGGTGAGCATCACGCCGGCGTCGTCTTCGCCTCTCCGCCAGAAGCCACCCACGTCGCCAGGTGGGCCATCCCGCATTGCGGGTGCTGGTGGTCATCGGTTCCTGGCGTCTTGGATGAGGGTGTCGAGCTGGGGCTGGGTGAGCTCGCCGAGGTGGGTGGCGGCGACGGTTCCGTGGCGGGTGATGAGGATGGTGGTGGGCATGCCCCTGGCGCGGTAGGCGGCGGCGGTCATGCCGTTGGGGTCGTGAGCGGCGGGGTAGGTGACGCCGGCCTCTCGAAGCATCTGAAGCCCGGCTCGGCGGCTGTCCTGGTGGTCGATGCCGAGGAAGGCGACGTCGGGGTTGGCGATCGAGGCGGCTTGGAGCACGGGGAGCTCCCTCCGGCAGGGGAGGCACCAGGATGCGAACAGGTTGACGACGACAGGCTGACCTCGCAGGGCGTCCAGGGTGCGGGTGGTGGAGGGGTCAGCGAGATCAGGCAGGGAGATGCCGGGCGCGGGCGCGGCCTCGCCGCCTGTGCTGGTCGGTGTGGTTGGTGGCCTGAGAACCAAGGCGGCACTGATGAGGGCGAGGCCGGCGGCGATGCCAGCAGCGAGCATCTGTCGCCGCCTGCCGAGACGGTTGGACGGGACGTCGCCTGCAGCGGTTTCAGCCGTGGCAGGTGTGGTATTCATCGTGGGATCCGGTTGATGGCGGCTTGGAGCTCGTCTTCGCCGGCGACGTTGTCGAACCGGTCGGTGATGCGGCCGTCCGGGCCGATGATGAAGCCCCAGGGTTCGCGGCGTCGGTGGTGCCGGGCGGGTTGATCCACTCAGCAGCTGCGGGGTTGATGGTATTGGTCTTGAAGCCTTGCCAGACCTCGAGGTGGATGAAAGCGATGTTGGTGTCGGGGTGGTCGGCGAGGCCGGCCGCTCCCGGGTCGTCGAGGTCGTCCTCGACGACCCGCTTGGCCTCGAGCAGCTTGGCCGAGGCAGCCCGGTCCACTTCGGAGGTGGCGGAGGCGAGCTGGTGTATGGGCTGGTGGGCCCGATCGAAGAACAGGCGGCGGGCGGTCTGCTGGTCGCCGCCACAGGCGGGGATGGCCACGGCGGCGGCTGTCAAGACGGACAGGCGGGATAGAAGGGCTTCATGGGTGGGCTTGCTCCAGGGTGGCTTGGACGAGAGGCGGGTGTCGGGTGGACGTCGGCGGCTGGGGAGGCGCGGCGCCGCGCGCAGCCGACTGCTCAGGTGTCTGGGTGAGCCTCATAGCCGAGGCCGGTGATGGCGGCGAGGATGGTGTCGTCGTTGACGAGGGCGCCGGGCTTTATGTTGATCACAACATGGCCGGCACGGACGTCGGTGGAGGACGATTGGATCTCGGGAATGTCCTCGAGGGTGTCGTCGACCAGGAGGCCGCAGCTGGGGCAGTGCATCCCGGTGATTCGGTACCGGCCGGTGGTCATGTGACCTGGATGGAGCCGGAGTACATACCCATCCCGCAGGTGAACCGGAGCTTGCCGGGCTTCAGCGTCCCGAGGTCGAGGACTGTCTCGCCGGTCTCTGGGAGCGTCTCCTCCAGGTTGAGGTTTGGGACGACGATGGAACTGGTGCAGCCAACGGTGTTGTTGGTGCGGAGCACGAGTTGCACCGGGCTGCCGGCCTTGGCCCTCAACGAAGAGGGCGAGTAGGAGCTGTCGCGGACGTTGACGACGAGCCGTTGCGGGCTGCCGTCGCTGGGCGCGGCAGGCTCCGGGCTGTCCGACGGCGACAGCGGTGGCTCCTGGGCCGCCCCGGCATCCCCGGTGGAGAACGGGGAGCGGAGGGTGACCGGCGCGTCGAGCAGGACCAGGCCGGTGTTGACCGAGAGGAGGGCGGTGACGAGCACGGCCGCCCCGGCCAGCACGGCCAGCCGGCCTCGCAGCGCGGTGGCCGAACGGCGGGCCAGGTAGCCGAGCACGGCGAACAGCGGTGCGGTTCCCAGCACGAACACGCCCATGATCGCCGCTCCTGTCAGCGCCGACCCCGAGGCCACGGCCAGGACCTCCATGCTGAGGGTGATCCCGCACGGCAGGGCCACCGACGCCAGCCCGAGCATGGTGGGTCCCATGGCTGGGTTGGTGCGGCTGTCGCGCCGGATCCGCTGACCCCAGGTGGCCGGCAGGGTGGGCGTGATGCGCCGGAACCAGTGGAGGCCGAGGAGGTCAAGGGCCAGCAGCAGCATCACCACGCCGGCCAAGATCTGCACAGTCGCTCTGGTGCGGGGCGTCAGCTGGACGGCGCTGCCGACCGCTCCGAGGGCGGCGCCGAGCAGGACGTGGGAGACGAGCTTGCCGGCGAGGAAGCCCCCTACCGGCAACAGGTCGTCAATGCCTCCTAGCGCGTTGGGGCTGGGAGGGTTCGGCTGGGGTGCCGCCGGTTGCTTGGGTGGGGTGGAACCCGACTTGGCCTTGCCCTTGTTGTTGGCTGGTGTGGTGGGGCGGGGTTGTGTTCGGCGGGCGGTGCCGGCCACGGCTGGGATCGGTTGGCCGCCGCGGCGGGCGACGAGGCCGGCGAGGAGGCCGCCTTGGACGGCGGCGCATGATGCGCCGCCGGCGAACAGGCCGGTGAGGAGGATGGCCCACAGGCTCGCGAGCTGGGCCAGGTGGGCGGGACGTCGGGCCGGTGGCGCGACGGCGAGAGGACTGACATGGGAGGTGACCTCGGCTGGAGTGGTGCCCGCAGGTGCGGGCACGGGCTGGCTGACGGGCGTGCGCCTGGAGCCCGGGGGCTACGAGGCGTCGACTGCGATGCGCGGGTCGCTGCGGAGGCAGCGCCGGGACGGTGTCGATGAGCGCCGCGCCGGCGCGCTTAAGCCAGCCGGGGAGGTCGGAGCAGGGGGCCGTCGCGGTTGCGGCCGCCGCCGCGGACGCCTCTGGCTCGCAACGTCAGCACGAGAGCGGCGGCCAGCAGCGTCACGGCACCGGTGAGCACGGCCAGGCAGGCGGCGCCCATGAACAGCACGCCGGGCAGGCAGTCGGCACAGTTCATCGACCCCATGCCCGCCATGGGCACCGGGAGGCCGGTGATGACCACCAGCACCACGAGGAGGAGGATGAACGCCTTCTTCACAGCGAGCATGACCTTAGCGGCATCGCTCAGGAGAGTGCCCGTCGCCGTTGATCCGGTGGTGGGCCAGCCGGTTCCGCCAGCGGCGGGGTGACTGGAGGAAGGGGCAGCCGGCACCGGCGGTGTGGGCGTAGCCGTCGGGCACGGCCAACCCGGCGGCGGCGAGAAGGTCCGTTTGGAAGGAGCGGCAGTTGACCGTGGGCCGTATCGACCAGCGCCACCCGCCGCCGAAGGTGGTGGCGAAGCGGCGGATGGCGGCGATGACCGCGCCGTCGGTGCGGTCGCCGTCGCTGACCGGGTGGAAGGCGTGGTCGGCGAGCTCGCCGTGGCGGGGATCCACGGTGGGGCCACCACCTTCGGGGCCACCGACGGCGTTGAGGACGCCGGGCACGCCCCGAGTGCCTTGGTGATGCCGACAGGACGGACAGCGGGCCACCACCCGTAGCTCTCCACGTCGTCGATCTCGACCCACCAGTGGCCGTAGGTGTCGAGCAGGGTCGGGTTGTTCCGCTTGACGACGATCCGTGTCACGACCCGCTGGCCTAGGCGCTTGTCGGCGACGTGGGCCGCGGTCACTTCTTTCGCTTGCGGCGTTTGCCCTTGGGGTCGCGGCGCATCTTCGTCATGCCTCGCTGCTTGGAAAGCTTCCGTCGGTTTCGGCGCTGCTCTCGCAGCCGCGCCGGCCTTGCGCTCGGCCCTGGTGGGCTCGGGCGGCATGGGCGGGGTGAGGTCGGATGCCACCTCTACCTCGCCCGCCGTCGGCTCAGCGGGCTGGTCGACGGCGGTGATGTCGATGGTGGTGGCGGCCCGCTCGACGGTGACGGTGGCCGCCGCCGAGCTGGGGCGACCGCGACGTCGCCGCTGAAGCAGGCGACGACGGGGTGGGAGCCAGCGTCGCCCGGCACCACCTCCACGGTGGCGTGACCGTCTAGGAGCGGTGGGGAGCCGGCCACGGTCCCGTCGAGGGTGAAGGTGACCGTCCCGGTCGGCGGGGCTGACGCGGTCGATGCGACGGAGGCCAGCAGCGTGACCCGGTCGTCGATCCCGGCCGGGTCCGGGGTGGCCGACACGCTGGTGCGGCTCGCCGCTCGCATGGTGACGGTCACGGTGGCCCCGCTGGGAACGTGCGTCCTGTCGCCGCTGTAGGCGGCGGTGATGCCGTGGCTGCCGGCGCCGGGCCGCAGGCCGGTCAGGGTCGCCCTCGCCGCGCCGTCCAACGGGGCGACGCCGATCGTCGTCGACCCGTCGGTGAAGGTCACCGTCCCGGTGCCAGGGCCGCCGCCGGGGCCGGTGACCGAGGCGACGAGGGCGACTTCCTCGCCGAGGGTTGGCCCCGGCGGGGAGACGGACAGGCTGGTGGTCGAGGGGGCAGGCTTGACGATCTGGCGCATGGTTGCTGTCGATGGCGCGCACTGGTCGTCGCCGTCGTAGACGGCGACCACTTCGTGGTCGCCGACGGCAAGGCCGGTCACCGTCAGGCGGCCGCGACCCTGTCCGTCCAGCTCAGCGGTGCCGAGCTCGAGGGTGTCGTCGGTGAAGCGGACGCTGCCCGTCGGGGTGCGCGGACCGGAGGCGTCGACGGCGGCCACGAAGGTGACAGGCGTCCCCCAGGCCGACGGGTTGGCCGATGAGCTGATGCCGCCCGAGCGTGGTCTGTCGGCTGCTACAGCCTCAGGGGCCGGCTGGAGAGGCGGCAGCTGCTGTGGCGCAGACGGCGATGTGGCCGAACCGTTTGTTCCGGCTGCGGGCGGCGCGGAGACCGTCGGTACGGTCGGTGCGGTCGGTGGGTTGTCACCTCTCGACCGGTCGCGACCTTGGCCGGACTGGTCTTCGCCTGCGTGGCCTTCGCCCGCTTGTCCTTGTTCTTGCCGTGCTTGACGCCCTTGAACCGGGCTAGGCGGAGGCTGTTGGTGACGACGGACACGCTGGAGATGGCCATGGCACCGCCAGCCAGGATGGGGTTGAGGAGCCCGGCGGCGGCGAGGGGGATGAGCAGCACGTTGTACCCGAACGCCCACACCAGGTTCTGGAGAATGGTGCGGAACGTGCGTCGGGAGAGGCGGATGGCGTTGGCCACGCCGTGGAGATCGCCGGAGAGCAGGGTGATGTCGGAGGACTCGATGGCGACGTCGGTGCCGGTGCCGATGGCGACCCCGAGGTCGGCCTGGACGAGCGCCGGGGCGTCGTTGATGCCGTCGCCGACCATCGCCACGACCCGCCCGTCCGCTTGGAGGCGGCGGACCTCGTCGACCTTGTCGGCGGGGAGGACCTCGGCCAGACCCGGTCGATGCCCACCTGGGCGGCGATCGACTCGGCCGTGCGCCGGTTGTCGCCGGTGATCATGACCACCTGCACGCCCAGGGACCGCAGGACGGCGATGGCGCTCGGCGCGCCGTCCTTCAGGGTGTCGGCCACCGACAGGACACCGCGCACAGCGCCGTCCCACCCGGCGAACACCGCCGTCTTGCCTTCGGGCCTCGAGCTCTGACGGCGGCCTGCTCCAGGCCGTCGGTCAGGACCAGGCCGGCTTCGGCCGCCAGCTTGCGGCGACCGACGTGCACGACGACACCGTCGACCTCGGCCCGGACGCCGTGGCCGGCGACGGATGCGAAACCGGTGACCGCCGGGATCGTCATCCCAGCGGCGCGGGCGCCGTCGACGACAGCGTGGCCGACGGGGTGCTCCGAGCCGTCCTCGACGGCGGCGGCCCACCGGAGCAGGTTGGCCCGGTCGACGCCGGCGCCGACCATCACGTCGGTGAGAGACATCTGGCCCTTGGTGAGCGTCCCGGTCTTGTCGAACACGACGGTGTCGACCTTCTTGGACCGCTCCAGAACCTCACCGCCCTTGATGAGCACACCCATCGATGCGCCCTTGCCGGTGCCGACCAGGATGGCCGTCGGGGTGGCCAGGCCCAACGCGCACGGGCAGGCAATGATGAGCACGGCGACCGCGGCCACCAGCCCTTTGGTCGGGTCGTCACCCAGGACCCACCATCCGGCCAGGGTGGCGGTGGCGATGGCCAGGACGATGGGCACGAACACCGCCGAGATCCGGTCGGCGAGGGCCTGCACGGGGGCCTTGGTCCCCTGGGCCTCCTCGATCAGCTTGACGATCTGGGACAGGGCGGTGTCGGTGCCGACCGCGGTGGCCCGCACGGTGAGGACGCCCTGGGTGTTCAGCGTGGCGCCGGCCACCTTGTCGCCGGGCTTCTTGTCGACCGGGACGGACTCACCGGTCAGCATCGACTCGTCCACAGCGGAGGCGCCGTCGACGACCTCACCGTCGACGGGGACCTTCTCACCCGGTCGGACCCGGAGGAGGTCACCGAGGGCGACCTGGTCGACGGGGACGAGCCGCTCCTCGCCGTCCACGATGAGCCTGGCCTCCTTGGCCCCCAGCTCGAGCAGAGCCCGGATGGCGTGGGACGCCTTCCCCTTGGCCGTGGCCTCGAAGAAGCGGCCGAGGAGCAAAAAGGCGATGATCAGCGCCGAGGTGTCGAAGTAGTGGTCGGAGTGGGCCGGCCCGAACGCCACCTGGTAGGCGGAGAAGAAGAACGCGGCCAGCGTCCCCATCGAGATCAGCGAGTCCATGTTGGCCTGGAAGCTCCGCAGGCGCTGGGCTGCGACCTTCAGGAACGGGAACCCGGCCCAGAACTGCACCGGGACGGTCAGGGCGAACGCCGTCCACCGGGCCCACGGTTCGTGCATGTAGAACAGCGACAGGACCAGCACGATGATCCCGAGCGGCCAGGCCACCAGCACCCGCCGCAGCCACATCGAACGGACCTTGTCCTCCGACTCCTCGGCGTCGGTGTCCGACGATCCCGAGACCGGCGCCAGGCCGTAACCGGCCTTGGCCACCGCAGCAACGAGATCTTTGATCTCCACCCGGTCAGGGTCGAGCTGCACGGTCGCCCGCTTCGTGGCGAAGTTCACGGCGGCGTCCTCCACGCCCTGGTGGCGGGAGAGGACCTTCTGGACCCGGGTGGCGCACGAGCCGCAGGTCATCCCTGAGACGACGAGCTCGACGGGGCCGGTCCGGTCCATGGTCTGGGTGCCCATCAGGTGCCCTGTCCGATCGGCTCTGGCAGCGGGCCGGTGGTGATCCGGTCGAAGCGCAGGGCCTCCATCAGCTCATCCACGATCTCGTCGGTCCGCCCCGCCACCATCGCCGCCGCCACACACGTCTCCAGGTGGTTGCGCAGCACGATGCGGCTGGCCCGCTCCAACGAGCCCTGCACCGCCGACAGCTGCTTCATCACCTCGGGGCAGTAGGCGTCCTCCTCGACCATCCGGATGATCCCATCCAAATGACCGCGCGAGGTCTTGAGCCGGTTGAGCACGGACCGCTGGTTGTCGACCTTCATGGCGGCTACCCTACCCCACCGGGGGTGGGTGTGCAAGGGTTTGGTGGTGCGGTCCGGTGGCTGAGCCCATGTGACTCCAGTCGGCTCACCAGGTCCCGGGCGTCGCGGTCAACCCCGTCGGCGATGGAGGAGTTCAACCGGGTCTGCCACGGCAGGCCCATCCAGTGCAGGCCCGAGACGGGGGAGGCTCCCGCCTGGTGCCGAGGGTTGCCGTCGGGGTCCAGGGCGCCGGGCACGCGCAGCCAGGGGTGGTCGGGCCGGAACCCGGTGCACCACAGCACCGTGCTGGGTGTGAGTGCGGTTCTGTCCTCGAGGGTGAGGGTGCGGCCCTGGCCCTGGACGACCCGGGAGGCGAGCAGGCGGACGGTGCCGTCGGCGACGAGCCGGTCGAGCTGGCGTCCGATGATCGCGTCGCCGCGCTGGCGGACGTACCGGCCGACCCAGGAGTCGGCGCCGGCGTTGAGGATGCCGGTCAGGTAGATCCACCAGTACAGGCTGATCCCGAGGATCTCCTCCGGCAGGTACCACAGCGGACCGGGCGCGGCGACCGTGACCTGGTGGGTGGCCCAGCTCGCAGGCCAGCTGCGCGGCGCTGTTCCCGCCGCCGACCACCAGGACATCACCATTGGGGATGTCGGACGGCCGCTGGTACTCCGACGAGTGCAGCTGGCGCACCTCGACGTCAAGGCCGTCGGCGGCGGCGGGCACGGCGGGTCGGGAGAACGGGCCGGTGGCCACCACCATATGGCGGGCGCTGATGGTGCCCCGGTTCGTGCGGGCCACGAACCCGCCGCCTTCGGCCGCCTCGACCACCTCGGTGCGGGTGTTGAGCAGCAGGGGCAGGTCGAAGCGACGGGCGTAGTCGGCCAGGTAGGCCTGCATCTCCGCCTTGGTCGGGTAACGGCCCTTGCCCTTCGGGAAGCGGAGCCCGGGCAGGGCGCTGAACCGTCGGGGTGTGAACAGCGTCAAGCTGTCCCACCGGTTGCACCAGCTCTCACCCGGCCGCGGGGCGGCGTCGACGATCAGGAACGACGCCGACGTCCGCTGCGACAGCCAGTAGCCGGTGCCGAGGCCGGCCTGGCCGGCCCCGACGATCAGCACGTCAACGGCCCGATGCTTCGCCGTTCCGATGGCGGAGGCCTCAGGCGCGGTCATGTCGACTCATGGGTGGAGGAAGGGGTAGGGTTGCCGCGGCTGCCGGTCAACGTCGTTGGATCCGGAGTGCCGGCAACGCTGGCGTGCGCTTAGCACGGCCGCGCCGGCCGAGCCCGGTCTGTGGGCCACGGACCGGGACCTCCCCACCCGGACGGTGCGGCTGCCGAGGGGCAGGTGCGGGCATGCTCACGTGACGTGCTCTTGCTCGCCCGGTCCACGATCCTTGCCTCGTCCCTGCTCGGCTCGAAGCTGATCGATCTCGGCCCGCAGGCGGGTGAGCCTCGCTCGAGCCGGCGTCGGTGCTGGTCTCACTGCGGTTCCCCGTCGACCGGTCGTCGCAGCGGTTGCCACCTGACATGGCGCGCATCATCGCGACCATCGACAACGGGCAGGCAGCGAGCAGGAGCAGCGGCAGTGCCGCCCCCAGCACATCCGGCGCGAACGCGGCCGCTCCGAGCCCGGCCACGGCAAGAGCGGTGATCACCTTCCAGTTGAAGCACATCTTCATTACGGCTCCTCGTTCTTCGTGTCTGGCCCGTACGAGGGCCGCGACCATCTGGCTGGTCTTGTGCGGGGCGTGGTGAAGCCCATTAGCGCATCAGCTCGTGCATGTGCTGCATCCCGGGGTTGCCGCTCGTCCTCAGCTCGTGCATGCGCTGCATCCCGGGGTTGCCGCTCATCATCAGCTCGTGCATGCGCTGCATGCCCACGTGCGCGGGTCGAGACGGTCGGTCGTCGAGCGGAGCGGCCCCAGCGCCGGTGGCGGAGGCAAATGTGGTCAGCAACACCAGCCCGACGACTGCCGCCGCCGCTCGTCGTGCTCTCGTGCGTGTGTTCATCGAGTTCGCTCTCCTTCAGTGGGTGTCCACCAACATACCCCACCCCAGGTGGGAGGGCAAGGCGGTGTCGTTGGTTTCCCCTATGGATGGCGGGCCAGCCAGAGAAGCAGCGGTACCATGGACCCGGCAGCCCTGCCCTTTTCTGGCTCTCCTGACGAGGATGCGGGTCACGCGGCCTCTGCTTCGCCGCCGCTCGCTCGTGCGGCAGCTTGAGATCAATGGGTCCGGCCGCGAGCATCACGGGGCAAGAGCGGCGTCGGCGGAGTGAAAGCCGTAGGCAGAGCAGCAGATCACCGCACATGCTGTTGACCTACCCCCTGGGGTGGAGTACTCCATCCCAGGGGGTAGGGGTGTAACCTGCCTGGACGGTGGCAGCTGCCCGCATCGTCCGAGCCCGATGTGTCGCGGGCGGAGCGCTCGGGACCACGGCACGAGAGGTCGCAGAGTCGGGTGGACGGGCCGACTGCGGGGGCCGCTGGAAACTGATGGGGCGGGGAGCAACGACCTCGGTCGCCAGCATCGGCCGCCGTCGCCTCCGCCCCAGGTGATCAGAATTCTCACGCGGCGGAGACGCTTCATGGCTGTCCACGTCGACCGGCCAGCCGCTTTTGGAGTGCCAGATCTCAGCTACGTGAGCCCGCGCTTCGATCAGCGGTCGACCCGGGTACGTTTGGCCTCGCCGTGAAGCGCGTCCTGTTCGTCGTCCTCGCTGTTGTGGTGGTCCTGACCGGGATCCCACTGGTGATGGGGATGCCAGCGATGGACTGCGCGGACTGCGACTTCGGCATGATCGTCGTGAGCAGCTGCGTCGTAGCGGTCCTGGCCGCTACCGCCGCTGTTGCACTGGCACTGTTCGCGGTGATGCTGCGGGGCCGTCGGTTGGTCCTCGCCGGCCGTCTTGCCGCCTTCCGACTCGATCGACCTCCCCGTCTGGCCTAGGCGCGCCCCGGCGCGCCCCTCGACACGCGCTGCCGCCCGGTGGCGCGACCAGGCCGACCGGCTCTCACCCCGAGGGCCCGACAAGGAGGAGCAATGGACAGATCGTTTCGTACCGCCCTGCGGGGGCTGGCGGCAACCGCCGCGGTCACCGCGACACTCGGCGTCGGCTTCGTCGCTGGGAACGCCTCTGCGGGTCGTGGTGACCCAGTCGCCGAGACGGATGAGATGCACGGGACCGGTGGAGCCATGCGGATGAGCGGCGACACCACCGAGGAGATGGACGAGATGCACGCCCGCATGTCCGCCGGACTGTCACCCCAGGACCGGGCAGTGCACGACCGGATGCACGAGGCGTGCAGTGGCCGCAACGACGAGAGGAACGGCTCATGAGGTGCTTGAACTGGAAGGTGATGGCGGCGCTCGCCGCAGCCGGGCTGGGGCTCTACGTCTTGGCACCCATGGTGGCGGCGGCCGTCCTCCCGCTGCTGATCGTGGCGGCCTGCCCCTTGTCGATGCTGCTGATGATGCGGGTCATGGGCTCCATGGGCAGCTCCAAGACGATGGACGGGACAGACGACGCCGATCAGGTCGCCAGGCTGCGGGCTGAGGTAGCCACGCTGCGCGCTGAGCGGCAGAGTCGGTAGGGGAGGGGCATGGGTGCACTCCTACCGCTGCTGGCCTGCAGCTTGATGATGGGTGTCGTGGCCGTCGGGTTTCTCGCCTGGTACGCCGTCGGGGCCCGCAGGTCGACCGGCGAGCGCAGCGAGGTGGCCGATCTACGTGACGAGATCGCCGAGCTCCGCCATCGGCCGCCCGCTGCACCGAGCGACGCCGCGTCCCGCAGGGCGGACTGACGATGGCGTCGAGCAAGACGGGGTCGGCAAAGACCCGGACCGGCGGCCAGCCGAGGCGGCCGCCGGTGCAGAACAAGCGTCCGAGCCGACGGGCGTTTCCTGCCTGGGCGGTGGTGGCCGGGGCGCTGGCGGTGCTGGCCGTCCTAGTCGTGGTCGTGCGGGACGACGACAGCCCGAGGACGGCGGGCTCGTCCGGGGGGGTCGCTCATGTGCACGGCCTCGGCATCAACCCGGCCGACAAGGACCTGTACGCGGCGACCCACCTCGGGCTGTACCGGGTTCCCGCTCAGGGCAAGGCGCAGCGGGTCGGTGATGCCGTGCAGGACACGATGGGCTTCACCGTGGTCGGACCTGACCGCTTCCTGGGCAGCGGCCACCCGGATCCCAACGACAAGGACTTGCGCAAGCCCGGCAGCCCCCCGCTCCTCGGCCTCATCGAGAGCACCAACGGCGGCCGGATGTGGAAGCCGCTGTCACTGCTCGGAGAGGCCGACTTCCACTCGCTGGTCGCCGCCCACGGCAAGGTCTACGGCTACGACTCCACCGGCGGACGGTTCATGGTCAGCGACGACGGCAAGCGGTGGGACACCCGCTCGGAGATCGGCATCGGCACCTTCGCCGTCGACCCGGCCGACGGCGACCACGTGGTGGCCATGACCGAGCGGGGGCTGGCCGACAGTGGCGACGGCGGTCGCAGCTGGCAACCAGTCGACGGGCCGCAGCTGGCCTTTGTCTCCTGGGGGACCGAGCTGGGCCTGTGGGGCGTGTCGAGGACCGGGCAGACCTACCGGCGCGTCGACGACCGGTGGGAGCCTCGAGCGGCACTGGCCGGGCAACCACAGGCCCTGCTGGTGGCCGGGACCGACGTCTACGCAGCGGCGTCGGCCGATGATGCCACCGCCATCTACCGCTCCTCGGACGCCGGCGGCAGCTGGCAGCTCCGCTACTCCGACAAGCAGGCACAGCAGTGAGTGGGGCAAGGCCGCTGGTGGTCATCTGGCTGGCGGCGGCGATCGGCCTAGGCCTGCTGCTCTCCGTCGCCCGGGCGGCGCGAGAGCCACTCGACGACCCCGATCCGGCGTGGCAGCGGCCCGGGTTCGTCGACGCCGGCGACCTTCCCGTGCCGGCACCCGCGGTGGCGCCGGGCCTTCCCGCCCCGTCGCGACCCACGGTCGTGTTCTTCGAGCGGACGGGACGTCTCCCCCGGCTGTGCCGGGTCTTCGCCGCGAGCGGCCTTCCCGACAAGGCCACGGCGACGGCGGTGGTGGTGGACGGTGCCGGCACCCACAGCTGTGAGGGCGCTGACGCGGTCGTCAACGATGCGGACGGGGCGCTGGCGGCGGCCTATGGCATGCGGCGCCCCCGGGGGGGCGGTACGCCGGTGGGCTACGCCGTCGTCGACAGCGCCGGCGCCATCCGGTACCGGACACTCGACCCGGCCGTGGCTGACGAGCTCAGCGAGGTCCGGACCATCCTGGACGCTTTGCCATGACCGCAGCGAACCCAGCCGTCCAGCCGACTCCAGCGCTGCGGGTGTGCCTGTGGTGCGTCGTCGCCGTGCTGGCCGAGGTGGGCCTTTACGCCTCCTACCGGGGCCACGACGCCCGCTTCCACTGGTTCACCCACTTCTTCGTGGGCGCCGCCGCGGCGCTGGTGGTGATGGCAGCGGTCGCCGCCCGCATTCGCAGACCGGTGCCGCTGCCCCTGGTGTGGCCGTTCCTGGCCCACGTCATGGCCATGTTTCCCGACTTCCTCTTCGCTGGTGGCGTGGCCCACGAGCCTTGGATGGACCTGTTCCTCGGCCACATCAGCACCCACTTCATGCCCGGACGCAACCTCACGTGGTTCGTGGTGTTCCTCCTCGCCCTCGCCGCCTACCTCGCCGTGGTCGCTCGGTTCCCGGCGGCGGACGACCGGTGACAGCAGCCGCCTGTCGTGCAACCGCTGGGGGATCCACCCCGGCAGGACCTCAAGGGTGGTTCACTGCTGCTCGTCAGTGCTGTGCCCAGGGTCTCATAGCGCCCCCGTCTCGAGGAGCGGCATATGTCATGCAAGTTGAGCTGACCCGACCGGGATCGGCGTGCTGAGCGTCCTGGCGTCGGCTTCCGCGGCGTTCGGGTCGGTGCTGGTCGCGGTCTTCCTTGCGCGGGGGTGGCGGGCCGGGAAGAAGGGGCTGTGGCCGTTCCGTGCGCCGTTCCTGGGCGGCGGTATTTCGGAGACGCATGCGTGGAGCCGGTTCCACGCCCGCTACTACCCCATGACCCTCGTGTTCGTCGCTTTCGAGATGGAGATGATGTTCATGTACCCGTGGGCGGTCGTCTTCGTCGAGGAGGGCATGACCGCGTTCGCCGACATGGGCGTGTTCCTGGGGTTGTTGTCGCTCGGGATCCTGTACGCCTGGCGTGAGGGCGCCTTCCGGTGGCAGTAGCGGCGGTCCGTCGCTTGGCGGCGACCGCCCCGGTGCCGGTGTTCGTGGCCCGCGGCGGCGGGACCGGTCTCCTGCCGGTGGAGCTGGCCTTCGATGCGCGGCTGCGGCTCGTGGTGTCCCCGCGGCATGCCACGGTGCTGGTGGCCGCCGGCCGCTTCCCGGGACCGCTTGGTGTGGCCGTCGACCGGGTGCACGACCAGCTGCCGGCGCCACGGGGCACGCTGTGGTGGACAGCGGACGTCGACGGCGACCGGCCGGCGGCGCTGCGGGACGCGTCGGTCGTGACCGACGCGGATCCGGTCGGCTCGGTGGTGGCCCTCCACCGTGACCTGTGCCTGGGTCGGATCCGATCAGATGCGGCGGTGTTGGCCGACGATCCTCCGAACCGGTTCGAGGGGCGGGGCGATCACGGGCAGGGAGGCGAGGGGATGATGGGCGGCGTCCCCTGGGGCCGGCCGATGGCCATGACCGGAGACGATCGAGATGGCCTGGCCCTGGACCGGCTGCCGGTGGTCCTGGGCCCGTTCCTGCCCGGGTTCCCAAACGGGCTGCGGGTGCATGCGGTTCTGCAGGGCGATGTCGTGCAGGAG
The DNA here is from genome assembly GCA_030448025.1 of Acidimicrobiales bacterium. GTDB lineage: Bacteria > Actinomycetota > Acidimicrobiia > Acidimicrobiales > YB1-3. The sequence continues at coordinate 210,882 of JAUJNQ010000001.1, read as the reverse complement.
GCGAAGCTGGAGGTACTCGACCTCGGTTCGGGGCCTCGGCTCGACCGGCTCGATCCAGCCGCTGGTGGGGCGCAGCACGACCTTCGGTGGTTGGCCGAGGCTCTGCGCCTGGCTGGACTGGGTGCCTTGGCCGTGCGAGCGGCCCGGCTGGCCCGAGCCGCACCCGCCCCGGCGTCGAGGGCGGCGCTGGCGCGACTCGTGCGCCGCAGCGGCCTGCCGGCCGCCTGGTCGGGTGTCGGCGTGATCGACGGTGAGGACGCCCGGGCCCGCCTCGTGCGCCGCCTCGACCCGTCGGCACCCGAAGGCCGAAGTCCCGGCCCGTCACTGGAGCGGGTCGCCGAGGTCCTGGTCGGCCAGGACTGGTCCGACGCCGTGGTCACGATCTGCAGCTTCGACCTGCCGACCGATCGTGCCGAAGCGGTGATCGAGGCCCAGGCGTGACCGCCCAGGCGGAGGTGTGGGCTGCACCGCTGCTGACCGCCGGCGTGCTTGCGGCCGGCGCCTATGTGGTCGCCGTGCTTGACGCGGCGGTGGCCGCCGCCGTCAGCGGGGCAGGCATCGGCCGGTCGGTGCTGGCCGGCCCGCTCCGCCGGGCGGCGCTCCTGGTCGTGCAGCAGCCGTCGGCCACCGAGCGTCCCGACGCCGCCTCCTGGGCGCTTGCCCCCGCGCTGTACGCGGGCCTGGCCGCGGCCGGCCTCGCCGTGATCCCGTGGTCGGCGTCGTTCTCCGTCGCCGATGTCGAGGCCGGCATCGTGCTGTGGGGCACCGTCGAGTCGCTGGCCATCGTGGCCATCTTCCTGCACGGCTGGTCGGCCAACACCCACCAGTCGCTGCTGGCCGCCTACCGGTTCCTGGCCGCCGGCCTGTCGTACCTGCTGCTGAGCATGTTCGTCCTGATCGCGGCGGCGATCCCCGCCGAGTCCCTCCAGCTCAGCCGGATCGTCGAGTCACAGCACGGGTTGTGGAACGTCGTCCGCCAGCCCCTCGGGTTGCCGCTGTTCGCCGTCGTCGCCCTCGGCTCGTCGACCTGGGGGCCGCTGAACCTGGCCGACGGCGACGACCTGTCCGGGGGCACGACGGCCGATGTGTCAGGCCGGCCCCGCCTGGTCTGGTCCGGAGCCCGTGCCGCCATGCTGACCTCGTTCTCGGCGATGGCGGCCACGGTGTTCCTCGGCGGCTGGCAGGGCCCGGTGCTCCCGGGCCCGGCCTGGGTCGTCCTGAAGACCTTGGTCGTGCTGGCCGCCCTGGTCGCCTCCGGCCACCTCTTCGCCCGGGTGCGGACCGAGCGGTTCGTCACTGTCTGCTGGCTGGTGCTGCTGCCACTGGCCTTTCTCGACCTGGTCATCGCCGGGGTGGAAGCGCTGTGATCGACGTCAGCTCACCGTCGGTCTTCGTGCACGTCTCGTTCTGGGTGTTCGCGGCCGCCGCCGTCCTCTCGGGCTGGCGGGTGTTCCGCACCGACTCGATGGTGCGGGCCACGTTCCTGCTCCTCGTCTCGTTCCTCAACGTCGGCGCCATCCTCCTGCTGCTGGGAGGCGCCTACCTGGGTGTCGCCCTGCTGTTCATGATGACGGTGGAGATGACCGTGATGGCCATCTTCATGGTCGCCTTCATGATGAACCCGGCCGGGCTGAACCCGATGGTCATGGTCCACCAGCCGCGTCTGGCTGCGGCTGCCGGCTGGGTGCTGTTCGGAGGCGGCATCGTCGTGGCCGTGTGGGGCCGCTTCCCCGACCGGCCGCTGGAGCCGGGCCGGCCGGTGATCGTCGAGCTGGGCACCGAGCTGATGGGCCGCTCGATGCTGATCTTCGAGTCGGCGGCGGTCGCCCTGGTGGCGACGATGATCGGCTCGGTCGTCCTGTCGAGCCGCCGCAGCCGCTACGGCGAGGCGGCCGGCGACGACGGATCCCTCCCGCCTCCCCTCGACCCTGTCCTCGGCACGTACCCCACCGGCGTCGTCCCCGAGACGAGCACCGACGGCGGGGACGGCCACGGCGGGGACGGCCACGGCGGGATGCATTGACCATCGTATCGGTGCTGATCGTGGCGGCCGCCCTGCTCGGCCTCGGGCTGTGGGGTGCTTTGGCCCAGCAGTCGATCGTGATGCTGCTGATGGGCATCGAGCTCATGATCAACGGGGTGATGCTGGCCGGCGGTGGGCTGTGGGCCTACTCGGCCGGTGGTGAACCCAAAGGGCAGCTGCTGCTCATCCTGGCCATGGCGGTCATGGCGATCGAGATGGCCATCGGCCTCGCTGTCGTCGTCGCCCTCTACCGGGCCCGCCAGGTCGACATGACCGAAGGCCTCGACTCGATGGGACGTTGATGATCTGGCTCGTCCCGCTGGTGCCCGTCGCCGCCGCGCCGGTGTTGTGGCTCGCCGGGGCCAACCGCTCCCGCGCCCGGATCGCCGCGCCCGCGGCTGCGCTGCTGGCCGGGGTCATCGCCCTGGCCGGGTGGGCGGCCGCCGCCCGCCCGCAGGGTTCCTACCGGTGGGGGGCCGGGCTGACGCTGCGCCTCGCGGTCGACGATACCGCGGCGGTGGTCGGCATCGTGGTGCCCGTCGCCGCCCTGCTGGTCGTCGCCTACGCCTCGTTCCACGAGCGGCGCCGCGGCCTGTCCCGGCTCGTGGCCATCCTCGTCGGGTTCGCCGGAGCAATGGAGCTGCTGGTGCTGGCCGATGACGTGCTGACCCTCCTGATCGGCTGGGAGCTGGTCGGCGCCTGCTCCTGGGCGCTCATCGCCTCGGAGTGGGAGGAGGCCGGCAAGCCAGCGGCCGCAGCCCACGCCTTCCTCGTCACCCGCTTCGGTGACCTCGGCCTGTTCGCGGTAGTCGGCGCCGCCGCCGCCGGGACCGGTTCGCTCGCCTACGCCGACTTGGCCCGCCTCGACGGCGGCTGGCTGCACCTGTTCGTCGGGGGGATCGTGCTGGCCGCGGCGGCCAAGTCGGCGCAGCTGCCGTTCAGCCCGTGGCTGTTCTCGGCCATGGCCGGACCGACGTCGGTGTCCGCGCTCCTGCACGCCGCCACCATGGTGGCCGCCGGCGCCTTCGCGCTCATCCGGCTGCAACCGGTGCTCGACCGGGCCGCCTGGTTCGGGCCGGTGGTCATCGCCGTCGGGCTGGCCACCGCCCTCGCCGGTGGCGTCATCGCCACCATGCAGCAGGACGCCAAGAAGCTGCTGGCCGCATCGACCTCGGCCCAGTACGGGCTGATGTTCGTGGCCGTCGGTGCCGGCTACCCCGCCGCGGCGTTGGCTCACCTCGTCGCCCACGCCGCGTTCAAGGTCGGTCTGTTCCTAGCCGCCGGGATCGCCATCGAAGCGGCCTCGAGCTCTGAGCTCGGGCGCATGCGTCTCGGGCGGGAGCTCAGGGCGACCGCCACCGCGTCGGCGGTGCTGGCGCTGGCCTTGGCCGCGGTGCCGCCGCTGGGGGCCGCGTGGACCAAAGAGGCCATCGTCTCCGCCGCCGGGAAGGCGGCGCCCTCGCTTGCCGCCGGCGTCGTGCTGGCCGGCGGGCTGAGCGCCTGGTACGCCGCCCGCTTCCACCTGCTCGCCTTTGGGCCGCCGCCGCCTGACACCGCTCCGGAGCTGGCCCGCCGCCCCGCCCGCGTCGAGCAGATCGCCGTCTGGGCGTCGGTCGTGGTGTCGCTCGGCCTCGGGGTTCTGTGGTGGCCGGCGGCTCATGACGCCATCGCCCGCCTGGCCGGCGGGGAGCTGCCCGAAGGGCCTCCCGTGGAGGCCATCGCCGCCCTGCTGGTCCTGGCGGCCGCCGCCTACGGGGCCGTCACCGCCTTTCGGAGCGGCGCCCTCGGCCGCGAGAGGCCCGACCGTCGCCGAGCTGCCGTCGCCGACTGGTTCGCCCTGCCGGCCGGTACCAAGGCCGTCATCGTCGATCCGGTGCTGGCCGTCGCCCGCGGGCTGGGCCGGTTCGACACCCTGGTCCTCGACGCCCCGATTCGCGCCGCGACCGCCCTAACCCCGAGGCTGGCGGTCGCCGCGGCCCGGGCCGACCATCGGGTCGTCGATGCTGGCGTGCGGGCCGCCGCCGCCCTCACCCGCCTGGCCGCCCGGCTGGGCGCGACCGTTACCGAGCGCGGCGTCGACGGCGCCGTCCGCCAGATCACCGGGGTCGTCGCCCAAGGTGGCCGGGACGTCCGCCGGCTCCACACGGGCCTGGCCCACCACTACTACGTCGTCGCCGCCGGCGGCGCCGTCGTCCTCGTCGTGCTGGCCGCGGTGGCGAGGTAGGCGTGCTTACCGCCTCCATCGTCGTGCCGTTCGCGGGAGCCGTCCTGCTGGTGGCGGCCCGTCGGTTGGACGGCCGCACCGCCCGGTGGGTGGCCGTCGCAGCCACCGCCGTCCCCCTGGTGCTGATGGTCGTCGCCTGGGTCCGCTACGACACCAGCTCGACGGCGCTGTTCCAGCTGAACGAGCGGGCACCGTGGATCCCCTCCCTCGGCGTCGGCTGGCGCGTCGGTGTCGACGGCATCGCCCTCGCCCTCGCCTCCCTCACCGCCCTGCTGTTCTGCGCGGCCGTCGCCTACCCCGTCGACACCAAGGGCCAGCCCCGGCACTACTACGCCTGGATGCTGTTCCTCGAGTCGGTGTCGCTCGGGCTGTTCCTCACCACCGACCTCCTCCTGTTCTACGTCTTCTTCGACCTCAGCCTCGTCGGCATGTACTTCCTCATCGCCCGGTGGGGCCACGGCCAGCCCCGGGTCACCGCCCTCAAGTTCTTCCTGTACACCCTGGCCGGCTCACTCGTCATGCTGCTCGGCATCCTCGGCCTCTATCTCGAGACCGACCCGCTCACCTTCGACATGGCCACCATCATCCGCACCCAGCCGCTCGCCGGCGCCGGGTTGCGGGCCGGGATGGTCCTCCTCGCCCTGATCGTCGGGCTGGCCGTGAAGACGCCGCTCGTCCCCGTGCACACCTGGCTGCCGCCAGCCCACGTCGACGCCCCAGGACCCGTCTCAGCCATCCTGGCCGGCGTCCTGTTGAAGATGGGCACCTTCGGCCTCATCCGCATCCCGCTCGCCATGCTCTCGGACACCTTCGCCGACTGGGCGTTCCTCCTGGCCATCGTCGCCACCATCAGCATCGTCTACGGCGCCCTCGTCGCCCTCGGCCAGACCAACCTCAAGGCCCGGATCGCCTACACGTCGATCAACCACATGGGCTACGCCGTCCTCGGCATCGCCGTGGCCGGCGCCATGGCCGCCGACCACGCCGACGCCCGCCGCCTCGCCCTCACCGGCGCCACCGTCGAGATGGTCGCCCACGGGCTCATCACCGGCGCCCTGTTCCTCATCGCCGGATCCTTCTGGCAACGCACCCAGGACTACGACCTGGACCACTACGGCGGCCTCGCCCAGCCCGCCCGCACCTTGACCTTCGCCACCACCATCGCCGCCTTCGCCAGCCTCGGCCTCCCCGGCCTCGCCGGGTTCGTCGCCGAGGTCCAGATCTTCATCGGCACCTTCGCCGTCTACCCGGCGGCCGCGGCCGTCGCCCTCCTCGGGCTCCTCATCACCGCAGCCCTGTTCCTCCAGATGCTCCAGAAGCTGTTCTTCGGTGAGCTCCCACCCGAACACCACCAGTTCCCCGACCTGGCAAGGTCCGAGACCGCCATCCTCGGCGTGCTGATCGCCCTGATCGTGCTCATCGGCGTGTACCCCCGCTGGCTGCTCGACCTCATCGACGGCACCAGCCGGCTGCTCGTCGGGACCGGCTGAGGTGGACATCGGCGGCATCGCCGGCGAGCTCACCGTCGTCGCCGGCGCCGCCGTCGTCCTCGTCGTCGTTCTCTTCGTGCGCCGCGACCGCCAGTGGGTCGGTGCACCCATCGCCCTCGCCACCTGCGGCATCGCCGTCGCCCTGATCGCCATCCGGCTGGCCACCAGGCCCCAGGAGCTCACCTGGCACGGCGCCTGGGCCCTCGACGGCGCCGCCGGGTGGGCCGAGCTCGTCATCCTGGCCACCACCGCCATCACCGTCGCCCTCTCCCCGCAGTGGTTCGCCACCGACGCCCGCCACGGCGAGTGGTACGCCCTGCTCCTCCTGTCCGCCGCCGGCGCCATGACCATGGCCAGCGCCGCCGACTCCCTCGAGCTGCTCCTCGGCGTCCTGCTGTCCTCGACCACCGGCTACGTCCTCGCCGCCTACCACCGCCGCTCCGCCCTCTCAGTGGAAGCCGGCGCCAAGTACTTCCTCGTCGGCGCCCTCACCAACACCTTCCTCCTCGCGGGGGTCGCCCTGCTGTTCGGCGCCGCCGGCACCACCCTCTACGACCGGACCGCCACCTCGCTCCCCGGCGCGTCCACCGTCACCCTCACCGCCGCCGCCGTCCTCGTCACCATCGGCCTCGCCTTCAAGCTCGGCGCCGTCCCCGCCCACACCTGGGTGCCCGACGTCGCCCAAGGCGCCCCCGCCCCCGCAGCCGCCTTCCTCACCGTCGCCCCCAAGATCGGCGCCATCGTCGCCCTCGCCCGCATCCTGAGCCTGCTCCCCGACACCAGCGTCGGGTGGCGCCCGCTAGCCGCGGGCGTCGCCGCCCTCACCATGACCGTCGGCAACCTCACCGCCCTGTGGCAGGACGACGTCCGCCGCCTCCTCGGCTGGTCATCGGTCTCCCAGGTCGGATACGCCCTGATGGCCATCCCGGTCCTCGGGCGCAGCCCACAGGCCCTTCCCGCGCTCCTGTTCTTCATCACGGCCTACGCCGCCGGCCAGCTTGCCGCCTTCGGCGTGGTCGTCCAGCTCCGGGGCCGCACCAGCCTCGAGGACTACCGCGGCCTCGCCCGCTGGCGGCCGTGGATCGCGGCCGCCCTCATCGTGGCACTGCTCTCCTTCGTCGGCATCCCGCCCCTGGCTGGGTTCACTGGAAAGCTCCTGCTCTTCACCGCCACCATTGACGGTGGCTACGCCTGGCTGGCCGCCGTCGCCGCCATCAACACCGTCGTCTCGCTCTTCTACTACCTGCGCATCATCACCCCCCTCACCCTCGACCACGGCCCCAGGCCGGTTCCCGTCCTCGGGCGCTCGGCGGCAGCGGCGACGTCGCTAGCTACCGTTCTCGTCATCACCCTCGGCGTCGCCGCTCAACCCTTCCTCGACGCCGGCCAGAACGCCCGGCTGCTGCCCTAGATCAGTCCTGGAACCCGACCCAGACCAACCAGAAGACATGCTCCGCTACCCGGCCACCTGCTCAAGGAATGCGACGGACGCCGAGACTGGACGGAGCCCCGAGATCTCGTCTGCGATGTGCCTCGCGGCCGTGCGGTAGCAAGGGTCGGCGAGGAGGCGTTGCACAGCGCCCGGGAGGGAAACGACGGCCGCCGCTCCACCCTCGAGCACGATTCCGGCGCCGACCGCCTCCACCCGCCGGGCGTTATGGGGCTGGTCGGCGAAGAGCGGCATGACCACCATTGGGAGCCCAGAGGCCAGGCCGAGCAACGTCGTCCCGAAGCCGCCGTGCCCGACCATGGCCGCAGCGTGGGACATCACCGCCTTCTGGGGCCACCACGCTCCGCATGGACGTTGTCCGGAAGAATCCCGAGGTCATTGGGGTCGCCGGCGTCACCAATGGTGAGGAGAACGCGGATGGGGACGTCGGCCAAGGCGGCGATCACGTCCCGGTAGAAGCCGGGGAAGAGCCCGAGCCCGCCTGCCACCGAACCGAAGGTGACATACACCAGTGGGTCTGACGAGTCGCCCCACCAAGCGGGCAGCGGCCCGGCGCCTTCGTTGGCGGTGTCGTCGCGGTAGCGCCTGGCGCCCGCCGGCGGTGTGGGCGTGCCTTCCAGGGACTCGGGGACCAGTGTGAGGGTGGGCGCTGACTGCAGCGTCGGCGCCAAATTCGGTGAGGGGGTCCTCGAGCACTGGAATGGCGAGGTCGACAAACGAGGCCAGGCCGATGGCGACGTGCGGGTCATCTGAGTAGCGGCGCCAAAGTGGCTTTCCAGGGCGACGGCCGGTGACGGCCCTGGTCCCATGCACTCGCGGAAGGGTGATCGCATCAGCCTGACGGACGACACTCCGCAGAACCGGGGATGGGCTGTCAAAGGATGAAGTGACGGGGTGATTACTCCATCGGGACCCTGCGGTGCACCCGGGCCTGCTTGTAGGCCACGACTGCGACGCCGAGACAGACGATGAGGGCGAAGTCGAGCGCGAGTCGCATGAGCGCTTCGAGGGCGAGGTTCAGTTCGCCAGCGCCGACCCCAGCGCCGATCAGGGCAGTAGCGGGGATGAGGGCCAGAGCGATCAGGGGCCCGGCGATCATGTTCCGCCGGTTGGCCACCTCCATGATCATCCCGGTGAGGGCGCCGGCGGCGGAGACCAGGACATCGATGGCGCTGGGATCGACGAGCCGCCTCACCTCGCTATTGGCGACGAGTTGGCCTTCTGTGATCACTCCTGCGGCCCGGAGGCCCATATAGGCGATGGCGGTGGCGGCGATGAGCGCCAGGTAGCCGATGGTGGCGGAGCGAAGACCCCGCTGCAGGAGGGCCCAACGGCGCAGCACCAGGGCGAGTGGGATCTTGGCTATCGGCTCGAAGCCTGGGGCAATGATGGCGGCGGCCACGAATACCACGGCGGCCTGGTTGGTCTCGGTGACCAGTCCGGTGAGGGCGATCAGTCCCCCGGCAACGATCAGGGCAACGAAGTTGAACGTCACTCGTCCGCGGTGGCCAAGGCCCGTGACCGCTTCCTCCCACAGACCCTCGTCCACGTCGCGGACGAGCTCGTCGTGGTGCTCGGGGTCGGCGATCGAAAGCAGCTCCTCGGTGGCCACGGACACTGGGCCGTGTCGCTGGGCCCGCTCAGCCGCGGCCAGCACGGCGTCTGACCCACGGTCGAGGGCATGGACGGTGACCACGTCGCCAGGAGGTTTCACCGACGCCTCCCGTGCCACTGACAGAGCGATCACGTGGTCATGGCCCTCAAGTTCGGCGAGGAGCTCGTCGGTGGCGCTGGCGGGGACGGAGATGGAGATCGCTCGTTGCATGCGCCCATCTTTCTCGTTACCTGGGCGAGGGCCCGCGTCTCCTAAGCCGTCCGCTTCGCCAGCCTTTCGCCCCCCGTAAGTCGTGGTCGAGGCTGCGGAGATGCGACCGGTTCTTGGCCGCCTCGTACAGGGGTCCAACCCAGCCTCTCGAGTCCCCGGGGAACGAGGAAGGAACCCGCCGGCGCGCCTCAGCGCCTGATGCGAGTCGGCTGACGGCCCAAACGCGGCCGCTCCGAACCAGGCAGGCCGCCGTGGTGATTCACCGCGTCGAGGCTCTCCTCAGCAGCGCCACCATGACCCTAGGAGGGTCTAGCGAGGGTCTGGTACGCCCGATCGACAGGAGAGCTCGAATGTTGCGAACGCGCTCAGGCGAGGACGCCTTTGTCTCAAGGTTGGTCGGGAAGGGGTCGCGCAAGGGATCGACGTGGTTCAGCAGAGCCGGCGACATCATTCAGCGGCCTCCAGCATGGGCAGGATTGGCGGTGTTGATCTCCGCCACCGGCCGCACTGGCCGGCGAGCGGCGCTGCGTGGCAGCTTCTGCTACCTCTCCGCCGCCCTTCTCCACCTGCCCATCAAGGCGGTCGTCGGCAGGAAGCACCCTCGGGAGCAGCGCTTCTCCAACTAGGTCCTTTCACGTCCTCGTTCCCCTCCGGACACGCGGCGAGCGATCTGGCCTTCGCCCTCGGCGTCGCTCAAGAGCTGCCGGTACGTGGGGCGCCGACTTCCATCCCGACCTGCGGCCGGAGGATGGCGCCATCGTCGTCCAGCCCCACAAGAGCCTCGACGTGTTCGAGACCGACCTCCCCGAGCACCTCGACCGGCTCGGCACCACCCATCTGGTGATCGCTGGCATGACCGCCAACCTGTGCTGCGAGTCCACCGGCCGCCACGCCTTGGAGCTCGGCTACCACGTCACCTACCTGCGCGACGCCATCGGCGCCGACAACCTCGCGGCCTACGAAACCGCCATCCGAGTCAACTTCCCGCTCGTGGCGAACGCGGTCGTCGACGTCGAGGACTTCTTCGACGCCCTCGACCAACCCAGCGAATTGCCCCGCAAGCGCGACACCGTCCGCAGCTCCGACGGCCTCAAGATCGGCTCCGTTCAGAAGGTGGTACCGAGCACCGACGGTAGCCAGGGCCATCTCCGGTCCGCAAGGGCCGGCTCCTGCGCCGCACCTTCCATGTCCCCCTCGACGCCCTCACCATCGTCGGCCCCGGCCAGGTGAGGATCAACCTGCCGAAGCTCGTCATCGACAAGATGCGGTGGGACCGACCCCCCACCAACACACGGGCGGCCACCGCCGCCCCGGCAGCCAGCGAGACCGACCGCCTCTACCCCTCCACCGGACCAACGGGGCACAGCCGCACCTGAGAGGCTGACCGCGCGGCACCGAGCATTGGCCGCCCGCCCACTGGAGGCGCCCGGCCCTGCTGTGGGTGAACCTCCTCACCTGTCCGCACCCTTCGGCACGTCGAGCTCCATTGCCAGCGCATGGGTGACAACCAGGTCCGAATAACCGACTTGAAGCAGGTCACGCATCGGCGCGGTGGTCCCAGATAGTGGCCGCATCCGGCGCTCATGTGCCGGTGAAGGGGGCGAGATAACGGCACTTCCTTCGCGCCCGGTAACGACGAGATCCTGACGACCCAGGGCCACCGGCGGCCCGACAGCTCGGCCGCGACAGAACGGCGCCGTCTCCCGATCGCAGAGGACGACTGAGATGCGCCCGAGTCGGCCCTATGCGCTCGTAGCAAGACGGGCCTCACCGAACGGGACTCCAGAACGGCTGTAGCCGGAGAGACGACTCTCGAGTGGCCGCCCCATGTCCCGCCGTCACGGCTCAGGCTTCGAGGCGCGGTCCAGGCTTCTCAAGTGGATTCGACAACGATGCCGTACCGCTGCTGTGCCGCCTGGGCTGAGGTGCCGAGGATGTCGCCGATCCGCTGCCACGACACGCCCTTGCTGCGAGCCGCAACGACGGCGTCGACGACCTGACGCTCCCCTCGCGCTCGGGCGATCGTCGCGCGCTCGAGCAGATACTCCTCGACCGGTCGCTCGTCGTCTGAGGTTGGTTCGTAGTCCTCGAAGCGGCGAGCGAGTTCGTCGCCGTGATCGAGGATCTCCTGAATGGATCGAGGCATCGGGCTACTCCAAGAACTTGGCTCGGGCCGGCATGGCGTGGACGATGAAGTCGATGCCCTCGGAGCTAGCGACACCGACCTCAAGGAGCGTCGCTGACTCGTCCGGGCCGATGAGCAGGGTCAGGTCGTCGAGGTCGAATACTCGAATCGGGTTTCGGTAGGCGTGAAGCATTTCTTTGTCGGTCACCCCGTGCTTGCGGCTGCTCGCAAGGATCACCGGATCCACTGCCCAAAGTTACCTTGATGGTCGTCATATGTGGCAATCCCACCCCCTCACGTCACTGGCTTGCCCAGTCGATGGGCGCACAGCTCATCCACCCGCGGCGTTGAGGTTGTCCGTTGAGGTTCCGTTGATCACGAATCACATCTGGGACGCCCGGTGAACCTCACATCCGGATGCTGCGCCCCACGGTGACCAAGGGCTCGACGGTAGACGGCCACCTGACGGTCCTGGGCGGGAGACGGTCGAGGCCACGGCGGCGCTGACACAGAGGATCCGGACGCCTGGTGGGTCCACGCCGCCCCCATGGAAGGCGTCCTGTGGTGCAGTTGTGGTGCAGCTTGGCGAACCGGAACCGCCCGGATGAGAACTTTTCTGCCGGTTGACCAGGGACTTTGCTGTGGAGGTGATGGGACTTGAACCCACGACTTCTACGTTGCGAACGTAGCGCTCTACCGGACTGAGCTACACCCCCGGCTGGAGGCCTCACGATACCGCGGGCTTCAGGTCGCTCCCTCTGGCCTGTGGGCCTCCAGGGCAGCCTGGAGGCGGGCTTGCATCACGGTGGTGGTGACGTCGGCTCGGCTGCGCTCGAGGACGGCCCGAAGGGCGTCGGTGATGCGACGGAGGCCGCCGGTGAGGGCATCGGGGTAGTCGACGGTGACCAGCAGGTCGTAGACGTCCTCCATCGCCCCGAGCAGCTCCTCACCCCGCTCCAGCTCGCCGGCCCGCACTCGGTCGAGCAGATGCCGGCGCAGCTCGGAGGCCGCCTCGGCCAACCCGCCGAACCATGCCGCCGTCCCCACGCCGATCTCCTCGGCCCCCGCCAGCGGCCGCCCGTCCACCAGGGCAGCCGTGAGGATGGCCTCGGCGTACTCCTTCTCGGCGTCGTGCAGGAAGCCGGCGTGGGCCACTCGAGGATGCGGCCGCAGCGCCTCCTGAGCCTCTCGAAGGGCTTCCTCGGCCTCCGCTGTGCGGCGTACCACGGCGTCGGGCTCACCTCGGTGCACGGCCCTGATGGCTAGTCCGCACGCCCGTATGGTCCGCCGACACGCCGTGAGCCCTTGCTCACGGGCCCGCTGAGCGGCGTCCAGACCGGCGAGCAGGGGCTGGGCGAGGCGAGCAAGCTCGTCGCCGCGGCCGGCCTCCAGGCCCAACCGGAAGCCCTAGTTCGTGGCCGAACGGCGCATGGCCAGAACGGGCACCGGCTCGGGGCGCCCCACAGCCTGCGGCAGGAGCCGCAGCTTCATCTCCTTCTCGGCGGCGACGGACCGCACTCGCACCAGCAGGGCGACGAAGCCGAGGAACAGGGCGTCCATCAGCAGGTGGAGCATCCACAGCGCCGAGGAGGAAACCACCATGGCCAGAACGAAGGTGGTGCCCATTCCCATCAGCAGCGTGAACACCACGTCCCGCCGGCGCCGGATGGTGCGGGCTCGCTTGGCCGCGCCCGCGGCGGGCACGGACGCAGCACTTGACCGGTGAGCCGACCGAGGCGCTGCCACGAGGTGACTCGGACCGTGCTGGTTCCGGAAGCGATGCGAGATCGGGCGGTCAGGGGCTCCGGTTCGCGACTCCCACATTGACCGCAGCGGGACAGGCTCCACCGCTTCCACGTACCGACCGGCACCCATGCCTTCCATACCAAGTCCCGGAGGGGGCCCGGTGCGCTGCAGCACCCGGAGCTGGCGACGAAAGTCACCGATGGAGTCGGCGGGGCTGCTCAGGAAGCCAAAAAACCGGAGTACCGGCGGAATCAGAACCGCAGCCCAGATCCCTGCGAGGATCAGCACTACCACAATGACCAACGCTCCTCGACCTACCTTCTGTGACTCGGGGACCGTAACGTGCCGCTGGCTGCGAGCGGTGGATACTGCCCGGGGAAGGCAGCCGGGTTCAGGGGCGACCGGCTCCCTTGCTACTACGTCTGAGCCGGCTTCGCCACCGAACCGGGGTCTTCGGTGCCGGGGCCGTTGGCTGACGGGCGACGCCAGACTCCGGAACGACCACCCGTCTTCTCCCACAAGGCCAGCTCGCCGATGACCATGGACCGGTCGGTTGACTTGCACATGTCGTAGATGGTGAGGGCGGCCACCGAGCACGCAGTGAGGGCCTCCATCTCCACCCCGGTGCGGTCCACCGTCTCCACCTGGGACTCGATCTCCACGTGGTCGTCGGCCAGGGTGAAGTTGACGTACACCGACCCCACCGTGAGCTGGTGGCACAAGGGCAGCAGGTCGGGCGTGCGCTTGGCCGCCTGGATCCCCGCCACCCGGGCCACGCCGAGGACATCGCCCTTGGACACGGCGTTGCTGGCCACCATCGCCGTGGTCTCAGGCAGCATGTACACCTTGCAGCGGGCCATGGCCCGCCGGTGGGTGGGCTCCTTCGGAGTGACATCCACCATTCGGGCCCGCCCCAGCGGATCCACGTGGGTGAGGCGGCGGTCAGACATCGCCGTCAAGTGTAGGGCCGACAAGTCTAGGGCCGTCGAGTGCAGAGTCACCGCTTCGAGGATCCGTCGGCCTCATGCCAGCCCCTCTCTGCGGACGAGGCCGGCGAGGAAGGCGCGAAACGGCGGGCCCAGGTCCTCGCGCTCGAGCGCCAGCTCCACGATGGCCCGCAGGTAGTCGTCCTTGTTGCCGATGTCGTAGCGGCCCTTCTCGAACGTGTAGCCGTACACCGTCCGTTCTCCGAGCAGCAGGCTGACGGCGTCGGTGAGCTGGAGCTCGCCCCCCTTGCCCGGCTCGATCCTTTCCAGGGCGTCGAATATCTCGGCCGTGAACACGTAGCGGCCCATCACCGCCAGGTTCGACGGGGCCACGGCGGCAGGCGGCTTCTCCACGATGGCGGTGATGCGCACGATGTTGGCGATTGCGTCCCTGCCAAGCGCGTCGTTGTCACCTACGTCCTCCACCTGGGGACAGCCGTAGGCGGAGATCTCGCTCGGGGCCACCGCCTTGAGGGCGATGACCGACTCCCCCAGGCGCTCGTGGGCGGCCAGCATCTCGGCCAGCACCGGGGACTGCTCGTGCATGATGTCATCGGGCAGCAGGACGGCGAACGGCTCGCCGCCCACGTGCCATCGGGCCGTCCAAACGGCGTGGCCGAGCCCCTTGGCCTCGCCCTGGCGCACGTAGTGGACGTTGGCCATGGTGGCGATGGCCTGGACCGCCGTCAGCTGCTCGAACTTCGCTGTGCGCTCGAGAAGATGCTCGAGCTCGGGGCTCCGGTCGAAGTGGTCCTCCACGCTGCGCTTGCCCCGCCCCGAGATGATGAGGATGTCCGTAATCCCCGCCCGCACCGCCTCCTCCACCACCAGCTGGATGGCGGGCTTGTCCACGACCGGGAGCATCTCCTTCGGAGTGGACTTGGTGGCAGGGAGGAAACGCGTCCCGAGCCCCGCGGCCGGGATGACTGCCTTTCGGACCGTCATCGGAGAGGGCGGTCGGTGAGCGGGCAGCCGCGCTCAGGCGCCGAGCACGCTCTCGAACAGCTCGGCGTACTCGAGCAGGTGGCGATCGCCGACGAAGTTCTCCTGCACCCGTTCTCGGGCGTTGGCGCCCAGGCGCTGCGCCTCCTCAGGATCCTCGAGGAGCCCGGCCAGGCTGCGCCCGAAGGTGTCGAGGTCGGACGGGTCGCCGAGCAGGATGCCGCACTCGTCCGTCACCTGGTCCAGGATGCCCCCCACTGCGGAGGCCACCAGCGGTCGTCCCTTCCACATCCCCTCGGCCACCGTGAGCCCGAAGCCCTCCGCCAGGCTCTTCTGGGTGATGATCTGGGCGTGGCGCTGCACGGCGTTCACGATGGCCGCGTTCTCGTCCACGTCGTCCATGGGCAGGCACACCAACTGGATGCGCTCGCGGATCTCGGTGGGGAACAGCTGCCAGGCGTCGATGCACTCGGCCAGGACCTCACCACCCTCGGGGTCGTCGGCTACGCCGGCCACCCTGGGGCCGACCAGGGCCAGGTTGGCGTCTCCCCCGCCGATGGTGGGATCGGCGGCGTGGGCGGCGAAGCCCTTCATCACGCCCACCATGTCCTTCAACCGGTCCCAGCGCGACACCTGGAGCACCATGGGCGCCGCCGGGTCGGGCGGCGGGCCCGCTCGCACGATGTCGGCT
This sequence comes from Acidimicrobiales bacterium, assembly GCA_030448025.1. Taxonomy (GTDB): domain Bacteria; phylum Actinomycetota; class Acidimicrobiia; order Acidimicrobiales; genus YB1-3. Next base: position 195,380 of record JAUJNQ010000001.1, on the reverse strand, counting down.
GCGCGAAGGATCTGGCCGGTGGTGCCGTCCCGACGGGTGAAGGTGGCCGGTGAGGCGCCCTTGTTACCGGCGATGAGCCCGGCGCGCACCAGGATCGTCTTCACCGTCTTGTCATCGAGCTCCTGGTTCTTGGGCGAGAAGGGATCGATCGACGGGTGGATGATGGAGACGTTGCCGTCACGCAGCCACGGTGGCACGTACTCGGCACGAGAGAAGACCATGGCGTCGGCCCCGGCCAGGTGGGGCCGCAGGAAGTCCCATGCCGCCTTGGTGTAGCGGTTCTCGACGTCGCTGCCGATGTGGCAACGCCACACCACCTTGGCCCCCGCGGCCCGGATGGTGGGTACCAGGCCGGCGGTCTGCGGGTCGTGGAGGAGCACCACGTCCTCGCTGCGCACCCGCTCCAGCATCAGCCGGGCGTTGGCCGCCGTCACCTCCGTGTAGTGAGCGGCCTGAGCGGTGTCCAGAGCACCGCCGTCCCCGGGGTCACCGTGTATCTGGTTGTGGAGGCGCTTGGTGATGGTGAAGAACTCGGGGTCGCCGGCGATGACCGCCCACCGCACGCCGATGCCGGCGCTGCGGGTGTAGCCCACCAGCACCTGGAGCATCTCGGCCACCCCGCCGCCGGTGGCGGTGGAGTTCACGTTCCAGAGGGTTCGCCCGGCGAACATGCGCTGCGCCGCCTCCGCTGTGCTCATGAGCCGCTTCATCCGGTCCACGCCGATGACCGACTCGAGCCGCCGCAGCTGGAGCTCGGGAACCTCTACCTCGCTGACGTTGATCATGTGTCCGTGTCCGTGTCCTTCTCTTAGAACAGGGCTGGTTGAGCCGGCTCGCTCCCAGGGCGATTGGCCGAACAACGATGACATGGCGTGAGCCTCCAGCGGCGGACCATACCAGCAAGCCAATCATCGTGGCCTTGTCGACTTCGTCGAGCTCGTGGAGCTCGTCGAGCCGCAACGGTGTGAGCGCTCAGCCCGCCTCGAGGTCGACGGGGGCGGTGGGGTTGAAGGTGCTGTTCGGCACCGCCGGTGCCGGTGGCGGCTTGGCTGCGGGAGGGCCGGGGATGATGATGACCGGCGTCCCCTGCTCCACCCGGTCGAACAGGGCCTCGGACTCGGGGATCGACATGCGGATGCACCCATGGGAGGCGGCCGTGCCCAGGGAGGCCACGTTCGACGTGCCGTGTATGCGGATGCCCGGGGAGTTGAGGTTGAGAGCGCGGGTGCCGAGGGGGTTCCCCGGGCCGGGCGGGATGCTGGCGGGCAGGCTTGCCCCCCATCCACCGGGATCGGGGTTGACCCACGTGGGGCGGAACCGCTTCAGCGTGATCTGGAACCGGCCCTTGGGCGTTGGGTACTGGGCCGTCCCGGTGGCAACGGCGTAGGTCTTGGCCAGGGCGCCGTTCTCGTAGTGGTAGAGGCGGTTCTCGTTGGTGCGAATCAGGATGACGTCGGCGAAGGTGGAGACCTTGGGCTGGAGGGTCTGGAGGGGCACCTCGACGCCGGTGGCGGCGCTGGTGTCGGTGCCGGGTACCTCGCCGTTGGCCAGCCGCTCGCCGAGCTCCATGAGCTTGGTCTCCCCGGTCTTCTGGTCGAGCGCCTGGCCGGGAACCGAAGGCACGATCGTGACCAGCCCGGTGGTGGTGTCGATCCTGGCATCCTCGGGCCTGCGGTCGACCTCCTTGGCCAGCTTGGCCATGACCGCCGTCGCCCGGGCGGCGTCGAGACCAAAGCGCACGGTATAGCTGCGGTTGACAGGCTTGCCGAGCAACCGGTGCCTCACCCGCGAGGGCATCCCCATGGACCTCTCGTCGGCCTGGGCCTTGGCCACCACGGCGGCCGTGTCAGCGCGCAGGCCGAGCTCTTCGAGGCTCGGGCTGGCCTTGGCCTTGGCGCCGGCGACGGTGACCGGCACCTGCCTGGTTCCCTCGGCGCGGAAGCGGGCGTCGATGTTGGCGATCACGTCGGCGGGCCGCTGGCCCTCGACGTCCACGTCGGCCACCCGCACACCGGGGAGGAACCGATCGTCGGTGCTCTGGTCGTAGGCGTAGGCGGCGCCCACTACTCCGCCCACGAGGACCAGTAGCACCAGGCCCCCGATCAGGCTCCATCGCAGGACGCGACGCCGCGGCTCTGGAGGGAGGGCAGGAGGGCCCGGATCCTTCGGAGCGGAGGCAGCAGGCTCGAGGACGTCAGCGACGGCGGGGTGCATAACTCGGGAGGTGGGGAAGGTGAGGGGTGGGGAGGGTGTTGCGAGACGGAGGAAATCAGATGCTAGTAGGTACGACTTGCATACCGCCAGAGGGGTTACCAGTGCGAGAGGCGGACGCTCGGCTCAGCTCGAGCTTTCGGTGTCCTCCTGGGGCACGTCCGGCGACTCCGGGGCGCGGCGATCCCGAGCCTTCTTCTTCTTGACCCTGTCGTTCTTCCAGCGCACCGTCGAGCGGTCTCCCCTACCCATGACCCCCCACCCTAACGGGGTCAGGGGACGAGTCGGCGGCTGTCGGCGGCTTGGCCCTGGCGTGAGAGGCGCAGAGCCAACAAGATGGCGGCCGATGCCGGTCGAGTCGAGGGTCCTCACCCCCGAGCCGGTCGCCACCCTGGGGGACTACCTGCGCCAGGGAGGCGGCCGCGGGCTCGACGCCGCCCGGCGCCTGGGGCCCACGGGCGTGATCGAGGACCTGGAGGCGGCCGGGCTCCGGGGCCGGGGCGGCGCCGGGTTCCCCACGGGGCGCAAGTGGCGCACGGTGGCCGAGAACCTCTCCCCCGCCATGCCCGCCACCATCGTGGTGAACGCCGCCGAGGGAGAGCCGGGCACGTTCAAGGACCGGGCCATCGTCCGGGCAAATCCGTACCAGGTCCTCGAGGGAGCGCTGGCGGCCGCGGTGACGTTGGGCTCCGACGGCGTGATCCTTGCCCTGAAGGCGACCTTCCACCGGGAGATCGCCCTGGTGCGGGCGGCCATGGACGAGGTGCGCGCCGCGGGCTGGGCCGAAGGCGTAGACCTCTTCGTGGTCGAAGGGCCGAGCGAGTACCTGTTCGGCGAGGAGACGGCCATGCTCGAGGTCATCGCCGGGCGCCCGCCCTTCCCCCGCGTCGCTCCCCCCTTCCGCCACGGCGTCGACGAGACGGGCACGGCGGTCGCCTCGGCGGCGTCCAACGTCGAGATGGCCGGCCCCGAAGCCCAGCTCATGCCGCCGGCGCTGGTGAACAACGCCGAGACCTTCGCCAACGTGGCCGCCATCCTCGCCGAGGGGGCCGACTGGTTCCGCGCCGTGGGCACCGATCAGTCGACGGGCACCATCGTCTGCACCGTCACCGGCCACACCCGACGCCACGGCGTGGCCGAGTTCCCAATGGGGACACCCCTCGGGGAGGTGATCGACACCATCGGGGGCGGGACGGCGCCCGGGCACGAGCTGATGGCCGTGATGTCTGGGGTGGCCACCCCCCTGCTGCCGGCGTCGGCCCTCGACACGCCCGTCAGCTACGAGGGGATGGAGGCGGCCGGCAGCGGGCTCGGTACGGGCGGGTTCATCGTCTTCGACGACACCACCGACCCCGCCGCCGTAGCCCAGGGCGTGTCCCACTTCCTCGCCGTGGAGTCATGCGGGCAGTGCACCCCGTGCAAGCAGGACGGCCTGGCCCTGTCCCAGCTGCTGGACGGCCTGCGCCGGTCGGAGTCCGACAGGGAAGCCCTCGCCGCCATCGAGGACCGGGTGAGCACCGTGTCCGAACGGGCCCGCTGTTACCTGGCCCACCAGCATCAGCGGGTGGTGGAAAGCATCCTTCGCCTCTTCCCCGACGAGCTGGCCGCCCACGTCGACGGGAGGCGTGGCGCGGGCAGACGCGAGCTCATCGTTCCCATCCTCGATCTCGCCGACGGCCACGCCGTCCTCGACGAGCACTATGCCCGCAAGCAGCCCGACTGGACCTTCGACGACACCTACTCCGGCCAGTCGCCGGCCGACCGGACGGAGAGCTCGCAGCCCGAGTAACCGGTACCGGCGGCCGGCCTGGGCGAGGGCAGGCTCAGCGCACGCGCACGATCCGCAGCACGTCGGTGGCCGGCTCGGGATCGTGGGGGTCGCCGGCCAGGATCACCACCACGTCGTCGCTGGTCAGGGCGCCCTGCTTGACGAGTGACTCGACGGCGTACCACACGATCTCGTCGGTGTTGTCATGGGTGGTGCCCATGAAGGCCTCCACACCCCAGGTGAGAGCCAGCTGGCGCACGGTCCGAGGGCTCGGGCTCACGGTGAGCACCGGGGCGACGGGCCGGAAGCGGGCGATGGCCCGCGCCGTGCCCCCGCTGCGCGAGCAGCACACGATGGCGGCGGCGTCGACGCTTGCCGCCGCCTGCCATGCGGCGTGGCTCACTGCGTCGGTGATGCGCAGAGGCGTGGGCACCTGCGCTTGGCGACGGAGCTTGCCCAGCTTGCCGCCCCACTGGGTGTAGTCGGCCTCCCTCTCGGCTCGCTCCACTACCCGGGCCATGGTGCGCACCACGTTCGCCGGGTCCACGCCCACCGCCGTCTCTGCCGAGAGCATGACGGCGTCGGTGCCGTCGAAAACGGCGTTGGCCACGTCGGAGACCTCGGCACGCGTGGGGGTGGGCGCGGTCACCATGGACTCGAGCATCTGGGTGGCAGTGATGACCGGCCGCCCGGCGGCGATGCTCGTGCGGATGATGTGCTTCTGGACGTGGGGCACGTCCTCCAGGGGAAGGCGGATGCCGAGGTCACCCCGGGCCACCATCACTCCGTCGGCCACGGCCAGGATGGAGTCGAGCTCCTCCACCGCTTCGGCCGTCTCCACCTTGGCCAGCACCATGGGCGGGTCGGAGCCGGCGGCCTCGACTAAGGCGCACACCTCCTCCGCGTTGCGCACGAACGACATGGCCACCATGTCCACGCCCTCGGCCAGGCAGCCTTCGAGGAGGCGCAGGTCGGCTTTGGTGGGAACGCTCACGGCCAGGGCCTGCGACGGCACCTGCAGACCGGGGCGCCCGCGTGCAACGCCTCCGCGCACCACCGTGGCCGTGGCGCCTCCGGACCAGCAGTCCTCGACCTCCAGCACCATGGCACCGTCGCCCAGACCCACGGTGGACCCCGCAGTGAGAGCGTCGAGCGCACCGGGGAAGTCGACCTCGAGCTGGACGGCGGTGCTGGGCCCGTCGCCTGCCACCAGCTTGACCGTCTCACCGTTGCACATCTCCGCGCCTTCGGGCGGGAAGGGCCCAGTGCGGATCTTGGGGCCGGGCAGGTCGGCCAGGATGGCGACGGAGCGCTCTGCGGCAGCGCCACGAATGCTCCGGATGACGGTGGCGTGCTGCTCGGGCGTGCCATGGGCCAGTCCCACCCGAGCCACGTCCATGCCGGCATCGATCAGCTCGTCCAGCACCGACGGCGACGACGAGGCCGGACCGATGGTGGCCACGATCTTGGTACGTCGGCCCACGTTGCGTCCCATCAGCCTGTGTTGCCCACGCCGGTGTTGCCCATCTCAGCCGGTGTTCCGGAGACCGGCAGCGATGCCGTTGATGGTGATGAGGAGGGCGCGGCTCAGGTCCGGGTCGGTGTCCGGGTCGCTGCTGTCCTCCGCCCGGGACTTGGCCAGGAGCGAGACCTGGAGGTGGTTGAGCGGCGCCAGGTAGTTCTCCCGGATGGGCAGCGTGGTCTGGAGCAGCGGCTGGCGGTCCAGCAGGTTCCGGTCTCCGGTGACGCGCAGCACCTCGTCGAGGGTGGTCTGGTACTCGGTCCGCACCCGGTCGAACAGCGGGTGGAGGCGGGGCTCGGCGAGGCGGGACACGTAGCACGCGGCGATGTCCATCCGGCTCTTGGCGAGGGTCATCTCTACGTTGGCCACGAAGGTGCGGAAGAAGTGCCACGACCGGTACATCTCCTCCAACACCCCGCCGTACCCCGCCAGGCGGGCGGCGGCCAGGCCGGACCCGACCCCGAACCAGCCCGGCACGATCTGGCGGGACTGGGTCCACCCGAACACCCACGGGATGGCGCGCAGGCCGTCCAGGCCGTCCGTGGCCCCGGGGCGCTTCGACGGCCGGGAACCGATCTTGAGGGCGGGGAGCTGGTCGGTTGGCGTGGTGGCGAGGAAGTACGCCGTCAGGTCAGGGTGCTCGACGAGCCCACGGTAGGCGCGGAACGCCGCCCCCGACACGGCATCCATGGCCTCGTCGTAGCGTTGCAGGGCCGCGGGGGGCACGAGCGGCGAGCGGTTGAGGACCGATGCCTCGAGGGCGGCGGCCAGCGTCAGCTCGAGGTTCTGGCGGGCCAGCACCGGCAGCAGGTACTTGTCCGACACCACCTCACCCTGCTCGGTGAACTTGAGGGCGCCGTCGAGGGTGCCAGGAGGCTGGGCCAGGATGGCGTCGTGGGAGGGGCCGCCCCCGCGACCCACCGTGCCCCCCCGCCCGTAGAAGAGGTGCAGCGTGACGCCCCTGGAGCGGGCCACGTTCCGGAGCTGACGCTGGGCCCGGTGGATCTCCCATTGAGAGGTGGTGATGCCCGCCTCCTTGTTCGAGTCCGAGTAGCCGAGCATCACCTCCTGCACGTCCCCCCGGGCCTCCACCAGGCGCCGGTAGGCCGGCTCGTCCAGCATCTGCTCGAGGATCTCACCCGCCCTGGTCAGCTCGTCCACCGACTCCAGCAGCGGCACCAGACCCACGCGGGCCACGCCGGCGTGCACGTCCACCAGGCCGGCCTCCCGGGCCAGGACCGCCGCAGCCAACACGTCGTCCGCCCCCTTGGTCATGGACACGATGTAGCTGCCCACCGCCTCGTCGCCGTAGCGGTCCAGAGCCTCGCGAACCGTGTGGAACACGGCCAGCGTGGCTCCGGCCTCGCCATCAGTTCCGGCCCTCGGACCGAGCAGGGGCCGCCGCCCCGCCAGCTCGGTGCCGAGGAGCTCGAGGCGGGCCTTGGGCTCCAGGGTGGCGTAGGGCCGGCGAGGGTCCTCGATGCCCTCGTAGAAGGCGGCCAGGGCGCTGTGGTGACGCTCGGCGTGCTCCCGCACGTCCATCACGGCCAGGTGGAACCCGACCACTCCCACCAACCGGGAGAAGCGGCCGAGGGCGCCTCGGGCCAGGAGCTCGCCTCTGTTGGCGAGGAGCGACCGGCGGAGCACGGCCAGGTCGGCGAGGAGCTCCTCGGGTTCCGTGTAGTTGCGCCCCGGTTGGTGCGCCCCGGCGTCCCAGAACCGCCGTCGGGTGCGCTCCAGCCTGCAGCGGACGTACGAGCTGGCCAGCCGGTAGGGCTCCTCGGCGTTCAGGCGGTGGTAGCGCTCGTGCACCTCGGGCAGCAGGGCGCGGTCGCGGTCCAGGGTCTTGGCCAGCTCCTCGGAGATGTCCACCACCTCGGTCGAGCAGCTCAGCTCGTCCACCAGGCGGTCGGCGCCCTCGATGAGGACGGCCAGGGCCCGGTCGTGCTGGAGGCGCAGCACCTCGGCGGTGATCTCGGGGGTGACGTTGGGGTTGCCGTCGCGATCACCCCCGACCCAGGTGCCGAAGCGCAGGGGCCGGAATCCGACGTCGGCCTCGAGCTGCAGGGACTCCAGCTCGACCTCGAGATCCTCCACCACCTCGGGGGCCACGGTGGAGCAGGTGCGGGCCAGGTAGTACATGGCCGCCGCCGCCTCGTCGACGGGGGTGAGACGGTCCCGGCGCAGCTCGTCGGTCTGCCACAGCAGGTCGACCAGCTCGGCCAGGCGCCGATCCACACGGCCGTGCACCGCCGGCCCGGCGGCAGGGTCGGCGTCGATGTCGAGGAGTCTTGCGATGTCGGCCAGCCTGGTGAGCACCGACCGCCGGGCGGCCTCGGTGGGATGGGCGGTGAAGACCGGCCGCAGCTCGAGGCGGGCGAGGATGGCGGCGACCTCCTCGGGCGCGAGCCCAGCGTCACGGATGCGTTCGACGGTCCGGGCCAGCGCGCTTCCCGCCCCGGCCACCGCCGCCTCCTCGTCCCTGGCCCGGTGCACCTGCTCGGCCACGTTGGCCAGCTGGAAGTAGGTGCCGAAGGCGCGGGCCAGGCCCAGAAGGGTGGACAGGTCGGTGGCGTCGGCCAGCTCCTCCAGCACGGAGTCGAGATCGCCCTGGGCCTTGCTGCGGGCGCGGACTCGCTCTACCAGCGCCAGGAGCTCCGGTCCTTCCTGGCGGGTGAGCGTCTGGCCCAACAGGTTGCCCAGGCGGCGAATGTCCGCCCGTAGCGATGCGTGCTCGGAATCCGACGTCGGGCTCACGTCCACTCCCGCGAACTGTAAGAGAGCCGGGCGCCTTCTGGTAGTTGGAACGTGCCCCGTCGTGTGTCGTTTCGGTTACCAGAAGCTGACGATCTCCTCCTCAGGCCGTGCGGAGCGCCTCGGTGGGCGACAGTCGGGCCGCCCGCATGGCCGGCCACAGCCCGGCCAGGCCGCCGACGGTGACGGCGCCCAGCACGCCTCCGAGCACGGCGACCGGGGGCACCACGACCGCCCACGAGCGACTCTGGGAATAGGCCGCCGTGACCAGGGCGCCTGCCATCACCCCAACCCCGCCCCCGATGACGGACAGGAGCAGGGCCTCGGAGAGGAACTGCATGCGGACGTGGTTGCGGTTGGCGCCGAGGGCCCGGCGCAGGCCGATCTCCGAGCGGCGCTCACCGGTGACGGTGCTCGGCGACCGGGCCCTGCTCGAGCGGCTGGTGGCCAACCTGGTGGAGAACGGCGTGCGCCACAACCATGGCGGCGGTCGAGTCGACGTGGCGCTCTTCCCCGAAGGCGGCGCTGCGAGCGGCCCCGCTGGAAGCCCCCCTGAAGGCAGGGTCGTGCTCCGGGTGAGCAACACCGGGCCGGTGGTGCCTGCTGGTCAGGTGGACGCTCTGTTCGAGCCCTTCCGTCGCCTGGGCGCCGAGCGTACCGGTGGCAGCGGGCAGGGCGTCGGCCTGGGCGTGTCCATCGTCCGGTCGGCGGCCGGCGCCCACGGCGGCTCAGTGAGCGCCAGGGCCCGCGCCGAGGGAGGCCTGGAGGTGGAAGGTCCGCCTGCCGGCGTGCCGCTCAGTGCCGGGAGATGTAGGAGATGTAGGAGTCCGTAGGGCGCACGGGCTCAGGTGCCGGAGACAGTGGCCAGATCGACCACGTCCTCGAGGCGGTCGTTGCGGCTGAGCGCTTCTCTCTGGCGGGCGGCGCCGGTGCCGCCGGCGACGGTCTCCTCCACGATGGCCGACACCTCGTCCCAGTCGCCGTCCTCCTCGAGGGCCGGGCGCACCCATGCCAGCAGCTCGGCGACCAGCTCCTTGGCCGGAACGGACCGGTGGCCGGCCACGTCGATGAGATCGGCGCCCAACCCGTAGCGGGCCGCCCGCCACTTGGCCGCCCGCAGCAGCTCGTGGCGAGGGCGAGGCTCCGGCGCGCCCCGGACGGCCTCCCCGTGGCAGGTCCGGGCCAGGGCCCGGCACAGGCCGGCCACCATGACCGCCTCGTCCACGCTGAGGCACACGTCGCTGACCCGAACCTCCACGGTGGGGAACCGAGCCGAGAGCCGCACGTCCCAGTAGATGCGGGCCCGATCGTCGATGGCGCCCGCGGCCAGCAGCGTCTCCACCACCGCGTCGTACTCGGCTCTGGAGTCGAAGTGCTCGGGGATCCCGCCCATGGGCCAGCGGGTCCACACCTCGGTTCGAAAGCTGGCGTACCCGGTGTCGGAGCCCAGCCAGAAGGGCGAGTTGGCCGACAGGGCGAGGACGGGCCACAGCCACGGGCGCATGCGGTTCATCACCTGGATGGCGGCGTCGGGTTCGCTCAGCCCAACGTGTACGTGGCTCCCGCACACGAGCTGCTCCCGGGCCACCTGCTGGTAGTCCCGCTCGAGGCCCAGGTAGGCCGGCTTGGGCGTGATCCGGTCCTCGTCCCAGTGGGAGAAGGGATGGGTGCCCGACGCCACCAGCCGGCTGCCCTCGGCTTCGGCTGCCGCCGCCAGCTCCCGACGCAGGCGGGACAGGTGGCCGCGCACCTCCTGCAGGGTTCGGCACACGGGCGTCACCGACTCCAGCTGCGAGAGCTGCAGCTCATGGTCGGCATGGCCGCCCACGGCCTCCCGGGCCCGGTCGATCACGGCGTCCGAGCCCCGGCGGAGGGAGCGCGTGGCCGCGTCCACGAGGAAGAACTCCTCCTCCATTCCCAGCGTGAAGTCCCCGGCTTGCGGCATGGCCATCCGCTCATTGTGGCCGACCGCCGCCAACCTTCCCGGCGACGAGTGCGCCAGAGTGGTGCCCGATGAGCGTGGGCGTTGACGTCAGGGTCCGTGGCCTGAGTCACGACTACATGACCTCCAACGGGCCGCTCCGGGTGCTGGACGGCGTGAACGTCGACGTCCCCGCCGGGGGCTACGCCGCCATCACCGGCGCGTCAGGGGCAGGCAAGACCACCCTCCTCGCCGTCCTCGGTGGCCTGGAGCGAGCCGGAAAGGGGCGGGTGGAGGTGGGTGGCCAGGACATCACCCGCCTGAGCGGCGACGAGCTGGCCACCTACCGCCGCTCGACGGTCGGCTTCGTCTTCCAGCACTTCGGCCTGCTCGACACCCTGACGGCGGCCGAGAACGTGGAGCTGGCCACCACGCTGGCCGGCACGGCTCGGGGCGAGCGAAGGGCCCGGGCGGCGGAGCTGCTGGCCGCCGTGGGACTGTCCGAACGCGCCGGCCACCGCCCGACCGCCCTGTCCGGTGGGGAACGCCAGAGGGTGGCCATCGCCCGGGCCCTGGCCAACTGCCCTCGCCTGCTACTCGCCGACGAGCCCACGGGCAACCTAGATGGCCGATCCACGGCCCGGGTGATCGAGCTGCTCGAAGAGGTTCGCCTCGAGCACGGGTGCACCCTCGTGATGGTCACCCACGACGCCGCGCTGGCGTCCCGCGCCGGGCACCAGCTCGTCCTCCGGGCGGGTCGGTCGGGCCGGACCGGGCACGCGGCATGACGTGGCGGGACGCCTTGGCCTTGGCCGTGACGAGCCTGCGGCGCCGGACCGGGCGCTCGGTGCTAACGGTGGCAGCGGTAGCCCTGGCCGCCACCCTGCTCACCGCCCTGGTAACCATCGCCGGGACGGCTCGGACCAAGGTGTTGGACGAGCTGTCCCAGGGTGGCCCGCTGGCCGGCATCAAGGTGGCCGCCGCCGCCCCCGACCCATCGCAGATCGACAACGACAACGCCCGTCCCGGCGCGCCGCGCGACCTCGACGAGGCGGCCAGGCAGCGGATCGAGAACCTCGACGGCGTGGCCTCGATCGTGCCCGTGGTGAGCAGCCAGATGCTGGTGGTGCCCCCCGACCCTCCGGTGCGCCAGGACGTCCTCGCCACCCTTCCCCCCGTGGCCACCACCCTCCCGCCGTCCACCACCCAACCGCCGGTCAACAGTCCGCCCAGCACCGGGTCGCCGGGCACGGCCGGGGCGCCCAGCCCGCTGCGGGCGCCGGACCCCTTCCCCGAGAGCCTGGTGGGAGTGGACCTCGGCCGGTCGGCCAAGCTGCCGATCACGGTGCTGGCCGGGCGGCTCCCCGTGAACCACGCCGTCAACGAGGTGGCCGTGACCCAGGGCTACCTGTCCCGCCTGGGCCTCACCAAGAAGCAGGCGCCGGCGGTGGTGGGCACCGAGCTGATGCTGGGCGCCCCCCGAGTGTTCGGCTCCGGGCCACGGCCCCGGTTCCGGGGCCGCTGGATGCGCACCACCATCGTGGGCGTGGTGGCCCAGGAGACGGCCCCCGGTCAGCTCCTGGCCCCCCTCGAGCAGAGCCAGGCGGCGCGGGACTGGACCGCCGCCGGCACCGACGGGGACGGGCGCATCGAGATCCCCACCTCCCCCTACAGCGGACTGTTCGTCGTGGCGCGGGGCCTGGACCGGGTGAGCGAGGTGCGGGCCGAGATCACCGACCTCGGGTACTCCACCAGCGCGCCCGAGAACCTCCTGGCGTCGGTGCAGCGCTACCTGCGGGTGGTGGAGATCGTGCTGGGCGGGATCGGCCTCATCGCCGTGGTCATCGCCTCCCTCGGCATCACCAACACGTTGCTGGCCGCCGTTCGGGAGCGACGGCGAGAGATCGGCGTGCTCAAGGCCATCGGCGCCCGCGACGGCGACGTGGCGCGGGTGTTCCTCTGCGAGGCGGCGGCGCTCGGAGCCGTGGGAGGTGTGCTGGGCGCGGCCGGAGGCTACGCCATCTCCCTGGCCATGAGCGCGGTGGTGAACGGCTATCTCGCCGACCAGGGCCTGGTCGGGGTGGCGCTCGGGTTCCCCGTGCTCATCCTGACGGGGGCCGTGGTGGGTTCCACCGTCCTGGCCCTGGTGGCGGGCACGTTCCCGGCCCGTCGAGCAGCCAAGCTGCCGGCCCGCGAGGCCATGGAGGGGATGTGACGGCGGTGCCGAGTGGACGCCCGGCAGCCATCGGCCGGGCCGGCCGGGCCGGTTGGGCCGGTGTCGGTCTGGCCCTCGCGCTCGTCCTGGCCGCCTGCTCGAACTCTGGCACGACCACCTCCGCCAGCCAGAGCCTGGCTCCGCCCCCCACGGCCCCCGCCCGCCTCGGCCCGGTGTACGTGGCCGTGGGCGCCAGCGAGACGGTGGGGACGGGGAGCACCCAGCCCCTGCGCGACGCCTGGCCCCGGGTCTTCTTCCGCGCCGCCCTGCCCACGTCGACGGTCTTCGTCAACACCGCCATCCCGGGGGCGACGGTGGCTCAGGCCATCCGGGAGGAAGCGCCCGCAGCCGTGGACCTGCGCCCCGACCTGGTGACGGTGTGGACCAACGTCAACGACATCGTCGCCGGCGTCCCGGCCGGGGAGTTCGAGCGCCAGCTCGACACGCTGGTGACCACCCTTCGCCGGGGCGGGGCCACGAGGGTGCTGGTGGCCAACGTCCCACCCCTGGAACGGCTCCCCTCCTACCTGGCCTGCCGCCCGAACCCGCCGCCCGAAGGCCCGCCCTGCCGGGTGGCTGCCCGTCTGCCCGCGCCCGAGGCGGTCGTCCAGGTGGTGGACGCCTACAACCGGGCCACTGCCCGAGTGGCCGAGCGCCAGGGCGCCTTGGTGGTCGACCTCCACACCATGGGCTTGGCCGCCCGTCAGGGGGGGAGCGATGCCGGCCTGGTGTCCGACGACGGCTTCCACCCGAGCACCGCCGGCCACGCCGCCGTGGGAGCCGCGTTCGCCGACGCCTTCCGGCGCAGCGGCCCCCTGCCCAGCGCACCCGCGTAGCCTGCTTCGAGGGCGGGGAACGGATGAGGGAACGTGATGCAAGAACGCGCATTGGGGAGCCAGGGCCTGCGAGTCCCCGCCCTGGGTCTGGGCTGCATGGGGATGAGCCAGTCCTACGGGACGGCCGACGAGGGCGAAGCCATCGCCACCATCCACCGGGCTCTCGACCTGGGCGTGCGGTTCTTCGACACGGCCGACATGTACGGCCCCTTCACCAACGAGGTGCTCGTGGGGCGGGCCCTCGCCGGGCGGCGGGAGGAAGTGGTGCTGGCCACCAAGTTCGGCAACGAGCGGCGCGCCGACGGCAGCTGGGTGGGGGTCAACGGCCGTCCTGAGTACGTGCGCCGGTGCTGTGACGAGTCACTCCGCCGTCTGGGTGTGGAGCACATCGACGTCTACTACCAGCACCGCATCGACACCAAGGTCCCCGTCGAGGAGACGTGGGGGGCGATGAGCGAGCTGGTGGATGCGGGCAAGGTCCGCTGGCTCGGCATCTCGGAGGCCTCCCCCGCCACCCTCCGCCGAGCCCACGGTGTGCACCCCGTCAGCGCCGGCCAGTACGAGTACTCGCTGTTCTCCCGTGACCCGGAGGACGAGCTGCTTCCCACGCTGCGGGAGCTGGGCATCGGCCTGGTGGCCTACAGCCCGCTCGGGCGAGGATTCCTGTCCGGGGAGATCACGAGCGTCGACCAGCTCGAGATGGGCGACTTCCGCCGCACCTCCCCCCGGTTCCAGGGCGAGAACTTCGACCGCAACCTCGAGGTGGTGGAGCGGGTGAAGGAGCTGGCCGAGGCCAAGGGCTACACGCCGGCGCAGCTGGCCCTGGCCTGGGTCCTTGCTCAGGGCGACGACGTGGTGCCCATCCCCGGCACCAAGCGGCGCTCCTACCTGGAGCAGAACCTGGCCGCCCTCGACATCGAGCTCGACGCCGAAGACCTGGACGCCATCGAGGAGGTCGCCCCCGTGGGCGTGGCCGCCGGCGACCGCTACGCCCCGTCGCAGATGGCCCGCGTCAACGTGTAGCGGCGGCAAGTCAGCGATCAGTAGGCGCGCCAGCCCTTGCGTTCGTAGTCGAGGATCCGTGGCCGGGCGAGCGTTGAGGGCTCCACTGGAACGCGGTCCCGGTCGGGGGGGAATACCGTGGCCGCGCCCAGCACCGAGTCGTCGAGATAGCGGAGCCGGCCCCGCACCTGCGTCGCCAGCTCCGGGCGGACCGGCCCCTGGCGACCGACGAGGAAGAATCCCCAGTTCCCGAAGGAGGGGACCTCGGCCTGATAGGGCGTCGGCGCCAGCCGCGCCTCGGCCAGGGTGCGCTCCACGCACCAGAACGCCTCACGGCTGAAGTAGGGCGAGCCGGCCTGGACCACGAGGCGGCCCTCGGCGGTAAGGGCTCGAGCCGCGATCAGCCCGTAGAACTCGACCGAGTAGAGCTTGGCCGTGGCCGCCTGGTCGGGGTCGGGAAGGTCGGCGATGACGACGTCGAAGCGCTCGTCTTGATGGCGGAGCCACGAGAAGGCGTCCTCGGTGACGACCTCGACCCGAGGATCCTCCATGGCCTCGGCATTGAGACGGCGGAGCCGATCGTCATGGCGAGCCAGACGGACCATGCCCGGGTCCAGCTCCACCTCCACCACCCTCTCGACGTCGGGATACCGGAGGACCTCGCGGAGGGCGAGCCCGTCGCCGCCGCCCAGGATGGCGACCTTCACCCGCCGGCCCGCCATGGCGGGGTGAACGAGCGCCTCGTGGTAGCGGTACTCGTCGAGGGAGGAGAACTGAAGGTCGCCGTTCAGGAACAGGCGCAGGTCGGGCGGAGTGGAGAAGCCTCTGCTCTCGGTGAGCACTATCTCCTGGTAGGGCGTGCGCTCGGCGTGCACGATGGGGTCGTCGTAGAGCTCTTGGCGGGCCGAGACCTCGATCGGGCCGGCCAGTACCGCAGCGCCGGCGAGGATGCCCAGAGCAGCCGCCAGGACCGCCGCCACGACGGCTCGGCCCCGCCGTCCGAGCTCACGACCGAACACGGCAGTGACCACGGCCGCCGCGGCCACGTTCGCCACGCCCACGGCAAGGGCGCCCTGGAGCTGGCCGAACTGGGGCAGCAGGAGGAACGGGAAGGCCAGGCCGCCGACCAGCGCACCGATGTAGTCGGCAGCGAAGAGGTCCGCCACCGTGTCGCTGGCGGCCTGGGCTCGGATCCTCTGCACGAGCGTCACCAGCACCGGGATCTCGGCGCCGATCAGACCTCCAACCACCAGGGCTACGGCCACCAGAGCGGGCTGGTACACGTTCAGCCAGGCGAAGGCGGCGTAGAGGACGAGCACGGACAGCCCCCCGGCCACGGCGAGCAGGCCCTCGATGACGACGAATGCGGGCACCGGGACCCGGGACAGCCTCTTGGCCGCCAGCGAGCCGATGCCCATGGCGAAGACCATGACCCCGAGGACCATCGATGCCTGCTGAACGGTGTTTCCGATGAGGTAGCTGCCCAGCGTCACCAGGGCCAGCTCGTACACCAAGCCGCAGGCGGCGCAGACGAAGGTGGCGGCCAGCACCACGAAGCGGGCGACCCCCGGTCTGGCGGTCGCCCTGCCGGCGGGGACGGCGGGGACGGCGGGGACGGTCATGAGATGGCGGCGGCAACGATGGCGCCGACCGCCAGCTGGGCGGTGGCCGTGACGTACACGGCCGGATGGCGGTCGGGATCAGTGCAGATGACCCCCAGGCTCCCGGGCGTGAGCTTGTCGACGACGGCGAAGCTCACGGCCAGGAGGAAGATGCCGATGGCCCCGTAGGCCGCGGCGCCGACGATGCCGTCGACGAATCGGTCCTCGGAGGTCACGATGGCCGTGGTGGTGACTGTGGCCACCGAGACCAGGCACGACGACAACACGATGGCCGCGTTCCGGTTACGGCCCCGGTAGATCAGCTGCGCCAGGTGGCCTGGCGTCAAGAGGTCGAGGACGAAGTAGCCGACCATCAACAGGCCGAGTCCGAGCACCCCGTAGGCCAGCCCGGACAGGCCATCGCGCACCATCTCGTTCACGTCCACGAGCATCTCCTCACGTGTCTTCGGTCGATTCCTCGCCGTCCTGCTCGTCCTGCCGGCCGTTGGTGTGCTGGCCCTCGAAGTAAGGCTTGACCACGCCGTAGCCGGCCCAGCACAAGCCGGCGGCGGCGACGAAGCCCCCAAGGGCGAGCACTTCGCCGTTCTGGCGCAGCCAGTCCGATCCGCTCCTGCCCGTGGGCATGTCGCCCGGAGCGACGGGCTGGGCGTCGGGCTCGGCGGTGATGGCCGGCGCCACCCCTGCCTCAGCGGTCAACAGAGGGAGGGCCAGAGTGGCATTGAACAGCGCCACGTCGTCCCTCGGGCCCACGAGGGCGTCGGCGGAGTAACCGGCCCGCTCGAGGTCGGGAGTGCGCGGTCCGGCCGGGATGTTGGTCTCCAAGCGCCACGAGGCGCTGTCCTCCGACTCCGAGGACTCGGCGGTGAACCGGACCCGGCCCACCAACTGGACGAAGCGGGCGCACGACTCCGGTCCCCTGTTCAGGCCGAGGTTCGACCCCTCGTCCCAGCCTGGGAGCCCTCTCTCTTCGTCGTTCACCTCGATGCGCCAGCCGTAGCAGACGTCCTGCTCCTCGGCGGCCTCGGCCAGCAACGTGACCAGCTCCTCGGCGTCGGCTCTCTCCAGCACCGGTAGGGCTGCTGCCGGCGACGCAACCACCACCGCCATCGCCACCGACAAGACCGACAAGAAGGCCGCCAGGGCGGCGGCGCGGGCCGAGGCGGCCCTCATTTCCCGGCCCCCGGTCCTCCGCCGCGGAAGCCCTCGCCGCCGCCCGAGTAGGTGCCCCAGTTGCCCCCCACCACTGGGTACCAGCGGGCGTAACCCCGGTCTTCGTCGTCCACGAAGATGCGAGAGCCGCCGCCCGGCTCGGGAGTGACGGCGACGATGTCGCTGCGGTAGCGCAGGAAGAAGCCCGAAGGGTCGCTCAGCCGATCCGCCGGTTCCCACTTCTTGGCGATGTCGCCTGCCACCTTGGACGGTGCCTCCGGAGATGAGTAGACGGCCGACCGGCCATCCCGCTGCACGAACCGGTACCGCTGGCTCACGTGGTCGCGGACGTTGCCGCGGCCGAAGACCATGACGCCCAGCACCAGCGCGGCACCCAGGACGGCGACGACCAGGCCCAGCACGATGTGCGCTCGGTTGCTCATCCGATGACCACCTCGGTGCACGTCTCGACCAGCTCGGCGGTCTGCGGGTAGGCGTGCCATGTGCGCCAGCCCACGGTGGGCCCCTTCACCTCGGCGGCGAGGATGGTCGCCGCGTGCGGCAATCCGGGGAAGACGGCGACCAGACCGGAGGGGTCGTCCCCATAGCGGGCCACGAGGCTCACCACGGCGGCGGCGAGCTCGTGATCGTCGAGGGAGCGAACCGTGGCCCGGAAGGCGTAGGCCACGTGCCCCATGCGGCGGGTCGCCTGCGAGGGCAGCCCCGGTCCCGGTCCGCCGTCGCAGGCCACCACCTCGGTGCAGCGCTGACCATCGGCGAACAGGGACACCTGGTGCGAGGAGCCCAGCACGCCGAGCTCGAGCGTGCCTCCGGCCGTGGCCAGCTCGAGAACCTCCAGCGCCGGGCGCCGCCGCTCGACCAGGCGCCACGACAGGCGAAGCGCCGACGCGTCCACGAACGGAGTGCCGACGAAGACCCTCACCGAGCAGGCGGGGCACCGTCGGCGTCGGCCTCCAGCGACGCGACCGCCGCCTCCTGTGCCCGCAGCGCCAGCCGGACGCCGTCGATCTCCTTGCCGAGCAGCTCGAGGCGGTCCTGCTGGCGCCGCCTGGTCGCGTCCATCTCCGGCACTGCGTGGGGTCGGGCCGACAGGTGGCGTAGGCGCTCGACCTCCGACTCCGCCCGTCGCCGCTCGGTCACCAGCCGGGAGAGTCGCCGCCGGAGGTCCAGCTCGGCCCGGCGGGCCTCCTCGAGGGTCTGCGTCACCCTGACGGCGCCGGGTAGATGTCCAGCTCGTGCTCTCCGACCACCCTGCCGATCGAGACCTCCCAGCTCTGGCCGCCATAACGCTCACAGGAGAGTCGCTGGTGGCCGGCCACGTAGTCGTAGTACTCCACCGACCCTTGAGGCGGGGTGCCGGTGGTGCCCGTTGCCCGGTACCGCGCCCGACCGTGCTCGTCGAGCGTGTAGGCCACGCCGGCGTGCTCGAGCGTCGGAGGGCCCGGATCGAGCTCGGGCGCCAGGACCTTCTCCCAGAGGCAGACCTCCAGCTCCTCGTCGTCCTCCACTGAGAGCCAGCGACGGGTCTTCGCGTCGTCGAGATGGTGCTCGTGCCAGGTGAAGCCGTCCTCCTCGAGCTCGAGGGTGCCGCGGACGACCCAGTCCCGTCCCTCATGGGTCACCACCGCGCCGACGCCGATGTCGCGGGCACTGATGCCGCGGGGGTCGGCGCCGAAGGGATCGACCGGCACCGAGGCCCGATCCTGCTGGGCCTGCCGGGCTCGCTGAGCCCGGCGGGCAAGGATGACGACCGCCACGGCGGCAGCGGCCACGACGAGGAGCACGATCAACCCGGTCACCAGTAACCATCCTGACTCACCAGCCAGACCTCGCGCGCCGCCGGCGACGTCCGGCATCGTCGTCTGTCTCGAGTAACCGCAAGCAACGTGTAACGGTTCGTCGACGACCGGCGATCACTGTTCCGCCAACCACAAAAGGCCGATGGAGCGAGATCATCGGCAAGGGACAGGAGGACAAATGGGACTGGTCGCTCTTCTACTGATACTGGCGCTGCTCTTCGGCGGTGTCGGCCTTTTCGTCGAGGGGTTGAAGTGGCTCCTCGTCATCGCCGTGGTGTTGCTGGTGGCCAGCGTCATCTCCGGCGCCTTTCACGGCGGCGGCCGCCGCGTCGGGGCGCGGTGGTGAGAAGAGGTTCGCTCAACACGCCGAGCGTCAGGGCGTGATCCGATCGCTCTCCGGTAGCGCAATGGGGCGCAATGGCGGAAGGGGATCGGTTCGGGCCGGGCTCACCTACGGGTGGGCTCGGCCTGCGTTCAAGGCGGAGGCCCAAGTTGACTGATGCGCTCCTGGCTCCGGCCGCCGCGTGGACTAGAAAGTCCGGCGACTTCGCCGACCGGTGGCAGTCAGACGGGAACAGGGCCTCGGTGACAGGGGACGAACGCTTCGAGTCGGTTCTGCGAGCCGCCCAGGCGGGCGAGGAGTGGGGCTTCGAGGAGTTGTACCGGGGCCTGCACGCCTACGTTCTGCGATACCTCAGACTGCAGGCACCGCGTGAAGCAGAGGACCTGGCCGCGGAGACGTGGATTAACGTCGCTTCGGCGCTTGACCGTTTCAGCGGGGACGAGGGCGCCTTTCGAAGCTGGGTCTTCACCATCGCTCGCCGGCGCGTGGTCGATCACATCAGGCGATCATCGAGGCGGCCGGGTGACTACCGGCCCATGGCCGAAGCACACGATGGTCCGGCGCCCGACGACACTGAACTGACGGCGATGGCAGGGGTGGAGACCGAGGAGGCGCTCGCCCGCATCGGTCGGCTTCCGGCTGATCAGGCCGAGATCGTGCTCCTACGAGTCCTCGGAGGGCTGAGCGCTGACCAGGTGGGCCACATCGTCGGCAAGCCGCCAGGGACGGTGCGCGTCCTCCAACACCGCGCCCTGAAGCGGCTGGCCCGGGACTTGACCGCCGAGGGTGTAACGCCACGACGGCCGGTGACGACTCACACAGACAGGACATGGACGTGAACGACGAGCTCGACGAACAGGCGGCTGATCGGCTCTTGGCGGGCGAGCTCGCGCCCGACGAAGCCACGGCCGGCCACCGCCAGGTGGCCACCCTTCTCGCTGCTGCCCGAGCTGAGCCGTCGGCATCCGAGCTGGCACGTCAAGGAGACACCGTTCGAGCGATGGCCGCAGCCAGGCGTGGGGGCGGCGAAGGGATCGATCCTTCGTCACCGACCTGGGCCGGGCGCCTGGCGCGACGACGGAGCATGCGAGTGGGTGTTCTGGCCGCGGCCACGTCTGTGTTGTTGACCACTGGGCTGGCTGCGGCCGGTCTGTTGCCCGACCCGTTGCAGTCCATTGCCTCCGATGTGGTGCCTTCCTTGGACGACTCGTCGCCCGGATCGCCGAATGGGGACGCAGCCCAGGGGTCAGGGGAGGCTGCGGGTCCCCAACCCGGCCCTGACCCCGGCCCATCCGAACGGGAAGCTGTCCCGGGAGGTCCATCCAGCTCGCCGGAGGGCAAGGGACCCGGGCCACAGCAGGCACCGAAGACGTCCCCCGGGCGGGCGAAGCAGGCGGCAAAGGCGATCCTCCGGGCCGATGCGAAGGTGTCGGGGGGCCAACTCGTGGTCAGCTTCCAAGAGACAGGCGTGGGAGCGGATGCGGTCACGGTCACCGCCCGAGCCGACGCCACCGCCACGTACGGATGCGTGAATCGAAACGGCAGGAACGAGAGGCCCAGCAAGGAAGCGAGCGTGGTGGGCGTGAGCGAAGCGGGACGCCGGTTCGCCACTGTCAACGGAGAGGCTCGTGCTGAGCTGACGCTCGTGCCACCCGCCCCCGCGAGCGTCTCCTGCCCGTCAGGGGAGGCACCGCAGTTGCTTCGTGTCCTGTACTCACGAGTCGTCGTGCTCGACACCACCAGTGGAGCCTCGACCACCATCGACCGCGCCTTCCCGGCTACACCCTGACTCCGAAGGTCCGACGCTCACTGCCCTGACCGGTTGGCTTGTCACGACGCGGGGGAGGTCGGCGAACCCACCGAAACCGTCCGTGGCGACGAAGCTTCGCTCCCTCGCTCCGTTGCTGCTCGTGGCACCCAAACATCGGGCGCCGCTGTCGCAGGACTTAGGCCCCGAGGTCGCATTCGTCGAACACGATCAGCCGCGGACGACCAGGATTCTCTGGCCGAGGCACCATGGAGGGCATGGCCACCTGGTTCACCGCCGATCTCCACCTCGGGCACGAGAACATCATCCGGTACTGCGAACGCCCCTTTGCCGACGCCCAGACTATGGACCGGTCCCTCGTCCAAGGTTGGAACCACACGGTGGGCGCCGATGACACGGTGTGGGTGTTGGGCGACGTGGCGCTCGGCAAGATCTCGCACACCCTGCCCTTGGTCTCCTCTCTCAGCGGACGCAAGCTGCTTGTCGCCGGGAATCACGACCGGTGCTGGGCCGGCCACGGTCGCCGGGCCGAGGGGTGTCCGAGCGCTACCTCGACGCCGGCTTCGCCGAAGTCCACCAGGGCCATGTCCACCTTCCTGTCGCCGGCAGAAACGTCCTCGCCTGTCACTTCCCCTACCGCGGTGACAGCCAGGACCGGGACCGTTACGCAGAGCACCGTCCCGCCGATCGGGGCCAGTGGCTTCTCCACGGCCACGTCCACGAACGCTGGCGCCAATGGGGCCGCATGATCAACGTGGGCGTGGACGTGTGGGGCTACCGCCCAGTCAGCGAGCAGGCCATCGCCCAGCTGGTCAGAGCCGGGCCATCGGGGCGAGCTCCCGAGAAGGAGTCAACCGCCAAGTAGCCGGCCGGTTAGGACATTCCTCCATGTGGCCGCCTGTACGACGTGGAAGTTCCAGCCTCGAGGTGGGCTTCGAAGCGGCGCGGCCTGACTTCGAAGCGATCCTACGATCTTGGAAGTTCACCTCCTGAGGGCTCCGGTTCCAGAGCGGCACGCTCATGGGTTGGGGTCCCTGTCCCTCACGATGGTGCCGTTCTTCGGTCGGCCGGGGCGAGGACGTCGAGGCCAGCCAGAGCCAGGCGGTCCTCCAATGCGGCTCGCGCCGCGGGGGTGAAGCGGCGGCCGGACACGGACTGCGGCGACTTCCAGCATGCCGGCGGCCACGGTCAGGAGGTAGTCATAACGGGTGAGCTCGGACCGCCAAGCGGGATCCTTGCCGGGCCAAGCTGGTGAGCGTGCATAGAAGTCGAGGCGGCGACGCCGCATCTGCAGCTCCATGGCGAGGCGTTTGATCCTGATCGGGCTCATGTCTAGGTGCGACCGTACGTCCCAGACGCAATGTCGTCTGGGGGCGTCGAAGCACGTCCATGAAGCGGGCAGGCTGCTGCGGCGATTCCGCCGAAGCGTGGCACTACTCGAGCAACGGGCGGTGAGAGCCGCCTCCGACTGTGACTGAGAGGCCCCGCGCCGACGGCGATGGGACGTCGGCAATAAATTCACCCATCGTGTTACTCAAGTACTCACAGTGGTCGCCCGATCATGAGTACAGCAACCAAGACCGATCCCACGAAACGGCAAACCCGGGGAAACCCGGAACACGCAAAGCCACGGGCCTGTAGGAGCACCTCGCTCCCAAGGCAGCCGAGCTACCGAATGGGGGCCTCGCCCTCCGTGGGTCTTACCAACACTGGAGGGCAAGACAATGAACACCAAGAGGATTCGCATCGCCATGGGCGCCGGGCTGGCCAGCGTGATGGCACTGAGCGTGGTTCCCGCCCCGGCCATGGCCGACACCGGCTCCGACGAGGCGGCCTTCGTGAACAAGCTCAACGGCCTGCGGGCGTCGAAGGGGCTTCGTCCCCTCGGTGTGCATGGGGGCCTGGTGAACATGGCCCGTGGCTGGTCGTCGCACATGGCCTCTGTTGGCTCCATCTCCCACAACCCCAACATGGCAGCTCAGGCGCCGGCCAACTGGGCCCGCCTGGGTGAGAACGTGGGCATGGGCCCAAGCGTCGACTCGCTGCACAACGCCTTCGTGGCCAGCCCCTCCCACTACGCCAACATGGTCAACGGCCACTACGACTCGGTGGGCGTGGGTGTGGTGCAGTCGGGCAGCACCATCTTCGTGACCTTCAACTTCATGGCCACCCAAGCGGCCCCGGCCCCCGCGGCCGCCCCTGTTGCCCACCGCTCCTTCACCCCGCCGCCTCCGCCCGCCCCCCCGGCCGGCGACGACGTGTCGCAAGCTCGGCCGAGGCCGCGTGGTGTGCAAGCGAGCCAAGGTGACCAAGGCCCGCAAGGCCGCCACCGCTCGCCGTACGGTGCGCCGGAGTCGCCGCTGACCCCCCAGCGGACAGGCGACCAAGCGGGGTCTTCGGGCCCCGCTTCGTCGCGTCTGGCCCGCCTCGAGTTGAATGTGAGATCCCCGTCCAGCGGCCGTGCAACGAGCTGCTCGACGTGGTCACCCAGCAGGAGCGTCTCACCCCGCGACATCACGAGGACGCAACTGGGCGAGGGTGACCCCAAGAGAGCAAGGACAGTGACAGGACCGGGGCCGGAGACAAGTCGAGACCTTCCAAGGTCCCACCGCCGCTGCTCCATGGTGACGCCGAACCGGGCTGGCACGCGGGGCCCTTGGCTCATGGCCGGCCGGTCAACCGAGGGTCGAACCGCCCGGAATCTTGACGTTCTCGGCGTAGCCCCCGGCGACGAAACTCGAGATTACCGGACCGACGACGAACTCCATCTGGAAGTTGGGCATCGAGCAACTCGTGTGCGCCGGATTCCCCTTGCCGACGCCTAGGTTCAAGTCGCACTCATAGCCCTTGTTGCTGTCGCCGCCGTTCGGAGCCTGGCCCCGAGGGTTCTTGTTGTCGGCGTTGCCGACGCAGCCCTGGCACGGCCGCCCGTTGGCGCTGCCCCCGCCCTTGCCGTTCTGCGACGCCCGACGGTCGCACGTGCTGGCGTACTGATTCCCGCTGTCAGCCGAGCCTCCGTTGCCGTTGAAGGCCTTCGGCCCCGAGTTGTGCTTGTTGGGGCAGTCTCCTCCGGACGAGGTCGCCGTAAGCGGGATGCGCAGGGTCAACGAGACAGTGGTCGCCCTGCCGCCCGTGGTGACCGTCTTGGTCGTGCTGTCGAAGAGGACCTGCTGCGCTTGGTTCGCGTCGCTGAAGATCGCCGATGGTGCCCAGTACGACGCTCCGGAAACGACCACCGTCTCACAGGCGGGGTTGAGGCCGAAGGTGCCCACGATGACGTCGCCGGGACGCACCGTGCCCGCGATCCTCTCATTGGAGAGGACCTGGGTAACGGTTCTGGTGCCGTCGAGGTGCGTCACCGTGTAGCTGACGCTGGTGATGGCTGCGTTCGTGCTGCAGTCAACCGTTTGGGCCGCGGCGGCACTGGTGCCGACCACACCGACGGCCGCCGCCGTGACCGCCAGAGATGCGACTCCGGCACCCAAGCGCTTCATGACTCTCATGCTGATTCCTTTCCGCTGACTGACGGACAACAAACCACATTGCGTGACCGAAAACAGTCTTCGACGGCGAACACTTCGAATGAATCAGCCCTTTTCGTCGTGGTACCGCCACGCACAGGGATGGAATCCGCCGGTCCACAAGGCCACAACCATCGCCCGCCCCGCTCAGCGGGAGCGTCGACGGCGGCGGTTGCGCGGTGGTGAGGCGACCCTTCAACGCATCAACACGACCATCGTCCGCGAGCCCACCGGCAAGACACTCTGGTGGACCTTCGCCGGCAGGAAGGCCAACCTCTGGCTGGCTGCTATCGCCAGCGCCGCCGGCCTCCGCGACAGCGTCAACAGCTCGACGACCTGGCCATCAGCCTCGATCCCGATGCTGAATCCGCTGCCCGCAGGCAGCGCTACACGAGGCCGACCCGTTCGAGCTGGTGCTCGCTCCGTGGATCACCGCCGAAGCCATCGACGGTCTCAAGTTCTCTCGAATGCCTCCCCCGTGAGCGAGCGACCGAGCTCGTCGCCAGTCGCCTCGCCGATGCTGAATCGGTAAGAATTATCTGAGTCGAGGCCTCAACTTCCAACCGTGCACCGTAAAAACCAAGGCTCAGCGCCGCGGTGGCCTCGGCGGCCGACACCTCAGCGGTCATAGGGCCCCCACGGTTTGGCGTCGACGCGCTCGGTTACCTCATCCTCTGATCGCCTCGTCTCCTGCCTCCATCGGGCTGGCAGTGACCTCACCGCCCACGGCCAAGGACGCCATCTCGGCCGCGGCCCGGCCCGCCACGTAGCCCGAGTAGTTGCTGACCGCGGTGCCCTTCGTGACCAGAGTGGGGAAGACGGTTTGCACCTCCTTCTCGACCGCCTCCTCCCGGCTGGCCAGCATGGGGAGGAGGCCGTCGCCGTAGCGCTCGGCCCCCTCGGCCACGACCTGCGCCGCCGTGGCCGACAGGCGCTCACCGATACGTTCGGCATAGGCGACCAGGAATGATTGGCGGAAGGAGCGGGTACGCGACCGACCGGAGCGGTCGATGGAACTGCCGGAATGCAGCATGGCGTCGGTGCCCTGCACCAAGAGCGAGGTGAAGAGGAGCTCGACCATCTCCAGGTCGGATGGGACCCCGAACACAGTGCTCAAGCCGATGTTCTTGCACCAGACGGCGCTGCAGCGGTTGGCCGAGGCGATGCGGTCGAGGAGGAGCGACTTGGCCGAGGCGTATGGGTCGTCGACACCGATGCGCCAGCCCACCACGCCGCCCGGCCCGCCGGTGCGCCCGGCGTCGAGCACGGCCTCGTCGATGGCGTGGCGGGCCATCAGCTCCTGGGCCTTGGCGCTCAGGGCCTCGGCCTCTTCGGGGAAGGTGGTGGACTCGGCCTTGGCCAGCAGGGCTCGCACCCGCTCGAGCATGGCGCCCGACCCATCCCCGCCGGCGCGGGTCCGCCCGTTGGCGGGACCCCTGGTGGTGGCACCCAGGCGCGGAAGGGGCGGCAGGCGAAGCAGCACCGATACCGCCTCCACGGCTAGCGCCAGGTGGTGACCCAGCGGACGGGGAGACCTGGACCCGAGGTCACGGCGGATGGCCTCCACCTGGCCCGCCCACCGCTGGTCGGTGGCGGCTTCGGGCCGGCGAGCCCCGCTCTCGGCCACGGACGACGCCACAGCGTCGGCGTGGGCCGGGCTCAGCCTTCGGCGGAGCATCCGGAGCACGTCGGCCGGTTGCCAGCCCGAGGTCCACGCCTTGTCGAGGCCGCGCTCCACCCACCAGGCCAGCGCACGATCGACGGAGGGACGACCGGCCCGGGCATCCAGGACCCGCACTGCCTCCAGCCGTGATTGGTAGGCGGGCCCGGGACCCAGCTGGAACGCCTCGGCCGCGGCCAGCACCGTCGCCCGCACCACCTCATCGCCGGGGACGCTCCTCCTCCCGCCGGGCCATCGAGGGCCGGGGCTGGGGTTTGCCTCCCCGAAGCAGTCGCGGCCATGGGTGCGGGGGTCTGGCTGTTCCGGGCGCTGGTCGCTCGAAGCGCCCCGGGCCGGCTGGTCTCTCTGTCGTGTCTGGTCCCTCTGGGCCGCGTCGCGTCGGTCCCTCTGGCGCTTGTGCTTCTTGGCCCGCCGGCGCTGGCGGTTGTTGATGCTCATGGCTGCCTCACCAGGTGTAGGCCCGGCCGGTCCTCGAACTGCTCGTCGTCATCGGCGAGCGGCTCGTACCGGTCGGGCGGGTGGAAAGGGCAGACGGGTCGTTCGAACCAGACGCCGTCGCTGACGTCGGGCAGACCTGCCCGCCATACGGCGGAGCGGATCTCGATCTCCTTGAACCGCCCCGGGGACGGGCCGCGCGAGTTGGCGATGAACCGGTACGGCTGACCGGTGTGATCAACGCACAACTCGCGACGGCTCCGGTCGTGCACGTAGACCCAGACATCCGGCCGCCCCGGGCGCTCGACCCGGAAGGCCAACGCCCACTCGTCGAGCACGATGAGCCAAGGCACCTCTTCGTCGAGGGCTCGGCGCGCCACTCGCACCAGGGGCAACCACCAGTCCAGAAGGTGCGTGTCATCGGGTTCCGGCGTCCAGCAGCGCATGCCGTAACCGTACGGACCGGGTGTGACACTTACGTTCTCCCCCGGTTGTCCAAGCCGAGGAGGGTGCCCCTCACGTCCTCCTCGAACACGGCTCGACGCCGGGCGCGCATGGCCCGAGCCAGGCCGGGATCCCAGGGGGTGTCGGCCACTGAGCCGGCAAAGGTGACCCGGGCCTGGCCTGCGCCCGAGAGGTACTCGGCCTCGCCCATCCCCCACGGCTCGGCCCCCAGCCGGGCCACCAGGTGACGGACGATGAGGATCCCCGGCGGGTCGAAGTCGGCATGGCAGCGCAGCCGCGCTCCCGTTGACGCGAGCTGACGAAGTAGGGTCATCACGGCCACGTTGGGCCACCCCGACGTGCACACCAGCGGCGCCCCCTCGGCTGCCCGTCCTCTACCAGCTCGCGCCGCCTCGGCTACCACCGAGGGGTTCTCGACCACCCTCACCTCCCGGGCGGTTCCGGCCAGGTGCACAGGCCAGCGTCGGAGCTGGGAGAGCGTGACGACGGCCGGCTCCCCACCTTCGGCCAAGGCGCCCAGGGCTGCCCCGAGAGGCGAGTCCGAACGATCACACCCAAGGCCCAGCACGAGCACCTTGGACGACAGCTCGTCGGCCACCACGCCCGCCGCGGCCCAAACCTCCCGTGCCTCCTCGGCCGATCGCGGCGGGCCCAGCCCAAACCGCTCGGCCAGGGCCCCGAGCACCAGCGGCGCAAGAGCCGTCCCCGGGTCCAGAGCATGAGGGTCGCCGAGCACGGCGTTGGCCAGGACGGGAAGCGCCATGTTGTCCGACTCCTCCAGGACCCCGTCGACCACGGCCACCGCCGCCTCAAGCCGGCTCCGGTGGCGCCCCACGTCGCTGCCCGGGACCCCAGCGGCCCGCAACCCGGCGGCCCAGCCCGGAACACCGAGCCGGGCTGCTTCGACCTCGAGCCAGGACCACAGCGCCACCCGCTCGGCCTGCTGGCGGCGGCGGGCCTCTGTCCTGTTCACGATCGGTCCTCGCAGCTCCTCCACCAGGCCACGCAGCGCCGCGTCCTGGTACCAGCCATCGCGGTCCGAGCCCTGCTGGCCCAGTCCGAGCGCAGCGACCACGGCACCGATGGGCACCCGGCACGTGGGGGGAACCAGCCGCTCCCTCCCCAGAAGGTCGGCGACGCCCGCTCGCTGGCGGTCGTCGAGGCCCCGCAGGGTCACCGCTGTGACCGGGCGGTCGGACGCGCTCATGCGGCGTGCCAGCTCGTCCCACAGCGCCGCCAGCTCGGGCCGGGCCGCCCGAGCGGCAGCCGATGACACACCCGGCACGCTCGTCACCGCCTGCCCGTCAACCTCATCCGCCCACCAGGGCCAAGGGGGCGGCCCGCCGCTGCCTGCCATCCCACACGAAGCGCGAGGTGGTGACGGGCTCGCCGGGTTCGGCGGCGTGCAGGTGGTGGATGGCGATGCCATCGAGGCTGGCGTAGGCGCACCACTCGTGGTCGCTGGTGACCACGGCGTCGAGGTCCCAGGTGACGAACAGCCCGAACAGCTGGCCCCGGTTGGCCACGTCGACGCCGGCGAAGAGCTCGTCGAGGAGAATGAGGCGCGGGCAGCGCGATGGAGCGCCGGGACTGCCCAAGCCGTCGTAGTGGGCAGCGACTGAGGCCAGCATGGGCAGGTGCAGGGCCACCGAGCGCTCGCCGGTGGACAGGCGGGCCAGTCGGTTGGCGGTAGCGGGGACGAAGCCGTCCCAGTCGCGATGGGCCACCTCGAGGGCGAAGCGGTGCCAACGGCGGTAGTCGAGGGCGTCGCGCAGGCGCTCCTCCCAGCCGGCCGTGCCGTCCAGGGCCTGGCGGGCGTGGTCGAGGCGGGCTCGGAAGAAGCTGTATAGCGAGGCCCGCTCCTCCTCGCCCAGGTCGGCGGGGTCCTTGAGCAACAGGCGCCGGGCCGCCTTCACGGCGTCGGGCTGATCGGGGTGCACCTCCCACCGCAGGCGCACGCCCACGCCCGCGGCCGCAGTGCGCACCTCAGCGAGCTCGGCGTTGATGCCGTCGACCAGGGCGTTGGACCGTCGGATCCGCTCGGCCACGGCCCGGCGCACGCTGCCGGTGAGGGTCTCGTCGAAGAGGCGGTGCTCCTCGTCGAGCAGCTCCTCACGTGCAGTGGCCAGGGAATCGGCGAGGCCGCCGGCCAGCTCACCCACCCGGCGACGAAGACCGTCGCTGACGGCACGTAGCACCCACCACCCACCGTCCGCCTGGTCGAGGACCAGTTCGATGCCACCCCCCAGGGACTGTTTGGCCTGGTGGAGGGCCTCCTGGAGGCGGGCCTCGCGCGAGCGCAGGTCGTGCTCGGCCCGTGACCCCGGACCTGCGGCCCGTGAGGCGGGCCCTCCGGACCGTGACGCCGCGCCCTCCCCCAGCGCCGAGACCACGGCGCGGGCGGCGTCGAGCACCGCGCTGGCGCTGCCCGCGGCGCTCTCGCCAGCTCTCTCACCGGGGCCGACGCCGACCGGCAGCTCGGCATCGGCGGCCAGACCATCGTTGACGGCAGCCTGGAAGGCGACGTTGGCCTGGTCCCGCTCAGCCTCGCTGGCCTGGCGCTCGACCTCCGCCTTGTCGAGGTCGGCTGCCAACCGGCCCATCTCCCCCGCCAGCTCTCGCAGGCGGCGACCGTGGCTCAACCGCTGTTCGTCGAGCTGGGTCACCTCACCCTCCGCCCCCCGGATGCGCCCCACCACCTCTCGGTACTCGGCGCCGACGGTCTCCTCCAAGGCGGCCAGGCGGGCGGCCAGCTCCTGGTGCTCCCTCGCTGCAGCGGCGTGGCGCGCTTCGGCTCGCTCCAGCTCGGCCCCGGCCCGGGCCACGTCGTCCTCGGCCCGTCGCCGGACCCGCTCGCTGCCGGCCAGGTGGCGCCGCCGCTGGGCCCAGGCCGGCGCCAGGCGCTCGACGGCTCGGAGCCGCCCGTCCAGCTCCTCCAAGCCGCCCGCCTCGGTGGGTAGCCCTGAGGTCGCGGCCAGCTGCATGAGGTCACGCTGGGCGGCTCGGGCCGAAGCCTCGGCCTCGGACCGGGCTCTCTCCGAGCGGTCCACCCGGGCCCTGGCGTCGGCCACACGCTGCTCGGCGACAGCCAAGGCCCGATCCGCCCGCTCGATGGGCTCGCCGCTCGGAAGGGCGGCCACCTCCGCCTCAAGGGCGGCCTGATCCCGCCTCAGGTCGTCGAGGCGGCGCTCCAGCCCGGCCCGGGCGCCGACCAGCTCGGCCAAGGCTTCGTCCAGCTCGGCCAGTCGGCGGGCCCGGCGCTGCTCCTGGGCCGCGGCGCCCACGAAGGCGGCCGCGTGCACTGCTCCCCGCCCGACCAACGGGCCGATCCGGAAGGTGCCGTCGAGGCCGATGGCCGGCCCCGCGGTGCGCCCGGGCTGCACGGAATCGACCAGGCCGATGGCGGCCAGCAGCCCGGCCACCACGGGCGCCGGCACGGGCGGAGCGTCGAGTTCGGCCGGGACCAGCGCGTCGGCCAGGGACCGCCCGGCGCCGCCCGCGCCCGACTGGTCGTCCCGGTCCACCACCACGTCGGCCTCTGCGGGCAGGGTGGCCCGGCCGTCAGGCGTAACCCAGGCGTCGAGCAGGCCGCTGGCCAGCAGGGCGGCCTCGACCCCTTCCAAGCCGGCGGCGCCCACTCCATCAGCCACGTCGACCAGCCGCCAGAGCGGGGCGCCGGCGCGCTCTTCGGAGCGGGGCGAACGCCAGGCGGGAACATCCGGCTCCCCCACCCTGCCCGCGGCCAGCTCGTCCCGCTCGGCGCGAAGGCCGGCCTCCCGCTCCTTGGACTCAGCCACCGCCGCCGCCAGCCGGTCGGCCGCCACCGCCATGGCAGACCGAGCCGCAACGGCCACCTCGCCCACCGCCGTGACCACGGCCGCAGGGTCGTCGGGCGGCGACGGCAGGGCGGCCCGCAAGGTGGTGGCGGCGAGGGTGGTGCAGGACCCGGCCCATGCCGAGATGTCCGCCGTGTAGTCGGCCACGGCGACGCTGACCGACTCCTCAGCTTCGTCACGGCGCCCGGACGCGCCGGCGAGCGCCGACCGCTCCTCCTCGAGCGCCCGCTCAGCCCGATCACGGCCGTCGATGGCCCGCGCGAGGACGCCCAGGGCGTGGCGCACCTCGAC
Source organism: Acidimicrobiales bacterium (assembly GCA_030448025.1). GTDB lineage: Bacteria > Actinomycetota > Acidimicrobiia > Acidimicrobiales > YB1-3. The sequence goes on along the minus strand of JAUJNQ010000001.1, from coordinate 164,220 downwards.
CAGCTGGCGCCGGCGACCCTCGGTCCACGCCGTGAGCAGGGTCTCGGCCTCGTCGACCGGTGCCGCCGCGGCCTCCTCCACCACGGCCATGGCTCCGGCCGCGTCGCCCGCTGCAACCAGCTCGGCGCCGGCCCGCCCGACGGCGGCGGCGGCGTCCTCCTTCTCTTGGCGCCGCTCCCCGAGCGCCTCCTCCCGGCCCCCCACTTCGTGGCGACGGGCCAGCACCGCCTCCTGCTCCTCCACGGCGCGGCGCTCGGCCCGGTGGGCCTCTCCCCGGAGCAGCTCGATCTGGCCCCCCGCCCGGTAGGCGTCGAGGCTCTTGAGCGCGTCGACCTCAGCCCGCAGCTCCGCAGTGCGGCGGTCGGCGGCGGCGTCATCGGACTCCACCCGGGTCACCTCGGCCTGGGCTCCGGCCAGCGCTTCCGCTGCCTGGCGCTCCCGCCGGGTTACGTCGTCGCGACGGGTGGTGGCGGCGCGCACTCGGCTCGCCACCCCCGCCATCACGGCCCGGGCGTAGTCGCGCTGGCGCCGGCCCAGCCGGCGGACCTGGTGGAGGTCGGCCTCCAGGTGCTCCAGCTCGTCCTTGCGGCGCTCGAGCTTCTCGAAGCCCTCGGCCACCTCGGCGATGTCGTACTCGTCGAGCGGCGGCAGCGACGCGCCGAGGACGTTGGAGAGCTTCTCGGGATTGAGATCCTGGGAGATCTTCTCCCGCCGCAGGGCGAGCAGGGTGTTGATGGCGGCGTCGTACTGGCGCTCATCGCAGCCGGCGAACAGGGTGGTGCGCACCGTACGGCGGTAGTCGTCGGGGCCAGAGTGGACGGTGCCGCTGCCGGCGCCGGTGAGGGCCTCGTCGAGGCCGGCCCTCGACAAGGGAATGCGGTGCTCGTCGAACAGCTCTAGGCCCCGGCCCACGGCGAGGGTGGTGGTGAACCAGGCGTAGTCCACCTTGCGGGTGGCGCTGGAGGCCCGCAGACGCACGCCGACGGTAAAGGTCTGCTCTCCCATCTCGCCGTGGCGGGCAAACTCGGCCCACAGGAAGCCCACGCGGTCGCGCCCTTCGAGGCCGGAAATGAGCCGCTCGAACAGCCCGCCCCGGGACTTGGCGGCCGACGAGAGGCGCCCGGGCTGGGCGTTGGCGTCGAGGAGGAATGGGAACAGCAGCTCCAGGGCCATAGACTTGCCCGACCCGTTGGCGCCGCGCAGCAGCACCCGGCCCTGGTGGAAGGTGAGCTCCTCCTCGGCGTAGCGCCACACGTTGACGAGCCCGGCCCGAACCGGCTGCCACCGCTGTCCGCGGCCGAGGCGGGCGGTGGTTGCGGTGGTTCCGGCGGTTGCGGTCATGACGGCTCCTTCACAGCGAGTTCCTTCACAGCGAGTCCTTCACAGCGAGTTCCTTGACGGCGAGTCGCTTCACAGCGAGTTCCTTGACGGCGAGTCGCTTCACAGCAGGGCCCCCTCCAGCGGGGCGACGGCGTAGCGGGCCAGGGCCGGGCGGGGGCGGGCCACAACACCGCCGGAGACGCCGTCGGGGTCGCCGCCGGGCGTGCGCTCCAGTACCACCAGGCCCAGGGAGGCCAGCAGGTCGAGGGCGGAGGCAACGAGGCGCGCCGCGCCGTCGTCATCCTGGTAGTCGCGGGCCCAGTTCGGGTGGTCGCCGAGCAACCTGGCCACTTGGGAAGCCAACTCGGCGCTGCTCCGCTCAGCGAGGACGCGGGATCCCGCCACTCCGGTGACCAGGTGGTCCACGAGGATGAGGGCGACCTGGCGCACCGTGCTGTTGGGGGCCGGGAACCGCTGGTCGGTGGCCACGGCGTCGGGGTCCACGGCCAGCAGCCCCTCGGTCCGCTCCTCGAGGACCAAGCCGGCCTCGCCCACCCGGTCGCGAAGCCAGCGGCGGCCCGATGGTGAGGCGAGGTAGGCCCGCTCCTCCTCGTCCAGCTCGTCCACGTGGACGACCGGGTCGTCGAGCAGGCGGCGGGCGAGGGCGTGGCGGGCCCGCCGGCGGCGCCGCTCGTCGCCGGGCCGGTGGCGGTCATCGACGCCAAAGTCTTCGACCTCGTCTTCATCGTCGACGTCATCGCCTGGCCCGTAGCGGGGTTCGGCCGCCAACCGGTCGACGGCCTGGGCGGTGGTGTCGGCTTCGACCCGGCAGGGCGCCAGCGAAGGGGCGAGCAGGCGGTGAACCCGGCCGCTGTCCACGAACACCAGGGCGTTGCCCTGCCGGTCGCTCACGTACCCGTCGAGGTCGCCTCCCTCGAAGCGGACGACGCCCCAGGCGCCCAGCTGGCGGAAGGCGTCCACGAAGGCGGCCCGCTCACGCTGAAGGCTGGAGTCGAAGGCCCCGGCCGACTCGCCGGCCAGGGCGCCGGCCAGGATGCCGATGGTGGTCACCTGGTGGGTGGCCAGCTCGGCGCACAGACGGGCCAGCAGCTCGTAGCGGCGACGGTCGAAAGGCAACTTCTGGCCCCGGCTGCGCCGAGCCGGACGGGTGGGGTCGGGACGAGCCGAGCGCTTGGTGAGGCGGGCAAAGCGGCCGGGGAGGTCGACCGCGAGGGCCCAGCCGCACGTGTCCTCGAACCACTCGATGAGCCAGCTCCGGTGGCGGGCGACTGCGGCGAAGCCATCGGGGTCGGCGTCGGCCACCAGGAACGGGGTCCCGAGGAGGGTGCGAACGGCCAGGGACCGCTCGCCGACCTCCCCGGCGGGGCCGGCGAGGAGGTCAGGCACTGGAGGCCTCCTGCTGCGCGCCGGCGGGCACGGCCACCAGATCGATGCGTATCCCGAAGTCGGGCGCCGTCAGCATGCCCGCCTCGGTGGACAACCGCACGGGAGAAGCCCCCGGCGAGGGCGGGACAAGGACCACTTCCACCTGGCCGTCCGCGCTCAGAGCCCGCCGGGCGCCGTCACCGGAAGGCACGGCGGCCAGGGCCTCCGACAGCAGCGCCAGCAACTCGGCGAAGGCGGTGGCGTCGAGGCGCCCGAAGCTCGACAACGGCACCGAGCCGTCGGTGGCCAGCGCCCTCCGGAGCCGGTGGTGGCGAGCGAGCGCCTCGGCCTGCTCGCGCTGGCGGCGGGCCCGGACCACCGAGGGGTCACCGATGGGGCGGGGCCGGCCCCGGTTGGTGAGCGTGCCCGAGGTGCGCAGGGCGGGTGCCACCTCCACCGGGCGCGCTTCGAGCCAGCTGGTGGTGGCGGGCAGCGCCTCCTCGTCGTCCTGCAGGAGGTGGGCATGGCGGGCGGGCCAGAGGCCGAAGGCGGCGTTGAACAGGCGGTGGGCCTCCTCCTCGCTGATGGCGGCCGAGAACCAGCCGGCCAGGGCACGGAAGTCCTCGACCACCGACGCCGACCGGCGGCGAGCCTCGAAGCGGCGCTCCAGCACCCGGAGCAGCTGGATGATGGCCTGGCGGCCGACAGCGACCAGGGAGGTGATCTTGGCCTCGCCCGACTCGGGGGCGAACCATGCCAACAGGGCGGCCCACCGCCGGGCCCGCTCCTCGAGCCACGCGGGCGCCGGGTCGCCCCCGGCCATGGGCGCCAGGTTGGCGCCGGCCAGGGCACGGTCGTGCAACACGGCCACGCCCACGTCGCGCTCGAGCTTCTTGGCCGCGACAGCTACCCGCCGGGCCGGTCGCTCGACGCCGGCGATGTAGTCCTCGAGGTAGGTGATGGTTCGGCGCTTCACGTCGAGGAACACGTGGTCGGCGGTGGCGTCGTCGCGGAGCAGGCGCTGGAGGTGGGTGTTGAACGCCCGCACACTGGCCACGAGGGACTCGAGGTGGCCCTCTACGGCCGTCAGCGTGGTCGAGACGCGACCCGCGTGGCTACCTCCAGAGTCCGCGGCGGCGGGGTCGTCCGACCTGTCGGACGCGGCGTTGGCCACCGGCAGGGTCAGGAGCCGGTGCAGGTCGACCAGGCCGTCGGCGATGGCGTCGAGCACCGCCGGCTGCAGGCTCACGGCCCGGCGGAGCTCGGCCACGGCGTGCAGCACGCCACCGATGGCGGCCTGGCCCTCGGCGGTGAGCGACCACTGCAGGTTGCGGCGCTCGAACTCCTCGGGGGTGGCGTAGTGGGCGGCGTGATCCTGGGTGACGTCGAGCAGGCCCCACCCCACCAGGGCGCCCAGGGTGTGGGAGAGGTGGTCGTCGTCGAGAGGCTCGTCCCAGCCCAGGCGGCTCAGGCCGTGGCGGACCTCCTCGAACCGGAGGGCGGGCTGGACCACGGCCGACTCCTCGAAGGCGGTCATCACCGCCATGTGCAGCTCCCGCAGGTCGGTGGTGGTGAAACGGAAGAGGTCGGCCGACAACCGCCGCCACGATCGCACCCCGCTCTGCACGCCCCCATCGAACCAGGTAAGTGTGACAGAGCACAAGGGCGTAATTACATCCACGTGGTCACTTTGAGCCCATTTTCAACTCTGCCCTCAGGTGCCCCATCTTCAACGCCTTGCGCTCCCTTCGCTCGCGGCGCTACAGGCCGTGTGGTCGTAGCCTTTGGTCGATGGGCGGTGAGCCACCACCATGACCGGTCGACACCGACGCAAGGGCCCGGCCCGTGGAGTGGAGAGTCACGTTCGGAGGGCGCCGCAGCCAGAGCCGGAGACCGAGCTCAAGGTGGCCGTCGCCGAGATCGAGCGGGTGCTCGACACCCCGCTGCACGAGCTGCTGGAAGACTCCGGTGAGCAGGAGGCAGCCGAGGCGGCTGCCCTGGTCCAGGAAGTCCGGGAGGTGCCGGCGGTCGCTCGCTTTCGCCGGTTGCTCGCCTTCGTCGGCAAGGGCCGCCCCGCCACCCAGGCGGGGAACCTGAAGCTGGCCGACGCAAGGGAGCTTGTCGCCGTGCTGGGTACCCGCGATACGGTCGACGGCGAGGTCCGCAGCATGGGCGACCTGCCTGACGTGGCCCACGCTCTCCGGTGGGCGGTGTCGGCCGAGCTCCTGGCCGTGCGAGGGCAGCGCCTCCTGCCCGGACCGCTTGGCGAAGCGCTCGAGACCGACCCGCTCACCGCCTGGCTGAAGGTTGCCTTCGCTCTGCTGGAGAACGGTGTGCTCGGCGGCTTCCAGGAAGGCTGGCGGCCGGGCTATGTCGAGATGCTCGACGGCAGCGTCCCCGGCCTGCTGGTCGCCCTGGCCGGAGCCGGCCAACCCGTCGCCCTCGGCTTGGTGCAGGAGTCGGCCTGGGAGGACGTCGCCGGCCAGTACGGCTACCGCAAGGACAACGAGCGGGAGCGCCATCGCGTCGACGTGGTGATCGAGGGCCTCGTTGCCCAGCTGGCCGACGCCGGCGTCGTGGCCCGAGACGGAGACGAGATCACCCTCACCCCGTTGGGCGGTGTCCTGGCCGGCTTGGTCGATGTGATCGCCGGTCTCGGCGACGAGGACGAGGACGACCTCGACCTGGTCGAGGAGGACGCCCTGTCGCTCCTCGAGGTCTGCGGCGAGCTCGGAGAGGACGAAGCCTTCGAGCAACTGGCCCGCTGGTGCCAGGCCCGCCGGCCCGAGGAGGCAGCCGACGAGTTGTGCCGGGCCGTGCTGGAGCTGCCGGAGCCGGCCCTTGCCGCCATGGCCCTGGAGGCCTTCTCCATGCTGGCTCCGGCTGGGGAGCCGGCTGTTCGCCGACTGCGGGAGCACCCCAGGCTGCGGCCCCTCGCCAGCGTGTGGCTGGTGAACCAGGGCCTCGAGGCACCCGACGCCATCTCTCCTGAGGACACGGCAGCCGCCCTGGTGGAAGCGCTGGCGCTGGGCGCCGACGCCGACCGCGACGAGGTGGTAGATCTCCTGGCCGGCCTGGGCCCGCCCGACGAACAGGTCGCCGCCGTCGGGGTGGTCGCCCGATCAGGTCATCCCGATGCCACGCGCGTGCTGCGGGCCATCGCCACCGGTCCCGCCCATCCCACCGTGGCCCGCGCCGCCAGGCGCTCGCTCTACCTCACCGGCCCGTTCTGAGCCCGAGAGCGCCCGTTGAGCCGGCGCGAGCTCCTCCCTCTGGGGCCGCTATACGGCCACGAGGAAGTGGAAGTTGCCCTCCCCCACGGAGCGTTCCAAGGTGCCCAGGATGCGTGTGGCGTTGTCCCGTGGGCCTTGGACGAAGTACGGCTTGCCTCCCCGACCGAACCGGACGGCGCCGGTCGGCTCCCAGGCCCCGAGGTGCCCGGAGGTTCGCTCGAAGTCGGGGTGGGGCTCGAAGCCGAGGTCCCTGGCGTAGGCAACTGCGCCCCACACGAGCTCCCGTCCCATCTGGATCGGAGCGGCGATCGCGGGCGCCTCGTAGACGAGGAAGTAGGTGCGCACGTAGGCGCGCAGGTCCGCATCGTCCATCACCTTTGGCCCGAGCGCGTCCTTGACGCCCAGGCAATAGACGTCGACGAGGTAGCCGGCGACGGAGACCTTGCCGCGCCGATGCTGCCGCGCCACGAGCACGCTGACGATCCCATGGCCGATTCCATCTGGCACGTCCGTGTCCGGCCAGTCAGCCGGCGCTTGTAGTCCCTCACTCCAGCCAGGGCTCACCCAGCACCCCACGACCGGCGGCTCCGGGGCGCGGGAGGCGTCCTCACGGGCGACATGGCGCACCAGGCGGGACGCCTCGGCCGAGGTCACCCCGAAGACACGGGCCACCTGCTTGGGCGTACGGCCTTCGCTGCGCAAGGCTCTTACCTGTGCCAACAGCTCTTGGTCATCCATCGCGTCGTTGTACTCCGCCGGACGGTGGAGTTGGTGGACCCGATGCCCAGAGGATGTGTTAGTTACTTCGACCTGAAATAGTCGAAGCCCAAATCCTTGTGGGACAAGGGTTTCCAGTGGCGAGGGTGCTCGCGATCTGGCCCGAATGTTGACATGATGGCCTCAACCCCTTGTGCGAGAAGGAGTCGAGGCCATCGTGCTACGTACCGTAAGCCCCCAGCCCACCCTGTGGGAGTCGCTGATCCCCGAATGCCTCATGGGCCTGCCCGGGGACTTGGCTCAGATCGACGTCCTCTTGGACGACCCGGTGTTCTTCGAGCCCTTCCGGGCCTTCTTCGACCCGGTGATAGGCCGGCCGTCGATCCCGATGGAGACCTATCTGCGCATGATGTTCTTGAAGTACCGCTACAAGCTCGGTTTCGAGCCGCTGTGCGCCGAGGTGGCCGACTCCCTGGCCTGGAGGCGGTTCTGCCGGGTGCCGCTCGGCACGTCGGCTCCGCACCCGACCACGCTCATGAAGATCACGTCCCGCTGTGGCGAGAAGGCGGTGGCCGGGCTCAACGAGGCCCTGTTGGCCAAGGCGGCGGAGGCCAAAGTGATCCGCCTCGACAAGCTTCGGGCCGACACCACGGTGGTGGAGGCCAACGTCTCCTATCCCACCGACTCAGGGCTGTTGGCCAAGGGCGTGGCCAAGCTGGCCCGGCTCACCAAGAAGATCAAGGACTGCGGGCTGGCCACCCGCACCACAGCCCGGGACCGCACCCGATCGGTGCGCCGCCGGGCCCATGCCATCGCCGCCTGGCTGCGCCGGCGCAACGACGACGCCAAGGCCGAGGTCAAGGCCATCACCGCCGAGATGGCGGGCATCGCCGAGACCGCGGTCACCGACGCCCGCCACCTGGCCGCCAACGCCCGGCGGGGCCTAGCCCGGGCCGGTCGGGGGGCGTCGCCCAAGGCAGCGGCGCTGGTGGCCGAGCTGGAGAGAGGCGCCGAGGTGCTGGAGGCGATCGCGGCCCAGACCCGGGTCCGACTCGGCGGCGAGGTGCCCGACGGCTCCACCCGGGTCGTGTCCCTGCACGACACCGACGCCCGGCCCATCGCCAAGGGGCGCCTGGGCAAGCCGGTGGAGTTCGGCTACAAGGCCCAGGTGGTGGACAACGCCGACGGGATCGTGGTGACCACCACGTGGTCAAGGGCAACCCGCCCGACGCTCCAATGCTGGTGCCCGCCATGGCCCGCATCGCGGCCCGCTTCGCAAAGGTGCCCCGGGCCGTCACCGCCGATCGCGGCTACGGCGAAGCGGGCGTCGACGCCGGGCTGCAGGCGATGGGCGTCAAGAAGGTGGTGATCCCCCGCAAGGGCAAGCCGGGCGCAGCCCGACGAGAGGTGCAGGGCCGTCGCAGCTTCCGCAAGCTCGTCAAGTGGCGGACCGGATCGGAAGCACGCATCTCCTCGCTCAAGCGCGACCACGGCTGGCGGCGCAGCCTGACCGATGGCATCGGCGGGCCCAGACGTGGTGCGCCTGGGGCGTACTGGCCAACAACGCCACCAAGATCGGCGCCCTCATCAGCGCCGAGCCCGCACCTACCACTACTGGGCCGGGGCAGACACCCGACGCACCCGCACGACCTGGCACCGGACCACCGACACGACGACGAACAACTTCCGCACCCTGAGTCCGCTCCCTCCTCGCTTCACCCGGAACGCCCCGACAGCCCGGAAACGGGCCGAACGGGAGTCGGATGTCGAAGCGAGGGGTCGAGAGCGGGCGCGGCAAGGGGTCTCGGACCGATCTCAGGGGAGGCCAGGACCCGAACAGGCCGAGTTCTTCAGGTCGAAGTAGTTAGGGAAGGGCGCTCCTCGTCACCCGGGCTGAGCTGGACTCCTGGGGCGCCCCCGGCAGGACTCGAACCTGCGACGCACGGTTTAGGAAACCGACGCTCTATCCTCTGAGCTACGGGGGCGGGGGCTGATCGTTCCAGCCTAGAAGCGGGTGGCGGATCCGGTTCGACCACGTGGGGCCATGGCCTCGCCGCGCTGGCGCCGAGTTTGCTCGCCGCCTGGCCCGGCCAGTTCTAGACTCAAACGCCTCGGCCCGCCACCGAGCGGCCCCGTCGATGGTCGGGCGCCACCGCCAAGCGCGCCACGCATGACTGCTGGAAGGACGCCAACTCCGGCCCGGTGACGGCCGGCGCAAAGTCCCGGCCGCGGGACCTCCGGCGGGCCCGGCGATCGCAACAACACGGTTGCTGGGACCACCTCATCGTCGCTCCCCTCTGGGTGGCCTACGGGGCGAACCTCGGGACACTGCTGCGCACCTGCGACGCCGTCGGCGCATGTATGGCCGTCCCGGACACCGACCACTACCGAGGCGCACTGGCGCAGGGCGACACACTCCGCCGGTGGCCACACATCCACTGGGTCGACCGCTCGAAGCTGGCCTGGATCCGGCGCCAACGCGCTCGAGGCACCGTGGTCATCGCCGTCGAGCTCGCCGAGGACGCCACACCCCTGACGTGGCTCGAACCGGCACGGCAACGGACGATGATCCTTCTCGGCCATGAGCACCACGGCGTGCCACATGAGGCATGGCCGCTCCTCGACGACGTCGTGGAGATCCCAATGGTCGGCCAGGGCGCCAGCCTCAACGTCGCCGTCGCCGGGTCACTCGTGCTCTACCGACTGGCCGGCCTCGCGTGACGGGGCCTCTTCAGGCGCCTCGGTGGATGCGGTCGAGGTCGATAGCTCCACAACGCCGCTGGACGCGACGCGATCGTCAACCCCGCAGGCTGAGCGACACGTAGCGCCCGATCCGCCACAGGCTGAGGCCCACCCTGGTGTAGCGGCGCCGCAGCGTGGCCGCGTCCAGCATGTACATGGCCCGCGCCGCCTCCATGTGGGACCACACCAGGGGGACGTTGCCCAGGGACTCGCCGGTCTCGGGGTCGATCTCCTCGGCCAGCAGCCGGGGCAGGGCGGCGCACATGGCATCGGCCCGGGCGCGGGCCTCGTCCACCCGACCGGTTGTTGCCAGGGCGATGACCGCCCACCACGACACCGGCAGGAACGCCCCTTCCCGTCCGGCGAAGCCGTCATCGCCGCCCGGCTCGTAGCGGTACAGGAACGGGGGCGCGTCCAGGTCGTGAAGGGTGGCGTCCACCAGGCGGCGCGCCCGCCGGGATCGACTCCTGAAGGTGTCGAACAACGCCGCCATCAGCGTGGCGGCGTCGGCGCGGGGAGGATCCTCGCCGTGGCGCTGCGGCAACCCGCCGCGTTCGGTGAGGGCGCCCACGAGCCGCTCGTGAACCTTGCGGCGCGCCCGCTTCCAGCGCCGCCGCGGCGTGAACGGGTGGCGTATGCGGGCGATCCAGATGGCGCGGTCCAGGGCCAGCCAGCAGCCGAGGTCGGCGCTCACCAGTTGGGCATCCTCACGGAACTCCCAGATCCCCGCCGACGGCTCACCGTTGTGCTCGACCACGTGGTCGGCGATACGCCGCACCAGTGCCCAGCTCTTCGGATCGAGACGACCCCCGGTCTGGAGGTGGACGGAGATGGCCTCGACCGCCAAGCCCAGGGCGTCGAACTGGAGCTGGTCGCCGGCGGCGTTGCCCACCCTCACGGGGCGAGAGCCGGCCCAGCCGCGCACTCCGGGGACCTCACGCTCATCAGGCACAGGAGCACCCCGGACGTCGGTCACCGGCGGTGGCGGCTCATCGCCGCCCACGATGCCGTGCAGGAACTGGAGGTAGGCCTCGGCGTCGGCCCGGCGACCGAGCAGCGCCGCCACCGACACCGCCAGAGAAGCATCGCGGAGCCAGGTGAAGCGGTAGTCGAACTGGCGATCGGCGCCGGGCGCCTCGGGCAGCGACGTGGTGGGAGAGGCCACCACCGCTCCCGTGGCCCGCACGGTGCAGGCGCCGAGCACGGCCAGGGCGTCGCGGGCCCTCTCCGGATGGTGACGGGGAAGGCGGGCCGAACGAAGCGTTGCCGCCTGGTGCTCCTCGGCGGACGCAAGCGCCTCCACAAGATCCTCGAACGACTCGCCGACGGCTGTCCCGAGGACGATGGCCACACCGGTCCACCGTCCCGGCGCGACGCGGACGGTGGACCGCAACCACTGGCCGTCGACCGTGGCGTGGACCACGTCATCGGCCACGTCATCAGCCACGTCGCCCAGCACCCGGACGGGCATGGCGCCGAGCGACGACGCACACGACGCTCCATTCGACCATGCGGCCCAGGACTGGTCGAAGCCACCGAGGGCAAGCTCGTGGGTCAGCTCGGTGATGTCCTCGAAGCCCGCCGTGACCCCGGCTATGGCCCTGACCGCCCGCACCAGGGCCACCCCGCCCCCGGTGGCCACCAGCCCGTCCCGGCACTCCACCCGTGCGCCACCCGCTGCCCGCACCACGGTACGGGTCGTGGGACCGGCCGGCTCCTGCGAGCGGCTCACCATGCGCACATCCATCCAGCGGGCGGCGGCGCCGGCGGGATCCAGCAGCGACCACAGCACCGGTGGCGAGTCGACCTCCGGTGCGCACCACCAGTCGATCTCCCCGCCCGGTCGGATCAGTGCCGTCGAGCGACCGTCACCGAGGAGGCGGTGGGCGGCGATGGGTGGGTCGAGGACCCGGGACGGGGGGTCCTCGGCGCGGTCAGCCACCTCGGCCGACTAGGGCCCTCCACGCGGCACGGGCCTCGGGAAGCACCTGGGGCACGGCCGCGACATTGGCCACCGCCGCTGCCAGGCACCACGAGCAGAATCGCCGGTGCTTGGTGGCCTGCTCCACGGTGAGGTAGGCGCCGCCCGCCGCGTCGAGGACCACCTTGGCCGCCATGGCCAGCGGGACCCACGGCCGCTCGGAGGCCCGCCGGCGGGTACCCATGCCGGCCAGCACCAATGTGACGGCCTGGCTGGCCAGGCCGAGGGCGGCGTCGGGCGTCTTCAGGTACTGGTAGGCCTCGCCTGACGCGTCCACGTCGTCGGCGCCGAGCCCGGGCAGAGGCGGTTCGGGCAGGTGACGCAGGAGCCCGTTCTGGTAGGCGGCCACCACCCCGAGGGCGCCCATGGCCCCGAGCGAGAGGGCCACCACACGGCGGCGGCGGTCGAGTAGTGGACCCGCGCCCCGGCGGAGGTCGTCGCTCACGGCCTCGGCTGCAGCCGAGCTGTCCCGCCCGACGCCACCACTCGACGAGCGCACGGTGCGGGCGACGGGGCCCGCTGGTCGGCTCCGCTCGCCTGGCCCGGTCACTCTTCGACCCCGCGCCCGGCGGCGGCGCAGGCGAGCTGGAGGAATTCAGCCACGCCGAAGTCTTGCCCAGAACGCGTGCGTCGGACGACCTGCACGGCGGTGTTCGCCGCTTTGTAAGGATCCCCCGCCAGGAAGGCGGCGCGCCGGGGTGGGCGTCAGGCCCTCGTAGACGACCTTCGTCGCCTCGGCCAACACCAGCTTGTCGACCACGTCGATGACGAGGCTCCGGCGCGACCAGCGCCACGGCGGATCGTTGGGCCGAAGGGAAGGAGCTTGGTGCCAGCTTGGCCGGCGCCTCACTCTGGGCCCGCCCCGACAGCGGCATCTCGACGAACCGCTGGCAGGCCGTCCTCACCGCCGCGCCAGCCGGCCCGGCCGCCATACCCCGTGCCAGTGTCATGGATAGCCGCTCAGATGCGCTCATGGGGCCATGGGTCATCCTGCCTCAGACCCTGCCACCCGTATCGCGAGCCGGCGCCGCTTGAGTGCAGCCCGTTGGAACTGCGCACACGTTCGCCGCAGGAGCAGACCCTTGGCGCGAGTGAACTCTTTCAAGAGACGAACGTGTCCGTAGTTCCGTTGGGCTGCGCTTAGGGTGGGCTCCGGAGCGAGCCGGCCGGCCCGACTTCGTGACTCACGACCGAGGAGAACCGGTGGACCAAACCGACGACCCCACGGCCTACGACCCGACCGCGTACGGCACCGAGATCGCCAGCGAGTACGACGAGCTCTATGACGACATGTTCGAGACGGACTCCGCCGTCGCCTGCCTGACCGAGCTCGCGGGCGACGGTCCCGTGCTCGAGCTCGGCATCGGCACCGGTCGCCTTGCCCTGCCCCTCGTTCAGACCGGCCTCGAGGTCCACGGAATCGAGGCGTCCGAGGAGATGGTCACCTTGCTCCGGGCCAAACCCGACGGGGCTGACATCCCCGTGGTCGTCGGTGACTTCGCCGAGGTAACGGTCCCCGGCACCTTCTCACTGGTGATCCTGGCCGTGAACACCATCTACGCCCTGCCCGACCAGGACGCCCAGGTCCGCTGCTTCGCCAACGCCGCTGCCCACCTGGCGTCGGGCGGGCGCTTCGTGCTCGACGCCTGGGTCCCCGACCTGGCCCAGTTCGCCAACGGCCCGAGCGTGCGGCCCCGCAGCGTGAGCGACAAGCGGGTCGCCCTGGTGCTCGCCGAGCACGACCCCGTGCGGCAGCGGATCAACACCACCCAGGTACACCTCAGGGAGAGCGGGGTACGGCTCCACGCCGTGAACCACCGCTACGCCTGGCCGTCCGAGCTCGACCTCATGGCCCGCCTGGCCGGCCTTCGGCTGCAAGCTCGGTGGGGTGGGTGGGACAAGTCGCCCTTCGTCGCCACCAGCACCACGCACGTGTCCGTCTACGGCTGATGGAGCCGCCCTACCGGGCCGCCGGGGACATCCACGTCCTGCCCTCGTCCGAGGAGGCGCCGGGGTTCGGGGTCCTGCCCGTGAACGCCTTCCTGATCGACGACGACCGGCCCGTCCTCGTGGACACCGGCCTGGCCACCGAGGGCGACGACTTCCTCGCCACCCTCTGGTCACTGGTGGAGCCCGACCGGCTGGCGTGGATCTTCCTCACCCACGACGACCGCGACCACGCCGGCAACCTGCTCCGGGTCCTCGACGCCGCCCCTCAGGCTCGCCTGGTCATGAACTACGTGGCCCTGTCCAAGCTGAGCGAGGAGTGGTCCCTGCCGCTGGACCGGGTGTCGGTGGTGAACCCCGGCCAGCAGTTCGACACCGGAGCCCGCCGCCTCACCGTGCTCCGGCCGCCGGTGTTCGACTCGCCGGGCACGGTGGGCCTCTACGACCCCGCAACCGGCGTGGCCCTCACCGCCGACGCCTTCGGCACCTACCTGCCCGAACTGGTCCAGGACGTCTCCGATGTCTCCAAAGGCGACCTGCACTCGGGCTTCGCCGAGTTCAACCGCCTGAACCATCCCTGGGTCAGCCTCGTTGAGCCGCCCACGCTCGACCGCGCCCTGTACGAGCTGCGCCGACTGGACCCGAGCCTGCTGCTCAGCTCGCACGGCGTCCTCGCCCACGGAAAGACCACCACGCTGATGACGTCCATGGTGGAGATCTGCACCATGGAAGCGTTCGTGGCGCCGGATCAGGCCGCGTTCGAGGCGCTGAGGGACGAGATGGGCGACGAGTGATCAGCGCCCGTCCACCCCAGGTGGCGGCGGTTCGCCAGGGCGGCACCTACCTACGAACTCCCACGACTGAGGCGGGTGTCTGGTTGGTTCATCCTCCGGGCTGTCCTCTGGAACCGTCGAACCAACTCTCCCCAGGCTGATGCCAAGGCCCCGGCAACGGGCGGATGGGCCGGGCGACCTCCTAGGCTGCCGGGCACCACCCTTTGGCGGGCCTCGTGGGTCGGGCCCTGCACGGCCTGGTGCTCACCGACGACGAGCTGGCTGGGCTCATGGCCCCCTGCGAGCGAGGAGCACGAGGACCGCTGTGGCGGCGGAGTGACGAGCA
>JAUJNQ010000001.1:123384-149675 GCA_030448025.1 Acidimicrobiales bacterium | reverse complement strand
TGGCCCCCTGCGAGCGAGGAGCACGAGGACCGCTGTGGCGGCGGAGTGACGAGCAGGTTTGGCCCCGCTCGCTTTGGGATAACGTCCCCGCCATGAAGGAGTTCTCCTGCGGTGACGTGATCCCCGGCTGTACGGCCACGTTCTCCGGTGAGTGCGAAGACGACATCCTCACCCAGCTCGGCCCCCACGCCGCCCAGACACACGGCATGTCCGACGTGCCTGACGACATCCTCCAGCAGGCACGTAGCGCCATCACCACCTGCTGAGTCCGAGGCCCCTCAGTCGACCAGCGCTTCCATGAGGCGCTCCATGCGCACCACCCCGAGGTAGCGACCGGCTCCGTCAAGCACACAGTCGGGTCGAACCGATCAGGCCCGGAGCGTGATGGCCCGAGGGTCGACGTCGGCCACCGGGCTCGACGGCTCCACCCGTTGGGGGACCTTGGGCCCGTGGCCGGCGAGCACGTCCTGGCGGGTGAGGATGGAAGCCGGCCTGGCCACTGGTCCCCCCCTGCGCCTCCAGCGTCTCAGTCAGTCGAGGGGCCTTGCTTTGCCCGGCCCCAGGGGCCAGGTTCTATGGTTCTGGCGTGCAAGACGGCTTGCTTACCGTGGCTGACGTCACCCGCCACACCGGCGTCTCCCGCAAGGCGCTTCGTCTCTACGAGACCATGGGGCTGGTCGAGCCCGAGGAGCGCAGCGCCGCCGGCTACCGCCTGTACGGCGACGAGTCGCTCCGACGGATCAAGCTGGTGAACCGGGCCAAGATGCTCGGCCTCTCATTGGCCGAGGCCAAGGAGTTCCTCCACGTAGCCGAAGGCTGCTGCGGCGAGAATCACCCCGCGTTGGCTGCCCTGGTGGAGGGCAAGCTGGCGCAGACCGAGCAGCGCATCGCCGAGCTGCGCTCCCTCGGAGAGGTGCTGCGGGGCGTGAGCGATCGTCTGTCCGCCAACCAGGGCCAGCACCGCTGTGAGGAGACGCTCTGCACCTGCGGACCCCTAACCATCGAGAAGAAGAAGCCCGGTTGACCGGCGGACCGCTGTCCGGACAGACCTTCCTACTCCCCAGTTCCTACTCCCCAGCGGCGAAGTCCATGTCCACCACCCACTCCTCCATCCAGGCGTCCCAGCGGTGGGGGGCGCCACACAGTGGGCAAGAGCTGACCGAGCCGTTGGCTCGGCCGGCCAAGTGGTAGTCGAACACCCCGGGGCAGCGCATCGACGCTCCCCGGACCATGCTGCACCGCTGCGTGGGCACGTTTCGTACGGTAGTCCCCGGCCGGGGCTACCGCGCCCGGTCCGCAGATAGTGCTTGGGCGCAGTAGGGCTAAGCCGGTCCGACCCCTAGGGAATGCCAGGCCTTGGTCACCGAAGCGGCGATGCCAGGCCCGTCCAGGCCGAGGTCGGCGTGGATGCGATCCGGCTTGCCCTGAGGGATGTACGCCACCGGTGTCCCGAGCACCAGGACCGGAGGGCCCAGACGCGCCCCCTCGATCTGGGCCCCCTCGATCTGGGTCATGGCGTCGGCCATGAAGCTGCCGGCGCCACCGAATCGGATGCCATCCTCCACTGTCACCACGAGCCGGTGCCGGGCGGCGTCAACGAGCATGGAGGCATCGAGGGGCTTGACCACTCGCACGTCCCACACCGTGACCGACACGTCGTGCTCGGCCAGCTCGACGGCCGCCTTCTCGGCTGCCTCCACCATCTTGCCCACGGCCAGGATGCACACGTCGCCCTCGCCAGCGCGCAGACGGCGAGCCTCGAGGGCCGATCCCACCTCTTCGTCGGGCACCTGCCGGGTCGACCCCTTCGGGTAGCGAACCACAGCCGGCCCGTCGAGGGTGAGGGCGTGGCGCAGCATCGCCACCAGCTCTTGGGCCGACGAAGGTGCGAACACGGTCATGCCCGGGATCTCGAGGCACAGGGCCATGTCCAGCACGCCATGGTGCGACGGGCCGTCGTCGCCGGTGATTCCGGCGCGGTCCAGGGCGAAGATCACGGGGAGCCCGTGCAGGCCCACGTCGAGGTTCGCCTGGTCGAAGGCCCGGGTGAAGAACGTGGAGTACACCGCCACCACGGGGCGCAGCCCGCCCATGGCCATCCCGGCGGCGGCGGTGACGGCGTGCTGCTCGGCGATGCCAACGTCGTGAAAGCGATCGGGGAAGCGCTCCGAGAAGGGGAGGAGCCCGGTGGGACCGGGCATGGCGGCGGTGATGGCGTGCACCTGGGGGTGTCGCTCTCCCAGCTCCACCATGGCCTGGGCGAAGGCCTCGGTGTAGCCGGCCGGTGCCCACTTGGGGGGACCGGTGACCGGATCGAAGATCGGCGCGTCGTGCAGGCACTTCTCGTCGTCGTCCTCGGCGGGCGGGTAGCCCCGGCCCTTCTGGGTGAGGACGTGGACCACGATGGGCCCGTCGTACTCGCCGGCGTTGCGCAGGGCATCCTCCATGCCGGCCACGTCGTGGCCGTCGAAGGGTCCCGTGTAGCGCACGCCCAGCGCCTCGAAGAATGCCGTGGGCTCGAGCACCTCGCGCACTGCGGCCTTGGCCCCTTTGAGGCTGGTGTAGGCCAGCTCCCCCACCGCGGGCAGGTCCCGCAGCAGGTGCTCCACACGATCACGTAGCTGTACCCACCCCGGGTTGAGGCGGAGGCGGCTCAGCGTCTCGCTCAGGCGAGAGGCGGTGGGGGCGTACGAGCGGCCGTTGTCATTGAGGACGATGACCACCCGCCTCCCGCTGTGGCCGAGGTTGTTGAGGCCCTCGAAGGCCATCCCCCCGGTCATGGCGCCGTCACCGATGACGGCCACCACCTTGCGACCCGAGCCGCTCTGCCCCACGGCCGTGGCCAGCCCGTGGGCATAGCTCAAGATGGTGGAGGCGTGACTGTTCTCCACCCAGTCGTGCTCGGACTCGGAGCGGGAGGGGTACCCGGACAGTCCGCCGCTCTGGCGCAGCCCAGCGAAGGCCTCCCGGCGGCCGGTGACCAGCTTGTGGACGTAGGACTGGTGGCCCGTGTCCCAGAGGATGGCGTCCTTGGGTGAGTCGAACACCCGGTGGATGGCGAGGGTCAGCTCCACCGCCCCCAGGTTGGGGCCCAGGTGCCCGCCGGTGACGGAGACGGCCTGGACCACGAACTCGCGGATCTCCGCCGCCAGGGAAGTGAGTTGGTCAGGCGCCAGGGCACGCAGGTCCGCCGGGCTGTTGACCGTGTCGAGGATCATTCCGGGTGACACCGTACCCGCCCTGCTACCGCCGGCGGTAAGCGACCGTTCATACTCGGGGGCCATGGATCGATACCAGTACGCCATCTTGCTCGTCGGCTGCCTGGTGCTGACGCTGCCACTGGAGTTCTTCTTCCGGGCTCGTGTGTGGCGCCAGCCCCGGCGCCTGCTGGCGGCCGTGGTGCCCGTGGTCCTGATCTTCGGGACGTGGGACGCCTGGTCCATCTCCCGCGGGCACTGGACCTTCAGCGAGCGCCTCACCACCGGCGTCACGCTGCCCTTCGACCTCCCGGTCGAGGAGATCCTCTTCTTCGTGGCCATCCCGATCTGCGGGCTGCTCACCTTCGGGGCCGTCCGCAACGTCCTCGGAGAGAAGCGGTGATACCGGCCTACCCGGCCATGTCCATAGCCGCCGCGGTGATCGTGGTGGTCGTGGAGCTGGCCTGGCTGCGCACCGGGATCTTCGGCATGCGCTCCTACTGGGTGGCCATGGCCGTCGTGTTCGCCTTCCAGATCCCCATCGACGGGTGGATGACCAAGCTCTCCGACCCCATCGTCATCTACAACCCCGACGCGCTCAGCGGCCTGCGCTTTCCCCTCGACATCCCCACCGAGGAGTTCGCCTACGCCTTCGCCATGGTGACCCTCGCCATCATGTGCTGGGAGCGAGCCGGGTCGGCGCCAGAGTCGACGCCGTCGGACACGAAGTAGGATGGCAGCCGTGATCTCCGGCCTCGCCATCGTCCTGGCCGCGTTCGTGGCCATGGAGGCGGTGAGCTACCTCACCCACCGCTTCGTGATGCACGGATTCGGCTTCGGCCTCCACAAGAGCCACCACGTCAACCGTGACGGGGGGTTCGAGATGAACGACCTCTACCCCATGATGTTCTCGTCGGTTGCCATCCTCTCCTTCACCGCCGGGACCTTCTCGCCGGTGCTGCGGCCCCTGGTACTGGTGGGCTCCGGCATCACCCTCTACGGCGTCGCCTACCTGTTCGTGCACGAGATCTACATCCATCGCCGCATCTGGTCGCTAGAGCACCGCTACCGCGTCCTCGAATGGATGAAGGCCTCCCACCGCATCCACCACCTCTTCGGCGGTGAGCCCTTCGGGATGCTCCTTCCCATCGTCCCCCGCGCCCTCCGGCAACGAGCGGCCGCGGTGCCTTACGAACCCGACGCCGACGTGCGCGTGGCTCGCCGGCCCGGCACCTCTCGACCGGCGGCGGCCTGAGGGCTGCCCTGAGGGCGGGTCGTGACCATCCGCCCCTTCCAGGGCACCTCTCGCCGGACGCCGGTGAGCACCAGCGAGCGGGCGAAGAGGGCTAGGAAGCCGGCCAGCGGAGCGGGGTACGCAGTCGCCGGCCACCAGCCGAACGTCCCTACCCGCCTCAGCATCCACCGCAGCTGCAGGGCATAGGCCAGGTAACCGGCCACGAACCGACGGGTGTTGTCGCCCCGCGGGCGCCGGACCCGCCGGTGTGGGGGTCGGAGCCGGATGAGTGCGGTCGCCAGGCCCGCGCCGGTGGTGATGCAGCCGGCCAGCCAAGCCGAGATCATGACGAAGGTGACGGGTCGGGTGGCCCCGGCGCCGGCGGCGAAGTTCTTGGTCCACCCCTCCACCAGGTGGGCGGGTCCGCCGGGGTACATCCGGAAGCTGATCGTGCCCTGGCCGCCAAGGCAGGTGACCCGCAGCCCGGCGGCGGCAAACTGGCGGGCCAGGGCTAGGTCCTCCACCACGTCGCCGGCCACGGCCTGATGGCCACCGGCGAGTAGGTAGTCGTCCCGGCTGCAGACGAGGCACGGACCGAAGGCGCCAGTGGAAGAGCGCCGGGCGCCCACGGGGGTGAAAGCCTCCACCCCCATCATCGACACCAGATTGAAGAAGGCCGAGAACGCCTCGTAGGCACGCTCCGTGCGGTGGAAGGGCTGCACCGACACCAGCCCGCCCCGCCGCCGGTGCTCGTCGACCACGCGTGCCAGCGCTCCCGGCTCCAGCTCTGTGTCGGCGTCCAGGAACACGAGGGTGGTGCCATCGGTGCTCTTGGCCCCGGTCCAGCAAGCCCAGGACTTGCCCGTCCAGCCCCGGGGGAGAGGGTCGCACGCCACCACGGTCGCCCCTCGCTCCGCTGCGATCCGGGACGTTGCGTCGCTCGAATGGTCGTCGACCACCACCACCTGGCTTGGTGCCGGCTCCTGAGCCCGGAGTGAGTCGAGGAGGCGGGGAAGGGTCTCCTCCTCGTCCCTCGCCGGGACCACCACCGACACCTCGCCGATGACGGCGCCGTCCTCCACCTCTGTCTCGAGCGGGGAACGGCACCGGGGCACGCGCCACAACAACCACGTGCCGGCCAGCCACCCGAGGACCTGCAGGACCCCGACCAACCCGCTTCTGGACGCCGAATTGCACCTGGACGGGGCCCGTTTCGGGGACCGGAACGAGTCGGGGGCCAAGGGTCCTGCACTGTAACGCCGGCATTCATAGCCGTCGTCTTGGCCCGGACGCCGGACCTACTGGCTCTGGGGGGCACGATCAAGGTCCCTGCTGCCAAGCGGAACGCAGCGTGGGAAGAGGTAATGGCAAAGGCTCGAGCCGCCCGAGCGACCGCGCGCCGGTGAGCGCGTTCGTCGACACCAACGTCCTCGTCCGACATCTCACGGGTGACCCGCACGAGCTTGCCCGCCGGGCGACCGCGTACCTCGAGCTCGAGTCGGCCTGTTGCTGACCGATCTCGTCGTCGCCGAGACCATCTACGTCTTGGAGTCGTTCTACGAGGCGCCGCGTGATCAGATCGCCGAAGCGACCCGCTCCCTCCTTGCGTTCGACTCGGTCGTCAGCGTGGACCCAGCGGTTCTGTTGCGCGCGGTCGAGGGGTTATTGCGGTCGGGGTGAAGGTGCTGAGGCTGTGCCAGCTCTACCGATTGCATCCGATGCCCGGCTGGGCAACCACCAGTTGCAGCAAGGGGACACCTACGATCCTCGCTCGACTTCTACCAACCTCCCGTTCAAGGGTGGATCAACACCGCGGCCTGTGGTGAGGGCGGGCGACCCGGGCGGCGACAGCCAGCTTCCGCCACGTGGGCACGCGGACGCGGGTTGAGAACACGTCGTAGGACGCGGCTTCGATGCGACCGAGGATGCCCGAGTACAACGCCCTGGCCCCTGCGATGCAGCGAGCCGAGACAGGCGGGAGCATGGGCACGCCCAGATCGGCCGAGGCGTAGTAGCTCCTGGTGCGCTCGATCTCGAAGCGCATGAGCTCGACCCACTCGAGCGTGACCCGGCGCTGTCGAAGGGCGGGCTCGGCCCCGAACTTCCTCACGTCCTCCTGAGGCAGATACACCCGCCCTCGGTCGAGATCCTCGCCCACATCGCGGAGGAAGTTGGTGAGCTGGAATGCGATGCCGAGATCCCGGGCATGGCCGAACGCCGCCGGCCGGGCAGGCTCGAGGATCGGCACCATCATCTCGCCTATGACGGCGGCGGACCCGTCCATGTAGTCGAGCAGGTCGTCGAAGGTCTCGTAGGAGGTCACCGACAGGTCCATGGCCATGGACCGCAGGAACCGGCGCACGCAGCAGGGGTCGATCCCGAAGGCCCGCACGGTGTGGATCACGGCCTTGAGCACGAGGTCGGCGGAGTCTCCTGCGTCATAGTCGGCGAAGAAGCGGTCTGCGAAGGCGTCGAGGGCCCGCTCCCGCTCAGCCGGCGGCACGGGCCCGAGGTCGTCGACGATGTCGTCGGCGTAGCGGCACAGGCCGTAGAGGGCGTGCACGTGGTGGCGCTTCACCCGGGGCAGCAGGTGGGTGGACCAGTAGTAGGTGGTGCCGTAGCGCTTGTTGAGCTGACGGCAGCGCTCGTAGGAGGCCTCGAGGGTGACCCTGTTGGTCATGACCGGCGCAGGCTCATGTTGCCGGGCGTCTCCCCTCCACCCGGTCGGCGGCCAGGCGCCCGGAGAGGAGCACGGTGGGGACACCGACTCCAGGCACCGTGCCGGAGCCCACGAAAACCAGCCCCGGCACTTTGCTCACCACGTTGTTGGGCCTGAAGGGCCCCGTCTGGAAGAAGCGGTGGCTGAGAGCGAACGGGGTGCCCCGCTCCATGCCCTGGCGCTCCCAGTCAGTGGGGTCGAAGAACCGCTCCACCTCCACGTCGGAGGGGTAGCCGAGCAACGCCACCCGGCGGGTCAGGTCCTCTTTCAAGCGTTCCCGCTCGTAGACCCAGTCCACCGTCCCGTCGAGGTTCGGGACAGGCTCCAGCACGTAGAGCGAGGTGCGGCCCTCCGGCGCGAGCGACGGATCGGTGAACGACGGGCTGGTCACCAGTATCGACGGGTCGGGCATCAGCATGCCCCGCTCCAGGAGGTCGTCGAAGGCCGTCTCCCACTCCGTGCCGAAGTGGATGTTGTGATGGGTCGCTCCCTCTGGCAGCGGGCCCTTGGTGCCCGCCAGCCAGACCGCGCACGAGGGCGAGTAGTTGCCGCGGCGCGCCGTCCTCGGGGCTTCCAGCTCCGGCAGGAGGGTTCGGTAGGCCACGGGCAGGTCGGGGTTGAGCACCACGGCGTCGGCCGTCACCACCTCACCGCTCTCGAGCCGCACCCCGGTGACCGGGCCAGTGGTCCCCGTGCGGCGCAGCACCCGGTCCACCGACGCGCCGTACCTGAACGAGGCGCCGGCTTTCTCGGCCGCGGCGGCCAGCCCCCTGCTGACGGCGTGCATTCCGCCCATCGGGAAATACACACCCTCGACCGTGTCCATGTAGGTGATGACGCAGTAGGTGGCCAGGGCCTGGTAGGGCGACAGGCCGGCGTACATGGCCTGGAAGGAGAACAACCGCACCAGGCGCTGGTCCGAGAAGTACGACTCCACGACCTTCACCAACTTGCGGAAGCCGCCCAGACGCACCAGGTCGACCAGGGGCACGAGCGGCCAGGCCAGGTCCAGCGGCGAGTCGAAGTTGCGGTCGATGAACTTCGGCATCACCAGTTGGTACAGCTCCGTGAGCCAGTCGCAGAAGCGCCCGAAGGCTTCGGCTTCCCCGGCTCCGCACACCCGGTGAATCTCCTCCCGCATGGCCTGCCGGCCCTGGCGCACCCGCAGCTCGGTGCCGTCGGCGAAGCAGGCCCTGTACATCGGGTCGACGGGGACGAGGGTGACGTGGTCAGCCAGAGCGGTGCCGGCGGCCTCGAACACGCCGGCCAGGACGCCGGTCATGGTGAGCACGGAGGGCCCGGTGTCGAAGCGGTAACCCCCCAGCTCGAGGAGGCCGGCTCGACCACCCGGCACCGCCTCCCGCTCGACGACCACGACCTCGTGGCCGCGACCGGCGAGATGGCAGGCGGCGGACAGACCGCCCAGTCCGGCTCCGACCACGATGACGCGCATGCCCCATGCTCGCGCTCCTGCTTGATGAATGGGCTGGCACACTTGGGCCGTGAGGCGCGTGGTCGGTCCCCTGCTCGGCGTGCCGGTCCTCCTTCTGGTGATCCTCGCCGGCCTGACGCTCGTGCTCGACTGGGCCGGCCCGCCCGGGGACGCCCCCGCCACGTCGGCCACCACCTCGGCCACCGCTGCGCCGGCGTCGTCGTCTCCCATCCCTGCGGCGCCGGCGCCGGACTCCCCTCTCGACGCGCTCGTTCGCCAGCTCCAGGGCTTCGTGGAGCGCGAGCGCGGCCTCAGGTTCAAGACGCCGGTCAAGGCCACTGTCCTCGACGATGCCGCCTTCCGGGCCAAGGTGACGGCGACCGACGACGAGGATCGAAAGGAGATCGAGAAGGCCCAGGCCATACTGCGAGCGATGGGGCTGCTCGGTCGGGAAGTGGATCTGGTGAAGGCGGTGCAGGACTTTGCCGGCGCCGGCATCGCCGGCATCTACGATCCGGAGACGGACGAGCTCGTGGTGCGAGGCGGAGAGCTCACTGCTTCGGTGCGCGTAACCCTCGCCCACGAGTTGACCCACGCCCTGGAGGACCAGCACTTCAACCTGGACCGCAAGGATCTCGGTGACGAGGCCGATTACGGCTTCAGCGCCCTCGTCGAGGGTAGCGCCCTGCGGGTGGAGGACGCCTACCTGCGCTCACTGTCGGCGGACGAGCGGGCCCGGGCCCGCAGCGAAGAGTCCGTCCAGGCTGGCAAGATCCCCGACAACGTGCCCCCCGTTGTGACTTTGGCCTTCGGCTTTCCCTACGCATACGGGCCAGGAGTGGTGTCGGCGCTGCTCAAGGCCGGTGGCAACGCCCGCCTCGACGCGGCGTACGCCAAGCCACCGGCCAGCACGGAGCAGGCGATCGACCCGCGCCGCTACCTCGATGACGATCAGCCCAGGTCGGTGCCCCTGCCCCCGGCCGGGGGGGCTGCGTTCGACGACGGTGAGATCGGCCAGCTCTTCCTCTTCTTGATGCTCCGGTCGGAGCTCTCCGACGACGCGGCACGCGATGGCGCCGATGGCTGGGGCGGCGACCGCTACGTCGCATGGCGCGACGGAGAGCGCACCTGCGTGCGCATGGACTTCGTCATGGACAACCCGTCGGAGAACGACGAACTGGTGAGGGCTCTGCGGGACTGGGCAGGAAAGCGCAGGGGCGCGGCCAAGGCGGCGGGCACCTCGCTCACCACGTGCGGGTGAGGTGGCGCGCTCGCCAGCTGGTGGCGGTGATGGCGGCGCTGAGTCTGCTGGCCGGGGCGTGCTCGTCGTCGGGGGAGGGTGGCTCTAGCCAGAGAGGTGACGGCGCCTCTTCGGTCGCCCAGGGCCCCCCGCCCCCGCCCCCTCCGCCGCCTCCGTCGGCACCGATCGCCGACCTCATGGACAAGACCTCCATGACCGCTGAGGCGCGCACCCTGTTCCTGGATGCCCGTCCCCGGATCGAGGCCAAGATGGACCTCGAGAGGAACTGCAGCAACAAGTCGGGGGCCCACACGCTCGGGTGCTTCCTGGTGGTGAAGGAATGCCGGACCGGCTCCTCCTCCGGATGCTCGCTGAAGACCCAGATCCACCTTCTGCAGATCGACCGGCCTGACGCCCGCGACCTCATATACGTGTCCGCCGCTCACGAGATGCTGCACGCGGCGTACGAGCAGCTGCCTGCGAACGATCGCCTTCAAGTCGATCGCCAGCTGGAGGCGGCTCTCCCTCTACTCGACCAGTGCAGGGTGGACACCAACCTCGGGGCCTACGCCGACCGGGTGGGAGCCGACAAGATGAGCGAGTTGCACTCGGTGCTGGCCACGGAGTTCGCCACCCTCCCGCCGGGGCTGCAGTCACACTTCAACCGCTACTTCTCGAACCGCCAGCTGGTGGTGTCGGCCCATGACCGGACCCTCGGTGATCGGGAACAGGAGATCTGCGCTCTGCGATCTCGTCTCGATCAGCTCGAGGGCCAGATCGCTACGCTTCGCCGGCAGCTTCAGCAGCTGCGGTCGGCCGACAGCGTGCGGGCCTACAACGCCCTAGTGCCCAGGGTCAACGCCCTGGTGCGAGACCAGAACCGCGCTGCTGAGACCCACAACCGGCGGGTTCGGGAGTACAACCGGCTACTGGAGAGCATCGGAGGCGACCCCGACGCCCTCGCCCCTCGAGCGGCCCCGGACCGGGAGACGCCCGCCCCCCCATAGCCGGGCCCACATCTGGGCCGATAGCCGGGCTCAGTGGTCCCGCGAGGCCACGTAGCAGGCCAGCTCGGCCAGCTCCGCCCTCGCCTCGGGGAGAACGGGAGCGTGGTCGATGGCGGCCAGGGCTTCTGCCACCAACCGGTCCACGGCTGCCTCCACCTTCCGGCGAGCCCCCGTCTCCTCCAGAACGTCCTGGAGCTCGGCCACCTCGGCGTCGGTGAGGTCGGAGGCGCCGAACCGGTCGGCCAGCAGCTTGGCTGCCGCTCCGTCGGCGCTTCCGGCGGCGTGGGCGAACAGCGCCGTGGGCCGGCCTTCACGCAGATCCTCCCCAACCGGTTTGCCGGTCACGGCGGTGTCACCGAAGGCGCCCAGCAGGTCGTCGCGCAACTGGAACGCCTCACCCAGCGGCGCCCCGAACGCCGACAGAGGACCTGCCATGTCGTCCAGGCGCCCGGCCAGGGCCGCGCCCAGGTGCAGCGGCCGCTCGATGGTGTACTTACCCGACTTGTACTGGCCGATGCGACGAGCCTGCTCAACGCCCGCTTCCCCCGGCACCGTGCCCCCCTGGGCGGTGCCGACGAGGTCGAGGTACTGGCCGACGTTGACCTCGAGGCGCAGCTCGGTGAACACGTCCCAGGCGGCCCGAGGAGCGTCGCCCAACAGCTGATCGGCATACACGAAGGCCAGGTCCCCGACGAGGATGGCCACGCCCTCGCCGAAGCGCCGGCCTTCTCCCCGCCATCCCTCGGCGGCGTGGCGCGTCTCGAACGAGCGGTGCACGGTGTGGAGGCCCCGGCGGAGAGGGGAGCCGTCCATCACGTCATCGTGGATGAGGGCGAAGGTGTGCAGCAGCTCGAGGGCGGCGCCGGCGTCGACCACGGCCGAGTCCTCGGGGTTTCCTCCTGAACCGACGAAGCCCCAGTGGCAGAAGGCGGGTCGCAGCCGCTTGCCGCCCGAGAGCACCAGCCGGCGCATGGCGCTCATCGGCTGCTCGAGGCTGGGGTCCAGGTCGGCCCAGCGCTCGGTCTCGGCATGCAGCAGGGTGTCGAGGCGCGCTTCTACCCGTTCAGCGATGCGGTTGAGGGAGGACGGAAGAGCACGCAAGGCGGGGATGCGCTGATGAAGGCGGCTGGTTCAATGCCGCACCAGGGAGCGGACGAGAAGCCTAGGGCACGGACACGGCCGCGGGGCGTCGGCCCACCGTCGGTCCGGGGTCGGTCCTGCGGGTGAAGGCGCGGGCCAGCAAGAACCCTGATGCCAGCACCGCGGCGGCGCCCGCGGCGTCCACGAAGTAGTGGTTGGCGGTGACCACCACGGCGAAGAGGGTGAGCAGAGGGTAGGCCGTCATCGCCCACTTGGCCCAGGGCCTGCGGAAGGCGGGAAAGAGGACGAGCGCGCACCAGCCGGCCCAGGCCATGTGGAGGCTGGGCATGGCGGCGTAAGGGTTGGACACCTTGGCCACGGCCCCGGACTCGAACGACCACAGGCCCCCCACCACCCGCAGGGTGTCCACGAACCCGTAGCCCTCCGGGAGCAGGCGAGGGGGCATGAGCGGGTAAAGGGCGAAGCCCAGCAGGGCCAGGGCCGTGGTGGAAGCCAGGGTGTTGCGCCACATCGGGTACCGCTCCGGCATTCGCCGGAACAGGTAGACGAGGGCTCCGACGGTGACGGCGAAGTGGGCCGTCCCGTAGAAGACGTTCCAGAACGAGATGAACGGCTTCCAGCCGATGAAGAGATCCTGGATGCTCTCCTCGTGAGCGATGCCGAGCAGGCGCTGCGCACCCATCACCTGTTCGGCGTGCCTGAAAGCCTCCGCACCGGAGCCGCTGGCCACACCATGGTTCCGTATCAGGGTGTACACCGTGTAGAAGGCGAGCACGTAGAGAACCTCTCGCCACCACCGCAACCGCGCCCGCGCAGGCGAGGACGAGGACTGCGGAGATGAGGCCCGCGTTGACGAGGTTGGGAGCTCTCCGGAAGTCACCCGTGCGCCACGGCCCGGTCGGACCGGCTGCCGATGGCGAACGCCGGAGCGCCTAGGAGGCTGACGACCAGGTTGACCGTGTAGAGCAGCAGGCCCAAGGCGAAGGCATGGGAGTCGGGGACACCGAACGGATGCAGGAAGAAGATGAGCGCTGCCTCCCGTGTGCCCAGGCCGCTCACGGTGAGGGGGAGGACCTGGACGATGGCCACCACGGGGAAGAAGGCGAGCACGGCCGTCCACCCGATGGTGAGGCCGAGGGCCTTGGCTGCGAGGAAGGCGGCCAGGACCACCACCAGCTGGTAGGCAAAACCGGCGGTGAGGACCTCGAAAGCCAGGCCCGGGGCACGGCGGAACCGCTCGAGGCCCAGGTGGACGGCGCCGGTGAACCGCCGCCACCCCCGCTCGCGTCCGACCGATCGATCGAAGCCACGGCTCGCGGCCACCCCGAGCACGATCGCCAGGAGGGCAAGCGTGGCGACGGCAAGCCCGAAGGCGGTCCCGGCCGGGCCCGGGGCGATGCGGCGCAGCCCGGGGTTGGCCATCAGCCCGACCAAGGTGAGCGCCGGCAGCACCAACCAGCCGGTGAGACGCTCCAGCACCACCGACGCCACGACCCGTGGCGTGTCCCCACCCTCGTGGACCAGGCGGCTCACCCGGAGGACGTCGCCCCCGATGGTGGACGGCAGGACGTTGCCCACGAACAGGCTGGCCAGGTAGTGGCGCATGAGGACGCTCACCCGCGCCGGCCGCTCCAACGCCACCAGGACCCGATGCCAGCGCAACGCCGAGAGCGCGACCCCCACGAGGGTGAGGACCAGAGCCGCGGCCAGCCAGAAGAGGGCTTGGGGCCGCCAGCCAACGGCTTGAAGCTGCTCCAGGCGGACCCGACTGGCGAGCCATGTCACCATGGCGACGGTGACCACCACCCGCAGCGCGGGAGCGACGCTGGCAAAGCGTCCGATCCGACCGGTCACCGGCTCTAGGTTAGGGCCCTCCGATGCCGCGGCGGTCCCCGATAGCGCTGGTTTTCTCCCTCGTCGCGCTCCTTGGCGCCTGCGGCGGCGGAAGCGGGGATACTCGTGGCGCACCGGAGGCCGTGGTCCGCGCCGCTCCGGGCCGTACCTTCGACGCCACCTCGGCTCAGGTGGAGGCGGCCGCCCCCGACGCCTCGAGCGCGGGAACGGTGCGCTTCTCCGGTCCCGGAGCCGAGCTTGCCCCAACGGGCCCCGGCGCGGGCAAGGACTACCCCGAGCTGCGCCACCCGCTGGCCGTGGTCGACCTGGTCCGAGGCGCGCTCGAGGTCGTCTCCTACGGCGGCACGGCCCTGCGGGAGGCTTCCACCTTCCGCTACCAAACCGTCATCGACGTGGAGGCTGCTGTCAGGGCCACGCCCGAAGCGCGTAAGGCGGCGGTGCGGGCCATGGCTGACCGCTTGGGCTCGCCGGCGTTCTACGCCGACGTGTGGGTGGACGGCGAGGGGCGGATCCGCCGGGTGCAGGTGCCGGTGGAGAAGACGACGCAGCGCCCGGGGAACCGGGATCGCAGCCGGCCCCGACTGATCACGGTGGACTTCTTCGCCTTCGGCCCCTGACCCCGATCAACTCTGACAAGAGGGCCGGCGGGCGCCAGGGCGGCCTTCGGCCCGGTCGGGACCGGTCGGGGCCCGGCGGTACCATGCCCCATGCTCGAAGAGACGGTCATCCAACGCGTGCTCGGTACCGCCCTCCGCACCGGGGGCGACTTCGCCGAGATCTTCGTGGAGGACCGCCGGTCCTCGTCGGCCCACTACGACGACGGCAAGGTCGAGGAGCTCACCTCGGGCCGTGATCGCGGCGCTGGCGTGCGGGTGGTCGTAGGCGACACCACGGGCTATGCCCACACCGCAGACCTGTCGGAGACCGGTCTGCGGGCCGCAGCCGAGGCCGCGTCCGGTGTGGCCCGCGGCGGCGACGGAGGGGTGCGCGTCGTCGCCCTCGAGCGCCAGCACGCCACGGCCCCCTACGAGCCCACCGTGTTGTCCGAGGACGTGGACAAGAGCCGCAAGGTGGAGCTGCTGGCGCGGGCCGACGACGCCGCTCGCAGCGCCGGCATGGCCGTCACCCAGGTGTCCGCCGGGTACGGCGACAGCCGGCGGCGAACGCTGGTGGCCAACTCCGACGGCCTTCTCGCCACCGGCGACGTGGTCCGCACCCGCTTCGGCGTATCCACGGTGGCCCAGGGGGACACCGGCATGCAGACCGGCTACGAGGGCGTGGGCCGCACCATGGGCTTCGAGATGTTCGACGACGTGGACGTGGAGGGCATTGCCCGCACGTCGGCCGACCGGGCCATCGCCAAGCTGGCGGCTCGTCCGGCGCCGAGCGGGTTGCTTCCGGTGGTCATCGGCGCCGGGCGGGGCGCCGTCTTGTTCCACGAGGCCTGCGGGCACGGCTTCGAGGCCGACGCCATCGAGAAGCAGGCCTCCGTGTACCACGGCAGGGTGGGGGAGGTCGTGGCCAGCCCCCAGGTCACCCTGGTGGACGACGGGACCATGGGGCGCCAGTGGGGCGCCTACGCCATCGACGACGAGGGCCGCCCGGCGCACCGCAACGTGCTCATCGACGAGGGCGTGCTCACCGACTACATGTGGGACCTGCTCCGCTCCCGCAAGGCCGGGCGGCTCTCGTCGGGCAACGGCCGGCGCCAGAGCTACCACCACCTGCCCATGGTCCGCATGACCAACACCTACCTGCTGGCCGGTGAGGAAGACCCCGCCGAGCTGGTGCGCCAGACGCCCCGCGGTGTGTACGTGGCCCACCTCGGCGGAGGTCAGGTGAACACCGCCACCGGCGACTTCGTGTTCGGCATGACCGAGGCCTACCTCATCGAGGACGGGGAGGTCACCGAGCCCCTGCGGGACGCCAACCTCATCGGCAACGGCCCCGAGGTGCTCGCCAACATCGACGCCGTGGCCAACGACTTCGCCATGGCCGAGGGCGGCGGCACGTGCGGGAAGTGGGGCCAGTCGGTCCCCGTCGGCATGGGCCAGCCCACCCTGCGGATCACGGGCGTCACCGTGGGCGGCACCGCGGCGTGATCGCCTCGCAAGCTGAGCTTGCTCGGCGGGATTGAACGATGACCGAGGAGCTTCTGGACCTTGCCTCCCGTGTCGCCGCCTCGGCTCGGGCCGGGGAGGAGGTCGAGGCTTACGTCGCTCGGGGGCAAGACACGGAAATCGTGGTCTACGACGGTGGCATCGAGTCCCTCTCCTCCGCCACCTCCGAGGGCGTGGGCATCCGGGTGGTGGTCGACCACCGCCAGGGCTTCGCCTACGCCGGGTCGCTAGATGACGAGGTGGTGGCCGAGACCCTGGAGGAGGCCCGGGACAACGCCGGGTTCGGCTCTCCGGACGAGCACCTGGGCCTGGCCTCGCCCGACGGGGTGGCTCCGGTCGACCTCGACCTCTGGCGGCCCGAGCTGGCCGACCTCACCACCGACCGCAAGGTGGAGATGGCCCTCGAGCTCGAGAAGCGGGTGAAGGCGAGCGACCCACGCATCCGCACCGTGCACTCCGCCGACTACGGCGACGCCATGGTGGAGGCGGCGGTGGCCACCAACACCGGCATCGCCGCCAGCCATCGCCGCTCGTCCTGTTACGTGTCGGTGTACGCCCTGGCCGGCGACGGCGACGAGACTCAGACCGGCGGCGGCTACTCGGTGGGGCGCAGCCCCGACGACCTCGACATCGACGAGGCCGCCGACGACGCCGTGGAGCGGGCCACCCGCCTGCTCGGCGCCAGGAAGCCGGCCTCGGCCCGGCTCCCCGTCGTGCTGGACACACGCATCACCACCACGCTGCTGCGAGTGCTGTCGGGCACGCTCTCCGGCGAGGCCGTGCTCAAGGGACGCTCCCTGTTCGCCAACCGGGTGGGCGAGCAGGTCGCGGTTCCCGGCCTCACGTTGGTGGACGACCCCACCAACCCCGACGCCTACGGCGCGGCCGCCTACGACTCCGAAGGCCTGGCTTGCCGTCGCAACGCCCTCATCAGCGAGGGCCGGCTCCAGGGCTTCTTGTACAACACCTACGCCGGGCGGCGGGCCGGCGTCCCGTCAACCGCCTCGGCGGTCCGGGGCGGGTTCAAGTCTCCTCCCGGCGTGGGCTGCCGGGCCCTGTCACTCGAGCCCGGCGCCATGAGCCAGGAGGAGATCCTGGCCGAGGTGGGCGAGGGCCTCCTCGTGCAGGAGGTCACGGGGGTGCACTCGGGAGTCAACCCCATCAGCGGGGACTTCTCCGTCGGTGCCGAGGGACTGATGATCCGCGGCGGTGCCTTGGCCGAGCCGGTGCGCGAGCTCACCATCGCCTCCACCGTCCAACGCATGTTGCTGGACGTGGTGGCCGTGGGCAACGACCTCGAGTGGCTGCCGGGGGCCGCCGCCGGCGTCACCATCGCCATCGCCGAGATGAGCATGGGCGGGGCGTAGCTTCGGCTCGGAGGCAGAGCTTCCTCGCCGAGTCATCAAGGTGCTCAGGGCGGGGAGCCGGCACGCCGCCGGCCTCGCCATCGCCGATGATGGCGCCGATGCCCAACCTGCGTGACTACCTCGAGATCCGCTCGGCCTTTCCCACCAGCCTTTCGCCCGACGCCTCCAAGGTGCTGGTGCTCTCCAACCTCACGGGCACCTACCAGGCCTACCGAGTGCCGCGAAGGGGCGGCCCGCTCGAGACGGTGACCGAGCTCGACGAGCCGGTCAACGCCTGGTACCTGCCCACCGCGGACGAGATCCTCCTCACGGTCGACAGCGGGGGCAACGAGCGTCACCAGCTCTACCTCGCGGCCGACGACGGCACGGGGCTACGGCCGCTGGTGCGCCAGCCCGAGCACGTCCACCGTCCCGGCGGGGTGACCCGGGATGGTGCCCTCCTGGCCTACGCCTCCAACGGTCGCAACGGTGTGGACTTCGACGTCCACGTCCTGGCCCTCGAGAGGTCGGGCGGCGCCCCCGCCCACAGGGTGTTCGACCGGGGTGGATGGTGCGAAGCGGCCGGGTTCTCGCCCGACGGGCGGTGGCTGGCGGTGACGCGTCTCAGCGAGCGCAATGGTGACAACGACGTGTACCTCGTGGACCTGGCCGGCGGCGAGGTCGTCCATGCCTCGCCCCACGACGACGAGGCCTCGTTCGGGCGGCCGGCCTGGCTGGCCGACTCGTCGGGGTTCTTCTGGAGCACCGACACGGGCCGGGACCGGTGCGCCATCGCGCGCTTCGACCTCGCCACCCGAACGTCGGAGTACGTGCTCGAACCCGAGTGGGGCGCCTCGTGCTCCATGGACTGGACGGGGACCCGCCTGCTCGTCACCACCAACGAGGACGGCTATACGACGGCAAAGCTCCATGACCCCGAAACCATGGCCCTCCGGGGCGAGGTGGCCCTGCCGAGCCGGGGAGTGGCCGACTTCACCTTCTCCGCTGACGGCCAGCACCTGGTGTCGTCCTTCACCTCCCCCACCGAGCCCGGCGACGCCTGGGCCCACGACCTGAACCGAGGCACCCTCGTGCGCCTCACGCGAAGCCCGCGGGGAATCGACGCCGAGGACATGGTGGAACCCGAGTTGCACCGGTACACGTCCTTCGACGGAGAGCCGGTGCCGGTGTTCGCCTACGTCCCCCGGCCAGGGGCGACCACCACGTCAGCCGCCCCGTCGCGGCCCGTGATCGTCATGATCCACGGCGGCCCGGAGTCGCAGTACCGGCCCACGTTCAACCCCCTGGTGCAGTACTTCGTGACACGCGGCTACGCCGTGGTCGCCCCCAACGTGCGGGGCTCCACCGGCTACGGCAAGCGCTACCACCATCTCGACGACACCGAGCGGCGTCTCGACGCCGTGGCCGACCTCGCCGCCCTCCACGACTGGCTGGCCGCCGACGGCCGCTTCGACGCCGAGCGAGCCGTCCTCTGGGGCGGCTCCTACGGCGGCTACATGGTGCTGGCCGGGCTGGCCTTCCAGCCCGAACGCTGGGCTGCCGGCGTGGACGTCGTGGGCATCTCCAGCCTGGTCACCTTCCTCGAGAGCACGGCGGCGTGGCGGCGGGCCTACCGGGAACGCGAGTACGGGTGGCTCGAGCGCGATCGAGCCATGCTCCTCGAGGCGTCACCCATCACCCACGTGGAGCGCATGCGGGCTCCACTCTTCATCATTCACGGGGCCAACGACCCCCGGGTACCGCTCACGGAGGCCGAGCAGATCCATGCCGTGCTCAGGGCCAAGGGCGTGAGGAGCGAGCTGGCGGTGTACCCCGACGAGGGCCACGGGCTGGCCCGGCTGGCCAACCGCCTGGACGCCTACCCCAGGGCGGTGGACTTCATCGACGAGGTGCTCGGCCGGCGGTGAAGCCGGCACCACCTTTTCATCACCGTTCGTCTCGCTCGATGCACGAGCCCTGGACCTTGAGCTGGCCCGAGCCGGCCTTGCCCGAGTAGGGCGCGTCGAAGCTGAACGACTTCGTGCCCCCCGCGGTGGTCTGCTGCACGGTGGTCGTCCCGTCGGCCACGATGGCCTGCGCCTTGTCGAACACCGTGAGCTCGGCAGAGTTGGGCTGGCGCGTGAAGTCGTTGAAGTCGAGCTGCAGCCCGTAGCCGTCGGCGGTGTTGTCGAACCGCCACTCCTTGCGGTTCCTGAAGCCCTGGATGACGCATTGCACGCTCCCGCCGCCCTTGAACGACAGGCCGCCGGTGCTCTCCACTGTGTAGGTGTCGACCTTTGGCTGAGACGACGGAGACGAGGTCGATGACGAAGGAGCACCGGCGGCGTCGCCGCTGCCCCCGCCGGCCCCGCCGTCGTCGCGCTCCTCACCGCCACCACAGGCGGCCAGCAGGAGGGCGGCACAGGTCACGAAGCAGAAGGCCAGTCGTCGCATGAGAGCACGAACCGTACTCCAGTGCCACGGTGAGTGACCAGGCCCCCGGCTCAGAGGGCGCCGGTGGCCAGCAATGACAGCACCACGGCGCCGAGCGCCACCCGGTAGACGGCGAAGCCGACGGTGCTGTTGGTGGCCAGCAGCCGGAGGAGGAAGGAGATGGAGACGTAGCCGACCACGAAGGCCAGGCCGGTGGCGACCACCGTGGCCCCCAGGCTGGCCCCGTCGGGGCCGGTGATGTCGCCCAGCTCGAACAGGCCGGACAGCACGACGGCGGGGACCGAGAGCAGGAAGGAGTAGCGGGCGGCCGCCACCCGGTCGAGCCCGAGGAAGAGCCCCGCCGCGATGGTGGCGCCCGAACGCGACACTCCGGGGACCAGGGCCGCGGCCTGGGCCAGGCCGACCAGCAGACCGTCACCCACTTGGAGGCTGTCGAGCGATCGGCACCGTCGACCGCGGCGCTCGGCGAGCCACAACACACCGCCGCCCACGATCAATGCCACGGCGATCAGCGCCCGGTTACGGGCACCCGTCTCGATGGGCTCCTGGAACACCAGGCCGGCCACGGAGATGGGGATGGTGCCGAGCCCTATGTACCAGCCCATGCGGGCCTCCAGGGTGCGACGGGCAACGGGATCGCGCAGACCCGTGAACCACGCCCGCACGATGCGCGCCAGGTCGGGACCGAAATGAACCACGACGGCGGCGGCGGTCCCGAGCTGGATGACGGCCGTGAAGGCCGCTCCCGGGTCGTCCCAGCCGAGGGCGTCGGGGACGAGGCGAAGATGAGCGGTGCTCGAGATCGGGAGGAACTCCGTGAGCCCTTGGACCACCCCGAGGACGACGGCCTGGAGCGCGTTCACGTCTGGAACTTGGCGGGAGGCGGTCCGAGCAGGCGCTCGAGCATGCGGGGCTCGGCCGGCCACGCCTCGAACAACACCTCAGGCGGCACCTGGCGCGCTGCGTAGCGCAGCAGGAGCGCAACGGCCACCACGTCGTCGAGCGGGCCGATGACAGGGAGGAACTCGGGGACCAGGTCGATCGGCGAAGCCACCCAGAGCCCGGCCACGATCACCGCGATCTTGGCCCGGCGCGGCACGCGGGGGTCCCGACGCAGCCGACGGGCGAGGGTGAGACATGCAGGCAGGAAGCCGGCCAGGTCCTTGAGCACGCCAGGCGGGAGGCGGCGAGCCAGGACCACCAACAGGGTCCACGACGCCAACAAGGCACCGAGGCCGATCAGGACAAGCTTCACCACGAGGACAGTTTGCACAACTCCCCGGTGCCCGACTCCGGCGGAGTGATCAATCGCGTCCCGCCCGCGTGACTGGGACGGCGCTCAAGGGGAGGTGGCCGCCAGGGTGACGGTCCCCCGGGAGGTGGCCAGGGCCACGCGGGCGGCCTCCTCCGGAGACACGGCCAGCGTCACCGACTCCTCGGCAACGTCCAGCACCTGCGCCGAGCTGGCGACGGCGAAGGTGGGCTCGGTTTGGCCGTCGGTGGTGTCGAACGTGGCCAGCACGTCCACGTGGTTCCCGCGCCGGAGTGCGAGCCCACCCCTGGCCGCCGGGACCGCGAGCGCCCGCCGCCCGGGTGGTACCAGAGCGGCCACGCCCTCCACCCCCCACGGGGCCAGCTTGGCCTCGAGGATGACCTCGCCGGGCGCCAGGGGAACGAGGACGGTGTGACCGGCCGGAGACGCCGCCACCGGACCCTCGGGCAGGACGGCGGCCGGGAGCCGGCGCACCGCCACGTCGTCCGCCGTGAGCCGATGCCCGACGCCGACGCGGCGCGCCGCCACCCGAACCTCGCGCAGCCCGCCGAGCTGCTCGGCTCGCGACGAGGCCTCAGCCAGCAGGCGGGCGACGGTGAGACCGGTGAGCAGGGCGAGGCTCACGGCGAAGAGCCAGAACAACCAGGGATGGTGGCGGAAG
The DNA here is from genome assembly GCA_030448025.1 of Acidimicrobiales bacterium. Lineage (GTDB taxonomy): Bacteria > Actinomycetota > Acidimicrobiia > Acidimicrobiales > YB1-3. Next base: position 128,037 of record JAUJNQ010000001.1, on the reverse strand, counting down.
CGCACGGCGACTTCTCCTCGACGGAGGGGACCGGAGGGGGGAAGCGCCTAGCTTCTGGTAGTCGCAACGGCATCGAAGCGATGTCGTCTCGGGGACCAGAACGAGGAGGGAGAGGCTATCCCTCGAGGGGGCCGCTGGAAAGGGCCGACCCACAGGCGCACGATCCATCTGCGGGCATGCGGGGGATGGCGGCCATCAGCAACGCCTTGGTGCGCTCCACGTTGCGGTCGAGCATGGCGAACACCGCCTCCATGGTCACGGGCTCCACGCCGGGCATGCCCTCGAGGCCGGTGTCGTAGTCGGTGACCAGCGCGACGCCGGAGTAACAGATGCCGAGCTCCCGGGCGAGGAAGGCCTCGGGGTACTGCGTCATGTTGATGACCTCCCAGCCTGCCGACCGGAACCAGGCCGACTCGGCCCTGGTGGAGAACCGCGGCCCCTGCACCACGAGCACGGTCCCCGACCGATGGGTCGTCACGCCCACCTCGGCGGCCGCCTCTGCGAGCACGGAGCGCAGCTCGCCGCAGTAGGGGTCGGCAAAGGACACGTGGCCCACGACGCCGCCGTCGAAGAAGGTGTCGTCCCGACCCCAGGTGCGATCCACGAGCTGGTCGCAGAGCACCAGCTCCCCCGGGCGGACGTGGGGCTGAAGAGAGCCGGCGGCGCAGGGACCGATGATCCGCCTCACGCCCAACTCGCGCATGGCCCAAACGTTTGCCCGGTAGTTCACCCTGTGGGGAGGCAGCTCATGGTGGTCGCCGTGGCGCGGCAGGAACGCCACCGATGTGCCCTCGACGGTGCCTACCGCCGCCGGTGCCGACGGAGCGCCGTAGGGAGTGTGGATGGTGACCCTCGAGACGTCGTCCAGGAACTCGTAGAACCCGGAGCCACCGAAGACTCCGATCTCGGCCTGGCCGCGGGTCACGACGAAGCGGCGGACTTGCTGTCGCTCTTGTCGCCCTTGGCGCTCTTGTCGGCGGACTTGGCGCTCGATCCGTCACCCGAGGAGCCCGAAGAACCGGAAGAACCGGACGTCGAGTCCGCCTTCTCCTTCGAGCCACTGTCGCTGGCGTCATTGGCCTTCTTGGGGGCCTTGGACTCCTTGGACTCCTTGGGCTCGGGACGGCTGTCGTTGCGGTAGAAGCCACTGCCCTTGAAGGCGATTCCGATGGCCCCGAACACCTTGCGCAGCTCCCCACCGCAGTTGGGGCACTCGGTGAGGGGCTCGTCCTTGAACGACTGGACGATCTCCAGGTGCTCGCCGCAGCCCCTGCAGGCATACTCGTAGGTGGGCATCGGCTCCGAGCGTACCTTTGGCGGCGACACTTGAGACAACGTGAGCCACCTGTTCCTTGCTCAGATCCCGTCAACCACCGTCCCCGTCGTTGGAGCACCCGTAGGGGCGGGTCACAGCTCCAGTCTGGGCTGGGCCGCAGTGGTGAGCGTGGTCGGCTTCACCGTGGCGCTGGCCATCGTCGCCGGCCGGTGGGTCCTCAGCCGGACCGACGCGCCGGAGAGGCCTCGTCGGCCTGCACGTAGAGCTCGGAGCCGACGGCGGCGAACTCGGCGGACTTCTCCTTCATCCCGAGCTCGATGGCGTCGCCGTCGCCCACACCGTGTGCCGCGGCGTAGTCGCGGACGTCCTGGCTGATGCGCATGGAGCAGAACTTGGGCCCGCACATGGAGCAGAAATGGGCCGTCTTGGCCGGCTCGGCAGGCAGCGTCTCGTCGTGGTACGCCCGTGCCGTCTCCGGGTCGAGGGCCAGCTCGAACTGGTCGTGCCACCGGAACTCGAAGCGTGCTTTGGACAGAGCGTCGTCCCAGCCCTGGGCGCCGGGATGGCCCTTGGCCACGTCGGCCGCGTGGGCCGCGATCTTGTAGGCGATCACGCCCTGCTTCACGTCGTCCCGATCGGGCAGGCCCAGGTGCTCCTTGGGGGTCACGTAGCAGAGCATGGCCGTTCCGAACATCCCGATCATGGCCGCCCCGACCGCTGAGGTGATGTGGTCGTAGCCAGGCGCCACGTCGGTGACGAGAGGGCCGAGTGTGTAGAAGGGCGCCTCGTGACACACCTCGAGCTGGAGGTCCACGTTCTCCTTGATCTTGTGCATTGGCACGTGTCCCGGGCCCTCGATCATCACCTGCACGTCGTGGCGCCAGGCCACCTGGGTGAGCTCGCCGAGGGTGCGCAGCTCGGCCAGCTGGGCCTCGTCGTTGGCGTCGGCCACCGAGCCGGGCCGGAGGCCGTCGCCGAGGGAGAAAGCCACGTCGTAGGCGGCCATGATCTCGCAGATCTCCTCGAAGTGGGTGTAGAGGAAGTTCTCCCGATGGTGCGCCAGGCACCAGGCGGCCAGGATGGAGCCGCCCCGGCTCACGATGCCCGTGACCCGCTTGGCCGTCAGGGGCACGAAGCGGAGGAGCACACCGGCGTGGACGGTGAAGTAGTCGACGCCCTGCTCGGCCTGCTCCACCAGCGTGTCCCGGTACACGTCCCAGGTGAGCTCCTCGGCTCGGCCGTCCACCTTCTCCAGAGCCTGGTAGATGGGCACGGTGCCAATGGGCACCGGCGAGTTGCGGATGACCCACTCGCGTGTGGTGTGGATGTCGGCGCCCGTGGAGAGGTCCATCACCGTGTCGGCGCCCCACTTGGTGGCCCAGGTGAGCTTCTCCACCTCCTCGGTGACCGACGAGGAGACCGCCGAGTTGCCGATGTTGGCGTTGACCTTCACCAAGAAGCTGCGCCCTATCACCATGGGCTCGGACTCGGGATGGTTGACGTTGGCCGGCAGGATGGCCCGCCCCCGGGCCACCTCGTCTCGAACCAGCTCGCCGCTCACGCCCTCTCGGAGGGCCACGAACTCCATCTCGGGCGTGACCTCACCGCGCCGGGCGTAGTGCATCTGGGTGACGGTGCGCCCGGACTTGGCCCGTAGCGGCGCGCGGCGAGATCCCCCGAAGGATGGCGTCTGCGCCCCCTTGCGCAGAGCTCCGCGCCCGTCGTCGCGCAGGCTGGCGGGACGGCCGGTGTACTCCTCCACGTCGCGGCGCGCCGTGATCCATGGGAGGCGGAGTGCGGACAGGCCGACATCGGGGTCGGAGCCGGGGCCGCTGGTGTCGTAGAGGCGCTGCGGCGGGTTGGCCTCCCCGTCCGGTGAGTCGGCCAGGGGAACCTCGGCGAACGGCACGCGGACACCGCGCCCGCCTTCGACGTAGACCTTGGACCTCGACATGGTTCTCCCTCCGCCGGCATTACCCGGATCAGGTGTGATCGGTCGGCCGCAGCAGCGACCCTCTCAGCCCGGTCCGTCCGAGCTCCCGTGCCCCGCAGTCTCGCACGTAGAATCCCAGGTGGCGAAGGGAGTGGCGTGACTGGCGAAGAGCGGCGTGTGGTCGTCACCGGGGTCGGCGTGGTCTGCCCGGTGGGCGACGGTGCCGGCGAGACGTGGCGGGCCTTGGTGGCAGGCCGTTCCGGCGTGTCGAAGATCACCCTGTTCGACGCATCGAACTTCCCCGTTCGAATCGCGGCCGAGGTGAAGGACTTCGACGGTCAAGCAATCTTCGGCAAGCGACGGGCCCGCCACCTCGACCGCTTCGCCCAGCTGGCCCTCGTGGCCACCCACGAGGCCATGGAGAGCAGCGGCCTGGACGCCTCGGGCGCGCCCCACCGGGTGGGAGTGGTCTACGGCAGCGGTATCGGTGGCCTGTCCACCCTGGAGCAGCAAATCCACGTGCTGGCCGACCGCGGGCCTGAATGGGTGAGCCCGTACCTGTGCCCGATGATGATCCCCAACATGGCCGCCGGCGAGATCGCCCTGGAGCACGGCCTTCAGGGCCCCAACAGCTGCACCGTCACGGCCTGCGCCGCCTCGGCCCACGCCATCGGCGACGCCTACGACCAGATCCGCCTCGGCCGGGCCGACGCCATGGTGTGCGGCGGCTCGGAGTCCATGATCACCCCCATCGGCGTGACCGGCTTCTCCGCTCTCAAGGCCCTCTCCGAACGCAACGACGACCCCGAGCGGGCGTCGCGGCCCTTCGACGCCGACAGGGACGGCTTCGTGGCCGCCGAAGGAGCGGCAACCCTGGTGATCGAGGAGCGGGAATCGGCCCTAGCACGGGGAGCCTCGATCCTTGGAGAGGTGCTCGGCTACGGAGCGACGTGTGACGCCCACCACATGACGGCTCCCCACCCCAAGGGCACGGGCGCCATCCAGTCGATGCGCATGGCCCTCGCCGACGCCCGGATCGACCCGTCCGACGTCGGCTACATCAACGCCCACGGCACCGCCACCCCACCGAACGACCGTATCGAGAGCCTGGCGGTGAAGGCCGTCTTCGGCACCGAGGTGCCGGTGTCATCCACCAAGTCCATGACCGGGCACCTCCTCGGCGCCGCCGGGGCCGTCGAAGCCTTTGCCTGTCTCAAGGTGCTCGAGACGGGGGTCCTTCCCCCCACCATCAACTACGAGACACCCGACCCCGACTGCGACCTCGACTACGTCCCCAACACCGCGCGGGAGTCGGACGTCGACGTTGCCGTCAGCAACAGCTTCGGCTTCGGAGGCCACAACGCGACCCTGGTCTTCCGCCGAGCCTGAGTCAGGCGCTGTCCTCGGGGGCTTCGCACGTCTCGTAGGGGATGAGGGCGAAGAA
>JAUJNQ010000001.1:58512-123284 GCA_030448025.1 Acidimicrobiales bacterium | reverse complement strand
GTCAGGCGCTGTCCTCGGGGGCTTCGCACGTCTCGTAGGGGATGAGGGCGAAGAACATCTCGGCCTGGCAGGCCAGGGCACCGCCGATCAGAGCCCGGCCGGACCCCTTCCCTGCGCTGTTCCCCATGTGATGGAGGCTGACCTCCAGGTCCAGCGTGTCGCCGGGGGTGGCCTGGCGGCGGAACCGGGCCTTGTCGATGCCGGCGAACAAGGGCAGCTTGCCGCGGTAGGAGTCGTGCGCCAGGAGGGCTATGCCACCGAGCTGGGCGATGGCCTCCACCATGAGCACCCCGGGCAAGGTGGGTCGGCAGGGGAAGTGGCCGGCGAAGAACGCCTCCTCACCGGTGAGGTGCCACCGGCCCGTGGCCGACTCACCCGGAACCACGTCGACGATCTCGTCCACGAACAGGAACGGCGGCCGGTGTGGGAGCAGCTCGTCGGGTCGCATGGGCGCCGAGCGTAGCGGTCGGCCGCTGGCGCTCCGCAGGCCCAACCAGCGCCGAACGGCGGATACAGTGACGCCCGTGGACCGAGAGAGCGCCTACAAGACCTTCCAGGAGTGCGTGGCCGAGGTGCTCGACGTGGAGCAGGAACAGGTGGTTCCGTCGGCGGTCTGGGACAAGGACCTGGGCGCCGACAGCCTGGCCGTGATCGAGATCACCCTGGCCCTGAACGACGCGTTCTCGATGAAGCTCCCCGACTTCGAGCCCGAGGACACCCGCACCGTGGGTGACGCCTTCGAGCTGGTGGCCGCCACGCTCGGCGTCTGACCGGACCGGGCGTCCACAGGAGCAGGCGCTAGGGCAGGGGAAGCGTCAGCTCACACCCTGGCCGGGGGACTTGGAGAAGCCGGTCACGCAGTCGAAGCAGACGTAGAGGTCCTGCTTGTTGCCGGCGAAGATGGCGCCCGCAAAGTCCTGCTGGCGTTGGCAGAAGTTGCACGTGCGTGGGTTCTCGGGCTCGGCGCCGCCGTCGGAACCGGGCTCGACGTCCGGCGAGCCGGCCATCTGAGGGGCGAGCTGCTCCACGCACTGGTGGCAGATGACGACGTCGGGCCCGGCGAAGGCCTTTTCCTCGGGTATCTGGGAGCTGCTGCAGAAGCTGCACTTGACCAGGCCCTCTTCGGTCTCGATCTCGGGAAGCTTGATGTTCCAGTCCATTCCCCAACCGTAGGCCGATTCGGTGCAGTCAGGGCGACCGCTCGAGCTGGGGCTCGTCGCTGGACCGGGTGTTGGGGCCGCTCTCGGCATCGTCGGCGGCGGTGCCATCGCCTGAAGTCCCCTCGCCCGAAGTCCCCTCGCCCGAAGTTCCCTCGCCCGAAGCCATGGCTCCTGCGGACCCGAGGTCACCCTGAGGGACCACGGAGGCCTTGCCCACCTGGACGAGACGGAGCACGGTGATGAGGCCGATGCCACCCACCATGTTGCCCAATGTGGCCCAACCGAGGAACCCCAGCCAGTCGAGGTAGCCATAGGGTGCCCCGGCTTGGAGGCCGGCGAAGAGGAGCAGCGAGACCACTATGGCGTGGGTGAGCTTCCCCGCCCCCAGGAGGAAGGCGGCGACCACGGCAGCCACCAGACGTCCCCCCTCGGACTTGCTGCCCCGTTCCATCCAGGTCATGAGGGTGATGACGGCACCACCCAGGATCGCCGACGCGAACGACTCCCATCCCAGTCCCAGCTCGGTGTAGTGGGTCGCCGACTCCACCGCTGTCTCCCGTATCTGGGGGACGGCCGACAGCACCACGGCCATGATCAGCCATCCCCCCATGAGGTTGGTGGCCGCCGTACCGAGCCAGAGCCGCATGACGGCGAAGGGGTGGGCACGCCTGGTGGTCACCGCGACGATGGGGACCAGGAAGTTCTCGGTGAACAACTCGCTGTTGGCCAAGGTGAGAGCGATGAACCCGATGCCGAAGGCCAGGCCCGCCAGCAGGTCGTTTTGGGTGCTCTCCTTGACCAGCAAGAGCCCGAAGACCCCGACACCCACGTCGATCCCCCCGACCGCCCCGGTGGCGAGGAGAGACGGCAGGCTCCGGCTCAGCCGGTTCTCACCCTCCTCGATGGTGCGCTGGAACTGGGACGAGACCTCGTTCGACATGTCCCTAACCCGCCACGAAGCTGGCCCGGACCCGGCGCTCGGAGATGTCCTCGTTGAGGTCCACCAGCACAACACTCTGCCAGGTGCCCAGGGCGGGACGATCGTCGACGACGGGCAGGACGAGCGACGGGCTCACGAGCACGGGCAGAAGGTGGTCCGCACCGTGACCGGTGGCGCCGTGGCGGTGCGTATACCGGTCGTCGCGGGGCAGGAGACGATCGAGGAGCTCGTGGAGGTCGGGTTCGGATCCCGAGCCGAGCTCCATGACGGCCAGCCCGGCTGTGGCGTGGGGAGCGAAGAGGTGGACTAGCCCGTCGCCCTTGCCCTGGCAGAAGCCGCTCACGTCGCTCGTGATGTCGACGAGGTCCCGTCCCCGGGTGGCGAAGGTCAGCTCTTGGGTGTCCATGGTCAGGTGTGGCCGGTCGATCAGGCGAGTGGACTCAGACCGGAGGCTCGGGATCGTACTGGATGTGCCGGCGCACCTCCCGAGCCCGCTGCTCGGAGTGGAGCCGGCGGACCAGGTGGAGAGCCATGTCGATCCCCGCCGACACCCCTGCCGCGGTGACCACCTCCCCGTCGTCGACGAAGCGGGCGTCGGGTCGGGGCTCGATCCCGGTGCCGAGCGAGGTCAGTTGCTCCATCGACGCCCAATAGGTTGTGGCAGGCCGGCCGTCCAGAACCCCGGCGTCGGCCAGGACGAGGGAGCCGGTGCACACGCTGGTCACCAGCACGCCGGCCTGCCGCGCCTCTCGCAGGCGGGACCGGACCGCATCTCGACCCAGTTGGGCGGACACCCCGGGCCCACCAGGCCACACCACAACGTCGAATGCCGGGGCGGTTTCCCACGTGTGGTCGGGCAGTACCCGGGCACCGTTGGCGCACGTGATCACGCCGTCCTCGTCGGCCACGGTGAACACCGAGACACCGTCACCCGACCACGTCCGGGCCCAGGCCGCCAGTACCTCCCACGGACCCACCCAATCCAGCTCTTCCACGTCCGGGAAGAGGACGATGGCGATGGAGGGGCCCGACATGGATTAGAAGATTGCCATGGACGACACAGACCCCGAGCAGGCGACCCAGGACGAGCTGCGGGAGGAGGCCGGTCGACAGGGTGACGACCCCGTGACCAGTCGAGAGGCCCTCGAGAACGAGCTCATGGACGATGACGAGTCGGGGGCCGGGGAGGGCATCGGCAGGCCCACTCCGTGAACGGGGTGGGTTGGCTGGCGAGGGGCTCGGCGGTGAACAACAATGAGCGCCGACATGCCCGCATCGGACGTCAAGACCGAACGCCGCCCAGCCACAGACGAGATGAAGGGTAGGCGGGTCGGTCGCTGGTCCGACGACCGCCTCGGCGTCTCCCGCTTCGCCCGCACCGCGCTCAACAAGGTCTTCCCCGACCACTGGTCGTTCATGCTCGGTGAGCTGGCCATGTACTGCTTCATCGTGTTGGTGGTGACGGGTATCTTCCTCACCTTCTTCTTCGACGCCAGCACCGGGGAGGTCGTCTACAACGGCAAGTACGGGCCGCTCCGGGGCGTGGAGATGTCCGAGGCCTACCGCTCGGTGATCGAGCTCAGCTGGGACGTTCGGGCCGGACTGGTGATGCGCCAGATCCACCACTGGGCCGCGCTGCTCTTCGTGGCCGCCCTCATCACCCACATGTGCCGCGTGTTCTTCACGGGCGCCTTCCGCAAGCCCCGCGAGCTGAACTGGATGATCGGGGTCACCCTCCTGGTGCTGGCCATCGCCAACGGCTTCACCGGCTACTCGCTGCCCGACGACCTGCTGTCCGGGACGGGCCTGCACATCATGTACGCCATCGTGCTTTCCATCCCCGTCCTCGGGGAGTGGCTGGCATCGCTGATCTTCGGGGGAGAGTTCCCGGCCCACGACATCATCGGGCGCCTCTACGTCATCCACATCCTGCTCGTGCCCGCGGCCATCGCCATGCTGCTCGGGGCTCACCTGGCCATCCTGTGGCGCCAGAAGCACACCCAGTTCCCCGGCCCTGGACGCACCGAGCGCAACGTGGTGGGCTCCCACCTGTGGCCCACCTACACCGCCCGCAGCATGGCCCTGTTCTGCCTCCTCCTGGCGGCGCTGTCGGCCCTGGGCGGACTGGCCCAGATCAACCCCGTGTGGCTCTACGGACCGTTCGATCCCGCTTCGGTGAGCACGGCAGCCCAGCCCGACTGGTACCTGGGCTGGATCGAGGGGGCCCTCCGTGTCTTTCCGGCATGGGAGGTCCGGGCCTTCGGGAAGACGATCGCCAACCCCTTCTTCCCCTCCGTGCTCATGCCGGGCATCACCTTCGCGCTCCTTTACATGTGGCCCTTCATCGAGGCCCGCGTCACACGGGATCGTGATGATCACAACCTGCTCGACCGGCCGCGCTACCGGCCCGTGCGCACCGCCATCGGCACCGGCGTGCTCACCTTCTACGTCGTGCTCACCCTGGCCGGCGCCCAGGACGTCTTCTCTCAGCAGATGGACCTCTCCATCGTCGCCGTGGTGCGAGGCCTGCAGATCCTGCTGGTGGTACTGCCCCTCGGCGTGGGCCTGATTACGTACAAAGTCTGCAAGGATCTGGCCGGGGCCGAGCACCTCCTCGAGGAGCAAGAAGAGGCCAGAGAGCCATTCATTGCGATCGGCAAGATCGAGGCCACCGACGGGAACGGCCACAAGGAACGAGAGAAGACCGCCACCCACTGATTCCGGCGGCCGCTCGAAGGCGCCGGAGGCGCCCCCGCCGGATGCCGGTCAGAGAAGAAGCAGCGCCGGAGCCGAGCCGGCTCCGCCGGTCGGCGGAGGCACGATCAAGCTCGGTCGAGGCGCCGTGCGCCGAGGGCGAAGCAAGCTCAGCGAGGAAGCTCTGCTTCCGAGCTGATTACTTGATGGTCGTGATGTAGGCGGCGATGTTCTGGGCGTCCTCGGGGGAGACGTTCAGGTTGGGCATGGCCGTGCCCGGCTCGACGGCCTGGGGGTCACGGATCCAGCGGGCCAGGTTCTCTTCGGTGTTGGCCAGCTGGCCGGCGATGAAGGAGCGCTCGGCGAAGTGGGTGAGGGGCGGGCCAACCAGGGCATCGGCTTCCTTCACGCCCGGGATGGTGTGGCACGAGCCACACCCGTACTTCCCGATGGCCTCCTTGCCCAACTCGGCGTTTCCGATGGTGGACGTCGCCGGCTTGCGGGCGCTGTTGCAGGCGACGAGCAACGTGGCGGCCAGGACCGCCATCACCAGGGCACTTCGAGTCCTGCTCATCTCCGTCCTCCCTGTACCGGGCTCGGCCCGTTGGTCCGAGCGCTCATGTAACCCGAACCTCGGCCGGAACCTGCGCCGGGACAGGCCGGCTAGGTCCACCACTCTCCTCTCCTGCCCCCTCCCCGCCGAGCCATGCCATGAAGAGGATCACCGCCGCCACCAGATAGGGGATGCTCCCCGGGCCCCACATGATGACGCCCGCCACCTGCTGGTCCTCCAGCGGGGTCAGGCTCCCGCCGACGCGCTCGGCGTAGAAGGGGTACCAGACCCTGCCGGAGAAGGTCATGAAGGCGCCCAGCGCCACCCCTTGGAGTGCAGCCGCGAAGTTGGCCGCCACGGCGCCGCCGTAGAGCGACCGCCGCCGGGCCCCGATCACCGCCCACCAGAAGAACAGCGCCGTGCCGAGGAAGCTGGCGTGCTGCAAGCTGTGGGCCCACTCCGACCGGAGGGCCGCTTGGTACGGGTCCGGGGCATGCCAGGCCCAGAAAGTCAAGGTCTGCGCCAGAAACGCCGCCGTGGCCCATACCGCCCAGCCCGTGGGCCGGGCGTGGCTGCGAGACAGCTTCCGCCACCACGGGGCGACCACCCGCCGAGACTCAGCAGGGAGGGCCCACATCAGCGCCGGGAGGGGGTTGCCCAGGATGATGAGCGGTGCGGCCACCGCAACCAGTACCTCGTGCTGGACCATGTGGGCCCACAGCCGCTCCAGAGCGGCGTGCTCCACCGGAGCGGAGAGCATCACCACCACCACGGCCAAGCCGGCGCCGAACGCCACCGCCCGCCCCGCGTGGCGCCGCCCCGTCCTTGCCTGCAGCCTCCGGAAGCCCCGGGCGTAGGCCAAGGCCACCAGCACCACCGACACGAGGACGAGGGGCTCAGGCACAGGGGCTCAGGAAGAGGGCATAGCTGCCCTCGAGCAGGATGAGAGCGAGCGAGAAGCCGCCGGTGATCACCCCGAAGACGCCCACGAAGCTGTGGTTGCCAGCCAGTGAGCCGGAGGACTCGTCCTCGCCCGAGGTCCGCATCACGCCGTAGGAGACCCATATGCCGACCGCGGTGAGCGCCCCTGTGACGAGGGTGGCCAGGTGCACCGTCCACAAGGTGCCTGCCTTGTTGCAGGTGAAGTCGACGATGCCGGACGCCAGCGTGATGTGGACCATCCACCACCAGATCCCCCAGAGCGCCGCCGTCCACAGGAGGAAGGGGCTGCGGCGGACCTTGTCGGAGATCATCTGACCAAGATCACTTGAGGTGGGCCGAGAGGTACAGGGAGGAGAACACGAAGATCCACACCGCGTCGACGAAGTGCCAGTACATCCCCACCACCTCGACAGTGACGTGGCGCTCGGCGGTGAACTTGCCCTGGAAGGTCTTGATCAGGACCACCCCCAGCATCAGCAGCCCGATCACCACGTGGGCCCCGTGCAGGCTGGTGGTCATGTAGAAGATCGAGGCGTAGGCGTTGTCCCTCATGCCGAAGGTCAGCTCCGGGTACTCGTAGAGAGAGAGGAAGGCGAAGAAGGAGGTGCCCATCAAGATCACCATGATGAGGCCGGCTTTGAGCCGCCACACCTGACCCTTGCGAATGCCGTGCTCGGCCCAGAACATGGGGGCGCTGCTGCCGAGCAGGACGATGGTCATCAGCGAGATCTTGGACAGCTCGGGCGCCTCGATCCCACCGAGGGGCCACTCCTTGGACGCCGCCTGGAGGAAGAAGTACGACGAGAGCAGGCTGGCGAAGATGGTGCCCTCGGTCATGATCAGAACCGCCATCCCCCACCACGCGGTGCTGCGCCCGGGCTTGGAGCGCGGGGCCTCGGCGATCTCGTTCTCGGTGGCCCTGGATGCTTCCTCGACGGTCGTCATTGAAGGTCACTCTCCGTCCGCCACAACCAGGTGGTTATCCCGATGGCCGCCACCACCAAGCCCAGCACGCCCACCAGTGCGGCCTGGATGAGCAGGCCCAGGAAGATCACGGCGATCCCGAGGGCCAGCACGAAGGGGGTGTAGGTGGGCTCGGGGATCTCCATGGTCTCCTCGGGACCGGACTGCAGGCCCGACAGGATCGGTGTCTGGCGGTTGAGGGCGCCCGACGGTCCCATGGACTTCGTTGCCTCGTCGGTGCCCGACTCCGCCTCCTCGAGCTTCTCGCTGTCCCAGAGTGGGTGGCGGCCGGCCGCCACCGGGATGGACTCGAAGTTGCACTCCGGAGGGGGCGAGGTGGGCGTCGACCACTCGAGGCCGTCGGCATTCCACGGGTTGCCCCCGGCCGGCTGACCCCGGAACTTGCTGTTCAGGAAGTTGATGAGGGTGAGCAGGGTTCCTAGCCCGAACATGAAGCTGCCGGCGGTGATCACGATGTTGAGGGTGTCCCAGCCAAGACCCGAGCTGTACGTGTAGATCCGCCGAGGCATGCCCAGCAGGCCCAGGACGTGCATGGGGAAGAAGGCCAGGTTGAAGCCCACGAACATGATCCAGAAGCTCACTTTCCCCAGCTTCTCGTCCAACATGCGGCCGGTCATCTTGGGCAACCAGTAATAGAGAGCGCCGAAGATGGGGAACACCACCGCACCGTTCAAGACGTAGTGGAAGTGGGCGACGATGAAATAGCTGTCGTGAGCTTGCCAGTCGAACGGCATCACCGAAACCATCACACCGGTGATGCCACCCAGCAGGAAGATGAGGAACCAACCCAGGGCGAACAGGAAGGGAACGGTCCACTCGACCTCACCTCGCCAGATGGTGGCGATGAGGCAGAAGAAGAGGATCCCGCTGGGAATGGCGATGATGAGGCTGGCGGCCGAGAAGAAGGACATGGCAAGGGCCGGCAGGCCGGTGGCGAACATGTGGTGCACCCACACGCCGAAGCTGATGAAGGAGATGGCCACCAGGGAGGCGGCCACCCACTTGTAACCGGCCAACCGTCGCCGGGCGAACACCGGGATCACTGTTGCGACCATCCCGGCCGCGGGAACGAAGAGGATGTACACCTCCGGGTGACCCCAGAACCAGAACAGGTGCTGGTACAGGAGTGGGTTGCCTCCTCCGCTCGGGTCATAGAACTGGGTCCCGAACAGGCGGTCGGCCTCGAGCAGCACCGTCCCCACGGTGAGGGCGGGAACGGCGAAGATGACCATGACCGCCATGGCCAGGATCGACCACACGAAGATGGGCATCCGGTTGAGCGTCATCCCCGGGGCGCGCATCTTGAAGATGGTGACTATGAAGTTGACCGCCCCCACCGTCGTGGAGATGCCCACGAAGGTGACGCCCAGGCCCCAGAAGTCCATGTTCACGCCTGGCGAGTACTCCCGGTTGGTGAGAGGAACGTAGGCGAACCAACCGCCGGCGGGGGGCCTGCCAACCAGGTAGCTGGAGTACATGAAGATGGCCGCCAGGATGAAGACCCAGTAGCTGAAGGCGTTGAGCCGCGGGAAGGCCATGTCGCGCGTACCCAGCTGCAGGGGGAGGAGGTAGTTGCCGAACCCTGCCAGCACGGGGGTGTTGAACAGGAAGATCATCGTCGTCCCGTGCATGGTGAACATCTGGTTGTAGGTCTGCGGGCCCATCACCTGGCTGTCCGGTGACGTGAGCTGGGCCCGCAGCAGCAGGGCCTGGATCCCGGCGATGAAGAAGAAGATGAAGGCCGTGTAGATGTAGCGCATGCCGATGCGCTTGTGATCCACGCTGGCGAAGAACCCGGGTGTGCCGGGCGCCTCCTCCCAGAGGATCTCGATGGCCTCGTGCTCTTCCTCCGGGGTCGGAGGTCGCTCCTCGGTGACGGTCATGGCTAGCTGAGACCCTCCAGGTACTCGATAAGATTGAGCAGCTCGTCCGGCTCGAGCTGCACCGGCGGCATCAGGTTCCCGGGCTTTATGGACTGTGAGTTCTCGATCCAGCCCGCCAGGTGGCCTCGGGTGTTCGGGACGGCCACGGCACCGATCGTGCGGCGGCTGCCGAAGTCGCTGAGATCGGGGCCCAGCGTCCCCTGGGCTTCGGTTCCGCGGACGGCGTGGCAGCCGGCACACGAGGAGCGCATGAAGACCTGCTCACCGGCGGCCTCCCGCTCGCTGGACGGGCCGGAGCGGGGCCGCTGCTGGCGTATGACCCAGCGCTCGTAGTCGCCGGGTTCCTCGGCCACCACGAGGAAGGCCATCTTGGCGTGCTGCAGGCCGCAGAACTCGGCGCACTGGCCCCGGTACTCGCCCGGCTTGTCGGCCGTGAAGCGGATCACGTTGCGCTGCCCTGGGACCATGTCCACCTTCCCCGCCAGCTCGGGCACCCAGAAGCTGTGTATCACGTCCTTGCTGTGCAGTCCGATCTCCACCGGGCGCCCGGCAGGCACACGGATTTCGTTGGCCGTGGTCACCTTCTCGTCCGGGTACTCAACCGCCCACCAGTACTGGAAGCCCGTAGCCTCGATCTTCAACGGGTTGGGATCGGGCGTTCGCAGCGAGTCGGTGGTCTTCACCGTCACCACGGCCAAAATGGCCAGAATGGCAATGGGGGCGAAAAGACCTCCGACCCAGATGAAGGCGTTGTCCGATATGCGCGAGGCCTTGGCGCCCCGAAGAGCACCGACGATGATGAAGCCGGCGACCACGACGTAGACGGCCGTGGCCATGGCGAACATGAGCCAGGCCACATCGGCGATGCTCCGGGCGTCGGGGCCCTTTGGCTCCAGGGCGTTGGGTGACGCCTTCGAGCACGCAGCCAGGAGCACAATCCCCACGGCCACGCCGGCCAACGCGCGACACCGGGCTCTGGTCATCCCAGGTTCCAGAATGCGGGACCGATGGGCTCGGAGAAGTCACCGGTGGCCTTGAGCTCCCCGTTCTCGCCTACCTCGATCGGGAGCTGGGGCAACTTGCGGGTGGCAGGACCGAACACGGGCTTGGCCTCCTCCAGCACGTTGAACGCCGACTGGTGGCACGGGCAGATGAGCTGGTGGGTGTCCGCCTGGTAGAGACCCACCGGGCAACCGGCGTGGGTGCAGACCTTGGAGTAGACGATGAGGCCCTCGGGCGACCACTCCTCCCGTTCCTCCGTGGGGTGGAGCTGGTTCTCCGCCACCCGCACCATCACGGCCTGAGCATCGGCGTCCTTGGTGTGCCCCTCGGGGAAGACGGTGATGAACCCGCCGACGGACAGGGCGCCGGCCTTCACCTCCTCGTCGTGCTCGTTCACGAGCTTCATGCCCGGCTTCCACGCCGTCTGCTTGAGGGACTTGCCGGGGCTCGGGCCGAGCGAGCGGATGGGGAAGACGGCGGCGCCACCCAGCGCCAGCACGGCCAGGCCCAACGTGCGAGCGAGCAGGGTGCGCCGCTTCACCAGCCCGGCGCCCTTCAGGTCCTCCTCGAATCCCGCTCGCTCCTCGTCGCTGGTCGGGAGGACCTCGCGCTGCTCCTGCACCGGGCCCTGGGGTAGGAGCTTGTTGGCCCAGATCACCAGCCCCACCCCGATCCCGCCCAGAGACACCGCCAGGAGCAGGCCCTCGGCCTGGGGCTGTCCGCCCCCTGCGTAGACGAACCCGAGAGCCACGGCGCCGGCGGCGGCCACGAGGAAGGCGATGGCCGCCCCCCGCTCGGCCCGCTGTTCGTGCTTCTCGTCGCCTGCGCTCATTGCGTCGCCCCACCCTCGCCTTCGCTTGGCTGGGGCTCGGCCACCGGTTCACCGGTCCCCCGCTCACCGATCCAGAGCACGGCGAGGATCAGCACCCCGATCCCCACCACCCAGGCGATGAGTCCCTCGGCGAAGGGTCCCAGGTGCCAGAGGCCGTTGCCGCCCCGATCCTGCGGCTCCCGGAGGTAGAGCACGTACTTGACCACGCTGTTGAGCTGCTCCTCGTCGATGACCTCCTCGCCGTAGCCGGGCATGCCCGGCGGGCCGGCGCGAATGGCCGAGGCGATCTGGGTCGGCGTCGCTTCTCTCAGGCCGGGAGCCTCTCGACCGAGGAGGGCCCCGCCTGCCCCCGACCACTGATGGCAGGCGGCGCACTCGGCCAGGAACACCTCGCCGCCCTCGGACAGCTTGCCCTCCTCGACGTTGACCTCCGGGATCTCCGGCTCGAAGGCCAGGAAGCGCCGCATGTGGGCGATCAGGGCGTCGACCTCCTCCGCCTTGTACTTGACCTCGCGGCGTCGACGCTCGTCCCCCACGTCCTCGATGGGCATGCGACCGGTGGTGATGGAGTAGTGGGCCTCGGCGGGGCCCACCTCGGTGAGGCTCTGACCGCGGGACGTCCCTTTTCCGTCAGCCCCGTGACAGAAGACGCAGTCACGCTGGTACAGCCGAGCGCCCAGCTCCGGGTCCGCCTCGGTTTCCTCCGCCAGCGCCTGGGTCGTCGGCTGGGCCGCCCGTGCCTCCGGCGGCCGGGACAGGGCCACCGCGGCCAGCGCCACCAACAAGGGAACGAGCAACAACAAGGAGGATCGGGCCGACAGGTGCCATCGGGTCATCTCCCGACCCGACTGCCCACGAGCACGATCGAAACTCCTTCCGACCCACCCCGGCGGCGGAGCCTCCGGGCGACTTTTGTACCCTCTGTCCTTTGCCAACAGCCAAGCTCGCCCACCCGGGAGCGGCCACAGGATATGCCTGCCGCCCCGTCCCGGCCATTTCTTGCCCGGGGGCCCACCTAGACCGCCGGACCGCGGCTCACCGGACGGCCTTGCGATGCCCATCCCTTGGTGCCACCGGCCACGGACACCGCGTCCCAGCCGGCCTTGTTGAGCGCCTCGGCGGCAACCTGGCTGCGTCCACCGGAAGCGCAGATCACGTAGACCCGCCGGTCCTTGACCACCTCCTGGGCGCGGGTGGCGAGCTCGGGCAGAGGGATGAGCACCGCCTCCGGAACGTGGACCACCGCGTACTCGTCGGGCATCCGCACGTCGACCAGAGGCGCTCCCGACTCCAGCGCGTCGGCCAGCTCGTCGAAGCCCACCTCGGGTGCCTTCGGTCCGGCCCCTTCGACCACGTCCCTCGGCTCGCTCACCTTCGCTCGCCCACGGGCCGCAGCGTATCCTCAGAACCTCAGTGCGCCACGGACGGCAGGCCGGCCAGGGATGATGGCAACTCGTCGGCGTGCACCACGGTGAGACGGCGGGTGGGCCGGGTGAGGGCGACGTAGAGGGCGCGCAGCCCCTGCACCTCCTCGTCGACGATGAGGGCCGGCTCCACCACGACCACCGAGTCGAACTCCAGGCCCTTCACAACACCCACGGCCAGCAGCGTGATCGGAGCGTCGAGGCCCTTGCGATCTGCGTAGGCGAAGTCCACGCCCGCCCCGTCCAAGGCCCCCCCGACGGCAGCGAGCAAGGAGACGGCAGAGATCACCGCCGTCGTGCCCGGCCGCACCTCGTCGCTCTCCTGCCTGGCTACGTCTGCCACCGTGGTTGCAAGCGACGCCGGAGTGCCGAGCAGGAACGTTGGCGGCACTCCGGTTGAGCGCGCCGACAGCGGTGGACGCAGGTGGGGCGCCACTGCGGCCAGGACCCGGCCGGCCACCTCCATGACCTCGCTCGGTGTGCGGTAGTTCACGCTGAGCTGGGCCACGCGGGCAGCAGGGTTGCGAGGAAGGTGGGAGGTGACCTCCTCCCACCCCTCCGGGGCCGAGGGGCCGGTGGCCTGGGCGATGTCGCCCACCACGGTCATGGAGCCGGACAGGGAACGGCGAGCGAGCATGCGCAGCTGCGTGGCAGTGAGGTCCTGGGCCTCGTCGACCACGATGTGCCCGTAGGTTCGGATCTCGTCGTCCTCCCTCGGCCGCAGCCGGCGCGGGCCGAGCAGGACCCGGACCTCGTCCAGCAGGGCCAGATCGGCCGCCGTCCACGGAATGGCGTCGAGGCTCGAGCTGCGATCCCGGTACAGGGCAGCCCGCTCCGGCTCGTTCAACCTCCCCTCGGCGGCCAGCTCGAGCAGCGGGCGCGCCCCGTACAGGTCGTGGAGCAGCTCCTCGGGGGAGAGCAGCGGCCACATGCGGTCGAGGGCCTCGGCCACCGGGGGAAGGCGCCGGATCCGTGGCCACACGTCCTCGCCCTCCTCGCCGGCGGGGTCGGGACTCTCCAGCTCGAACCCGTCCAGGTCGAAGCCCTCCAGCTGGTCGTGTGTCGACTCCGCAGCCGTCCGGCGGCGGCGCTCCAGGCTGAGGCCGTACTGGTCCTGGAAGTGGCGTGCCAACCACCGCTCCACGTGTCGGCGTCGGGCGTTGTGGGTGCCGGGCCGGCGGCGGGCGAAGGCCACGGCCTGTCTGCTGTCTCGCACGCCGAGCCGGAGAATGACGCCGTCCACACCGACCTCGAGTGGGCGGCGCAGGGGGCGCTCCCGGTCACGCACGGCATGAGCCAGCACCTCGGCCATGCGGGCGCTGCCCTTCACGCGCGCCGCCAACCGCCCATCCACGGCGCGGACTCTGGCGTCGGGCACCAGCCCCTCCACGGTGGTGAGGACCACCCCCGTCTCACCGAGGGACGGCAGGACGTGCTCCACGTAGCTCAGATAGAGGCGGTTGGGGCCGACCACCAGCACGCCCTGGCGCTCCAGGGGGAACCGGTGGGTGTAGAGGAGGTAGGCGGCCCGGTGGAGAGCAACCGCAGTCTTCCCCGTGCCCGGACCGCCCTGCACCACCAGCACGCCGGCCAGGTCGGAGCGGATCACCTCGTCCTGCTCTCGCTGGACGGTCGCCACGATGTCGCCCATCTGGCCGGACCGGGAGCGCTCCAAGGCGGCCAGCAGGGCGCCGTCCCACCAGCGAGTGGCCGTTCTGGTCGGAGATCGTCCCGTCCCCGTCCCCGTCCCCGTCGGCGTCCCCGTCGACGGAGAAGACCTCGTCCTCGATGCTCACCACCCGGCGACCCTCGGTGGCGAAGTGGCGCCTGCGGGACAGGCCCATGGGGTGGCGGCCGGTGGCGCGGTAGAAGGGCTCGGCCACGGGGGCCCGCCAGTCCACGATCAGGGGCTCCTGATCCTGGCCGGAGACAGCCAGGCGGCCGAGGTGGAAGGACTGGCCATCGGCGAAGTCGATTCGCCCGAAGCACAGGGGCTGGCCCCCGAGGTCGAGCTGCTCGATGCGGTGGAGGGCAGTGCGCACGATCATGTCCCGCTCGGTGACGGCTTGAGGGGTGCCCCCCCGCTGGCGCAACGCCGTCTCCAGCCGCTCCCGAGCCTGGGCACGCAGCTCGTCCACGCGTTCGTAGGCGCGCTCCACGAAGGCCTGCTCCGCCTGAAGCTCAGTATGTGAGGCCACGCGCTCCCTTCCAAACCCTGCGCGGAGGGGAGACGAGTCTAGGGCTCGGAGATAGAACAGAGCCGGTCGCTGAGGCGCATGGCCCCAGCCAACCAGGAGCCTGTGAGAGTCACCTCCCACCCCTTCTGGCGACGATTTGCGGCCTATGCAGCTGGACTCGTCGCCAGTTCGGGCGGAGCGGGCGGCGCTACCAGGGCTCAGCTTGACTCGAGGCAGCGAGGAGAAGTCGGCAAGCAGCGTCCCCTCCTTCGGCATCACCACGAGGGGAGACGCCTTGTCCTTCGACCCGCTCGAGCACGAGGTCTTGGCCGGGCGCTCGGCGGTGTTGGACTACGGCACCTCCACCCGCACCATCCCCGCCAACCTGTGGAACGCCCTGGTGGTTCGAGACGAGCACTGCCGCTTTCCCGGCTGTGACCGCACCTCGTCATGGTGCGAGGGCCATCACGTGGTCCACATCGCCGATGACGGCCCCACCTGCGTGGAGAACCTGGTGCTGGTGTGCTCCCGCCATCACCACCGCCTGCACCAGCCGGGATGGCACGCCAAGCTGCGGCCAGATGTGACCTTGGAGGTAACCGATCCGACCGGGAGGCACTGGTCGACGGCGCCGCCAAGGGCAGGGCCGCTGCTGGCGTGAGGGCAGTGGACGGTCAGGCCCGCTCGCTCTCTCACTTGTCATCCTCGGGGTCTCGGCGACGCCTAACGTCGCCTCAGCCATGGCTGCGCACGATGAAGCCCCTTTCCTGCTGGCGTGCCGGCGCCGACCCGCCCCCCATGTGCCGGTGTGGTTCATGCGCCAGGCGGGTAGAGCCCTGCCCGAGTACCGGGCTCGGCGAGGCAGCGGCAGCATCCTCGAGGCCATCCGCCGGCCCGAGCTGGTAACCGAGCTCACCCTCCAGCCGGTGCGCCGCTACGGCGTGGACGCAGCCATCCTCTTCTCCGACATCGTGGTCCCCGTGGCCGCCATCGGGTTTGGCGTGGACGTGGTTCCGGGGACGGGACCGGTGGTGAACGACCCCTTCCGCACCAAGGAAGACCTGAGCCGGCTCCGGCCCCTGGAGCCCGAAGAGGACACGCCGTACGTCCTCGAGGCGATACGCCAGCTGGTGGCCGAGCTCTCTGTTCCTTTGATCGGCTTCGCCGGGGCGCCGTTCACCGTGGCCAGCTACCTCATCGAGGGTGGTCCGTCTCGCAGCCATGCCCGTACCAAGTCGTTGATGCACGCCGAGCCCGAGACGTGGTGGGCCCTCCTCGACGCCCTCGCCGACCTGGCCCTGGTCTCGCTGCGCTCCCAGGTGGAGGCCGGGGCACAGGCCGTGCAGCTCTTCGACAGCTGGGCCGGCGTCCTCTCTCCCGCCGACTACGCAGAGCTGGTGCTTCCCGTCACACGCCGCATCTTCCACGGCCTGGCCGACCTTGGTGTCCCCCGCATCCACTTCGGTGTGGGCACCGGTGAGCTGCTCGGCCTCATGGCCGAAGCCGGTCCCGACGTGGTGGGTGTGGACTGGAGGGTGCCGATCGACGTGGCTTGGGGGCGCATCGGCCACGACAAGGCGGTGCAGGGCAACCTGGACCCCGCTATGTGCCTGGCGCCCTGGGAGGTGGTGGAGACGGAGACCCAAAAGATTCTGGACCAGGCGGGCGGGAGAGCCGGCCACGTGTTCAACCTCGGCCACGGCGTTCTGCCCGACACCGATCCGGCCACGCTGCAGCGTGTGGTGGAGCTCGTCCACGGTGCCTGACCGCCCTGACCAACCCATCGGCGTCCTGGTGATGGCATACGGCACCCCGGCCTCGCTCGAGGAAGTGGAGGCGTACTACACCGACGTGCGCAGGGGGCGTCAGCCGACACCGGAGCTGCTGGCCGATCTCGAGCGCCGCTACGCCGCCATCGGAGGTACGTCGCCCCTCGCCGAGCGCACCCGGGCCCAGGCCTGCGGGATCGGCAGCTGCCTGGGGGAAGGCTTCGTCGTGGCGTTGGGCCAGAAGCACGCCGCTCCGTCCATCGAGGATGGCATGGCCACGCTGCTGGCCGCTGGCGCCGGGCGGGTGGTGGGCCTGGTGCTGGCGCCTCACTATTCGGCCCTCAGCGTTGGCCAATACCACCAGCGGGCGGCGACATCGGCCTCCGACAGTGGCACGACCTACACCGGCATCGAGCGCTGGCACCTCCATCCGGTGTTGATCGAGCTCCTCGCCGAGCGAGTCATGCGAGCCCTCATCGGCCTCCCGCCCGGATCTCCGGTGGAGACGTTGTTCAGCGCCCATTCCCTCCCCGAGCGGGCCCTCCCCCTCGACGAACCCTCCTACCCCGAACAGCTACACCAGACCGCTGACGCGGTCGCCGCCCGGGGCGGCCTGAAGCGCTGGCGCGTGGCGTGGCAGAGCGCAGGGCGCACCGCCGACCCCTGGATCGGCCCGGACATCTTGGAGGTGATCCGGCGCCTCCCCGACGACGGGGTGGAGTCGGTGGTCGTCTGCCCGGCCGGCTTCGTGTCCGATCATCTCGAGGTCCTTTACGACATCGACATCGAGGCTCGAGGCGTGGCCGAGGCCGCCGGACTGCGCCTCAGCCGGACGCCCTCGCTCAACGACGATCCCCGCTTCATGGCCATGCTGGCCGACGTCGTGCGGTCGGCGGTCCGGTCGTGACGCCCCGCGTGGCGGTCGTCGGCGGGGGCATCACCGGCCTGGCTGCGGCGTGGGAGCTGCTGCGGGCGGGAGCGGAGGTCATGGTGCTGGAGTCATCGGAGCATCTCGGCGGCAAGATCGTCACCGACGACATCGGGGGCCACCGGGTGGACCTCGGGCCCGACGCCTTCGTGGCCCGGACGCCCGAGGCCACCGAGCTCTGCCGCGAGCTGGGCCTGGAGGACGAGCTGGTGACCGCCGCCACCGAACACGCCGCAGTGTGGGTGGGGGGACGTCTTCGGCCCCTGCCCAGGGGCATCCTCCTCGGAGTGCCCAGCCGCCTGGTCTCGGTTGCCCGGTCCCGCATCCTGTCGCCGGGCGCGGTGGCGAGGGTCGCCCTCGACGGGCTCCTCCCCCGGGGGCGAAGGAAGGACGGTGACGGAGACCTCTCGGTGGGCGACCTGGTGACGGCCCGGCTGGGCCACCAGGTGGTCGACCGCCTGGTGGACCCGCTCTTCGGCGGCATCCATGCGGGGCCGTCGAAGGACCTGAGCGTCCAGGCAACCGCCCCGCAGCTGGCGGCGGCGGCGTCGGCCAGGAGCCGCATGCGTGGCGTGCGCGCCCAGCGAGGGGACCAGGCCAAACCGGCGTTCCATTCACTGCGCGGCGGGTTGGGCCAGCTGGTGGATCGGCTGGTGGAGGAGCTGCGCGCCGGTGGGGCCACCATCCATCTGGGATCGCCTGTCGACTCGGTGCCCGTGGAGGGCGCCGAGGCCACCATCGTCGCCACCCCTGCCCACGTCACCGCCGGCCTGTTGGCAACGGCTTCGCCCGATGCCGCGGCCCAGCTACGGTCCATCGACCACGCGTCGGTGACCGTCACCGTGCTCGCCTATCCCGCGTCCGCCTTCCCGGAGCCGCCGGACGGGAGCGGGTTCCTCGTTCCCCAGAGCGGGGGCCACCTGATCACCGCCTGCTCGTTCGCCTCGTCCAAGTGGCCGCATTGGGCCGAGCCCGACGAGGTCGTGCTCCGAGTCTCCGCCGGGCGCTTCGGTGACGAACGGGCCCTGGACATGAAGGACATCGAGCTGGTGCAGCACCTGCACAACGAGCTGGTCGAGGTGCTGCATCTCACCCAGGCGCCGGTGCGGGCCAGGGTGACCAGATGGATCGACGCCTTCCCCCAGTACCGGGTGGGACACCTCGAGAGGGTGGCGAGCATGGAGGCTGCCCTCCGGCGCGACCTACCCGGCGTGGAGGTGGTCGGTGCCGCCTACCGCGGGCTCGGGATCACCACCTGCATCGCCCAGGGCCGGACCGCCGCGCGGCGGGCTCTGGCCTCGATCGTGGCCCGCTCCACCTTGGAGGAGGACGGCGACTTCGAAGACTTCGACTACGTGGACGTCGTCGAGCCGGCGTCACCGGGGTCGGCGTGGGCGGCGGTCGGGCGCGAGGAGAGGGAAGCCAGCGAGCCCATCCAGATGGTGACCAGCTGGCCGACCCCTCCTGCGCCTGGCGACGATCAGGAGCACGACAGCCACGTCGACTAGCCGTGAGCCCCCGCCTATGGCCGGGAGCGGGTCTCAGTCGTCGGCGGCCGCGGTGTCGTCGTGCAGGCGGTCGTGCAGGCCGGCGTGGGTCGATGCGCTCATCTCCGACGGGACCTCGAGCTGGTGCACCTCCTCGAGGTGGGCCCGCAGGGTGCCGTTCTCACCAGTGACGCCTTCGTGGTCGTGCCCGGCGCTCGTCTGTACGGCCTCGACGTCCTGGATGGCTTCTTCGGGGACCTCGTCCACGACGGCCACCTTCCCCAAGCCAAAGCGGACGAAACGCCCTCGCCAGGCATGAGCCAGAGCGGCCCGGCTGGGATGCCCGGAGGCATCGCCCCGATGCTGGCCACCGCCGGGCCCCTGCCGGCCGAGGAGGCGGCCTTCGCCTTCGAGATCAAGTGGGACGGCGTCCGTGCCCTGGTCCACGCCGGCGCTGGCCAGTTGCAGGTGAAGAGCCGAAGGCTGGTGGACATCACGCCCCGCTATCCAGAGCTGTGGCCATTGGCCGAAGTGGTGGACCGGAGGGTGGTGCTCGACGGGGAGGTGGTCTCCTTTGGCGATGACGGCCGGCCCAGCTTCGGCCGGCTCCAGCACCGCATGCACGTCACCGATCCCCGCGACGTGCGCCAGCGCATGAGCCCCTATCCGGTGGCCTTCATGGCTTTTGACCTGCTCTGGCTCGACGAACGCTCCACCTGGGGCCTTCCCTACACGGAGCGCAGGGGCCTGCTCGAAGGGCTGGGCCTCGACCATCCCTGCTGGTCGACCCCGAGGAACCATCTCGGTGACGGCGCCGGGCTCCTTGCCGCCACCAGGGCCCAGGGCATGGAAGGCATCGTGGCCAAGCGACTCGACTCCGTGTACGAGCCGGGGCGGCGGTCCCGGGCCTGGATCAAGGTCAAGTCCAAGCCCCGCCAGGAGATGGTGGTGGGCGGCTGGCTGCCCGGTTCGGGAAACCGTTCGGGCCGGTTGGGCGCCCTGTTGGCCGGCTACTACGAGGGAGGTGAGCTGCGCTACGCCGGACGGGTGGGCACCGGCTTCACCGAGCGGATGCTCGACGAGCTGGCCCACACCCTCGGGCCCCTCGAGCGCGCCACCAGCCCGTTCGCCGGCACGGCGCACGCCGACGTGCGGCTCAAGGCCGCCCGCTTCGTGGAGCCCAGGCTGGTGGCCGAGGTCGAGTTCAGCGAATGGACCGCGGGTGGCACCATGCGTCACCCGTCGTTCAAGGGGCTGCGGGACGACAAGGCACCCGAAGAGGTGGTGCGAGAGCCGGTGGGCGAGAGAGAATAGGCGGATGGCCAGGTCGATCTGGGGTGGCGCCATCAGCTTCGGGCTGGTGAACGTGCCGGTGAAGCTCTTCACCGCCGTGCGCAAGAAGGATGTCCGGTTCCACCAGCTGCACGTCAAGGACGGTGCGCGCATCCAGCAGAAGCGGGTGTGCTCTCTCGACGGCCAAGAGGTGCCCTACGAGGAGATAGCCAAGGGCTACGACCTGGGTGGGGACCAGTACGTGGTGATCGAGCCCACCGAGCTCGACGAGCTGGATCCCGAGAGCACCCACACCATCGACATCGAGGACTTCGTGAACCTCGACGACATCGACCCCCTCTACTACGACTCCTCGTACTACGTGGTTCCCGACGAGCGAGGCGCCAAGCCCTACCGGCTCCTGCTCGAAGCCATGCGGGAATCGGGCAAGGTGGGCATCGCCAAGGTGGTGATGCGCACCAAGCAGTACCTGGTGGCCATCCGCCCGCTCGGAGAGGCGCTGGTCATGTCCACCATGAACTTCTCCGACGAGGTGGTCCCCCAGGACGAGGTGGAGGGGCTGCCGGGCAAGGTGGGCGACGTCAGCGACCGAGAGTTGGCCATGGCCAGCCAGCTCATCGAGACCCTCTCGGCCGACTTCGACCCGCACAAGTACCAGGACACCCACCGCGAGCAGGTGCTGGCCCTGATCGAGCGCAAGGCCCAGGGCGAGGAGGTGGTGGCTCAGCCAGCCGCCGAGCCCCGCCGCCCGGTGATCGACCTCATGGCCGCCCTGGAGGCCTCGTTGGCCGCGGCCAAAGGTGACGGCGACGACCCATCCGAGAAAGATGGAGCCGAGAAGGACGAGGCTCAGAAGGACGAATCCCGGCAGGCTTCGTGACGCCGGCCGGGACCACGGTCGCCGTCGAAGGCCGGGAGCTCACCCTCTCCAACCTGGACAAGGTGCTCTACCCCGAGGTGGGGTTCACCAAGGGCCAGGTCATCGCCTACTACCAGGCCGTGGCCGCCGCCCTGCTCCCCCATTTGGCCGGACGGCCCCTCACCCTCAAGCGCTACCCCAACGGCGTGGACGGGCAGTTCTTCTACGAGAAGCGCTGCCCCAAGCACCGACCGGACTGGGTGGAGGTGGCGCCGATCTGGAGCCGGCACAACAACGCCGAGGTGAGCTACTGCCTTGCCGGCGACCTGCCCACGCTGGTGTGGGTGGCGAACCTGGCGTCCCTCGAACTGCACACCTCCCTGTCGCGGGCCGACGACATCGCCCGGCCCACCATGGTCGTCTTCGATCTCGACCCCGGCCCGCCCGCCACCATCGTGGAGTGCTGCCGGGTGGCGCTGCGCTTGAGAGACCTGTTCGACCGCCTGGGCTTGGACTCCTTCGCCAAGACCTCGGGCTCGAAGGGCCTGCAGCTCTATGCCCCCCTCAACACGCCGGCCACTTACGAGGGAGGCACCAAGGACTTCGCCCTGGCCGTGGCCCAGCTGTTCGAGCAGCGCTTTCCCGCCGAGGTCGTCTCCAGCATGCGCAAGGACCTCCGACCGGGAAAGGTGCTCATCGACTGGAGCCAGAACGACGAGCACAAGACCACCGTGTGCGTGTACTCCCTCCGCGCCAGGCCGTGGCCAACCGTCTCCACGCCGGTGACGTGGGACGAGGTGGCCAAGGTCGCCGAAGCCGGCGACCCGGACCTGCTCGTGTTCCAGGCCCCCGACGTCGTGGAGCGGGTGAGCCGCCTCGGAGACCTCTTCGGCCCACTCAACCAGCTCGAGCAGCCCCTGCCCCAGTTGGCCTGAGCTCACTTCATGACTGCGGTGCCGCGGTCATGGCGATGTCGCGGCGGAGCGGGTGAGGACCTTGAGATCGCACGCCTGCTTACCGAGGCGGTAGAAGAGCAAGAGAACGATGATGGTCGCGTCGGCGACGAGTACAGATCAACCCACCAGATACCAGATGCCTGAACTCCAGAGACGGAGCAGAAGGCGATCGTCGTTGTTCGTCGAAGAGGAATCAACGGGCGCGGCGGATGATCCACCGTCTTGAGACACACAAGTGCGAGGCTCGTCCCATCGTGGCGGCAAGAAACACAGCAACGACTGATCAAGAGCGCGAGGCGACGCTGCGCCTGCTCAATGAGGAGGCGAGCGCCGAGATCCGGGCACTTGTCGAGGCGATCCAGCACGTCGACACGAAGCTGACCTTTGTGGCCGGCTTCGCGGCAGCCGCCTTTCCATTCCTTCTCGGCAACCGTCGAGGCGTACTCTGGACGGTTGCCCTCGTCTGCTATGGCGTCAGCTTCGGGGTGGCGCTCATTGGTCTATGGCCGCGGCGCCGTCGGGGCCTCCGGCTGGCGGTGCTGTACCGCAAGCTCGGCAGCGCGACGGCTGTCTTCGCGCTCACACGTTTGGGGGCCGCCAAGATCGTCGTGTTCGAAAGCAGCCACCGCCAGGGCCGGTGGAAAACCCTGGCTTTGGACTGCAGCGGTTCTCATCGTCGCCGTCGGAACTATCCTGTTGGTGTGGAGCACTTGGTGGAGAACGCCCATGAGTGACAACCTGCCCGCAGATGTCGAACGCGACCCAGTCTTGTCCCAGCCGCCGGAGCCAATCGAGGTACAAGAGCAGCCGCCTGCCCTAATGATGGTCGTGGACGAAGAGTTGATCGGGGACACTTTCCTGGGTGGAGGCGCACCGGCGGGTGACACCACCACCGTTTTCATCGACGAGGACACCGAGACTCGCTGACAACAGTCTCTCAGCGCTTCCGGCTCCGCGTCTTCGCTCGGAAGCCAACCCGCTCGCCGTTTTCCCGCTCTAGCAGAGTTCGCAAGTCCTCTCGCAGCTCCGCTGGATCAACCGCCTCGCCGGCCATCTCCTCGAGCAGCGGGCGCAGCCTCCAACTCACCATCTTCGGACGCCGGGCCAGGTACAGCGCCACCTCGTCAAGACCGAAGACATCCTCGTAGTCGAGCAAGGTGTAACCGACCAGCTGATACAGGTCTTCTCGACGTAGTCGAGCCGACTTCGTTGACTTGATGTCGATCAGGGTCTTGCCCACGATCAGGTCAGCGTCTGCGCCACCAACATCCTTGCTCCCCGAAAACGTCGGGTTCAGCACGCTTGACCGGGCCAGCAGCGCCCGTTGGGTATCGAAGAAGGCCCACGACAGGCGCTGAGGTCCTCCAGGGCCCCAGCATCGGCCAGAAGCAGGAACGCCTCAGGGTCGGCATCGGGGCCGGGTCCGAGCAGTGGCGAGTCCGGACCGACTGCAGCTCGGTACCACTCCTCGAACAGGGCGAGCACGTAGCAATGTCGGCACAAAGCAGTCTCATCGGCGACACCCAGCCGGCGTCCCACCGGTTCAATCCGATTCACCAGCTCATCCAGTGAAGCGGCCACACCATCGAAGCAAGAAGCGCCGGCAGGGTTGGCCGTTGAGTCCTCGCTCCGGCAGCTGGCTTCAAATACCAGAGCCCCGTCGGCAGCGCTGAACTCGTCTGGAGGAGTGACGGCAAAGTAGTACCGGATCCGATAGTCCAACGCCGTCCCAACGGTGCTGTAGGGGACCGGCGCGCTCGGCAGGAGCGTCACCTCGCCGGCGTCTCTTACCGCCTGGTGCATCCCACCCAGGTTGGGCAGCCGCTCCTCGAAGAACACTCGTAGCGGGTGGTTGCGACGGCCAAGGCGAGAGGTCAGCGACACCGCTCACGACGGTAGCCGGCGCATGTGACAACGCCAGCCTGACCGGAGCTTCCGGCACCTGCCTTGGCACCTGGCGGTCCTCGCCGCCTGACTTTCAGGTCTCGGGCTCGATCTCGACATCGGGCTCGACCTGGACCTCGACCTCGATGTCCTCATGACCCACGTAGGCGCTCACCACCCGGTGCTCGACCGTGGGCTCCACCCAGACCCGCACGCGCTCCTTGGGAACGGTGCGGGTCTGGGTGGTCGGCTCTTCGGCCCACAGGGTGAAGACGTGATCGAACGAGCCCAGAGGGTTCTCCTCGACTTGGTCCGCCGCCGTGGCCGGCCGGCTCTCGACCACGAGCTCCTCACGTCGCGTCGTCACCGTGACGGTGCGTTCCTCGGTGACGATGCGCTTGCGGACCCGCACCACCTCTCGAGCACGACGCACCAAACGTACGTCGGGCTCCTCCTCGGAGAGAACCAGCTCGTGTTGGCCCGAGCTCGGGTTACCGGGCTGGTCCAGCGCCTTTGCCTTCGCCCTCGACGTCGATCTGCTCCTTGCGCAGCTCAGCGGAGACCGTCTCCTGCTCGGTCACGACGTCCTTGTCCAGCCGCACCCGCTCCTTCGGAACCACCCGCTTCTCGACCACGGGCTCCTCCTCGGTGAGCGTGACCTCGACCTCTTCCTCGGAGAGGTCGGGACCGCTCATGGCGGCGCCGGCGTTGGCCTCGGTGATGGGCTCGCGCTCGATGCGCACTTCCTCGCGCTCCACCGGCACGGTGTGGGACACGCTCTCGGTGGTGATGTACTTGCGGAGCCGTACCCGGCCGGCCTCCTGGCGCATGGTGCCGACGCGCACCTCCTCCTCCGAACGGGTGACGGCGCTGTCGGTCTGCGTACCGTCGGTGTCCCGGGCCACGGTGCCGGCTTCGGGCGCATGGCCGGCGACCGGTGCCTGCGCCTCGAGGGGCATGTACTGCAGGCCGTAGTGGGCGTAGAGGTCGGCCTCCTCCTCGGCCTCCAGGCGGGTCTCGACGTCGAAGTTGGGCGAGTCCTTGACATGGGACTTGGTGTAGGCCACCTGCACGTCTTCACCCACGAAACGGGACTCGGCCAGGGGCACGTAGCTCTGCCGCTTCCCGAACATGCCCGTGGTCACGCCGAGCCACTCAGGGTTGCCCGTCTCGTCGTTGATGAGGACTTGATCGACCTTGCCGATCTTGTCGCCGTCCTTGTCGAGGACGGTCCTGCCCTCCCAGCGCTGAAGCTCTGTCACGTCGCTCATGTTTCTCCTCTTGTGTGGTGATTCGTGTGGTGATCGGGTGCCTCGCACCCGCTCGCGGGAACGAGCCGGCGTGGGTCGCTGCGGTGCTCGGGTGGCGTGAAGTCACCGGCCCGGCGGTGAGCACCTTGGCTGGGCCCACCCATGACTGAAACCCCGTGGGGCCGTCACCATGACGCCACTCGCCCAAGGGGCTGACTCGGATGAGCCGAGACAAGGCTGACTGGAGTCCGTCGGCCCCGGCGACCACGATGGCGCATCGCCTTCCTGGCTCGCCTCCGCCCTGCCGCGTTCGCCCTCCTGGGCGGGGCGGTGGCCTCCCTGTCGCTGCCGCCCTTCGGCTGGTGGGCCCTGGGCTTCCTCGGCGTGGCCCTGTTCGCCTGGTCCCTCCACGATCTGCGGGCACCACGGCGCTTCTTGTCGGGCATGGCCTTCGGCATCGGCCTGTTCGGCATCGGTCTGTGGTGGATGACCGAGTTCCACTTCCTCGGCGCCGCCCTCGCCATACTCATCGAGGCGTCGTTCATGGCCGTGGCGGCGGCACTGGTGCCCCGTGGGCGATGGAGCGTGCCTGCCCTTCCGGCCGCCCTGGTGATGGCCGAAGCAGGCCGGGCCGTGGTGCCCTTCAGCGGAGTGCCACTGGCGGGCATCGCCCTGGGGCAGTCGGGCGGACCGCTGGCCGGGGCGGCCCGCATCGGAGGCGAGCTCCTCGTCTTCATCCTCGCCGTTCTTGCCGGCGTGGGACTGGCTCAGTTGGCCCGCCGCCGGTTCCTCACCGCGGCCGTTGCTCTGGGCCTGGTGGTCGGCGGGGTCGTGGCCGGCGCGGTCAGCCCCGACGGCGGTGAGGGCCCCGCGCTGGCGACGGCAGTGGTCCAGGGCGGTGGGCGGCGGGGGTTCAGAGGTGTGGAGTCAGATCCCCAGGCGGTGCTGGACGCCACGTTGGACGTCACCCGGGACGTCCGGCCTCCGGTCGCTCTCATCCTCTGGCCCGAGGACGTGGTGGACGTGGACGCCCCCGTCGGTGACACGCCCGAGGGCCGCAGCGTGGCCGAGGTGGCTCGCAGCACCGCTTCGACGGTGGTGGCGGGCGTCATCGAGGCCTCCGGCCCGGACCGGTTCTTCAACGCCGCCGTGGCGTGGTCGCCGAGTGGGGAGGTCGTCGACCGCTACGACAAGGTGGAGCGGGTGCCGTTCGGCGAGTACATCCCCGCCCGTGGCCTGGTGGAGCAAGTCGTCGACGTCTCGGCCGTCCCACGCGATGCCATCGTCGGGCAGAGGTCGGGCGTCCTCCGCACGCCCGTTGGGCCGGTGGGCGTGGCCATCTCCTACGAGGTCTTCTTCTCCAGCCGGTCGAGGGCCGCCACCCGGGCCGGTGCCAGGCTGCTGGCGGTGCCGACCAACGCGGCATCGTTCACCTCCAGCCAGGTCCCCGCCCAGGAGGTGGCGGCGGCCCGCCTGCGGGCCATCGAGAGCGGACGCGACCTCCTACAGGCGGCGCCGACGGGGTATGGCGCCTACGTCGACAACCGAGGACGGCTGAGGGCCCGCACCACGCTCGGGCGCCGGCAGGTCATCCAGCTGACCGCCACCATGAGGAGCGGGCGGACGGTGTACGCCGCCCTCGGCGACGCGCCCCTCCTCGGCATGGCGGGGGCCGTTCTGGTACTGGCGTGGCTCGGACATCGAGGGGTTCTCCGTGCCCGGAGGACATAGGGTGGCCGTCCGTTCCCTGATGTCGACCACAACAGAGCTCAGGCCGCTGCGCGTCGCCTTCCTCGCCTACCGGGGCAACCCTCATTGCGGCGGCCAGGGCGTGTACACGCGCCACCTGACCCGGGAGCTGGCCAGCCTGGGCCACGAGGTCACCGTGTTCGGCGGGCCTCCTTATCCCGTGCTCGACGACGGGGTGGCGTTCGTGCCCG
The DNA here is from genome assembly GCA_030448025.1 of Acidimicrobiales bacterium. Classification (GTDB taxonomy): domain Bacteria; phylum Actinomycetota; class Acidimicrobiia; order Acidimicrobiales; genus YB1-3. The sequence continues at coordinate 96,327 of JAUJNQ010000001.1, read as the reverse complement.
TGCCAAGCCTCGACCTGTACCGCCAGCCCGACCCCTTCCGAACGCCACGCCTCCGGGAGCTCCGCACCGCGGTGGACGTCGTCGAGTTCGCCATCATGTGCGCCGCGGGCTTTCCCGAACCACTCACCTTCAGCCTGCGAGCCCGTGCCGCCCTGGCCACCCGGCTCGGGTCGTTCGACGTGGTGCACGACAACCAATGCCTGGGCACCGGGCTACTCGGCATGATGGACGACGGCTGGCCCGTGCTGGCCACCGTGCACCACCCGATAACCGTGGACAGGGAGCTGGAGCTGGCCGGCGAGGCAGACCGGTGGCGACGGCTCACCCTGCGCCGATGGTACGGGTTCGTGGGCATGCAGACCCGTGTTGTCCGCAGGCTCCCGAGCGTCCTCACCGTCTCGGAGTCGTCCCGCTCCGACATCGCCGCCCACCTGGGCGTCGACCTGCCTCGCATCGCCGTCGTGCCCGTAGGCGTGGACCACACTCGCTTCCGACCCTTGCCCGAGGTGGCCAAGGTGCCGGGACGGATGGTGACCACGGCCAGCGCCGACGTGGCCATGAAGGGGCTCGTACCCCTGCTCGAGGCCCTGGCCAAGGTCCGCATCGAGCGCCACGCCGAGTTGGTGGTCGTCGGGTCCCCCCGGCCGCAGAGCGGCGCGGCGGCCACCATCGAGCGGCTGGGCCTCGACGGCGCCGTCCGGTTCGTGAGCGGGTTGAGCGACGAGGCCCTGGTCCGGCTCTACGCCGAGGCCGATGTGGCCGTGGTGCCGTCGCTCTACGAAGGCTTCTCCCTGCCCGCCATCGAGGCCATGGCGTGCGGGGTGCCCGTGGTCGCCACCACCGGTGGGGCCCTCCCCGAGGTCGTGGGCGCCACCGGGGAGACGGCACTGCTGGTGCCGCCCGGCGACGTGGAGGCGCTGGCCATGTCGCTGGGGCGGGCGCTGGACGACGACGCCCTGCGCCGGCGGCTGAGCCGCGCCGGACGGGCCAGGGCTGTCGAGCGCTTCACCTGGCAGGCCACGGCGGAGGGCACCGTCGCCCAGTACCGCCACCTGCTCTCGGGGCGCGTCCTGGCCCCGTGTTGACCGTCGACTACGACCGCCTCGGCCTCTCCCCCGGCGATCGCCTCCTCGACCTTGGGTGCGGGGCCGGCCGCCATTCCTACGAGGGCTTCCTGCGGGGGGGCCGTGTCGTGGCCGTGGACGCCGACGGCGACGAGGTCTCCGACGTCGCGGCCATGCTCGGCGCACTGGCAGCCGAGGCATTCCCCGGAGAAGCCGGCAGCGTCGTCTGCGGTGACGCCTTGCGCCTGCCCTTCGCCGACGCGTCCTTCGACCGGGTCATCGCCGCCGAGGTCCTCGAGCACGTCCACGCCGACGGCCGGGCCATGACCGAGCTGGCTCGTGTGCTCCGTCCGGGCGGCACGCTGGCCGTGACCGTGCCTCGCTGGCTCCCCGAAGCGGTCAACTGGGCGCTCTCCCACGACTACCACGCCGTGCCGGGCGGCCACGTGCGCATCTACCGCCGCTCGACGCTCCTCGATCGCCTGAGGGGGGTTGGCCTTCGCTACCTGGGCCGCCATCACGCCCACGCCCTGCACTCGCCGTACTGGTGGCTCAAGTGCGCCGTGGGGGTGGGCCGCGACGACCACCGCCTGGTCCGCGCCTACCACGCCGTGCTGGTGTGGGACATCACCCACCCCCGCTCGCCCCTGCGGCTGGCGGAGCGGTTGCTCAACCCGCTGCTCGGGAAGAGCCTGGTGGTCTACCTGGACAAGCCGTGCTGAGCCCGGCGCAGGTCGCCGCCACCGTCGATCGCATCGCCGGCGTCCAACGCCCCGACGGCATGATCCCCTGGTACGCCGGCGGGCACGCCGACCCCTGGAACCACGTGGAGGCGACGATGGCCCTCACCGTCGGGGCCAGACGGCTGGAGGCGGAGCGGGCCTATGGCTGGCTGGCGAGCACCCAGGAACCCGAGGGCTCTTGGTTCAACTACTACCGCGATGGCTCGGTCGTGGACCGTCGCCGTGACACCAACGTGTGCGCCTACGTGGCGACGGGTGCCTGGCACCACTACTTGGCGACCTCGGACCGCGGGTTCCTCAATGCCACGTTCGGAGTGGTGGAGGCAGCCATCGACTTCGTCCTCCGGTTCCAGCAGCCGGGGGGTGAGGTGCTGTGGTGCCTGGAGCCCAACGGAAGCGCGGGGCGCTACGCCCTCCTCGCCGCCTCGTCGTCGATCCACCTCAGCCTTCGCTGCGCCGTCGCCGCGGCGGAGACGCTCGGGCGACCCCGGCCCGACTGGGAGCTGGCCGCCGGACGCCTGGCCCATGCCATCGCCCACCGGCCCCACGCCTTCGAGCCGAAGCATCGCTTCGCCATGGACTGGTACTACCCGGTCCTGTGCGGGGCACTCAGCGGCCCCGCCGCCGAGGCCCGCCTGCGCCAGGGCTGGCCCACCTTCGTCATGGACGGCCTGGGGGTGCGCTGTGTGTCCGATGCGCCGTGGGTCACCAGCGCGGAGACGGCTGAGTGTTCGCTCGCCTTGACCGCCTGTGGCCTCTACGACGAGGCGGCCCTGCTGCTGGCGTGGGCGGAGCGCCTCCGGGGACCGGAGGGCTCGTACTGGACTGGTTGCGTGTACCCCGAGGCTGTCCACTTCCCCGATGACGAGCGCAGCACCTACTCCTCGGCGGCCGTCGTGCTGGCCCATGACGCCCTGTACGGAAAGAGCCCGACCGCAGGCCTGTTCCGAGGTGTGGGACTTCCCCGAGGACTCGTGCTGCTCGAAGGTCCCTTGGTGGTGTCAGACGCCGGGGCCAACCCGGCGCAGCAGCCGTAGGCTCCCGCAGGCCTCCACGTCGGCGAAGGCCCCCGACGCCAGGGCCCGGCGCCACAGCTCGTACGGCGGCCGCCCCCCATTGGCCGGGTCGGGGAACACGTCGTGGATGGCCAGCAGGCCGCCCACCGCCACATGCGGGGCCCAGCCGAGATAGTCGGCCCAGGCCGGCTCCCGACCGTGCCCGCCGTCGATGAAGACCAGCGACAACGGAGTGCGCCAGTGAACGGACACCGTGGACGACTCTCCGACGACCGCCACCACCCACTCCTCGAGGCCGGCCGCTTCCATGGTGCGCCGGAAATGAGCGAGGGTGTCCATCCGCCCCGTGAGGGGGTCCACCAGCTCGGGGTCGTGGTGCTCCCAGCCGGACTGATTCTCCTCCGAGCCACGGTGATGGTCGACGGTGAACAGCACCGAGCCGGCCGCTCTGGCCGCGCTTCCCAGGTACACGGCGGACTTCCCGCAGTAGGTGCCGATCTCGACCAGGGGTCCGGCACCGGTTGCCACCGCCTCCAGGCCGGCCCGGTGCAGGGCCAGTCCCTCGTGCTCCGGCATGAACCCCCTGGTCGCCCCGGCGAGGGCTACGAGGGCGGGGTCCACCGGAAGGGGCTCAGCTGCGCTCAGGCCACCACTTCGTCGGCCAGGGCGTGGCGCAGCTCGTCGTCCTTGGTGACGAAGAGCACCTTGTTGAAGAAGACGAACTTGCCCACCCACAGGACCCCGAAGGCGCCCAGGGCGAAGAGGTTCACGGTGAGGGCCTGGAGGAAGCGACTGGCGGGGAAGTGGTCCATGGCGAAGCTCTCGCCGAAATCGGCAGCCCAGGTGGAGAACACCAAGCCGGCGATCGCGATGACCCAGAAGGGCAGCATCTCCTTGAGCAGGTGCGAACGGCCCGTCTTGCCCCACGCCCACCGTCGGTTCAGGTAGTAGGAGGGGATGCCGCCGAGGGCGGCAGCGGCAATGGCTGCCGACTTCGCTGTCCAGTCGAACCCGTACTGGAGGGCAAACAGCGCCACCTGGTTCACGGCCACCGAGATCACCGAGACCAGCGAGTAGCGGATGGCCTTCTTGGCGCCCGGCGTGCGCGCGCGATCACGAAGGTCAGAGAGGGAGAGGCTCACCGGGCGACGAGTCTAGCGGTGCCGCCTCCTCGTCCTCGTCCATGGCAGCGGGGCGACGGCGTTCCCCTAACATCATGCCGAGGGACAAGTCGTCAGAGGACGACATCGGCCTGCCGAGAAAGGGCGACCGGAGCGGGGAATGGGCGGGATGGGAAGAGCGGAGCCGACGACGCGCCGGCGCCGGACGGGGGGAGGCACCTTGTTCGAGCGGCGCGCCGCCTTGGCCGTGGCGGTCGTCATCTCGATGCTGGCCGCCTCGAGCGACGAGGTTCGTGCTCAAGAGCCTCCCGGCGACACCACCACCACCAGCACGACGGCCGCCCCGACGTCCACGACCACGGTGGATGCCCCCCCGGCGCCGCTCCCGGCCACGGCGCCGCTCCCGCCGGCCACGCCCGGGCCTCCGCCACCCTTCGACCCGTCTCCCCCCCCTGCGGTTCCCCGGCCTTCGCAGGCGGCGGCCAAGGCTGCCGAAGCCAGCCGGCGCCGGGCCAAGCTGGAGCTGGCTGCTGCGGAGAAGGAGCTCAAGGCGGCGCGAGGCCAAGAGTCCGAGGTCACCAAGCGGCTCCGGGGTTTCGAGGCCGAGGTAGCTGCGGCCGAAGGGCGGCTTGCCGCTCTGAGCGAGGAGGAGCAGGCGACGGCTGACCGGTTGATCACGGCAAGGGGGAGACTGCGCAACCTCGCCGTGGGTCAGTACGTCACCGGCGGCAACATGGGCCTGTCCCTGCGCTACCTGCTGAACGCCGACGGACCGGAGGACCTCGCCCGGCGAGGTGCGCTGTTGAGCCACGCCAGCCAGGTCCAACGCTCCGCCACCAACACGTACAAGCGAGCCAATCAAGCGGCGTCGGAGCAGATCCAGTCCGATGTGCGGACCCGGGAAGAGATGACCTCCAAACGCGACTTGGCAGCCGCAGAGTTGCAGGTGGCTTCGGAGCAGGTGCGCGCCCTCACAGCCGAAGTCGACAACCGCCGGCTCCTCCTCGACCTGGCCACCGCCGCCGCGCCGGTGCCTCCGAGCGACATCCCCCGGCTGTTCCTCGATGCATACCAGAGGGCGGCGTCGACCATGCAGCGCGAGCAGCCTCGATGCCGGGTCGGCTGGACCGCGATCGCGGCCATAGGAAAGATCGAGTCGGACCATGGCCGCTTCCGCGGCGCCCAGGCCACGCTCAACGGTGACCCGGTTCCGCCCATCGTCGGCATTCGCCTCGACGGGTCGAACAGCGCCACCATCACCGACACCGATGGTGGCCTGCTCGACGGCGACCTGGAGTTCGACCGGGCGGTGGGACCGATGCAGTTCATCCCGTCGTCGTGGGAGGCCATCGCTCGGGATGGGAACGGAGACGGGAACACCGACGTGCACAACGCCTACGACGCCGCACTCGGCACCGCCACCTATCTGTGCCGGGCCGTACCCGGCGGAGGCCTCGACCTCGACGAAGGCCTGCGGCCGGCGTTCTTCTCCTACAACCATTCGAACGCCTACGTGGAGTCCGTGCTCGGCTGGCATCGAACCTACGCGGCCATGGCGCCCTCCATGCCGGCGCCACCCCGCCCCGACCGGTCCACCAGAGCCGAGCGCAGGCGCCGGTAGGCCACAGCCGTCACTCCTCGCTCGCACCTCGGGAACCGTCGATGCTCCGGTCGGGGCAGCTGACCGTTTGGGTCCCGGCCCTGTACATTCAGCCCGATGTCGCCAACGAGCCAGGGCCTGTTCGGCCGTGCGCTGCCCAAGACGGTCGTCGTCGTCTTCCTTCTCGCCGTCGTGGTCGGCCCCAGCGCGTGCAAGCGTTCTGGCGGGCAGCAGGAGATCCGGACCACATTGAAGACCTTCTTCCAACAGGCGGCGTCCGGGAACGCCAAAGCGTGCGACCTGGCCAGCGCTCGCTACAGGGGGGAGCCGGGCGGCTGCTTGCGGGACGCGGCGCTGGCTGGCAGCCCTGGCGTTACCGAGAGCGCCGACGCGGTGAACGAGATCAAGGTCAAAGGTGACAAGGCCACGGCGCGCATCGTCTCCCAGGGGACGAGATTGAGGGGGGCGGTCCGGGTCGTCAAAGAGGGCGGCGCGTGGAAGTTCGACGGGGTGGACCCTTCGGCGCTCTGATCGAGGCGGCGTCAGCAGCCTTCCGAAGCAGCTCCTGGATGAAAGGCGCCTTGGCGGCGGTATAGGCCGGACGATCCGAAGGCGACAACCGGGCAGGCGCGCCTTCTCCCTACTTCAACGCGAAGAGCCCCTTTTCCGCTGCCTAAGCCATGCGAGTGGTGGCGTCGTGCGGAGCTGATCTCGAAGCTTCAGGTACCGCTCCCATTGGTCGTCGGCGTCTCGGAGAAGATGAACATGAGCGATTCGATGCCCCGGCTGGTCTTCGGCCACGAACAACAGTCCGCCCTCCTGTCCCTTGTCAACCCGGAACTCATAACACCGGCCTTCCAGCGAACCAATCACGCTGGTCTGGTTCACATCGGGCGCCAGGCGGACGGCAACATCCACGATCGGTTTGGCAACCAGGCCCTCCACGTCAGTGGAACCCACGTGCTCGATGGCGGTGACCTGCTCACCAAGGGCCTATCGCACGACCTCGGCCTGATGCTCGAACACCCTCACCCGACGAGCGTCGCCGTCGCAGAGTGCTACCTCGCCCCGGCGAAGACCAAGCAAGGTCCGCCGTCGACGATCCCCGATGGGGCGCTCGAAGTAGACCATCGAGGCGTCGCCCCATGGTTCGGCATCCCGAAACCCATTCGGCGCCACGCTGCGATACCGCCTCGGCGAGATGCCAAGACGTCGAGCACCAGTCGGACCACGCCCCGCTGTACAGCCTGCTCTTCTGCGGCCTGGACCAAGGCCCTGGCGAAGCCGCGGTGTCGCCATGCCGGGCGGACGAAGCAGCGCTTGAGCATGACGGATCGAGCATCGTGCGTCCCTGATGCTGACGTGGCGGGGCGTGCCTCCCGGGTGGCGGGAGGCGGCGACGCGCCCTCTCCCCGAGCGGCGAGTCTTCTGGACGCGAGCCCTCGCAGTGGTTTGGGCGCTGTTCTTTCTCCTGTTCGGTGTCGTCGCCGTCCTCAAGCGGCTCTGGTTCCTGCCGCTCACCCTGCTGGCGGCTCCATTGCAGCTTCTCTTCTGGGAACCGATGCACCGCCGTCAGGTCTTTGGGCTGCATCCAACCAAGCGATGAATCAGCGTGGGCGGGTGAGTCAGGCACCCAACCCGTCGAGCACGGCGGCGGTGACGGGTTCGAAGAGGCGGGGCGCCAGGTTGTCGTCGATGGGCATGACCGAGTGGGTGCGGCCCCTCGTCTGGGCCAGGAAGAGCGCCGGGTCGTTGACGTCGGCGATGGCCAGCGTGTCGATGCCGCGCTCGATGGCGCCACCGGCCATGCCGTGGTCCCCGAGCACCAGGTCCGGTCGCCGGCCCTCACCGTCCAGGGCGTCGAGCATGGCCTCCATGTACCGGGAGCGGTGGGTGTGGATCAAGTCGCCGCCCGTCCAGGCGCAGCCCACCGGGCCGAGGAAGCGGATACCCCGGCGGTCGGGTCCGGTCACGAGCCAGGAGTTGTCGAGCGGCGTGAGGAGCTCGCAGCCCGCGTCCAGGAGGGCCCGGCCCAGCGCCATGTAGTGAGGCAGCAGACCGGTGGGGTGGCCGGTGGCCAGCAGCACCACGGAGCGAGCGCGGGCGTGGTCGGCGAGCTTGGCCCGATGGCCTTCAATGGCGACCAGCGTGGCGTCGGGGTCGATCCAACCCGGCCCGTCGGGGTCGGCGTCCACGGCGGCGTCACCGAAGACCTTGGCCACCACGGCCCGCACCTCGGCTACGTCCACGCTCTCCCAGTCGGAAAGGCCGAAGGTGTAGTCCGGCTTGCCGGCCACGAGATTCTCGCAGTTGGCCACCGTGTTCCCCGGCGTGGTGGCCACCGACCCGGCCAAGCGCGAGTCCACCAAGTGGTCTCGCAGGCTGCTCATGCCCCCGGACAGCCCCCGACTCAGGCGCCCACGGCGTGGTAGCCGCCGTCGACGTGGAGCATCTCGCCCGTGGTGGCCGGGAAGAGGTCCGAGAAGAGGGCCACGCACGCCCGGGCCACGGGCTCGGCGTCGGCCACGTCCCACCCGAGAGGCGCCCGGTTCTTCCAGGCGTCCTCGAAGCTGTTGAACCCCGGTATGGACTTGGCGGCCACCGTGCGGAGGGGACCGGCGCATACCAAGTTGACCCGCACGCCGAGCGGACCCAGGTCTCGAGCCAGGTACCGGGCCGTGGACTCCAGCGCGGCCTTGGCCACGCCCATCCAGTCGTACTGCGGCCAGGCCTGGCGAGCGTCGAAGTCGAGAGCCACCACCGAGCCACCACCGTCGCTCATGAGCGGGAGGGCGGCCTGGGCCAAGGCCTTGAGTGAGTAGGCGGACACTTGAAGAGCGGTGGCGACGTCCTCCCACTCCGCCCGCAGGATGTCGCCGCCGAGGCAGACCTCGGGAGCAAAGCCGATGGCGTGGAGGACACCGTCCACCCGTCCCCAACGACGCTCCAGCTCGTCGGTCAACGCCGCGAAGTGCTCGGGATTGGACACGTCCAGCTCGAGCACGTCGGGCGGGTCCGGGAGGCGGCGAGCGGAACGGGTGGTGAGGCTCATGGGCCGGCCGAAGGACGTGAGGACCAGCTCGGCGCCGTGCTCCTGGGCCAGGCGGGCCACGGAGAAGGCGATGGAGGCGTCGGTGAGCACCCCGGTGACGACCAGCTTCTTGCCTTCGAGCAGCATGTCCCTCACCCTTGCACACCCTGTTCTGTCAGCAGAATCCGACCCTGTGGGGCGTGATCCTGCTGACAGAACGGGTGCCGGTGCCGGTGCCGGCGTGTGTCGACCAGAGTCACAGCCATCACAGCGGCGTGTTGGCGTGGCGGCGATGGGTGAGGCGCTCCCGCTTGGTGCGCAGGGCCGCCAGGGCGCCGGCCACGGCCCGGCGGGTGTCCGCCGGCTCGATCACCTCGTCCACGAACCCCCGCTCGGCGGCGATCGCCGGCGTGCAGTAGCGCTCGGCGTAGTCGGTCTCGAGGGTCTTTCGCTCCTGGTCCCTCGCCGCTGCGTCCTCCACCCCGGCCAGGCGGCGGCCGTGGAGGATGTTGACCGCGCCCTGGGCACCCATCACCGCCACCTCCGCCGACGGCCAGGCCAGGCACGTGTCGTTGCCCATGCCCTTGGAGTCCATCACGATGTAGGCACCCCCATAAGCCTTGCGCAGGATCACGCTCACCCGGGGCACGGTGGCCGCGGCGTAGGCGTGGACCAGCTCTGCGCCGTGGCGGATCATCCCCTGCCACTCGATGTCCTTGCCGGGCTGGAACCCGGGCGTGTCCACGAAGGTGAGCAGGGCCACGTTGAAGGCATCGCAGAGCTGCACCAGGCGGGCCGCCTTGCTGGCCCCGTCGACGTCGATGGCGCCGGCCGTCTGCGAGGGCTGGTTGGCGATGACGCCCACGGGCTGGCCTCCGACGGTCGCCAAACCCGTGACCACGTTGGGGGCGTGGAGGCTTCGGACCTCAAAGAAGGACTCGGCGTCCACCACGTCCTCGATCACCACCCGCACGTCGTAGGAGGCGGTGGGCGAGGCGGGCACGGCCGACGCCGCCAGCTCCGAGTCGCGCCCAACGGGATCGGCCGACAGGGAGACGGGCGGCTCCTCGTGGTTGTTCGGGGGGAGGTAGGACAAGGCGTGCAGAGCGGCGTCTATGGCGGCCTCCTCGTCGTTCTCCACGGCCCACGCCAGTCCGGTGCGCAGCGCATGCACGTCGGCGCCCCCGAGCTCGCGGTTGCCCACCACCTTGGCGGTGAACCCCTGCACGGCCCGGGGGCCGCTCACGTAGGCGAAGGCCTCACTGGTCATGACGACGATGTCGGCCACGCCCAGCAGCAGGGCCGGCCCCGACACGCACGGCCCGGTGACCACCATGGCCACCGGCACCACCCCGGACGCGGCGCTGAGGGCCCTGGCCACGCGGCCCCAGGCATGCAGGGAGGCAACCCCGTGGCCGACGTCGGCGCCCGAAGTGGCGACCACGCCCAGCACGGGCACGCCCAGCTCGGTGGCCATCTCCAACACGCGCTCCACCGTGAGTCCTTCGGCCGGGCCCAGGGCGCCCCGATGCTCACCGCCCTCGAGGCGGAACATGGCCACCGTCCGCCCGTCGAGCTCGGTGATCTCGGCACTGGCGGCCGAAGGGCGGCCGGCGGCGATCCGCAGGGTCAGCTCCCGAAGGTCAGCGCGGGTAGGTCAGAGCTGGGCCGCGGCCAGCACCAGGGTGGCGTTGTGGCCACCGAAGCCGAAGGAGTTGGACACCACCGGGCCACTGACCCGGCGGGGCTCGCCGGCGATCACGTCCAACGTCACGCCGGGGTCAGTGCGCTCGTGGTTGGCGGTGGGAGGGGCCATCTCGTCCCGAGCAGCCAGGACCGAGGCCACAGCCTCCACCGCTCCGGCGGCGCCGATCATGTGGCCGGTGACTCCCTTGGTGGAGGTGACCGGGGGCGGTGAGCCGCCGAAGACCTTGACGATGGCCTCGGCTTCCATGGAGTCGTTGAGGGGCGTGGACGTGCCGTGGGCGTTGACGTGGCCCACGTCGGCCGGCCCGAGCCCGGCATCCTCCAGCGCCGCCTCCATGCACGCCACCGCCCCGCTTCCGTCCGGGTCTGGAGCGGTGATGTGGTAGGCGTCGGCGTTGCGCCCGTAGCCGAGCACCTCGCCGTGGATCTCGGCGCCGCGGGCCTCGGCCCGGTCCCAGCGCTCGAGTACCAGGAAGGCGGCGCCCTCCCCCATCACGAACCCGTCCCGTTCGGGGTCGAAGGGGCGCGAGGCTCCGGCGGGGTCGTCGGAGCGGGTGCTCAGGGCTCCCATGCGGGCGAAGGCGGAGATGGCGATGGGCGTGAGCACGGCCTCGGCCCCGCCGGCCAGCACCACCTCGGCCGAGCCCTCTCGCACCAGCCGGGCGGCCTCGCCGATGGCGTTGGTGCCGGCGGCACAGGCCGTGGCCACGCACAGGTTGGGGCCCTTCCACCCGTGGCGCATGGCGATGGTGCCCGCCGTGGCGTTGGGCATCATCATGGGTATGAGGAACGGGTTCACCCGAGTCGGGCCCTTCTCGTAGAGGACCTTCTCCTCCTCCTCCTGGGTCCAGAGCCCCCCGATCCCCACGCCCACCACCACCCCGCAGCGGTTGGGGTCGGCGCCAAGGTCGCCGGCGTGGTGGAGGGCGTCGGTGGCGGCGGCGAAACCGAGTTGGACCACCCGGTCGGTGCGGCGCAACTCCTTGGGCCCGAAGTAGTCCGACGGGTCGAAGTCGTGGACCTCGCAGGCGAAGGCGACGGGAAGGTACGAGGCGTCGAACCGGGAGATGGGCGCGGCGACCGGACGAGCGGCCAGCAACGTGGACCAGAACTCTGCGAGGTCGTTGCCGGCGGGCGACTTGACGCCCAGACCGGTGACGGCCACCCGGTGGCGGCCTCGCTGGTCGGTTTCCTTCATCGGACCGTCAGGTCTTCACGGCCAGCTTGGCCACGACGAGGTCGACGGCCTGGCCCACGGTCTTGATCCCGGAGAGCTCGTCCTCGGGGATGACGACGTCGAGGCGCTCCTCGAGGCCCATAACGAGCTCCACCAGGTCCAGGCTGTCGGCATCGAGGTCGTCCTTGAAGTTGGCCTCCTCGACCACGACGTCCGGCTCCACGCCCAGGACCTCGGGGGCGACCTCTCGCATCGTGACCATGACCCGCTCTCTGTCCATCGATTCGCTCCTGTTCTCGATCGTTATCGCCATTGGGTGCAGCGTTCTGGTTGCAGCGCTTCAGTGGCCCATGCTCATGCCACCGTCCACCGGGACGACGGCACCGGTGACGTAGGAGGCGGCGTCCGAGCACAAGAAGGCGATCACCTCGGCGACCTCCTCCGCGGTCCCCATGCGCCCAAAGGGCACGACTCCGACGATCTCGCCCAGTCGCTTCTCGGAAAGGGCATCGGTCATGGCCGTGGCGATGGGCCCGGGCGCCACCAGGTTGCAGGTGACTCCCCGTGATGCTAGCTCGCGGGCCACCGACCGGGTCAGCCCGATGAGGCCGGCCTTGGCCGCTGCGTAGTTGGCCTGCCCGGGAGCGCCCGTGGAGCCCACCACGGATCCCACGTTGACGATGCGCCCGAAGCGGCGCCGGAGCATGGTGGCGCCGGCCCGCCGGGTGGAGCGGAAGGCGCCGTCGAGGTTGGTGCTCAACACGTCGCGCCACTGGTCGTCGGTCATCCGCAGGATGAGCCCGTCGGCGGTGATGCCGGCGTTGTTCACCAGGATCTCCACCGGGCCCAGGGCCTCCTCCACGCGGGTGAAGCCGGCGTCCACTGCGTCGGGATCGCTCACGTCCAGCTCCACGGCCAGGCCGTCGATCTCGGCGGCCGTCTTCTCGGCGCTCTCGCGGTCCCGCCGGTAGCCGACGGCGACGCGATGGCCGCCCTGGCCGAGGGCCACAGCGGTGGCTCGACCGATGCCTCCTGACCCGCCCGTGACGAGGGCGACCCGGCCATTACCTGGGGGGTCGCTCGCCTGGTCGCCCGCCTGCTCGCTCATGGGCGCGGTTCCCAGCGCATCACGGCGCTGGCCCACGTCATCCCGGCACCGAATCCGGAGATGAGCACCACCTCCCCACCGGTGAGCCTGCCGTCCTCGGCGGCCTCGGCCAAAGCCAGGGGGATGGACGCCGCCGACGTGTTCCCGTAGCGGTCGAGGTTGACCACCGTGCGCTCGGAGGGGATCCCGATGCGGCTGCAGACGGCGTCGATGATGCGGACGTTGGCCTGGTGAGGGACGAACAGGTCCACGTCGTCGGGCTTCATGCCGGCCTTCTCGAGGGCGACGGAGGACGACTCCACCACCACCCGGACGGCCCGGCGGAACACCTCCTTGCCCTCCATGCGCAACCATCGTTCTCCGGGCGGCACCTCGAGCAACGAGACCAGCGAGCCGTCGGCGCCCAGGTCCCATGACAGGAGCCCCCAGTCGGGTTCCACCGAGTGGTCCACCACCGCGGCCCCGGCACCGTCGCCGAAGAGGATGCGGGTGGAGCGATCGGTGGGGTCCACGACCCGAGTGAGGGTCTCGGTGCCCACCACGAGGGAGGGTCGACGCTCCACCGGTGCTCGCCCCTCCGAGGAGGCTGACCCCCGCCCCGGCGCCAGGCCGGCCTCGGCCGTCATCATCCCTGCCGCCGTCACCAGGCCGTACACGAAGCCGGAGCAGGCGGCCATGACGTCGAACGCCCCGCAACGCAGCCCGAGGGCGTCTTGGATGCGCACGGCGGTGGACGGAAAGAGCTGGACCGGGGTGGTGGTGGCCACCACCAGCAGGCCGATGTCGCCCGGCGTGAGCCCGGCGTCTTTGAGGGCGGCGGCGGCGGCATCGGTGCCGAGGGTGGCCGAGGTCTCGTCGGGGGCCGCGACCCGCCGCTCCCGGATGCCGGTGCGCTCCACGATCCAGGCGTCGCTGGTGTCCACCATCCGCTCGAGATCGGCGTTGGTGAGCCGCTGCTCGGGAATGGCCGTGCCCAGGCCGGTGATGGTGAGGCCCATCAGCGCACCCGGTCTAGAGGACCCGCAGCCAGGCGACCGGTTGGCCCTCGCGCACCCGCTCACCGGGATGGACCAGCATGCCCATGAGGAACCCGGTGAAGGCGCTGCGGACCGGAATGGCCTGGCCTCGGGACTCGACCACGCCCACGACCTCGCCCTCGTTCACCGACTTGTCCTCGCCCCCGCCGGTGTGGACGGTTGCCGCCTCGACGGCCTCGGGCTGGAACACGCCCACGGCCGGGGCGAGGATGACCCGCTCCGACACCTCCAAGTCCTCACCGCGCACGCGCTTGGTCGACGTCATGGTCATGCCGGCACCTCCTGAAGGGGTAGCTCGCTGCCCTGCACTGGCACGCCGGGGACGATGCGGCGCGCCAGGCCGGCCAGGATGCTGCCGGGGCCGACCTCGGCCAGATGGGTGGCGCCCATGCTCACCAGCGTCTCCACCGACTCTCGCCAGCGGACGGGCCGCACGAGGTGGTCCTCCAGGCGTTGGCGCCAGCCATCGCCGTCGTCGTAGGCACGGGCATCACCGTTGGAGACCACCGGTGCCGAGAGCTGCGACAGGGGAACGGTCCGCAGATCGTCGGCGAAGGCGGCGGAGGCGTCGGCCATGAGCGGGGTGTGGAAGGCCCCGCCCACCCGCAGCCGGGTGGCCCGGCGAACGCCGAAGGACCCGGCTCGCTCCTCGGCGTCGGCCACCCCGGCGGGCGTTCCGGCCACCACGACCTGGCCCGGGGCGTTGTCGTTGGCCAGCCAGCACTGGCCGTCACCGCTCTCACAGAGCTCGAGCGCCTGGTCGACCGCGGCCCCGAGCAGCACCATCATCTCGCCCGGCCGGCGTTCGGCAGCGTCCTGGGTGTGATGGGCACGGCGAGCGGCCAGCCGGATGCCGTCCTCGAATCCCAGAGCGCCGGCGGCGATGAGGGCCGTCACCTGGCCGAGCGAGTGGCCGGCGAAGCCCACCACCGAGGCCAGGGTGGGGGCCACGGTCTCCCAGGCCATCAGAGAGGTGAGGAGCACCGACAACTGGGCATCCTCGGTGCGGTCGAGCGAGGCGTCGGGATCGAGGAGGAGGTGGGCGAAGGACCGGTCCAGGGCGGCCTCGGCGCGCTCGACCACGGACCAGGCCGGGTGGTCTCGCCACACCAGCCCCAGCCCTGCCCGTTGCGCCCCCTGCCCGGGAAACATCACTCCTACAGTCACGCGTCAATTCCCCCGGCTCTCGACGGCTCCCGCTCTGGAACGGCCTTTCAAGTCCGACCGCCAACCCCGCGTGATGGTTACAGGCTTCTCAACGGCAGAAGTCGCGGGGATGGACGGACAGAGCTTTCACTTGGGGGAGGCGCTCAGCCTGGGCCGGGCAGCCCGCAGACTAGGTTCCGTCCGGGTGCTCACCGCCTTCGGCGTCTTCGCCGTCACGTTCATGATGGTGATGTACGCCTTGGAAGACCGGCATCGCGGGTTCGTCCTGGTTCGCCGCGGGCTGTCTGCTCGCCAGCACCTACGGGCTTCTGTCCGGGGCCTGGCCGTTCGGAGTCGTGGAACTGGTGTGGGCCGTTGTCGCGGCCCGGCGCTACTTCGGTCTCCGGGGCTCGAGGTAGCGCCGGGGTGAGTGTCGCTATAGGAGGCGGGATCCCCAGCCGTTCACGGGGGGATAGATGGCACACGTCATGCCGCTGTCCGCAACGCCCTCTCCGAAGACGTTGACGAAGAGCACCTGCGCGTCGAGGCTCCAACAGGCGCCGGCAAGCTCACTGTCGTTGAGGACGTTGACGGCGAACTCGAAGGAACGGCCGGAGGCGTCGAGGCCGATGAGCCGGTTGACGTTCTCTAGGCCGGGAGCCAATGGGTGGGTGTCGTTGTCCCCGCCGGTGGCATCGTCCTCGCACAGCAGGATGCCGCCGCGGGGGGTGACGTTCAAGTTGTCGGGGCTGTCGAGCACAGTCCTGCCGGGGGACTCGAAGCGTAGGTAGAGCTCCCCGCCCTGACTGGGGTTCCTGCCGGGCAGGTACTCCCAGACCTGGCCGTATCCCGCGTTGCCACCTGCCGTCGAGCAGAAGAAGGTGCTCTGCCGGAAGTCATCCCACCAGATGCCCTCGAGCCGGTTGAAACGGGCGCCGCCGGCGTCGGCACCCTGGTCGAAAACGGACGTGCCGTACGCGGTGAGGTCGGGGTCAGGGTTGGGGATGGTCACCCACTCCACTTGCAGTTTGGTCCCGAGCTGCTGGTTGCGGATGGTGTCGTAGTTCGGAGCGTTCTTGACCGCAAGCATTTGCAGGGTCCCGCCGTCGGCCAGGTTGTCGGCTCGCGTGGGAAGGAACCGGTAGAAGCCGCTGTCGTTGCCTGCGTCCTCGGTCTGGTACAGGATTCCGGTGCGGGGATCGACGGTCACCGCCTCGTGGGCGAAGCGGCCCATGGCCCTCAGCGGCTGGGGATGTCGCTGCTTGCCGTCACCGGTGGCGGGCACGAAGAAGGGGTAGCCGTGCTTCTGGCCGTACCTCTGTCGTTGGTCAGCGACGGTTTCCTCGCAGGTGATCCAGCCGGCGGCACCGTAGGCGACACCACCGGCACAGTTGACGTGTGTGCCGACGATGCTGGTGAACTCTCTCACCGACTGCCGGCTACCGGTGTGGAAGTCGATGGTGATGCAGCCACCGTTGGCAAGCTCGTCGTACTTGGGAAGCCCGTTGGGTGCCACGCCGAGCGCAGTGTTACCGGGCGCGGTGCGGATCTCGTGGTTGCGGATGAGCCGGGTCGTCCCGTTCGGGCCGGCGAAGCTGCCCATGCCGTCGTGGCTGCGAGCGTGTACCCCACCCTCCATGAGCCGCGAGCCGGTCCAGCCGAAGGTCACGTAGGAGAACCCTGTCGGCAGTGCGAGCACTTCAACGCCTCGCTGATCCGCCATCCGCTCGAGCCGTCCATAACCCGGGCTCTGCTCGATCCTCGTGCGCCGGTCCCGGCCCCTGCCGCCGCGCCTGTCCCTGGTGTTGTCGGGTGCTGCCATGGCCGCGTGCTCGGTCATCCGCTGCAGGGCCGAGGTGGCCACCACGGCACCGCCCGCCGTCGCTGCCGATCGCTTGAGGAACGCCCGCCTGTTGACGATATCGGTCACTGAATTTCCCTCCCTGAGTTGCGAACGCGCCGCAAGCTAGGCGTGGACCTTGAACCGGACATGGCGATCGAGAACACCAACGGTGAACTCCAGGCAAAGGTCACAGAGTTCGACGCCCCGCCATCCGCCATTCACTCAAGAGCCATCCGTCCGCCCTACGGTGCGTGCACCCAGACCACGGAGGATTGACATGGCCGGACTCGGCACCACCGAACTGCTCATCGTGCTCGCGCTCGTGCTTCTGCTGTTCGGCGGCGCCAAGCTGCCCAACCTCGCCCGTTCCCTTGGGCAGGCCCGCAAGGAGTTCGACCAGGGCCTGAGCGCCCGTGGGGTGGATTCGCCTCGGGGCGACTGACCGCCTTCCTTGATGGGGAGCCGGCTCCTCAGCCCTCGGGTACGAGCTCGACCAGCAGTTCGCGCACCCGTCGGTCGATCTCGTCCCGGACCGGTACTACATCATCGGTGGACTTGCCGGCGGGGTCGTCCAGCTCCCAGTCCAGGTAGCGCTTGCCGGGGTAGATAGGGCAGGCGTCGCCGCAGCCCATGGTGATCACCACGTCGGCGGCCCGTACCACTTCATCGGTCAGCGGCTTGGGGAACTCCTCTGACAGGTCGATGCCCAATCGCCCATCACGGCGGCGACGGCGGGGTTGATCTCGTCGGCGGGAGCGCTGCCCGCCGAGCGGACGTGCACCCGACCCTGGGCGCGGTGGTCGAGCAGAGCGGCTGCCATCTGCGAGCGGCCGGCGTTGTACACGCAGACGAACAGCACCTCGGGGACGTTGGACACGATGGTCCCTTCTGCCTTGGCCACGGCGCGTAGGCGCTCCCTGGAGAAGCGTTCGATGATGAGCGGGAGATAGGCGGTGATCCGGGCATCGCGCCAACGCTCGAGCGAGTCACCGAGTAGCGCTCGACGGTCTCGGCCGAGAAGACACCGGCGAACTCCTCGCCGAGGCGGCGGCACACGTCTGCGAGTGGCTGACGGAACTCGGGAGAATCGGCGCTCATGCCTTCACGCACTCCACGTCCTTCACGTCCTCGTGTGGCACGACCACGTCAACGGCGACCTCGGCCATGGCGGGGTACAGGGTGGCGACGGCAGCCACGGCGAAGGCGCCACCGGCTAGTTGGGCGAGGACGAAGGACGCCACCGACCCGGGCGCGATGCCGGCGAACGTGTCGCTGAGCATGCGAGCCAGCGTCACCGCCGGGTTGGCGAAGCTGGTGGAGGACGTGAAGAGCACCGCAGCGAACACGTAAGCGCCGACGGCGAAGGGCGCCGCTGTTCGCCGGCCGGAGCGCACCACGCCAAATACCACGAGGACGAGGCCGAAGGTGGCGGCGACCTCGCCCAACCAGAGCCCACCCGAGCTGCGGCTCCTGGTGGACAGCACCACGGCCGGGAGGGAGAACATGAGGTTGGCGGTAACGGTGCCGGCGGCGCCTCCGGTTACCTGGGCGGCCACGTAGGTGGCCGCCTCGCGGTTGGCGAGGCCACCGAAGACCCGGTCGGCCAGAGTGACGACCGGGTTGAGGTGGGCACCCGACACCGGGCCCACGGCAAGGATGATGGCCGTCAGGACCGCCCCGGACACCAGGGCGTTCACCAGCAACTGGAGCCCGATGTCGGGTGACAGTCGCGCGGCGCCGATCCCCGATCCCACCACCGCCATCAGCAGCAGGGCGGTGCCCACGAACTCGGCGACAGCCCTGCGCGCAAGGGTCGCGGCCTCACGCTTCACCGAATCGAGCAGGCCTCTGGGCCACACACCCCGCGCAAGCGGCCAGTCGGGGCCTCCACGTCGGCCAGGACCGTGTACACCTCCCACGGGGCGCCATCGGGATCGTCCACCCAGACCTTATCCTGCAAGGCGTAGCAACAGGCCACCTGGTCCTCGGTGGCGGTCGGCAGGCCCTCGCCCGACAGCCGTCGCTCGGCGGCCGCCACCGCCTCGGACGAGGCCACCTCCACGCCGAGGTGGTTGAGCCTGCCCCCGCCTCCCGCACCCTCCAAGAGCACCAGCTTGAGCGGGGGGTCGTCCACAGCGAAGTTGGCGTAGCCGGGACGTCGCTTTGCCGGTTCGACGTCGAACAGCTTCGAGTAGAACTCCACGGACTTGTCGAGGTCGCTGACGTTGAGGGCCAGCTGCACACGGGACATGGTGCCTCCTGTAGATTGACGTGGGTCGACACGTAGTTGTTTACCAGTTGTATCGAAGTCTGTCAATACGATGAGGAGAGGCCCCCACTTGGCGAAGACGGTGCAGGAGGTGGCGTGCTGCCCGAGCGTGCTGGCCGCTCCCCTCACTGAGACGGAGGCGGGCGACCTGGCTCGAGCCTTCGCTGCCCTGGCAGATCCGGTCCGGCTGCGGCTGCTCAGCCTGCTGGCCAGCGCCCCGGCCGGGGAGGTGTGCGCCTGCGAGCTGGTGGTGCCGATCGGGCGCAGCCAACCCACCGTGAGCCACCATCTGAAGGTGCTCACCGAGGCCGGTCTCATCGCCGGTGACAAGCGCGGCCGGTGGGTCTGGTACGCCGTGGTGTCCGAGCGCATGGCGTTGCTCCGGGGGGCCCTGGCGCCGTAAGGGGACGAATCCGCCGTCTTCTGGAAATTCCCCTTGCGTTCCCAGTGCGAGAGGTGTACAACGTCATCGGAGCTCGGTTCGTACCACCGGGAGGCCGCAAGGTCACTCGATGGGGCGGCCGAGCTCCGTCGCGTACCGCCATGCTGTGCGGATCGTGCCTGGAAGGTTCAGGGCTTGTTCACCAGTCGTTCACCTGCACTTGGTGAAACCGTCAGGCCTCTCACTTAGCGTCGGGTTTGGCGATCGAGGACTTGCGCCGACCGACCCTCAGGAGGTTACTGGTGATGCATGCACGCGGACCAAGGGCTTTTCGACTGGCGGCTGTCGCTGTGGCGTTGGCCATCGTGGCCGCCGCTTGTGGCGGAGACGATGAGAGCACAGGCTCCGGCGCCGGGGGCGGCGAGAAGCTGAGTGGCGTCATTCGCATCGACGGGTCGAGCACGGTCGCGCCGTTGAGCGAGGCAGCGGCCGAGCAGTTCCGAAAGGAGCAGTCCGGCGTCCAGGTGACGGTGGGCACGTCGGGCACCGGTGGCGGGTTCGAGAAGTTCTGCAACGGCGAAACCGACATCAGTGACGCGTCCCGGCCAATAAAGGAGAAGGAGATCGCCGCCTGCAAGGCCAAGGGGATCACCTACGAGGAAGTCTCGGTGGCCAACGACGGCCTGTCGGTGGTGGTGAACCCGCAGAACACGTGGGCCAAGTGCCTCACCGTCGAGCAGATGAAGAAGATCTGGGAGCCCGGTTCCAAGGTCTCCAGCTGGAACCAGGTCGATCCCAGCTTTCCCAACGAGAAGTTGACCCTCTTCGGTGCCGGTACTGATTCGGGGACCTTCGACTACTTCACCGAGGCCATCAACGGCAAGGAGGGCGCCAGCCGGACGGACTACAGCGCCACCGAGGACGACAACGTCACGGTCAAAGGCGTCAGCGGCAGCAAGGGGGCCATGGGCTACTTCGGGCTGTCTTATCTCAATGAGAACCAGAGCAAGGTGAAGGGCCTCGAGATCAACGGCGGCAAGGGCTGCGTGGCGCCAACCGAGCAGACGGTGCAGGACGGGACGTACAAGCCTTTGGGCCGGCCGCTCTTCATCTACCCCACCGCCGCTGCCCTGAAGAGGCCTGAGGTCAAGGCGTTCGTCGAGTTCTACATCAACCAGAACAAGGCAATCACTGACCAGGCCAAGTTCGTCTCTTTGACACAGCAGCAGCTGACCGAGGCCAAACAGAAGGTCGACCGCCTCACCGGCGTCACGGGCTGACAGGACCGGTGACCGCCCCCCAGCTCGCTGCTTCGGCGAGTGTCAGTCTCCGCCCCCGAACGAGCCTTCGAGCCACGAGGCCCAGATACGGCGACAGGGCCGTCAAGGCTCTACTGGCCCTGTGCGGTTTCCTCTCCGTGGGGACCACCGTTGCCATCGTCGCGTCGCTGGCAGTGCCCACCGTCGAGTTCTTCTCCGAGGTAAGCGTCGTGGAGTTCTTCACCAGCCGGGAGTGGGCACCGCTCTTTGACGACGCCAAGTTCGGTGTGCTCCCGCTGGTCACGGCGACCTTGGTGACGACGGTCATAGCGCTGGCCGTCTGTGTACCCCTCGGCCTTGGTGCCGCCATCTACCTGAGCGAGTACGCCCGGAGCCGTTCACGGGCCATCCTGAAGCCGTTGCTCGAGATCCTGGCCGGCATTCCCACAGTCGTGTATGGCTTCTTCGCCCTCACCTTCGTGACGCCCTTGCTGCAGGACCTCTGGTTCCTGCCCGGCGACCCCCCAGGAGTGTTCAACGCCCTGTCCGCCGGCTTGGTGATGGGAGTCATGATCCTTCCCACGGTGGCCTCCTTGTCGGAGGACGCCATGACCGCGGTACCGCAGTCGCTGCGGCAGGGGGCCTACGGGCTCGGAAGCAACAAGATGCAGGTGTCGACCAGGGTTGTCGTGCCGGCAGCCTTGTCGGGGATCGTGGCCGCCTTCGTGCTGGCCGTCTCCCGAGCCATGGGCGAGACCATGATCGTGCTCATCGCGGCCGGGGGTACCCCCAACCTCTCGTTCGACCCCGCCGAGGGAATGCAGACGATGACCGCCTTCATCGCCGCCGCGGGGATAGGCGACCAACCGACGGGCAGCACCGGGTACAAGACCATCTTCGCCGTGGGGGCCACCTTGTTCGCAGTCACCTTCCTGCTGAACTTCCTGAGCATCCGCCTGGTTCGCCGCTTTCGCGAGGTGTACGAGTGACGGCACCGACCATGGAACGACGGTCCACCGCCGACCGGCTCCAGGGCCGAGCCTTCCAAGCGCTCCTGCTCAGCTGCCTGGGCTTTGGCCTCCTGTGCCTGGTGGTCCTGCTCGTGCAGGTGGTCAACGAGGGTCTTCCACGGCTGAATCTGGATCTCTTGAGGAACTTTCCCTCCAGCAGCCCCGGCGGAGCCGGTGCCCGCTCGGCCATCTTCGGGACGATCTGGGTGGTGGGCATCTGTGGGCTCGTGGTGGTTCCCGTCGGCGTCGGTGCCGCCGTTTACCTGGAGGAGTACGCCGACACCACGCGCTGGTACAACCGCCTCATCGAGGTGAACATCCAGAACCTTGCTGCCGTTCCCGCCATCGTCTACGGGATCCTCGGCCTGGGGTTCTTGTCACGCGGTCCCCTCAACCTGGGCTTCGTGGTCCTGGCCGGTTCCTTGACCTTGGCCCTGCTCGTGCTGCCGATCGTCATCATCACCTCCCGGGAAGCCATCCGGGCCGTGCCCAACTCGATCCGGCTCGGCGCCTTCGCCCTGGGCGCCACGCAGTGGCAGACGATAAGGCGTCAAGTGCTGCCCAGTGCGGTCCCGGGAATAGCGACGGGTTCCATCCTCGCCCTGTCCCGCGCCATCGGCGAGGCCGCTCCCCTCATACTGCTCGGGGGGCTCACCTACCTCACCTTCAACCCGACGGGGCTGAACAGCCCCTTCACCGTCCTGCCCATCCAGATCTTCAACTGGATATCCCGCCCTCAGGAGGAGTTCCGGGTCCTGGCCGCCGCCGCTATCGTGGTACTGCTCGCCATCCTGATCTCCATGAACGCGTTGGCCATCTTCGTCCGGAACCGCTACCAGCGGCGCTGGTAGCAATGATCGACTCGCGTGAGGACCTGTGCCCCCCTCCTGGCTCCACCGGCAACGCCCGCTCTCTGGATCAACCCCTCCTCCTCCCCCGGTGGTGACCGACTTGGCCAACGCTTCTCCAGACACCTTGATCGACCTGGGCGAGATCTCCACCCAGGCGCCTCCGGGCCCGCCAAGACCCGAGGTCGGGCAGGCGTCAGAAGCTCATCCGGATTCAGCCGGAGAGGTCGTCTTCCACATCTCGGCACTCGACTTCTACTACGGCGACTTCCGGGCGGTAAGGGACGTGAGCGTGGACGTGGAAGGAAACGAGATCACGGCTGTCATCGGCCCGTCCGGCTGCGGCAAGAGCACGTTCATCCGTTGCCTGAACCGCATGAACGACCTCGTTCCCGGCGCAAGGGTGGAGGGGCGGATCGAGTACCACGGCCAGGATCTCTACGGTCCTGATGTCGACCCCATCGAGGTCCGGCGGCACATCGGGATGGTGTTCCAGAAGCCGAACCCCTTTCCCAAGTCGATATACGACAACGTGGCCTTCGGACCCCGTGTGAACGGGATCAAGGCTGACATGGACGACCTGGTGGAGGAGTCGCTCCATCGGGCGGCGCTGTGGGACGAGGTGAAGGGCAAGCTCAAGCAGAGCGCCTTCTCGCTGTCCGGAGGACAGCAGCAGCGGTTGTGCATCGCCCGCTGTATCGCCATACGCCCCGACGTCATCCTCATGGACGAACCCTGCTCGGCCCTCGACCCCCTCGCCACCAACCGCATCGAGGAGCTCATGACCGAGCTCAAGCGCGAGTACACCATCGTCATCGTGACTCACAACATGCAGCAGGCGGCGCGCGTGTCGGACCGCACGGCGTTCTTCACCACCGAGGTCAACGAACAGAGTCAGCGCACCGGTGTCCTGGTGGAGGTCGACCGAACCGAGAAGATCTTCACGGCCCCCACCGACCAGCGAACCGAGGACTACATCACCGGCCGATTCGGGTAGCTCGACCGGTTTTCGGGATGGAGCTCCTTCCAACAGGACCAGCGGTGACCCTTGCTCAGCTGCGGCGCTCGGCCTCCTGATCAGCGAGGGTGCCGGTGACCACGAAGTGGACCCGGTGGCTGATGTTGACCGCGTGGTCTGCAACCCGCTCGTAGTAGCGGCCAACCAGGGCGACCTGCACCGCTCGTTGCAGCGACGCCTCCTCGGCGGCACCGCCGGCGAAGATGGTCCGGAACAAGGCCTTGGTGAGATCGTCCATGACGTCGTCCATGTCGTCGACGGCGGCCGCCTGCACCACGTCACCGTCGTCGAAGGCCACCACGGCCAGGCGTAGCTGGTCACCGGCCTGGGCACCCATCCTCTCGATGAGCCCTCGCACCTTGGGATCGAGGCCGTAGGGATACAGCCGACGCGTGGCCTTGGCCACGTTCACCATCAGGTCACCACAGCGCTCGATCTCGTGCACCACCCGGAGAATGGCGATCACTGTGCGCAGCTCGCTGGCCATGGGGCTCTGGCGGGCCAGCACGTAATAGGCGTTCTCCTCGATGGCGTGGAAGAGGTCGTCGATCTCCGCGTCCCCGCTGATCACCCGCTCGGCGCCTGCCAGGTCACCGGCGAGGAGGGCCTCTGTGCCCGCGGCGATCTGCTCCGCGGCCATGGCGGCCAGCCTCACCGTGTCCACCTTCAGCTGGTGGAGCTCCTCGTGGTACCGCTTCCTCGTCTCCACCACGTCTTCCAACCTCCCGGCCCCTATGTTCGCAGAGTCACCCACGGGTGATTGCATCCCTCGCTCGGTCAGGACTCCGGCCGCCTAGGAGTCCCGCTCGTAGCGGTACCCGAGGCCCCGGATGGTGACGATGCGCTGGGGCGCCGAAGGGTCGTCCTCCACCTTGGAGCGCAGGCGCTTGATGTGCACGTCGAGGGTCTTGGTGTCGCCGACGTAATTCGGTCCCCAGACGCGGTCGATGAGCGTCTCGCGGGTCAAGACCCTCCCGGCGTTGAAAAGAAGCAGCTCCAGGAGGTCGAACTCCTTGAGCGGCAACGACACTTGCTGGTCTCTGACCAGCACCTCGTGGCGCTCCGGGTCGAGCTGGACGTCGCCGACTGTCAACGTCGACCCGCTCACCCTCAGCTCTTCCTTGGGGGCCGCCCGCCGCAGCACCGCTCGCATCCTGGCCACGAGCTCGCGTAGGCGGTACGGCTTGGTGATGTAGTCATCGGCGCCCACCTCGAGCCCCACGACGGTGTCGATCTCCGCCCCCTTGGCCGTCACCATGATGATCGGTGTCTTCGAACGGCTCCTGATCTCCCGGCAGACGTCGACGCCATCCAACTGCGGCAGCATGATGTCCAGCAGGACGAGGTCGGGGCGCACCGTGTCGAACATCGTCAGTGCCTCCAGGCCGTCCTTGGCCACCCGGACCAGGAACCCCTCGCGCTTGAGCCCCACCGTGAGCGCTTCGACGAAGGACTCCTCGTCCTCCACCACGAGGACGGTGGCCTTCGGGTCGGTCATCCGGCGTCGGCCAGGAGGCCCATGGGCCCGGCCTCGGCCGGGACGCGCAAGGTGAAGGCGGACCCCTCACCCTCCCGGGAGTCCACGAGCACCTCGCCGTGGTGGTTGTGGGCCACGTGGCGCACGATGGCCAGACCGAGCCCGGTACCCCCGGTGTGGCGGCCTCTTCCCTGGTCCACCCGGTAGAAGCGTTCGAAGATGCGGTCGAGGTCCCGGGTGGGGATGCCGAGGCCGTGGTCCCGGACCACCAGGTCCACGAAGCTTCCATCGCTGGTCGCCCCCACCTCCACCAGCGATCCGACGTCGGAGTACTTCACGGCGTTATCCAGGAGGTTGAAGAGGGCCGAGACGAGCTGACGTCGGTCGCCCATCACGCACCAGCGTCGAGGAACCTCCCCCACCCTTATCTCCACCTGCCGAAGGGTGGCCGACGGACGGGCCTGGTCAACGGCGCCGGCGACGACCGCGTGCACCGATGTGGGCTCGTGATGGGGCGCCTCCTCGGCCTCGAGCCGACTGAGGTTCAGCAGCTCCTCGATGATCCGGGCCACCCGGAAGGCCTCCGCCTGCACCCGCTCGGCCAGGCGGTGGACCACGTCGGGGTCGTCCTCGGAGGCCATGGTCTCGGCCAGGAGCCCCAGGGCGCCGACGGGTGTCTTCAGCTCGTGGCTGACGTTGGCCACGAAGTCGCGGCGGACCGCATCCAGCCGCTTGCGCTCCGAGACGTCCTCGATGATGACCGCGGCCGTGCCGTCCTCTCCCATGGGCACCCCCCACACGGTAAGCGTGCGCCGGGGAGGGCCGTGCAGATCGAGGACCTTGGCCGTCGACTGACCGGACCGAGCCGATTGGAGAAGCTCGACCAGGGCCTGCGACGCGAGGGCCTCGCCCAAGCGGGTGCCCATCAGCGACGCCGCGGCCTGGTTGCGGAACACCACCCGACCGTCACCGGCGGTTACCACCACGCCAAGGGGCGTCGCCTCCAGGGTCTGGGATAGCCAACCAGCCAACCGGCGCCACTCCCGCGACTCCTCCTGCACCCATTCGAGGGACTGCCGCAGGCGGGCGAAGGCCGCTCCGATGTCAGGGCTGGGCGACGTCGACGGGCCGTGACCGTCGAGCCCGAAGCAGAGCTCGTCCAGGCCCGTTCGCAGCCGTCGGCGCTCACGGCGAAGCAGCACCACCGACCAGACTGCGCAGGTGCACGCCAGCACCGCAGCACCGACGGCGAGGAACCGCACGGGCACGACTCTACGGGGGTGGGGGATCGGAGACGGAAACCAGGGTGGCCACACCGGCAATGTTCACCGGTCGTTCACCTGGCGGCCAGCGCCTGGCCGGGCGCTCGACACCGGGCAGGTGGTGAGTGAGATGCAAGAAGGGCGACGACAGCACCGGCGCCGGCCCAGCGGAACTCAGCCGGTCACGGAGACTTGGTGCCCGCCACCGAGACCGGCGACTCGAACGCATCGGACAGGCTGCGCACGGACTGCGTGACTCGGTTCCTGCCGCCTCGCTTCGACTCGTACAGGGCTTCGTCGGCGGCCTGCACCAGGTTCGTCCCGCCCGAAGCGTGCACTGGGTAGGTGGCAACCCCGAGGCTGATGGTCACAGGGACCACGGTGGCGGCGGAGGCGACGCTCATCCGCAGACGCTCGGCAGCGGCCACCGCCTCCTCCTCCGAGCAGTTCGGCAGGATGACGGCGAACTCCTCTCCGCCGTAACGGGCCACGGTGTCGAAGTCCCGGGAGACGTTGCGCAGTGCCGAGGCCACCGTGCGAAGGACCTCGTCACCCGTCTGGTGCCCGTGGTTGTCATTGAGCTTCTTGAAGTGGTCGATGTCGGCCATGATCAGGCTCAGGCGGTCGCCGTTTCTGAAGGCCCGGGTTGCCTCCAGCTCGAGGGTGACCTCGAAGGTACGACGGTTGGCCACCCCGGTGAGCCCGTCGGTCTCCGCCATCTCCTGCACCCGCTCTAGAAGCCAGGCGTTGTCGAGGGCCAGGGCGGCGTGGGCCGAGAACTGGGAGACCATGGCCACCACCCGCTGCTCGACGCGAGAACCGTGGCGCATCGAGTGCTCCGCCACCACCACGCCGATGGGCCGGTCCTCGGCCAGCAAGGGAGTGACGATCAGGTTCTTGGCGTCGGGCAGCCACTTGGCCAGGCGAGGATTGGGGCCCTGATCGATGCTCTTCACGAGCAGCGTCTCTCGCTTCTCCCAGGCGGTGCGGACCAACTGGTCGATGCCGGGCTCTATGGCCGCCGTCGACTCCGCGCCCCGGTGCCCGAGCAGGGTGGGTTCGCCCTTGGGCTCTCCCAGCACCACGAGTCGCTGGAAATCGAAGGTGTCGGCCAGGCCATCGGCCAGAACGCTGGCAACGGCATGGGGCTTGTGCACCTTCTCGAGGGCATTGGCGATCTGGGCCAGCGACTCGAGATCGATCCGGCGGCGACGAAGCTCTCGCTCGTTGATCGACGAGAACGCCGCCGTGCTCAAGGCCACGAGCCAGAAGGCAGCCACATAGGTGGAGAGCCGTTGGTAGTCGGTGCCGGGGAGGCTCCGGTAGGCCCGGTCAATGGGATCGAGGAACTCAGCCTCCTGGGCGTGGAACACCACGAAGAGCAGTACCGAGTGCCACAACGCCATCTTGAGCCCGGTCCGGTAGGAGGCAAGGAGCGTGACCACGATGAGGTGGACCAGGATCAGGTAGCGAACGGGGCTCAGGGTTCCCCCGGTCGCATAACCCATGTAGGCGAGAAAAACACCGTCGACGAGCAGCATCAGACCGAACAGCGGGAGGTTCCGCCGTCCGCCGAACCGCCACAAGGCCTCGCTGAGGGAAAAGGCCAGCGTGTAGGCGCCCGTAGCCAGCAGCACCCCCCCGAGGGGAGCCTGACCGATCTCGGGCGCGACCAGCCGGCCGACGAGGAGAAGGAGCACCGTGACCAGCCGGAACAGCTGCATGTAGCGCAGCCGCTCGCCTAGCGGCACCATGTCGTAGTGCATCATCTCCCTATCGGCAGGGAGATTGGATCGATGAAGTCCAAGGGCTCGGAGCGGACCGGTGCGAGCGCCAACTTGGGGTCATTTCGGTCGATGCGGTCCTGGACGGCCAAGAAGAGCACGACGATCAGGACGAGAATGATGGGAAACGCCGTCTTGCCCGCCACCTCGGCCAGTATCTCGAGCGCGGTGGGCCCGTCGTCAGGGGCCGGGGCGGCTGGGCGGCGAGGGCTGTGCTGGGGCGGGGCCTGGGGCTCGGGACTCGACAGAGCGGCGGTCGGTGCCACCTCTCGGGGCGACGGTGCCACCTCTCGGGGGGACGTGGCCACGACGGCGGGTGGCCGGGGGTCTGCAGCGGTGCTGGAGCTGGTGGTGGCGTTGAGCGGCTCAGCAAGGGGGGTCGCGGTTCGAACCGCAGAACCGGCCCTGGTGGTTCCAGTCACCTTCTGCGGGGCGGGTGTGCTGTCCCCGCCGCTCGGTGTCGGCTGGCCCGGGGGCGGAGGAGGGGGGCTGGAGCGGTCGAGGGCGTAGTCGACCGTGGTGGCGGTGCTGGTGTTGCCCGCCGCGTCGCTCTGGGCCAACACCAGGGTGTAGGTGCCGTTGGGTTGGGCGGACAGGTCATAGGACGTGGGGCTGGTGCACGGCGTGGGAGGCGAGATCACTTGGCCTTCCCGTCGCAGCTCACAGCTGAACGTGGCCCCCGCCTCCCCGGAGAAGGACCATGTGGGAGTGGGGTCGGATCCACCGGCACCGGGCCCGGAGACGAGCGCCGGTGGAGCGGGGCGGGAGCGGTCGAGGTCGTAGTCGGCGCTGGCGAAGGCGCTGGTGTTGCCCGCCGCGTCGCGCTGGCGCACCCACAGCGTGTAGGTCCCGTCGGGTCGCCCAGACAGGTCATAGGTGGCAGGGGTTGCGCAGGTGCCAAGGGCGGAGATCTCGCCGCCGCCGGAGGTGAGGCGGCACTCGAAGCCGGCCCCGGCCTCGCCGGTGAAGAACCACGAAGGCGTGCTGTCGTTGCCCGGGTTGGGCACGGGCGCCGTCACCGCAGGAGCCATCGGGGCCTCACGGTCCAGCGTGTAGTCCGACGTGGCGGCGGCGCCGGTGTTGCCGGCCGCGTCGCGCTGGCGAACCGAGAAGGTGTAGGTGCCGTCGGGTTGGGCGGACAGGTCGTAGGTGGCAGGGCTGGTGCACGGAGATGGTGCGGAGATCTCCGTGGCGCCGGAGTTGAGGCGGCACTCGAAGGCGGCACCGGCCTCGCCGGTGAAGGACCACGTGGGGTTGGCGTTGTTGGCCGTGGCCCCCGGACCAGAGGTGATGGTGGGCTCCGTGGGAGCCGGGAGCGGTCGAGGGCGTAGTCGCTGGTGGCGGCGGCGCTGGTGTTGCCGGCGGCGTCGCCGCTGGCGGACTGAGAAGGTGTATGTGGCGTCGGGCTGGGCGGAGAGGTCGTAGGCCTTGGGGCTGGCGCAAAGCCCGAAGGCGGAGATCTCCGTGGGGCCGGTGCACGGCCCCAGGCACTCGAAGGCGGCACCGGCCTCGCCGGTGAAGGACCACGTGGGGTTGGCGTTGGTGGCCGTGGCGCCGGGACCGGAGGTGATGGTGGGCGGCGTGGGGGCAGAGCGGTCGAGGATGTAGTCGCTGGTGGCGGCGGCGCTGGTGTTGCCGGCGGCGTCGCGCTGGCGCACCGAGAAGGTGTAGGTCCCGTCGGGTTGGGTCGACAGGTCGTAGGCCTTGGGACTGGTGCACGCCCGAAGGCGGAGATCTCCGTGGCGCCGGAGTTGAGCCGGCACTCGAAGGCGGCACCGGCCTCGCCGGTGAAGGACCACGCCGGGTTGGCGTTGGTGGCCGTGGCGCCGGGACCGGAGGTCCATGGTGGCGCGGCGTGGGCCGGCACCGAGCGGTCGAGGGCCGAGTCGGAGGGCGGCGGGCTGGTGCACGGGCTCGGACCGCTGGCTCGCAGAGCACTCGAAGGGTGTAGCCGGCCTCTCGGGTGAAGGCCCTGGTGTTGGCGTTGTTGCCCGTGGCGCCGGGGCCGGAGGCGATGGTGTAGGTGGGAGCCGTCGGGATGGGCGGACAGGTCGTAGGCCCTGGGACTGGCGCAAAGCACCGAAGGCGTAGGTGGCGTCGGCACCGGAGGTCATAGGCCTTGGGGCTGGTGCACGGCCCGAAGGCGGAGATCGGCACCGGAGCTGAGCCGGCACTGAAGGACCACGTGAAGGACCACGTGGGTTGGCGTTGGTGGCCGTGGCGCCGGGACCGGAGGTGATGGTGGGCGGCGTGGGGGCAGAGCGGTCGAGGGTGTAGTCGCTGGTGGCGGCGGCGCTGGTGTTGCCGGCGGCGTCGCGCTGGCGCACCGAGAACGTGTAGGTCCCGTCGGGCTGGGTCGACAGGTCGTAGGCCTTGGGACTGGTGCACGGCCCGAAGGCGGAGATCTCCGTGGCGCCGGAGCTGAGCCGGCACTCGAAGATCACACCGGCCTCGCCGGTGAAGGACCACGCCGGGTTGGCGTTGGACCGGCGGCGCCGGGGCCGGAGGTGATGGTGGGTGACGTGGGAGCAGAGCGGTCGAGGATGTAGTCGCTGGTGGCGGCGGCGCTGGTGTTGCCGGCGGCGTCGCGCTGGCGCACCGAGAAGGTGTAGGTGGCGTCGGGCTGGGCGGAGAGGTCGTAGGCCTTGGGGCTGGTGCACGCCCCGAAGGCGGAGATCTCCGTGGCGCCGGAGTTGAGCCGGCACTCGAAGGCGGCCCCGGGCTCGCCGGTGAAGGACCACGTGGGGTTGGCGTTGGAGCCGCTGGCCCCGGGACCTGCAGTGATGGTGGGCGGCGTGGGGGCAGAGCGGTCCAGGGTGTAGTCGGAGGTGGCGGCGGCGCTGGTATTGCCGGCTGTGTCGCGCTGGCGCACCGAGAAGGTGTAGGTGGCGTCGGCCTGGTTCGAGAGGTCGTAGGCCTTCGGACTGGTGCACGGCTCGAAGGCGGAGATCTCCGTGGCGCCGGAGCTCAGCCGGCATTCGAAGGCGGCCCCGACCTCGCCGGTGAAGGACCACGTGGGGTTGGCGTTGGAGGCCATGACGCCCGGGCCGGCGGTGATGACGGGAGCAGCAGGGGCAGAGCGGTCGAGGGTGTAGTCGCTGGTGGCGGCGGCGCTGGCGTTGCCCGCTGTGTCGCGCTGGCGCACCGAGAAGGTGTAGGTGGCGTCGGCCTCGGTCGAGAGGTCGTAGCTGCGGGGGCTCGAGCAGGGCCCGAAGGGCGAGACGATGGTGGCGCCGGAGCTCAGCTGGCATTCGAAGGCGGCCCCGACCTCGCCGGTGAAGGACCAAATGGGGTTGGCGTTGGAGCCGCTGGCCCCGGGACCTGAAGTGATGAGCGGCGTCGCCGGGATGCCCCGGCGGCGCTGAGGGTGTAGTGCGCTGGTGGCGGCGGCGCTGGCGTTGCCCGCGGCGTCCATCTGGCGCACCGAGAAGGTGTACGTGGCGTCGGGCAGGGCCGAGAGGTCGTAGGCCTTGGGGCTGGTGCACGGCCCCGGGGCTGCCACCACGGTGGCGCCGGAGCTCAGCTGGCACTCGAAGCCCGCCCCCGCCTCGCCGGTGAAGGACCACGCCGGGTTGGCGTTGTTGCCTGTGGCCCCGGACCGGAGGTGATGGTGGGCGGCGCCGGCGTCGAGCGGTCGAGGGCGTAGTCGGAGGTGGCGAAGGCTCCTGGGTTGCCACCCGAATCGACCTGGCGCACGGAAAAGGTGTACTCACCGTCGGCCTCGGCGCCGAGGTCATAGGTGTGTGGACTGGTGCAGGCGCTTAGAGCAGAGATCACTGTGGCACCGTTGGTGAGCTGGCATTCGAACGTCGCTCCGGCCTCGCCGGTGAAGGACCAGCTGGGGGTGGCGTCAGAGCCGGCTGGGCCGGGACCCGTGTCGACGGTTGGTTCTGATGGGGCGGTGCGGTCCAAGTCGTAATTCACTGCGGCAGCGGCTGAGGTGTTGGCGGCGGCGTCGCTCTGGCGCACCGAGAAGGTGTAGGTGCCGTCGGGCTGCGAGCTCAGGTCATAGCCCTGTGGGCTGGTACAGGCGGCGAAGGCCGAGATGACGGTGGCGCCGGAGCTGAGCTGGCACTCGAAGGTGGCCCCCGCCTCGCCGGTGAACTCCCATGTGGGGCTTACGTCCGATCCCGTCGGCCCCGGCCCCGAGGTGACAGTCGGAACTGCGGGCGCGGTGCGATCCACGGTGTAGTCCGAGCTCACGAAGACCCCGGTGTTCCCGGCCGCGTCACGCTGGCGAACCGAAAAGGTGTAGGTGCCGTCGGGCTGGGCGGCCAGGTCGTAGGTCTTCGGGTTCGAGCAGGCGGAGAGGCCAGACACGACCGTGGCCCCGCGAGCCAGCTGGCACTCGAAGGTGGTGCCCGCCTCGCCCGAGAAGGACCACGTGGGCGTGGTGTCGGAACCGGGGTTGGGTGACGGGGCGGTCACGGCGGCGGCGGGCGGGGCTACGGAGTCTTCGACGTAGGTGACCGAAGAGCTGGAGCAGGCGGACGTGTTGTTGAAGGCGCTGGTGGCCGTGGCAAAGAAGGTGGTGGTGGTGTTGTCGGCCACTGCCACGGTGATGCCTGGGGAGGCGAAGGTTGCGG
Organism: Acidimicrobiales bacterium; assembly: GCA_030448025.1. Taxonomy (GTDB): domain Bacteria; phylum Actinomycetota; class Acidimicrobiia; order Acidimicrobiales; genus YB1-3. The sequence goes on along the minus strand of JAUJNQ010000001.1, from coordinate 63,839 downwards.
CCGAACCTGAGCCTGCCACGGGCGACGTGCAGGTGGCGTCGGTGTAGATTCGCACGGTGCCGCCCGCGGCCGCTGTGCCCCACACAAGGGGAGCGTTGTCGTTGGCAGGCGAGGCCGGCGTCGTGGCGGTGACAGTCGGCGGCGGTGGCGGTGGTCCGGCGACCATGCGGACACGGTCGTTCGAGGTGTCGGCGAAGAACACGTTGCCCGTCGAGTCGATGGCCACTCCCTGCGGCCCAAACAGCCTGGCCGCGGTAGCCGGACCACCGTCACCGCTGAATCCGGGCATACCTGTTCCGGCGAAGGTGGTGATGATGCCCGACGTGTCGACCCTGCGGATCTTGTGGTTTACGGAGTCGCCGATGTAGACGTTGCCGCCGCCGTCGACACCGACGCCTTTGGGAACTCTGAGCGTGGCCAAGGTGGCCGGTCCGCCGTCACCGGTTGAGCCCGCAACACCGGTGCCGGCGAAGGTGCTGATGATGCCCGAGGTGTTGATCCGGCGGATTCGATTGTTGCCGCTGTCTGCGATGTAGAGACTGCCGCCGGAGCCGATAGCCAGGCCGAACGGGCTGTTGAGCTGGGCCAACGCGGCCGGTCCGTCGTCACCACCGAAACCCTGGCCATTAGAACCGGCGACGGTGGTGATGATGCCCGACGGATCGACCCGGCGGATCCGGTGGTTGCCGGTGTCCGCGATGTAGAGGTTGCCGGCCGCGCCGACGGCGAGCCCCCTCGGCCCGTTGAGCTGGGCCAGCGTGGCCGGGCCGTCATCCCCGCTGTACCCGGCCCCGCCGCTGCCTGCCACGGTGGTGATGGTCCCGGACGTGTCCACCCTGCGGACATTGCTGCTGCCGGAGTCGACGTTGGCGATGTAGACGTTGCCCACCGCGCCTATGGCCACGGCGGCGGGCGCCGATATCTGCGCCGAGGTGGCCGGCCCGCCATCGCCGGTCGACCCAACGGTGCCGTTGCCGGCGAAGGTGGTGATTACACCGTCCGGGCTGACCTTGCGCACCTTGCGGTTGAGCCGGTCGGCGATGTAGAGGTTGCCGGCTCCGTCCAAGGCCACGTCGTCCGGGTTGTCGAGCTGGGCCGACGTCGCTGGCCCCCGTCGCCGCCCGATCCCTCAGTCCCGTTTCCGGCGATGGTGCTGATGTCACCGGCGGCGGCTGCGGCGGGGCGCGCACACGATGACGGTGGTCGTCGCCACCAGAAGGGCCAGAGCCAGAGCGGCCCGAGCCCGGCGGGCTAGGTGAAGGCTGTGAGTTCTCATGGGTCGTGGGACGCCAACGCATCCAGGCGTCGTCTCCTGACCTTCGACCTGCCAGGGCCGGTCCTTGACCGCGCAGGGCGGTCAGCCAGCAATTCTTGGGACTTGACCCCTCACCCTCACCCTCGACTTGACATCGAGGCTCGGGGACGATGCTCGCTCGACTATCGGGGTGGACCCCGGGGCGCGGCCTCGGCCCGGGCACGGGCCACCTCCGCCTCCGCCTGGCGGAGCACCTCCTGGACAGGGCCCACCATGGCGGGGGCGGCCCGGCATCCAGGAAGGCTCGCAGCTCGGGAACGGCGGCAGCGGGGTCGCGCTTGTCCTCATAGAGGATCAGGCCCCGGAAGAAGTGGGCCCAGGGGTACGAGGGGTCGGCGGCCACCGCCCGGTTGACGTACTCGAGGCCCTTGTCCACCAGCTGGCGTTTCCGGCCTGGGCCCCGGCTTGGCGCACCAGCCAGCCCCGGTAGGCCAGAGCCTCGGGCTGGTTCGCGATCCCGGTCGAGGATCTCGTCGTAGAGCCTGATGGCGGCAAGGGTCTGGCCCTGCTCCCGGAGTTGACGAGCCGTCTCCAGGCTTCGAGCCACGTCACCCGTGGGACCAGTGGCGGCGATGTCCCCGGTGGCGGCCTCCCCGGGCTGGCGATCCTCGGCCGAACCGAAGACCATCGCACCGGCCACGGCCACGAGGGCGGCCACCACCAGGGCAGCCACGGCCATCCGTCCCCGCTTCGGGAAGACGTGGGCACCACCTCCGCTGGCTGCCCCTGATGCCGTCGCTGACGCCTCCGCCCGGCCGGCCCTGATGAGCCTGGCGTCCTTGATGGCCCGGAGCACCGCTGCGGTGCGGACGGTGTAGTCCTCCTTCAAGGCGTCGTAGTCCGCTTCCCCGATGTCGCCTTGGGCCAGCTCCCGATCGAGATCCTCCAGCGACCGAAGGAGGTGGTCGCGCTCCTCCTCCAGCTCAGCGAGGGACCGGCCCTCGACGGCGGACCTCATCCGCCCCCGCGCTCGGCCACCAATGCCCGGTCCTCCAGGGACACCTTGGCCGGAGGCCGGGCCCGCCACCGGCGAAAGGCGAAGCCCAGCCCGACCAGGGCGCACGCCGCCGCCGCCAGGGGCAGGGCCCACACCAGGCCGGTCACTCCCTTCGCCTCCGGCTTCAACACGATGTCCTTGCCGTAGCGGCTGACGAGGAACGAGATGATGTCGGCGTCCCGCTCCCCGTTGTCAACCCGCCGGCGGACCTCCTCGCCGATGGCCTCCGAAGCCGGCGCCCGCGAATCGGCCACCGACTGGCTCTCACAGGTGGGGCAGCGCACTTGGCGGGTGATCCGCTCCACCCGCTGCTCGGGGGTCACCGGCCCGCCGCCGCCTCGGGACCCCACGACGAGGGCGGCCATCAACAGGGGGCACAACACCAGGTAGGGCAGCCAGGACCGTCGCACGCTCACCCCGGCGGGGTTGCCCCGGCCTGGCGGAGCAGGGAGTCCAGGCCTGCCGCCGTCACGCCGCCGATGATGCGGCTGCGCACGGTGCCGTCGGGCGCCACGAGGAAGGACTCGGGTATCCCTCGTACGCCATAGTCCACCTTGCTGCCGGGGTCGTCGACCACCGGCCAGCTCCCACCCCGTTGGGCGAAGAACCGCCTTACGTCGGCGGGCTGGTCGTCATAGACCACGGCCAGCACCTGCGCCTGCGCGGGGGGATGGCTCTGACTGAAGCGGGCCAGCTCGGGGTGCTCTCGCACGCACGGGACACACCATGTGGCGAAGAAGTTGACCACCACCCACCGACCCCGTAGATCGGAGAGCCGCATAGTGGTCCCCGCCAGGCCTCCCTCGATGACGGGGCCCTCGATGTCGGGGGCGGGCCGGCCGATGAGCTGGCTCGGGGCAACGGCGCTGGTCGCAGACTTGCGGGTGGCGAGGACGCCGATGAGGAGGAGAAGTGTGAGACCTACGACGAGCGCAGCCCAGAGTGCGGTTCGGGGTTGGCCCGTTCGGGACCGACTCTTCGCCGAGCTCTCGGGCTGCGAAACCTCCACCGTGGCGGGGGCCGGCTCCAGCGGCGTGCTCACCGACGACCCGGTCGTCGTCATGAGACGGGTGCTCCCACGGCCTCGGGCACCGGTTCGGAGACGCGCTCGGGCGGCGGTGTCACCGGCCGTGTCACCCTGCGCTTCGTCCGGCCGGTGACCGCGGCCAGGATCGTGCCCACGGCCATGAGCCCACCGCCCACCCAGAGCCAGACAATCAGGGGCTGCACCACGACCCCGATCACGGCGGGGTCACCCGGCTGGCGAGGCGCGGAGACGAGGGTGAGGTAGACGTCTTCGGCCGCGCTGGTCCGCACGGAGGGGGTCCCCACGGCCTGGGTGGCGAAGGGGAACTGATTGAGGGAGGGACGGAAGACCCGGCCGCCGTCCACCTTCACCTCGGCCTGGACCGATCGGCGGTTCGGGTGGACCACGGTCCGGACCCCCAGGTACGTGAGGCGGTGACCGGCGAAGGTGGCGGTCTGGCCCGGCACCAACCGCAGCTCACCCCTTTGGCCGTAGGAGGAGCTAGCGGTGAAGGCCACGGCGATCACCACCACGCCGAGGTGAACGATCATCCCGCCGTTGGCCCGGCCCAGCAGGCCTCGCCAGCCATGACGACGACAGGACAACACGAGCTGGTGCCCGGCGGTGCCGGCGGCGAAGGCCCCCAGCCCGAAGGCGACCAGAGGCGCCAGCCCCCGGAGGCCGAAGGCGACGCATCCCACCACCGCTGCCGTTGCCAGCCCCGCAGGCCACTGCAACCGACCGCGCACGAGCTCACCCGAGGTCTTCCTCCACGACAGGAGCGGCGCCACGGCCATCAGGAACAGGAGGCACAGGGCCACCGGCGTGGTCATGCGGTCGAAGTAGGGCCGCCCCACCGAGATGCGCTCACCGTTCACCGCCTCGGCCACCAGGGGGAAGACGGTGCCGAGCAGGACCACGAAGGCGAAGGCAGCGAAGAGCAGGTTGTTGAGGAGGAAGAAGCCTTCACGAGACACCGGCGAGTCGATGCTGCCCGGCGAGCGAAGTCGGTCGCCCCGCCACCCGATGAGCCCCACGCCGACGACCACGACCGCGGCGAAGAACCCGAGGATGGCGGGTCCGATGGGCGACTCGGTGAAGGAGTGCACCGAGTCGAGGATCCCCGATCGGGTGAGGAACGTTCCCAGGATGGTGAGGCTGAACGTGGCCACCAGCAGCGACAGGTTCCAGACCCGCAGCATGCCACGGCGCTCCTGGACCACCACCGAGTGGAGGTAGGCGGTGGCCGTGAGCCACGGCAGGAAGGAGGCGTTCTCCACCGGGTCCCATGCCCAGTAGCCACCCCAGCCCAACACCTCGTAGGACCACCACGCCCCGAGGACGATGCCCACGCTGAGGAAGCCCCAGGCGAACAGGGCCCATCGGCGGGTCTCCACCAGCCACCCCTCCCCGACCCGGCCGGTGACCAGAGACGCCACGGCGAAGGCGAAGGGAACCGTGAAGCCCACGTAGCCGATGTAGAGCATGGGCGGATGGAACGCCATGAGCGGATGGTTCTGTAGCAGCGGGTTCGGCCCCGGGCCGTCGGCGGGAATGGCCCCGGCCACCTGGCGGAAGGGGTTGGCCGGACCGAGCATCAGGGCGAAGAAGAAGGCGGCCACCACCAAGCCGGTGAGAACGGCCCACCCCACGAGCGGGTCGGCCGAGCGGTTGCGGAAGCGGTACGCCATGGCGGCCAGGTAGCCGGCCAGCACCAGCGCCCACAGCAGGATCGAGCCTTCCAGCGCGCCCCAGAGAGACGCCACCGTGTAGAGGATCGGGGTGGCCCGACTGTGGTTGTCGGCGACGTAGGCCATGGAGAAGTCATGGGTGAGCAGTCCGCGCTCCATGACGGCGAAGGCCACCACCGCCCCGGCGAGGATCAGCCACACGAAGCTGCGGCCCAGGTGCACCAGCGAGGCGCGCCTCCCGATGAGCCCCACGAGCGTGGTGCCGATGCCGAGGAGAGCGGCCACGAACCCGAGCAG
>JAUJNQ010000001.1:26317-58412 GCA_030448025.1 Acidimicrobiales bacterium | reverse complement strand
GTGCTCATTGGCCCCCGGCTCGGTCTTTGCCCACGTATTCGTCCACCCGATCGGGGTTCTCGGCCCGATACTCGGAGGTGTGCTTCACCATGATCCGGTCACTGGCGTAGCGGTCACCGTCCCAGCGACCCTCGAGCACGACGGGGATGTCGGGCTGGAACAGCTCAGGGGGGTCCCCTTGATGAACGACGTCGACAGTGCCGCCTCCGGCCCCCCGCACCTCGAAGGCAACGCGGCCCGGGGCCGCTTCCACAGTCCCCGGGACCACCGCTCCCTCCAGACGGAAGCGCCGGTCGCCCAGGTCCTCCTTCTGGGAGACTGCCTCGTCTGCGGTCTTGAAGTACACGGTTGCCTCCCCGAGTCCCTGGAACAGCAGGAACCCCAGGGCGGCGACTATCACCGCTCCGGCCACCCAGAGGCGACGACGACCCGGGGCCGCTCGCGATGGGGCGTCGATGGCGGTCATCGTGCCCGCCTCGCCTGGCGCGCCAACGACCGGCCGCGCAAGACCACCCGGAGGGCGTAGACGCCGAGCGCGCCCACCGTGGCTGCGTAGCCCCCGAAGACGTACCTCAGCGGGCGACCACCGCCTCGGCCTCGGCACGGCGCTCCTCCAGGGCACGGTCGAGCCCCTGGTCCTCAAAGTGCTCCTCCAGGGCCTCCACCCGGTAGCGCTCGATCAGAAGCCACCCGTAGACCAGTGTCATGGCCATGAAGCCGAGCAGCATCACCGCCACATAGGAGCCGTCGAGGTCCGACTGCGGGGTCAGCTGGGCGAGGGAGCGGCCCTGGTGCAGGGTGCGCCACCATTCGACCGAGAAGTGGACGACGGGGACGTCCACCACCGCCACCAGGGCGGCGATGGCCGACCGCTTGGCCCGGGTGTGGACATCGGTCTGCACTCCTCGCAGCGCCAGGTAGCCGAGGAAGAGAGCGAGGAGCAGGGCGGTGCTGGTGAGGCGGGCGTCCCACGTCCACCACACGCCCCATGTGGGGCGGCCCCAGATGGATCCGGTGACCAGGGTGAGGGCGGTGAACACCACGCCCACCTCGGCTGACGACGCCGCCACCCGATCCCATACCCGCCTCCGGGTCCGTGACCACAGGTACAAGACGCTGGTGATGGCGGTGACGCCGAAGGCCAGGTACGCGGCCCACGCCAGCGGAGGGTGGATGGCGATCAGCCTGGCGTAGGGACCCTGCTCCAGGGTGGGAGGAAGGCCCAGGCCGAGCACGATGGTGCTGACCAGCGCCAGGAGCGCCGCGGCCCCCAGGATGAAGCTGGCCTGGCTCCTCGCGGGGAGTCGATCGTGAGCGGGCGCGGTCACGATTCCTCCATCAGGGCACCGAAGCCGACCAAGCCGAAGGTGACGTACACCACGGCGAACACGCCGAGGAGCTGTACCCATCGCCATCCGTCGTCGACGCTCGTTCCGAGCGCAACCTCCCAGGCTCGGGTGGCGCTCAGCAGGACCGGAGCGAGCACGGGGAGCAGCAGGAGGGGAAGAAGCGTCTCGCGGACCCGCAGCCCGGCCGACAGGGCGCCGTACACGGTGCCGGCTGCGGCCAAGCCGAGCGTGGCGACGGCGGCGGTGGCCACCATCAGCGCGGCACCGCCGAGGTCTACGCCGTAGAGCACCACGACGCCGAGGGTGAGGAGCAGCTCGAGGGCGGCCAGCTCGACGAAGACTGCCGCCGCCTTGCCCATGAAGATGCCGGCCGGGTCGAGGCCGAGGAGACGCAGGCCGTCGCCCCCGCCGTCGACCGCTTCGATGGCGAAGCTGCGCTGCACGGCCAGCAGCGCCGAGAACAGCACGGCCACCCAGAACAGGCCGGCCGAGGCTCGGGACAGGATCCCCCGGTCGGGGTCGAGGGCGAAGCCGAACAGCACGAGCACGAGCACGGCGAAGGGCGCCACCTGGTTGGTGGCGACCCGGGAGCGGGCCTCGATGCGAAGGTCCTTTCCCGCCACCAGAGCTGCGTCACGCCACATGGACCGCCGCCCTGGGCTCATCAGGCGAGGAGGTTCGCACCTGAACCTGGCCCCCGATCATGCTGACGGTCCGGTCGGCCAGAGCGGTGGCCCGGTCCCCTTCGTGGGAGGTGAAGAGCACGGTGGCGCCAGTGCCCACGGCCTCGCGGACGAGCTCGTCGAGGAGCTCGCGGCCCTCGGCGTCCAGGCCGGCGTGCGGCTCGTCGAGGAGCCACAGGCGGGAGCGGCGAACCACCAGGGCGGCGATCGACACCCGGCGCCGCTGGCCGGCCGAGAGGCGCGCCACGGGCACGTCGCCGAGCCGGCCGCCCAGACCCATGCGAGCCAGGACCGGCCCGATCCGGGCGTCGGCGCCGCCATGGGCACCGGCCGGCTCGCTGGCGCCGGCCACGAAACGCACGTTCTCGTCGGCGGTCAGGTCGTCGTAGAGGAAGCCGGCGTGGCCGAGCATGCCCACGAGGCGGCGAACCGAGCGCCGGTCCCGGCGCAGGTCGTGGCCGAGGACCGACGCCTCGCCGGACACGATGGCCAGGAGGCCGGCACAGGCCCGCAGCACGCTGGTCTTGCCCGCTCCATTGGGTCCCCGTAGCAGGACAACCTCTCCCTCGGCCACATCGAGGTCGATTCCGGCGAGGGCGGGAAAACGACCGACGAGGGCCACGACAGAGCGAAGTTGGACGGCAGGGGCCATGAGGCGGCCACAATGCTACGGGAGTTGCGGTGGGCGCCACCCTGCGCCCTCGGCGATGACCCCGCGGTGGGCCGTCCTTCGGACGGCCGGTACCGTGAGGCCATGGACGTCAGGCGCGCCATCGCGGCCCTCGGCCGGGCCCTGATCATCTCAGGCGTGCTGATCCTGCTGTTCGTCGTCTACCAGTTGTGGGGCACGGGCCTCGCCGAGGGCCGCAGCCAGGACCGGCTGACCAAGAGCTTCAACCAGGTCCTGGCGGCCCCACCCCGGCCGGGAGCCGACGTGCCTGCCCCACCGCCGGCGCCAGAGGGGGAGGCCGTCGCCCTCATCAAGATCCCCAAGATCGACGTGGAGAAGGCCGTGGTGGAGGGCGTGGGCCTGCCCGAGCTCAAGAAGGGACCCGGCCACTTCCCGGCTACGCCGATGCCCGGCCAGCCTGGCAACTCGGCCATGGCCGGCCACCGGACCACCTACGGAGCACCGTTCTTCCGCCTCGACGAGATGGTGCCCGGCGACCCCATCCTGGTGACCACTCGCCAGGGCGCCTTCCGCTACGAGGTGGTCGAGCGCAAGGTGGTGAGCCCCGACGAGACGGAGGTGCTGAACCCCACCGACGACAACCGGCTCACGCTCAGCACCTGCGAGCCCCGCTTCAGCGCCGCCCGGCGGCTCATCGTGGTGGCCATGCTCAAGGGCGAGGCAGCACAGCCACCTCCCGAGCAGCCGACCCAACCATCGGGGCCGCCGTCGAGCCTGGCCGAGTCGGAGCGGGCCGGACTCTCCGGGCGAAACGCCGCCAACGGCCCTGCGATCGCCTGGGGCGTGGCCGCTGCCCTCATGGGCCTGCTGACGTGGCTGGTGGGGCGACTCTGGCGCCGGTGGCCCGCCTACCTGCTGGGCACGCCCGTGTTCATGGTCGTGCTGTTCTTCTTCTTCGAGAACTTCAGCCGCCTGCTCCCGTCGAACTACTGATGCGTCAGATGCATCGAGCGGTAACATCAGATGCGTGCCTCGGACCACGCTCGACATCGACGCCGCAGTGCTACGGGAGTTGAAGCGGCGGCAACGGAAGGGCAAGGAGACGCTCGGCCAACTCGTATCGGGGTTGCTGGCCAAGGCTCTGGCCGACCCGAAGGCCGACGACCCGCTTCCTCCGCTCGACTGGCCGTCGCAGGACCTTGGCCCGCGAATCGATCTGGACGACAAGGAGGCCGTCTGGCGGATGCTGGACGAGCGATGACCTCAACCCTCGACGCCAACATCCTTGTCTTTGCGGCGGATCAGTCGAGCTCTCGACAAGACCGAGCACGGCGCCTCCTCGACTGGGCGACGAAGGGTCCCCAAGTGGTGCATTTCTTCTGGCCTGCACTCCTGGGCTTCATCCGCATCGCCACCCATCCATCGGTACTCTCACGCCCTCTCAGCCCTGAGACCGCAGAGGGTGCAGTCGAACGCCTCGTGCGCCGCCCGCACGTCCGGGTGGACAGTGAGATGGACGAGTTCTGGGATGCCTACCGCCGTGCCGGCGACGGTGTGAGCCCGCGGGGGAACCTCGTCTCGGATGCCCACCTCGTGGCGCTCATGCACCAACACGGTGTCACCACCATCTGGACCCATGACCGGGACTTCCGCAAGTTCGAGGGAATCACCGTCAAGGATCCCTTCAGCGCCAGGTACTCCGCCGGGTTCGGGTAGACACCCTCGCAGTGGACCCTCACACCCGCTCGGGTCCATCGGGCGGAGAAGGTCGCCACCTTTCGTCGGATGGCGCGAGAATGCTTCCGTCACCACTCGTGATGGCAGCTATCGCTCTTCGCATCCGCTCACCCGCGTCGACGAACCAGTCGATGTAAGAGTCCCAGTCCTCCTAGTTGTCAACGGCCCCCTCGGTGTACTCGGCGATTCGGCAGGCACGCTTGCCGGAAGGTCCTCGAACTCGAGCGGGCGACCATAGGAGGTCTCGAAGGCTTCTCGCCGCTGGAGGATCGACTCGAAGAGCGCGAGGTTGGCCTCCCCCTCACCCGAGTCGAGGTAGAGCTCGTGGCGAAGACGTCCGCCGGCTGCGAACGACGGATTGAGCTGGGTGCCGCCGATGGGACTCGGGAAGTTCATCCAGTTTGCCGGCTGGGGTGTCTGCCTCCGGCCCCAGCCTCGTCCGGCGATGCGTTCCAGGTAACGAGTCCAGAACTGGCGATATTGCTCGGCACGCGGGGTCACCGTGCCGACACGCGTCGCCGTGCGCAGCCGCTTCTGCCAGTCGTTCGGCTTGGCCACCAGATCGAACAGCGGAGCGGGCGGCGAGTTGTCGATCTTCACAACCCTCAGCTCGACCCCAAAGAATTGGACGTCGTCGGGTGTCTTCTGGTTCAACCAGTCCAGCGCCTGGCGGTGCTCCTCCCGAAAGAAGGTGGCGAGCCAGATGATGGTGGAGGCGTCTGTTCCGGCGGCGTAGGTGAGGATCTGGCCGAGATGGCCGTGGTCGGTGGCTTCGAGCTGGTTCTCGACGATGACGACGGTGTCATTACGCTCGTCACGGCCCACCAGATCCAGGAGGAACCCGCCGACGGGATGTTCGGCGGCACTCAGCTCGAGGTCGATGCCGAGCGCCTCGCCGAGACGCTGGGGGTTGGCCAGGAGCCAGGGGGTGAAGTCGTGAGCCTCGTTGGCCCACACTTCTCGAGGCAGCACGGATTCGAGACGACCGAGCTCCACGTGATCAAGGTACCGCTCTGGGCGCCTCAACCCTTCAGCACTAGATCGCCGTGAGGCGGTCGAGGCCGAAACGGCTCATGATCTCGATCAACCAGCTCGAGACGCGGGTGACGCGGTTGGTGAAGAGCAGGACGCCGAACACCGTGAGGAGCAGGCCAGACAAGAGCGAGATGGCCCGGTGGTGACGGTTGAACCAGGCGAAGGTGGCGGTGAGGCGGTTGAGAGCCAGGCCGGCGGCCACGAACGGGACGCCCAGGCCCAGGGAATAGGCGAGCAGCAGGAGCACGCCCTGGGTGAAGGTCGCCTCGGCGGCGGCGATGGAGAGCACCGCGGCCAGGACCGGCCCGATGCACGGTGTCCACCCGAAGGCGAAGGCCATGCCCATCACCGGGGGGGCGAAGGCACCGAGCCTGGCCGGAGAGACGTACATCCGGCGCTCCCGGGCCAGCAGCTGCGGCGACACCAGCCCGGCCATGACCAGGCCCATGACGATCACCACCACGCCGGCGATGCGGTTGAGCAGGACCTGGTGCTCCCGGAGCGCCTGGCCGAGCGCGCTGGCCGTGGTCCCGAAGAGGAGCACGAAGACGACGGTGAAGCCGGCCACGAACAGCAACGTCGCTCTGAGGACCCGGCGGGTGTCGGCGCGGGTGGCCACGGCGGTGTCGCCGCTGGTGTCCCCGGCGACCTCCCCGACCCCGATGCCCGTGACCTCGACGCCGGACATCAGCGACAGGTAGCCGGGGACGAGCGGGAGCACGCAGGGCGACAGGAACGACAGCATCCCGGCCGCGAAGGCCACGAGGAGCCCGGGGTTGGAGACGGCCAGCGTCATGGCCTCAAGTCTGCCCGACGATCAACGAGGCGATAGGGGCGGACCGATGGGCACGGGCGCGAGACTCCTCCCGTGGTTGGTTTCCTGGCCGGGCTCCTTGCTGCCGCCTTCGTCATGGGTGCGATCCTGCTCGCCGCCGGAGCAGCCCTCTACGTCGCCGGCCTTCTGCTGAGCGGCCTGGCGGTCGGGGCGCTGGGCCGTGTCGTTGTCCCGGGGCCCAACCCCATGGGTGTGGGGACCACCCTCCTCGTGGGCATCGGCGGGTCGTTCCTCGGCGGCTTCGCCGGATGGTTCATCTTCGGCCGGAGTGGTCGGTTCTTGGGCTTCATGCTGTCCGTGGCCGGAGCCGCCTTCATCGTGTGGCTCATCCAGCGCCAGGACAGGCCTGCCTCGTCGTAGCGCTCGAGCGATCGTGTGAGCCCGACCGAGGGAAGTCAGGCCCGCTGGCGCCCCACCAGTTCGAGGTCGGCGTCCACCATCATCTGCACGAGGCCGTGGAAGCTGACCTCAGGCTTCCATCCCAGTACGTCCTTGGCCTTGCCGGCGTCTCCCACGAGCAGGTCCACCTCGGCCGGCCGCATGAAGGCGGGGTCGACCACTACGTGGTCCTCGAAGTTCAACCCGGCGTGGCCGAACGCCAGCTGGCAGAACTCCCGCACCGAATGGGTCTCGCCGGTGGCCACCACGTAGTCGTCAGCCGTGTCTTGCTGCAGCATGAGCCAGAAGGCCCGCACGTAGTCACCGGCAAAGCCCCAGTCGCGCTGGGCCTCGAGGTTGCCCAAGCGAAGCGTGTCGTCGAGCCCGTGGGCGATGCGGGCAACACCGTGGGTGATCTTGCGGGTCACGAACTCGAGGCCCCGGCGTGGTGATTCGTGGTTGAAGCACATGCCGCTCGCGGCGTACAGGCCGTAGGACTCGCGGTAGTTGACCGTGATCCAGTGGCCGTACACCTTGGCCACGCCGTAAGGGCTACGGGGGTGGAACGGTGTGGCCTCTCGCTGCGGGATCTCCGCCACCTTTCCGAACATCTCGCTGGAGCTTGCCTGGTAGAAGCGGATGTCGGGGTCCACCAAGCGAATGGCGTCGAGGACGCGCGTCACGCCGAGCGCCGTGGTCTCCCCCGTGAGGACGGGCTGTGCCCATGACGTCTGAACGAACGACTGGGCGGCCAGGTTGTACACCTCGCCCGGCTGGTGCTCGCGCAGCAGCTTGATCAGCGAAACCTCGTCGAGCAGGTCGCCGGAGACGAGCACCAAGCGGTCCTGGATGTGGGCGATGCGCTCGAAGTTCAGGGTGCTCGAACGGCGCACCATCCCGACCACCTCGTAGCCCTGACCCAGAAGGAACTCGGCCAGATAAGAGCCGTCCTGACCGGTGATGCCGGTGATCAGAGCCCGCCGCCCCTCCCCTTCTGCCACGACACCGGACGCTACCGTGAACCGGACATGCGGTTCACGCTGTTGGCCCTGGCCGCCGGAACCCTGATCGGCGTCCTCACTGGTGGCCGCGTCCGCCATCTCGACGACCGCACCTTCCGACTTCTCCCGATGCTGGTGGCCGGCGTGGCGCTTCAGGCGGTCGGTGTTCGGATGGACTCCACCGCGGGCCTGGTCGTGGTCCTCCTCTCCTACCTCCTCCTGCTCGGCTTCACGGTGGCCAACGTCTCCCTGGTCGGCATGTGGCTGGTAGCCCTCGGAGTGGCCCTGAACCTCCTCGTGATCGGCGTGAACGCCGGGATGCCCGTGCGTCCCTCGGCGTTGGTGGCCGCGGGGATCGCCGGGCCCGACGAGGTCGGCCGGCTCGACCTGGGCGGCAAGCGCCACCTCGAACGGCCCTCCGACCGCCTCACCTTCATCGCTGACATCTTCGCCGTGCCGGCTGTCGCCGAGGTGCTGTCCTTCGGCGACATCGCCCTGAACGTCGGCATGGCCAACGTCATCGCTCACCTCATGCGCCCCCCTCGAAGCCGCCACGCCGCCCGGCCTCCACGGCCCTCGATCACCGGTGAGGAAAGGCGGTGACGGCTACGGCGGTGTTCGTCTCCTACCGCCTTGGCGGCCCCGACGGGGTGTCCATCGAGGCCGGGAAGTGGGGTTGGGCCCTCGAGCAGCTCGGCTTCACCGTCCGCACCGTCGCCGGCGAGGGCCGCGCCCACGTGGTGCTCCCCGGCCTGCGCATGCAATCGAATGAGCCCCCCGGCACCGCCGAGCTGGTAGCTGCTTTGGACGCCGACCTGGTGGTGGTGGAGAACCTGTGCTCGCTGCCCTTGAACGCCACCGCATCGGCCATGGTGGGCGAGGTGCTGCGAGGTCGGCGTGCGATCATGCACCACCACGACCTGCCGTGGCAGCGGGAGGCGTTCGCGGGCTGGCCGCCACCCCCCGACGACCCGCAATGGGCCCATGTGACCATCAACGAGCTCAGCCGGCGCGAGCTGGCCGAGCGAGGTATCGCCGCCACCACCATCCACAACCGCTTCCACAGTGACGGTCCGGCCGGGGACAGGGATGGGGCGCGGCGCCGATTGGGTCTGGAACCTGAGGAGCGGCTTCTCCTGCACCCCGTCCGTGCCGTTCCCCGCAAGCGGGTCCCCGCCGCCCTGGCCCTGTGCGAGGCGATCGGCGCCACGTACTGGCTGCTCGGCCCCACGGAGGAGGACTACGGTCCCGAGCTCGAACCTCTTCTCGCCGTCGCCGGCGTCACCGTGGTGCGGGGGACGCATTCCCTCTGCCTCGTCGACTCCTACGCCGCATGCGACGCGGTGGTCTTCCCATCCAGCTGGGAGGGCTTCGGCAACCCCGTGGTCGAATCGGCGGTCCACCGCCGCCCCCTGGCCATCCGCCGCTACCCCGTTGCCGCCGAGTTGGAGCGCTTCGGCTTCCGCTGGTTCTCCGCCGACGACCCCGGGGCCCTCGACTCCTGGCTCGCCCAGCCCGACACCGGGCTCCTCGACCACAACCAGGCCGTCGCCCGCCGCCACTTCTCCCTTGCCGATCTACCCGATCGGCTGTCGACGCTATTCGAGCAGCGGGGCTGGACTTCGTGGTGACGCCCGGAGAGGACCCGGTGGTCGCTCGTCGAGCCCAGTTCGCCCGGGCCGCCGACGCCGGCCAGAAGCTCGGCTACGGCCTCATCGTGGTCGCCATCGTGGGCTTCGTGGTGGGGCTGGTCGTCGGCTTCGACAACGGAGCGGTCACCACCGTCGTGGGCGTGGCCTTGGCCGCCACGGCGGTCACGCTCCTGCCGGCCATCATCCTCGGCTTCGCGGTCAAGGCGGCCCAGAGAGAGGATGGCCATAGGGAGGATGGCCAGAGAGAGAAGGGCGAGCACAACGGCGACGGGCGCGCCCGGTAGATTCGCCCAATGGTCCGGGCCGCGGTGTTGACCGGCGTCGGCCGGCCACTCGAGATCTGCGAGCTGGAGCTGGAGCCACCGCGGGCCCACGAAGTCATGGTCCGCCTGGTGGCCTCGGGCGTGTGCCACTCCGACCTGTCGATGCAGGACGGCACCACCATGGTGCCCACACCGGTGGTGCTCGGTCACGAGGGAGCCGGGGTCGTCGAGCAGGTGGGCGATGGAGTCACGGCCGTGGATGTGGGGGACCACGTGGTCATCTCGTGGGTTCCCCAGTGCCAGCGCTGCTTCTTCTGCGACAGGGGCCAGCCCCACCTGTGCGAGACGTCCAACGTGGTACTGGCCTCGAGCGGGCTCCTCGACGGCACGCCTCGGTTCAGCACCGGGGACAGGCCCGTCCACCAGATGCTCGCCGCCGGGACCTTCGCCGAGCACACCGTCGTGCCCGAATCCAGTGTCGTGCCGGTGGACCACGACTTGGACCTCGAGGTGGCGGCGCTGATCGGCTGCGCCGTGCTCACCGGGGTGGGCGCCGCCGTCAACACCGCAAGCATCGGTGAGGGCGACGGCGTTGCGGTGGTGGGGTGTGGTGGCGTGGGGCTGAACGTGATCCAGGGGGCTCGGCTGGCCGGCGCCGAACAAGTGATCGCCGTCGACGTGAACCCGTCCAAGCTGGACCTGGCCCGGGAGATCGGCGCAACCGACACCGTCGACGCCAGCCAGGGCAACCCCGTGTCCAAGGTGATGGCCCTGACCGGTCAGCGCGGCGCCGACGTGAGCTTCGAGGTGGTGGGCCTCGAAGCCAGCATCGACCAGGCCATCGCCATGACCCGCCGCGGCGGCCAGGCCGTGCTCGTGGGCCTGCCCAAGATGGACGCCATGATCACCGTCCCCGCCTTCCTGGGAGCGGTGATGGCGGCCAAGACCATCACCGGTTGCTGGTACGGGTCGGCCGACGTGCGCCGGGACGTGCCGCGCCTCGTGGAGCACTACGGCAAGGGGGAGCTGAAACTCCGCGAGCTGATCTCGGCCACCATCTCGCTGGACGACGTGAACGACGCCTTCGAGGCCATGAAGAACGGCGACGTGGCCCGCTCCATCATCCGCTACGACGGGTCGTAGTCACCGACGCCCTGGCCCCGTCAGGTGCCACCTAGGGCGCGGCAGCTAGACGCTTTGCTTTTGGGCCAGGGCCTCGTCGAGTGCGTGGCTTACCCGCTCGAACTGCCCCACCACCTGCGTCACCAGCGCTACCGCTCCCTCGAGCTCACCGCTGGTAGCCAGGGCCTCGAGGCGTCCGCACACAGTCATCGCCTCGGTGGCTCCGAGCCCGCCGGCCGTACCCTTGAGGGTGTGGGCCACCCGTCGCAGGGTGTCGGTGTCTCCCTCGTCCAGGGCGCGTCTCAGCTTGGCCAGCTGGCCGGGGATGTCTCGGGCGAAGAGCTCAGCCAATTCCCGGAGGATGTCGCGGCCGGAGTACTCGGCCATGTCCCGAAGGTTGGCGAGGTAACTCGGATCAAGCACTGCCGGCTCATGCGCAGGCGAAGGAGAGGCATGGGCCGTGGTGTCGGCGTCTCCCCCCGGCAACCACCTGGAGAGGACCGCGGCCAGGTCAGCGTCGCGCAGCGGCTTGGACAGGTAGTCGTCCATGCCCGCGGCAAGGCAGCGCTCACGATCGCCCACCATGGCGGAGGCCGTCAGGGCGATGATGGGCGTGTGCCGCCCAGCACCCTCCAAGCGGCGGATCTCCGCTGTGGCCTCGTAGCCGTCCATCTCGGGCATCTGACAGTCCATGATCACCGCGGCATAGGAACCCTTGGCCAGGGCGCTCACGGCGTCGGCGCCGCTGCCGACGATGTCCACGGGATAGCCCATCTTCTCCAGCATCCGGGCCCCCACCTTCTGGTTGACAGCGTTGTCCTCGGCCATCAAGAGCCGGATGCCGACCTGAGTCGGAGCTGAGGCGGGAGCGGGCTGGGTGACGACCTCCGTGCGGGATGAAGCCTTGCCCATCACTGTGGCCAGGCAGTCGTGGAGCTGTGACTGGCGAACCGGCTTGGTCAGATAGGCGGCGATTCGGACGTCGGCCTCGTTGCGAGCCTGCACCCGTTCGGCCGAGGAGGACAGCAGCACGATGTGAATGCCGGCAAGGGAGGAGTCGCGGGCGATGGCTCTGGCTACGGCCGGCCCGTCCATCTCCGGCATGTGGTAGTCGAGCAGGACGAAGGAATAGGGATCCCCCCGCTTGGCTGCCTCGCGCAGCAGGACCAAGGCGCTGACGCCGCTGTCGGCGCTGCTGACGCGCAGCCCCCATGAACGCACAACTTGCTCCAGGATCGTCCTGTTGGTGGCGTTGTCGTCCACTACCAGCGTCGACCGCCCGTTCAGCATCCGCAGGCCGTCCCCGGCTTCGAGAAGCTCATCGGCTGCTCGGCTGAGGCGAGCGGTGAACCAGAAGGTGCTGCCCCGCCCGGGTTCGCTCTGGACGCCGATGTCGCCGCCCATCAGCTCCACCAGGCGCTTGCAGATGGCCAAGCCAAGGCCCGTGCCGCCGTACCGCCTGGTGGTGGAGGCATCGGCCTGGGCGAAGCTGGCGAACAGCCCGACCTGGTGCTCGGGGGCGATGCCGATGCCGGTGTCACTCACCTCGAAGCGCACGAGCGCGCCATCGTCTTGGTCTTCGACCAGGGAGGCACGAACGACCACCTCACCGTCGTCTGTGAACTTGACCGCGTTGCTCACCAGGTTGACGAGCACCTGGCGCAACCGCCCGGGATCGCCGGACACCGCCGTGGGCACATCGGGGTCGATGACGGCTGCCATCTCGACGCCCTTGTCGTAGGCATGCTCGCCCAGCAGCTCGGCCACCTCCTCGACGGCCTTGCGCAAGTGGAAGTCGATGACCTCGAGCTCCATCTTGCCCGCCTCGACCTTGGAGAAGTCCAAGATGTCGTTGATGACGGTGAGGAGTGCCTCGGCCGAGGTGCGCACGGTCTCGGCGTAATCGCTTTGCTCGTCGGAAAGCTCTGTTTCGAGCAGCAGGCTGGTCATGCCGATCACCCCGTTCATGGGAGTTCGGATCTCGTGGCTCATGTTGGCCAGGAACTCGCTCTTGGCCTGGCTCGCCGCCTCGGCGTCTTGCTTGGCCGCGTTCAGGGCTTGCTCGGCTTCCTTGCGCTCGGTGACGTCGTTGTTCATCTCCAGCACCGCATCGGGCTCTCCCTCCTCGTCGAGGCGCAGAGACCAGCGGCTGGCCACCACCACTGGCTTCCCGTGCTTGGTCGTGTGGGTGAGCTCGCCCTCCCAGCGGTGATGGCTGAAGAGGCTCTCCATGACCTCGTCCAGGGACTCGGGAAATTGGGTCTGCAGGAGCTCGTGGGTACGTCGACCCAGCGCCTCGTCGCTGGTCCAGCCGTAGTTGCGCTCCGCCCCCTTGTTCCAGAGCCTGATCGTGCCGTCGAGATCCCGCATGATGACGCTGTCATGGGTGAGGTCCAGCAGATCGGCCTGCTCCCTCAACGCCGCCGCCTGGCGCCGCATGACCGCCTCGGCCCGCTTGCGCTCGCTGATGTCGTGGGCGATGGTCGAAGCCCCCACGACGTTGTCCGCGGCGTCGATGATCGGCGACACGGTGAGGGACACGTCGACGCGGCTCCCGTCCTTTCTCACCCGCACCGTCTCGTAGCCCTCGACCCGCTCGCCTTGCCGGATTCGCTCGATGATGGCCCCCACCTCGTCACCCAGGTCGGGCGGCACGATCAGGGAAAGGTCAGCACCGACCACCTCCTCTGGCGAGTAGCCGTAGAGCCTCTGGGCTCCGGAGTTCCAGCTCAGAACGGTTCCGTCCAAGGCCTTCCCGATGATGGCCTCCTGAGCGGAATCCACCACCGCGGCCAGCTGCGCCGCTCGTTCGCCGGCCCGGGCCCGCGCCAGGGCCAGGTCGGCCATGGCCCCCAGCGAGGCCACCAGGTCTTGCTCGTCGCTGCCAAAGAAGGGGGTGTAGGGGCCGGACCAGACCAACAGCGTCCCGGTCGACAGCGCAAAGGTCATGCTCGCGGCATCGGATCCGTCGCCCGCGGGCGGGTCATGGGACGCCGCCGGTTCCATCGCCGGGTCGACGCCAACCCTGTGATGGGCCAGCACCTCACCCTCCTGGTCCACGACGGCAACCGTCCGGGCACCGAGGATGTCAGCGACGTGGGAAAGCAGGTGAGCGTGGACCTCTTCAGCGGTGGTGGCAGCCATGAGGGCCCGCAGCCCTCGACGCATGGCCTCCTCCTGGGGGTGTCGCCACAGGGCCCGCACCAGAGAAGGAGGACGGAACCCCACCGCGAACAGCGCGACGCTGACAGTGACGAGCAGCTGGAGGAAGAGGTCAGCAGCCACGGAGCGGTCGGTGGTCTCTGCGGAGACGACGAGCACCAGGCTGAGGACCAGGCAAGCCAGGCTCAGGGTGCGCATCCGGTAGCGGGCCACGCCAGGCTGGCGATGTCCCGCTCGCCAGAGCCGGACGGCGACCCACAGAGACAGCGCCGTCCAGTAGGCCAGCAACGCCGCCACGTAGAGCCCGAACCAGCCGGGGCGGGGCTCGCCTTCGGAGGGGATGCGGGGCAGGACCACCGTCCAAACCACCAGCAGGCCGGTGAGAGCGGCGACCAGGCGCCCGACGACTGGAGGGGGACGGCGAAACGAGGCGGCAAAGCGGTAGAGCAGGTACGGGAAGACCACAACCAGCACGACAGTGGCTTTTCGAAGCCAGACAAGGCCTGAGCCGTCAGCCTCCTCGGGCAGGGCCTGACCGATCAGAACGACGGCGCCCAGGACCCCGAAGGCCAGGGTCGCCCATCGTGTCGCCTCGTCCCTGTTCTTCCTCCACTGGACGAGGAGCCACACCGCGAGCGCGCAGATGGCCACGGCGTTCAGGGCTCTTACGATCTCTCCCACCTCAGGCATGGCATTCGGAGAAGATCACCGCGTCGATCAACCCGTTCCGATGTCGATGTGGGACGGCGCCGCCATGAGGGGCCCTCTCGACTTGCGGCGGACGGCGGCCCTTACTCGGCTGACCAGGTCCCGCGGCGAGAATGGCTTGAGCATGTAGTCGTCGGCACCGGCCGAGAAGGCCTCGACCTTGTCGGCAACCAGTTCGTTGGCCGTGAGCATCACGATGGTGCACCCGGTGGTAGAGGGATCGGCGCGGAGCTGCCGGCAGACCTCCACGCCGCTCAAATCGGGCATCGTGACATCAAGGACCACACATGAGGGCCGCACCGCGCGGACAAGCGAGATGGCCGCCGCACCGCGGCTTGCCGTGTGCACCTCGAAGCCTGCCGCCGCCAGGCTCACTTCGGCCAGCAGGAGGACATCGGGGGAGTCATCGGCGATGACCACGGTGTCCTTCGTGGAACGACGTGAACCCATGCGGCCGCCAACACCGGGGGAAGCGTTGAAGGCCCCCTCTTCTTCGGCGGCCAAGAGCTGCCCCATGGCCTCGGCGTGCTGGGGGCGCGCCAGGTGGTACCCCTGAGCGACTTCGCATCCGAGCACCCGGACTCTGTTCAACTGCTCGGCTGTCTCCACGCCCTCGGCCACCACGCTGAGCTCCAAGGCGTGGGCCATGGCCGTAACCGCGGCCACGATGGCGGTGTCCTCCGGGTCTCGACCGAGACCGTCCACGAAGCTGCGGTCGATCTTCAGCTCATCGAGGGGGAAGTGCCTGAGGTAGGCGAGGGAGGAGTAGCCGGTGCCGAAGTCGTCGATGGCGATGGCTACGCCCAGCGCCTTCAAAGCGGTGAGAGTGGCCACGGCTTCGCCGACGTCCTGCATGACGGTGCTCTCGGTGAGCTCCAGGCAGAGGCTCCCTGGATCGATCTGTGACCGGGCCAGCACGTTCCTCACCGTGTCCACGAGCGCGGCTTGGAACTGGCACCCCGACACGTTCACTGACACTCGCAAGGGGCGGACTGGGAAGGACGAGCTCCAGCTGAGCGTTTGTCGAGCAGCTTCTTCCAGGACCCATGCG
Organism: Acidimicrobiales bacterium; assembly: GCA_030448025.1. Classification (GTDB taxonomy): domain Bacteria; phylum Actinomycetota; class Acidimicrobiia; order Acidimicrobiales; genus YB1-3. The sequence goes on along the minus strand of JAUJNQ010000001.1, from coordinate 42,805 downwards.
CCGATAGGCGTGATGAGGCCCGTCTCCTCGGCCAGTGGGATGAACTCGAGGGGCTGCACCATGCCCCGCTCAGGGTGCTCCCAGCGCAACAGTGCCTCCACTGCCGTGACCTTGTCGGTGTCCAGTGCCACCATGGGCTGGTAGTGCAAACGGAACTGGCCTTCCTCCAGTGCTCGCTGCAGTGCCCTTTCGTTCTCGATGCGCTGCATCGTGTGGGAGCGCATCTCTGCCGAGAACACCGCATGACCGCCCGCCCCACGCTCCTTGGCTCGCCGCAAGGCCAGCTCGGAGTCGCTGAGCAAGGTCAGAGCGTCGGTACTGCCCGAGGAGGCGAAGGCCACGCCTACTGAGGCGGTGACCGAGACCGCTTCACCGCCCAGGTCGACCGGCTCTTGGATGGCGTCGAGGGCACGCTTGGCGAGGGCCACGGCGGCGCTCTCGCTGCCGACGTTCTGACAGAGGATGGCGAACTCATCGCCTCCCACCCGAGCCACGGCGTCGTTGGGACGAAGGACCTCGGACAGGCGGCGAGCCGAGCTCACCAGGAGCTGACTGCCGGCGGTGTAGCCCAGGCCGTCGTTGATGTCGCGGAGGCGGTCCAGGTCCAGGAACAGCACAGCGGTGTCGAGGCGGCCTGGTCTCTCTCGCTCCAGGGCCTGGGTCACTCGATCGACGAAGAGGGCCCGGTTCGGGAGGCTGGTCAAGGTGTCATGGAGGCTCTGGTGGTCCAGGCGGGCCTGAACCACCATCTGAGCCGTCACTTCGTGGACCTCGCTGAAGAAGCAGAGCGGCGGGCCGCCGGCGTCGGGCACGGCCCAGGTATTGAGAAGCATCCATGCGACTCGGCCGTCCGCGTGGACGCAGCGCTTCTCGGTCTGGAAGGCCCAGGGCTCGCCGCGCACAGCCTTCTCCAGGCAACGCGATCCGGCCGCCGGGTCGTCGGGTTGGGTGATGACCTGGAACGTGGTGGCCAGGAGCTGCTCAGTCGAACAGCCGGTGATCCTGCCAAAGGCCGTGTTCACTTGGAGGAAGCGCCCCAGGGAGGAGGGCTCGGCGCTGATCACCGCCATGCCCACAGGGGCGAAGTGGAAGCTGGCTCCGAAGCGCTCGAGCGTCTTCCCCAGCGCGCCGATTTCCTCCGTCAACATCCACTCCCCTTCACCCAAGTGACGCTGTCGTTCGTATCGGTTTTCGGCGTCGGCGACTTGAGTGGGACCGCGATCACCTCGCTGCCTGAGAATCTGCTCAACCCAGGGGTGGACAGGACCGACACTGAACCGACGAGGACACTGATCCGTCCGGGGGGAAGAGGCAGCGTGTCTGATGACGGTCGAGCGAAGAAGCAGTCACAGACAGGCCCTATTCTCATCGTGGATGACGACCCAATCAGCCGGCAGCTGCTCGGGATCACGCTGGGCCGAGCCGGCATGGCGACGGTCGGGGCCACCAGCGGCCGCCGAGCCCTCGAGCTGATCGCCTGCGGCAACTTCGCCGCCGTAGTGCTCGACAACCACATGCCGGAGATGAGCGGCGTCGAGGTCGTCGAGAGGCTGCGCACCAGAGTGGAGACGCGCACCCTGCCGGTGATCCTGGTTACCGCCGACTCCACCCATGATGAGCGACTCCGCGGCCTGCAAGCGGGAGCCGACGACTACATCGTCAAACCGTTCGAGCCGGACGAGCTGGTGGCTCGGGTGAAAGCCAAGCTGCGAGAACAAGCAGCGTGGACGGAGGTCATCGAGTCCCATCTCCGCAAACGCGCCGCCATCGCCAGCGCCCTGGGTCGGGTGACGCCCGGGGGCACCCCTGAGGCCACCGCCGACCTCGTGTGCTCGGAGCTGGCGTCGCTCAACCACCTCTCGGGTGCTGCCGTGGTGGCCTTCCTGGGCGACGGCGTGGCTGTCCCGCTCGCCGCTCGCGACCTGGCTGTATGGAACATGGAGGTAGGAAGGCCGCTGGCTACATCGGTAGCGGCCCACCTGACCAACCAGGCGCGCTGCGGGCCCTGGATCGAGCATCTTGACGAGGACGGGGCTCTCGGGTTGCCGGGGGCGCCTCTTCCCGAGCTCTCGACACTGGCGTGCGCGCCACTCCACACCGCGGGGGAGGTGCTGGGTCTGCTCGTTTCGGGCGCCGACCCACCAGGCCGTCGGGCCTCCGCCGGCGAGATGTCGAGGGCGCTGTCGGAGGCCATCGACTTCGCCGGCATCGCCGCCGGCCTGCTCGGCTCGGCACTTCACAACAGGCGCGATGGGCAGGACCGGCGGACCGCGGTAGAGCACGTCGTCCGGGATGAGGAGTTCACTCCCGTGTTCCAGCCAATCGTGCGCCTGGCTGACGGCTTGGAGCTGGGCTACGAGGCCCTCACCCGTTTCGCTGACGGCACCCGCCCGGACCTTCGCTTCGCCGAGGCCGCCGGGGTCGACCTCGGGATCGAGCTGGAGGTGGCGACCATGCGGGCTGCGCTCGACGCCGCCGACGCGCTGCCTCCGGGCCGCTTTCTCAGCCTGAACGCCTCACCGGCGTTGGCCATGGCGGGCTCGTCGCTGGGTGACCTGGTCGGCGCCTACGACCGCCCCCTCATCCTCGAGCTCACAGAGCACGACCCCGTGGACGATTACGAGCCGCTGCGTCATGCCCTGGACCTGCTGTCGGACCTTCGCATCTCAGTGGACGACGCCGGGTCCGGCTTCGCCAGCCTGCGCCACGTCTTGGCCGTCAAGCCGCACTTCATGAAGCTCGACCGCTCGTGGGTGTCCGGGATCGACTCGGACCCCGCTCGCCAGTCCCTCGTGGCCGGGTTGGCCCACTTCGCCGACAACACGGGGTGCCGGCTCATCGCCGAAGGGATCGAGTCGAGGTCTGAGGTGGACACGCTCCGCCAGCTCGGTATCGGGCTCGGTCAGGGGTATCTCTTCGGGTATCCCGAGCCCGCCGGTGTCCACGCCTTCGCCGATCGTCGCCATGTGCGAGGCTCAGCCGCCGACGAGCCGGCGGCGCACGAGCCGGAGACCAACGATCCGGAGACCAACGATCCGGACATCGACGAGCCGGTGACGGAGAATCGGGTTGCCGGCGAAGGCGACGGGGACGCCGCGGATGGCGCCCGACGCGTCCTGGTGGTGGACGACGATCCCATGGTTCGCCATCTCATGCGCCTGAGCTTGGAGCTGGGCGGTGCGCAGGTCATCGAGGCGATTTCGCTGGCCGATGCTCGCCGTGCCTTGGGCCAGCACCTCGATGGTGTGGTCCTGGATCGCCAGCTTCCCGATGGCGACGGGCTGGACCTCCTACCCGAGCTCCAGGAACAACATCCCGGCATCAAGACCGTGGTCTGCTCCAGCGTCGACGATCAGCGGGAGCCCTTTTCGGTGATGCGCGTTCCCAAGGAGGACATCAGCGGGATCGTCCGTGCCCTGGGCCTGCCCACCCGGCCTCTGCTCTTCGGCTCCTCGAACTCCTCCGTCCCTCTGGGGACCGAGGCCGGGCCTCTGGCCGAGGAGTGGCTCTCTCTGTGTCGCCAGAACCCGATGGTCACCGGTCACCTGAGGCCGGCGATGGCTGAACAAGTCGTCGCCCGGCTCAACGCAGTGGCGCGGACTCGTCCCACGGCATGGGAACCCGAACCAGAGCTGGAGAGCGCCATCGAGGCTTTCGCCGCCACGGTCGGATCGGTGGAGTCGGCCATTGGGCATCTCGTCTGCCTGCGGGAGACGCTTCGCCGCCGCATCGTCGATCGCGTCCCCCCGGAGCAGCTCATCGAGACCCTCGCCAGCCTCGACATGGTTGTCGATTGGGCCATCGGGGTGGCGGCCACCCACAACACCGCCCACCTCCGCAACGAAGCGGTCACCGATCCGTTGACTGGGCTGCTCAACCGGCGTGCCTTCGATCGGGACCTCAAGGACGAGACCGCTCGTTCGTCGCGCCTCCGCTACCCCTTCAGCGTCATCGTTCTCGATCTCGACGGCCTCAAAGCGGTGAACGACGAGCACGGTCATGCAGCAGGCGACGAGGCCCTTCGATCACTGGCCCATGGGCTGTGCAGCGCCCTTCGCCTGACCGACTCGGCCTATCGCGTCGGGGGTGACGAGTTCACAGTGCTGCTTCCCGGGACGGGCAAGGCGGTGATCCCCACCGTCATCGCTCGGGTGAAGGAGGCGGGCGCCCCGGCGTTCAGCTGGGGATCTGCCACCTACTTCGACGACAGCGAGGACGGTGAGCGCCTGGTCGAGCTGGCCGACCAGAGGCTCTTCGACCAACGCCGTACAGATCGCGGCAGCCTCACCGCCGTCCCTGATCGCCGTCGAGCCTCCTGACGATGCAGTCGGGGTCTGGTCTCGGTGACTTCGCACCGAGCCAGCCTCTCCTCGCCGCCGCCTGACCGCTACGTGGAACCTCCGGTGCGAACCACTCAAACTCCGACGGACGACGACGTCTCGGGCGAGCCGTCGTCCACGTCCACGTCCTCGCCTTCGTCCTCCGCCTCCTCCTCGTCTTCGTCCTCCTCTTCGTCTTCGTCTTCGTCCTCCTCTTCGTCTTCGTCTTCGTCCTCGTCGTCGTCCTCGGTTTCATCGTCGATGACTTCCTCTTCGTCGTCATCTTCGAGGAGCTCGTCGTCGCGGACCAGCTCGTTGCCCTCGTCGTCGTTGGGAGCGAGCTCTACCTGGTCGTCGTCGGGAGCGAGCTCGTCGCCTTCGTCGTCGGAAGCGAGCTGCTCCTGCTCGTCGTCGTCTTCGAAGAGCTCGACGCCCTCCTCGTCGATGGCGAGGTCGTCCTGCTCGTCGGCGGAGGCCAGGCCGACGCCCGGCTCATAGGGCGCCGACACCCTTGCCGGCGTGTCACCCGGCTCGGACCGAGAGCCGGACAGAAGATGGGCTCCGCCATCACCCGACGGCGCGGGTGGCGGCGACCGGTGGATCGAGCCGGTGAACACGTTGCCGGCCTCCCCCGGGCCTGGGACGGGCCCAGGAGAGGAGGCCGCGGCATGAGTAGCACCCACCATGCCGGTCAGAGCCAGAGCACCTACCCCAGTGGCCGTCCCTGTGGCCGCCGCTGCGGAGCGAGTCGCCACCCGGGCCTTGCCCTCCACGCGGGGCACGGAGCCCAGAAGGGGCAACTGAGCCAGCCACGACCGAAGGCCCATGGCCATCCGGAGGCGGCCGATCGGAATGGCGAGGAAGGCTTGCACCACCTCGGGATCGAAATGCGCTCCGGCGCAGCGGATCAGCTCTTTCCTCGCCGCCTGAGCGTTGACCGGTAGCCGGTAGGGACGGGGGGCGGTGATCACCTCGAAGGTGTCGGCCAGAGTCACGATGCGAGCCGCGAGGCTGATGTCCTTGCCGGCAAGACCCTTGGGATACCCCGAGCCGTCCCAGTGCTCATGGTGCTCCTCGATCGCTCTGGTCCATTCCCCGAGCCAGCTCGCCATTGGCGCAGCTATGAGAGCCCCATCCTCTGGATGGCGCCGAAGCTGTTCCCACTCACGGACCGTGGGAAGCCCGGGCTTGCCCAGGACTCGAGACGGGACATGGAGCTTGCCGATGTCATGGACGAGCGCTCCCCACCGCAGACGGTCGCGGTCCTCCTCGGGAAGGCCCTTCTGCTCGGCGATCAGGTCGGTGAGGGCCCGCACGCGTTCGGAATGGCCACACGTGCCCCGGTCATACACGTTCAGAGCGCCGACGAGGATCAGGATCCGCTTCGCGCCTCGATCCGGGTCGTCGTCGACGCCATGCTCCTTGGCCTGGGCCAGCTGCTCTCCGAGCTTGCGGACGGTGCCCGCCTTGGCCGCCACCGCGAAGCGCGAGGGGGCACGCCCGGGGAACGTGAGTGACAGCCGCAACATCGCGGCCAGGGGCAGGAGGCGCCGGGTGATGCCATTGACGACGAGGAGCGCGGCCGTGGAGACGGCGATGACGAGGCTCCACCAGCCAAGCGATGCCAGGAGCGCCCCTGGGCGGGAGACATGACGGCTCATCACGATGGCGGCGCCGAGCGCTGCCGAGATCGGGATGACCGTCGCCGTGAGGCGTACCAAGGATGCGAGCACAGCCCGCCTCTTCCACCGACCCTGCACGTTCGGCTCTTCGGTGGGCGGCTCCACCAGCTCGCTCACCTTCACGATCTCAACTACTGATGCTGCCCCCTGCATGACCCCTCCATTCGTTCTCACGCGCTGTCGGCGGTCACGGTCATCACCTTGAGTGGCTGGGTGGCGCCGTGAGATCGCCGCCGCCTACGGCGCCCATGAGCAGATGCCCGTCGAGTGAGCCCGACAAGCGTTGAACCGGTGCTTCCCAGCGGGACGGTACGGCGGTAGACGGGACGCTCGCTTCCCGGAAGCCCGCCCCTAAGCTGCTCGGATGGCATCTGGCCTTGACTTTGCACGGGGCCGACTGCGTGGTCGCCAAGCGGTAGGTGACCGCGGCCACACCAAAGCCGGCGCTTGAAACTCGCCTCATCCGCCAGGGCCGTCGAAACAGCGGAGCCATAGGTGCGCGCCGTCGCCCTGGGAGACGCCGGCCGCCTCGAGGTCGTGGACCGCGATCAACCCGTGGCCGGGCCCGGTGAGGTCGTCGTGGCCGTCGAGCGGTGCGGCATCTGCGGGAGCGACCTTCACCTCAGGAGCTCGGGCCTGCTCCCGCCCGGAGCGGTCATGGGCCACGAGTTCGCGGGAACGGTGGTGGAGACCGGCGAGGCCGAGACGGGCGGCGACGTGGGCGACGTGGGGGTCCGGCCCGGGGAGCGAGTCGCGGTACTGCCCGCCCGGCGGTGCGGCACGTGCCTCGCCTGCCGGCGGGGTCAGGCGCACCTTTGCTCGGCCCAGCTCTTCTCCTCCATAGGGCTGGGACTCAACGACGGAGCCTACGCGGAGTACGTGCGGGTACCTGCCACGTCCTGTCACGTCCTCCCTACGCACGTGACTCCGGAGCAGGGTGCCCTGGTCGAGCCGTACGCCGTGGCCCTTCACGCCGTGGGGCGCAGCCGGGTGGCGGCCGACCCGGGCGCGGCCATGGGGATCATCGGAGCTGGCCCCATCGGCCTCATGTGCCTGGCTGCGCTGGTGCGCGCCGGCGCCGGTCCGGTCGTGGTGGCCGAGCGCATCCCTCTGCGGGCGGGCGTGGCAGAGGCCATGGGAGCCACCGTGGTGGAGGACGCCCGCCGGTTGGGCCAGGCCGCGGCCGAGCCGCTCGACGTGGTCTTCGACGCCACCGGCACGGTCGAGACGCCGGCCCTGGCCGTGGAGGTGGTCCGGCCCGGCGGCCAGGTCGTGCTGGTGGGTACGCCCGGCCCGGGACAGGCCGTGCCCATGCCGGGCATGCTCTGGGTGGTGAAGGAGGTCGACGTGATGCCGTCGATCGCCTACACGGACGCGGAGTTCGCCAATGCCGTTGCCTGCGTGGCCTCGGGCGCGCTTGACGCCGACCTGATGGTCTCCGACGTGCGTCCCCTGGACGCGGCGCAGCGATCCTTCGAGGAGCTGAGCGGGCGCAACGCCCCCGTCAAGGTGATGCTGGCGCCCCCCTAAAGGGGCCGGACGTTGGCCGCTGCCAGTCCCTTCGGTGTCTGCTCGACCTCGAACTCCACCTGCTGGCCCTCGGCCAGGCTGCGGTAGCCGTCAGTCAAGATGGCGCTGTGGTGCACGAACACGTCGGCGCTGCCTTGCTGGGAGATGAACCCGAAGCCCTTCTCGGGGTTGAACCACTTCACTGTGCCGGTCGCCACGTTGGCGAACCTCCTTCTCTCACGTGCCCTGGGCCACCCGACCAGCGGTTGCTGGACAACCGGGAGGCGCCCTCGAGAGACGCTAGCAGCGCAGGCGGCCGGAGGCTCGTGGGGTCAACTCGCTGAGCCGGGGCGCCGGCGCTGGACTCTCGTGCCGTCGGGTGTGTCCTTCACGATCCAACCATTGCCCTCAAGCTCGTGACGAATAGCGTCGGAGCGGACGTAGTCCCCTGCGGCTCGGGCGGCGTCACGCTCATCCACGAGGCGAGCCGTCTCCTCGTCGATCCGCTCGTCCCCGGCGCCCAGCTCCAACCCCAGGGCTGCGGCAATCTCGAAGGCGGCGGCCGCCAGCGACCCGCCCGCGGTGAGATCACCTCCGTCGAAGGCGGCGTTGGCCCGCCCCACCAGGTCGAAGAGCAGAGCGGTGGCAGCGGGCGTACGCAGGTCGTCGTCCATGTGGGCTCGGAACTCGTCGAGGGCGGCGCCATCGGGTGAAGCCCGCTCCTGCGGTACCCGACGCCCAAGCTCGTCGAGCCGGCCGAGGCTGCGCTCGGCTCGCTCGATGGTCACCGGTCCGACCTCGAGCGGCGCCCGGTAGTGCGACTGCAGGACCAAGAGCCGGTAGGCGCGTGGGTCGGTGCGGGCCAGCAGGTCGGTGAGGGACGTGAAGTTCCCGAGCGACTTGGACATCTTCACCCCACCTGGCCCGAGCACGAAGCCGCTGTGGGCCCACCGCCGGGCAAAGGGTCGGTCCAGGGCGACGGCCTGGGCCCGCTCGTTCTCGTGGTGAGGGAAAGCCAGGTCGATGCCCGCGCCGTGGAGGTCGAAGTCCTCGCCCAGCAGGTCAAGGGCCATGACCACGCACTCGGTGTGCCATCCCGGACGTCCCGGGCCCCACGGTGACTGCCACTGGGGATCACCCGGCCCCGAGCCCGTCGTCTGAGCCTTCTTCCAGAGCACGAAGTCCAGCGCCGAGCGCTTCTCCTCGCTCACCTCCACCCGAGCTCCGGCCTGCAACGACTCCAACGACTGGCGGGCCAGGAGCCCGTAGTCGCCTACATCCGCGACCGAGAAGTACACGCCGTCGGAGGTCTCATAGGCCACTCCTTTGCCCACCAGCTCCTCCACCAGGTCGACCATCCGGGCGACGTAGGCAGTGGCGTGAGGGTCGTCGTCGGGGCGGCGCACGCCCAGCGCGTCGAGCGCGTCGTACCAGGCCTTCTCGTACTGGTGGGCCACGTCCTCGGTGCTGCGGCCCTCGCGCTGCGCCCGCTCGATGATCTTGTCGTCGATGTCGGTGACGTTGGACACGAAGCGCACCGTGAGCCCGGTCCACTCCAGGTAGCGGCGCAGCACGTCCCAGACGAGGGCGAAGCGCCCGTGGCCGAGGTGGGGTTCGTCGTACACCGTCGGCCCGCACACGTACATCGACACGTGGCCGGACCGGCGAGGCCGGAGATCGACCACCTCACCGAGCGCGGTGTCGTGCAGTCGCAACACGGAAAGTACGGTAACGCCATGTCGGCCGGCGTCCCTGAAAAGCCCTCGCTCGAAGGCCTCGAGGCCGGCTGGAGCGCACGCTGGGAAGAAGCCGGTACCTACCGCTTCGACCGGAGCGCGTCCCGGGAGAACGTGTACGCCATCGACACACCGCCGCCGACCGTGAGCGGATCCCTCCACGTGGGCCACGTCTTCTCCTACACACAGACCGACGTGGTGGCCCGCTTCTGGCGCATGCGGGGCAAAGAGGTCTTCTATCCCATGGGGTGGGACGACAACGGCCTGCCCACCGAGCGTCGGGTGCAGAACTACTTCGGCGTGCGCTGCGACCCCACCCTGCCCTATGACCCCGAGGCGCCGCTGCCAGAACCGGGGGGCCCAGAACGATCAGAACGATCAGGCAGAGAACAGGCGCCCATCTCGCGGCAGGCATTCATCGAGCTGTGCCACCGCCTCACGGCCCAGGACGAGCAGGCCTTCGAGGAGCTTTTCAAGACGCTGGGGCTGTCGGTGGACTGGACCATCACCTACGCCACCATCGACGACCGCTCGCGGCGGGCGGCCCAGCGAGCCTTCCTCCGCAACCTGGCCCGCGGCCAGGCCTACCAGGCCGAGGCACCAACCCTCTGGGACGTCGACTTCGGCACCGCCGTGGCCCAGGCCGAGCTCGAGGACCGGGAGCGCCCCGGCGCCTACCACCGGATCCGCTTCCATCCCGTCAACGGGGCCGTCGAAGGGGGCGGCGAGGGGGCGGTCGACGGTTCCATCGAGATCGACACCACCCGTCCGGAGCTCATCCCGGCGTGCGTGGCCCTGGTGGCCCATCCCGACGACGAGCGGTTCAAGCCTCGCTTCGGCCAGTTGGTGCGCACACCCCTGTTCGGCGTGGAGGTCCCCGTGCTGGCCCACCGGCTCGCCGACCCTGAGAAGGGCTCCGGGATCGCCATGATCTGCACCTTCGGCGACGCCACCGACGTGACGTGGTGGAGAGAGCTGGACCTTCCCGTGCGCAACATGCTCGGGCGTGACGGGCGGGTGCTCGCCTCCCCGCCCGCCGGTGTCCCTTCTCATGGGTCGTGGTCGGAGCTGGCGGGCAGGACAGTGAAGCAGGCACAGACCCGCATGGTGGAGATGCTCCGGGAGTCGGGGGACCTGGTGGGCGAGCCCCGACCCATCACCCATCCCGTGAAGTTCTTCGAGAAGGGTGAGCGGCCCCTCGAGATCGTCACCAGCCGCCAGTGGTACCTCACCAACGGCGGCCGGGACCCTGCCCTGCGCGAGCGGCTTCTCGATCGTGGGAAGGAACTGAGCTGGCATCCCCCCTTCATGCGTTCCCGCTACGACAACTGGGTCGAGGGCCTCTCCGGTGACTGGCTCATCAGCCGCCAGCGGTTCTTCGGCATCCCCTTCCCGCTCTGGTACGGCGTTGACGCCGATGGTCAGGTGGACAACGACCGCGTGCTCGTGCCCGGCGAGGACCGGCTCCCCGTGGATCCCACCAGCGAGCTACCCGACGGTTACACCGAGGACCAGCGGGACCGCCCAGGTGGCTTCACCGCCGAGGACGACGTCATGGACACGTGGGCCACATCCTCCCTCACGCCCCAGATCGCGGGCGGTTGGGAGGACGACCCAGACCTGTTCGCACGGGTCTTCCCCTTCGACCTGCGGCCCCAGGCCCACGAGATCATCCGTACGTGGCTGTTCTCCACCACGGTGCGGGCCCATCTGGAGCACGGCTCGCTCCCGTGGACCGATGCCGCCATCTCCGGCTGGGTGCTCGACCCGGACCGGAAGAAGATGTCGAAGTCCAAGGGCAACGTGGTCACCCCCATCGACCAGCTTCGCCAGTACGGCTCCGACGCCGTTCGCCATTGGGCGGCCAGCGGCCGGCCGGGCGCCGACACCGCCTGGGACGAGGGCCAGCTCAAGGTCGGACGCAAGCTGGCCACCAAGATCCTCAACGCCTCCCGCTTCGTCCTTTCCCAGGCTCGCACCGGCGACGAGGGTGAGCTGTCGGCTCCCCTGGACCGGGCGCTGCTGGCCCGGCTGGCCGGCGTGGCCCACGAGGCTGCGGCCGCCTTCGAGTCCTATGACTACACCCGGGCCCTCGAGCGCACCGAGACCTTCTTCTGGTCCTTCTGCGACGACTACCTGGAGCTGGTGAAGAACCGGGCCTACGGGGGCGGCCCGGCCGGCGCCTCCGCCAACCGGGCGCTGGCCATGGCACTGTCCACGCTGTTGCGGCTCTTCGCGCCTTTCCTCGTCTTCGTGACCGAAGAGGTGTGGTCGTGGTGGCAAGAGGGCTCCGTGCATCGCCAGGCCTGGCCCGATGGAGGTGAGCTTCGAGAGGCCGCAGCCGGCACGGACCCGATCGTGCTGGACGTGGCGTCCGAGGTGCTCGGACAGGTCCGTCGGGCCAAGAGCGAGGCCAAGCTGTCGCAGCGGACGGCCGTGGCCCGCGTCGTGATCCGGGACACGCCCCAGCGCCTGGAGGCCCTGCGGGCGGCCGAGGACGACCTGAGCGACGCCGGCTCCATCGCCGAGCTCGTCTACGAGGAAGCCGACGAGATCTCGGTCGAGGTCACCCTGGCCCAGACGGAGACCTGAACCGGCTACGTTCCGCCTGTAGGGGCGCATCGGCGGGTCATACTCACCTTGTGGAGGCCGGACCGATAAGTCCCGAGGAGCTCCTGAAGCTCGACGCCGAGTACCAGGGCTTCCCACCCTTTGATCACTGGCCAACGGTCGAGCTTCGACACCGCCCTTGTGGGACCACTTCGTGGCCAAGCTGCAGGCTGCCCGGCAAGAGCGACCACCGGAGGACTTCGCGGTGGTCAGGCGGAACCCTCGGCACTGGTGGTGCCGGCGAAGCCGACGCTCACGTCCAGCTCCTCGACGCCCCGCACGATCCGCAGTGCCAGCGAGCCGTCGTCGTCCACGGAGTCCAGGGCCTCGTAGAGGTCGTCCAGGGTGGTGAGATCCCGGCCGGCGGCGGCCACGAGGAGGTCGCCGGGCTGCACGCCGGCGAGCCCGGCGGGCCCGTCGTCCTGGACGTGGCGGACCAGCAGGCCGTCCCGCTCGGGCAGCCCCACGGCCCGGCGCAGGTGGCGGGCGGCCTTGGGCGGAGCCAGGGCCACGCCCAGCCGGCGGCGGGTGGGCGACTCGCCCCGGGCCAGGGCGTCGACGCGGGCCTTGAGGTCGGCGTCGGCGGGCAGAGCCTGGTAGAAGCCCTCGCCCAGCCGGTTGGTGTTGATGCCTACGAGGCGCCCGGCTCCGTCCACCACGGGGCCACCGGACGAGCCGCGTGGGAGGGGCGCGGTGTGCTCCAGGCTGCCGGTGATGCGCCGGCCACGGGGCCCCCGGAAGGTCTGGTCGACCGATGCCACCAGGCCGAGCGACACACGTGGCTCGCCCGCGGCGCTGCTGCTGACGGCGAACACGGCCGCCCCCTGGAGCACGCCGCTGTGGGACCACTCGATCGGGGTGACCCCCGACGTGTCCACCGTGAGCACGGCCACGTCACCGTCCAGGTCCACGCCGGCGACGTGGGCCACTTCCTGGCGTCCGCCCGGGAAGCGGACGGTGACCTCATCCCCCCGCAGGTTGTGGGCGTTGGTGACCACCACGCCGTCACCGACCACCACGCCGGCGCCTCGTCCCGGGCCCCGGCCGATGCCCACCACTGCCGGGCCCACCCTGCCCGCCACATCGGTGGCGGCCTGCTCGATCTCCTCCAACACAGTCACGGGTCCACGTCCTTCCTAGTCACTTGCTATTTGCAATCGACTACTCTACTCAGGAAGCCCGGGCCGTCAACCGGGACCTCCGGTCCCCGAGCGGCCAACATGGGGAGATGACCCCTTCCGAGGAGGAGTCGCCCCTCGAGCGGGCGGTGGGTCGGGTGGGCGACCGCTGGGCCCTGCTCTTGGTCAACGCCCTGCTCGGGGGGCCCAAGCGCTTCGGCGAGCTGCACGCGCTGGTGCCCGGCATCGCCCCCAACGTCTTGAGCCAGCGGCTCAAGAGCCTGGAGCGCGACGGCGTCCTGATCGCCCGTCCCTACTGCACCCGGCCGCCCCGCTTCGCCTACGAGCTCACCGCTTTGGGCCAGGAGCTGGCCGGCGCCCTCCGGCTCCTCGCCCAATGGGGCTCGGAGGGGGGATCGTCGGAGGGTGGGGACGATGGCCTCCACCACGAGGCCTGCGGCACGGTGATGGAGGCCCGGTGGTGGTGCCCCACTTGCGGACGCACCGTGGACGACCATGAAGACGGCGACCCCGGAGGCGGCGACCTGAGCTTCGTGTAAGGGATCACTGGAGCAAGCTTGGGTGATGGAGGTACGAAGCCCTTCTCACGAGGCGCCAGGACCGGTCCGGAGGCGCAGGCTCCGCCGGTGGCTCCAGCTGGCGATGGTCGCCGTCGCCGGCGTCGTGGCCGCGCTGGTGATGACCGGCTTGGGAACCAGGACGGAGGGTTCGGTGGGTCCCGGCAAGGTCGTGCTGCAGGCCCGGCCCGGGCCACCGGGGAAGACCAGGCTGCAGCTGCCCCCCGTGGGCCGGATCACCGCCGAGACCCATGCCGCCCCCGTCCTCCTCGAAGCGCGCATCGACGAGGTGGACATCGACCGGGTGCAAGCCCTCTTGAAGGAGCCGGACCCGCAGCGCCGGCTGGTCGAGGAGGTGCGCCGCGACCTGCGTCCCCTCTTCGGCCGCCTGGCGGTGCGCAGCCTGATCCTGGCCGCCCTCGCCGGCGCCGTCGGCGGTGTGCTCCTACCTCGTCGCAGGTGGTGGCACGCCCTGGTCGGGGCCGGCGCCGGCTTGCTTGCCATCGGGCTACTGGGTGGACTCACGTGGCGGCAGTTCGACATCGAGGCCTTCAACCGTCCGAGCTACGAGGGACCGATCGAGCGAGCCCCGTCGATCCTGTCCGCGGCGCGGCGGCACGTGCAGGAGTTCGGCCAGGTGCGAGACCGGGTGAGGGTGCTGAGCGCGCAGGTGGCCGACCTCTACACCGCCAGCGCGGGGACCGTCGCCGGGGCCGGGACTGGGACTGGGGCCGGGGAGGAGGCCGGAACCGAGGTCCGGGTCCTGCACGTGAGCGACGTGCACTCGAACCCGCTCGGCGCCGAGGTCACCCGGCGCCTGGCCGAGAGCTTCGGAGTCCAGGCCGTCCTCGACACCGGTGACCTCACCTCCTTCGGCTACGCCATCGAGGCCCGGATCGGCGACGTGATCGCAGGCGTCAAGGTGCCGTACGTCTTCGTGCCCGGAAACCACGACTCGGCCGAGAACCGCGCCGCCCTCGCCCGGGTCCCCAACCTGACCGTCCTTACCGACGACGTCACGTCCGTGGGCGGCCTTCGCATCATGGGCGTGGCCGATCCCACCTTCACGGCCACCAACAAGATCGACGCAGAGGAGGCGGCCGCGGTCCGGTCCAGGGAAGCCCCGGGCGTGGCCGTCAAGGTGGCTGAGCGGCGCCCCGACGTCCTCGCCGTCCACGACCGCCGCCTGGCCGAGGACTCAGTGGGCAAGGTCCCGCTGGTCGTGGCCGGCCACGTGCACCGGCGCACGTCGGAGACCAAGGACGGCACGCTCACCCTCACGGTGGGGTCCACCGGCTCGACCGGCCTCGGAACCTTCACCGTGGAGAGCGAGCAGGCCTATGAGGCACAGGTCCTGCACTTCAGAGACGGGAGGCTCGACGTGGTCGACTACGTGACCGTGCGGGGCATCTCCGGCGAGTTCTCGGTGGAGCGACAGGTCATCGGCCAGTAGTGAACCTGGCTGTCACCCGTGGTCGTGGCCCTCGTGGAGGGCGGCGATCTGCTCCTCCCCCTCGGCCTCTGCCCACGACTCGAGGTCGGGCCCCCGCAGGATCCCGAACAGCGCCCCTTCGGGGTCGGTGACGACCAGCCATGAGAACGTGCCACCCTCGAGCTGGCCCGCCAGCACGGCGGCAGGGACGTTGGGCCGGAGGGTGGTGGGGCCCTCCTGCATGACCTCGCCCACCGGACGATCCTCGACCGAGCTCGAGTCTCCGTCGCCGTCACCGTCGAGGTCCTCGCCCTGCACCAGGCCCAGCACCACCCTCTCGTCGTTGACCACCAGGCAGACGTCGTCTTGGCCCAGGCGGTTTCGGACGTCGCCCACCCGGTCGTCCATGGCGCAGGTCGGGACGTCGGCGTTCACCAGGGCGCCGATGCGGGTCAGCTCGGCCGCCTTCCCCTCGCCGGGCAGCCCGGCGCCGAACCAGTCCACCTTGCCGGCCACGTAGTCGTAGACCTCACCGAACCCCATCGCTTCGAGCCGCCACGCGGCTCTCGGGCTCAGGTCTCAGAGGGTGTCCTCGCAGTAGACGATCACGGGCTTGCTCCGGTCGAGCTGCTCGGGCGCCTTCTTGGCCATGGCCTTGAGGAAGATGTTCACCGCCCCCGGAAGGTGCTCCTCCTCGTACTCCTTCTTGCCGAGCACGTCCACGAGCTGCGCGCCGTTGTCGACGAGGCGGCGCACCTCGTGTCGATCGATGAAGCCGGGCATTTGCGAGTCCTCCTGATGCCGTCGGGGTTCGAGACGCCCCACTGAGGGTCTAGCGCGCCCGCCGATGCTCTAGGTTCGCGGGCATGAGTCCGGACACGAGCAAGTCGGCCAAGGATGCCAAGGGCAAGGTCAAGGAGAAGCTGGGGTGGGCCGCCGGTGACCGCGAGGTGGAGGCCGAGGGCCGGGTGGAGCGGGAGCAAGCCGCGGCCGAGGAAGGCCGGATGGACGGTGACGCTGTGGAGTCGGTCGAGGGCGCGGAGCAGGAAGTGCGCCGGTCCAACGAAGAGATCGACTGATGGGCTGGTCTGCTGATTCACTGATCGGCTGATCGACTAGGACCTCGGCGCCGGCCCGAGCTCGTCGAGCCGGCCCAACAGCTCTCCGGCACCACACACCTGGGCTCCGAGACCCTTCACCCGGCGCCGCAGGCCACGGTCCGATGTCACCACGAGCAGGCTTGGAGGCTCCGGGTCGGCGGCCACCAGGGACACGATCCGGTCGTCGGCCGCGTCGCGGCCCCGCCGGGTCGCATGGACCACGCACACCCCGCCGTGTATGGCTTCGCCGAGGTCGGGTGGCGCCGAGTCGAGCACGAGGACGACCTCGTCACCCGTCGTCGCCACCAGACGTTGGAGGCGGCCGAGCAGCTCACGCATCGCGCCAGGGCGGTCCCGCCACCACCCGGTGGGACGCGAGCCGATCACGTTCATGGCGTCGACGA
>JAUJNQ010000001.1:5009-26217 GCA_030448025.1 Acidimicrobiales bacterium | reverse complement strand
TCCGCCCAGGCTCCGCCGTCCGGCTCCAGGGCGACGACGGCGGGGACACGGGCGACGACGCCGGCGACGAGAACGATGCCACCGACCAGGGCGACCCGGCCGATCCCAGCGACGCCACCGACCAGGGCGACCCCGCCGACGAGGGCGACAGCGCCCACCAGTAACGCCGGTCAGTAACCCGACCAGCAGGTGGGAACGGCCCTCGCCCGCTGCGTGGGAGATGTCGAGCGTTTCCTCAGGGAGCACTGGACCAGGGCACCGCAGCTCCTGACGAACGCCCAGCGCGGCTTCACGGACCTGTTGTCGCTCGACGACGTCGACCACCTGATATCCACCTTCCCCCGCCAGCCGGCGTTCCGGCTGGTGCGTGATGGCAAGCCCCTGGACCCCTCGATGTACACCCGATCGGCCAGCCTCGGGGGGCGAACGGTCACCGACGTGGGAGACACCCCCCGGATCTATGACGAGCTCCACGCCGGGGCCACGCTGGTTCTCCAGGGCCTGCACCGCTACTGGCCGGCGGTGATGCGCTTCTGCCGGGACCTCGAGCTCGAGCTCACCCACCCGACCCAGGCCAACGCCTACGTCACGCCGCCCACCTCCCGGGGACTGGCCGTCCACCACGACACCCACGACGTCTTCGTCCTGCAGCTCGCGGGCCGCAAGCGTTGGGCCGTCCACGAGCCCTTGGTGGAGCTGCCCCTTCCCGCGCAGCGCTGGTCCTCGGATCTCGGGGACCCGGGGCCTCCCATCCTGACCGCCGAGCTTCAGCCGGGTGATTGCCTCTACATCCCCCGCGGCTTCCCCCACGCCGCCGAGTCCCGCCAGGAGGTCAGCGCCCACCTCACCGTGGGGGTGCTCACCTCCACCTGGAAGGACGTGATGAGCGACGCCTTCTCCGAGTTGGTGGACGACGTGGAGTTCCGTCGCTCACTGCCGGTTGGCTTCGCCCACGACGAGGACGCCCTCGCAGCGGACATCGCCGACCACGTCGAGCAGCTGCGGGCTGCCCTGGACAAGCTGGACGCGGCGGAGGTTGCCCGCCGGACCGTTCGCCGCTTCTGGTCCCGTCGCTGGCCCATGCTCATCGGTCAGCTGGGCCAGCTCATGGCCCTCGGCGAGGTGGACGACAGCTCATTGGTGCAGCGGCGTGAGGGCTCGGTGTGCCTCGTGCGCTGCGCCCCGGAAGGGCTTTGGTGCCTGTTGGGTGACCGCGAGCTGGCCATGCCCTCGGCGCTGGAGCCGGTCATGCGCCGGATCGCCGCTACCAGCGGGTTCAGCGTAGGGGAGCTGGCCGACCAGCTCGACGAGAAGAGCCGCCTGACCTTGGTGCGCCGTCTCGTGCGGGAGGGGCTCCTCGAGATCGTCCAAGCTCGTTCCGGAGAAGAGAGGCGACATGGCTGAAGCTGGCACTGGGATCCGAGGCATTCGCCAGGTGGCTCAGCGGGCGACCAACCTGGACCGGGCTGTCCACTTCTACCGAGACACCTTGGGCGCCTCCTTCCTCGCCAGGTTCGACCCGCCGGGGCTGGCCTTCTTCCAGTTTGCCGACGTGCGCCTCTTGCTCGAGGCATCGGCGCCTTCGACCACGCTCTACTTCGCGGTGGACGACATCGAAGCCAGCTGTGAGGAGTTGCGGGGCCGGGGCGTGGTGTTCGAGCAGGAACCGCAGCTCGTCCACCGAGACGACGAAGGAACCTTCGGGACCCCGGGCGAAGAGGAGTGGATGGCGTTCTTCCGCGATCCGGATGGGAACCTCCTGGCCGTCACCTCCCGTCGAGAGAGCAACAGCAAGTAACGTCACTCGGCCGCACGGGGCGGATCGTCGATACGGGGAGCGGTTCTGCAGCGGGCACAGAAGGCACATCGGGTGGTCGTGATCGGCTCGGGGTTCGGCGGATTGTTCGCCACGCGGGCACTGCGCCGAGCGCCCGTCGAGGTCACGCTCGTGGCCAAGACCACGCACCACCTGTTTCAGCCACTCCTCTACCAAGTGGCCACCGGAATCCTCGCCGCCGGCGAGATCGCTCCCGCAACCCGTCACATCCTGCGCCACCAGCGCAACGCTCGAGTGCTTCTGGGGGAGGTCACCAACATCGACCTCGAAGCCAGAACGGTTACCTCGGCCCCAGCGAACGGCACCACGGTCACTCCCTATGACAGCCTCATCGTCGCCGCCGGCGCCGTGCCCTCCTACTTCGGAAACGACCGCTTCGCCGATCACGCTCCGGGGATGAAGACCATCGACGACGCGCTGGAGATGCGAGGCCGGATCTTCGAGGCCTTCGAGCAAGCCGAGCTGGAGCCCGACCCGTCCCTCGTGCAGCGGTGGCTCACCTTCGTGGTCGTCGGTGCCGGTCCCACCGGCGTGGAGATGGCCGGGCAGATCGCCGAGCTCGCCCACCGGACACTGAAAGGGAACTTCCGCAACATCGACCCCTCCCGCAGCAGGATCGTGCTCCTCGACGCCGCACCTTCGGTCCTCGGCTCGTTCGGTGAGCGTCTGTCCGGCAAGGCCACCCGAGAGCTGGCGGACATCGGCGTCGACGTGCAGCTGGGCATGAACGTCGTCGACATCGACGCCACCGGCATCGATGTGCTCGACGGCACCGGTCAGCGACGACGGATCGAGTCGGTGTGCAAGATGTGGGCTGCGGGCGTGAGCGCCAGTCCCCTCGGCGCCCAGCTCGCCGCGGCCTCGGGCGCCAAGCTCGACCGGGTCGGACGGGTGGAGGTCGATCCCGACTGCACGCTCCCCGGTCATCCCGACGTCTTCGTCGTCGGTGACCTGATGGCGCTGGACGATCTCCCGGGCGTGGCCCAGGTAGCCATCCAGAGCGCCGAGCACGCCGCCGACCAGATCGACCGGCGGCTGCGGGGCGAAGAGATCGGCCACCGGTTCCACTACAAGGACAAGGGCTCGATGGCCACGGTCTCCCGCTTCCACGCCGTCGCCAGCGTCGGACGCCTACGGCTGGCCGGGTTCCCGGCGTGGGTCATGTGGCTGGTCGTCCACCTGCTCTACCTCGTCGGCTTCAAGAACCGGCTCACGACCGTGCTCCATTGGACGCACAGCTTCGTGGGCCGTGGGCGGGCCGAGCGCGTCACCACATCCCAGCAGGTCCTCGCCCGCTCGGCGCTCGAGAGCACGGGTCGCCTCTCGGCTGCACCACCGGAATGACGCCAAGGTGGTCGGGGCATGCACTGTGCGGGCGAGGTTCGCCACGCTGACCGGCGGGGTAGGACTGGCCCATGTCGGACCACGAAGCTGGCCAGAGCCTGGATGCCGAGGGGATACCCGAGATGTACGACGCCCCTCCCGGGCGCGACATCGAGACGAACGAAGAGGCGCTGATGGTGCCTCGCGACTACCCGATCGCTGCAGGGGATGACCCGGCCTATGCCGTGACTGCAGCCGAGGAGCGACAGCAGGAAACGGTCGCGGAGCGAGCGGCGCGGGAGCAGCCTGACCTCGCCGCTGGACTGGACGACGGACCCCTTGGCGGTCAGCTCATGGCGCCGGACTCCGCTGTCGACAGTCCCGACCTCACCCCCGAGGAGGTGGCCCTGCTCTCCGAGGACGACGCCGGAGGGTTGAGCGCCGAGGAAGCGGCGGTGCACCTGGCGTCAGAGGAGATCGCCGACGATGTCGACCCCGCCGTCGAGGCCGCTGACTATCTCGAAGGCCGCTGAGGAACTACTGAACCCTTCACCAGGCATGACGTGTCCGTAGTTCCGTTGGGCTGCCCTGAGCCACGCCGGTCGCCAGTGTTGGCTGCTCTCGCGGCGCCAGTCGACGAGCAGGCTGGGGCCTCTGACCTCTACAGCCGGCCGCTCTCCCAGGCCTCGGATGCGCTCTGGACGCTCTGGGCCCCCTGCGTCCTGCGACGCTTGCGCTCGACCGCCTCCCGCCGCACGCTCGGAGACGTGAGGTCACGGGCCACGAAGGCTCGCCGGATCCGTTCCAGGGCCGCTTCGTCGGGCTTGTACCTGGTGTTGAAGAAGTGCTCTTCGTAGATGAGGGTCTTGAACACACCGAGGTCGGACAGCGCCTCGCTCATCTCCTCGATCATGGCCCCGTTTCCCACGAGGTAGAAGTGCTTGCCCCCGAGGGTCGAGAGCAGGGGAGGCACCGTCTCGGTGACCCGCCCCCGCAGCCCCTCCCAGCTCTCGGGCGGCTCGGAGAGGGAGATCTGGTAGCTGAAGTCTTCGCACGTGCGAGCCAGGTCCTCGAGCTCGTCCAGCAGGCAGATGTCCTCGGCCAGGCGGAGGCCCCAGAACACGCGAGTCGGCCGGTGCAGGCCAAGGCTGCGAAGGTACTGGGTGAAGGAGAGGAACGGCCCGATGCCCACCCCGGTGGCGATGAGGATGAGCTCGTTCTCCTCCTCCTCCTTCGGGACCATGGAACGGCCCACCGGCCCGCGGAATCCGATGACGTCGCCGATCTTCAGGGCGCCGAGGTAGTACGAGAGCGGTCCCTCCGGCACCAGTCGGACGAGCAGCTGGAACGTCCGCTCCTCGTTGGGGGCCGAGACGATGCAGTAGGGCGTCTTCCTCACGCCGAAGCCCTCGACGTCGGCCTGGATGCCGATGAAGTTCCCCGGCTTGAAGTCGAAGGGTTGGTCGTCGGTCACGCGGAAGGAGATGCGCACCGTGCCGGTGGGTGTGAGGGTCTCGTAGGCCGTGACCTCGGCACGGCGCCCATAGCGGTCGACCCGGCTGAGCTTGCGCTCCGGGGCACCACGCGAGACCGGGTAGCTGCCGGCGGGAGGGACGATGACGTCGATGTCCGGGGCCAGGCGCTGATGCTCGGGCTTGGGTGCGCCTCTCCCTCTCTTGGGTTCCATATGGTCCCCTCGTGCCCTGCCGACTCGTGCCGCCAACCGTCGTCACAGAAAACTACGGCCGCTGCGATGTTACCCCTGTGCAGTCTGGGCCGGACCCCGCCCGGCACCTCAAGGCGCGGAGCTCGAACCCATGATCCGTAGTGCCGAGAGACCCGGACCCGTAGCGTGCAAACCATGAGAGACGAGATCCGCTGCACGGCAGTGACCGCAAGCTGGATGGACCCCTCGGCATACGGAAGATCCGCTACACGCTCACGGAGTCGTGCGTCGGCACCGTGCTCGTGGCTGCCAGCGAACGAGGGTTGTGCTCGGTGAAGGTCGGGCCCGGCGAGGCGATCCTGGTCCAAGCTCTGCGCATGGGGCTCCCCGGTCCGAGCTACGCCGGTGCGACGGCGAGCTGGCCGACGTCGCCGCGTTCGTCCGGGCTCTGGCCGAGGGTCGGTCGGCGGGGCTCGACCTGCCCCTGGACGTGAGGGGGACGGCGTTCCAGGCCCGGGTGTGGGAAGCCCTCCGCCAGATCCCGGCGGGGACGACGCGGTCCTACACCCAGGTGGCCGGCTCGATGGGGACCCCGACGGCGGTCCGGGCGGTGGCCAACGCATGCGGCGCCAATCCGGTGGCCCTCGTGGTCCCCTGCCACCGAGTGATCCGCACCGACGGTTCCCTCGGCGGCTACCGCTGGGGCATCGAGGTCAAGGCCGAGCTGCTCCGCAGGGAGGCGGCCCAAGCCACGGCCGAGGTGTGAGCGACCAGTTGGACGAGGATGAGCAGCCCGACCAGCTCGAGCAGGTGCTCGGCGCCGCTCACCGCCACGCCCTCTCCTTCCGAAGCGGCGTCGGCGAGCGGCCCGCCTACCCCGCCGTCATCAGTGAGGAGCTGCGCCGGATCGCCGGCGGCTCCCTACCCGAGACCGGGGAGGATCCGCTCCTGGTCGTCGAGCGGCTGGCCACGCTCGGACAGCTAGGTTCGGTCGGGAGCACCGGCCCCCGCTACTTCGGCTACGTCATCGGTGGCACCTCCCCGGCTGCCGCCGGTGCCGACTGGCTGGTCACCGCTTGGGACCAGAACGCGGCCGTCCAAAGCTCGGGGCCCGCGGTCTCGGTCATCGAGGAGGTCTGCGCCCGGTGGCTGGTCGACCTGTTCGGGCTCCCCGGCGACACCAGCGTGGGGTTCACCACCGGCGCCCAGATGTCCACCTTCACCGGGCTGGCCGCAGCGCGCCACCACCTCCTCGCCCGGGCCGGCTGGGACGTCGAACGCAAGGGCCTGAGCGGCGCGCCCGCCATTCGGGTCCTTGCCGGCGACGAGCGGCATGCGTCCGTCGACCGCGCCCTGCGCTTCCTCGGGATCGGCACGGAAGCGCTGGTGCCCGTTGCCTGCGACGCCAACGGGGCGATGCGAGTCGATGCCCTGGCCCAGGCTCTGAATGGCGGGGCGCTGGACGACGGCTCGAGGCGACGGGTCACCATCGTCTGCGCCCAGGCGGGCAACATCAACACGGGGGCAGTGGACCCGATCACCGAGGTGTGCGACCTTGCGGAGTCGAGGGACGCGTGGGTCCACGTGGACGGCGCCATCGGCATGTGGGCCACGGCCAGCGAACGTCACCGCCACCTGCTGGAAGGCGTGGAACGGGCCGACTCGTGGTCCGCCGACGGTCACAAGTGGCTCAACGCCCCCTACGACTGCGGCGTCGCTCTGTGCGCCCATCCCGACGACCACGCCGCGGCCATGAGCGTCACCGCCTCGTACATCGCCGTCTCCCATCACCGAGGCTCCGACCGACGGGACCAGATCAACTGGAACCCCGAGTGGTCCCGCCGGGCCCGGTCGGTACCCGTCTACGCCGCCCTGGCGGCCCTGGGCAGGCGCGGTGTGGGTGAGCTCGTGGACCGCAACATCACCCACGCCCGGCACATGGCCGAACGGCTGGCGGGGGAGGCCGGCATCGAGGTGTTGAACGACGTCGTGCTCAACCAGGTGCTGGTCCGCTTCGGTGGCGCCGAAGAGGCCGATCAGGTGACAACAGATGTCATCCACCGCGTCCAGGAGGACGGCGTGTGCTGGGTGGGAGGGACTCGATGGCGGGGGCGGGCGGCCATGCGCGTGTCCATCTGCGGCCACAACACCACCACCGAGGACATCGACCGCTCGGCAGAGTCCATCCTCACCGCCTTCGCCAAGCTCGGCGGCTGAGCGGCTGACCCTTAGCCGCCGTCGATCTGCCGCTGGCGATCGGGGTCATCGTCGGATCCCAAGGGCTGGCGCAAGTGGACGACCCGCTGCGGGAACGGAATGGTGATCCCTGCCTTCTCGAGCGCGGACTTGGCGGCCATGGCCACCCGGCTGCGAACCTGCCAGAGGGCCGGCGTCTCCGGGGCGTGCCAGTAGCGGACGGCGAACTCGATGCTCGACTCTGAGAAACTCTCCACCAGGGCCTCGGGAGCCGGTGACTCGGACACGCCCTCCACGGCGGCGACCGCCTCCTGCAGCACGCGCTGGGCGGTCTCCAGGTGGGTGTCATAAGCGACACTGATGGCCACCGTGGTCCGCCGCCGGCGCAGGGTCGTGAGGTTGACGATGGGTGCGTTGATCACCGCCGACGAGGGCACGAACACCCGCTCCCCGTCCCACGTGCGAAGGATCACGGTGCGGAAGTTCACCTCCTCGACCTTTCCCTCCCATTCGTTGGTGGATATCTCGTCGCCACGCCTGAAGGGGCGGCGAACCTGCAGGATCACGCTGCTCAAGAAGTTGGCCAGCAGGCTCTGGCTGGCGAGGGCGACGGCTATGCCACCGATCCCGACGGCGCCGAGCAGCGGCCCGAGCCGAACGTCGAGGACCGAGAGGGCATAGACGAGCCCGGCCACGACGGCCACGTAGCCGGCCAGGCGGCCGAGCACCACGGCTGCAGATCGCTCGGCGTCCTCGTGGGAGATGCGCCTCGTGAGCAGCGCCCGCAACAGCCGTCCGAGCACGATCCCTCCGACGAAGACGCCCCCGGCCAGGATCCAGTCACCGGCGGTCAGCCCCCTGGAGATGACCTCTTCCTTCACCCGCCCGTCCTACCACGCAGGCTTTGGAGGCTCCCAGTGCACGCACATCGGCGCTTCCACCGAGGTGGTTGGAGGTGCCGTCGCCGCTGCCAAGCTCATCCTCCAGTCGCTCGTCGTCCGAAGAAAATCCTTGTCCCACAAGGAATTTGCTTGCATCCAGAGAGCGAACACATGTACGATGGTGGGGTGCTGGACGAGCTGGACAAGGTGCTGGACAAGCTGTGTGCGGCTGAGCCCACGGCCCTGGCCGATGGCCAGAGCATCGAGGCCCTCCACCGCTGCCTGGCCCGCCTGGAGGCGGTGGCCACCCGGGCCACGGCAGCCTTCGACGCCAGCCGGGAGTGGGAGTCCGACGGTGCCCGCTCGGCGGCGTCGTGGCTGACCGCCACCTGCCATCTCCCCAGCCTGCCGCACGACGATGCGTGCGCCTCGGGCGTAGCCTTCGTCACCTGCCTCTGGCCGAGGAAGCCTGGCTTGGCGGTGACATCGGCGCCGCACAGGTATCGGCCCTGACCGGGGCCCGAACCCCGAGCGCAGAAGAGGCCATGAGCCGAGACGAGGAGATGCTGGTCGGCTTCGCTCGAAACCTGCGCTTCTCCGCCTTCTCGCGCGCCGTTACCTACTGGCGCCACTACGCCGATCCCGACGGTAGCGAGAAGGAGGCAGGCGACCAGCGTGAAGGGCGGCGACTGCACATGTCGCAGGGCTTCGACGGCACGTGGTTGGGTGACTTCGTGCTCGATCCCATCACCGGTTCCATCGTGCACAAGGCACTGAGCCGCATCGAAGATGAGCTGTTCGAAGCCGACTGGGCCGAGGCCCGATCCCGCCTGGGCGATAGCGCCGGAGTCGCCGACCTGGCCCGCACCCCAGCCCAGCGCCGCCAGGCCGACGCCCTGGGCGAGATGGCGAGGCGAGCAGGCGCCACTCCCGACGACGGCCGGCGCCCTGAGCCGCTGTTCACCGTGTTGGTGGGCTATGAGACCTTGGCCGGGCGCATCTGCGAGCTGGCCAACGGCACGGTGGTGAGCCCCCGGCTCCCTCGTGGACTGGCTGGACGAGGCCTGGGTGGAGCGGGTGGTCTTCGAAGGCGCCTCCCGGGTGATCGACGTTGGCGTGGCCGGCCGCCTCTTCACCGGCGCCACCCGCCGGGCCGTCGAGGTGCGCGACCGCCAGTGCTTCCACCGGCACTGCGAGCTTCCCGCCGAGCGATGCCAGATCGACCATGTCCAACCCTGGGCGGCCGGGGGGGCCCACGGTGGCGGCCAATGGGCGGCCGGCGTGCGCCTTCCACAACCGCAACCGCCATCGACGAACGTAGCCGCCGGCCTCAGTGAGGCGGCGGCTGATCCCGAGTGGTGGAAGTGGTTCGTAACCCGGCTCCAACATCTTCGTGTCCGTGGCGCCCGTAGAGCAGTCCGTCGGCATCGAGCTTGCCCAGGGCTGCGCCGAAGCTTCTTGCCGTTGTCGGCTCATGGAATCGCTACTGCCACTCCTCGCCGCCGCCGCTGGTGACGCCGGCAGCCTCAGGACAGCCGCCCGCAGGGTGATCTGGTCGCCAGGTGCAGCGCCTCCGGCGGCCCCATGGTCATGGCTGGCGGGTCATGTCCGCCCCTGTGCGGTGGGCGATCTGAAGGGCGGCCTCCTCGCAGCCGGCGAGGGCGTTGACCCGTCTGCAGTAGAAGGCCAGAGCCCCGACGACCTCGCTGCCGACGGTGAGCGGCACCGCCAGGCAGCTTTGGACGCCGCCGGCCAGAGCCGTGCGGCGGAAGGCAGGCCACCAGGTGAGCTCGTCGACGGCGGGGACGGACATGGCCTGGAGCTGGCGGATGGCGTCCAAGCTCGGGCCCTCGCCTGAATCGCACTGGGCCCGGTCAAGAGCGCCGGCGATCTCGCTGGTGTGGGCCGCCGGCATGGACAAGCCTCCCCGCAGCTGGACCAGACCAGCGTCGTCACAACCCAGAGCCTGCTGCGCTTGCTGGACCACGCTCAGGAGCGTCGCGTCCTCGAAGGCGTCCATGGCCAATGTGTCCTCTGCCATGTGATCTCCCGTGTCGTGCGTCTGATAGTTCCCCGGCGGGGACCCGTCAGAGTGACAGTACCGGGCACGTTCGGAGGCAGATAAGTGGTGGCCCGCACAGTGCAGGCCACACTCACCGCGCCGGGAATGCGCAGTCGCCGTTTGTGTCCCTACCGACCGGTCGGTAGGCTCATTAGGTGCGGCAGGGTGAACCCAACCTCGCGCTCCTCCATGAGCTGGCCCCGGAGACCGAACGTCTCTTGGAGCGACACCTGGCTACCGCCCAGGAATGGTTCCCCCACGAGTTCGTGCCGTGGAGTCGTGGTCGGGACTTCGAGCCGGGCGAACAGTGGGATCCGCAGGTCTACCCCGTGCCCGACTCGGTGCGCAGCGCCCTGTTCGTCAACCTGCTGACCGAGGACAACCTCCCCTACTACTTCCGGACCATCGAGCGCCTGCTCGGCGCCGACGGGCCTTGGGGGGAGTGGGTGCGGCGCTGGACCGCCGAGGAAGGCCGCCACGCCATGGTGATCCGTGACTACCTCACGGTGAGCGAGGCGCTCGACCCCATCGAGCTCGAACGGGGCCGGATGCAGCAGGTGAGCCACGGCGTCACGCCGGAGCCCCCCAACCAGGCCGAGGTGATGGTCTACGTGGCCTTGCAGGAGCTGGCCACCAGAATCTCCCACCGGGCCACGGGCAAGCTGCTCGAAGATCCCGCCGGCTACAAGGTCATGGCCCGGGTCGCGGCCGACGAGAACCTGCACTTCCTCTTCTATCGCGACCTCGTGAGCGCGGCCTTGAAGGCCGACCCGTCCACGCTGGTGATGGCCATCGAGCGACAGGTGCACGACTTCGAGATGCCCGGCACCGGCATCGCCGGCTACACCAAGCACGCTCTGGCCATCGCCAAGGCGGGCATCTACGACGTGCGCATCCATCACGAGCAGATCCTGGTACCCGTGGTGCTGCGTGACTGGGGTGTGACCGACCTCGTAGGCCTCAGCGACGAAGCCGAGCGGGCTCGCGACGCCCTCGTGCGTCGCATCGATCGCATCGGCAAGGCCGGCCGTCGCATGGCCGAGCGCACGGCCGAGCGAACGGCCGAAGGGCCTGCCGCCGCTGACGAATCGATCGCCGCCGCCGGCTGACGGTGCCAACGGGCTGCACTCAGGAGGGCGCGAAACCCTGACGGACCGTGTTCTCGGTGACCACTCTCGGGTCCATGAGCTGAAGCAGGTACTCCGGGCCGCCGGCCTTCGATCCCACCCCTGACAGCCCGTATCCGCCGAAGGGTTGGCGTCCCACCACGGCGCCGGTGGTGCCCCGGTTCACGTACACGTTGCCCGCTCGCAACTCTGCCGACGCCTTGGCGATGCGGGTGGGGGACCTTGAGAACAGGGCGGCGGTGAGTGCGTAATCGGTGTCGTTGGCCACGGTCAGAGCTTCGTCGAGATCAGCAGCCCGAAAGACGGTGAGCACAGGGCCGAAGATTTCCTCCCGCGCCAGCGGCGAGGCCGGATCCACGTCACCGACGATGGTGGGCCCCACGAAGTACCCCGTCTCGGGCACGTCGGTTCGAGCGAGCAGCGCCGTGCCGTCGATCGGGGCCCGCTCCACGTACGAGGTGACCCGCTCAAGGGCGTCGCCGTCGATGAGGGGGCCCACCTTCGCGGAAAGGTCCCGCGGGTGCCCGATGCGCAGCTCCCTGGTGTGGCCCACGAGGCGTTCGACCAGCTCATCGTGGACGGCGCCGACCACGATGAGCCGGGAGGCGGCGGAGCACTTCTGGCCGGCGTAGCCGAACGCCGAGGCGGCGATGGCCGGAACCGCCTGATCCAGGTCCGCATCTGCATCGACCACCACGGCGTTCTTGCCGCCCATCTCGGCCACGACGCGCTTTACGTGGCGCTGTCCGGGCCGGGGCACGGCCGCAGCCTCGTTGATGCGTAGGCCCACGGCCTTGGAGCCGGTGAAGACGACGAACGCCACCTGCGGATGGCTGACCAGGTGGGCGCCCACCTCCTCGCCTATGCCCGGCAGGAAGGCCAGCACACCTGGGGGCAGCCCCCCGGCTTCGAGGGCCTCCACCAGCCGGTAAGCGACGGCGGGCGTCTGCTCGGCGGGCTTGAGCAGGACGGCGTTGCCGGCGACCAGGGAGGCCGCCACCATGCCGGTGGGGATGGCCAGGGGGAAGTTCCACGGCGAGATCACCACGCCGATCCCCTTGGCCTGGTACCGGAGCGAGTTGGCCTCACCGGGCGGCGACTGCACGGCTCCGCCGCGATCGAGGCGCAGCATCTCCCGGCCGTAGTACTCGCAGAAGTCGATGGCCTCGCAGACGTCGGCATCGGCCTCCGGGCCCGGCTTTCCCGCCTCGTACACCTGAAGGCCGGCCAGCTCCGGCCTCCGGGCGCGCATCCATTCTGCGGCTCGAAAGAGCACGGCCGCCCGTTCGGCGGCTGGTGTGCGCCGCCAGGCTTCGAGAGCCGCACCCGCAGCCCCAACGGCATCGTCGGCTTCGTCGGCGCCGCATGAAGCCGACCTCGCCACCACCGTCTCGGGGTCACCGGGATCGACGGAATCGATGCTTCGGCCGGTCACGACCCTCTCCCCGCCGATGACGGCCGGGACCTCGACCGGGAACCCCGTGGACGCCGAGCGCACCGCCCGGTTGAAGTTGTTGCGGACATCCGACCGGCGCCACTCGGCGACCGGCTCGGGGACGTAGCCCCCAGGCTGAGAAGCCTCCGTGGGGGGCCGGCGGGCGGGCGGTCCCCTGTCCGGAAGACGGTCGACGTGAGGGGCGGCGACCAGCTCCTCCACCGGCCGCTCCTCAGCGAAGCGATGGCGCACGAAGCTCTCGTTGGAGGTGTTCTCCAGCAGGCGCCTCACCAGGTACGCCATACCCGGCACCAGCTCGCCCACCGGTGCGTACACGCGCAGGCGCAGCCCGAGGCGTCGTAAGGCGGCCTGCACCGGCTCGGCCATGCCGTAGAGCATCTGGAGCTCGTAGCCGTTGTCGGGCACGCCCAGGCTCCGGGCGTACGCCACGGCATAGGCCAGCGACCTAAGGTTGTGGGATCCGAAGGCGGCCCGCACGCTGCCGTGATGGTGGTGGAGCAGCCGGGTGCAGCGCTCGAAGTTGGCGTCGGTCTGGGCCTTCTCGGCGAACACCGGCGCCGGCCATCCTTCGGCCCCGGACGTGATGGATTCCGTGTCCCAGTACGCACCCTTCACCAGACGGATGCCCACGGCGTTCTCTGGCCGGACATCGCCAGCCCAGGCGACCACGTCCTGGAGGTCAGCGTGGGCGTCCTGGAGATAGGCCTGGATCACGACCCCCGTCTGGAGCCCTGACAGCTCCGGATCGGTCGCCACGTCCCGGAAGAGCCGCAGAGTGAGGTCCTTGGTGTCGTACTGCTCCATGTCGAACCACACGAACGCCCCCTGCTCGGCCGCCATCCGGAGGATGGGCTGCAGTCGACCGCGGACCTGGGCCAGGCCCTCCTCGGCCGTGAGCGGCGCGTAGAGCGAGGCCAGAGCCGTTGCCTTGATGCTGACGTTGGCCCGCGGGAGCGCCCCGATGTCGTCGCTCTCGAGCTCGGGGCGGGGGGCCCAGTCGCTGGTGGACCCCAACAGCGTGCCGAGCAGCTCGTCCAACCGGGCCGCATAGCGGTCGGCCTCGGCCTCGGTGACCGTCTTCTCGCCGAGGAGGTCGACCGTGAACGCGCTCCCCTCCTGCCACAGCCGGTGCAGGCCTTCGATGGCCTCCGCCGGGCCTCGGCCCACGATGAACTGCTGGCCCATCCGCTCGATGTTGCGGCGGGCGACGGCTGCCGACAGCTTGCTCCCGAGGGGGAGAGCGCCGGCCATGTGAACGCCGTGCTCCAGGAGTCTCGGGACATCGGTGCCCTCGAAGTACTCCTGCACATGGCGCAGCACGTCGTCGTCGCCACGGGTGGCGGGAAAGACGTCCACGAAGCGGAACAACTGGGTCTTGAACGCCGGATGGGACATGGCCCACCTGAGCATGAGCTCGCTCCAGCGGGACATGGAGTACACCCGGGCGTCCTCATCCGCCCCCAGCTCGGTTATGCGCCGAGCCAGAGCACCGACCTCGAGGTCCAAGCCTGACGCCACCGGCGCTAATTCTACGGATCCTCTGGAGGACCGGTCAGCGCTTGGACGCCCGCCGGCGGTTCGATTCCAGGAGGAGGCGTTTGCGGACCCGCACAGACGAGGGCGTCACCTCCACCAGCTCGTCCTCGACCACGAGCTCCACGGCGGTCTCAATGGTGAGCACGCGGGGAGGCGTGAGCTTGATGGCGTCGTCCGCAGCGTGAGTGCGGATGTTGGTCTTCTGCTTCTCACGGGTGACGTTCACCATCATGTCGCCAGGGCGTGAGTTCTCCCCCACCACCATCCCCTCGTACACGGGCTCACCGGGCCCGATGAACAGCTCGCCCCGGAGCTGGAGGTTGTCGAGGGCGTAGCCCGTGGACACGCCGGAGCGATCGGCCACCATGGCCCCGCCTCGCCTGTTCGGCATTTCACCGGCCCACGGCGACCAGCCGCGGTGGCGCGTGTGCAACATCCCCGTGCCGCGAGTGACCGTGAGTAGCTGGGAGCGGAAGCCGAGCAGCCCACGCGCCGGCGCCTCGAAGCTGATGATCGTGCGTCCGGGGTCGCCGGCGCGCAGGTCGAGCACCAGACCCTTGCGAGGGGCGAGCGCCTGGGGCACGGTCCCCACGTGCTCGTCGGCGACGTCGATCACCCCCTCCTCGATGGGTTCATGGCGCTTGCCGTCGATCTCCCGCGTGAAGACCTCCGGCCGGCTCACCTCCAGCTCGTAGCCCTCTCGGCGCATGGACTCGATGAGCACCGCCAGCTGCAGCTCCCCGCGGCCCGCCACCTGGAGCACGTCGGGGGAGTCGGTGTCGTCCACTCGGATGGCCACGTTGCCCAGCACCTCTCGGGCCAGGCGCTCCCGCAGGTGCCGGGACGTGAGGTAGCGCCCTTGCTTGCCCGCGAGAGGCGAGGTGTTCACCCCGAAGGTCATGCGCAGGACGGGCTCGTCGACGGTGAGGCGCGGGAGGGGGTCGGGGTTGTAGGGGTCGGCCAGGGTGTCGCCGATCTCTACCTCGGGGAAACCGGCGAGGATGAACAGGTCGCCGGCTTCCAGCGAGTCCACCTCGACCCGGCCGAGCCCCTCCACGGCGAGAAGCCGGCCCGGGCGGCGAGGGGAAGGGGGCGGGGTGGCGGCGTTCACGAGGGCGACCGGACGGGCCGCGCTGAGCGTGCCCCGCACGACCCGCCCTACCGCCAGCCGGCCCAGGTAGTCCGACGCGTCGAGGTTGGTGACCAGGGCCTGGAGCGGCGCGCAGGGATCCCCAAGGGGGGCGGGCACGCTGCGGAGGATGGCGTCGAGGAGCGGGGCCAGGTCGCCGTCAGCCGGTGGAAGGCCCACGCCCTCGACCGCCCGGCCTTCGCGGGCGACGGCGGAGATGACGGGAAACTCGATGTGGCGGTCGGGCACCTCGAGGTCGAGGAAGAGCTGGTAGATCTCGTCGAGGACCTCATCGGGACGGGCGTCGGACCGATCCACCTTGTTCAGCACCACGACCGCCGGAAGGTCGGCGGCCACCGCCTTGGACAGCACGTAGCGCGTCTGCGGAAGTGGTCCCTCGGCGGCGTCCACGAGCAGCAGCACGCCGTCGACCATGGCCAGGGCTCGCTCGACCTCGCCGCCGAAATCGGCGTGGCCGGGCGTGTCCACGAGGTTGACCTTCACCCCCTTCCACTGCACCGATGCCGCCTTGGCCAGGATGGTGATGCCGCGTTCGCGCTCCTGGTCGCTGGAGTCCATCACCCGATCGACCAGCTCCTGGTTGGCGCGGAACACGCCGGTCTGGCGGAGAATGGCGTCGACGAGCGTGGTCTTGCCGTGGTCGACGTGAGCCACGAGCGCGACGTTGCGAATCGGTGCGGGCTCCATAGGGGACCGCGCAGCTTAAGCGGCTGGGTGGACCGGGCGCTGCCCGGCAGGTCTACGACTGGGACGGGTCGGCCTGTTCGGGCTTCGGCGCCCAAGGCGGCGAGTTCACCGCTCCCAAGCCCGTGGCCGCGGCCAGCTCGTCCGCTGCCTGCCTCTCCACTTCCTCTCGAGAGAGTGGTGGTGGGCCCTTCTTGAAGAATCGTCGCATGTGAAGCTCCTAACCGTCGTCAAAGGTCAAGGATAAGCCTTATTGCGACAATGCGGTAGGTGCGCTTCGCACTCACCCAAGCGTTGGGGAGCGGGGCCGCCTAAACCTTGAGGCTGAGGGGGCGAGGGAGCATCTCGATGGTGGCCGGGGTCGTTCCCAGTACCTCGCCATCGGCCTCGATCTCCAGCGCCTGCTCGGCGTGGAGGTGGAATCGAGTGCCCTTCAGCTCCACCACGTTCCTGTGGGGCAGGTGGCGACCGGCGTAGACCCTGGGCAGAGTGGTGAACGAGTCGGTCTTGGAGCCGGTGTACACCTGCACTTCGAGGGTGCCGTCGGCGGGGTCGGACGCTGGTGATATGTGCATCCCGCCGCCGAAGAACCGGCAGTTCGCCAGCACCACGTTCACGGCACGGCCCTCGAAGACCGGCTCGCCGTCCACGTCCACACGCGCCGAGCACGGACGGTAGGACGGGAGCACCAGCCAGAAGGCGAAGAAGTACCGCGCCGGCCCGAGCCAGGCCGGCAGGGCGGCGGCACGGCGGGCGGTGGAACCACCGAGCCCGGCCTCGGCGATGTTGGCGAAGTACCGGACCGCCGGGCGGCCGTCTCGGTCGAGGTAGCCGATCTTGCCCACGTCGAGGGGACGTGTGTCAGCCCCGGCGAGGCGACCGACAGCCCCGAGGGCATCGGCGGGGAGGCCGAAGGTCCTGACCAAGTCGCAACCGGAGCCGGCGGAGACGACACCCAACACGGTGTCGCGGCGCAGGGCGGCGTCCTCGTGCAGCAGACCGTTCACGACCTCGTGCACGGTGCCGTCGCCACCCACGGCCACCACGAAGCGGCCCCCCGACTCCACGGCTCGGCGAGCCAGCCGGGTGGCGTCGCCGGGCCCTTCGGTGATCCGCACCTCGTATTCCAGCTCCCTCTGCCGCAGGGCCTGCTCGATGCCGGGGAGCTTCGTCCGCACGCTCCCCCTGCCCGCCCTCGGGTTGGCGATGAGGGCAAGAGGGCCGAACGGGCTGCTCATCGGAACAGGATCAGGCGTGGATCCTCGTCCATGTCCCCGTCGCACCTTCCTGATCCCCGCCGCTCGTCGTCGAGACGGAGTCACAACACTAGGAGCCTGCCTTAGGGTTGGACAGACTCGACGGGCATTTCAACGGAGGGATGGCGACGTGAGTGAGCAGGTCCCGGGCGGTGCCGGAGGATGAGGACGCTGCTCAGGAGGCCGGACCCGGGACGCCAGGCCGACGAGGCGGCACCCGACAAGCCGACACACCTCGACAAGGAGTCGTGGATGGCTGTCCTCAAGCGAACCATCCGCGAGTTCAAGGAGGACGCTCTGGCCGACCGGGCGGCGGCTCTGACCTACTACGGCGTGTTGGCCATCTTCCCCACCCTCCTCGCCCTGGTCTCCATCCTGGGCCTGGTGGGACGTTCGGCGACCCAGCCCCTGATCGACAACCTGGGAAGGGTGGCGCCCGGACCGGCCAGGGACATCATCACCGGCGCCATCTTGAACCTGCAGAGGAGCAAGGGCTCGGGCGGCATCCTCTTCGCGGTCGGGCTCGCGGTGGCCTTGTGGTCGGCGTCCGGTTACGTCGCCGCATTCATGCGCGCCTCGAACGTGATCTACGACGTCGAGGAAGGGCGGCCCTTGTGGAAGAAGGTCCCGGTCCGCATCGGGGTCACCCTCGTCCTCGTGGTCCTGCTGGCGGCCAGCGCCATCGGCGTGGTGCTGACGGGTGGCCTGGCCGAAGAGGTGGGAAAGGTCCTGGGCCTGGGTGAATCGGTGGTGACGGTCTGGGACATCGCCAAGTGGCCGGTGCTCCTCCTCTTCACCAGCGTGATGCTGGCCATCTTGTACTGGGCATCGCCGAACGTGAAGCATCCGGGCTTCCCCTGGGTCAGCCCCGGGGGCGTGCTGGCCGTCGTCCTGTGGGTCGCGGCCTCGGCGGCCTTCGCCGTCTTCGTGGCCAACTTCGGCTCCTACAACAAGACCTACGGCGCGCTGGGCGGGGTGATCGTCTTCCTGGTCTGGCTATGGCTGTCGAACATCGCCGTGCTGCTGGGCGCCGAGCTCAACGCCGAGCTCGAACGCGGGCGCCAGATCGAGGCAGGCCAGGAGCCGGACAAGGAGCCCTTCTTGGAGCCGCGCGACACGAGGAAGATGAAGGGCTAAGAATCTTCGACATGACCCGCACGCGGACCCTCACACTCATCCTGGCAGGTGGCGCCGGAAGCCGGATGGGCGTGCTCACCGATGACAGGGCCAAGCCGGCCCTTCCCTTCGGCGGCGTCTACCGGCTCGTCGACTTCCCGCTCAGCAACTGCTCCAACAGCGGCATGGAGGACGTGTGGGTCGTCCAGCAGTACGAGCCGTACACGCTCGAAGGCCATCTGGCCAACGGCCGGCCTTGGGACCTGGACCGGACCACCGGTGGCCTCCTCATCCTCCACCCCTTCACGGGGAGCGACGGGGAGGGCTTCCCGGAGGGCAACGCCGATGCCCTGTGGCGCCACCACCGGCTGATCGACGAGTTCGAGCCCGACGTCATCGTGGTGCTCAGCGCCGACGCCGTCTACACCTTCGACTACCGGGACCTGGTTGACACCCACCTGGCGGCTGACGCCGAGGTGACCATGGCCACGACCAGGGTGGAGGAACACCCCGGTCGCTTCGGCGTCGTCACCACCGGCGACGACGGTCGGGTCCGCGACTTCGAGTACAAGCCGTCGGAGCCGAAGAGCGACGTGGTGACCACGGAGATCTTCGCCTACGAGCCGTCGGCGCTTCTCGGGACCCTCCGGGAGCTCACCGAGGACGGCGAGGAGCGATCCGACTTCGGCCACGGGCTGTTGCCGCGGCTCGTCTCGAACGGGAGAGCCTTCGAGCACCGCTTCGACCACTACTGGCGGGACCTGGGGACGGTGGAGGCGTACTGGGAGGCCCACCAGGACCTGCTCCATGGCAAGGGAGTCGATCTGCAGGATCCTCGCTGGCCCATCCGAACCAGCGGTGGCCACCTGCCGCCCGCACGCATCACCCGGACCGGGGCTGTCGACGACTCCCTCGTGTCACCGGCCTGCACGGTGGCAGGGCGAGTCGTCGACTCGGTCCTCTGCCCCGGAGTCGTGGTGGAGGAGGGCGCGGTCGTGGACCACGCCGTGGTGCTGGACCGTGCCGTGATCCGCTCGGGTGCGCACGTGGAGCGGGCCATCGTGGATGCAGGGACCGAGGTCCGGTCCGACGCCAAGGTACGGGGCGGCGATGACCCCGAAAACCCGATCGCCGTCGTGTCCACTGGTCGTTGACGCGACCGTTGGGGTGGTAGGCGGTTAGCGTCGCCCGATGGCACCTTCGCAGAAGCCCGAGATCACCGTCCCCGGCGGCGAACCGCCGCCCGGCCTCCAGATCGAGGACATCGAGGCAGGCACCGGCCCGGAGGCCACCACCGGCTCCGACGTCGACGTTCACTACGTCGGCGTGTCGTGGTCGAACGGCCGAGAGTTCGACGCCTCCTGGGACCGTGGGTCCACCTTCTCGTTCCGTCTGGGCGGCGGCCAGGTCATCTCCGGTTGGGACCAGGGAGTGACGGGGATGCAGGTGGGTGGGCGGCGCCGCCTGACGATCCCTCCCGAGCTGGGATACGGCAGTCGGGGGGCGGGAGGCGTGATCGGTCCCGACGAGACCCTGGTGTTCGTGGTCGACCTCGTCAACGTGCGGGCATAACCCGAGCTCGAGCATCGTGGCAATGCCAATCCTCCGCAGCGCAGTGCTGGGCTTGCTCGCATTGGCCGGAGTCGCGGGCGGGGCGTGCAGCAGCGCCGACAGCAGCGCCGGCAGCAGCGCCGGCGTCGGAGACGCCGCTTCGCCAACGACTGCGGCACGAATCGCCGGCTCCGAACCAGGTCCGCCCCCTGCCTCGCCACCCTGCAAGCAGGCGCCGCTGGAGGCGCGCGCCGCTACCCTGCTCGTCGTCGGCATCGGTGACGCCACCACCGCCGGCTCCCCTCTGGCCTCTCAGGTGTCGGCCCTCGGGGTGGGCGGCGTGATCGTGCTCGGACCCAACGTCCGAGACGCCCCCCAGGTCCGTGCCCTCAGCGCGGGGCTGCGCCAGCGATCACCTCGCCGCCTGCTCGTGGCCGTCGACGAGGAGGGCGGACGGGTCTCACGGCTGCGCCCGGTCCTCGGCACCACGCCGTCGGCACGCAGCCTCGGCCAGCGGCCCCTCCCGGCCATCACCGACGTCGCCGCCGAGCGGGGGACCGCGTTGCGAGACCTGGGCTTCGACCTGATCTTCGCCCCGGTGGTCGACGCCGACGGAGGAGCTGCCGGAGCCGCCATCGGCGACCGGTCTTTCGCAGCCGCACCGGCCGAGGCGGGGCGGCGTGCCGGCGCCTTTGCCGAGGGGTTCCGCCGGGCGGGCGTGATGCCCACAGCCAAGCACTTCCCCGGTCAGGGTGGGCTCGCCGACAGCCATGACGGGCGGGTGGTGTCCAACACGCCGCTCGACGGGCTGAAGGCCAATGCCGCCGCAGGCTTTACGCCTGCGTTCCAGGCCGGCGTCCCAGTGGTGATGATGTCCCATGTCACCTACACCGCGCTCGGTCCACTGCCCGCAAGCCTGGAACCTGCCGCCTACCGCCTGCTGCGGTCGTTCGACTTCAAGGGTGTGGCCGTCACCGACGCGCTCGGCATGTCGGCCATCACCGACAAGTGGTCGATACCCCAGGCGACGGCAATGGCCGTCGCCGCGGGCGCCGACATGGTGCTTGCCAACCAGGGGGACCAAGCGACGGCGATGCGAGACGCCATCGTCGCCGCCGTCAACAGCGGGCGCTTGCCCGAGGCCCGTGTGGACGAAGCGGTGAGCCGGGTCTTGGCCCTGCGGGGCGAGGACCCGGCGACCATGGTCTGCGGCTGAGGGAACTGCGGTGCCCATATTCAGTTCTGTCATCCCGGACCGACCGTCGGCGGTCGGTTCCGGTGACAGAACGGGCGCCCGCTATATTGAAGGGTTCGGCGGCAACCAGGTCGGCGCCGCCGTGATCCGCCTTACCGGCCCCGCCCGACGC
>JAUJNQ010000001.1:2077-4909 GCA_030448025.1 Acidimicrobiales bacterium | reverse complement strand
CGGCGGCAACCAGGTCGGCGCCGCCGTGATCCGCCTTACCGGCCCCGCCCGACGCCTGCCCTCCAAGTCCCAGGAGCCGGGGCGCCACCACTAGCCACGAGCCTCTCCATGACCCTGCACGCCTCACAGCTTCGAATCGAGATCGGCGCTCGGGTCCTGCTCGAGGACGCCAGCTTCCAGGTGAAGGAGGGCGAGAAGGTCGCCTTGGTCGGTCCCAACGGGGCCGGGAAGACCACCCTTCTACGCACGCTGGCCGGGGAGATCACCGGCTCCGGGGGCACGGTCGCCCGGCCCGAGCATCTTGGGTGGTTGCCTCAAGACACCACCCCCCGGGGAGACGTGGGGCACCTGCTCACCTATGACCATCTCCTGGCAGCCAGCCCGCTGTCCCGGGTCCGCGACCATCTCTCGGTCGTCCAAGAACAGCTCCACGAGGCTGGTGTGGCCGAGGACGCGTCCGCCCTCGACGGAGCGGTGCACCGCTACGGTGAGCTCGAGGAGCGGTTCCGCCTGGGTGGTGGCTATGAGCTGGAGCCGACGGCCGAACGCATCGCCAACGGCCTCGGCCTCGACGAGGACGCGCTCCTCCAGGAGGTGGGCTCCCTGTCCGGCGGGCAGCGCCGGCGGTTGGAGCTGGCCCGGCTGCTCCTCGCCGGGGCCGACGTGTTGATCATGGACGAGCCGACCAACCACCTCGACGCCGAGGCCAAGTCCTTCGTCATGAGCTTCCTCCGCACGTCTCGGAGCGCGCTGCTCGTCGTGAGCCACGACATCGAGCTCATGAGCGAGTCCATCGACCGCGTCTTCGCCCTGGAGCGCGGCCGGCTCGAGATCTATCGGGGGACCTACTCGCAGTTCCTCGACAAGCGAGCCCAGCGGGAAGCGGCGGTGGAACGCGAGGCCTCCAACGCCCAGCGCGAGATCGCCCGTCTCCAGCGCACCGCTGACAAGTTCCGGCAGGGCAACGCCACCTCGGCCCGGCGTCGCAGGTCCCTCGAGCAGCGCATCGGGCGAATCACCGACCAGCAGGCCAAGGGCCTGCCCCCGGTGAAGCGACGTGCCCTCACCGTCCACTTCCCGGAGCCGGCGCGAGCAGGGGACCGGGTCCTCACCGCCGACGGGCTCACCAAGCGCCTCGGGGACAACCCCGTGCTCCTGGACATCGCGTTCACCGTCGGCCGGGGCGAGGTGTTCCTCGTGGTCGGGCCCAACGGCGCCGGCAAGACCACCTTGCTCCGCTGTCTGGCCGGCGTCCTCAGCCCCGACGCCGGCCGCGCCCATCTCGGGTCCAACGTCAGCGTTGGCTACTACTCCCAGGAGCACGAGGACATACCGGTTGGGGCCAGCGTGCTCCAAGTGATGCAGGCCGTGGCCTCGTCGGGGGTCACCATCTCCGAGCTGCGTGCCATCCTCGGCCACTTCGGGCTCGTGGGCGACGTCGCCGCCCAAGATGCATCCACGCTCTCGGGAGGGGAGAAGACGAAGCTCTCCCTCGCCCGGCTCGTCGCCGGCAAGGCCAACCTGCTCCTCCTCGACGAGCCCACCAACAACCTCGACACTGGTTCGAGGGAGGCCGTGCTGGCCGCGTTGCAACACTTCAGCGGCACGGTCGTGCTCGTCAGCCACGACGTGGAGTTCGTCACCCAGCTGGCTCCTCGGCACGCCATCGTCATGCCGTCGGGCAGGCTCCTGCCCTTCGACGAGGAGATGCTCGACCTCGTCGCCCAGAGGGTGTCGGCGGCTGATGGCGCCGGCGCGAGGGGTGTAGCCCGGGGCGCCTGAAGCTCGGGGGCGGCGACAGTCCCTAGATGCCGAAGTGGACGTTCAGGATCACGAGCGGCCAGACGGCCACGGCCAGGCTCGCCGACAGCAAGGCGGACACAGAACCGAGATCGTCGAGGAAGCCGTTCCGAGCGGCAACGATCACGCCCACGACGATCCACACCACCACGCCGAGCGACACCTGGCGGCGAAGCATCTTGCCGGCCACGGGGCCACGGTAGCCGGGGTCGCTGCGTTCCGGTTCGGAGAGGGATCGAGAGGGATCGCGACGGCAGCGACTGCTACCGTTCGCCCGTGAGCACACAAAAGAGCGAGGTACCCGACCGCAACCTGGGCATGGAACTGGTGAGGGCCACCGAAGCGGGGTCCCTGGCCGCCGCTCGGTGGATGGGCCTGGGGGAGAAGGAGAAGGCCGACGGCGCCGCCGTCGAGGCCATGCGGGTCCTGCTCAACACCGTGGCCATGAGCGGCGTGGTGGTCATCGGCGAGGGCGAGAAGGACGAGGCGCCGATGCTCTTCAACGGCGAGGAGCTCGGCACCGGGGTCCCGCCCGAGGTCGACATCGCCGTGGACCCCGTCGAGGGCACCACCCTCACTGCCCTCGGCCAGCCGAACGCCCTCTCGGTGATCGCCGCCAGCGACCAGGGCACCATGTTCGACCCGGGCCCCACCTTCTACATGAGGAAGGTGGCGGTGGGGCCGGTCGCGGCCGGGTCCATAGACATCGACCGTCCCCCCGCCGAGAACCTCGAAGCGGTGGCCAAGGCCTTGGGCAAGTCGGTCCGCGACGTCACCGCCGTGGTCCTGAACCGTCCCCGCCACGAGGACCTCATCGCCGCCATTCGCACCGCCGGCGCCCGCATCCGCCTGATCAACGACGGCGACGTGGCCGGGGGGATCTCCACCGGCTGGCCCGAGGCAGGAGCGGACATCCTCTTCGGGATCGGTGGCACGCCCGAGGGAGTCATCACCGCTTCCGCCCTGAAGTGCATGGGCGGCGAGATCCAGGCCCGCCTGGCACCCCGCGACGACGAGGAACGCCAGAAGATC
>JAUJNQ010000001.1:0-1977 GCA_030448025.1 Acidimicrobiales bacterium | reverse complement strand
CGGCGCTCTGGCACCGGTTCGGGCCGCAGGTCCAGCCGGCGCAGGAGCTGAGCGTTGATGGCCACCACGATGGTGGAGCCGCTCATGAGCACGGCGCCGACGGCCGGCGCCAGGATGATGCCCGCCCACGCCAGGGCACCGGCGGCAAGGGGGATGGCCACGACGTTGTACCCGGCGGCCCACGCCAGGTTCTGCAGCATCTTGCGGTAGCTGGCCTTGGACAGGCGGATGACGCCCATCACCCCACGAGGGTCGGACGACGCCAGCACCACACCCGCGGACTCGATGGCCACGTCGGTGCCGGCACCGATGGCGATGCCCACGTTGGCGCGAGCCAGGGCCGGGGCGTCGTTCACACCGTCGCCCACCATGGCCACGGTCCGGCCCCTGGCCTGGAGCTCGGCCACGGCCGCGTCCTTGTCCTCGGGAAGAACCTCTGCGAAGACCTCGTCTATGGCGAGCTCGGCGGCCACGGCGTCGGCCACTTGGCGGGCGTCGCCGGTGATCATCACCACCCGGATGCCGAGGCCATGCAGCTCCTCGACCGCGGCGCGGGCTTCGGGGCGGATCTCGTCCTCCAGGGCCAGTGCTCCGGCAATGACGTCCCCACGCACCAGGTACAGCACCGCTGCCCCCCGCGCCTTCCATGCCGCCACCTCGTCGTTGAGCTGGTCGGGCTCTTCCAACCGCCGCTCGCGAAGGAGGGCGGGACCACCGACGGCGTAGCGGCGGCCGTTGACGCTGGCCTCCACGCCTCGCCCGGTGAGGGAGCGGAAGTCCTCGGCGGTGGGCAGGGCGCCCCGGGCGCGGGCCGTGGCCACGATGGCTCGGGCCAGGGGGTGCTCGGAGTCGGACTCCACTGCTCCGGCCACAGCGACCACGTCTGCATCATCCATCCCGACGCCGGCCACACCGGTGACCGTGTGCTCCCCCTTGGTGAGCGTGCCCGTCTTGTCGAAGAGGACGGCGTCCACGGCCCGCATCCGCTCGAGCGCCAGACGATCCTTCACCAGGATCCCGGCCCGGGCCGAGACCGCCGTGGACAGCGAGACCACCAGCGGGATGGCCAGGCCCAGGGCGTGGGGGCAGGCAATGACGAGCACGGTCACGGTGCGGACCACGCCGTCGTCCACCCTGTCCAGGGCGGCCCAGACGAGGAAGGTCAATGCCCCGGCGCCGGCGGCCACGTAGAAGAGCAGGGCGGCGAAGCGGTCGGCCAGGGCCTGGGCCCGGCTGCCGCTGGCCTGGGCCTCGGCGACGAGCCGCTGGATGCCGGCCAGGGCGGTGTCCTCCCCCACGGCTTCGACCCGCACTCGGATGGACGAGTCGGTCGCCACGGTCCCGGCGACCACCCGGTCACCACGCGCCCGGGCCACGGGGCGCGACTCGCCGGTGACCATGGACTCGTCCAGCTCAGCCTCACCCTCCACGATCGACCCGTCGGCCGGGACCCGCCCCCCGGAGCGCACCAGGACCACCTCACCCGGAGTCAGGTCTCCCAGGGAGACGGACTCCACCGCGCCGTCAGCACCCACCCGCTCGGCGTCGTCGGGCAGCAGCTCGGCCAATGCCGCCAGTGCCCCCTGGGCCTGGCCGATGGCCTTCATCTCCTGCCAGTGGCCGAGGAGCATGATCGTGATCAGGGCGCCGAGCTCCCACCAGAACTCGAGGTCGAACGCACCGAGCGAGGTGGCGGCCGAGGCCAGGAAGGCCACCGAGATGGCCATCGAGATGAGCAGCATCATCCCCGGCCGGCGGGAGCGAACCTCGTTGATCCCTCCTTCGAGGAACGGCCGACCGCCCCAGAGCAACACCGCCGTCCCGAGCACGGGTCCCACCAGTGCGTGGCCGGGGAAGCTCGGCGGGGAGAACCCGAGCCAGTGCTGGATCATCTCCGAGTAGGCCACGATAGGAATGGTCAAGCCCAGACTCCACCAGAACTTCGTACGGAACATCGCCGCGTGGTCGCCGTGCCCG
>JAUJNQ010000012.1:2159-2608 GCA_030448025.1 Acidimicrobiales bacterium | reverse complement strand
GTTCCGCACCCGCGGCAGCGGCATCAGCTCCGACATGGAGTCGACCATCGTCCCCCAGCTCCTGGCCGAGATCGACGGCGTGGAGACGCTGCGCAACGTGATCGTCATCGGCGCCTCCAACCGGGAGGACCTGATCGACCCGGCCATCCTGCGCCCGGGCCGCCTGGACGTGAAGATCAAGATCGAGCGGCCCGACGAGGAGGCTGCGGCCCAGATCTTCACCCGCTACCTGGAGACCGACCTGCCCCTCTCCGCCGACGAGGTGTCCACCCTCGGCGGGGGCGACCCGGCCAAGGCGGTCCAGGCCATGATCGAGCAGACCGTCGAGGTCATGTACCGCTCCGACGACGCCAACCGTTTCCTGGAGGTGACCTACCAGAACGGCGACAAGGAGATCATGTACTTCAAGGACTTCGCCTCGGGGGCCATGATCGAGAACATCGTGCGCC
>JAUJNQ010000012.1:0-2149 GCA_030448025.1 Acidimicrobiales bacterium | reverse complement strand
TCTGCAGGCTTCCATCGCCCAGGAGTACAAGGAGCACGAAGACCTGCCCAACACAACCAACCCCGACGACTGGGCCAAGATCTCCGGCAAAAAGGGCGAGCGCATCGTCTATGTCCGCACTCTGGTGTCGCACGGACCCTCGGAGGGCGGGGGTGGTCGTTCCATCGAGCGGGTGGCCACGGGGCAGTACTTGTAGCCGGGGGCTTCATGCGAGCGGGCTCCAGTGGTGATGGGATACATCCCAGGCGTGGCGATCGCGGACACCCTCAACACCTACGCCGAGGCCCGACCGCAACCGGCCCAGGGCCGGGTTCGGCCTGGTGGAGAGGGATGCCACCCCCTACCTCCGCCAGGACCCGAGCTTCCGTCCGGTCCCGCCGATGGCGGCCGCTTCGCCATGCAGGATCTGCTGCGCTTGGCCGCCGGGCCTGACCAGGCTGGTCCCCCGCTTTGGCCCGGGACCAGCCTGGCTGGTGTGTCGCCGTTCCGGCGGAAGTGGGAGGTAGGGTCGGCGCGTGGCCATCCGGAAGGTCTGCGGCATCGAGACCGAGTACGGCATCGCCCTGCGCGGCGGGACCGAGCCCAATCCGATGGCGTCGTCGTCGCAGCTGATCAACGCCTACGTGGCGTCGCTGCAGCGCAGGGTGGGCTGGGACTTCGAGGACGAGTCGCCCGGCAACGACGCCCGGGGTTACCGGGTCGAGGGGCCGTCGGCTCCAGAAGTGGAGACCCACCTGGTCAACGTGGTGCTCACCAATGGCGCCCGCTACTACGTGGACCACGCCCACCCCGAGTTGTCCACGCCGGAGTGCGCCGACGCCCGTGAGGTGGTCGTTTGGGACAAGGCGGCGGAACGTATCCTCATCCAGTCGATGCGGGCGGCCGAGGCCACGCTGCCTCCCGGCCAGGAGATCGTCGTCTACAAGAACAACCGCGACCGCAAGGGCAACAGCTACGGCTGCCACGAGAACTATTTGATGGACCGCAAGGTTCCCTTTCAGCGCATCGTGGCCGGGATCATCCCCTTCTTCGTCACCCGCCAGCTCTTCGCCGGGGCCGGCAAGGTGGGCTCGGAGGCGCCAGGGGTCTCTCCGGCGGAGGTGCCCTTCCAGCTCTCCCAGCGGGCCGACTTCTTCGAGGAGGAGGTAGGGCTGGAGACCACCCTGAAGCGGCCCATCGTCAATACCCGCGACGAACCTCATTGCGACGCCCAGAAGTACCGGCGACTGCACGTGATCCTGGGCGACGCCAACTGCTCGG
Organism: Acidimicrobiales bacterium; assembly: GCA_030448025.1. Classification (GTDB taxonomy): domain Bacteria; phylum Actinomycetota; class Acidimicrobiia; order Acidimicrobiales; genus YB1-3. The sequence goes on along the minus strand of JAUJNQ010000012.1, from coordinate 889 downwards.
AGATCTCGACCCTGTTGAAGGTGGGCACCACGGCCCTGGTGCTGGCCATGATCGAAGACGGCGAGTTGGGCCGCGACCTGACCTTGGCGTCGCCCGTGGCGGCCCTGCGCCGGGTGTCCTACGACGTGGCGCTGTCGGCCACCCTGGAGCTGGCCCGGGGGGGGCGTATCAGCGCCCTGGACCTGCAGTGGGAGTACCTCGGTTGGGCCCGCAAGTACGCGGAATCCCGTGGCCTGGACGCGGTGGGTGAGGACATCGGTACCGAGGTGCTCCAGCGTTGGGAGGCGGTGCTCACGGCCTTGGAGACCGAGCCCATGTCTCTCGCCGGCACCCTCGACTGGGTGGCCAAGTACCAGCTGTTGTCGGCCTACCGCGAGCGCGACGGCCTGGCCTGGGACTCCCCTCGTCTGGCTGCCATGGACCTGCAGTACCACGACCTGCGTCCCGAGCGGTCGCTGTTCGCCCGCCTGGACGTGGAGCGCATCACCACCGACGAGGAGGTGGCCTCCGCCACCACAGAGCCGCCCCGGACCACCCGAGCGTGGTTCCGGGGCCGCTGCCTCCAGCGCTGGGGCCCTCAGATCGTGGCCGCCAACTGGGACTCGATCGTGTTCGATGTGGGAAGCGACCCGCTGCGGCGGGTGCCGATGATGGAACCGCTGAAGGGAACGGCCGACATGGTCGATGCACTTTTGGATGAATGTGCCACACCCACCGAGCTGCTCCAGCGGCTCGGGGCCTGAGGTGAGGAGGAACCGTGACTGAACGAGAGCAACGCCGCAAGCCGGCACCGAGCCGCCACGACGAGGTGGTCGAGGAGGAGGCACCGCCGCGTTCGGAGCGGGGCGAGAAGATCAAGGCCGAGCTCGACGACCTCCTGGACGAGATC
>JAUJNQ010000006.1:18165-38385 GCA_030448025.1 Acidimicrobiales bacterium | reverse complement strand
CTCCGGCTTCCAGCCCTTCCAGTGGACCGGAGACGAGCCGAGGCCCTCGACGACGAGGACGAAGGCCCTGGCCCTCGGGGCGCTGTGGGAGGGTGACGAGTTGGTGACCCACGATTTCTCCACACTGGCCCTCAAGGCCGGCAGCGACGGATGACTTCCTCAACGACCACTGCTGGCTGTCCGAGCTTCGCTCGGACAGAAGGACTTCAGCCGCCATGGCGGCGCTCACCGCCGTTGCGCCGGAACAACCCGAGCTTTGCTCGGCACCCTGGCGGTCAGCCTTCTGCTGAGGTGGGTGGCGTTTCCGGTGCTGAGTCGTCCGTGGCGGGTGGCTCGTAGTCGGGATCACCGTTGAAGGTGGCCCTGATCTTGTCGAAATCGGGAGCCAGGCGGTCGAACTCCTCCTCGGGGAAGGCCTGGAACAACAGGATGTACATGTTGGTTCCCTGGAATACGAAGTGCTGGGCGTTCACGCCCTTGGCGCCGCTCGCTTCATCGGTGAAGCGGGAGAGGTAGTAGAGCGTGGGCATGTCGTTCAGCATCAGCGCCTCGCGCTTGAGGACCTGCACCCCCTCCGGCCCGGCGATGCGGTCCGTGGTCTCCCGTACCTTCTCCAGATCCTCGACGGTGACGACGGCCTGCTCGTTCTGGTTGTAGCGCACCGACACCGTGTTGTCTCCGCCGGCGCTCAGCACCACGCGCTGCGTGCCTTCGGGCCGGCTGACCGGGATCCACGTCTCCGGGTGGGCGAAGCTGAACCCGGTCTCCTCGTCGATGTAGGTGGAGTACCGGTCGTTCATGGCGCCGGCAACCGGCCCCACCTCCTCGGCGGGAGCGTCGTCGTCACCGCGTGTGAGGACGAACACCGCCACCAGGCCGACCACGGCCAGCGCGAGGACGACCATCTGTCCTCTCGACCATGACCGGCGCCCTGGCTCTTCTTGGTCGGCCTGCACCTCGCCGACCTCGCCCTTCGGCTCTGCTTCCACCGCCATGGACCGCTCCCCTCGTCGAAAACCGGTGGCCACCAGCGCCTTCGCGTTGACCACGCACGGTCACGAAGCCTAGTGTGACGACAAAGGCACCGGAGGGCGCCACACACACAAAGAATGGAGGGGGCCGATGGTTTCACTGTCGGGCTGGTATATCGGGTACGTCATCGCCTTGGTGGTCTTGGTCATCGTGGTGCTGTTGGTCGGATCGATCCTGGGCCTGGCCCGACGGATCGGCGTCCAGGCGCTTGCGGTGAACGAGGGACTCGATCAGAGCCGCATCAACACGCTGGCGCTGTGGGACGTCGACAAGATCAACGGTGGGGTTCGCTCCATCATGGCAAGCGCCGAAGAAGCACGGTCGGCACTGGAGGGAGAACGATGAGCGCAGGAGTCGTGCTGGCCCTGGCCGAAGAGCACATCACCATGTGGTGGGTGACCCTCGGCCTCGGCGCGGTGGTCATCATCGCGGTCATCGTCCTGCTGTCGATGCTGGTCGCCCTGGTCGACGACATCGACGTCAACGTGCGGGAGTTGTGGGACACCGCCACCCGGGTGGCGGCCAACACCGCGACCACCTGGATGCTGCAGCAGACCACGGTCCGCACCGCTGAGCTCGATGCCGAGGTTCAGCGTCACGCCCAGTTGCTCAACGCCCAGGGAGGTCGCTGATGCCGCTCATCCAACCTGTCCTCACGGTCCTCGAGATCGTGCTGCTGGTCGTCGTCCTTGCCTTCTTCCTGAACCGGGTGGCGGCCCAGCTCAACCACATCTGTTCCAACTTGGCTCGGGTCACCTTCGGTGTCCGGGCGGTCGAGACCCAGTGCGGGGTGATCGGCCCCGCCGCCGATCGCATCAACGCCAACCTGGCCAGCACCGCCGCCGGCCTCGAGCAGGCCGCAGCACAAGCAGAACGGCTCAGCCGCTAGCGAGCTGACACGACGGTTCCGGTTTCGACGACCGGCGGGCCTCAGGCCCGCCGGTCTTCTTCTTTTGTGCCCTGCGTCGGTACGAACGGGCACACCACGACGAGACGCGGATGCGGCACGGGCCTGCACAGGGTAGGGGCCCGCCCGTCCCGGCCCCAGGAGTGAGACGAAACTCCCGCGATCCAGCCACCTAGAACGGCGCCGCCTTCTCGACCCTGCGCTCCCCACGGCGCAGCGCAGGCCCGACTTCAGGATGTCCCCTGCCGTCGTGCCCGGCCCTGCAATCTTCTTTCCCGCCTTGCCTCAGGTGATCCCCCCAGGGACGCCCTCGGCAGCGCCGGCATCATCGGAAAACGACAACACCCCCCGCCTGAAGGCGGGGGGTGTTGGTCGTCTTTGACTCTGCCTCTCTACTTGCGCCTCTCTACTCAGCCTCCAGGGCAGCCACTACCGCTGCCGCCGAGGGGATTGCCGGGGAGGGTGCCTTGGATGGCCGGAGAGTTGCAGATGCTTCGGGCGCTCTCATCGATCGAGCGGGTCAAGTTGACGATGTTGGTGAGGTCGCCATCGATCTCGATCGTCTCGCCGATGACGACGTCGGCCCGTCTGTTGATCTCAGCCACGCCGAAGTCAATGGAATCCACCACCGGGTTGAGCGCAGACAGTTCGCCGTTGATCTCTCTGGCGTTCCCGTTGATCGGCCCCACGCTCCCGAGGATGCCGTTGACGTTGCCGTTGATGTTCTTGACCGCGCCGTTGATCGACGTGGCGTTGCCGAGGATATTCGACCCCATGCCGTCGATGCTGCCGGTGATGTCGACGATCTGGCCGGCCTGGCCGCTCAGGTTCTTGGCCGCGGACAGGATCTCCTCGGCCATGCGGGACGTCTCGTCGAGCTTGGCCACCTGGTTGAGGTCCTCGTTGATGGGCGAGACCTCCCCCACGATGACCTTGACCCGGTCGTCGATCGAGTTGGCCGCCAACAAGGTGCGGGTCAGCTCGATGACGGCGAAGAGGGCGAAGGCGATGGTGATGGTGAGGTTGGCGGCGACGACGCCGTGCTCGGCCCGCAGCCGCTTGGCCACCCCGGTCACGCGTTGCACCCCAGGATGGTGGCGGGAAGGCCGTTGCAGATGCCGACCAGGCTGCCCACCACGCCGGCCCCGTCGTTGCCCAGGCTGGCCACGATGTTGTTGGCGTCGGCCAGGGCGGGGTCGAGGTCGCCGTTGGCGATACCGACCCGCTGGTGGATGTTCTGCACGCCGTCCTTGGCCGGGAACTCGCATTCGTTGTCGGCGGAGTTGATGCGACCGGGGTCGACCCCGCGGCCGGGACTGCAGTTGCCGTTGGGGTTGTTGGCGCTGAACAGGGTGCTGTCGATGTCGGCGGTGAGGCCCTTGATCGACCGGAGGAAGCCGGTGGTGTCGATCAGCGAGCTGTCGATGCTGACCAGCTTGCCGTTGGTGTCCTTGAGCGAGCCGTCGGTGTCGATCAGCGAGCCGTTGATGTCGGTCAGCTTGCCGTTGATCGAGGTCAGGTTGGCCACGATCTCGTCGGCCTGGCCGGTGATGGGCTGGAGGGCGGGGTCGATGCCGCCGAGGCTGGCGTTGACCGACTCCACCTGGTTGGGCAGGGTCTTGACGTCGCCCCCGGCGCCGGTGACGGCGTCGTCGGCGGTGGCCAGGTTGCCGTTGATGGAGGCCAGCGAGCTGGTGATGGCGATCAGGTAGACCACCACCACCAGGGTGACCACGGCCAGCAGGGCCACCCAGACCTTGAGCCAGCGGGCCACGAAGCGGCTCTGGTCGGCGCTGTCCCGGAACCGGTAGTCGGATTGAGGTGTCGCAGCAGTTGCCATTTATTGTTCTCCCTTATCCCAGCAGTCCGCCGCCAGAGCCACCGGCGATGCCGCCGAGGAGGTTCTGCAGGTTGACAGCTTCGTCGATCTCTGCCGCCAGGTCGTCGGCCCGAACTGCCTGGCCCACGATGGTGCTGGTGTCGCCCTGGATCTGCTGCGCCAGGGAGATGGTGGTGTCGAGGTTGCGGTTGATCAGGGCAACCCCGCCGTCGATGTCCCGAGCCAGACCGAGGATGCTGCTGACATCGCTGTTGATGCCGCTGGCAAAGCTGTTGATCTGTCCGGCCGTGCCGTTGATGGAGCCGGCCAGGCCGTTGATCGACCCGGCGGTGCCGTTGATCGACTGGGCGCTGCCGTTGATGGTGCTGGCCAGGCCGTCGATGGACTCGGCCAGGCGGACGACTTCGTTCAGCTGGCCTTCGAGCGGCTGGGCCGAGGCCAGGATGGACCCCGCCCGCTGGTTGGTCACGTCGAGCTGGAGCACGGCGTCGGTGGCGGTGTTGATGCCCCGACCCGTCTGGGCGATGTTCTCGGCCTTGTCGTTGATGCTCTCCGCCGTTGATGCCGTGCGCTGCAGCAGTAGGGCAGCAGCCGCCACGACCACCAGCACGACGATGAGCGAGAACGTTGCTTGGCCCCGCTCATCGCCGGCCAGCCCCCTTCGCTGCGTCTTCAATATTCTCCCCCTGAGTTTTGGCGGACCGAAGCGCCACTGTCCGACACATTGCGTCGGTGCCGCTCGGTCCGATCCGGTTGGCTTGCGCCGAGGACTGTATGCCACCAACACGCACAGTGGCAAGCACCCCGGCGAAGTCCAGACGCAGCCAGCGACGGAACGTGACGAAGTTGGGCGTGGTTGGGGCCGATTGGTCGTCCCGTTGCCGCCGCTACCGGCGCGCGAGAGAGCCCGTGGGAGATGCCCACGGGCTCTGTCGGGCTTGCCGTGCCCTGCTGCCTGGCCCCGGCCGAACCGGCCGGGGAGGCTGTCAACTCTGGCGGACCTTCTGCTTGGCGAAGTTCCAGATCGTGTCCGTGGTCTGCTCAACCTTGTGCTTCTCGCGCACGTGGTTGGCCACCTTGTTCTTCAGTTCTTCTTCACTTCCTGCGCTGCCTGACCACCTGCAGGCATGGTCGGCATCCCTTCACCTGAATTCGTAAGCCATGACGATCCTCCCCTTGAGAGTGTCTGGTTCTCATCCTACCCGCAACGGGGGGGCACCACCCGTCGGGCGGCTCCCGGCGCGCTCGGGCTGGCAGCTGGAGCGCTCGCTCGGCGGGCCTAGCGGCCCCGGAGGCGACTGCTCCGGCTGCCGACGCCCGAGGTCAGCGCCCCGCGACGGCCGGCGTCCACCTGACCCTTGGCCAACAGGCCCTTGAAGGCGCTGTCCATGGCCACGACGTCACTGAGGATGTCGCCCACCACCCCCTTGACCGGTGCGGTCTGGTTGGCGATGGCCCGGACGCCGATCAGCACCGTGCCCAAGGTGAAGCTCACGCCTCGGAGCGTGAGGGCGATGGTGGTGAGATAGCCCGCCAATGCCACCACGACGAGGAAGACGCCGATGAGCGTCACGATCGTTGCTGCTCCCATTTTCCGTTACCTTTCCTGCTCGATGGATGACTTCAGACCTGCGGACCCCCGTACGGGACCCGTCACAGAAGACGCTCGAGGGCCGAGCCGTAGCGGCCCACGTTCTGGCGGGCCACCCCGGTCAACTCACGGGTCTTGGCCAGCCGGGGCACGGCGTCGAGCGTGCCGGTGAGCTTCACCCCGTGGTCCAAGATGTCGTCGGCGTAGGCCTTGATCTCGAAGATTGGCCGGAGCACCCGGTTCAACAACAGGAGCACCACCGGGATCACCACCAACAAAAGCAAGATGTTGCCGATCCACCACCAACCCATGCAGTTTCCCCCCTCACTCGTCACCAGCCCAGTCGGCCGGTGCTTCTCACCTGAGTATATGTCACGGCAGTATAGGCATCGATGAAGGTCACGATGCTGCTGGCCGACGCCGCCCAGGCCGTCGACGGCAAGCTCTTCGTCCTGGGTGGGGGCTGGTCGGTCACCGGGCCGGCCCCGGCCCCCATGGCCATGGCCATCAAGATTGAGGTGCCGTGGGACCGGACCAACATCCGCCATCGCTGGTCCCTGGATCTGGTGGACCAGGACGGTCATCCCGTGCAGGTCAGCGGCGCAGGAGGGGAGCACCCGGTGCACATCTCCGGCGACTTCGAGGTGGGCCGACCGGCCGGCGTGGCCCAGGGCACCCCCATCGACCTTCCTCTGGCCATCAGCGTCGCCCCCCTGCAGCTCCCTGCGGCCTCCCGCTGCGTCTGGCAGTTCGCCATCGACGGGGAGGCCCATCCCGCATGGCAGGTTGCCTTCAGCGTGCGGGCGACGTGAGCGGGCCGGCCCGCAGCTGGCGTCGTCAGCCAGCCCAGCCAGCGCCGGGAGGACGGGCGTGACCACTGTCCGTGGCCGTCTGATGACACCTACGCCGGCCACCGGTCTGCGCGCGCTGCGTGACCACCCGGCTGCGGCGGTATCGGGCGCACGGTGAAACCCTGGACGCACGGCCGCCTGGCCCACCGGTCGGCTGCACCGTCGACCGGCGAGCACACCCTCGAGGTGGTGCGGGTGGAGGGGGTGGTGGTCAACCAGATCCTCAGCGGCACGCTCCAGGGGGCCGTCGACTATGTCCAGGACCATGGCGAGCTGGCCGTGGTGCTCGAAGGCAGCGCCGTCGTCGACGTCGCCGGCGAGCGCCTCGAACTGGCGGCCGGCGCCTGGGTCCTGCTCCCCGCCGGGACGCCCCACCGCTTGGTGTCCACCGCTCCGAGGACCAACTGGCTGACCGTCCACCTCGGCGTCGCCCCCTGAACCGGTCTCCTTGCTATCCGGGGGCCGCATCGCCCAGCACCGCCCGGGCCCGGTCCTGGTCGGCGACGGCGAGTTCCAGTTTGCGCCGGGCGGTCTCCACCCGGGCCGTGGCCCGGGCCAGGCCCTCCTCGGCCCGTTCCAGATCCTCCGCCGCAATGGCCACCACCGCCTCGGCCCGCTCGACCTCCCGACGGAGCGGGCCGAGGTCGACCTGCGGCGTAGCCGGCGGGGGGGCCTCGTCGGCCGGTACGGCCGATCCGGCCGGGGTGTCGATCTCTGCCGCGGGCTCGGTACCGATGCCGAAGCCGGCTGGGGGCGGCAACTCCCGGGACAGGCGCCCCCGGAGGAACAGCGCAGTGGCGTCGGGATCGAGGCTGGCGGCGTCGACGGTGGCCGCCGCCTGGTCGGCATGGGCGGCACCGACGAGGTCGGCCGCCACCCGAGCCAGCGTGGCCACCGCCCGTCGGCGTCGGTGGGCCGCCTCTCGCAGGCTGCCCGAAGCATGGCCCGGGTCCTCTCCGCCCAGGGCCGCGGCCTGAGCCCGCTGCACGTCGGCGGTGGCCTCCATCAGCTCCTCGACCTCCTCCCGATGGGTACGCACCACCTGGTTGACGGCCCAGGCCACCACGGTCGGTCGACGCAGCTTCCTGACCGCCGCCGCAGCCTCACGGTCGCCACCGGCCCGGAGCTCCTTGGCCAACCGGTCTCGGGCCGCGACGAAAGCGTCCGGCTCGCCCCGGTAGAGGAGGTCGACCCCGTCGACGTCGGGCACCGCGTCGCTGGCCACGGTCATGGGATACCGGACGGGCCCGACCCACTACCTCGACGGAGCCCGCACGGGGACGACATCGGTGGAACTGAAGTCATCCCCCTTGAACAGCAGGGGTTCGCCGGCGTGGCGGGCCAGGGCGTAGGCGAAGCAGTCGCCGTAGTTCAACTTGGCCGGGTGCCGCCCGCGTCCGAACCGACGCCATGCGCTGCGGGCCAGTTCTGCCTGCGCGGCAGTGACGGAGGAGACGTCGGCCGCGATCCGGTGCATCAACAGGTCCAGCTCCCGCCCTCCTGCCTCTCCCCGCTGGGCCTCGATGACGATGGAGGCCTCCACCACCGTCGCGGCCGAGATCAAGCGCCGCTGGTCAGCTGCGATGGCCTCAGCGAAGGTCGGGCGCTCGGGTTCGTCGAACAGGATGGCCAAGAGCGCCGAGGTGTCGATGACCATCAGGTGGCAAGACCGTGTTCGTCGTAGCCCAAGATCTCCTCGGCCGAACGGCGATCCAACTCGGGGAGGGCCGCAGCCCGCTCGGCGATGTGGCGGATCTCCTCCACCAGGTCTGGACCGTGGCGAGCCCCCCGCACCCGGTCGAGCCGTTCGCGCACGGCCGTGGCCACCGCTTCGGTGATCGTCTCACCGGTCTCCCCCGCCAACGCACGGACGAGCCGATCAGTTTCGGCATCCTTGATGTTCAGGGCCACAGGAAGGCAGATTACCAGGAAGATTCCTCCTTGCTGGCGGCCCCACTCGCTCGACCTTCATCTGGAAGTGGCCCCCGGCGTGCTCTCCGACGCCGCCCTCAAACGGGACGCCTCGACCGCCGGCTGCTCCTGGACCGCACACCCGTCGAGCCGGTCCGTGCCGTCACCCACCTGGTCGGCCTCCAAGGCCAGAACCCGCTCGCCCCTACCTCGCGCTGTGCTCCCGTCTCGAGCGGCTCCGGTCCCGGTGGCGAGCCCGTCCCCACCTCCTGAGTCGTCGCCGGTCGGTGCCCGTGGTTGCCGCTTCCCGCCCGACGGGTGATCATGGAGCGAACGCCGGCGATTCGAGGAGGAATCAGCGCATGGGCGAAGTGGTGGCGGCGACGAAGGAGACGTTCCGGGACCTGGTGTCCGACGGCCTGGTGCTGGTCGACGTCTGGGGTTCCGACTGTCGTCCCTGCCTGGCCCTCATGCCCGAAGTGGAGCGCCTGGCCGGTGAGCGGCCCGAGCTCGACGTGGTCAAGCTGGAGGCGCCCACGGCCCGACGACTGTGCATGGAGCTGCGGGTCATGGGACTCCCCGCCTTCCTGTTGTTCCGCGACGGTGAGGAGGTGAGCCGCCTCAACGGCGCCGACATCACCCCGTCGGCCCTGGAGGCCTGGCTCGACGAGAGCGCCGCCGCTCAGGCGTAGGAACGATCCGGCCGAGGCCTCGGCGGTCAGGGCCGCCATCGGGGCCGCACCAAGCCCTTCGTAGGCGAAGACCACCAGTTGGGCCCGGCGGCGAGTTCGACCTTGGCCCGGCTCACGTGAGTCTTGGCCATCTCGGCGCTCATGACGGGACGCCCTAGGCCTGTCCGCCAGATGAGCGTTCCTCGGGCTGAAGGTGAACGGCCTTCAGGCCAGTACCTGGCGCAGCCGCGTGAGACGCTCGGGCACGGTTCGGTACCAGACCCAACGACCCCGCTTCTCGCCCACGACGAGCCCGGCCTCCGACAGCACTCTGAGGTGGTGTGACACCGTCGGCTGCGACCGACCGACCGGCTCCACCAGGTCGCACACGCAGGCTTCGCCGGCGGTCGCCGAGGCCAGGAGGCTCAGCAGCCGCAGCCGCACCGGATCCGCCAGCACCGCGAAATCCCCGGCCAGAGCAACGGCGTGGTCTTCGGGGAGGGGCGAGGCCAGCACCGTGGGGCAGCAGTCGACGCCCGCCTCCGACACCGGGGTGGCGCCGGTCCTCACCAGCTCACTCATTGACAGTCCTCGATGCATCGGTCTACTGATCGACGTCAATCTATCCACCGATGGTGGCCGGGCACCGGCTCGCCCGGGCGCAAGGGAGGCCTGGTGTCCGACCGTTCCATCCCCCTCGAGCATCGGCCCATGCTCAAGGGTGCGGCCGTGCGCCTGGCCGAGACGTTCGACGGGATCTTCGGTGCCGAGACCATCGAGCGGTTCCTGGTCACGAGCTACGACCAGTTCGCCGGCAGGGCCACCGTGGCCAACTTCCTCCCCCTCCTGGCCGAGCGTTTCGCCCGCCAGCGCCTCCAAGCCCTGGCTCGGGTGGAAGGCAAGATCGGCAACGGCGTTCCGGTGGTGCTGTTCCTCTGTGTGCACAATGCCGGTCGCTCGCAGATGGCTCTGGGCTGGTTCAACCACCTGGCCGGTGACCGGGCGTTGGCCTGGTCGGGCGGCGCGGAGCCGGGCAGTGAGGTCAACCCAGCGGCGGTGGCGGCGATGGCCGAGGTGGGCGTCGACATCTCCGAGGAGTTCCCCAAGCCCTGGACCGACGAGATCGTCAGAGCGGCCGACGTCGTGGTCACCATGGGCTGTGGTGACGCCTGCCCGCTGTTCCCCGGCAAGCGTTACGAGGACTGGACGTTGGACGACCCCTCCGGCAGGTCCGTGGACCAGGTTCGCCCCGTGCGCGATGAGATCGGACGAAGGGTCGAGGAGCTGCTCGCCAGCCTGGGCGTGATCTCGGTGCGATCGGGCTGAGCCGAGTCGCCGCCAGTGCTGCTCCGACCCTGGTGAACGTCTGGTGTCAAGGTGCGTCGCTCGTCCAGGCGACGTTTCCCTGATGCGTCCGTCTCCCTGTTTCCGCCACCTCCAGCCGGATCGACGTCGTGGCCAGGCAGGGCCCCCATTCGCGCTCCCACTGCGCAGTAGCCTCTCCAGGGAGCCACATGACCTTCTACGTCGGCCTTTTCCTCGTTGCCCTCGGCCTCGTGGCCGGCTTCGTCATCGTGACGTCGCGGAACGATCGCTCCCGCCTGATCGCCAACGCGCCCGCAGGAGCGCTCGTCAGCGCCAGGGACACCACCGCCGAGGCCCAGGCCAAATTGGCTCAGTACCAGGTGACGCTCGAGGCCGCCCGGATCCTGCAGGTCCTCCTCATCAGGGACAGCGCCGTCTTCTTCCTCGATGACCAGGAACGTCGAGACATCACCGCCTGGCTGGAGAACTTCTACGGAAAGAGGCCCTCGTGAAGCAGCTTCGACCTCCCACCGGCACCGCATCGCGCCTCCTCCTCGGCTCCGGCGTGGCCGTCGTCCTCGTGATCGTCCTCGTGATCCTCATCCAGTTCTTCATGGGCTGGCGGGCCACCCCGGTCGACATGATCGGGCTGCACTACACCGGTGGTCCCATCGACGGCCAGAGGTTCGTCAGGATCGTCGATCCCGGTTCAGGCAGCAGCTTCCTCGGCCTGCAGGACCAACTGGCCCTCCTCCCGGTCACCCAGAGGGACTACACGGCCTCCGACGACGAAGGGGCCGACGGGCCTCCGATCGTCGCCCCCGCCCGGGGCGGCGTCGACATGAAGTTCGACGTGGGGGCCTACTTCACGCTCAACACCACGCCCGACGTGGCCCGCCGGTTCTACGAGCGGGTGTGCATCAAGTTCGAGTGCGACACCGACGAGGGATGGAACGCCATGCTGAAGGTGAACTTCCGGCGGCCGATCGAGCAGGCCATCCAGCAGTCCATCCGCGACTACACGGTCAACGAGCTCTACGCCGGAGTGCCGGAGGGGGGGGCCGCCACCGAAGAGGAGGCCACCGCCATCCTGGAGCGGGTCCAGGACCAGATCGCGGCCGACTTGAAGGAGAACATCAACACCGTGCTCGGTGGCGACTTCTTCTGCGGGCCCACCTTCGATCGCAGTGTGGCGGCTTGCCCCGACTTCGAGTTCCAGATCACCAGCGCCACTCCCACGAGCGACGCCGTCCGCAACGCCTTCAACGACAACGCCGCCAGCCAGCAGGGCGTGGTGACGGCCCGCAACAACGCCGAGTCGGCCCTGGCCGTGGCCGAGGGCAACCGTCAGGCCCAGGCGGCGTTGCAGGCGTCCCTCACGCCGGAGTACCTCCGTCTCCGGGAGATCGAGGCCCTGGGCCGGTGCGCCGACAACCCCAACTGCACGGTGGTGTTCACCAACGGGAGCACGGGCGTCAACGTCCAGACCGGTCCCCCCGGTGGTGGGTAGACGTCGATCGGTGGACGAGGCTGATAGACCGTCACCATGCGCTTCCGCCGCGGCGTCGAGCTCGACCCGTCCCAGGTCTCCGATCGTCGGGGACGGGGCCGGGGCGCGGTTGCCGTCGGCGGTGGTGGGGGGCTCATCGGCCTGGTCGTCCTGGTGCTGTCGCTGTTGGGGGGCGACGGCGGGAGTGTCCTCCTGGATGCACCCCTCGGTTCGCTGGGATCGGCGGAATCCCCGTCGGCCGAGTGTCGTACCGGCGCCGACGCCAACCAGCAGGACGACTGCCGCATCGTCGGCGTGGTCAACAGCGTGCAGGCCTTCTGGGGCCAGCGCCTCGACGGCTACCGCCCCAGCACGACGGCGTTCTTCGAGGGCAGCGTCTCCACCGGGTGCGGCGTGGCCACGGCTGCGGTAGGGCCGTTCTATTGCCCGGTCGACCAGGGCGTCTACATCGACCTCGGCTTCTACGACGAGTTGCGCAGCCGCTTCGGCGCCTCTGGAGGGCCCTTCGCCGAGGCCTACGTGATCGCCCACGAGTACGGCCACCACGTCGAGAACCTCATCGGGGTGCTCGAACGATCGCGTGACGGCAGCAGCGGTCCCCAGAGCAGCGGTGTGCGGGTCGAGTTGATGGCCGACTGTCTGGCCGGCATGTGGGCGGGGGGAGCAGTCGCCACCGGCTACATCGAGGAGCTCACCCAGGCCGACATCGACGACGGTCTCAACGCGGCCGCCGCCATCGGCGACGACCGCATCCAAGAACGGGTGACCGGCCGGGTCGACCCCGAGTCATGGACCCACGGCTCGGCCGAACAGCGCCAGGTCTGGTTCCTCACCGGCTACCGCTCGACCGCCACCGACACCGGGTCGAACATCGAGGTCTGTGACACCTTTTCTGTTCCTTCGATCTGACCGTTGGCCCCCGATCGAGCGACTGACGAGGCCGCAGCTTCCTCCGTCCGCCCGGTCCGCCTTTTCCCATCGGGCCGACGCCTCGCGGTGGAACCTACGGCTTGGTGTACACGATCCTCATCAGGTCCCCGTTGGTGGTGAAGCGGCCCACGCTCGAGGTGCAACGCACCCGCACGTACAGAGTCCCGTCACCGGTGGTGCCGCTCACGTAGTCGGCCAGGGTGCCGCCCGGGACCCGGTCCACCTGGACTTCGGTGGTGCCCACGCTGCGGGAGTCGAGCGCGACCCAGCTGTTGGTGGTCCCACGCCAGAGGGAGACGGTCTGGGAGCAGGTACGTGACTGCTTGCCCTTGTAGGTCACGTTCAGCGAGCGCAGGGAGTTGGACACGCCCGAGAAGGTGCCGTACCACGACGAGGTGTAGGTCGAGCTGGTGGTGGAGTCGACGGCGTAGTAGGCGTTGTCGTCGGTCCCCAGCTGGGCGGGACCACCACTGCGGACTGTTCCGGTCTGGCGGGTCGTGGCCGTGGGCCCGGCCGTCACCGCGACGATGGTGGTGAAGCTCCAGACGGACTCCGAAGCCAGGCGGTTGGCGGCCAGGTCTCGGGCCTGGGTGCCCACCCGGGCGGTGTAGGAGGTGCCTCCGGCCAGGGGAGAGGAGGGCACGAAGCGCATGGTGGTGCCGCTCCACGACGAGCTGCCCGGCACCGGGGCCGTGTCGCCGGAACGGGTGAGGGAGAAGGCCTGGGCCGTGGCGGCGGTGTCCATGGCCTCGCTGAAGGTGACACTGAGCGCGGTGGTGCGCTCGACGGCGACGGCGCCGGCGAGCGGCGCAACCGAAGTCACCGTCGGCGAGGTGGTGTCGCTCTGGGCCCACGTCAGGTAGCCGTAGGTGCGCCCCGAGACGCCGCGCAGCGGGTCGCCGGCGAAGCCGTAACCGTTGTCGGCGGTCGTGCGGGCCTGGGCGTCGTCCTCGATGCGCTGTCCCACCTGGGCGGAGCTGAGGCCGGTGCAGGGTCCCGAACGGCCGGCTTCGCCCAGACACAGGGCCACCACCCCGGCCACGTGGGGCGACGCCATGCTGGTGCCCGAGATGGTGGCGTAGCCCCCGTTCAGCCAGGTGGAGGTGATGCACGAGCCCGGGGCAGTTACCAGATGGGCCGAGCCGGTGGGGGTGGCGGCGAAGTTGGAGAAGCTGGCGGAGGTGTCGTCGGACTGGCGGCTGTCACAGGCCGGGGCCGGCCCGATGGCGCCGGGGCGGCCATCGCTGTCGGCTACGGCGGCCACGGTGAGGACCTCGGGGTAGGCGGCGGGGACGTCGGGGGCCGAGACGTGGTCGAACTCCCACCCGTTGTTGCCGGCGGCCACCACGTAGGTGACCCCGGCCGCGGTGGAGGCGCAGATGGCCCGGTGGAGGGCGTCGGTGGTGCTGGCACAGCTCCCCACCGCGGTGCTCTGGCCGCCGAGGCTCATGTTGACCACGGCGATGTCGTTGCCGGGGTCGGCGTCGCTGCGGGTGGCACTGACCCAGTCGATGGCACAGATGATCTGGGAGAAGCTGCCGGCGCCGGCGGCATCGAGCACCTTGGCCGCATAGAGCCTGGTCCCAGGGGCCACGCCGGTGACGCCGGCACCGTTGTTGCGGGCGGCCACCGTCCCGGCCACATGGGTGCCGTGGCCGTTGTCGTCCTCGGCCGGCCCGGGCGCCACGCAGTTGACACCGTTGACGGCGTTGAGGTCGGGGTGGTCGAGGTCGATGCCGGTGTCGATCACCGCCACGTTGGCGGTGCTGGCCTCCCGGGTGGCGGCGGTGGTGCCGGCCTCGATGCGCCGCACCCCGGCTGGGGGAGCGTCATTGAGGGCGACGGGGACCAGGCCCTGGGTCTGCACCGGCCGGTCGGGGCTGACGAAGTCGACCTCAGGGTCTTCTCCGAGGGCTTCGACCTGCGCCGGGGACAACGTGGCCGCGAAGCCCTTGACGGCTCGGTCGTAACGCCGGGCCGCCCGGAACCCCCGGTCCCTCTCGAGCCGGTCGGTCTTGTCCCGCGTGTCGCTCACCGACGCCTCGTAGACCACGATGTAGCGGTCGCTCAGCTTCTGCGGTTCACGGAACCGCGGCCCGGCCGGTCCGGCGGGAGGCGCCTGGTCGGATCGGTCCACCCGTGGAGCCGCTGCGGCGGGAGACGCCGAGACCAGCAGGCCGAGCACGACCAGCAGCGCCAGCGCCGGGGCCCGGAGCCGCCTCCCAGCGTCGGGAGAGGTCGCCTCCGACCCAGAAAGACCTCGGGCACGTCGATCGAGCATTGAGCACCTCGTCATGGGGGAGAAACGCCGACCGGGGACCAGCCCGCCTGATAGGTATCGGCCACCTTCTGGAGGAGCTGAAGACCCTTGCGGGCTCCTCCACCGGCACCGCAGGTGCCCTCGGGATCCTCGTCGCCCTGGCCGGCTGGAAGCTGTGGCCGGTGAAGAAGACCGATAGCAAGCGCACGACGCCGGGCCTGAGTACGAGTCCCTCGACGGTGAGCCGCTCCAAGCGGAGGCGAGGCACGGCGGTCCCGCACTCGGCGGCGACCGAGACGGCTGGCCCCGACTCGGCGGGGAGCTCGGCCGTGACCTGAGGCCGGGGCTTCGCGACGGCGACGCATCCGCGGAGCCGGTACCTCGGGCGGATCGGCGCCCCCCCCTCGGAAGATCGCCCTCGGTCTTCGCTGGGGCGTCTCTGGGGGCGGGGAGCGCCGGTAGCGTGCATGACGCATGGTCATCCGGGACAAGCGCGCGCACCAGTTCACCGACTTCTTGCGGGCCTCAAACCTGACGGTGCCGGACGACGTGCCGGCGCTGCTGGTGAAGCAGGCGGAGGGCTTCGGGGTAAGCGACGCCACCCTCTACCTGGTCGACTACGAGCAGCGGGTGCTGGCGCCGGTGCCGACACCGGGAGCGCCGCCCCGCGAGGAGGTGTCGATCGACAGCACCTTGGCTGGGTGGTGCTACCGCACGCTGGATATACAACAGACGACGGGGACAGACGGATGCACGCGGGTATGGGCGCCGGTGCTCGACGGTGTGGAGCGGCTGGGCGTGCTGGAACTCACCTTCGAGCTGGAACAGCCCAATCTCGATGAGGTGAAGGTTCTGGCCGGGCTTGTCGCCGAAGTGGTGATGACCAAGCAGGCGTACGGTGACCTCTTCGAGCGGGTCCGGCGGCGTCAGCCCATGTCGGTGGCCGCCGAGCTGGCCTGGAACTTGCTCCCCCCACTCACCTTCGGCACCGGCCGGCTGGTCATCAGCGGCATCCTGGCTCCGGCCTACGACCTCGGGGGCGACTCCTTCGACTACGCCGTCGACGCCCACACGGCGCGTATCGCCGTCTTCGACGCCATGGGCCACGGGCTGGAGGCCGGGCTTCTCGCCAGCGTGGCCATGGCCGCCGGGCGCAGCAGCCGAAGAGCCGGGAAGGATCTGGCCGGCTCGGCGGCGGCGATCGATGAGGCCGTCAGCGCCCAGTTCGGCCCCGAACGTTTCGTCACTGCGGTCCTGGCCGACCTCGACCTGGCGTGCGGGCGGCTGAAATGGTTGGTGTCAGGCCACCCGCCGCCACTCCTGCTCCGCAACGGTCGGGTGGTCAAGACCCTGGTGGGCGAGATCGCTCCCCCACTGGGCATCGGTGTGGGTGTGGCGGTGGCCGAAGAGATGCTCGAGCCCGCCGACCGGATCCTGTTCTTCACTGACGGGGTGGTCGAGGCCCGCTCGGCCGAGGGTGTGTTCTTCGGCGTCGACCGCCTGGTGGAGATGATCACTCGAGCGTCGGCGTCAGGGACGCCGGCCCCGGAGACCATGCGGCGGCTCTTGCATACCATCCTCGACTACCAGGAGGGAGCATTGCAGGACGACGCCACCATCGTGGTCGTCGAGTGGCAGGGACCCGTCAGTAGGCTTTTCGACCCTTGACCCGTCACGTGGTCCGCCGACTAGCAAGGAGCGGTCACCGCTCGAATCTCGGTGTGCTTCCGTGGGCGGTACGTCGGTCGGTCGGTGGGCGCTGAGGGACTCGAACTCCCGACCCCGGTGCTGGCACGCCGGCCATCGGCGATGGACCGGCAGCCGAGCTCGGGATCGTCGGCGGGCACGTCGGCACCCAACCGGATGGTGGGCAATCCCCGCACTTCGACACCCGGCAGAACATGCGCTCAAGGTGACGCGACGCCGACACGCCCGATGGCGCGAAACGGCCGTAGGTTTGACCGGACGAGCCGCCGGTGAAGCCGTTCGAGCACGACGAGCGAGCGGTTCTCGGGCAGGAACGACAGGTATCCGGTGATGACGGCGACGTTGAAGAATCCGACCGCCATGGTGAACTCGATGCCGAGGTGCAGGAGCACACCCGACGCGATGACGTAAGGGCGCGCAACCCGGTTCCAGATGAACAACGCGAGCGCGAGCTCGACCACGAGCGTCGCGTATGTCACCAGGTTCGACGCAAGCAACGAGTCGTGAACGAACAGCGGGACACCGAAGCGGACGTAGTCGCCTGCTCGCCAGACTTCGGAGAGGGCGGTGCCGTCGATCCAGTCCTCACCCTGGACCTTGGCGAACGTCGACAGGAAGTAGACGAAGCTGACCTGGATCTGGATGAGGCGCAGTGCCCATGGCGCGCGTTCGGGCACCGACCAGAAGTCTTCTCGGTGCCGCTGCCAGCGGTCCCAGGAGAGAGCGTCACCCGCCCTGGAGAACATGAGGAAGAAGCCGAAGTGACGGAGCAGCGAGTCGCCCGAGTTGACGATCTCCGGATTGCGACGGGTGATGGACAGGAGCAGGACGAAGTTCAACACCGTCATGATTCTCGTGCGCACGCCGGCCGCGATGAGCACTCCGACCGGCACCAGCGCAGCCACCGCCAGCACCGCCGCTGCGTCGAAGGTGAACCAGTCCAGGAGGCCGGTGCGGAGAAGGCGGCTGTCGGGATGCTTGGGCAGTACCCCGTCCGAGGTCAGGAAGCTCCAGCTGTCGGGCAGCAGCGCCAACGCCCAGAGCGACACGACAGATCCGTACACCACGCGGAAGATGACCAGCGTCGAGAGCGAGGTGGGGGAGAACCAGAACCGGTTCCACGCGGTGCTCATCCGCATCAGCTCGGACCGGACCTTCTCGGTCATGGCGCGTCGTCCTCGTCGTGGACGGTCCCGTCGATGACCTCACCGGTCTCAGACAGCGCGAGGGTGTAGTAGGGCTCGGCCTCCCAGTCCGGATCCGGATCTCGTGGTCGTCCGCTTCCGGGCGGGGGGGCGCGGTACGTGAGCTTGACCAGCACCACTTCGACGGGATACCTGCCGTTTCGCCGGGTGGTGCCGGCGATGAACTCGGCACCTGACCGGAGCAGGTCCTCCCTGTCGCGATCGAGCACGTTGTTGGCCCACTTCCGCCAGCGGAAGGACCTGTAGGCACCGAGGAACCGGTTACCAGCGGGCGGCGACCAGCTCGCCGTTGAACCGTCCTCGTAAGTGAGGCGTGCCTCGAGGCGAGATGTCGTCGGTCGAGGGTCCGGCGCGAAGAGATTCCAGTTCTGGAAGAGCCCCGTGGCGTCGGTGATCGGCTCCCGCAGCGGGCGGACGACGTCTGCGAGCTCCGAGTCCGGCGTGGCCGAAAGGGCCATGGCACCGACGATGACCACGATCGAGGTCGAGATGAGCCAGCGTCCCGCCCGGGTCTCATGGAGGAAGGTCTCCTGCTTGCGGGGGACGTCACCCGAGCTCCGGATGGCACCGGATCTGCCTGTAGTCCGTGATCGTGCGGGCCTCGATCCTCCGCGCCGCCTGGAGGCGGCTCTGGCGGGCACCCTTCTGTGACCCTTGGACATCCGAAAGGCTCCAGACACAGGAACAGGCAGATTACCTCCACCTTGTCGACGGTGGAACTGGCCTGACGGTCCCCCTGGACCGCTACGGCCACCTCTACGAGGGCCTCGACGGACAGATCGCCGACCGTCTCGACGACGTGCTGGTGAATGCATGCGGCCACACCGCGGCCTCGACCGAGGTATGACCTGAACCTGTGGCTCGACCACCCGCCCGGAGACGCGACGTACCTTCCTTCTTGACCAATCGAGAAGACCGCCAGGGCTGCAACCCGGGCGAGGAAGGGACGCCGATGTTGAGAGTAGTGACTGACGACGAGGGCCGCGCGGAGATGCGCTCGGGACTCGATGAGATCGTTCTCGAAGGCGCCCAGCGGATGTTGGCTGCCGCCTTGGAAGCCGAGGTCGATGCCTACATCGACGGGATGACAGGCGAGCGCGACGAGAACGGTCGACGTCTGGTGGTGCGAAACGGCCACGCCGAGCCCCGCACCATCACCACCGCAGCGGGGCGCATTGTTGGCCACTTTGGCGCCGTTACTCAGGCGACTCCCGTGGGGACTACGCCCTGCACCAGATCGTTGCTCTCGTAGCTGACGCCGGTCGCGAAGCGGTGATCTCGGATCACGCCTTGTCGGTCACCCCGGCGGCATCGAAGGTAGCCATCTCTCGCAACACCTTCGCCCCGGCCTGGACGAGCGGGAGCGCGAGGGCAGCCCCCGTCCCTTCGCCCAGCCGGAGCCCCAGGTCCAGGATCGGCTCGAGGCCGAGGAACTGCAACGCGGCCTCGGCGCCGGGCTCGACCGAACGGTGGCCGGCGAAGCACCAGGCTGAAACCCCAGGGACAAGGCGGTCCGCCGCCAGGAGGGCGGCGGCGGCGATGACTCCATCGATGATGACCGGCACGCGCTGCGCCGCACCACCGACGATGAACCCTGCGAGCGCCGCGATCTCCAGGCCGCCGACCTCCGCGAGCACCTCCAGTGGCTCCCGCCCGGACACGCGCTGGACGGCCGCCTCCACGATCGTCGCCTTCAATGACCAGGTCTCGTCGTCGATGCCGGTACCGCGCCCGGTCACCTCCGCCGCCGGCCAACCCGTGAAGGCGGCGATCAGCGCCGCCGAGGGCGTCGTGTTGCCGATGCCCATGTCGCCGGTGAGGAGGCATCGTGCCCCGCCTGCGGCAGCGTCTTGGGCGACCTCGACGCCGACGTCGAGCGCCTGGCGAGCCTCGGCGATCGTCATCGCCGGTCCCGACGCGAGACTCGCCGTCCCGGCGCGGACCTTGCGACGCACCAGCCCGTCCTCGGCGTCGATCGGGTGGAGCATGCCGACGTCGACCACCACGACATCAGCCCGCGCATGGCGGGCGAGGACGTTGATCCCCGCGCCACCGCCGAGGAAATTGGCGACCATCTGGCCGGTGACCTGTTGGGGCCACGGCGTGACGCCCTCGTGGACGACGCCATGGTCTCCCACGAACACGGCGACGACTGCGGGCTCGGGTACGGGCGGCGGAGAGATGCCGGCCATCCCGGCGAGCCGGATCCCGACCTGCTCGAGCGATCCGAAGGCCCCACGAGGCTTGGTGAGCCGGTCTTGGAGCTCGGCGGCGGCAGCCTCGGCCTCGTGGTCGGGTGCGGTCACGGCGCCCGCCGCGGTGTCGAAGCGTTGGCCGGCGTGCGCTTCGATCCACGCGGCGACGGTGGCGACGATGCCCTCGGGACCGATCGTGGCGTAGGGCATGCCCAGCGCCGCAGCCGCCGCGGCATCGGTTGCCTGGTCGCCGATGAAGAGGGCCCGCGAGGACGGTACCGACCCCAACTGCTCGAGCACCGTCG
>JAUJNQ010000006.1:0-18065 GCA_030448025.1 Acidimicrobiales bacterium | reverse complement strand
AGGGCATCGAGCAGACCGTTCATGGGGTGACCTTCCGGATGGCGTCGGTGAGGGCGGTGGTAGTGACTTCGGGGAGGGCGAGCAGGTCGGCGCCCATGGCATCGGCAAGCTTCCCGGCGAGGCCGAGGCGGGTTCCACCCGACTCGGCGTCGAGGACGACGGCGGGTACTCCCTGACGGCGAATGGCGGCCGCCGCCTCCAGCGCAGCCTCCAGCGCGTCCTGTCCCGCCGGTGCCGAGGTCGCCCGTCCGTCACTGACGACCACGAGGAGCGGACGGTGGCCGCCCGGCACCGCAGTAGCCGCCACCTCCAGCGCCCGCTCGAGGCCGGCGGCGAGGGGCGTCCGTCCGCCGGTGCGCAGGTCGGTCAACCGCGTCCGGGCGACCTCCACGCTGCCGGTGGGGCGGAGCACGATCTCAGCCTCGTCGTCGCGGAAGGTGATGAGGGCGACGCGGTCGCGGCGCTGGTAGGCGTCGAGCAGCACCGAGAGGACGGCGCCCTTGACCGCTTCCATCCGGCGCTCGGCACCCATCGAGCCCGACGCGTCGACGACAAGGACGAGGAGGTTCCCGACTCGCTCCTCGCGCACCGCCTGGCGTAGGTCGTCGGCGGCCAGCGTGCGGGTGTCGAGCGGGTCGGCGGCGCGCCGCACCACGGCGGTCCGGACGGTGGCGCCGACGGCGACGGAGCCCACCGGTCCGTCGAAGGGGCGGTCGCCGACGAGGCGGCCCCGCGAGCTCTCGGCCAGCGATCGCCCTCCGGAAGCAGACAGCCCGGCCTGACGCGGTGCGGGCAACGGCACGCCGCGGGTCGTCGAGGCCGGCTTCGCCTGCCGCTCCGGCGCCGCGCCATCAGCGTCCGCCTCGGGATTACCCGAGCCCTCGGTCTGGGCCGAAGCCTCCGACTGCGGCCGATCGTCTCGCAGGCCATCGTCGATCTCCTGGCGGTCGATCCCCGGCTCCTCGAACGGCGACCGGCGGCGCCGGTGGCTCAAGGCCAGTGGTGCCACCCGCCGCACGTCGTCGACCGTCACATCGCTCCGGCCCTCCCATCGGGCCAGGGCGTTGGCGGCCCGGCAGATGACGAGATCGGCGCGCAGACCCTCGGCACCGACCCTGGCGCAGAGTGAGGAGATGGTGCAGACCAGGTCGTCGGACAGCTGGGCTGTCCGTCGCTCGCCGAGGCGGTCCCGCAGGGCGCACTCCGCCGCGCCCCATCCTGCGCTGAACGCCTCGGGATCGACGTCGAAGGCCAGCCGCCGCCGCACGGCCTCGGCCCGCTCGGCCGGATCGTCGCTGCTGGCCACTTCGACAGAGAGGCCGAAGCGATCCAGGAGCTGGGGGCGCAGGTCGCCCTCCTCGGGGTTCATCGAACCGATCAGCACGAACCGGCTCGGGTGCGACTCGGATATGCCTTCGCGCTCGATGCGGTTCACGCCACTGGCGGCGACGTCAAGGAGTACGTCAACGAGGTGGTCGGGCAGGAGGTTCACCTCGTCCACGTACAGCACGCCGCCATCGGCGGCAGCGAGCAGGCCCGGGCGTAGGCGCGCCGCTCCTCCTGTCAGGGCGGCCTGGAGATCGAGGGAGCCCACGACCCGGTCCTCGGTGGCGCCGACCGGGAGCTCGACGAACGGCGCGCCGTCAAGGAGCAGCGCCGCCAGCCCGCGGGCGAGGGTCGATTTGGCGCTGCCCTTTTCGCCCCGCAACAGGACGCCGCTGATCCTCGGGTCGAGGGCGGTCAGCAAGAGCGCCAGCTTGACCTCGTCGTGCCCCACGACGGCAGAGAAGGGGAAGCGGTGGTCGGCGCTCACCGCCCCTCCTCCCATCCCTCGGCCTCGAGCAGGGCGCGTCGCACGGTGTCGAGCGCGGCGTCGTCGGCGTCCCAGAGGCCGCGTTCGTGAGCCTCGAGCAGTCGCTCCGAGATCGACCGCAACGCCCACGGGTTCGACTGCTCGAAGAACTTCCGCACCTGCGGATCGGCGATGTAGGCGTCCGTGACCCGGTCGTACATCCAGTCCTCGACGACGTGGGCGGTGGCGTCGTAGCCGAAGAGGTAGTCAACCGTGGCCGCCATCTCGAAGGCGCCCTTGTAGCCGTGGCGCTGCATGGCGGCGATCCACTTGGGATTGACCACCCGGGTCCGGACCACCCGGGCCGCCTCCTGGGCGAGGCTGCGCACCCGGGGCCTCGACGGGTCGGACGAGTCACCGAACCACGCCCGCGGCTGCGTGCCGGTGAGGGCGCGGACGGTCGCCACCATGCCGCCGTGGTCCTGCAGATAGTCGTCGGAGTCGAAGATGTCGTGCTCGCGGTTGTCCTGGTTCTTCACGGCGACCTGGATGGCGGCGAAGCGACGACGCATGGCGGACGTCGCCGGGATACCCATGCCGTGGCGTCCGTAGGAGAAGCCGCTCCACGCCTCGTACACCGCGGCCAGGTCTTCGTCGGACCGCCAGCTGCGCGACTCGAGCAACGGCAGGATCCCCGACCCGTAAGCCCCCGGCTTGGCGCCGAAGATGCGCGGGTCGTCGTCCAAGCCGACCAGACGAAAGGCGTCGTCGAGCAGCTGGACGACGTGGGGGAAGGCATCGCGGAAGAACCCGGAGATGCGGAGGGTAACGTCGACCCGACGCCGGCCGAGCTCCTCATCGGGGATCACCTCCAAGCCGATGACGCGTCCGGACTCCTCGGCCCACACGGGCCGAACCCCGAGCAGGGCTAGCGCCTGGGCGACGTCATCGCCCATGGTGCGCATGGCGGCCGTGCCCCAGACCACCAGGCCCACTGTCTCCGGCTCCTTACCCTCCTCCTCGCGGTACCGCTGGATCAACGCATCGGCCAGCGCCGTGCCGACCTCGTAGGCGAGCGGTGAGGGGACGGCCTTGGGGTCGACCGAGTAGAAGTTGCGGCCAGTCGGCAGCACATGGGCCATGCCCCGCGTCGGCGCACCGCTCGGGCCCGAGGGCACCGCCCGCCCGTCGAGGGCGGCGAGCAGGTTCGTGATCTCGTCGGTTGTCCGATGGAGCCGAGGGACGAGCTGCTCCCCCACCCAACGCAAGGTGGGGTCGTCACCGGTGTAGCGCCAGCCGTCCTCCTGCAGCGCCAGCACGGCGGCGCGGTTCTCGGCCTCGACGCGGTCCACCTCGTTGCGAGGGGCGTCGGCCGCCAGGCCCCGCCGGAGCGACGGCACGTTGCCCTGGGCGAGCCGCGTCAGGGCGAGCACCATGTCGATCTCGGCCTCACCCTGGGGGGCGCGGCCGAGCACATGGAGCCCGCCGCGGATCTGGGCGTCCTTGAGCTCACAGAGGTACCCGTCCACGTGGAGGACCAGGTCGTCGAAGCGCGCCTCGTCGGGCTCCCCTTCGAGGCCGAGGTCGCGATGGATCTCGGCCTGCACCAGGAGGTCCCACACCTTGGACCGGATCGCCGGGAGCTTCGCCGGGTCGAGGGCGGCGATCTGCGCGTACTCGTCGAGGAGGCCCTCCAGACGGGCCAGGTCGTCGTAGGTGTCGGCCCTTGTCATGGGCGGCAGGAGGTGGTCGATGATCACGGCGTGGGCGCGCCGCTTGGCCTGCGTCCCTTCGCCGGGGTCGTTGACGACGAAGGGGTACACGAGAGGCAGGTCGCCGAGGGCGGCGTCGGGCCCGCAGCCGGAGGAGAGGCCGACGCCCTTCCCGGGCAGCCACTCGAGGGTCCCGTGCTTGCCGGCGTGGACGACGGCGTCCGCGCCCCACACCTCGTCGAGCCAGCGGTAGAAGGCCACGTAGTGGTGGGTCGGCGCCAGGTCGGGGGAGTGGTAGATGGCGATCGGGTTGTCGCCGAACCCGCGGGGAGGTTGGATGGTGAGGAGGACACCACCGAGGTCGATGCCGGGGAAGACCAGGTCGCCGGCATCCACGTACGCGGAGCCCGGGGCCGGGCCCCAAGCTTCCTCCATCTGCCGGCGAAGCTCGGCGGGGAGCGTGGAGAACCACTGCGCGTACTCCTCTCCGGCCCACCGCCCGACGGCCCGTTCGAGCTGCTCCGTCGTCAGGGAGTCGCGGTCGTAGGTCAGCGCGGCCGCCAACTCGACCATCAGCTCGTCGCCGTCGGCGGGCACGCGGTCGACCGTGTAGCCGGCGTGGCCGAGGGCGTGGAGAAGGTCGATGACGCTGGCCGGCGTGTCGAGGCCGACGGCGTTGCCGAGCCGGCTGCGCTTCGTCGGGTAAGCCGACAGCACGACGGCGATGCGCCGCTGCGGAGCCGGTGTGCGCGCCAGTCGCGCCAGGCGCAGCGCGATCCCGGCGACGCGGGCGACGCGGTCGGCAACGGTGCGGTAGGCGCTGACCGGGGTGCCGAGGTCGTCACCGTCGTCCACGACCTCCTTGAAGGAGAACGGGACGGTGATGATGCGCCCGTCGAACTCGGGGATGGCGACACCCATGGCCACGTCGATGGGGCTGAGGCCGGCATCTCCCCCCTCCCATGCAGCGATGGATCCCGTGGACGCGACCGCCTGGACGACCGGCACGCCGAGCTCAGCCAGGGCGCCCGGGTCCCAATCGTCGCCGCCCGTCGCTCCCGCGGCGAGCACGGTCGTGATGATGACATCACAGCCTCGGAGGAGGTTGAGGTCGATGCCGGCGCGCAGCGAATAGCAGTAGACGGCGACGGCCTGCCCGCCGCGCTGAACGACGGCCTCCGCCAGGTCGTCGACGAAGGCGGTGTTCCCGGACAGGAGGTGGGCGCGGTAGAAGATGATCCCGACGACCGGTCCGGACCGACCGCCGGCGCGGTCGTCGCGGAGCACCCCCCAGGCCGGTACCTCGACCGGGGTCTCGAAACCGAAGCCCCCCATGAGGACCGTGTCAGCCACGAACCGCAGGAGGTGCTCCATGTTTCGGAGGCCGCCATGGGCGAGGTACTCGAAGGCAGTGGCGACGGTCGCTGAGGGCGCGGTCGACAGCGAGGTGAGCTCGGCGTCGGGCGACGCCTCGCCGCCGAAGGCCAGGAGCGGGATGCGCTCGCCGAGGCACCGGTTCCGGAGGTCGTCAAAGCCCTCTTCCCAGCCGCGCCGGCCACCGAGCAGCCGGACGAGGACGACGTCGACGCCGTCGAGCTCCGGCGTGCGGAGCTGGGTCGACGGGTTGGCCGCCCGGACGGCCGGGAAGCCCGCAGGCAGACCTTCCAGCACCGTTCGCAGGGCCAGGATCTCGGTGTCGGCGTTGGTGAGGAACAGGATCATCGCAGTGCCCCTTCGGCAAGCAGGTGGTCGAGCGCGTGGCGGTCGACGTGGCCTTCGATCAGGTCGGCGAGCCGCTCGAACTGCGACTCGCGCGCGGCCGCGAACGAGACGCCGGCAGGGACGAACGACTTGCCGCGACGGCGACCGACCTCGGTCAGGAACGTGGCCCGGAAGCCGTCTTCCTCGAACATGCCGTGGAGGCTCGTGCCGAGCACGCTGGCGTCGTCGAGGTCGACAGCACCGTCGCCCTCGGTCCCGTAGACGTCGTCGAGGTGCACCCACCCGGCGGCCTGTGCGCCCCGCTCCGTGGTGCCGTGGCGGATCTCGTAGGAACCGACGTGCCGACCCATGGCGATGCCGCGCCGCTGGCGGGTGATCTTGCGAGCGCCGAAGGTCGTGGTCACGTCGAGCCAGCCGAGGGCCTCTACCTCGCCCCGCTTCGACTCGACCTCGTCGCTGATGTGCCGGCCGAGCATCTGGTAGCCGCCGCAGATGCCGAGCACCAGCGTGCCGCCGCGCCGCTGCTCGGCGATCGCCTCGTCGAGCCGGCGGGCCCGGAGCCACTCGAGGTCGGCCACCGTCGCCTTCGTCCCCGGGAGGATCACCAGGTCAGGCGAGCCGAGGGCGGTGGCCGAGTCGACGAGGCGCACCGAGACGCCCGGCTCGATGGCGAGAGCGTCGAGATCGGTGAAGTTGGACAAGCGCGGGAAGTGGATCGCGGCCACGTCGAGGCTGTCGCTGACCGCCGGGGCGGCGGCGCGCGGCCGGTGGCCGGCGAGGGCGAGCGAGTCCTCGGCGTCGAGGGCCACATCGTGGAGGAAGGGCAGTACGCCGAGGGTTGGCACGCCGCATCGCCGCTGGAGGTCGGCGATCCCGCTCCCGAGGAGCGCGGGGTCGCCGCGGAACTTGTTGATGAGAAAGCCGCGCACAAGAGGGCGGTAGTGGTCGGGCAACAGGGCCACGGTGCCATAGAGCGCGGCGAAGACCCCACCGCGATCGATGTCCCCCACGACGACGGCCGGGAGGCCACTTTCGAACGCGATCCGGAGGTTGACGATGTCGTGGTCGAGCAGGTTGATCTCCGCCGGGCTGCCGGCGCCCTCCACGATGACGACGTCGTAGCGACTGCGCAGATCGGCAAGCGCCTCGAGTACCAAGTCGAGCAGCGCCGGCTTCATCTCGTGGTACTCGTGGGCGCTGAAGTGCCCGACCGGCTCTCCCCTGACGATGACCTGGCTCGTGCGTTCGCCTGTGGGCTTGAGGAGGATCGGATTCATCGTCACCTCGGGCTCGGCCAGGGCCGCCAAGGCCTGTGCGCCCTGGGCGCGCCCGATCTCGTGGCCGCTCGGGGTCACGAACGAGTTCAGCGCCATGTTCTGTGCTTTGAACGGCGCGACCCGCACGCCCTGGCGTGCGAGCATCCGGCACAGCCCGGTGACGAGGTGGCTCTTGCCGGCGTCGCTCGTCGTCCCGCACACCATCAGGCCGCCGCGCACAACGCCTCCTCCAACCGCTCGAGCCCGGCCTCGTCGGGGACGGCGATGCGGACGTGGTCGGCGAGGCCGAAGCTGGCGCAGTCGCGGAGGATCACGCTCGGCCGGTCGGCGGAGGCGGGGCGCCTGGATCCGGACTGCCATCTCGGCTTCGTCCGCCCCTTCCGGTGACGACAAGGGTGACGTCGCCGGTCGTGGCCGCGGCCAGCCGCTCGGCCACGGCGCTCTTGCCGGACCTGGCACCTCCCAGGACGAGGGTGATCACGGGCGCGAGGCCAGGACGGCGGAGTGGACGGCGCGTGCGAGCCGTGCTCCCCACAACGACCGGGGGCCGCCGAAGTCTTGCGCTCGGCCCTCGTCGGGGCACAGCAGGCACAGCGCGTCGGTGGCCGTGCCGGTGGCGTCAACCCCGAGGTCCCGCAACGCCTGCGCCTTCGCTTCGGTCGCCGTCGCGATGGCGTTCACCAAGGCGGCGTCGGAGAGCCGTTCCGGAAGGATCGCCATCACGTTGATGGTCCCGGCCATCGGCACCGGTCTCGGGTCGTGGGGGGCCGCCGCCAGGAGAGGGTGGCCGAGCCCCACAGTAGCGGTGACCTCGACCCCCCCGTCGCTGGCGGAGGTGTACGAGCGCACATCGGCCGCGGTCAGCATCCCGACGCCTCGGCCCGGTAGGCCCAGCGAGACACCGAGCTTGGCGAGGTGGCGATCGGGATCCCGGCGGGCGTAGCTCGCGGGGACCTGGGCGTTCACCACCCAGCGGCGCACACCGAGCCCTCCGCCGTGGGGCGACGAGGCGATGGCGCGCAGCGGCGGGGAGAAGCGCCAGAGCAGTAGGGGAAGATCATTGCCTGCCTCACGGCGCACACGGAGCTGAAGTTGCATCGCTGGTTCGTCCTCGCGTCGACCGGATGGATCCGGGCAGGCAGGTCTCCTGGCTCCCGGATCAGCGCCTCCCCCGGCCTTCCCGCCCTCTCGGGCCGTGGCCATGGTGGGGTCGGCTCCCCGATGACAGTTGCGGGACAGCCCCGGACTCACACCGGGTTCCCTGCGCTACGGGGCGAACTCTAGACCGCCGCTACCCTCGCCGCCATGTCCCGAGCTGAGTCGATCGTCCTTCTCAACACCGGTCACGGGAAGGGGAAGTCCTCGGCCGCTTTCGGCGTCATGGGCCGTGGGTGGGCGCGCGGGTGGAACGTCGCCGTCGTCCAGTTCATCAAGGGCGGCAAGTGGAAGACCGGTGAACGGAAGCTGGCGGACCAGCTGGCCGTGGAGTGGCACACCCTCGGCGACGGCTTCACGTGGGAGTCCACCGACATGGACGAGACGATCGCCAAGGGCCGCCATGCCTGGTCGGTGGCCGCCGAGAAGCTCGAGTCGGGCCAGTACCAGCTCGTGATCCTCGACGAGGTGACGTACGCGGTGAAGTACGGCTGGGTGCCCGTCGACGACGTCGTGACGGCGGTGCGGGAGCGGGCGCCGAAGACGAACGTCGTCCTCACCGGCCGCGACGCCCCGGAAGAGCTGATCGAGATCGGCGACACGGTCACGGAGATGCGCAAGGTCAAGCACGCGTACGACCAGGGGATCAAGGCCATCAAGGGCGTCGAGTACTGACGTGGCGCTCCTCGGCCCCAGGGTCGTGATCGCCGGCACCTCCTCCGGCGTCGGCAAGACGACGGTAGCTACCGGGCTGATGGCGGCGCTGCGGGCCCGCGGCCTCCGCGTCGCCTCGGCCAAGGTGGGGCCGGACTACATCGACCCCGGCTACCACGCGCTGGCCACCGGCAGCCCGCCGAGGAACCTCGACGGCTGGATCTGTGGTGCCGACGCCATCGGGCCGCTCGCCGGGCGGGCCGCCGACGGCGCCGACGTGCTCGTTGTCGAAGGGGTCATGGGCCTCTTCGACGGGGCGTCCGACGACGGGAGCGCCAGCACCGCCCACGTGGCGCGGCTCCTCGACGCCCCGATCGTCCTCGTCGTGGACGGCTCGTCGATGAGCGGGTCGGTCGCTGCCCTCGTCCACGGCTTCGCCACCTATGACGCGTCGATCCGGGTCTCGGGCGTGATCCTCAACCGGGTGGGGAGCGACGAACACGAGGTCCTGCTTCGGGAGGCGGTGGCCACGACAGGGGTCCCCGTGATCGGTGCGCTCCGGCGGGGTCCGACGTTCACTTGGCGCGACCGACACCTGGGGCTGGTGCCGGTCGTCGAGCAACTGCGCGAGGTCCAGGCATCGATCGACCGGTTGGCCCACGCCGTAGCCGCCGGCTGCGACCTCGGAGCCCTCCTCCACCTCGCGATGTCGGCGCCGGCTCGGTCGGTGGCGCCACCACCCACGGCGCGGCGATCGGGGCGGGCCCGCGTCGCCGTGGCCGGGGGCAAGGCCTTCAGCTTCGTCTACCCAGACAACGTGGAGGCGCTCGAACAGGCCGGCGCCGAGGTGTTGCCCTTCGATCCGCTGGTCGATCCACGTCTACCTGAGGGCTGCGAGGCGCTGTTCGCGGGGGGAGGGTTCCCGGAGGTGTTCGCGCCGGCGTTGGCCGGCAACCTCCCGCTCATCGAGGACGTCCGGCGACGCGTGGCCGATGGCCTCGTCACGTGGGGCGAGTGCGGCGGCCTGCTGTGGCTCGGCCGCTCGCTCGACGGCCATGCGATGGTCGGCGCCGTCCCAGGGGTGGCCCGGATGACCGAGCGCCTGTCGTTGGGCTACCGCCGTGCGACCGTGCGGGTGAACAACCCGGTCGCCGCCCGAGGAGCGGTGATCCGGGGCCACGAGTACCACTACTCGACCTCCGAACCGGCGGGCGAGGCCCTAGAGCTCGATGGTCGCTTCGGAGGGGGGCCGAGCGGCTTCGCCACGTCGAGGCTGCTGGCCACCTACCTCCACCTGCACCTCGGGGGCGACCCGGGGCCCGCCGAGCGCTTCGTGGCTGCGGCGGCTGTCACTGCCGGGCGAGGCTGACGCGGCCATGTGGCGCTAGGCTCTCCGGGCGCTGCAGTGCCCGAGAAGCCGGTGGGAGTCCGGCGCGCCTTGCTCTGTGAACCGGTGATGCCGGAAGCCAGGACTCGGGCTGCGGTAGGAGAGTTCAGCGTCTTGGTGGAGAGCGATGCCGAGTGGCCTCGTCGGAGTGGGCGTGGGTCCGGGTGCACCCGATCTGTTGACGGTTCGAGCACTGACCGCGTGCCGGACCGCCGACCGAGTCTTCAGCCCCACCATGGCGATGGACGTCGAGGGGCGGGCGGAGTCCGTCCTCCGTGGCGCCGACCCAGGCGTCGAGATCGAACGGTTGGTGTTCGCCATCCGCCGGGACGAACAGGCGCGGGCGGAGGCCCACGCCAAGGCGGCGGCTCGTGTCGCCTCCTGCCTCGACGACGGCGAGCGGGTGGCCTTCATCACCCTCGGCGACCCGAACATCTACAGCACCTTCCACCATCTGGCCGCCGCCGTTCGGCACCGACGCCCCGAGACGGAGGTGACCACGGTTCCGGGGATCATGGCTTTCCAGGACGTGGTCGCCCGCACCGGCACCATCGCGACGGACGGTCTCGAACGCCTCGTCATCGTGAGCGCAGTCGACGGGGCGGACGCCATCATCGCCCCGTTGCAGGACGCAGGTGCCGCCATCGTGATCTACAAGGGCGGTCGTCACCTGCCCGAGATCAGACAGCACCTGGAGCGGGCAGGCCGTCTCGAGGATGCCGTGTTCGGCGAGATGATCGGCCTGCCGGAAGAACGGGTCGGGGCCGTAACGGACTTCGCCGATCAGCCCGCCGCCTACCTGGCCACCGTCATGGTTCCGCCGAAGCGATCGGCGTGATCTCCTTCGTGGGCGCCGGACCCGGTGCCGCCGACCTCATCACGCTGCGAGGCCGCGACCGCCTCGCCGGCGCCGACGTGGTGATCTGGGCGTCGTCGCTCGTGCCCGAGGAGCTCCTGGTGCACACGGGACCGGGCGTGGCGGTGCACGACTCGGCCCAGATGACGCTGGAAGACGTCCTCGCCGTCTACGCCGCCCGCCCCGGTGCGGCAATCGTGCGCCTGCACTCGGGCGATCCCTCTGTCTACGGCGCCATCCAGGAGCAGATCGACTGGTGCCTCGCCAACCAGCGGGACTTCGAGATCGTCCCCGGCGTGAGCTCGGTGTCGGCCGCCGCGGCAGCGATCCGCCGGGAGCTCACCATCCCCAGGGTCGCCCAGAGCATCGTGCTCACCCGCCTCGCCGGGCGCACCGCCGCTTCGATGCCGCGGGGGGAATCGGTCGCCGGCTTCGCCGCCTCGGGGGCGACGATGGCCATCTTCCTCTCGGCCGCACGGCCGGTCGAGCTGCAGTCGGAGCTGCTGGCGGTCGGGTCGGCCTACAACGCCGAGACGCCGGCAGCCATCATCGTGCGGGCGACGTGGCCCGACGAGCAGGTCGTCATGACGACGGTCGGCCGCCTCGCCGGGGATCTCGATGCCGTTGGCGCGCGCACCACGGTGCTGGTCCTGGTCGGATCTGCGCTGGTCGGCCCCGCCCCCCGTAGCCACCTCTACGCCCCGGACTACGCCCACAAATTCCGCCGCCGGTCCAGGGCCGGCACGACGACCGGCAGGCCGGCGTGACCACCCACGAGCCGCCGCTCAGCCCTGACGCGGTCCGCCGCACGAAGGGACTGCGCACGGGGTGGACGACGGGCACGTGCGCGGCCGCGGCCGCCAAGGCGGCGGTCATCGGGCTGGTCGAGGGCAGGGTGGCGTCGCCCGTCGAGGTGACCCTCCCTGCCGGCGTTCGGGTTTCGTTCCCCGTCGAGGTCGACGGCGTGGCGTCGCGCTGCGTCGTGGTGAAGGACGCGGGGGACGACCCCGACTGCACCGACGGTGCCCGCATGACGGCGGCAGCGGCGTGGGCGCCGGATGGTGACACCGTGTTGCGTGCCGGGCCGGGGATCGGAACGATCACCAAGCCGGGGCTCGGCCTCGACGTCGGGGCTCCCGCGATCAACCCGGTGCCGCGCCGGATGATCCTTGCGGCCGTCGGCGAGGTAGCCGAGCGGCCGGTGTCGCTCACGTTCTCCGTGCCTGGAGGGGAGGAGATGGCGGCCAAGACGAGCAATGCCCGCCTCGGCATCCTCGGCGGCATCTCCATCCTCGGCACTTCTGGGATCGTCCGCCCCTTCTCGACCGCGGCCTATCGGGCCTCGGTGGTGCAGCAGGTCGACGTGGCCGCCGCCCAGGGGGAGCGGACGATCATCCTCACGACTGGTAGCCGCTCCGAGCAGGCGGCGATGCGCCTCAGCGACGTGCCCGAAGTCTGCGTCGTCGAGGTCGGTGACTTCACCGGCATCGCCCTGCGCCGGGCCGTCGCCGCCGGCATGCAGGACGCCGTGTTCGTGGGAATGGCCGGGAAGATCACCAAGCTGGCGGCCGGGGTGATGATGACCCACTTCCACCGGTCGAAGGTCGACGGCGACCTGCTGGCCGAGGCTGCACGCGCCGCCGGCGCGCCGGCGGTGGTCATCGAGGCGGCGACGGCGACGGCGACGGCTCGTCACTTCTTCGAGGTGTGCGTGCACGAGGGCTGCCTCGAGCCGCTGCGACTGGTGTGTGAGCAGGCGCGGGCGGCCTGCATCGCTCATGTCGGCGGGGCGCTCAGGGTCGAAGTGGTCATGGTCGACTTCGAGGGCCAAGAGGTGGTTGCCCGTGCCGCCTGAGTCGATCGTGGTCATCGGGCTCCACGGGCAGGGGGCCGAGCTGTCGAAGCCGGCGAGACGGGCCCTCGACCAGGCCGACGTCGTCGTCGGCGGCCGCCGTCACCTGTCGGCGGTGGCGCCGGACGCGGCCCGGACCATCCCGATCGGCGGCGACCTCCCCGCGGTGCTCGATGAGATCGAGCGCGAGGCGGGGCTCGTGGTCGTGCTCGCCTCGGGCGATCCCGGCTTCTTCGGGATGGTGCGCCCGCTGGCGGCGCGGTTCGGCCCGTCGCACCTGGAGGTCCACCCGGCGCCGTCGTCGGTTGCGCTGGCCTTTGCGAGGATCGGCCGGAGCTGGGACGACGCCTTCGTCGTCTCGGCCCACGGGCGACCGCTCGCCGAGGCTGTCGACGAGGTCATCCGCCACCCCAAGGTGGCGGTGCTCGTGTCGCCCGACAACTCGGCGGCGCTCCTCGGCCGCGCGCTCATCGTCGCCGGCGCACCCTGTCGCACGGTGGCGGTGTGCAGCCGTCTGGGTCTCGACGACGAGCGGGTGACCGAGACCGATCTCGCCGGGCTCGCCGCCGGTGAGTGGGAGCCGCTGTCAGTGGTCGTGCTCCTCGCTGAGCCGGGCGCGCCCTCCGAGGGCAAGACGCTGGCGTGGGGCCGGTCGGAGGACGCGTTCTCCCACCGGAACCGAATGGTCACGAAGGCCGAGGTCCGGGCGGTTGCCCTCGGGAAGCTCGACCTCCCGGCGTCGGGCGTCCTGTGGGACATCGGTGCCGGGAGCGGGAGCGTCGCCATCGAAAGCGCTTTGGTGCGCCCGGGGCTCTCGGTGCACGCCGTGGAGCGGTCGGCGGACGATGCGGCGCGTATCGTCGTGAACGCGTCGTCGTTCGGGGCGAGCGTGCAGGTGATGGTCGGCGAGGCGCCGGAGTGCCTTTCGGAGCTGCCCGACCCTGATCGGGTGTTCGTTGGCGGGGGCGGGCTCGACGTGCTCGAGGCGTGCATCGCAAGGTCGCGCCCATACGGTCAGATCGTCGCCACCTACGCGGCAATCGAGCGCGCCGCTGAGGCCTGTGACCGACTTGGTTCGCTGACCCAGGTGGCGGTGGCGCGCGGCCGCAGGCTTCCCGACGGTGGGCTGCGACTGGAGGCCGAGAACCCCGTGTTCGTGGTGTGGGGGCCGAGGCGGTGAGCAACCTGTCCAAGGTGCTGGCCATCTCGGTCACCCGAGCCGGCCGTGCCGCGGCCCCGCTGCTGCCATACGAGCACGTCCACGGAGGCCTCGGGGAGACAGTCCGTCACCGCTGGCACGACGTCGAGGCCTTCGTCCTCTTCGTGGCCACCGGTGCCGCGGTCCGGGTCGTGGGGCCGCTGCTGAGTGACAAGCACGACGACCCCGCCGTCGTGTGTGTCGACGAAGCCGGCCGCTACGCGATCGCGCTGACCGGAGGCCACGCCGGTGGAGCGAACGCGCTGGCCATCGAGGTGGCAGCGTTGCTCGGTGTCGAGCCCGTCGTCACCACGGCCAGCGACGCCACCGGCCTGCCGGCACTCGACCTCCTTCCCGGGTTCGTGACCGAGGGCGATGTCGCCGGCGTCACGCGAGCGTCCCTCGACGGCGCCCACCCGGCCGTGTCGTCGGAGGTCCCGGGATGGGTATTGCCACCCATGCTCCGCACTGGTCCCGGCCCGCACCGCGTCGTGATCTCCGACCGTCTAATCGAGGACGCGCCAGGCCTCGTGGTCCTGCGCCCGCCGAGTCTGGTCCTCGGTATTGGCACGTCTACGGCGGCGCCGCCGGAGGACGTCAGCGCCCTTGTCGCCGCCACGCTCGCCCGGCACGGGTTCGCCCGCGCCAGCATCGCCGAGGTGGCCACCATCGAGCGTCGGTCGACGGAACCGGCGGTGCTGGCCCTGGGACTGCCGCTGCGCTGCTACTCCCCCCGTGAGCTCGCCGCCGTCGAGGTACCGACGCCGAGCGAGGTCGTCGCCGCCGCGATCGGCACGCCGAGCGTCGCCGAAGCGGCGGCGTTGCTGGCGGCGGGCTCGGGCGCTGCGTTGGTGGTCCCCAAGCAGAAGAACGCGGTCGCCACCGTAGCGGTGGCCCGGCGAGCACGTCCGCGGGGGCAGCTCGCCGTCGTCGGGCTGGGCCCCGGAGGCGCCGTCCACCGCACGCCGGCCGCCTCGGCGGCCGTTCGTGCCGCCGAGGTGGTGATCGGCTACAGCACCTACGTGGACCAGTGCTCCGAGCTGCTGTCGCCGGCGCACGAGGTGGTGCGGTCACCTATCGGGTCCGAGGTCGCGCGGGCCCGACAGTCCCTCGAGGTGGCCGCCGCCGGTCGCTCTGTCGCCATGGTGTGCTCGGGTGACGCCGGCGTCTACGCGATGGCCTCCGTCATCCTCGAGGAGGCGGCGACGGTGGCATCCGACGTAGAAGTGACGGTGGTTCCGGGGGTGACCGCTGCGCTGGCCGCGGCGGCGGTGCTGGGGGCACCCCTCGGCCACGACCATGTCACCATCAGCCTCTCCGACCTGCTCACGCCGTGGGCAGCGATCGAGCGACGTCTGCGTGCCGCCGCCGAGTCCGACCTCGTCGTGGCCCTGTACAACCCGCGATCGAAGGGGAGGACGTGGCAGCTCGACGCCGCGCGCCACCTCCTGCTGCAGGGCCGCCCCGGCACCACCCCCGTCGGCATCGTCACTGACGCCGGCCGCACCGGTGAGCGGGTGACGCTGGCGACGTTGCAGGATCTGGACCCGACGATCGTGGGGATGACGACGTGCGTCGTCGTCGGCGCCTCCACCACCCGGGTCGTCGCCGGCCGGATGGTCACGCCCCGGGGGTACCATCCGTGAACCCGTCCACGGTGGTCATCGACCGGCGCTGCGTGGGGTGCGGGTTGTGCCTCATCACGTGCCCCGAGCACGCCCTGGTGCCGGCTCGGCATCACCCGGAGGTCGTGGACCGTTGCACGGAGTGCCTGGCGTGCATCGAGGTGTGCCCTGCCGACGCCATCCACCAACAGCCGCCGATGCGGGGGCGAGAAGCCACATGACGCCGCTCCATCCGATCGAGATCCAGAGCTACCGCATCCTCCGCGACCGGGTCCCCCTCGAGCACCTGCCGCCCGTCGAACGGGCCGTCGTCGAGCGAATCATCCACGCCAGCGCCGACATCGAGTACGCCAGAACCGTCGTCATCCAGGACGGGGCGGCCGAGGCCGCGGTGGTGGCGCTCCGGCGCGGTGGCGCCGTCATCGCCGACGTGGAGATGGTGCGTGTCGGGATCACCGGCGTCAGCGCGCGCTGCTACCTCGCCGACGCCCATGCCGACGAAGCCCTCACCCGCAGCGCTACGGCGATGCGGCTGGCCGCCGAGCGGCACCCCGACGGAGCGGTCGTGGTCGTCGGGTGCGCGCCGACAGCCCTCGTCCAGGCGGTGGAGCTGGCCCAGATCGGAACGTTCCGGCCGGCGGCGATCATCGGCCTTCCCGTCGGGTTCGTGGGAGCATCCGAGTCCAAGGAGCTGGCCCGCTCCGGTCCGATCCCGTCGATCACGAACGTCGGCGAGAAGGGCGGGTCTTCCGTTGCGGCCGCTGCCGTCAACGCCCTCGTCCGCTTCCTTCAACTTTCGAAGGGAGGTGATGACCATGGATGATGTACTCGTCGTCGAACGGGCCCATGTGCCCGCGTGGGCGCTGTTCGCCACCACCGCCGCTGCATTGGCGATCTCCGTGCTGATGCTCGAGAACGGTGCACTTCTGGGTGCCCATGCCGAGCAGCTGCACGAGTTGTTCCACGACGCCCGGCACTTCGTCGGCGTCCCCTGTCACTGACGGTCCGGGGGGCCGGAAGGCCCTCCGCCGTCCCGAAGGAGGAACCAGTGGTGAAAATCGTACGTGAGGGCCTCGTGGCCGGCGCCGCTGGAGGGCTGGTCACGTCCGTCTACCTGATGCTCGTCGTCGAGCCGATCCTGGCGGACGCCCTCGCTCTCGAGGAGCGGGGGGAGGGCGTCCAGCAGGAACTCTTCTCGCGGGGCGTCCAGCAGGCGGGGGGCGTGATCGGCACCATCCTCTACGGGATGCTCCTCGGGGTGATCCTGGCAGCGACCGTCGCGTCGGTGAGGGACCGCCTTGCGGGAGATGACTGGCAGCGGTCAATTCGGGTGGCGGCCACGGGGTTCGTAAGCGTGCTGCTCGTCCCGTTACTGAAGTACCCGCCGAACCCCCCGGGCGTCGGAGATCCGGGAACCGTAGGCCGCCGAACCGCCCTGTACCTCCTGTTCCTCGCCATCTCCGTGGCGGCCGCGTGGTCCGGGTGGCGAGTGGCTCGTAGCCGAGCGGCCCGAGGTGCCTCACCGCGGCTCGCGACGGTCTCGGGCGTCGTGGCGTACGTGGTGGTCGTCGGGGCCGGGGCGCTGCTCCTCCCTGGCAGTGGCAACGTCGTCTCCCTCCCGGCCGAGCTCTTATGGCGATTCCGCATCTCGTCGCTCGGTGGCAGTGCGCTGCTGGTTTCCGCCAGCGCGAGCGTCCTCGGCTGGCGCCTCGTCCGTCCTTCCGGGGCGCTCCGGACGGAGGCAACGTTCGATGCCTGAGGGTCTGCTCCTGGTCGCGCACGGCTCGAGGTCCGCTGCAGGTCGGAGAGAGATGGAGCAGCTGGCGGGGCTCGTGGCGGCGGCCGCCCCGCCCGACGTCCAGGTCGACATGGGGTACCTCGAGCTCAGCGAGCCGCCTGCGGGGATCGCCCTCGACCGACTCGTTGCTGCGGGTGCAACGGAGATCGTCGTCGTCCCGCTGATGCTGCTCGCCGCGGGGCACTCCAAGTCCGACGTGCCCGCGATCGTGCTCGAAGGCCGCGAGCGCCACCCCGACGTGAGCCTCCGGTACGCCCGACCGTTCGGGATCGATCACGCACTGGTCGACTTCGCCCAACGCCGGATCCGGGCGGCCGGCGCTGCCGGCGCGGCGGTCGCCCTGCTCACCCGGGGAACGTCGGACCCGGATGCCAACGCCGACGCCTACAAGATCAGTCGGCTCGTCGCCGAGGCAACCGGTGCCGGCCTCTCCGTCAGCGGGTTCTCCGGCGTGACCTGGCCCGACGTCCGAGCAGCGCTGGACCAGCTCCACCGACTCGGTGCCACCCGCGTCGCGGCATTCTCGTGGTTCCTGGCGACCGGCGTGCTCCTCGACCGCATCCGCGGTGACCTTCAGGCGTTCTCGGCGCGCACCGGTGTAGAGGTAATTGATGCCGGCCACTTCGGCCCGTCACCTGAGGTGGCCGCCCTCGTGCTCTCGAGGGCGAGGGAGGCTGCCGTAGGCGAGGTCCGCATCAACTGTGACACGTGCGTTTACCGGGCTCCGTTCCCAGGAACGCTCGACCGCGTCGGACAAGCTCGAGGCGAGGGGCACTCACACCTGGCGGCGGAGCAGCGACACCAGCACAGCCTCCACCATCATCCAACGTCCGGCGAGATCTGAGCTGAGACGACGCTCCGGGGCGCAGCAGCAAGCCTCTTCCCTGGACGAAGTTTAGAGCGGGCGCGAGTATCGCAGTTCGTGAAATTCGAAGGTGGCCCGGTCTTCCGTCTTCTCGACAGTTCTGTCAAGGCGACGCCTACTCGAGGTGTCAGGGCCAGCACCCTCGAGTTCGCACATGTCTCATATCAAGGCG
>JAUJNQ010000011.1 GCA_030448025.1 Acidimicrobiales bacterium | reverse complement strand
GCCTTCCACTGCCCGGCTACTCGGTGTCGCCCGGCCGGACGATCGACGCGGGGGATCTCATCGCTGTGAAGGAGCGCGAGGTGTTCGAGCCGGAGGGCACCTTCTTGGTGTCCACCGTGGCCCGCAAGCCCCTCAGTCCGTTCCTCGCCATCCAGGCCTGGCTCGACGACTCGGTCACGACGGTCCCGAAGGACCAGGTCCAGGGGAAGCGTGCCGGCACCCAGGCCGTCGAGGACTCCGAGACTATGGCCATCGCGGTCGCCCTGGAGCGGCTCGGCTTCGAGGTCCGCAAGGCCGGCGGAGGCGCGTACGTGGAGGAGGTCACCCCGGCCTCGCCGGCCGACGGGCGGCTGACGCCTGGTGACGTGATCACGTCTGTGAACGAAGCGCCGGCGGCGTCGGCTCAGGAGGTGACCGGGGTCCTGAAGGGGCTTCGCAGCGGGGAAGTGGTCCACCTCGGGGTGGAAGCTCCTACCGGAGTTGGCCGCACCGAGGAGGTCGTGCTGGGCCGCCGTCCGGGGACCGACGAACCCTTCCTCGGTGTCGTCCTCCGGAACGCGGTGGGCCGCTTCGAGTTCCCGGTGGACGTCCGCATCGAGGCAGAGGGTTTCGAAGGCGGATCCGGCGGTTTGGCCCTCACCCTCGGCCTGCTCGACGTCCTGACACCTGGCGAGCTCACGGGCCGGAACCGCATCGCCGTGACCGGGACCATGGAGATCGACGGCACTGTGGGGAAGGTGGGAGGCGTGACCGAAAAGGCGATTTCAGCACGGCGGGCGGGTGCGCGCTATTTCCTCGTGCCGAGCGGACAGGCCGAGGATGCCGTTCGAGGCGGCGGCTCGACGCTGAAGGTGATCGAAGTGACCACCCTCGATGGCGCGCTCGCCGCTCTCGAGGGGCTCGGGGGGGACCTGGGTGCCGCCAGGCGGTCTCCCTGATCTTGCCCGGCGGCGGGAACGGCTCCCCTCAGGTGGGGGCGCCTCGGCCTCCACGTTGGCTCTGCCGTGAGCCGGTTCCGGCCGACGTCAAGCGGTGCAGCCACTCGTTACGTCAACAACGGCAGTGATCGGGATCGGCACCTGCGCGCCCGATATCAGCGGCGGCGTCAAGGGTCGGCGCTTCAGATGGAGACGTCGATGCTGGCGTCTGGCTCGGGCTGGAGCTCAAGCGTCGGGGTGCCGGCTTCTCGGCCTCAGCGAGGGGACGTCGCAGGTTCTCGGCCAGGCTGATGCGGAGTCTCAGGGTGGCGAGGAGCCGGTCGAGGTCGGGCTTGTGCTCGGCCTGCCAGGCTCGCCACACCTCTTCGGCTGGGCGCAGGTCGTTGCATCGCCGCCTGAGCAGGTGGAGTCGATCCCCCTGCGCTTCGATCGCTCGGTCCAGGCGGTTGAGGTCGTGCTCGAGAACGACCCGACGCTCACGGTGGCGCAGCCTGACGATCAGCGGCGTCTGGTCGAGCTCATCTTGGACTCGGGCCTCGCTCTTGGCCGGCAGTGGCGACGAGGCGCTGAGCGTCCCGTCGTTCGTCGGCCAGCCTCCTGAGGTCGCCTGTGGGGTCATGGGGCCTTCCAGCGAGGATCTGTTGTAACCGGTCGCGCTCGGCCCGCAGGATCGAGAGGGGCACGAGCCCGTCGCTCTCGTGGTCGACGGCCGTCTGCTGGGCGACGCTGAGGGCGGTCGCCGACTGCAGGACCTGGTCGGCGGTTGGTGTGAGCTCTCGGACGTGCCGGTCCAGGCCTCGGCGGTCGCGGGGGGCTGGCCGGGGCGGCCTTTCGGCCTTCGGCGGTCAGCGTTTGGGGGCTGCAGGGTTACCGGCGCCGGTTCGGGCTGCGCTGCCGGCCTTGGTCAGTTGGCAGCGATGCGATGGCGCCACTCGCGACGATCAGCTCCCACACGCCGGGGGGCTCGAGCATGCCGGGTGCGGTGCGGAGCGGCGGCGGTGTGGCCAGGGCGCCGGTGCTGCGCCGAGATGTTGGATGGATGTTGGATGGGGCCGCTCCGGAGCCTCTCCTACAGCCTCCTCCTGGCACGTTGCGTTGGTCAGAAGGGGTGCCCCCGCAGGATTCGAACCTGCGACCGGCGGATTAGAAGTGTGGACGGGGCCGTCCGGCCAGTACCGGATCATGCCTCTGACCTGCGGTTTTGTCCCTCGGGTGTCCGCCCGATGATGCCCCGTGCCAGCCTGTGCCGCCGAAAATGTTGGATGGAATGTTGGATGGCCGAGTCTTCCGGTCGCACTTCCGCCGGGGGCCGTGCGCCATCGACGGAGCGGGTCTGGTCAGGTGATCGGGAGGCGACGGACGCGCACCCGGTCACTGTTCAGCACGACGATGGCGCCCCTCAGGAGGTCATCCTCGACGGCCGGGAGGTTGGCGAGCAGCAGCGCCAGCACCTGCTCCGCCCGACGGTCTCGGGGCCGACGGATCAGGACGATCGACGGTTTGCGGGAGCCGTGCAGGACCAGGAGATCGCCGAAGTCCGTGTCAGCCGACACCACGACCCGGTCGTTGGCCCCGGCCCGCTGCAGGACGACCTCATCGCCGGCCCGAGCCAGGCCAAGGGCCTCGGTGTGGACGGCGTCGTGTCCTGCCGCAACCAGACCCTCGGCGACCGAGGGCGCGAGGTTCTGGTCGACGAGGAACCTCACGCCGGACGGAGCAGGGGCAGCTCTCGCTCGAGCAGCGCGTCGGCGGCGAAGCGCAGGGCCTCGGCCACGTCCTCGACCTCCAGGCTCGGCAGCTCGCGAACGATCTCCTCCGCTGTCATGCCGTCGGCCACCATCGCCACCACAGTGGCCACCGGGATCCGTAGCCCACGGATGCAGGCGACACCACCCATCTTCCCTGGCTCGACGGTGATCCTCTCGAAGGCCATGAGCTGGATTGTACGGGAGGCCGCCAGAGGCAGCTCCGGCGAATCAGGCGGCGCGTCGGGATGCGACACGAACCACGTCCTCGACCTGATCGGCGGGAACGCCG